>NZ_JAIVFL010000001.1:0-2400000 GCF_022760805.1 Candidatus Mycolicibacterium alkanivorans | reverse complement strand
GTGCCGGGTTTCCCCATTCGGACATCCTCGGATCAACGCTCGGTTGACAGCTCCCCGAGGCTTATCGCAGCCTCCTACGTCCTTCATCGGCTCCCAGTGCCAAGGCATCCACCATGCGCCCTTAAACACTTACAACACAAAACACCAAAAATGAGATTAGGAAAAATTGCACATCAACACACACCAACCACCACCCACAGCCACACCAACTCCGAAAAGCCGGCACCACCATGCGCGTCTACGTTCGTGCGTGCTCGATGCTCGCAACCACTATCCACAAATCAAACACCACACCCCACCACCAAAAGCGGGGCAACAACAATCCTCTCCACCCGCAGGCGAAGAACAACGGGCTTGTTGTCTCAAAGCCCAATAGTGTGCCCGGCGGCCGGCCCCGAAAGACCACACGTTTGTTGTCGCACCAGAACCTGAAACCCACTACAGGCCAGGCCCATCCAACGAATCGCTCAGCTCACCGAACCCCCACACGATGTGGGCGGGGCATAAGTCTCGTGGTGCTCCTTAGAAAGGAGGTGATCCAGCCGCACCTTCCGGTACGGCTACCTTGTTACGACTTCGTCCCAATCGCCGATCCCACCTTCGACGGCTCCCTCCCTGACGGGTTAGGCCACCGGCTTCGGGTGTTACCGACTTTCATGACGTGACGGGCGGTGTGTACAAGGCCCGGGAACGTATTCACCGCAGCGTTGCTGATCTGCGATTACTAGCGACTCCGACTTCACGGGGTCGAGTTGCAGACCCCGATCCGAACTGAGACCGGCTTTAAAAGGATTCGCTCCACCTCACGGCATCGCAGCCCTTTGTACCGGCCATTGTAGCATGTGTGAAGCCCTGGACATAAGGGGCATGATGACTTGACGTCATCCCCACCTTCCTCCGAGTTGACCCCGGCAGTCTCTCACGAGTCCCCACCATGACGTGCTGGCAACATGAGACAAGGGTTGCGCTCGTTGCGGGACTTAACCCAACATCTCACGACACGAGCTGACGACAGCCATGCACCACCTGCACACAGGCCACAAGGGAACCGACATCTCTGCCGGCGTCCTGTGCATGTCAAACCCAGGTAAGGTTCTTCGCGTTGCATCGAATTAATCCACATGCTCCGCCGCTTGTGCGGGCCCCCGTCAATTTCTTTGAGTTTTAGCCTTGCGGCCGTACTCCCCAGGCGGGGTACTTAATGCGTTAGCTACGGCACGGATCCCAAGGAAGGAAACCCACACCTAGTACCCACCGTTTACGGCGTGGACTACCAGGGTATCTAATCCTGTTCGCTCCCCACGCTTTCGCTCCTCAGCGTCAGTTACTGCCCAGAGACCCGCCTTCGCCACCGGTGTTCCTCCTGATATCTGCGCATTCCACCGCTACACCAGGAATTCCAGTCTCCCCTGCAGTACTCAAGTCTGCCCGTATCGCCCGCACGCCCACAGTTAAGCTGTGAGTTTTCACGAACAACGCGACAAACCACCTACGAGCTCTTTACGCCCAGTAATTCCGGACAACGCTCGCACCCTACGTATTACCGCGGCTGCTGGCACGTAGTTGGCCGGTGCTTCTTCTATAGGTACCGTCAGTCACCCTTCGTCCCTATTGAAAGAGGTTTACAACCCGAAGGCCGTCATCCCTCACGCGGCGTCGCTGCATCAGGCTTGCGCCCATTGTGCAATATTCCCCACTGCTGCCTCCCGTAGGAGTCTGGGCCGTATCTCAGTCCCAGTGTGGCCGGACACCCTCTCAGGCCGGCTACCCGTCGTCGCCTTGGTAGGCCATCACCCCACCAACAAGCTGATAGGCCGCGGGCCCATCCCACACCGCAAAAGCTTTCCCCCACCAGGCCATGCGACCAGCAAGGAATATTCGGTATTAGACCCAGTTTCCCAGGCTTATCCCAAAGTGCAGGGCAGATCACCCACGTGTTACTCACCCGTTCGCCACTCGTGTACCCCGAAGGGCCTTACCGTTCGACTTGCATGTGTTAAGCACGCCGCCAGCGTTCGTCCTGAGCCAGAATCAAACTCTCCAAACAAAAACCCCGGGACACACCCGGCAGAATTCGAATCAGAAAAATCTGACCTAACAAAACGACACCAAAACTGGCATCAAAAAACCACACCCCACAACAGGAAGACGGGAAATCCCCCCAGAGGCATGACAAAAAAACAACAAACAAAAACCACCAAACACACTATTGAGTTCTCAAACAACAACACCCGGCAACCTCGCCGACCGCGCAACCCACCCCGCGACTTTCGCCGCGAGCCGGTAGAGCAGACAGTGGAACATCCCGGAGCCCGGGAGTATTCCTCGAAGATGCCGTCGCGCTCGGCGGCGGGACCGCGTCGCAACGACGTGTATTAAGTTACGTGAGTGCTAACGGGGAGTCAAATCGCCTGCTAGAAGCAGGTTCTCAACTCGTCCGCCATCGCCCAACGCGTCGCACACCAGCAATATTCCGCTTCCCGCGCCGCAGCACCAGCCAGCTGCCGTGCAGGAACTGAGACGGATGTGCCACCCAGTCCTCGCTGTCGACCTTGACGTTGTTGACCGACACCCCGCCCTCGGCGATGGTCCGCTTGGCTTCCTTCTTGCTGGCCGACAACCCGGTCGCCACCAGCAGGTCGACGATGCCGTCCGGGCCGCCCGGCTCGAGTTGGGCCACCGAGGTCTCCTGCAACGCCGCGGCCAGGGTGGACTCGTCGAGGCGCGAGAGTTCGCCGCGGCCGAACAAGGCCTGCGAGGCGTGCTCCACCGCCTCGGTCGCGGCCTGTCCGTGCACCAGGGTGGTGAGCTCGCGGGCCAGCCGGCGCTGTGCCGCCCGCTCATGCGGGCGTTCGGCGGTGGCGGCCTCGAGTTCGGCGAGTTCGTCGGCCGACAGGAAGGTGAACCAGCGCAGATACCGGATCACGTCGGCGTCGGCGGTGTTCACGAAGTACTGATACCAGGCGTAGGGGCTGGTCATATCGGGGTCCAGCCAGAGGCTTCCACCCCCGGTGGACTTGCCGAACTTCGTGCCGTCGGCAGATGTGACCAACGGCACGGTCAACGCATGCACGCCGGCTCCGAGCCTCTGCCGGACCAGGCGCACACCGGCGATGATGTTGCCCCACTGATCCGAACCGCCGATCTGCAACGAGCATCCATACCGCTGATGCAGTTCCACATAGTCGTTGGCCTGCAACAGCATGTAGCTGAACTCGGTGTAGGAGATGCCCTCGCCGTCCAGGCGCCGCCGGATGGTGTCGCGGTCGAGCATGACGTTGACCGAGAAGTGCTTGCCCACGTCGCGCAGGAACTCGATGGCGCCCAGTTGTGAGGTCCAACTCAGGTTGTTCTCGACGACCGCACCGGTCGGTGAGTCGTCGAAGTCGACGAAACGCTCCAGCTGGCCGCGAATCCGCTCCGACCACTGGGCCACGGTGTCGGCGGTGTTCAACGTCCGTTCGCCGGCATCACGGGGATCGCCGATCAACCCGGTCGCCCCACCGGCCAGCACGATGGGTCGATGACCGGCGCGCTGGAACCGCTGCAATGTGAGCAACGGCACCAGATTGCCCGCGTGCAGGCTCGGCGCGGTGGGGTCGAATCCCGCGTAGACCGTCATCGGTGGCTGCGCTGCCGCGGCAGCGAGCGCGTCGATGTCGGTGGATTGCGCGATCAGTCCGCGCCAGTCCAACTCGTCGAGGATCGTCGTGCTCATGGGTTGATCTTCCCGTATCGGATTCGCTCAGTCGCTTGCGCCCGGCCTTGGCGCGCGCGGACTGCGCCGGTAGGCCGAGACTTCGCGGCGGCCGGTGAGCCAGAACCGCCAGGGCCGGTCGGCCGCCTGGCTCACCCCGACCCGTGGCCCGCAGCTGTCCGGGCCACCCGCGCCGAGCAGAACGGTGACCGGCGACGCGACGTCGAACATGTCCACCCCGTTGTCGGCCAGCTCGATGGCCAACGCCGAACACAAGTTCCCCGGACCGCGGGCCAGGGCCATCGGCCGGACCGCCGGGCCGCGACGGTGTCGGGCGACGTCGACACCGGACTCGATGGCCGCCGCCCGCAGGAGTACCGCCGCGGCGGTGCCCTCAGGTCCGCACGAGACGTTGGCGCACACGTGGATGCCGTGGCTGCGATAGGTATAGAGTCGACCCGGCGGGCCGAACATCACCGCGTTGCGGGCACTACGCCCCCGATAGGAGTGGGCCGCGGCGTCGGGCCACGGCCCATCCGGCGGGCCGCCGTAGGCCTCGACCTCGATGATCAGCGCACTGACCCCCCGGCAGGAGATCACCCCGCCGAGCAGCAGCCGGGCTGCCGACACGGGGTCGGTGTCGAGCTGCGCGGCGGTCATGTGAGGCGATTCTGCCCGCAGACATTGACATGCCGGCCACAGGCGCGCAGTGTTCATCATGTGATGAGTTCATCGGGCGATTAATTGCAGACCGACTTCGACGGGGCGGTTCACGCCCGCCATCTGCGCGTCGTGCGCGGCAAACGGATCGCTCTGCGCGACGTCTCGGTGAACATCGCCCGAGGTACGGTGACCGGGCTGCTCGGACCGTCGGGCTGTGGCAAGACCACTCTGATGCGCTGCGTCGTGGGCACCCAGATCGTGGCGTCCGGGACGGTGACGGTTCTGGGTCATCCGGCCGGCTCCCCCCAGCTGCGCCGCCGCGTCGGTTACGTCACTCAGGACCCGACCATCTACAACGACCTGCGCGTCATCGACAACGTGCGTTACTTCGCCGCCCTTTACGGCGCACCCGCCACCGCCGCCGACGAGGCCGTCGACTCAGTCGGGCTGCGCGACCATGCCGGAGCCTTCTGCGGCAACCTCTCGGGCGGCCAGCGGGCCCGGGTGTCGCTGGCGTGTGCCCTGGTCTGCCAACCGGACCTGCTGGTGCTCGACGAACCGACCGTCGGCCTCGACCCCGTCCTGCGCGCCGATCTGTGGGCCCAGTTCCGCGCCCTGTCCCGCCGCGGCACAACGCTGTTGGTGTCCAGCCACGTGATGGACGAAGCCGACCATTGCGGCGACCTGCTGCTGATGCGGGAGGGCCGCCTGCTGGCCCACACCACTCCCAACCGTCTACGCGAGGAGACCGGATGCACGTCGCTGGAGGAAGCGTTCCTGTCCGTCATCCGGCACACCACCGCAGTGTCAGCAGGCTGAGCCCACGCGCCTACCTGGCCACAACGACGCGCATCCTGCGCCAGCTGCGAGCCGATCACCGCAGTGTCGCAATGATTCTCGTGGTCCCCAGCGCGGTGATCACGCTGATGTACTTCATGTTCTCCGACATACCCACCCGCCCAGGCACGGCCTCGCCGTTCCACACCGCATGCCTGATCCTGCTCGGACTGTTCCCGTTGTTCGTGATGTTCCTCATCACCTCGATCACCATGCAGCGTGAGCGGGCATCCGGAACGCTGGAGCGAATCCTGACCACCCCTCTTCGCCGCCTCGATCTACTGGCCGCCTACGGCACCGCGTTCTCCATAGCCGCTGCCGCACAAGCGATCCTGGCGTGTGTGGTGGCATTCTGGTTGCTGGGCTTCGACACCGAGGGCAGCCCGGTCTGGGTGTTCGTGATCGCGGTGATCAACGCCGTCCTCGGCGTAGGTCTCGGGCTGCTGGCAAGCGCGTTCGCCCGCACCGAGTTCCAGGCAGTGCAGTTCATGCCCGTCGTGATCGTCCCGCAGCTCCTGCTGGCAGGCATCATCGTCCCGCGCGCCCTGATGCCGACCTGGCTGGAATGGATCAGCAATGCGATGCCGGCCAGCTACGCCTTGGAGGCGCTGCAGCAGGTGAGCTCCCACGCCGAGTTGACCGACGTCGCCGTCCGCGACATGTTCGTGGTCCTCGCCTTCGCGGTCGTGGCGCTGGCGTTGGCAGCCGCCACCCTGCGGCGGCGCACTCCGTGAGGCGTCCCGGCCGCCCGCCCGGCACCTCCGACACCCGGGACCGGATTCTCAAAGCTGCCCGAGAGTTGTTCGCCGCCAATGGGATTGACAGAACATCCGTTCGCGCTGTCGCGGCCGCAGCCGGGGTGGACTCGGCGTTGGTGCACCACTACTTCGGCACCAAACAGCAGTTGTTCGCCGCGGCCATCGACCTACCCCTTGACCCGATGACCTTGCTCGGGCCCGTCCGCGAGACACCGGTGGACGAGCTCGGGCTGGCGTTGCCGTCGTTGCTGTTGCCGCTGTGGGACTCGGAGATGGGCGCCGCACTGGTGGCCACGCTGCGCTCGATGCTGGCCGGCTCCGACATCAGCCTGTTCCGCTCGTTCGTGCAGGAGGTCATCAGCGCCGAGGTCGGCCCGCGAGTCGACAATCCGCCGGGCAGCGGCCGCGTCCGCGTGCAGTTCGTCGCCTCCCAGCTCGTCGGCGTGGTGATGGCCCGCTACATCATCAAGCTGGAGCCGTTCGCCTCCCTGCCGGCCCAGCAGATCGCTGAAACCATCGCACCGAACCTGCAGCACTACCTGACCGGGGACCTGCCGTGAGGTTCAGCCGACGCTACCCCAATTCAGCTGTCCCAGAAGGACAATCGCCGGTTAACTGCCAGCGCTGGCCATCAGTCGCTCGTGCTCCTCGGGGCCGACGTCGACCGCCTCGTCGACCAGCAGCACCGGGATCCCGTCCTCGATGCGGTAGGCCTTGTGCAGGCGCGGGTTGTAGAGCACGCCGTCGGCGAGCAGCAGCGGACCCCGGTCGGCGGGGCAGACCAGGATGCTCAGGAGCTTCTCGTCGAGCACGGCCGCGACTACGGGGTGATCGGCGCGGCGGGCGGGGCCGACTGCTGGCCGCCACCGAAGCCGGGGTTGCTGTCGCCGGGCATCTGGCCGGCGCCCATCACGGCGCTGTTGTTGTTCTGGGCGGCCCGGGCCTGCTGCAGCAGATCCGACTGCGCCTTGATCTTCTGCTGGTAGGCCAGCGTGTCCGACAGCGCGTCGATCAACGGCTTCTGGTTGGGCCGGTAGTTCAGCGCCTGGATGATCGCGGCGACGTTGGCCTTGGACGGCTTGAAGCCCGCGGCGCGCAGCTTCATCACCGACTTGATCAGGTTGGACAACTGACCACCGCCGGCGCCCATGTCGTATTCCTGGTCGATGTACGCCAGCAACTCGTCGGCGCTCTTGAACTGCGGCATGCCCGAATCCGAGGCGGCGGCTGCGGTGGGGGTGGCCGGCGATGTCGTGCCCGGGTCGGCCAGCGCGACCTGCGAGCCGAACCCGGCGACCAGACCTGCAGTCACCGCACTGATCATCGTGCCTCTGACGCTGCGACGCCAGCGACTCCGTGTCTGCGTTGTCATGCAATCCTCCGACGCGTGGGGTCCCCGACCTACCGGCGAGCCTAACAGCGCGGCCCGACCTGGGCAGAAGCTCAGCTCTGGGACCCCACCAGCGCAGCTCGTGCCGCGGCCGTCAACCGCGTGTACTTTCCCGTATCGGCGTCGAAATACCAGCTGTTACGCGACGGCTTGGGCACACCGGCGGCCCGCAATGCGGAGACCGTCGGGCGGTAGGTGGCGCTGAGCGGCAGCGAGGGCACCACGTGGATGACGTCCGGGCCGAGCCCGAACGGCATCGCGGCCACCGCCTCACTGAGGTCGGCGACGGTCACACTCAGCCCCGGTCGCAGCGTGATGGCGGTGACGGCCACCGTGCCACCCGGGCCCTCGACGCCGTACGTCGCGGCCAGGTCCACCGCAGCGATGCGGCCCATCGCCTCGGTGATGGGCTCGGGAAACACCACCCCGCGCGGGGCGCGGATCAGCGTGTTGCGGTTGCCGAGCAACCAGAAGTCACCGTCGGCGTCGCGCCGGAACACGTACTCGGTGGAGATCCACGTGTCGCCGGGGGCGAACACCCCGCGCTTGACCGACGCCGTCGGGTCGATCGGTCCCCGCGGCCGGGCCAGCAGCAGACCCGCCTGGTTGGCTTGCGCGACCTGGACGAAGCCGCGGTCGTCCTCCAGGATCAGGTCGTCATCGGGGTCGTAGGCGGCCAGTTCCACCTCACCGCCACCCGGCAGCGGACGGCCCTTGCTGCCGACCTTGGCGCCGGCCACATTCGCCAGCACCGTCTGCCCGTCCGTCGTGGCGAAGAACTCCACGATGTTGGCCGGAGTGAAGGCATCGACGACCCGCTGCCACAGACCGGTGGGCATACCGGAGCCGATGAACAGCCGGACCGGGTGGTTGCGGTGCGGCGTGAAGGCCGGATCTTCGATGAGTTCGCGCAGCATCGCCCACGTGTAGGACACGACGGTGACACCGTACCGGCGGATCTCGGCGGCGAACCGGTCCGGCTGCAGCCCGCGCGACAGGGCGATGCGGGCGCCGCCGACGACGGCCCCGCCCAGGCTCACCAACAGCCCGGACTGGTGGTGCAGCGGGGTCAGGCAGTAGACCGTGTCGCTGCGGCCCAGCGCCGCGGCCGAGGCCGTCCCGAACGCCGACAACGCCCAGCGGTAGTTGGTGATCTGTTTGGGGACCAGTTCCCCGCCGATCGTGCTGAATGCGACGAACGCGAGGTCCCGCGCCAGGCCGGGGTTGGGCCGGTACCACCCGGGCAGCGCCACGGTGTCCGGATCGATCTTCTCCATGTCGATGACGCCGCTGTCGGCGGGCAGGTTGAGGTCGCGGCTCTCGCCGCCGCCGAGGACCAGGATCTGGACGGGCAACTTGCGGGCGGCCTCGAGATTGCCCGGGTCGGTGATCACCTCGGTCACCCCACCGAGCCGGACGGCCTCGTCGAGGTCGGCGTCCGGGGGCATCAGCACCGCAACCGCGCCGAGCCGGGACAGGGCGGCGATCGCCACCAGCGCCGAGGGTCGGGTGTCCATCAGCACGCCCACGCGCACACCCTGGCGCACACCCACCCGGATCAGGCCCCGCACCACGTTGTTGATGCGGCAGTTGACCCCCTCGTAGGTGTGCACCCGGCCGTCGAAGATCAGGAACTCGCCGTTGGGGGCACCATCGGCCTGCTCATCGATGATGCGCGCCAACGAGATTCGGGTGTGGTCGTTGATCTGGCCCAGGCGAACCAGGCGCGGCAGGGTGCGCGCGGTCTCGATGGCCAGCAACCGCATCGACTTGTTCGCGTTGACGACCGCGTCGGCCGCGCCGCGCACCAGCGACACGGCCAGACCCGAGGCCTCCGCCACGCCGTGAATGATGCGCGAACTGAGCGCGACCCCGGAGTCCTCCGGTTCGGCGGCGCTGTCCTCCATCGGTGAGATGTTGGCCGGGCGCGGGTCCTGGCCGGACAGCCACAGCACCCAGTCGGCCACCGTCGGCCAGGTCGTGGTGGCGGCCTTGGAACCGACGACGAGACCGAAGTGCCCGGCGCGGATCGTCACCTCGTAGACGTCGGCGCTGGGCGCGGCCCGTTTGATGCCACGCACCGACGCCGGCTGACCGATGTCGTCGACCTCGCCGACGAACGCCAGCACGGGGCAGGTGATGTCGGACAGCGTGACGAGCTGACCGTTGATGGCGAAACCGCCCGTCATCATCCGGTTGTGGGCGATGAACTGCTTGAGCAGTTCGGAGACGGCCGGGCCCGACCATGCGATCCAGCCCTCGCTGTCCAGGAAGCGGCGCTGCTGTTCGCGCGGCAGCAGGGCATCCCGGTCGTGGAGCTGGCGCATGAAGTCGACGCGGGCTTTGGCGGTCTTGAGCGGATCGAGCATCTGGAAGCCGGTGCGGGCCATCCATCCGGTGATGTCGACCCGGTTGAAGACGTGGTCGGCCATGAAATCGGCGGCCACCGCCACGAAATTGGCCGGGATGCCCATCGGAAGCGCGGCCAGGGTGTCCACCGGCGCCCCGAACGCCACGATGCTGGCGATGTCCTTGCTGCGCCGGTAGGCGGCGGTCTGGTAGCAGAACATGCCGCCCTGCGAATAGCCCGCCAGGTGCACGTCGTGGCCGGTGGTCTCCTTGATGGTGTCGATGGCCTCGTCGAGGGCGACGATGTGATCGGTGAGGGTGCGTTCCATCCCGCCCTCGACCTCGTCGGGCGAGCCGAAGTCGATCACCCACGGGTCGATCCCGGCCGCATGCAGGATGCCGACCGCGCCGTCCTCCTGGGTGACGTCCCACATGTTCGCCGACATCATCATCGGATGCACCATCAGGACCGGTGGCCCCGCGGGCGGCTGGCCGGGCCGATTGTCCGGCGGGAAATAGCGCCGGAGCTTGTACATCGGCTTGCTCTCGACGATCTGGAACGGTGAGGGCACCACACCGGTCTCCAGACCGCCCCAGCGCAGCACCTCGAAGCCGTTCTGGGCAGTCGCCATCAGACGCTCGACCGGCCTGGTGACCGCCGACAAGTTCAAGTCCACAACCACTCCCCTGTCCGCCGTCGCTGCTGCATACGGCCCCTGACAGCCTGCACATCATGGCACAGAGCCGGTGCGCCTCCGGCCGCTTTGGCAGCGGCGATACGGCCACAGATAGGGTCGTCCCGGTGGCACACCTACTGGGGGCCGAAGCCCTCCACCTCGAGTATCCGACCCAGGTGGTGCTCGACTCCGTGACGGTCGGCGTCAACGAGGGCGCCCGCATCGGCATCGTCGGACGCAACGGCGACGGAAAATCCAGTCTGATGGGCATGCTCACCGGCCGGATCACCCCGAATTCCGGCCGGGTGACGCGCCGCGGCGGCGTGCGGGTGACCGCTCTGGATCAGGCCGACACCCTCGAGCCGGGCAGTACCGTTGGCAGTTCGCTGGTCGGCGACCAGCCTGAGCATGAATGGGCCGGCGATCCCCGGGTGCGTGACGTCGTCGCCGGGCTGCTCTCCGACATCGACTGGCAGACCCCGGTCTCCTCGCTGTCCGGCGGGCAGCGACGCCGGGTGCAGCTGGCCACCCTGCTCATCGGCGACTGGGACGTCATCGCCCTCGACGAACCCACCAACCACCTCGACATCGAGGGCATCACCTGGCTGGCCGAACACCTCAAGAACCGGTGGCCCGGCAGCGCCGGCGGGCTGTTGGTGGTGACCCACGACCGCTGGTTCCTCGACGAGGTCGCCAACACGACGTGGGAGGTGCACGACGGGGTCGTCGAGCCGTTCGAGGGCGGCTACGCGGCCTACGTGCTGCAGCGCGTCGAGCGCGACCGGATCGCGGCGGCCACCGAAGCCAAGCGGCAGAACCTGATGCGCAAGGAGCTGGCCTGGCTGCGCCGCGGTGCACCCGCGCGGACGTCCAAGCCCAGGTTCCGAATCGACGCGGCCAACCAGCTGATCGCCGACGTGCCGCCGCTGCGCAACACCGTCGAGTTGGCCAAGCTGGCGACCGCGCGTCTGGGCAAGGACGTCATCGACCTGCTCGACGCATCGGTGTCCTTCGACGGCAGGACGGTGTTGCGCGACGTCGAGTGGCGCATCGCTCCCGGCGAACGCACCGGAATCGTCGGGGCCAACGGCGCCGGGAAGTCCACGCTGCTGGGCTTGATCGCCGGGACGCTGAGCCCGGACAGCGGCCGGGTCAAGCGCGGCAAGACCGTCCGCCTGGCGGTGCTCGACCAGCAGTCCAGCCAGCTGACGGAGATCGCCGGTGACCTGGTGCGGGAGGTTCTGGGCCGGCTCAAAGCAGGGTACGTGGTCGACGGGCGCGAGCTGACGCCGGCACAACTGTTGGAGCGCTTGGGTTTTCGCCGCGATCAGCTCTCCTCCCGGGTGGGCGAGCTCTCCGGCGGACAGCGACGGCGTCTGCAGCTGATGCTCACCCTGCTCGAAGAACCCAACGTCCTGGTGCTCGACGAGCCGACCAACGACGTCGACATCGACATGCTCTCGGCCACTGAGGATCTGCTCGACTCGTGGCCCGGCACCCTCATCGTCGTCTCCCACGACCGGTACCTGCTCGAACGCATCACCGACCAGCAGTACGCGATCATCGACGGCCATCTTCGCCACCTCCCCGGTGGCGTCGACGAGTACCTGCGCATCGCCGCGCGGCGACGGGCCCAGGCGGGCACCGGCCGGCCTGCGGAGGAGTCCGGCACGCCGGTGGCACTGTCAGGGGCTGAGTTGCGCAACGTCGAGAAGGAGATCGCCGCACTGGACCGGGCCTTGGCCAAGTTGGCCGAACGAGTCAACGCCACACACGTCGAACTGGCCGAGCACGACCAATCCGACCACGTCGGGATCACCCGTCTGACTCAGCAATTACGCGGGCTCGAAAGCGACGTGGCAGACAAGGAAAGCCGGTGGCTGGAGCTCTCCGAGCTCATCGAGTAGCGATTCGCAACCGGTCAGCGCTGTCGCGCACCACAGCGAGCTGCTTGGCGACCTGAATGGGTGCGGTACCGCCGCGGGCGTCGCGCGAGGACACCGAGCCCTCCACGGTCAGCACGTCGCGCACCTCGGGGGTCAGGGCCTCGCTGATCTGCGCCAGTTCGTCGTCGGTCAGCTCGTTGAGGCCGACTCCGCGGCTCTCGGCCGTGCGGACCGCCGCGCCCGCGGCCTCGTGTGCGATCCGGAACGGAACCCCGCGGCGTACCAGCCATTCGGCGACGTCGGTGGCCAGCGTGTAGCCGGCCGGCGCCAGCGCGGCCATCCGCTCGGTGTCGAACCGCAAAGTGGCGACCAGGCCGGCCATCGCCGGCAGCACGAGCTCCAGCTGGGCGACGGAATCGAACACCGGCTCCTTGTCCTCCTGAAGATCGCGGTTGTAGGCCAGCGGTTGAGCCTTCAGCGTCGCCAGCAGACCGGTCAGGTTGCCGATCAGCCGGCCCGACTTGCCGCGGGCCAGCTCGGCGATGTCGGGGTTCTTCTTCTGCGGCATGATCGAGCTGCCCGTGGACCACGAGTCGTGCAAGGTCACGTAGCCGAATTCGGTAGTGCTCCAGATGATGATGTCCTCGGCGAGCCGGGACAGGTCGACGGCGATCATGGCAAGCACGAACGCCGCCTCGGCGGCGAAGTCCCGCGCGGCGGTCGCGTCGATCGAATTGTCCGCTGCCGCAGCGAATCCCAGCTCCTCGGCGATCGCGTCTGGATCCAGGCCGAGCGACGAGCCGGCCAGCGCACCCGAACCGTAGGGCGATACCGCGGTACGCCGGTCGAAGTCGACGATGCGATCCACATCGCGCAACAACGGGTGTGCGTGAGCCAGCAGGTGGTGGGCCAGCAGCACCGGCTGCGCGGCCTGCAGATGAGTCTTGCCCGGCATGACCGCCGTCGGGTGGGCAGCCGCCTGGGTCGCCAGCGCCGAGACCACCTCCAGTGCGCCGGTCGCGACGCGACCCATCGCGTCGCGCAACCACATCCGGAACAGCGTGGCCACCTGGTCGTTGCGGGACCGCCCGGCCCGCAGCCGGCCCCCCAGATCGGCGCCGACGCGATCGATGAGGCCGCGCTCCAGCGCGCCGTGCACGTCCTCGTCGGTGACCAGCGGGGTGAAGCTACCGTCGGCGACGTCGGCGCCCAGGCTGTCCAGCCCGGCCAGCAGACCGTCGCGCTGTTCGTCGGTGAGCAACCCGGCCCGGTGCAGGACCTTCGCGTGGGCCTTGGAAGCGGCGACGTCATAGGGCGCCAGCACCCAGTCGAAGTGGGTGGACTTACTCAGGGCCGCCAGCGCGGGCGCCGGCCCGTCGGCGAAGCGCCCACCCCACAGCGAGCCCTCGTTGGTAGTCATGCCTGCCATTCCATCGCGTCGAGATCGAGGTTTTGTCGGGATTCACTCGCACCATCGCGGCGAAACGTCGGTTTGGCCGTCACAAACTGAGGTCCCGGCGCGCGGCGATCTTCGACGACAGCCCGTGCAGGTGCACGAAGCCCTTGGCTGCCGACTGGTCGAAGGTGTCACCCTCGTCGTAGGTCGCCAGGTTGAAGTCATAGAGCGACTCCGGGCTGCGCCGGCCGTTGACGGCGATGTGACCGCCGTGCAGCACCAGCCGGATCTCGCCGGTCACCTTCTCCTGAGTCTTGGCGACGAACGCCTCCAGCGCACTCTTCAGCGGGGAGAACCACAACCCGTCGTACACCAGCTCACCCCAGCGCTGGTCGGTGAGCCGCTTGAACCGGCCGAGTTCGCGTTCCAGGGTGATGTGTTCGAGCTCGGTGTGCGCGGTGATCAACACCATCGCACCCGGGGCTTCGTAGATCTCCCGACTCTTGATGCCGACCAGGCGGTCCTCGACCACGTCCAGCCGCCCCACACCCTGCGCGCCGGCCCGCCGGTTGAGTTCGACGATGGCATCCAGCACCGTGACCGGATTGCCGTCGATGGACACCGGTACGCCGCGCTCGAAACCGACGATGACCTCGTCAGGAGTGTTCCAGTTGAGCGTGGGGTCTTCGGTGTAGTCGTAGACATCCTTGGTCGGGGCGTTCCAAAGGTGTTCCAGGAAGCCGGTTTCCACCGCACGCCCCCACACGTTCTGATCGATGGAGAACGGTGAGCGCTTGCTGACGTTGATCGGGATCGCGTTCTCCTCGGCGAAGGCGATGGCCTTCTCGCGAGTCCAGGCGTAGTCGCGGACCGGGGCGAGTACCTCCAGATCCGGTGCCAGCGAGGCGAATCCGACCTCGAAGCGAACCTGGTCGTTGCCTTTACCAGTGCAGCCGTGGGCGACCATGCCGCCGCCGTACTCGCGGGCGGCGGCCACCAGGTGTTTGACGATCAGTGGGCGACTGAGCGCCGACACCAGCGGGTAGCGGTCCATGTAGAGCGCGTTGGACTGGATGGCCGGCAGGCAGTAGTCGTCGGCGAACTCGTCGCGAGCGTCGACCACGACCGCCTCGACGGCACCGCAGTCCAGGGCACGCTGGCGGACCACCTCCATGTCCTCGCCGCCCTGACCGAGATCGATGGCCACGGCCACGACCTCACGGCCGGTCTCCTTGCCGATCCAGCTGATGGCCACCGAGGTGTCCAGACCGCCGGAATACGCCAAGATGACGCGCTCGGACATGAAGTGTCTCCTTTGTTGTGGGGCGCTATCGGATGTTGTCGAACATGGTGGCCAGTTCCGCGCCGGTCATCGGCTCGCGGGCCACCACAAGGATGGTGTCGTCACCGGCGATGGTGCCGACGACGTCGGGCAGCGCGGCCCGGTCGATGGCGCTGGCCAGGTAGTGCGCCGCCCCCGGCGGGGTACGCAGCACGGTCAGGTTGCCACTGGCGTCGGTGGACACCAGCAGGTCGGCGAGCAGCCGGAACATGCGCTCGGTACCACCGGACACCCCGCGCACCGGGCTGCCGTCCTCGGGGACGACGTAGACGCCGACCCCGCCGTCGGCGCCGCGCAGCTTGACCGCCCCGAGTTCCTCCAGATCGCGTGACAGCGTCGCCTGGGTGACCTCGATACCCTCGCCGGCCAGCAGCGTGGCGAGCTCGCCCTGGCTGTGCACCGACTGCGACGACAGAAGGGCCACGATCCTGGCCTGCCTGCCGGCGCGGTTGGTGCTGACTTCGGTGGTCATCGCTGCTCCAGCAGCCAGACCAGCAGCAGGAATTGCCGAAGGGTGCTCATACTGCTGCCTTTTCGAGGATGTCGGGCAGTGCGGCCAGGAAGCTGTCGATCTGACCCTCGGTGATCACCAGCGGCGGCGCCAGCCGGATCACATCCGGAGCGGCGGCGTTGACCAGGAATCCCGCCTCGCGGGCAGCGGTCTCGATGATCTTGCCCTGCGGCGCGGTCAGCACCACACCGCGCAGCAGGCCGCGTCCGCGGACGTGGTCGACCAGAGGGTGATTCAGCGACTCGATGCCGTGGCTGAGCGTCTTGCCGAGCACCTCGGCTCGTTTCACCAGATCGCCGGCGGCCAGCACTCGCAACACAGCCAGCGCCGCCGCCGTGCACACCGGGTTGCCGCCGAAGGTGCTGCCGTGCAACCCCGGCGTCATCAGATCGGCGGCTGGGCCGATCCCCAGGCATGCCCCGATCGGCAGCCCGCCACCGAGACCCTTGGCCAGCGTGACGACATCGGGTGTGATGCCGTCATGCTGGTGGGCGAAGAAGGCGCCCGTACGCCCGACCCCGGTCTGCACCTCGTCGAGAACGAGCAGTGCGCCGTGGCGACTGGTGATCTCACGCGCGGCGACCAGATAGCCGGCCGGGGGAACGACGACGCCGCCCTCGCCCATGATCGGCTCGAGGAACACCGCGGCGGTGTCGTCACCCACGGCGGCGGCAAGCGCATCGCCGTCACCGTAGGGCACGTGCGTGACGTATCCGGGCAGCGGCTCGAAGGGCGCCTGCTTGGCGGGCTGACCGGTCAGCGCCAGTGCCCCCATGGTGCGGCCGTGGAACGCGTTCTCGGCGGCGACGATCTTGGTCCGCCCGGTCAGCCGGGTCAGCTTGAATGCGACCTCGTTGGCCTCGGCACCCGAATTGCAGAAGAAGACCCGGGTGGGCACCTCGGCGCCGAGGTGGTCGACCAGCGCTTCGGCCAGGGCGATTCCCGGTTCGGTGGCGTACAGGTTGGAGGTGTGGCCCAGGGTGTCGAGCTGGGTGGTGACGGCCTCGATGACCGCCGGATGACGGTGGCCGAGCACGTTGACGGCGATTCCGGCGAGCAGGTCGATGTAGGTCTTGCCGTCGACGTCGGTGACCACCGCGCCGTCGCCGGTGGCCAGCGCCACCGGCGGCGTGCCGTAGTTGTTCATCATCACCGACTGCCAGCGCTGCTGCATGGCCTCGGTATTGGTCATGAAGTCACCTTCGTCCCGGTCCCTTCGTCGGTGAACAGTTCGACCAGCACGCAGTGCTCCACCCGGCCGTCGATCACATGCGCGCTGGGAACGCCGCCCTCCACTGCCCGCAGGCACGCCTCGATCTTGGGCACCATGCCCGCTTCCAGGCTCGGCAGCAGCTGTGTCAGGGTGGCGATGTCGACCTCGCTGACCAGCGAGTCGCGGTCGGGCCAGCGGGTGTAGAGGCCTTCGACGTCGGTGAGCATCAGCAGCTTCTCCGCGCCGAGGCCTTCGGCGAGCGCCGCGGCCGCGGTGTCGGCGTTGATGTTGTGCACTACCCCGTCGGCGTCCGGGGCGATGGTGGAGACCACCGGAATGCGGCCTGCCGCAATGAGATCCAGCACCGCTGCGGTATTGACCTGCTCGACGTCGCCGACCAGGCCGATATCGGTGGCCACGCCGTCGACGTTGACGCTGCGCCGCACCGCGGTGAACAGCGCGGCGTCCTCGCCGGTGAGTCCGACCGCGTAGGGGCCGTGCGTGTTGATCAGGTTCACCAGCTCGCGGCCGACCTGGCCGAAGAGCACCATCCGCGCGACGTCGAGCACCTCGGGTGTGGTGACCCGGAAGCCGCCCTTGAAATCGCCTGCGATGCCGAGCTTCTTGAGCATGGCGGTGATCTGCGGGCCGCCGCCGTGTACCACCACCGGATGGATTCCCACATTGCGCAGGAACACCATGTCGGCAGCGAACGCCGCCTTGAGCACATCATCGGTCATCGCGTTGCCGCCGTACTTGACCACCACGATCTTGCCGTGCAGCGCCTTGAGCCACGGCAGGGCTTCGGCCAATACGGCCGCCTTGGTGTTGGTGGTGACAGTCATGAGCTGTAGGCCGAGTTCACTTCGACGTAGGCGTGCGACAGGTCGGTGGTCCGGATGGTGGCCCGTGCCTCACCGAGCTTGAGGTCGACGGTGACGTCGACGTCCCGGCCCGACAGGTCGACATCGCGTGCCCCGGCAGCACCAGCCCCGTCGATGCACACCGGGAAACCGTTGAACGACACGTCGATCCGCTGGTGCTCAATAGGGAACGGGACCATGCCGACGGCAGCCAGCACCCGGCCCCAGTTCGGGTCGGAACCGAACAGGGCGGTCTTGACCAGGCTGTCGCGGGCGATCACCCGCGCTGCGACGACAGCGTCGTCCTCACTGGGGGCACCGGTGACGGTCACGGCGATGCGCTTGGTCGCCCCCTCGGCGTCGGCCTGCAGTTGTGCGCACAGATCGTCACAGACCCGTAGCACGGCCTCGTCGAGTTCCTCCTGGGTCGGGGCGATTTCGCTGGCGCCGGAGGCCAACAGCAGCACGGTGTCGTTGGTCGAGCAGCTGCCGTCGACATCGAGGCGGTCGAAGGTCTTGGCCGCGGCCCGGCGCAGGGCGGTGTCCAGCGCGGCGGCGGCGGCCACGGCGTCGGTGGTCAACACCACCAGCATGGTGGCCAGCGACGGGGCCAGCATCCCGGCGCCCTTGGCCATACCGCCGACAGTCCAGTTCTGCCCGGAGTCGGGCGAATGGTGCAGCGCAACCTGTTTGGCCACGGTGTCGGTGGTCATGATGGCCCGGGCGGCTTCCTCTCCTCCGGTGAGTCCACCGCCGAGCTCGCGGACGATTTCGGTAACGCCGGCCAGCACCCTGTCCATCGGCAGCCGGTCGCCGATCAATCCGGTGGAGCAGACCGCGACCTCGATCGGTCCCGTCTCGGTGCCCCAGTCGGACAAAGCGGAGGCGACGGCCTCCGCCGTGGCGTGAGTGTCCTGGAAGCCCTGCGACCCGGTACAGGCATTGGCGCCGCCGGAATTCAGCAGAACCGCCCGCAGCCGGCCGGTGGTCAGCACTTGCTGGCTCCACAGCACCGGCGCCGCCTTCACCTGGTTGCGGGTGAACACCCCGGCGGCCGCGTAGTCGGGTCCTTCGTTGAGCACCAGGGCGAGGTCCAGCGCCGCAGGCTTCTTGATACCCGCGGCGATTCCGGTGGCCCGGAATCCCGCCGGCGCGGTGACGCCCTGGGTGCGCAGCAGTTTGGTACTCGCGAGCGTCACGGCGCCACTCCCACGGTCGACAGTCCTTCGGTCTCCGGCCAGCCCAAGGCGAGGTTCATCGACTGCACCGCGGCACCCGCAGTCCCCTTCACCAGGTTGTCGATGGCGCACACCGCGACCAGCACTCCGGCGTCGGCGTCGACGGCCACGGCCAGTTGCGCGGCGTTGCTGCCGATCACCGAGCCGGTGCGGGGCAGCTGGCCCTCCGGAAGCAGGTGGATGAACAGCTCTGAGCCATAAGCCTTTTCGTAGGCGGCGCGGATCTTCGACAGCGTTGCGGTGGTCCGCGCCGTGCAGGTGGCCAGGATCCCGCGCGAGGTAGGGATGAGCACCGGGGTGAACGACACCGTCACGGGCCGGTCGGTGACCGCACGGAGCCCCTGGGCGATCTCGGGGGTGTGCCGGTGCGCACCGGCGATGTTGTAGGCCCGGGCCGAACCGATGACCTCCGAACCCAGCAGGTCGCCCGTGGCGGCCCGGCCGGCTCCCGACGTGCCGCTGACGGCCACGACGGTGACCGCCGGCTCGACGAGGTCCTCGGCCACCGCGGGCAGCAGCGCGAGCAGCGCGGCGGTGGGATAGCAGCCGGGAACCGCGACCCGGTTGGTGCCCCGTAGCCGGTCCCGGCCGCCGGGCAGTTCGGGCAGCCCGTAGGGCCAGGTGCCGGCGTGTGCCGAGCCGTAGAACCGCTCCCAGTCGGCGGGGTCGGTGAGCCGGAAGTCGGCGCCGCAGTCGACGACCAGCGTCTCCTCGCCGAGCTGCTCGGCCAGGGCGGCCGAGTTGCCGTGCGGCAACGCCAGGAACACCACGTCGTGCCCGGCGAGGACGTCGAGGTCGGTGGGCTCCAGTACCCGGTCGGCCAGCGGCAGCAGGTGCGGGTGATGCTCGAAGAGCTGGGTGCCGGCGCTGGCCGCGGCGGTGAGCGCACCGATGGTCAGCCTGCCGTCGGCACATGCGGGATGGCCGAGCAGCAGACGCAGGATCTCACCGCCGGCATATCCGCTGGCACCGGCAATAGCGACCGAAGTCATCCCGCGATTCTGCATGTTTATGCAACCGTATGCAAATTCATTCCAGATCCCCGCCGCGAGCAGACGCAAAGGTCTCCAAAACACCGCGTTTTCCGGGACTTTTGCGTCTGCTCGCGGGGGAAATCAGGTGCGCAGGACGGCGCCGACGCGCTCGGCCGCGACAGCGAGCGCGGCATCGCGGGCGGCGCTGGCCTCGTCCTCGGTGAGCGTACGATCCGCCGCCCGGAACCGCAGCGCCAACGTCAGCGACTTGCGGCCCTCCCCGATCTGCGGACCGGTGTAGACGTCGAACAGCGCGACGTCCTCGAGCAGCTCGCCCGCACCGTCGCGCACCGCGTCGATGACCGCCTCCGCGGCCACGTCGCTGTCCACCACCACACTCAGGTCTTGGAACACCGCCGGGAAGGGCGAGACCCGCGGCGCGGGAAGTGTCTCGACGATCGGCACCCCGTCGAGATCGAGTTCCACCGCGCAGGTGCCCTTCGGCAGTCCCGAGCGTTCGATCACCGCGGGGTGCAACTGCCCGGCGTGACCGACGACGCGACCATCGACCACCACCTCGGCACACCGTCCCGGATGCCACGGCAGGTGCTGCGCGGCCCGCAGCGTCACATCGACTCCGCCCGCGCGGGCAATGATCCGCACCGCCTCAAAAGCGTCGGCGGCCTCCACCGGCCGGCCCGGCCCCCACGGGCCGCGCGGCTCGCGCAGCCCGGTCAGCACCGCGCCGACATGGACCGGCTGGTGCGGCAGCGAGGCGTTCAACGCAGCGATCTCGTCGTCGGTGGGCCTGCGATGGGTCGGGATCAGGTCGACGCCGCGGGTGGCCCCGGTCGGGTGAACCACCTGCGCGATCGAGAACAGAGCGACGTCGGCAAACCCACGAGAGACGTTGCGGGACAACGCTTCCAGCAGCGCGGGCAGCAATGTGGTGGCCAGGTGCGGTCGCTCGGCTTCCAGCGGGTTGAGCACCGTGGTGGTGCTGCGGCGCGGATCCTCGGCCGGCAGGCCCCACTGGTCGAAGACGCCCACCGGCAAGAACGGTGTGGGCAGCACCTCGACGAAGCCGGACAGCGCCAGCGACTTGCCGACCGCCCGGCGCCGCTTCTGCCCGGCCGTCAGGCCGCGGCCGGCAGGTGCGGCGGGCAGCACAGACGGGATCTTGTCCAAACCTTCGAGGCGCAGCACCTCCTCGACGAGGTCGGCGGGCTGCACCAGGTCGGGCCGCCAACTCGGCGGGGTAACCACGAGGATCGCCGGATCGGCGCTGTCCTCGTCGACACGGGCGCCGATCTGCGTCAGCCGGTTCACCGCGGCACCCGGCTCGTATTCCACGCCGGCCGTCCGGTCGGGCAGGTCGAATCGCATCCGCACCGGGTCAGGCGTCCACTGCTCCCGCGGCGGATCCCCACGCCAGTCGGTCAGCCGGGGCTCGACGGTCCCGCCGGCGATGTCGGCCAGCAGCGCCGCACAGCGGTCGAGTGCGGCCACCGAGATGGCCGGGTCGACCGACCGCTCGTAGCGGCGGCCGGCCTCGCTGACCAGGTGCAGGCGCCGCACCGTGCGGGACACCGCGGCCGGATCCCAGACAGCGGCCTCGAGCAGGACATCGGTGGAGTTGTCGTCGATCTCGGTGGTGCCGGCGCCCATCACTCCGCCGATGGCGGCGGTGGCAACGTCGTCGACGATGAGCACGTCACCCGGATCGAGCTTGCGTTCGATGTCGTCGAGGGTGACCACGGTCTCCCCCGGCTTGGCGAAGCGCACCGCGAAGTCGCCGTGAATGCGGCTGCTGTCGTGGGCGTGCATCGGGTGGCCCAGTTCGAGCATCACGTAGTTGGTGACGTCGACCGCCGGTGAGATCGGGCGGATACCGCAGAGCATCAGCCGGCGGCGTAACCACCACGGCGACTGGGCTTTCGGGTCGACACCGGTGACCGGGCGCAGCGCGAAGCGGCTGACCCCGGTGCCGGGCTGAACCGTCACCGCAAGCGCCGGGCCGTCGACCGGCAGTGGGGGCACGTCGGCGGGATCGACATAGTCCAGGCCATAGGCGCAGGCGATCTCACGAGCGATGCCCCGGATCGACATGCAGTAACCGCGATCCGGCGTGACCGCCAGGTCGAACACCACATCGTCGAGACCCAGCAGGCCGACGCCGTCCTCGCCCGGTTCGGCGGTGCCCGGCGGCAGCACTAGGATCCCCGAATGGTCTGCGCCCAAACCCAATTCGGCGGCCGAGCAGATCATGCCGTCCGACAGGCGGCCGTAGGTCTTGCGGCTGGCGATGTGGAAGTCGCCCGGCAACGTGGTGCCGGGAAGCGCCACCACCACCAGGTCACCGATAGCAAAGTTCGTTGCGCCGCAGACGATGTCGCGGTCCTCCGATTCACCGACGTCGACCTTGCACGCCCTGATGGGTTTCTTGAACTCGGTCAGCTCCTCGACGGCGGTCACCCGCCCGACGGTCAGCGGACCACTCACCGGCCCGAGGGCGACGATGTCCTCGACCTCGTGGCCCACGCGGATCAGAGCCTGCTCGAGGTCGCGCGGTTCGACGTCCCAGCCCGGGGCGCCGCGCTGGACGACCTCACGCAACCAGCTGTAGGGAAGGCGCATCAGACCCCGACCCCGAACGGCAACGAGAACCGGACGTCACCCTCGACCATGTCCCGCATGTCGGGAATGCCGTTGCGGAACTGCAAAGTCCGCTCCAGACCCATGCCGAAGGCAAAGCCCGAGTAGACCTCCGGGTCTATTCCGGCCGCCCGCAATACATTCGGGTTGACCATGCCGCAGCCGCCCCATTCGACCCAGCCGGCGCCGCCCTTCTTGCTCGGGAACCAGATGTCGACCTCGGCCGAGGGCTCGGTGAACGGGAAGAAGTGCGGGCGCATGCGGGTCCGTGCGGTCGGCCCGAACTCCGAGCGCGCGAACGCGTCGAGTGTGCCGCGCAGATGCGCCATCGTCAGGCCGCGGTCCACCGCCAGCCCCTCCACCTGATGGAAGACCGGGGTGTGGGTGGAGTCCAGCTCGTCGGTGCGGAACGTGCGCCCGATCGAGACGATGTAGACGGGCAGCTCACGATCCAGCAGCGTGCGCACCTGCACCGGCGAGGTGTGGGTACGCAGCAGCTGGCGCGATCCTTCCGGCGCGACGTGGAACGTGTCGGACTCGCTGCGCGCCGGATGGTCCGGCGGGAAGTTCAGGGCGTCGAAGTTGAACTGCTCGGTCTCGACCTCGGGACCTTCGGCCAGCTCCCACCCCATCGCCACGAAGGTGTCGGCGATGTGTTCGGCCAGGATTGTGATGGGATGTCGCGCACCGACGGGCTGACGCGTCGAGGGCAGCGTGACGTCGACGGCCTCGGCCACCAGGACGGCCGCGTCACGCTCGGCGCGCAGCACCGCCAGCCGATCGTCGTAGCCCTGCTGGGCCTCGCCGCGGGCGGTGTTGACCCGCTTGCCGGCGTCGACCCGGTCCGCCTTGGCCAGGGCGGCCAGCGCCTGACGGGCCAGCGCCAGCGGGGCGCGGTCACCGAGGTGTTCGGTCTTCGCGCGAGCCAGCGCGTCGAGATCGGCTGCCGCCTCGAAGGCGTGCCGGGCCGCGGCGACGGCCTTGGTCAGCGATTCCTGCGACAGCAGGTCGTCGGCTTGCTCACCCACGCGGCGAGACTCTCCTTCGCAGGCCGGATTCGTTCGCGACACGGGTGTGACGCAAGAGCCGATCATAGGTGATGCCAGAATGGCGCCTCGCGGGCATTTCGCGTACCTGGAGGTCAACCGGGTTCAGACCTTCGGGGAGGTCAAATGACCAGACCGCTGATCGTGGTCACCGTCTGGGCGGTGGCCATCGCTCTGGGCGCACTGGGGGTGTTCGTCCACTGGCTGTGGTGGGTGCCAGCCGGTGTCATGGCAGCCCTGGCCGCACTGGGTACCTGGGACGTCCTGCAGACCAAGCACACGATCCTGCGCGCGTTCCCGATCCTCGGCCACACCCGGTTCCTCGCCGAAATGCTGCGCCCGGAGATCCGCCAGTACTTCGTCGAGGCGAACACCGAGGCCAGCCCGTTCGACCGGGAGACCCGCGACATGGTCTACGAGCGGGCCAAGGGCATCAACAGCGAGGAGCCGTTCGGCACCGAGCGCAACGTCTATGCGCTGGGTTATGAGTTCCTTCGCCACTCGTTGCGGGCCCGGATGGCCACCGACCTGGCCCCGACAGTCCGGCTGGGCGGCCCGGACTGCGCGCAGCCCTATGACATCGCGCTGCTCAACGTCTCGGCGATGAGCTTCGGGGCACTGTCTGGCAACGCGATCGAGGCGCTCAACGGCGGCGCGGCCCGCGGCGGCTTCGCCCACGACACCGGAGAGGGTGCGATCAGCGCCTACCACCTCAAGCACGGCGGCGACCTGATCTGGGAGGTCGCCTCGGGCTACTTCGGCTGCCGCGACGCCGACGGTCACTTCGACGCCGCCAAGTTCGTGGAGAAGTCGGCGCTGCGCTCGGTCAAGGCGATCTCGATCAAGCTGTCCCAGGGCGCCAAGCCGGGGCTCGGCGGCGTGCTGCCCGGCGCGAAGGTGACCGCTGAGATCGCCGCCTGCCGCGGCGTACCCGTGGGTCAGACGGTGATCTCCCCGCCGGCGCACACTGCGTTCCGTACGCCGCTGGAGCTGATGCATTTCATCGCGACGCTGCGCAGCCTCTCCGGCGGCAAGCCGGTGGGGTTCAAGCTGTGCGTGGGTGCGCGCACCGAGTTCCTGTCGATCTGCAAGGCAATGCTGCAGACTGGCATCACCCCCGACTTCATCATCGTCGACGGCTCCGAGGGCGGCACCGGCGCCGCACCGCAGGAATTCGAGGACCACGTCGGCATGCCACTGACCGAAGGCCTGATGCTGGTGCACAATTGCCTGGTCGGCGTCGGGCTGCGCCGCCACATCAAGATCGGCGCCTGTGGCAAGGTGGCCGGCGGGGGCGACGTCGTCACCCGCATCTGCCAGGGCGCGGACTTCACCATGGCGGCGCGCGCCATGATGTTCGCCCTGGGCTGCATCCAGGCGATGAAGTGCAACACCAACGCCTGCCCCACCGGGGTGGCCACCCAGAACCCCAGGCTGGCGCGGGCCCTCTACGTGCCGGACAAGATCGAACGGGTGGCCAACTTCCAGCGGTCGACGGTGGCCAGTGCCGCGCAGATCGTGGCCTCGATGGGACTCGACAGCTTCGATGAGCTCGAGCCGTCGATGCTCAACCGCCGCATCGAAGGTCAACGCACCCGCACCTATGCCGAGATCTACGACTGGCTGATGCCCGGTGAGCTCTTGGAGGATCCGCCCGAATCCTGGCGCTCCGACTGGGTCGAAGCCTGCGCCGAGGAGTTCCGTTAGACCGCGGGCTCAGGCAGCGGCGCTGCTTCGAGCGCGCGCCGCGCAGTGCGCCAGCGGGTGATCCGGTACGCGGTCGCGGCGCCGACGACGCCCAGCGTGGACGTGACCACCAGCGACAACGGCGTGTAGGCCATGATCATGTAGCCGAACGCGGCGGCGACGGCGAGCAGGCCATAGCGGGCGGTGGTCCAATGCGCCGGGTGCCCGAACCGGGCCCCGACCAGCATGCCGATCACCAGCGCGATCGCATGCCCGACGTTGGTGAAGTCGCCTTGCGAGGACGCCGCCGATCCGATCGCCACGGCCAGCCACCAGCCGGTCCACACCGCCCGCCAGGGGCGCGGGATCGCCGCGGTCAGCGTGCCCAAAACGGCCAGCGCGCCGTAGCTCATTCCGACGTCGGTGACGTCGACGATCGACACCGACAGCAGGCCCACGCCCACCGCGGCGGCCATCCCCGCGGCGACCACCAGCGTGGCGCCGACGTGGCCGATCGCGAAGGCCACCACCAGCCGCCGGCTGCGCCACAGCAGTTCCGCCAGGGCCAGCAGGGCCATCAGGCCCGGCAGCCAGACGTAGATCGGTCCGGCCTCGTTGACGAAAGCGCTGCCGATCAACGTGCCGACGCGCCCGTCACCCAGGTTTCGCAGATTGGTACTGGCGTGCCGGATGACCTGTTCGCGGACGTGCGGGCCGAGCAGCAGCAGCGCCGTGGCCACCGCGACCAGTGCCGCGGTGTAGCCCAAGGTGACCCGAACGCGGCCCAGTCGCGTCAACGCAGAGAGAAACATCGCCCTCCACTATGCCTGTGTCGTCTATGCCTGTGTCGTCCAAGTGTTCGGCAGCGATACCCGTCCCGGGGGCCTAACCGCGGCGCTGCGCCCTCGCGCTCTGATACAGGCAGATCGCCGCGGCGGCAGCCACATTGAGGCTCTCGGCGCCACCGGCCATCGGGATCGTGACGCGGTGATCGGCCAGTGCCGCCAGCACCGGCGACAATCCCTGCGCTTCCGGACCGAAGATCCACGCAGCCGGTTCACCCAGCAGCGCATCGGCGTCATCCATGCTCACGTCACCGTCGAGGGTCGTCGCCAGAAGCTTCAGGCCCGCGGCGCGCAGTGCGGTAAGCACAGCGGCAGTATCGGTTTCGACGATCACCGGCACCGAGAAGATGCTGCCCGCCGAGGATCGCAGGCATTTGCCGTTGTAGGGATCGACACTGTGCCCCGAAAAGATCATCGCGGCCGCACCCATGGCGTCAGCGAGCCGGATCAGCGTGCCCGCATTGCCGGGCTCGGACAGATCGACAGCAACCGCGAGCAACGCCGGCCCGGCGCTCAGCACCTCGCCGAGATCGGTGTCCGGTACCCGGCACACCGCGACGAGCCCGGCCGGGGTCACCGTCTCCGACAGCGCCTTGGCCGCGCGCTCGGTCACTGGGTGCACCGTCAGCCCGGCCAACAGGCCGGCATGGCGCGCTGCGGCGGACTCGGTGGCGAACACCTCCTCGACCAGACCGCGGCGCGCCGCCGCCTCGACGAGGTTCGGCCCTTCGGCCAGAAAGCGCCCAGCACGACGACGCCCGGTGTGGCGCTGCAGTTTGGCCGCAGCGACCACCCGGGCGGATCGTTCAGTGAGCGCCGCTGTCAGGGAGATGTCAGGCGGCTTCACCGGAAGGCGCGTTGACATCCTCCGGCAGGGCGGCCTTGGCGGCCTCGACCAGCGCGGTGAACGCGGCCGGGTCACTGACCGCGATCTCGGCGAGGTTCTTGCGGTCGACCTCGATCCCGGCGGCCTTGAGCCCCTGGATCAGCCGGTTGTAGGTGATGTCGTTGGCGCGGGCGGCCGCGTTGATGCGGGAGATCCACAGCTTGCGGAACTCGCCCTTGCGGGCTCGGCGGTCCCGGTAGGCGTAGGTCAACGAATGCAGCTGCTGCTCTTTGGCTTTGCGGTAGAGCCGCGAACGCTGGCCGCGGTAGCCCTTCGACGCCTTCAGTACTGTGCGCCGCTTCTT
This sequence comes from Candidatus Mycolicibacterium alkanivorans, assembly GCF_022760805.1. Lineage (NCBI taxonomy): Bacteria > Bacillati > Actinomycetota > Actinomycetes > Mycobacteriales > Mycobacteriaceae > Mycobacterium > Candidatus Mycolicibacterium alkanivorans. The sequence goes on along the minus strand of NZ_JAIVFL010000001.1, from coordinate 2,372,784 downwards.
CTGGGCGTTGAGTGCGCGCTTCACGCGTGCCATGGGGTGTTCCTATTCTCGTTCGTTACACGGCGGGAGGGGTACGGCGCTTAGCCGTTCAGCATCTTGGTGACGCGCTTGGTGTCGTTGGCCGACACGGTGGTGCGGCCATCGAGGCGACGGGTGCGGCGGGTCGGCTTGTGCTCGAGCAGGTGGCGGCGGTTGGCCTTCTGCCGAACGATCTTGCCGGTGCCGGTACGGCGGAAGCGCTTGCTGGCCCCGCTGTGGGTCTTGGCCTTGGGCATGTGTCCTCAGTCCTATTCGTGTCGTGTGGTCAGGTTTCGGTGGGCGCTTCGGGTTCCGCGGCGGGTTGTGCCGCCGGCGCTCCGATCGTCTGCTGGGCCGCTTTGGCGCGAGTCTTCGCGCCGCGATGCGGTGCCAGCACCATCGTCATGTTGCGGCCGTCCTGTTTGGCGGACGTCTCGACGAAGCCGTGGTCGGCCACGTCGGCGGCCAACCGCTGGAGCAACCGGTACCCGAGTTCGGGCCGGGACTGCTCGCGGCCGCGGAACATGATCGTCACCTTGACCTTCGACCCGGCTTCCAGGAAGCGGACGACGTGGCCCTTCTTGGTCTCGTAGTCGTGCGGGTCGATCTTGGGACGAAGTTTCTGTTCCTTGACGACGGTCTGCTGCTGGTTCTTGCGAGACTCGCGCGCCTTCTGGGCCGTCTCGTACTTGTACTTGCCGTAGTCCATGATCTTGCAGACCGGTGGTCTGGCGTCCGGGGCTACTTCGACAAGGTCGAGATCGGCATCCGCAGCGACGCGGAGGGCGTCTTCGATGCGCACGATGCCTACCTGCTCGCCACCTGGTCCGATCAGACGGACTTCAGGTACGCGGATGCGCTCGTTGACGCGGGTCTCAGTGCTGATGGGGCCTCCCTGGTTCGTTTTCTCTTCTAACCGGCCGCGGTGTCGAGCACCGGGGATCAGCAGGGAAAACACCACGCCATCAGCAACCTGTTCCATCGAACAGAAGGGCCCTTGCATGAAGCAGGGCCCGATGCCGACCGATCACGGCCTTCGCCGCCTGCGGAAACCGCAGAACGGATACCGTGGCGGCATCCGCGACCGGACCGCTGAGCCTATGCGGCCAACGGTGGGAGCGGGACTCCACTTGCTGTCCCCGGCGTACGCCGGGACGGTCGTGCATGCCAGTCTAGCAGGCATGACGGATTCGACGACATCGCTTTCCGATGGGGCCCCGCCTGCCCGCGACCTGGCCGACATCCCGGCCGTCGAGGTCATCAGCCGGGCTGCGGTGATGTTGATGAGCGCCGCTGCGGAGAAACTCGGGCTGTCCTGCCCCGATCCCGACGCTTCCGAGCGGCGCGACCTCGACGAGGCCCGCCGTCTCATCACGGCCCTGGCCGGTCTGGTGACCGCGTCGGCGCAGTACCTCGGCCCGCACGCCGGTCCGATGCGGGACGGTCTGAAAAGCCTGCAGCTGGCCTTCCGCGAAGCCAGCTCCGCCCCCGACGAACCCGGGCAGGGTCCGGGCGAGAAGTACACCGGGCCCGTCCAGTAGCACCCTTGACTCATTTCGCAGCACAAGGGAATATCCTCGCGGCCTATGACCGTCACCACGAGTCGCCCCACCTCGAGCTTCGGGTGGGTGCCTGCCGCGGCCGGGTGGATCATCGGCGTCATCGCGACGCTGTCGCTGCTGTCGAGCGTGTCCCCGCTGCTGCGGCATCTGATCAGGGTGCCGCGGGAGTTCATCAACGACTACCTGTTCAACTTCCCCGACACCAGCTTCGCCTGGGCGTTCGTGCTGGGCCTGTTGGCCGCCGCGCTCGCCGCCGGCAAACGGATCGCCTGGTGGATCCTGCTGTTCTACATGGTGGCCGCTTCGGTGTGGAACACCATCGCCCTGCTGACCGGCGACCAGTCCGCCGCCGTGGACGCCGGCGAAGTCATCGGCCTGATCTTCCATCTGGCGTCCATCGGCATCCTGCTGCTGGCCTACCGCGAGTTCTGGGCCAGGGTCCGCCGCGGCGCCCTGTTGAAGGCGGCGGCCACGCTGGTCGCGGGTATGGCCGCGGGAACGCTGATCGGCTGGTCGCTGCTCGAGTTCTTCCCAGGGACGCTGGCGCGCGACGACCGGTTCCTCTACGCCCTGAACCGGGTGGGCGCGTTCGCCGGTGCGGGCGCCGACGCCTTCACCGGTCACCCGCACGTGTTCGTCAACGCGCTGCTGGGTTTGTTCGGCGCGCTCGCGCTGATGGTCGCGGCGATCGTGCTCTTCCAATCCCAGCGCGCCGAGAATGCGCTCACCGGGGAGGACGAATCGGCGATCCGCGGCCTGCTGGAGGTCTACGGAAAGAACGACTCGCTGGGTTACTTCGCCACCCGCAGGGACAAGTCGGTGGTGTTCGCCCCGAGCGCTCGCGCCGCCATCACCTACCGCGTCGAGGTCGGGGTCTGCCTGGCCAGCGGCGATCCGATCGGCGACCCGCGCGCCTGGCAGCAGGCCATCACGGCGTGGCTGGACCTGTGTCAGGAGTACGGCTGGGCGCCCGGTGTGATGGGCGCCAGTTCCACTGGCGCGCAGGCTTATCGGGAAGCCGGACTGAACGCCCTGCAGCTGGGCGACGAGGCGATCCTGTACCCGGACAAGTTCCACCTGTCCGGATCGGACATGAGGGCGGTGCGCCAGGCGGTCACCCGGGCCCGCCGGGCCGGGCTCACGGTGCGAATGCGCAGGCACCGCGACTTCTCCGCCGAGGAGATGGCCGACGTCATCAAGCGCGCCGACGCGTGGCGTGACACCGAGACCGAGCGCGGTTTCTCGATGGCCCTGGGCCGGCTCGGCGACCGTGCCGACGGGAACTGTCTGCTGGTCGAGGCGGTCCACGGTGACGGCGTGGTGGCAATGCTGTCGTTGGTGCCGTGGGGCAACAACGGCTTGTCGCTGGACCTGATGCGGCGCTCACCGCAGTCCCCCAACGGCACGATCGAGCTGATGGTCACCGAGCTGTTGCAGAACGCGGAGAGCATCGGTGTCAGCCGAATCTCGTTGAACTTCGCCATGTTCCGCGCCGCCTTCGAGCAGGGGGCCCAGCTGGGCGCCGGTCCGGTCGCGCGGCTGTGGCGGGCATTGCTGGTGTTCTTCTCGAAGTGGTGGCAACTGGAGACGCTGTACCGGTCGAACATGAAGTACCAGCCGCACTGGGTACCGCGCTACGCCTGCTACGAGGACGCCCGCCTGATTCCCCGCGTCGGGGTGGCATCAGTGATCGCCGAGGGATTCCTGGTCCTGCCGTTCACCCGGCGCAACAAGCAGCACACCGGTCACTACTCGGCGGTGCCTCATGACCTGGCCGCCACCGGGCGCCTGCACGCCGACGGCAGCGCACCCGACGTCGACGAGCCCGCCGCCCAGCCCGTCCGGACCGAGGAACCGCGGCTGCCGGACCAGCTGCGGGTCCGACTGGCCAAGCTGAAAGCCCTGCAGGACAAGGGCATCGACGCCTACCCCGTCGGCAAACCTCCCACCCATACGGTGGCGGCGGCCATCGCCGAGGCAGATGACGTCACCTTGACCGTCGCCGGACGCATCCTGCGCGCCCGCGACTACGGCGGCGTGGTGTTCGCCCAGCTGCGTGACTGGTCGGGAGAGGTGCAACTGCTGCTGGACAAGTCCCAGCTCGACGGGTCCGCGGACGACTTCGTCGGCGTGGACCTCGGTGACCTGGTCGAGGCCGGCGGACGCATGGGCTACAGCAAGAACGGCACCCGCTCGCTGATCGTCGAGCAGTGGCGCATGCTCGGAAAGTGCCTGCGGCCCTTACCCGACAAGCACAAGGGGCTGCAGGATCCGGAGGCCCGGGTGCGGGCCCGCTACGTCGAACTGGCGATCAACCCTGAAGCGCGGGACCTGATCCGGGCCCGCAGCAACGTGCTGCACGCCATCCGGGAGACCTTGTTCGACAAGGGCTTCCTGGAGGTCGAGACGCCCATCCTGCAGCAGATCCACGGCGGAGCCAACGCCCGGCCGTTCACGACCCACGTCAACGCCTACGACCTCGACCTGTATCTGCGCATCGCCCCCGAGCTCTACCTCAAGAGGTTGTGCGTCGGCGGCGTCGAGCGGGTCTTCGAGCTCGGCCGGGCATTCCGCAACGAGGGCGTCGACTTCAGCCACAATCCGGAGTTCACCCTGCTGGAGGCCTATCAGGCTCACGCCGACTACCTGGTGTGGATCGACGGTTGTCGGGAGCTGATCCAGAACGCGGCGATCGCCGCCAACGGCTCGGCGGTGGTGATGCGTCCACGCGACGCCGACGGCCGCAACCTCGAGCCGGTCGACATCTCGGGCACCTGGACGGTCAAGACCATGCACGACGCGGTGTCCGAAGCCCTCGGTGAGCGCGTCGACGCGGACACCGAGCTGCCGGTGCTGCGCCGGTTGTGCGACGCGGCACAGGTGCCCTACCTGAACCACTGGGATGCCGGTGCGGTGGCGCTCGAGCTCTATGAGCGACTGGTCGAGGACCGCACCGAGGCGCCGACGTTCTACACCGACTTCCCGACCTCGGTGTCGCCGCTGACCCGCCCGCATCGCAGCAAGGCCGGGGTCGCAGAACGCTGGGACCTGGTGGCCTGGGGGGTCGAGTTGGGTACCGCCTACAGCGAGCTCACCGACCCCGTCGAACAGCGGCGACGACTGCAGGAGCAGTCGCTGCTGGCCGCCGACGGGGACCCCGAGGCGATGGAGCTCGACGAGGACTTCCTGGAGGCGATGGAGTACGCCATGCCGCCGACCGGCGGCCTGGGTGTCGGTGTCGACCGGATCGTCATGTTGATCACCGGGCGCAGCATCCGCGAGACGTTGCCGTTCCCGCTGGCCAAGCCTCGCTGACCGCCAATATTGACACCGGTTCACGGCAGGTTCATAGCAACCTTCAAGGTAGCTTCGTCACGATGGAGCCGAGACGCCTTCGACGACGATGGTCGCCGAGACGTTAATCGCGGACCCGGCCAGCCCGCTGCGACAACACATTTCGTAAACTCCCCGGAGCGTCGGCCGCCGGGAGTACGGTGACGCTATGGCCGACCAACCCAGCCAGCCCGACGACGGCGCGAAGGCCGAGCCGGCTCTGCCCACCGCGCCGCCAGTGGACACCGGCTACTCCGCGTCGGGGGTTCCGACCTTCGAGTCGGTGCGCGAGAAGATCGAGACGCGGTACGGAACGGCGCTGGGCTCAGCGGAACTCGATGCCGAAACGCCGGAGGGTCGTAGCGTCGAGGAGCAGTACGAAGCCCGGCAGCGCGCGGCGCACGACAAGCTCGAGGAGATCCGCGCCTCGATGCACCAGCAGGACAAGCCCTGAATCGGTGCGGTCGTTCACCGTCGAGGAGCGCCGTGCCCTGCTGGCCCGGCGGCACTTCCTGTCTCCGCCCGCCGAGACCCGGAACCTGACGGCGCTCACTGGGGCGGTGATCGGCTGGCATGCCACCGATCCGGCCACTCCCTACCTGTCCATGTGGTCGCGGATACCCGGATTCACCACCGCCGACCTCGACCACGAGCTTTACGAGAAGCGCTCTGTGGTAAAGCAACTCGCGATGCGCCGCATCTTGGGTCAGATGCTGACTGCCAAACAGGCGGCCGCGCCAGGATGACCGGTCGCCCGATCTGACACCGGTCCGGTCAGGCGCTGACTTTGCGCCGCCGAGTCGCGCGTTTGGGCGTCGGCGGCACGAGGATGTCTCCGAGGAACTTGCCGGTGTAGCTCTCCAGCACGGCGGCCACATCTTCCGGCGTGCCCTGCGCCACGACCGTGCCGCCGCCGGCACCGCCTTCGGGACCCATGTCGATGATCCAGTCCGATGTCTTGATCACGTCGAGGTTGTGTTCGATCACGATCACCGAATTGCCTTTGTCGACAAGGCCGTTGATCACCTTGAGCAGCTTGCGGATGTCTTCGAAGTGCAGGCCGGTGGTGGGCTCGTCGAGGATGTAGACAGTCCGTCCGGTCGACCGCTTCTGCAGTTCGGCTGCCAGCTTGACGCGCTGGGCCTCGCCGCCGGACAGCGTCGGCGCCGGTTGACCCAGCCGCACATAGCCGAGGCCGACGTCGACCAGTGTCTTGAGATAGCGGTGGATTCCGGTGATCGGCTCGAAGAACTCCGAAGCTTCCTCGATCGACATGTCGAGCACCTCGGAGATCGTCTTGCCCTTGTAGTGCACCTCGAGCGTCTCGCGGTTGTACCGGGCCCCCTGGCAGACCTCGCACGGCACGTAGACGTCGGGCAGGAAGTTCATCGCGATCTTGATCGTGCCGTCACCCGAACACGCTTCGCAGCGTCCACCTTTGACGTTGAAGGAGAACCGGCCCGGCTGATACCCGCGCACCTTGGCCTCGGTGGTCGCCGCGAACAGGGTCCGGATCTTGTCGAACACCCCGGTGTAGGTGGCCGGGTTGGACCGCGGCGTGCGGCCGATCGGCGACTGGTCGACCCGGACCAGCTTGTCGACGTGATCGAGTCCGTTGATCCGGGTGTGCCGGCCGGGGACCTGGCGCGCGCCGTTGAGCTTGTTGGCCAGCACCGAGGCCAGAATGTCGTTGACCAGAGTCGACTTTCCCGAGCCCGACACGCCGGTCACCGCGGTCAGCACCCCGAGAGGGAACGCCACGTCGATGTCGCGCAGATTGTGCTCACGTGCCCCGACGACGGTGAGCTGTTTGCGACGGTCGATCGGACGGCGAATCGCCGGCACGTCGATGCTCTGCCGCCCCGACAGATAGGCACCGGTGATGGAGTTCGGATTCTGCAGCAGGTCCTGATACGTCCCGCTGTGCACTACCCGTCCGCCGTGCTCGCCGGCGGCCGGGCCGATGTCGACCACCCAGTCGGAGTGCGCGATGGTATCCTCGTCGTGCTCCACCACGATCAGCGTGTTGCCCAAATCCCTTAGCCGCGTGAGTGTTTCGATGAGCCGACGGTTGTCGCGCTGGTGCAGCCCGATCGACGGCTCATCGAGAACATAGAGCACGCCGACCAGACCGGAGCCGATCTGGGTGGCCAGCCGGATGCGTTGTGCCTCGCCGCCGGACAGGGTGCCGGCCGCGCGCGCCAGCGACAGGTATTCCAGCCCCACGTCGAGCAGGAAGCCCAGCCGCGACTGCACCTCCTTGAGGACCTGGCCTGCGATGGCCTGCTCGCGCGGGCCCAGCGTCAGCTCGTTGAGGAACTCCGAGCATTCGGCGATCGAGAGCTCACAGACCTCGGCGATCGACTTCGACCCGCGCCCGCCGGCCGCCAGCGTCACCGCGAGGATCTCCGGCTTGAGCCGCGTGCCCTCACACACCGGGCACGGCACGTCGCGCATGAACCCTTCGTAGCGTTCCTTCATCTGCTCGGACTCGGTCTGGTCCATCCGCCGCTGCAGGAACGCCATTACGCCTTCGAAGTCGGCGTAGTAGGACCTGGTGCGGCCGTAGCGGTTGCGATAGCGCACGTGCACCTGCTCGTCGGAGCCCTCGAGAATCGCCTTGCGCGCCTTGGCCGGAAGCTTGCGCCACGGGGTGTCGACGTCGAAGCCCAAAGCCTCGCCCAGACCGGACAACATGCGGGTGAAGTACTCGGCGTTGTGGCCCATCGACCACGGCGCCACCGCACCCTGCGCCAGGGTCAGGTCCGGGTCGGGCACCACCAGCTCGGGGTCGACCTCCTTGCGGATACCCAGGCCACTGCACTCCGGGCAGGCGCCGTATGGCGAGTTGAACGAGAACGACCGCGGCTCGAGATCGTCGACGGCTAGAGCGTGGCCGTTCGGGCAGGCCAGCTTCTCGGAGAACCGCTGCTCGCGATGCGGGTGGTCATCCTCCCGGTCGACGAATTCCAGGACGACGATCCCTTCGGCCAGGTTCAGTGCCGTCTCGACGGAGTCGGTGAGCCGCTGCTTGGCGCTGGCCTTGACCGTCAACCGGTCGACCACCACCTCGATGTCGTGTTTCTCCTGCTTCTTCAGCTTGGGCGGATCAGTCAGCGGGTGCACGACACCGTCGACCCGAACGCGGCTGTAGCCCTGGGTGTTCAGCTTGTCGAAGAGGTCGGCGAATTCACCCTTGCGGGTGCGGACCACCGGGGCGAGCACCTGGAAGCGGACACCCTCCTCCATCGTCAGCACCTGGTCGACGATCTGCTGCGGGGTCTGCCGCGCGATGCGCTCACCGCATACCGGGCAGTGCGGGGTGCCGGCCCGGGCATAGAGCAGCCGCAGGTAGTCGTAGACCTCCGTGATGGTGCCGACGGTCGAGCGCGGGTTGCGGTTGGTGGACTTCTGGTCGATCGAGACCGCCGGCGACAGGCCTTCGATGAAGTCGACGTCGGGCTTGTCCATCTGGCCGAGGAACTGGCGGGCGTAGGCGCTCAGCGACTCCACGTAGCGGCGCTGGCCTTCGGCGAAGATGGTGTCGAACGCCAGGGACGACTTGCCCGACCCGGACAACCCGGTGAACACGATGAGACTGTCGCGGGGCAGGTCCAGGTCGATGCTGCGCAAATTGTGCTCGCGTGCGCCCTTCACGATCAGCCGGTCAGCCACCAGCTCCCCTTCCCGCGGGTCTTCCGCGCACCCCACACTCGACCCCCATGCTATGTGCACCCCCCGACAAGTAACGTGGCGACCATGACAGTCGTCGACGACACCTACGCCGGGCACGTCGAACCGCAGACCGCGGCTCGGCGCACGCTCCCGGGCGCGACCATCATCAAGATGTCGGTCGGCCCGATGGACAACAACGTGTACCTGGTGACCTGTTCCGCGACGGGCGAAACCCTGCTCATCGACGCCGCCAACAACCCCGAACTGCTCGTCGAGCTGGTGGGCGAGTACGCCCCCAAACTGGCCCTGATCGTGACCAGCCATCAGCACTTCGACCACTGGCAGGCGCTGGAGGCGGTCGCCGGGGCCACCGGCGCCCCGACGGCCGTGCACCAGCTCGACGCCGACCCGCTTCCGGTCAAGCCGGACCGCTTCCTGGCCAACGCCGACACAATCTCGGTCGGTGAGCTGACCTTCGACGTGATCCATCTGCGCGGGCACACGCCCGGCTCGGTGGCGCTGGCGCTGCGACCGACGGCCGAGCGAACCGCGACCCAGCTGTTCACCGGTGACTGCCTGTTCCCTGGTGGGGTCGGCAAGACTTGGGAGCCCGGCGCGTTCGAGGAACTGCTCGGCGATGTCAGCACCCGGCTGTTCGACGTGTACGACGACGCGACGGCGGTCTACCCGGGTCACGGGGACGACACGACGCTGGGCGCCGAGCGGCCGCATCTTCAGGAGTGGCGCGAGCGCGGCTGGTGAGAACGCAGACAGGCGCCGGCTGACAGCACGCCGCCTAGAGCGAGCGCGGCAGCAGACGCGACAATATGTCGGACGAGAAGAACCACCGGTGTTCGTGCAACTTCCGTAACGCCAGCCCCGGAATCCCCACCGCCCCCACGAGCGGGCGCTCAGATCCAGCCGCGCCGCTTGAACGCCAGATAGAGCAGGCCCGAGACCACGACGATGATCGCCGCGCTGGCGATCACGCCCGCGGCATCCTGAAAACCCGGGTACGGCACGTTCTGCCCGAACCAGCCGGTGACCGCCGTCGGAACCGCGATGATGGCCGCCCAGCCGGTGAGCTTCTTCATGATGGTGTTCAGCCGGGCGTCCTGCAGGGACAGGTTCGTCTCGAACACCGTGCTGATCATGTCGCGCAGCGACTCCGTCCATTCCGCCGCACGGATGACGTGGTCGTAGAGGTCGGCGTACCAGCTGTCGAGTTCGATGGCGTCATCCCGCTCCGCACGCCGGCGCATGATCGTGTTGATCACCTCTCGCATGGGCAGCACGATGCGCCGCAACTCGACGAGCTCCTTGCGCAGGCGATAGGTGTCGCGCTGGATTTTGCGGGTCTGCGCGCGGTCGTCGAACAGCTCGTCTTCCAGTGCCTCGATGGCGTCGTCGAGATCCTGGATGGTCTCGAACTGCCCGTCGACGATCCCATCGAGCAACCCGTGCAGCAGTGCCGGACTGCCCAGCCGAAGCAGATCGGCGTTGTCGTCCCACTGGCTGATGACGTCCTCGACATCGAAAACCGGTCGCTGCGGGTCGTTTTCGTGACGCACGGTGACGATCCCGCCGTGTAGCACGAAGATCGACACCCGCGCGGTGAGGAGCCGAGACTCCAGGTCGTTGGCCAGCTGCGGGCCCAGCGCGGTGGCGTAGACGGTCAGGAAGGTGTGGGTCGCATAGCGGGTGGCCTTGGTGCGCTCGGCGTGGGCGACGGTGTCCTCGATGGCGTGTTTGTCGAAGCCGAGTTCGTCGGCCAGTTGCCAGAGCACGTCATGGTCGGGGTTGCACAGGTCGACCCACAACAGAGCGCCGTCCTCGTTGAGGTGGTCGGAAATGTCGCAGAGGGGGAAGTTTTCGGCCTTGAGTTCACCGTCGAGCCAGAGCCGGGTTCGGACGGCGTTCGAGGGCGCGCTCACGTGTCAGGTCTTACCCGAGACCCGGTCATCAGCCCGTGGTATGCACGATCAGCACGTCGCTCTTGGAGCGGCGTGCGACATTGGCCGGCACCGATCCGAGCAGACGGCCCGCGATGGTGCTCAGACCCACGTTGCCGACGACCAGCAGGTCCGCGTTGACCTCTTCGGCCAGCTCGACGAGAGCATCGACGGGGGCGCCGACGACGGCGCGTTCCTCGATGTTGGTCGCGCCGGCGGCCTTGGCACGGTCACGTGCCTCGCGGAGGATGGCGTAAATGGGCGCGTTGCCGGCCACTTTGTAGCCCTCGTCCTTCAGGAGATCGGCGGCGCGAGTGTCCTCGGAGGCGGGAAAGTAAGCGGTCGCCACGATGACCTTCGCGTCGGGATCGGAGGCCAGTTGGCCCGCCCGGTCGACGGCACGCAGCGAGGAATCCGAGCCGTCCGTGCCGACGACCACGGTCTTGTAACCGCCCATCCGTACCCTCCAGTCTCCGATTGCGACGCCATCGGAACAGTAACGCCTCGGCACCACGCCAGCGCGCGATACACCTGACGTGGCTATTCCAGGAAATCCAGATCGCGTCCCAATGACTTTGTCGGCGCGAGCACAGCGTTGCTCTTTATCGAAATTGGCACCGAATTCACCTCGACACCGCGCGTTTCGCACACACCGCGCGGTGCAGAGCACGGCGGGTTAACGTTTTGCTCACCAACGGAACGGGGTTCGAGACGACCGGCGTGAGCATCACATATCGGCCAGAACGGGTCACTGGCGTCGTCGGGGGGTCAGTCGAGCCCGCTCGGCAATTCGATGCCGTCGCCGTCGCGTTCCTCGCCATCGTGGTCAGCGCTGCCGGAGCCGCCCGCCCTTCGCTGTGGTTCGACGAGGCGGCCACCATCTCGGCATCGACTCGCACGGTGCCCGGACTGTGGCGGATGGTGGGCAACATCGACGCCGTCCACGGTCTGTTCTACCTGATCATGCACGGCTGGTTCGCGATCTTCCCGGCCACCGAGTTCTGGTCGAGGTTGGCCAGTTCGGTGGCCGTGGGCGTGGCGGCCGCCGGCGTTGTGGTGCTCGGCCGCCAGTTGTCCACCCGCTCGGTTGCCGTCGCCTCCGGCGTGGTGTTCGCCCTGCTGCCACGGGTGACGTGGGCCGGCATCGAAACACGTTCGTACGCGCTGTCGACGGTGGTCGGTGTCTGGCTGACGGTATTGTGCGTGGCCGCGGTGCGCCGCAATCGGTTGCGGTGGTGGACCGGCTATGCCGCGATGCTGGTCACCGGGACGCTGCTGAACGTCTTCGTGGTCCTGATCGTCGGCGTGCACGCCGTGGTGGTCGGTGTGCTCGCCGACTCTCGCCGGGCGCGAATATGTTGGGCGGCGGGCACCGTCATGGCGGTCGCGGCCGTGACGCCATTCCTGCTCTTCACTCAGACCCAACTTTTCCAAGTCGGGTGGATTTCGCGGCTCAACGCACAGACCATCGGAAAGATCCTGCAGGAACAGTACTTCGACCATTCCCTCGCGGTGGCCGTCCTGGCCGGGCTGATAATCGTCTCGGGATTGCTGTTCCGCGCCCGGGCAGCCGACACCGCCGGTCCGCGTCCCGGTCGGTTGGTCGCGGTCAGCGCCGCCTGGATACTGATTCCCACGGCCGCCCTGCTCGTGTACTCAGCGGTGCATCAGCCGATCTACTTCCCGCGGTATCTGTCCTTCACGGCGCCCGCCATCGCGCTGCCGCTCGGTCTGTGCATCGTTGTAGTTGGACGGTCCCGTCCGGGAATCGCCGCCCTGCTGGTGGTGTTCGCCTTCGCCGCGACGCCGAACTATCTGGCGCAGCGCGGCCCCTACGCCAAAGAACACATGGACTACAGCCAGGTGGCCGACGTCATCACCCGCTACGCGGAACCCGGTGACTGCCTGGTGATGGACAACTCGACCTCCTGGAAGCCCGGACCGATCCGACCGTTGATCGCCGCCCGGCCCGCCGCGTTCGCCAAGCTCCACGACTACGGCCGCGGACTGTCAGCCGTCGAGCGAAACCGGTTGTGGGACGCCCACCTTGCGATCTGGACGTGGGCGGACAAGATGCCAGGCTGCCCGGCGATCTGGACGGTCTCTGAGCGCGACCCCACCCTGCCCGACCACCAACAGGGTTCCGACATTCCGGCGGGACCGCGGCTGGCCAGGGCGATGGCCTATCAGGTGCCGAGCCGGTTCGGCTTCCGGGCGGTCGAGCGCTGGCAGTTCAGCTTCGCCCAGGTGACCAAGTCGATCCGGTGAGGCTTCGGCGGATCCGAAGACGGGTACGCCGACGGGCATGACCGCCGAGGGCGCCGCGGCGTATGTTCCGCAGACCGATCATCTCGACCAGCTCGCCGAGGCCGCACGAACGCGCCACGGCTGCGGGCTCAACCTCGACGCCGAACAGACGGTGTTCGGCGAGGGCGCCGGTGACGAGGCCCGCTCAGTTCTCGAACCAGCGACCGGCCTTCGGCAGATCCGCTCCGAGAACCGCACCCGCGGACGGCCCGGAGACCGTGCCGGGCTTGGTGGCCGACCACCCGGTTCCCACGCACAGCAGGTCGTGCGGCGCGGAGATCGTGGTCGGCAGCGGGATCCCGAAGCCCGGAATGCCGGGGATCGTGAGCTGCGGTGGTGACAGCAGCGTCGCGACACCCTGCGCCAGCGCGGGGATGACCTGCGCAGGTGGCGTGGGCAGCGTTCCGGCGGCCTCGGCGATGGGCGCGGCCGGGATCAGGCCGGGCAGACCAGGCGTGCTGGCGGCCGCGTTGACACCCGGTCCACCCGCGACAGCGCCCGGCGGGACGGCCGGATAGGCGTCGATGTTGCCGATCGAGCTGCCGGTGACCGCCGCGGGGGGCGTCGGCGGAACAGCACCGGTGCTCACCGCGGGAACCCCCGACACCAGCGCCGGCGGAGTCGGCGGGACGGCACCCGTGCCCATAACCGGCACGCCGGGCACCACACCGGGTGGGGTCGGCGGGACGGTACCGGCGCCCACAGCCGGAACGCCGGGAACCACACCGGGCGGGGTCGGCGGGACGGCACCGGCGCCCACAGCCGGAACACCGGGAACCGCGGCAGGCGGCGAGGGCAGCCCGGCGCCGCCGCCACCACCGGGAAGTCCGGGAACAGCTGCGGTAGGAGTCGGGATTTCTGCACCGCCCGCGCCGGCTGCAGCGGCGGGCAGCGCCGCCGGCGGGGCCGGGATACCGGCCGCGGCCTGGGCAATCGCCTCGGCGGGAACACCGGCGGCCGGGCCGACGACTCCGGAGGCGTCGGCGACCGGCGCCCCGAGGGCACCCGCAGCGCCAGCACCACCGGCTCCGCCACCCGCACCAGCGCCACCCGCACCAGCGGCTCCGGCACCCGCATCACCGGCTCCGGCACCGGCACCGCCGGCACCACCGGCTCCGGCACCGGCACCCGGGAGTGCCGCCTCGGCCAGTTGACCGGAGCTGTCCGAGAGGGCGGCGCCCGGTGCTGCGGCGCCTGCGGCATCAGCGATGGCAGCCGCAGGGACACCCGCAGCGACAGGTGGAACTCCTGCAGCCGCAGGGACACCCGCAGCGACAGGTGGAACTCCTGCAGCCGCAGGGACACCCGCAGCGACAGGTGGAACTCCTGCAGCCGCGGGGACACCCGCGCCACCGCCACCGCCGACCGGGCCGCCCCGCACCGCCGCGGGCGGAGTCGGCAGACCAGCGCCGCCACCACCACCTGGGCCGCCGGGAACCGCCGCCGGCACACCCTCAGCCACCGGAGCACCCGGAGTACCAGGCACCGCCGCCGGCACACCCGGCACACCCTCAGCCACCGGAGCACCCGGAGTACCAGGCACCGCCGCCGGCACACCGGGAGCGCCCTCAACTACCGGACCACCCACAGCGCCGGGGACGGCGGCGGGCGGGGTCGGAACACCCTCGACGGACGCGGCGGCCGGAGCACCGGGAGCCGCGCCGGGGACACCGGGCACGCCTTGGGCAACCGGGACACCGGGGGTGCCGGGCACCGCGGCGCCGGGGGTGCTCACGCCGGGAATCGACGCGGCGCTGGGAACACCGGGCAGCGTGACCGGGGGCGTTCCCGGGACGTTGAGTGTGCCACCGCCGAGCGGGACGCCGGGCACGGAGACCGGGGGCGGCGGCAAGGTTGCGGCCGAATTACTCACGGCTGCGCCGGGATTAGCGGCCAGCGGCAGCGGCGGCGTCTCGACCGACGCTGCCGCCGGTGCACCAGGGGCTCCGACCGGCGGGGCACCGGGCGTGCCCACGTTCACCGGGATCTCCGCGCCGGGAACCTCGACCGGTGGGGCGGTCGGGGTGTCGACCACCGCGCCGGCCGGCGCACCGGGAACACCGGCTGGCGGCACCGGCGGGATTGCCGCGGCCTCGGGCACCACACCACCGGGAACACCGGCTGGCGGCACCGGCGGGGTGACTATCTCACCACCGGCCGGGACGCCCGGCACCGCGGCGGGCGGACCGGGGGGAACGTCGACTCCCCCGCCGACAGGCGCCCCGGGAACCGCGGCAGGCGGTCCCGGCGGGGCGACGGCCGCGCCGGGAAAGGGTGCACCGGGAACCGCGGCGGGCGGGGCCGGAACGGCGCCCGCGGCATCGGCGATGGGCGCAGCGGGAACTCCTGCGGGCGGGGCGGGCAGCGCACCGGCCGCGTCGGCGATCGGGGCACCCGGCACTCCGGCACCCAACGCGCCGGCGGCAGCGGCGGCGTCGGCGACGGGGGCGCCGACAGCCCCGGCTCCAGCGCCTGCACCCCCAGCTGCGGCACCGGCCGCGTCGGCGATCGGGGCACCCGGCACTCCGGCACCCAACGCGCCGGCGGCGTCGGCGACGGGGGTGCCGACAGCCCCGGCTCCAGCGCCTGCACCCCCAGCGCCGGCAGCGCCGGCTTCGCCACCGGCGGCGCCCAACTCGGCGCCGGCCTGCAGGCTGGCCGCGGCGTCCGCGATCGGGGCGCCAACAGGCGCCGCAGCCGCAGGCGGAAGCGCACCCGCAGCATCGGCGATCGGGGCGCCTCCGACGCCGCCGGCAGGCGGCGCCACGACACCACCGGGTGGAGTTGGCACACCACCGACGACACCTCCCGGCGGAGTGCCGGGGATCGCTGCAGGCGGTGTGGCGGTTCCGCCACCGACACCGGCGCCCGGCACGGCAGCCGGCGGAGTCGGCACACCACCGACGACACCTCCCGGCGGAGCGCCGGGAGCAGCGGCCGGCGGAGTGGTCAACCCACCCACCGTGCCGCCGGGCGGAGTGCCGGGGATCGCTGCAGGCGGCGAGGCGGTTCCGCCACCGACGACACCGGCGCCCGGCACGCCCGGCACGGCAGCCGGCGGGGTCGGCACACCACCGACGACACCGGCGCCCGGGGCGCCGGGGACCGAGGCCGGCGGCACGGCCGCGCTCGCCACGGAGTGGGTTCCGGCTGCGCCTGGCACCGCAGCAGGCGGGACCTTGATCGCACCGGGAGCGGTCGCGGGGGGAATCGGGCCGCCGACCGTCGGGGGGCTGTTGGTGAAGATCGAGGCGGCGGGGCCCGGGACCCCTTCCTGGAGGTTCGGCGGACTCGCGGCGACCTGCTGCAGGATGCTCACGCACGGCACACCAGGGCTGCCCAGATCAGCAGCCGCGCGGGGACTGAACAGCGGCGCAGTCCAGAAAAGCCCCGCAGTCGCCATAGCGGTGACAGCCGCTAAGCGATCGGTGGTCCGAGACATGGTTCCCCCGTTCTGTGGTGAGGTCTGACGGGAAAACTACAGGCGTGTAAGTAAAGGGCGGTGGCGCACTTCGGGGGGTTACCGAACTGTTGCAAACCAGTGTTGCCGCGGTTACCCCGCCCGCCCCCGAGGCTTCGGGGGCGGGCGGGACATGGAGCGAGTGACGGGATTCGAACCCGTGTAAACGGCTTTGCAGGCCGGTGCCTAGCCACTCAGCCACACCCGCATCGCTCGGTCACGATTCCAGCACGAGCCGGTCGCACACAGCGTTTGACTCAGCATGATCGCTAGCTGGACGAAGTCCGGCGAATACCGTCTCGGCATGCAGACAGGGTTGGTCGCTGACCCATCCCTACTCGGCGGGCCCGGGCAGGGCGGCCGACAGATCGTCGAGCTACTGATCGCATTCGGACCAACCGCCCTCATCGGGCTGGAGCGGGAGATCCACGGCGAAAGCGCCGGAGTGCGCACTCAGACGATCGTGGGCACGGCGGGCCGCCCTGATCCTGATGTGACCCGTCCCGCGTCGCCGCGCAGATCGTCTCCGGCATCGGCTTTCTCGGCGCCGGCCTGATCATCACCCGCCTGGGAGCGGTGCACGGGCGATCGTCCTGGGACTCACCCCGCCCATCGCGGTCGCGAGCGTCACCGGCGTTCGCCGCATCGACGACAAGGACGACTGGTGTCCCGCGTCAGTAATTCGTTTCATTAATAGTCCGAGTGAAGCTCGGCAGATCGGCGCCGCAAAACGTACTCGCACCTGGGTGGAATCACCGCGTCCCTGCTGCTAAGGCAACAGGAAACCGTGCCGTGCATACCGTCTCCTTCAGCGGTCGGCCCAGGAGTTCGGTCTTCCTCACGGTCGACTCACCGAGACACTGCCCGGACCGGGGCGGGGTTTCCACGTTCCACATGCGCAAGACTCGGCCGGGGAGGGTGCAGCCTATATCCCGGGAGCGGCGGTGTTCATGCGACCGATCAAGTGCCCTGGGTCGCCGCCTGCCGCTTCCCAGCGGCCAGCTCCTGCACCCCGGTACCGCAATCCATCTATCCGGGGCTCACCTTGACCTATCCGGGGCTCACTTTGACGAGACGTATTAGCTCCCCGGGTGATCTGCGTTCGTGACGTTCTCGCGGAGCTCTCACTCAGTGTGACGGACGCGTGGTATCCGTGCGTTCGGCGGAGTTCCTAGCAAAACAGATGTGAGCCCAAGGCGAGCTTGGATTCGACGTCGCCAGCCGGGACGGCAGGGGTGATGTTGACGATGGTGATGTCGATCACCACCACCACGATCAGCTGCGCGACCCCGATGATGGCCAGCACCCACCACCGCCGAGCCAGCGGCGCTGGACCGGAACCGCCTCCAGACGACCGTCTCTCGATGCGCCGCCCGGCAAGTCGATGACTCACTATCTCCCTGTCGAGCTAGCCCGAGCTAGCCCCGGTGTCGAGCTAGCGGCCCCATTTCACCTGCATCAATGCTCGTGGACCGCCCAGCCGACGGGGGTACGAGTCACCTCGTGCGCATCGTAGGATCGCGCCCCGGCCGTGGCCACTTCTGTCGGCCGATGATGCCGGGGCCGCGAGCCCACCGCTAGCCCAGCTCGCAGAGCTGGTCAGCCGGTCAGCTGGCCCAGTTGCTGCGATGGCGGGCATGAATCCGGTCACGACCGAGGTGGCGAACACGTCCCGACCGGCCCCGACAATGCCCGGCCAGTAACGGGCACCACACGCCACCGATTGTTCGACATGATGCAGTCCCCGCGGCCGGGCGCCTGACGGTCCCCTCGGATTACGCGTCCGAGGGGACCGTGGCGAGGCCGCCGCTGCCGACGTCCGGCATCGTTGGCGGACGTCGGCGGGTTCAGGCTGCCGGTGCCAGGACCACCGCCGAGTTGTGTCCGCCCATGCCCAGGGAGGTCTTCAGCGTTACCGCCCCCGCGCGCATCGGTGTGGGTCCGTCCAGCAGGCGTCGATGACCTGGTGCGACGGTCGGCGGCGCTGGCACGACGTGGTGCGCGTAGCCCAAGGCGGCGGCGGCGAGTTCGACGGCCGCGGCCGCGCCCTGGCAGTGCCCGACCATCTGCTTGATGGAGTAGATGCCGGGTCTTCCGTGCAGGACGTCGTCGACGAGTCCGGCTTCGGCGGTGTCGCACTGTTGGGTGCCGGGTCCGTGGGCGTTGAGGTAGGTGACCTCGTCGACGGAGGTGTTCGCCGCGTGCAGCGCGTTGAGCACGCAGAGGTCGACCTGTGTGCGGGCGGGGTCGACCGAGGTCAGGTGATGGGCATCGTGGGTCATGTCCCCACCGAGCACCCGGACGTAGGCGCGATCGGTCCGTTGGGACAGCACGAAGGAGATCGCGGCCTCACCGGCGGGGAATCCGCGGCTGCCCTCCTGGAAGGGCCGGCACGCGTCCAGCGGTTCGGTGTCCACGACCCCGACGCCGAGGCGCACGAAGTGCTCCACGTTCTCCGGTGTCAGCGACAGGTCGGTGGAGACGAACACGACGTCGTCGACGAACCCGCTGTCCAGCCACATCTTCGCGGTGATCAGCCCGGCGTTGCCCGAGGAGCACATCGCCGAGACGTTCATCGCCGGCCCATGAAAGTCGTACTCCTGCATCAGCATCGACACGGGGGTGGACGGCATCAGCGTCAGATAGTCCCGTATCCGCCGGTGCGCAGCATCCTTGAGGTAGAAGTCGCGCCAGCCCTGCACTTCCGAGATCACCACCGCGTGTAACAGGCCGACCCGTCGCCCGGGCCTCCAGCCGCGTGCGGCGGCGTCGGTGATCGCTTCGCGGGCCGCTCCGCGCATAGCACGGGCGAACCGGCTCAGGCCATCGCACGGGTCACCGTCGTCGGAGATGCGCGCCAGCCACACGTTCTCCTCGCTGCTGCGGCCGAATCCGGCGACCAGCCTCGCGGCAGGTTTGCCGCTGAGCAGTCCGTCCCACAGCGGCGGGGTTCCCCAGCCGTAGCCCGTCACGGCCCCGATCCCAGTGATCGTCATCGGTGCTGAAATCATCATGTGTTGCCTTCCTATTTCTGGCGCCCGCAGTGGGCGACCACCTTCGATTAACGCCGACCGCCCGGCAATTGACCAGGCACCATGGGGTCAGGGACCATGGGGTCTCGCAGTAGGCAGTGTGGTTACCAGTACTGCCGCGGCTAAGCTGGCGGGTCGCCAGCAAATTCGCGATTGGGGGCCTGTTGATGGCTGCTGGACCCGGCGACATGGGTGCGGGCAACGTTTCTGTGCCGCCTGATCCCGCCGAGCGGCGGTATCGGGAGCTGCTGGAGCACAGCCCCGACCCGATGTGCGTGCACGCCGACGGACGCGTCGTTTACGTCAATCCCGCGGGCGTGCGGGGCATCGGCGCGCGGCACGCCGATGACGTGCTGGGACATTTGATCACCGACTTCGTGCACCCTGATTCCGTCGCTGCGATGCTGGCCCGCATCGCCATTCTGCAGCGGGCGGGCGACAGCACTGAACCGTCGGAGGCGGTGATGCTGCGCCTGGACGGCAGCCCCGTGGACGCCGAGGTCGTCTCCGTGTTGACCAGCTGGGATGGCAAACCCGCCTACCAGGTTATCTTCCGGGACCTGACCCTGATCAAGGCTGCCCAGGCAACGCTGCGTTACCAAGCGGCCTTGGTTACGCACGCCACCGATGCGATCATCGCCACTTCGTTTGCCGGCACCGTCACCAGTTGGAACCAGGCCGCCGAAACCATCTACCAACGCTCGGCCGCACGCGCGCTGGCGGTGCCGATCAGCGAGGCGGTCGGCGCCGCCCTCGACCCCGCCGTGATCGCCGCGGGCGGCGGGGTCGAGCACGCCACCCACTACGCCGCCGACGGGACGGAGCTCAACATTCGGGTGGCCGTCGGCGGCATGGACGATGGCTACGTCGTCGTGTGCTCGGATCACACGGCGCTACGACGCGCCGAAGCGCGATTCCAGACCATCGTGGATTCCCTCGACGACGGGGTGGTGGTGTTCGACTCACACGGTCGGCCCGAATGGGTCAATCCCGCCGCCCGCCACTACCTCGGATTCCCGCCCGACGGCACGGTGCCAAATTACGCCACCCTGACCGCCCTATCTCCGCTGTGCGACATTGACGGCACCCCGATCGGCGGCGACCGACGGCCCATCGCCAAGACCACGAATAGCGGCGTTGCGATCCGAAACGAGATAGTTGGCCATGACCGGCCCGACGGGACGCGCCGGTGGCTCTCCGTCTGCTGTCGTCTGCTCGATCCCGGCGGGAGCCGACAGTCGGGGGTGCTTCTCTCCTTCACCGACGTCACCGAGCAGCGCACCGCACAAATTCAGCTCAGCCACCAGGCTCGTCACGATGCGCTCACCGGCTTGCCCAACCGGGCGTATGCCGAGGCGCAGCTATCACGTGCACTGCAGGCCGAGCCGCCGACGCTGGGCGCGGTGATGTTCGTCGACCTCGACAACGTCAAGACCATCAACGATGCCTTCGGCCACCACGCCGGTGACACGGTGATCACGGTCGCCGCTCAGCGATTGCGCTCCACGTTGCGCACCGAGGACTTCCTGGCCCGCCTCGGCGGCGACGAATTCGTCGCCCTGCTGTTCGGCCATCTCGACCGCTCCGCGATGAAGCGGCTGACCGACCGACTCCACGCCGCACTCGCCATGCCAATGGACGTGGCCGGAACACTTTGCCGCATCACCGCGAGCATCGGGGTGGCCGAAGTGGGGCCAGGAGATCCCCGCGATACGGCGCGGATTCTGCGCGACGCCGACGCCGCGATGTACAAGGCCAAGACGCACCGCGCCGCCACCCACTACGCCGACCACTAGTGTCCTGCGCCTGAAGTTCGTTACATAATTGTAATGGATATGGACCGGAGGGGTTCCCCCGCGGTGAATCAGGTTGTGCTGTGCGATGATTCGCTTATGGCGGCACGCGGGAGACCGATGGCGGAGCTGGTGTTGAGCGACGAGGAGCGCCAGACGCTGACGCGGTGGGCGCGGCGGCGCTAGTCCTCGCAGGCGCTGGCGTTGCGGTCGCGGATCGTGCTGGGCTGTGCGGATGGGCTGTCGAACAAGGAGGTCGCGGCCCGGGAGCGGGTATCGCAGCCGACAGTCGGGAAGTGGCGGCGCCGGTTCGTCGAGGCGAGGTTGGACGGGCTGGTCGATGACCCGCGGCCGGGCCGGCCGGCGTCGGTGACCGCTGAGCAGGTCGAGGACGTGGTGGTGGCCACCTTGGAATCGGTCCCCGCCCACGCCACGCACTGGTCGCGCACATCGATGGCCGAACGCGCCGGGCTGTCGAAGTCCACCATTGGGCGGATCTGGAAGGCCTTTGAGCTGCAGCCCCATCGCAGCGAGCACTTCAAGCTGTCCAACGACCCGCTGTTCGTGGAGAAGGTCTATGACATTGTCGGGCTCTACCTCGACCCGCCCGAGGCCGCGGTGGTGTTGTCGGTGGACGAGAAGTCCCAGATCCAGGCCCTGGCCCGCAGCCAACCGGCGTTCCCGATGATGCCGGGCATGCCCGAGAAACGCACCCACGACTACGTCCGGCACGGCACCACCAGCCTGTTCGCCGCCTTCGACATCGGCGAGGGCACCGTGATCTCTTCGCTGCACCGCCGCCACCGCGCGATCGAATTCCGCAGGTTCCTCGCCAAGATCGACACCGAGGTCCCCGACCATCTCGACATCCACCTGGTCTGCGACAACTACGGCACGCACAAGGCGCCCACCGTGCAAACCTGGCTCGACCGCCACCCCCGCTTCCACATGCACTTCACGCCGACCTATTCCAGCTGGATCAACCAGGTGCAACGGTGGTTCGCCGAACTCACCCGACAACTCGTCGAACGCGGCGACCACCACAGCGTGCAGGCCCTCGAACGCGACATCCGCACCTGGGTCGCCGCCTGGAACGAGAACCCGAAACCATTCATCTGGACCAAGACCGCCGAGCAGATCCTCAAATCACTCGGACTATTAATGAAACGAATTACTGACGCGGGACACTAGTGAGCCTGGCCCCGTCCCGACCGGTAGGACGCCACGACGCCGACCACGGCGAATGCCGCGAACACCCCGAACATCCACCGTCCCGCCGCGGCGTCGGGCGAGTCGCGCAGGTTCACCACCACGCCCGCAAGTCCCGCGCCGAACGCGCCGCACACCAACTGCACGGTGTTGATCGCCGCGGCGGCCACCGCCTGCTCGGCAGGGGCGTCCTGCACAGCACCCATCGCCCACGCCGACAGATGCGGCCACGCGATCCCGATGCCCGCTCCGGTGATCGCCAGCGCGACCGCCCAGATGACAACGTATCCCGTTGAGGCGCCGTCTTTTTGGGATAATGCGGCCACGGTCAGACCGACGGCCATCACCGGCGGCGCCACCGTCACCAACCGGACCGTGGCGCGGACGTCGGTGACCGACGCGCTCGCGATCTCCCCAACCGTCCAGCCCACCGACAAGGCCGCGCCCAAGAAGCCCGCGACCACCGGGGCCAGCGCCCCGAGCCGCTGGCCGAACAGCGGGACATACATGTCGCCCATCGTCGCGGCCATCAGCAGACCCAGGGTGGCGTAAATCCATTTCATCGGGCCGGGCCCGAATGCGCTGCGCGGCAACACCGCGGTGCCGGCCCGCCGGTCGACGACCATGAACGCCAGCACCAACGCCACACTGAAGGCCAGCAGGCCCCCGGTGACCGCAGTATTGCGGGGAATCGCCGCCACGCTCACCACCAGCGCCGCCGAGCCCAGCAACAGCAACGACCAGACGGGGATCCGCGGGCCGGCCGAGCCCGTGTCGGAGGCTGGGACCCGCGCAGGCAGCGCGATCGGCACCAGCAGACTCATCGCCACCGCAAGCGCCGCGAGAAGCCCGAATCCGCCTCTCCATAAACCGAATTGAGCGAACAGTCCACCCGCGGTCGGGCCGATGAGCGTGCCGATCCCCCACATGGCCGACACCGCCGCCGACGCCCTGGTCCACAGTCGATCTGGCAGCGCGGCGCCGATCACTGCGTAGCCGAGCCCGGCGAGCAGGCCACCGGCCAGGCCCTGCACCACCCGACCGACCAGCAGCAGCTGCATGGTCGGCGCCAACGTGCACAGTGCACTGCCCACGCTGAACGACAGCAGGGCGCCCAGATAGGACCATCGCGGCCCGAACCGGGTGAGTACCGGGCCCACCGTCGTCGCCGCGACCACCGACGACACCAGGTACACGGTCGTCACCCAGGTGTAGAACCGCTCACCGCCGATATCGGCGACGGCGCTGGGCAGCAGGCTCATCGTGATGAACTCGTTGGTGGCATAGATCGCCACCCCGCCGGCCAACACGGTTGTGGCACCGCCGTAGTCGCCCAGCAGCTCGCGCCAGCTGCCCGCCGCCGATGCCGTCGTCCGGGTCACGTGCATCACCGTAGAGGCTCAACCGCGATTGAGCTCAAGCCCGGTGCCGCTCCTACTTCAGGCCCGCGGCATCCATGCCGCGAAGTTCCTTCTTCAAATCGGCGATCTCGTCGCGGATTCGGGCTGCCAGCTCGAACTGCAGGTCCCGTGCGGCGGCCATCATCTGCGCCGTCAGGTCCTTGATCAGATCGGCCAGTTCGGCGCGCGGCATGTTCGCGGTGTCGCGGCCCTCGATGCTGCCAGCGCTGACGACCCGGCCCGGTTCGCCTTGCGCGCGTCGGCCCCTCGACGAGTTGCGTCCCGATCCGCCGATCTCGACGGCTTCGGTGTCGTCGGCCTCCCGGTACACCTGGTCGAGGATGTCGGCGATCTTCTTGCGCAACGGTTGCGGGTCGATCCCGCGCTCTTCGTTGTAGGCGATCTGCTTGGCGCGTCGACGCTCGGTCTCGTCGATGGCCTCTTTCATCGAGTCGGTGATGTTGTCCGCGTACATGTGCACCTCACCGGACACGTTGCGAGCCGCACGACCGATGGTCTGGATCAGGCTTCGGGTGGACCGCAGGAAGCCCTCCTTGTCGGCGTCGAGGATGGACACCAGCGACACCTCGGGAAGGTCAAGGCCCTCGCGGAGCAGGTTGATGCCGACCAGCACGTCGTACTCCCCGAGCCGCAGCTGACGCAGCAGCTCGACACGGCGCAGCGTGTCCACCTCGGAGTGCACATACCGCACCCGGATGCCCATCTCGAGCAGGTAGTCGGTGAGGTCCTCGGCCATCTTCTTGGTCAGCGTCGTCACCAGCACCCGCTCGTCGCGCTCGGCGCGGGCCCGGATCTCGCCGATCAGGTCGTCGATCTGGCCCTTCGTCGGCTTGACCACCACCTTGGGGTCTACCAGGCCGGTCGGGCGGATCACCTGCTCGACGAACTCGCCGCCGGTCTGGCTGAGCTCGTACGGTCCCGGGGTGGCCGACAGATACACCGTCTGCCCGACGCGATCGGCGAACTCCTCCCAGGTCAGCGGGCGGTTGTCGACCGCCGAGGGCAGCCGGAAGCCGTACTCCACCAGGTTGCGCTTGCGGGACATGTCGCCCTCGAACATGCCGCCGATCTGCGGCACGGTGACGTGCGACTCGTCGATGACCATCAGGAAGTCCTCGGGGAAATAGTCCAGCAGCGTCGCCGGCGCCGAGCCCGCCGGCCGGCCGTCGATGTGCCGCGAGTAGTTCTCGATACCTGAGCAGAAGCCGACCTGACGCATCATCTCGATGTCGTAGTTGGTGCGCATCCGCAGCCGCTGCGCTTCCAGCAGCTTGCCCTGGTTCTCCAGTTCAGCCAGCCGCTCGGCGAGCTCCTGCTCGATGGTCGAGATGGCCTGCGCCATCCGCTCCGGGCCGGCCACGTAGTGGGTGGCCGGGAAGATCCGCACCGAGTCGACCTTGCGGACCACGTCCCCGGTCAGCGGGTGCAGGTAATACAACGCCTCGATCTCGTCGCCGAAGTATTCGATGCGAACGGCCAATTCCTCGTAGGAGGGGATGATCTCGACGGTGTCGCCGCGCACGCGGAACGACCCGCGGGTGAAGGACATGTCGTTGCGGCTGTACTGCACGTCGACCAGCAGCCGCAGCAGCCCGTCGCGCGGCACCTCGCTGCCCACCTGCAACTCGACCGAACGGTCCAGGTAGGACTGCGGGGTACCCAGGCCGTAGATGCACGACACCGACGCGACCACGACCACGTCGCGCCGTGACAGCAGGCGTGACGTCGCCGAATGCCGGAGGCGTTCGACGTCGTCGTTGATCGAACTGTCCTTCTCGATGTAGGTATCGGTCTGGGCGATGTACGCCTCGGGCTGGTAGTAGTCGTAGTAGCTGACGAAGTACTCGACTGCGTTGTGCGGCAACATATCTCGCAACTCGTGGGCGAGCTGGGCGGCCAGCGTCTTGTTCGGCGCCATCACCAGGGCGGGCCGCTGCAGCCGTTCGATGAGCCACGCCGTGGTGGCCGACTTGCCGGTGCCGGTGGCCCCCAGCAGCACCACGTCGCGCTCCCCCGCCCGGATCCGGCGTTCCAGTTCGTCGATGGCGGCCGGCTGATCGCCGGCCGGCTGGTGCGGGCTGACCACCTCGAACCGCGCGCCCGCGCGCACCACGTCCTCCACCGCGCGGTACTCCGAGTGCGCAACGACTGGGTGTTCGGTAGCGAATGCCATCTGTCCAGGTTAAGCGCCGCCACCGACATTCGTTCCGCAGCCGATCCTCCCGGCCCGTACGCTGACGCCGTGCCCGAAGCGCCCGGGACCGCGCACGTCCACCCCCCGAAACGCGAGACCTTCGACATCGCCGCGCGAACCAACACCGACAACAAGGGCATCGCGCGCGCCGTCGACGAATATGTCATCCGTCCGTGGGGCCTCTACATGGCCCGGCCCACCCCCGGTCGCGCTCAGTTCCACTACCTGGAGTCCTGGTTGCTGCCCTCGCTGGGCATCCGGGCCAACGTCTTTCACTTCAACCCGGGCTACGAGCGAGAGCAGGACTACTACCTCGACGTCGGCCACATCGCGCCCGCGGACGCCGTCTGGCAGACCGAAGACCACTACCTCGACCTGGTCGTCTACACCGGGGACCGCACCGAATTGCTCGACGCCGACGAGCTGCTCGAGGCGCACCGACACGGCCTGGTGAGCACCGGGACGGCCGAGGCGGCGGTCCGGCGGGCCCTGGCTGCGGTCGAGGGGCTGGCCCGGCACGGCCACGACCTCACCTCTTGGCTGGCGGCCCAGGGCATGGACCTGTTCTGGCGCTAGCAACTCGGCAGCCTCGCCCGGCCACCCGAATCGATGCCGCACGCCCAACAGGTATTCTCGCTAGGCATGAGCCTCAGCAGGCGCCGCAGGCTGGCTGCGGCGGTAGGTGGTGCGATCGTACTCGCAGGTTCTCAGTTGACTGTGAGCCCGGCAGATGCCGACCCCGCGCCGCCGTCGCCGGCCCCGCCTCCGCCACCCGCGGGCGAAGTGCTGCACAACGTGACTTACCGCGCGCGCGCCGACGGCACCTCGCGCGGTGCGGTCGTTGCCTACAAAATCGACGACACCAACGTCAACAGCGACCAGCCGACACTGCTGCCCGGCGTCACGTTCGAGGTCAACACGGTGCTGACCGACCCCGAACAGGCCGGTATGGAGATCTCCATCCAGTGGCCCTACGGATCGAATCTGCACTGCGAGATCCTGGTGGACGATCAGACCGTCACCCAGGCCGATCAGTTCATCGCCCCGCGGCTGTTCCATCCCAGAGATGACCCGCTGTACGGCACGCTGCAGTGCGGCGCGCCGCTGAACAAGCCCAACCCGGCGCAGGTGGCACCTCCGAGCGGCCCGGACGCGGCTGCCTGACCGCTCAGGGGCGCCAGCCGGTCGCATCGGCCCACGCCCACGCTCGCCGGTAGGCGTCGAGGAACCACGGCTCCTTGGCTTCGGTGTAGCGCGCACCGTCGTGGTGCTGAGCCGCGGACCGCTTGACCACCAGGTAGTCGGTCCGCGCTGCGGGGTTGGCGGCCAGCCAATCCACGAACAACAACGCGAACTGCTGGTTGGGCCAGCCGTCCACCCGGATGTGGACGTTGGTCGGCCGGCCGGGGTCGCCCGAGGCGTGAAACCGCTTGTGCCACAACGACGTATCCTCATCGCGGTCGAACCGGGCATCGGTACTGCGGGCATCGGACTTCGGCGCGTCGGACGTGACGGCCGCCACCCTCGGGTAGCCCGCCCGCAGCAGGTCGTCGGCGAGCTCATCGGCGACCTCCGGCGACGCGACTGTCACCTGGATGTCGATGACGTCCTTGGCGTCCATACCGGGCACCGCCGTCGACCCGATGTGGTCGATCCGCACGGCACGGTGCCCACATGTGGTGTTGAGCCGGGCCATGATCCGGCGGGCCTGGCCGGGCCAGCTCGGATCGGCGGACACCACCTCGGGAGCGCCGTGCACCGGCGTGCCGGTGGCGAGGTTGTGCGCGAACGGCCGGACGCGCTGATACCAGAGGTCGCGGGCCTTCTCGACCAGTTCGCCCTCGCTGCCCGAGTTGTCCAACCACACGTCTGCGACCAGTCTTCTCTGCTCGTCAGTGGCCTGGGCCGCGATGCGGGCCCTGGCGTCGGCCTCGGTGAAACCGCGGTGGTCGATGAGCCGCTTCACCCGGACCTCGGGGTCGGCGTTGACGACGACGACCAGCGGGAACATCGGCGCCATGTGCGACTCGACCAGCAGCGGGATGTCCTCGACGATCACCGCATCCTCACCGGCGGCGGCGATCAGCTCCGAGCGGCGGTGTGCCACCAGCGGATGGACGATGCTATTGAGGGTCTGACGCTTGTCCTCGTCACTGAAGGCGATCGCGGCCAGCGCGGGACGGTCCAGCGCGCCGTCCGGCCGCAGGATGCGCGCCCCGAACGCGTCGACGAGCTTGGACAGTCCCTCGGTCCCCGGTTCGACCACCTCGCGGGAGATGACGTCCCCGTCGACGACGATGCCCCCACATTCGGAAAACGTGGCGGACACCGTCGACTTACCGGCGCCGATACCGCCGGTCAATCCGATCCGAAGCATCATTCTCCTTAGAAACGAAACTGCGCAGGAAGCCCGAAGGCTTCCTGCGCGGTTTCAATCTCGACGGCTGAGCTGCTAGGCGTTGCCCGCCAGCTTCTCGCGCAGGGCCGCGAGCTGGGCATCGCTGGCCAGCGAGCCGCCTGCTGACTCACCCGAGCTCGAGGACGACGAGGACGCTCCGTTGCCAGCCGGACGCTCGGCCGCGGCAGCCTCGGCCGCGGCGAACTTCTCCATCTGGGCGGTGTGCATCTTGTGCCGCTGCTCGGCCTCGGCGTAGCGGGCCTCCCACTCGGTGCGCTGCTTGTCGAAGCCTTCGAGCCATTCGTTGGTCTCGGCGTCGAAGCCCTCGGGGAAGATGTAGTTGCCCTGCTCGTCGTAGCTGTCGGCCATGCCGTACTTGCTGGGGTCGAACTCCTCGGTGTAATCCTCGTTGGCCTGCTTGAGGCTCAGTGAGATCCGGCGGCGCTCCAGGTCGATGTCGATGACCTTGACCATGGCGTCGTCGCCGACCTGCACAACCTGGTCCGGCACCTCGACGTGGCGCTCGGCCAGTTCGGAGATGTGCACCAGACCCTCGATGCCCTCCTCGACGCGCACGAACGCGCCGAACGGAACGAGCTTGGTGACCTTGCCCGGCACGATCTGGCCGATCGCGTGGGTGCGGGCGAAGTGACGCCACGGGTCTTCCTGGGTGGCCTTCAGCGACAGCGAGACGCGCTCGCGGTCCATGTCGACGTCGAGCACCTCGACGGTGACCTCGTCACCCACCTGAACCACCTCGGAGGGATGGTCGATGTGCTTCCAGGACAGCTCGGAGACGTGCACCAGGCCGTCGACCCCACCGAGGTCGACGAACGCGCCGAAGTTGACGATCGAGGAGACCACACCCTTGCGGACGGCGCCCTTCTGCAGCTGGTTGAGGAACTCGCTGCGCACCTCGGACTGGGTCTGCTCCAGCCAGGCGCGCCGGCTCAGCACCACGTTGTTGCGGTTCTTGTCCAGCTCGATGATCTTGGCCTCGATCTCCTTGCCGATGTACGGCTGCAGATCGCGGACGCGACGCATCTCGACCAGCGACGCGGGCAGGAAGCCGCGCAGGCCGATGTCGAGGATCAGGCCGCCCTTGACGACCTCGATGACGGTGCCCTTGACTGCCTCGTCCTTCTCCTTGAGCTCCTCGATGGTGCCCCAGGCGCGCTCGTACTGGGCGCGCTTCTTGGACAGGATCAGGCGGCCTTCCTTGTCCTCCTTGGTGAGGACGAGGGCTTCCACCTTGTCGCCGACGGACACAACCTCGCTGGGGTCCACGTCGTGCTTGATGGAGAGCTCACGGGAAGGAATGACACCTTCGGTCTTGTAACCGATGTCGAGCAGAACCTCGTCCCGGTCGACCTTGACGATCGTCCCCTCGACGATGTCGCCATCGTTGAAGTACTTGATGGTTTTGTCGATGGCGGCGAGGAAGTCCTCTGCCGAGCCGATGTCGTTGACGGCTACTTGCGGCGAGGTGACGGTGGGACTTGGCATATTGTTGGGTTGCTCCGGACAGGGTCGCTCGTAGGGACAGTGTTCAGGTGATGTACCCGCAAAGTGCGCACAGGTACCATCCGAGACTACTCGACTAGGCACACGCTGGACAAACTCGGGTCTGGCAGGCCCCTGCCGGCGATGTTGCCGATTACCCTCCTCTGGTGTCCTACGCCACGATGCCGCCGTTCCCGCGGCCCGTCCGCAAAGTCGGAGCGCCCCTGGCGGTGATCATCGTCTTCGGCACCATCGCCGGGCTGATCTTGATCCTGCTGACCGCGGTGAACCCGGCCGGGACGGCGATCGGCTTCGTCTTGTCCACGGTGGCGATGAGCCTGGTGCTGCTGTCCTACCTGTGGCTGGACCGCTGGGAGCCCGAGCCGCCCCGGCTGCTGGTGCTGGCGTTCCTGTGGGGCGCGTCGGTGGCGATCCTGGCGTCGGTGGTGCTCGAGTTGATCGTCGAGTCGGCGATCAACCCGGGCCAGCAGGAGACCACCTTCTTCACCGTCGCCGTCGCAGCACCGGTCATCGAGGAAGCCGCCAAGGGCCTGTTCCTGCTGCTGATGATGACCGGGGTGCGCCGCAACGAGCTGAACTCGCTGACCGACTGCCTGGTGTATGCGGGCGTGCCGGCGGTGGGTTTCGCATGGCTGGAGGACATCTTCTACATCGCCGACGGCGAGACGCTGGCCACCTCGCTGGCCACCGCCGCGATGCGGCTGATCATGGCGCCGTTCGCGCATCCGCTGTTCACCACCTTCACCGGTATCGGCGTGTATTTCGCTCTACAGCAACGCAATACGTTGGCCAAGGTCGGCTACGTCGGACTGGGCTTCGTCGCGGCGGTGGTGATGCACGGGTTGTGGAACGGCTCGGCGCTGGCGAGCCCGGGCGCCTACTTCGGGCTGTATGCGGTGTGGATGATGCCGATCTTCTTCCTGGCGATCGTGCTGGCCGTCCGCAGCCGGCGACGCGAGCAGAAGATCGTCGCCGAGAAGCTGCCCGGGATGGTGGCCGCGGGCCTGGTGCTGCCCGCCGAGACGGCGTGGCTGGGGTCGATCAAGACCCGCAAGCAGGCCGTGGCGGCCGCCACCGGATTCGGCGGCCGGCAGGCCGGCATCGGGGTGAAGAAGTTCACCCACCAGGTGGTCGAGCTGGCGTTCGTCCGTGACCGCATCGAGCGAGGCTTCGGCGACGCCCGGGTGTTCGCCCTTCAGCAGGAGGAAGTAGACGGCGTGGTCGCCGCGCGAGCCGCCGCCGGGCCGGCACTGCAGTGGCTCACCAATCGGCGAACGTGCGCGTAATGCGCGCCAATGCGGCGTGTCGGCGTGCCGACGCGCACCCTCGCGGGTCAGTCAGTGCGCTGCCGCGTCCCAACTGCGGCCGTATCCCACCGACACCTCGAGCGGCACATCCAGCGGGTAGGCGCCGCCCATCTTGTCGCGCACCAGCTCCTCGACGGCGTCTCGCTCGCCATCGGCCACCTCGAGCAGCAGCTCGTCGTGCACCTGCAGCAGCATCCGGGACTTCAAGCCCGCATCCTTGATCGCGTGCCAGACGTTGATCATCGCGACCTTGATGATGTCGGCGGCGCTGCCCTGGATCGGGGCGTTGAGCGCGGCCCGCTCGGCGGCCTCCCGGACCTGCCGGTTGCTGCTGTCCAGCTCGGGCAGATAGCGCCGCCGGCCCAACACCGTGGACGTGTAGCCGTCCTTGCGGGCCTGGTCGACGACATCCATCAGGTAATCGCGCACCCCGCCGAACCGGGCGAAGTACTGGTCCATCTGGACCTTGGCCTCTTCGGTGGAGATCTTCAGCTGGGCGGCCAGGCCGTAGGCGCTCAGCCCGTAGGCCAATCCGTAGGACATCGCCTTGACCCGGCGTCGCAGCTCGGGCGTCACCTCGTCGATCGGCACGCCGAAGGCCCGTGAGGCGACGAACGAGTGCAGGTCCTCCCCGGTTCGGAAAGCCTCGATGAGGCCCTCGTCCTTGGACAGGTGCGCCATGATCCGCATCTCGATCTGGCTGTAGTCGGCGGTCAACAGCTCGGCGTAGCCGCCGCCGACGATGAACGCGTCGCGGATCTGGCGGCCCGCGTCGGTGCGGACCGGGATGTTCTGCAGGTTGGGTTCGGTCGACGACAGCCGGCCGGTCGCGGCGATGGTCTGGTTGAACGTGGTGTGGATGCGGCCGTCTGCGGCCACCGACTTCAGCAGCCCGTCGACGGTGACCTTGAGCCGGGTCGCGTCGCGGTGGGTCAGCAGGTGCTCGAGGAACGGATGCCCGGTCTTGTCGAACAGCGACTGCAGCGCGTCGGCATCGGTGGTGTAACCGGTCTTGGTGCGCTTGGTCTTCGGCATGCCGAGCTCGTCGAACAGCACGACCTGCAGCTGCTTCGGCGAGCCGAGGTTGATCTGCTTGCCGATGACCGCGTACGCCGCGTCGGCTGCCTCACGGATCTGGTCGCCGAACTCTCGGTGCAGGGTGTCCAGCTTGTCCAGATCGACCGCGATGCCCGCCGTTTCCATCCCGGCCAGCACCGACTGCACCGGCAGTTCCATCTCGCCCAGCAGCGACGACGAGTCGATGCGGGTCAGCTCCTCGTCGAGCGCGTCAGCCAGGTCGGCAACCGCACGGGCCCGCAGGATCAGGGTCTGCACCGCTTGGTCGTCGACGCCCTCGCTGTCGTCGAGCAGCGAAAGCTGTTGCTGCTCAGGGTTATCGGCGCGCAGCTCGCGGCGCAGGTAGCGCAGCGAGAGGTCGTCGAGCGCGAAGCTGCGCTGGCCAGGCCGCACCAGATAGGCCGCCAGGGCGGTGTCGGAGGTGACGCCGGCCAGCGTCCAGCCCCGCCCGGCCAGGTCGTGTATGCCGATCTTGGCCTCGTGCAACGCCTTTGGCTTGGCCGGGTCGGCCAGCCAGGCAGCGAGTGCGGCTTCGTCCTCGGGTGTGAGAGTGGCGGTGTCGAGGTAGGCACCGTCGCCGTCGGCGGCGGCGATGGCCAGCGCGGTGGCGTCACCGTCGTACACGGCGTGGGTGCCGACCACCGCGAGACCGGAGCGACGTCCGTCGCCGGCATGCTCGGCCAGCCACGCCGCCAATGTCCCGGGCTCCAGCGGCCCGCCGCGGACGTCGAAGCCCTCGTCGACTTCGGGTTCCACGGCGGCCAACGTGTCGAACAGCCGGTCGCGCAGCACCCTGAACTCGAGGTCGTCGAACAGCCGGTGGATCTGGTCGCGGTCCCACGGCAGCAGTCGCAGAGTGTCGGGCGTCTGCGCCAAGGGCACGTCCTTGACAAGTTCGGTGAGGTCGCGGTTGAGTACCACGCTGGACAGGTTCTCCCGCAAGGCGTCCCCGACCTTGCCGCGCACGGACTCGACGTTGTCGACGAGCCCCTGCAGGGACCCGTACTCGACGATCCACTTGGCCGCGGTCTTCTCCCCCACGCCTGGAATGCCGGGCAGGTTGTCACTCGGATCGCCCCGCAGAGCCGCGAAGTCCGGATACTGCGCGGGTGTCAGCCCGTACTTCTCCACCACCGCCTCCGGGGTGAAGCGGGTCAGGTCGCTGACACCCTTGCGGGGATAAAGCACCGTCACGTCGGGGCTGACGAGCTGCAGTGCATCGCGGTCACCGGTGACCACCAGGACCCGGTAGCCCTCCCGCTCACCCTGGGAGGCCAGCGTGGCGATGATGTCGTCGGCTTCGAAGCCCGGCTCGGCCAGGACGGTGATGCCCAGCGCGTTGAGCACCTCTTTGGTGATGTCGATCTGGCCGCGGAACTCGTCGGGAGTGGCCGACCGGCCGGCCTTGTACTCCGGAAACTTGTCCACCCGGAACGTCTGCCGCGAGACGTCGAACGCGGCGGCGATGTGGCTGGGCTGCTCATCGCGCAGCAGGTTGATCAGCATGGCGGTGAAGCCGTACACCGCATTGGTGGTCAGACCGTTCTTGGTCTTGAAGTTCTCGGCGGGCAGCGCGTAGAACGCCCGGTAGGCCACCGAGTTGCCGTCCAACAGCATGAGTGTGGGCTTTTCGTCCGTCGCGCTCGCCGTCACGGCCCTAACTCTAGGCACCGCCGCCGACACCCAGGCAGCTGATCCTGTTGCGGTCGGTAGCCGAAAAGCATCTGGGTTCGGTAGCGGGTGTGCCGTCGGTGCGGGCAGTGTCGACGGTCACCCCGAACCACCCGCAGCACCCGCCCGAATCGCCCGACATCGCAACGGATTCCACCGCCACGGCATTTAGTACTATCCCCAGTACCAATCGAGAGGTCCAGCCATGCCCGTCGACCGCCTGTTGCCCAATCAGGACGCCGCCGATCTGATCGCCCTGACCCGCGACGTCGCCGACAAGATCCTCAGCCCCGTCGTCGACGAGCACGAGCGTTCCGAGACCTACCCCGAAGGTGTTTTCGCCCAGCTCGGTGAAGCGGGACTGCTGAGCCTGACTCAGCCCGAGGAGTGGGGCGGCGCCGCCCAGCCGTTCGAGGTCTACCTGCAGGTGCTCGAGGAACTCGCCGCGCGCTGGGCGTCGGTCGCGGTGGCGGTCAGCGTGCACAGCCTGTCTTGTCACCCGCTACTCACCTTCGGCACCGAGGAGCAGAAGCGGCGCTGGCTGACCGGCATGTTGTCCGGCGACCAGATCGGCGCCTACAGCCTGTCCGAACCGCAGGCCGGCTCGGATGCCGCGGCGCTGCGCTGCGCAGCCACCCTGACCGAGGGCGGCTACGTCATCAACGGCTCGAAGTCGTGGATCACCCATGGCGGGCGGGCCGATTTCTACACCCTGTTCGCCCGGACGGGTGAGGGTTCCAAGGGGGTGTCCTGCTTTCTGATCCCCGGCGACCAGCCGGGCCTGAGCTTCGGTAAGCCGGAGGAGAAGATGGGCCTGGCCGCCGTGCCGACCACCTCGGCGTTCTACGACAACGCGGTCGTCGACGCCGACCGCCTCGTCGGGGCCGAGGGTCAGGGTCTGCAGATCGCCTTCAGTGCACTGGACTCCGGGCGGCTGGGTATCGCCGCGGTGGCCGTCGGCATCGCGCAGGCCGCACTCGACGAGGCCTGCGCCTACGCCAACGAGCGAACGTCATTCGGCCGCAAGATCATCGACCACCAGGGGCTGGGCTTCCTGCTGGCCGACATGGTTGCCGCGGTGGCCAGCGCCCGGGCCACCTACCTCGATGCGGCCCGGCGCCGCGACGCCGGACTTCCCTACTCGCAGCAGGCCAGCGTCGCCAAGCTCGTCGCCACCGATGCCGCGATGAAGGTGACCACCGACGCCGTGCAGGTGCTCGGCGGCGTCGGCTACACCCGGGACTACCGTGTCGAGCGCTACATGCGGGAAGCCAAGATCACGCAGATCTTCGAAGGAACCAATCAGATCCAGCGGCTGGTTATCGCGCGGGGCCTAACGAAGCCCTGATCGCCAGGCCCGAACCGGGCTACGATCCGTCCCATCGACACCGACGCCGAGGTGCCGTTCCACGGTAAGGTGCGCTCGTACCGCGGTCTCGACGAGGGAATCCATCGCAAAAATCCAACTTCGTTGCGGAATCGGTTGCGGATGTCCGGCGAATCCGCGATGGTTTAGTGACGGAGGGCGACCGATCGCTGTGGCCGTCGGCCGGCGGTGCGGATCTCGGTGGAACCGCCCACCGGTGACGTCGCGTCGGTGCGCGCCAAGGTCGTCGATCTCACAATCACTTTCGACTACCCTCCGCCCCCTTACGAAAGGCACCACGGCTCATGGCCAATGGGATCGACCCCCGCATCTTCGCCCAGTCCGCGTCCCGACGCCGGTTCATCGGCGGCGGCGCCGCTGCCGCCGCGGCTTTGGTCCTCTCTCTCTCTCTCTCACGAAAATTCACGTGACCACAGCTGGTGAGGCGTGCGTGGGTGACTCGCCAGCTGTGGCGGGTGGGGTGATCGAGGTTGGCGCGTTGTTGTTATGCGGTGTTGGTGAGGGGTTGGAGGCTGACTCGGTAGCCGAGGGATTCGAGCTGACTGATCGCGTGTGCCTTGGTTTTGGCTGGGATACGGCGGGTGAAGTAGTCGGCGCCGGGATCACGGTAGAACTCGCCGTTGGTGAGCATGTTCCACACCGCCACGAGGATGGAATGTTCGAGTGCAACAAGTGCTTTCATCGGACCTCGACGGGCGGCGATACGCCGGTATTTGGCTGAGAGGTAGGTTCCCTTCGAGCGGGACGCGGCTAGCGCGGCAGTCCCGAGGGCCCCTTTCAAATACCGGTTTCCGTGCCGGGTTTTGGTCGACTTCACCTTGCCCGCGGACTCGTTGGATCCGGGTGCGGTGCCCGCCCACGACGCCAGATGCCCGGCGGTGGCAAATACGCTCATGTCGGCGCCGGTCTCGGCGAGCAGCACCTCAGCGACGATCCTTGAGACGCCCGGGATGCTCGTCAGCAGTTCCCGGGCCGCCGCTAAAGGTGTCACCGCCACGCCGATCCTGTCATCGAGGTCGGCTAACGCCTGCCCGTACTGGTCGATCAGATTCAGGTGCATCCTGATCAAGTATCCGTGGTGGGGGGTGAACCGGCCGGTCAGCGCCTCGGTGAGGGTCGGGATCTTCGAGCGCATCCGGCGTTGGGCCAGATCTGCCATCGCCGCCGGCCCCGACTGGCCCGCGATGAGGGCCTCCAGCATCGCCCTGCCCGAGACTCCCATGATGTCGGTGGCGACCGAGGACAGTTTGATGCCGGCGTCCTCGAGGACTTTCTCGATGCGCTGCACCTGCCGTGCGCGGTCGCGGGTCAGGGTGGTGCGGGCGCGGGTGAGATCGCGTAGTTCCCGGATTGGTTGGGGCGGCACCAGCGATCCGCGTAGCAACCCGTGCGCACCCAAATCGGCCAGCCAGGCAGCATCGGAGACATCGGTCTTGCGGCCCGGCATGTTGCGGGCGTCGTGGGCGTTGACCAGCATCACCGTCAGGGTGTCTTCGAGGAGGTAGAAGTACGGCTTCCAATAATCGCCCGTCGCTTCCATCACCACACAGTTGACCCTTTGGTCGAGCAGGTGCTCACGCAACGCCAGGATCTGACCCGACATCGCACCCCACGTCGTCACCGTGGCCGATGTCGGTGTGCTCCCAGAGCCTTGGACCCGGACGCAGACTTTGGCGTCCCTCTTTGAGATATCTATTCCCGCGCACCGCGGATGTATCACTTCCATCGCCGATCACCTCAGCATTCCCATTGCAGTTTCATTGCAGGCGTGTGGGTTACGGGGAGGGCGGGGGTAAAACAGAAATCTCTCACTCGTGCTCGAAGGCAACACTCCACGGTCCCCGCGGATGACGATCATGCCCTCCACCACCATGCTGACACGCAGGCTCACCGGCACCACAGGCTGATCGGGGTTGGCCGCAACACACACCTGGAAAGCCTGCACCCTTCACGCGGTATCACGCCAGAGTCGGCGTCGACCATCGGCACAGGTGAGGTCGCCACCATTTTCCGTCCCCACGGAGGGGCCAGCGCAGCGCCCCTGAATTGCTGACACGAAAATTGGGTGACCACAACGGGTGACCCTGCTTGTTTGGCGGGTTATGCAGACTGGGTGAGTGGTTCCAGTGTGACTCGGTAGCCGAGGGATTCGAGTTGGTTGATTGCCCGGGATTTGGTTCGGGCGGGCTGGTGGGCGGTGTAGTAGTTCGCGCCGGGGTCGCGGTAGAAGTCGCCGTTGGTGAGCATGTTGTGGGCGGCGGTGATCATGGCGTGTTCGATGGCGACGATGGCGCGCATCGGGCCGCGTCGGGTGGCGATGCGCTTGTATTTGGCGGACAAGTAGGTGTTCTTGGAGCGGGCTGCGGACAGCGCGGCGATTCCGAGGACGCCCTTGAGGTAGCGGTTGCCGGGCCGGGTTTTGGTGGATTTGACCCGTCCGGCGGACTCGTTGGAACCGGGCGAGACTCCCGCCCAGGATGCCAGATGCCCGGCGGTGGGGAACACGCTCATGTCGCCGCCGGTTTCGGCGATGAACACTTCAGCGACGATCCGGGAGAATCCCGGGATGCTCATCAGCAGGTCCCGGGCCGGGAGAAAAGGTTCCATCGCCGCCTCGATGCGCTCATCGAGTCGACCGATGTCGGCGGTGTGGGCGTCGATGCGGTCCAGAAACAGTCGCGCCATGAACGCGTGGTGGTCGTTGAAGCGTCCGGTCAGCGCTTCGGTCAAGGCCGGGATCTTCGAGCGCAGCCGGCGCCGGGCCAGATCGGCCAGGGCAGCGGGGTCACGCTGGCCCGCGATCAGCGCTTCGAGCATCGCCCGGCCCGAGACGCCGGTGATGTCGGTGGCCACCGAGGACAGTTTGATGCCGGCGTCTTCGAGCAGTTTCTCCAGTCGCTGCACCTCGCGGGTGCGTTCGCGGGTGATCACGGTGCGGGCGCGGGTCAGATCGCGCAACGCCCGGATCGGCGCCGGAGGCACGAACGACGCCTTCACCAGCCCGTGGGCGCCCAGATCGGCCAGCCACGCGGCATCGGAGACGTCGGTTTTGCGGCCGGGTAGGCCTCGCACCGAGGCGGCGTTGACCAGCACCACGTCGAGTTCGTCGTCGAGCAGGTAGTAGAACGGTTTCCAATAGTCGCTGGTGGACTCGATCACTACGCAGCTGACCTTGGCTGCCACCAGGTGCTCACGTAGCGCCAGGATCTGGCTGGTCGTCGCGCCCCAGGTCGTCACCGTCGCTGCGGTGGCCCGCCGGCCGTGGCCTTGCACCCGGATGCAGACCTTGGCGTCCTTCTTCGAGCAGTCGATCCCCGCGCACCGCGGGTGCATCACATCCATCACCCATCACCTCAATCTGATGTACCGTAATTCCTTGTTGTGGAGGGTGTTTCGGGGAGGGCGGGAGTGAAACAGGAATCTGACACTCGTGCTCGACGGCAACATTCCACGGTTCCCGTGGACAAGATGTGCCCTCCACCCCAAGCTAGCCTGCGGGCTCACATGGCAACATAGAGCGACCGGGGTCGACCGAAACACTCCATCAGCATCAACCCGGGCCACCGCTGAGACAACCCCGTACCCGACCGGCGGACGAGCAGCAAATTTTCGCCCACCACGGCGGGGCGCAGCCCCTCAAAAGCTAGCCTCGATTTTGCGTGCGAATTGGTCGGAGTGCGGTTCGGGGTCGGCTGGGGCTGTTCGGGCGCGGTTTCGGTGGGTGGGTGTGACGGTTTGGCCGGTGTCGCTCGGTGTGGCGGGCTTTCCAGGGCCGGTGGGTCTTTCGGGTCGTGGTGGACGTGTGGTGCGGTGGTCAACCGAAGGCGGTGCGCAGACGCTGCCATGCGGTGGCGATGGCGTGGGCCCAGCGCCATGTGGCGTCGATGCGCAGGTGGGTGCGTCGGGCGGCGCGGGTGATGCGGGCGGCGACGTGCAGGACGCGGTAGCGGAAGGTGTCGATCTCGCAGCCGGCGATGTCGGGCTGGTCGGCGAAGCCGATGAGTTTGGTCCAGGCCACGAGATCGGTTGCGGTGAGGATGATTTCGAGCCAGGCAGCGTTGGCATCGAAGCCGTGGCAGGGCAGGTTGCGCAGCCCGGTGGTTTTGGCCTCGCGGATGCGGTCCTCGACGCGGGCGTGTTGGCGATGCCGCAGCTCCAGGCCGGCGAGTTGCCCGTCGACGACGCCGTTGGGTGTGTCGGTGATGAAGGCGGTGACCCGCATCCCGTCGGCGTCGGTGAACCGCAGCTGCGCGCCGGGGTGGGGGCGTTCCCTGCGCAGGATCAGCCGGGTGCCCTCGGGCCAGCTGCTCATCTCGACCAGGCCGGTGGCCTCGGCGACCCAGGCGCCGTCGCGGATCGCGCCGCTGGAGTCGATCGCCGGATACCAGGCCTCGGCGAGGTTGAGGGTGTCGACCGCGTCGCGCACGCGGGCGTCGACGGCGAACCCGAACGAGAACCCCACCCCTTGCCTGCGGCATTCGGCGGCGAACTTGTGCGTGGCACCGGCGGAATCCGACCGCACCAGGATCTTGTGGGCGGTGGGATCGTGCGGGTCGGGTCGGTAGGCGGCCGGCAGCGATTCCAGCGCCCAGCCCAACACGGTGATGTGATCGGCGGCGGTGTTGCTGCCGGCGTTGCCCGCTCGCAGCAGCCCGGCCAGCGCTTCGCCGCCGGCGACCTCGGGGCGGTCCAGGAACGCCAGCAGCGGGTGGTGACCGTAGGTCTTCTTCCAGGTCGCGGCCGCGTTCTCCTTGTTGTCGGAATGGTCGATGGTGATGGTGGCGTCGAGGTCGATGTGCAGCCACCTGCCAGCGGCCGGCGCAGCCCCGGCAGCCCACGCCGCCGCCCGCGCATCGCAGCGCGCCGCCCGGATCGCCGGCAGGTGCGCGGCGTCGATCCGCTCGTCGACCAGCCGCCACATCGTGGTCGTCGAGGCGGCCGGACCGAACACGTGCTCACGGTCCCCGCACAACTGCCCGACCCCGTCGATGCAGGTCGCGCCGTCAGCGACCGCCGCGGCGAGATCGGCGAACACCGCCCCCGGCGGGTAGATCCACGGGCCCCGATAGGTGTCGGCCAACGCCGCGGTGACCCCCGCCGACAGCCCGGACAGATCCGCCAGTTCCCGCAGCATCCCCACCCCGGCGTGAGACACGACGCCATGACCATCCGCGGACACTTTCACTCGGGAAACCGCTGCGCTACTCTTCACCTGCGAAGTGCCTTCCAGCCAGGCTAATGGAACCGTTAAGAAGTCCTATTATTCCTTGCAGGACAGGCACTTTCGCGTATCAACACACTCCACCCGGGGCATTGCGCGAAAAATCGAGGCTAGGCCCGTCATTCCTCGCCGCGTGTAGCACGTCGGACAACTCGTCGGGCAGCGCCAGCGGCCCCGCGACCCCGTCCGACGACGGCAAGCCGGCGACCGGCAAGCTGCGGATCTCGAACTGGCCGCTGTACATGGCCGACGGATTCGTGGCCGCCTTCCAGACCGCGACCGGCCTGACCGTCGACTACAAGGAAGACTTCAACGACAACGAGGAATGGTTCGCCAAGAACAAGGAGCCGCTGTCCCGCAAACAGGACATTGGCGCCGACCTGGTGGTGCCGACGCAGTTCCTGGCCGCCCGGCTCAACAGCCTGGGCTGGCTGAACGGGATCAGCGAAAGCCGTTGGACCAACAAGAAGAACCTGCGCCCCGACCTCATGGACGCCAAAGCCGACCCGGGCCGCAAGTTCAGTGCGCCGTACATGTCCGGAATGACGGCGCTGGCCTACAACCAGGCCGCCACCGGTCGCGACATCACCAAGATCGACGATCTGTGGGATCCCGCTTTCAAGGGCAAGATCAGCCTGCTGTCCGACATGCAGGACGGCCTGGGCATGATCATGCTCTCGCAGGGCGGATCGCTCGAGAATCCCACGACGGAAAGCGTCCAGAAGGCCGTCGAGCTGATCAAGGAGCAGAAGGACAAGGGCCAGATCCGGCGGTTCACCGGAAACGACTACGCCGACGACCTCGCGGCGGGCAATAGCGTTATCGCCCAAGCGTATTCGGGTGACGTGGTGCAGCTGCAGAAGGACAATCCGGACCTGAAGTTCGTGGTGCCCGAGAGCGGCGGCACGACGTTCGTCGACACGATGGTGATCCCGTACACCACGCAGAACCAGAAGGCCACCGAGGAGTGGATCAACTACGTCTACGACCGGGCGAATTACGCCAAGCTGATCGCGCACACGCAGTACGTGCCGGTGCTGTCGGACATGACCGACGAACTGAACAGGATCGACCCGGGCCTGGCCTCCAACCCGTTGATCAACCCGCCGAAGGCGACCTTGGACAAGCTCAAGTCGTGGGCTGCACTCACCGACGAGCAGACCCAGGAGTTCAACAAGGCCTACGCCGAAGTTACCGGCGGCTGACCCGATGGCCGGTGTAGCCGGTAGCAGCCGGCAGCGGAGCAAGTTGGCTCCGTACCTGATGATCCTGCCGGCGCTCGCGTACCTCGGGGTCTTCTACGTGGTGCCATTCGTCTCCCTGTTCCGGACCTCGCTGTCGAGTATGGGCGGGTCGGTGTACCTGCCGAAAGCTCACCTTCGGCTGGAACTTCAGCAACTACACCAACGCCCTGAGCATGTACAGGGACCAGATCCTGCGCTCGTTCGGCTACGCCTTCTCCGCCACGGTGCTGTGCATACTGCTGGCCTTCCC
Organism: Candidatus Mycolicibacterium alkanivorans; assembly: GCF_022760805.1. Taxonomy (NCBI): domain Bacteria; kingdom Bacillati; phylum Actinomycetota; class Actinomycetes; order Mycobacteriales; family Mycobacteriaceae; genus Mycobacterium; species Candidatus Mycolicibacterium alkanivorans. The sequence goes on along the minus strand of NZ_JAIVFL010000001.1, from coordinate 2,330,749 downwards.
GCTGGCCTACGTGATTGCGTTCAAGGCCGGCCGGTACAAGAACCTGCTGCTGGGTCTGGTGATCCTGCCGTTCTTCGTCACGTTCCACTGATTCGCACGCTGGCGTGGAAGACCATCCTGGCTGACGACGGCTGGGTGGTGATCGGCGGGTTGACCTACGACTGGATCATCTTCATGGTCCTGCCGCTGTACGTCCACGATCCTGATCGCGCATGTGGCCTTCGAGATCAGCTTCGTCGCCATGACCGTGCGTGCGCGGGTCCGTGGCTTCGACTGGACGCTCGAGGATGCCTCGCTGGACCTGGGCGCCGGACCGACTCGGACGTTCTTCAAGGTGACGCTGCCGCTGATCGTCCCGGGCATCGTGGCGGCGGCGATGCTGTCGTTCGCCTTGTCGCTGGACGACTTCATCATCACCTATTTCGTCAGCGGCTCCACGGTCACCTATCCGCTTTACGTGAACGCGGCGGTGAAAGCCGCTGTGCCGCCTCAGATCAACGTGCTGGCCACCGCGATCCTGGCGATCAGCCTGCTGCTGCTCGGTGTGGGAACCCTGTACCGACGCAAGCGGGACATCTGAGCTTGCTCGCGGAGAAGACGGCGGTTCACGCCGGCAACCGCCGACGATACGGCATTCTTGCCGGGTGAACATCGAGTCGATCCTGGAGTCCATCCCACCGCTGGCGGTGTACCTGGCGGTGGGCCTGATCATCGGTATCGAGAGCCTCGGTATCCCGCTGCCCGGGGAGATCGCGCTGGTGAGCGCGGCGCTGCTGGCATCGCGACACACCCTCGACATCTCCCCGGTCTGGGTAGGCGCGGCCGCCACCATCGGCGCAATCATCGGTGACACGATCGGCTACACGATCGGGCGGCGGTTCGGAATGCCGTTGTTCGAGAGGCTCGGCAAGCGCTTCCCCAAACACTTCGGCCCGGGCCACGTCGCTCTGGCCGAGCAGCTGTTCTCCCGATGGGGGGTGTGGGCGGTGTTCTTCGGCCGCTTCATCGCGCTGCTGCGAATCCTGGCCGGCCCGCTGGCCGGCGCGCTGCGCATGCGCTACCCCTACTTCTTGGCCGCCAACGCCGCGGGCGCGGTGTGCTGGGCCGGCGGTACCACGGCGGTGGTGTACTACCTAGGCTTGGCGGCCGAGAAGTGGCTGTCCCGGTTCTCCTGGGTTGCCCTGGTGATCGCGATCATCGCTGGCATCGGACTGACCTTGCTGTTGAAGGAACGCACCCGCAACCTCATCGCGCAACTCGAGGCCGAGCACGATTGGGAGACGCTGCGCCACGCCAAGTGACGACCGGTTTGCGTGACCCGAATCCCGGGACGCTAAATGCCATGGTCGACAATGCGGTGCACGGCGCGGTGGACATCAGGCCGTGCGAACCAATTCCACTCCACGATCGCGCAGTTCGGTCAGGGCGCGCGCGGTCGAGTCTGGGGCGACCCCGGCCGTCAGGTCCACCAGGACCCTCGTCCTGAAACCCGCCCGCACGGCATCGGAGGCCGTCTCGCGCACGCAGTAGTCCGTCGCAATGCCGGCGACGTCCACCTCGTCGACTCCGTGGTCGCGCAGCCAGTCGGCCAGCGAGATGCCGTCGGCGACACCGTCGAACCCGCTGTAGGCAGCGGTGTACGCGCCCTTGAGGAACACCGCCTCGATGGGTGCGGTGTCCAATTCGGGGTGGAACTCGGCGCCGGTTGTTCCGGCCACACAGTGCCGCGGCCAAGAGTCGACGAAGTCCGGCTTGTCGGCGAAGTGCGCACCGGGATCGACATGCAGGTCCTTGCACGCCACCACATGGTCGTACCCGTGGTGGCCCGACAGCAGGGCGTTGATCGCCCGCACCACCCCCGTGGCGCCGTCCACCGCGAGCGACCCACCCTCGCAGAAGTCGTTCTGCACGTCGACGATGATCAGCGCCCGCACCCTGCCACCGTATCGGCGAACGCCGGGCGGCACAGCAGTACAGTGATACCGCCGAATCGCCAGAAGAGGATTCCCGGGCAAAAGGTACCGCACCCAGGGCTACTTCTTCTCCTCAGCCGGCGGCAGCCCGGTGTCGTGCGTGGTGGGCCTGACCGTGGCGTCGACCACGGCGCTGTGGCCCGGCACGTACACGGCATCCGGGCCGCCCTGGTGGTCGGGTGCGCGCACTGCGGCGGCGGCCGGGCTGACGGCGTCGGGAAACCCCGCCGAGCCGAGAATGTGGTCGAAGTGGTAGTGCATCTCACTGAACCAGTCGCTGAGCAAACCGTGCGGTGAGGGCCTACGTTGCAACATGTAGCTAATCGAATTATAGTCCAGACACATGTCCAGACAGCTCGCTGCCGGTGTCCGGTTGCTTCCACGATGACTTGCGGGAGCCCGGCGGGTAACCCGCCCTCATCCGTCGTGGCCATGGCAGGAGCGTGAGCATGCGAATTGCGTTGCTGTCGTATCGCAGCAAGACCCACTGCGGCGGGCAGGGGGTTTACGTCCGCCACCTCAGCCGTGGGCTGGTCGAACTGGGTCACGACGTCGAGGTCTTCTCCGGTCAGCCCTACCCCGAGGTGCTCGATCCCCGGGTCCGGTTGACCGAGGTTCCCAGCCTGGACCTCTACCGCGAGCCCGATCCGTTCCGCGTGCCCCGCCCCAGTGAGATCCGCGACCGTATCGACATGCTCGAACTTGCCACCATGTGGACCTCGGGCTTCCCCGAGCCGCGCACCTTCAGCCTGCGCGCCGCACGACTGCTCGCCGCCCGCCGCGACGAGTTCGACGTGGTCCACGACAACCAGTGCCTCGGTACCGGGCTGCTGCGGATCGCCGCCGACGGCCTGCCCGTAGTGGCCACCGTGCACCACCCCATCACCCGGGACCGGGTGCTCGATCTGGCCGCCGCCAAATGGTGGCGAAAGCCGTTGGTGCACAGGTGGTATGGCTTCGCGCAGATGCAGAAGAAGGTCGCCCGCAGCATTCCCGACCTGCTGACGGTGTCGTCGTCGTCGGCCACCGACATCGCCGACGACTTCGGCGTCAGCCCCGACCAGTTACACGTCGTGCCGCTCGGTGTGGACACCGAGCTGTTCAAACCGCTCGAACAGCCACGGGTTCCGGCCCGGATCATCGCGATATCGAGCGCCGACCGTCCACTCAAGGGCATCGGCCACCTACTTCACGCGGTTGCGAAACTGCGTGCCGAGCACGAGGTGGAACTGCAGCTCGTCGCCAAGCTCGAACCCAACGGACCGACCGAGAAACTGATCGCCGAACTCGGCATCTCCGACATCGTGCACACCTCCAGCGGTCTGTCGGACGCCGAGCTGGCAACACTGTTCGCCTCCGCCGAGGTCGCCTGCATCCCCTCGCTGTACGAGGGCTTCTCGCTGCCTGCCGTGGAGGCCATGGCCAGCGGGACGCCGATCGTGGCCAGCCGCGCCGGTGCGCTGCCCGAGGTGCTGGGCCCCGACGGGGAATGCGCTGATCTGGTGACCCCCGGCGACGTCGGCGAGCTGACCGCCGCGCTCGACCGGCAGCTGTCGTCCCCCGAGCGCAGGCACTGGCTGGGCACCGCGGGTCGACGGCGCGCGCTCGACGTCTTCAGCTGGGAGTCGGTGGCTGCGCAGACGGTGCGGGTCTACGAGCAGGCGATCGCCCGCACCGGTCGGGTCCGCAACACCATCGAGGCGGTCGACGAACCATGCTGACCGTGGACTACGACCGGTTGCGCGTCGGACCGGGCAGCAAGGTGATCGACGTCGGCTGCGGTGCGGGCCGGCACAGTTTCGAGGCATATCGCCGCGGCGCCAACGTGATCGCCTTCGACCAGAACGCCGCCGAACTGGCCGACGTCGACACGATCCTGCAGGCGATGGGTCAGGCCGGTGAAGCGCCGGAGTCGGCCAAGGCGCAGGTGGTGGTCGGTGACGCGCTTGCCCTGCCGTACCCGGATGGCAGCTTCGACACGGTGATCGCCTCGGAGATCCTCGAGCACATCCCCGATGACGACGGTGCGATCACCGAGCTGATCCGAGTGCTCAAACCCGGTGGAACGCTTGCCGTCACGGTGCCACGCTGGCTTCCGGAGAAGATCTGTTGGCTGCTCTCCGACGCCTACCACGCCAACGAGGGCGGCCACATTCGCATCTACAGGGCCGACCAGCTGCGGTCCAAACTCACCCTCGGTGGCCTGAGGTTCACCCACTCCGAGCATGCCCACGGTCTTCATACACCATTCTGGTGGCTGAAATGCGCTGTCGGCGTTGACAAGCCGGAGCATCCCGCGGTCAAGGCGTATCATAAGCTGCTGGTGTGGGACTTGATGTCACAGCCGAAGCTCACCCGGGTCGCCGAAGCTGCGCTCAACCCTCTGGTGGGCAAGAGCGTCGCGCTCTACTTCGAGAAGCCGGTCACCGATGGCCCGGCGAGCTGACCTCGACGGCGTGCCCGGCGTAGCCGGGGTGCTGACTCCGCAGCAGTGCCGCCAGACGGCGGAATCGATTGCGGCCGTGCAGGAAGCCTCGGGTGAGATCCCCTGGTCGGAAACCGGGCACACCGATGTCTGGGACCATGTCGAGTGTGCGATGGCACTGACCGTGGCGGGGCTGACCGAGCCCGCCCGCGCCGCCTACGACTGGTGCCGAAGCGAGCAGCGGGCCGACGGGTCATGGCCGATCCAGTACCGCCGCGGCGTGATCGAGGACCCCAACAGCGACAGCAACTTCTGCGCATACGTCGCCACGGGCGTGTGGCATCACGTGCTGGTGACCCGTGATCGCCGGTTCGGCGAGCTGATGTGGCCCACCGTTCGCGCGGCGATCGACTTCGTCCTTGACCTGCAGACCACCACAGGAGAAATCTACTGGGCACAAGGCCCTTCCGGTGCGCTGCCGGAGGCGCTGCTGACCGGTTGCGCCAGCGTGTACCACAGTATCCGCTGCGCGCTGGCGCTCGCCGACTTCGTCGACGACCCGCAGCCGGAATGGGAGATCGCACTGGGCCGGCTCGGCCACGCGATCGCCGAGCATCCGGATGCTTTCGCCGAGAAGCCGCACCATTCGATGGACTGGTACTACCCCATTCTCGGTGGCGCGCTGCGTGGTTCGGAGGCGAGCACCCGGATCGCCCAGCGATGGGACGAGTTCGTGGTCGACGGTCTGGGCATCCGCTGCGTCAACGACCGGCCGTGGGTGACCGGCGCGGAGACCTGCGAACTGGTCATGGCACTGGACGCGATGGGTGAGCGCCACCGTGCGATGATCCAGTTCGCCGCGATGCAGCATCTGCGCGAGGCCGACGGCTCCTACTGGACCGGACTGGTGTTCGCCGACGGAAAGCGCTGGCCCGTCGAACGCACCTCGTGGACCGGCGCGGCCGTCATCCTGGCCGCTGATGCGCTGTCGGTGACCACCGGAGGCAGCGGCATCTTCCGCGCCGCCGAACTGCCCCGCGGCCTCGAAGGTGACTACGACTGTGAATGCGTCAGGAGCTGACGGGCTTGTCGCCCGCCGCGCCGGAGCCGATCCCCGAGTCGCTTCGCTCCTGCCCGCCGGAGCCGATCCCCGAGTCGCTTCGCTCCTGCCCGCCGGAGCCGATCCCCGAGTCGCTTCGCTCCTGCCCGCCGGAGGTACGCTCCAGCACCCGCAGCGACCCGGTGCACCCTACCTCGGTGAAGTGGCCGGATTCCAATGCGCGGCAATAGATGTTGTAGGGCGGTCGGCCGCCGTCGCGCGGGTCGGGAAAGACGTCGTGGATGATCAGCACGCCACCCACCGACACCCACTTGGCCCAGCCGGCGAAGTCCTGCTGGGCGGCGGTCTCACTGTGACCCCCGTCGATGAACAGCAATTGCAGGGGCGTCCGCCAGCCGCGGGCCACCACCGTCGACTTGCCCACCACCGCGACGATCGTGTCGTCGAGACCGGCCGCATGAAGTGTCCGGCGGAAGGTGGGCAGCGTGTCGAACCGCCCGCTGACCGGGTCGACCATCGTCGCGTCGTGCCACTCCCAGCCCGGCTGATGCTCCTCGGAACCGTGGTGATGATCGATCGTGTACAGAACGCTGTCGGTGGCCGCGCCCGCCGCACCGAGCAGAACCGTCGACTTGCCGCAGTACGTACCGATCTCGACGGCCACCCCGCCATCGAGGTAGCGGACCGCCGCGTCGAACAGTGCCCGCCCTTCGTCAGCGGGCATGAAACCCACCACCTGGTCGGCCAATTCGAACAGTCTGGAAGTTTGCGCGCCGAGCGCGGAGTCGGTGCGGCCCATGGTTCGAACCTATCCTGTCGGCGTGTGCGATGGCCAGCGGTCATCTTGTCGCCCAACGTGCGTTGTAGTAGCGTCCGGACATGTGTCTGAACCGGTAGCTCGGGAATCCACACGCCGCCGGTTGACAGCCAGACAGGCAGCCACCGTGGAGCGGCTGGGCCGCGCCGCGGTGGACGTGCTCAGCCGGGAGGGTTTCGCCGGCCTGACGGTCCGGATGGTGGCCGCCGAGGCCGGTGTCGGTGCGGCGACTGCCTATACGTACTTCTCGTCCAAGGAGCATCTGGTCGCCGAGGTGTTCTGGCGCCGGCTGGCCTCGACTCCTGCCCCGCCGTCCGACTCACCGGATCCGGTGGAGCGGGTGGTCGCCGTGCTGCGCCACATCGCGCTTCTCGTCGCCGACGAGCCGCAGCTGGCCGGGGCGGTCACCACCGCGCTGCTCGGCAAGGATCCCGACGTCGAGCACCTACGCTTGCGCATCGGTCGGGAGATCCACGAGCGGTTGTCGTTAGCCCTTGGTACCCAAGCAGATTCAGAGATCGTCGAGTCGCTCGAGCAGCTCTACGCCGGAGCCCTGGTGCGGGCCGGGATGGGCTACGCCTCCTACACCGAAATCGCCCCCCGGCTCGAGCGGTCCGCGCGGCTGCTGCTCACCGAGGCGCCCGTGGCGAGCAGGCGAGACGCGGTTTGAACCGGCCGGCTCCCGGGCATCGTCACCAGGTGGTGTTCTGATCGCACCGCGGCGAAGCCGCTACTGCGTCGGGCGCTCGGGGTAGATTGAGCGCGACGACAGCGGCTGGAGGAGCGATCTGATGACCACGGATGACAACGACCCCAACGCGTACGGCCAACCGCAGGGTTTCCCCCGTCAGGCCTTGGGCGCGTAGTCGAAGTTGATCCGGTCACCGTCCGCGTTGGTCACCGTCAAGGTGAACGCCTGCGTCTCCTCTCCGGCGACCACCGTGCAGTCGATGGTGGTGCCCGGCTTGCCCTCGAGATCGCTGGTGCAGTCCGCGGAGTCGGGGCGCTGCCCCAACTGAGTCTCGAGCTGGTCGAGCAGTGAGCTTTCGACCTGCGCCTTGACCAGAACCGGAATGACTGTGAAGTTCATCAGCAGACCGTCAACGTTGGTGACGTCTACGGTGCGCTTGAGTGTGATGCCGCCCTGGCTCACCTCGCACTGCGCCTCCGAACCCTTCTTGCCCTCCAGTCGGGACTCGCAGGTGATCGAATCGACAGGCGTGCCCGCCGACTCCGAGAGCAGGCGCCCCACCGCCTTCTCCAGTTGCTCCTTGGACACCGCGGGGGTCATGTCGTAGCTGACGGTCGAACCGTCAACCTTGGTGACCGTGACGACCGGCTCGAAGACGTTGGTGTCGGTGAGCGCCACCTCGCAGGTGACCGACTTACCGACCTCGCCCTTGAGATCGTCCTTGCAGGTGACCGACTTCGGCTTCTGCCCGGCTTTGTCCAGCCGGTCGGAGATGTCCTTCTGCAGGTCGGCTTTCGCCACCACCGGCGCTCCCCCGCTGCCGACGCTGAACGAACAGCCCGTCAGCGTCGCCGAGGTGACAGCCACCGCCGCAAGGGCAGCGCCTGTCCGTCGCATCCCAACCTCCCAAGCTTGCTCAGGCAGCGCCCACGCGCGGTCCGCGAACAAGATACCAAGCGCGCGTCCGCGAGCAGTCAGCTGAGCGTGATTGACTGTGGACGTGAGCAGAGCCCCGCTTCTGGCCCGGCGCTTCTTCGACCGCTTCGAGCCGGTCCACGCGATCACCTACTTCGCCCCCGAGGTGCGATCAGGCTTGGCGGCGATGGGATTCACCGGTTACTGGCGGGGCTACTTCGCCGCGCGGTCGTCGCCGCTCGGTCCGGTTCCGGCCGAGGTGGTGACCGCCATCTTCTACAACTTCGCCGCCGAGCGCGTGCACCGCACGGTGCCGGCCGTGTGGGAGGTTGCCACACCCGCCGAGGTGCTGCGGGTGCGGGAGGACACTGCCGTTGCCGCGTTGCGCCGCTGCGGGCTGTCCGACGACTCGGCGGGTGTGGCCGAGGCTGCCGAACTCGCCGGAGTCGCCGCGCGCAGCGCTCCCCTCGACGGCCGGCCGTTGTTCGCCGCGAACCTGGCCCTGCCGTGGCCCCGCACTCCGCTTGCGGCGCTGTGGCAGGCCGCGACCCTGCTGCGCGAACATCGCGGCGACGGCCACGTGGCGGCGTTGGCGGCCGAGGGAATCGGGGGCCGGGAGGCCAGCGTGCTGCACGTGGCGGCCGGAGCGGTCCCGGCGGCGGTCATCAAGCGCAGTCGGGACTACACCGACGAAGAATGGGACGCTCGTACCGATAGCCTGAAGGCGCGCGGATTGCTCACCGCTGCAGGCGAACTCACCGACGAGGGAAGAGCTCTCAAAAATCATGTCGAGCATCGCACCGACACCCTGGCGCTGACGGCCCTGGACGCGCTCGACGACGACGCCGTGGAGCGTCTCTTCGCGGCGCTGACTCCCCTGACCCGTCTGGTGGTCGCCGGAGGCGACATCCCGGCGGCGACCCCGATGGGCCTGCGCCGCGACGATCTCGACGACGACTCGGCGCACCTGTAGTCAGAGGTTGCGGTTCCACTCCGCCGAGCCGACACCGCGGCGGCCGTCGGTGGTCTCCACCTCGGCTCAGGCGCGCGGGAACTGCCTCACCCGGTCCGCCAGCGCCGGGACCGCTAGCCTGGCGGGATGCGGATCGCCGGGTTGGTCGCTGCGTCGCTGCTGGTCGCGGGATGCCTCGCCGGGTGTTCGGACTCAACCGGCGGTCAGGCGCACCCGACGGCGCTGACGCCGATCACCCCGTCCCGCTCGGGTAGCTCGACCTCTGCCACCACGACCACGTCGACGCTGGCCGCTCCGCCGACCGGCGTGCCCATCGCCCAGGCGATCAAGTGGATCGAAGCCGCCCCGCCCGTCGACGCCGCGCGGTACCACGTCGCACTTCGCGGCGGGGTGACCGCCGATCTCGGCGACGACGTCGCGTTCACGACGCCGGCCGGCACCACCTGCATGACCGACGCCAAGCACAGCGCCCCCGGGCTGGCGTGCCTGGTCAACCTGACCGATCCCCCGAAACAGCCGCCGGACGTCTACGGCCAGTGGAAGGGCGGCTGGGTCGACTTCGACGGCGGCACCGTTCTGGTCGGCTCGGCGCACGGCGACCCAGGACGGTTTGCGAACGGGCGGGGGGCCGAGCTGCCGCTCGACAAATCACTGTCGTTCGGCGACTTTCGCTGCCGAACCGATTCCGATGCGCTGTACTGCGTGAACTATGCGCACCAGTCCGCGGTGCGGTTGGCCGACAGTGGTGTGGACACCTACGCCTGCGCGCAGCAGGTCACGCCGCCCGCGGGAATAGGTGTGGAGTACGTCTGCTAGCCCGCCGGATAGGCGTGCACCACAGCGGTGCCCAGCTTGGGGATCGCGTGGGCGAGGGTGTGCTCGGCCTCGTGGGCGAGCTGATGGGCTTCACGCAGGCTCAGCTGCGGGCTGACGTCGAGTTCCACGTCAGCGTCTAGGCGCAGGCCGACCCAGCGCATCCGAATCCGTTGCACGCCGAGCACTCCGGGCTGGCGGGTCAGGGTGTCGTAGGCGGTGTCGACGAGGGCGGGATCCACGCCGTCGAGCAGTCGGGCGAACACGTCGCGGGCCGCGACCACCATCACCACGACGATCGCCGCGGCGATCAGCAGGCCGACGACCGGATCGGCCTGCGGGAACCCCAGCGCCACTCCGATCGCGCCGAGGACCACCGCAAGAGAGGTGAGACCGTCTGCGCGGGCGTGCATTCCGTCGGCCTGCAGGGCGGTGGAACCGATCCGCTTGCCCACCCGGATGCGGTACAGCGCCACCAACTCGTTGCCGAGAAATCCGACTACACCGGCCGCAGCCACCCAGCCGAGGTGGGACAGCGGGGCCGGATGGATCAGCCGGTCGACCGCCTCGGCCGCCGCGACGATAGCCGACAACGCGATGACGCCGACCACGAACAGACCAGCGAGGTCCTCGGCGCGGCCGAGACCGTAGGTGTATCGCTTCGTGGCGCTTCGCCGGCTCAGTGAGAACGCGAGCCACAGCGGGATCGCGGTCAGCGCGTCGGAGAAGTTGTGGATCGTATCGGCCAGCAGCGCAACGGATCCCGAGACGATGACGATCGCGATCTGGATGACGGCCGTGACGGTCAGTGCTACCAGACTGATCTTGACGGCCCGGATCCCGGCGTCGCTGTCGGTGAGCGCATCATCGACGCGCCCGGCGTGGTCGTGGGTGTGGCCGTGACCCTGTTCGTGACTGTGTCCCATCACGCCCTCCCCGTGCGTGGCAGTTCAGCGACTTCGGTGTCACCGCGATGATGTGCGGGTACCCCGCCGGCGGCGTGTTCAGCGTTGAATACCGCGTCGGAGACGAGTTGGCGCACGTGGTCGTTCTCCAGGCGGTAGAAGACCTGAGTGCCTTCACGGCGGGTGCGGACCAGCCGCGCCATCCGAAGCTTGGCCAAATGCTGCGACACCGACGGTGCCGGCTTGCCGACCCGCTCGGCGAGGTCGTTGACGCTCAATTCGTCGCCGCTGAGCGACCACAGTAACTGGACGCGGGTGGCGTCGGCGAGCATGCGGAACACCTCGACGACGAGGTCGACATGGTCGTCGACCAGGCGGCGTTCATGCTTATCTGCATTCATACGCAGATAATAGCGGCTGGATTCGATGCTGGGGTTGGTGACGACGTGGCTGGACGAGGCGATGACGCCGGGGTGGGCGTACGGGCCGAGCCGGTGACGGCGGAAATGGGAGTCGAATGACGTTGCCAGACCGGGTCTGCGGAGTCGGCGAGCGCCGCGGCGATCCTGTGGCACGGAGACCGAGCGGGTGCGTACGCGCGCATTCCGTGGTGAGGCAACCTATCGCCCTTTCGCACGCATTTCCGACGAGTCAACCCTGTCGGTGCGCCGGCGTATTATTCGAACATGCTTTCGAATGAGGTGGTGGGGGCGTTCGCGGCGATCAACGCCGCCCTCGACACCGTCGCGGAGGTGGATCTCAGAGCCCTGGCCGCCCAGGATCTACTGCAGCTGGCCGCGCTGACCGAGAAAGCCATCCGCCGCCACACCGTGGTCTCCCACGACCTCAGCCAACACCTGCACCAACACAGCGTCGCCGAGATCGGCGGGGCGGCAGGCAAGGTCCTAGCTGACTGGCTGCGCATCAGCCCCGCCGAAGCCCGCCGCCGCGCACGGATCACCGAACCGCTGACCGAGCGCACCACCTTGACAGGCGAATCGCTGGCGCCGCGTCAACCCGCCGCCGCCGAAGCCTGGCGCGCCGGGGTCCTGGACCCCGAACACCTGAAGGTCATCCAACGCTTCCTCGGCGACCTGCCCCTCGACGTCCCGCAGGTCGAGCGGGAGAAAGCCGAAGCCTTCCTGGCCGAGCAGGCCAGGCTGTTACGGCCCGATCAGCTGGCCCGGGTAGCCGACCGACTGGCCATCGAACTCAACCCCGACGGAAAATTCAGCGACGACGATCGGGCCCGCAAACGCAGCTTCACCCTCGGGCGCCAACATCCTGACGGCATGACCGAAGCCCGGCTGGTGGCCACCCCCGAACTGCGCTCCTATCTGGAAGCATTGCTGGCCAAGTTCGCCGCGCCCGGCATGTGCAACCCCGCCGACCAGACCGCCGTCACCGCCGGCGAGCCCGCGGCGGCTCAGGCCGAAGCCGACACCCGCACCCTCGGGCAACGCCAACACGACGCCCTGATGGCGATGCTGCGCTCGAAGCTGGGCGACCCGAAACTGGGCCAGCACAACGGGCTTCCGGTCACCGTCATCGTCACAGCCACGATGCAGGAACTGCAGGACAAAACCGGATACGCAGTCACCGGCGGCGGAGGGTTGGTGCCGATGCGCGACGTCATCCGGATGGCATCACATGCCTACCACTACCTGGCGCTCTTCGACTCGGTCACCGGGCAGGCTTTGTGGCTAGGCCGGTCAAAACGACTCGCCACACCCGATCAACGCATTGTGCTGCACGCGAGAGATCGCGGCTGCACAGCACCCGGCTGCACCGTTCCCGGCTACGGCTGCCAAGTGCACCACGCCGCCAAAGACTGGAAAGACGGCGGAAACACCAACGTCGACGAACTCGGATTCGCCTGCAAATGCGACAACCTGCTCGTCGAAAACGGCGGCTGGCTCACCCGAAAACTCCCCAACGGCGACACCCAATGGATCCCACCTCCGCAGCTGCCACTGACCGGCGGCGTCAACACCTACCACCACCCCGAACGATTCCTTCGAGAGCGCGAGGGCCCGAAGCGGCGGAAGTAGGGGCCGGTTGCGTTTCTCCGCTGTTGGATGGCCTATCCACCCTGCCCGCACCCGAACGACGCAGCCGCTCAGCTGGCCAGCACTCCCTTGGCCCGCAGGATCGGAAGCACGCCCTCGGCGAACCAGTACGCCTCTTCCAGGTGCGGGTAGCCGGACAGGATGAACTCGTCGAAGCCCAACGAGTGGTACTCCCAGATCAAATTGGCGACCTCTTCGTGACTCCCTACCAGCGCGGTGCCCGCACCACCTCGCACCAGGCCGACGCCGGCCCACAGGTTGGGGTAGATCTCGAGCTTGTCGACCTGCCCGCCGTGGAGGGCGGTCATCCTGCGCTGCCCTTCGGATTCCGACTTGGCATGCAGCTTGGTGGCCTGCTCGATCTGCTCGGGCGTCAGCTCCTTGACCAATTCCTCGGCCACCGCCCATGCCGCCGCGGATGTGTCGCGTGTGATCGTGTGCAACCTGATGCCGAATCGCAGGGTGCGGCCGCGACGTTCGGCGAGCTCACGCACCTGGTTGATCTTGGCCGCCGCGGCCTGCGGCGGTTCACCCCAGGTCAGGTAGACGTCGACATAGTCGGCGGCGATCGGAAGCGCGGCCGCCGATGATCCACCGAAGTAGAGCTCCGGCTGCGGGTTCGGCGGCTCCGAGACCCGACCATCGTTGATCGTGTAGTACTCGCCCTTGAAATCGAACGACTCGTTCTCCCAGATTGACTTGATGATGTGGAGGAATTCGCCTGTACGCGAGTACCTTTCGTCGTGGCTCAGCCGGTCGCCGAAGCGGCGCTGCTCGGAATCGTCGCCGCCGCTGACCACGTTGAGCAGCAGACGTCCATCCGAGAAGCGCTGAAAGGTCGCCGCCTGCTGGGCGGCCAGCGTCGGTGGCACCAACCCGGGGCGGAAGGCCACCAGGAACTTCAGCCGTTCGGTTTCGGCGAGCATCGCCGAGGCTGTCAGCCAGGCGTCCTCACACCAGGTTCCGGTCGGCGACAGTACCCCCTCGTAGCCCAGCCGGTCGGCGGCCCTGGCGATTTCGGCCAGGTAGCGCCGACTCGGAGCGCGGTAACCCTCCGGGATAGTGTGATGCGACGACGCGTGGGAGGCGCCGACGATCGATCGGCTGTCACCGTTGGTCGGCAGGAACCAGAAGAATTTCGCAGGCACGGGTGCCCTCCTTAGTTGGCGCTGATGAGGCTGGCTTGCAGGGCGTCGTTGTAACGACGGTCGACCCATTTGGCGAAGTCGGGTGCGGACTGGATCTGGCCGGAGGCGGCGAACAGATCGGCCAGCTTCTGCTCGGAGGCCACCGCCCGATCGGTCAGCTCGGTCGGCAGTCGCAGACTTCTCCCCTGCGACACCTCGGCCACTTTGAGATCCAATCCGACTGCGGCCGCGTACTTCTCGGCCCAGTCCTGCGGGTAGTCCTGAGCCCACTTGGCAGCCTTGGCGAAGCGGACCAGAAGATCGGACAGCGCGGTATTGCGTTTGGCGTCGGCCAGCGCCGCGTCGGAGGCGACGCCGAACCAGTACCCGTTCGTCACGCCCTTGGCCTGCGCGATGCTACGGACCTTCAACTGCTGCTCGGCCTGCGCGGTATAGGGATCCCAGATCGCCCACGCGTCGGCCTGACCGGCACGGAACGCCGACAGCGCATCAGCCGGTTGCAGGAACACCAACTTCACGTCGGTCGGCTTCAGCCCCGCCTTGTCCAGCTGCCCGAGCACGTTGCCGTGCGCGGAGCTGCCCTTGGCCACCAGGATCGTCTTGCCGCGCAGATCGGCGACCGAGGTGATCGGCGAGTCGGCCTGCACCAGGATCTGGTCCCCCAGCCCGCCGCCGTTGTACGCCGAGACCACCTTGACCTTCGCACCCGACGCAGCCCCGAAGATCGGCGGTGTGTTCCCGGTGATCGCGAAGTCGATCTTGCCCGCGGTCGCCGCTTCCACCTGCGGTGGACCTGAGGTGAATGTGGAGAACGCGATCTTGTACGGCAGGTTGTCCAGCGCACCCGCCGCCCGAAGCAGCGATTCGGTGCCGCCCTTCTGGTCGCCCACCTGCAGGGTGAGGTCGGACAGCTCGGTGAGCGGGACGGTCTGCGGGGCCTTGGTGGCACCCGCGTTGTCCTGCCGCGACACGCAGCCGGTCGCCAGCAGACTCACCACTGCCAGCACGGCCAATAGTGCACGGATCGGGTTGCGGTACAAGCTCACTCCTGTCAGATCTGGACACCAAGTTGCTCGAGCAGCTCGATCCGGTGGTTATCGGTCTGCGTCGACGAGGTGCCATGCGGCCGACGCGGTTCGGCGATCTCGGTTTGATGCACCACGCGGCCGGAGTCCAGGACCAGCACCCGGTCGGCCAGTGCCACAGCCTCGTTGACGTCGTGGGTCACCAGCAGCACACCGAAGCCGTGCCGGCGCCACAGATCGAGCAGCAGCGACTGCATGCTCAGCCGGGTGAGCGCATCGAGCGCACCGAACGGCTCGTCGAGCAACAGCAGCCGCGGCTCGGCCGCCAGGGCGCGGGCCAGTGAAACCCGTTGCGCCTGGCCCCCCGACAGCGTCTGCGGCCACGCGTCCGCACGGTCGCTCAAGCCCACGTCGGCAAGGGCCTGATCGGCGCGCGCGACGATTTCGCTTCGGGACAACCGGAACCGGGTCAGGCCGTAGCCCACGTTGGTTCGCACGGTGCGCCACGGGAACAGCCGCGGCTCCTGAAACGCCAACGCGGGCGCACCGGCCACCACCCGTTCCCCGCTGTGGTCGTCGGACAGCCCGGCAAGCACCCGCAGCACGGTCGACTTGCCCGATCCGCTGCGACCCACCAGTGCGACGATCTCCCCGGCACCGACGGTCACCGACACGTCGCGAAGAACATGGTGCTCGCCGTACCACTTGTCGACGTGGCGAAGCTCGGCGGCGTTGGAGGTCGAGCGTTCGGAGACCACCGTCATGACCGATACCTCAGCGCCCGACGCTCCATCACCCGCACCACGGCGTCGGTGACGATGCCCAGCAACGCGTAGACGATCAGACCGAAGATGATGACGTCGATCCGCAGGAAGTCGCGCGCATTGTTGATCAGGAAGCCGATGCCCTTGTCGGCGTTGATCTGCTCGGCCACGATCAGCGTCAACCAGGCGATGGCCAGTGACTGCCGCAGGCCGACGAGCACCTGCGGGGCTGCGCTGGGGATCGCGATGTGGCTGAACCGCTGCCGAAACGAAAAACCAAGCACGTCAGCGGTTTCGAACAGCTTGGGGTCGACCTGGCGGATCGCCGAGAACGTGTTGAGGTACAGCGGGAAGCTGACACCGAGCGCCACCAACAGCACCTTGGGCAGCTCGCCGATGCCGAACCACAGGATGAACAACGGGATCAGGCCCAGGTGCGGAAGAGCACGCAGCATCTGCATCGGCGGGTCGACGGTGGCCTCGGCCCACCGCGACAACCCGACCACACTGCCCAGTCCGACGCCGATGACGCCACCGAGCAGAAGGCCTTCGGTCACCCGCAGCCCGGACACCCGCAGGGCATCGGACAGCTCGCCGTTGCCGATGAGCTCGACACCGGCCTCGGCGATCAGCGACGGGGCCGGCAGCACGTCCTGGGAGATCAGCCCGATCGCGCTGCCGAGCTGCCACAGCGCCAGCAGCGCCAGGGGCGAGACCCACCGCGCGATCGTCCACCTGCGGTGCCGGCGCGCGACGGACGTTCGGGCACCAGCCGGCAGGACCGGCGCGATGGCCGGCGCGGTGGGCGTAGTCACGGTGTTCGTCCTCGGGATGGCGGGTGATCGTGCGTGCGACAACTCAAAGCCGTCGCATGAATCGACCCTACGAACGCGCCGCTACGCCGATAAGGGTTTGCTTCGCGATGAAGAAATCACGGGCAATCAGGTGGCCCGGCTCAGCACACCAGACGCCTCGATCGACTCCAGCAGCAGGGTGCGGTAACCGTAGTCGTCGAACAGCACGGTGATGCGGTCGTCCTCGACGCTCATGACCGCCCCCGAACCCCACTCGCGGTGCCGGACCGGGGTGCCGACCACCCACCGCCCGTCGGGCGCCGTCGAGTCGGCACCGGCGTCACAGCAGTCGCAATTACCGCACGGCGCGGACAACGATTCACCGAAGTAGCTCAGCAGGAACTCGCGCCGGCAGTCCCGCGTCTCGGCGTAGCCGCGCATCATCTCCACGCGGGTGCGGTCGATGCGCTCCTTCTTGTCGACGATCTCGACCGCACGCCGCACGGCGTCCCCGACCTCGACCCGGTCGGTGAGCGTGAACCCGGCCCGGGAGGACGAGATCAGCCCGGCCTCCTCCAGCAGGTTGACCGCGTTGGTCACTCGACGGCCAGCTACGTCGAGCGCATCTCGTAAGTCGTTGAGCTGCTTGGGATCAGTGGGACTCAGCGCGGAGTACACCCCGGCCAACAGTTCTTCGTCGGGGCGGTGGGTGGTGAAGAAGCGGGCCAGCCCGAGGTCCTCCTGGCGGTAGAACAACACCGCCTCGGCAGGCTCGCCGTCCCGCCCGGCGCGGCCGATCTGCTGGTAGTAGCTATCCATCGAATCGGGTACCGAAGCGTGGACGACGGCGCGAACGTCCGGCTTGTCGATGCCCATGCCGAAGGCGGACGTGGCGACGACGACGTCGACCTCGTCGGCCCGGAAGCGCTGGTGCACTTCGTCGCGCTGCCCGCGGGACAGCCCCGCGTGATAGGCGTCCGCCCGCACACCGTGCGAAACCAGTTCGGCCGCATAGTCTTCGGCGTCTTTACGGGTGGCGGTGTACAGCAGTGCCGGTCGCGGCACCCGTAGCATCCGGGCCAGCACCGCATCGCGCTTGTCGTCGTCGGTGACGTGGTGGGACACCGCCAGGTGGATGTTCGGTCGGTCGAAGCCGCTGGCGATCACCAGCGGATCGCGCAGCCGCAGACGCTCGGCGATCTCGCGGCGCACCACCGGGGACGCGGTGGCCGTCAGCGCGACCACCCGCGGACCGCCGAGCCGTTCGATGGCATCGGGGATGCGCAGATAACTCGGCCGGAAGTCGTGGCCCCACGCCGATACGCAGTGCGCCTCGTCGACGACCACCAGCGAGATGTCGATAGCGGACAGCCCCGCGACCACCTCGTCGTTGCTCAGCTGCTCCGGTGCCAGGAAGACGTACTCGGCTTCATGCTCGCGCACGGCCTTCCAGTTGCGGGCCACATCGGCGCTGTCGAGTTGGGAGTTGAAGGCCACCGCGTCGGGAGCCTCGGTGGCCGCCAGCCCGCTGATCTGGTCGCGCTGCAGGGCGATCAACGGCGAGATCACCAGGGTCGCGCCGTCGAGCAGGACACCGGGAACCTGATAGATGGCCGACTTTCCCGACCCGGTCGCCATGACCGCCAGCACGTCACGTCCGGCCAGTACCGCCTCCATCGCGTCCAGCTGGGCCGACCGCAGCTGCTGCCAGCCGAACACGTCTCGGGCGACCCGCCGCAGATCGTCCCGCCGACTCATCGGAGTGCCATTGCCCCGGCACGTGCCGTTCAACCGGACGTCACCGCCATCCGTCGGCGGCCTTGGCGGCCCGCATCAAGGCGTCGCACAATTCCCGCAGTTCCTTGGCACCGGCGCCCTCGTCGACCGCGATCGCGACGTCCTCGGCGGCGCAGCGCACCTGATAGACCCGATCGGACAGCTCGGCGGCCTCCTCGGCGGTCAGGACCACCGCGTCGGGCGGCACCGACGTGCCCTTCACCAGGGCACGCTGCTCATACGCGCGCTGCCGGCACGACTGACGGCAGTATTGTTTGCGCCGGCCCATTCCCGAATCGGCGACATCGCGACCGCACCACCGGCACGGCTGCGAGCGGGTACGGCGCGTCACGCCTTGAGACTGTAGCCGGGTCCGGCGAGTGATCCCGGTATCATGGACAGTCGAGTCGGGAACCGCGGACGCTGCTCCTGCGTTCATCATCCGGACTGCATATTGCGTTATTGAGGAGAGTTGACGATGGCTGATCGTGTCTTGAGAGGCAGCCGGCTCGGAGCCGTGAGCTACGAGACTGACCGCAACCACGACCTGGCGCCGCGTCAGATTGCGCGGTACCGGACCGACAACGGCGAAGAGTTCGACGTCCCGTTCGCCGACGACGCCGAGATTCCCGGCACCTGGCTGTGCCGCAACGGCCTGGAGGGCACCCTCATCGAGGGCGAACTGCCCGAGCCGAAGAAGGTCAAGCCACCGCGCACCCACTGGGACATGCTGCTGGAACGCCGCTCGGTCGAGGAGCTCGAGGAGTTGCTCAAGGAGCGTCTGGACCTGATCAAGACCAAGCGCCGCGGTAGCTGACCTCTACCGGACGACGCCGCGCGCCCGGTCCAGTCGCCCGCCGATGCCCCACTGGGCGACCTTCACCATCGCTTCGCGGATATTTGAACCGCTCATCTTCGACACACCGAGTTCGCGCTCGCTGAACGTGATCGGGACCTCCACGACGGAGAACCCGTTGTTGATCGTGCGCCAGGTCAGGTCGATCTGGAAGCAGTAGCCCTTGGAGTCGACCGCCGACAGGTCGATCTTCTCCAGCACCTCACGCCGGTAGGCGCGATAGCCCGCGGTGATGTCGTGAATGCCGACGCCGAGCAGCACCCGCGAGTAGGTGTTGGCCGTCTTGGACAGCACCAACCGGCGCCACGGCCAGTTGCGGACCGTCCCGCCCTCGACGTAGCGCGAGCCGATCGCGAGATCCGCGCCGTTGTCGACCGCATCGAGCAGCCGGTGCAGCTGCTCGGGGGCGTGGCTGCCGTCGGCGTCCATCTCGACCAGCACGTTGTACTGCCGGCCCAGACCCCAGGCGAACCCGGCGAGGTACGCCGCACCCAGACCGTCCTTGACGGTGCGGCGCATCACGTGGATCCGGTCGGGATCGACCAGCGACAGCTCGTCGGCAAGCTCGCCGGTGCCGTCCGGGCTGTCGTCGTCGACGATCAGCACGTGTACGTCAGGCCGGGCCTTGTGCACCCGGCCCAGGATTAATGGCAGGTTCTCCAGCTCGTTGAACGTGGGGATGATCACCAGGGAGCGCTGGCTGGGCCGCGCGGAATCCTTCTCGGCGCCCTTCTTGCCCTGCCAGGTCATGAGTCTCCTTTGTCGCGCTGCCCGGCCAGGGCCGAGGAGGTATCACCCTCATCTGGCGGGTTGTTCTCGTCGTCTCCGCCCCCCGACATGCTGGACCCGTCGTCTCCTTCCCGTCGCCTGCGGCGCAACGGGCGCATGAACCAACCATTGTGCAGTATGGCCGCCGCGATCACGGCAACGGCGGCTCCGACCAGCACCCACTGCACCAGCGGACCCCACCGGGTCGCCGGCGTCTCGGTGGTCTTCAGCCGGACCGGTACGTCGAGGTAAGCCGGGGTGAAGAACTGGGTGCGGGCGATCTCGCTGCCGTCCGGCGCGATGACGGCACTGATGCCGGTGGTGCCTGCGACCACGACGTAGCGGTCAAGCTCGACGGCGCGGGCCCGGGCGAACGCGAGTTGCTGTTCGCTCATGTTCTGGTCGAAGGTGGCGTTGTTGGTCGGCACGGCGAGCACCTGGGCGCCGTTGCGCACCGACTGGCGCAGTGCGCGGTCGAAGATGACCTCCCAGCAGGTGGCCACCCCTACGGGAACGCCAGCCGCGTGCACGACGCCGCTGCCGCTTCCCGGGACGAAGTAGCCCGCCCGATCGGCGTAGGACGACAGGTGCTTGAAGAAACTGCGCCACGGCAGATACTCACCGAACGGCTGCACGATCTGCTTGTCGTGGCGCTCCCCCGGCCCCGAGACGGCGTCCCACACGATGATCGTGTTCGACGCGGTCGGGTTCTCCGGCGTCCAGTCGGGACGCGCGAGGACCGCGCCGACCAGGATCGGGGCGCCGATCGCCTGCGCGGCGACTGAGATCTGCTGGGCGGCGTCGGCGTTGGTGAGCGGGTCGATGTCCGAGGAGTTCTCCGGCCACACCACGAACTGCGGCTGCGGCGCGCGGCCGGCCTTGACGTCCTCGGCCAGCTGCACGGTCTCGCTGACGTGATTGTCCAGCACGGCACGACGCTGGCTGTTGAAGTCCAGGCCCAGCCGGGGCACGTTGCCCTGAATGGCCGCGACCGTGACGGTTGGCTCGTTTCCGGCCCCGGCGCGGCGAACCGGCGGCGCGGCCAGCGCGGTGCCCAGCAGAACTGCCATCACGCACAGCCCGGGCACCAGCACGCCCGCCAGCGACGGTGCCTCGCCACTCGTGTCCGGTCCGCTGTGCTGCCACCAGTGCACGATCTCGGTCGCCAGCGCGCACAACGAGGTGCCGAGCACGGCGATGGCAAACGACAGCAGCGGCACACCGCCGAACTGGACCAGCGCCAGGAACGGCCCCCGAGTCTGGCCGAAACCGACTACACCCCAAGGGAATCCGCCGAACGGAACACTAGACTTCAGCCATTCCTGCATCACCCACAGCAGCGCCAGCCACAACGGCCAGCCCGGCAGGCGGCGCGCCAGCACGGCGAACATGCCGAACACCGCCGTGAACAGCGCCTGCAGCGCCGCCAGCAGCAGCCAGGGGACGGGACCGACCAGTCCGCTGATCCATGGCAGCAGCGGGATGTAGAACGCCAGCCCGTACAGGAAGCCGTAGCCGAGGCCGCCGGCGAGGGTGGTCTTCGGATGCACCAGCACCCAGCTCAGCAGCGCGAAGCTCACGATGGCCGACCACCACCATCCGATCGGCGGGAAGCTGATGTACATCAGCAGGCCCGCCGACACCGTGGCGAGCAGGCGGAAGGCGCGCGGGGGCAAGGCGGCGGCGATCCGCCGCAGCCGCCCGGGCTTCTCGTCAGCCATGCAGCTCAGCCATGCAGCACGACACCCCGGTGAACGGTCTGCCGGCAGACCGGCAGCGGATCGTCCGGATCGAGGCGCGGCAGGGCCGGCACCCGCGAGCGCGGGTCGGTGGACCACCGCTGCACGCTGTCGGCGGGGGCGCTGACATCAAGATCACCGGTCTCCCACACCGCGTACGACGCTGGCGCACCGGGCACCAGCGTCCCGGTGACACCGTCGCGAACCCCGCCGGCCCGCCACGCCCCGCGGGTGGCAGCGGCGAAGGCGGCGCGCACCGAAACGGCGCTGCCCGGAGTCTGATGATGGCTGGCTGCGCGTACCGTCTCCCAGGGATTGATGCCGGTCACGGGAGCGTCCGAGCCGAACGCCAGGGGCACGCCTGCCGATGCTAACAGCGCCAGCGGGTTGAGCCGGGTGGCTCTGCCGATACCGAGTCGCCGGGCGTACATTCCGTTGCTGCCACCCCACCGCGCGTCGAAATTGGGCTGCATGCTGGCCACGACACCCCATTGGCCCAACTTGGCTGCCTGCTCACCGGAGACCATCTCAAGGTGCTCCAAGCGGTGACCGCAGCGAGCCACCGTCGGCGCCCCGAATCGCTCGACGACCCGCTCGAGTGCCTCGACCACGGCGGTGACCGCGGCGTCCCCGATGACGTGGAAACCGGCGGTCACGCCGGCCTCAGTGCAGGCGGTGAGGTGTTCGGTGATGGTGTCGGGATCGAGGTAGCAGTGGCCGGTCGTGTCGGGGGCGTCGGCGTAGGGCTGGCACAGCCATGCGGTGCGTGAGCCGAGCGCGCCGTCGACGAACAGGTCACCGGCCAGTCCGCGCGCCCCGGTGGCCTCGATCAGGGCCCGGGCCTGCGCGGCACTGGACACCGCCTCGCCCCAGTAGCCGACGACGTCCACGCCGTGCTCGGTGGCGCGCAGTTCCTGCCAGTCGTCGGATCCGCCGATGTCGGGTCCGGCGCATTCGTGGACGGCGACGATGCCGGCGGCGGCGACGCCATCCAGCGCCGCCCGGCGGGCCTCGTCACGCTGCTGCCAGGTCAGCAGGCGGCGGGCCTCGGCGCGCACCAGATGGTGAGCGTCGGCGGACAGCGGTCGGTGCGGGTCGAAGCCCGCGACGGCGGACAGGCCCGAGACCAGGTCCCGCAGCGCGGTCGAGGCGACGGCCGAGTGGACGTCGACGCGCGCCAGGTAGGCCGGCACCATGCCGACGACGGCGTCGAGTTCCTTGGTGGTGGGCGTGCCGTCAGGCCAGGCGGTGTCGTCCCAGCCGTGCGCCCAGATCGGCTGACCAGGGTGGGCGGCGGTGTGCTCGGCGACCAGCCGCAGGCAGTGCTGACGGGAGGTGGCGGCGGTGAGGTCCAGCCCGGTGATGAGCAGGCCGGTGGAGGTCAGGTGGATGTGGCTGTCGACGAACGCCGGTGCGACGAACGCACCGGCGAGGTCGACGACGTCGGCGTCACCGAACTGGGCCCGGCCGACATCGTCGCTGCCGAGCCAGGCGACGACGCCGTCGCGCACAGCCATCGCGGTGGCATCGGGGTGCGACGGGCTGTGCACGCGCCCGCCCAGCAGCAGTGTGGTCACGTCGGTTAGTGTCCCGCGCGGGTGAATGAAAGTGAGTGAGAGCGGAGTGCGGCTAGTTGTACTAGTTGTAACGGACGATGTTCGCGTCGTGCACGCCGCTGTAGTGCTGCTCGTCGATGACGTCGCCGTCGATGTAGTCACCGTGGCCGCCGTAGCCTGCGGCCGCGAACCTGCGGCCGGGCCCGGTCAGGTTGATCACGCCGACCCGGCGGGCGATTCCGCGAGTGAGCATCACGGCGGCCAGCGGGCGCACGGCGCCGCGGGTGGGCGGCATCAGCATCAGGGTGCCGAGGGCGGTGGTGACCAGGCCGGGGATGAACACCAGGAAGGTGCCCAGCGCCACGAGCATGCCGTCGGCGACGGCACTCCGGGGGTTGGTGCGGGTGCGTTGCAGCCGCACGATCTGTCGCTTGACCTGGGATCCGGCCAGCGCCACGCCGACCACCGAGGTGGCCAGCAGCACCAGCAGGGTCCAGCCCAGCCCAATGGACCAGGTCAGCAGGGCCAGTACGGCCAGCTCGACAAGGGCGTAGACGAAGAACGTCCGCATCACCATGTCCAGCCAACGACCGGGGCGCGGGCGGGGTTCCTGACAGTCCTGAAAAGAGCCTGTGATTTCCGGTCAGGCGGCGCGCAGTTCCAAGCCGACATTGTGCTTGGCGCCGCCGCGCAGCTTGCTGAAAAGGCTGAACAGGAACCCGAAGAGTCGGTAGCGCTTCACGATCGCCCGGTAGACGTCCTCGGTGTGCGCCGGGTCGAGCACGGTCGCCACCGCCTCGTTCGGCTCGCCCTTGACGTTGCCGCGCCAGTCACAGACCGCCAGCGTCACCCGCGGGGTGTTGCGGATGCGCTTGACCTTCCAGGAGTCCTTCCCGGTGATGACCAGGGCGCGCTCACCGTCCGGGGCGATCCAGATCGGCGTCGGATTGGGCCTGCCGTCCTGCCCACCGATCTAGCGAATTACCGTGCTTCGAGGTCGCCCTCAGTCTCCAGCAGCACCTGGCGCAGACCGTCCAGCGTCGCCGGATCCGGGTCCTGCCACATGCCGCGGCCGACGGCTTCCAGCAGCCGCTCCGACATCCCG
This sequence comes from Candidatus Mycolicibacterium alkanivorans, assembly GCF_022760805.1. NCBI lineage: Bacteria > Bacillati > Actinomycetota > Actinomycetes > Mycobacteriales > Mycobacteriaceae > Mycobacterium > Candidatus Mycolicibacterium alkanivorans. The sequence goes on along the minus strand of NZ_JAIVFL010000001.1, from coordinate 2,306,577 downwards.
TGCAAGGCCCACGGGTTGGACTCGTCCATGAACTTGCGATTCTCCGGGTCCAGGACGTACTGCTGGGTGAGCTGCTCGTACATCCAGTCGGCCATCACCCCCGCGGTCGCGTCGTAGCCGAACAGGTAGTCCACCGTCGCGGCCATCTCGAAGGCGCCCTTATAGCCGTGCTTGCGCATCGCCGACATCCAGCGCGGGTTGACCACGCGGGCCCGGAACACCCGGGTGGTCTCCTCCGAGAGCGTGCGGGTGCGCACCGCGTCGGGCCGGGTGTTGTCCCCGATGTAGGCCGCCGGCGCCTTGCCGGTCAGCGCGCGAACGGTGGCGACCATGCCGCCGTGGTACTGGTAGTAGTCGTCGGAGTCGGCGATGTCGTGCTCGCGGGTGTCGGTGTTCTTGGCGGCCACCACGATCCGGCGGTACTGGATCGACATGTCGCCGGCGGCCGGCTTGCCGTCCAGTTCCCGCCCGTAGGCGAAGCCGCCCCACGCGGTGTAGACCTCGGCCAGGTCGGCGTCGTCGCGCCAGTTGCGGCTGTCGATCAACTGCAGCAGACCCGCCCCGTAGGTACCCGGCTTGGAGCCGAATATCCTTGTGGTGGCGCGCCTTTGGTCACCGTGCTCGGCGAGGTCGGCTTGGGCGTGGGCGTGGACGAAGTTCTGGTCGGCGGGCTCGTCGAGGCCGGCGACCAGGCACACCGCGTCGTCGAGCATCGCCACGACGTGCGGGAACGCGTCGCGGAAGAAGCCGGAGATGCGCACCGTGACGTCGATGCGGGGCCGGTCGAGCTCCTCGACCGAGATGGCCTCCAGGTCGACCACGCGGCGCGATGCGTCGTCCCACACCGGCCGGACACCAAGCAGGGCAAGGACTTCGGCGATGTCGTCGCCGGAGGTGCGCATCGCCGAGGTGCCCCACACCGACAGCCCGACCGAACGCGGCCAGTCGCCGTAGTCGGCTTTGTAGCGCTCCAGCAGCGAATCGGCCATCGCCACACCGGTTTCCCAGGCCAGCCGTGACGGCACCGCCTTGGGGTCCACCGAGTAGAAGTTGCGCCCGGTGGGCAGCACGTTGACCAGGCCGCGCAGCGGCGAGCCGGACGGACCTGCCGCGATGAAGTGGCCGTCCAGTGCGCGCAGCACCTGGTCGATCTCGGCCGCCGTGCCGGCCAGTCGCGGCACCACCTCGGTGGCCGCGAATCGCAGGATCCGGGCCACCTGGGCGTCGTCGGTGAGCTCGTCGACCCGCTCGGCGTCCCAGCCGGTGGCCTGCAGCCGGGCCAGCAGGTCGCGGGCCTGCCGCTCGGCCTCATCGACGACGGTCCGTTCGTCGCTGCCGTCCTCGACCAGGCCGAGCGCTTGGCGCAGACCGGGCAGGTGCTGCTCGCCGCCGAAGAGCTGGCGGGCGCGCAGGATCGCCAGCACCAGGTCGAGTTCGCCCCCACCGGTGGGCGCCGCGCCCAGGATGTGCAAGCCGTCGCGGATCTGGACGTCCTTGATCTCGCAGAGCCAGCCGTCGACGTGCAGCAGCATGTCGTCGAAGCTGTCGTCCTCGGGGCGGTCGGCCAGCCCGAGATCGTGGTCCATCTTGGCGGCGCGCATCAGCGTCCAGATCTGCTGGCGGATGGCGGGCAGCTTGCCCGGGTCGAGGGCGGCGATGTTGGCGTGCTCGTCGAGCAGCTGCTCGAGGCGGGCGATGTCGCCGTAGGTTTCGGCCCGGGCCATCGGCGGGATGAGGTGGTCGACCAGCGTGGCGTGGGCCCGCCGCTTGGCCTGAGTGCCCTCCCCCGGATCGTTGACCAGGAACGGGTAGATCAGCGGCAGGTCGCCCAGGGCTGCGTCGGGGCCGCAGCCGGCGGACATGCCGACGGTGTTGCCCGGTAGCCATTCCAGGTTGCCGTGCTTGCCCAGATGCACGACCGCGTGCGCCCCGAACTCGTGGCGCAACCAGAAGTAGGCGGCCAAGTAGTGGTGGGTCGGCGGCAGGTCCGGATCGTGGTAGATGGCCACCGGGTTCTCCCCGAACCCGCGGGGCGGCTGCACCAGGATCACGATGTTCTCGGATTCGATTGCCGCGACGACGATTTCACCCTCGGGATCGCGGCTGCGGTCCACGAAAAGCTCGCCCGGTGGCGGGCCCCAGTGCCGCACCATCGCCTCGGTCAACTCGGCCGGCAGCGTCGCGAACCACTCGCGGTAGCGCGCGGCGGGCACCCGGACGGGGTTGCCGGACAGCTCGGCGTCAGTCAGCCAGTCGGGATCCTGCCCGCCGCGCTCGATCAGCGCATGCATCAGGGCGTCACCGCCGCCTGCCTCGACGCCGGGAAGGTCGCCGATGTGATACCCGTTGTCGCGCAACGCCGTCAGCAACGCCACCGCGCTGGCCGGGGTGTCGAGGCCGACGGCGTTGCCGATCCGGGAGTGCTTGGTCGGGTAGGCCGAGAACACCAGCGCCAGCCGCTTGTCGGGTGCGGCGACCCGGCGCAGATTGGCGTAGTTGACGGCGAGACCGGCCACCCGCGCGCAACGCTCCGGATCCGGCACGTAGGCGATCAGCCCGTCGTTGTCGATCTCCTTGAACGAGAACGGCACGGTGATGATGCGGCCGTCGAACTCCGGCACCGCCACCTGGGTGGCGACGTCCAGCGGGCTCAGCCCGTCGTCGTTGTTCGCCCAGGTTGCCCGCGAGCTCGTCAGGCACAGCCCCTGCAGAATCGGGACGTCCAGGGCGGCAAGGTGTTTGACGTCCCAGCCATCGTCGTCGTTGCCCGCGGTCGCGGTCGCCGGGCGGGCACCGCCCGCGGCGAGCACGGTGACGACCATGGCGTCGGCGGTGCCCAGCAGGTCGAGCAGTTCGGGTTCGGGGGTGCGCAGCGAGGTGCAGTACACCGGAAGGGGCCGCCCGCCCGCTTGTTCGATGGCGGTGCACAGGGCGTCGATGTAGGCGGTGTTACCGGCCAGGTGCTGGGCGCGGTAGAACAGCACCGCGATCGTCGGTCCGTCGATCTCACGGGTGTCACGCTCCAGCACTCCCCACACCGGTGTGGGCGCGGGCGGGTTGAAGCCGAAGCCCGTCATCAGCAGGGTGTCGGTGAGGAAAGCGTGCAACTGGCGCAGATTCTCCACGCCGCCCTGCGCCAGGTAGATGTGAGTCTGCATGGCGATGCCCGCCGGCACGGTGGAGCGCTCCATCAGGTCGGCATCGGGTGCCTGCTCGCCGCTGACCACCACCGTCGGCACACCGCTGGCCACCACGGCGTCGATCCCGTCCTCCCAGGCGCGGTACCCGCCGAGGATCCGCACCACCACCACGTCGGCCCCGGCCAGGAGCTCGGTCAGCTCACCGTCGACCAGCCGCGAGGGGTTCGCCCACCGGTAGCCGGCGTCGCTGGCGCGGGCGGCGATGAGGTCGGTGTCTGAGGTGGAGAGCAGCAGGACGGTGGGTTGAGGCACCCGTCATTCGTACCCGGGCGGCATCAGCCGGGTCCAGTCGGAGCGTGGCGTATCGAGGATGGGCAGCTGGTCATGACGCCGGCATCGGGCACCACCACCCTGCGCTGGACTGCCCTGCCGGACAGTCCCTGACCGTACGCTGGACCGGTGACCAGAACGCGTGAGGACGACGCCTGCCCGGGGGCACTGCAAGTGCACCGGGCCGCCGACGGCGCGCTGGCCCGGTTGCGTCTGCCGGGCGGGATGATCACCGCCGGCCAGCTGGAGGCGCTGGCCCACGCCGCGACCGAGCACGGCAACGGCACGCTGGAGCTGACCGTGCGGGGCAACGTCCAGCTGCGCGGTGTGCGCGACACCGCCGCCGTCGCCGATGCGGCCGCCACTGCCGGCCTGCTGCCCTCACCTGACCACGAGCGGGTGCGCAACGTCATCGCCTCGCCGTTGTCGGGCCGGGTGGGTGGACTCGCCGACGTGCGGCCCTGGGTCGCCGAGCTGGACCGCGGGATCCAGTCCGACCGCGACCTGGTGCGGCTGCCCGGCCGGTTCATGTTCGGCCTCGACGACGGGACCGGCGACATCTCGGGGCTGCGCGCCGACGCCGGCGTGCATGTTGTGGGCGAGCGGGCGGCGCTGCTGCTGGGCGGTAACGACACCGGTGTCCGCCTCAGTTGCGACGAGGTGGTGCCGGCCCTGCTCGCGGTGGCGCGCCGTTTCGTCGCGGTGCGCGGAAATGCCTGGCGGATAGCCGAATTGGAGGATCCGTCGATTCTGGCGTCGGACTTCGCGGCGACCGCACCAGGTGGGGCGACCTATCCCCCGGTGCTGCGGCCGCCGGTCGGCTGGATCCTGCAGGACGACGGACGCGTGGCCTTGGGGGCGGCGGTGCCACTGGGTGTCCTGGAGGCCCGGCAGGCGCAGTTCGTCGCCGCGATCGACGCCCCGGTGATCGTCACCCCGTGGCGGTCGCTGCTGGTATGCGACATGGAGGAGGGCGTCGCCGACTCGTCGCTGCGGGTGTTGGCTCCGCTGGGCCTGGTGTTCGACGAGAACTCGCCGTGGCTGCGCGTCAGCTCCTGCGTCGGCAGCCCCGGCTGCGAGAAGTCGCTGGCCGACGCGCGTGCCGAGGCCACCCGGGCGGTGGCCGCGGACGTCCCCGTCGGGCACGTGCATTACGTCGGCTGCGAACGGGCCTGCGGCAGTCCGCTGTCGGGCGAGGTGAGGGTGGCAACGGGCGAGGGCTTTCAGCGGATGAACCGCCAGGTCGTAGGGTGATCGGATGCTCGACTACACCCGGGACGCCGCCGAGATCTATCGGCAGTCGTTCGCGACGATCCGCGCCGAGGCGGACCTTTCGCCGTTTCCCGACGACGTCGCGCGGGTGGTCGTCCGGCTGATCCACACCTGCGGACAGGTCGACCTCACCGAGCACGTGGCCTTCACCCCCGGCGTCGTTGCCGCGACGCATGCAGCGCTGGTCGGCGGCGCCCCCATCCTGTGTGACTCCTCGATGGTCGCCGCGGGAATCAACGCCGCCCGGCTGCCCGCGGGCAACGAGGTCGTGTCGCTGGTGGCCGATCCGCGCGCCGCCGATTTGGCGAAGCGTCGGGAGACGACGCGGTCGGCGGCCGCCGTGGAGTTGTGGGCCGAGCGGCTGGACGGTGCCGTGCTGGCGATCGGCAACGCCCCCACCGCGTTGTTCCGGCTGTTGGAGTTGATCGACGAGGGTGTGCCTGCCCCGGTGTCGGTGCTCGGCGGCCCAGTCGGGTTCGTCGGCTCAGCGCAGTCCAAGCAGGAGCTCATCGAGCACCCGCGCGGGATGGAGCACCTGCTGGTGCGGGGCCGCCGCGGCGGCAGTGCGATGGCAGCCGCCGCGGTGAACGCGATTGCGAGCGAACGCGAATGACGGGAACGCTCTTCGGCGTCGGGCTCGGGCCAGGCGATCCGGAGCTGGTGACGGTCAAGGCCGCGCGCGTCATCGGCGAGGCCGACGTGGTCGCGTATCACAGTGCGCGCCATGGCCGCAGCATCGCGCGACGTATCGCCGAGCCGTATCTGCGGCCGGGCCAGATCGAGGAGCACCTGGTCTACCCGGTGACCACCGAGGCCACCGACCACCCCGGCGGCTACGCCGGCGCGATGGAGGACTTCTACCGCGAGTCAGCCGAACGGATCGCCGCGCACCTCGACGCTGGGCGCGATGTGGCGCTGCTGGCCGAGGGTGATCCGCTGTTCTACAGCTCCTACATGCACGTGCACAGCCGGCTGACCGAGCGGTTCGACGCGGTGATAATCCCCGGGGTGACGTCGGTGAGCGCGGCCTCGGCGGCCATCGCCACTCCGCTGGTGACCGGTGACGAGGTGCTCTCCATTCTGCCCGGTACCATGCCGGTGCGCGAGCTGACCCGCCGGCTCGCGGACGCCGACGCGGCCGTGGTGATGAAGCTGGGCCGCAGGTATCCACAAGTGCGCGAAGCGCTTTCGATGTCCGGTCGGCTGGACGAGGCGTTCTACGTGGAACGGGCGAGCACCGACGCGCAGCGGGTGCTTCCGGCCGGCGAGGTGGACGCCGAGGGAGTGCCGTACTTCTCGCTGGCGATCCTGCCCGGAGCCCGAAGGCCGGCGACATCGGACACGTGCGGTCTGCATCGCAAGACGGTCATCGGCGGTGTCGCGGTGGTGGGCCTGGGCCCCGGCGATGTCGACTGGATGACCCCGCAGAGCCGCCACGAGCTGGCTGCTGCCACCGATTTGGTCGGTTACGGGCCGTATCTGGGCCGGGTGCCGTTGCGCGCCGGTCAGATTCGCCACCCGAGTGACAACACCGATGAACCCGCCCGCGCCCGGCTGGCCTGCGAACTGGCTGAGCGAGGCCGGGCGGTCGCAGTGGTGTCCTCGGGTGATCCGGGGGTGTTCGCGATGGCCACCGCGGTTCTCGAGGAGGCCAAGCAGTGGCCGGATGTCGCGGTGCGGGTGATCCCGGCCATGACGGCCGCCCAAGCTGTGGCGAGCCGGGTCGGCGCGCCGTTGGGTCACGACTATGCGGTGATCTCACTGTCCGACCGGCTCAAGCCGTGGGACCTCATCGCCGCCCGATTGTCGGCGGCGGCGACCGCCGATCTGGTTTTGGCCATCTACAACCCGGCGTCCAAGAGCCGGACCTGGCAGGTCGCGGCGATGCGGGATCTGTTGCTCGAGCACCGCGATCCTGGGACGCCGGTGGTCATCGGGCGCGACGTGTCCGGCCCGGACGAGTCGGTGACGGTGGCCCGTCTGAGCGACCTCGATCAGGCCGACGTGGATATGCGCTGCCTGCTGATCATCGGCTCGTCGCAAACCCAGTGGTACACCACTTCTTCGGGTGACACCGTGTTCACCCCGCGCCGCTACCCAACCTGAGGCCCCGGGGGGCAGGAGCGCAGCACCCACGCGACGGCCTCGTCGACGGTGCTGACCGTCTCAACGCCGGCAGGTAGCGGCGGGCGGTCGATCATCACCACCGCCACACCCAGGTTCTTGGCGGCGGCGAGCTTGGCCTCGGTCAGCGCTCCCCCGCTGTTCTTGGTGACCAGCACCTCGATCCTGTTGTCCCGCAGCAGCGCGTACTCGTCACCGTAGCCGTAGGGCCCACGCGACAGCAGCACCTCGTGATGGCGCGGAAGCACCTCGGGGTCGGGCGGGGTGACGACCCGAATCAGGAACCACGCGTCGCTGCCGGTGAACGGTGCGACTCCGGAACGCCCGGTGGTCAGGAAGACTCGCGAATAGCCCTGCTGTGCAACGATGTCCGCCGCTTCGGTGTCGGAGGCGACCAGGGTTGCCTCACCGGGGTTCCAGGCCGGCCGGGCCAGCACCACGTGTGGCAGCTTCAGATCGGCACAGGCTTGGGCGGCGCGTGCGGTCATGGTGGCGGCGAACGGATGCGTGGCATCGACGACGGCTCGGATGTCGTTGTCGCGCAACCACTGTGTGAGACCTTCGGCGCCACCGAAGCCGCCGATGCGGACCGGACCGACCGGCAGCGCCGGGTCGGGGACGCGACCCGCGAGCGAGCTGATGATGTCGGTGTCGGGGTGCAGTCGCGCGGCCAGCGCCCTGGCCTCCCCCGTCCCGCCAAGCAGCAGGATGCGCATCAGTGTCGGCTGCCGCGAGTACGGTGCGAGGAGTACAGGTAGCTGTCGGTGAAACCCTCTGCGGCAAGCACATCACCGACGATGATCACCGCGGTCTTGGTGATCGACGCGGCGTGCATCTGCCCGGCGATGTCGGCCAGCGTGCCGCGCAGCACGACCTGCTGTGGCCAGCTCGCGAACGCGACGACCGCGACCGGGGTGTCCGGGCGGTAGCCCCCCTCGAGCAACTGGGGCACGATGGCGTCGATCCGGTGCGCCGCCAGGTGCAGCACCAGCGTCGCACCGGGTTTGCACAGCGCGACAAGGTCTTCACCGTCGGGCATCGCGGTGGACAGCGTGGCGACCCGGCTCAGCGTCACGGTCTGCGCGACGCCGGGCACGGTGAGCTCACGGCCGAGCGCCGCGGCGGCGGCCGCGAAAGCCGGCACACCGGGCACGATGTCGTAGTCGATGCCCAGTGCGTCCAGCCGGCGGCACTGTTCGGCGATCGCGCTGTAGATCGACGGATCACCGGAGTGCAGCCGGGCCACGTCATGGCCGGCGTTACTGGCCTCGGCGAGCTCGTCGATGATCTCCTCGAGGGTCAGCGGACCGGTGTCGACCACCTTGGCCTCGGGCGGGCACAGCGCCAGCAGGTCCGGCGGCATGATCGACCCGGCGTACAGACAGACCGGGCAGCGCTGCAGCAGCCGCTGGCCGCGGACGGTGATCAGGTCTGCCGCACCGGGCCCCGCGCCGATGAAATGGACGGTCACAGCGCGCTCACCACCCACTGGGTGATGGGCATGGCCGGGCGCCAGCCGGTGAACCCGCCGAGCGGTTCGCCGCGGTAGTGCTGGAATCGGCGGAGCTCGCCGCCGAGACGTGAATGCCATTCCACCAGAAGCGCTTCGGATTCCGCGGTGACAGCGTTGGCGACCAGTCGGCCACCGGCGAGCAGTCGGTCGACACACGCCGAGAGCAGGCCCGGGTGGGTCAGACCGCCGCCGACGAAGATGGCGCTCGGTTGCGGTACGTCGTCGAAGGCCTCCGGTGCTCCACCGCGGACTTCGAGGTCCACACCGAAGTCCTTGGCGTTGGCGGCGATCCGCTCGCACCGCTCCGCGTTGGTCTCGAACGCGACGGCCCGGCAGCCGGGCGCGCTGCGGCACCACTCGATGCCGATGCTGCCGGACCCGGCACCGACGTCCCACAGCAGCTCACCGGGTCGCGGCGCGAGCGCGGCCAGCGTGACGGCACGAATGGACTGCTTGGTGATCTGCCCGTCGTGGCGGAAGACGCCGTCGGGCAGGATCTGGGCGATCCGCTCGTCGGGCAGGTAGCGGATGGCGGCCACGTTGAGATCCTCGACGTCGTCGGGCGGGGCGGCGGCCCAGGCGTCGGCGGCCCGGCTGCGCACCCGCTCGTCGCGACTGCCGAGCTGTTCGAGGACGGTGAACTCCGATGTCCCGCGGCCCGTTTCGACCAATAGCCGGGCCAGCTCGGCGGGTGTGGCGCCGTTGCGCGACAACACGACGGCCTGTCCCCCGCGGCGCACCGCGGTGTGTACCGGTGCGGTAACCAGGCTGATGACTTCGGTGTCCTGCGCCGTCCAGCCCATCCGGGCGCAGGCCAGCGTCACCGAGGACACGTGCGGCAGCACCCGCACCCTGCCGGCACCGTACAGCCGGATCAGCGTGGTCCCGATGCCGTGCAGAAGCGGGTCACCGCTGGCGACGACGTGGATGTCGCCGGCGGGGTGGTCGTCGAGCAGACACTCCAGCGCGGGCATCATGGGCGAGGGCCAGCGGTGCCGCGGGGCGGCGACGGTGTCGTCGAGCAGGTCGATCTGCCGTTGAGATCCGTAAATGACTGTGGCGGAATACAATTCGGATCTAGATTCCTCGGACAACCCGGTCATGCCGTCCGCGCCGATACCCACGACCACGATCATCGCGGCAGCCTCCGCCACACCGCTTGCGGCAACAACTTCATCCCGAAGAAGATCGGCCGCAGCGCCCACGGCACCCACACCGTGCGCCGCCCGTTCGACAGGGCGCGGGCCGTCGCCTCGGCCACCTGGGCGGGTGTGCTGGACAGCGGCGCCGGGTCCATCCCGTCGGTCATCCGGCCGATGACAAAGCCGGGCCGCACGATCAGCAGCCGCACCCCGCTGCCGTGCAGCGCGTCGGCGAGTCCGGAGGCGAACCCGTCGAGGCCCCCCTTGGCCGAGCCGTAGACATAGTTGGCTCGGCGCACCCGGATTCCGGCCACCGAGGAGAACACCACCAGCGCGCCCCGGCCGGCGGCGCGCATCGCGGTCGCCAGGTGGGTCAGCAGGCTGATCTGCGCGACGTAGTCGGTGTGCACGATCGCGACGGCGTGCGCGGCGTCGGTCTCGGCGCGGGCCTGGTCGCCGAGGATGCCGAAGGCCAGCACGGCGGTGCCGATCGGCCCGAACTCACCGACCAGCTTGTCGACGAGCGGGCCGTGGGAGGCCAGGTCGTCGGCGTCGAACTCGACGGTGTGCACCGCGGCGGCCCCGGCGCCGCAGACCGCAGCCACCTGCTTGTCGAGCCGGTCGGCGTTGCGGGCGGCCAGCACCACGGTGGCCTTCGGGGCGAGCCGCTGCGCGAGTTCGATGCCGATCTCGCTGCGGCCGCCGAAGATCACGACCGGTCCGGCCCCCGTGTCATTCACAGCTCTCGATTATTCACTGCGCTAGCGTGGAGCTTGATGGCGAACCTAACCACGCGGCTGACCGGCGATGCGCTGGCATTTCTCACCGAGCGCCACCTCGCGATGCTGACGACGCTGCGCGCCGACAACTCGCCGCACGTGGTGGCGGTCGGCTTCACCTTCGACCCCAAGACCCACATCGCCAGGGTCATCACCACCGACGGCTCGCAGAAGGCGATCAACGCCGAGCGGAACAACGTCGGTGTGCTGTCTCAGGTCGACGGTGCCCGCTGGCTGTCCCTGGAGGGCAGCGCCAGTGTGAATCGCGATCCGGCAGCGATCCGCGACGCCGAACTGCGCTACGCGCAGCGCTACCGCACCCCGCGGGTCAACCCGCGCCGCGTGGTCGTCGAGGTCCACGTCGAACGGGTGCTGGGCTCCTCGGGCCTGCTGGACCGTTCCAAGATCTGAGCCCGGAGGCGAGGATCAATCGACGCGCCAGCGGCGGGAACTGTGCTGAACTGCTGCGCCCAGCCAACCGAGGATGCGGTCGTCGACCTCTAGATCGGCACCACGGTCAGCTCACGCGGGCGACCGTTGACCGACAGCGCCCCGTCGGCGGTGACGATCACGATGTCCTCGATGCGCGCACCCCAGCGGCCCGGAAAGTAGATGCCCGGTTCGACGGAGAACGCCATGCCCTCGGCCAGCGGCAGGGCGTTGCCCGCGACGATGTAGGGCTCCTCGTGCACCGACAGCCCGATTCCGTGGCCGGTGCGGTGCACGAAGTACTCGCCCAGTCCGGCGTCGGCGAGCACGTCGCGGGCGGCGGCGTCGACCTGATCGGCCGTCACCCCCGGCCGGACCGCCGCCACCCCGGCGGCCTGTGCACGCTGCAGCACCGCGTATTGCTCGGCGATCTCCGCGCTTGGCTCGCCGAGGCTGTAGGTACGGGTGGAATCCGAGTTGTAGCCGGGCTCCACTGGGCCGCCGATGTCGACGACGACGATGTCACCGGCCTGCAGTACCCGATCCGAGCACTCGTGGTGCGGGTCGGCCCCGTTGGGCCCGGAACCGACGATGACGAAAGCCGCCTCCGAATGTCCCTCGGCCACAATGGCTCTGGTGATATCAGCGGCGACATCCGCCTCCGTGCGGCCGGGCACCAGGAACTCCGGCACCCGCGCGTGTACCCGGTCGATTGCCGCACCGGCCGTGCGCAACGCCTCGATCTCGGCCGGGTCCTTGTGCATCCGCAGCGAGCGCAGCACGTCGGTGGCCAGTACCGGTACCGCGCCCAACCTCTTGGCCAGCGGCAGCAGGTGCAGTGCGGGCATCGAGTCGGTCACCGCGGCCCGCGCCTGCCCGCCGAGGGCGTCGGCCACGATGTCGTAGGGGTTCTCGCCGTCCGCCCAGTCCCGCACCACAAGGCCGAGGTCGCCGGCCGCGGACTCCCGCAGCGCCGCCAACTCCAGCCGCGGGACCACCACGACCGGCGCGCCACCGGCCGGAATCACCAGGGCGGTCAGCCGCTCGAAGGTCTGCGCCCGCGAGCCCAGCAGGTAGCGCAGGTCATAACCCGGCGTCACCACCAGGCCCGCCACCCCCGCCTGGTCGGCGGCGGCCGCGGCGGCTTTGAGCCGGTGGGCGTACACATCGGACGGGAAACGGCTGGCGCTCATGTCAGCAAGGTTAGCCGCGGGCATACGATCACACGGTGCTGCGCGACATCCGCGAACTCGCCGGCGACCCGGAGGCCTGCGCCGCCGAATTGGGCGCTGAGGTGGTCTGCTCAGCGACCGCAACCTGGGCCGCAGCTACCCCCGGGTCGTATCTGTTCAGGGAGGTCTGATGTCAGCGCCGGTGTTGCTGCTCGACGGCGCCAGCATGTGGTTCCGGTCGTTCTTCGGCGTGCCGTCCTCGATCACCGCGCCGGACGGCAGGCCCGTCAACGCCGTTCGCGGGTTCATCGACAGCGTGGCGACGCTGATCACCCGGGAGCGCCCAGGCCGGCTGGTGGTGTGCCTGGATCTGGACTGGCGCCCGCAGTTCCGCGTCGATCTCATCCCGTCGTACAAGGCGCACCGGGTCGCCGAGGAGATCGACGGCGGCGAGCCGGATCTGGAGGAGGTGCCCGACGAGCTGAACCACCAGGTGGACATGATCATGGAGTTGCTCGACGCGTTCGGGGTCGCCACCGCCGGGGCGCCCGGCTACGAGGCCGACGACGTCCTGGGCACCCTGGCCGCCGCCGAACGGCGCGACCGTGCCGTGGTGGTCAGCGGCGACCGCGACCTGCTGCAGCTGGTCTCCGACGACCCGGTCGAGGTTCGGGTGCTGTATCTGGGCCGGGGGTTGTCCAACGCGGTGATGTTCGGGCCCACCGAGGTGGCCGAGAAATACGGTGTCCCCACGCACCGGGCCGGGCCGGCATACGCCGAACTTGCCCTGTTGCGCGGAGATCCGTCCGACGGGCTGCCCGGCGTGCCCGGGGTCGGTGAGAAGACAGCCGCCACAATGCTGGCGCAGCACGGATCACTGGAGGCGATCCTCGCTGCGGCTTACGATCCCAATTCCAAGCTGCCCAAAGCCTTTCGGGCCAAGCTGCTGGCCGCCGCCGACTACATCGAGGCCGCGGGCCCGGTGGTGGCGGTGGCCCGCGGCGCTCCGGTCGAGTTCTCCACTGCCAGTGACCTGTTGCCGCTCTCGGCCGCCGACCCGGCACGGGTGGCTGAACTCGCCAAGGCCTACGGGGTGGGCTCGTCGATCGCGCGCCTGCAGAAGGCGCTGGATACGTTGCCGGGCTAGTCGATTGCTACCTGTGTAGCATCTCGGTAGGATATCGGTATGAAGCTTAGCATCAGCCTGTCAGACGAGGATGTTGCGGTGCTCGATGCCTACATCGAACGCGTCGGGCTGCCTTCGCGGTCGGCGGGTCTGCAGCGGGCTATTCGCATGCTGCGCTTCCCGACGCTTGAAGACGACTACGCCGAGGCCTGGGAAGAATGGTCGGCCGCCGGCAGCGACGAATCATGGAGTGAGACCGTCGGCGACGGGCTTGACCATGCTGCGCGGTGAAGTCTGGCAAGTCGATTTGGATCCCGCCCGTGGCAGTGAAGCGAACAAGCAGCGGCCGGCGGTCGTCGTGAGCAATGACCGTGCCAATGCCACCGCAACAAAGCTGGGCCGTGGTGTCATCACCGTAGTCCCCGTCACCAGGAACACTGCTCGGGTCTTCCCGTTCCAGGTGCTGTTGTTGTCAGACCCCAGTGGGTTGTCCGTTGAGTCCAAAGCCCAAGCAGAACAGGTCAGATCAATTACCGTGCAACGACTCGTGCGTCGGATCGGGCGAGTATCCCCGACCGAGCTTGCCGCGATTGACGAGGCGCTACGACTTCATCTCGACTTGTGAGGGTCGGCTAGGGCGTGGACCGCGGCCAGGCGCTGCCGCAACTCGACCTCGTCGATCACTCCGCGCGCCATCAGCGAGTGCGCCAGCGCTACCAGTTGACTCTCCGGGTACGGCAGGTTCGCGTACCGGATGGCCGACGGCTCGTCCTCCTCGTCGCGGCGCTCCTTGAACGTGAAGTTCAATTCCTCAGTGCCGCAGGACTTGTCGAGTGTTCGGAGGCATTCAGGGTGACGGTAGTTCGGGGTGCGGTGCCACTCCGGGAACTCGTTTTCAGACGGCGTGCAGCGAGCATGACGGTAGCACCGCGCGGCAACACCGAGGTGACATTACCGGATCCTGATTTTGTGTTGCAGCACAGGGAAATTCGGCTACATGGCCGTCAATTCAGCGGTAGTTCGCGGGCCCGGAGGACGCCGGTCGGCTATTTGGGACGGCCGACCTCGTAGGTGCCCTTGTCATCCTGGAAGGTCACTGTCACCTGGCGCTTGGTGCCGTCGATACTGACCTCGCAGGTGAAGGTGTCGCCCTTCTTGACCGTCGGGTTCTGGCCGTTGTTGCACTTGACGTCCTTGACGTTCTTGGCTCCATAACCATTGGTCTCGTCGGTCAGGATCTGCTGGACACCCTGCTGGGCCTTGTTGATGTCCAGCTTGGAGGTGACGAAGAAGCCGGGCTTCCAGAACCCGAGCACCAGGACCACGGCCAGGATGATGGCCGCCAGCACTCCGATGACGGTGCCGATGACGGCCGCCGACTTCTTGGACGACTCCTCCCCGCCGGGCTGCGGGTAGGGGGCGTACTGCCCCGGCTGGCCGGGTTGCCCCGGCTGGCCCGGCTGCGGGTACTGGCCGTACTGCGGCTGGCCGGGCTGGCCGTACTGCGGCTGGCCGGGCTGACCGTACTGCGGCTGGCCGGGCTGGCCGTACTGCGGCTGGCCGGGCTGGCCGTACTGCGGCTGGCCGGGCTGACCGTACTGCGGCTGGGCGTACTGACCGGGCTGGCCGTAGGCGGCGGGGTTGTATTCGGTCGGCTGCTGGTACTGCTGCTGCGGCGGGTAGCCCTGGGTCTGGGGCTGGCCGTACTGCGGGTACTGCTGCGGGGTGTAGGCGGGCGGCTGCCAGGTCGGCGGCTCGCTGGTCGGCTGCTGCCAGGACGGGGTTTCGGCCGGTCGCTCCGGGGAGGCCGGGGGCTGCCAGGACGGCGTCGCAGCCGAGGGCTGCTCCGAGCCGGGGGCAGGCTGATCCTCACCCTGGGCGGGCTGCTGAGCCTGCCAGGGGTTGGGGTCAGATCCCTGCGGTCCGCTCATCGTCTCTCCTTGGTCTGGTAGCGGCTAGCCGCTCCCACCGTAGCGTTTGCATCACCCTACCCGCTATCAACAGCCACGACGCCGCGTCGGACGTCGTCGATGGCGCGTTTCGCCGCACTGCGCAGCGCCGGGTCGGGTCCGGCGTTGCGAACCTGATCGAGTAGGTCGAGCACCTGACGGCACCAGCGGACGAAGTCGCCTGCAGGCAGCGGGGTGCCGTTCCCCGCGACGTCGGAGGCCGCCAAGGCGGCGGCGAGATCGCCGGTGGTCGCCCAGCGGTACACCGCGGCCCCGAACCCCTCGTCGGGCTCGCGCGACGGGCTGATCCGATGCCGGTTCTCGTCGGCACGCAATTGACCCGCCAGTCGGCGGGTCTCGGCCAGCGCCCGGCGCACCCCGGCGGTGGGCATGTCCACCGCGTGCAGCGGCGTCGGGCCGTCGCCGCCGCGCGACTCGAACACCATGGCCGAGAGCACCGCCGCCAACTCCGCGGGCTGAAGGCCCTTCCAGATCCCGTTGCGAAGGCATTCGGCAACCAGCAGGTCGCACTCGCTGTAGATCCGGGCCAGCAGCCGGCCGTCCGGGGTCACCCGCGGACCGCCGTCCCCGCCGGAATCCTCTATGAAGCCGCGCTCGGTCAGCAGGCCGACGATCCGGTCGAACGTGCGGGCCAGCGAGTTCGTCGCCGCGCCGACCTTCTTGCGGATCGCCTCGTTGTCGCGCTCCACCCGCAGATAGCGTTCACCGACCCGCACCTTGGCCTCCCGGTCGGCCGCCCGGTGCCCGGGGTGCCGGCGCATCTCGTCGCGCAACGACGTCAGCTCCGGATCGATGCCCGGTTCGTCGCCGCCGTCGCGCCGCTTACGTCCCGACGGCACGACCAGCCCGGCCGCCGCCGACCGCAGCGCCGACGCCAGGTCGCGGCGCACCCTCGGTTGGCGGTGCTCGACGCGTTTGGGCAGCGACATCGACCCGATCGGCGCGGCGGCACCCGGATAGTCCGCCGAGGAAATCCTTCCCGCCCAACGGTTTTCGGTCAACACCAGCGGTCTCGGGTCGTCCCCGTCGTTCGCGGCCTCCAGCACCACGGCCAGCCCGCCGTGGCGGCCCTGGGTGATGGTGATGATGTCGCCGCGGCGCAGCGAGGACAGCGCGTCACTGGCGGCCTGCCGACGCTGCAACCGCGACGCCCGCGACTGGGCGCGCTCGCGCTCGCTGATCTTGGCGCGCAGCCGCACGTAGTCCAGGATCGCGGGCTCGGGCACCGGCTCGGCTCGGCGGTCCCAGCCCATCTCGGCGGCGATCTCGTCGAGCATCTTCTCGCCCCGCTCGATACCGCGGACCAGCCCGACCACCGACCGGTCGGCCTGGTACTGGGCGAACGAGCGCTCCAGCAGCCGGTGCGCCTGCTCCGGGCCCATCTGGTTCACCAGGTTGATCGTCATGTTGTACGACGGCGCGAACGAACTCTTGAGCGGGAAGGTCCGGGTGGACGCCAGTCCGGCGACCTCCGCGGGCTCGAGGTCGGGATGCCAGACCACGACGGCGTGGCCCTCGACGTCGATGCCGCGGCGCCCGGCCCGGCCGGTCAGCTGGGTGTACTCGCCCGGCGTGAGCGGCATGTGCTGCTCGCCGTTGAACTTGACCAGCTTCTCGAGCACCACCGTGCGGGCCGGCATGTTGATGCCCAGAGCCAGTGTCTCGGTGGCGAACACGGCCTTGACCAGACCCGCGGTGAACAGCTCTTCGACGGTGTGCCGGAAGACCGGGAGCATGCCCGCGTGGTGGGCGGCCAGCCCGCGTAGCAGTCCCTCGCGCCACTCGTAGTAGTCCAGCACCGCGAGGTCGGCGTCGGCCAGGTCGCCGCACCGGCGGTCAATCACCTCGGCGATGCGGGCCCGTTCCTCGTCGTTGGTCAGCCGCAGGGGGCTGCGCAGGCATTGCTTGACCGCGCCGTCGCAGCCGGCGCGGGAGAAGATGAACGTGATCGCGGGCAGCAGGCCCTCGCGATCCAGAGTGGCGATGACGTCCGGGCGCGACGGCGGCCGATGCAGGCCCGGACCACCGCCGGGCCGCCGCTCGTCAGACCTGCCCCGGCCGCGGTGACGCGGCTGCCCGTCCGCCAGCCGGTCGGCCTCCCGCCGGTGCGCGATGTGCCGGGTCAGATCCGGGTCGACGAGGTGCTGCCTGCCCTGGCTGTCGTAGTCGAACAGGTCGAAGAGCCGCTTACCCACCAGCATGTGCTGCCACAGCGGTACCGGGCGATGCTCATCGACCACGACTGTGGTGTCACCGCGCACGGTCTGCATCCAGCCGCCGAACTCCTCGGCGTTGCTCACCGTCGCCGACAGGCTGACCAGCCGGACGTCGTCGGGCAGGTGCAGGATGACCTCCTCCCACACCGCGCCGCGCATCCGGTCGGCCAGGAAGTGCACCTCGTCCATCACTACATACGAAAGTCCATGCAGCGCATCCGAACCCGCGTACAGCATGTTGCGCAGCACCTCGGTGGTCATCACCACCACCGGGGCATCGCCGTTGATCGACTGATCGCCGGTCAGCAGCCCGATGCGTTCCGCGCCGTACCGGCGGACCAAATCGGCGTGCTTCTGGTTGCTCAGCGCCTTGATCGGCGTGGTGTAGAAGCACTTTCGCCCGGCGGCCAGCGCCAGGTGCACGGCGAACTCGCCCACCACCGTCTTGCCCGCGCCGGTCGGCGCGCACACCAGCACGCCGTGACCACGTTCGAGGGCCTCACACGCCTCGAGCTGGAACGGGTCGAGGCGAAACGTCAGCAGCTCGACGAACCGGGCCAGGCCCACCCCCGGGTCGCTGCGCTCCTGCCCGCCGAACTCAGGTGATGTCGTCATGCTGTGCCGCGACCTGCGCAGGTGCGGCCACCGGTGTC
Organism: Candidatus Mycolicibacterium alkanivorans; assembly: GCF_022760805.1. NCBI lineage: Bacteria > Bacillati > Actinomycetota > Actinomycetes > Mycobacteriales > Mycobacteriaceae > Mycobacterium > Candidatus Mycolicibacterium alkanivorans. The sequence goes on along the minus strand of NZ_JAIVFL010000001.1, from coordinate 2,288,711 downwards.
GGCGGCTCGATGGGCGCGGCCTGGTCGTCGGGGATCGCCGCCTGCGCGGCCGCCTCGCGTCTGGCCTTGCGGCTGTCGTGCAGGTGGGTGACCTGGATGGCCAACTCCATCAGCAGGGACAGGGCCAGACCCAGCGCCAGCATCGAGAACGGGTCCGAACCGGGTGTGGCGAACGCGGCGAACACGAATACCCCGAAGATCAGGCCGCGCCGCCACGACTTGAGCTTCGCGTAGGGAAGGATGTCGACCAGGTTCAGCATGATGATCAGCAGCGGGAACTCGAAGCTGACGCCGAAGACCAGCAGCAGGTTGATCAGGAACCCGAAGTAGCGATCACCGGACAAGGCCGTGACCTGCACGTCGTTACCGACGGTCAGCAAGAAGTGCAAAGCCTTCGACAACACGATGTAGGCCAGCACCGCGCCGGAGATGAACAGCATCGCGGCGAACGTCACGAACGCCATCGCGAAGCGCCGCTCGTTGCGGTACAGCCCCGGGGTGATGAACGCCCACAGCTGGTAGAGCCACACCGGGCAGGCCAGCACGATACCGGCGGTCATGCCGACCTTCAGGCGCAGCATGAACTGGTCGAACGGCGCGGTGGCCAGCAGACGGCAGCCGCCGTCGGCGCTGATGTCGGCGCGCGCCGACGGAGGCAGCGAACAGTACGGCTCGCGTAGCCAGTTGCCGAGGCTTTCGACCCCGAAGATGCCGTGGCTGTACCAGATGAAGCCGATGATCGTGGTCAGCGCGACAGCGCCGAGCGAGATCAGCAGCCGGGTGCGCAGCTCCCGGATGTGGTCGACGAGGGACATCGTCCCGTCAGTATTGGCGCGGCTGCGACGTTGTCGCGGGTCGAGCCGCGACATGAACTTAGGGGTGCGCACGGCAGCGTCTGACTACGGGCGCCTTCGCGCCGGATCGTGGTCGGCTCAGGCCGGTCGGGCGTCGGTCGGGTTCGGCGCCGGGGTCGGTGTCACGGGCGCCTCGACGCGTTCGGACTGCACCTGGGTTGGGGGCTGCGCCGGCTGGACGGGGGTTTCCGTCTTCCCCTCGTTCTGCAGCTCCTTGACCTCTGACTTGAAGATCCGCATCGACTTGCCCAGCGAGCGCGCAGCATCAGGCAACCGCTTCGACCCGAAGAGCAGCACGATCACGGCGATCAGGATCAGCCAGTGCCACGGTTGTAGAGCACCCAATTTGGTCACCTCCAGATGTCTGTTCGATGCTACCGCAGGCGGCCCCGTGACAAGCCTGGACGCGGAATCAGCCGTCCAGATCCGCGTAGGCGGCCAGCGCCGCGGTCGCCGCCTCGCGCACCCGGGCCACCAAGGACTCGGGCCCCAGCACCCGCACGTCGGGACCGAAGCCCAGCACCAGCCGGCTCATCCACTCGTCGGAGGCGTAGGTCATCGCCGCCTCGCAGTAGCCGGCGGGTAGCTCTTCACGAACCCGCATCGGGTAGTACTCGAGCATCCACGACGCCGTGGGCGCCACCAGCAGGGTGGCCGCGGGCAGTGCGGGGTCGGCGTCGAACAGCGAGGTGTCCGGGCCGGCTTGCACGGCCGGTGCCGGCGGCGCGGACGGTTCGTCGAGCACACCGGCCTCGACGATGCGGTCGAACCGGAACAGCCGCACGCTCTCGGCCTCGCGGGACCACGCCTCCAGGTAACTGTGGTCACCGACCAGCACCACGCGGATCGGGTCGACGATGCGGGTGGACAGCATGTCGCGCGACGCCGAGTAGTACTCGATGCTCAGGGCACGCCCGCCGCGCACCGCGGTCCGCACCGCCGCGGCGGCCTCGCTCTCGATCGGGGCCTGCTCCTCGACTGCGGCCGCGGCATGGGTCTGGTCATGCGCGATGGTCCCCGCCGCCGACTCGATCTTGGCGATGGCACTGCGGGCCGCCGCCGGGTCCACCACACCGGGGATGTCGACCAGCGCGCGCAACGCCACCAGCAGTCCGGTGGCCTCCGGTGAGGTCAGCCGCAGCGGGGCGTCCACGCCAGCGGTGAACGTCACGTTGATGGTGTCGTCGGAGAACTCGAAGTCGATGAGGTCACCCGGCCCGTACCCGGGCAGCCCGCACATCCACAACTGGTCGAGGTCCTGCTGAAGCTGCTTTCGGGTGACGCCCAGATCGGCGGCGGCCTCCTCGTAGGTGATCTGGGGGTTGGCCTTGAGGTACGGCACCATGTTGAGCAGCCGGACCAGGCGGGTGGAAACCGGACTCATGCGCAACCCGCCTGAGCCTTCAACCGCGCCACCACATCCTCGCGCAGCGCAGCCGGTTCCAGAACCAGCGCGTCGGCCCCGTAGCCCGTGATCTCACGGGCGAGGCGGTCGCGGGTGCCCAGATCCAGTTCGAGGACCTCGCCGGCCCGGCCGCCGATGGTGCGCGCGCCTTTCGATGTCCCGGCACGTCGCAGCGCCGCTGCCCGTCCGTCGGCCACCCACACCGTCGCCGTCACGCCGCTGGGCGCCTCGCCGATGGCCTTGTCGACGATCGCGCGCAGGTCCACCCCGTCCGGGCGGCTCACCGATCCCGGCGGCCCAACGGTTTCCACGTCGGCACCGATGCGGGAAAGCCGAAATGTGCGGGTGGCGTCGCGGTCCCGATCATGGCCGACCAGATACCAGCGGCCCCGCGCGGTCACCACACCCCACGGCTCGACAGTGCGCTCGGTGAAAGGCTCGGTGGGCAACGGCCGGTGCCGGAACCGGACAGCTTGCCCAGAGTTGATGGCGGACAACAGGATTCCGAGAACGTCTTCAGAGCCGCGCAGTCCGGGCGGGCCCGACGGTGTGGTGATCGCGACCGCACCGTCGGGGTCGACGTCGACACCGGCGGCCCGCAGCTTCAGCAGCGCGCCCTGGGTCGCGGTGATCAGCTCGGGTGACTCCCACAATTGCGCGGCGACAGCAACCGCGGCCGCCTCCTCGGCGGTGAGCTCGATGTCGGGCAGCGCGTAGGCGTTTCGGTTGATGCGGTACCCCTCGGCGGGGTCGAAGGAGGAGACCCGGCCGGTCTCCAACGGGATGCCGAGGTCGCGCAGCTCGTTCTTGTCGCGCTCGAACATCCGCGAGAACGCTTCGTCGCTCGGGCTTTCGGAGTACCCGGCCACGCTGGCGCGGATGCGCTCTGCGGTGAGGTAACCGTGGGTGGACAGCAGGGCGATGACAAGATTCATCAGCCGCTCGACCTTGGATGTCGCCACTCGCCCAACCTTAGCCGGGATGGGTGCGCCGGTCGTGCGGCGCGCTCGTCACATGCTGGCGATGAGCCGCTTCACCCGCTCGTCGACCGAGCGGAACGGGTCCTTGCACAGCACCGTGCGCTGGGCCTGATCGTTGAGCTTGAGGTGCACCCAGTCGACCGTGAAGTCGCGGCCGGCCTCCTGGGCGGCGGCGATGAACTCGCCGCGCAGCTTGGCGCGCGTGGTCTGCGGCGGGGTGTCGACGGCGGCCTCGATCTCCTCGTCGGTGGTGATCCTGGTCGCCAGTCCCTTGCGCTGCAGCAGGTCGAACACGCCGCGCCCGCGCTTGATGTCGTGGTACGCCAGATCGAGCTGGCTGATCTTCGGGTCGGACAGCTCCATGCTGTAGCGGTCCTGGTAGCGCTGGAACAGCTTGCGCTTGATCACCCAGTCGATCTCGGTGTCGACCTTGGCGAAGTCCTGGCTCTCGACGGCGTCGAGTTGACGGCCCCACAGGTCGACGACCTGGTCGATCTGGGTGTTCGGCTCGCGGGTCTGCAGGTATTCGACCGCCCGCGCGTAGTACTCGCGCTGGATGTCCAGCGCGCTGGCCTGCCGCCCGCCGGCCAGCCGCACGAGTCTGCGACCGGTCAGGTCGTGGCTGACCTCCCGGATCGCGCGGATGGGATTGTCCAGCGAGAAGTCCCGGAACGCCACGCCGGCCTCGATCATCTCCAGCACCAGCGAGGCGGCGCCGACCTTGAGCATGGTGGTGGCTTCGCACATGTTGGAGTCGCCGACGATGACGTGCAGGCGACGGTACTTCTCGGCGTCGGCGTGCGGCTCGTCACGGGTGTTGATGATCGGACGCGACCGTGTGGTGGCGCTGGAGACGCCCTCCCAGATGTGCTCGGCACGCTGCGAGAGGCAGAACGTCGCGGCTTTCGGCGTCTGCAGCACCTTGCCTGCGCCGCAGATCAGCTGGCGGGTGACCAGGAACGGCAGCAGCACGTCGGAGATCCGGGAGAACTCCCCGGCCCGCACGATCAGGTAGTTCTCGTGGCAGCCGTAGGAGTTGCCCGCCGAGTCGGTGTTGTTCTTGAACAGGTAGATGTCCCCGCCGATGCCCTCGTCGGCCAACCGCTGCTCGGCGTCGATCAGCAGATCCTCCAGAACCCGCTCACCCGCGCGGTCATGGGTGACCAGCTGGACGAGGTTGTCGCACTCGGCGGTGGCGTACTCGGGGTGGCTGCCCACATCCAGGTACAACCGCGCGCCGTTGCGCAAAAAGACATTCGAGCTGCGGCCCCACGACACCACGCGACGGAACAGATACCGGGCTACCTCGTCCGGGCTCAGTCGGCGATGGCCGTGGAACGTGCAGGTGACACCGAATTCGGTTTCGATGCCCATGATCCTTCGCTGCACACAGTCGAGCGTACTGGTTGCTGTGGACCAGCGGTGTGCAAGCGCTCAGTGAAACGCCTTCGGATCTATGCGGATTGCCCTGTGGATCGCCGAATTCGCGCCGCCTGTCGCCATGTCAGCATCAGCCATGCCCGAACCCGTCGGCCTCGACGCATCCGCACTGAGCCGGCTCACCGAGCGCGTCGCGCAGGCAGGTGCCGAACTGTCCGCCATGTCGATACCCGGCGTCGAGCAGTTACCCGGCTCGGCCCTGGCCGGTCTGGCCGGACCCCGGCGCGCGGCCGCTGACGTGCGCAGACACGGCACGACGGTACAGGCGTGGGCCGACACCGCCCGTCGCATGGCCGGTGAGCTGTCAGCCGCCGATCAGGCCGGCGCCGACCGCGTTGGCCTGCGATGACGCGTCCTACCGTAGCCGAGGTGGTGGCCTGGCACCCGGAAGCGCTGAACGCCTTGGCCGCCGAGTGGGACGACGCGGCGGGCCTGTTGCAGGCACACGCCGACGCCGTCGAGGGGGCCGTGCGGCCGGGCGGTTGGACGGGTGTCGCCGCGCAGGCCGCCCACGATGCACTCTCCCCCGTGGTAGCCGAACTGCGGCAGCTGAGCCGGGCGCTCGTCGTCGCCGCCGCGGAAGCGCGGGACGCCGCGCTGACCGTCGGCCACGCCCGTGACCAGGTCCTGGTGGTGCTGGCCCAGGCGAAACAGGCCGGGTGCGCGGTCGCCGACGACGGCACAGTCGGACCACCTACCGCGTCGAGCCTGATGACGGCATGCAGCGGCGGTTCACCGGCGGTCGCGGGTGCCATTCTCACCGGCCGGCTTCAGGCCGCGCTGGACGGGCTCGGTGATGCCGACCGCGCTGCGGCGCAGGCGATAGACGCCGCGTTCGACGTCGGACCGTCGTCTGCACCGGTGCGTCCGGCCGGAGTGGTCGGCCCCGGCGTCAGCGACTGGCCGACCCTGAGTCAGGACCGGATCGCCGCGCAGATCGGCGCGATGTCCCCCGACGAGCGCGAACGGCTGGTCGAGCAGCGACCCCGCGAGGTCGGCAACACCGACGGGGTGCCGTGGCAGATGCGGCTGGCGGCCAACCGGATCAACATCGCCACCGCGATCCTCGACGAGCGCCGCACCCTCGACCGCCCAGTCGAGGACAAGCTGCGCGCCGCCATCTCGCCGACCCTGAGTCCGGCCGACGCCGAACGGCTCTGGGCAACCCTGCACGCCGACCCGGCGCTGCGGGCCGCGGCGATCGCCGTCCACGACCGTGACGCCCGCCGCCGGATCGCCTACTACGAGACGCTGCTGGCCGACGTCCCCGACCCGGTCGACCGCGAGCGCCGGGTGCCGCGGCAGATCCTGGCGTTCGACCCGGCGCGATCTTCACTGATCGAGCTCTCCGGCGACCTGGGCCGGGCCCGCGCGCTCGGCGTGCTGGTGCCGGGGTTGAACACGACGTTCGACGGCTCGGCCGACGACGTGGCCACCGCCCGCCGGTTCGTCGCGGGCTCGGGCGGGGACGTCGCGATGATCACCTACCTCGGCGGACCGTTCCCGACCGGGGTGCTGGCGGCTGGTTTGGCCGACGCGGCGGACGCCCGCTACGCACTGGACATGGCGCCGCGGCTGGTCGCGTTCAGCGAGGACGTCGAGCGGCAGGCCGGGAACCGTCCGGTGACCTACATCGGCCACTCCTATGGCGGTTCCATCGTCGGAACCGCCGAGCGGTTCGGGCTCACCGCCGACCGGGTGATCTTCGTCGAGGCGGCCGGGGCCGGCGTCGGCGTCCAGAGCCCCGCCGACTGGCACGACCGCAACCCCACCGTGATCCGGTTCAGCATGACCGCGCCCGGCGATCTGATCAGTGCCGTGCAGGGCATCCCGTTTGGACCGCACGGCGCCGACCCCGACGAGATGCCCGGTGTCGTCCCACTGTCCGCCGGCCGGCGGCTGACGGGCGGGCCGATGATCGGGCCGTCGACGCACAGCGACGTGCTCACCGAACCGTCCGACGCGTGGCGCAACATCCTGGCGGTGATCACCGGCGACCGCGCGCACATCCGGGTGGGATAGCGGGCATGGTTTCGCTGGGCGCCGCGACGGGCTAACCGGCGCTGTCATCCTCGGGGGCAGCTGCTGATTCCGAATCATCTTTCTGCAGTAGGGCTTCCACCGCCGCACCGGTGATCCGGCGGAATGCCCGCCGCGGACGGTTGGCGTCCAGAATCGCCACCTCCAGCGTTGAGGACCCCAGCGCGCGGGGCTCGCTCGGCGGGGTGGCGTTGGTGCTCGTGCTGGCGATCCCGGCGCGCAGCGCGCCGACGGCGATTCTGACCGCGTCGGCGAGTTCGGCGTTCTCCGAGTAGGAGTCCTTGAGCGCACCGATGATCGGGTCGGTCGTGCCGCCCATCACCACGAAGTGCGGCTCGTCGGCGATTGAGCCGTCATAGGTGATCCGGTACAGCTCAGGGGGTTTCGTCTCGCCGTAGTGGGCCACCTCGGCCACGCACAGCTCCACCTCGTAGGGCTTGGCCTGCTCGGTGAAGATCGTGCCCAGCGTCTGCGCATAGACATTGGCCAGCTGTCGTCCGGTGACATCGCGACGGTCATACGCGTAGCCGCGGGTATCGGCGAACTGGATGCCGCCCCGGCGCAGGTTGTCGAATTCGTTGAACCGGCCGACCGCGGCGAAACCCACCCGGTCGTAGAGCTCGCTGACCTTCTGCAGCGACCGCGACGGGTTCTCCGCGACGAACAGCACACCGCCGGCGTAGGCCAGCACGACCACACTGCGGCCCCGGGCAATGCCCTTGCGCGCGAGCTCGGAACGCTCACGCATCGCCTGCTCAGGCGAGATGAAATATGGGAAGCTCACTAGTCCACCCGCGGTGCTTCGTTGCTCGGACCCTTACCTGGGCCGAATGTGTTTGTCGCAGAACGTGCTTCGATCACGTCACGGGCCAGCCTGGAGATCCGCTCCTCGGAGACCTCGGCCGCGCCTTCGGCTTCGATGGTGACCGCGGTCGGGAAGATTCCCCGGACCAGGTCCGGCCCGCCGGTGGCGGAGTCGTCGTCGGCCGCGTCGTAGAGCGCCTCGACGGCGGCCTTCAACGCCGAATCCGCGTCCGTCACATTGGCATACAGCTTCTTGATCGACGACTTGGCGAAGATCGAGCCCGAGCCTACCGACTGATATCCCTCTTCCTCGATGTTCCAGCCACCGGCGGCGTCGAACGACACGATGCGGCCCGCGGCGAGCGGGTCGGGATCGTCGAGGTCGTAGCCGACCAGAAGGGGCAGTGCGACGAACCCCTGCAGAGCCGCACCGAGGTTGCCGCGCACCATCGTCGACAGGCGGTTGACCTTGCCGCGGAAGGTCAGCGGCACCCCTTCGACCTTCTCGTAGTGCTCGAGTTCGACGGCGTAGAGCCGGGCGAACTCGACGGCGATGGCCGCGGTGCCCGCGATGCCGGTGGCCGTGTAGTCGTCGGTGATGTACACCTTCTGCACATCACGCCCGGCGATCATGTTGCCCTGCGTCGAGCGGCGGTCACCGGCGATCAACACACCGCCGGGGTACCGGAGGGCCACGATCGTGGTGCCGTGCGGCAGTGCGTCCCCGGTGGCGGTCGTGCCGGAGACCGCGCTGGTCGGCAGCAGTTGCGGTGCTTCGCGGCGCAGGAACTCGGAGAACGAGGACAGATCGGACAGAGACGAACTGGCGGCCAGGCGATCAGAGAACGGCCAGGTCACTGTCCGCCCTTTTGAACGTATGCGCGCACGAAGTCCTCGGCGTTCTCCTCGAGGACGTCATCGATCTCGTCGAGCAGATCGTCGGTCTCCTCGGCGAGTTTGTCGCGACGCTCCTGCCCGCCGGCGCCGTTGCCGGAGAGGTCGTCGTCCTCGCCGCCTCCGCCACCACGCTTGGTCTGCTCCTGAGCCATCGCTGCCTCCTGCTCGTCATCGGCGGCCATGTCGTGCCATGCGGCACGGGCCACCGGTTCTTCCACCCTACCGGTCACGACCGGTATTGCTCGGTCTAACGATCGTCAGGTCGTCAGTTGTTCCACCAGTTCCGCGGCGCTGTCGACCGAATCCAGCAAGGCGCCGACATGGGCTTTGCTGCCCCGCAGCGGCTCCAGCGTCGGGATCCGGACCAGCGAGTCGCCGCCCAGGTCGAAGATCACCGAGTCCCAGCTCGCCGCGGCGATGTCGGCGCCGAACCGGCGCAGGCATTCACCGCGGAAGTAGGCACGAGTGTCCGTCGGCGGGTTGTCCACGGCGTCGATCACCTGCTGTTCGGTGACCAGGCGCTTCATCGACCCGCGGGCTACTAGTCGGTTGTACAGGCCCTTGTCCAGCCGCACATCGGAGTACTGCAGATCCACCAGGTACAGGCGGGGTGCCGACCAGCTCAGGTTCTCCCGGTTGCGGAAACCCTCGAGCAGGCGCAGCTTGGCCGGCCAGTCCAGCAGCTCCGCGCAATCCATCGGATCGCGTTCGAGCAGATCCAGGACGTGCGCCCAGGTTTCGAGGACGTCGGTGGCCCGCGGATCGGGGTCGCGGGCGTCGACCAGCTTGGCCACCCGGTCGAGGTAGATGCGCTGGATCGCCAGCGCCGTCAGCTCCCGGCCGTCGGCCATCGCGACAGCGGCCCGAAGCGACGGGTCGCGGCTGATCACGTGGACCGCATGCACGGGCCGGGCCAGCGCCACGTCGGACAGGTCCAGACCGTGCCGCAGGCCCTCCTCGATGAGGTCGAGCACCAGCGAGGTGGTGCCGACCTTCAGATACGTCGAGGTCTCGGCCAGGTTGGCGTCGCCGATGATGACGTGCAGCCGGCGGTATTTGTCGGCGTCGGCGTGCGGCTCGTCGCGGGTGTTTATGATGCCCCGCTTGAGCGTGGTCTCCAGACCAACCTCGACCTCGATGTAGTCCGAGCGCTGCGACAGCTGGAAGCCGGGCTCATCACCCGACGGGCCGATGCCGACCCGGCCGGAGCCGGTGACGACCTGGCGCGACACCAGGAACGGCGTCAGCCCGGAGATCACCGACGAGAACGGCGTCTGCCGGCTCATCAGGTAGTTCTCGTGCGTGCCGTAGGAGGCGCCCTTGCCGTCGACGTTGTTCTTGTACAACTGCAGCTTGGCCGCTCCGGGCACGCTGGCCACGTGCCGGGCAGCGGCTTCCATCACACGCTCGCCGGCCTTGTCCCAGATCACCGCATCGAGCGGATCGGTGACCTCGGGGGCGGCGTACTCGGGATGGGCGTGGTCGACATAGAGCCGCGCACCGTTGGTCAGGATCATGTTGGCCGCGCCGATCTCGTCGGCGTCGACGATCGGCGGCGGGCTCGAGGACCGGCTCAGGTCGAAGCCGCGGGCGTCGCGCAGCGGCGATTCCACCTCGTAGTCCCAGCGGGTGCGCTTGGCCCGCTGGATGCCGGCGGCCGCGGCGTATGCCAACACCGCCTGAGTCGAGGTCAGGATCGGATTGGCGGTCGGGTCGGACGGCGAGGAGATGCCGTACTCGACCTCGGTTCCGATAATCCGTTGCATGTGCGCAAGCCTATCTGTCCGCCAGGCGCGCCTCGCGGCCGGAGCACGGGAGATACGACAGGGGTGAGCCGATCGGCCCCGCCGCTGGCCCGCCTACTCGCTGGAGTTCTGAGAGCCCAGCGGTTAGAGGTACTGGCCCAGGTTCGACTCGGTGTCGATCGCCCGCGACGCACTCGAGCTCTTGCCCGTGACCAGCGTGCGGATGTAGACGATCCGCTCACCCTTCTTGCCCGAGATCCGGGCCCAGTCATCGGGATTGGTGGTGTTGGGCAGATCCTCGTTCTCGGCGAACTCGTCGACGATCGAGTCGAGCAGATGCTGGATGCGCAGACCCCGCTGCCCCGTTTCCAGCACCGACTTGATCGCGTACTTCTTCGCGCGGTCGACGACGTTCTGGATCATCGCACCGGAGTTGAAGTCCTTGAAGTACATGACTTCCTTGTCACCGTTGGCGTAGGTGACCTCCAGGAACCGGTTGTCGTCGATCTCGGCGTACATCCGGTCGACGACCTTCTCGATCATCGCCCTGATGCACTGTCCGCGGTCGCCGTCGAACTCGGCCAGATCGTCGGCGTTCACCGGCAGGCCCTTGGTGAGGTACTTCGAGAAGATGTCCAGCGCCGCTTCGGCATCCGGCCGCTCGATCTTGATCTTGACGTCCAGGCGGCCGGGCCGCAGGATCGCCGGGTCGATCATGTCCTCGCGGTTGGAGGCGCCGATCACGATGACGTTCTCCAGGCCTTCCACACCGTCGATCTCGCTCAGCAGCTGCGGCACGACAGTGGTCTCCACGTCCGAGCTCACGCCGGTGCCGCGGGTCCGGAAGATCGAGTCCATCTCGTCGAAGAACACGATCACCGGAGTGCCCTCGGACGCCTTCTCGCGCGCCCGCTGGAAGATCAGCCGGATGTGGCGCTCGGTCTCGCCGACGAACTTGTTCAGCAGTTCCGGGCCCTTGATGTTGAGGAAGTACGACTTCGCCTCGCGGGCGTCGTCGCCGCGGACCTCGGCCATCTTCTTGGCCAGCGAGTTGGCCACCGCCTTGGCGATCAGCGTCTTGCCGCAACCCGGAGGGCCGTAGAGCAGGACACCCTTGGGCGGCCGCAGCGAGTACTCCCGGTAGAGGTCCTTGTGCAGGAACGGCAGCTCCACGGCGTCGCGGATCTGCTCGATCTGGCGGGTCAGACCGCCGATGTCGGAGTAGGCGACGTCGGGCACCTCTTCGAGCACGAGGTCCTCGACCTCGGCCTTCGGGATGCGTTCGAAGGCGTAGCCGGCCTTGGTGTCGACCAGCAGCGAGTCACCGGGACGCAGCTTGCGCGCGCGCTGGTCGTCGTCGAGGTCCTCGGCCACCTCCGGAGGCAGGTCCTCCATGGCGACCAGCGGCTCGGCCAGCCAGACGATGCGCTCCTCGTCGGCGTGGCCGACCACCAGGGCGCGGTGGCCGTCGGCCAGGATCTCGCGCAGCGTGCTGATCTCGCCGACCGCCTCGTAGTGGCCGGCTTCGACGACGGTCAGCGCCTCGTTGAGCCGGACGGTCTGGCCCTTCTTCAGCGACTTGACGTCGATGTTGGGCGAGCACGTCAGCCGCATCTTGCGGCCCGAGGTGAACACGTCGACGGTGTCATCGTCGTGGGAGCCCAGCAAGACGCCGTAGCCGCTCGGCGGCTGGCCCAGCCGGTCGACCTCCTCGCGCAGCGCGAGCAACTGCTGCCGCGCCTCCTTGAGGGTGTCCATCAGCTTGGCGTTGCGCGCCGCCAGGGAGTCGATTCGCGCCTCGAGCTGGTGCACGTCGCGGGCGCTGCGTGAGCTTTCCTGACCGATCGCGTTCTCCAGCTGCTCGCGCAAGATCGCTGCCTCGCGGCGCAGCTGCTCCAATTCGGCAGCGTCATCGCCGGACAGCTGTGGGTCTTCGTGCAGTGACTCAGTCATGTTGCGCTCCTTTCCCGCACCGAGAGTTGGTGCGGCGGATACCTCAACGCTACCGGCCAATGGCCGATCATGTACGCCCGAGGAATTTCGACACACTGGCAACACTGTTAACCTGTTGAGTGAGTCGGGATGATCGAAAGGACAGTCGTGACCCTGAAACACCTCGCCACGGGTATGGCGGCCGCCGCAATCGTCGGTGGCGTTGCCGCCGGTGTGACCTCGGTTGCATTCAGTACGCCGATGACCTCGCCCGCCGTGCAGCCGGTCGTGTTCGGCGCCCCGCTGCCCCAGGCACCGGCCCCCGAGTTGCAAAGTGCGCTGGTGGCCACGCTCGACGGGCTGCAGAGCCGCGGCTCGTTCTCGGGCTCCAAGGCCTCCTACATCCAGGGCGGTCTGGGCCGGATCGAGGGCATCACCGCCGACCGCGCCTTCAGCAACGCCTCCGCCAAGGGCTACTTTCCGCTGAGCTTCACCGTGGCCGATATCGACCAGGAAGGCCCGACCGCGACGGCGAATGTCACCGCGACCGCGGCCACCGGCGCGTCGGCCAGCCAGAGCATCCAGTTCATCGCAGGTCCGAGCCCAACCGGCTGGCAGCTGACCAAGTCATCGGCGCTGGCGTTGATGTCCGCCGCCAGCTGAGCCGCCGCTGGATGCGTCGCAACCCGACAGCAGCGCTGAGCGCCGCCACAATCGTGGCGGCGCTCGCGCTGTCAGGGTGTTCCAACCACGACGAATCCACACCCGCCCCGAACCCCGCCCCCACCCCAGCAGTCCGGCGTGGCAGCGCCACCGCAGTCCCCCAGCGCCGCGCTGCCGCCCCCGAGGCGCTGACCGATGTGCTCTACCGGCTGGCCGATCCGCCGTCAAAGGCGCCGACAACCTGCAGCTCATCGAGAACACGACGCCGGATGACGCGGGGACGATCGACCGGTTCGCCGCCGCGCTGCGCGACAACGGGTTCAACCCGCTGACGTTCACCGCCACCGGCATCATGTGGTCGGACCGCCGGCCCGCCGACGCGCTGGCCACCATCAACGTCACGACGTCCAATCCGGCCAACCCGGGCGGCTTCTCCTTCCCCATGGAATTCCGCCCGCACGACGGCGGCTGGCAGCTTTCCCGGGAGACCGCCGACATGCTGCTGGCGTTCGGCAACGCGCGCACCGACGCAGCCGGAGCCCCCAGCCTGCCCGGGCCACCATCCCCGGCGCCCACACCGCCCAGCCCAGCCCTGCCGCCCGCCGCTCCGACGCCGACGCCCTGAATGTGGATCGGCTGGCTCGAGTTCGACATCCTGCTCGGTGACGTGCGCTCACTGAAGGAGAAGCGCTCGGTGGTGCGGCCGATCGTCGCCGAACTGCAGCGCCGGTTCAGCGTCTCTGCGGCGGAAACCGACTCTCTTGATCTGCACCGCCGGGCCGGCGTCGGCCTGTCGGTGGTCGCCGCCGACCCGGCCCATGTGATCGACGTGCTCGACGCCGCCGAACGGCTGGTCGCCTCCCGTCCCCAGATCGAGCTGTTGTCGGCGCGGCGCGGCCTGCACCGCAGCGACGACTAGGTCGCAGCCCGGCAATCAGGTCGGAAGTCGCTTGCGCCGCAACGGCGTTGGCGTGATGGTTCCCGGGGCCAGCCGGCGCGCGGAGATCAGGAACGCGGTGTGGCCGCGCATGTTGTGCTCCGGGCGCACCGCGAGCCCGACGACGTTCCAGCCGCGCTGCAGTGTCTCCCAGGCCCTCGGTTCGGTCCAGCACTGCTGTTCGCGTAGCGCCTCGACCGTCTTGGACAACTGGGTCACGGTGGCCACGTAGACGATCAGCACGCCGCCGGGGATCAACAGCCGCGCCACGGTGTCGAGCACGTCCCACGGTGCCAGCATGTCGAGCACCGCCCGGTCGACGGAGGCCTCGGCGAGTTCGGAGTCGACGAGGTCGCCGACGATGAGCCGCCAGTTCTCCGGGGTCTGCCCGAAGAAGGTGTCGACATTGCGCCGGGCGTGCTCGGCATGGTCGTCGCGTACCTCGTAGGAGATCACCTCGCCGGCGGGTCCGACGGCGCGCACCAGCGAGCACGTCAGCGCTCCGGACCCGGCGCCGGCCTCCAGGACCCGGGCGCCCGGGAAGATGTCGCCCTCGTGGACGATCTGGGCGGCGTCCTTGGGGTAGATCACCTGGGCGCCGCGCGGCATGGACATCACATAGTCGATCAGCAGCGGGCGCAGCACCAGGAAGGCGTCGCCGTTGGTGGACTTGACCACGCTGCCCTCGGGCAGGCCGATCACCGTGTCGTGGGCGATGGCTCCGCGGTGGGTGTGGAACTCGCTGCCCGGCGACAGGATCATCGTGTAGTGCCGGCCCTTGGGGTCGGTGAGCTGAACGCGGTCCCCGACAACGAAGGGCCCGGTCCTTCGCGGGGCTGCCGCGCGCTCAGTCACAGCCGTTCAGCCTGCCATAGCGGACTCGCCGCACCGCGCGGGCTCGCCATGTCGGTGTCCGCGCCTAGGCTTCGGCCTATGTCTGATCGGGCGACCACTGAGCGACCGCGGCCCGCGCTGTCGCCGTCGCGGGCCGCCGATTTCAAGCAGTGTCCGCTGCTGTACCGGTTCCGGGCGATCGACCGGCTGCCGGAGCCGCCATCCACCGCGCAGCTGCGCGGGTCGGTGGTGCACGCCGTTCTGGAGCAGCTCTACGGGCTGCCTGCCGTCGAGCGCGGCCCGCAGACCGCGCTGTCCCTGGTCGACCCGGCCTGGGACCGGGTGCTGGCCGGCCACCCCGAGCTGACCGTGGGGCTCAGCACCGAGGAGCGCGCGCAGCTGCTGGCCGACGCCCGTGCGCTGCTGTCCGGCTACTACCGGCTTGAGGACCCCACCCGCTTCGACCCGGCGAGCTGCGAACAGCGCATCGAAGTGGAGCTGGCCGACGGCACCCTGCTGCGCGGATTCGTCGACCGCATCGACGTCGCGGGCACCGGCGAGGTAAGGGTGGTGGACTACAAGACCGGCAAGGCCCCGCCGGCAGCGCGGGCGCTGGCGGAGTTCAAGGCGCTGTTCCAGATGAAGTTCTACGCGGTGGCGCTGCTGCGCTCGCGCGACGTGCTGGCCACCCGGCTGCGGTTGATCTATCTCGCCGACGGTCAGCTGCTGGACTACACCCCTGATCTCGACGAGTTGCTGCGCTTCGAGAAGACCTTGATGGCGATCTGGCGTGCGATCCAATCAACCGGTGCGACAGGCGATTTCCGCCCCAACCCGTCTCGGCTGTGCGGCTGGTGCAGTCACCGCGCGCTGTGTCCGGTCTACGAAGGCACCCCGCCGCCCTACCCGGGCTGGCCTGAGCGGCTGGGCGAGCCGGCCGCACGACGGTGATGCCGCGGTGTACGAAGACGCCGCGGGCGCGCGGGTCCATCGGCACCTCGGCGCAGACGCTGCTGGCGCAGCGGCGCTGATTCAGAGCACGCTGACCAGAACAGCGACCGCCACACCGCCGACCGCCGCGACCACGTCTTCGAGCACGCCGATCGGCAGGTCGCGGCCGCCGGTCGCACGGACCAGTCGGGTGCGCGCCTCGTAGCCGCCGATGGTGCCCAGCACGGCACCGATGATGCCCATGCCGAGGCTGCTCCACGGATAGCCCCACGCGGTTCCGAGCACCGCGCCGGCGAAGCCGCCTGTGACAAGCCGCGTCACGAACTGCACCGCCGTCTTGCGGCTGGGGGTCTGCTCCATCTGGTCGGAGATCAGCTCGGCGACGGCGATCACCGTCAGCACCGTCACGGTGGCCCAGTGGCCCACCCATGACGCCCAGGTTCCGGAGAGGTTGATCCAGTCGAGGAACGCCGCCCATGCCATGACTGCCGGTGCGGTGAAGGCCCGCAGGCCGGCAATCACCCCGATGAGCAGGGCCAGCAGCAGAACGAGTGCGTGGGTCACACGCGGACGCTAGCACGGCCCTCCTGGCCGATTTCAGAAGCGACAGAACCTGATGTCGGAGGCCAGGATCGCCTTGGCGCCGATGGCCGCCAGTTCGTCCATGATCGCGTTGACGTCGCGGCGCGGCACGAGGGCGCGGACCGCTACCCAGTCGGGATCGGCCAGCGGCGCGATGGTCGGCGATTCCAGGCCGGGGGTGATCTCGGTGGCGCGCTGCAGTACCGGGCGCGGGCAGTCGTAGTCGAGCATCAGGTACTGCTGGCCGAACACCACGCCCTGCACCCGGGCGGCCAGCTGGTCCCGCGCGGCGCGGTTGGCGTCGGCGCCGTCATCGGTGCGCTCGACGAGCACCGCCTCGGAATCGCACAGCGAATCGCCGAAGGCCACCAGGTTGTGCAGGCTCAGGGTGCGACCAGAGCCCACCACGTCGGCAATCGCGTCGGCCACACCGAGTTGGATCGAGATCTCGACCGCGCCGTCCAGCCGGATCACCCTCGCATCAATGCCCTTGTCCCGCAGGTCTTTTCGAACAAGATTCGGGTAAGCGGTGGCGATTCGCTTGCCGGCCAGATCAGCGACGGACCAGTCTCGGCCGGCCGGGCCGGCATACCGGAAGCTGGACGAGCCGAAGCCCAGTGCCAGCCGCTCGTGCACGGGCGCCTCGGATTCGGCCGCCAGGTCGCGGCCGGTGATGCCGAAGTCGAGCTGGC
The DNA here is from genome assembly GCF_022760805.1 of Candidatus Mycolicibacterium alkanivorans. Classification (NCBI taxonomy): domain Bacteria; kingdom Bacillati; phylum Actinomycetota; class Actinomycetes; order Mycobacteriales; family Mycobacteriaceae; genus Mycobacterium; species Candidatus Mycolicibacterium alkanivorans. The sequence continues at coordinate 2,271,955 of NZ_JAIVFL010000001.1, read as the reverse complement.
CGGAGCCGACGTAGATGGCGATGTCCTTGGGCCGCAGGAAGAAGAACTCGACACCGTTGGCCCGGTCGATGACGGTGAGGTCCTTGGGGTCGCTGCGCCGGCGGTAGCCCGCCTCGGAGAGGATCTCTGCGGCGGATTCGGACAGGGCCCCCTTGTTGGGGACGGCGACGCGCAACATGGCAGCCATCTAGAGCTTCCGGTAGATGTCGTCGAGGCTCAGACCACGGGCCACCATCAGTACCTGCGTCCAATACAGCAGCTGACTGATCTCCTCGGCCAGCGCCTCGTCGGGTTCGTGCTCGGCGGCCAGCCAGACCTCACCGGCCTCCTCGAGGATCTTCTTGCCGAGGCTGTGCACGCCGGCGTCCAGGGCGGCGACGGTGGCGCTACCCGCGGGACGCGTGCTCGCACGCTCCCCCAGCTCGGCGAACAGTTCCTCGAAGGTCTTCACGGGCTGCGATTGTTTCATGGCGGCCGATGCGCCGTCACGGCGGTTTCCCGTGGGCCTGCGAGCCGGGGCTCGGCGCCAAGACCGACGACGTCGCCGGGTATTACTTCATCGGCGCCAGCGCAGCTGGCGCTGCGTCATCGTGACCCGCACCTGGGCGGGCTGCCAGGCGTCCGGCGGCGGGCTCGGTGTGACGGGTGCGCCGCAGACCGTCACCGACGATCGCGGCCAGAGCGTCACTCCGAACGCGATCCTGGTGCGCTCTCCTGCGTCAGTGAAGACCGACAAGGGCCTCACGTTCTCGACATCCGGGGCCGCCTGGCAGTACACCGACGTGCCGTGACTGTGGCTCGGGGCCCTGCCCGGCCATGCGGCGTCCCTTCCGCCGCTCCGCGCAAACGAAGTAACGACTACCTTCGCACAGTCAGACCGTCGACACGCCGATATTGACCGGCAGCCTCACGCGGAGCGTTCGCCGAGCCCGAGCTGCAGTTCGGCGTAGATCTCACGCAGTTGCGGGATGCCCACCTGCGTGAGCGACGAAACGTGCCGGCGCCGCGGGGTGATCGGAACCTCGACGTCGTTGGGCACCACCAACACCGGGCAACCGGCGTCCTCGGCGGCAGCGGTGCCGGCGATCGAGTCCTCGATCGCCAGACAATCACCCGCGCCGAAATCTAGCAGTTCAGCGGCGCGGAGGTAGACGTCCGGAGCGGGCTTCCCCGCCGGGACCTCGTCACCGCAGACAGTCACCGAAAAATATTGCCTTCCAATGCTATTCAGCGCGTTTTCGGTCAGGGCCCGACGGGTGTTGGTCACCAGTGCCATCGGGACGTCGGCGGCCAGTAACGCGTCGAGCAGTTCCCGAGCGCCAGGACACCACGGCAAACCGGTCGTGAACAATTCCCCGACGTAGTCGTGCATCCAGTCAGCAACCTCTGCCATGTGCTCCGGGTTCGGATCCAGACCCAGATCGTCGAACACGATGCGGATCACCCCGTCGGCCGAACCGCCCACCGTGGCGCCGCGGACCTCGGGTGCCAGCACCCGCCCACGACGGCGATACAGCTCGTTGATCGCGACATCCCATAGCTTTTCGGAGTCGACTAGGGTGCCGTCCATGTCCCACAAGACCGCTCGCACCGCACGATTGTGCCACGCCTACCGATCCGTAGGGCTCAGTCCTCCGGGTCGTAGCCGAGGTTCGGGGCGAGCCAGCGCTCGGCTTCCTGCGTGGTCCAGCCCTTGCGCTTCGCGTAGTCGGCGACCTGGTCCGCGGCTATCCGTCCGACCACGAAGTACTGCGACTGCGGGTGCGAGAAGTACCAGCCGCTGACGGCAGCGCCGGGCCACATCGCCATCGACTCGGTCAGCTCGATGCCGGTCCGGTTCTTGACGTCCAGCAACTCCCAGAGCGTCGTCTTCTCGGTGTGTTCCGGGCAGGCCGGGTAGCCGGGGGCAGGGCGGATCCCGCGGTACTTCTCACCGATGAGGGCCTCGTTGTCCAGGCGCTCGTCGGGCTGGTATCCCCAGAACTCCGTGCGGACCCGCTGATGCATCCGCTCGGCGAACGCTTCGGCCAGCCGGTCGGCGAGCGACTCCAGCAGGATCGCGTTGTAGTCGTCGTGGGCCGCCTTGAACTCTGCGATCTTGTCCTGGCTGCCGAGCCCCGCGGTGACGGCGAACGCGCCGATGTAGTCGGCCAGACCCGTGTGTTTGGGCGCGATGTAGTCGCCCAGTGACCGGTTCGGGATGCCGTCCCGGTGCTGGCCCTGTTGGCGCAGGTTGTGCAGCGTGGCCAGCACCCGGGTGCGGGTCTCGTCGGTGTAGACCTCGATGTCGTCACCGACCGCGTTCGCCGGGAAGAACCCGATCACCCCGTTGGCCCTCAGCCACTTTTCCTTGATCAGGGTGTCGAGCATCTCCTGGGCGTCGTCGTAGAGCTTGCGGGCGGTCTCGCCCGAGGCCGGGTTGTTGAGGATGTCGGGGAACCGGCCCTTCATCTCCCAGGCGTTGAAGAATGGCTGCCAGTCGATGTATTCGCGCAGCTCGGCGAGGTCGTAGTCACCGAACTCCCGCACGCCGAGGCCCTGCGCGGGCGCCGGTGGCGGGTAGCCGTCCCACTCGATCGGCGTCCGGTTGGCGCGCGCCTTCTCCAGCGTCAGCATCGGCCGCTCGTTCTTCTGAGCATGCCGTTCGCGAAGGGAGGCGTAATCCTTCTCGGTGGCCTCCAGCAAGGCTGGACGCTGCTTGTCGTCGAGCAGTGCCGCAGCGACCGGCACCGAGCGGGACGCGTCCTTGACCCAGACCACCGGACCGCTGCGACGTGGCGCCACCTTCACGGCCGTGTGCGCGCGCGACGTGGTCGCGCCACCGATCAGCAGCGGAATCTGCAGACCCTCGCGTTCCATCTCGACGGCGAAGTTGACCATCTCGTCCAGGGACGGGGTGATCAGACCGGACAGCCCGATGATGTCGGCGTCGTGCTCTTTCGCGGCGTCCAGGATCTTGCTCGCAGGCACCATCACACCGAGGTCGATCACTTCGAAGTTGTTGCACTGCAGGACGACTCCGACGATGTTCTTGCCGATGTCGTGGACATCGCCCTTGACGGTCGCCATGATGATCGTGCCGTTGGTGTCCTTACCTACCCCGTCATCTGGGGTGGCGCCTGCCGCTTTTTTTTCCGCCTCGATGTACGGCAGCAGGCAGGCCACGGCCTTCTTCATCACCCGGGCCGACTTCACGACCTGGGGCAGGAACATCTTGCCCGCGCCGAAGAGGTCACCGACGACGTTCATGCCGTCCATCAACGGGCCCTCGATCACCTCGATGGGGCGACCGCCTGCGGCGGCGATTTCGGCCCGCAATTCCTCGGTGTCGGCGTCAACATGGGCGTCGATGCCCTTGACCAGGGCGTGGGTGATCCGCTCGCGGATCGGGAGGCTGCGCCACTGCGCCGCCGCCGGGTCCTCGGCCTTGTCCGTGCTGTTGAACCGCTCGGCGATCTCCAGGAGTCGTTCGGCCGCATCCTTGCGACGGTTCAGGACGACATCCTCGATGCGATCCCGTAACTCGGGGTCGATCGAGTCGTAGGGCACCAGCGCACCGGCGTTGACGATGCCCATGTCGAGGCCGGCCTTGATGGCGTGGAACAGGAACACCGCGTGGATCGCCTCGCGGACGGGGTTGTTGCCCCGGAACGAGAATGACACGTTCGAGATGCCGCCCGAGATGTGCACCCCGAGAAGGTTTTCCTTGATCCAGGCGCAGGCCTCGATGAAGTCGATCCCGTAGGTCGCATGCTCCTCGATACCGGTCGCCAGTGCGAAGCAGTTCGGGTCGAAGATGATGTCCTCGGCCGGGAAGCCGACCTCTTGGGTCAGGATCCGGTAGGCGCGGCTGCAAATCTCCTTGCGGCGTTCCAGGTTGTCGGCCTGACCCTGCTCGTCGAAGGCCATGACGACGACGGCGGCGCCGTACTTGCGGCACAGCCGTGCCTCGCGGACGAACTTCTCGCCGCCCTCCTTCATGGAGATCGAGTTGACGATCGGCTTGCCCTGCACGTTCTTCAGGCCCGCCTCGATGACCTCCCACCTGGAGGAGTCGATCATCACCGGGACGCGGCTGATGTCCGGCTCGGCCGCGATCAGCTTGGTGAACCGGTCCATCGCGGCGACACCGTCGATCATGCCTTCGTCCATGTTGATGTCGATCACTTGCGCACCGACCTGGACCTGCTGCAGGGCGACCGATAGCGCGGTGTCGTAGTCCTCAGCCTTGATCAGGTTGCGGAACCGGGCAGAGCCGGTGATGTTGGTGCGCTCACCGATGTTCACGAACAGCGAGTCGTCGGTGATGTTGAGCGGCTCCAGGCCGGCGAGCCGGGTGGCGACCGGGATCTCCGGCACCTTCCGCGGCGGCTTGCCCTCGACGACCTTGACGATTTCGGCGATGTGCGCCGGTGTCGTTCCGCAGCAACCACCGACCAGGTTGACCAGACCCGCCTCGGCGAATTCGCCGAGGTAACCGGCCTGACGCTTCGGGGACTCGTCGTACTCGCCGAAGGCGTTGGGCAGGCCGGCGTTCGGGTAGCAGGAGACGAAGGTGTCCGCGATGCGCGCCATCTCGGCGATGTACGGCCTCATCTCCGGCGCGCCCAGTGCGCAGTTGAGGCCTACCGCAATCGGCTTTGCGTGCCTGATCGAGTTCCAGAACGCTTCGGTGACCTGACCGGACAAAGTCCGTCCGGACGCATCGGTGATGGTGCCCGAGATGATCACCGGCCAGCGGCGTCCGCGGTCCTCGAACAGCGTCTCGATGGCGAACACTGCCGCCTTGGCGTTGAGCGTGTCGAAGATCGTCTCGACGATGAGGATGTCGGCACCGCCGTCAACCAGGCCGTTGGCGGCGTCGAGGTAGGCGGCAACCAGTTGATCGTAGGAGACGTTGCGGGCTCCCGGATCGTTGACGTCCGGCGAGATCGACGCGGTCCGCGTCGTCGGCCCCAGCGCCCCGGCGACGTAGCAGGGCCGCTCTGCGGTGCTGAACTCGTCGCAGGCCTTGCGGGCCAGCGCAGCGCCGGCGTAGTTCAGTTCGTAGCTCAGCTCCGACATGCCGTAGTCGGAGAGCGAGACCGCGTTCGCGTTGAACGTGTTGGTCTCCAGGATGTCGGCGCCCGCCTCGAGGTACTCGCGGTGGATGCCGGAGATGATGTGCGGCTGTGTCAGGGTCAGCAGATCGTTGTTGCCCACGAGATCGCTCGGCCAGTCTTTGAACCGCTCGCCGCGGTAACCGGCCTCGTCCGGCCGGTCCCGCTGGATCGCCGTGCCCATCGCACCGTCGATCACCACGATCCGCTGGCTCAGAGCAGCTGTCAGCTCGTCGGTGCAGTCGGGCCGGATGTTCGGCTCAAAGTTGTCCTGCTCAGGGGTGGTCACGTGCACTCCTTCCGTGGCGGAAGGCGTCCTTGACTCTGCCGAGCGTGGCGGATACCGGTACGGACCCGGAACCGTTGCAACGCCTCTCGACCCGAAAAGTCTACGTCGTCAACCATCTGAGCGACGTCTGGACGCTCGCGGATCCTGTCGACAAGGTAGTAGTTACCGGGTTAACCAGATTGCAGCCGAACGTATTTCGTCTCGTTGCAGCCCTCCAGTGCGCGGAAGTCGTCGAGGGTCAGATCGGCGGCCTGCAACTGCGTGCCCATGGCACACCAGGGTTGTCGGTCGGAGACGGCTCACCGCAGCCGCGCAAGCCTTACGCTGAACTGGTGACTCCGTCGAGCTACAGCGGTGCCAAGGGCCCGGACCTGCCCGAACTCCGCAACACCATCATTGTTGCGGCGTTCGAGGGCTGGAACGACGCCGGCGACGCGGCCAGTGATGCGGTCGAGCATCTCGACGCGATCTGGGAGGCCGAGACGATCGTCGAGATTGACGACGAAGCCTATTACGACTACCAGGTGAATCGCCCCGTCATCCGGCAGGTCGACGGCGTCACCCGCGAACTGGTGTGGCCGTCGATGCGCATCGCGCACTGCCGCCCGCCGGGCTCGGATCGCGACATCGTGCTGATGCACGGCGTGGAGCCCAATATGAGGTGGCGCACGTTCTGCGCAGAGCTGCTCGCGATCGCCGACAAGCTCAACGTCGACACCGTCGTGATCCTGGGCGCTCTGCTGGCCGACACGCCGCATACCCGGCCGGTGCCGGTGTCGGGTGCGGCCTATTCCCCCGAGTCGGCCAAGTTCTTCGGTCTCGAGGAGACCAGGTACGAGGGGCCGACCGGGATTGCCGGGGTGTTCCAGGACGCGTGTGTGGCCGCCGGCATCCCCGCGGTGACGTTCTGGGCTGCTGTTCCGCACTACGTCTCGCAGCCGCCCAATCCGAAGGCCACCGTCGCGCTGCTGCGCCGTGTCGAGGACGTCCTCGACATCGAGGTGCCGCTGGGTGAGCTGCCCGCCCAGGCCGAGGAGTGGGAGCAGGCCGTCACCGAGATGACCGCCGAGGACGAAGAGATCGCCGAGTACGTGTCCGCCCTCGAGCAGCGCGGCGACGCCGAGGTGGACATGAACGAGGCGCTGTCGAAGATCGACGGCGACGCGCTGGCCGCGGAGTTCGAGCGCTATCTGCGCCGGCGGGGTCCGGGCTTCCGGGGCTGAGTTCCGATGTGGGGATAATCGACGACGGGTGCGTGGCAGGACGCCGCGGTCCATGCACGCGCGGTTTCGGGTTGCGCTGCCGGTGCAGCGCGGCGCGGGACTTTCCGCTCAGCCGGCGCGTGGCCACCCCGCCGACCAGCGGCTCCAGCTCGTTCACGGCGCCGTCGACCAAGGGTGCTGCCCGGTCTCGCCGTCCGAGCCGTTGGACAGCAGCGACAACAGCTCGAATAGTTTCCCCGGGACCTCGTTAGCCTGCCTGGCCTTGGCCAGCTCAGCGGCCAGACGCGTGTTCGCGGCCTCCAGCTTCACGGCCCACTTGTCTGCCCCGGTCTTGGCCGGCCCGACCTCAAGGGTCGTCCTCATCCCCGTCGTCGGGCAGCAGCCGCTCGGGGTGGTGGTATGAGTTGGTGCCGCCGATCAGGGGCACGCCCGGTGGCGGAATCCACTCGGTGTGGCCGTTGGGCAGCTTGCGAGTGCCCCAGCCATCGTTCTCCGCGTGCAGGTTGTCCCGCTTGCAGGCCAGCGTCAGGTCGTCGATGTCAGTGTTGCCGCCACGGTTCCAGTCCGTGACCGCATGATGAACCTGACAGTCATAACCGCGCACAGTGCACCCCGGCGCAGTACACCCACGCTCCTTGCTCAGCAACATGATTCGCTGCTCGGCCGAGGCGAGGCGCTTCTTTCGACCCAACCACAGCGACTTACCCGTCACCCCGTCGAAGACCGCCAGATAGTTGTACGCCGGCGTCGCCATCCGGATCACGTCGCTCATCGGGATTAGGGTGCCGCCGGCGGTGACCGCGTGACCGGTCTTGGCCTGCAGGTCCTGCACCGTCGCGGTCACGATCACTGTCACCGGAAGTCCGTTGTGCTGGCCCAGTTTCGGGTCACCCAACCGGCCGCGCACCAACTCGGCCAACGCGTCATGCTGGCGCTGGCCGTGCCCACGCAGATCACGTTGCCCATCGCCGCCATCCGGGTTGCACATCCCGGGAGCGGCGAACTTCGCCAACCAGGCATCCAACATCGCCCGCAACTCCGGATCGGCCACCAGCCTGCCCACGCTCATCCCGTCGGGCCGCTGTCCGCCGCACCACACGAACCCGCGCTTGCGCGCCCGATCCTCCTCGGAAAACGTCCCGTCCGGATTGAGGTGGGTCGCCAGCCGCGCTGCCACCTTCTCCAACTGATCGGGCCGCAGACTCTGGGCATGCTCAGCCAACGATCGCTCGGCCTTCTCCACCTGTGCCGGTGGCACATGATCGGGCAACTCGCGGAAGAACTTCTGAATCACCCGCAGGTGTTCGAGATCGAGCAGACCGGCGTCCCACGCCTTGGCCGTGGCCGGCAACAGCGGCGGCAGCTGTTCACCGGTCAACGTGGTGCGCGGGGCAAGCTGCCCAGCGTCGCCCAGCCGCCGCTTGGCCTCCCGGCGACTGATCCGCAGCATGTCGGCCAACACGATGCCCACCGGCGGGCAACCCTCGTACTGCTCCAGATGGGTGAGCTGCTCGCGCGAGATCGCGATCTGCCTGCGCAGCGCCGTCTCCAACCGGTCCACCGCCGCGAAGCGTTCCGGCGCACACAACTCCCGTACGTCGGCGGCCCCCAACAGTTCGACCGCCGCGTCCAGCGCATCCAGCGCCACACTGATCGAACTCATGTTCGAATACTATGGCGAGGCACCGACAAGAGATGCTGTTCACATCCTGACCACCGGGGGTCGTCCTGCCGACCAGTTGGTAGGGCTGCGATACCGTTTGAGATCGGGTACCGACGAGTAACAAATCACGACGAAGTGAGGTCGCAATCGTGAGACTGGCACTGAGCGATGAGGACGCGAAACTCCGCGACGAGTTGCGCGAGTTCTTCACCACCGAGGTCCCGGCCGAGATCCGGGAACGAGCCCGTAACGACGCTCTGAACTGGCCCGACGACATCGTCTCGACAACCCGCATCCTGAACAAGGCCGGGCTTGCGGTGCCGAACTGGCCGGTGGAGTGGGGCGGCAAGGACTGGTCGCCGCTGCAGCGTCAGATCTGGGCCGACCAGATGCGGATGGCCCGTGTGCCCGAGCCGCTGGCCTTCAACGCCAGCATGGTCGGTCCGGTCATCGCTCAGTTCGGGTCGCAGGAGATCAAGGAACGCTTCCTGCCCGCCACCGCCAACCTCGACATCTGGTGGTGCCAGGGCTTCTCCGAGCCTGAAGCCGGCTCCGATCTGGCTTCGCTGCGGACCGTCGCGGTCCGCGACGGGGACGACTACGTGATCAACGGCCAGAAGACCTGGACCACGCTGGGCCAGTTCGCCGACTGGATCTTCGTGCTCGCCCGCACCAACCCGGACGCGCCGAAGAAGCAGGCCGGCATCTCGTTCATCCTCGTCGAGATGTCCACGCCGGGCATCACCATCCGGCCGATCAAGCTGATCGACGGCAGCTACGAGGTCAACGAGGTCTTCTTCGAGGACGTCCGGGTGCCCGCCAACCAACTCGTCGGCGAGGAGAACCAGGGCTGGAGCTACGCGAAGTTCCTGCTGTCCAACGAACGCACCGGCATCGCCCGGATCGGCACCACCAAGGTGTGGTTGTCCGACGTCAAGGGGCGCGCCGCCGAGACCTCTGTCGGTGGCGGAACCCTGCTGGCGGATCCGCTTTTCGCATCACGGGTGGCCGAGATCGAAAACGAGTTGCTGGCACTGGAACTCACCCAGCTGCGCGTCAGCGGAGACGAGGCCACCGGCAAGCCGAATCCGGCCTCGTCGATCCTCAAGCTGCGCGGCAGCCAACTGCAGCAGGCTGTCACCGAGCTCCTGGTGGAGGTCGCCGGGCCGGACGCGCTGCCCTTCGCCGGTGGCGACGCCATCGACTCACCGCAATGGGCCCAGCACGCCGCGCCGCGCTACCTCAACTTCCGCAAGACCTCGATCTACGGCGGCAGCAACGAGGTTCAGCGCACCATCATCTCTTCGACGATTCTTGGACTGTGAGGGCCGGCCATGAACTTTGACCTGACCGAAGAACAGCAACTGCTGGCCGATACCGCACGCGATGTGCTGGGCCGCAGCTACGACACCGAGAGCCGCAACAAGGTGGTGGAGTCCGAACTCGGATGGAGCCGCGACGTGTGGCACCAGCTGGCCGAAATCGGCATCCTCGGTTTGGGTTTCGAGCCCGAGGAGTCCGGCCAGATCGAGATCATGGTCGTGATGACCGAGATCGGACGGCGGCTGGCCCCCGAACCGGTCGCCGCGGCCGCGCTCATCCCCGGCGGTGTGATCGCCGAACTCGGCAGCGACGAGCAGCGGGCGTTGCTCGACGAGGTGGCCGGCGGCGAGAAGCTGCTCGCCCTCGCCCATCTCGAGCCGGGCCTGCGCGGCTCCGACGAGTTGTCGACCCGCGCCACCCAACAGGGCGCCTCGTGGACCCTCGCCGGTCGCAAAAACCCTGTGCTGGCCGGTGATTCGGCCGATATGCTCGTCGTCACCGCCGGCCTCCCCGACGGCGGGGCCGGCCTTTTCCTGGTCGATGCCGGGACAACCACCCGGCACAGCTACCGGACCTTCGACGGCCAGCGCGGCGCCGAGATCACATTCGGCGGCGTCGCCGCGCAACCGCTCGGTGACGGCGGCGACGCCAGTGACCGCATCCACGCAACGCTGATCCGGTACTCGTCGGCGCTGTGCGCAGAGGCCGTCGGTGCCATGGACGAGGCGCTGCGGCTGACGACCGAATACCTGAAGGCGCGCAAGCAATTCGGCGTGCCGCTCAAGACCTTCCAGACGCTCACCCAGCGCGCCGCCGACATGTACGTCTCGCTCGAGCTCGCTCGCAGCATGAACTACTACGCGGCCGTGTGCATTTCCGACGGACGGCTCGACCCGCTGGTCGCGGCGCGGGCCAAGCTGCAGATCGGACGCTCGGGACGCCACATCGCCCAGGAAGCCATTCAGATGCACGGCGGTATCGGTATGACCGCCGAGTATCCGGTGGCGCACTATGCGGCGCGGCTCACCGGGATCGAGCAGACGCTGGGGTCGTCCACCGATCAGCTTCGCTACCTGTCCGGGCAGGTCGGCAGCTACGACATCGCCACGCTGTAGCGGGATTTCACTTCGTCTCTCGCGCTCTTCGAGCCGCGAGCTACAGCGACACTCCCAGCAGAGCGTCGACGGCCGCCGCCACGGCGGCGGGCGAAGACGGATCGTGTCCACCGTACTCCAGTGCGTCTGCGCTCCACCCGTCCACCGCGGCTAGCGCCCTGGGGGTGTCCAAGTCGTCGGCCAGGTACTCGCGCAGCCGGCCGACGAGATCTGCTGCATCCGGTCCGGCGGGCAGGGCGGCGGCACTGCGCCACCGCGCCAGCCGGGCATTGGCCTCGGCCAGCACGTCGTCGCTCCAGAACCGGTCGCTGCGGTAATGGCCGGCGAGCAGACCGAGCCGGATGGCCGAGGGATCGACACCCTGCTCGCGCAGCCGCGACACCAGCACCAGGTTCCCTCGGCTCTTGGACATCTTGCGCCCGTCCCAGCCGATCATCCCGGCATGTACGTAGTGGCGTGCGAATCTCCGCTCCCCCGTTGCACATTCGGCATGGGCGGCGGAGAACTCGTGGTGCGGGAAGATCAGGTCACTGCCACCGCCCTGGATGTCGAATCCGAAACCCAAGCGGTCCAACGAGATTGCCGAACACTCGACGTGCCAGCCGGGGCGCCCGGGGCCGAACGGTGACGGCCAACTCGGCTCGTCGGGACGGGCGGCGCGCCACAGCAGGGCGTCGAGCGGATCGGCCTTGCCCGGCCGCCCCGGGTCGCCGCCGCATTCGGCGAACAACCGCATCATCGTCTCGCGGTCGCAGCCGGACTCGTAGCCGAACTGCGGGGTGGCGTCGGCGCGGTAGTAGACGTCCGGGAACTCGGGGTCGTCGACCACGTAGGCCGCGCCGGAGGCCAGCAGCTTCTCGACGAGTTCGACCACCTCGGCGATCGCGTCGGTCGCGGCCACGTAGTCGCGCGGCGGCAGCACCCGTAACGCCGCCATGTCCTCGCGGAACAGCTGGATCTCCCGGGCACCGAGTTCGCGCCAGTCGACGCCGTCCCGATTGGCCCGCTCGAACAGCGGGTCGTCGACGTCGGTGATGTTCTGGACGTAGTGCACCTGGTGGCCGTTGTCGACCCAGACCCGGTAGACCAGGTCGAAGGTCAGGTACGTGGCGGCGTGACCCAGGTGCGTCGCGTCATAGGGCGTGATCCCGCAGACGTACATCGTCGCGGTGTCTCCCGGCGTGGTGGGACGGACCTGGCGGTCTGCACTGTCGTAGAGCCGCAGCGCCGGCCCGCGACCGGGCAGCTGCGGGATCTCGACGGCCGGCCACGACTGCATGGCCTCGACTCTAGGGGGTTCGTTGTTCATCGCCACACACGACAACCGGGCGCCCGAATTGATTCCCGCGCTCAGCTGGCCAGCCACATCGCATCGAGCAGCAGATCGGCCACCTCCGGCCGGCACATCAGCAGATCGGGCAGGTACGGGTCGGGCTGGTTGTAGCGCAGCGGCGAGCCGTCCAAACGAGTGGCGTGCAGTCCCGCGGCCTGCAGCACACCGGCCGGGGCGGCGGAGTCCCACTCCCACTGGCCGCCGGCGTGGATGTAGGCGTCGGCGTCGCCGCGAACCACGGCCATCGCCTTGGCCCCGGCCGATCCGATGCGGATGAAGTCGATGTCCAGGCGGTCGCGCAGCCGCCACAGCACGGCCGGCGGCCGGTTGGAGCTCGCGGTGATGCGGATGGGACCGGACGGTGGCGCCGAGGGGGCGGTCACGGTATCGCTGCGGTGCACCTCGCCCACGGCCGGCAGCGCCACGGCCGCATCGGTGATGGTGCCGTCGGGCCCGCCCGTCCGTTGCCACAGGGCGACGTGCACCGCCCAGTCCGGTCGCCGCGGCATGGAGAACTCGCGGGTGCCGTCGAGCGGGTCGATGATCCACACCCGATCAGCCTGTAAGCGCTTGAGGTCGTCGTAGGCCTCCTCGGACAGCACCGCGTCGTTGGGGCGTTCCTCCCGCAACCGACGCAGGATCAGCGCGTTGGCCCGAACGTCGCCTGCGTCGCCGAGCGCGGGCGGAAAGTCGTGGCCGACCTCCTCACGAACCCTCAGCAACAGCCGCCCGGCCTCCTCGGCCAGGTCGGCGGCCAGCTCCGCGTCGGTCACACTCACCGTGCCAGTATCGCCGAATCACGATCAGCACCGCCCGCCGCCCCGCGGGTAGATTGCAGCGAATGCGCGTGTTGTGGCTCCTCGGCAGCGCCGTCCTGGCCCTGGCAGCCTGCGGGTCGACGCCGCCGGCGCCGCACCCGCTGGGCGGCACCAGCTGGCGGCTGCTCAGCCTGGAGTCGATGAACGACGAGCAGGGCACCACCGCCGTCGACGACCCGTCGAGGTACACCGTGGAATTCGGCACCGACGGCCGCGCCGCGTTCCGCATCGACTGCAACCGCGGCACTTCGACCTGGCAGGCCAGCGCGGCGTCGCCGGACTCCGGAAGCCTATCGTTCGGCCCGATCGCCACCACCCGCATGGCGTGCCCGCAGCCGTCGCTGGAGAACCAGGTGTCCACCGCACTGGGCTACGTGCGCGGATTCCTGATCAAGGACGGCCTGCTGCACATGTCCCTGCTGGCCGACGGGGCCGTCCTGCACTGGGAGCCCGACCACAAGACGGGTGGACCGAAGAAGCGCTAGAACGCGGGCCAGGGAAATGGCCTGCGCAGGTCCGGTCCCGGCATCACCGGCTCGTTCAGCAGCGCACGAACCCGCCGGCGCAGCGCCGCCACCTCCGCGTCGGTGATGTGCTCACACAACTGCTCGGCCAACGGCCCGGCCAGCTCCTCGCCGAGTTCGGCCACCGCTTCGAGGGTTTCGTCGTCGATCGACTTGCCGGCCCAGCCCCACAGCACCGTGCGCAGCTTGTCCTGAACGTGCAGCGACACCCCGTGGTCGACGCCGTACACCCGGCCGTCCACCCCGGCCAGGATGTGGCCGCCCTTGCGGTCGGCGTTGTTGACGATCACGTCGAAGACCGCCATTCGGTGCAACCGCTGATCGTCGGCGTGCACCAGTGTCACCTCGTTGCCGGCGTAGTCGTAGGCGTTGAGCACCGAAAGATAGCCTGCCGGAATCGATCCCGGCGCGCGCAGGTCGACCAGTCCGGGACCGGTCGGCTCGCCACGTTCGTCATCGCCGGGCTGATCCACCCACAGCTGCAGCATCCCCGGCCCGGCCGGACCGTCGCGAATGATGGTGAGCGGCACGATGTTCCAGCCCAAGGCGGTCGACACCAGATAGGCGCCGAGCTCGCGGCCGGCCAGCGTGCCGTCCGGGAAGTCCCACAGCGGCTGCTCCCCCACCACCGGCTTGTAGACACAGTGCACGGTCTGGCCGTCCCGGCTCGCCTCGCAGAGGAAGGTGGCGTTGCTGGCCGACCGGATTCGCCCGATGACCTCCAACTCACCGCGCGACAGCACATCGCGGACCGGGGATTGGTCGGCGGCGCTCACGAGCCCAGGTCGTCCTCGGCCCCGCTGAAAGCGCCGCGCCGATATCCGTTGGTACGCACGCAGATGTGGCCCTCGGGATCGAGCGGCTCGTCGCACAGCGGGCAGGGTGGGCGTCCGGCCGAGATCACCCGATGCGAGCGGGAGGCGAACTGCCGCGCCGACTCCGGGGTGAGGAACACCCGCACCGCGTCGGGGCCCTCCTCGGCGTCGTCGAGCACCACCGACGCGTCGAACTCGGTATCGGTCACCGCGAGCAACTCGACCACCACGGTCTGGGCCTCGGAATCCCAACCGAGCCCCATGGTGCCGACGCGGAATTCGGCGTCGACGGGGGTGATCAGCGGGCTGAGGTCCTCGACCTCGGTTTCCGGCGGCAGCGGCGTCCCGAACCGGCGGTTGATCTCCACCAGCAAGGCGCCGATCCGTTCGGCCAACACCGCGACCTGCTGTTTTTCCAGGATGACGGAGACGACCCTGCTGTCGTGCACGGCCTGCAAGTAGAACGTCCGGTTTCCGGGCTGCCCGACGGTCCCGGCCACAAATCGGTCGGGAGTGCGGAAGACGTGAATTGCGCGGGGCATGTCACTTCCAAAATACCGGCACAAGCAGCTCAGCCGTAATTGGCGGGGCGTGCCGCGACACCGAAATGTTCTAGTCCATGGAGCCGCCGACGACGGCATTGTCACCGGTGTCAGTGCTCTCCGTGGGTGGTGGAGCGCTCAGGACCGACGCCAGCTGGCCGCCGGTGTGGTTGACGTGGATGACGAACGGGCGGATCGGCGTGTAACGGATCACACTCATCGACGCCGGATCGGCAGTGATGCGCTGAAAACTGTCCAGGTGCGTGCCGAGCGCATCGGCGATGACGGCCTTGATGATGTCGCCGTGGGTGCAGGCCACCCACAGGGCGTCCGCGCCGTGTTCCTCGGCCAGACGCCGGTCGTGCTCGCGGACCGCTGCCACCGCCCGGGCCTGCACCTGGGCTAGACCCTCACCCTCGGGGAAGACCGCGGCGCTGGGCTGGTGCTGTACCACCGACCACAGCGGCTCTTTGACCAGATCCTTCAGCGCGCGCCCGGTCCACTGGCCGTAGTCCACCTCGGCAATCCGGTCGTCTACCACGGGCTCGAGGCCAAGTGCCGCCGAGAGCGGCTCGAGGGTCAGCCGGCAGCGCAGCAGCGGCGAGCGCACCAGCGCCTTGATCGGCAGGCCGTCGACCCGCTCGACGATCGCGTCGGCCTGGGCGCGGCCCTTGTCGTCGAGTTCGACGCCCTCGGTGCGCCCAGCCAGGGTGTGCGCCGTATTCGACGTCGAGCGGCCGTGGCGCAGCAAGATGACTGTCACTTAGCGCCGCTCCTCCTCATCGCGTCGCTCTGCATCGTCGCCGGCGGTCATTGCGCGGCCACGACTCCCGTCCCCAGCAGCGCGATGACCACGAGCGCCAGCACCACCCGGTACCCCACGAACCAGTACATGACGTGGTGGGCGACGAACCGCAACAGCCAGGCGATGGCGGCGAAGCCGACGACGAAGGCAATGACGACGGAGACCAGCAGTTGCGCGCCGGTGGCGCTCATCCCCTCGGTCACCGGATGGAAGGCGTCGGGCAGCGAGAACAGTCCCGAGGCCACAACCGCCGGAATACCAAGCAGGAAGCCGAATCTCGCCGACAACTGGCGGTCGAGCCCCAGGAACAGACCGGCGCTGATCGTCGATCCGGAACGGGATACCCCGGGCACCAGCGCCAGACACTGGGCGAGACCCACCAGCAGGCCGTCGCGCCACGTCAGCTGTTCGATATGACGGGTCTGCCTGCCGTAGTACTCGGCGGCGGCGATGACGGCGGAGAACACCAGCATCGCGATGGCGATCACCCACAGGTTGCGAACCTCGCCGCGGATCACCTCTTTGAACGCCACACCGAGCACGACGATCGGCACTGTGCCGATGATGACGTACCAGCCCAGCCGGTAGTCGAGGTTGTCCCGGTGTGCCTTGACGAACAGCCCGTTGAACCAGGCCTTGAGGATGCGGCCGATGTCACGGGCGAAGTAGATGATCACGGCGGCCTCGGTGCCCAACTGCGAGACGGCGGTGAAGGACGCCCCGGCATCACCGGCGAAGAAGACCCGGGACACGATCGCGAGGTGGCTCGACGACGACACCGGCAGGAACTCCGTCAACCCTTGCACGATCGACAAGACGACAACTTGCAACCACGACATCGGCGCGACATCCACGCGCCGACCGTACTTGATGAACCTGTTGTTTCAGCGCGCCGGGCGAGGCACGGGCTGCGCGGTGGCGACGGCGTCGCGCAATACGGCGATCAGGCTGCGCGTGTCGTCGACGTCGAAATCACCGATGCTGCGGGTCGCCGTGGCGACCACGTCCTCGGCGTGCGGCACCGGGCCGGTCAGCCGTGGGTGGTAGATCTCGACCACCAACTGGCCCCGGTGCACGTGGAAGGAGAAGCTGCGACCGTCGCCGAGGTGCCCGAAACCGTTGGCGAACACACCGGTCGAGATGTCCTCGATGGCGAACTCTTGTCCCTCGGATTCTGGGGTCGCGGCCAGCGTCATGAGGTCACCATAACGCGACTTATTCGGTCGGAGGAGACATACGCGGCAGATTGTCTCCTCGCCGGACACCTAGAATCTGTGATCGACAGTGGGCGACTGCATCGCTCGATCTTGAACACGTCCGGGGGCCACCCGTTGCCAACGCTTGTAAACAGCGCCGGTTTGCGCAGCTACGCGAGCATGTTTGCGGCCCTAGTGGTGATCGCCACCGGGTGTTCGTCAAACCCGTTCAGCGCACCTCCGCCGACCATCGAGCCCGCCACCGCCGCGGTATCGCCGCCGGTGAGCACCCCTCCCGCCGGTCAGATCCTGCCGCTGGCAGGCCGTCCGCAGGCCGCGTTGTTCGACGCGCACATGTCGGCGCTGGTGGTCTTCACCCCCGCCGCCGACCCGAAGGGCGCGGCGACGGTGACCGTGGTCGGGCCGTCCGGGCCGCCGCGGCCGCTCACGCTGCCCGGCCCGGCGAGCGCGATCGCCGGTGACGGGCAGGGTACGGCCTACCTGTCGACGCGGGGCGGCTATTTCACCGTGGACCTGGCGACGGGCACCTCGCGACGAGTGGAGGTCACCGACGAATCCGGCACCGACTTCACCGCGATCGCCCGGCGGGCCGACGGGCACCTGGTGCTCGGGAGCGCCGACGGCGCCGCCTACACGCTGGCCACCGACACCACGGTGTCCGAGAAGGTCAAGATCTTCGCCCGGGTCGACGCCATCGTCGCCGAGGGCGACAACGCCGTCGTCCTCGACCGTGGGCAGACGTCGGTCACCGCGCTGGACAGCGCCGGAAAGACCCGGCAGTCCCTGCGGGCCGGTGAGGGTGCCACGACCTTGGCGGCCGACCCGCTGGGCCGGGTCCTGGTGGCCGACACCCGCGGCGGACAGCTTCTGGTGTTCGGCGTGGACCCGCTGATCGAGCGGCAGGCCTACCCGGTCCCGCTGGCGCCCTATGGGCTGGCCGGATCGCGGCAACTCGCGTGGGTTTCCCAGACCGCGGCGAACGTGGTGATTGGTTACGATCTCGCTACAGGAATCCCCGTGGAAAAGGTGCGCTACCCCACCGTGCAGCAGCCGAACTCGCTGGCCTTCGACGACAAGTCCGGCACGCTCTACGTCGTGTCGGGGTCGGGCGCCGGGGTGCAGGTCATCCGCAACGCCGCCGGTGGCCGATGAGCACCGCGCACCGCGGCCGGATGCCCGCGAGCTGGGAAGTCGACCTGTCCGACGACTACGAGTGGATTCCGCTGCGGCTTGCGCCTGAGGTGACCCGCATCAGCGCGTCGATTCGGCTGTCCATCGAGGCCGAGTACCGCGGCTGGGAGCTGACCCGGGTCCGGCTGTACACCGACGGAAGTCGACGGGTGTTGTTGCGGCGCAAGAAGTCTCGAATCTACAACCCCACTGTCGACCAGCCCGGCCAATGATGTACGGCGCACTGCGGCGGGCGCTCTTTCTGGTGCCCCCCGAACGTGTCCACACGCTGGTGTTCGCCGCGCTGCGCGCCGCAACCGCCACCGAAACCGCCCGCAAGCAGCTGCGCCGCCGGCTGGCCCCGCACGACCCGGCACTGGCCAGCACGGTGTTCGGGGTGCGCTTCCCGGGACCGCTCGGGCTGGCCGCCGGCTTCGACAAGGACGGCCTGGGACTGGACACCTGGGGCCCGCTGGGTTTCGGCTACGCCGAGGTCGGCACGGTCACAGCCGCGCCGCAGCCGGGCAATCCGCAGCCGCGGCTGTTCCGGCTGCCCGATGACCGGGCCCTGCTGAACCGAATGGGCTTCAACAACCTCGGCGCCGGACAACTGGCTCTGCGGCTCGCCCGACACCACCCCGACGTGCCGATCGGGGTCAACATCGGCAAGTCGAAGATCACCCCGCCCGAGCAGGCGGCTGAGGACTACCGTTCCAGCGCACGGCTGCTCGGCCCGCTGGCCGACTACCTGGTGGTCAACGTCAGCTCCCCGAACACCCCCGGTCTGCGGGACCTGCAGGCCGTCGAGTCGCTGCGCCCGATCCTCAGTGCGGTGCTCGGCGAAACGACGGCGCCGGTGCTGGTCAAGATCGCGCCCGACCTGTCGGACGACGACGTCGACGCCGTCGCCGATCTGGCCGTCGAACTCGGACTGGCCGGGATCGTCGCCACCAACACCACGATCTCGCGGGCCGGCATCCGCACCCCTGGCGTGGATGACCTTGGCGCTGGCGGGATCTCCGGGCCTCCGGTGGCGCAGCGTTCGCTGGAGATCCTGCGCCGGCTGCGCGCGCGGGTCGGCGAACGGCTGGCGTTGGTCAGCGTGGGCGGGATCGAGACCGCCGACGACGCGTGGGAGCGGATCACCGCGGGCGCCTCACTGCTGCAGGGCTACACCGGGTTCGTCTACGGGGGCGGCTTGTGGGCCAAGCAGATTCACGACGGTATCGCCGCCCGGCTGCATGCCGACGGGTTCTCGTCGTTGAGCGACGCTGTCGGCTCGGCGGCGCACTAGTTCCCTTCCGCGAGCAGACGCAAAGGCGCCCATTCGCCCGGCGTGTCGGGAACGTTTGCGTCTGCTCGGCGATGGAAGGTGACTACTTCTGTTCGTAGGTTCCGTGGATGACCGCGCGCGCAGTCGCATTCAGGAACAGATTGAAGCCGAGGAAGGCCGGGCTGGCGTCCTCCGAGAGCTCGAGCTTCTCCACGTTGAGCGCATGCACGGCGACGAAGTAGCGGTGGTAGCCGTGGCCGGCCGGCGGGGCGGCACCGATGAAGCGGCGCACACCGGCGTCGTTGACCAGGGTCAGGGCATCGCCGGGAAGCAGGGAGCCGTCACCCACACCGGAGGGCAACTCGGTGACGGTGGCCGGCAGGTTGGCCACCGCCCAGTGCCAGAACCCGGACGCCGTCGGGGCATCCGGGTCGAAGACGGTGACGGCGAAGCTGCGGGTCTCCTCCGGGAACCCCGACCAGCTCAGTTGCGGTGAGACGTCCTCGCCGCCGGCGCCCATGATGCCGCTGACCTGAGCGTTCTTCAGCGGCTTGCCGTCGGAGATGTCGGTGCTCGTCAGGGTGAAGCCGGGCAGCTTGGGCAGGAAGTCGTACGGGTTGTAGTCAAAAGCCATGACTGGCAATCCTTTCGGTGTGGGTCAGCAGTTTCTCAAGAAGTGCTCGAGCACCCGGGTGCCGAACTGCAGCGCTTCGGCGGGTACCCGCTCGTCGACGCCGTGGAACAGCGCCGCAAAGTCCAATTCCGGCGGCAGGCGCAGCGGGATGAAGCCGAAGCACCGAATGCCAAGGCGGGCAAAGTGTTTGGCGTCAGTTCCGGCGGAGAGCATATAGGGAACCGTCCGGGCCTCGGGGTCGGTGGCCAGCAGTGCGCCGTTCATCGCCTCGACCAGATCACCGTCGAATTCGGTTTCGTAGGAGGGTAGTTCGGTGATCCACTCCCTGGTGATGTCGGGGCCGATGATCTCGTCGACCTCGCGCTCGAAAGCGGCCTGACGCCCCGGGACCACCCGGCAGTCGATCACCGCTTCCGCCGTCGCGGGGATGACGTTGGCCTTGTAACCGGCCGTGAGCATGGTGGGGTTGGCCGTGTCCCGCAGGGTCGCACCCACGATGCGGGCGATCGGACCCAACTTCGCGATGGCGCCGTCCAGATCGGGCCCGTCGAGATCGAAGGTGTAGCCGGTCTCCTCGGCGACAGCGGTGAGGAACTCGTCGACAGCGGGATGCACGACGAGGGGAAACTGGTGGCGGCCCAGCCGGCCGACGGCTTCGGCGATCGCCGTGACGGCGTTGTCGTCGTGGATCATCGAGCCGTGCCCGGCCCGGCCGCGGGCCTTCAGCCGCATCCACAGCATGCCCTTCTCGGCCGTCTCGATCAGATACAAGCGGCGTTCCCCGCCGTCCTTGCGCGGGACCGTCAGCGAGAAACCGCCCACCTCGCCGATGGCCTCGGTGACGCCGTCGAACAGATCGGGCCGGTTATCCACCAGCCAGCGTGCGCCGTACTTGCCGCCGGCCTCCTCGTCGGCGACGAAGGCGAACACCAGGTCGCGGGGCGGGACGATGCCGGCGCATTTGAAGTGGCGTGCGACGGCGATCATCATGCCGCACATGTCCTTCATGTCGATGGCTCCGCGGCCCCAGACGTAGCCGTCCTCCACGGCGCCTGAGAAGGGATGCACACTCCAGTCCGCCGGTTCGGCCGGGACCACGTCGAGGTGGCCGTGGATGAGCAGGGCGCCCCGGCTGCGGTCGGCGCCGGGAAGGCGGGCGAAGACGTTGCCGCGCCCCGGCGCACCGGACTCCAGGTACTCGGCGTCGTAGCCGACCTCGGAGAGCTGCTCGGCCACCCATCGCGCGCAGTCGGCCTCGCCCCTGGTGGTGTCGAGTTCGCCGGTGTTGGAGGTGTCGAACCGGATGAGTGCGCTGACGAGGTCGACCACCTCGTCGACGGGTTCTGTCACAGTCACCTTTCCTACCATTGGCACCGCGCCACCGGTCGGGCGACGCCTTGGCAATACCACACATTTCTCTTGAACCACGTGCGCAACACGCCGGGATGGGGTTTGATTTGCCGGTGACCTGCCGCCTCCCCACCCTCGCGGCACTGCTGTGCATGGCGGTCAGCGGCTGCGCGGCCACCACCGCAGGCACCGCGATGCCGGCCGAACGGGTCCTTCTGACCACCGCCGATGCACTGCCTACGCTGCTGCTGTCGGCCTCAGACGTGGGGACGGCGCTGGCCAGCGACGACGTGGTAGTCACCTCCGACGTGACCAAGGCGTGGAACGACAGTGGCCGGCTGGCCGACGTCAACTGCCTGGCCGTCGCCGGTGCCGCGCAGCAGAGCGTCTACGCCGACAGCGGCTCGACCGCCGTGCACGGGCAGGTGGTGCGCGATCCGCCGACCGCCCCGGCCTGGTCGCACTACGCGGTGCAGGCGGTGGTGCTCTTCCCGACCGCGCAGGCGGCCGCCGAGTTCTTCACCACCTCGCAGCAACGGTGGGCCGGCTGCTCGAATCGCGAACTCACCTACCCCCAGCCGCTGGGACCCGAGCAGGTGTGGTCGGTGGGTCAGACCAGCACCGACCGCGACGTGCTGGCGGTGTCGCGGGTGCAGGAGAACCCGGAGAAGTGGTCGTGCCAGCGTGCGCTGACGGTGCACAGCAACGTGGCGGTGGACGTCGAAGCGTGCAGCCTGGACGGCCCGACTTCGGCCGCGGCGGCGATCGCCGGTCAGATCGCGGGACGGCTGCCCGCCGCCTGATCCGGCTGGTTTGGGGCTCTGGCCGTCGATCCGATAGCCTTAGCTGCCCATACCGAGTCCGAGTGGCGGAATGGCAGACGCGCTAGCTTGAGGTGCTAGTGCCCTATTAACGGGCGTGGGGGTTCAAGTCCCCCCTCGGACACAATTTGTTAGCTAAAAATATAGAAAGCCCGCTCTGAACTGGATAGGAGCGGGTTGTATTCATTTGCTGATATCGATTGGGCATCGCGTTGATGTCCTAAATCTGTCGTACGGCGGGAACGGCGAATATCCCATTGCGGTGCTATGCCGCGGGGTGTCACCGTGGTGCTCGTGCGGAGCGAGCACAGGACGACCGCAGAAGAGCATGACGCATTCAGCGGGCTCGCGTCTCTGGCAGCCAGTGAGTCTTGCGGGGCGGCTGTTAGCTACGGGGGCGCGGCCCGGGTCGGGTCGCGTGTCGCGCGTGCCGCCTTCGGCCTCTTGGTGCAACGATCCGGTCATGGGGGATCGACTGCGTGAAACGATGGATGGGACACTCGGCCATTTCTGGATGAATTTCGGCGATGTGTACAACCTCGACAAGGCAGCAGATGGCTACGTGCGGCTAGCCGAGGACGACCTATTCCACATCGGCACCTTGCGCACTCGCCAGTACAACAGCGAGTTCGGCACAAACCGCGAGCGACTTGCTCTGCCAGACACGATCTACGCGATGACGAACGTGACCCGTTCCATCTTCTTCGATATCGCCGGCATCTCGCAGTCGAACGTGATGGGGGAACGAGCTTCCACCCAAACTGTTCGGACACGCGGTGTGATAGTGAACGTGCCCCTTGCGGCGCTCAAGGACGACAAGTTTCTCGCCGTGGAGCTTGAGATTCCACAGGTGACCAGATGGGCGGGGCTAACCAGCATTCGCGAGGAAATCGTTCCTCCCAGCGGTAGTCGGGGGAAGCAATACAAGGCTGAAACGGTTGAGGTGGACCCTCTTGAATTGGGGATCAGACGCGGTTTCAACTTGAAGCTGGACTCGACGTGGCACGTTGACGGCCCTGACGACCGGCGAACGATCAATGCGCCGCTCGTGGTGGGGACAACAAGCCGCACACCGCGGAAGTGGCACGACCACCTTGTGCCGCTACTGGCCGTCCAAGATCTGATCAATCTCGCCCACGAAGGATTCGTGCCAGCGGAGCAAGCGAGGGTTGAATTCAAGATCGAAGACGACGGCAGCCCCCGCGACTCTGCCACACTTTGGAACTCTCGATTGATGGCGCTGCCGCGCCAAGGCGGTGTATCGAGCCCGAAGTCGATGACGGAGGTCCCGTTGTTCTACCTCGGGCACATCGGCGGCGTTAAAGGGCTCCGCAACTGGATCCGTCTTGACCACGAACACGGGCGTGCGACGGGTCCGATTACGAACACATACAGGTACGGCCGCACCGGCATAGAGGTCCATCTAATCGAACTGGCTGTCGGGATGGAGTACTGGACCAACCTCCACAAAAAGCTACGGCGAGCCTGGGCGCTACCGCGTCGGCTACGAAAGAAGACGAACGAACCGCTACCAATGTCGATCGGGCGCCACGTTGGTCCGGCTTTTGCAGACTTCGTCGGTGACCTAGACAAGTGGAGCCAACTGTTCTGGGACGCCTACACCAGCTTGAAGCACGCTCCGTCATACGAATACGATCCAAGGGATATCGAGGTTCTTGGCGACTCAGGCCAACTGTTACTACTGGGAGAGTTGTTGAATCGGGTCGCTGGCAACAGAACGCCAATGAAGGCGATCACCAGCAGTCACCGCACACAGCACCTCAAGCAGGGAATTCAAAGGCTCGTTGCTGCAAGCTAAACCCGGCGCCCGACACCGAGGCGCTGCCGTCGCCATGCAGGTGACTACGAACGCCAGCTGCGCCGAAGTCCCACCGGGGACGGCAAACACCGTCCGCCGCAACACCTTCGGATGCAGCTTGGCCGGAAGGCGACCAGCCACCATGACATCGACCGTCTCGGCGTCACGAGCACCGCGGACGAATCGGTGTACCGGCCCGTTGCCGACCGCGCCTCCGGCTTGCGCAGGTCAATCCCTCAGGTCGTCGTTGCCGCGCTCAATAGTGAGATGTACAAATCATGGTTCAGTGAGTGTACAGTTCACGGTGTGGATGTATCCGTGACCGAGTTGCGCGCGCACCTCAGCGATTGGCTCGATCGAGCTCGGGCTGGTGGTGAGGTCGTCATCACCGACCGCGGGATTCCGGTCGCGCGACTCGCTGCGCTGGACAGCGCAGGCACCTTGGAGCGTCTCACGGCCGAAGGCGTGATTGGCAAGGCCACCGCGCAGCGGCCCGTCGCTGCGGGTCGGTCCCGGCCCCGACCGCGGCGGCCGGTGTCTGACCGGGTCAGCGACCAGCGGCGCTGACCGGTGCCGCTCGTCTACTTCGACGCCAGCGCCTTCGTCAAACTTCTCACCACCGAGACAGGGAGCTCGCTGGCGTCCGCGCTATGGGACGGCTGCGACGCCGCATTGTCCAGCCGCCTGGCCTACCCCGAAGTCCGCGCCGCACTCGCCGCAGCAGGCCGCAATCACGACCTAACCGAATCCGAGCTCGCCGAAGCCGAGCGTGACTGGGAGGACTTCTGGGCCGCCACCCGCCCAATCGAACTCACCGCGACGGTCGAACAGCACGCCGGCCACCTCGCCCGAGCCCATGCCTTGCGCGGAGCCGACGCTGTCCATCTGGCCAGCGCGTTGGCAGTCGGCGACCCCGGCCTGATCATCGCCGTCTGGGACCGACGCCTGCACACCGGAGCCCAAGCCGCCGGGTGCCGAGTCGCCCCCGCCCAACTCGACCCCTAGCCCGACCGCCCGACACCAGAGTGAGTCTCCCCAGCACGGACGACGATCAGGTACCGATTCGCCAGGTCTCAACCCGTGTCGCAGATGGCCAAGTCCCCCCTCGGACACATCCGGCGACACGGCTTAGGTCGGCCGTCGCCTTGACTCGTCGCTGGTACGGGTCGTCGTCAAGACGCAGACCCAGGCTGGCTTACACCTGTGCACGTTCGGCGCCGGTTGCCGCACCGAGGACTAGAGCCCGCCTAATTCCTCGACTAATTCGTTGATCTGTGCGGCGGACGTGATGCGGGGTCGCTCCGTCCGCTCAAGCCGGGACCTCAGTTCGTCGCGCTCAGCGATGCGGCGATGCAACTTGTGATCGATGCGTCAAGTCGCGCAGTCACCTCGTCTTCACGGAGGTAGACGGTGCGCGGGTGATCGCTGAGGTCAGCGGATGCAGAACGCTACTCACCAGACTCGCAGTGGTAGAGAATGCGTGTCGTTCGCTTTCCGGTGCGGGCGACGCCTTGCATCCGCCGCACGCGGCGCAGAACAGCAGCCCACGCAGCGCGTACGGCACAGTCGATTCCCTGCTGGAAACAAGACCACCCCTCCGGGCCTGGGCGACAGGCAACGACCCGAGGATCGACTCATCCAATCGTGGACTCGTAGTCGGCGGCGCAGCGGACCACAACGTCGCCCCGCACGTCGCACGGGGCTGGCACCATGGATCCATGACTACCCGTGAGCAGCTACATCTGCTCGTCGACGAGATGGACGACGAGCAGGTCGAGCGTGCGCTGCTCGTCGTCGAGCCGATCCTGCACTCCCGCTCCACAGGTGCTGGAGCCGAGCGCCGACCACTGCCCGCATTTGTTGGAAGTTTCGAGAGTCGGACGCCACGACCTATCCCAGCATGTGGACGAGTTGCTAGCTGACGGCTTCGGCCACTGACCAGCCGTTGTGATCCTGGTCGATACCAACGTCATCGTGGCGCTGGCGGATCGGTCCGACACAGCACAGGAACGCTGTCGCCGCTGGCTAGAAGAACAGATCGACGAGTTGTCTCTTCCGGTCACCGTTCTGGCCGAGGCATGCTGCCTCATCGACAGGTTCGGCGGTCCGATCGCCGAGGCACAGTTCCTCGATTCGGTCGGCCCCGGTCACCCGGGGGCGTTTCGTTTCGGCTCACGCTCGCCGGACCGCTCTGAGCCCGTCCCCGAGCGTCCACACTGCGGCACCGAGCAGGGCGACATCCTTGATCAGGAATTGACCGGTCGGGGAAAGCACCGGAAATCCTCCGGCAGATTGCTCGCCGATTCCGGGCGTCGTGAACAGGAAGCTGACCGTGGCGACGAAGAGTCCGATCGCGAGAAGGCTGCCGGCGACGGACAGCTTCGGCAACAACGGTTTGACGGCGAGCAGCACCGCGGTGGTCAGTTCCACGACCCCGAGCACCGACGAGAACGTCGCCACCGAGACGATCGCGTAGACCCAGCTCATGAGCGGGCTGTTCGCCACCAGAGGCTGGATTCCCTGCGCCTCGTAGGCGGTGAACTTCAGTGCGCCGATCCAGCCGATCACGACGACCAAGCCGTAGCGCGCCGCCAGCGCGCCGATGCGGGACACCGTCGAATCCGGGAGTGCGACGGGCTGCTCACGGTGAACCTGTATTGCTGTCATTGGTGAACCTTTCATGCGACGGGTGTCTCGACAGACGGTGGGTGCGCCCAAACCCACGGACCGTTACGTGTTGCCGGGGTAACGGTTCTGACCGAAATCACCGCCGCCGAGGGGCAGCGAAGGGAGAAACCACCGGTTCTAGGCCTACATCGACGGCAACCGCCGCGGCCCGAAGGGCCGGATTCCCTGCGTGCAACTTCGATGGCCGCCGACTCGCAGCTCAGCGACGACCGCGACAGCGCCCGTGACGTGGAGCGCCTCGGGCTGCGCCACGAGGATCTGCGCGAACACACCACCCGTCACGTCGACCACGCCGCCCGCCGGCTACGACGACTGGTACGTGGCTTCCTGGACCGTGCCAGCGGCTAGTTCGGCGAGGACAAGTCGCGTCGCACACGGAACGGCCTGTGCGACAACAGGGCTCAGCTGCACTCCGGCATATAGATGTGCAGCGCGTGGCTGTGGATCCACTCCCCGCAGTACAGCAGCCGGCGCAGCGCGACCACCTGCGAGTCGTCGGCCAGCCGGCGCAAACCCGTGCCGTCGAGCACGACGGCATCGCTGGTTGGCGTGCCACCATGGTTACCCACGAACGGCCGTTCACGCGGGGGCCATTGCCGGCAGGATAAATTGCCAATTGTCACATCCCTGGCATCGTTCATCTGCTGGAAACCTGGTCTGGCTAGCGTCGGGCCATGGTCGGGGTGGAGCAACAACTCCAGCGGCTGCAGACCGAGGTCGGCGCGCTCCTGGATCGGCTGGCCGATGCCGAGAAACGCTGGCAACCGTGGATCGCTCCGGTTACCAGCGAAAATCGCTGCAGCGCAATCAATCTGGTGCACTACTGGGCGATCCGGCAGGTCGATCTGCGCGACCTCCAACAGCGCCTCGCCGGATTCGGATTGTCCTCGCTCGGTCGCAGCGAAGGCCACGTTGCGGCCACCCTGCAGTCGGTGTCGGCTGCGATCGCAGCAATGCGCGGCAGCGGCTGGGTGGCCGACGAGCAGGCGATCGCCGCCGTCGGGCAGGGTGCTCAACTTCTCGCGCGCAACGCCACCGAACTGCTGGGGCCGGCAGCCGAAGACCGTGCCGCGCGGATCATGGTCACCCTGCCGTCGGAGGCGGCCACCGATCCCGCCCTGGTGCGCACCTTCGTCGACTCCGGGATGCGGATCGCCCGCATCAACTGTGCCCACGACGACGCGGCGGCGTGGAAAGCCATGGCCGCCAACGTCAGATCCGCCGCGGCGGCCGCCGGCCGGCCGTGTTTGGTGGCGATGGACCTCGGCGGACCCAAGCTGCGCACCGGGCCGCTGGAACCTGGGCCGCAGGTCGTCCGGCTGCGCCCCAGCCGCAACGCCCGCGGCCAGGTGGTCGCGGCCGCGCGGGGATGGCTCACCAGCGAGCGCCGGCCGGCCCGACCACCGGAACCGGGCCTGACCACGGTGCCGGTGGACGGCGACTGGCTGGCCCGCCGCGCCGAGGGCGACGAGCTGGTGCTGCACGACACCCGCGGCTCCA
The DNA here is from genome assembly GCF_022760805.1 of Candidatus Mycolicibacterium alkanivorans. Taxonomy (NCBI): domain Bacteria; kingdom Bacillati; phylum Actinomycetota; class Actinomycetes; order Mycobacteriales; family Mycobacteriaceae; genus Mycobacterium; species Candidatus Mycolicibacterium alkanivorans. The sequence goes on along the minus strand of NZ_JAIVFL010000001.1, from coordinate 2,243,934 downwards.
AGCGCCGATTGCTGCTCGCCGCCGCGGCCACCGGCGGATTCGTCGTCACGGTCGAGAAGACCACTTACCTGGAAACGGGCACTGTCCTCGTGGCCGCCGGTGGGCATGACGCGACCGAGGTCGGCGAACTGGCCGCCGTCGAGCAGTCCATCACGCTGAAAGCCGGCGACGTGGTGCACCTGACGCGGGACTGCACACCCGCGCCGGTCGACGTCGACGAGCCGCCCCGGATTGGATGCACCCTGCCGCAGGTCTTCGACACCGCCGAGGCCGGTGAACGAATCTTCTTCGACGACGGCAAGATCGGCGGCGAGGTGGTGGCCGTGCAGCCCGACAGCCTGGCCGTCCGCATCGACCAACCCGCGCACGGCACGGTCAAGCTGCACGCCGGCCGGGGAATCAACGTGCCGGACACCGATCTGGTCATCTCCGCGCTGACCGACAAGGACGTGGCCGATCTGGCGACGGTGGTCGAACTCGCCGACTTCGTCCAGCTGTCCTTCGTCCGTGAACCCGCCGACGTGATCCGGTTGTTCGACGAGCTGGCCCGCCTCGGCGATACCGAACTGGGTGTCGTGCTCAAGATCGAGACGCGGCAGGGTTTCGACCGGCTGCCCCAGCTGCTGCTGACGGCGATGCGCCGCCGCCGCGTCGGGGTGATGATCGCGCGCGGGGATCTGGCCGTGGAATGCGGCTACGAGCGGATGGCCGAAGTCCAGGAGGAGACGCTGTGGCTGTGCGAGGCGGCGCACGTACCGGTGATCTGGGCGACCCAGGTCCTCGAGCAGCTCGCCAAGACCGGGCTGCCGTCGCGCGCCGAGATCAGTGACGCGGCCATGGCGGAGCGGGCCGAGTGCGTGATGCTCAACAAGGGTCCCTACATCACCGACGCGGTCGCGACGCTCGACAACATCCTGGGCCGGATGGCCGGCCACGGGTACAAGAAGAACCCGCTGTTGCGCAGCCTGAAGTCGTGGCGGGCGGTCGCGCCCTAGTCAGAGGGTCCTGGCGGTGTCATCAGGGATTCGGAGCCGCGGGCCCGCCGGATTGCCCGGGCGAGGCGCAATGACCCGAAACCGGGGTCAGCGCTTCTCGGGTTCGCCAGCCGGCTCTGCGTCGCCAGCCGGCTCTGCGTCGTCGGCCGGCTCTGCGTCGTCGCCGTCTTCGCCCTGAGGGTCGTTCTCGTCGACGGTGTGGATCGCGGCCTCCTCGGCCGGTTCCGGAAGCTCTGGCTCGTCATCGTCGGGAATGTCGGACTCGGGATCGTCGGAGACCACCTCTTCGGGGTGGTCCTCGGCGGCGATCTCCTCCTCCAGCGACTCGTCGGGATAGTCCGCGTCGAACGTGGAGTAGGTCGCATCGACGCTCTGCTCATCGGAGTACGCCACGACATCGGCCGTGGCCGGCTCCTCGGGCTCGTCGGGGGCCGTGGCCGGGGCGGCGGCGCCGTCATCGGAAGCGCCGCTCTGGCGCTCGCGAATGGCGTCGACGATCAGCAGGATGACGCCCAGGACGCTGGCCCCGATGCACACCCAGGCGACCAGCTCACTGCTGGTGACGACAGCGGTGACCAGGGCCGCGAGGCCGATCACCGCCAGCACCAGCGCAACGATCAGCATGGATCAACCTCCGGCGACGCGAAACAGGCGGGCGGGGGCCGCAGCGGCCCGTGAGTACCTCAGTTCGTGGGCCGGCTGAACTGGTTGAAGCCGCCGTCGCTGGCCGCACCGGAGTCGACCGGGGCAGCCGAGCCACGCTGGCCCAGCTCCTCCAGCTGCGACTCAAGATAGGTCTTCAGGCGGGTGCGGTACTCGCGCTCGAAGGTCCGCAACTGCTCGAGGCGGCCCTCCAGGACGGTGCGCTGCTGGTTGATAGTGCCCATGATCTCCGAGTGCTTTCGCTCGGCGTCGGCCTGCAGCGCGTCGGCCTTCTCCTGCGCCTGGCGCAGCTGGGCTTCCGCCCGGGTCTGGGCATCGCTGAGCATCGCCTCCGAGCGCTGCTTGGCGTCGGCGACGGTGGTCTCCGCGGTGTGGCGGGCCTCCGACAGGATCTGGTCGGCGTTGGCCCGCGCATCGGAGAGCAGCTTGTCGGCCTCGGCCTTGGCGGTCGCGGTCAACCGGTCGGCGGTGTCCTGAGCCAGGCTCAGCACACGGGCGGCCTTGATGGCCCGCTCCTCGGTGCCTGACGACGACGGCGCGGGGGCCGCCTGCTGCACGGGCGCAGGTGCGGGCTCGGGCTCGGGCTCCGGCTGATGCAGCGGGATCGCCTGAGTGGGAGCGGGTACGCCACCGCCGGCACGCGCAGAGGCCAACTCCTGGTCGAGCTCGCTGACCCGCTGACGCAGGTCGGAGTTCTCCTCGATCAGGCGGGTGAGCTCGTTCTCCACCAGGTCGAGAAAGGCGTCAACCTCGTCCTCGTTGTAGCCACGCTTGCCGATGGGTGGCTTGCTGAACGCCACATTGTGCACGTCGGCCGGTGTAAGTGGCATTGTCTGCCCCCTCGGGTCTGGATGGTCGAACCGAATCTTGTGTCGAACGCGTGCTGCGTTCATCGTGCCGTACTGTAACTGGCGCCCATCCTGTCACACCAGAACCGCCGGTTGCCGCCGAGACCGATAATTAAGAGCGAATTTCAAAATTCCGCCCGCGGGATGCGGCGTGGCGCAGGCGCGATTCGGCCCCCGATGCGGTATTTTGCCGGCCTTCGGCGGTCGGGTCAGGCAGCGGACGCGGCGGCGTTGAACGCCAATTGCATCCCGATGAACGCAACCAGCAGAAGCACCATGATCGACAGGTCGAATCGGACGGCACCGATCGTCAGCTGCGGGATCAGCCGACGTAACAGCTTCACCGGTGGGTCGGTGAGCGTCATGATCGCCTCGAGGATCACCACGGTGACGCCGCGCGGGTGCCAGTCACGCGCAAACGAGCGAATGAACTCCACGACGACCCGGGCGATCAGCAGCAGCCAGAAGATGAACAGCGCGAAACCCAGGATTTCGAAGAACAGCGCCAACTAAAGCCGGTCCTTACTAACAGCGGATGTGACATTGCCGACACCGCTGGCTTCATCCCAGCGTGACGCCCGTCAGCCTACCTAGTCGGCGGGCACTCGCCCACCGACTAGGTCACTGGTAGCTGTAGAAACCCGCCTCGGCGATGCGTTGACGCTCCTCGGCGCTGACGTCGACATCGGCCGGCGACAGCAGGAACACCTTGGTGGCCACCTTGTCGAATGAGCCGCGAAGCGCGAAGGCCAGCCCGGCGGCGAAGTCCACCAGCCGCTTGGCGTCGGCGTTGTCCATCGACACCAGGTCCATGATCACCGGCTGACCGTCGCGGAATCGTTCACCGATGGTGCGGGCCTCGCTGTAGTCCTTCGGGCGCAGCGTGGTGATCTTCGACAGCGGGCTGCCCGCCTCGAAGAGCTCGGCCATCCGGCGGGGGTCCATCGCCAGAGCGCCGCGGGTGGAACCGCGCAGTGAACCGAAGCGGGACGGCCGCGGCATGTCGTCGAACTCGCGCGGCCGGAACCGGGGCTCATCGGCGTAGCGGAAGCCGCCGGTCGGCGGGGCGTCGTAGTCGCCGCGCGGTTCGTCGTACTCGCGGGGGGCGCGGGGCTCGCGGTCCTCGTAGCGCGGTCCGCGCTCGTAGCCGTCGTCGGCGAAACGCTCACTGCGACGGGAGTATCCGCCGTGGCCGGCGCCGTGGCCGTCGTCGTCGTAGTACTCGTCGTCGTAATCGTCCATCGGAGCCATACCGAAGTAGGCCTTGACCTTGTGCAGTGTGCTCATCGCTGGACCCTTCTGGAGCGTGAAGTTCGGTGTCTGTGATGAAGATGTGACTGGAGTGACTACTCAGGGAGACGTTAGAGGACGTTGTCCCATAAGCGCTGTACCGACACGCACACACGTCGAACCGTGTCGCACCGCCGCTTCCAGGTCACCGGACATCCCGGCGGACAACTCGGTGGCCTCGGGGTGGTTCTGCACCACCCGGCGGTGTTCGGCGGCCAGCGTCGCAAAGGCCTCGTCGGGGTCGGCGCCCAGCGGCGGGATCGCCATCAGCCCGACCAGTCGCAGGCCGTCGGCGTCGGCCACCTGGGCGCAGATGGCGTCGACCGCTGCCGGGTCACCGAGGTCCACCCCGCCGCGTTCGGTGTCACCGTCGAGGCTGATCTGCACGAACACCTTCACCGGATCGGCGCGCAAGCCTTGCTCGATGGCCTGCTGCGCACCGCGGTCCAGCGCGGCCGCGACCTTGGCGGTGCTCAGCGAGTGCACGGAATCCGCCCAGACCGCTACGTGTTTGGCCTTGTTGCGCTGGACCTGGCCGACCATATGCCAGCGCACGTCGTGGGCACCTGTCAGCGCCTGGAACTCGGCGATCTTGGCCGAGGCCTCCTGCTCGCGCGACTCTCCGAAACCGCGGCAGCCCAGCCGCCACAGGATCTCGACGTCGGAGGCGGGGAAGAACTTGGTGATCGGCAGCAGCTCCACGTCGGCCGCGTCACGGCCGGCGGCTCCCGCCGCGGCGGCCACCCGGTCGCGCAGGGCGGCCAGCGCGGTGGCGAGTTCGGATTCCCGGTCGCTCATTCCATCCACACCAGTGAGGCCAGCCGACCCGTCGGCGCGTCGCGGCGGTGGCTGAACAGATTCTTGTCGGCGACGGTGCACCGCGGGTCGGCGTCGACAGCCTTGATGCCCGCGCCGATCAACTGCCGGGCGATGCCTGCGCGCAGATCCAGCCCCGGGGTGCCACGCGCGGTGCGGGTGCGACTGCCCGGCAGCACCGTCTCGACGTCGGCGGCCATCTGTTCGGGCACCTCGTAGTTGGCACCGCTGACCGCGGGGCCGAGCAGCACCGAGATGTCCCCGACGTGAGCGCCCTGGGCCAGCATCGCCTCGACCGTTCGCAGCACCACGCCCTTGGCGGCGCCCACCCGCCCGGCGTGCACACCGGCGACCACGCCGGCGCGGGCGTCGGCCAGCAGCACCGGCACGCAGTCGGCGGTGACCACGGCCAGGGCCAGGCGCGACGCGGTGGTCACCAGGGCATCGGTGTCCTCGAGCGGATCGGTGCGCGGCTCGGTCACCACCTCGACGTGGTCGCCGTGGACCTGGTTCATCCAGACCACGTGGTCCTCGGGCAGCCCGATCGCGCGGGCCAGACGTGCGCGGTTGGCCGCCACAGCGGCCGGATCGTCGCCGACGTGGTCACCGAGATTGAAGGTGTCGAACGGCGGCGCCGAAGCCCCGCCGACCCGGGTGGTGGTCACGCGGCGGATGCGAACAGTCACTGGTCCCAGTATCCGGGCGCCTGATCGCGCGGTCAGTGCCGCATGAACGGCGGGACGTCGACGTCATCGTCGGAGATTCCGCCGTCGTCACCCCCGATGCGAACCGTCGCGCCGTTGCTCGGCGCAGGCACGCTGACCGCGCCGATCGGGTCGAACAGCGAGGAGCTGAGCTTGCCCGCGGCACCGGGGGCGATCGAGGGCGCCGCAGCGGCGGGTCCCACGACCGGCTTACGGCTGGGACCGGCGGCGTCGAAGCCGGCGGCGATGACCGTCACCCGGACCTCGTCACCCAGCGAGTCGTCGATCACGGTGCCGAAGATAATGTTCGCGTCGGCGTGGGCGGCGTCCTGGACCAGCGAGGCGGCCTCGTTGATCTCGAACAGGCCCAGGTCGCTGCCACCGGCGATGGACATCAGCACGCCCTGCGCGCCTTCCATCGACGCTTCCAGCAGCGGCGAGTTGATGGCGATCTCGGCGGCCTTGAGCGCACGGCCGTCGCCACGGGCCGAGCCGATGCCCATCAGGGCGGTGCCCGCGCCGCTCATGATGCCCTTGACGTCGGCGAAGTCGACGTTGATCAGGCCCGGGGTGGTGATGAGGTCGGTGATGCCCTGCACGCCGTTGAGCAGCACCTCGTCGGCGCTGCGGAAGGCGTCCATCAGGGAGACCTGGGCGTCGCCCATCTGCAGCAGACGATCATTGGGGATGACGATGAGGGTATCGCAGCTCTCGCGCAGCGCCTGGATGCCGGCCTCGGCCTGGTTGGAGCGGCGCTTGCCCTCGAAGGAGAATGGCCGGGTGACCACGCCGACGGTCAGCGCGCCGAGCTTGCGGGCGATGGTGGCCACCACCGGCGCGCCGCCGGTGCCGGTGCCGCCGCCTTCACCGGCGGTGACGAACACCATGTCGGCGCCGCGCAGCAGTTCTTCGATCTCGTCCTTGGCGTCCTCGGCGGCCTTGCGGCCCACCTCGGGGTCAGCGCCGGCGCCGAGACCGCGGGTGGAGTCACGTCCGACGTCGAGCTTGACGTCGGCGTCGCTCATCAACAACGCCTGAGCGTCGGTGTTGATCGCGATGAACTCGACTCCCTTGAGTCCCTGCTCGATCATTCGGTTGACGGCGTTGACACCGCCGCCGCCGATGCCAACGACCTTGATGACGGCGAGGTAGTTATGCGGGGGGGTCATCGTGTGGGTCTTCCTCCCTGTCGGGCTCGGGTGGCGCTGAGCTTCTCGGCAAACCCTCAACCTCAACCAGAGGCTTAGAGTTATGTCAAGTAGTTGCGCGCAACCAGAACGGTATGGCCGGTCGGCGTCGGATGTGGGAGGCGCGCCGACGTGTCGCAGGCGAATTTCCCGCGAGGTCGGTCACGGCCCGCGCGTGAGACTTACTTGACCGTCGGCAGATCCGGGCTCGACACGTCGTAGGCGCGGCCGGGCTGGGTCAGCAGTGCCGCCAATTTCTCGGCCTTCTCGTCGGTGCGGTCGGTGGTCCCCCACACCACCGTGCGGCCATCGGTGAGGGTGAGCGTGATCGAGGCGACCGACGGTGCGGCGACCCGGCTGACCTGCCCGACGACATCGGGACTCAGTGACGTCATCACCTGCAGTGCCGCCCGGGTGGGCGGATCGCCGGGCCCGGGGTGGTCGACGTCGATGTAGGCCAGGCCGGGCGGCGGCGGCGCAGTCGCGAAGTCGACGCCGTCCCTGTCGAACAGGTGCGGGCCGTCGGGATAGTCCTTCACCGCGATCGGGATGCGCTCGACGATGGTGATGCGCAAGGTCGACGGGTACTCGCGCTGCACCCGCGCACTGGCCACCCGCCGGATGCCGGCCACCCGGTCGGCCACCATGTCGGTGTTGATCTGCAGCAGCGGGGTGCCAAGTGCGACCTTGGCCGCGTCGAGGACCTCCTCGCGGGTCACCACGCCGGTGCCGGTGACGACGAGCGAGCGCGCCGACATCAGCGGCGTGAAGAACAGCACCAGCCCCAGCCCGACCGCGACCACCGCCAGCACCGCCAGCCAGGTCAGCAGCCGAAGGCCGCGAACCGCCCTGCGGCCCAACGGTTTCGACGCATCCGACTGCTCATCGCGGACGCGGCGCTTGGCCTCTCGGCGGGCCTCCTCGATCGCCATCGCACGGGCCTGGGCGGCGCGGCGCTCCTCACGTTCCCGGCGCGCTCGCCGGCGTGGGCCCTCGAAATCCGGTTCCTCGGCTACCTCGGGCTCGTCCGGCGTCACCTCGGCCTCGGGCTCCTCGGTCGCCGTGGGCGCCGTCGGAGGATCGGACTCCGTCACCTCGGGCGAGATTGTGTCCTCAACCGGTTCGGCCTGCGGCTCGTCCCCCGGCGCTGTCACCACACCTCCCCGATGCGCTCGGCCCGCTCCTGCAGGGCCGAGATGATCTCGGCGCCCAGTATCGTCACGTCGCCGGCGCCCATGGTGACCACCACGTCACCGTCGCGGGCCGTCGCGGCCACCCGAGCGGCCACCGCGGAGAAGTCCGCCACGTACTGCACCGGCACGCTGACGTGTTCGGCGACGGTGGCCCCGCTGATGCCGGCCATCGGCTGCTCGCGGGCGGCGTAGACGTCAAGGACGAACACCTCGTCGGCGGTGTCCAGTGCGCTGCCGAACTCGCGAGCGAAAGTCTTTGTCCGCGAATACAAGTGGGGCTGGAACACCACGATGCTGCGGGCGCCCGCGATGGTCGGGTGGCCGGTACGGTCCTGCCGGGCGATGGCACGCAGCGCGGTCAGTGCGGCGCGCACCTCGGTCGGATGGTGGGCGTAGTCGTCGAAGACGCGAACACCGGCGGCGGTACCCACCAGTTCGAACCGGCGGCGCACCCCCTCGAACCCGGCCAGGCCGTCGAGCACGTCGTCGATCGGGGTGCCCACCTCGACGGCGGCCAGCAGCGCGCCCAGCGCGTTGAGCGCCATGTGCCGGCCCGGCACCGCCAGCCGCATCACCCGCGGGTGGGCCTCGCCGGCGAGCTGGATGTGGGCTACCGCGCCGGTCCCCTGCTGTTCCCAGTCGACCAGCGCTCCGGCCAGCCCGTCGCCGGGCCCGCTACCGTAGCGCAAGACCCGAACACCAAGTGCCGCACTGCGTTCGGCCAGCGCTGCGGCACCGGGATCGTCGCCGCACACCACCAGCGCGCCGCCGGGCGCCAGCCGCTGCACGAAGGCGTCGAACACCGCGGTGTAGGCCTGCGGGGTTCCGAAGAAATCCAGGTGGTCGGACTCGATGTTGGTGACCACCGCGACGTCGGGGGTGTACTCCAGCAGCGAACCGTCGCTCTCGTCGGCCTCGGCGACGAAACAGTCGCCGCTGCCGTTGTGCGCGTTGGTGCCCGCCTCGCCGAGGTCACCGCCGACGGCGAACGACGGATCCATCCCGGCATGCTGCAGGGCGACGATGAGCATCGAGGTGGTGGTGGTCTTGCCGTGTGTGCCGGTCACCAGCAGGGTGCGCCGGCCAGCCATCAGCTTGGCCAGCACCACCGGCCGCAGGATCACCGGAATCCCCCGCCTGGCCGCCTCGACGAGTTCGGTGTTGGTCTTGGGGATCGCGGCATGGGTCGTGATCACCGCGGTCGGACCGCCCGGCAGCAGGTCGAGGTTGGCTGTGTCGTGCCCGATGTTGATCAGCGCGCCGCGGGCGCGCAGCGCGACCACCCCGCGGGACTCCTTGGCATCCGAGCCCGAAACCATGCCGCCGCGGTCCAGCAGGATCCGCGCGATTCCGGACATGCCCGCACCGCCGACACCGACCATGTGCACCCGCTGCAGCTCGGGCGGCAACGCCTTGGCCGCGGTCACCGGGTGGCCGTCCGGGCCGACCGCGCCACGTCGAGTGCCACCTCGGCGACCCGGCGCGCGGCGTCGCGGTGGCCGACCTGCGCGGTGGCGGCGGTCATCGCCTCCAGCCGGGGGGCGTCGGTCAGCAGGCCGGCGACCTCGCGGGCGACGAACTCCGGCGTGAGGTCGGCGTCGGCGACCAGCAGCCCTCCCCCGGCGTTGACCACCGGCAGCGCATTGAGCCGCTGCTCGCCGTTGCCGATCGGCAGCGGCACGTACACCGCGGGCAGCCCGACGGCCGACACTTCGGCCACCGTCATCGCCCCGGAACGGCAGATCGCCAGGTCGGCGGCGGCGTAGGCAAGATCCATCTGGTAGAGGTAGGGCACCGCGACGTAGGGCGGATCGCCCGACTCGGAGGTGCGCAGCTCGAGGGTGTTCTTGGGTCCGTGGGCGTGCAGCACCGAGATACCCGCGGCAGCCAGGTCGGCCGCGGCCGCCGAGACCGCCGCGTTGATCGAGGCGGCGCCCTGCGAGCCGCCGAAGACCAGCAGCACGCGGGCATCCTCGGCGAAGCCGAAATGGGCGCGGGCCTGCGCGCACAGCGCGGCGCGGTCGAGTGCCGTGATCGACCCCCGCACCGGCATGCCCACCACCTCGGCGTGGACGAGGCCGGAGTCGGGCACGGCGGCCAGCACACGCCGGGCGCCCCGGGCACCCACCCGGTTGGCCAGCCCGGCGCTGGCGTTGGCCTCGTGGACCACAACCGGAACGCGGGCGCGGCGGGCGGCCAGATAGGCCGGCAGGGCAACGTAGCCGCCGAAGCCGACGACCACGTCGGCGTGGACGTCGTCGAGCACCGCACGCGTCTCGCGCACGGCCTGGCGCACCCGAAAAGGCAGCCGCATCAGGTCGCAGTTGAGCTTGCGCGGCAGCGGGACCGGGGTGATGAGTTCGAGGTGGTAGCCGCGGTCGGGCACCAGCCTGGTCTCCAGGCCGCGGGCGGTCCCGAGGGCGGTGATGCGGACGTCTGGGTCAAGGGCCTTCAACGCGTCGGCGACCGCCATGGCCGGTTCGACGTGACCCGCGGTGCCACCACCGGCAAGCACGACCGACACCGGGGCGTCGCCGTTCTTCGCACTGCTCCTGCCGCCCGAGTCGCCGCGTTCCACACCGCCGCCGACCCCCGAGAACCTCACCCGTAACGCTGACCTTCCAATGTGCGGGGCCGCCGTGCGGGGCCGCCTGCAGGTTGTCCGTATCGCTGCGCCCCGTCGGGGTAATCCTGACGGGAAGCGCCTCCATGATGCCCTGCGCGTCGGGTGGGTCGCTTGGCCGTCCTGGTTTTGGCTGGCAGCGCGGCGCGACTGCGGGCGGGTTCGGGATTGCGGGTGGACTTGCGGGCCGGCTTCCTGGTGGTCTTCTTGGCCGGCTCGGGCGAGCCGGACCGCAGCCGGTCGCGCAGCGCCTCGACCCTGGTGGGCACGTAGGGCTCGGGCAGCGGCAGGCGCAGCAGCCGGTTCATCTTGTCGTCGCGGCCCGCGCGCAGGGCCGCGACCGCCTCCGGCTCGTGACGGGCCGCGTTGGCCATCAGCCCGATCATGAAAAGTGTTGTCGCCGTTGATGTTCCACCCGCCGATATCAATGGCAGCTGAATGCCGGTGACCGGCAACAGGCCGATGACGTAACCGACGTTGATAAACACCTGGCCGATGACCCACATCGTGGCGGTGGCGGTCAGCAGGCGCAGGAACGGGTCGGCCGAGCGGCGGGCGATCCGCATGCCGGTGTAGGCGAACAACCCGAACAGGGCCAGCAGCCCGAACGCACCGACAAAGCCGAGTTCCTCGCCGATGATGGCGAAGATGAAGTCGTTGTGGGCGTTGGGCAGGTAGTTCCACTTCGCGGTGCCCTGACCCAGGCCGTCGCCGAACACCCCACCGTTGGCCAGCGCGAACTTGGCCTGGCGCGCCTGGTAGCCGGAGCCCTGCGCGTCGGCGCTGGGATCCAGCCAGGATCGCACCCGATCCGAGCGGTAGCCGGCGGAAACGGCGAGCACGGCCGCGGCGGCCACCACGGCCCCCAGTGAGCTGACGAACACCTTCAGCGGCAGACCGGCAAACCAGAGCAGGGCGAGCAGGATGATGCCCAGCGACACCGTCTGCCCGAGGTCGGGCTGGGCGACGATGAGCGCCAGCGCGATCACCGCCGCCGGCAGCAGCGGAATGAGCATCTCCTTCAGCGATGCGCGCTCCATGCGCCGGGTGGCCAAGAGGTGCGAGCCCCAGATGGCGAATGCGATCTTGGTCAGCTCGGAGGGCTGCATGGACAGGCCCGCGAAGACGAACCAGCCGCGCGAGCCGTTGGCTTCGTGCCCGATCCCGGGGATCAGCACCAGCGTGATCAGGACGATCGTCAGCGCGAACGCGGAGAACGCGGTGCGGCGCAGGAACCGCACCGGCAGGCGCAGCGCTACCCAGCAGGCGAACAGGCCGAGGCAGGTCCACATCACCTGCCGGGCGAAGATCGTCCACGGCGAGCCGTCCTCGTCGTAGGAATGCACCCCGGAGGCCGACAGCACCATGGTCAAACCGAGCGTGACCAGCAGCGCGGCCACCGAGATGATCAGGTGGAACGACGTCATCGGCCGGCCCAGCCAGGCACCGAACTTCTTGTGCGGCTCGAACTTCGGCCTCGCGGGCGCCCCGACGGTCACGACCGCCGTGGGCTCGGTGGTGGGCTCGGCCCGATCGACGGCGGCCTCAGGGTCGGCAGGGGCCGCCACGTCGTCCGGGGCGCCCCGACGCCGTGACCGGTTCAGGATGTTGGCGCGCACGGCCGCTACCGGGCCGCGGCACGCACGGCGGCGGCGAACGCGTCGCCGCGGTCCCCGTAGCCGGCGAACTGGTCGAACGACGCTCCAGCAGGGGCCAGCAGCACCGTGTCCCCGGTCCGAGCCAGGCTGGCGGCGGCAGCGACGACCTCGGTCATCACCCGCGCGCCCAGGCCGGAACCGGAGGCATCGACCACTCGAGTCTCATGAGCAACACCTGACTCATTGATCCCATGCACCACATGATCCTCCCCTGTCACCACCTCGACGACGGGGACATCGGGCGCGTGTCGCGATAACGCCTCGGCAACCACCGCACGATCACGGCCGATCAGCACTGCCCCGACCAGCCGGTCAGCCACCCGGGTGACCATGTCGTCCACCGACGCGCCCTTGAGCAGGCCACCGGCCACCCACACCACCCGCGGATAGGCCAGCACCGACGCCTGGGCGGCATGCGGGTTGGTGGCCTTGGAGTCGTCGACGTAGGTCACCCCGTCGACCACGGCAACCGCTTCGGCACGGTGCCGGCCCACTGTGAAGCCAGCCAGCGCCGAGGCGATGGATCCGGCGCGCACGCCGACTGATCGGGCCAGCGCGGAGGCCGCCAGCGCGTCGAGTACTCCGACCGGGCCCGCGACGGGGATCGACGCCACCGGGGCCAGTTGCAGGTCCTCGGCGAACGCCCGGTCCATGAGCATCCCGTCGCGCACCCCGAGCTCCCCGGCGGCCGGTTCACCGAGCCGGAAGCCGACCTTGACCGCGGCCGCCGAACCGGGCAGCAGGGCGGTGGCCGGCGCGTCATCGAGACCGACGACGGCGACCCGACCCTCCAGCGCCCTGGCCTTGGCCGCGGCGTAGGCGTCGAATCCGCCGTGCCAGTCCAGGTGGTCCTCGGCGATGTTGAGCACCGCCCCCGCCTCGGGGCGCAGCGACGGCGCCCAGAACAGCTGGAAGCTGGAAGCTTCCACGGCCAGCAGATCCGCCGGTTGCTCCAGCACGTCGAGAACCGGGTCGCCGATGTTGCCGCACAGCACCGCGCGCCGACCGTCGGCCACCAGCATCGCGTGCAGCATCGAGGTCGTGGTGGTCTTGCCGTTGGTGCCGGTCACCACCAGCCAGCGCCGCGGCGGGCCGTAGTGCCCGGCGGCGTCGAGCCGCCAGGCCAGTTCGACGTCACCCCAGATCGGCACCCCTGCCGCCGCGGCAGCGGCCAGCACCGGCGCGGTGGGCGGGAAGCCGGGGCTGGTGATCACCAGCGTGAAGCCGTCGATCGCCGCGCCGGCATCCGCGGGTGTCACTGTGGCCACGCCGCCGGCGGCCAGCGTCGCCAACGCCTCGGTGTTGTCGTCACATACCGCGATCTCGACGGCCCAGGACGCCAGCGCGGCCACGACGGCCCGTCCGGTGATCCCGGCACCGGTCACCAGCACCCGCGCCCCGGGGGCCAGCGGCTCGAGTCCCGACGGCATGTCAGGCGCCGATGGCGGACAGCCACTCGCCGTAGAACAGGGCGACGCCCAGGCCGCAGGCGATCGCGGTCAACAGCCAGAACCTGATGATCACCGTGGTCTCGGCCCAGCCGACGAGTTCGAAGTGGTGATGGAACGGCGCCATCCGGAACACCCGGCGCCCAGTGGTGCGGAAGGCGAGGATCTGCACCACCACCGAGGTCACCTCGGCGACGAACAGCGCGCCGAGCACCACGGCCAGCACTTCGGTGCGGCTGGTCACCGAGAGCCCCGCGATGATGCCGCCCAACGCCAGCGACCCAGTGTCGCCCATGAAGATCTTGGCCGGCGCGGCGTTCCACCACAGGAACCCGATGCAGGCGCCTGCGGTGGCGGCGGCGATCAGCGCCAGGTCCAGCGGGTCGCGCACGTTGTAGCAGCCCAGTCCGGGTGCGGTCGCGCACGCGTTGCGGTACTGCCAGAAGGTGATCAACACATAGGCGGCGCTGACCATCGCCATGCTGCCGCCGGCCAGTCCGTCGAGGCCGTCGGTGAAGTTCACCGCGTTGGACCAGGCACTGACCACCACGACGACGAACAGCACGAACAGCGCCGGACTCAGTGTGACGGTGGCGATCTCGCGCACGTAGGACAGTTCGGGACTGCCCGGTGTGAGTCCGTCGGAGTTGCGGAACTGCAGGACGAGGATGCCGAACAGCACGGCGGCGGTGATCTGGCCGACGGTCTTGGCGGTCTTGTTCAGGCCCAGGTTGCGGGAGCGCCGGATCTTGATGAGGTCGTCGGTGAAGCCGACGGCGCCCAGCGCGGTGGCCAGGCCCAGCACCAGCAACCCGGACGCCGACGGGCCGCTGCCGTCCAGCGCAAGGCCGAGCAGGTGGGTGCCGAAGTAGCCGGCCCAGATCCCGGCGATGATCGCCACCCCGCCCATCGACGGTGTGCCGCGTTTGGTCTTGTGACTCGGCGGGCCGTCCTCGCGGATCTCCTGACCGAAGCCCTGCTCGGTGAACAGCCGGATCAGAACCGGGGTGAGCAGGATCGAGACCGCCAGCGCGATGGCGACGGCGATGAGGATGAGTCTCACTGGGCCTCCGGCCACATCGTCGACTCGGCGACCAGGGCCTCGGCCAGCGCACCGAGCCCCGCCGCGTTCGACGCCTTGACCAGCACCACGTCACCGGGCTGCAGCTCGGCGCGCAGCAGCGCCAGGGCCGCGTCGGCGTCGGGCACCACGGTGGATTCCGAACCCCAGGAACCCTCCATGACCGCCCCGTGGTGCATGGCGTTCATAGGCCTCCCGGTCCCGACGACGACAAGTCGACTGATATCTAAGCGCACGGCCAGCCGGCCGAGACGATCGTGCTCGGTAATCGACTCCTCGCCGAGTTCGCCCATCTCCCCGAGAACGGCCCAGCTGCGCTGCTGCTGCTGGCGGGCCATGACGGCCAGCGCCTGAAGCCCGGCCCGCATCGAGTCGGGGTTGGCGTTGTAGGCGTCGTTGATGACAGTGACCCCGTCGGGGCGCACCCGCACCTCCATCCGGTGCCGCGAGGCCGGGCCGGCACCGGCCAGCGCCTCGGCCACCAGCGGCAGACTCGCGCCGCACTCCAGGGCGATCGCGGCGGCCGAGAGCGCATTGCTCACTTGATGCTCGCCGTGCACGGCCAGCTGCACCTCGGCCGATTCGGTGGCGGTGGAGAGGGTGAAGCGCGGCCGGGCCAGCTCGTCGAGTTCGATGTTCTGTGCGCGCAGCTCGATGTTCTCGGTCCGGCCGACCCGCACCACCCGCGCGACGGTCTTGGCGTCCATCGCGGCGACCATCGGATCGTCGGCGTTGAGAACCGCCACCCCGGATGCCGGAAGTGCTTGTACCAGTTCGGACTTCGTTTCGGCGATGATCTCGCGGGAACCGAACTCGCCGAGGTGGGCGGTGCCGACGTTGAGCACCGTGGCGATCGAGGGCCGGGCGATCGCGGCCAGCGCAGCGATGTTGCCGGGGTGACGCGCCGACATCTCGAGCACCAGGAAGTCGGTGTCCTCGGTGGCGCGCAGCACCGTCCAGGGGTGGCCGAGCTCGTTGTTGAACGACCCGGGCGGGGCCACCACCTCGCCCAGCGGGCGCAGCACGGCGGCGATGAGGTCCTTGGTCGACGTCTTGCCCGACGACCCGGTGATGCCGATGATCGTCAGCCCGCCCTCGACCAGCTCGGCGGCCACCGCGGACGCCAGCTTGGCCAGTGCGGCCAGCACTGCGGCGCCCGAACCGTCGGTGTCGTGCTCGAACACCCCGGCCTGGGCGTCGGACGCCGGGGCGGGCGGCACCACGATCGCGGGCACACCGACCGGACGCGCGGCGAGCACCGCCGCCGCGCCCGCGGCGACCGCGGACTGCGCGAAGTCGTGGCCGTCGGAACGCGCGCCGGGCAGTGCCAGGAACAGCCCGCCCGGGGTGATCGCCCGCGAGTCGAACTCGACGGTGCCGGTCACCTGCCGCTGCGCGGCCTCGGCCGGGCCGATGTCGGCGAGCTCACCGCCGACGATCTCGGCGATCCGGGCGACGGTCAGCGGAATCATTGCCGGCTCCCGAGCGCCTCGAGCGCCGCGGCCAGCTCGTCGCGGTCGTCGAAGGGCCGGGTCCGTCCACGTGCGGTCTGACCCTTCTCGTGTCCCTTGCCCGCGATCACCACCACATCCCCGCGCCGGGCCCAGGCCACGGCGTGCCGGATCGCGTCGCGGCGGTCACCGATCTCGACCACCACGCCCCGGTCGTCCACCTGGGCGGCACCGTCCAGGATGGCCGCTCGGATCGCCGCCGGATCCTCGTCGCGGGGGTTGTCGTCGGTGACCACGACCAGGTCGGCGAGCTCGGCGGCGATGTGGCCCATGGCTTCCCGCTTGCCGGGGTCGCGGCCTCCCCCGGCGCCAAACACCACGGCCAGCCGCGAATCGGGCCGGCGCAACGTCTGCAGCACGGCCTGCAGCGCGCCCGGTTTGTGCGCGTAGTCCACGACGGCCTGGAAGTCCTGGCCGCGCTCGATCGCCTCGAGCCGGCCGGGCACCGATGCCTCCCGCAGGCCGGGCGAGGCCTGCTCGGGCGACACGCCCACCGCGTCGAGCATCGCCAGGGCCAGCAGAGCGTTGGCCACGTTGTAGCGACCGGGCAGCCGGATCCGCAGCCGGTGATGCACCCCTGCCGGGTCGATGGCGGTGAACTCCTGCAGACCGCTGTCGAGCACGACGATGTCCTCGGCCCGCCAGTCCGCCGGATGTCCGTCGGCGCTGATGGTGACGCCATCGTCGGCGCGCCGCGCCATGGCCCGGCCGGCGTCGTCGTCGACGCAGATCACCGGAACCGCTGCGTGCACCGGCGAGGACGGGTCGAACAGCCGGGCCTTGGCCTCGAAGTAGGCCTCCATCGTGGGGTGGAAGTCGAGGTGGTCGCGGGACAGGTTGGTGAAGCCACCCGCGGCGAACCGGATTCCGTCCACCCGACCGAGTGCCAGGGCGTGGCTGGACACCTCCATGACCGCGGTGTCGACGCCACGCTCGGCCATCACGGCCAGCAGCGCCTGCACTGCGGGGGCCTCCGGGGTGGTCAACGCGCTGGGCACGTCGGCGCCGGCGATCCGCACCCCCACCGTGCCGATCAGACCCGGTGTGCGCTCGGCCGACCGCAGCCCCGCCTCGATCAGGTGCGTCGTCGTGGTCTTGCCGGACGTGCCGGTGACTCCGAGGACCGCCACCCGGTCCGACGGGTGGCCGTAGACCGCGGAGGCGAGATCGCCGAGGATCGACCGGGGTGCCGGGTGAACCAGCAGCGGCACCGGAGCCGGGTCGCCGAGTTCGCGGTGGATGATCGCCACACCTTCGGCGTCGGTGAGCACGGCAACGGCACCACGGGCGACGGCATCACCGGCGTATCCGGCGCCGTGCGAGGTCGAGCCGGGCAACGCGGCGAACAGGTCACCGGCTCCGGCGTCCTGCCCGCGCAGGGTGACGCCGGTGATCCGGACGTCGGGAACGGCGCCACGGTTGGCGGGGACGGCGCCGATGCGGGCGGCCAGCATCGGCAAGCCCAGCGCCGGTGTGGTGCGCGGCCGCAGGACTTCGGTCACGCCCGTCACCTCCATCAACTTCCGGTCGCTGAGCACCAGCCTCTCGGCGTGACCGTCTGCTCGATCGAGATGCCACCCTACCGAGCCGGAAGCGCCGAGCGGTTATGTGGCCTGCAGCGTGAGCGGCGGCCCGGGGTCCGGTGAGAGCGGGACGTTCTCCCGTTGCAGCAGCCAGGCGGCGATGTTGTGGAACAGCGGCGCCGCCGAGTGGCCGGCCGAGCCGTCGGCGTTGCGCTGCGGGTTGTCCATCATGATGCCGACGACGTAGCGGGGATCGTCCGAGGGTGCCAGCCCGGCGAAGGTGATCCAGTAGACGTCGCTGAAGTAGCAGCCACAGGCCGGGTTGATCTGCTGGGCGGTGCCGGTCTTGCCCGCGACCTGATAGCCCTCGACCGAGGCGGCCGGGGCGGTGCCCTGCTGGTAGCCCATCGGGTCGCGCTGGACCACGGCGCGCAGCATGTTGCGCACGGTGCGCGCGGTGTCGGCCGAGACGACGCGGATGCCGGTGGGCCGCGGCTCCTCGGTGGCGGAGCCGTCCGCGGCGATGGTGGCCTTGACGATGCGCGGCGGGATCCGCACCCCGTCGTTGGCGATGGCCTGGTACATGCCGGCCATCTGCAGCAGGGTCATCGAAAGGCCCTGTCCGATCGGCAGGTTGGAGAACGTGCTGCCCGACCACTGATCGATCGGCGGGACCAGGCCCGAGCTCTCGCCGGGCAGGCCGACGCCGGTGCGCTGACCGAGCCCGAACTTGCCGAGCATGTCGTAGTAGCGCTCCGGGCCGACCCGCTGGGCCAGCATCAGGGTGCCGACGTTGGAGGATTTACCGAACACCCCGGTGGTGGTGTAGGGCATCACACCGTGGTCCCACGCGTCGTGGACGTTGACCCCGCCCATGTCGATCGAACCCGGTACCGACAACACCTCGTCGGGGTTGGACAGGCCGTATTCGATCACCGACGAGGCGGTGACGATCTTGTTGACCGAACCGGGCTCGAACGGTGAGGTGACCGAGAGGTTGCCCATCTGCTTGTCGGACTGGCGGCCGATGTCCTGGCTGGGGTCGAAGGTGTCGTCGTTCGACATCGCCAGCACTTCACCGGTCTTGGCGTCCAGCACCACCGCTGAGGCATTCTTGGCCCCGGAGAGGTCCTTGGCCTGCTGCACCTGTTGCTGGACGTAGAACTGGATGTCGTCGTCGAGAGTCAGCTGCACGGTCGAGCCGTCGACCGCGTCGTGCTTGTTGCGATAGCTGCCGGGGATGACGACGCCGTCGGAGCCGCGGTCGTAGGTGATGGAGCCGTCGGTGCCCGACAGCTTGGAGTCCATCGAGTCCTCCAGGCCGAGCAGGCCGTGGCCGTCCCAGTCGATACCGCCGACGATGTTGGCGGCCAGCACCCCGCCCGGGTACTGGCGCAGGTCCTGGCGTTCGGCGCCGACCTCAGGGAACTTCTTGATGATCGCGTCGGCGATGGCGGGGTCGACGGCGCGGGCGAGGTAGACGAAGGTCTCGTTGCTGCGCAGCTTCTTCAGCAGGGTCGCGGCGTCGGGCTTGTCGCCGAGCTTGGCGGAGACCTCGGTGGCGATCTGGGTGAGCCGCTTGTCGGGGTCCGGGGCGGACGGCGACTTCTGCTTGGCCTCGGTCAGCTGCTTGCGGATCTTGGCCGGCTGGAAGGTCAGGGCCCTGGCCTCGATGGTGAAGGCGAGCTTGTCGTAGTTGCGGTCGACGATGCTGCCGCGCACCGCTTTCTCGACGTCGGTGACCTTGAGCTGGCTCGCGGCCTCGGTGCGCAGCCCGGCCGCCTGCGGGACCTGCAGGTTGAACAGCTGCGCTGCCGCCACCAGCAGCGCGAGGAGGATGACGACGTTGCCGGTCCGATGACGGAAGACGAATGATGCTGTGCGCGAGACGGTTTCGACGGGCTCGCGGGTACGTCGCGCCATGGCCGAGTGGCCGGGTCCGGTTTCGGGCTGGCGCTTGCCCTTGGCTTTGGAAACCCGGGTCCGCTCGCCGCGGGTCACTGCGCGGCTCCGGCCACCGGCGGCGCGGGCACGGCGTCGGCCGGGGCCGGGCCGCCGACGGGCACCGGCACCAGGTTCAGACCGGGCGCGAGCGCGGGCCCCGGCAGGGCGGCTTCGGCCGGCGCGTGGTCGGTGGCCGACGGAATGCGCACCGGCACTTCGGTTCCGGCGGCCGGCGGCATCCCGGCCAGCGGGACGGCACCTGGCACCAGCGGGGTCAGGTGAGTCGGAACCTCCGGCGCACTACCGGGCTTGGGGGCCGGCGGCGCGGCAGGTGCCGGCGGGGCGGGCGGCTTGTCGTCGGGCAACTTGGTGTTCAGCGGCGGCGGCGGTGCACCCTCGGCGGGCTTGGGCTTGCCGACGACGATCCAGTTGCCCACGGGGTCCTGAACCAGGTGCGCGGTGTCCTTCGACGGGATCATGCCCAGGTTGCGGGCGGCCTCGGCCAGCGCGGGTGCCGACTCCGCCTCCAGGACGTCGCGCTCGAGGGCTTCCTTCTGCTGGGTCAGCGCGTCGTTGGTCGCGCGGGCATTGCCGAGCTGGTAGGAGCGCTGCGCGGCGGCGGTGGACAGCCAGAGTGTGACACCCAAGCCGACGGCGAGAGCCCCGATGATCAGGACCACGAAGGGCACCTTGGCCGTCAGGGTCTGCGGGCGAAGGTCGATGGTCGCCAGCCGGGCGATCAACCGCTCGCGCAGTGGCGACCGAACGATCTCGGGGGCCTTGGCTTTACGTGCCTTAGCCCGCGCCTTGGCCTGACTGGCGGTCTTGGGCCGGGCGGGGCGTTCGACGGGGCGCGCCGTCGGCGCGGTCTGCGGCCCCTGGCGCAGGCCACGCGGTTCGTGCGGCCGGCGGGCCGACACGCCGTTGCGCTGCCGGGACCCGCGTGCGGCCGCCTCGCCCGTACGCCGCCGGCCGGCGGCGGCCTTGCCCTTCGTGACGTCGCCCTTCTTGACGTCCTTCTTGGTCTTCTCGCGATCCGCGGGATCGGCTGCCTTGCGCCCGACCTTCATCAGTTGTCCCCTCCCCGTCCCGGGTTGCCCAGCTCGGCCCGCTGCACGGCCCGCAGCCGTACCGGCGCGCTGCGGGGATTGCGTTCGATCTCGTCGGCGCCGGCACGTTCGGCGCCCCGAGTGATCGCGATGAATTCCGGCTCGTGGCCGGGCAGTTCGACGGGAAGGCCCGCCGGGGTGCGGGAGGCCGTCGCGGCGGCGAAGGTCGTCTTGACGATGCGGTCCTCCAGCGACTGGTAGGCCATCACCACGATGCGGCCGCCGGGGCGCAGCGCCGACAGCGCGGCGGGCAGTGCGGCGCTCAGCGAGTCCAGTTCGGCGTTGACCGCGATCCGCAGCGCCTGGAAGGTCCGCTTGGCCGGGTGTCCCCCGGTGCGCCGAGCCGGCGCGGGGACCGCTTTGTAGATGATCTCGACCAGCTCGCCGGTCGTGGTCAGCGGCTCGCGCTCACGTCGTTCGACGACCAGCCCGGCGATGCGGTGGGCGAACTTCTCCTCACCAAACCGGCGCAGGATGTCGGTGAGCGCGGCGCGGTCGTAGGTGTTGAGGATCTCGGCCGCCGTCAGCGGGGCCTCCGGATCCATCCGCATGTCCAGCGGAGCGTCCTGCGCATACGAGAAGCCGCGCTCGCGCTGGTCGAGCTGCATGGACGAGACCCCGAGGTCGAACAGCACACCGTCGACCGAAGCCGTCGTCGCGCAACCTGCTTCGGCCAAGGCGTCGGCGAGCCCATCGTACCGGGTCCGGACCAAGGTGATGCGATCGGCGAACGGCGCCAGCCGCTGCGTAGCGCCGGCCAGCGCGTTGGGGTCGCGGTCGAGCCCGATCAGCCGCAGCCCGGGGAAGTCGCCTAGGAAGCGTTCGGCGTGACCGCCCGCACCAAGGGTGGCGTCGACCAGGACGGCACCGGAACCGTCGGCCGCACGGCGGGTCAGCGCCGGGGCGAGGAGATCGACGCAGCGCTGCAGCAGGACGGGAACGTGTCCGTGGTCGGCGGAGTCAACCACGACGGAACCTCCCGGTCGATCTGCGGGTGTCCCTGCACCGAGGTCCCTGCCCGGGGTCGCGAACCTGGCGTTGGGGAAGTACGCCAGGGTCGGTTCGGGCAGAGGCCACGGTGCACGGGCCGGGTCAGATGATGTCGCTGAGCGCTTCATCGCTGGCCGCGGAGAAGTTCTCTTCGTGGGTCTGCTGGTATTCCTGCCAGGCCTGGGCGTCCCAGATCTCGAGGAAATCGACCGCGCCGATCACCACGCAGTCCTTGGAGAGGTTGGCGTAGCGACGGTGGTCGGCGGAAAGGGTGATCCGGCCCTGTGAGTCGGGATGCTGTTCGTCGGTGCCGGCCGCGAGGTTGCGCAGGAACGCACGGGCCTCCGGATTGCTCCGCGAGGTCTGCGCGGCCCGCCGGGCCAGCTGCTCGAACTCCGCCCGCGGGTAGACAGCCAGGCTGTGGTCTTGGCTCTTGGTGACCATCAACCCTCCTGCCAGTGCGTCGCGGAACTTGGCGGGCAGCGTCAGCCGCCCCTTGTCGTCGAGCCTGGGCGTGTAGGTACCGAGAAACATCCCCGCACCTCCTACACCCCGGAGCCTCCTTCACTCCGTTAGCCGCCACAATACCCCACATTCCCCCACTTTGCTCCACCTTCCGGGGGCATTTTGGGGTTTGTCCGCCACCTTCTTCCACTGAAAGCATTTCAGCCCCGGCCAACGGGGTGCTGGAGGCGGTAAAAGCCCTGCTCAGCAGGCAGTGGGGCGATGTGGGGGACGCACAGAAAGATGCCCGCGACCGCGCCGACCCGGAGTGGTCATGGCGCGGCGCGGGTGCGGCGCGGTGCGCGCACCACAAAAAACGGGGCAGCCTGCTGGCTACCCCGTCATCGGTTCCGCTGACTATTCGTCGAAACGGCGCCGGAAGCGGTCCTCCATACGGCTGGTGAACGACCCGCCGGAGCCCTTGACCCGTCGCTGACGCGAAGCCGCCGAACCGAACCCGGGGTGGTCCCGGCCGCCCGGAAGCCGCGGACCGGTGACCGCGAACACCACGCCGCCGAACATCACCAGGAAGCCGAGCACGGACAGGATCGGGAAACTTCCGATCATCGTCGCCTTGAAGGCCACGCCGGCGATCAGCATCGCGAGGCCCACCACGAACAGTCCAGCGCCCTGCAGTCGCCTGCGCGTTGAGGGGCCCCGCAGAGTTCCGCCCCGCACACTGGAGGCGAACTTGGGGTCCTCGGCATAGAGAGCGCTCTCGATCTGATCGAGCATGCGCTGCTCATGATCGGAGAGTGGCATTCGTCCCTCCTTGCCGACACGGCCGGTCTGTTCTGACATGAAACGTGGGTTGCCCAGCATTTACGGGGCCAACAACCAAATGATACGAGGAGAAACAGCGCCGTACCACCAAGTTGGTCCACCCGATTCTACGACGTCAGACCACCGGCACCGGTCGGCCCCCGGGTCGGTGGCGGCCACCCCGATAATGGCGGTGGACCCGTGACCGATCCGCACGCGAAGAAGGGCGCTCAGGCGTTGGCGACTATCCTGATCGATCTGTCGCCCAACGACATGCAGCGCCGCCTGCACGACGCCCTGACCGTGTACGTCGACGCGATGCGCTATCCCCGCGGAACCGAGAGCCAGCGGGCAACGATGTGGCTGGAGCACACCCGCCGCCGCGGCTGGAAGGCGGTGGCGGCGGTCGAAACCGACAGCACCGCCGGCGAGGAACCCACATCCGCACAGCTCGACGCCGCGCCGCTGCTCGGTATCGCCTACGGCTACTGCGGCGCGCCGGACCAGTGGTGGCAGCGGCAGGTCGTCGCCGGCCTACACCGCGCCGGGGTCGCCCCCGACGAGATCAACCAGTTGATGAGCAATTACTTCGAGCTGACCGAACTGCACATCCATCCTCGGGCCCAGGGCCGGGGGCTCGGTGAGGCGCTGGCCCGATGCCTGCTGGCCGGCCGCGGCGAGGCCAAAGTGCTGCTGTCGACCCCGGAGATCATCGGCGAGGCCAACCGGGCATGGCGCCTGTACCGCCGGCTGGGATTCACCGACGTCATCCGCGGATATCACTTCGCCGGCGACCCGCGGGCCTTCGCCATTCTGGGACGCGCCCTGCCGTTGTAGCCTCTGCACGCGCCGCAAACGCAGCCGGTCTGGCACGATACCCCTCGTGCGCGACCGATCCCGCCTTCTGCGCCTGCGCTCGCTGGCGTTGTTGCTGCTGTTGGTGGCGCCACAGGCGGTCGGCTGTGTCCGCGTCCACGCCTCGATCACGGTGTCACCCGACGATCGGGTGTCCGGTCAGATCGTGGCGGCCGCGAAGGGTCGCGACGACAAGGACCAGGGACCGCAGTTCGACCTCAACGTCCCGTTCAGCCAGAAGGTCGCCGTCTCCGAGTACGACTCGGACGGTTACGTTGGCTCCGAAGCGGTGTTCTCCGATCTGAGCTTCGCCGAGGTGCCGCAGCTGGCCAACCTCAACCGCGACGCCACCGGGGTGGACATCTCGCTTCGCCGGGCGGGCAACCTGGTGATCCTGGAGGGCCGCACCGACCTGACCAACGTCAACGATCCCGACGCCGACGTGCAGCTGACGGTGGCCTTCCCCGGCGAAGTCACCTCCACCAACGGCGACCGGATCGACAGCGAGGTCGTGGAATGGAAGCTCAAGCCCGGTGTGGTGTCCACGCTGAGCGCGCAGGCGCGGGTCACCGACCCGAGCACACGGTCGTTCACCACTGCGGCGCTGTGGCTGGGGCTTGCCGCGCTGGTGGTCGCCGGGATCATCGGGACGCTGGCCTACCGGACTCGCGACCGCTCGCCGCGGTTCGCCACCGCTGATCAGGCCGACGACTAGGCCGCTAAGTGGGGACGGCCATTCCCAGATTCGCCAGCACCTCACTGGTCGCCCGCGCGAAGTTCAGCGTGCAGAAGTGCAGGCACGGCGCGCCTTCTGCGATCAGCCGCTCACTCATCCGGGTGGCCAGTTCGATACCGATCTTGCGGACCTCGTCGCGGTTCTCCTGCGGCCCCGTCCCGGCGGCCGCGGTCAGCCGCTCGAGTAGACCGGCCGGGATCTGCGAACCGGAGAGCTCGACCTGGCGGCGCACGGTGCGCACCGACGTGATCGGCATCAGGCCGGGGATGATCGGCTTGGCGCCCTGTTCGGCATCGGCGGCGACGATCCGGTCACGCAGCCGCAGGTAGTCCTCGACGTCGAAGAACATCTGGGTGATCGAATACTCCGCACCGGCACGCAGCTTGGCGACCAGGTTGGCGGTGTCCCGGTCCAGACCACCCGCGCGCGGGTGGCCCTCCGGGAACGACGCCACGCCCACCCGGAAATCGCCGAGCTCGCGGATCAGTTCGACCAGTTCGACGGCGTACTCCAGGCCCTCGGGGTGCTTGACCCACTCGTTGTGCACGCCGCCCTGCGGGTCACCGCGCAGTGCCAGCAAATTGGTGATACCGCGGTCGGCGAACGCGCCGACCAGCGCGCGCAACTCCCCCACCCGGTGCCCCACCGCGGTCAAGTGCGCGACCGGCAGCAGGGTGGTCTCCTCCGCCAGCTGCCCCACGACTCGGATGGTCCGGTCACGGGTGGACCCGCCCGCGCCGTAGGTCACCGACACGAACGCCGGGGAGATCGGTTCGAAGGACCGCGCCGCCCGCCACAGCCGCGCCTCGGCATCCTCGTCGCGGGGCGGATAGAACTCGACGGAAAACGGCACCCGGTCCCGGCCGATCTCACGGATTCGGTCGACCACCGAGACGGGTGTGCCTGGTGTACCTGTGCTCGACACCTCGACAGCATAGTGGCCGCCCGGCGGCCCGGCTGACCCTCGGTAGGGCAAAACCGCTGCCAGGCTCTACTCTGGTTGGACTTACCGGCACACAGAAAGGGGCGTGCGCTGAGCGTCGAAGCAACGGCTCCGTCAGGCGTCGAGCTGGCCGACGCCGTCACCGATCAACTGCGTGTCTACCTGGCCGGCCGCCGCGCGCAGGCAGCCTACATCGGCGTCGACTACGACGGACTGATCGCCGCCCTGGAGGATTTCGTCCTGCGCGGCGGCAAACGCGTGCGTCCCGCGTTCGCCTACTGGGGCTACCGCGCGGTGACCGCCGACCCCGGCGCCCGGGTCGACGCCGACGCCCTGCTGCTGTTCTCGGCCTTGGAACTGCTGCACGCCTGCGCATTGGTCCACGACGACGTCATCGACAATTCCGCGACCCGGCGCGGAATGCCCACCGCACACGTGCATTTCACCGAGCTGCACCGCCGCCGCGGCTGGACCGGCTCCCCCGACCAGTTCGGCCGCTCGGCGGCAATCCTGCTGGGCGATCTGTCGCTGGCGTGGGCCGACGACATCGTCACGACCGTCGATCTGCCCCGCGCGGCGCTGCTGCGGGTGCAGCGCGTCTGGTCGGACATCCGCACCGAGGTGCTCGGCGGGCAGTACCTCGACATCGTGGCCGAATCCAGCGGCTCGGAGTCGATCGCCTCGGCGATGAACGTCAACGCCTACAAGACGGCGTCCTACACGATCTCTCGCCCACTGCAGTTCGGCGCCGCTGCCGCGGCCGACCGGCCTGACGTGCAGCAGCTGTTCCACGAGCTGGGCACCGACCTCGGTGTCGCGTTCCAGCTCCGCGACGACGTCCTCGGCGTTTTCGGCGACCCCGCGGTCACCGGCAAGCCCTCCGGCGACGATCTGCGCTCGGGCAAGCGGACTGTGCTGCTGGCGGAAGCCCTCGAGCGCGCCGACAGTTCCGACCCGGCGG
Organism: Candidatus Mycolicibacterium alkanivorans; assembly: GCF_022760805.1. Lineage (NCBI taxonomy): Bacteria > Bacillati > Actinomycetota > Actinomycetes > Mycobacteriales > Mycobacteriaceae > Mycobacterium > Candidatus Mycolicibacterium alkanivorans. Next base: position 2,217,590 of record NZ_JAIVFL010000001.1, on the reverse strand, counting down.
CCGCGACCCTGCTGCGCCGCGGCATCGGCACCGAACTGACCGACGCACAGGTGCGCGAGCTGTGCCGGGTGATCGAGTCGGTGGGCGCGCTGGCCGCGGTGGAGGAACACATCGAGATACTCACCCGTCGGGGGCTGGCGATGCTGGAGAGCGCGCCGATCAACGCCCCGGCCAAGGCCGGGCTGACCGAGCTCGCCAGATTGGCCGCCAACCGGTCGGCCTAGACCTATGTCCAGCACCGCACCGACGACACCGACTCCGGCCCCGACGGGCCTGGCCAGGCTGACCGCATTCGCTTCCGGCAACGACGGCAGGCCCGCGCTGCTGGGCTTCCTCGGTGCGGTGCTGATCACGCTCGGCGGTCTGGGTGCGGGCAGCACCCGGCAGCACGACCCGCTGTTGGAGTCTCTGCACCTGTCCTGGCTGCGGTTCGGCCACGGCCTGGTGGTGTCGTCGGTCCTGCTGTGGGGCGGTGTGGTTCTGATGCTGCTGGCCTGGCTGTGGGTGGGCCGCAGGGTGATCCGGCACGGCACCGGCGCCAGCGAGTGGGCGATGATCGCCACCACCGGTTTCTGGCTTGCGCCACTGCTGTTGAGCGTTCCGCTGTTCAGCCGCGACACCTACTCCTATCTCGCGCAGGGGGCGCTGCTGCGCGACGGCTTCGACCCCTACGCCGTCGGGCCGATCGAGAACCAGAACTCGTTGCTGGACAACGTGAGTCCGATATGGACCACCACCACCGCGCCGTACGGCCCGGCGTTCATCCTGGTGGCCAAGTTCGTCACGATGCTCGTCGGCAACCATGTGGTGGCCGGCACCATGCTGCTGCGGCTGTGCATGCTGCCCGGCCTGGCGCTGCTGATCTGGGCCGCCCCGCGGGTGACCCGCCACGTCGGCGCCAACGGCGGTGTGGCGCTGTGGATCTGCGTGCTCAACCCGCTGGTGATCATCCACCTGATGGGCGGTGTGCACAACGAGATGCTGATGGTCGGCATGATGATGGCCGGCATCGCGCTGACGTTCGCACGCCGTCACCTCGCCGGTACCGCGCTGATCGCCGTGGCGGTCGCGGTGAAGGCGACCGCGGTACTGGCGCTGCCTTTCATGGTGTGGGTATGGATGCGCCATCTGCGCGAGGACAAGAACCAGTCGACCGTACGCGCTTTCCTCACCGCGTCGGCGGCATCGGTGGCGACGTTCATCGCGGTGTTCGTGGTCCTGTCCGGCCTCGCCGGTGTCGGACTGGGCTGGCTGACGGCTCTGGCCGGCTCGGTGAAGATCATCAACTGGCTGACGGTTCCCACCGCCGTCGCCAACCTCACCAACGCGATCGGCGGCCTGCTGTTCCCGGTGAACTTCTACGCGGTGCTGCAGGTGACCCGCATCGTCGGCATCGGCGTCATCGCGGTCTCGCTTCCGTTGCTGTGGTGGCGATTTCGGCACGACGACCGGCAGGCGCTGACCGGGATCGCCTGGGCGATGCTCGTTGTGGTGCTGTTCGTCCCGGCGGCCCTGCCCTGGTACTACACCTGGCCGCTGGCCGTGGTGTCGGCGCTGGCGCAGTCGCGGCCGACGATCGCACTGATCGCCGGGTTCTCCACCTGGATCATGGTCATCTTCAAACCGGACGGTTCACACGGCATGTACTCGTGGATCCACGTTCTGCTGGCCACGGTGTGTGCGGTGGCGGCGTGGTATTCGCTGTACCGCACCGAGGACCCGTCGGAGCCCGATCAGTACGCCATCGCCTGAGCCCGCCGGACGATCTCGCGCGCCTGGTGGGCGTGCAGCGCATCGACGGGGCGGGCGTCGCTGGTCGGCTCGCGCACCCCGTCGCGGGTCAGTGTCAGCGACGGGTCGGCGGTGAACAGCCAGCGCAGGATTTCGGTGTCGCGAAATCCCCCGTCGCGCAGCACCGCCAGCAGGCCCGACAGCGACTTGACCACCTGCCCGCCGTCGGTGAAGAAGATCTTCGGGATCATCGGCACACCGTTGCGCCGGACTGCGAGCAGATGACCTTCGCGCAACTGCTGGTGCACCTTGGTCACCGGCATATGCAGCAACTCGGCCACTTTCGGCAGGTCGTAGAGGGGCTCATCGGGATCGAGAACGTCGTCACCGGCGGGAATGGTGCTCACGCGGCCAGTCTAGGGCCGCGGACGCTAGGACACGCGCCGACTGCGAGGAATCTGGACGTCAAGCCTCGCCACGTACCATGTGGCGGTGACGTCCGACCCACTCGACGGCGTGTTGCTGGACGGTCGGTACCGCGTCGAGGCCAAGATCGCCGTCGGCGGGATGTCGACAGTCTATCGCGGTCTCGACATCCGTCTGGACCGCCCGGTGGCGCTGAAGGTGATGGACGCCAGGTACGCCAACGACAGCCAGTTCCTCACCCGGTTCCAGCGCGAGGCCCGAGCGGTCGCGCGACTGAAGGACCACGGTCTGGTGGCGGTGTACGACCAGGGCCTTGATGCCGCTCACCCGTTCCTGGTGATGGAGCTGGTCGAGGGTGGCACGCTGCGCGAGCTGCTGCGCGAGCGCGGTCCCATGCCGCCGCACGCCGCCGCGGCGGTGCTACGCCCGGTGCTCGGCGGGCTGGCGGTAGCGCACCGGGCGGGCCTGGTGCACCGCGACATCAAGCCCGAGAACGTCCTGATCTCCGACGAGGGTGAGGTCAAGCTGGCCGACTTCGGCCTGGTGCGCGCCGTTGCCGAGGCCGGGATCACGTCCACCAGCGTCATCCTCGGCACCGCCGCCTACCTGTCCCCCGAGCAGGTCAGCAGCGGAACCGCCGACCCGCGCAGCGACGTCTATGCCGTCGGCGTTCTCACCTACGAATTGATCACGGGCGCAACGCCGTTCAGTGGCGACAACCCGCTCGCGGTGGCCTACCTGCGGATGGACCACGACGTGCCGCCGCCCAGTTCGGCGATCAGCGGCGTGCCCCCGCCGTTCGACGAGTTCGTCGCCCGGTCCACCGCCCGCGATCCGGACGAGCGCTACGCCGATGCCGGCGAGATGGCCGAGGATCTCGACGCGATCGCCGCCGAACTCGCACTGCCGAAGTTCCGCGTGCCCGCACCGCAGCACTCCGCCCAGCACGCCGCCGCGACGGCGTACCACAGCCGGCTCGCCGAGGTGCCGACCATCGGTCAGCCGGTCAAGAACCCGACGCGCCAGCTCGTCCGCACGCCTGAGGACTTTCAGCCCGCGCCGGAGCCGGTGGCCGACGAGGACGAATACCAGGGAGTACCAAGGCAATTCGCCGGTATCGACATCAACGACTTCGCCTGGGCGCGCCAGCGAGCCCGCCGCGCCGTGGTGTCCTGGGTGCTGGCCGTGCTGATCCTGACTGGCCTGGTGGCTGCCGGCGCGTGGACGCTCGGGACCAATCTGCAGGGCCTCATCGGCCAGTAACCCGTCGCCGGGTACGCGAAAAGCTCAGTCGCGCAGCATCTCCGCTACCAGGAACGCCAACTCGAGGCTCTGTTGGGTGTTCAGCCGCGGGTCGCACGCCGTCTCGTAGCGGCCGGCCAGATCGGTGTCGGAGATGTCCTGCGCACCGCCGAGGCACTCGGTGACGTTCTCACCGGTGATCTCGACGTGGATGCCGCCCGGGTGCGTGCCCAGCGCGCGGTGCACTTCGAAGAAGCCCTGCACCTCGTCGACAATGCGGTCGAAGTGACGGGTCTTGTAGCCCGTCGAGGACTCGTGGGTGTTGCCGTGCATCGGGTCGCACTGCCAGATGACCTGGTGACCCGAAGCCTGCACCTTCTCGATGATCGGCGGCAGCACGTCCCGCACCTTGTGGTTGCCCATCCGGCTGACGAGGGTCAGCCGACCCGGCTGGTTGGTGGGATCGAGCCGCTCGACGTACTCAACCGCCAGCTCGGGCGAGGTGGTCGGACCGATCTTCACCCCGATCGGGTTCGCAATCACCTCGGCGAACGCCACATGCGCGCCGTCGAGCTGGCGGGTGCGCTCCCCGATCCAGACGTAGTGCGCCGAAAGGTCGTAAAGCTTCGGACCGCCCTGGGCTTCGCTGTCCAGGCGCAGCATCGCTCGCTCGTAGTCGAGCACCAGCGCCTCGTGGCTGGCGTAGATGTCAGCGGTGTCCAGGTTGCGGTCGTTGACCCCGCAGGCGCTCATGAACCTCAGGCCGCGGTCGATCTCGCCGGCGAGCTGCTCGTAGCGGGCGCCGGCCGGAGAGGTGCGGACGAACTCGCGGTTCCAGTCGTGCACCAGGTGCAGGGAGGCCAGCCCCGACGAGGTCAGCGCCCGCACCAGGTTCATCGCCGCACTGGCGTTGGCGTAGGCGCGGACCAGGCGCGACGGGTCGTGGTCGCGCACGGCGGCGTCCGGGGCGAAACCGTTGACCATGTCGCCCCGGTAGGACTTCAGGCCCAGGGCGTCGGTGTCCGACGAGCGCGGCTTGGCGTACTGGCCGGCGATGCGGGCGACCTTGACCACCGGCAGGCTGGCCCCGTAGGTCAGCACCACCGCCATCTGCAGAAGGGTGCGGATGTTGGCGCGGATGTGCGGCTCGGTGTTGTCGGCGAACGTCTCGGCACAGTCGCCGCCCTGCAGCAGGAATGCCTCGCCGCGGGCCACCGCGGCGAGCTGGCCGGACAGCTTCTCGATCTCGGAGGCCACGGTCACCGGCGGGACGCTCTCCAGGACCGTTCGCATCGCCTGGGCCTGCTCGGCGTCCCAGCTGGGCTGCTGGGCGGCCGGCTTGGCCAGCGCGGCGTCCAGACGCGCGCGCAGGTCCGCCGGCAACGGCGGCAGCGACGGCAGCTGCTCGATCGGTACGTCAACGGTCCAGTTCACCCGTCCATGGTAACCGCGCAAGATCGTGCTCTCGACCACACTCGGGCCCCGCCCCAGGCGGTGCTACCTGCGGGAAGTACTGTCGCCGGGCACCGGCCCGCTGTCGATGCCGGTGGTCATCAGCACGAAGCGGCGCATGTTGTGCCGGGCGTCGACGAGTGCGTCATGGGTGTCGTGCGGCCGCGGTGGCATCCGGGGACAGCCCCGGTCCTCCCAGAACTGCCGCAGTTCACGGGTGAACCGCGGGATCTGGGGCGGCAGGCTGGTCATCGGTCCCCACAGCTGGCAGAGCACGACGTGGTCGTAGGCCGCGACCCAGGCCCACAGCTCGATGGGCTCGTCACCGTCGATGTCGAAGAACTCTTCGAGGCCCTCCCGGATCTGGCGGCGGGACTGCCAGAGCCGCGAGGACGGCGACGGCAGCTTGGGCAGCACGTTGGTGCGGACCCACGGGCCGGCGGACTCGGGGTCGAACTCGGTGGAGATCGCGTAGAACTCGCGGCCGTCCTCGGCGACCACACCGATCGAGATGAGGTCGATGACGCGCCCGTTGTCGATGAATTCCGTGTCGTAGAAGTACCGCACCGGCCGCACCCTATCCTGCGTAATCCGCCGCCACCTGCGGCTTGGCGTCGAGGCTGGCCGGTGGCGCGGGGGCGGCGTGGATTTCGCGGTCCAGTTCGGCGTCCACCTCGGAGTCGGCCGGGAAGCTGGGCTCGCCGGCGATGATGTGCTGCAGCCACAGCTTGGCCTGGACCACCGGGCGGCGCAGATAGCGCTCGCGCTCCAGCGCCCGGTGCATTTTGCGGGGCTTGTCCTGGTAGTGCCAGCGCGCCCAGGGGGCGTGCGGCCGCGACAGCCGGATCGCTCCGATGAACAGCAGCGGGGTGATGAACATGCCGATCAGCCCGGTCCAGACCTTGCCCTTGAGCAGGACGACCACCGCCAGCGCCAGCGTCAGCACGGCCATGATCACCACCGTGGTGCGGGCCAGCACCGAGTTGTCGTCCCGCCAGATGCCGATGTCGAAGAACGACAACGGGTTGAAGCCCAGGATCAGCAGTCCGGCCACGGCCACCGCGGCGAACACGGCATCCACCGATGCGCGGCCGTCCTCGGCCCAGTACACGTCCTCCAGGTGCAGGATGAGGGCGAACTCGTCGAGCAGCAGGGCGGCGCCGATACCGAAAACGATTGCGGCGGCGGTGAATTCACCCACACCGCCGTCGACGGCCAGGGTGACCATGGTGACACCGGAAATCATCACCAGCACGACGCCGATGACGACGTGGTGGATGTGCAGGCCGCCGTGGCCGGAGATGTTGCGCGGCTGCCACCACTTGCGGGGCCCGGTCCCGTCGGCGTTGCGGCGGATGTAGCGCACGATGGTCCGCGTCACCAAGAACGTGACGATGAACGCGATCAGGCACCACATCAGCGGGATCCGCCCGGGGGCGACGACGTCGACGTGCACGGTGAGGGGCACGGGGAGTGAACTTACGCCCCGCCGCTGCGAGGCGATATTTCGCGTGGCCTCACCGCGCCCCGATAGTCTGGTCTGCGACATGAGTACGTGGCAGCCGCCCGAAACGGGCAGCGTGTTCGGGCGGGCCGTGGCTTCTCCCAGGCTGAAGCCGTGGCTGACGGCCTGTTGGCGGGCGATGCAGCTGCTGATCGTCGCGGGCATGGTCTACGCGGTCTGGACGCTGTTCGGGCACATCCCCTACCGCATCGACATTGACGTCTACCGGATGGGCGGGCAGGCCTGGCTGCACGACCGGCCGCTGTACGCCGGCGACGTGACCTTCCACACTCGCATCGGGCTCGACCTGCCGTTCACCTATCCCCCGCTGGCGGCGGTCCTGTTCAGCCCGTTCGCCTGGCTGGGGCTCAATGCGGCCAGCGTGGTCATCACAGTGATGACCCTGGTGCTGCTGTTGCTGTCCACCTGGATCGTGCTCACCCGCCTCTACCTGTGGCAGGACTCGGCGCTGACCCGCGAGCCGGCCTGGCTGCGCCGGTGCTGGTTGGCCGCGGGCATCGTGGCACTGGCCGTGGTGCACCTGGAGCCGATCGCCGCCAACTTCGCCTTCGGCCAGATCAACGTCGTGCTGATGACCCTGGTGATCGCCGATTGCGTCCCGCGCGGCACACCGTGGCCGCGCGGGCTGCTGCTCGGTGTGGCGATCGCGCTGAAGCTGACCCCGGCGGTGTTCCTGCTCTACTTCGTGCTGCGCCGGGACGGCCGTGCCGCGTTGACCGCGTTCGGCACCTTCGTCGGGGCCAGCCTGCTCGGGTTCGTGCTGGCATGGCGCGATTCTGTCGAGTACTGGACCACGACGGTGCGGCACACCGACAGAATCGGCAGTGCCGCGCTGAACACCAACCAGAACATCGCCGGCTCCCTGGCGCGCCTGGGCCTGGGCCAGAGCACCCATTTCGTGCTGTGGACGCTGGCCTGCTTCGCCGTATTGGGCCTGACCATCTGGGCGGTACGCCGGGTGCTGGCAGCCGGCGAGCCGACGCTCGGGCTGATGTGCGTTGCGCTGTTGGGACTAATGGTCTCGCCGGTGTCGTGGTCACACCACTGGGTATGGGCGCTGCCGACCGTCGTCGTGACAACGGTGCTGACCTACCGGCGGCGAAACGTAGCGCTGGGCGCGGTGACGGCGGCCGGGGTGGCGTTGATGGTCTGGATTCCGCTTGAGTTGCTGCCCAAGCACCACGAGGAGACGGCGTCGTGGTGGCGCCAGCTGCTCGGGATGTCCTACGTGTGGTGGGCGCTGGCCGTGCTGGTCGTGGCCGGCCTGACCGTGACGCGCCCGGTGGTCACCCGGCGGCCGTCTCAGGGATCCGCGCCGGTGGCTGACCTGGTGCATCGGCCGTAGCGTCGGCCTTGCCTTCCTTGAGGCCTTCCTTGACCGCCGCGGCGTAAATGTCGACGTACTCCTGACCGGAGAGCTTCATCAGCTCGTAGATCACCTCGTCGATGACGGCCCGCTCGATGAAGCGGTTGCCGGCCAGGCCGTCGAAGCGCGAGAAGTCCATCGGCTTGCCGAACCGCACGGTCACCCGGCCGAAGTGCCACATCTTGGATCCCGGCGGGTTGACCACGTCGGTTCCGATCATCGCGACCGGAATCACCGGGACGCCGGTCGCCAGCGCCAGCCGCGCCAGCCCGGTCTTGCCCTTGTAGAGCCGGCCGTCGGGTGAGCGGGTGCCCTCCGGGTACATACCCAGCAGCTTGCCGTTCTCGAGCAGGCGCTTGGCGGTGTCCAGCGCGTTCCGGGCGGCGTCGGCGTCGGTGCGGTCGATCGGCACCTGCCCGGCCGCGGTGTAGAACCAGCGGGTGAACCAGCCCTTGAGGCCGGTTCCGGTGAAGTACTCCTGCTTGGCCAGGAAGGTGATCCGGCGGCGCACCACCAGCGGCAAGTAGAAGCTGTCCGCGACCGCCAGATGATTGCTCGCCAGGATCACCGGGCCGGAGTCCGGAACATATTCCAGCCCTTCGACTTTCGGCCTACCGAGCAACGACAGCAACGGTCCCATGAAGATGTACTTGAACAGCCAATACCACATGGAGCCTCCCGATCGGGCGCGCGCTTTGCGCCAACTCTACCCAGCCGGTGGTGGGCCGACCACAGGTCGGTTGGGGTTCACACCGGATCAGCAGTCGCCGGGGCCGCTCACTCCTCGACGGTGATCGGTATGCGTTGGTAGCGGCCCTGCGTGGGTGGCGGGCTGTCCGGCCCGTCATCGTCAGGTGCCGGCGGGCCGTCGGAGCCCGACTGCGACGTGTTGTCGCCGGCCATCGACCGGACCAGCATCAGCAGCGCCACGCTGTGCTGGGCGATGACGGTCAGCAACGGGTGTTGCTCACCGTTGACCAGCGCCGCCAGCGCGCAGACCGGGCACCACGCCTGCTGGCATTTCCCCGGGCCGCTGCCCGCCCCGGAAGCCATCGCGGCGGCGGCGCGCACCGCCGGGTCCAGCCGGTCGAGGATCGCCTGGGCCAGGGCACGCAGTTCGGGCCCGATCTCGGAGTGCGGTCCGGTCACGCGGGCCACACCTCGGGGTCGGGTCTGAATCGCACGGTCAGTTCGCTGCCGCGCAGTGCGGCGTCGGCGACGATGCATCGGCGCAGAACCGATGCCAGCCGCACGCGGCGCCGCATCCCTGCGACACCGATGATCAGGTCGTCACCGACGCGGCCCAGCGTCAACGTGCCCGAGTCGATCTGTGGCAACTCTAGCCGCATGCGATAGACGGCATCGAGCCCCGAACCGGATTCCCGATCGACGATCGGCCGCAGCGGCCCGGGCGGCGGCGAGCCGTCGCGCCGCCGCGCACTGTCCAGGAGCTCGCCCAGCGCCTTCGGCCCGATCGGCTCGCCGGCCAGATGCGGGACGAGCACCAACTGGACGTCGCCGATCGTGCCGGTGAGCTCGCCGAGCACCGACTGCTGTTCGGAGATGCGCTCGGCATACCAGTCGAACGCCGGATGGTCCGGCAGATTGCGGTACTCGTACGAATCGTCTTCGAGCAGAACCTGGTTGACGATCAGCTCGGCGACCCGCACGCCCATCAGCGCCAGCGAACCCATGGTGCGGACGGCCTCGGCGGCGACCACCCGTTCGGCGGTGAGCACCAGATGCGCGCTGACCCGCTCGGCGTCGGTCAGCCACGCCGAGAGTCCCTCGACGCGCGCGCTGATCGACTCGACCACCGCCACCGTCGCCGCTGCGCGGACATCCTCGACCGCCGAGCTGAGCCTGCGGTGCCGCGGCCACGCCCGCTCCAGGTACATGGCGAACGCGGCCGGCAGGGTCAGCATCCGCATGGCATCGGCGGTCGACGCGCAGTCGACCACCACGTAGTCCCAGCGCCCGGATGCGGCCAGTGCGGCCACCTCGGCCAGACCGAGTACTTCCTGGATACCGGGCACTGCCGAAAGTTCTTCGGGCGCAACGTTGGTCAGGTCCGAGTCGGGGAAGCGCGCCACCAGCACCGGTGCGACGTCACGCCAGCGCGCTTCCAGCAGGGCCAGGGTGTCCAGGGCCAGCGCGTCGAGGTATCCGCCGGCGCTGTCGTCGGTCTCCTGCTCGGTCAGGATCCGGACCGGCTCACCACTCCCGGTTGGGGGTACCGGCACGCCCAGGACGTCACCCAGCGAGTGCGCCTGGTCGGTGGAGACGGCCAGCACCCGGTCGCCGTCCAGTGCCGTGCGCACCGCGGTCGCCGACGCCAGGGTGGACTTGCCCACCCCGCCCTTGCCGACGAAGAAGCTGATCCGGGCCCAGGCATCGGAGCCCGCATCGGCAGCGGGTGCGTCATCGGGCTTCACTCAGCCCTCGACCCTTTTCTTCAGGTCCTTGAGCGCGGTGTCGGTCAGTCTGCGTTCGGCCTTGCGCTTGAGCAGGCCGATCATCGGGATCATCAGATCCACCGACAACTCGTAGGTGACGTCGGTGCCAGATCCCTTGGGCTGCAACATGTATGCACCATCGAGTGTCTTGAGAAGCGAGCTGGAGACCAGCGACCAGCGCACCGATTTGCGGTCGGCCGGCCATTCGTACCTCAGCACCATCGTGTCCTTGAGCACCGCGGCGTCCAGCAGCAGCCTCGCGGTGAGCGGGTAGCCCTGCTTGTCGGATTCGAGAACCTCGGTCTCCTGGTATTCCGACACCCACTCCGGGTATGAACCGATGTCGGCGATGACGTCCATCACCGTGCGCGGATCTGCGTCGATGTAGATGGTCTGCGCCGTTTTGTCAGCCACTTTTGCCAACCCTCCTTGGCCACAAACGGTACCCTCCCCGCCCGGGGTGTGACCTCATATCACCTGCCGGGTGCGACCCCCACCGGGCGGGTGGCCTCCAGCGTGGCCTTGACCTCGAAGGCCATCCGCTTGCCGGCGACGCGGCGCTGATGGGTCAGCTTGGCCAGGTTCATCTTGGCCAGTTGCCAGGCAGCTACGCCGGTCGGCTCGGCGTGCAGGAAATAGTGCAGCAGCACCCCGTCGAGCACCGGCTCCAGCCAGATCTCCATGGTGCCGGTCAGCGGCCCGCTCACCGTCCAGCGCACACCCTTCTCGACCCGGTCCTCCACGACCTCCAGCCGTAGATCGGGCCACCACCGCCGCCAGCTCGCCGGGAGCGTGACAGCGCGGCCGACCGCGGCGGGATCGGCAGCGACGAAGGTCTCGTCGGCGATCTGGACGCTGTGCATCTCACCAGCTTCACATATGCCTGTCCGCAGCCTGTCCCGGCCCGGCGGGTGAAGGCCGTCACAGCCGGTTGGCGCGATTTGACTAGGCTGAGTGCATCAAGCCCGATCCACAAGGGGTTCATGTGCGCGAGTACAGCGTTCCGGCGCCGTTCACCATCGGTGAGCACGACAACGTCGTCAGGTCGGTCTTCGACCACGAGCGCGACGACCCCGACTATCCGATCCTGCAGCGGCTGGTCGACGGTGCCTGGACCGATGTGACGTGCGCGGAGGCCGCGGCCCAGGTCCGCACCGCGGCGCTGGGATTGATCGCCGAGGGCGTGCGGGCCGGCGATCGGGTGGCGATCCTGTCGGCGACGCGCTACGAGTGGGTGATCCTCGACTACGCGATCCTGTCGGTCGGCGCGGTCACCGTACCGATCTACGAGACGTCCTCGGCCGAACAGGTCCGTTGGGTGCTGGAGGACTCCGGTGCGGTGCTGGCGTTCACCGAGACCGAGGCGCACGCCCAGATGGTCGCTGAACTGCACGCCGAGCTGCCCGCCCTGCGTAAGACGTTCCGTATCGAGGCCTCCGGTCCGGCGGCGCTCGACGAGCTGGCCGAGGCGGCTGCCGACGCCGACGCCGCCGAGCTGGGCCGCCGCCTGGACGGCCTGCGCTCCAGTGACCCGGCGACGCTGATCTACACCTCGGGCACCACCGGCCGGCCCAAGGGTGTCCAGCTGACGCATTCGAATCTGTTGTATGAAACCCGCGGCGCCGCAACGTGTTTCCCCACCCTACTTCGCCAGCACGAGCGGCTGCTGGTGTTCCTGCCGCTGGCGCACGTGCTGGCCCGGGCGCTGTCCATGACGGCGTTCGCCAACAAGGTGACGCTGGGCTACACCAGCGACATCAAGCACCTGGCGCCGGTGTTGGGGGTGTTCAAGCCGACGATCGTGGTCTCGGTGCCGCGGGTGTTCGAAAAGGTGTACAACACAGCGGAGTTGAACGCCCGGGACAGCGGCCGGGGCAAGATCTTCGAGCTGGCCGCCAAGACGGCGATCGCCTACAGCGAGGCCCTTGATACTGGCGAACCGAATCTGATGCTCAAGCTCGGGCACGCGGTGTTCGACCGGCTGGTGTACGGCAAGCTGCGCGCCGCGCTCGGGGGCGACTGTCGCGCCGCGATCTCCGGCGGGGCGCCGCTGGGCAAGCGCCTGGGCCACTTCTACCGCGGCGTTGGCCTGTCCATCTACGAGGGTTACGGCCTGACCGAGACCAGTTCGGCGATCACCGTGAACCGCATCGGCGAACTCAAGGTCGGCACCGTGGGCAAGCTGGTGCCGGGCAACAGCTTGAAGGTCGCCGCGGATGGCGAGCTCCTGGTCAAGGGCGGCGTGGTGTTCAGCGGCTACTGGCACAACGAGAAGGCCACCGCGGAGGCGATCGTCGACGGCTGGTTCCGCACCGGCGACCTGGCCAGCGTCGACTCCGAAGGCTTCGTGTCGATCACCGGCCGCAAGAAGGAGATCATCGTGACCGCCGGGGGCAAGAACGTCGCCCCCGCCGTGCTCGAGGACGCCCTGCGGGCCCACCCGCTGATCAGCCAGGCGATGGCCGTCGGCGACAACCAACCGTTCATCGGCGCGCTGATCGCCATCGACCCGGAGGCGTTCGACGGCTGGAAGCAGCACCACAGCAAGGCACCCGAGGCCTCGGTGGGTGACCTGCGCGAGGATACCGACCTGGTCGCCGAGATCGAACTGGCCGTCAAGGACGCCAATCAGCATGTCTCCCATGCCGAGTCGATCCGCAAGTTCCGGATTCTGCCCTGTGACTTCACCGTGCTGACCGGCGAGCTGACCCCCACCCTGAAGGTCAAGCGCAACGTGGTGGCACAGAAGTTCGCCGAGGAGATCGAGGCGATCTACACCCGATGAACACACCAAAGCGCGTTACCGCGGTTGCCGCTGTCACCGGGGTGTCGGCCGCACTCGCATTGTGGTCGGCCGCTATCGCCGCGGCCGATCCCTACGCCGGGATGACCTACGCCGACGCCGCGCGGGCGATCGGCGGCGGCGGGATGACCGCGGTCGTCGCCTCCCGCAGTGGCAGCGGTCTGCCGCAGGACCAGTGCATCGTCGCCCGGTCACAGAACTCGCCGCTGCATGACAAGCCGAAGGTGCTGCTGTACCTGAACTGCAATGCGGCGGTGGCCGGCGCCGGCGTCGCGGGCAACTCCGCGGGCAGCCCTGAAGGCCAGGCGGCCATCGAGCAGCAGAAGGGCTACGAGTGGAAGAGCACCTCAGAAGCCGGTGCGCAGTGGTGTGCGGAGAACATCAATGCGCATCCGGACTGGAGCGCGTCGGCGTTCTCGGGCTGCCCGGGCGTCTCCGGCTGAGCGGCTAGCCCCAATGCCGCTCAGTTAAGGTCATGGGTCGGTTTCACAGACCAGTTCGGCCAGCCGTGTGGTCTGAGTGCGCCAGGACCAGTCGCGGCTGATCCAGTCGCGCCCGGCCGCGCCCATCCGCGCCGCCAGTGTGGGGTCGGCGAGGATCGAGCCGATCGCCTCGACGATCTGGTCGTGCGACCGGCCGTCGACCAGGCGCCCGGTCGCGCCGTCGCGCACCGTCTCCGGCGCACCGCCGGATCGGCCGGCCACCACCGGAACCCCGCTAGCCGATGCCTCCAGGAAGACGATGCCTAGCCCTTCCACGTCCAGGCCGTAACCCCTTGTGCGGCAAGGCATTGCGAAGACGTCACCCATCGCGTGGTGGGCCGGTAGCTCGGCACTGGACACTCCCCCGGTGAACACCACGTGCTCGCTGACGCCGACCTCGCGGGCCAGCCGATGCAGATTCTCGGCATGGGGACCACCGCCTACGATCACCAGTGCGGCGCCGTCGACCCGCCGCTGGATGTCGGGCAGCGCTTTGATGAGCATGTCCTGGCCTTTGCGCGGGACCAGCCGTGACACGCAGACCACGGTCGGGCGCTGGCCCAGGCCGTAGCGGGTGCGCAGCTCCGCGCGGGCCGCGGCGTCGGGACGGAAGCGTTCGACGTCCACGCCGGGCGGCAGGTGCTCCAGGTGCGCCGTGGGCCCGAACGCGGAGGCGAACCGGCCGCGGGTGTAGTGGCTGACGAAGGTGACGACGTCGGTGGTGTCCCCGATCCGGCGCAGCGCGGAGCGCGCGACCGGAAGCATCGACCAGCCCACCTCGTGCCCGTGTGTGCTGGCCACGACCCGGCGTGCACCGGCGTGGCGGGCGCGGGTGGCCAGCAGTGCCAGTGGGGCGGCAGCGCCGAACCACACGGTTTCGATGTCGTCCTCGGCGATCAGCGCCCGCATCCGACGCTCCACGCCGGGCTCGGGCAGCATCAGCGTGCCGGGATGGCGCACGATGCGGTAATCCGCGGCGCGGTCGTAGTCCTGGCAGCCCTTCCACCGCGGGGCGTAGACAGTCACCCGGTGATCGCCGGTGTCGGCGAGCCGGCCGACGAATTGCTCCAAGTAGGACTGGATGCCGCCGGGGCGCGGCGGAAAGTCGTTGGTGACCAGCAGGACCCGCGTCATCGCCTCACACGCTATCGGGTCAGCCACCGCGCCCAGCGCGCACGCAGCTCTGTCATGTCCGCGTCGAATGCGCGGCGCACCGCGGTGGCGAAGTCGCCGTGGCGCGGACCGCACGCTTCGACGTAGAGCCGGCGCAGCGCGTCGAGGCCGTAGTCGTCGGCCATGAAGCGGGCGAACCACCACGCCCGGTCATAGCCCATCGCCCGCTGCGGGCCGGCCGTGTCCAGCTCGGCGTCGGTGGGCAAAGCGGTGTTGGCCGCCGCGCCGGGGGGCAGTACCGTGGGCGGGCGGGCGACGAAATCGGCCACCCCCTCGACCAGCCAGCGCGGCGCATCCGGGGCGGTGTCGGCGCGGGCGGCGAGGTGAAAAAGTTCGTGGGTCAACACAATTCGCAGTGATGCGTCGCTCATCTTCACCGCACCCGGGGCGAACACGATCCGCTGGCCGGTGGCGCTGTGATGCGGCAGGTCGACTCGGTCGGCCACCGAGACGGCGGCGATGTCGGTCCACTGGAGGCGTGGATCGAGCCCGGCCTGCGCAACGAACTGCGCGTCGGAGTCGGTGGCAATCAGCACGATGTCGCGGTCCCAGTCGGTGCCCCAGAACTTCTCGACGGCATTCACCGCGTCCCCGATGTCGCCAGCTATCCGAGTCAGCAGGCCGTCGGTGCGCGGGCCCCCCAGGCTGATGGGGTGCACCGTGCGACCGTCGCCGACGACAAGTGGCGCGGGCACGGGGTTCGGATTCGCCGTAGGTGCGCTCACCCGCTCGGGGGCTGCGACGAGAAGCAACGTTGCGGCGACGAGCTGGCCGATGAAGACCACCGCGAGGACGGCCGGGAACCAGCCCCGGGCGGGCCGGCCGATCAGTAGCGACGGATGTTGTAGATCGGCGCTTCATTGACCGGTGCAACGCGCACCGGCACGCCGAAGGTCGAGGCGTGCACCATCATCCCGTCGCCGATGTAGATGGCCGTGTGCGAGGCGTCGGAGTAATAGTTGACGACGTCGCCGGGCTGGATCTGATCCATCGAGACCGGCCGGCCGCCGGCGGCGAGCGCCTGGCTGGAGTGCGGCAGGAAGACGCCGGCCTGCTGGAACGCCCACATCACCAGGCCGGAGCAGTCGAACTGGTTGGGGCCCGAGCCGCCCCACACGTAGGGGTCGCCGACGCGGGTGAGCGCGGCCTGCACAGCGATGGCGCCTTCGTCGGTGCCCGGCCCCGGGGCGTGCACGGCAGCCATCGGGATGACCTCGGCGGAGGCCGGGGCCTCCGGCGGGGCGTCGACCGGCGGCAGCGGGTCGGGTGCGGGCGCGGCGAGGATCTCCGGCGGCGGGACCGGGCCGGGAGCGGCCAGCGCGGTGCGCTGGTCCGGCGTGAGCGTCTGGTAGCGCGACTTGACGATCGCGATCTGGACCTGCAGCTGCGACTGCTTGCGCTGCAGGTCGGCGCGCACGGCGGCAGCCTGCTCGGCGGCAGTCTTGGCGTCCGCGGCCGACTTGGCCGAGGCTGCCTCGGCCTCGGCGGCCTCGTTGGACAGCCGGCGGAAGCTCTGCATCTGGGCGGCCATCTCGGTGGCCATCACCTTCTGCACGGCCATCTTGTCGATCAGGCCCTGAGGCGACTCGGCGGTCAGGATTGCGTTCAGGCCATCGGTCCGGCCACCCAGGTACACCGCGGCAGCAAACTTGTCGACGGCACCTTGATAGGTAGCCAGCTGGCCTTTGGCGTTGTCGACGGCGGCCAGGTCGTCAGTATGCTTTTTCTCAGCGGCGGCCCGCGCTTGCAGCTTGTTGTCGAGGTCAAGCTCAGCGGAATGCATTGATTCGGTGAGTTGCTCGGCCTGCCGCGACAGCTCTTGGAGCTTTGCCACACCGTCGT
This sequence comes from Candidatus Mycolicibacterium alkanivorans, assembly GCF_022760805.1. Lineage (NCBI taxonomy): Bacteria > Bacillati > Actinomycetota > Actinomycetes > Mycobacteriales > Mycobacteriaceae > Mycobacterium > Candidatus Mycolicibacterium alkanivorans. The sequence goes on along the minus strand of NZ_JAIVFL010000001.1, from coordinate 2,201,092 downwards.
CGGACGGGTCGGCGTGCACAGTGCCGCTTATAACGGCGGAGAAAACTACGAGGCCCGCAATTCCACCCACCACAGATCGCCGAAGAACGCGTTTAGCCAGGCAATTGCGGTCAAACCTCAAGATTGCGCGTCCTTTGAGTGCGGTCGACGCCTTCTGCATCGAGCTGCCCTTGGTCTCGAACAGGTTACGAAATGGCATCGGCGTTGTCCAACGTGAGACGAAAATTTAACAAATTATCAGTAACTTGCGCCACACCAGTCACAACCTGATGACCAACCTACCAGGGCGTCAACTCGCCAGGCCCGGCCCCCCGTCCCGATGGATCGGAACCAGGCGCAGGCGGGGAGCCAAACCGGCCTCCGCGAGCACCTCCAACGCGGCCCGCTCATCGGAGAGCAATGTCTCTGGCACTCCCAGCAAAACACTCACCACACAGTCGCGGCACCCAGGGCCGCGTACTGCACAGTCATCGCAATCGATGACGACCGGCTCGTCGGGCTGAGTTCCCATATCAGGTCTCCTCTCGTCAGCCTCGGCCGCACGCTATCGGGGGGTACCGACAAGAACCTGCCGCACGGAGGGGCTGCCCGATCCTGTCGGTGCGACTGCTTACCGTCGACAGCTGTGGCCGGCTCAGCGACTGACGCGCAACTCAGTTTCGCCGATGTCGACCCGGCCGCCGACATCTCACTTCGTGAGACGACATTCGTCGTCGTCGACCTCGAGACCACCGGGGGCCGGGCCACCGCGTCGGCCGACGGCTCCCGCGACGCCATCACCGAGATCGGGGCCGTGAAGGTCCGCGGTGGAGAGGTACTCGGCGAGTTCGCCACCTTGGTCGACCCGCAGCGGGCCATTCCGCCGCAGATCGTCCACCTCACCGGCATCACCACCGCGGTGGTCCGCGACGCCCCGAGCATCGCCAGCGTGCTGCCGATGTTCCTGGAGTTCGCCCGCGGCGCGGTGCTGGTGGCGCATAACGCGGGCTTCGACATCGGGTTCCTCAAGTCGGCCGCCGAGCAGTGCGGCATCAGCTGGCCGCGCCCGCCGGTGCTCTGCACGGTGCGGCTGGCCCGCCGGGTGCTCACCCGCGAGGAAGCACCCAGCGTCCGGCTTTCGACGCTGGCCAAACTGGTCGGCTCGGCGACCCGGCCCACCCACCGTGCCCTCGACGACGCGCGGGCCACCGTCGACGTGCTGCACGCGCTGATCGAGCGCGTCGGCAATCAAGGGATCCACACCTACAGCGACCTGCACGGCTACCTGCCCAACATCTCCGATGCGCAGCGCAGCAAGCGGGTGCTGGCACAGCACATCCCGCACCGGCCCGGGGTGTATCTGTTCCGCGGCCCGACCGGCGAGGTGCTCTACATCGGGACGGCCACCGACCTGCGCCGCCGGGTCGTCCAGTACTTCAACGGTGCGGACCCGCGCGGCCGGATGAAGGAGATGGTGGCCCTCGCAACCGTCGTCGACCACGTCGAATGCGCCCACGCCCTGGAAGCCGGCGTCCGCGAGCTGCGGCTGCTGGCCGCCCATGCACCGCCCTACAATCGCCGCTCCCGCTTCCCGCACCGCTGGTGGTGGGTAGTGCTGACCGACGAGGCGTTCCCCCGGCTCTCCGTCGTCCGCCAACCGCGCCATGACCGCGCCATCGGCCCCTTCCGGTCGCGGGCCGACGCCGTCGACACCGCCGAGCTCGTCGCCCGGTTCAGCGGGGTGCGCACCTGCACGTCGCGCATCGGTCGCACCGCCGAGCACGGGCCGGCCTGCCCCGAGCGGGAGATCGCGCCGTGTCCGGCGCCGCGCGGGATCTCGGCGGCCGACTACGCCACCGCACCGGAGCGGGCGGCCGCACTGATCGACGGGTTCGACAACGCGGCACTGGGCGCCGCGGTGCAGCAGGTGACCGACCTGGCCGCCCGGTCGCGCTACGAGAGTGCCGCCCGGTTGCGCGATCAGACCGCCGCCGCCGTGGACGTGCTCTGGCGCGGGCAGCGGCTGCGGGCCCTGGCCGCAGTGGAGGAGCTGGTGGCCGCGGCACCCGACGGCGCGGGCGGCTGGCAGCTGGTGGTGGTGCGGCACGGGCAGCTGGCCGCCGCGGGAACGGCGCGGCGCGGGGTGCCGCCGATGCCGGTGGTCGACGCATTGCGGGCCGGGGCGCAGGCCGTCCTGCCGCAGCCCGCCCCGCTGGGCGGCGCGCTGGTCGAGGAGACCGCGCTCATCGCCCGCTGGTTGTCCGCTACCGGAGTGCGAATCGTCTGTGCCACAACAGGATTCGCATCATCGGTCAACTCAGCCGGGCCGTGGTCGTCCTGGGCCGCCACGGCCTGCTCGGCGCGACTGGCCGCCGAGCAGGCCCAGCGCCTGGACTCAGAGCTCCTGTGTGAAGCGCACCCAGCGCGCGAGGAGCTGCTCGGCCGCCCCCGAGTCGATCGCTTCGGCAGCCCGGCCCAGCCCCTCCTCCCAGGACGGCAGCCATTCGGCGTGGCTGGATAGCCCCGCGTGGGCCACCATCGCGCCCGCCGCGTTGAGGATGACAGCATCGCGGACCGGGCCCTTGGCGCCGCCGAGCACGTTGCGCGCCTCGGCCGCGTTGAACTCGGAGTCTCCCCCGACCAGCTCTTCGACGCGGGCCCGCGGGAACCCGAAGCCCAGCGGATCGAAGGTGAGCTTGTCGATCGTGCCGGCCTGCACCCGCCAGATCGTGCTCGTGGTGGTCGTCGTCAGTTCATCAAGGCCGTCGTCACCATGCACCACCAGGACGCTGCAGCGGCGCGCGGCGAAAACCCCGGCCATGACCTCGGCCAGGTCGCCGAAGGCGCAGCCGATCAGGCCCGCCCGCGGACCGGCCGGATTGGTAAGGGGGCCAAGCAGATTGAAGACGGTCGGAACACCGATCTCCCGGCGCGGCGCTCCGGCGTACTTGTAGGACGGGTGGAACACCGGGGCGAAGCAGAAGCCGATACCGATCTCGGCCACGCAGCGGGCCACCTCGTCGGGCCCCAGATCGATGCGGACGCCGAGAGCCTCGAGCATGTCGGCGCCCCCACTCTTCGACGACGCGGCCCGGTTACCGTGCTTGACCACCGGCACGCCGGCCGCGGCGACCACGATCGAGGCCATCGTGGACAGGTTGACGGTGTTGGCCTGATCACCGCCGGTTCCCACGATGTCGACGGTGTCGGTGCCGATGACGTCGGTCGGCACCCGGAGGGCGTAGCGCAGCATGGTATCGGCCAACTCACGCACCTCGGTGGCCGTCGGGCGCTTCATCTTCATCGACACGCCGAAGGCGGCGATCTGAGCCGGCGTCGCGGCCCCCGTCATGATCTGGTCCATCGCCCAGCCGCTCTCGCCGGGCGCGAGTTCCGCTCCGGCCGTCAACCGGCCCAGGACCTGCGGCCATGTCGAAATCGGGGCGCCGGACGGGGGCTGCGAAATGGGCTGCGTCACGCGCCGATACTCGCACGCCGGCCGGGAACTTCACAGCGCCGATCAACGACAGTTATGACTAATTCGGCCCCTGGCTGTACCTCGACAACTACAAAGCGTCATACTTCTTCATGTGACGAGCGCTGTTGGCACTTCAGGAACTGCGATCACATCGCGCGTACATTCGCTGAACCGGCCGAATATGGTCAGTGTTGGCACCATCGTGTGGCTTTCCAGTGAGCTGATGTTCTTTGCTGGACTGTTCGCGATGTACTTCACTGCCCGTGCTCAGGCCGGCGGGGTATGGCCGCCGCCACCGACCGAGCTGAACCTTTATCAGGCGGTGCCGGTGACGCTGGTGCTGATCGCGTCGTCGTTCACCTGTCAGATGGGTGTGTTCGCGGCCGAGCGCGGTGACGTCTTCGGGCTGCGCCGCTGGTACGTGATCACGCTCGTGATGGGCCTGTTCTTCCTGCTCGGCCAGGCGTACGAGTACGTCCAGCTCGTGACCCACGGCACGACGATCCCGGGCAGCGCCTACGGCAGCGTCTTCTACCTCGCCACCGGCTTCCACGGCCTGCACGTGCTCGGCGGTCTGATCGCGTTCGTGCTTCTGCTCATCCGAACCCGGATGAGCAAGTTCACGCCGGCGCAGGCGACCGCTGCCATCGTCGTGTCCTACTACTGGCACTTCGTCGACATCGTGTGGATCGCGCTGTTCGCGACCATCTATTTCATCCGTTGATGAGAAGGGGTTCGATGCTCAAGAAGATGGGGCGGTTCGGATCCGGGATGAGCGACAAGTCGCGCCGCCGACTACGTCGCCGTCTGACTGGCGCGCTGCTGCTGCTGGTCGGCCTCGGAGTCGCTGGAGGGCTTGCCGCCACACTTACTCCTACGCCGCAGGTGGCGGTCGCCGACGAATCGCAGTCGGCACTGCTGCGCACCGGTAAGCAGCTCTACGACACGGCCTGCATCACCTGCCATGGCGCCAACCTGCAAGGTGTTCAGGGCCGCGGGCCCAGCCTGATCGGCGTCGGCGAGGCCGCTGTCTTCTTCCAGGTCAACACCGGCCGCATGCCGGCGATACGCGGCGAAGCCCAGGCTCCCCGCAAGGCCCCGGCCTTCGACGAGGCCCAGACCGATGCACTGGGCGCCTACATCCAGGCCAACGGCGGCGGACCGCTGACCCCCCGCGACGCCAACGGGCAGATCGCCGTCCAGTCGCTGATCGGCAACGACGTGGCACGCAGCGGTGACCTGTTCCGCCTCAACTGCGCGTCCTGCCACAACTTCACCGGCAAGGGCGGGGCGCTGTCGTCGGGCAAGTACGCGCCCGGCCTGACCGACGCCTCACCGGCGCAGATCTACACCGCGATGCTGACCGGTCCGCAGAACATGCCCAAGTTCTCCGATCGCCAGCTGTCGCCGGAGGAGAAGAAGGACATCGTCGCCTACGTCCGGATGGCGGCCCACACACCGAATCCCGGTGGCTACGGGCTCGGCGGGCTCGGGCCCGCTCCTGAAGGTATGGCGATGTGGATCATCGGCATGGTCGCCGCCATCGCGGCGGCGCTCTGGATCGGGGCGAGGGCATGAGTGATATGCAGGGCAGTGACACCTCGAGCACCGGGGTACCCGGTCAGCCGACCGACGAGCTCCTCGCGCAGATGTCGCGCGAGGAGCTGGTCGAACTCGGAGGCCGCATCGACGGCGTCGAGACCATCCTCAAGGAGCCGCGCTGGCCCGTCGAGGGCACCCGCGCCGAGAAGCGCTCCGAGCGCTTGGTGGCGTTCTGGCTGATGCTCGGCGGTGTCAGCGGCCTGCTGCTGCTGGTGGTCTTCCTGTTCTGGCCGTGGGAGTACAAGCCGGACCACACCAAGGGCAACTTCCTCTACAACCTGGCCACACCGATGTACGGCCTGACCTTCGGCCTGTCGATCCTGGCGATCGGCATCGGAGCGGTCCTGTTCCAGAAGCGGTTCATCCCGCAGGAGATCTCCGTCCAGGAGCGCCATGACGGCGCGTCCTCGGAGCTGGACCGCGAGACGGTCGCGGCCAACCTCACCGACGCCCTCGAGGGTTCGACGATCAAGCGCCGCAAGATGATCGGGATGTCGCTGGGCATCGGCATCGGCGCCTTCGGCGTCGGCACCCTGGTGGCCTTCATCGGCGGCCTGATCAAGAATCCGTGGAAGCCGGTCGTTCCGACCGCCGAGGGCAAGAAGGCCGTGCTGTGGACCTCCGGCTGGACCCCCCGCTTCGAGGGCGAGACGATCTATCTGGCCCGGGCCACCGGCCTGCCGGGTGAGTCGCCGTTCGTCAAGATGCGCCCGGAGGACATCGATGCCGGCGGTATGGAAACGGTGTTCCCCTGGCGCGAGTCCGACGGCGACGGCACCACCGTCGAATCGCACGAGAAGCTGTCCGAGATCGCCCTGGGCGTGCGCAACCCGGTGATGCTCATCCGCATCAAGCCGATCGACATGTCCCGCGTGGTCAAGCGTCGGGGCCAGGAGAGCTTCAACTTCGGTGACCTGTTCGCCTACACCAAGGTGTGCTCGCACCTGGGCTGCCCGGCATCGCTGTACGAGCAGCAGACCTACCGCATCCTGTGCCCGTGCCACCAATCGCAGTTCGACGCACTGCAGTTCGCGCGGCCGATCTTCGGACCGGCCGCACGAGCGCTGGCACAGCTGCCGATCACCATTGATCAAGAGGGCTACCTGGTCGCCAACGGCGACTTCATCGAATCCGTCGGACCCGCATTCTGGGAGCGCACATCATGAGTTCCTCCAAGATCGCCGAACGCCTGGCCAAGCAGGGCGACGCAATCGACTCGCGCTATCACCCGTCGGCTGCGGTCAGACGACAGCTGAACAAGGTCTTCCCCACCCACTGGTCGTTCCTGCTGGGCGAGGTGGCGCTGTACAGCTTCATCGTCCTGCTGCTCACCGGCGTGTACCTGAGCCTGTTCTTCGACCCCTCGATGACTGAGGTCACCTACAACGGCGTCTACCAGCCGCTGCGCGGTGTGCAGATGTCGCGGGCCTACGAGACGACGCTGGACATCAGCTTCGAGGTGCGCGGCGGCCTGTTCGTCCGCCAGATCCACCACTGGGCCGCACTGATGTTCGCCGCGGCGATCATGGTGCACCTGGCTCGCATCTTCTTCACCGGCGCGTTCCGCCGGCCCCGTGAGGCCAACTGGGTCATCGGCTCGCTGCTGCTGATCCTGGCGATGTTCGAGGGTTACTTCGGTTACTCGCTGCCCGACGACCTGCTGTCCGGTATCGGCCTGCGCGCCGCGCTCTCGTCGATCACCCTGGGCCTGCCGATCATCGGAACCTGGCTGCACTGGGCGCTGTTCGGCGGCGACTTCCCGGGCAACATCATCATTCCGCGGTTGTACGCGCTGCACATCCTGATCATCCCGGGAATCATCCTGGCGCTCATCGGGATTCACCTGGCGCTGGTGTGGTTCCAGAAGCACACCCAGTTCCCCGGCCCGGGACGGACCGAGAAGAACGTCGTCGGCGTCCGCGTCATGCCGGTGTTCGCGGTGAAGTCCGGCGCGTTCTTCGCCGTGATCGTCGGCGTCCTCGGCCTGATGGGCGGTCTGCTGCAGATCAACCCGATCTGGCAGTTGGGCCCCTACAAGCCCTCGCAGGTCTCGGCCGGCAGCCAGCCCGACTTCTACATGATGTGGACCGAGGGTCTGGCCCGTATCTTCCCGCCGTGGGAGCTCTACTTCTGGCACCACACCGTGCCGGCGGCCTTCTGGGTGGCCATCGTGATGGGTCTGGTGTTCCTGCTGCTGACGATCTACCCGTTCCTGGAGGCCAAGTTCTCCGGCGACAGCGCCCACCACAACCTGCTGCAGCGTCCGCGTGACGTTCCGGTGCGAACGGGCATCGGCGCCATGGCGATTGCCTTCTACATGGTGCTGACGCTGGCCGCGATGAACGACATCATCGCGTTGAAGTTCTACATCTCGCTCAACGCGACGACGTGGATCGGCCGCGTCGGCATGCTCGTACTGCCGCCGCTGGTGTTCTTCGTCGCCTACCGCTGGGCGGTGGGCCTGCAGCGCAGCGACCGAGAGGTGCTCGAGCACGGTGTCGAGACGGGAATCATCACCCGTCTACCGCACGGCGCCTACATCGAGCTGCACCAGCCGCTCGGCCCGGTCGACGACCACGGCCACCCGATTCCGCTGGAATACCAGGGAGCCGCGATACCCAAGCGGATGAACAAGCTGGGCGCCAGCGGCGCACCGGGCCATGGCAGCTTCCTCACTGCCGACCCGGCCTCCGAGGATGCTGCGCTCAACGCGGCCGATCACGCGACCGAGGTCAAGGCGCTCACCGCGCTTCGGGAGTGGCAGGACGACGAGTCCGGGCCGAACGGCAACGGCCGGCACTAGAAGTCACAACGGCGAAAGCCCCGGGTCTCGGCCCGGGGCTTTCGCCGTTGTGGGCGAGTCGTCTGTGGGCGATGTGGAGCCGACGTCTTCCGATCGCGGCCGCCGCCGCGTGATGCACGGTGACAGCGGCTGGATCGGAAATCTGTTGCTGCAGGTCCAGGCCATCTTTGAGCGCGTAGAACATCGCGTTCTCGACGTGCTGCGTGAATTCCGGGTGCGCGTCGGACCTGTCGTTGGGTGGCGGCGCGTTGCCGCTTCTTCTTCGGCGGCATCGCCTCGTAGGCGTGCGCGCAATGCGCGTTCTGCGCGCTCGTGTACCGGTATCCCGGTCAACTGCTCCGAGCCCCTACTCGGCCTGGGCTTCGTCCAGCGCGGCGTGCAGCTGACGCAGATAGAACACCGGGAGCACCGGCATCGCGACGGTGACGACGGCCGCGAGGCCCAGCGCCACCCATGCGCCGGTCTGATTGTCGACGGCCAGAAGATAGGTCGCGAGCGAAACCCCGACCAGGGCCAGGCCGATCGCACCCAGCAGAGTTATTGTGCCGCGCAGCCACAGCCGGTCCAGCTCGGTCGCCGGGATGAGCAAGTCTGCCCGCCGGGTCGCCGAAGACTGGGCGAACGCAGGCTGATACGGCTCGTACGGGTCGACGGTCGCGCCGAATACCTTGAGCTTCTCGGTCGGCGCCTCTGTGGGCCGCACGGGGGCCGCGGCCGGCGTTTGTGGCGGCGGCGCGGCAGCCTTGGTCGCCGTCGCGGCGGCCGGCAGGACGGGCACGGCCTGCGCTGCGCGGCGGGCCCGGATCAACAGCGGGATGGCGCCGACGATGATCAGCGCCGAGACGGCGATGACGCTGTAGAGCACCCACGTCGTGTGTTTGCCTTCGCCGCCGATGGTGTGGCCGCGGCCGAGGTCGACCAGCGCGACGATAGCAATGACCGTCACCGCTAGCAGCACCAGCCAGATCGCTCCACACACACCGACCAGGACGCGGTCCACCGTCTCCGGCGACCGGTCGTCGTCTTGTGTCCCGACCACGGCGACCTCCGATTCACGCGCCATCAGCAGCTCGTCTGCGCTGAGTTGTTCTGGTTCGACGAGAGCACGGTCCCGTCGCTAGTGGTGATCGAGCAGTTCAGCTTGCTGACCAGGAACAGGCTGGAGGCCTGTACCGAGCCGACGTCGGACTGCGAAATCGGTGTGACCGTCAGCGACCACGGGATGTAGACGTTTCGCTGGGTGCGGCGACGCCCTGAGGCGTCGACATACGTCACGGTGATGATGTCACCGGGCGCCTTGGTCCCCGTCACCGAGTAGGTGACCTGTCGCGGCCCGGCCGGTGTGGTGGTCGTCGGGGGCGGCGGCGGCGTCGTCGTCACCGGCGGCGGTGCCTCCGTCGTGACGGGCGGCGGCGGTGGTGGTGGTGGCGGCGGTTCCGGCGTCACCGTCACCGGTCTCGGTGGGCGGCGGCGGGGGCGGTTCCTCGGTGGTCGGCGGGGTGGCGGAGGTGGCGGCGGCACCGTCGTGGTGATCTGGTCCTGCACCGGCGGCAGCGACACTGTCGTGGTGGTCTTGGGGGTGGCCAGCTTGTCGGTGTCGGTGCTGGTCACCAACAGCGATACCGACACCACCAGGGCGACCGCGGCGATGATGGCCGTGACACCCACGACCCACGGCCATTTCGGCGGTTCGGTGTCCTCGATGACCTCGGGTGCGGAGTCGTAGGTGTCGTAGTCGTAGAGCCGGGGATCGGGTGCGACGAAGGGGCCCGCGGTGTACTGCTCGGACTCCGGGGCGGAATAGGCCCGGTGGAAGCCGGTATCGGTGACCTGGTCGTCCCGGTACTCGTCGGTCGGCTGACCGCTGGGCTCCTCATCTGGCGGATTCGGCCCGCTCATCCTCGCCTGTCCTCTTTCGACTACATCACCGCAGCACGCGGGCCAAGGACTGGCGCGCAGCATGCCGACGCCTCGCATTGCCCCGGCTGAACCCTACCCAACCAGGCCAGCGGGGCGCGTCACAGCACACCGTAGCGCGTCAAGTGACGCCTCGATTGTGACCTTCGGGCGCTCAGTGCTTTTCGGGACCGACGTAGTACTCGAAGACGAGTCCGGAAACCGCGCCGAGCACGAACACGACGCCGGCCACGATCAGCCACGGCAGCCACAGGGCGGCGCCGACGGCGGCGGTCGAGAAGGCCAGTGCGATCAGGATCGGCCACCAACTGTGCGGGGCGTAGAACCCCAACTCCCCTGCGCCGTCGCTGATCTCAGCATCCTCGTAGTCCTCGGGCCGGGTGTCGAGACGACGGGCCACGAAACGGAAGAATGTGCCGATGATCAACGACAGGCCCGCGGTGAGCACCAGCGCGGTGGTGCCCGCCCACTCGATGCCGCCGTTACCGAAGACCGCCGTGAGCACGCCGTAGACGATCGAGGCAAGGACGAAGAAAGCGGTCAGGATCTCGAACAGCCTGGCTTCGATATGCATGAGCTAGTCCCCTACTTGCTCGCCTGCGGGATTACCTGCTGGCCCCGCCGGGTGTCGAACGGGTGGGTGCTGATCGCGACCGGCGACTGGTTGATCGCCTGCAGCGCTTCGGCATTCGTCTTACCTGCGATGCGCGCGTTCATGTAGGCCTTGAAGTCGTCGGCCGACACCACCCGGATCTCGAAGTTCATCATCGAGTGGTAGGTGCCGCACATCTCCGCGCACCGGCCGACGAACGCACCGGTCTGCTCGATCTCGGCCACCTGGAACTTGTTGTCCGAGTGGTTGGCCGCCGGATCCGGGAAGGCGTCGCGCTTGAACAGGAACTCGGGCACCCAGAACGAGTGGATGACGTCGGCGGAGGCAACCTGGAACTCGATGCGCTTGCCGACCGGAACCACCAGGACCGGGATCTCGTAACTGGTTCCCAGCGTCTCGACCTTGTCGAAGTTCAGGTAGCTGCGGTCCTCGGGGTTCAGGCCGCGCACCGCACCGACCTTCTCCTCGCCGCTGCGTGCGTCCACCCCCTCGGGCTTGGAGACCATCGCGGCCTTGGGGGCGTTGTCTGCGCCGTCGTAGTTGAACGTGCCGTCTTTGAAGGCGATCTTCTGGTAGCCGAACTTCCAGTTCCACTGAAAGGCGGTGACGTCGACGACGACCTCGGGGTTCGGCTCCTTGTGCAGCATCTTCTCCTGCACGACGACCGTGAAGTAGAAGAGCACCGAGATGATCAGGAACGGGATGACGGTCAGCACCAGTTCCAGCGGCATGTTGTAGCCGAACTGGCGCGGCAGCTCGTCGCCGGAGCCCTTCTTCTTGCGGTGGAAGGTCACGGTCCAGAAGGTCAGACCCCACACGATCACGCCGATGACGAGAGCGGCAGCGACGGAGCCGACGAACAGGTCACGGTTGGCGTGCGCTTCCGGAGTGATGCCCTTGGGCCAGCCTAGGCCCAACACTTCCTGCCAGCTGCACCCGCTGAGCGACAGCGCCAGCACACCGATGGTGACGGCCAACGCCACCCTACGGAGCCGGGAACCGCGGGTCTTCACTTTGGCGCCTCCTGTTTCAGGTCCTGCCCATGGCCCTAATGAACCGCATTTTTCTCATCGCGGGAACTTTTTCGCGAATCGAATACTACGCAGCGTAGACCACGCGGGATCACCAAGCCCGACACACCTCCAATTCGGTCGTGTTCCGTCATATCCTCGACGGTGCCGCGCGTTCGACGCACTCCCGACGTGCGGCATACTTGGCCGCGTGTGCGGACTGCTTGCCCTGGTTTCAGCCCCGGCAAGCGGCATCACCTCCCAGACCGTCGAGGCGGTGGCCGGCGCGTCGCCGCTGATGCGCCACCGCGGCCCGGACGAGCCTGGGACGTGGGCCGATGACCAGGTGGTGCTCGGCTTCAACCGGCTGTCGATCATCGACATCGCGCACTCTCACCAGCCCCTGCGGTGGGGCCCGCCCAGCGAGCCGGACCGCTACGTGCTGGTGTTCAACGGCGAGATCTACAACTACCTCGAGCTGCGGGCCGAACTCGCCGAGCGCGACGGCGCGGTGTTCGCCACCGATGGTGACGGCGAGGCCGTCGTGGCCGCCTACCACTACTGGGGCACCGAGGCGCTGGCCCGGTTGCGCGGCATGTTCGCCTTCGCGCTCTGGGACACCCGCGACCATCAGCTGTTCTGCGCAAGGGACCCGTTCGGCATCAAGCCGCTGTTCATGGCGACCGGCCCGGGCGGCACCGCGGTCGGCAGCGAGAAGAAGTGCCTGCTCGACCTCGCGCCGGTGCTGGGCCTGGACACCGTGATCGACGAGCGTGCCGTCCAGCACTACACGGTTCTTCAGTACGTACCCGAGCCCGAGACGCTGCACCGCGGTATCCGGCGGCTGGAGTCCGGCTGCTACGGGTTGATCCGCCCCGGTGAGGCGCCGAAGGTCAGCCGGTACTTCGTGCCGCGGTTCGCCGCCACACCGTTCACCTCGGGCGGCGAGCAGGCCCGCTACGACGAGATCACCGCCGTCCTCGAGGATTCGGTGGCCAAGCACATGCGCGCCGACGTGACGGTGGGTGCTTTCCTGTCCGGCGGCATCGACTCCACCGCGATCGCCGCCCTGGCGATCCGCCACAACCCGAGGCTGATCACCTTCACCACCGGCTTCGAGCGCGAGGGCTTCTCGGAGGTCGACGTGGCGGTGGCTTCGGCAGAGGCCATCGGCGCACGGCACGTCGCCAAGGTCGTCAGCCAGTCCGAGTTCGTGACCGCGCTGCCCGAAATCGTCTGGTATCTCGACGAACCGGTGGCCGACCCGGCATTGGTGCCGCTGTTCTTCATCGCGCGCGAGGCTCGCAAGCACGTCAAGGTGGTGTTGTCCGGCGAAGGAGCCGACGAACTCTTCGGCGGCTACACGATCTATCGGGAACCGTTGTCGCTCAAGCCTTTCGACTATCTACCCCGCCCGGTGCGCAAGTCGCTGGGCCGGGCGTCGCGGCCGCTGCCCGAAGGTTTGCGCGGCAAGAGCCTGCTGCATCGCGGCTCGCTGACGCTCGAAGAGCGGTACTACGGCAATGCCCGCAGCTTCTCCGACGACCAGTTGCGCGCGGTGCTCCCCGGTTTCAAGTCCAGCTGGACGCACGCCGACGTCACCGCCCCCATCTACGCCGAGTCGGCCGGCTGGGATCCGGTGGCGCGGATGCAGCACATCGATCTGTTCACCTGGCTGCGCGGTGACATCCTGGTCAAGGCCGACAAGATGACGATGGCCAACTCACTGGAGCTGCGGGTGCCGTTCCTGGATCCCGAGGTGTTCGCAGCGGCCTCCCGGCTGCCGTTCGACCAGAAGATCACCCGCACCACCACCAAGTACGCACTGCGCCGCGCGCTGGAGCCGATCGTGCCGCCGCACGTGCTCAACCGGGCCAAGCTGGGTTTCCCGGTTCCGATCCGGCACTGGCTGCGCGCCGGCGAACTGATGGACTGGGCCTACGGCATGATCGACGCCTCGCAGGCCGGACAGTTCGTCGACACGGCCGCCGTGCGCACCATGCTCGACGAGCACCGCGCCGGGGAGGGCGATCACAGCAGACGGCTGTGGACGGTGCTGATCTTCATGCTGTGGCACGCCATCTTCGTCGAGCACAGCATCGTGCCCACGATCAGCGAGCCGCAGTACCCCGTGCAGCTCTAGCTCGACTCGGGCAATCAGCTCTGGCTCGACGACGATGCGCGGCGGACGCCGCGAGGAGGAGTCGGGCAATCAGCTCTGGCTCGACGACGATGCGCGGCGGACGCCGCGGGGAGGAGTCGGGCGATCAGCTCTAAGCGAGGGCAGCGGAAATCTCTGCGGCGGCCTTGGCGCCGTAGGCGCCCGCCAACCGGGTCTTGGCCACCTCCGGATCCCACGTCCAGTTCTGCGTGCCGGTGGTCTCCAGTACCAGCACCGCGACCAGGGAGCCTAGCTGCGCGGCGCGTTCCAGCCCCAGGCCTGCACTGCGCGCGGTCAAGAAGCCCGCCCGGAACGCGTCGCCCACACCGGTCGGGTCGACCTGCGCGGTCTCCGGCACGACGCCGACGTGGATGTTGGTGCCGTCGGCGCTGACCAGGTCCACACCCTTGGCGCCCCGGGTGGTGACCCGCAGGCCCACCTGGGCCAGCACGTCGGCGTCGGTCCAGCCGGTCTTGGACAGCAGTAAGTCCCACTCGTAGTCGTTGGTGAACAGGTAGGTGGCGCCGTCGATGAGCTGTTTGGTCTGATCGCCGGACAGCCGGGCCAGCTGCTGGGACGGGTCGGCGGCGAAGGCCAGGCCGAGCTTGCGGCACTCGTCGGTGTGCAGGAACATCGTGTCCGGGTCGTTGGCACCGACTATCACCAACTCGGGCGTGCCGATGGCCTCAACGACGTTGGCCAGCTTGATGTTTCGCGCCTGCGACATCGCCCCGGGATAGAACGAGGCGATCTGGGCCATGTCCACGTCGGTGGTGCACACGAAGCGAGCGGTGTGGGCGGTCTCGGAGATGAGCACGTTGTCGCAGTCGACGCCGGCAGCCTCGAGCCATTCGCGGTAGTCGGTGAAGTCCATCCCGGCGGCACCCACCAAGGCGGCGCTGCCGCCGAGCACGCCGATGGCGTAGGCCATGTTGCCGGCGACACCGCCGCGATGCACCACGAGATCATCGACGAGGAAACTCAGCGAGACCTTCTTCAGATGCTCGGCGAGAAGTTGTTCGGAGAACCGCCCGGGAAAGCGCATCAGGTGGTCGGTGGCAATGGATCCGGTTACCGCGATGGTCACGAAGCGTCCGCCCTTCATTTGATAGGTGATCTAGGTAACGATGCCCGCGTAACGCGGCCGTTCATTTCCCCCAGGGTGCGCTAGCCTGCGTACAAGTGCCGACTATATGGCCCGGCCTCGGCGCCGATGTGGCCGGTACTTCAGTATTCCCTCCGAGACTGTATTCCCTCCGAAGACCAGGAGACGCGTCGATGGCTGACCCCTTTCCGCCGCCCCAGCAGGCCGGCGCCGAGGGCCAACCGTTCTCCGGGTCCCCCGCCTACGCCGAGCCGTACCCCGACGTCCGCTTCGGTCCCGCCGGGGCCCCGGCGCCGGGCACCCCGTATCCCTGGGCGTATCCGGGGATACTGCCGCCACCGGTGAGCTATCCGCAGCAGAAACCCCGCCGTCGCAGGGCGTTGTGGTTGAGTCTGGCCGCTGTGGTTCTGGTCGCGGCTGTCGTGGCGGCAGCGCTGACCATCCGCACTACGCGCCCGGCAACCCCGGCCGGTGTGTTCACCGACGCCGCAACCAAGGCGACCATCCAGAGCTACCTCACCGCGCTGTCCAACGGCGATACCGAGACGATCGCGCGAAACAACCTGTGCGGCATGTACGACGGGGTCAAGGACCGCCGCGGGGATCTGGCGCTGGCGCGGCTGGCCAGTGATGCCTTTCGCAGGCAGTTCACCCGCGCCGAGGTAACCTCGATCGACAAGATCGTGCTGTCGTCGTCGTATCAGGCGCAGGTGCTGTTCACCATGACGGTAGCGCGGGCGTCCGGCGCGCGCGGCAGCCGGGCCGAGGAGCAGGGCGTGGCGCAGGTGCTGCGCCAGGATAATCAGCTGCTGGTGTGCTCGTATCTGTTGCGAACGGCCGCCCAATACTGAGCGGCCGCTGCACAGGCTGTTCGGTTAGTTGAACGAGTCGCCGCAGGCGCAGGAGCCGGTGGCGTTGGGGTTGTCGATGGTGAAGCCCTGCTTCTCGATGGTGTCGACGAAGTCGACCGTGGCGCCCTGCACGTAGGGGGCGCTCATCCGGTCGACGGTCAGGGTGACGCCACCGAACTCCGCGGTGAGGTCACCGTCGAGAGCGCGATCGTCGAAGAACAGGTTGTAGCGCAGGCCGGCGCAGCCGCCGGGCTGCACGGCGATGCGCAGCGCCAGGTCATCGCGGCCCTCCTGGTCGAGCAGCGACTTCGCCTTGGAAGCCGCGGCGTCGGTCAGGGTCACGCCGTGCGTTGCGGTCGACTGATCGGAAACAGTCATTACGTCTCCCTCATGCAGATGTCTGTCGTGGGTTCCCGTGGCGGTTAGGCCCACCTCATCAACGGTACCTTGTCCGGCGGCTATTCCCGACTCAAGCCGGCTGGAGCCCGCTCGCCGTCCGGCAGGCCAGCCCGGCCAGTTGGTTGGCTGCGTCGTCGATCGCCAGCCGCACCGAGCCTGCGTGGTCGGCAATCGAGTAGGCGGCGGCGATACCGGCCTCGCCCAGCGCGGCCGGGTCCAGCGTGACCTGGCCGGCCAGCACGATCACCGGGATGCCGCGTGCGCGGGCGCCGTCGGCAAGTGCGCTGACCACCTTGCCGTGCAGCGACTGGTCGTCGAAGCGGCCCTCGCCGGTGACGATCACGTCGGCCGCGGCGATGTCGCGCGCCAGCCCGGTGTGTTCGGCGATAACGGCCGCGCCCGAGGCGCGGGTACCACCGAGAGCCAGCAGCGCGGCGCCCAGTCCCCCGGCCGCGCCGGCCCCCGGCAACGGGCTGACCGGATGTCCGGCCAGCGCGTCGAGCTTGGCCGCCCAGGCCGTCAGCCGTTGTTCGAGGATCTCGACCGTCGCCGGGTCGGCACCCTTCTGGGGCCCGAAGATCCGCGCGGCGCCCATCGGCCCGAGCAGCGGGTGCTCGACGTCGGTGGCCGCGATCAGCGCGACCCCGTCCAGCTCGTCGCGCGCCTGCCGGAGGCCGCCGAACGCGTCGATCAGACCGCGGCCGCCGTCGGTGCAGGCGCTGCCGCCCAGGCCGACCACGATCGTGGTGGCACCCGCCCTCAGCGCGGCGTCGACGAGCTGGCCGACACCGCGGCTGTGCGCGGCGGCCGCGGTCTGCTCGGTCGGCGGACCGCCGAGCAGCGCAAGCCCGCAGGCCTGGGCGCACTCGATGTAGGCGGTCGCCGTGTCCGCGGCGTACACCCATTCGGCGTCCACATCTTCTTCCAGCGGTCCCGAGACCCGGCTACGCCGCACCCCGCCCGCCCGGCCGGCCAGTACCCCGACGAAGCCGGGCCCGCCGTCGGACTGCGGCGCCAGGGTGAGCCGGTCGGCACTGCGCGCCCGCCGCCAACCCGTCGCGATGGCGTCGGCGGCCGCCACGGCGGTCATGCTGTCGCCATAGCAGTCCGGGGCGATCAGCACCTGCAATCCCGCCTCGACGCCCGTCATTCCTGCAGCGTAAGGCCCGGCATCGCAAGGTGCATGCCGGGCTGGTGGCGCGGCGAAGTAACCTGTCAGCGTGAAGCTGCTGGGCCGAAAGAACGATGACGGCGACGCGCCGGAGGCCGAGCCGACGCCGGTCGAGGATTCCGCGTCGACACGCTCCACGCCGCCCAAGGGCAGGCCGACGCCCAAGCGAAGCCAGTCCGCCAAGCGCCGCGGCCCGGTGGCGCCCGCCCCGATGACCACCTCCGAGGCACGCAAGCGTCGCAAGGAGATGCGCGCGACGCTGACCAAAGAGGAGCGCCGGACCGAGAAGCTCGAGCGGCGCGCCGCCATGAACACTCGCCGCGAGAAGATGATGGCCGGCGAGGAGGACTACCTGCTGCCGCGCGACAAGGGGCCGGTGCGCCGCTATGTCCGTGACATCGTCGACTCCCGACGTAACCTGCTCGGCCTGTTCATGCCCGCGGCGCTGTTCATGATCTTCGTCATGCTCGCCGTGCCGAAGGTTCAGCTTCTCATCTCTCCGGCGATGCTCGTGCTGATGGCGATCATGGGCGTCGACGCCGTGTTGTTGGGCCGCAAGGTGAACAAGGCGGTGGATGCCAAGTTCCCCGACAACACCGAAGGCCCTTGGAAGCTCGGGCTTTACGCCGCGGGACGGGCCTCGCAGCTGCGCCGCATGCGTGCCCCGCGACCTCGGGTCGAGCGCGGCGCCAAGGTCGACTGACTCAACCCGGAACTGTGCGCACACTGGTGCTCGGCGGAATCAGGTCGGGCAAATCACGATGGGCCGAGTCGGCGATCGGCGCCGACAGTGCCGTCCGCTATCTCGCCACGGGCCCTGTCCCCCGCGCCGATCCCGCCTGGGCGGCGCGGGTCGACGCGCACCGCGACCGCCGCCCCGTGACCTGGCAGACCGTGGAGAGCGTGGACGTGGCCGCGCAATTGCGGGCCGCGCCGCATGCCGCGACCCTGGTCGACGACCTGGGTGGCTGGCTGACCGCAACCCTGGATCGCCGCGGCTGGGATGACGGTTCGGTTGCCGATGACATCGACGAATTGGTTTCCGCCGTCGAGGGTTTCAGTGCCCCGCTGGTGTTGGTGAGCCCCGAGGTGGGACTGGCCGTGGTGCCGGCCACCGCGTCGGGCCGCCGGTTCGCCGACGAACTGGGCACCCTCAATCAACGACTTGCCCAGTGCTGCGAGCGTGTGGTCCTGGTGGTGGCGGGACTGCCCCTGCCGGTCAAACCGACGGAGGTTGTGTGATGGAGTTCTCCGCGGTCACTCCGCCCGACTCGCGCGCCGGCGCGGCCGCCCGCCGAAGGCAGGACATCCTGACCAAGCCGACGGGTGCACTGGGTCGGCTCGAGGATCTGTCGGTGTGGGTGGCCTCCTGCCAGGGTCATTGTCCGCCAAGGCAATTCGAACGGGCACGGGTGGTGGTGTTCGCGGGCGACCACGGCGTGGCCCGCGCCAGCGTGTCGGCATACCCGCCGGAGGTCACCGCGCAGATGATAACCAACATCGGCGCCGGGGGCGCGGCGATCAACGTCCTGGCCGAGGTGGCTGGCGCGACGGTGCGCGTGGTCGACGTGGCGGTGAACACCGACGAACCCGCCGGGCGGTACAAGGTGCGCCGCTCCAGCGGTAACATCGCCATCGAGGATGCGCTGAGCGAGGACGAGGTGCTCGCCGCCCTCGAGGTGGGCCGTCGGATCGCCGACGAGGAGGTCGACGGCGGCGCCGACCTGCTGATCGCCGGTGACATGGGCATCGGAAACACCACAGCGGCAACGACATTGATCGCCGTACTGACCGACACCGAGCCGGTGGCGGTGGTGGGCCGCGGCACCGGTATCGATGATGCCGGCTGGTCACGCAAGACCGCAGCCGTACGCGACGCGATGTACCGGGGTCGCCGGTTGCGGTCCGAACCGGTCGCGTTGTTGCGCACCTGCGGCGGCGCGGATCTGGCGGCGATGGCCAGCTTCTGCGCGCAGGCCGCGGTGCGGCGCACTCCCCTGCTTCTCGACGGTCTGGTGGTGACGGCGGCGGCGCTGGTCGGTGATCGGATGGCGCCGGGTGCGAGGTCCTGGTGGCAGGCCGGGCACCGCTCCACCGAGCCCGCACACACCCTGGCATTGGACCAGCTCGGCCTGGAGCCGATCGTCGACCTGGGCCTGCGCCTGGGCGAAGGTACCGGCGCCGCGGTGGCGCTACCGCTGGTCCGCGCCGCGATCGCAACGTTGGCGTCGATGGCGACCTTCGAGGACGCCGGCGTATCCGACAAAGCGCCGGACTGACCGTGTTCGGCTCGCTGGCAACGGCTTTCGCGTTCGGGACGGTGCTTCCGATCCCGTCGCGCGGGGCCGGCGTCGGACGGGCGACGATGACGGCACTGCCGGTGGTGGGCGCCGCACTCGGGGTGGTCGCCGCTGCGGTGCTGTGGGCTGGACAGTGGGCTTTCGGGCCGCACAGCGCGCTGGCCGGGATGCTGACGGTGGCCGCGCTGCTGCTGGCGACCCGCGGCCTGCACATCGATGGTCTGGCCGACACCGTCGACGGCCTGGGCTGCTACGGGCCCCCCGAGCGGGCCTTGCAGGTGATGCGCGACGGATCGGCGGGCCCGTTCGGGGTGGCCGCGGTAGTGGTGGTGCTGACGGCACAGGGTCTGGCGTTTGCCGCTGCGCCGCCCGGGCTGAGCGGAGCCGCGGCCGTCGTCACGGCGGTGGCGAGCGGGCGGGTGGCCGCCGTGCTGGCCTGCCGTCGCGGGGTTCCGGCTGCCCCGGGCAGCGTGCTCGGTGAGCAGGTCGCCGGGAGTCAGCCGTCCGCCGTGGTGGCGCTGTGGGCGGTGTTGGCGGTGGCCGTGTCCGTCACCGCGACGCCCCGCCCGTGGCAGGGGCCGGTTGTCGTGGTGGCGGCGTTGGTGGTCTCGATTTTCCTGGTGGCCCACTGCGTGCGCCGGTTCGGCGGTATCACCGGAGATGTGCTTGGTGCAGTGGTGGAGCTGACGACGACACTGACGGCGATCGGGCTGTTGACGTCCTCCCCGCAGTGAAACTGCGAGGATTCCTCGTGCCGGCCGGCTGTCTCGATAGGCGCGTTCATGCGGCTATCGCCGTAGGCTGGTCGGTAGTGGAGGTTCGCGCCGAGCGGCTCTGTCGCATCACAGCCTTGGCTTTACGCCTCGCGTTGATGCGCGCCACTGACCTCCGCGAAGGCGGATGCCTGCGGCCTCGCCGCTTGCGTGCTGATGCACTACGGCTGGACTTCGGCGACTCGTCGACGTCCTGACGATGCCCCCAGCCCTGTTGGGCTGACGGCAAGTCCAGCCGATCGACCCCATCGACCTGGATGCGGACGTGCAGTCCGAGGTAGGCCGAAACCAGGTCGCGATCTTCGGTGATGCCGCACTCGCAGCGGTGGGTCCGTTGCGAAAGCGGTTTATTCTTGCGGTTCCCGCACAGGCAGGTTTGCGACAAGGCGGTCGTGCTTGACGCAACATCTCCACCAGCAACCCGGGTGCCCGGTCGCGCACCGACCACGTGCATGTGCTGGTCGCTTATCCACCCACGCTCGCAATTTCCGTTCTTGCGCAGCGACTCAAGGGCCGCACCGCCTACGCGGGACGGCGCGAATTCACCGGCGCATGTGTTTGCGCCCGCATGCGTGGCCACCTCTGGTCGCCCTCCTACTTCGCCGTCTCCTTCGGAGGCGCACCCCTGTCGATCATCAAGCAATACATCGACCGACAAGCTCGGCACCGACATGGTGGCCCGCTGGTGTGGCGAGGAGTTCGTCGTCCTCCTGCGCGATTGCGACATCGACGACGGGGCGGCCGTCGCCGAGAAGATCGGCGCACGAATCGCCGACACCAGGTTCGACGGCGCGGGATCGGCGACCGTCACGTCAGCATCGGTGCCGCCGAACTGGCCGACGACGATGACGTCGCCTCCTGGCTGGCACGCGCCGACGAAGCGCTCTACAAGGCGAAACGGTCCGGCCGAAACGCCGTGCGGGCCGACTAGCTGAGCCGGGCCATCCAGCCGTGCGTGTCGGCGAAGGTGCCGCGCTGGATGCCGGTGAGTGTGTCGCGCAGCGCCATCGTCACCTCGCCGGGCTCACCGTCGGCGATGGTGAACTCCCCCTCGCCGAACTTCACGTGGGAGACCGGAGTGATGACGGCGGCGGTGCCGCAGGCGAAGACCTCGGTGATCTCACCGGTGGCCGCGCCCTTCTGCCACTCTTCGACGTCGATCTTGCGTTCCTCGACGGCGAACCCGGCATCGCTGGCCAACTGCAGCAGCGAGTCGCGGGTGATGCCCGGCAGCAGCGAACCGCTCAGTTCGGGCGTGACCAGCCGGGCCGAGCCGCCGCTGCCGAAGACGAAGAACAGGTTCATCCCGCCCATCTCCTCGACGAAGCGGCGTTCGATGGCATCGAGCCACACCACCTGGTCGCAGCCGTGCTCGGTGGCCTGGGCCTGGGCCAGTAGCGAAGCCGCGTAGTTGCCGCCGAACTTGGCCGCGCCGGTGCCGCCGGGGCTGGCGCGCACGTACTCCGTCGACAGCCACACACTGACCGGCTTGATACCGCCCTTGAAGTACGCGCCGGCCGGTGAACCGATCACCAGGTAGCGGTACTCCGAGGCCGGTCGCACCCCGAGGCCCGGTTCGGTGGCGATGACGAACGGCCGCAGATACAGCGACGCCTCCCCGCCGGCGGGCGGAACCCACGGCTCGTCGACCGCGATCAGCTGCCGCAGCGACTCGATGAACACGCTTTCGGGCAGCTCCGGGATGGCCAGCCGGCGAGAGGACGTCCGCAGCCGCGCGGCGTTTGCCTCGGGCCGGAACGACACGATCGACCCGTCGGTCCACCGGTAGGCCTTCAGCCCCTCGAAGACCTCCTGCGCGTAGTGCAGGACGATCGCAGACGGATCCAATTCGATCGGGCCGTACGGCAGCACCCGGGCGTCGTGCCACCCCAGCTCGTCGGTGTAGAGCACCGACACCATGTGGTCGGTGTGATAGCGGCCGAAACCAGGGTCCTTCAGGATCTGACCGCGTACCTCGTCGCTCGCCGGATTCGCGTTGCGCTCAACCGTGAATTCGAGGGGACCGATGGTCATACGGCAATTGTAGACCGGGCGGCTAGTGGGTTTTGACCTCGACAAAAGGTGGTTTGACCACCTCGCACTCCAGAGCGCGGCCCCGCACGTCGACGTTCACCAGCGCGCCGTCCTCGATACCGGCGTCGGCCTCGACGAGGGCGAGGGCGATACCGACTTTGAGTGTCGGCGAGAACGTCCCGGACGTCGTCACGCCCACCGGCTCGGATCCGTCGAGCACGGTGAGATCGGGACGCAGCACTCCGCGGCCGACCGCGCGCAGGCCGCGCAGCAGCCGACGGGGTCCGGCCTGCTTCTCGGCCAGCAGGGCGTCGCGGCCCCAGAACGCATCCTTCTTCCAGCCGATCGCCCAGCCGCACCGGGCCTGCAGCGGCGAGATGTCCAGGGAGAGTTCGTGGCCGTGCAGCGGGTAGCCCATCTCGGTGCGCAGCGTGTCGCGCGCTCCCAGACCGGCCAGCTGACCGCCGGCCTCGCCGACCGCGCTCACCAGCGCCTCGAACACCGTCGGGGCCGCCTGCCACGAAGGCAGCAGTTCGTAGCCGTGCTCGCCGGTGTAGCCAGTCCGGCAGACCCGCACCGGCACGCCGGAGTACTCGGCGTCGGCGTAGCCCATGTAGTCCATGTCGGTGGGCAGGCCCAGGGCGGCCAGCACGTCGGAGGAGCGTGGTCCCTGCACCGCGAGCACCGCATAGGACCGGTGCTCGTTGGTGATCGAAATGCCTTGCGGCGCAACCTTTTGCAGTGCCTCCACCACGGCCGCGGTGTTAGCCGCGTTGGGCACCAGGAAGATCTCGTCGTCACTGACGTAGTAGGCGATGAGGTCGTCTATCACGCCGCCGCCCTCGGTGCAGCACAGCGTGTACTGCGCCTTGCCCGGACCGATCCGGCGCAGATCGTTGGTCATCGCGGAGTTGACGAACTCCGCCGCACCGGGTCCCACCACGAGCGCCTTGCCGAGGTGGCTGACGTCGAACAGGCCGACCGCTTCGCGGGTGGCGGTGTGCTCGCTGACGGTGCCGGCGTAGGACACCGGCATCAGCCATCCACCGAAGGGCGCGAAGGTGGCACCCTGTTCGCGGTGCTGGCTCTCGAGGGGGCCGTGCAGCAGGTCGGTGTCGGTCACGACGAACAACACTAGCGCCTGCCGTTTAGTGTGAATCCTCGTGAGCACCGAACCCGGATACACCGCGCCTGCCGTCACCGTCGCCAGCTCGCTTCCCAAGCGGGGCGTGGGGTCAGCGGTGCTGATCGTTCCCGTCGTCACCGACTCGGACAACGACGCCGCACCGAAGGTGGTCGGCGGCCCGTTCCTCGACGCCGAGGCCATCGGCGAGATCGAGGTGGGCCTGCGCGCACTGGGCGCCAAGGGCGCAACCGAGCAGGTCGCCCGCCTGCACGTGCCGACACTGCCGGTGGGCAGTGTGCTGGCCGTGGGGCTGGGAAGCCCGCGCGACGAATGGCCTGCCGAGGTGATCCGCCGTGCCGCCGGGGCGGCGGCACGCTCTCTGACGGGGGTCGAGGCCGTCATCACCACGCTGACCGAACTGCACCTGGAGGCCGCGATCGAGGGCCTGATCCTCGGCAGTTACCGGTTCACCGAGTTCCGCAGCGCCAAGACCGCACCCAAGGACCCGGCACTGTCGAAGATCACCGCGCTGAGCACCGCCTCGTCCGCCAAGAAGGACGCCGCGCGGGCCACCGCGATCGCGACGGCGGTCAACACCGCCCGCGATCTGGCCAACACCCCGCCCAGTCATCTCTTCCCGGCCGAATTCGCCAAGCGCGCACAGACTTTGGGCGAGGCCGCCGGACTGGAGGTCGAGGTGCTCGACGACAAGGCTTTGGCCAAGGGCGGTTTCGGCGGCATCGTCGGCGTGGGCAAGGGCTCGTCGCGCCCGCCGCGCCTGGTGCGGCTGACGTACCGGGGCGCGAAGGGCGAGGGGGCCAAGCGGGTCGCGCTGGTCGGCAAGGGCATCACCTTCGACACCGGCGGCATCTCCATCAAGCCGGCCGCCTCGATGCACCACATGACCTCCGACATGGGCGGTGCCGCCGCGGTGATCGCCACGGTTGTGCTGGCCGCCCGCCAAGAGCTTCCGATCGACGTGATCGCAACGGTGCCGATGGCCGAGAACATGCCCTCGTCGACCGCGCAGCGCCCCGGTGACGTTCTCACCCAGTACGGCGGAACCACCGTCGAGGTGCTCAACACCGACGCCGAGGGCCGATTGATCCTGGCCGACGCGATCGTGCGGGCCTGCGAGGACAAGCCGGACTACCTGATCGAGACCGCGACGCTGACCGGCGCGCAGACCGTCGCACTCGGGGCGCGTACTCCGGGTGTGATGGGCAGCGACGAGTTCCGCGACCGGGTGGCCGCGCTGTCCCAGCGCGAGGGCGAGAACGCCTGGGCCATGCCGCTGCCCGAGGAGCTCAAGGACGACCTGAAGTCCTCGGTGGCCGACCTGGCCAACGTCAGCTCGCAGCGCTTCGCAGGCATG
The DNA here is from genome assembly GCF_022760805.1 of Candidatus Mycolicibacterium alkanivorans. Lineage (NCBI taxonomy): Bacteria > Bacillati > Actinomycetota > Actinomycetes > Mycobacteriales > Mycobacteriaceae > Mycobacterium > Candidatus Mycolicibacterium alkanivorans. The sequence continues at coordinate 2,176,395 of NZ_JAIVFL010000001.1, read as the reverse complement.
CTCGTAGCCGGAGTGTACCTGCGCGAGTTCGTCGCCGACGGCGTGCAGTGGGCCCACATCGACATCGCCGGGCCGGCCTACAACACGTCGGGGCCGTGGGGCTACACCCCCAAGGGCGGCACCGGGGTTCCCACGCGGACGATGTTCGCGGTCCTGGAAGACATCGCCGCGAACGGCTAGCGCACCTTGGGCCGGATCGGCTTGTTCTTCTTGACCGCCGACACGATTGCGTCGGCCACCTTGTCGGGGCCATAGCTGCGCGGCCGGCCGACCTGCGCCCGAAGGAGCGCGCGGCTGGCCGGTTTGCCGTCGAGGTGCTCGGCCAGTTCGGTGACGGCAGTGGCCAACACCTGTGGGTGCGAGAACGGCGACCAGTGCCCGGCGCGAATGTCGCGACGCCACAGCCGCGGCACCAGCGGGAGGTGTCGTCGTAGACGTAGGGCCGCACGTAGGGGTCGTCGAGGTTGACGATCACCTGGACCGGGACCTCGACGTAACGGTCGGCGCCGCCGTGGCCGAGCGAACGGAAGAAGTTGGCGCGGTAGATGTTCATCCCGTTGGCCCCATCGGCGACGAACGTGTCGCCGAAGTGCCGCTTTTCGGCTGGAATGCCGCGAACCAGCAAGGGGCGCAGATGTTTTGCGCCAGCTCGCATCAGCGCGGGCGCCAGCACCGGCACCGGCACCGAGAACCCGGCCATGTAGCTCAGATGACCGGCCTGAGACACCGCGTGGGCGAATCGCATTGGCCGGTAGGGCCGCTTCAGCCCGTCGCGGTGACGCGGAACTTCTCGGCCAGCAGTGGCACGACGGCGTCCCACAGGACCTGCGAATCGGGCCATCCGTGCACCAGCACCACGGTCGGCCCGTCGGGGGTTGCCCTCCTCGTACACCGCGATGCGCGTTCCGTCTTTGCTGTCGATGAAGCGCGTGGCCATCGGACCCCTCCGGGCGATTGCTGTAACGGTCAGTAGCTCATACCGTTGGTACCGAACAACTTTGACCCTGCCCGCGCGGGCGCGCGGGTGCCAAGACGCTCAGCGGTCCTCGAGTTCCTCGCGCAGGGCCCGGCGCCGTTCGATGCGGCGACGTGCGTCGTAGTCGCGCATCCGCCGCGGGTAGCCGACCTTCTGCACGTCGTAGACCGGAATGCCGAGTTGCTCCCCGAGCCGGCGGGCACCGGCAGGCCCGCCCGCGGGCCGGCGGGTCCATTCGCCATCGGCGGCCACCAGCACGATGGTCATCGGCGTCACGCTGGTCTGCGGCTCGACGAAGGCCTCCACGCCGCTGCGCTGGGCGGCCCACTCCCGCAGGTGCTTCTGGTCGGCGGCCGGGCCGTCGACCCCGCCGCGACCGGACCGGAACCTGTCGAACAACCCCAACTTGTGCCGAACTCCTCTCAGCGGGTCTTTCTTCGATGGTGCCAGAGAAAAACACCCTTCGCCCTGAGTGCATGCGAGGGGCCCGGTGATGACAGGATGGACATCGATCCGCACGACTGACCGTTCGAGGGAGCCGAGACCTATGGCCGTGTCCGTCCAGATGCCCGCACTCGGGGAAAGCGTCACCGAGGGGACTGTCACCCGGTGGCTCAAGCACGAGGGCGACACCGTGGAGGTCGATGAGCCACTGCTGGAGGTGTCGACCGATAAGGTCGATACCGAGATCCCCGCCCCGGCATCCGGCGTGCTGACCAAGATCGTCGCCCAGCAGGACGACACCGTCGAGGTCGGCGGCGAGCTGGCGATCATCGGCGGGGCGGGCGAGGCCGCGGAATCCGCCCCCGCGCCCGCCCCGGCCGCGGAGGAGAAGCCCGCCGAGGAGCCGGCCGCGCAGCCCGAACCCGAGCCGGCGCCCGCGGCCCGGCCGGTCGCACAGTCGTCGGGCTCGTCGACCCCGGTGTTGATGCCCGAACTCGGCGAGTCGGTCACCGAAGGCACCGTGACCCGCTGGCTGAAGAAGGTCGGCGACCCCGTGGCGGTCGACGAGCCACTCGTCGAGGTCTCCACCGACAAGGTTGACACCGAGATCCCCTCACCGGCAGCGGGAACCTTGATCAGCATCACCGCAGAAGAGGACGTCACGGTTGCGGTCGGCGGCGAGCTGGCCCAGATCGGTGCGACCGGTGCCGCGCCGCAGTCGGCGCCCGCGCCCGCCCCGAAAGCAGAACCCGCCCCCGAGCCGAAGCCCGAACAAGCCGGAACCGAAGCCCGAGCCTGCTCCTGCGGCGGCCCCGGCTCCCGCGGCGCAGGCCGAGGCAGGCGACGGCAGCCCGTACGTCACTCCGCTGGTGCGAAAGTTGGCTGCCGAGAACGGAATCGACCTCGCGACGGTCAAGGGCACCGGTGTCGGCGGACGAATTCGCAAACAGGATGTGCTGGCTGCGGCGGAAGCCAAGAAGGCACAACCGGCACCGGCACCGGCGCCGGCTGCGTCAGCCCCGGCTCCCGCGGCCGCAGCGGGGCACTCCCCGCTGGCCCACCTGCGCGGCACCACGCAGAAGGCCAACCGGATCCGTCAGCTCACCGCCAAGAAGACCCGCGAGTCGCTGCAGGCCACCGCACAGCTCACGCAGACCCACGAGGTCGACATGACCAAGATCGTGGCGCTGCGGGCGCGGGCCAAGAACGAATTCGCCGAGCGCGAGGGCGTGAACCTGACCTACCTGCCGTTCATCGCCCGCGCGGTGATCGACGCGCTGAAGGCACACCCGAACATCAACGCGAGCTACAACGAGGACACCAAGGAGATCACCTACTACGACGCCGAGCACCTCGGGTTCGCCGTCGACACCGATCAGGGCCTGCTATCCCCGGTGATCCACAACGCCGGTGACCTGTCACTGGCCGGGCTCGCCCGCGCGATCAACGACATCGCGGCCCGGGCCCGCTCTGGTGACCTCAAGCCCGACGAGCTGTCCGGCGGCACCTTCACGATCACCAACATCGGCAGCCAGGGCGCGCTGTTCGACACCCCGATCCTGGTGCCGCCGCAGGCCGCCATGCTGGGTACCGGCGCCATCGTGAAGCGTCCGCGGGTGGTGGTCGACGACACCGGCAACGAGTCGATCGGCGTGCGCTCCATCTGCTACCTGCCGCTGACCTATGACCACCGCCTCATCGACGGTGCCGACGCCGGCCGCTTCCTGACCACCGTCAAGCGCCGGCTCGAAGAGGGAGCGTTCGAGGCCGACCTGGGGCTCTGAGTTATGGGCGACTCGGTAATCGCCATCGCCGGTTCGTCCGGTCTGATCGGATCGGCGCTGGTCTCGGCGCTGCGCGCTGCGGACAACCGGGTGATCCGCATCGTCCGCCGCGCCCCGGCCAACGGTGACGAACTGCACTGGAACCCCGACAGCGGTGAGTTCGACCCGGCCGGTCTGGAGGGTGTGGACGCCGTGATCAACCTCTGTGGGGTCAACGTCGGCGAAAAGCGGTGGTCGGGGGCGTTCAAGCAGATCCTGCGCGACAGCCGCATCGCGCCGACCGAGGTCATCTCCGCCGCGGTCGTCGACGCCGGGGTGCCGGTGCTCATCAACGCCGGCGCGGTGGGCTACTACGGCGACACCCGAAGCCGGGTGGTCGACGAAATGGCCTCTCCTGGAACGGGTTTCCTGGCCCGGTTGTGTGTCGACTGGGAAGCCGCGACGACGCCGGCCGAGGAGGCGGGAGTCCGGGTGGTGCTGGCCCGCACCGGGCTGGTGCTCTCCCCCGGCGGCGGCGCGCTGGGCCGACTGCGCCCGCTGTTCTCCTTCGGGCTCGGCGGACGGCTCGGCGGGGGCAGGCAATACGTGCCGTGGATCAGCCTCGAGGACGAAGTGCGTGCGCTGCTGTTTGCCATCAACAGCGACGGCCTGGCCGGGCCGGTCAACTTCACCGGGCCTGCGCCGGTGACCAACTCCGAGTTCGCCGCCGCGCTGGGCCGGGCCCTCAACCGCCCCACCCCCTGGCTGGTCCCGGGATTCGCGTTGCGCACCGTGCTCGGCGAGTTCGCCGACGAGGGACTGCTCGGCGGACAGCGGGCCATCCCGGCCGCCCTCGAGCGGGCCGGTTTCGTGTTCCACCACAACACCATCGGTGAGGCTTTGGCCTACGCCACCCAATCTGCGCAGGGGTAGTACCGTCGGTTGGGTGCGGCAGTCCATCCGGTCCAGCTCAGCGCCGATCGAGGTGCGGCAATTGGACACCGTCGACTATCGGGACGCCTGGCAGCTGCAACGTGGCCTCGTCGACGCCCGGGTTGTCGGCGGCCCGGATACCCTGCTGCTGCTCGAGCACCCGCCGGTCTACACCGCCGGCAAGCGCACCGAGGCCCACGAACGTCCGGTGGACGGCACGCCCGTCGTCGACACCGATCGGGGCGGCAAGATTACCTGGCACGGTCCCGGGCAGTTGGTCGGCTACCCGGTAATCGGCATGGCCGAGCCGCTCGATGTGGTGAATTACGTTCGACGCCTTGAGGAATCACTGATCGACGTGTGCGCGGAGTACGGCCTGACCGCCGGTCGGGTGGACGGCCGGTCCGGGGTGTGGCTGCCCGCCGACGCCACGCGGCCGGCCCGCAAGATCGCCGCCATCGGGATCCGGGTGGCCCGCGGAACCGCCCTGCACGGATTCGCGCTGAATTGTGACTGTGATCTGACGGCCTATGCGGCGATCGTGCCATGCGGCATCACCGACGCCGGGGTGACGTCGCTGACCGCTGAATTGGGCCGACGGGTCGGAGTCGACGACGTGCGCGCAGGGGTTGCCGAGGCGGTGTGTGACGCACTTGACGGCCGCCTGGCGGTGTCGACTCACGTAGCATCGACCCCGTGAGCGTCGACCCCGAATCCGATGTCGCCGGCCCGGCGGCTCCGGGGAACCGCAAGTTATTGCGCCTGGAGGTCCGTAACGCCGAGACCCCGATCGAACGCAAGCCGCCCTGGATCAAGACCCGCGCCCGGATGGGCCCGGAGTTCACCGCGCTCAAGGGTCTGGTCCGCCGTGAAGGCCTGCACACCGTCTGCGAAGAGGCCGGCTGCCCCAACATCTACGAATGCTGGGAGGACCGCGAGGCGACGTTCCTGATCGGCGGCGAACAGTGCACCCGTCGCTGCGACTTCTGCCAGATTGACACGGGCAAGCCCGCGGAGCTCGACCGCGACGAGCCGCGCCGGGTCGCCGAGAGTGTGGCCGCCATGGGTCTGAAGTACGCGACGGTCACCGGCGTCGCCCGTGACGACCTGCCCGACGGCGGTGCCTGGCTCTACGCCGAGACGGTGCGCGCCATCGAGGCGCTCAACCCGTCGACCGGCGTCGAGCTGCTGGCCCCGGACTTCAACGGTGATCCCAATCTGCTGCGTGAGGTGTTCGAGTCCCGTCCAGAAGTCTTCGCGCACAACGTCGAAACCGTGCCGCGCATCTTCAAGCGGATCCGTCCCGCGTTCCGCTACCAGCGCAGCCTCGACGTGCTGACCGCCGCCCGCGAGTTCGGCTTGGTGACCAAGAGCAACCTCATCCTCGGTATGGGCGAGACCATCGAGGAGGTCCGCACCGCGCTGGCCGACCTGCACGGTGCGGGCTGCGACATCGTCACCATCACCCAGTACCTGCGGCCGTCGCTACGCCACCATCCGGTGGAGCGCTGGGTCCACCCCGACGAGTTCGTCGAGCTCGCCGGCTACGCCGAGGGCTTGGGATTCGCCGGTGTCCTGGCCGGGCCGCTGGTGCGCTCGTCCTACCGGGCCGGCCGGCTGTATGCGCAGACGATCGCCGCGCGGCGTTCAGGCACCGGAGCCGCGGCGGCGGCGGCATCTCTTTCCGTATCCTGAACCAATGGCAAAGACCCGCTCCGCCGCCGAGACCAAGGCGGCCAAGGCCGAGGCGAAGGCCGCCCGCAAGGCGGCGTCCAAGCAGCGCCGCAGTCAGTTGTGGCAGGCCTTCCAGATGCAGCGCAAGGAGGACAAGCGGCTTCTGCCGTACATGATCGGCGCGTTCGTGCTGATCGTGGTGCTGGCGGTGGCCGTCGGCATCTACGCCGGCGGGTTGACGACGTACCTGCTGATCCCGCTCGGCGTGGTCCTCGGCGCGCTGGTCGCGTTCATCATCTTCGGCCGGCGCGCGCAGAAGTCGGTGTATCAGAAGGCCGAGGGGCAGACCGGTGCAGCGGCCTGGGCGCTGGAGAACCTACGCGGCAAGTGGCGGGTCACTCCGGGTGTGGCCGCCACCGGGCATTTCGACGCTGTGCACCGCGTGATCGGACGGCCGGGCGTGATCTTCGTCGCAGAGGGGTCGCCGTCGCGGGTCAAGCCGCTGCTGGCGCAGGAGAAGAAGCGCACCGCGCGACTGGTCGGCGACGTTCCGATCTACGACGTGATCGTCGGCAACGGCGAGGGCGAGGTGCCGCTGTCGAAGCTGGAGCGTCATCTGACCCGGCTGCCGGCCAACATCACGGTCAAGCAGATGGACACGCTGGAGTCCAAGCTCGTCGCGCTGGGCAGCCGCATGGGTCCTGCCGCGATGCCGAAGGGCCCGCTGCCCGCGCAAACCAAGATGAAGGGCGTGCAGCGCACCGTGCGCCGCCGCTAGGTTCTCTGGCGTTCAGCGCTGCGGCACTCCGGCCCGGGCCACCCGCTGGACCATGTCGGTGTGATTCGCCCGACGGCCGGTGCCTCGCTGGCGATGAAGACGTCCACGCTGCGACGGTGCCAGGTGTGCTTCTTCTAGGCCTCAGCGCCGGACGACGGCCGTGGCGGTCAGGCGGTCCTGCAGTCCGCGGCCGTCGGCGTCGGTGAACAGCGGCGGGATCACCAGGGCGATCAGCAGTCCGCGCACGATCGCGCGGCCGGTGCTGACGTGCAACCGGTTGTCGATCGGCACGACCAGCAGACCTAGCGCGTATTGACCTGGGGTGAAGCCGAACAGGCGCACCGAGATGACGCCGAGCAGGAACCAGATCACCAGCACCGCAGCCGACAGCGTCGAGGTGGTCACCTGCCCGACCGTCATCGCCAGGGCCGCCAACCCGTAGCTGATCAGCCAGTCGATGAGCAACGCCAGGAAGCGTCTGCCCATCCGGGCCAGCGAACGGGATCCGCTTTCCGGCAGGCCCAGCTGCTGGCCCGGGTATCCGGCGTCATAGCCGGGCTTCACCGGTTCCGGTCCGGACAGCCAGGACCCGATCTCACGCGCCATGGCCCCAGGATAGGGGTGCCGGGCCCGGAGTCCGCGGCGGCAGATGCGTAACGTCGGCGCAACATGAGCTTGACGGGCAGGCAACATCGGCTCCTTAGCGTCAGCCGCGGGTTAAGAAACCTCAGTGCCTGGACATGCGCGAGACAGGCTGCACCGAAGGAGTTTGTAAGTGGCAGAAAAGACCGCTGACGACATCATGGAGCTGATCAAGGACGAGGACGTCGAGTACGTCGACATCCGCTTCTGCGATCTACCCGGCGTCGTGCAGCACTTCTCGATTCCGGCCTCCGCGTTCAACGAGAGCGTGTTCGAGGACGGCCTCGCGTTCGACGGCTCGTCGGTCCGCGGGTTCCAGTCGATCCACGAGTCCGACATGATGCTGCTGCCGGACCCCGAGACCGCGCGGATCGACCCGTTCCGCGCCGCCAAGACGCTGAACCTGAACTTCTTCGTGCATGACCCGTTCACCCGTGAGGCTTACTCCCGCGACCCGCGCAACGTGGCCCGCAAGGCGGAGAACTACCTGGCCAGCACCGGCATCGCCGACACCGCCTTCTTCGGCGCCGAGGCCGAGTTCTACATCTTCGACTCGGTGGCATTCGACTCGAAGATGAACGGCACCTTCTACGAGGTCGACTCCGAGTCGGGCTGGTGGAACACCGGTGAGCCGTTCGAGGCCGACGGCAGCGCCAACCTCGGCTACAAGGTCCGTCCCAAGGGTGGCTACTTCCCCGTCGCCCCGTACGACCACTACGTCGATCTGCGTGACGAGATGTGCACCAACCTGATCAACGCCGGGTTCACCCTCGAACGCGGCCACCACGAGGTGGGCACCGCCGGGCAGGCCGAGATCAACTACAAATTCAACACGCTGCTGCACGCGGCCGACGACCTGCTGCTGTTCAAGTACATCATCAAGAACACCGCCTGGCAGGCCGGCAAGACGGTCACGTTCATGCCCAAGCCGCTGTTCGGTGACAACGGCTCGGGCATGCACGCCCACCAGTCGCTGTGGAAGGACGGCAAGCCGCTGTTCCACGACGAGGCGGGCTATGCCGGCCTGTCGGACACCGCTCGCCACTACATCGGCGGCATCCTGCACCACGCGCCGTCGCTGCTGGCGTTCACCAACCCGACGGTGAACTCCTACAAGCGCCTGGTGCCGGGCTACGAGGCCCCGATCAACCTGGTGTACAGCCAGCGCAACCGCTCGGCCTGTGTGCGTATCCCGATCACCGGTAACAACCCGAAGGCCAAGCGCCTGGAGTTCCGTTGCCCGGACAGCTCGGGCAACCCGTACCTGGCGTTCGCGGCGATGCTGATGGCCGGGATCGACGGCATCAAGAAGAAGATCGAGCCGCTGGCGCCGGTCGACAAGGACCTCTACGAGCTTCCGCCCGAGGAGGCCGCCAACATCCCGCAGGCGCCGACGTCGCTGGCGTCGGTGATCGACAAGCTCGAGGAGGACCACGACTACCTCACCGAGGGCGGCGTGTTCACCTCCGACCTGATCGAGACCTGGATCTCCTTCAAGCGTGACAACGAGATCCTGCCCGTGCAGATCCGGCCTCACCCGTACGAGTTCGCTCTCTACTACGACGTGTAATCCCTTGTCGTAGTAAGCCGACCGGGCCCATCCGCTCCGCGATACCTCCGAAGTCGCGCAGCGGGTGGGCTCGTCGCTGTTTGCGGCGGGCCCATAGTCGTGTCCGAAACGTTGGCCCACCGCCACGAGCCCGCAGCGATACTCGAGACCTAACGCCCTCCCAAGAGGAAGGGGCGGGTCCGCTAACACCGAAGTCCACGGCGGCTATCCCCCGAACACCTTGAGTACCACGGCCTTTGCCCGACGGGTCACCCGCAGGTAGTTGTCCAGGAACTCCCCGCCGTCGTCGTTGTGCCAGCCGGCGGCGACCGCGACGGCATTGAGCTGACGGCCCGGCCCCGGCAGCTGGTCGGTGGGCTTGCCGCGCACCAGCACCAGGGCGTTGCGGGCCCGGGTCGCCGTCAGCCAGGCCTGCCGCAGCAGGCCGACGTCGTCCTCGGCGAGCAGTTCGGCGGCGCCGATGGCGTCCAGCGTCTCCAGCGTCGAGGTGTTGTGCAGCGCCGGTATGTGGTGGGCATGCCGCAACTGCAGCAACTGCACGGTCCATTCGATATCGGCCAGCCCGCCGCGGCCCAGCTTCGTGTGCGTGTTCGGGTCCGCCCCGCGCGGCAGCCGTTCGGCATCGATACGCGCCTTGATGCGCCGGATCTCCTGCACGGCTCGCGCCGACACACCGCCGGCCGGGTACCGCGTCTTGTCCACCATCAGCAGGAACCTGAGCCCGAGATCGGGGTCACCGGCCACCGGGTGGGCCCGCAGCAACGCCTGGATCTCCCACGGCTGCGCCCACTGGTCGTAGTACGCCTCGTAAGATCCCAGCGTCCGCACCAGTGGGCCTTGCCGGCCTTCGGGGCGCAGATTGGCGTCGACTTCCAGCGGCGGGTCGTCGCTGGGAGTGCCCAGCAGTGCGCGTACCTGCTCGGCGATCGACACCGACCACTTGACCGCGCGGGATTCCTCGATGCCTTCGCCTGGCTCGCAGACGAACATCACGTCAGCGTCCGAGCCGTATCCCAGTTCGCTGCCGCCGAGGCGGCCCATGCCGATCACCGCGATCCTGGCCGGCACCGTCCCGTCCTCCGGCGTGTTGGCTCGGATCACCGCCTCCAGCGCCGACTGCAACACCGCCACCCACACCGACGTCAGTGCCGAGCAGACCTCCCTGACCTCGAGCATGCCGAGCAGATCGGCCGAGGCCACGCGGGCCAGTTCGCGGCGGCGCAGGGTCCGCGCGGCCGCGATCGCCCGGACCGGGTCGGGATGCCTTGCGGTGGAGGCGATCAGCGCTCTGCCCACGGCGTCCGGGTCGACGTCGAGCAATTTGGGTCCTGTCGGCCCGTCGGCATACTGCTGGATCACCTCGGGTGCCCGCATCAGCAGCTCGGGCACGAAGGCCGACGTGCCGAGCACCCGCATCAGGCGCTTGGCCACTGCGCTCTCGTCGCGCAGTGTGGCCAGATACCAGCGCTGGTCGGACAGCGCCTCGCTGATCCGTCGATAGGCCAGCAGACCGCTGTCGGGGTCCGGGGTGTCCGACAGCCAGTCCAGCAGCCGTGGCAGCAGCACCGACTGCACGCGTCCGCGCCGACCGCTCTCGTTGACCAGCGCGCCCAGATGCGTGAGCGCACTCTGCGGACCTTCGTAACCCAGTGCGGCAAGCTGTCTTTCGGCCGCGGCCGGCGTCATACCGGGGGCGAAGCCCATCGAAGGGCCGACGGACTCCAGCAGCGGCTGGTAGAACAGCTTGGTGTGCAGGCGCGAGACCCGCAGGTTCTGCCGCTTGATCTCCTCGCGCAGGACCCCCAGCGCATCGTGCGTGCCGTCGGGGCGCATGTGCGCCGCACGGGCCAGCCAGCGCAGCGCCTCATCGTCGTCGGGCGCGGGCAGCATGTGGGTGCGCTTGAGTCGCTGCAGTTGAAGCCGGTGCTCGAGCAGTCGCAGGAACTCGTACGACGCGGTCAGGTTGGCGGCGTCGTCTCGACCGACGTATCCCCCCGAGCCAAGTGCGGCAAGGGCTTCCAGCGTAGAGGAGACATGCAATGAGTCGTCGGTGCGGCCGTGCACCAGCTGCAGCAGCTGCACCGCGAACTCCACGTCGCGCAGTCCGCCGGTGCCGAGCTTGATCTCGCGGTCGCGCACATCGGCGGGAACCAGCGCCTCCACCCGGCGCCGCATCGCCTGCACCTCGGGCACGAAATTCTCACGCTCACAAGCGGTCCACACCATCGGCATCAGGGCGGCCAGGTATTGCTCACCGAGCTCGGCATCGCCCACGGCCGGCCTTGCCTTCAGCAGGGCCTGGAACTCCCAGGTCTTGGCCCACCGCTGGTAGTAGGCGACGTGCGAGTCCAGGGTGCGCACCAGCGCACCGTGCATGCCCTCGGGCCGCAATGCGGCGTCGACTTCGAAGAAGGTGTCCGACGCCAGCCGCATCATCTCCCCCGCAACACGGGTGGTGACAGCGTCGGCATCCTCGCCGACGAAGATGACGTCGACGTCGCTGACGTAGTTCAGTTCCCGCGCACCGCATTTGCCCATAGCGATCACTGCGATGCGCGGTGGCGGGGCACCGTCCTTGCACACTGTGGCGACGGCGACCTTCAGTGCGGCGTCCAGCGCGGCGTCGGCCATGTCGGCCAGATGCGCGCCGATCGTGGGGAACGGCAGCACGAGCTCGTTCTCGACGGTCGGGGCCAGGTCCAGGGCGGCCAGGATCAATAACTGATCACGGTAGAGCGTGCGCAGCTTCGGCATGACAGTGCTTGCAGCAGTGCCGAATCCGGCGATGCAGTCATCGAAGGCGCGTCGCAGCTGCGCGGCCGTCGGCAGGGTGACGGCGCCTTCGAGAAGATGCCACGACCGCGGGTTGGCGACCAGGTGATCGCCGAGCGCCAGAGACGAGCCGATCACCGAGAACAGTCGGCCCCGCAGGCCGCGGTCCTTCAGCAGGGCGGTGTTGAGCTGTTGCCAGTCGGGCCCGAGCGCCTCCGCGAGCCGGACCATCGTCTGCAGTGCGACATCGGCATTGGGCGCTCGCGACAGCGACCACAACAACTCGACGTGGGCGTCGGTGTCCCAGCCGAGCGTGGCCAGGTGAGCATTCGCCGACGGTTCGAGCAGCCCGAGGCGACCCACGCCGGGAACCCGGGGTCGCTGCGTCGCTGGTTTGGCCACGCCCACGACGGTAGCGCACCGAATTCTCCCCCGGTCGCTGCGCTCCTGCCCGCCGGACCTTTTTCCCCGGTCGCTGCGCTCCTGCCCGCCGGACCTTTTTCCCCGGTCGCTGCGCTCCTGCCCGCCGGACCTTTTTCCCCGGTCGCTGCGCTCCTGCCCGCCGGACCTTTTTCCCCGGTCGCTGCGCTCCTGCCCGCCGGGCCTACAGCGACAGATAAGCCTTCAGCTCGAAGGGCGTGACGTTGCTGCGGTAGTCCGCCCACTCCTTGCGCTTGTTGCGCAGGAAGTAGTCGAAGACGTGCTCGCCGAGCGCCTCGGCGACCAGTTCGGAGTTCTCCATCTCCGACAGCGCGATGCCCAGGCTCGACGGCAACTCGCGGTATCCCATCGCGCGGCGCTCCTCGGGCGTCAGCATCCACACGTCGTCTTCGGCCTGTGGGCCCAGCACATAGTTCTTCTCGATGCCGCGCAACCCGGCGGCCAGCAGCACCGCGAAGGTCAGGTACGGATTGCACGCCGAGTCGGGGCTGCGCACCTCGATGCGACGCGAGGACGCCTTGCGCGGGGTATACATCGGCACCCGCACCAGCGCCGAGCGGTTGGCCGCTCCCCAGGACGCCGCCGTCGGCGCCTCGCCGCCGTGCACCAGCCGCTTGTAGGAGTTCACCCACTGGTTGGTGATCGCACTGATCTCGCTGGCGTGCTCGAGGATGCCGGCGATGAATGACTTGGCGACGTCCGAGAGCTGCAGCGGGTCATCAGGGCTGTGGAAAGCGTTGTTCTCCCCCTCGAACAGGCTCATGTGGGTGTGCATGGCCGAGCCGGGGTATTCGGCGAACGGCTTGGGCATGAACGACGCCCGCGCACCCTCGCCGAGCGCGACCTCCTTGACGACGTAGCGGAACGTCATCACGTTGTCGGCCATCGACAGCGCGTCGGCGTAGCGCAGGTCGATCTCCTGCTGGCCGGGGGCGCCTTCGTGGTGGCTGAACTCCACCGAGATGCCCATCTGCTCCAGTGCGTCGATGGCGTGGCGGCGGAAATCGGGCGCGGAGTCGTGGACGGCCTGGTCGAAGTAGCCGCCGTTGTCGGCAGGGACCGGCACCGAGCCGTCGTACGGTCCGGGCTCGAGCAGGAAGAACTCGATCTCCGGGTGCACGTAGCACGAGAAGCCGAGATCGCTGGCCTTGGCCAGTTGGCGGCGCAGCACGTGGCGGCTGTCTGCCCACGACGGCGAGCCGTCGGGCATGGTGATGTCGCAGAACATCCTCGCCGAGTGATGCTGGCCGCCGCTGGTGGTCCATGGCAGCACCTGGAAGGTGGACGGGTCCGGCCGGGCGATGGTGTCGGACTCGAAGACGCGGGCGAAGCCCTCGATCGAGGAGCCGTCGAAGCCGATGCCCTCCTCGAAGGCGCCCTCGAGTTCGGCGGGCGCGATCGCGACCGACTTGAGGAACCCGAGCACGTCGGTGAACCACAGCCGGACGAATCGGATGTCCCGTTCCTCCAGCGTGCGCAGCACGAATTCCTTCTGGCGGTCCATGACGCGAGCGTATGCACCGCGTGTTAATTCAGTGTTACGCGGCGATGTATGTGTTTCGGGGGCTCGTTACGGTTCGCCGGGGCGGGTGGCATCACCGGTGGTACCAAGCGCGCCGGGCACGCCGACAACCGGTACCTCAGCAGTGCAGGTTCTCCGGCACCACCTGGTCGACGAAGTACCGCACGATCGCCGAGTCGATGCACTCGTCGCCGTTGAACACCGCGGTGTGCTGCGTGCCGTCATAGGTGACCAGTGCGGCCCCGAGCTGGCGGGCGAGGTTCACCCCGGACTCGTACGGGGTGGCCGGGTCGTGTGTCGTCGAGACCACGACCACGCTGCCCGGCGGCGCCGGCGACGCCGGGTGCGGGCTGGACTCGGCAGGCACCGGCCAGAATGCGCAGATGTCGCGCGGCGCCATTCCGGTGAACTGGCCGTAGGCCTGGAAGGGCGCTAGTTCGCGGGTACGCTTGTCGAGGTCGGCCCACACCGCCGGGTCGGTGGGCGTCTGGATGTCGACACAGCGGACGGCGTTGGAGGCGTCCTGGCCGCTGTCGTAGTGACCGTACGGGTCGCGTCCCTGGTACTCGTCGGCGAGCATCAGCAGGTCGCCGGCGTCGTTCTGCCGCTGCAACCCGAGCAGACCGCTGGTGAGGAACTTCCAGTACTGCGGGGTGTAGAGGGCGTTGAACGTTCCGGTGATCGCGTCCTGGTAGCTCAACCCGCGCGGATCCGACGTCGGTCCCGGCCTGGCGACCAGCGGGTCGACGAGCCGGTGGTACCGGTTGACCCATTGCGCGGGATCGGTTCCCAGCGGGCAGCCGGCCGACTTGGCGCAGTCGGCGGCGTAGTCGTCGAACGCCGTCTGGAAGCCGGCCATCTGCTGGATGATCGAGTCGACGGTGTCCTCGGCGGGGTCGACGGCACCGTCGAGGACCATGGCGCGGACCCGGTCGGGGAAGCGGTCGACATACTCGGTGCCCAGTTGGGTGCCGTAGCTGAAGCCCAGGTAGTTGAGTTTGTCGTCGCCGAGCACCCGACGAATCGTGTCCATATCCTTTGCGGCAGAGGCGGTTCCGACACCGGCCAGGAAATCGGTGCCCAGCTTCTCGGCGCATTCCTTGGCGAGGTTGCGGTACATCTGCTCGATCGCGGCGATTCCGGCGGAGCTGTAGTCGACCATCGGGTTGCGCCGCCACGCGTCGAACTCCGCGTCGCTGCGGCAGCGCGCCTCGGGAGTGGAGTAGCCGACGCCGCGCGGGTCGAAGCCGACGAGGTCGAAGTGCTCGTTGATCGGACTGCCGGCCAGCGCGTACGCCATCCCGGCCACCGCGTCGACGGCGGACGCTCCCGGGCCGCCGGGGTTGACGAACAGGGCACCGATGCGCTGGCCGCTGGCCGGAATCTTGATGACGGCCAATTGTGCTTGCGCCCCAGCAGGATTGGCGTCGTCGATCGGGACTGGAACGCTGGTGCACTGGGCGGTGGGAATGTCGTTGGATGCGTCGCCGATGAACCGCGCACAACTTCCCCACGCGACCTGCGGCACCGTCGCCTGACCGGTTCCTGGTTCGGTGGCAGCGACCGGTGCGGCCGTGACACCGGTGGTCAACGCGGCGCAGAGGAGCAGAGCCGAGCCGATTCGACTCGTGCGTCCCATGGCTGTCATCGTCGCACGGCGGTGCCTACGTCGTGACGCCGAGGGGTAACGCGTCGATCTCAGAACCGCGCGACATCAGTAACAAACGACTGACGCGATCGTAATTCCCTTGTGTTCGGCCGTGATCGGCGTTCAGCAGGTAGCGCCGGGCGGGGGCAGTTTCAGGTCGACGAGATAGGCCGCCGCGTAGTTGTCCACACAGGTGTTGCCTTGGAACACCACGGTGTGCTGAGTTCCGTTGAACGTCAGCAACGCTCCACCGAGTTGCTTGGCCAGGTCCACCCCCGCCTGATAGGGCGTGGCGGGGTCGTTGGTCGTGGACACCACGAGCACCGGCGGCAGCCCGGGCGCCGAGGCGGAGTGGGGCGTACTGGTCGCCGGAACCGGCCAGAACGCGCACGTGCTCAGCGGCGCGTGGCCGGTGAACTCGCCATAGCTCAGGAACGGCGCGACCTCACGCATCTTGCGGTCTTCCTCGATCACCTTGTCGCGGTCGGTGATCGGTGGCTGGTCCACGCAGTTCACCGCGATCCGGGCGTCGGTGGCGTTGGTGTAGTGGCCCTGCGGGTCGCGGCGCATGTACATGTCGGCCAGCGCCAGCATGGTGTCGCCGCGCCCCCTGGACAACTCGGTCAGCCCCTGGGTCAGGTGGCGCCACAGGTTCGGCGAGTACAGCGCCATGATCGTGCCGATGATCGCGTCGCTGTAACCCAGTCCACGCGGGTCGGCGGTCGGCAGGGGCTTGTCGACCAGTGGGTCGACCATGCTGCGGTAGACCGCGACGGCCTTGGCCGGGTCGGTGCCCAGCGGACAGGTCGGGTCCTTGGCGCAGTCCACCGCGTAGTCGTTGAACGCCTGCTGGAACGCGGCGGCCTGGTCAATGTCGGCCCGGATCGGGTCGGCGTTGGGGTCGACGGCGCCGTCCAGAATCATCGCGCGCACTTTGCCCGGATAAGCCTCGGCATACTCCGATCCGATCCGGGTGCCGTAGGAGTAGCCGAGGAAGGTCAGCTTGTCGTCACCTACCGCGGCGCGCAGCGCGTCGAGGTCCTTGACGACGCTGGCGGTGCCGATGTTGGCCAGGAAGTCCTTGCCCATCTTGTCGACGCAGCGCTGGACGAAGGCTTTGGTCTGGTTCTCGATGTGCTCGACGCCCTTGGGGCTGTAGTCGACCTGCGGGTCGGCCCGGATAGCGTCGTTGTCGGCGTCGGAGTTGCACCACAGGGCGGGTGTGGAGGCACCGACACCGCGCGGGTCGAAGCCGACCAGGTCGAACTTCTGGCGCACCTCGCTCGGCAGGTTCTCGACGATGCTGGCCGCCGCCTCGACACCGGACTCCCCCGGTCCGCCGGGGTTGAGGATCAGCGAGCCGACCTTGTCGCCGGTGGCGGGGAACCGGATCAGCGCCAGGCCGGCGATCGTACCGTCGGGCTTGGAGTAGTCGACCGGGACGGCGATCTTGCCGCACAGCGCGCCCGCCGGGATGGGCAGCGCGTTGCCGCCGCCGCCACCGGCAGTCCGGCACGGTCCCCACGCCACCGGCTCCCCGATCTGGGGCTCGGCGATGACAGCCTTTCCGGACACCATGGTGCTGCAGCCGGCACTCGCGACGAGTGCGGCTACCGCGGAAAGCACCGCAGCGGTGCGGACGACGCGCGGATGCGGGTACTGCCTCATGGCAAACATGCTGCCATGCTCTGCGGGGTTGCCTCCCGCACCGACCCGCCGAGGGAGTGTCCGCCAGATATGGGCCGAGCCGGAATCGCACGTCCGTCGGCGTCGGGCGCAGCGCCCTGATGTGAGCAAGTCGACGGTGTTCGATCTTCGTTTTCGCCATATCCCGGTGGCAGACTGAGGGGGTCACGCGAACCCGGGGACCCGGATGGGCCACGAGGATCGATCACGACGATCACTGGGGACAACGATGTCTGAGCAGACTGTCTACGGCGGCTGTGGCATGCCCGCGGTTGCCCGCACCAAGGTGCGCACCCGTCACCTTCTGAAGTGGAAGTCCGAAGGCCACAAGTGGGCGATGCTCACGGTCTACGACTACTCGACGGCGCGTGCCTTCGACGAGGCAGGCATCCCGGTTCTGCTGGTCGGCGATTCCGCGGCCAACGTGGTCTACGGGTACGACACCACGGTGCCGATCTCGGCCGACGAACTGATTCCGTTGGTCCGGGGCGTGGTGCGCGGTGCCGAGCACGCGCTGGTGGTGGCCGATCTGCCGTTCGGCAGCTACGAATCCAGCCCCGCGCAGGCACTGGCGACCGCGACCCGCTTCCTCAAGGAAGCCGGCGCGCATGCGGTCAAGCTCGAGGGCGGCGAGCGGGTGGCCGACCAGATCGCGACTCTGACCGCCGCCGGTATCCCGGTGATGGCCCACATCGGCTTCACCCCGCAGAGCGTCAATGGACTGGGCGGTTTCCGCGTGCAGGGCCGCGGCGACGCTGCCGAGCAGACCATCCACGACGCGATCGCGGTCCAGGAAGCGGGAGCGTTCGCGGTGGTGATGGAGATGGTCCCCGCCGAGCTGGCCACCCAGATCACCGGCAAGCTGACCATCCCGACGGTCGGTATCGGCGCAGGGCCCAACTGCGACGCCCAGGTACTCGTCTGGCAGGACATGGCCGGGCTTACAACCGGCAAGACCGCCAAGTTCGTCAAGCGTTTCGGCGATGTGGGCGCTGAATTGCGCCGCGCGGCAATTCAATACGCTGAAGAAGTGGCCACCGGCGCGTTCCCCGCCGAAGAGCACAGCTTCTAGCGCACCGCCGCCGCGAGTCGGCCCGCACCCGGACCCCGGAGAACGCCGTCGGCATCGGGCGCGCCCCCGCGTGCTTTTCGAATCGTGCTCGGTTCGGTTTGGGGCGATCTAACGCTGCCCGAGAACGCCCGCCAGGTACTCGGCCCGGCAGGCCCGCCGGGCCAGCTTGCCGCTTGTGGTCCGGGGAATGGCGCCCGCGGCGACCAGTCGCACGTCGGCGACCGGCAGCGCGTGATGGCGCGACACCGCGGCGCGGATCGCGTCGATGATCGGCCCCGGTTCGGCCTTGCCAGCACCCGGTCCGCGCTCGGCGACGATGACCAGCCGCTCCCCCGCCCCGGTGTCCGACGAACCGGCCGAGCACGGCAGTTCCCCGGCGGGCACCGAGAAGGCCGCGACGAATCCGCTGCGCACCGACTTCGACGCGTCGGCCGCGGTGGCCTCGATGTCCTGCGGGTAGTGGTTGCGGCCGTCGATGATCACCAGGTCCTTCATCCGGCCGGTGATGTAGATCTCGCCGTCGAGGTAGACGCCCATGTCACCGGTGCGGAACCAGGTGGCGTTGACGGGGACGCCCTCTGCGTGGCCGCCCTGGTCCAGCCGCACCTGCAGCTTGTTGTGGAAGGCCAGCTCGGTTTCGCGCTCGCGGCCCCAGTAGCCGCGGCCGATGTTGTCGCCGTGCAGCCAGATCTCGCCGACGCGGCCGTCGGGCAGTTCGGCTTCCGTGCCCGGGTCGACGATCACCGCCCACTGGCTGCGCGCGATCCGCCCGCACGACACCTCCGGCACCGCGTTGGGTGAATCCGGGGCGACCCGCACGGCGCGTCCGAGGCCGAGCTCGGTCCGGTCCAGGTAGACCGCACCGGCCCGGTTCTCGGGGCCGATCGTCGAGACGAACAGGGTGGCCTCGGCCATGCCGTAGGACGGTTTGATCGCCTCGGGCGGCAGCCCATACGGGGCGAAGGCGGCGTTGAACTTGTCGATCGAGTGGACGTTCACCGGCTCGGAGCCATTGATCAGGCCGGCGACGTTGCTCAGATCGAGGTCCTCGCCCTGGGGCGGCAGGCCACGGTCGGCGGCGAGTTCGAACGCGAAGTTCGGGGCGGCGGCGAACGTGCGCCCGCGCTTGGCCTCGACGGCCAGTTCCTTGATCCAGCGGTGCGGCCTGCGCACGAACGCCGTCGGCGACATCAGCGTGAGATGACCGCCGCACAGGGCGGGGAACATGATCATCAGCAGGCCCATGTCGTGGAACAGCGGAAGCCAGCTGATGCTGGCGATGTCCCAGTCCAGGCCCACCGAGATGATCATCTGGACGACGTTGGTGCACACCGCCCGGTGGGTGATCTCCACACCGGCAGGGGTACGGGTGGAGCCCGACGTGTACTGCAGGTAGGCGATGCCGTCGCTCTCGAGCGCAGCGGGGACGAACGTGTCACCCACCGAGTCCGGAACGGCGTCGATCGCGATGACTCGGGGCCGGCGGCCGCGCGGAAGCTTGCGCAGGAACGTCTGCACGGCCTCGGCGCCCGCCGACGTCGTGAGCACCACTGTAGGGGTGGCGTCAGCCAGCACGGCGTCCAGCCGCTCGGCGTGGCCGGGCAGCTCCGGAGCAAAAAGCGGTACCGCGATGTTTCCGGCCTGGACGGCGGCGAAGAAGCCGACCACGTAGTCGACGCCCTGTGGCGCCAGGATCGCCACCCGTTCGCCGGGCTGGGTCACCTGCTGCAGCCGGGCACCGACCGCCCGCAACCTGACGCCCAACTCGTCCCAGGTGAGTTCGATCGGTCGCCCTGACGGGTCGTGCTCGAAATCGATGTAGCGGTAGGACGCGGTGTCGCCGAACTGGGCGATGTTGTGATCGAGGAACGACGTGATGGTGACGTCTGGCGGCAGCGCGATGTTGCCCGCATCGTCGAGGTAGTCCTCCAATTTCAACCGGTTACCTCGCCCAGGGGTGCCGTTCGGTCCGGGACGCATAAGCGGATTCTAAGAGTTGCGGGCCCAAAGCCGCACGCACGGCTGTGGCGCGCCGCAAATTCATTTCCGGCAACGTCACCTCGCAAGGCCGCCGACGTGCGGGGACGGGTGCGTCGTGTTCACTTGGATGTGACACGCTGTGCGGCGGTCGCATGTCGGCCGGTCGATCGTGAGTGAGGGTGGAGATGAGGTCGAAATCCGCGGGCGGTACCCGCTTCGTCGAGGTCGAGCGGAAGTTCGACGTTCCGGGTAGCACGGTGTTCCCGTCGTTCGAGGGGATCTCCTTCGTGGCGCGGGTCGAGAGGATTTCGCCACAGTCGCTGGACGCGGTGTACTTCGACACACCCGGACAGGACCTGGCGCGCCACCGCATCACGCTGCGGCGCCGGACCGGCGGCGCCGACGCAGGCTGGCATCTGAAACTGCCTGCCGGGCCCGACGCGCGGACCGAGATCCACGCGCCCCTGGATGACGGCGCGGACGCGGCCGCTGCCGAGGTGCCCGCCGAGCTCGTCGACATCGTGCTGGCGATCGTGCGCGACCGCGGGTTGGCGCCGGTGGCCCGCATCGCGACCACGCGCAACGTCGTGAAGCTCTACGCCGACGACGGCGCTGACCTCGCCGAGTTCTCCGACGACGAGGTCAGCGCCTGGGCGATCAACCCTGCCGACGGCAGCGCCGGGGACGAGCAGCGCTGGCACGAGTGGGAGCTGGAGTTGGCCGACGGCGAGGTCGAGGGCGGCGACGAGATGCTCGCGCGGCTGGGCAACCGGTTGCTCGACGCCGGCGCGGTACCGGCGGGCCACGGCTCGAAGCTGGCGAAGGTGCTCGCCGACGGCCTGGCGCCGCCGGAGGATCTCCCCGAACCGCCCCCGGACCCGGTGCACCGGGCCGTGGCCGAGCAGGTGGCCGAGCTGGTGGAGTGGGACCGCGCCGTGCGCGCCGACGTCTACGACTCGGTGCATCAGATGCGCGTGATCACCCGCAAGATCCGCAGCCTGTTGCAGGCCTCCGAGGACGCGTTCGGGTTGACCGACGACGCCTGGATTCTCGACGAGCTGCGTCAGCTGGCGGGTGTGCTCGGGACGGCCAGGGACGCCGAGGTACTCGCCGAGCGCTATCAACGCGCCCTGGACTCGCTCCCTCCGGAACTCGTGCGGGGCCCGGTGCGGGAGCGGCTGGTCGACGGGGCCAACCGGCGCTACCAGGCGGGGCTGCGGCGCTCGCTGGCCGCGATGCGCTCCCCGCGCTATTTCAGGCTGCTCGACGCGCTGGAGGCCCTGGTGAGCGCCGAGCCGCCCGAGCCGGCCCCGGGTGAGGAACACGCACCGCTGAGCATCGACTCGGCCTACAAACGGGTCCGCAAGGCCGCCAAGACCGCCGAGCAGGCGGTCGAGGAGCACAAGGACGAGGCGCTGCACCGAATCCGCAAGGGCGCCAAGCGGCTTCGCTACGTCGCGGCCGCCACGGGCGAGCCGAAGGTCTCCGAGCGGGCCAAGGTGATCCAGACCCTTCTCGGCGATCACCAGGACAGCGTGGTCAGCCGCGCCCACCTGAGCCAGCAGGCCGAGGCCGCGCATGCCGCCGGAGAGGATACGTTCACCTATGGGCTGCTCTACCAGCAGGAGGACGACCTGGCGCACCGCTCGCGCGAGCAGCTCGACGACGCGCTGAGCGCGCTGAAGCGCAGCGTGCGCAAGGCCCACTAGGGGCGGACGAGTTGGCCTCTAAGCCGGATTCTGTTCCGCTCTGCCACGGTTGACCGGGGCAGGGCGGCGGCGACCATCCATCTGGGCACACCGTCACCGGGTGCCTCGAGCGGCCTACCCGCAGGCTCGGGCGAGCAGCCCTCGGACGCCTGCGCAGCCGCACACGAGGTGCGGCCTCTTGGCCTTGCTTCGGGTGGGGTTTGCCGAGCCATCCCGGTCACCCGGGATGCTGGTGCGCTCTTACCGCACCGTTTCACCCTTACCACCCGCGCCCAAACCTTCAGGCGTGGTGGCGGTTTGTTTTCTGTGGCACTGTCCCGCGAGTCACCTCGGATTGCCGTTAGCAATCACCCTGCTCTGTGAAGTCCGGACTTTCCTCGACTCAGGTGAGCCGCGGCCGCCCGGCCAACTCGTCCGCCTGAACAACGTACTGCCTGGCGCAGCTGTTCCGCGACGAAGTGCCGCTACTTGCGCCGGACCTCGATCACGTTGTCGACCAGCGTTGCCTGCTCGCCGTCGGGTCCCACGGCGTCGCGTTCGACCGAGCAGTGTGTTGACCCGTCCGCTCCACACCCGCGGCTTGGCCGAGTAGTGCTCTTCCCAGTGGTCGTGCGAATCAGCCATGACCTCAACCCAGGTACGACGTCTGGTTGACCAGCCGCACCGAGGAGCCGCCGTCCGGGTAGAACTCGGCGATGCTGAGCGACGCCAGATCCAGGTGCAGACGGTGCAGGATGCCGGCGCCCGCATCCAGCGCCAGCCGCAGCAGGGTCTTGATCGGCGTCACATGGGACACCACCAGCACGGTCTGGCCCGGATGGGCCGCGATGATGCGGTCATGGGCGCGCCGGACCCGCACGGCCACGTCGTCGAAGCTCTCCCCGCCCGGCGGCCGCAGGCTGGTGTCGCGCAGCCAGCGCCCGTGCACGTCGGGGTCGCGCTCGGCGGCCTCCAGGAACGTCAGGCCCTCCCACGCGCCGAAGTCGGTCTCGATGAGGTCCTCATCGACGGTGACGTCGAGCCCGAGTGCCTTCGCCGCCGCGGCCGCGGTCTCGTAGGACCGTTGCAGGGGCGAGGTGATCACCGCCGCGACTCCGCCCCGCTCGGCCAGATAGCGCGCAGCCGCGTCGGCCTGACGTCGGCCGGTCTCGGTGAGCTCGGGGTTGCCGCGCCCGGAGTAGCGACGCTCGCGGGAGAGTTCGGTCTGGCCGTGGCGCAGCAGCAGCAGCCGTGTCGGTGCGCCCCGGTTGCCGGTCCAGGCCGCGGGCGGGTCGGTGGCAGCCGAACGCCGGTCGGTGTCGGCGCCGTCCATCGCCTCGTTGGCCAACCGGTCGGCGTAGGAGTTGTGCTCGCGCGGAATCCACTGGAAGGTCACCGAGCCGAAGGTCGACGCCAGCGCCCTGGCCTGCTGGTGCAGCTCCGCCATGGCGGCATGCTTGACCTTCCACCGCCCGCTCATCTGCTCGACGACGAGTTTCGAATCCATCGACACCACAACCTCGTTGGCACCCAACCTGCGCGCCTCCTCGAGTCCGGCGATCAGACCGCGGTATTCGGCGACGTTGTTGGTGGTGATGCCGATGAAGTGGCCGTGTTCGGCCAGGGCAGTGCGGTGGTCTTCAGACCACACCACGCACCCGTAGCCGGCCGGGCCGGGGTTGCCGCGCGAGCCGCCGTCGGCCTCGACAAGGACTTTCACCGCTCGACCCCGCCGACGCGCAACAGGATCGCCCCACACTCGGGGCAGCGCAGCACCTCGTCGTCGGCCGCCGCGGATATCCGGGCCATCTCCCCCTGGTCGATCTCAATGCGGCACGCCCCGCACCGCCGCCCCAGAAGGCGGGCCGCTCCCACTCCGGAGGCCGCGCGCTGGCGCTCGTAGAGCTTGACCAGGTCGGGGTCCAACCCGGCGACCACCTCGCCGCGGCGTGCACCGCACTCGGCGCGCAGCCGGTCGATCTCGGCGATCGCCTCGTTTCGCGCGTGCGCCGCGTTGTCCAGATCCTGTTGCAGCGCATCGACTTTCGCCGACTCCTCCGCCTGCTCGGCGGTCAACTGCTCGCGGCGTTCCATCACCTCGAGCAACGAGTCCTCCAAGCCGGACTGCCTGCGCTCCAGCGTCCCGAGTTCGTGCTGGAGCTCCTCGAGCTGCTTGGGGTTCACCGAGCCCGAGTCCAGCAGCTGGCGGTCGCGGTCCTCGCGCTGGCGCACGCCGTCGATCTCGGACTCGAACCGCGACACTTGGGCGTCGAGGTCCTCGATCGCGATGGCCAGCGCGGCCAGCCGGTCGGCGGCGGCGAGGTGGTCGGCCTGCACCTGTTCGTGATGCTGGTGTTCGGCCAGATGGGTCACTCGGTGTGCGGCGCGGCTGAGCTCGGCATCCAGCTCGGCCACCTCCAGCAGCGAGCGTTGCTGTGGCACTTCAGCTTTCACGGGTTGCCTTTCGCGGATTGAAACTCGATGTTCCACGGGTCGGTGCGGATACCGCTGACGGCGACCGGCAGCGCCGAACCGAACTGCGAGGTCAGCAGATCGGCCACCTGAGCGCACCACGGGTATTCGCTGGCCCAGTGGGCGACGTCGACAAGGGCGACCCCGCCGGCGCGCCGATGCTCGTCGGCGGGATGGTGTCGCAGGTCGGCGGTGACGTAGGCGTCCACCCCGGCCGCCGACGCCGCAGCCAGCAGGGAGTCGCCCGCACCGCCGCACACCGCGACGCGGGACACCGGTTCGTCGGGGTCACCGGCGGCACGCACGCCCCAAGTGGTCTGCGGCAGCACCGAATTCACACGCGCGACGAAGTCGGCGAACCTCAGAGGCTGGGCCAGGCCGCCGATCCGGCCGATGCCGACGCCGGCCGGCAGCGGCGCCAGGGTCAGCACGTCGAACGCGGGCTCCTCGTACGGGTGGGCGGCGCGCATGGCCGCCAGCACCTGGGCGCGCAACCGCGACGGTGCGATCACTTCGACCCGCTCCTCGGCCAGGTGCTCGACCGACCCGACGGTGCCGATCGTCGGCGAGGCGCCGTCCAGCGGCAGGAACTGACCACGTCCAGTGACGCTCCACGAGCAGTGCGAGTAGTCGCCGATGTGGCCGGCACCCGCCTCGAACACCGCCACCCGCACGGCCTCGGCAGCTTCGGGCGGAACGAGGATCACCCACTTGTCCGTATCGGGTCCGCCGGGCGCCGGGTCGAGCACACCGTCGACCGTCACCCCCAGTGCGTCGGCCAGTGCGTCGGACACACCCGGGTCGGCCGAGTCGGCGTTGGTGTGGGCGGTGAACAACGCCGCGCCGTCGCGGATCAGGTGATGGATCAGCGCGCCCTTGGGGGTGCTGGCGGCAACCGTGTCGACCCCGCGCAGCAGCAGCGGATGGTGGGCCACCAGCAGGCCGCGCCGCCCGACCGTGCGCACCACCTCGGCGGTGGCGTCGACGGCGACGGTGACGGACTCGACCGCCTCGTCCGGGTCACCGCAGACCAGCCCGACCGAGTCCCACCC
Source organism: Candidatus Mycolicibacterium alkanivorans (assembly GCF_022760805.1). Classification (NCBI taxonomy): domain Bacteria; kingdom Bacillati; phylum Actinomycetota; class Actinomycetes; order Mycobacteriales; family Mycobacteriaceae; genus Mycobacterium; species Candidatus Mycolicibacterium alkanivorans. The sequence continues at coordinate 2,151,282 of NZ_JAIVFL010000001.1, read as the reverse complement.
GTGTGCCAACCCGGGCGGGTAAGCGTCGTCGAGCACGGCGACGACCTCGGCGAGTTTCACGCCCATCTCGACACCTCCACCACGTCATGCACAGTAGTGCGCCGGGCGGGACGGCAGGCATCGGGCGGCACCGGCGGGCCATCGGGGACAATGGGTATGTGACACGCATGGCCGCCGACACCCGCCCGCAGTTGGTGATCTTCGATCTCGACGGCACGCTGACCGACTCGGCGGACGGAATCGTGGCCAGCTTCCGCCATGCACTGGCCGCCGTGGATGCTGAGATTCCGCCCGGTGACCTGGCCGGGCGCATCGTCGGTCCCCCGATGCACATCACGCTGCAGGGCATGGGCCTCGGCGTCCGGGCCGACGAGGCGATCGCGGCCTACCGCGCGGACTACACCACCCGCGGGTGGTCGATGAACAGTATGTTCGACGGGGTTCCGCAGCTGCTGGCCGACCTGCGGGCGGCCGGTGTGCGGCTGGCGGTGGCCACCTCCAAGGCGGAGCCGACCGCCCGGCGGATCCTCGAGCACTTCGGCCTGACCGGTCACTTCGACGTGATCGCCGGCGCCAGCGTCGACGGCTCGCGATCGAGCAAGGCCGACGTGCTGGCGCACGCCCTGGGCCAGCTGCGTCCGCTTCCGGATCGGGTGCTGATGGTCGGTGACCGCGCCCACGACGTGGAGGGTGCCGCCGAGCACGGCATCAAGACCGTGGTCGTCGGCTGGGGTTATGGAGCGGGCGACTTCAGCGATCCGGAGGTCGCTGCCGCGGCTGCCGCCCACGTCCCGACGGTGCCGGCGCTGCGCGAGGTGCTCGGTGTCTAGGGATCAGACGCAGCTGCTCGTCACGTTCGAACGTGAACGGATGCTGCGGTCGTCGAGGACCCCTTCTACGGCGACCATGCCGATTTCGAAGAGGTGTTCACCGTCATCGAAGGCGCGCTGCCGGGACTGCACGCCTGGGTCGACCAGCGGCTGGCCGGCGAAGGGCTGGCGGGGTAGATGAAACGCTGGACATTTCTGTTGCGGCCGGGCTGGCTGGCCCTGGGCCTGGTGGTTGTCGCGTTCGCCTACCTGTGCTTCACCGTGCTGGCGCCCTGGCAGCTGGGCAAGAACACCAAGACCAGCCGGGAGAACAACCAGATCCAGGCGTCGCTGACCGCCGAGCCGGTGGCCGTCACTTCGCTTCTGCCGCATCAGGATTCGTCCGCCCCCGATGCGCAGTGGCGGCGGGTGACCGCGACGGGCCACTATCTGCCGCAGGCTCAGGTACTGGCCCGGCTGCGGGTCGTCGGCGGGGCGCCGGCCTACGAGGCGCTGGTCCCGTTCGTCGTCGACAACGGTCCGACGGTGCTCGTCGACCGTGGGTACGCGAACCCGGTGCAGGGCACCAGTGTCCCGGACCTCCCACCCGTGCCCGGTGGCACGGTGTCGATCACCGCGCGGTTGCGTGACTCCGAGACCGCACCGCCGGACAAGCCGGCGTTCAAAGAGGGCGGCTACACCCAGGTGTACGCGATCGACACCCGTGCGGTATCGGCCACCACCGGCGTCCCGCTGGCCAACTCCTACCTGCAGCTGGTGGAGAACCAGCCGGGTGTGCTGGGGGTCGCCGAACTGCCGCACCTGGACGCCGGGCCGTTCCTGTCGTACGGCATCCAGTGGATCGCCTTCGGCATCGTCGCCCCGATCGGCCTGGGCTACTTCGTCTACTCCGAGATCCAGGCTCGCCGACGCGACGCCGCGGCGGTCGCGGCGCAGCAGGCGACGGCGGCGCCGGTCACCGTCGAGGACAAGCTCGCCGACCGCTACGGCCGACGACGCTGACACCCACGGCCACACCGGCCGCGGCCGCCTGAACCACCTGCGACAGACGCACCGACCGGCGCAGGTCGACGGCGGTCGGCGGGTCACCGTCGCCCAGGGTCGGGCGGATCTCCAGCTCGTGGCGGTACTGGGTAGGGCCGCCGAGCCGCACGCCCAGGGCACCGGCGAAGGCGGCCTCCACCACTCCGGCGTTCGGGCTGGGATGCCGCGCGGCGTCGCACCGCCACGCCCGCAGCGCCCCGCCCGGCGACCCACCGACCAGCGGGGCGCACACCACCACCAGCGCACCGGCCACCCGGGCCGGAAGGAGGTTGGCGGCGTCGTCCAATCGCGCTGCAGCCCAACCGAATCGGGCATAGCGCGGCGCCCGGCTGCCGATCATCGCATCCAGGGTGTTGACGCCGCGATACACCAGTACGCCGGGCACTCCCCCGGCGGCCGCCCACAGCAGCGGGGCTACGTGGGCGTCGGAGGTGTTCTCCGCCACCGATTCCAAGGCCGCGCGGGCCAGGCCGTCGGCGTCGAGCGCCGCGGGATCCCGGCCGCACAGCGCGGGCAACAACGCACGCGCTCCGTCGACGTCACCGGCCTCCAGCAGGTCGGCCAGCCTCGTGCCGGTACGGGCCAGGGTGGTCCCGCCGAGGGTGACCCAGGTGGCCGCGGCCATCATCCCCGCCAGCGCCGGACCGCCGCGCGTGCCGCGCTGTACCGAGGACCCCAGTAGCGCCAGCGCGCCGAGCAGGATCGCGACGTGCGCGGCCCCAGCGGCCTTGCTGTCGCGGTAGGTCAGTCGTTCGAGTGCGGCTGCGCACCAACCGAACCCCGCGACCGGGTGACCGCGAGCCGGGTCGGCAAAGGCGACATCGGCCAGGTGACCCAGCAGCACTCCGGTGCCGCGCCACGGTCTTCGCACAGACACTCCGGCACTCTCTCACACCTGGTGTACTGCCTCTATGAGGCCGCGATGACGCGGCGCCCGACCCGGGTGGCCGACCCGCTCAACCCGGCCGCGGTGTGGTTGGACACGCGGGCCCGCGCGCGCCGAGGGCAACGCATCGCCTGAACGCCGTGCGGCTAGAATTCGTAACGTCATCAGCACAACTCGAAGACAGGATGTCGTCATGGCGTTTCCGCCCCTGACCCACGTCGCCCTCACGGTCCGCGACCTGACGGTCAGCGTCCCGTGGTACCAGGCACTGATCGGCGCCGAACCCGTGCTCGACGAGGACACCGAGCCCGGGTTCCACCACAGCGTGTTCCTGCTCGACAACGGCACGCTGCTCGGGCTGCACGAGCACACGAAGTCGCCGTCGGCACAGGAGTTCAGCGAGCACAACGTCGGCCTGGATCATGTGGCGTTCGGTTGCGCGGACCGCGCCGAACTCGAGCGCTGGGTGGCCCGCCTGGACGAACTGGGGATCAAGCACGGCGGAATCGTGGACGCGCACTACGGCTCCGGGTTGAGCTTCCGCGATCCCGACGGCATCACGCTGGAGTTCTTCGCGCCGCCGCCGCAGTGACTCAGACCAGGGCGGTCGTCATCAGGGCGGCGTTGTAGTTGCCTGGGCCGGCCCAAGAAGTCGGCCTCGTTGACCCGAGACGTAGGCCGATCCCATCCGTCCGGACGGGGTGCCGAAAGGAGCAGACGTATCCGGCGTCGGCTGAGTCGGCGGGCGGTTTGACGAAGGCGCCCTGCTTGAAGTTCTGGTTCCCGTAGACGAATGGCGTGCTGGACCGCAGCCAGCTGGCGGTTCGGACCGTCTGCGGGGCGACCGTCCAGTTCTGGCCGTTGTATGTGCGGATCGGCGATTCAGTTGGGGCGGTGCTGGTTCGGGCGCGGTGATCGACCAGTCCGCGGTTAGCACGTGTCGCCGGCGGTGCCGCCGTAGGTGGTGATCTTGTATTCCGTGGCGGCCAGCGACAGGGTGAGTTCGCGGATCTGGCGGCGGATGGTGTCGCGGTGTTCGAGCAGCATGTCGAGTCGTTCGGGTACGGTCTGCTCGCCGCTGTCTACGAGTGAGATGTAGTGCTGTAGATCGCGGATGGCCATGCCGGACAACCGCATTCGGGTGAGGAAGACAAGACGGCGCACCGCCTCGGGCTGGTAGCTGCGGTGTCCGCTGCTGTCGCGGTCGACCTCGACCAATCCTGCACGTTCGTAATAGCGCAAGGTGTGTGATGAGACGTCGAGCAGGTCGGCAACTTCGGCGATGGTCATCGGCTCGCGGACCTCGCTGGTGTCGGCGAGACGGTGGATGACCTCGATCGACATCGGGCCATCGATCTCGTTGAGCGAGGCGAGCGCCCTGCTCATCAGGTTGTCGGTGGACATACCCGATCCTAGATCCGACGCACCGAGGTGGCGATGTCGGTGAAGTCGGCGCTGCGGGCCAGCTCAGCCCACTGACCGACCCCGTCCAGACCGCGTCGGTAGGCGGCCGTGAGCCGCTCGACGGCCTCGGCACCGAGCGGCAGCCGCAACGGCACTTCCTCGGAATGAGCCAAGGAGACGATGATCTGCGCGGCCTTTACGGGGTCGCCTTCCTGGTTCCCGTCGGCACCAGACATGTCGGCTCGCACATCGGTCAATATCTCCCGGTAGGTCGGCGAGATGGCGGTGAAGTCGAGCACCTCGGCGGCGTTGAATGCAGTGCGGAATCGGCTGGGCTCGACCAGCATCACCCGTATCCCGAACGGCGCGACCTCACCGGCCAGGGCCTCCGACCATCCCTCCAACGCGAACTTCGACGCCGAGTATGTCGAGACGCCGGGGAAGGACATCCGGCCGCCCTGACTGCTCATTTGTACGATCGTCCCGCATCCCTGGGCCCGCATGATCGGCAATGCCGCCCTGACGAGGGCGGCGGGACCGAATAGGTGCAGGTCCATCAGGTCGCGCAGCTGCTTATCGGTGACTTCCTCGGCGGCGCCGACGATGGCGCGCCCCGCGTTGTTCACCAGGACGTCGAGGCGACCGTAACGGTCGACTGCCACCTGGACGAGGCTGGCGGCTTCGCTGGTGTCTCGGGCATCGAAGGCAACGCTCATCACGCGGTCACCGAAGGTGGTGTTCAGGTCGGCCACGGCGTCAGGATTGCGGACTGCGGCCACAACCTGATCGCCCGCGGCAAGGGCAGCCTCGGCCAGTGCACGTCCGAGTCCCTTCGAGGCTCCGGTGATGATCCAGGTCTGTGTTGCCGTCGGTGTCGTCATGGCCCCGACGCTAGGAGTTCGAGCGCGCTCGAACGCAACCCCGAACCCCGCCGTGGACCGCGAGAAGAGCCGCTTAGCGCAGGCGATGTGTGGTTCACACACCCGAGCGGGACGCGCAGCGCTCTACTTGCGAGGCTCGATGGCCTTCCTGGGTCACCCGCCGCATATCGCCACGAAGTGGCACGGGCACGACCCAGCGGCAACCTGTAGACAACTTGGCACCCAGTCAGTGAACCGGCACGCCCGCAGTGGCCTGCTAACTACGGCGTTGACCTGCAAAGATCTTGGTGGGCGCGACAAGGATCGAACTTGCGACCGCTGGTGTGTAAAACCAGAGCTCTACCACTGAGCTACACGCCCGTGCCCGGGGCAGGGTACACGGATTTTGCGGGTGCATGGAAATCCGGATCAGTCCTTCAGTGCGGCCAGCGCGTCGGTCCACACCGACTGATCGCGGGCCTCGCCGGGTTGTTTGCATTCGGCGAACCGGATGATCCCGGCACGGTCGATCACGAACGTCCCACGGTTGGGGAACCCGGCGTCGGCGTTAAACACGCCGTAGGCCTGCGCGACGGCGCCGTGCGGCCAGAAGTCGGACAGCACCGGGAACAGGAAACCGCTCTGGGTAGCCCAGATCTTGTGCGTCGGCGGCGGGCCGACGGAGATGGCCAGCGTGGCGGTGTCGTCGTTTGCGTAGACGGGCAGATGGTCGCGGATCTCGTCGAGCTCGCCCTGACAGATGCCGGTGAACGCCAGCGGGAAGAACACCAGCAGAACGTTCTTCTTGCCGCGGAAGTCGCTGAGGGTGACCGGCTGGCCGTTCTGATCCTTGAGCGTGAAGTCGGCAGCCTCGGTGCCGACTTGTGCGGTCACGAATGCCTCCCGGCAGCCTTCGACTTCGGCTGCACCAGTCGGCTGGCGCTCCAGTCGCCCAGATTCGCCGACGAGGTCTGCATCAGCCCGGCCGTCGGCGCCGACTCGGCGATCTCGGCCGGAAGCACGTGGCCCGGCTTGCCGGTCTTGGGGGTCAGCACCCAGATGATGCCGTCGTCGGCCAATGGAGCGATCGCGTCCATCAGCCGGTCCACCAGGTCGCCGTCGCCGTCGCGCCACCACAGCAGGACCACGTCGACGACCTCGTCGGCGTCCTCGTCGAGCAGTTCGGCGCCGCTGGCGTCCTCGACGTCGGCCCGGATGTCATCGTCGGTGTCGTCGTCCCAGCCCAACTCCTGAACGACCTGATTCTTCTGTATGCCCAGCCTCTGGGCATGGTTCGGGGAGTCACCCGCCGCGGCCACCGTCGGGACCTCCTTGTCGTGAGGGTCGGCTGTCTAGGGCTATCGTCGCACGGCACGACCGATCACCGGCCGCGGGTGCGGTTGTCAGTACGTCGCGTCGCACAGGCTCAGGGCGGTAGACCTCGTGTTGTTGAGGTCACCGATGGTCTTGTTGAACTCACCGGCCGGCGCCTTGCCGGCGATAGCCTTGGCCGTCGCACGGGCACCGTCGACCCAGCTGGTCAGCGCATCCTTGAGTTCCGGGGGGATTGCGTCGGTCAGGCTGCCCTGCACCGCGTCGGCGCTCTGGTTGAGCGCGTCGACGGCCGGGCCTTCGGTGGCGTCGACGTTGCCGCTGCCCTGGTTGAACGCGTTGACGTAGGCATTCACCGCGTCGATCGCGTCGGCACTGGTGGTCGACAGCGTCTCGCAGGTGTCGTGCATGGCCTTGGTGGTTTCCGAGGCCTGCCGCTCCGACTCGCGGGCGCTGGAGGACGCGGCGGACTCGGACATCGACACCGAGACCGACGTCCGGTAGGCGGGTGCGTCACCAGCGTTGACCCGCGCGGTGCCGTCGCTGACGGTCGTACACCCGACCACGGCCATCATCACCACCGCGGCGCTGCCGGCCAGCAGTCCGCCGACCCGCTGCCACCGAGTACTTCTGATCAGCACAGCCCGAGAGGTTACCGGGTAAGTGGCCTGCTCGGCACGGTGCACAAATTTCACCAATCCGGCCTCGGGCACTACTCGTCGGTAAGGCCTCGGTGCGGCACGATAGACGCTAGAAGGTGCAAAACCTGCACCAACTACTAAGGAGCTGATGTTGACGACCGAGTTCGCGCGCCGTGACCTGGCCCAAAACTCAAGCAGCCCAACCGAATCCGATCGAGTGCGGGTCATCCGCGAAGGCGTCGCGTCCTACCTGCCCGACATCGACGCCGAGGAGACCGCCGAGTGGCTGGAGTCCTTCGACGACCTGGTGTCGCGCTCAGGGCCGGCCCGGGCCCGCTATCTGCTGCTGCGGATGCTGGAGCGCGCAGGCGAGCAGCGGGTCGCGATCCCAGCGCTGACCTCGACCGACTACGTCAACACCATCCCCACCGAACTCGAACCCTGGTTCCCCGGCGACGAGGAGGTCGAGCGCCGCTTCCGCCGGTGGATCCGGTGGAACGCCGCGATCATGGTGCACCGGGCGCAGCGCCCGGGCGTCGGCGTCGGCGGGCACATCTCCACCTACGCCTCCTCTGCATCGCTCTACGAGGTCGGCTTCAACCACTTCTTCCGGGGCAAGGCTCACCCCGGCGGCGGTGACCAGGTGTTCATTCAGGGCCACGCCTCCCCCGGCATCTATGCCCGCGCCTTCCTCGAGGGCCGGCTCACCGCCGATCAGCTCGACGGCTTCCGCCAGGAGCACAGCCATCCCGGCGGGGGACTGCCCTCCTACCCACACCCGCGGCTGATGCCGGAGTTCTGGGAGTTCCCGACGGTGTCGATGGGCCTGGGCCCGATGAACGCCATCTATCAGGCCCGGTTCAACCACTACCTGCACGACCGTGGCCTCAAGGACACCTCCGAGCAGCACGTGTGGGCGTTCCTCGGCGACGGTGAGATGGACGAGCCGGAAAGCCGCGGTCTGATCCAAGTGGCGGCCAACGAGGCGCTGGACAACCTGACCTTCGTCGTCAACTGCAACCTGCAGCGACTTGACGGCCCAGTGCGCGGCAACGGCAAGATCATCCAGGAGCTGGAGTCCTTCTTCCGCGGCGCCGGCTGGAACGTCATCAAGGTGGTGTGGGGCCGCGAGTGGGACGCCCTACTGCACGCGGACAAGGACGGCGCGCTGGTAAATCTGATGAACACCACGCCCGACGGCGACTATCAGACCTACAAGGCCAACGACGGCACCTACGTTCGCGACCACTTCTTCGGCCGCGACCCGCGCACCAAGGCACTGGTCGCCAGCATGTCCGATGCCGAGATCTGGAACCTCAAGCGCGGCGGCCACGACTATCGCAAGGTCTATGCCGCCTACCGCGCGGCCATGGAGCAGAAGGGCCAGCCCACCGTGATCCTGGCCAAGACCATCAAGGGTTACTCGCTGGGCGCCCACTTCCAGGGCCGCAACGCCACCCACCAGATGAAAAAGCTTGCGCTGCAAGACCTCAAGGACTTCCGCGACGCCATCCGGATCCCGGTCAGTGACGCCCAGCTCGAGGAAAACCCCTACCTGCCGCCGTACTACCATCCGGGTCCAGAAGCGCCGGAGATCCGCTATCTGGTCGACCGGCGACGGGCCCTCGGCGGGTTCCTACCCGAGCGGCGCAACAAGTCCAAGGTGCTGGCGCTGCCGCCGCGCGATGTCTACGCGCCGCTAAAGAAGGGCTCCGGCCACCAGCAGGTGGCGACCACCATGGCGATGGTGCGCACGTTCAAGGAACTGTTGCGCGACGAGGAGATCGGGAAGCGAATCGTGCCGATCATTCCCGACGAGGCCCGCACGTTCGGCATGGACTCGTGGTTCCCCAGCCTGAAGATCTACAACCGTAACGGCCAGCTCTACACCGCGGTGGACGCCGAACTGATGTTGGCTTACAAGGAGAGCAAGATCGGGCAGATCCTGCACGAGGGCATCAACGAGGCGGGCTCGACGGCGTCGTTCACCGCCGTCGGCACGTCGTACTCCACCCACAACGAGCCGATGATTCCGCTCTACATCTTCTATTCGATATTCGGGTTCCAGCGCACCGGCGACGGGTTGTGGGCCGCCGCTGACCAGATGGCGCGCGGCTTCGTGTTGGGTGCGACGGCTGGCCGCACCACGCTGACCGGTGAGGGTCTCCAGCACGCCGACGGCCACTCGCTGCTGCTGGCCTCCGCCAACCCGGCGGTGGTGGCCTACGACCCGGCCTTCGCCTACGAGATCGCCTACATCGTGGAGAGCGGGCTGTCGCGGATGTACGGCGAGAACCCGGAGAATGTCTACTTCTACGTCACGATCTACAACGAGCCCTACGCTCAGCCTGCCGAACCGGAGAACTTCGACCCGGAGGGCCTGCTGCGCGGCATCTACCGCTACCGCGCGGCGACGCAGAAGCGGACCAGCGTCGCGCAGATCCTGGCCTCCGGCGTGGCGATGCCCGAGGCGCTGCGGGCGGCCGACCTGCTGGCCGAGCGCTGGGACGTGGCCGCCGACGTCTGGTCGGTGACCAGCTGGGGCGAGCTCAACCACGACGGGGTCGCCATCGAGAAGGAGTTGCTGCGCCACCCGGACCGTCCGGCGCGGGTGCCGTACGTGACCCAGGCCCTCGGCGACACGGCCGGCCCGGCGGTCGCGGTGTCGGACTGGATGCGTGCGGTCCCCGAGCAGATCCGGCCGTGGGTGCCCAACACCTACGTCACGCTGGGCACCGACGGGTTCGGCTTCTCCGACACCCGGCCCGCGGCGCGGCGCTACTTCAACACCGATGCCGAGTCGGTGGTGGTGGCAGTGCTGGAGGCGCTGGCCCGCGACGGCGAGATCGACCCGTCGGTGGCGGTGGCGGCCGCACGCGAGTACCGGATCGACGACGTGATGGCCGCGCCGGAGCAGACCAGCGACCCCGGAGTCGCGTAGGCGACGACATCAGGCAGGGAGTCGCGTTAGTTCGGTCGCCGACTGTGCATCCGCGTACGCTGTGGGCGGCGTGTCGCGGATGAAACCGCACACTCAGCGCGAAGGCACTTTGTGGGAACATCCAGAAAAGCGGCGTATCTTTTAGGGGTGGACGACAATCCGCGCTTCGAGGCGCCGACGGCGCCGATGCAGCTGCTGGCGAACTTGCCCGACTCCACGTTGCGGCGACTCAAGCAGTACTCCGGACGGCTGGCCACCCAGGCCGTGCACGCCATGCAGGAACGGCTGCCGTTCTTCGGCGACCTCGAGGCCTCGCAGCGGGCCAGCGTCCAGCTGGTGGTGCAGGCCGCGGTGGTCAACTTCGTGGAGTGGATGCGCAACCCGGAAAGCCAGGTGGGCTACACCGCGCAGGCCTTCGAGCTGGTGCCTCAGGACCTCACCCGCCGGATCGCGCTGGCCCAGACCGTCGGCATGGTCCGGGTGACCATGGAGTTCTTCGAAGAGGTGGTGCCGCTGCTGGCCCGCGACGAAGAACAGCTCACCGCGCTGACGGTCGGGATTCTCCGCTACAGCCGTGACCTCGCATTCGCCGCCGCCGCCTCCTACGCCGACGCCGCCGAGGCCCGCGGTTCCTGGGACAGCCGGATGGAGGCCAGCGTGGTCGACGCCGTCGTGCGCGGCGACACCGGGCCCGAACTGCTGTCGCGGGCCGCAGCGCTGAACTGGGACACCACCGCGCCGGCGACGGTGCTGGTGGGCACCCCGCCGGCCGGGCGTGACGAGACCGCCAGCGAGGACGTCCGGGAGATCGCTCTGCGCCATGACCGCGCGGCGCTGGCCGACGTGCACGGCACCTGGCTGATCGCGATCCTGTCCGGCCCGCTCTCCCCGACCGACAGGTTCTTCAACGAGCTACTCGGTGCCTTCTCCGAGGGACCGGTGGTCATCGGCCCGACCGCACCGATGCTCACCGCGGCCTATCGCAGCGCCAGCGAGGCAATCTCCGGCATGAACGCGGTGGCGGGCTGGAGCGGCGCGCCGCGGCCCGTGCTGGCCCGCGAACTGCTCCCCGAGCGGGCCCTGCTCGGTGACGCCTCGGCGGTGGCCGCGCTGCACACCGAGATCATGCAGCCGTTGGCCGACGCCGGCCCGGCGCTCACCGAGACGCTCGACGCCTACCTCGACAGTGGCGGCGCCATCGAAGCTTGCGCCCGGAAACTGTTCGTTCATCCAAATACGGTCCGGTACCGGCTCAAGCGGATCGCCGACTTCACCGGCCGTGATCCGACCCTGCCGCGCGACGCCTACGTCCTGCGGGTCGCGGCCACGGTCGGACGACTCGGCTATCCGGTGCCGCCCCAGACCATGGGAAACGGTTCTGTTGTACAGCTCACAGCGCCGCTTGTGGGAACTAACGGGATCAAGTAGAGGGACCACGCACATCGCGGGAAGATGTCGAAGAAGTCGCATCACGTGCATTTTTGTGGAGACTCTACAAAAACATAAGACAATGTTCATGATCTCTTACACCGCTCAAAACCGGTTTCACAATGTTCTCTTAATGAGTGCCACGTGAACCCGTGATTGCGCTGCTCGCGCCCGGCCAGGGATCGCAGACCCCCGGCATGCTCGGCCCCTGGCTCGAGCTCCCCGGCGTCGCCGATCAGATCACCACGTGGTCACAGATCAGCGGACTGGACCTGGCCCGTCTGGGCACCACCGCGACAGCCGAGGAGATCACCGACACCGCGGTCACCCAGCCGCTGGTCGTCGCGGCCACCCTGCTGGCCAACTCCGAACTGGCCAAGCGAGACGTGCTCGCCGGCAAGCAGACCGTCGTAGCCGGCCACTCCGTCGGCGAGATCGCGGCCTACGCGATCGCCGGCGTCATCTCCGCCCACGACGCGGTCAGGCTCGCCGCCGTGCGCGGAGCCGAGATGGCCAAGGCCTGCGCCGCCGAGCCCACCGGCATGTCGGCGGTCCTCGGCGGTGACGAGGCCGAGGTGCTGGCCCGCCTCGAGGCACTCGACCTGATCCCGGCCAACCGCAACGCCGCCGGCCAGATCGTCGCCGCGGGCGCCCTCACCGCCCTGGAGAAGCTGGCCGAGGATCCGCCGGCCAAGGCCCGGGTGCGCCAGCTGGCCACCGCGGGCGCGTTCCATACCCACTACATGGCCTCCGCGCTGGACAGCTACGCCGCCGCGGCCGCCGCGGCCGACACCTCGGAGCCCACCACCGTACTGTTGTCCAACGCCGACGGCCAGCCGGTATCGTCGGCGGCTGACGCGATGGAGAAGCTCGTCGCGCAGTTGACCCGGCCCGTGCGCTGGGACCTGTGCACCGAGACCATGCGCCAGCTCAACCTCACGGCGATCATCGAGTTCCCGCCCGCGGGCACTTTGGCCGGAATCGCCAAACGCGAACTTCGGGGGGTTGCGACGCGCGCCGTCAAGACACCCGCAGATCTGGCCGAAATGACCGAGCTCTGAGCCGCCCGGTAGCCGCCCGGACAATCCCATAACGCACGATCACCACTGATTTACCAAGTAACACAACCGATTACGAAGGAGCCATTCGTGCCCGCCTCTCAGGAAGAAATCATCGCCGGTCTCGCCGAGATCATCGAAGAGGTCACCGGTATCGAGCCGTCCGAGGTCACCCCGGAGAAGTCGTTCGTCGACGACCTGGACATCGACTCGCTGTCGATGGTCGAGATCGCCGTGCAGACCGAGGACAAGTACGGCGTGAAGATCCCGGACGAGGACCTGGCCGGCCTGCGCACCGTCGGTGACGTGGTCGCCTACATCCAGAAGCTTGAGGAAGAGAACCCCGAGGCCGCAGCCGCGCTGCGCGAGAAGTTCGCACAGTGACCAAGCCTTCCACTGCTAACGGCGGTTTCCCCGATGTCGTGGTGACCGCCGTTACGGCGACAACCTCACTTGCGGGTGACATTGAGAGCACGTGGAAGGGTCTGTTGGCCGGCGAGAGCGGTATCCGCGTTCTCGAGGACGACTTCGTCACCAAGTGGGACCTTCCGGTGCGCATCGGCGGCCATCTCGCCGACCCGGTCGACGACCACTTGGGGCGTCTGGACTTCCGTCGGATGTCCTACGTCCAACGGATGGCCAAGTTCATCGGCGCGCAGCTTTGGGAATCCGCGGGTTCCCCCGAGGTCGACGGTGACCGCTTCGCGGTCGTCGTCGGCACCGGGCTGGGTGGCGGCGAGAAGATCGTCGAGACCTACGACCTGATGAACCAGGGTGGCCCCCGCAAGGTGTCGCCGCTGGCCGTTCAGATGATCATGCCCAACGGTGCCGCAGCGGTCGTCGGCCTGGAGCTGGGCGCCCGCGCCGGTGTCATCACACCGGTGTCGGCGTGTTCTTCGGGTTCGGAGGCCATCGCCCACGCGTGGCGCCAGATCGTCATGGGTGATGCCGATATCGCCGTCTGCGGCGGCGTCGAAGGCGGGATCGAGGCGCTGCCCATCGCGGCGTTCTCGATGATGCGCGCGATGTCGACCCGCAACGACGAGCCGGAGAAGGCCTCGCGGCCGTTCGACAAGGACCGTGACGGATTCGTGTTCGGCGAGGCCGGGGCGATGATGGTCATCGAGACCGAGGAGCACGCCAAGGCCCGCGGCGCCAAGCCGCTGGCCCGGCTCATGGGCGCGGGCATCACGTCGGACGCCTTCCACATGGTGGCGCCGGCTCCGGACGGCCTGCGGGCCGGCCGGGCGATGACCCGGGCGATCGAGTTGGCTGGCTTGTCCCCCAAGGACATCGACCACATCAACGCCCATGCCACGTCGACGTCGATCGGTGACGTCGCCGAGGCCAACGCCATTCGGGTTGCCGGTATGGACCACGCCGCGGTGTACGCGCCGAAGTCCGCTCTGGGCCACTCGATCGGTGCGGTCGGTGCACTGGAGTCGATCCTGACGGTGCTGGCTCTGCGGGACGGGGTGATCCCGCCGACGCTGAACTACGAGACACCGGATCCGGAGATCAACCTTGACGTCGTCGCCGGCGAACCCCGCTACGGGGAATACCAGTACGCGATCAACAACTCGTTCGGATTCGGCGGTCACAACGTGGCGCTCGCGTTCGGACGCTACTGACCACAGCACTCGCCTCGGGGCGCCACTGATTCGGTGATTCCGGGGGAAAGGACGTACCAGAAGTAATGGCAGCAGGGTTGACGCAATTGTCGACGGGGAACGGCTTCCCCAACGTGGTCGTCACTGCCGTCGCCATGACGACCGCCCTGGCATCTGATGCCGACAGCACCTGGAAAGCGTTGCTGGACGGTCAAAGTGGCATCCGGCTTCTCGAGGACGAGTTCGTCGAGAAGTACGACCTGCCGGTCCGCATCGGCGGGCATCTCGTCGAGGACTTCGACGGTGAGCTCAACCGGGTGGAACTGCGGCGGATGTCATACCTGCAGAAGATGTCCACCGTCCTGGGCCGGCGGGTCTGGCAGAACGCCGGGGCGCCCGAGGTCGATCCCCGCCGGTTGATGGTGTCGATCGGCACCGGCATGGGATCCACCGAGGAGATGCTGTTCGCGTACGACGGTATGCGCGAACGGGGTCTGCGCGCGGTGTCCCCGCTGGTGGTGCAGATGTACATGCCCAACGGCGCAGCCGCCGCGGTAGGCCTGGAACTCAAGGCGAAGGCCGGGGTCATCACCCCGGTCTCGGCTTGCGCCTCGGGTTCGGAGGGCATCGCCCAGGCCTGGCGGCAGATCGTCCTCGGCGAGGCCGACATCGCGGTGTGCGGTGGCGTCGAGACCAAGATCGAGGCCGTGCCGATCGCGGGTTTCGCCCAGATGCGCATCGTGCTGTCGACGACCAACGACGACCCCGCCGGGGCCTGCCGCCCGTTCGACCGGGACCGCAACGGCTTCGTCTTCGGCGAGGGCGGTGCGCTGATGGTCATCGAGACCGAGGAGCACGCCAAGGCGCGCGGCGCCAACATCCTGGCCCGCATCATGGGTGCGTCGATCACCTCGGACGGCTACCACATCGTGGCCCCCGACCCCAACGGCGACCGGGCCGGACATGCGATCACCCGGGCAATCCAGCTCGCGGGTCTGCAGCCCACCGACATCGACCACATCAACGCTCACGCGACCGGCACCCAGGTCGGTGACGTCGCGGAAGGAAAAGCCATCAACAATGCGCTCGGCAGTCACCGGCCGGCGGTCTACGCGCCCAAATCGGCGCTGGGCCACTCGGTGGGTGCTGTCGGCGCGGTGGAGTCGATCCTCACCGTGCTCGCGCTGCGGGACGGCATCGTGCCGCCCACGCTCAACTTGCACAACCTCGATCCGGAGATCGATCTGGACGTGGTGGCCGGCGAACCCCGCTACGGCGAATACCAGTACGCGATCAACAACTCGTTCGGATTCGGCGGTCACAACGTGGCGATCGCCTTCGGGAAGTACTGACAACCCAAGGCGTTGGACACAATCCGGCGCACGTAGGAGGTTTGGATGACGATCATGGCCCCAGAAGCGGTCGGCGAATCGCTCGACCCGCGCGACCCGCTGCTGCGTCTGCGTACATTCTTCGACGACGACACCGTCGAGCTGCTGCACGAGCGTGACCGCTCGGGTGTGCTGGCCGCTGCGGGCACCGTCAACGGCGTGCGCACCATCGCGTTCTGCACTGACGGCACCGTCATGGGCGGCGCCATGGGCGTCGAGGGCTGCCAGCACATCGTCAACGCCTACGACACCGCCATCGAGGAGCAGAGCCCGATCGTGGGTATCTGGCACTCCGGCGGCGCCCGGCTGGCCGAGGGTGTTCGCGCGCTGCACGCCGTCGGCCTGGTGTTCGAGGCCATGATCCGCGCGTCGGGCTACATCCCGCAGATCTCGATCGTCGTCGGCTTCGCCGCCGGCGGCGCGGCCTATGGGCCGGCCCTGACCGACGTCGTCGTCATGGCGCCCGAGGGCCGGGTGTTCGTCACCGGACCCGACGTGGTGCGCAGCGTCACCGGCGAGGACGTCGACATGGTGTCGCTGGGTGGTCCGGACACCCACCACAAGAAGTCCGGGGTGTGCCACATCGTCGCCGACGACGAGCTCGACGCATATGGTCGTGGCCGTCGCCTGGTCGGATTGTTCTGCCAGCAGGGTCATTTCGACCGCAGCAAGGCCGAGGCCGGCGACAGCGACCTGCACGCCCTGCTGCCGGAATCGGCCCGGCGGGCCTACGACGTGCATCCTCTGGTGGAGGCGCTGCTGGACAAGGACTCCGGCGGCGCGTCGACGTTCGAGGAGTTCCAGGCCAAGTGGGCGCCGTCGATCGTGGTCGGCATCGGTCGGCTGGCAGGCCGCAGCGTCGGCGTGCTGGCCAACAACCCGCTGCGTCTCGGCGGCTGCCTGAACTCCGAAAGTGCCGAGAAGGCAGCGCGTCTGGTCCGGCTGTGCAACGCCTTCGGCATCCCGCTGGTCGTCATCGTCGACGTGCCGGGCTACCTGCCCGGCGTGGATCAGGAGTGGGGCGGCGTGGTGCGACGCGGCGCAAAGCTGCTGCACGCGTTCGGTGAGGCCACCGTCCCGCGCGTGACGCTCGTGACCCGAAAGATCTACGGCGGAGCCTACATTGCGATGAACTCGCGTTCACTGGGTGCCACCGCCGTGTTCGCGTGGCCGGACGCCGAGGTCGCCGTGATGGGCGCCAAGGCCGCGGTCGGCATTCTGCACAAGAAGAAGCTGGCCGCCGTGCCGGATCACGAGCGTGACGCGCTGCACGAGGAACTCGCGCTCGAGCACGAGCGGATCACCGGCGGTGTGGACAGCGCGATCGAGCTCGGCGTGGTCGACGAGAAGATCGACCCGTCGCACACCCGCAGCAAGCTGACCCAGGTGCTCGCCGAGGCGCCGCCGCGCCGCGGCCGCCACAAGAACATCCCGCTGTAAGCACACCCTACTTTGCCCACTTTGGCGCCCAAACCGATGTTTGGGCGTCAAAGTGCGAGTTGCTCACGCCATTTCGCACCGCTGGAGTTGAGTAGGAACGCGATTATTCCTGGCCGCGCAGGGGTTTCACGATGTCAGTTCGTCGCGGAGAGGAACTCCTGCGCCGCGGCTGCAGCGCGCTCGCGGTCGGCGGCGACCAGCCCGATGCGGGTGCGACGGTCGAGGATGTCGTCGACGGTCAGCGCACCTTCGTGGGTGACGGCGAACTCGAACTCCGCACGGGTGACGTCGATCCCGTCGACCACCGGGTCCATCGGCCGCTCGCAGCGCGCCGAGGCGATGACGTTCGGCGACTCCGCCCCGTACCGGGCCACCAGCGACCCCGGCAAGGTGGTCGGGGTGTGCAGTGCGGCAACCGGATTGGCAGGCGCACCGACCAGCGGCAGGTTACGGGTGCGGCACGGCCGGGCGATGATCGTCCTGGCCTCCAGCGCGCGATCGAGGGTGTCCTCGGCCATGTGCCGATATTCGGTCAGCTTGCCGCCGACCACGCTGAACACTCCCGAATCCGACTCGAGGACAGCATGGTCGCGGGACAGGTCCGACGTGCGCCCCTCCCCGGTGTCGATCAGCGGACGCAACCCCGCGTAGGCGCCGGTGACGTCGGCGGTGCTCAACGCGGTGCCCAGTGCGGTGTTGACGGTGTCGAGCAGGAAGCTGACCTCGGCCGCCGTCGGTTCCGGCTCATCCGGAATCGGACCGGGCGCATCCTCGTCGGTCAGGCCGAGATACACCCGACCCAGCTGCTCGGGCATGGCGAACACGAACCGATTGATCTCGCCCGGTATCGGAATGGTCAGCGCCGCAACCGGATTGCCGAACGTGGCGGCGTCGAACACCAGGTGGGTGCCGCGGCTGGGCCGCAGCTTGATCGACGGGTCGACCTCGCCGGCCCACACACCAGTCGCGTTGATCACCACGCGCGCAACCACCTCCAGCGACTCCCCCGTCAGCTGATCGGTCAGCCGCACCGCATTGCCGGTGGCCGACGTGGCCGACACCCGGGTGAGGATGCGTGCGCCGTGCTGAGCGGCGGTGCGCGCCACGGCGGCGACCAGGCGGGCATCGTCGATCAGCTGGCCATCGAAGGCCAGCAGCGCACCGTCAAGCCCGTCGCGCCGGACGGTCGGGGCCATCTCCACGGCCTGTTGCGCGCTGATGCGCCGGGACCGGGGCAACGTGGCGGCCCTGGTGCCGGCCAGCATGCGCAGCGCGTCACCGGCCACGAATCCTGTTCGCACCAAAGCCCGTTGGACCCGGTTCATCGACGGCAGCAGCGGAACGAGTTGGGGCATGGCATGAACCAGGTGCGGTGCGGTGCGGGTCATCAGGATGCCGCGCTCGACGGCGCTGCGCCGTGCGATGCCGACGTTGCCGGTGGCCAGGTAGCGCAACCCGCCGTGCACCAGCTTGGAACTCCAGCGGCTGGTTCCGAAGGCCAGGTCGTGCTTTTCCGCAAGCACGACGGACAGTCCGCGGCCGGCCGCGTCGAGCGCGATGCCGGTTCCGGTGATCCCGCCGCCGATGACGACGACGTCGACGCGGGCGATGTCTGCGACGGCCGCCAGATCGGCGGTGCGGCGGGCGGCGTTGAGAGCGGTGAGGTCACTCATGGCGCGAGGTATCCGTTTAGTGCGTGGGACAGTTCGCCGGCCAGGGCGTGGGCGTCGAGGATCGGTGCGACCATCGGGCCGGACTGGATGGCGGATTGCGTGATCAGCAGCAGCATCGCCGACATCTGCCGGACGTCGCCGGGCCGGACGCTGCCGTCGGCCTGCGCGGTGCGCAGTTCGTCTGCCACCTGGTCGATCAGGATCTGCTGGCTGGTGCCGAGTCGCCCGGTGATGTAGACCATCGCGACTTCGGGCGCCGAGCGCAGCACCGATGCGATCACATCGTCCTCGCGCAACTGCTGGGCGACTTCGACGATCCGCGCGACCAGTCCCGCACGCCCGGGGCGCCGGGCCGGAACCTCTCGCCAGGCGCCGGTGACGCGCTCGGTGAGTAGCGCGGACAGGATGGTTCCGGTGTCGGGCCAGCGCCGGTAGACGGTCGGCCTGCTGACGCCGGCGCGGCGGGCGATCTCGGCGAGTGTCACCCGCCGCACCCCGAGGTCGCGGACGCAACTGGCAGCGGCGGCCATGATCCGGTCGCCGATGTCCACCGATTGGTCGTTACTGATTGACAGCATCTGTAATACTGTAATGCATGGTCGACAACGATGCACCCAACCGCCTGCTTCCTCCGATGGCGTGGAACGCGTGGGGCGACCCGGACGCCGCCAAACCGCTCTCCGGCGGCATCCGCGGACTGCTCGAACAAGCCCTCGGCATCAAGGCCGCCGCAATCGCCGCGCCCGGGATCGACGAGGTTCAGTTGGAGCCGTCGGCGCTGACCGATGTGCACCGCGACGGGCTGACCGCGATTGTCGGCGCCGACTACCTCCGCACCGTCGACCGCGAACGCCTGCTGTACGCGGGCGGCAAGTCGACCCTGGACCTGTTGCGGCGCAAACAGACTCAACAGGACGCGCCCGATGCCGTGCTGCTGCCGGCAGACGAGGAACAGATCGCGGCGGTGCTCGCATACTGCTCCAGGCACGGTATCGCGGTGGTGCCGTTCGGCGGTGGCACCAGCGTGGTGGGCGGGCTGGACCCGATCCGCGGTGAGTTCGGCTCCGTCGTGTCTCTGGACCTACGCCGGCTGGTCGAATTGCACTGGCTGGACGAGACTTCCAACGAAGCCGAACTGGGCGCAGGCGTCACCGGACCCGACGCCGAGCGGCTGCTGGGCGAACGCGGCTTCTCACTCGGGCACTTTCCGCAGAGTTTCCGGTTCGCCACCATCGGCGGTTTCGCGGCCACCCGCTCGTCGGGCCAGGACTCCGCAGGCTACGGGCGGTTCAACGACATGATCCGCGGGTTGCGGGTCGTCACTCCCGCCGGTGTGCTGGACCTCGGCCGGGCACCGGAGTCGGCCGCCGGGCCGGATCTTCGCGAGCTGTTCACCGGCTCGGAGGGAGTGTTCGGCATCATCACGCGCGTGCGACTGCGGGTGCACCCCACCCCGGAGGCGGTGCGCTACGAGGCGTGGTCGTTCCCCGACTTCGCCACCGGCGCCGCGGCGCTGCGCGCAGTGACTCAGATCGCTACGGGGCCGACGGTGCTGAGGTTGTCCGACGAGGCCGAGACCGGTGTCAACCTCGCCACCACCGGCGCCATCGGCGAGCAGACGATCACCGGCGGTTGCCTGGCCATCACGCTCTTCGAGGGGACCCCAGCCCATGCCGAGAGCCGGCACGCCGAGACCCGCGCCGTCCTCGAGGCCAACGGCGGGACTTCGCTGGGCGAGGGCCCGGCCAGGGCGTGGGAGCACGGCCGGTTCGACGCACCGTATCTGCGCGACTCGCTGCTGGCGGCCGGCGCGCTGTGCGAGACCCTCGAGACGGCGACCACGTGGTCGAACCTTCCGGTGCTGAAAGCCGCCGTCACCGAGGCGCTGACCACCTCGCTGGCCGAAAGTGGCACGCCGGCCTTGGTGCTGTGCCACATTTCGCACGTGTACCCCACCGGCGCGTCGCTGTACTTCACCGTCGTGGCCGGACAGCGCGGGGACGTCACCAAACAGTGGCGGGCCGCGAAAGTCGCCGCCTGCGAGGCGATCACCCGCGTCGGCGCTACCATCACCCACCACCACGCGGTCGGTGCCGATCACCGGCCGTGGATGACCGCCGAGGTCGGGGAACTCGGTGTCAAGGTGCTGCGCGCCGTCAAGCAGGCCGTCGACCCGGCCGGAATCCTCAACCCGGGCAAGCTGATTCCATGATCGTCACAGTGCTGACCAACCCGATGTCGGGCCACGGCAACGCGCCGCACGCCTCCGAACGGGCGGTGGCCCGGTTCCAGCAGCTCGGCATCGACGTGGTCCAGATCGTCGGTCGCGACGCCGCCCACGCCCGCGAACTGGTCGACGAGGCGCTCAGCCGCGGCACCGATGCCCTGGTGGTGGTCGGCGGCGACGGAATGATCCGGCTGGCGCTGCAGGCGTTGGCGCACAGCGACGTTCCGCTAGGGATCGTGCCGGCCGGCACCGGCAACGACCATGCCAGGGAGTACCGATTGCCGACAGCCGACCCGGAGGGCGCCGTCGACATCATCGCCGCCGGACACCTCGAGACGGTCGACCTCGGGCTCATCAAGGGGTCCGACGGCAGCAGCACGTGGTTCGGCACCGTCGCCGCAACGGGTTTCGACTCCCTGGTGAGCGATCGGGTCAACCGGATGAGCTGGCCGCACGGGCGGATGCGCTACAACGTCGCCATGGTTGCCGAGTTGTCCAAGCTCCGGCTGCTGCCGTTCCGCATGGTGCTCGACGGGCAGCGCGAGATCGTCACGCGGCTGACGCTGGCAGCGTTCGGCAACACGCGCAGCTACGGGGGTGGGATGCAGATCTGTCCGGGCGCCAACCACTCCGACGGCATGCTCGACATCACAATGGTGCATTCGGCTTCGCGCACCAGGCTGATCCGGTTGTTCCCCACGGTGTTCAGGGGCACCCACGTCAACCTCGACGAGGTGACGGTCGACCGAGCCCGCACCATCACCGTCGATTCACCCGGAATCAATGCGTATGCCGACGGCGACTACGTCTGCTCATTGCCGGCCGAGATCTCCGCAGTGCCAGGGGCGCTGAAAATCATTGTGCCGGATTACCCCTCGGGCAGGCGGGCCGGCCGACCCTAGTTCCTTCGTCTAGGTCGTGTCTCCACGGTGGCCGGTAGGTCCGACGGCTCTGATGGCTTCGCGCCGGTTCGCCACGCCGAGTTTTCGGTAGATGGCACGCTGGTGGGTCTTCACGGTGTTCACCGATACCGAGAATCGTGACGCGATCTCCGCAGCGGTCATCGGTGTCCGCAGGAACGCCAGAACATCTTGTTCGCGTGCTGTGAGCGGCGTTGCAGTGCCTGAAATGTCGCGTATCGCGATCCCCTCGCAAGCGACGAGGCAACTGTCCAGAAAGCTTCGGTCGGAGGTCGACGTGGCATGAGAACCGAGCAGCCTCAGACAGTCGTGGTCGGCGTTGTCGATGAATGGGTTCGTGGCGACCTAAGCAGGCCGTCGGGCGATCTGGCTCTTTCGGCGAGCTCGGTGAATCCCAGTCCCTCGCACTCATGCCGGGCGGCGACCAGCTGTGTCGCGGCACGATCTGCGCGGCGCAGCCGGGAGTTGGCCCAGCCGAGCACAAACAGAGCGCATGCATGCACCCCGTGGGAACGATCGTCCGGTCGTGAAGCGCCGACTCGATGCGGTCGACGGCAGCTGCCATGGTCTCTTCGACATCGGACGTCAGCACCGTGGTGACGTCGGCAATGAACGCGATCCGCGTCGACTCACCTTCCGTGACAGGTGCTGCCCGAGCCCGGCTCAGCAGAAGCCTTGCGTCCAGATCGTCACCGGCAAGCGCGCGGCAGCAGGCCCGGACCATCAAGGTCTCCGGATTCTCGCCGAAGGCTTCGACAGTGGAGATACAGGCCTTGTCAAGGGCATCGGCGAGTGACTGCAAGGTGAGCTGCAGCACGAATACCGCTGGGTTGCCATGGCTTTGAAGCATGTCGTGTTTGCCAACCCCGACAGCGTCAACGGAAGGAATCTCCTTGCCGACGCCTTCGAGCAGATGGAACCGGCCTCAACCGGTGCCGGGCGCCGATGTCACCGTCACCACTACCAAAGCCACCCTCGACGATGTTCGGCTGGGCGAGAAGACCCTCGACCAGGCGCGCTCGGATAGATCGATCAGTTTCAAGGGCAATGAGGCGAAGTTCGACGAGTTCCTCGGCTTGTTAGTCGACTACCCGTTCTGGTTCAACATCGTCACGCCCTGACACACGCTGAGAGCTGTTGACTTCGCCGACGAGAGTCCGTCGCGGACCACAACCGCCCGCCGCCGTTCTGACTAGCCGACCCCGCGGCTCAGCCAGCTCACCTCACCACTGTCGCCGCCGTCGCGATACGCCTCGAGAGCCTCGTCCCAGGCGGTACCCAGCACCGAGTCCAACTCGGCGGCCAACGCGTCCGCGCCTGCGGCCATCAAGGTGCGCAGCCGCATCTCGCCGACCATCGTGTCGCCGTTGGCACTCATCGATCCGCTCCACAGACCCAATTGCGGCGTGTGGCAGAACCGCTGCCCGTCCACGCCCGCGCTGGGATCCTCGGTGACTTCGAAGCGCAGGACGGACCAGGAGCGCAGGGCATTGGCCAACCGGGCACCCGTGCCGACAGGACCAACCCAGTTGGTCACGGCGCGCAGCTGGCCGGGCATGGCCGGCTGCGGGGTCCACTTCAGGTTCGCCCTGGCATTCAGGGTCGACGACAACGCCCACTCGACATGTGGGCACACCGCAGCAGGCGAGGCGTGGATGTACACCACGCCAGTCGCCGCGTCGGCAAACTGGTTCGACGCACGCATCACTTGCTCCTTCGGCTCCACTAGGGACGTCTTCCCCAACGACCTGGCATTGCCGAAGATGCAGTTGTGTCGTGCGTGTTTATTGTGCCTCGTGGGGCCCCTGTTGCGCTAGTCCGGCCCGTACTCTCTCAGAACTTCATCAGAGATTGCCGGCCACAGCGGTTTAGCCCATTCGTCGAAATCCCGGTCCGTCAGCACCACCAGGGCCAGCTCGCGGTCGGGATCGACCCAGATGAACGTGCCCGATTGTCCGAAATGGCCGAACGTCCGCGGCGAGTTCGCGGTCCCGGTCCAGTGCGGGGATTTGCCGTCGCGAATCTCGAAGCCCAGTCCCCAGTCGTTGGGCCGCTGGACACCGAAGCCTGGCAATACCCCGGTCAGACCGGGAAATTGCACGCTGGTCGCCGCCGCGTGCATCTCGGCTGACACCGTGCGGGGTGAGAGCAGGTCCGCGGCAAACACCGCCAGGTCAGCAACCGTCGAAACCCCGCCGTACCCCGCGGCCGGCGCTCCCTTCGCCAACTCGGAGCCGCCCATCCCCAGCGGCTCGAACACAGCCTCGCGCAAGTAGCGGCCGAACTCGATCCCGGAGTGCTGCTCGACGGTCTCGGCGAGCACCTGAAAGCCGTAGTTCGAGTACACCCGTCGTTTGCCCGGCTTGGCCAACACCTCAGCCGAGTTCATCGACAGCCCGGAGGCATGGGCCAGCAGGTGGCGCACGGTGCTGTCGGGCGGGCCGGCGGGGGCATCGAGGTCCACCACGCCCTCCTCGACGGCGACCTGGGCCGCGCGGGCGACGAGCGGCTTGGTCACCGAAGCCAGGCGGTACGGCGCGCTGACGTCGCCGTATTGTGCGAGCACACCGGACGGGCTGACCACCGCCGCGGAGGCAGCAGGTACCGGCCAGTCGGCAATGAGGTCGAGAGGCGTGGCCATCGGGTGCAGGCTAGCCGCCGTGCAGGCGGGCAGCTGCCTCGTCGGCCGCCGCCAGGTCGTCGGCCCCGAGCCCCCGGTGCGCCGCAGCCATCCACCGATAGGCCTGGGCGGCCTCGTGCTCCGACCCACGCATCCGGAACTCGCGCAGCGCCGCCCGCAACACGGCCAGCGCGTCGCTGAAGCGTCCGCGGCGGATCAGCAGCTGCGCGTGCAGCAGCGCGTCCGGCAGCGTGTCCGGCGCAGAGACGCTCAGTTCACGAAGGTGGCGCTCAGCACTGTCGAGATCGCCGCGCGCGAAGGCGATCTCGACCGCACCTCGCAGCAACCGGGCCCGGCCGCGCTCGTCGGCCTCGGTGAGTGCCGCCTGAATTTCGGCCCACGCCGCGTCTACGTCGCCCAACGCGCACCGCAGCAACGCCTCACCCGGCTGCGGCATGACACCCAACCGGTGCGCCGTGGCGTACGCGGCCAGTGCGCCGTCGACATCGCCGCGCAGCCGACGTACCTCCCCGAGCCGGTAGCACGCCTGGCCCGCGGTACGCGGATGCGCCTGCTCGACCGCGCTCGCCAGGGCGGCCAACCGCTGCTCCCCGATCGCCTCGAGCAACTCGCCCACCTCGAACGCCGGCTCGGGTTCGGGCGCCCGTGACGCAAGCTCGCGCAGCGCCGCGGACCGCTCCGCAACCTGGTCGACGTCGTCGCTCAGCACTGCGACCACCGTCTCCAAGTACGTCAGCCAGACCAGCACCGGGCTGTCGGGCGCACCGGCGAGCAATCCGCGGGCCCGCCGTATCCAGCTGTACCCGACGGCCACCTCACCGCGGGACAGCCACGCCGACCCCAGTTCGACGGCCTTCGTCGCCGCCGAGTTGGGGTCGGTGCGGGTCAGCCGAAGGTAGACCAGTTCGCCGACGCGCATCGCCTCGCCGGTATGGCCGGAGCGCCAGGCCGCACCCGCCATGGCGTCGAGGTCGTCGACGTTCAACGGCCCGATCGCACCGGCACGGGAGAAGGAGGCGTAGCTCGTTTCCCAGTCGCCGCTGCGATAGGCGCTGCGGGCTGCGGCCAGCAGGTCGCTCAGGGTGTCCAGTCTCGCGGTAAGCAAGTCTCCACCGTATCGCTCATCGACACACTGGCGTGCGGCATTCCGGGTTACCCGCGCTAAGGTTTCGTCCCATGAGTCAGACGGTGCGCGGTGTGATTTCTCGAAAGAAGGGCGAACCCGTCGAGCTCGTCGACATCGTGATCCCGGACCCGGGTCCGGGCGAGGTGGTCGTCGACGTCACCGCATGCGGCGTGTGCCACACGGACCTGACCTACCGCGAGGGCGGCATCAACGACGAGTACCCCTTCCTGCTCGGCCACGAGGCCGCCGGCACCGTGGAGTCCGTCGGCGAGGGCGTCACCAACGTCGAGCCCGGCGACTTCGTGATTCTCAACTGGCGCGCGGTCTGCGGGCAGTGCCGCGCCTGCAAGCGGGGCCGTCCGTGGTACTGCTTCAACACCTTCAACGCCACCCAGAAGATGACATTGACCGACGGCACCGAACTCACCCCGGCACTGGGCGTCGGCGCGTTTGCCGACAAGACCCTGGTCCACGAAGGTCAGTGCACCAAAGTCGATCCCGAGGCCGACCCCGCCGTGGCCGGCCTGCTGGGCTGCGGCGTGATGGCCGGTCTCGGCGCGGCGGTCAACACCGGCAACGTGGGCCGCGATGACACCGTCGCGGTGATCGGCTGCGGCGGCGTCGGCGACGCCGCGATCGCCGGTGCGGCCCTGGTAGGTGCCCGCAAGATCATCGCCGTGGACACCGACAACAGGAAGCTGGACTGGGCCCGCGACTTCGGCGCCACCCACACCATCAATGCCCGCGAACTCGACCCGGTCGAGACCATCCAGGACCTGACCGACGGGTTCGGTGCGGACGTGGTTATCGACGCCGTCGGCCGCCCGGAGACCTGGAAGCAGGCGTTCTACGCGCGCGATCTCGCCGGAACCGTTGTCCTGGTTGGTGTTCCGACCCCGGACATGAAGCTGGAGATGCCGCTGGTGGACTTCTTCTCCCGCGGCGGATCGCTGAAGTCCTCCTGGTACGGCGACTGCCTGCCCGAACGCGACTTCCCCACCCTGATCAGCCTGTACCGCCAGGGCCGCCTGCCGCTGGAGAAGTTCGTCTCCGAGCGGATCGGCCTCGACGGAATCGAGGACGCCTTCCACAAGATGCACGCCGGTGAGGTGCTGCGCTCGGTGGTGATCCTGTGAGTGGCATCGAGCGCGTCGTCACCCACGGCACCTTCGAACTCGACGGCGGCAGTTGGGAAGTCGACAACAACATCTGGATCGTCGGCGACGACTCCGAGGTGATCGTCATCGACGCCGCCCACGACGCCAAGGCCATCGCGGACGCCGTCGGCAAACGGCACGTCGTCGCGGTGGTCTGCACCCACGGCCACAACGACCACATCACCGTCGCACCACAGCTGAGCAAGGACTTCGACGCTCCGGTGCTGCTGAATCCCGCAGACGACATGCTGTGGCGAATGACTCATGGCGACAAGCAGTTCCGCACGATCGAAGATGGTCAGGTGCTCAAGGCCGACGGCATCGAACTGCGCGCGATCGCCACGCCCGGGCACTCCCCGGGTTCGACCTGCCTCTACGCGCCGGCACTGGGCGCGGTGTTTTCCGGCGACACCCTGTTCCAGGGTGGCCCCGGCGCCACCGGGCGTTCGTTCTCCGACTTCCCGACCATCCTCGGGTCGATCAAGGACAAGCTGGGCAAGCTGCCCGCCGACACCGTGGTCTACGCCGGCCATGGCGACACCACCCGAATCGGCGACGAGCTGGTCAACTACGACGACTGGGTGGCTCGCGGCCACTGACGAGGGACGGTCCGGGTGCCGTTCATGGCCCGAAGTGCGTCATGCGGGGCTCTGCGCCGCCGCCCCGATCAGCCAGGTCGACAGTCCGGTGCGCAGGCCGTCCTGGAATCGGCACCGCGGGTCGGGAAAGCCCAGATCTGCCATGGCCTGCCGCACCGGTTCAGTGGGCACCGAGAACGGGTACATCCCGGCCACCAGCGTCAGAATGCCCTCACCGATGAAGGCGACGGACTCCGCGGGCGCACCCCGGCTTGTGCAAGACCAACCTGCAGATCAGCGGCCCCTCGCACGGTCGCGCCAAGCCGACGGCACTGGCCCGGTTCTACCAGTTCAGCTGGCGCTACATGCCGTTCATGTGGCAGGAGGTCGACGAGGGCATCCTGCCGGTGCTCTACGCCGCCGTCGATCCGCACGGCCGGGGCGGAGTGTTCTACGGACCGACCGGCTTCATGGAGCTGGCCGGCGGCGGCGTCACCGAGGCGAAGATCCTGAGCCGGGCCTCGGACCCGGAGGGCTGCCGCAGGCTCTGGCAGCTCTCCGAACGGCTCACCGGGGTGAGTTATCCGAAGAATTGACCCCGCGGCGACTACCGTCACCTGCTGAGGCAGCAAGCACGGGAGGTCCTCATGTCACCAGACGAAACCAAGCCCGCCGGCGGCGCGGTTCAGCGCTTTGCGTTGCGCTACTGGCTGGCCATTCTGCTCGTCGTGCTCGCGGCGGTGTTCATCGGCCAGAACCGCGACCGCCAGCAGGTGCACGTCCTGTGGATCACCGTCGAGTCACCGATGTGGCTGCTGCTGACCGCGATGCTGGCGGTCGGCATCATCGTGGGTCTGCTGCTGCACCGCCGCCGCCGAAACTGACGTGCCCGAGTCCAGCATCGTGGTGCGTCCACAACCGATGGACAGCGCCAGCCGCAGCGCCTCCTCGCGCCTCCAGGCAGCCGGATTAGCGCACGCAATAACGCTTTTCGAGGGGCACGGCGCAGGTCCATCCCGCCAGCCAAGGTCGTCCTGGCCAAGAAGCGGGCTCAGCCTGACGTTGGCGGCTGCACAAATATCTGCGGAAGGCCGGGAATCGCGGGGATCGGCGGGATCGTCGGTATAATCGGCGCCTGCTGTGCCGGCGACTGGGTGACGGTGGCCGTCTCGGTCACCGGCGGCGGCGTGGTGACGACCGTCGTCGTCTCGGTCACCGGGGGTGGCGGCGGAGCCTCGGTGGT
Source organism: Candidatus Mycolicibacterium alkanivorans (assembly GCF_022760805.1). NCBI lineage: Bacteria > Bacillati > Actinomycetota > Actinomycetes > Mycobacteriales > Mycobacteriaceae > Mycobacterium > Candidatus Mycolicibacterium alkanivorans. Next base: position 2,122,852 of record NZ_JAIVFL010000001.1, on the reverse strand, counting down.
CACCGGCGGCGCCTGCACCACCTGGGTCTGGGTGACCGGGGCGGGTGACTGCACGACGGTCCGGGGCGCCTGGACGGCCTGCGTCTGGACCACCGGGGCCGGCGGTTCGACCGGCCCGGGCGGCGCCGGTACCGCCACAACGGTCCGGGCAGCCTCGGGTGTGGTCGTGACGCTCGGGGTGGGTGACCCGGGTGCGGCAGCGCTGCTGTCGTCGCGCAGCGCGACAAAGGTTCCGGCACCGGCCGCCAGGATCACCAGCAGGGCCGCGCCCACCGCCGACAGCGGGCGGCGGTACCACGGCAGGGCCGCATCGACCGGCTCGGCGGGCTCGGGTTCGAAGTCCACCAGCGGCCGGGCGCCGACGACGGCCGCCGGCTCACGAACCGGGGGCGCCAGGTCGGGCACGTCGGCAGCCTCCGACCAGGCCAGCGCCCGGCCGGTCGCTCGGGGCAGCGCGGCCAGCGCGGTGGCACTATCGTCGGCCGGTCCTCGCGCCGCCCGCAGTGCCGCGCCGATCGCAGCGGTGGCGGCCGGTCGGGTCGTCGTGACGACGGGCACCCGCAGATGCTCCGAGAGCGTCGTCGTGATCACCGGAATCGCGGCGCCGCCGCCGATCGTGGCGACCGCGGCCAGGTCCGCCGGCCGAACCCCGGCGCGGCCCAGCGTGTCCTGCACGACGGCCACCAACTCGGCCAGTGAACGGTGAAGGGATTCGTCGAGTTCGGTGCGGGTCAGCCGGACGTCACCGCGGAATCCCGGCAGCTCGGCCGGCACCGCCGTCACCGTGACAGTCGACAGTCGCTCCTTGGCGGCGCGGCACTCAGCCCGCAGCCGGCTCAGCGACCCGATAGCCCAGGTGCCGGTCACGTCGAGCGGTCCGCCGGCCGACAACTGCGCCATCACGTGGGCCAGCAGCCCCTGGTCGACCAGGTCGCCGGAGAAGTCCAGGTGGCGCACCGTCGGCGCGACCGGCTGGTAGCCGTCGGCAGCGTCGAGCAGGGCGATCGAGGTGCCGCCGCCGCCGAAGTCGCACAACGCGATCACGCCGCGGGTGGGCAGCCCGGGATCTGCCTGCAGGGCAGTGGCCGCAGCCGCAGCGTCGGCGACCAGCAGCGGTTCGTCAGCAGCCCATTCCGGGACGCGGCGCAGCGCCCGGCGCAATGCCTCGACGGCACCGGTGCGCCAGTGCGCGGGATGGGCAATGGTGGTGGCCGACGGCAGCTGCCGTCCAGCGGTGGCCGCATACGCCAGTGCCCGCAACGCGTCGGCCAGCAAAGCCTCCCCGGGATGCACCGAACCGTCGGGCGCGACGATGCCCACCGGGTCGCCGACGCGGTCAACGAAGTCGGTGAGCACCAGGCCCGGCTCGTCGAGGGCGGGGTTCTCCGACGGCAGGCCGACCTCGGGCTGCCGATACCGATAAAGCGTGATCACGGGTCTGCGGGTGACGGTACGGTCCGCCGTCACCGCGGTCAGCGTGGTGACCCCGACCGACAGGCCGAGGGCCGGTTTCGATGGGTCGGTCATGTCGTCCTATCCGGGTTCCCAGCCTGATCTCCAAGGCATGCGGGGACCCCGAGCACCGGTCTGTGGATTCACCAGGGATGTCGGCGCGGACGCCGGAGGCGTTACTCAGCGAACGGTTCCGCGGCCCGGGATGTGCTTGGCCACGCACGGAGCCTAACTGGATGAGCTTGCGCGTAAAGCAAATCGGCGCTCGGCGTAGGCGAGGTCGTCGCGCCACAGCCGGGCCGCCGCCGCCCGCATCAGCGGAGTGATCAACCCGGCGACGCGCAGCGAATGTCTGAAGCCGGTGCGGTCGGACTGCGCGATCACCGCCTCGAGCACCGCGGTGCGCGGCCGCCCGTCGGGCCCGGGCCCGATCGGCGTCGCGTGGGTCTCCACCACACTGCCGGCGCCCTCACCGTCGACGATCCGCATGACGATGGTCCGCGGCTCGGGGGCGGTGAACTCCGCGATCACCGGCACCCCGACGCGTCCCATCCGGAACGTCACGGCGACCAGGAAGCGGTCATTCTGCTCGTCGGCGTCGACCGCAGGGGCGCTGAGCACCTCGAGCTGGGTGAACGAATACGGGTGGAACCACCCACCGTGCCACGGGTCGAGCCGGTTGGCGATGACGTCGGAGGGCTCGCACACTCCCTCCAACCTGGTCACCGCCGCCAGCCGCACTCCGGTGGGTCGGGCGGGGATCACCGGGGCGTCCAACGGATCGCTGCGTCCCACCCGATCCAGCCGCACCCACACCAGCACGCCATCGTCGAAGGCGGGCAACGGTTTCCAGCCGAACTCCCAGCCACCTTCGAGGCGAAGACCATGCCACGGGCAGAGCAGCGCTCCGCAATCCAGTGTCCCGGTGGCCAGGTCGGCGCCGAGGTGCGGGCAGGCCGCCGGCCCGACGTGCAGCGCGCGCTGCTGAGCGCGCCAGGCCACGATCTCGACGCCGCCGACCTTGGCGCCCAACGGCTTGTCGGTGCGCACGTCGGAGCTCGCGGCGAAGACGTACCAGTTGCCGCTCGGACGCTGATCGGCGCGGCGCAGCGCCGCGTCGATCACTGCCGGCTGCGCGTCTTGGTAGGTGGGTTGTTGCTTGGCCCAGTCGACCTTCGGAATAAGCTGCAGCGGAATGCCTTTGGGCCACTTGGCGGCCAGTCGCGACCTCACGCTCATGACGCGCGCCCCCTCTCGGCCAGCCGGCGAAGAACCAGCGAGCGACCCTGTACCGGGACGGTGTGCAGGGTGTGCCCGCTGACCCCCCAACCGGCAAGTAGGCGGTTGGCCGCCGACCATCCGGTAGTGGCCGCCCGCTCCATCAAGGCTACCGGCAGGTCGATGCGGATCCCGTCGCCGGCCAGCATCAGCCCGGCCACCGGGGTGTCCACGGTGGGCCGGCTCTGATAGGCGCCCGGCCAGAACAGCGGGCAGTCGTCGCGCAGCAGCAGTGTCTCCCCCACGATGCCGGCATCCGCGGTCTCTGGGTAGAGCTGGTGCAGTCGGGCCAGCATCCGCTCCCGCAGGCCCTCATACGGCGGCGGGTCGACCACCGAGTACGAGTGCACCTCGACCACCGAACCATTGTGGGCGCGAGCCCATTCCGCGGCTTGGCGCTCGAAGTTGCTCACCACGCTGATGTTGTCCACGGGCTCGAGGCCGCCGGTACCCAAGAACGGTGGGCGGCCCGCCTGCACCGGCCGGTCCAGCCACAGCCGCTGCACCACGAACGGCGGGGCGGTACGCAAGCCGGCCACCTGTGCCCGCCAGTCGTCGTCACCCAATCCGGGTGAGTTGGCGACGATCTTCTGCTGTCCCGCGGGGTCGGCGGCCAGTACCACGCCATCGGCGTCGATGGTCGTTCCGCTGGAGTCGCGGACCTGCAGTACCTTCGGGCCGCTTACAACGATGGACTCGGCCGACACCCCGGACCGGATCTGCACGCCGTGCTCGATCAGATATTCCCCCAACGGATCCCACAGCGCGGTGTCGAAGTTCGACACGGCGACGTCGAAGACCAGCCCCTCGCTGGAGCCCAGGAAGTAGATGTGGAACATCGCCGCCAGCTCGGCGGCCGAGAGCCGTTCGGGCCGGGCGAAGAAGCTGCGGGCGAACACCTCGAAGGCCAGGTGCCGGGCGGCGACCGGGAAGTTGATGTCGGTCAGGAACCTACCCGCGTCGATGCCGTCGAGCTGTTCGTAGATCTCGGGCACCGACACCGCGGCCAGCGGTGCCGCCGCCGTGGCGTTGAGGCGCACCAGATCCCGGAACCGGAAGGTGGGGCTGCGCAACGCGAACACCAGCGCGTTCCACGGCGGGGTCTTGGGCAGCCCGCGGAAGGTGTCCTTGCGGCCCTCCCCGTCGACCAGCGGGTAGTCCTCGACCGGGCGCAGCCGGTCGAGGCCCGGGTCGGTGCGCCGAAGCAGTGCGCGCAGGTTGTAGTACTGGCGGAAGAACGCGTGGAATCCGCGGTTGTTGGCGACCTCGGTTCCGTTGGGCAACCGCTCGGTCCACCCTCCGACGCGTCCACCCAGATAGTTCTGCCGCTCCAGGATGTCGACGGAGACACCGCGTTCGGCCAGTCCGGCGGCAGCGGCCAGCCCGGCGATGCCGCCGCCGATCACCACCACGTGCGGGGTGTTGGGCAGGGCGTTGGCGTGCGGCAGCCCAGACGGCGCCGGGTGGCTGACTCGTCGGGGATCGATCATCGCGGTGCGTCCGCCAGGAACGTGTGCACGATGTCGCGCTGCCAGCCGGGCATGGTTTCGCTGTGTACGCCGGTGAAACCCGCCGCGACGAGCCGGCGCTGGAAGTCCTTGGCGCCGTCGAAGGCGTTCACACTGCGCCACAGGTGCCGGTACAGAGTGCTGTCGTGGGTCTGCCGCCAGCCAGCCGGGATGATGATCACCCAGCACACCGCATTCCAAATCGCCTTGGCCGCACGGGAATCGCGAACGGAGTACTCGTGTACCGCCAGAGTCGCGCCGGGCCGCAGGAGTTCACGGAAGGTGCGCAGTTCGGCGTCGGGATCAACGAGGTTGCGCAGCAGATAGGCGGCCAGGATTCCGTCGAACGGGCCGTGCACCCCCGCATCGGCGATGGCTTCGATCGGGCTGTGCACGAACTGCACGGTCTCCGGCCACTGCTTGGCCCTGGCTTCGGCCAGCATGCCCGCCGAGGCGTCCACCGCGACGATCTCGGCGTGCGGGGCGGCCTCGAGCAGCGCGGCCGTCGAAGCGCCCGTGCCGCAGCCGGCGTCGAGCAGACGCAGCCCGCGCCCACCGTCCGGAAGCCGCAGCCGGTGCGCCGAGATTCGCAGGTGGTCGTGGTATCCGGGGTTGGCGCCGACGAGCCTGTCATAGGCCCGGGCACCGACGTCGAACGCCCCGGGAACCTGCTCCCGCTGCAATCCCTCGTCGCCCACGCTCACCACTGTCGGTCCTTTCGGTCATTGGATCGTGGTCGCTGCCTTTCCCACAGCAGCAGCACCGCGGTCACCAGCGACCAGCCGAACAGAAAGTCCTCGACCGGGATGTCGAACGGGAACCGGATCCCGGTGCTGTGCTGCTCGTTGTAGATGACGATGGGGGCCGACAGCTTCGTCAGCCACCCGTCGACGATGATCTGGAACGCGAACACGATGCCCATCGAGATCCAGTATTCGACCTTGCGGAACAACCCGGTGCGCAATACCGCCAACTCCAGCGCGATGACCACGACCACCGAGACCACCGCCGGCAGCGTGTAGCCGAGGCCGGTCATCGCCGGACCTGCTCATCGCGCCCACGTGCCCGGCCGCGCAGAAGGCCCAGGATCGTGCTCACCGCCGAGTACGTCAGCAGCCCGCACAGCGGGATGATGATGAAGAACAGCAACTCTTCCAGCGGGATCGAGAACCCGACGTCGATGCCGGTGATGAACCGGGGGTTGTAGGTCCACACGTCCCCGGCGATCGCGATGGCGTCCCAGACGATGAACACCAGCGCCACCGGCAGCACCGAAGCCAGCAGTCGCAGCGGCCGACGGTACACGCCTGCGCCGAACACCTCCAGTGGTGCGGTGATCAGAACGCAGCCGCCCAGGACCAACAGGTACTGCCACTGATCCATCAGGCGGCGCCACACCATCGGGCCCGTCGGGCGCGGACCAGTCCGCCGGCGAAGACCTGCACGCGCCGCCCGGTGCCGACCGAGGCCCGTTGGCTGAAGACCTCGAAGTCGAGGGCCTCGATGCGGTCCAGGATCTCCGAATACAGGGTGAACGCCGTGGCGACGCAGGGCCGCGACTGCGGGGCGAGCAGGGCGATGCCCTTGCGTGCCTCGCGATAGACGCCCCTGGTGATGTCGTGCTGGGCCGCCAGCGCCCGGCGCACCCGCTTGTCGGTTCGGCGGCTGTGGTGGCACCACGTCAGCAGGTCGCGGTCCACCCCGAAGGTGGCCAGTTCGTCGGCCGGCAGGTAGACGCGGTTGCGCACCAGGTCCTCGTCGACGTCCCGCAGGAAGTTGGTCAGCTGAAACGCCCGGCCCAGCGCCTCGGCGCATGGCTCCGCCTCGGCCACTGGGTCGACGGTGCCGAGAATGGGCAGCATCTGCAGTCCGATGACCTCGGCCGACCCGCGCATGTAGTGGTTGAGCGCGGCGCGGTCGGGATAGTCGGTGACCGTCAGGTCCATCCGCATTGAGGCGAGGAAGTCGTGGAACAAGTCCAGCGGGATGCGGTAGGTGCGGGCGGTGTGCAGCACCGCGGGCAGCACCGGTTCGCTCGGGTCGGCGGTGCCGCTGAAGAACTTGGCCGACAGCTGGTCTAGCCGGGCCTCCCGTTCGGCGACGGTGGCCGTCGACTGCAGGTCGTCGAGGATGTCGTCGGCGTAGCGGGCGAACCCGTACAGGGCATGCACTGCGGGACGCTGTGACGGGGCCAGCAGCCGGGTCGCCAGGAAGTAGGTCCGGCCGTGCTGGGCGTTGAGCCGGCGGCAGTACCGGTAGGACTCGCGCAGCCGCTCGTCGTCGATCCCCGCGGCGTGTAACTCGGTGTGGATCATCGCCATCTGCTTCCCGACCTGGTGATGGTGCGCTTATCCGAAAGATCGTCGACCGGCCCGGTGATGCGTTCTGCTGCCAGCTTGCCCGACAGAACCGCGGTTGGCACCCCCACCCCCGGCACGGTGGAGCCGCCGGCCAGCACCGCATTGTCGATGCCGCGCACGGTGTTGGCCGGGCGGAACGGCCCGGTCTGAGAGAAGGTGTGCGCCAGCGCGAACGGCGAGCCTGCGGCCATGCCCTGCCGGGCCCAGTCCGCCGGTGTCACGACGTCGAGCACGTCAGCGTCCTCGGCCAGACCGGGCAGCAGCCGTTCGGCGGCCTTGGCGACCACCTGTTGGGCGTAGGCCTCACCCTGCGAGTCCCAATCCACCACGCTCACTTCGAGATTCGGCGACGGCGCCAGGATGTAAAGCAGATCACGGCCGGCCGGGGCCAGGCTGGGGTCACCGACGGTGGGCCTGGTGACCAACAGCGACGGATCGCTCATCAGCGTGCCGTTCCGAATGATCTCGTCGAAGGTGCCGGCCCACTTGCGCCCGAAGCTGATGTTGTGGTGCACCAGTTGCGATCCCACGGCCGGGCAGCCGACGTGGACCACCACGGCCGACGGCGCCGGGCGCAGCTTGATCGGACGCCTCGGGGCGCGGCCGAGCAGTTGGTAGGTCAGCGGCAGCTCGGTGGTGAGAACCACTGCGTCACACGCAATCCGGTCACTTTTGTCGGTGCAAACGGCAGTCACCCTGGAGCCGGAACGCTCCAGCGAGGTCACCGAGGACTGGTAGCGGAAGTCCACCCCGGCGTCGGCCGCAGCGGCGGCCAGCTCCACAGGGACGGTACGCATGCCGCCGCGCGGGAAGTACACGCCGGCAACGGTGTCCATGTAGGCGATCACCGCGTAGGCGGCCAGTGCCTGTTGCGGCGGGACACCGGCGTAGAGGGCCTGGAACGTGAAGACCCGTTGCAGCCGTTCGTCGGTGATGTACTTGCTGACCATGCGTTCCCAGCCGCGGAACCCGCCGATGGCGGCCAACCGCGCCAGCTGTGGGGTCAGCAGCGACAGCGGCGAGTCGAAGTTGCTGGAGATGAACCCGTTCATCTCCAGCTTGTAGAGCTCGGTCAGCCAGGCGCGCAGCCGCTGATAGCCGGCCGCCTCGCCCGGCCCGGCGAACGCCTCGATCGTGGCGGTCATGGCCGCGGCGTCGGTGTGGACGTCCAGCGTGCTGCCGTCGGCGAACGTCGCCCGGTAGGCCGGGTCGACCAGCGCCAACTCGAGGTGATCGTCCATCGAGGCGCCGACAGCGGCGAAGGCGTCCTCGATGATGTCGGGCATCGTCAGTACAGTCGGCCCGGTGTCGATCCGGTAGCCACGGATGTCGGCCTGCCCCATCCGGCCGCCGGGGAACGAGTAGCGCTCCACGACGGTGACCGACCGCCCTTGGCCGGCCAGCTGCAGGGCCGCAGACAGGCCGGACAGCCCGGCTCCGACCACAACGACGTGGTCTGTCGCGCCAGAAACGGTACGCATCATCGACTCCTCACGGGTTTGTTCAGGTCACGCGCGAGGTGCAGGCCGCGGCCACGTTGGCTCCTTCCAAGTAGCGGGCTGCGAAAGCCCCGGCCTAGCACGGCGCCTGGGATACCCCCTTATTACGAAGGCAATCAGAAGGCCTTGCTCTTGAGATCAATTCAAGGCGACCGGCAGCCCCAGCGCCTTCCAGGAAGGCATATGGTCACGCACCCGTAATTTTCTGGCTGCAGATTCCGAACTGGTCGCACCGCAGCGTGGAGCTGACGACGTGCAGGGTGCATCCGGTCGCCCCGCCCGCCCCGAACGGCTGGGTGCACTCGGGGCTGCTGGCACGGCACACCAGCACACAGGTTGGCGAGAAGTTCCACGTCGCGGGTGGCAGGCCCGGTTTGGAGTAGGTCTAGCTGCCCTCCATCGGCAGGTCGGCGCCCGCCGGCGGCGGTGCCACCGCCACCCACAGACCAACCCCCACGAACAGAATGGCTGCGGAAAGCACGCGCGCGACGGTCACCATGTCCCCCCGGTATAGCGCCGTCCCGAATCGATTGTCGGACATACTGGTGCTGTGCCGACCGATACACCGAACTCAGTGGCCGTGGCGGGATCGAGGGCTACGGCGGGCAGCGCCGTGGTGGCCGGATCCATCGCCACCGCGGGCAGCGCCGTGGTGGCCGGATCCATCGCCACCGCGGGCAGCGCCGTGGTGGCCGGATCCATCGCCACCGCGGGCAGCGCCGTGGTGGCCGGATCCATCGCCACCGCGGGCAGCGCGGTGATCGCCGGTTGCGTGATCACGATCCTGTCCATCCTGCTGCGCGAATGTGTCGCGTGCGCGGCCTGTTTCGCGTGCCGCCACTGCATGGCGTGTCTGGCGTGCGCGCGGTGCACCGACTGCGTCGGTTGTGTGGGGTGCTACAACTGCTCGGGATTGCGCAACGCGGTGGGCGTCCGCAACGTACATGCCGAGAAGGGCCGGGTATGACGCAGCTGAGCGGAGACGGTCCGGTCGACGGAGCCGGCCAGTGGGAGCCCTACCGGGCGGCGGCCCTCTGCAGCACGCCGACCTGGTCTGGGCAGTAGGTGGTGATCGCAGCGCCGAGGAACTGCACCGCCTGAGCCTGGGTGGAGCCGAGCTGCAGGTTGCGCTGGAGAAACTTCGCCGACGCGTTCAGGTCGCCGTCCAGGCCGGTGGCCAGCCGCTTGCAGGCGATCTTGCCGAGCCAGGCGTTGTAGTCACGAGGCCCGTAGATGCCGAAGGTGTGCAGCTGGTTGGCGAAGTCGGTGTCCGGGTCGGCGTGTGACGGTGCGGCCAGGACAATCGGCGCCGCGACGGTCGCTGCGGCGACCATGGCAAGCCTCGCGAAGTGCATGCCAATGATTGTAGGCCTGCTAAGCAGTTGCGCACCAGCCGCCCCGGATTCCGTTCTCCCCAAAACGCGTCGAGTGAGGAACCGCGGGCCCTGTTGTGACCTCAGGCACGAATGGCAGGTCGGAATCGGTTCCCGAAGCTACCGAGGGTATCGTCCGGTCAGTTAAGTCAGTTAAGTGAGCTAATCTCTTCAGTTAAACCGGCAAAGCGGTCGTAAACCGGCTAAGCGGTCGCCGCGCGAGAAGTATGGGGTTGAGATGACACGAACGGCCACCTTCAGGATCGGCATCGCAGTTTCCGTGACGGTGTCCTAGGGTTTTCGATTGGACGGGTCGCGGGGAATCCTATGGTCAAGGCATTGCGGCGGGCGTGGATTCCGCTGGTCATCATTCTTGTGGTGGCCATTGCGGGCTTCTCCGTGTACCGGCTGCACGGGTTCTTCGGCCATACCGAACTCACCCGCGCCGGCAGCGGTCTTGCCAATGACACCCAGCCGTTCAACCCCAAGCAGGTGAAGTACGAGATCTTCGGCCCTGCCGGCGCGGTGGCGACCATCAATTACCTCGACCTCGACGCCAAGCCGCAGATCGTGCGCGACACCACCCTGCCGTGGTCGCTGACGCTGACGACCACGGCACCGGCAGCCAGCGCCAACATCGTGGCTCAGGGTGACACCGACACCATCGGCTGCCGTATCTACGTCGACGGTGTGCTGAAGGACGAGAAGACCTCCGACGGCGTCAACGCCCAGACCTTCTGCCTGGTGAAGTCCGCATGAGCCGACACGGAGCGCACCCACTGATTCCCCGGTTCGTCCGGATGTTCTCGGTGCCGATCGTGCTGTTCTGGTTCGGGCTGGTTGTCGTGCTCAGCGTCGCGGTGCCACCACTGGAGCAGGTGAGCCAGGAGCACACCGTGTCGCTGGCACCGACAGACGCGCCGTCGATGCTGGCGATGAAGCGGGTCGGCAAGGACTTCCGGGAGTTCGACTCCAACAGCTCGGCGATGGTCCTGCTGGAAAGTGACCAGCCGCTGGGCGCCGAGGCCCACCATTACTACGACGGTTTGATCCAGAAGCTGCGGGCCGACCCCAGGCACGTCGAGCACGTGCAGGACTTCTGGGGCGACCCGCTGACGGCTGCAGGCTCGCAGAGCGCCGACGGAAAGGCCGCCTACGTCCAGGTGTATCTGGCCGGCAACCAGGGCGAGAGCCTGGCCAACGAGTCGGTCGACGCCGTCCAGGGGATCGTCAAGGACAACCCGCCGCCGGCGGGAATCAAGGTCTACGTCACCGGTCCGACGGCGCTGAGCCACGATCAGCACAACGTCGGAGACTCGGCCGTCAAGACCGTCGAGGCCCTCACGATCGCCGTCATCCTCGTGATGCTGCTGCTGGTCTACCGCTCCATCATCACGACGATCCTTGTGCTGGTGATGGTGTTCCTCGAGCTCACCGCGGCCCGGGGTGTCATCGCGTTCCTCGGCAACGCCGAAGTGATCGGCCTCTCGACATTCGCCGTCAATCTCCTGGCGACCCTGTCCATCGCCGCGGCCACGGACTATGCGATCTTCCTGATCGGGCGCTACCACGAGGCGCGACTGGCCGGCGAGGATCGCGAGACGGCCTTCTACACCATGTATCACGGCACCGCGCACGTGATCCTGGGCTCGGGCCTGACCATCGCGGGTGCGACGTTCTGTCTGCACTTCACCCGGATGCCCTATTTCAAGTCGCTGGGTTTCCCGTTGGCCATCGGCATGCTCGTGGTGGTGTTCGCGGCGTTGACGTTCGGACCCGCAGTCATCGCGATCGGCAGCCGGTTCAGGAAAACGTTCGAACCCAAGCGGAAGATGAACACGCATCGGTGGCGCCGGGTGGGCACCGCGGTGGTGCGTTGGCCCGGTCCGATCCTCGCTGCGTCGACGGCGCTGGCGCTGATCGGTCTGTTGGCCCTGCCCTCGTATACGACCAACTACAACGACCGCAACTACCTGCCCAAGGACATCCCGGCCGCCGCCGGGTACGCGGCGGCCGACCGGCACTTTCCGCAGGCGCGGATGAATCCCGAGTTGTTGCTCATCGAGACCGACCACGACGTGCGCAACCCAGCGAACATGCTCGTTGTCGACCGAATTGCCAAGAGCATCTTCCACATTCCCGGTATCGGCCGCGTGCAGACCATCACCCGGCCAGTGGGCACCCCGATCGAGCACACCTCGATCCCGTTCATCATCAGCATGTCTGGCACCAACCAGACGATGAACATGTCCTATCTGCAGGACCGCATGAAGGACATGCTCAAGATGGGCGACGAGCTGCAGGTCACCATCGACACGATGGAACGGATGCTCGCGCTGACCAAGCAGATGGTCGGCATCACCCACAGCATGGTCACCCAGACCAAGCAGATGGTGGCCGACACCAATGCAATCCGCGACCACTTGGCCGATTTCGACGACTTCTTCCGGCCGATCCGGAACTATTTCTATTGGGAACCGCACTGTTTCGACATCCCGATCTGCCACGCGCTGCGGTCGGTGTTCGACAGCCTCGACGGAATCAACACCCTCAGTGACGATCTCGCGGCAATGGTCGTCGACATGGACAAGCTCGACACGCTGATGCCGAAGATGGTCGAGATCATGCCGCCGATGATCGCGACGATGAAGTCGATGAAGACCACCATGATGACGATGCAGTCCACGATGAGTGGTTTCCAGGACCAGATGCAGGCCATGCAGGACAACGCGACCGCGATGGGCCAGGCCTTCGACGCCTCGAAGAACGACGACTCGTTCTATCTGCCGCCGGAGGTCTTCGACAACCCGGAGTTCCAGCGCGGTCTGAAGATGTTCGTCTCGCCGGATGGAAAAGCGGTGCGGTTCATCATCTCCCACGAGGGTGACCCCGCGACGCCGGAAGGCGTCTCGCACATCGACAAGATCAAGAATGCGGCCTTCGAAGCGATCAAGGGCTCCCCGTTGGAGGGCTCGAAGGTCTACCTCGGCGGCACCGCGTCGGTGTACAAGGACTTGCAGGAAGGCGCCAACTACGACCTGCTGATCGCAGGAATCGCGGCGCTGTGCCTGATCTTCGTCATCATGCTGGTGATCACCCGAAGCGTGGTGGCGGCGGCGGTGATCGTGGGCACTGTGGTGCTGTCGCTGGGTGCGTCGTTCGGGCTGTCGGTCCTGTTGTGGCAACTCATCCTGGGCCAGCCGCTGCACTGGATGGTCATCGCGATGGCGGTCATCATCCTGCTGGCGGTGGGATCGGACTACAACCTGCTGCTGGTGGCCCGGTTCAAGGAGGAGATCCACGCCGGGCTCAACACCGGAATCATCCGGTCGATGGCCGGTAGCGGTTCGGTGGTCACCTCGGCCGGCTTGGTGTTCGCCGTCACCATGGGGTCGCTGGCGATCAGCCCGTTGCGGGTCGCCGGCCAGGTCGGGACGACGATCGCGCTCGGTCTGTTGTTCGACACGCTGGTGGTCCGCTCGTTCATGACGCCGTCCATCGCCGCTCTGCTGGGCAAGTGGTTCTGGTGGCCGCAGCGGGTTCGTCAGCGCCCGCTGCCACAGCCCTGGCCCGAACCACAGCCGGACTCCGAGTCGACGGATCGAGACTCCGCGAGCGCGAGTTCGCCGGGCTCGACCTGAGGCCTGCCCCGGACCTGTCGTGTTCGGCACATGTTCGCGCGTTGTTTGCCGATCGGCAACCGAGAACAGGACTTCGCTGTCATTCTAGACCGGCAGCCACTAATTCGGCCGCCCGGGGAAGGACTGAAATGCCGCTCCCCCCGCTGCTGGACCGCTCTGCTTTAGATGGGGTCGGGGCGGACAACCTGCCAGTTCCGCAGGCCCGCGCGGCCGCCCCGGAAGCACGTGGGCTTTGCAGGTCAGGGTTCCGAAGATGGGCGAACTCGTGGTGGGCCAGTGATGGTGACATGTTTGCAACAGTGGTGACCAGAGTTACCCATGAGGTTTGCCAGTTTGGTACGGTCGGCGTCAACGCGACCGTGCGAGCAGCGCCGAGAAGCCGGCCGCGAAGTTTGCGATGGATCGTGACACCGAAGTGATCCGACAGGGGTGGAGTGGATGAGGCCCTCGATGAATGCCGCGGCGTATGTGGGCCGGATGGGCGTGCTTGCGGTGGCCTTGGGCGTAGGAGCAGCCGTTGCCTCCGGCAACACTGTGGCCTGGGCCGATGGCTCCGGCGATGCCGGCTCGGCAGCACACGGCACGGCCTCACACGACACATCCGCACCGGGCGCGAATGCCCCGGCGTCGACGGCGCCCGGTTCCACCGGTTCGTCGTCGACCGCACGATCCAAGCGAGCTTCCCTGCGCCCAGCCACCACCGCCGATCGAACACCGGGATCCGGAACGCCGTCCTCGTCAAAGTCCGGCAAGAGCGCCGCGGCGCGCGCTGCCGCCTCCGGTTCCGGTGGCGCGCTCACCCGCGCGACGACCGTCGACAAGCCCGCCGGCTCGACGGCGCAGGCCACGTCGGCGGACACCGCCGCACCGGCCCCGGCAGCGACAGCCGTCAACCCCTCCCGGGTGGCACTCAGTACCGCCGCCGTGACCGTCGCACCCGCGGTGGTTGCCACCGCGGGTGCGACCGCCGCGGTCCTCAGCGTGCCGGTCACCGCGACGGCGCCTGTCGTGACCGCGCTGCCCACCGATGCCGTCCAATCCGCCGCGCCGCCTGTGCTGTCGCGACTGCTGGCAGTCTTCGAACTCGTACGAGGCGGGCTGGGAAGTACGCCGCGCACTCCCCCCACCACGCCGGCGGCGTGGATGTTGGCCGCCTGGGTGCGACGGGAGTTCGACCCCGCGCCCCCCGCCTCGCGGGCCGCGTCGACCACGGCGACCTCCGCTCCGATCGCGCTGGCAGCGGCGGTGGTGACCTCGCCGACCACCCTGCCTTCGGCTCCGGTCGGCTGGGTGACCGGTCAGGCCAACACCGGCTACCCCGGCCTCAACTGGCCGCAGACCAACAACACCGCGCGGCAGGAAGTCTGGGGAACCGACCTCGGCATCCTGTGGGAGAACGGCCTGACCGGCAACATCCAGCTGGCCTTCGGCGACACCTTCAGCGGCCCCAACATGACCGGCGACTGGCGCTCCAACATCCTTCTGCTCAGCCGGGACACCAACCTGAGCAACGGCCTGAGTCTGCTGCCGACCGATTACGCGTACCAGTTCATTCCCAGCGCGCCCGGTGCGCTGTTCCCGATTCTTAGCTCCGAGGTGACGATCATCCCGACCTCGGCGGTCTCGGTGAACAACCAGCAGTACGTCAACTACATGTCGGTCAAGTCGTGGGACACCCCAGGCCGGTGGACCACCAACTACTCGGCGATCTCGGTGTACGACCAAGCCACCGACAAGTGGGTTCTGGCCCCCTCGACCATCCGCTCGGCCGGCTGGTTCCGGTCCTCGACGCCCTACGTTGCAGGCAACCAGAACTTCCAGCAGGCCGCCTACGTCCTGCAGCCCGCCGACCAGGTTCCGGCCGGCGGAACCCAGTACCTCTACGCCTTCGGCACCCCGTCGGGCCGGGCCGGCTCGGCCTACCTGTCCCGAGTGCCGGCCGACTCCGTCACCGACCTGAGCAAGTACGAGTACTGGGACGGCGGCAACTGGGTCGCCGACCGGCCCGCGGTGGCGGCGCCGGTCCTCGGTGATTCCACCCGCTCCACAGGGCTTTTCGGCCCGATCATCGACCTGGCCAACAACCCCAACTTCTTCTGCGGCTGGTTCGCCGGGCTGACCGGTGCCAAGACCGGCGGCAACGTCAGCGAGATGTCGGTGCAGTACAACGACTATCTGAAGAAGTACGTGGTGCTGTACGGCAACGGTAACAACGACGTGATCCTGCGGACCGCCGACCAGCCGGAGGGCCCGTGGTCGGATCCGGTGACCATCGCGACCTCGGCGCGATACCCGGGCCTGTACGCGCCGATGATCCACCCGTGGTCCGGCTCCGGGAAACTCGTGGACAACAACGGTCAAGCCGACGTGAACAACCTGTACTGGGACATGTCGCTGTGGGGCAACTACAACGTCGTGCTGATGAAGACCGACCTGACCCCGTTGAAGACGACGGTGGTCTGAGGCCCGCACGTCATCGACCCACCGCGGCGCGACAGGTGAGCGTCCCAGAAGGCAGTCGCTGGCCGCACATCCTGCGCCTAGGTATCTTCGCCGCCTTCCTGCTCACGCTGTTCTATCTGGTGGCGGTGTCCCGCGTGATCGACGTCGGGCGGGCACGTGACGCGATCGCCGCGACCGGGCCCGTCGCACCGCTGGCCTATCTCGCAGCGTCGGCCGTTCTTGCGGCAATCTTCGTCCCCGGCCCCCTGCTGGCCGCAGGCAGCGGGTTCCTGTTCGGGCCGGTGCTGGGCACCTTCGTCACGCTGGGCTCGACGGTGACGACGGCGACGATCGCCGCCCTCGTCGGCCGGCGGGCCGGCCGGGACAGTGCGCGGGCACTGATCGGCGCCGAGTGGGCCGGGCGCATCGACACGCAGATCCGGCGGCGCGGGCTGTGGGCCGTCGTCGGTCAGCGATTCGTTCCCGGCATCTCCGACGCACTGGCGTCCTACGCATTCGGCGCGTTCGGAATACCGTTGTGGCAGATGGCAATAGGAGCCTTCATCGGGTCAGCGCCGCGGGCGTTCGTCTACACCGCCCTGGGAGCTTCGATCTCGGATCTGTCCTCGCCGCTGGCCTACGCGGCGATTGCGGTGTGGTGTGTCACCGCGATCATCGGGGCGTTCGCTGCGCATCGTGGGTATCGCAGTTGGCGGACCCACAGCCGATAATGATGCCGTGACTGATCGCAACGTGCTCGGCGACGAACTGGAACCGTGCGGCACCGACCCGCTCACCGGCTTCTACCGCGACGGCTGCTGCTCCAGTGGGCCGGAGGACGTCGGCCTGCACACCATCTGCGCGGTCGTGACGGCGGATTTCCTGGAGCACCAGCGCTCGATCGGCAACGACCTGTCGAGGCCGATGCCGCAGTTCCGCTTCCCCGGTCTGGTGCCCGGTGACCGGTGGTGTGTCACCGCGCGGAACTGGCTTCGCGCCCATCAAGACGGCTGCGCCGCGCCAGTCGTACTGGCGTGCACGCACGAACGCACCCTGGATCTGGTGCCGATGGAGACGTTGCGGCCCCACGCCGTCGATGTGCCCGACGATCTCGGCGGTCTGTGAGGTTCAGGCAGTCGCCGCCGAGGGGCGGGCGGTTCTCGCCCAGGCCGCTGTCGGTCAGCGACGCCGAACCGGTGGTCGTGAACGGAGGTTTCGTCACGGTGCACGCGGTACCGCGCACGCAGGTGTCAAGATTGGCCAAGCCGATGCTCACCGACTCGTCGAACGGCGTGTCGAACAGACCGGTGTCGAGCGGGAACTCTTCGGGGGTATACACCGCGACGTGCGCGCAACCCGGATCACCGCCGGTGCACAGTCCGCTGGGTGCGACGTAGTGGCCGTACGCGCTGTCGACGTACTGCGTGATGTACTCGGTGGTGTCCTGCGGAATGCTCAGCGGGTGTCCCGTCCCGCCCATGAACAACGCCGTCGCGGTCAGTGCAACCAGCACCGGTGCCGTCGGCACAAACGCCAGCAACAGCACGGCGCCGAGCGTCAGAACAGTCAACGCAATCGTTAGGCTCGCCTTGCGCATGGCGAGACCCCCGTCCCGCAGAGCTGACCGTAGTCTCCGGCACAACCGTTTGCCACCTAGAGTCTGGCAAATAATTGCGAGGACCACACGACTTTCGGTCGCAAAGCACGTGACCCGACCGCGCGGACTGCCTCAGCTGCAGCAGGTGGGGCCTAAGGCCGCGCACAGGGCCGGTACTGAATCGAAGGACAACCGGTGGAATACGTTTATGCCGCGCCGCTCGGAGAACACCAGCCCGGCTTTGCCGAGCGATGACCGATCGCGTGCTCAGGGTCGACGTATCGGGCCGGTCTCAGTCGTGATGATCGTGGTGATGACCGTCGGTCTCCAACCCCATATCGGTCACCGGCAACCCGGATTCAAGAGAGGTCGGAGCCGAAGATGGCTGGGGTGCAACGACATCCGGCGACGCAGCGGGATCGGCGTTGCGGTGGTCACCCGCAGTATGCGCATCGTGGACGGCCTGATGTTCTGCTTGCGCCGCGTCGGTGCCGCCGTGGTGATGGTGGTCGTGGCCCTGCTGGCTCGAAGCCAGTCCCACCGTCACCGCTCCGGCCATCACGGTATTGGCACCAAGCAGGACGAGCGCCCTGCCAAGATTGGAAACCTCTCCGACCCAGAAGCGGCGGGGCCACGCCCACCCGGCGCCCATGACGACGTAGCACTGAAGTAGTAGGACGCAGATGCCGGCGGTGTCGACCGCCTCGGGTTGACCGGCGTAGGGGCCGAATGGTGCGCCCACGATCCGGGACATCACCCACAGCCCGACCGAACCCGTATTGGCCAGGATTCCCGTAGTGAGCACCAGCGGAATTGGGCGCATCCAGACGACGAACGCCCACATCAGTTGGAAGACCGCAATCGCGGCGAAGAACAACCCGGACGGCAACCAATCCCGCCCGTGCATCGGCGCTACCCCGAAGTGGATGACCGCTGCGCCGATGGACGCCACCGCCGCACACCGCGCCGCCAGCCGACAGTCAGTCTTGTTCCACCCGTTGGCCGCCACGGGATCGACCCTGACACGCTCGGCCGATCGGCGCGAGCAGCAAGGGGTAACGGTCGGATGCCAGATCGACAACGAGCCCCTGCGGGCCCCTACCTACCGAGTGCGAACACCGGAATCAGCGGAGCTGCGGCGCGCAGTTCCTCAGCGCTGGACTGTGGCGTCAGCCCGGCGGCGTGCCCTTTGACCTCCCAGTACCAGCGCTGCAGGTACAGCCGCAATAGTTCGGGTTTGACCTCGTCGGGCACTTCGGTGACCGTGGCCGTGCGGCGCTGCCAGCGTGGCCCGAGTTCCACCGTCCCGGCCGCCCGGGCATTGCGCGACCACTGGGTGTTCCCGCGGGGCGACACCAGGTAGTCGACGCCGTCGACCCGCAATACGTTGACCACAACGCGTCGCATCATGCCGCTGGTGCGGCCGCGCACCCGCAGGGCTCTGTTGCCCGCGACACCGATACCCCATTCCGCGAGGACCCGGATGACGGTGTTGAGACCGCGTGCGGCGGTGTTCGGGCGGTCGTAGTGGGCGGTCATCATGACTCCTGCCAGTTTCGTGAGCGGTGCTCTCGTTCCTCCAGGCTCGCATGGCTCGCTCGATAAATCAAGAGCGCTGCTCTCTTTTGTGTCACACTCAGCCGATGGGCAAACGAGAGGCGTCCCGGCAGCGAATCGAGGCGCAGATCCTGGAGCTCGCACGTCAGCAGCTGGTGACGGAAGGCGCAGCCGGGCTGTCCGTGCGCGCGATCGCCCGGGATCTGGGCATGGCCTCCTCTGCGGTGTACCGCTACGTCGCCAGTCGCGACGAGCTGCTCACCCTGTTGCTTGTCGACGCCTACTCCCAGCTTGCCGACCATGTTGAGCTGGCGCGGGAGGGCGCCGCCGGAGCCGGATGGCAGGGCGATGTCACCGCCATCGCGCGGGCGACGCGGCAGTGGGCGCTTGAGCAGCCCGCCTGCTGGGCGCTGCTCTATGGCAGCCCGGTTCCCGGCTATCACGCTCCTGCGGAGCTCACCATCGGGCCAGGCACGCGGGTGGTCCAGGCACTGTTCGATGCGGTCGCTTCGGGAATCGCCAGCGGAACCGTCATGCATACGAAACGGACTGTTGCACAATCACTTTCAGAGGATTTGCAGCGTCTTCGTGTCGAGTTCGGTTTCCACGGCGACGATGCGCTGGTAGTGAGATGCACGGTCGGCTGGGCGGTCATCGTCGGCGCCATCAGCCTCGAGGTGTTCGGACAGTACGGCTCCGACACGTTCGTAGACTCCGCAGCCTTGTTCGACGAGCAGGTGCGGATACTGGTCGACCTGCTGGCCGGTCCGCGCGGGAACTGAGGCTTGCTCAGCTGAGGCATACATCGGGGTCTCGATGCCGGTAACGGCCCAGTCGAGCAGTCGACACCGCTCTCCGTGTTCACCGCGTTGTGCGCGCTGGGCCAAAATATTGGCACGATATTTGCGCGCTGTTCAATAAGGTGCGAGGGCCAACGACGGCCGCGTTTAGTGTCGCCTGACCAACGTCGGTCAGGGGCCGCCATGCGAAAGCCACCGTTAACGACCTACTCGATGCTGGCCTTCGTCGGGATAGCCGCACTGTCGGCGGTCGCGTGCGGTTCGTCCAAGGACAGTTCGTCGAGCGCCTCTTCGGCGGCACCGAACACCACGTCCGCGGCGGCGTCGGGCGCAGCTTCCGTCGAAAATCCACGGCGAAAAGGGCGAAGTCGAGGTGATCGGGTCCATCGATTCGGTGTCCGGCACGACGATCGAGGTAATCGGACCCAACGGATCGGCGAAGGTCGCGTTCTCCCCGTCGACGAAGATCATGGAGCTGACACCCGCCAAGCCGACCGACATCACCCCTGGCCTGTGCGTCACCATCCGGCCCGCAAGTGGTGCGGAAGGCGGCACCGTCACCGCTGATGCCGTAGTGGTCGGCGCATCGGGTGGCGGTCAGTGCCAGAAGACCGGCGGCGCTGACAACGCAGGGCTTCCGTCCAGCGCGTTGGGGGGCTTTCGCGGCACCGTCGATTCGCTCAGTGACAAGACGATCGTCGTGACGACGCTCGGTGCCGACGGGAGTAGCACGAAAACCACGGTGCAGACCAACGACACCACCCTGTTCGCCGCTCGCCACCGTGTCGATACGGACGCCATCATCGAGGGCAAGTGCATCGTCGCCGGCGGGACCACTGACACCGGCGGCGTTTTACAGACGTCGACCATCAACCTGCCGCTGGTCGTCGACGGAAAGTGCCCACAGCCCAAGGGCAGCTGACATCGGCTCCGTCCGCGCTTCGCCGGTGCCGGGATGCATCAGTCGCCGCGGATTTCGTATTCAGGGATCGTTTCGGAGTAGAAGCCGCTGAAATCTAGAGCCCCCTCACCCAGCCCTTTACCTGTTTTCGCAGGTCAGCGCTGATTATCTCGGCGTCAAGAGGGGGCTGACTCGGCCTGAAATTGGAACATGTAGGGCGGGCGGGGCTCGAACCCGCGACCAGCGGATTATGAGTCCGCGGCTCTAACCAACTGAGCTACCGCCCCTGGGCGCCGACAGCGCAGCACTATGGTCGCACGCCGGAGGCAGCAGTCGGCAATCAGGCGTACTGCGCTTGAGTGGATTATTGCGCCTGGCTCACCGATGACATGTGGAAGTCGGGGATTCTCAGCGTCGGCATCACCGCGCGGGTGGCCCAGTCGCCCCACTCTCGCGGCAGCGTCATCTCGGCCACACCGGCCTCGCCGGCCCGCCGTAGCAGGTCCAGCGGGCTCTCGTTGAACCGGAAGTTGTTGACCGCCGCAGTGACCTCGCCGTCCTCGATGAGGTACACCCCGTCGCGGGTCAGCCCGGTCAGCAGCAGCGTGGTCGGGTCTACGGTGCGGATATACCACAGCGTGGTCAGCAGCAGGCCGCGTTCGGTGGCCGCCACCATGTCGGCGAGACTGGCTGCGCCGCCGGTCATCAGCAGGTTGTCGGCGGGCATCGCGGGCTGGGTGCCGAACTCGGCGGCCGCGGCCCGCGGGTAGGCCAGCGCGTTGATGGTGCCGTCGCGAATCCAGTCGACCCGGCCGATGTCGAATCCGTTGTCGAACACCGAGATTCGCTCGGAGCTGCTGGTGGCGGCGACGAACGGTGCGCACTCCAGACCGGTTGCGAACGGATCGGAGTACATCGTCAGCGGAAGCCCGGTCAGCTTCTCCCCCACCCGCGTTCCCCCGCCGGGCGCCGACAGGGCGGTGCGTCCCTCCTGCGCGCCGCGGCCCTCCATCGACCAGCCGAGGTAGATCATCATGTCGGCCACGGTCGACGGCGGCATCAACGTCTCGTAGCGTCCGGCGGGCAGCTCGACGGTGCGATTGGCCCAGCCCAGCCGCATCGCCAGATCCTCGAGCATGGCGTCGGTCGGGACGTCATGGAACCACGGCGTGCTGACCCCGGCCCAGGCGCTGGCACCGTCGCGCTTGGCGTTGATCTCCACCGTGCCGGTGGGCTGGGTGAAGCGGCGACGCACCCCGGTCGAGGTGGCCAAAAACGTCGTCTCGACCAGGTGGTGGGCGTAGCCGTACAGCCGGTCGGGGCCACCGAACCCGGCCGACAGTGACTCGGCGACATCGGCGAACACCTCCGCTCCGGTCTCGGGCACCGGCTTGTTCCAGTCGTCGGGAGTTCCGCTGCCGGACCGCAGCGGCGCGCTGTCGCGAGCCTCGGGAGCGGCGTGCGCCGCCTGCTCGGCGGCGGCCACCAGTGCCCCGATCGCCGACGGGTCGACGTCGCTGGTGCGGATTGACCCCGTATGAGAGGTGTTCCCTTTGCGCACAATGGAAATCACGGTCGTGGAGCGGGTGGTCGACACCCCGTTGGTGGTCATCGAGTTCCCGGCCCAGCGCAATGAGGCTTCGGCGCGGTCGGTGACGATGACGACAGTCTCGTCGACGGTGGCCGCCGCCAGGGCGAGTTCGACGACCTGTTGTGCGGGAATCATTCGCGCCCCTCCTCGCCGAGGCGCGGTCATCGGCCCGCCTCCTCACGGGTATTCAGTACATTCACCCCGCGGAACAACGCCGATGGGCAGCCGTGGCTCACCGCTGCGACCTGACCGGGTTGAGCCTTGCCGCAGTTGAACGCCCCGCCGAGTTGCCATGTCTTTCGCCCGCCGACGGCTTCCATCGAGTTCCAGAAGGCGGTGGTGGTGGCCTGGTAGGCCACATCGCGCACCTGGCCGTCGAGCCTGCCGTCGCGGATGCGGTAGAACCGCTGCCCGGTGAACTGGAAGTTGTAGCGCTGCATGTCGATTGACCACGACTTGTCGCCGACGATGTAGATGCCCTCGCTCACCCGGCTGATCAGATCAACGGTGCTCAGGTCGTCGGCTCCGGGTTGCAGCGAGACGTTGGCCATCCGCTGGATCGGCACGTGATGCGGGGAGTCGGCATAGGAGCAGCCGTTGGACCTGGACTGCCCCAGTCGCGGCGCGAACACCCGGTCGAGCTGATAGCCGACGAAGACCCCGTCGCGCACCAGATCCCAGCTTTGGGCTGCAACACCTTCGTCGTCGTATCCGATTGTCGCCAAACCGTATTCGACGGTTCGGTCGGCGGTCACGTTCATCACCGGCGAGCCGTAGCGCATCGTGTTCAGCTTGTCCGGCGTGGCGAACGACGTGCCAGCATAGGCCGCCTCGTAGCCGATCGCCCGGTCGTATTCGGTGGCGTGCCCGATCGATTCGTGGATGGTCAGCCACAGGTTGGTCGGGTCGATCACCAGATCGGTCGGCCCAGCGACCACGCTGGGCGCCTTCGTCTTCTCGGCCAGCAGGGTGGGCAGCTCGGCCAGCTCGGAAGACCAGTCCCAGACCTCGCCATCGGCCAGGGCCTCCCAGCCCCGCGCGGTGGGCGGGGCCAGGGTCCGCATCGACTCGAAGCTGCCCGCCGCGGCGTCGACGGCCACCGCCTCCAGAACCGGCATCACCCGCACCCGCTGCTGCGTGATGCTCGAGCCGAACGTGTCGGCGTAGAACACCTGCTCCTTGACCGCGTTGACCATTGCCGAAACGTGGTCCACCCCGTCGGCGGCCAACAGCCGGCCGGAGTACTCCTCCAGCAGCCCGATCTTGTCGGCGGTCGAGATGGTGAACGGGTCGATGGCGTAGCTCGACACCCAGGTGGCCTCGGCGTAGACGGGTTCGGCGGCCAACTCGATGCGCTCGGCGTTCAGCGCGCCCAGCGTCCTGGCCACCGCCACCGCCCGGCGCGCCGTGTCCGCGGCGACCTCGGGCGCGAGCTCGGCATGGGAGGCAAAACCCCAGGTGCCCTCGACGATGACCCGGATCGCGAGCCCGACCTCCCGGTCGGTGACGGCGGTCTCCAGCTCCCCGTCACGCAGCTGCACCACCTCGGTGGTGATGGCGTGGATGCGCAGGTCGGCGTAGCTGGCACCCGCCTGTATGGCGGCGGTCAGCGCGGCATCGGCCAACAGCTGGCGGGGCAGGGCGATGAAGTCGGCGTCGACAACACGAGGACTCACCGCTACACCGTAACGGGCGGGCACCGCCACCGGCTTTAATGACTGGGGTGACCACCCGGCGTGTGCGCTCGACCCTGCTGGGGTACGCGCTGCTGGCGCCGAGCCTGTTCGGGGTGGTGTGCTTCCTGCTGCTGCCGATGCTCGTCGTGGTGTGGCTGAGCCTGCACCGCTGGGATCTGTTGGGCCCGATCCGCTATGTGGGTCTGGACAATTGGCGATCGGTTCTCAGCGACGCCACTTTCGGCAACTCCCTGCTGGTGACACTGATCTTCATCGCGATCGTGGTGCCCGCCCAGATCGTCCTGGGTTTGGCGGCGGCCTCGCTGCTGGCCCGCGAACTTCCCGGCAGCGGGGTATTCCGCACGCTGTACGTGGTGCCGTGGGTGTGCTCGCCGCTGGCGGTGGCGGTGCTGTGGCACTGGATCCTGGCGCCCACCGACGGCGCGGTCAGTACTGTGCTGGGCCGGCCCATCGAGTGGCTCACCGATCCCGGCCTGGCGCTGCCGGTGGTCTCGGCGGTCACGGTGTGGACCAACGTCGGCTACCTGACGCTGTTCTTCCTGGCCGGCATCCTGGCCATCCCGCCGCAGATCCAGGCCGCCGCGCGCCTCGACGGCGCGACGGGCTGGCAGCGGTTCTGGCGTGTCACCCTGCCGATGCTGCGCCCGACCTTGTTCTTCGTCTCGGTCACCGGCATCGTCAGCGCCGCGCAGGTGTTCGACACGGTGTACGCGCTGACCGGCGGTGGTCCGGCCGGGCGCACCGACCTGGTGGCCCACCGCATCTACGCCGAAGCCTTCGGCGCCGCGGCCATCGGGCGGGCGGCCGTCATGGCGCTGGTGCTGTTCGTGATCCTCGTGGGCGCCACGATCGTCCAGCATCTCTACTTCCGCCGCCGGATCAGCTATGACCTCACGTAACGCGCTGATCTATGCCGGGATGCTCGCCGGGGCGCTGCTCACGCTCGCCCCGTTCGGGCTCGGTCTGCTGACGTCGTTCACCTCCGTGCACCAGTTCGCCACCGGCACACCGCTGTCGCTGCCCGATCCGCCGACGCTGGCCAACTATGCCGCGCTGGGTGACGCCGGGTTCGGCCGGGCGCTGGCGGTCACCGCGCTGATGACAGCGATCATCACCATCGGCCAGTTGACTTTCTCGGTGCTGGCGGCCTACGCATTCGCGCGCCTGGAGTTCCCCGGACGCGACGCGCTGTTCTGGGTGTATGTCGCCACGCTGATGGTGCCCGCCACGGTGACGGTGGTACCGCTGTACCTGATGATGGCCGAACTCGGTCTGCGCAACACGTTCTGGGCGCTGGTGCTGCCGTTGCTGTTCGGCTCGCCGTACGCGATCTTCCTGCTGCGTGAGTACTTCAGGGCCATCCCCGCCGACCTGCTCAACGCCGCGCGGCTGGACGGCGCCAACACCCTCGACGTGATCGTGCACGTGATCCTGCCGTCCAGCAAGCCGATCCTGGTGACGCTGACCCTGATCACCGTTGTGAGTCAATGGAATTCGTTCATGTGGCCGCTGGTGATCACCAGTGGCAGCACCTGGCGGGTACTGACGGTGGCCACCGCGGGCCTGCAGTCGCAGTTCAACGCGCAGTGGACGCTGGTGATGGCCGCCACGACCGTCGCGATCGTCCCGCTGATCGTGCTGTTCCTGACGTTCCAGCGCCACATCGTGCGCTCGATCGTGGTGACGGGGCTCAAATGAGCCGGCCGAGAACCTCGACGCTGCTGCTGGCCGCGCTGGTCGGGGTCGCGCTGCTGCTGGTGGCCGGGGTGTGGGCGCTGGGCCGCACCGGTGCGCCGGGCGGCAAGACGGTGATCACCGTGCGGCTGTGGGACCAGCAGGTCGCCGCCGCCTACCGCGACTCGTTCGCCGAGTTCAGCCGCACCCACCCCGGTTTCGAGGTGCGCGTCAACGTCGTGGCCTACGCGAGCTACTTCGACACCCTGCGCACCGACGTGGCCGGCGGCGGCGCCGACGACGTCTTCTGGATCAACAACGCCTACTTCGCCGAGTACGCCGACAACAGCCGGTTGATGGCCGTGCAACCCAGTGCCGGCTGGGACCAGTCCGTGGTCGCGCAGTTCACCCGCACCGGCACGCTGTGGGGGGTGCCGCAACTGACCGACGCCGGTATCGCCCTGTACTACAACGCCGACCTGCTGGCCGCCGACGGCGTCGACCCAGCCGAGCTGAACACGCTGCGCTGGGATCCCGACCCCGCCAACGACACGCTGCGGCCGCTATTGCACCGCCTCACCCACGGCCGCCAGTGGAGCTACACGCGGCCAACGACCTGCAGGGCATCTACCTCAACTACATCGGTTCGGCCGGCGGAAAGTTCGCCACCGGCGACCGGTTCGCGTTCGACAATCCCCAGGCCGCCGAGGCGTTCCGCTACGTCGTCGGCCTAATCAACACCGACCGGGTGGCGCCACCGGCGTCGGACACCAACGGCAACGGCGACTTCTGCCGCAACCAGTTCATGTCCGGGCGGATGGCGATCTTCCAGTCCGGCACCTACAACCTGGCCCAGATCGCCGATCAGGCCACCTTCCGGTGGGGCCTCGCCATGCTTCCGATCGGGCCGGCGGGGCGGGTCAGCGTCACCAACGGCATTGCCGCGGCGGGCAATCCGGCCAGCCGCCACCCCGAGGCTGTCCGCGAGGTGCTGGCGTGGCTGGGCAGCCGCGAGGGCAACGAATACGTCGGCAGGCGCGGCGCGGCAATCCCCGCTGTGCTCGCCGCGCAGAAGGTGTACTTCGACTACTGGTCGGCCAAGGGCGTCGACGTCACCCCGTTCTTCACGGTGCTCGACGGCGCGCGGATCGCCGCACCTGGCGGTGCCGGCTTCGCCGCCGGCTACCAGGCGATCAAGCCCTACTTCGACGAGATGTTCCTCGGCAGAACGCCCGTCGCCGAAGTGCTTGCGGCCGCGCAGCGCGCAGCCAACACCGCGGCACCTCGCTAACCGCCGGACAGCCCGACGATCTCCAGTCCGATCGCCAACGCGCACAACAGCACCGTGATGGCCAGCGTCACCCAGTCCGCGCTCCGCGGCCCCGACGGTGCCGCGGCGATCTGCCCGGTGCCACCGCGCGCGGTGATGGCATCGCCCATCTCGTCGGCGCGGCGCAGCGTCACGGTGATGCCCGCGGCAAGCAGGTCGACCATCTCGATGGCCCAGCGGCGCCGTCGCGCCCGCCGCGTGGTCAGCACCGGCCGGGGCCGCAACCGCCGCGCCGCGTACATGAGGCGGAACTCGTCGAGCAGCATCGGAAAAGCCCGCAGCGCCAAGGCAAGTGCCACCGCCCAGTCGTCCACCGGGATGCGCAGGACCTTCAGCGGCCGACCCAGCCGCGCCACCGCGGGAGCCACGTCGGCGACGTTGGTCGTCCACGACACCATCGCGCCGAGCGCCAGCAGCAGGATCGACACCGCGGTGATCCGCAGGAACTTCAGCAGCCCGCCCAACCCGATGTCGACCGGTCCGAGGTGAAACTCCGGGCTGCCGCCGGCCAGTCCCGCGGTCGCCGCGCCGAGCAGCAACAGCAGCCACAGCCACTTCGGGATCGAGGGCAGCGCGCCGCGCGGGATGTGGGCCAGCCAGACCGCTGCGCCCACCGCGACGGCCACCAGAGCGATCGACAGCCATCCCGGGTAGAACGCTAGGAGAGCCGAAAAGGCAAGCACCACAATGAGTTTGGTGCCCGCCCACAGCTCGTGGATCACCGAGGTACCGGGGACCGGGCGCAGCAGCACCACCGGACGGGACTGGCGGGCGGCCGTCACGACCTACCTCCCGCCGCCGTCGGCGCCGCGGCCAGCACGCCGTCGGTCAGGTGCAATGTAGTCGGACAGAGCTCTTCGAGGCCGACGAAGTCGTGTGAGATCACCACGACCGTCAGACCGGTGTTGTGGCGCAGATCCGCCAGCAGGCGCAGCAGCCCGCGCTGACTGGCGGCGTCCAGACCGGCCAGCGGCTCGTCGAGGATCAGCGCCTGCGGCTTGCGGGCCAGCAACCCCGCCAGCACCACACGGCGCATCTGCCCGCCGGAGAGCTGGTCGATACGGCGCCGGGCCAGCGACGCATCCAGTCCCACCGCGCCCAGTGCCGAGACCACCCGGACCCTGTCGTCGGGTGAAAAGCCCGCCGCCGAGGCGATTTCCGAGTCGACGCGGGCACGCATCAGCTGCAGCCGGGCGGCCTGGAACGCGATCGCCACCTCGCCGAGGTGATCGTGCGCCGGGCGGCCGCGCACCAGGCAGGAGCCCGTGGTCGGCGTCGTGAGCCCGGCCATGATCCAGGCGAGGGTGGACTTGCCGGAACCGTTGCCGCCGTGGATGAGAACGCCGTCGCCCTCGGCGACGGCGAAACTCACATCACGCAGGGCGGTCTTGGCCCACGGGGTGCCGCTGGCGTATTCGTGGCCGACGCCGTCGAGCTGCAGCACCGGAGCCCCCCGATGCGGTGTGGTGGCGATCGTCGGCGCGGGCGCGGCGGCGCTGCCGACCGTGTCGGTGTTGTCCTGCGAGTCGCTGAGATTGACGACGCGGTCGGCAATGTCGGCCTCGTTGGTGTAGTGGGTGATCTGCACCAACGTCATCCGGTGGCGCTCGGTCAGTCCGGACAGCACGCTCAGCAGCGTCTCGCGGCCACGCTGGTCGACCATGCTGGTGATCTCGTCGGCGATCAGCATCGAGGGCTGGCGGGCCAGCGCTGCGGCCACGGCCAGCCGTTGCAGCTCACCGCCGGACAGCCCGCCGGTGTCGCGCTCCTCCATACCGGCCAGGCCCACCTCGTCGAGCAGAGCCGCAATGTCGGTGTGCGTTCCCGGCGGCAGTCCCCACACCACGTCGTCGGCGACCCTGGTCCCCAGCACCTGGCTCTCCGGATGCTGCATGACCACCGCCGTCCCGCCCAGCCGGCCAAGCCCCACCGCCCCGGGCCGCTCGACGGTGCCCGAGGTGGGTTCGCGCCCGGACAGCAACAGCATCAGCGTGGTCTTCCCCGAGCCGTTTGCCCCGGTGACGGCGACGTGTTCGCCGGCCTCGACGGTCAGGGTCAGCGGCGCGAGCGCGTCGTGGGCGGCACCCGGGTAGCGGAAGCGCGCCTCGGCGAGCCGGACCGGCACGGGCGCCACGGGCCCGTCCTCGGCCGACGGCTCGAGTTTGTGCACGTCGGGGATGCCGCGCAGGCGTTGCAGCACCCGCGACAGCGCCCACCACCCGACCAGGGTGACGATCATCATCGACAGGATCGCGTAGCCCATCAGCAACAGCGGCCAGTAGTCCAGCGCGGTGGTGAAGAAGCGTTTGAAGTCCTCGGCGCCGGGTCGGAACGGCTCGAAGCGCGACATCACCGAGACCACGCCGTCGACGTTGGCGGTCATCGCCTCGAACGTCAGGGTGCGCAACCGGACCAGGACGGTCAACGCGGCGATGATGAAGAACCCGGAGATCACCCCGGCGACCACCGACACCGCGACTACCGTCGGTGTACCGCGACCGCGGCGCTTGATGATGCCGGTGAGCCCGCCGACATAGGCGCAGTTCAGCACCACCATGAAGCCGCTGATGCCGGCGATGAGGAACGCGATGACGCTGGCGGCGAAGGTGGCCGCCAGCAGCACGCGGACGCGGTAGCGGTAACCGAGCAGTCCCATCGGGACGGTCACGAGCAGCGAGAGGCCGCCGGCGAACGGGATGACGATGGACAGAATGGTCAGCGCCGCGCTGAGCGCGGCCATCACCGAGGCCTGCGCCATCTCCACCGGAGTCAGGGATGTGCCGCGCTGTCGCGAAGACGTCGGACCGGGAGGCCGCTGTTGCAGCGCCTCCGGTCGCGTCGCGGTCATCTCACGATTCTGCCAGCCGGCCGGACCCCGCAGCGCGTGCGACCTGCCTGTGAGCAAAGCCACCTTCGACCGAGTCTGACAACATAGTATTTCTATGTAAATATGGAGAGATGAGTCCGCAGACCACCACCACCGGCTTGGGCTCGGACCTGCTCACCGTCGTCGCCAAGCTCAACCGGCTGGCCACCCAGCGCATCCGGCTACCGCTGCCGTGGGCGCAGGCCCGGCTGCTCGGCACGATCGACGACCAGGGCGAGGCCCGGATCTCCGATCTGGCCGAGCTCGACCACTGCTCGCAGCCGACGATGACCACCCAGGTCCGTCGCCTCGAGGACGCCGGGCTGGTGGCCCGCACCCCCGATCCCGACGACGCACGCGCGGTTCGCATTCGCATCACGCCGGAGGGTCAACGCATCCTGGCCCGCGTCAGGGCCGATCGGGCCGCCGTCATCGATCCGCGCGTCGCGCGCCTCTCCGAGGAGGACCGCGACACTCTGTCGGCAGCCATCGGGCCGTTGCACCGGCTGCTCGACGATCTCGACACCGCTGCTGAATCCGACCGCTGAGAAGTTAGGAGTAGCCACCGATGTGGCGCCAACCCAAGGCCGTTTGGGCCGTTGCCTTCGCGTCCGTCGTCGCCTTCATGGGCATCGGGCTCGTCGACCCCATCCTCAAGCCCATCGCCGACAGCCTGGATGCCACGCCGTCACAGGTGTCGCTGCTGTTCACCAGCTACATGGCCGTGATGGGGGTGGCCATGCTGATCACCGGCGTGGTGTCCAGCCGCATCGGACCCAAGCGCACACTGCTGCTCGGCCTTGTCGTCATCATCGCCGGCGCCGGGCT
Source organism: Candidatus Mycolicibacterium alkanivorans (assembly GCF_022760805.1). NCBI lineage: Bacteria > Bacillati > Actinomycetota > Actinomycetes > Mycobacteriales > Mycobacteriaceae > Mycobacterium > Candidatus Mycolicibacterium alkanivorans. The sequence continues at coordinate 2,092,458 of NZ_JAIVFL010000001.1, read as the reverse complement.
GGCCGGAATGTCGGACACCGTGATGGGCATCGTCGGCTGGCGGGCCCTGTGGGGCCTGGGCAATGCGCTGTTCATCGCAACCGCCCTGGCGACCATCGTCGGCTCCGCGCGTGGCTCGGTGGCCCAGGCGATCATCCTCTACGAGGCCGCGCTGGGGCTGGGCATCGCGGTGGGGCCGCTGGTCGGCGGCGTGCTGGGTTCGATCTCGTGGCGCGGGCCGTTCTTCGGGGTGTCGGCGCTGATGGCCGTCGCCCTGGTGGTGACCGCCGTGCTGCTGCCCGAGACACCCCGCCCGCAACGCGCCACCACACTGGCCGACCCGTTCCGCGCTCTGCGCCACCGCGGCCTGCTCGGTGTGGCGATCACGGCGCTGCTCTACAACTTCGGATTCTTCACCCTGCTGGCGTTCACCCCGTTCCCCCTGAACATGAGCGCGCACCAGATCGGGCTGATCTTCTTCGGCTGGGGCCTTGCGCTGGCCTTCACCTCGGTGGTCGCCGCCCCGCGGCTCCAAGCCCGGTTCGGTACCGTGCCGGTGCTGCTGGTGAACCTGCTGTGCATGTCGGCGGTGCTCGCGGTGATGGCGCTGGGTACCGACAACAAGGCCGTGCTGGCCTCCTGTGTGGTGATCGCCGGGTTGTTCATCGGCATCAACAACACCCTGATCACCGAGACGGTGATGAAGGCCGCGCCGGTCGAACGCGGGGTGGCCTCGGCGGCCTACGGCTTCGTCCGGTTCGGCGGCGCCGCGTTCGCGCCGTGGCTGGCCGGCTTTCTCGGTGAGCGGGTCAGTGTGCACCTGCCGTTCTGGGTCGGTGCGGCAGCGGTGCTGGCCGCCGCCGGTGTGCTCGGGTTGACCAGCCGCCACCTCACGGGGATTGATGTCGAGGAAGATGAACTCGACGAGATCACCGAGCAGGCCACGGCGGTGACGGTCGGCAACGACAGCTGACCGCCCTTGGCGCCGGGCGAGGCCCACCAGCCTCGTCGTCCCTCACTTCCAGTGGTCACACGACTTCATCCTGCTCGGCGTCGCCCTGATCGGCACCACCGTGAGCCCCTGCATGCGGTTCTCAACTCGCACTGATTCTCCGGCGCTGGGAGTGCATACACTCTGCGGGTGGGCGCCGGGGGCGACAACGCCAAGCTGAACCGGTCTCTCGGGCTGCCCCTGGTCACTCTGTACGGCCTCGGCAACATCGTGGGCGCCGGCATCTATGTGCTCGTCGGCAAGGTGGCGGGCTTCGCCGGGCACAGCACCACGCTGGCGTTCCTCATCGCCATGGTCACCGCCGCGGTCACCGCGTTGTCCTACATGGAACTCGCGGGCCGCTATCCCGTCAGCGCCAGCGTCTCGGTGTACCTGCACCGCGCGTTCGGTAAGCGCCGGCTCTCAACGGCGATCGGCCTGACGATGGTCGGCGGCGGTGTCGCTTCGGCGGCGGCACTGGCACAGGGCTTCGCGGGCTATCTGAACTCGTTCGTCGCGGTTCCGACCATCGTGGGCAGCGTGGGCCTGCTCGTGGTGATCGGGGCGGTCGCGATCAAGGGAATAGGCGAGTCGGCGACGATGGCCGCAGTGCTCACCGGCTTGGAGGTGCTCGGCCTGGTGCTGGTCATCTGGGTCGGACGGAACGCGTTCGCGCACATCGATGTTGGCCACTTGCTGGCGATCGACCCGGCGGTCGGCATCGGCGGCGTCTTCACCGGCGCGTTCCTGGCTTTCTATGCCTTCATCGGGTTCGAGGACATGGTCAATGTCTCCGAGGAAGTCAAGCGACCCAGCCGCACCATGCCGCTGGCCATCCTGTTCGCGCTGCTGGCCTCCACTGTGCTGTACCTGCTGGTTGTTGTGGTCTCGACGACTCTGGTGTCCCCGGCCGAACTCGCGGCCAGTGAAGCACCGCTGACGCTGGTTTTCGAGCGGGGCGGGGCAAGCCACGGGGTTTTCCTCAGCCTCATCGGGATGACCGCCGCGATGAACGGCGTGATCGTGCAGATCATCATGGGCTCGCGCATTCTCTACGGACTGGCCAAGGAGGGCTGGATCCACAGCAGGTTCGCCCGCGTGCACGGTGCGTACCAGACGCCGGTGATCGCCACACTCGTCGTGATAACCGCAATGATCATCGGCACGGCACTGCTGCCACTGGTGTCGCTGGCCCAACTCACCAGCCTGCTCGTGCTCATCATCTTCACCCTGGTGAACGCCTCGCTGATCGTCATCAAGCGGCGCCACCGCGATCACCAGGGGTACATCAATGTCCCTGCGGCGATCCCGTACCTCGGCGTGCTGCTGTGCCTGGGAACTGTTGTCCTGCAGGCATTCAACTGGTGAGGGTTTCGCCAACGGCTGGCCGCCGATGGAGATGGTCAGGCCGCCGCCCCAATACGGACCCGATGCCAATCCCGAAGAAGGAGGCGCACGAGGCGTTCGCCGCCGGTGCGGAACCCAGTCCGGCGGTGCCAAGCGTGAGATGCTGCTCCCCCGGATGGACTCGAACCATATTTCCGGTGCTGTTGGGCGCGTTTACGTGGCGTCCACCAGCTAAAACACATCACTGTTGTTCACGCTAGTTACCTGTAACTGTGGGCAGATTGTGGGCACGGTGTGGGCACAGATCACGCCAGGACGCTTTTGGTGATCAGCTCGTAATGGTGCAGCCGGCCGCGCAGCATATGCCGCTCCACGGTGCCGTCGACCAGCAGGCCACTGTTGTAGGAGAACGGGTTCACCGGGTCGAGTCCGAACATCCCCCATCCCAGACGCAGCTGGTTGCCGATGCGGGGCGGGATGTCGACGCGGGGCGCCAGGACCATCCGGTACCGGGAGGTGACGACACCGGCACCGACATCAAGCGCCTGCTCGGTGTCGAGTGGGAACACTTCACCGGCAACCGTTACGACGACTGTGGTAAAGAGTTCCCCGCCGGCCTCGTCATATTGGGGCGGATCGTAGGGGGCCTCCGTCGCCACCTCGATGCTGTCGTGGTAGATCACAGCGCCCGCACCCGATACCGGTTGAGGATGAACAACTCGGCCAAGCTGAACCCGTTGAACCCGCCACGGACCTCCACCGACCCGACCCTGGTGGGGATCTGCTCGGGGTTGGCGGCCAGCCTGGCCGAGGCGCAGATGATCACGGCGGCCAGCTCGTCGTCGGGCTCACCCGCGACGAACCCCCTACCTCGGGTGTAGGAGGAGACCATCGCGGTGATGATCGGCACGGTTTCGTCGCACATGGAGACCAGCAGCGTGTCGCTGCCCTGCCCGAGGAACGCGGCGACATCACCGCCCGTCACGATCGGCATCAGGCGGTCAGCACGATCACGGCAGCCGGCTGCAAAACACCCAAGTCGTAGCGGGTGGTCACCCGGATGCCGATCTCGTCGTACTCGGCGTAGCGTTCGGTGAGGATCGTGACGCTGGGGGCGACGTCGCGGGCCACCGCCACCTGACTCATGTCAACCAAAACCGCTGTGCCCGTAGGCAGTTTGTTCGTCGGTGTGACCCCGATACCGAACATCCGGTAGGTGGGGCCGGAGGTGACGTCGGACTCCAGCAGGTATTTCGCCGACCCGGTCTGCTCCTTGAGTTTGCGGAGCGCGATGAAGTCGGCGCCGGAGATGAACCACCGGTTCGGTGTGACCTCGGCGGCGACGGCCTGCCCGATCGCGGTGAGCAGTGAGTCGGCGTTGGTGACGTCGAGCGTCCCGGTCTGCACGCCGGCCTGCTTGGTCAAACCGGTGATGCCCTTGCCGGCCTCACCATGCACTGTGGTGGTCACGGTCACGCTCATGTCGGTGCCGCCGGTCAGCAGCGCACCGTCCGCGGTCATCTGCGGCACGTTCAGGTTGGCCAGCGCGCCGGCGAAGGTGACGGTGTACGGGCCGCCCGCCGACCCGGCCACGGTGGCGTTGCTGGCCCCGATCGTCGAGACCGCCTGCAAAGCGGTCTGCACTGCGGAGGAGGCGGCGTTGAACGCGATGTTTCCCGACGCCACACCGCGGTAGGACACGGTGAACGTGCCGCCGGTCGGGGTGCCGTTGACGGTGATCACCTGCTGCTCGGAGGTGTCCGTGCCGGCCCCGGTCAGCAGAGCCTGATCGAGCTGATCACTGACGACCTTCACGAGGCGGTTCTGCAGGACGGAGTCGATGCCGACCACGGACTGGCGCACCAATTCCCTTGTGTACCTTTCGATTACCTTAATCGACTTGCGTTCGGTCGGCATCAGCACGACCTCGTCGAACGCGGTCGAGTGGGTGGAGTCGATCAGGCCGGCCTCGGCGACGTAGTTCACCGGATCGGAGCCGGCGATCTTCGGGACGCGCAGCACGCCGGCGGTGTCGAAGATCCGCGGGCCGCTGGACAGCACCACGGAGGCTGCTTCGAGGGGTTGAACCAACAGCGACGCAACCTGCTCTGCAAGCAACTCGGGCGCGGTGGAAGTTGTCTCAGCCATGGGGATGTCCGTTCTGTGACAAGGGAATGGGATCTACCTGTGTCACCAGGACAACCGGGGTGCGCGCCGGGCGCTACGCCTTCATCATACCCCGGAGGGGTACCTAGCCGGCCCGCTGACGGAGGATCGCCGCCAGATCAACCTTCCCCGCGCCCGGCTTCGCGCCCTGCCCGACATCACCGGACGGCCGGCGCGCCGCGTAATGCGGGCGGCGCTCGATCAGCGCTCCGATCGCCGCCGTCAGCTTGTCCGGGTCGTCGAGCAACTCCGGGTCGTAGGGCAGATCATCGGGATCGGCGAGCCGGCCGGTCGAGCGGACCAGCTCGGTGAACAGGCGCCGAGCAAGGTCATCGGCATGTTGAGCCCGCTGACGGTACTTCGCGTTCTCGTCACGCAGCCGCTCGACATATGCGCGCGGAAACGAGCCCCGATCGTCGCCCTGCGTTTCCGCGGGAGGCTCCCCCATACGATCACCCTCGGGGTGGTCGGTTCGTTCGTCTACAGGGCTCTCAGCGCCCGTTTCCTCGGCCTCGGTCGGGTCAGAAGACATTCGGCATTCCCTTCGCCGGGTTGAAGTAGTCCAACGCTCGCGGTCCGGCCGATGACGACGACGTCATCGACGCGATCACGTCATCGCTGTAGCCCAGGCGCTGCAGCGCGTAGTCACGCGGCAACAAGCCGGCCGCAAACAACTTCACCACCGCGTCGGACTCCTGCGCGACCGATCGGGTACTGGCATCAGCCCACTGCACCCGGATGTCGTCGATCAACTGCGGATCGCGGCCCGTGCCGATCGCGACCATCAGCTTCGCAACCTGCTCCCAAGCCCGGCCGAACGTGGCCTGACGGGCCTCCGCGCGGGCGGTCAGGCTAGCCTCGGCCGCCCGCAGAGCATCCGCCGACGCCGGCTGATCCGACAACACACCCAGATAGTGCGACGGCAGGGTGGACACAGCCTCGATCTGACCGAGCAGCACCTTCACCGCCGTCTCATACCCGGACAGGTCCGCGCCCGGCAGCTGCCCGAACTTCGCGGTCTCGTTCTCACTGATCATCGCCCGCGCACCTTCCGGGATCGGATTGACCTCGACCGTCTCACCCGTCTCGTTACCCGCCGCGTCGAGCACAGGGTCCTCGACCAGCTCGATCCCCGTAGCCCAGCGACGCGGCCGGGCCGTGTACTCCGACGCCACCAGCATGTCGGCCAAAGTCTTGTTCAGCCCGTCGACCAGCGGCATCAGGTCGTCGAGCTCCGATGCGCCACGATCCTCCAGGATCCTGCCGGTGTTGCGGATCGCGACGACCGGCACCTCGCCGAGCGGATTGACCAGCTCCTCGACCGCGCGGAAACCGTGGATCGTCGCCCCCGTCTGGTCCGCCCGGTACCGCACGATCCGGTCCGGCCCATACCAGACAGCCTCGGTGGTGGTCTTGGTCTCCCACCGTTTCACCGCCGCCATGATCCGCCGCGTCCCCGGATCGGTTTGCGCCGCAACCTGTTTCGCCGACTCGATCGTGACCTTCGGCCGGCCGGACTGATCGGCCCACACGATCACGAACGCATCGCCGAGCTGCAGCGCCTCACGATGCGCCACGCCGGCGAGCTGATCCATATCGTTGCGCACCCAATCGGCCCACAGCCCGGGATCGGAGAACCCGGTGATCCGCAGCCGCTCGGCGAGAGCGGTCACCGCAAGCCGCGGAATATTGCTTGCCATCCGCCCGAACCGGCCACCCAAAGCCGTCCGCGCCTCCGGCGACAGAAACGAAAGCGCCTGCATCCCTGTGTAATAGGCGTCCAGCTCGGCGTACCGTGCTTGCGGCTCGTCCAACTTCATCAGCAACGTTTCCAAGTCGATCGGTATCTGCGCGCTCACACGAAGCTCCTCGTCCGTTTCCGTGATTTGGTTTGATGCCAGGCCGCCCGGTCGAACGCCACGATCGCCGCGATCGCCGCGTCGATCTTGCGTGGACTTCCGCGCTTGTCCTTCGCGATCAGATCACCCTGAGCCGTGGTCTTCGCCACCGCGTGCGCCATGTGCGCGGCCAAACCCGGATCCCCGTCGTGGGTCACCGCGCGGGTCACCACCGCCTGATACAGCCGGTCCGTCGCGGGTGCCATGCGCTGCGGTGCGGCGGTGTTCCACTCCAGCACCCGTCGCTCCCCGTGCCGGTGCGCCCACGTCTCCACCTCGGAACGCCAGCCCCACGGATCGCACGCCAACTCGGCCACGTCGTATCTGGCGAACGCCAGATCGACGGCGGCGTCGACCTCGTCGCGCGGCACCCGCCACGACGGGAAGCCCGGGTTCTCCCACAGGCCGACCAGGAACAGGTGCCCGGACAGGGTGCAGCCGACGATCGCCGTGCTATCGCCGGACGCGGACCCGTCGAAGCCGAGGACGACCCGTTCCCCGATCCCGACATCGCGGCCGGCCCTGCAGGCGTCCCAGCTGCCGAACGGCAACCACTGATCGACACCGGTCACCCACTGCCCGAGGCGCAGCTGCCGGAACACCGGCTCGCGGATCGTGCGCCGGGCCGCCTCGAGTCCATCCTCGGCCAGGAACGGGTTCCGGCACGCCAACGCCGGGTTCGCCACCCGCCACGCCTTACGGTCATCAGTCGCGCAGCCGGCCGGCGCGCAGTACTCGCGGAAGAAGAACGACGGATCATCACCGCGGCGGCCGTGCTCCACCAACGCCCACATCACACTGTCGGGTGTGCTCGCCGGGGTGGAGATCGCCAGCGTCAACGACTCCGGTCTCTTACCGGACACGGAGGTGACCGCCTCCCACACCTGCTCGGTCACCACATGCAGTTCGTCGACGATCAGCAGACTCGGGTCGTGGCCGTGCAACGCTCCCGGCTCGGCCGGCAACGGCAGTAGCATGGCGTCGTTCTGCGGCACGTACAGGCGGTCGGCGAAGATTTGGGTCCGCTCGGCCAGCACCGGGTTGAGTTCGATCATGCGGCGCGCGTACTTGAGGATGATCGCCGCCTGCCTCGCGTCGGACGCCACGCACAGCACCTCGGCGGACGGCGGGCCGACGAACAGCTCTGCGATGCCGAGCGCGGCGGCCAGCATGGACTTGCCGTTGGCTCGCGGGACGCTGACGAGGGCGGAGCGGACGCCCGGCGTGAACGCGCCCGCGATGATCTCCCGCTGGAACGGCCGCAGCCGGAACGGCTCGTTGGCGCCCCGGCCGCGCGGGCACACCAGGTATTCGCCGATGAACTTCGTGCGGCGCCGCGCCCGGGCGGCCGGCCAGCCGTCGAAGGTCAGCGGCGGCGCCTGCACTTCCCGCTTAGGCCCAGCACGCACGTTACACCTCCGCCTGAAGTGTAAACCTACGGGAGGACTGGAGCGAATGGCGGAATCCGCCAATCGTTCTCCCGCGCCGCACGCAGAAACCTCTCGGATGCTGCTTGGCGAGTGTTAAGTTTCTTAACACCGTTGAGGCGCATGGCTTTCGCGACGACCATCGCCTGCTGACCCTTGGAAATGTTGCGGCGACGGCCGCTCGATCTCGGGTCAGCGGATTGAGTTTGTTTACACTCTCACCAGAAGTGTAACGCGAACTTTGCCTCAGGTAGTGGCCGGCGAGTTTGCTGTGAGGGCATATCCCCAGGTCAGAGGCTTACCGCGCTGACCCCGTTGGCCCGGTTACATGAGTGCTTACCAACCTTGGCGCTACCGGAGAACACGTAGCGGCAGATTGTGCGTGATTCAGGGCGGATCGAAAACACCGCAACCGCGGCACACGTACAGGATGGATTCCCAATGATGCGTGTGTGGGCCGTCCGCGTCCGTGGGATCGTGGATGCCCTGCCATGCGGCGATCCGGCGGGCACGCTCCACAGCGTCCAGCACCCTCGGTGTCAGGCCGGGATGGTCTTCGGGCACGTAGCCCGGCACCTCTTGCCCGTTCACCGCGCTGGCCCGTTGGCCCGGTTACATGCGCTGCAGTACACGCCGCGGTAGTCCTGCAGGCGCAGTGGTAGCCCGTCGGCGCGGCGCCTCCACGTCTCCTCGCCGTGGTCGAGTTGCAGGTTTTCGGTGGACCCGCACGATTGGCAGAACGGCTGGAGTCGGCGGGCTTTACGGGACAGTTTGCGGTGCTGGCGGTCGTAGCCGCGGCAGGAGTCGCAGCGTGATCCGCGGCCCGGCTCACCGCACGTGAGGCACGGCGTCATTCGGCTCCTTCTTCGAGGTTGATGAACGCGCGGATAGCGGTGTCGATGATGGCGCCGGCGACGTCGGTGGTCAGGGCGGGCACGAGGCTGGTGTAGACCGTCAGCATCCCCGCAATCAGTGGGGTGGCGTCGTCGGTCTCGCCGGCGATCGTGTCCAAGCGCGCCGGCTGGCGCTCGTGGTAGGCGTGGAGGAAGCGGGCGGCGCGCACCGTTGGGGTGTCTGGGATGTGGCCGGCGAGGTGGGCGACCAGCTCGATGAACGCCGCTTTCCCAGCTTCGGTGACGAGCTGGGTGGTGACCGCGTCGAGTGATCCGAGTAGTGCGCCTAGTAGTGGACCGGGTCGGGTGTCGTCGTTGATTTCCTGCAGGACGGCGTTGACTCCTTGCGTGTCGCCGGCGAGGTGGTGCTTGATGATGACGGCCGCCCGGCGGTAGGCGGTGGCGGTGATGTCGGTCATCGGATTGATCCTTTCGTTGTTTGCTGGGTTTTGGCGTGGGTGTGGACGGGGTGTGGACGGCGTCCACACTTGTCCACACCCTGTGACCTGCGAAAATGGGTGTGGACGGGGTGTGGACGCGTCCACACCCCCCCCTACTCGTCGGTGTTGAGGCGGTAACGCTGAGCAAACCCGTCACCGGCCACGGGAACAATGAATTTCTTATCAATGAACAGGTCAAACACGGTGGGGAAGACGTCGCGGAGGGTGGATCGGCAAGCTGCCAGCAGATCGCGTCTCGTTGCGCCTTCAGCTCCGACGCGCTCCAATTTTCGTGTGATGATTTTGGCGGTTCTTTGCTGGGCTTCCTCCTCCAGTCGTGCGGCGATGATGGTTTCTCGGTCGGCGGCGGCGTGGGCCTTGGCCCGGTTGGTTTGCCGCGCCTGGTCGGCAACCGTCTGGGCCACGGCGGCGCGGGTGGCGTTGGAGGTGGCGACGACCTGGCCGGCCAGAGCCCAGTCGTCCTCGTTCGGGGAGACCCGCCCGTCGAGGACGGCGAGGAGGGTCATGACCTTGGCTTGGATGGCGAGGAGGTGGCCGTCGTTGCCGTCGACTTGGCCGCGGTTCATCGCGACCTGATGGGCGTCCATCGCGGCTGTCACGAAAACCGGAAGCGTGATCTCGGTGGGCCACAGGACGCCTCGCGCGCGGGTGACCTCGGCCGGCTTCTGGCAGGGCGGGCGTTTGTCGTCGACGTCGGGGTCCTGGGTGGGAGCCCACAGGATCCTTTGAGCGGTGCCGCCTGATCCGTCGAGCAGTGGGGCCGCCTTGCCGGGCTGCACACCGACGTAGACGCATGCCCGGTAGGTGCCGGCGGGCACGTGGGTGCGGGTGTCGCGGCCGGAGTTGGTGAACCCGAGATCGCCGCCGGTGAACAGGTCTCGCAGGACCGCGTCGAGGGTTGACCCGGATCTGGTCATCAGTGCGGCCAGCTTGTCGATCTCGGAGGCGGTGAAGATCGCCGAGCGGGCGATCGGCTTGGCGGGCACGCCGTCCTTGTCGACGACGGGGTCGCCGGTCGCGTCGCGGTCGACGTGGAAGACGCGCGCGACACCTTCTCCGGAGCCGACGGGAAGGTACAGGGGTGCTTCCCATCCGGGGCCGGCGAAGTCTATGGCTTGCCGTGCGGCGCCCATCGCGGAGTCCTTGCCCGACCCTGACGGGCCTGCGAGGGCGAGGGTCACGTTCAACGACAGCGGGTTTCCGAACTCGGCGGGGAGCGCCACGTGTGCTGGGATCGCGGCGGAGGTGCGGATGAGGACGCATCCGAGGACGGCCCACGGGCTGCGGCGCTTGTGCTTCGCGAAATCATGGATGTGTCGCAGGATGTTGCGGGCGTCCCAGAAGCCGTCGGGGTCTTCGTCGGGTAGCGGGGCGATGTCGGCGACGTTGATCACCACTGTTGGGTCTCCTGAAGGGATTTCGCGGCTTTCGACATGTCGCCGCCGTGGTTGAGTATCGCGTGCGCACGGAATCGGGTGTAGCCCTTGGGGTTTCCCGGTTCGGTGACGTCGAATGGGGTGTTTGGGGAGTAGACGAACAGGCATCCGTGTTGGATGGTGGCCGACCAGGGGGAGGTGGCGGTGGGGTGACGCCAGCGTGCGCCGTCGGCGTCGGGATCCGGGTCGAGGCACGTCCAACCGTGCGGCGCGAGGATGTCTTGCCATGACGTGGCCGAGCTGTACTGGTCGGCGATCGAGCCGGTGAAGAAGCCTCCGAGAGGGTCGTGGCGCATTCGTGGTCGGGGTGGCGTTGCCGGTCGAGGCTGTTTCTCGGGTCTCAGCAGGTCGATCAGCCAGCGGGGGGGTGCGGCGACCGGGGCGTGCGGGTCTGACCATCGGTAGGCGCGCCGGGTGCGCGGGTTTACCGACGGCGGCAGCACGCATTGCATCACGGAGGAGGCACGCAGCTCGACCCCGCCGGGCAGGCGGGTCGCGGTGAGCCGTCCGGGTGGTCGTCGTAGCCAGATGTGAAGACCGCCGGACCCGGTGATCGTGGTCAGGGTGTGACCGATCGGGGTGTTATCGGCTTCGAGGTGTTCGAGCGCCCCGACACCGTCGACGCCGTGACCCTCGGTGGTTTCGACGTCGAGAACCATCACCGGGTCGGGCAGGGGTGCGCCGATGTTGTATCCACGGTATCGGCCGCCCCACCAGGCGGTGACTTGGTTGACGTCGCTGGTGGCCCGGTTAGTCCAGTCAGCTAGGACGGGACGTTTGCCGTCGCTGCCGCGTAGGGGGTGCACGCGCCAACCGGCGATCGCGTACTCGATCGCATACGCGCCGATGTCCGTCGAGTCGAGCACGGTGGCTCCGAGGCTTCGGATTGCGATCGCCTCGGCGTGAAGGTCGTCGGCGGTCATCGGTTTTCTGCCGGCGCCGTGCAGTCGGCTCTGTGCGCGCCGGCCGTCAGCCGGTGGTAGCCGCAGCCCGGGCACCAGTCGGGGTGACGGGCGTGGTCGGAGGCGTGGAGTTGCCGCCACAGGTCGCGGAGTTTCGACGTTTTACTCATGCGGCGTCGCCGCCGTTGACGGGGCGGTTGCGGCCGCCCAGCTTTAGGTAGGGCGGTCCGGTTCCTTTGTGCCGCATGGATGCCCATGTTTGGTCGGTGGTGCGACGCTCTGCGGTCCGTTTGGGCAGCGGCCGCCGGAGATGCAGCAGATCGTAGTGGTAGCTCACGCGACGTCACCGCTACCAAATGAGTTGGCAGATAGGTAGTTCAGAACATCCTCGCGCCGGTAGCGGACGCGCCTACCAATTCGTACGTACGGTAACCCGCGCTTCAGATAGCGGTCCTGGTCGAGTGATGCCTTGCTTGCCTTGAGGTATTCCGCCACCTCGGCGGTAGTCATCAAGGGCGGTAAATTTTCCATTTATCCTCCGCTCTCAAAACTTGGTAGTGATCTGTTTTGATCACTCCCGTCATCAGATTGGAGCACATTTTCGAAGTTGTCAAGTTAGACCTAGTGACTTATCAATCCTGATCATTTACCATTGCAGAATGGCAAGTGACTCAAAGACCACCGGACGACCCTTGGGACCCTCTGGTGAAGCAGTTAGATCCAACATCGTGCGGATACGTGAGGCGAAGATGATGCCGGTGACAGGGCTGTCCGAGCGGCTGGAGACCTTGGGGCGCCCCATTCCACCGCTCGGCCTCCGCAGGATCGAGGCCGGCACACGCCGCGTCGATGTCGACGACCTGGTGGCAATTGCGATCGCGCTCGGCGTGTCCCCGGCCAGTCTGCTTATGCCTGAGGTCTCCTCGATCGCGCATGACGACCTGGTGTCCGTCACGGGGTGGCATAAGCCCATAACAGCGACGGTGGTGTGGGGCTGGCTGACCTCGGCTAGGCCGCTCGTCAGAGGGACACTCGGCTCATTCATCGACCACGCGCTACCGCAGTGGGATAGGGATCGTTGGTCAACGAAAATAGTGGGCGCCGATGGCGACGATCAGTAAGTACCAAACCTCCAGTGGTACAACGCTTTACAGAGTACGTTACCGAACACCCGACAAACGTCAGACCGACAAGCGCGGATTTAGGACTAAACGCGACGCCGAGACGTTTGCTGTTGAGGTTGAGGGCAGTAAACTTCGCCGCGAATATGTTTCACCCTCGATGGGCCGGGCCACGATCGGCGAGCTCGGCACCGCGTGGCTAGAGCGCCAACGAGGGCACTTGAAGCCAAATAGCTTCCGATCCATCGAGGTGTCCTGGCGAGTGCACGTCGAGCCCGTGTGGGCTCGTACGCAGTTGTCGGCTGTCTCCTACTCAACTGTGCAGGCGTGGACCTCCGAGCTGGCGCAGCGCCGTGGTGCGAAAGTGGTTCGGTACGCGCACGGTGTGCTGTACGGGATCTGCGAGGACGCTGTCAGGGACAGCCGGCTGGCGTCCAACCCGTGTCGCGGCGTGAAACTCCCCCCGATCGTGAAGAAGCCGAACGTCTATCTCACCGGTGATCAGCTGCACGCGCTGGCACGCGAGTCGGGGCGGTACGGGTCGCTGGTGTTGCTGTTGGGCACGGCCGGTTTGCGGTGGGGTGAGGCCGCCGGCCTCCGGGTAGGTGATGTCGATTTCCTGCGTCGCAAGATCCTGGTCCACAAGAATGCGACCGGAGGCAGCGTGGAGTCGTTGAAAGGTGGCGAGCACCGGACCCTGGCGGTCGCCAAATACGTCGTAGACGAGTTGGCAACGACAGTGGCCGGTAAGGGTCGGGATGAGCTGATCTGGCCGTCGAGCACTGGAGGCTATCTGCGACCACCGGCGACGCATGACTCGTGGCTATCCGGTGCGGTGGCGCGCTGCCAGAAGACGGCCGCCCAGAGCGATCCGTTCCCGCGGGTGACGGCCCACGATCTTCGGCACACGGCTGCCTCGTTGGCGATCTCCAATAGCGCGAACGTGAAAGTCGTGCAACGGATGCTCGGGCACAAGTCGGCTGCGATGACCTTGGATGTGTACGCAGATCTTTTCGACGACGATTTGGTCGCGGTCGCTGACAAGCTGGATCGAAGTGTGGGCAAATTGTGGGCACCGGGCTTGGGGCTGGACGCCTAGCCGCCGTGTATATCCCTCCCACCAGCGGCTTTCACAGTGAGTACCTTGCTCCCCCGGATGGACTCGAACCATCAACCGTCCGATTAACAGTCGGAAGCTCTGCCAATTGAGCTACAGGGGACTACCTGCCCGGCCAGGCGCGCTTGCGCCGACGCGGACCGGGAAGTGACTCTAGCCTACCGGGGTCCCTCCACGCCAAAACGGGTGGCGGGCGCGGTCGGGTCCGCGTCAGGCAGGATGGTGGGCGTAGGTGTCGAGGAAGGGAGCGCAGTGATCCGGTTTCTGGCCGTACTCGGCGTCGGCTACGTGTTGGGCACCAAGGCCGGCCGTCGCCGCTACGAGCAGATCGTCGGCACCTACCGCGCCGTGACGGACAATCCCGCCACCCGATCGATGATCGACGCCGGACGCCGCAAGCTGGCCGACCGGGTTTCCCCGGATCCCGACCCGAGGATGGTCCGACTCACCGAGATCGACTCGGAGACCACCGTGGTCGAGCCACGGCAGCCGGAAGCGAAGTAGAAATCCCGGGGCGTCAGCCCATCGGGATACTGATGGACTGACCCGGCAGCAGGGGGCCGGTGGTCACACCGAGGCCCGGGCTGCCGCTGTTCTGGCCGCCGAGGCCGATCTGCGGCGTGCCGATGTAGGTCGGGCTGCCGTTGGACCACGAGATGCACTGCCCGTCGTTGCGGGATCCGACCCATGCCAGGCAGGTGCCCGAACCGGTGGCCGAGGTGCTCGAGGTGCTGGAGTCGGTCAGCGCGGCCAGGGCCGGCACCGCAGCCGCAGCCGCGGCAAGGGCGCCGATGGCGGCGATTCGCCGTGCACGAGTATTCGCGGTAGTCATATCCGGCCTTTCGCTGTAAACAGGCAGCACGTTAACCATACCGTGGCGGCAATTCTCACGCAGTCAGGTGGTCGCCGCTGGCCTGTTCGAGCAGGCTGCGCCGGTAGGACTCCAGCGCCACCAGGTCGCCGAACAGGGCGTGGTACTCGTCGCCCTGCTCGACCGGCGACATCCGCTGCAGTTTGGACTTGACCTCGGCGACCTGCCGGCCTACCCACACTTCCTGCAGTCGGGCCAGCACGCCGCCGATGCAGCGGGGCAGTTTGTCCTCGTCGTCGACCCGGATGGCCTCGACACCGAGCTCGGTGATCAGGCCCTGGGTGGCCGGCGCGTTCGTCTGTTCGCGCACGGTGTCGATCCACTGCCCGCCGGTGATGCCGGACGACGTCCCGCCGGCTGACTCGATGGCGGTGCGCACCGCGGCGTAGCCGGGGTGGGTGAAGCTCTCCACGGTCAGCGAGTCGAAAACCGGGCCGGCCAGCGCCGGGTATTGCAGGGCGGCCTTAAGCGCCTCACGCTGCGGCCACAGCGTCGGGTCCCGGGGGTCGGGCCGGCTGGCCCCGGCCTCTCCGGCCGCTCTGGGCCGCCCGATCGGCGGGCGCCGGTTGTCACCGCGGGCACCGGGCTTATGTTCGGCCTCCTCGCGGACCCGGGCGATCACCTGGGCGACGTCGTCCCATCCCACCCAGCCGGCCAGCTGGCGTGCGTACTCGTCGCGCAGGGTCGGGTCCTTGATCTGGGCGACCATCGGCACGCAGCGGCGCAGCGCCGCCACCCGGCCCTCGGCCAGATCCAGGTCGTGCTCGGCCAGTGCGGTGCGGATGGCGAACTCGAACAGTGGCGTGCGGCGGGCCACCAGATCGCGCAGCGCGGTGTCGCCGTGCGCGAGCCGCAGATCGCACGGGTCCATGCCGTCGGCGGCAACCGCCACGAAGCTCTGCCCGGCCAGGTTCTGCTCGCCGGCGAATGCCTTGAGCGCCGCGGCCCGGCCGGCCGCATCGCCGTCGAAGACGTAGATCAGCTCGCCGCGGAAGAACTTGTCGTCCATCATCAGTCGGCGCAGCATCGCCAGGTGTTCGTCGCCGAATGCGGTGCCGCAGGACGCCACCGCGGTGGTGACTCCGGCCAGGTGCATCGCCATTACGTCGCTGTAGCCCTCGACGACGACGGCTTGATGGCCTTTGGCGATGTCGCGCTTGGCCAGGTCGATGCCGAACAACACGTTGGACTTCTTGTAGAGCACCGTCTCCGGAGTGTTGACGTACTTGGCGTCCATCTGGTCGTCGTCGAAGATGCGCCGCGCGCCGAAGCCGACGACCTCACCGCTGGCGGTGCGGATCGGCCACAGCAGCCTGCGGTGGAACCGGTCCATCGGACCACGCCTGCCCTCGCGAGACAGGCCGGCCGCCTCGAGTTCCTTGAACTCGAAGCCCTTGCGAATGAGGTGCTTGGTCAACGAATCCCAGCCCGACGGTGCGAACCCGCAGCCGAACTGGCGAGCTGCCGCGGCGTCGAAGTTGCGCTCTGTCAAGTACTTTCGCGCGGGCGCGGCTTCATCGGAATCCAGTGCGGCGGCGTAGAACTCCTGGGCGGCGGCGTTGGCGGCGATCAGCCGGCTGCGGCTGCCGCGGTCGCGCTGGACGCTGGTGCCGCCGCCGCTATAGGTGACCGTGTAGCTGATGCGATCGGCCAGCATCTCCACGGCCTCGACGAAGCTGACGTGCTCGATCTTCTGGAGGAAGGCGTAGACGTCGCCGCCCTCGCCGCAGCCGAAGCAGTGGAAGTGGCCGTGGTTGGGGCGCACGTGGAACGAGGGTGACTTCTCGTCATGGAAGGGGCACAGGCCCTTGAGCGAGTCGGCGCCGGCGCGGCGCAGCTGGACGTAGTCGCCCACGACGTCCTCGATGGCGACGCGCTCGCGGATGGCGGCGATGTCGCGTTCGGAGATGCGCCCCTTGCGATCCCCGCCCCCGCTCACACCGGCCATCGGCACAGTCTAGAGCGGACCCGCGAGGCACTTGGCCAGGTCGCCGAGCGTAACGTCTAGGTGACGTTGAGCACCGATCGCAACCCTGACGTTACTGCCGGCGCGGCGGATCGTCGCCGATGCCGGCGTCGATGCGTTCCAGGCGGCCCTCGGTGTAGGAGGCGATCTGGTCGACGACGACGCGCAGCCGCGCGGCGTCGTCGGGCGCGGCGTTGAACGCGGGCGCGAAGATGGTGTCCAGCGTCGCCGGTGCGCCCTCGAGCAGCCAGTGCGCCACCCGGTGGATGCGGTCCCGTTGCCGCGCCTGCAGTTCCAGGTGCCGGGGGTCGGACATGATGAACTGCAGCGCCAGTGTCTTGAGCACCGCGACCTCGGCGCGCACCGTGGCGGGCACATGCAGATCGGCCTGGTAGCGCACCAGCGGCTGCGGCCCGGCAACCTCGTGGGTCAGCGCGATCGCGGCCGAGGCGAACCGGCCGACCAGCTCACTGGTCAGCCGCTTGAGGGCCACCGAGGCGGCCAGCGTTCCGTCGTACTTGCCGACGTCGGCGACCACCGGCAGCCGGGACAACCGGCGCGCGGCGTGCTCCAGATCCCCGGCGCCCAGCCCGCGTCCGGCGTCGATCGCGCTGGACTCGCCCAGCGGGCCCAGGGCCGCGGCGGCGTCGTCGTCGGCCAGCACCCGCAGGTCGATCCGACCCGACACCACACCGTCCTCGACGTCGTGCACCGAATAGGCCACATCGTCGGCCCAGTCCATCACCTGCGACTCCAGGCACGGCCGTTCGGCGGGCAGACCGCCGCGCACCCACTGCGCCAGTTCCCGGTCGTCTTCGTAGAAGCCGAACTTGCGCCCGCGCGCACCGCGGAACCACGGATACTTCGTGACGGCGTCCAGCCCGGCGCGGGTGAGGTTGAGGCCGACGCTACGGCCATCGGCGTCAAGGACTTTGGGCTCGATGCGGGTCAGGATCCGGAAGTTCTGGGCGTTGCCCTCGAATCCTCCGCAGGCGGAGGCGAACTCGTCGAGGGCCCGCTCGCCGTTGTGCCCATAGGGCGGGTGACCGATGTCGTGTGCCAGGCCGGCCATGTCCACCAGGTCGGGATCGCAGCCCAGCGGCACCGCCATCCCCCGGCCGATCTGGGCGACCTCCAGCGAGTGCGTGAGACGGGTGCGCGGGTTCTCGCTCTCGCGCGGCCCGACCACCTGGGTCTTGTCGGCCAGGCGGCGAAGCGCCGCGCAGTGCAGCACCCGGGCACCGTCGCGGGCGAAGTCGGTCCGGTGCTCGGTCGTCGTACCGGGCAGCCCGGCGGTCTTGGCCGTCTCCGCCACCGCCCGCTCGTGGTCGGCCTCGTCGTAGCGGCCCTGCTGAATCGTCGTCACCGAGGCACAGTCTGCCAGCTACATTTGACGCTCATGCGCCTCGCTCGTCTGTTCAGCCTGCTCGCCGCCATCCTGACGGTCGCAACACTGGTAGCACCGACCGCCACGGCTGAGCCCCCGTTCCGGCTGCCCGACTACGTCACCGACAACGCCGGCGTGCTGAACGACAAGCAGCTCTCCGACGTGCAGAAGGCCGTCGACCGGCTGTACTCCGACCGCCACGTACGCCTGTGGGTGGTGTTCGTGGACTCGTTCGCCCCCAAGGGCGCGGTGTCCTGGGCGCAGGACACCCGCGTGGTCAGCGACCTGGGCGATCAAGACGCGATCCTGGCCGTGGCCACCGGCGAGCGCTCCTACGCCTTCCTGGTGCCGCCGGCCGCGGCAGGCGGCAGCTCAACCAAGGTCGACGACATCCGCCGCGACAAGATCGAGCCCGCCCTGCGCGGCAACGACTGGGCAGGTGCGGCCATTGCGGCGGCCAACGGGCTCGCTGCGCTGGGCGCGTCCTCGGGCGGAACCGCGGCGAGCATCTCGTGGGTGCCGGTGCTGATCATCGCCGCGCTCATCCTGCTGGCGATCGTGCTGCTGATCTTGTGGAGCCGCCACCGCAAGCGCAAGCGCCACGAGGCCGAGGTGGCTGCGGCCAAGAGGGTGGACCCGACCGACCCGAATGCGCTGGCCTCGGTGCCCGTCGACGCCCTCGACGAGCTGTCCCGCTCGATCGTCGTCGACGTCGACAACGCGGTGCGCACCAGCAACAATGAGCTGGAGCTGGCCGCCGAGGAGTTCGGTCCGCAGCAGACCGAGCCGTTCGCCAAGGCCGTCGAGAACGCCAGGATCACCCTGAAGCAGGCGTTCAACGTCCGTCAGCAGCTCGACGACGCGGTGCCCGAAACTCCGGCGCAGCGCCGCGATCTGCTGACCCGCGTGGTGGTCGCGGCGGCACGCGCCAACCGCGAGCTCGAGACACAGACCCAGTCCTTCCAGCAGCTGCGCGACCTGGTGATCAACGCCCCCGACCGGCTCGACGCGCTGACCCAGCAGCTGGTGGACGTCACCGCCCGCATCGAGCCGTCACAGCAGAAGCTGACCCAGTTGCACAGCGAGTTCGCCGACTCCGCGCTGGCGTCGGTGGCGCGCAACGTCAACGCCGCCAAAGAACGGCTGGCCTTCGCCGACGAGTCGATCACCCGGGGACGCGAACTGGTGGCCAAGCCGGTCGCCGGCAAGCAGGGTGAGCTGATCGACAGCGTGCGAGGCGCGGAATCGGCTCTGCAGCAAGCCAGTTCGATGCTCGCCGCGGTGGACAGCGCGGCCAGCGACATCCGCAAGGCGGTGAGCACATTGCCGGCGGCGATCACCGACATCCAGAACGGGATCAACCAGGCCGCCACTCAGCTGGCGCAGGGTTCGCTGGCCAATGCCGCCGAACTGTCGGCGGCGCGCGATGCCGCGGTCAAGGCGGTCACCGCGGCGCAGAGCGCCGGGGCGACCGACCCATTGGGTGCGTTCACCCAGCTGACCGAGGCCGACGCTCACCTCGACCGACTGCTGGCCGCCGTCGCCGAGGAGCGCGAGGCCGCCGAACGGCTCAGCCGGTCCTACGACCAGGCGCTGTTCGCCGCGCAATCGCGGGTCCGCTCGGTGTCGGACTACGTCGACACCCGCCGCGGCAGCGTCGGGCCGGAGGCCCGCACCCGACTCAACGAGGCGGTGCGCCAGCTGGAAGCCGCGCAGTCGAAGAAGAAGTCCAACATCACCGAGGCGATCGCGCACGCCAACGGAGCCTCACTGCTGGCGGCGCAGGCCCAGCAGCTGGCCAACGAGGATGTGCAGTCCGCACAGCGAGCCTACATGAATCATTATGGCGGCGTTGGCCGTTCGTCGGACATGGGCGCGGTGATCGGTGGGATCATCCTCGGTAACATCCTGTCCGGCGGCATGCGCGGCGGCATGCGCGGCGGCGGCTGGACGTCGACCACCTTCGGCGGGTCGCAGGGCTCGTCGGGCGGCGGGATGTTCGGCGGCGGCGGCCGGTTCTAGCGTCAGCCCTTGAGGCGGGTGGCCAGGTAGTCGACCACCGAGTCGATGCCGATGCGTTCCTGGGTCATCTCGTCGCGCTCGCGCACGGTGACCGCGTGGTCCTCGAGCGAGTCGAAATCGACTGTCACACAGTACGGTGTGCCGATCTCGTCCTGACGGCGATAGCGCCGGCCGATCGCGCCAGCATCGTCGAACTCGATGTTCCAGTACTTGCGGAGCTCGGCGGCCAGGTCCTTGGCCTTCGGACTGAGGTCCTCGTTGCGTGACAGCGGCAGCACCGCGACCTTCACCGGAGACAGCCGAGGGTCCAGACGCAGCACCGTGCGCTTGTCGACGCCGCCCTTGGCGTTGGGCGCCTCGTCCTCGGCGTAGGCGTCGACGAGGAACGCCATGAACGAACGGGTAAGTCCCGCTGCGGGTTCGATCACGTAGGGCACGTAGCGGGTGTCGGTCGCCTGGTCGTAGTACGACAGGTCGACACCGGAATGCTCCGAGTGCGTCTTGAGGTCGAAGTCGGTGCGGTTGGCGATGCCCTCGAGCTCACCCCAGGGGTTGCCCTGGAAGCCGAACTTGTACTCGATGTCGGTGGTGCCCGCCGAGTAGTGCGACAGCTTCTCCTTGGGATGCTCGTACAGCCTCAGGTTGTCGCGCTTGATGCCCAGGTCGACGTACCACTGCAGCCGGGTGTCGATCCAGTACTGGTGCCACTCGCGTGCGGTGTCGGGCTCGACGAAGAACTCCATCTCCATCTGCTCGAACTCGCGAGTGCGGAAGATGAAGTTGCCCGGGGTGATCTCGTTGCGGAAGCTCTTGCCGATCTGGCCGATGCCGAACGGCGGCTTTTTGCGCGAGGTGGTGACCACGTTGGCGAAGTTGACGAAGATGCCCTGCGCCGTCTCGGGCCGCAGGAAGTGCAGACCCTCCTCCGTCTCGATCGGGCCGAGGTAGGTCTTGAGCATCATGTTGAAGTCGCGCGGCTCGGTCCACTGCCCCTTGGTGCCGCAGTCCGGGCAGGTGATCTCGCTCATCGGCACCGAGTCGGGGTCAGCGATCCCCTTCTTCTCGGCGTAGGCCTCCTGCATGTGGTCCTGACGGTGCCGCTTGTGGCAGTTCAGGCATTCGACCAGCGGGTCGTTGAACACGTCGACGTGACCCGAGGCCACCCATACCTCACGCGGCAGGATGATCGAGCTGTCCAGGCCGACGACGTCGTCGCGGCTGGTGACCACCGAGCGCCACCACTGCCGCTTGATGTTCTCTTTCAGCTCGACGCCGAGCGGGCCGTAGTCCCACGCCGACTTCGTGCCGCCATAGATCTCGCCGGACTGGTACACCAGGCCACGGCGCTTGGCCAGGTTGACGACGGTATCGATCACGGACGCCACGATGGGTGCCACTCCTTTGTCTGTCTGGTCTTTCTGCGGGCAACAGCCCCATAGCCTAGCGACCCGTCTACCCGCCTTTGACATGCGTCATCGTGCATGGAACAGTGGAACACCAAGTGGAAATGATTTCCAATAGCGTCCCCGCCTGTTCAGGAGGTGATGGCATGACACTTCATGAGTCAACCTCAAGCCGCGTTTCGCAGGGTTTGCGCGGCTCCGTGGAGGTTGGGGATGCAGGGCTGGTCGTCGTGCCGGCAGCGGTAGATGACGCGGATCAGTCCCCCATTGGGTCGTTCGATTCCGATCTGCGCGTCGGCGGGATCGTCGAATCTGGCGAGTTTGCGAATCAACATCGCAATACCGTCCGCGGTATGGTCAATCGTGTGGTGCCCTAGTGACCACCGCCGCCGACCACGTCGCTCTCCTCGAGCGCGCCGGAGAGTTGCTGCGGGCGCTGGCCGCGCCGGTTCGCATCGCCATCGTGTTGCAGTTGCGCGAGTCGCAGCGCTGCGTGCACGAGCTCGTCGACGCCCTCGACGTTCCCCAGCCGCTGGTCAGTCAGCATCTGCGGATCTTGAAGGCTGCGGGTGTGGTGGCCGGCGAGCGCTCCGGCCGCGAGGTGACGTACCGGCTGGTCGACGACCACCTCGCCGAGATCGTCGTGGCCGCGATCAGCCACGCCGGGGAGGACCTCGCGTGACGGGATCCGATGTCCGCGCTCCCGGGACGGGCGTGCGTGCCACCCGCCAGCGGGCGGCCATCATGGCGCTGTTGGATTCGGTCGACGAGTTCCGTTCCGCCCAGGAACTGCACGACCAGTTGCGCCGCCGCGGCGAGAACATCGGACTGACCACGGTCTACCGCACTCTGCAGTCGCTGTCGTCAGCGGACCTGGTGGACATGGTGCGCACCGACACCGGCGAGTCGGTCTACCGGCGCTGCTCGGCACCCGACCATCACCACCATCTGGTGTGCCGGCACTGCGGCTCGGCGGTCGAGGTCAGCGGCCGCGAGGTCGAAGCCTGGGCTGCCGAAGTGGCTGACGCACAAGGGTTTTCCGACGTGAGTCACACCGTCGAGTTGTTCGGCACCTGCGCCGAGTGCCGACGCACAAGACCAGTGCCCGCCTCACAGCGACTCTCTCCTGACAACCCGACGGGCCTGAATCGAGATTGACGCCGGCCTGAGGCTCACTCGAACTGCGGCGCGCTCGCGTCGATTTCGGTGCCGCATCCGCTGGCTACCCCTAGTCGACCAACGCGCGCCGCGCGTCGACGCCGGCGGCCAGCACCATCAGCACCAGCGTGCGCAAAGCCTGATCCCCCAGCCCGTCGCCCGGAAAGTTGTAGCGCAGCATCACATCGCCGCGCCTGCCCGGCTGCTCGATCAGCGTCACCGTCCCCAGCATCGTCGCCTGCGCTTGTGCCGCAACGCGTTTGCGCAAGTCAGCGTTGAGCGGCAGGTCCCAGGCCAGCACCTGGGTCACCGACACCATCTCGATGTCGTCGGCTATCGTCACGGTGCGCAACGACGCGAACGTGCCCTCGTGCCGGACGGTCAGGGCGCCGTCGTCCTCGACGTCGACCGGCATCACGTCGCGCAACGCCTCGGCCAGTCGCGCCCCAAGCTCCACGGAACTAGAACTCATCTGCCCGCCTCCTCCCCGGGCCACCGGCCCGCATCGTCGCCGGGCTAGGCCCGGCCGAAGCGCCGGTTGCGCTCGGCGTACTCCTCGCATGCGGCCCACAGGTCGCGGCGGTCGTAGTCCGGCCAGAGTTTGTCCTGGAACACGTATTCGGCGTAGGCGGCCTGCCACAGCATGAAGTTGCTCGACCGCTGCTCCCCCGACGTGCGGATGAACAGGTCGACATCGGGGATGTCCGGACGGTACAGGTGCCGGGCGATGGTTGCTTCACCCACCCGCTCCGGGTCGATGCGGCCCGCGGCGGCCTCACACGCGATTTGCCTTGCCGCTTCGGCGATTTCGGCACGGCCACCGTAGTTGACGCAGTAGTTCACGGTGATGACGTCGTTGTTCGTCGTCATGTTTTCGGCGATGTCGAATTCCTTGATGACGCTGCGCCACATCCGCGCGCGGGAACCCACCCAGCGCATCTGCACACCGATGATGTCGAGGTTCTCCCGACGCCGGCGCACCACTTCGCGGTTGAAGCCCATCAGGAAGCGAACCTCGTCGGCGCTGCGCCGCCAGTTCTCGGTGGAGAACGCGTACACCGTCAGGTGCTTGATGCCGATCTCGACGGCCCCGCAGGTGATGTCGATCAGCACCGCCTCGCCCATCTTGTGGCCCTCGGTGCGGCTCAGCCCCCGTTGGGTGGCCCACCGGCCGTTACCGTCCATGACGACGGCCACATGCTTGGGCATCTGGTCGGCGGGGATCGCCGGCGGCACGGCCTTGGAGGTGTGCTGGGGCGGGCGGCGCGGTCCCCCGCCGGGCGCCGGCGGCAGCTCGGGGAAGACAACGGGCCAGCTCGAGGTGTCGGGGAACGTCGGGTAGTCGTCGGGCGCTGGGGGCAGTTGGGGAAACTGGTCCTTCCGCCTGCGCTCAGCCCCCCGCCACGAGCTGGTCACCCGGTTCATCGCCATGGGGCACATCCTGCCTGAACATCTCCT
This sequence comes from Candidatus Mycolicibacterium alkanivorans, assembly GCF_022760805.1. Taxonomy (NCBI): domain Bacteria; kingdom Bacillati; phylum Actinomycetota; class Actinomycetes; order Mycobacteriales; family Mycobacteriaceae; genus Mycobacterium; species Candidatus Mycolicibacterium alkanivorans. The sequence goes on along the minus strand of NZ_JAIVFL010000001.1, from coordinate 2,068,455 downwards.
TACCGTGATTGGCGGGCTGCCGGTAGACACGCTCCACCAACGGCAGCGTTCGCAGCTGGCGTTCCAGGTGCCATTGCAGGTGAGCGGCGACCAGACCGCTGGCGTGGCTGCGGTGTGACGGCGACGAACCTTCCGCGGCCTCCCAGTCGCCCTCGTGCAGCGCCGACATCAGATCCAGCACGGCCTGCGGCGGGGTGGTCGACCCGGACGGCCGGCAGTGCATGCACACACTGCCACCAGCGGCGATGTGGAAGGCGCGGTGCGGTCCGGGGGCCGCGCAGCGGGCGCATTCGGTCAGGGCCGGCGCCCAGCCGGCGATCGCCATGGCCCGCAGCAGATAGGCGTCGAGGACCAGTTCGCGGGGACGGCGCCCGTCGGCCACCGCACGCAGCGCACCGACGGTGAGCCGGTGCAGCGCGGGGGCCGGGGCGCGCTCCTCACCGGCGAGGCGCTCGGCGGTCTCCAGGACGGCGCAGGCGCAGGTGTAGCGGCCGTAATCGCTGACGATGTCGGTGGCGAAGGCGTCGATGGACACCACCTGGGTGACGATGTCGAGGTTGCGGCCCGGGTGCAGCTGGACGTCGATGTGCGCGAACGGCTCGAGCCGGGAGCCGAACTTGCTGCGGGTACGCCGAACGCCCTTGGCCACCGCGCGGACCAGACCGTGGTCGCGGGTCAACAAGGTGACGATGCGATCGGCCTCACCGAGTTTGTGCTGGCGCAGCACGACCGCCCGGTCCCGGTACAGCCGCATCAGACGAGTTTCCCACGACACTGCGACATCCACGCGGACCCGCGCCGTTAGTCTCGACCTCGCCACGGCTGTGAACGTCAATCCGAGCCGATCGGTGGTGGGACACGCCGACCATTCGCGATCTAGAAGCCTAGGCGCCCAAGCTGTTTGGGGTCACGCTGCCAGTTCTTGGCGATCTTGACCCGCAGGTCCAGATACACCTTGGTGCCGAGCAGCTTCTCGATCTGGGTGCGGGCGGCGGTCCCGACCTCCTTGAGCCGGGCGCCGCCCTTGCCGATGACGATGCCCTTCTGGCTGTCGCGCTCGACGTAGAGCACGGCACGCACGTCGATCAGGTCGTCGCGGTCTTCACGGGGTTCGATGTCCTCGATGACGACGGCCAGCGAGTGCGGCAGTTCGTCGCGCACACCTTCCAGCGCCGCCTCGCGGATGAGCTCGGCCATGAGGACTTCCTCCGGCTCATCGGTGAGCTCGCCGTCGGGATAGAACGCCGGGCCGGGCGGCAGTTGCGCGGCCAGCACGTCGATCAGGACGTCGACCTGCTCGCCCTTGGTCGCCGAGACCGGGACGATGTCGGCGGCGGTGTCGCCGACGAGTTCGTGCACCGCGACGAGCTGTTCAGCGACCTTATCCTTGGCGACCTTGTCGATCTTGGTGACGATGACGACGAGGGTGGTTTTCGGGGCGACCGCGCGGATCTGCTCGTAGATCCAGCGGTCACCGGGCCCGATGGCCTCGTCGGCGGGGATGCACAGCCCGATGACGTCGACCTCCGAGTAGGTGGCGCGCACGAGGTCGTTGAGCCGCTTGCCCAGCAGCGTGCGCGGGCGGTGCAGGCCGGGGGTGTCGACGAGCACGATCTGGAAGTCCTCGCGGTGCACGATGCCGCGGATGGTGTGCCGGGTGGTTTGCGGACGGTCGGAAGTGATCGCCACCTTGGTGCCGACCAGCGCGTTGGTCAGGGTCGACTTGCCGGTGTTGGGGCGGCCGACGAAACACACGAAACCGGAACGGAACTCATTCACTGTGCAATCCTGGCGTCGAGTGTGCGCTGAGGACGGGATTTCGGCCGGATTACCGCCCTGGAAGCACTCTCGATGCTCATTGCGGTGTCCCCGCGCCCTCGGCCGCTTCGGCTCGGCCCATCGCGCCGCGCGCGAGCCCCACGAGCTCGGCGTCTTCGGCGTCGAGATCACTCATCGATCTCCCCGTCCTCCAATTCGGTCCGGCTGACCAGAACGGTTTCGATCCGGACCCGGCCTCGGTGGTCGCGGCCGCCTTCGGCGCGCAGCCGCAGCCCGTGCGAGACCACCTCGGCACCGGGCAACGGGACCCGGCCCAGTTCCAGGGCCACCAGACCACCGACAGTGTCCACGTCGAGGTCGTCTTCGAACTCGACGTCGTACAGCTCGCCGACGTCCTCAATCGGAAGGCGGGCCGACACGCGGAACTTGTTGTCGCCCAACTCCTCGACCGGCGCCACCTCGTCGGTGTCGTATTCGTCGGCGATCTCGCCGACGATCTCCTCGAGGACGTCCTCGATGGTCACCAGACCGGCGATGGCGCCGTATTCGTCGACGAGCAGTGCCATGTGGTTGCGGTCGCGCTGCATCTCGCGCAACAGGTCGTCCAGCGCCTTGGAGTCCGGCACGAACACCGCGGGGCGCATGACCTCGGCCACCGAGGTGTCCTGCCCGCTGTTGGTGGAGTAGTAGGTGCGCTGCACAAGGTCTTTGAGGTAGACGACGCCGACGATGTCATCGACGTTCTCCCCGACCACCGGGATGCGGGAGTGCCCGCTGCGGACCGCCAACGAGGTCGCCTGGCCGGCCGTCTTGTCCGACTCGATCCACACCATCTCGGTGCGCGGCACCATCACCTCGCGGGCCGGGGTGTCGCCGAGTTCGAAAACCGACTGGATCATCCGGCGCTCATCGTCGGCGACCACGCCGCGCTGCTGGGCCAGGTCGACGACTTCGCGCAATTCGATCTCGGAGGCGAACGGCCCATTGCGGAACCCACGACCCGGCGTCAGCGCGTTGCCGAGCAGGATCAGCAACCGGCTGATCGGGGTCAGCAGGACCGAAATCGCTTGCAACGGAACGGCAGACGCCAGCGCGATGCTGTAGGCATGCTGGCGCCCCAGCGTGCGCGGGCCGACCCCCATCGCCACGAAGCTGGCCACGGTCATGATCGCCGCGGCCGCCACCAGGCCCCATTTCAAGCCGAGATCGTCCCACAGGAAGGCGACCAGCAGCACGGTGGCCGCGGCTTCACACGCGATACGCAGCAGCACAACGAGATTGATGTAGCGCGGCCGTTCGGCCATGATCCGGGCCAGGCGCAGCGCACCGGGGCGTTCGTCGCGTACCAGTTCCTCGACCCGCGCCACCGAGACCGTGCTGATAGCGGCGTCGATGGCAGCGAACAGGCCACCCAGAGCGATCAGCGCGATCGCGCCGAGCAGCGGAGAGATTCCGGTCACGGTTCGTCGAAATACCGCGACTTGTCGAGCAGTCGCTGGTCCTTCTCGTTCTGGCGGTCCTGGTGATAGCCCTCGACCTGGTCGGCGACCCACTCCTCGAGCAGCCGACGCTGGAGGGCGAACATTTCCTTTTCTTCGTCCGGCTCGGCGTGGTCGTAGCCGAGCAGGTGCAGCACGCCGTGCACGGTCAGCAGTGCCAGCTCCTGGCCCAGGGTGTGCCCGGCGGCCCGCGCCTGCGCGGCGGCGAACTCCGGGCACAGCACGATATCGCCGAGCATGGCGGGCCCGGGTTCGGGCGCATCGGGCCGGCCGCCGGGTTCGAGCTCGTCCATCGGGAAGCTCATCACGTCGGTGGGCCCGGGCAGGTCCATCCAGCGCATGTGCAGGTCGGCCATCGAGTTGGTGTCGAGCAACACCATCGACAGTTCGGCGGCCGGGTTGACGTCCATCTTGCGGATGACGAACCGGGCGACGCTGATCAGTTCCTCTTCGGAAACGTCGAGGCCGGATTCGTTGGATACCTCGATGCTCATGTCCTCTGCCGCCGCCTAACGCCGTGGCGAGCGCCGCTGCGCCCGGTTCATCAGGGCCGGCTGCTCGGCTTTGGCGTAGGCGTCGACGATCTCGGACACCAGCCGGTGGCGCACCACATCGGCACTGGTGAGCTGCGCGAAGTGGATGTCGTCGATGCCGTCAAGGATGTCCATCGCTGCGCGCAGACCCGATCTGGCCCCGCCAGGCAGGTCGACCTGCGTAATATCGCCTGTCACAACGATTTTCGAGCCGAACCCAAGCCGGGTGAGGAACATCTTCATCTGCTCGGCGGTGGTGTTCTGCGCCTCGTCGAGAATGATGAACGCATCATTGAGGGTCCTTCCCCGCATGTACCCCAGCGGCGCAACCTCGATCACACCCGCCGCCATGAGTTTCGGGATGGCCTCGTGATCCATCATGTCGTGCAGCGCGTCGTAGAGCGGGCGCAGGTACGGGTCGATCTTCTCGCTGAGCGTGCCGGGCAGAAAGCCAAGTCGCTCACCAGCTTCCACCGCCGGACGGGTCAGGATGATCCGGGTGACCTGCTTGGTCTGCAGCGCGCTGACTGCCTTGGCCATCGCCAGGTAGGTCTTGCCGGTGCCGGCCGGGCCGATGCCGAACACAATGGTGTTGGCGTCGATCGCGTCGACATAGCGCTTCTGGTTGAGCGTCTTGGGCCGGATCGTCTTGCCGCGCCGCGACAGGATGTCCAGGGTCAGCACTTCGGCCGGGGACTCGTTTTCGGCGCCGGACACCATGGCCACACTGCGGCGCACCGCATCCGGGGTGAGGGTCTGCCCGCCGGCGACGATCGCGATCAGCTCGGAGACCACCCGCTCGGCCAGCGCCACCTCGGCGGCATCGCCCGACATCGACACCGAGTTGCCGCGCACGTGCACGTCAGCTGCCAGGCTGCTTTCGAGTGCACGCAGGTTCTCGTCAGCGGAACCAAGCAGGCCCACGACGAGGTCGGGCGGAACAGTCGTGCTGCTGCGCACGGGCGAGCCAGCAGTCGTCTCGCGGGGCGTCACGTGGTCTTTCAAGCCTGCTTTCTGGGTTTCCGGGTCGCTGTCTCGAATTCCCAGTTTACCGCCCGGTACGACACTGCCGACGGCGAACTTCCCGGGCTCACTCGGCCGGCTCCGCGGTCCACCGCGGGGTGAGCACACCGAGCGCGCCGAGTGCCACCGCCGCGGCCGTCGACGTCCGCAACACCGTCGGGCCCAGCCGCACCGCTGCGGCACCCGCAGCTACCAGGGCGGCGATCTCCCCGTCGTTGAGTCCGCCTTCGGGTCCGACGATCAGCGTGATCGAAGCCGCACGCGCCACCTGCATTTCCGCCATCGGCCGCTCGGCCGATTCATGTAACGCCAGGACCGCGCCTCCGGCTTTCACCTGCTCGGCGACCAGACCGGCCAGCGAGTCCGTCGTCACCGGACCGTTGACCTCGGGGATGTAGGGCCGCCGCGATTGCCGGGCAGCCGACCTGGCCACCGCGCGCCAGCGTCGCAATCCCTTCTCCGCGCGGTCGCCCTCCCAGCGCGCCACGCAGCGGGCCGCCTGCCAGGCGATGAAGTCGTCCGCCCCCGCCTCGGTGGCCAGTTCGATCGCCAGCTCGGAGCGTTCCGACTTGGGGATGGCCTGGACGACCGTCACCGACGGCACCAGCCGCGGCGCCGTCCAACGCTGCACGACCAGGGCCGACAATTCCCGCTTACCCGCCTCGGCCACCTCGCAGCGCGCCATTGCGCCAGCACCGTCGGAGAGCACCAGCCATTCCCCCGGCCGGATGCGACGCACCGTGGCGGCGTGGAAACCTTCGTCACCTTCGACGACGGCGGACTGGCCGACCGCCGGAATGGTGTCGGTGTAGAACAGCGTGTCGGCCAAGGTTGTCAGCGACCGCTGAAGGTCTCCCGCAGCCGGCTGAACAGCCCGCCGCCGGAGTTGGCTGTCTGGGCGTGCGTGGACCGGACCTGGGCTTCCTCGTGGCTGTGGGTCTTGAGCTCGGCGAGCAGTTCCTGGGTGCGGGCATCGAGCTTGGTCGGGATGCTGACCTCGATGTGGGCGTGCAGGTCGCCGCGAACACCGCTGCGCAGGTGCGGCATACCGTGCCCGCGCAACGTGGTCACCGAGCCGGGCTGGGTGCCCGGCGGGATGGTGATCTCGGTAAGGCCGTCCAGGATCGCGTCGACGGTGACTGTGGCGCCCAGAGCGGCATCGGCCATCGGCACCGACACGGTGCAATGCAGGTCGTCGCCGTCGCGCACGAAGATGTCGTGCGGCTGCTCGTGAACCTCGACGTAGACGTCGCCGGCGGGGCCGCCGCCGGGGCCCACCTCGCCTTGAGCGGCCAGACGCACCCGCATCCCGTCGCCGACACCGGCCGGGATCTTGACGCTGATGTCGCGGCGGGCACGCACCCGACCGTCGCCGCCGCAGCGGTGACACGGGTCGGGGATGACCTCGCCCACCCCTCGGCACGTCGGGCACGGCCGCGACGTCATCACCTGGCCGAGCAGCGAACGCTGAACGCTCTGCACCTCGCCACGGCCGCCGCAGATGTTGCAGGTGACGGGAGTGGAGTTGCCGTGGGTGCCCTTGCCCTGGCAGATGTCGCACAGCACGGCGGTGTCGACGGTGACCTGCTTGGTCACCCCTGTCGCACACTCGGACAGGTCCAGCCGCATCCGCAACAGCGAATCCGATCCGGGCCGCACGCGGCCGACCGGGCCGCGGGATCCCGTGCCGCCGCCGAAGAAAGCCTCGAACACATCGCCCAGACCGCCGAACCCGGCGAAGCCGTTGGCCGCGGCGGCGTTCTCCAGCGGGTCGCCACCCAGGTCGACGACGCGCCGCTTCTCCGGATCGGAGAGCACCTCATAGGCGGCGCTGATCTCCTTGAACTTGTGCTGGGCTTCCTCGTCGGGGTTGACGTCGGGATGCAGCTCACGGGCCAGCTTCCGATAGGCGCGCTTGATCTCCTGATCACTGGCGCCCTTGCTCACCCCGAGCAGGCCGTAATAATCGCGTGCCACGCTTGACCTTTCCTACCGGATCTACCGGTTGCCTAGGACTTCGCCGATGTACATCGCAACCGCCGCGACGTTGGCGATAGTTCCCGGATAGTCCATCCGGGTGGGTCCCAACACACCCATGCCGCCGAAGACGGTGCCCAACCTGCCGTAGGTAGTGGTCACCACCGACGTGCCGACCATCTGCTCGGCCTCGGTCTCGTGACCGATACGCACCGTGACCTTACCCGCCTCCTGCTGGGCGGCCAGCAGGCGAAGCACCACCACCTGCTCCTCGAGCGCCTCGAGGATGGAACGCAGCGACCCGCCGAAGTCTGCGGTGTTGCGGGTCAGATTGGCGGTGCCACCCATCAGCAGCCGCTCCTCGTTGTGCTCCACCAACGACTCCAGCAGCACAGTCGCGGAGCGGCCGACGGCGTCACCGAGCCCGCCGGAGCCGTCGAGCCGGGCGGCCAGGTCGGCCACCGCGGCCGAGGCCGCCGCGAGTCGCTTGCCCTCCAGCGCCTGACCGAGCAGCTCGCGCAGCTGGGAGAGCTGATGGTCGTCGATGGTGTCGCCGAGTTCGACGATGCGCTGGTCGACGCGGCCGGAGTCGGTGATGACCACCATCAGCAGCCGGGCCGGGGTCAGCGCGACGACCTCGAGGTGGCGCACCGTGGACGTGGACATCGTCGGGTACTGGACGATTGCGACCTGCCGGGTGAGCTGAGCCAGCAGCTTCACGGCGCGGCGCAGCACGTCGTCGAGGTCGACGCCGGACTCCAGGAACCGCAGGATCGCGCGGCGTTCCGAAGAGGACAGCGGTTTGACGTCGTCGATCCTGTCGACGAACTCTCGATAGCCCTTCTCGGTGGGCACCCGACCCGAGCTCGTGTGCGGTTGGGCGATGTAGCCCTCGGCTTCCAGCACCGCCATATCGTTGCGCACGGTGGCGCTGGAGACCCCGAGGTTGTGGCGCTCGACAAGAGCCTTGGAGCCGATCGGCTCCTTGGTCGCGACGAAGTCGGCGACGATGGCACGGAGCACCTCATAGCGACGGTCGTCGGCACTTCCCATCTGGTACACCTCCAAGTCGTCTCCATTTTACGGCCATCAGCAGCACAATTAGCACCCATGCCCGGCGAGTGCCACCGGCTCCGCACCGAACTTCGCCCATCAGTGGCATTCCGCCCACCTGGGACTAGCCTTGCTCGAATGGCGATGCCAGGTCGGACGGCCGGGCCCGGAAGGACACCCCGATGATCTTCAAGGGCGTGCGCGAAGGAAAGCCGTACCCCGAACACGGGCTCACCTACCGGGACTGGTCGCAGATCCCGCCGCGCCAGATCCGCCTCGACGAGTTGGTCACCACCACGACCGTGTTGGCGCTGGACCGATTGCTGTCGGAGGACTCGACCTTCTACGGCGACCTGTTTCCCCATGCGGTCAAGTGGCATGGCGTGGTCTATCTCGAGGACGGACTGCACAGAGCGGTTCGGGCGGCACTGCGTAACCGCACGGTGTTGCATGCGCGGGTGTTCGACATGGACGCCGGTCCCGAGGCGTCCTACTAGCTCGCTGGGTGGCGCCGGGGCGCGCCGGGCCCTCTCCGACCGCCAGACTCGTTCAGCGGAGGCGACTGTTGCGATCTGTCGACCTGGGCGATGGCCTAACCGGGGTACCGTCGAGTAATTGGAGGTACCATCTACCTTGAGTTTCGCAGTTTGACACCTGTGATTTCTGGGGCTGTTGTGGCGTTGTCCGGCGTGTCGCCGTGATCCGGTGGCAAGCATGACGAAGCATCGGCGGTTGTGAAAAGTCAACCCCGAGATGGAGTTCCGCCGATGCTTCCGGGCCTGACCCTACCCGCATCGTGGCGTTCGCTGTTGGACCTGTTTCGGCCCGCGTTTCGCCGCGGATCGACGTTCGCGTTGTTCACGCTGCTGGCTACCGGGCTGGCGGCGCGGACCACCCGGCGCACGGTGGTGGGGATGCTCGCCGGAGCGGGCATGGCTGCGGCGGTGTCGTTCCACTCGGCGTGCCGGTTCTTCTCCCACCACGCCTGGGACGTCGACCCGATCGGGCTGGTGCTGGCCCGGCTGATCGTGGATCGGCTGCTGCCCGATGGGGCACCGATCACGGTGGTCGTCGACGACACCCTATTCCGCCGCTGGGGGCCCAAGGTGCACGCCGCGTACTGGACCCACGACGGCTCCGCCCAGGACCCCAACGCGCTGGGCCGCGGCAACCGGTGGGTGATCGTCGGCATCGTCCTCACGCTGCGGTTCTGTACCCGCCCGGTGTAGCGTCAGGACCGTTCGATCGACGGCACCGTCGATCAATGCATCTCGACTCACGGCCACCTTCTGGACGCGCATTCCACTATCAGGTGCGGCGGGCCAGCCTCAGCCAGTAAGCGTGCATCACCGCGAAAATGAACGCTGTGCTGATGCCGAACAGCAGGACGCCGTTCACCGCCTCCAGCGCGCCCAGCATCTGCCATCGGGATGGCAACATCAGTCCCGGTATTTCGAAGGTGGTCATGACGCCAAGCGAATAGACCGATGCGTCCGTGAACGAGCCGAACGCGCCGAGCCAGCTATATGCCGAGGCCCAGAGCACGCCCTGCAGCCCATGCAGAGCGGCTAATATCAGCCCGACCGCCCCGATATGGCTGATCACGATCGGAATCGCCCGGCGGGGATCATGCTGGTGACTGTCGACTTCGACCCGAATCCTCGTTTCGAGACCGAACGCCATCATCACCACGGCGGTCGTCTGGATCACGATGGTCAACACAATGAGCGACAAGCCCAACGTCCAACTCGCCAGATCCACCTGTGCTCCCTTCAGCGGCTGCACCCATGGTTGCACTGTGTGACGCCGACGAAGGCGCAATCCGTATCGGGCGCCTGCTTGGTCTCGACGAGAACGCCGGCGAGCGGGGTATAGCGCCCTCGACACCCAGTCGGGCGCCAGCATGAGTGCGGGACAGCGCCCGTTCGGATGATCGCTACCCCTACCCGGTTCGGCGGGCGTGGCCGTCTGCCGGTGTACAGCTGCGTGACGTTCGATGTGGACCGTTGCCGCAGAATGCGACCACCGAATTCGACACGCCGCGCCGCCCTTACGGCGATTCTGTCGCGCATGCTGAACACCGCTGGGTTCGCGTCCGGAAGCCCCGATCATGTCCCACGGTCGATGGCGTCGAAAACGCTCAGGGAGTGCTCAAACGGTGCGGAAGTGACGCCCAGTTGGTTCCCGAACGGGTGGTCGAGCCAGTAGACGATGAACAGCAGCAGACCGAGCAGGACGGCGACCGCGCTCAACAGAGCCAGGTGACCACGTGTGCTCTCCAGGCGCATGAAACCGCCGAGCCCCACGACGACGACACCGCCGAAGAGCAGACCGGTCCACAGCAACCCCGGTATTCGAGGTTGGCCATCCAGGATTCGCTGGTTGCGATCCGACGCCAGAACGGTCAGCTGGCCGAGAAACTCCTGACCGATCGGGCTCGCCGCGACGCTGGATTGCGCACCGCCGAGCACCCGGTACATATCAGTGAGCGCGGCGCGCGCGGTGTGGGTGGTACCGGCATCGTCTTGCTGATGCCATTCGGGGCCCTCAACCGCCGTCGCGTATTTGCGGACCAAATCGCGCATCTGGGTCTGCTCCGGCAGGGGCATGCCGACGGTCTGCCGGTACATCGTTGTCAACGTGGACGCCTCGTTCGCGACGTTCGCCTCGGCGGAGGAGAACTGCTCCCAGGCCACGACGATGGTGAATCCCAAAAGAGCGCCGTAAACCAGCCCGACACAGGTCAAAAACGGCGACAGCGCTGCATTGTGCCCCGTCGGAATCGGCCTGCAATCCCGAAGTTGCCCATGGCGCACCTCCACAGGTAGGGCGTCAGCCGCCCGCACCGGGCACCTGCCCATGCAGTATGTCGCGCCCTCGCCTCAATAGCGACCGCACGCGCTGGGGTCATCAACCGGCCCCGACCGATGTCGCGTCGCAGACCATCAGATAGGACCTTAACGGACGAGGCGAGCGCCGCTGGCGAAGCCCGCCACGGGGCGGCGAGCCTCCTTGAGCCGCGAGCACAACTGCGCACGCGATCCCGCTCAGAAGGAATCCAAGCAGAACAACCAGTGCTCGCGCCCACTAGTTCCTTGAGGTCCGGACCCTTCGGGCCAAACTCCCGCCGTGCGTCGACCGCCCTGACAGGATGACGCGATGTCCATACCATCCGGGCCGTCTTCTCGGGGCCACTTTGCGTCCGTTAACGACACCGCGAGCGGCGGCGGTTGCCGGAGTGCTGTTCGCCGCGCTGTTCGGGACGGTGGTGTTCCTGATCCGCCACAACATGCCCGAGGAGTTTGGAGACTCGACGGGCTGGCTGACCACGCAGCACAGTGGCATCGCCACCGCGACGGTGCTGATGCCGTTCGCCGGGTACTGGTGGTCAGCGGCTTGATACTGGCCCGCCGAGGACTCTTCGACCAATTGCGGGCCGGCCACCACTGAATGGTTCGGGCCGCAGCGCCGGACCAGCGTCCATCGCCGCCGATGTGGGGTAGGCGATCGCGTTCCGGGCACTCGACAGCGGCGCGCTGATATTGATACAGCGATCGGATGTACATCGCCGAGGCGGCCACCGCTCACACCGAAATTGGCGACATCATGGCCGCTGAGCGGCCTCCTCTGAACCGGACCTCAACAGAGAATCCACTTGCTGAGTGCGGCGATAGCTCTGGGTGGTCTTAAGCTAGTCGAGGACGTCACGCACGACAGCGTCGGCTAGCAGCCGGCCGCGGCCGGTGAGCACCAGTCGATCGCCGTTGTGTGTCAAAAGACCCGCGGTCACCGCGTCGGTGGCACGCCGTTGCTCGGTCTCGCTCAGCGCGCCCACCGGCAGGCCCTCGCGTAACCGAATCTGCAACAGCACGTCTTCGACGTGGCGATCGTGGTCGTCGAGGCGTTCGAAATCGGCGACCGGGGCTCGACCCTGGCCCAGCTGTTCGGCATAAGCCAAGGGGCGCTTGACATTCCACCACCGGGTGTCGCCGACGAAACCGTGCGCACCCGGTCCCGCGCCCCACCACTGGCCGCCGTTCCAGTACCCGAGGTTGTGCCGGCACTCCGCGCCCGGGCGGCTCCAGTTGGAGACCTCGTACCAGCTCAGTCCGGCAGCCGAGAGCCACCCGTCGAGCAGTTCGTAGCGGTGGGCCAGCACGTCGTCGTCAGGGCGGGCGATCTCCCCCCGGCTGACTCGACGGGCCAGCGCGGTGCCGTCCTCGACGACCAACGCGTAGGCCGAAACATGGTCGACCCCGGCGGACAGGGCGGCGTCGACCGAATGTCGCAGATCGTCGTCGCTCTCCCCCGGCGTGCCGTAGATCAGATCGATGTTGAGGTGCTCGAAGCCCGCCGCCAGGGCTTCCTGCGCCGCCTGCAGCGCCCGTCCCGGTGAATGGGTCCGGTCAAGTACGGCCAGCACCCGCTCCGCCACCGACTGCATGCCGAGCGACACCCGGGTGTAGCCCGCCCGGCGGATCTGCTCGAAGAACGGCGCCGACGTCGACTCGGGGTTGGCCTCGGTGGTGACCTCGGCGTCGGGCCCCAGCACGAAATTGTCCCGGACTGCGTCGAGCACGGAGGCCAGACCAGCACCGCCCAGCAGCGAGGGCGTACCGCCGCCGACGAAGACGGTGTCGACTGTCACATCGCTGACCACACACGCAGCCATCGCGAGTTCGGCGCGCACTGCGGCCAACCAGCCCTGAGGTGTGGCCCCGCCCAACTCACCGGCGGTGTAGGTGTTGAAGTCGCAGTATCCGCAGCGTGTCGCGCAAAACGGCACGTGAACGTAGATCCCGAACGCCGTGCCCGGGGTACGGCGCACGGCGGGAAACCCAGCCGTCGTTGCGCCGATACCCACACCGCCAGTATCCCAGCCCGAGTTTTACTCATCGCGATCACAAATCTGGCCCGAGTTCAGCCATCGAGCGGGTTCGTGGCAGAATGGCCCGCATGTCCGCCCCCCACACTCTGCGCAGCGTTGCGCTGGTGGCTCGGCGGCATGTTGATTTCAAGCGCGTCTGTACGTGTTGTTGTCTGGCCTGACGCCGTAGACCCGCCCACCTGCACTTCAGCTGGCCGCCGGATCTGCGCCGCCGGAACAGCTCACCGGTGGTTTTGCGCAATTCGAACGCCAGCTCCTTGGTATGAGGAGCATCTTCAATGACCCAGCCGACCAAGACGGCCAGGCCACCCAAGACTCGCGACGAGGGCCAGTGGGCCCTGGGTAGCCGCGAGCCGCTGAACGCCAACGAGCAGTTCAAGAAGGACGATGACGCGCTCAACGTCCGCGCCCGCATCGAGGAGGTCTACTCCAAGCAGGGCTTCGACAGCATCGACAAGCAGGACCTGCGCGGCCGGATGCGCTGGATGGGCCTGTACACCCAGCGCGAGCAGGGCTACGACGGCACCTGGACCGGCGACGAGAACGCCGACATCCTCGAGGCCAAGTACTTCATGATGCGGGTGCGTTGTGACGGTGGAGCCCTCACGGCCGCGGGGCTGCGCACCCTCGGCGAGATTTCCACCGAGTTCGCCCGCGACACCGCCGACATCAGCGACCGCGAGAACGTGCAATACCACTGGATCCGCATCGAGGACGTCCCGCAGATCTGGGCGAAGCTGGCCGGCGTCGGGCTGCAGACCACCGAGGCCTGCGGCGACTGCCCCCGCGTCGTGCTCGGTTCGCCGTTGGCCGGCGAATCGCTCGACGAGGTGCTCGACCCGACGTGGGCGATCGACGAGATCGTCCGCCGCTGGGTCGGCGACCCGACGTTCTCCAACCTGCCCCGTAAGTACAAGACCGCTATCTCGGGTCTGCAGGACGTTGCGCACGAGATCAACGACATCGCGTTCATCGGCGTCAACCATCCCGAGCACGGACCGGGTCTGGACCTGTGGGTCGGCGGCGGACTGTCAACCAACCCGATGCTCGCCCAGCGTCTCGGCGCATGGGTTCCGCTCGACGAGGTGCCTGAGGTGTGGGAGGCCGTGACGTCGTTGTTCCGCGACTACGGCTACCGCAGGCTGCGGTCCAAGGCACGGCTGAAGTTCCTCGTCAAGGACTGGGGTACGGAGAAATTCCGCGACGTTCTCGAAACGGAATACCTGGGCCGCAAGCTGATCGACGGGCCCGCACCGGAGCAGCTGAAGCACCCGGTCGACCACATCGGCGTGCAACGGCAGAAGAACGGCCTGAACGCGGTGGGCGTCGCGCCGATCGCCGGTCGCGTTACGGGCACGATCCTGACCAAGGTCGCCGACCTCGCCGAGGCTGCGGGCTCGGACCGGATCCGTCTCACGCCGTACCAGAAACTGGTCATCCTCGACGTCGCCGACGACAAGTTGGACGCGCTGCGCGAAGGACTGGACACGCTCGGCCTGCCCTCGGCACCGTCGCAGTGGCGCAAGAATCTGATGGCCTGCAGCGGTATCGAATACTGCAAGTTGTCGTTCGCCGAGACCCGCAACCGGGCTCAGGTACTCGTACCAGAGCTGGAGACGCGGCTCAAAGACCTCAACTCGCAACTCGACGTTCCGGTCACCGTCCACATCAACGGCTGCCCGAACTCGTGCGCCCGCATCCAGATTGCCGACATCGGGTTCAAGGGCCAGATGGTCGACGACGGCGAAGGTAATTCGGTCGAGGGTTTCCAGGTCCACCTCGGTGGAAGCCTCGGGCTGGACAGCGGCTTCGGCCGGAAGCTGCGCCAGCACAAGGTGACCAGTGCCGAGCTCGGAGACTACATCGAGCGAGTGGTGCGCAACTTCGTGAAACAAAGGCAAGAGGGCGAGCGTTTCGCCCAGTGGGCCGTGCGCGCTCAGGAAGAAGATTTGCGATGAGTTTCGGGGTGGGCGAAGTGACCGAAGCTGACCTGCGGACGCTGGCACAACGCGGTGCCGCCGAGCTGGGCGGCGCCGATGCTCGCGACCTGTTGGCGTGGACCGACCAGCATTTCGGCGGCCATTACGTGGTGGCGTCGAACATGCAGGACGCGGTGCTGGTCGACATGGCGGCCAAGGTGCGACCGGGTGTCGACGTGCTGTTCCTCGACACCGGGTACCACTTCGCCGAGACCATCGGCACCCGTGACGCCATCGAAGCTGTCTATGACGTCAATGTCGTCAACGTCACTCCCGAGCACAGCGTCTCCGAGCAGGACCGCCTGCTGGGCAAGGACCTGTTCGCTCGCGAACCCGACGAATGCTGCCGGCTGCGCAAGGTCACCCCGTTACGCAAAGCGCTGCAAGGGTATTCGGCGTGGGTGACCGGCATCCGCCGGGTCGAAGCACCGACCCGGGCCAACGCCCCGCTGATCTCCTTTGACGAGGCCTTCGGCCTGGTGAAGATCAACCCGCTGGCCGCGTGGACCGACGAGGACATGCAGGCCTACGTCGAGGCCAACGGCGTGCTGGTGAATCCGCTTGTGGACGAGGGCTATCCGTCGATCGGGTGCGCGCCCTGCACCGCCAAGCCGGTCGATGGCGCCGACCCGCGCAGCGGCCGCTGGTCGGGCACCGGCAAGGTCGAGTGCGGACTGCACAACTCGTGATTGTGTCTCCTCCCTGCTCGCTTCGCTCCTGCCCGCCGATGATCCTGACCGCGCACGGCAGCGTCGATCCCCGCTCTGCCGCGGTCACACACGCCGTCGCCGAGCAGGTCAGGGTGCAGCGGTCAGGCTTGGACGTGCGGGTTGCGTTCTGTGAGAAGAACTCTCCGAACCTTGCCGACGTCCTGCGGACGCTACTCGGACCGGCAGTCGTGACACCGCTGCTGTTGGCCAGCGCCTACCACGCCCGGGTCGACATCCCCGCGATGATCGACGAGGCCGGCGCTGACGTGCTCGAGGCCGACACCCTGGGTGAGGACCCGCGTCTGGTTCAGATCATGCGGGAACGCCTCGCCGAGAAGGGTGCCGACGAGCATGACCCGGAATTGGGCGTCCTCGTAGTGGCGGTCGGTTCCTCCCGCGCAGCGGCCAACGCGCGCGCCGCGACGCTGGTGGCAACCCTTGCCGAGGGCACGCGGTGGGCTGGCGTCCAGGTGGCCTATGCCACCGGGCCTCAACGGTCCGTCATCAACGGTATCGAACTGCTTCGGCAGGGCGGCGCGGGCCGGATCGTGCTGGCGCCGTGGTTCATCGCGCCGGGACGCATCACCGACCGGGTGTCCAAGATTGCTTGCAGCGCAGACATTCCGATGGCCGAACCGCTCGGATCCCATCCCCTGATGGCGCAGGCGGTGCTCGACCGGTTCGACCGGGCTGTGGCGCAGCGCGCCGCGGCCTAGCTGGCAGCGACCTGCACTTCGCCGGCGATCGGCGGTACGCGGGTGGCCCGCACGTACACGGAGTCGCCCTCTTTGAGGCCGAGTGCCTCGGCGTCGCCGCGGGTGATCTGCGCGATGAACGGAGCACCGTTGGTGGCGTTGGTCAGTTCGACGCGCACCTCAAAACCGAGATAGACCACCCGGTCGATGGTGGCGCGCACGACACCGGTCGACTCTGCCGTGCCGTCGCCGACGGCGACCGCCATCTCCGGGTTGCGTCCGACCCGAATATCGTGTGGGCGCACCAGGATTCCGTTGAGTGATGACACCGTGCCGAGGAACGACATCACGAATGCGTTGGCCGGCCTGTCGTAGACGTCGGCAGGCGAGCCGACCTGCTCGACCCGTCCCTTGTTGAGAACGGCGATCCGGTCGGCGACGTCGAGCGCCTCGGCCTGGTCGTGGGTGACCAACACCGTCGTCACGTGGACTTCGTCATGCAGGCGGCGCAACCATGCCCGAAGGTCCTCGCGGACCTTGGCGTCCAGCGCGCCGAAGGGTTCGTCGAGCAACAGCACCTCGGGGTCCACTGCCAGCGCGCGGGCCAGGGCCATGCGTTGCCGTTGACCGCCGGAAAGCTGGTTGGGGTACCGGGTTTGGAATCCGGCCAGCCCGACCACCTCGAGCAGGTTGTCGACCTTCTCCTTGATCTCTGACTTCGGCTTCTTGCGGATCTTCAGGCCGAAAGCGACGTTGTCGCGCACGGTCAGATGCTTGAAGGCGGCGTAGTGCTGGAACACGAAGCCGATGCCCCGCCGCTGCGGCGGCACGTTGGTGACGTCGCGGCCGTTGATGGTGATGGCGCCGGTGTCGGGCTGGTCGAGGCCGGCGATGGCGCGCAGCAACGTGGACTTGCCCGAACCGCTGGGCCCCAGCAGGGCGGTCAACGACCCGGCGGGTACCACGAAATCCACGTTGTCGAGGGCGGCGAACACGCCGTAGCGCTTGTTGGCGCCCGTGACGGTGATGGCATTGGTCATGAGAGTCGTTCTCCTAGTTCGATTACTCGCTCGCCTCGGCGCGCCGGGCGTCCAGGATCACCTGGACGACCAGCACCAGCACTGCGACCGCCATCAGCAACGTCGAGACGGCGTAGGCGCCGTACTCGGCGCCGCGGCTGTAGCGGTCGGAGACCAGCAAGGTCAGCGTCTGTGATGTGCCGGGCAGGTTGGACGACACCATGATCACCGCGCCGTACTCGCCGAGGGTGCGAGCGACGGTGAGCACGATGCCGTAGGTCAGGCCCCACCGGATCGACGGCAGGGTGATCCGCCAAAACGTCTGCCACCAACTCGATCCCAGGGTCGCGGCCGCCTGTTCCTGATCGGTACCGAGTTCGTGCAGAACCGGCTCGACCTCGCGGATGACGAACGGGACCGTGACGAAAATGCTGGCCAGCACGATGCCGGGGAACCCGAAGATGATCTTGAAGCCGAGGTTGTTCTCGACGAACCCGAACACCCCGGCGCTGCCCCACAACAGAATCAGCGCCACACCGACGACCACCGGCGACACCGCGAACGGCAGGTCAACGACCGCCTGCAACGCAGACTTCCCGCGGAACTTGTTGCGCGCCAACACGAGCGCGGTCGGCACCCCGAAGATCACGTTGAGCGGCACCACTATCGCGACGACAAGCAGCGAGAGCTGCAGTGCCGACAACGCGGCCGGCGTGGTGATGGAATCGACGAACGCGCCGAAGCCGGGAGTGAAGGTGCGCCACAAGATCAGGCTGACCGGCACGAGCACCAACACCAGGACGTAGGCCAGCGCGGCATAGCGGGTGAGGTAGCGCACCAGCGGAGACGGGATCACGACGCCAGTTCCTCCCGTTTGGCCGCGCGCGAGCCGATGGCCCGCAACACCAGCAGCACGATGAACGAGAGCACCAGCAGCACAATGGAAATCGCCGCCGCGCCGGTCCGGTCGTCATTTTCGATCAACGTCCGGATCCACTGTGAGGACACCTCGGTCTCCCCCGGCACCGCACCGCCGATGAGCACCACCGAGCCGAACTCGCCGATCGCGCGGGAGAATGCCAGCCCAGCACCGGACAACAGCGAGGGCAGCAGCGCGGGCAGCACAACCTTGGTGAAGATGACAAAGTTGGTCGCCCCCAGCGAGGCCGCGGCCTCCTCGACGTCACGGTCGAGTTCGAGTAGCACCGGCTGCACGGAGCGCACCACGAAGGGCAGCGTGACGAACAAGAGTGCAACGCCGACACCCCATTTGGTGTGCTGCAGATGCAGATCGATCGGACTGTTGGGACCGTAGAGCGCCAGCATGACAAGGCTCGCCACGATGGTGGGCAGCGCGAACGGCAAGTCGATCACGGCATCGACCAACCGCTTGCCCGGGAAGTCGTCGCGAGTGAGCACCCAGGCGACCAGCAGCCCGAACACCGCGTTCACCAGCGTGACGCCGATCGAGATCGTCAGCGTCACCCGGAACGACTCGATCGCGGCGTTCGAGGTGATCGCCAGCCAGAAGGCGTGCCACCCGCCCTTGGCCGACTGCCACACGATCGCGGCCAGTGGCAGCAGGACGATGACGCTCAACCAGATCGACGCGGCGCCAACCCGCAGGCTGGTGGTGCCGTGACGGCGAGCCGGGAAGCGGGACGGCCCGCCCGAGTCACCACCGGTGAGCTCGGGCCGGACCGCCTGCAGATTCGGCTCGATGGCTGCCGTCATCCGGTTGCCTGCTTGTAGATCTTTGCGATGGAGCCATTCTCCTTGTCGAACAGCGCCGGATCCACCGTGCTCCACCCGCCGAGGTCGGCGATCGTCCACAACTTCTGCGCCGGTGCCGGGAAGTCGGCGGCGAAGTCGGCGGCCACCGCGGGGTCGACCGGCCGGAAGCCGGCCTGCGCCCAGATCTTCTGGCCTTCGGGCGTGAACAGGAAGTTCTTCAGCGCGGTCGCCTTGTCGAGGTGCGGGCTGGTGGTCACCACGGCCACCGGGTTCTCGATCTTGAAGGTCTGCGACGGGATGATGTGCTCGACCGGCTTGCCCTGCCGCTCGACGTTGATCGCCTCGTCCTCGTAGCTCAACAGCACATCACCGGTGCCCTGCAGGAACACGTCGGTGGCTTCCCGGCCCGAGCCGGGGCGAGTCTTGACGTGCTCGCTGACCAGCTTGCTGACGAAGTCCAGGCCGGCTTGCGCGTCCTGGCCGCCGATGCTCTTGGCGGCGTACGGCGCGAGCAGATTCCACTTGGCCGAACCCGAGCTCAGCGGGCTAGGGGTGACCACCTCGACGCCGGGCTGCAGCAGGTCGTCCCAGTCCTTGATGTTCTTGGGGTTGCCCTTGCGGACGACGATGGTGACGACCGAGCCGAAGGGGATGCCCTTGGTGGCGTCCTTGTTCCAATCGGCGGCAACCTTGTTGGCCTTCACCAGACGGGTGACGTCGGGCTCGACAGAGAAGTTGACGATGTCGGCCGGCTTGCCGTCCACCACCGCGCGCGACTGGTCCCCCGACGCGCCGTAGGACGTCGTCACCTCCACACCCTTGCCCTCGGGCGTGGCCACGAACGCCGGAATGATCTTGCTCCAGCCGGGTTCGGGAACGGCATAGGCCACCAGCGTCAGCGTGGTGTCTGCCTTGGCGCCACCACCCCCGCCGGCGACGTCGCTGGAGCCGCCGCCGCAGGCGGCCAGCACCGTCGCAGTAGCGGCGAGTGCTGCGGCCGCGCGCCACCGGCTATGGGGCGAGGGGATTGTGCGCATCGGGGGCCTTTCTCATTTGCGGGTGGGGGGATTTGCACCCGCCGCAACGGAATGGCGATTCTTCGACAGCACTATGGCATGACAATCGCCGACACCAGACCGTGGACGGGCAGTGGTATCAGCGACAACAAGCGACATCAGCAACGGCGCAAGCACCGACGGCAATGAGTGCCAAGATATGGCCCTCGCCGTAACCGGTCGCCGATTGCATGGCGCAGAGCTTAACAGAGTTGTTGCGCCGGGCCACTCGGGGCGTCAGCGGTTGAGCAGCCACACCGCGAGGACCAGAATCAGCAGCGCCACCAGCGCCAACGTCACCCGGGAGCGGGGCATGCCGCTCATCACCGCGGCCCGTCGTTGCCACGAATCCAATGCAGACCGCGGATGCCGTTGCCGAGCACCACGTCCACCACCACCGCGATCCCGTAGGCGAGGGCCAGGACCACCGGCATCACGATGAGGGTCTGTAGCACGAATCCCAAACCGGACAGCCACAGCTCCACGCCGTCCCACCAACTCAGGAATGCCGTCACGCGACCAGCCTAGGCCCCGCCGCTGGGCCGTACGCCACCGCCGCGAACAGCCAAGTTACGGTTCTGCTCACAGGTAGACGCCCAGCCGCCCGCAGTCGATGATGTCCCAATGGTTCTGCATGCCCAGCCAACCGGCGGCGGGGACGCTGAGGCCGTGGCCACTGTCGCGTCACCCGCGCCCCTGTCCGTGACGGCCCCGGTGCCCTACGCCTCCAGTGCAGCGCTGCGCAACCCGTTCCCGCCGATCGCCGACTACGCGTTCCTGTCGGACTGCGAGAACACCTGCCTGATCTCCTCCGCCGGTGCGGTCGAGTGGCTGTGCGTGCCGCGGCCGGACTCCCCCAGCGTCTTCGGTGCGATCCTGGACCGCGGCGCCGGCCATTTCCGGCTCGGACCGTACGGGGTGTCGGTGCCCGCCGCACGCCGGTATCTGCCGGGCAGTCTGATCCTGGAGACCACCTGGCAGACCCACACCGGCTGGGTGATCGTGCGGGACGCCCTGGTGATGGGGCCCTGGCACGACATCGAAGCCCGATCGCGCACCCACCGGCGCACACCCATGGACTGGGATGCCCAGCACATCCTGCTGCGCACCGTGCGATGTGTGAGCGGCACGGTGGAGCTGGTGATGAATTGCGAACCGTCCTTCAACTATGCGCGGGTCAACGCCACCTGGGAGTACTCGGCCAACGGCTACGGCGAGGCCGTCGCCCGGGCCAGGAAGGATCCCGACGCCCATCCGACGCTGCGCCTGACCACCAATCTGCGCATCGGGCTCGAGGGCCGCGAGGCGCGGGCGCGTACCCGCCTCAAGGAGGGCGACAACGTCTTCGTTGCGCTGTCGTGGTCCAAGTATCCCTCGCCGCAGACCTACGCCGAAGCCGCCGACAAGATGTGGCAGACCAGCGAGGCCTGGCGGCAGTGGATCAACATCGGGGACTTCCCCGACCACCCGTGGCGCGCCTACCTGCAGCGCAGCGCGCTCACGCTCAAGGGGCTGACGTACTCGCCGACCGGCGCGCTGCTGGCGGCCAGCACCACTTCGCTGCCCGAAACTCCGCAGGGCGAACGCAACTGGGACTACCGCTACGCGTGGGTGCGCGACTCGACGTTCGCGTTGTGGGGCCTCTACACGCTGGGCCTGGACCGCGAGGCTGACGACTTCTTCTCGTTCATCGCCGACGTGTCGGGCGCCAACAACGGCGAACGGCATCCACTGCAGGTGATGTATGCCGTCGGCGGCGAACGTGAGCTGGTCGAAGAGGAGCTCAATCACCTTTCCGGCTACGACAACGCCCGCCCGGTGCGCATCGGCAACGGCGCCTACAACCAGCGCCAGCACGACATCTGGGGCACCATGCTCGACTCGGTGTACCTGCATGCCAAGTCCCGAGAGCAGATCTCCGATCAGCTGTGGCCGGTGCTCAAGGAACAGGTCGAAGAGGCCATCAAACACTGGAAGGAACCCGATCGCGGCATCTGGGAGGTGCGCGGCGAAGCGCAGCACTTCACCTCCTCGAAGGTGATGTGCTGGGTGGCGCTGGACCGCGGGTCCAAGCTGGCAGAGCTGGTCGGCGAGAAGAGCTACGCCCGGCAGTGGCGGGCGACCGCTGAGGAGATCAAGGCCGACGTCCTGGCCCACGGCGTGGACAAGCGCGGGGTACTGACGCAGCGCTACGGCGACGACGCCCTCGACGCCTCGCTGCTGTTGGTTCCGCTGGTGCGGTTCCTGCCGTCCGACGATCCGCGGGTGCGGGCTACGGTGCTGGCGATCGCCGACGAGCTCACCGAGGACGGCCTGGTTCTGCGCTACCGCGTCGAGGAGACCGACGACGGTCTGTCCGGCGAGGAGGGCACGTTCACGATCTGCTCGTTCTGGCTGGTGTCCGCACTGGTGGAGATCGGTGAGGTCAGTCGGGCGCGGCATCTGTGTGAGCGGCTGCTGTCCTTCGCCAGTCCGCTGCATCTGTATGCCGAGGAGCTCGAGCCGCGCACCGGCCGTCATCTGGGTAACTTCCCGCAGGCGTTCACCCATCTGGCGCTGATCAACGCCGTGGTGCACGTGATCCGCGCCGAGGAGGAGGCGGACGACACCGGGGTGTTCCAGCCGGCGCACGCGCCGATGTAAGCCGATGGCCTACATATAGGGGGTGATGGTGACGCTGTCGGTCCTGGCGCTGGCGGCGTTTGTCGCCCGGCGCCGGGTCGACTGACGTCCACCTCGGATCACGGTGTGTCGATCTCTTGTCCGACTCGCACCAGGCAGCGACGATGGCACCCATGAGCTACCGAAGGGTTGACACCTCACGACGAGTCATCGATCTCGCGACGGGCATTCTGGTCGGCCTGCGTGGTTGCTCGGAGCGCGACGCATTCGCCGAACTCGTAGCCGCCGTCCAGCGAACCGGAATCGGCGTGGGCAGTATC
This sequence comes from Candidatus Mycolicibacterium alkanivorans, assembly GCF_022760805.1. Classification (NCBI taxonomy): domain Bacteria; kingdom Bacillati; phylum Actinomycetota; class Actinomycetes; order Mycobacteriales; family Mycobacteriaceae; genus Mycobacterium; species Candidatus Mycolicibacterium alkanivorans. The sequence continues at coordinate 2,045,569 of NZ_JAIVFL010000001.1, read as the reverse complement.
GCACGTGCCCTGGTCGCGATCGCCGGATCCTCCGACGACTCGGTGCCGTATCAGGCCGAGGCGTTCGACCTGTGGGCGGATCTGCTTGCGGCGCGGGCGGTCGGCGCGGCGGCGACCTAGTTGCCCTGTCCCCCGCGCCCGAGGGCGGCCAGGTCGGCGACCGGGTCGGTGCGGTTGATCAGCCAATCGCCCAGGATGCGGGCTTTGTACACCCGCGGGTTGTGCGAGGCCAGTGTTCGGGCATTGCGCCAGTGCCGATCGAGCCCGCGCCCCTCGGACACCCCGGACGCTCCGAGCGCGTCGAAGATTCGCGTGGTGGCGGACAGTGCGGCGGAGATGATCACCAGCTGCGCCTGGTCGACCGCCACCTCGGCGTCGATCAGGCGCCGGCGCGCGCCGGCCTCGTCGCCGGCGATGCGGCCGACAACAATGCGGTCCAGGCTTCTGCTGCTGCGGGCAAGAGCCGCCTCCGCGGCGAATACGTCGGCGGACACCTCGCCGATCACCTGCAGTAGTTGCGGATCGGCGGCCGGGACGGTGGTCAGTCCCTGCGGGTAGTTGCGGATCCGCTCGGCCAGCGCCGAGGAGCCGTCCCGCAGTGCGGCTTTGGTGATTCCGGTCAGCACCGACAGCATCGCGTTCTGGTAGAAGTGGCCCCGGTAGCTGAACCGCTCGGTGGCGGGGAACACGTCACCGCGATCGGCGCGGGCCCGCTTGTAGCGGGCCGTTCCGCTGGCGGTGGTGCGCTGGCCGAACCCGTCCCAGTCGTCGATCAGGGTGACTCCGGAGTCCTCGCTGCGGACCAGCGCGGTCAGCAGTTCACCGTCGTCGGCGCGTCCGAGCACATCGAGCCAGTCCGCGTAAAGGCTGCCCGTCGCATAGTATTTCGCGCCGCTGATGACCCAGTGGTCGTCCTCCTGGGTGATCGTGGTGGTCAGGCTGGCCAGCGGGACGTTGTTGGCCTCCGTCCATCCGCCGCCGACGAATTCGCCGCCCAGGAAGCGCTTGATCCAGGTGTCGTTGCTGTCGGTGACGGGCGCGTTGAGCCGGTCCTCGACGAAAGCCAGGTGGTTACGCCAGACGTGGGCGACGTTGGGGTCGGCCTCCGCTAGTTCGGCCAGCAGCACGAAGGTGTCTTCCAGCGACGCCCCGAACCCGCCGTGGATGGCGGGAATCCGGAGGGTGCCGAAGCCGGCATCGTTGAGCCAGCGCACCTGTTCGTAGGGGAAGATCCGCCCGCGCTCGCGTTCGGCATTGCCCTCCGCGACCTTGTCGATGACGGGCCGGAACGCCGACGACAATCCCTCATCGGAGGCGGTCGGCTCGGCGAGATAGGTTGTTGTTTGGCTCATTTCGAAATTCCTGAAGTGTCGATGCGATACGCGAATTGCTGCTCGACGGCGATGTATCCGAGCCGGCGGTACAGCAGGTGCGCCTTGCTGCCGTTGTTGATATCGGTGCCCAGCGATGCGACGGTCAACCCCCGCCGCAGTGCGGCCAGCCAGATCTTGCGCAACAGCAGTTCACCGATGCCGAGCCGGCGCAGGTCCGGTCGCACACCGATGTAATCGGTGTGCGCGCTGCGCTCTTCGGCGGGGGCCGCACCCGAGGTGAAGGTCGACCCGATCACATACCCGACCACTTCATCCGCCTCGTCGACGGCGGCATTGCTGAAGTCAGGTGTGAAAGCTCGGCTGTGGATGTGGTGCTCCCAGTCCTCGGGCGTCTTGGACATGTTCCCGAAGTGCTCCAGGAACGTGGCGTGCTGCAGGCGGCGAACCTGCTCACTGAGACCGCGGCTGATGACCTCCGACCACCCGATGACCGTCAGGCCCGGGATCTCCGCATGCTCCAGCGCTGCGGCGTCCTCGCCCTGCAGCGGCTTGCGGGTGCGGACGAACTCCGCTTCCTGCTGCGCCCCACGGCGTTTGAGCGCGTCGATTACCAACGGCTGGTTGCTGCCGATGAACACCCTCAGGAAAGCGCCGGGGATATCGGTCGCCTCCCGCTCGAATCGACGCACTGTTGTTGAGACGACGTCGTCGACGACGTCGGAGGGAACCTCGGGCTCGATCACGAATTCCCCGATGATCTCTGGTTCCGCACAGTGCGGATGGCGAACGGCGGCGTACCCGCGGACCCGTCCGTTCTCATCACGCAGCACGCTCGTCTGGAAGGCAGACGCCAACTGCTCGGCCACGTCGCGGGAGTCGGCCGCGAACTTGCGGCCACTGAGCCCGTGCGCGGTGGCGAGGAAGTCCGCGATCGGTGGATGGTCCGCAGCATTCACCGGAGCAACCGACCAGCTTCCGGTAATCGGAACGTCGAGCAGTGTCATCGGTCCCTCCGCGGGGCCGGCACCGAGATGCCCAGCAGCGTGCCCTCGTTGAGATACGTCAGCCCCAGATCGGCTCCTTGAGCCGCCGGTGGTGTGACGGCCCGCACGAGTCCGGACCGCAGCCTGGTCACGATCTGGTGCAGCCCACGGCCGCTCACGGCGCGACCGTCTGCTTGTCGCGGCGGCCCCGCGGGTCGTCGTCCCCCTCCGGTACCCGGGCCTCGCCGTTGTCGTGGCTGAGCACGTCGAGGATTCCCTCGTCGATCAGCCGCTGCTGTTCGGCTTCGGACAGCGTCTGAATGGTGCCCAGGCGGGCCGCCACCTCGGGCCGGGTCCGGCGCAGATACCAGTACCAGGCCAGGCCGGCGGCCAGCAGGCCGAAGAACACGAACGGCAGGATGTTGAACGGGAAGTCGGGCACCGGGTAGAAGTTGGAGAAGATCACGTAGCCGATGCCGAGGGCTGCTACCACCGACACCACGAGGCGAGTGGTGTTCAGCGCCTTGATCTTTCGCAGCCAGATCGGGGTGGCGACGACGACCAGCAGGTAGCTGACCAGAAATCCCCAGTTGGCCACGTACCCGCCATACACGTCGAACACCAGCCGGCCGACCGAGCTGAAGGTGGCCGTCACCGAGAACACGAATGCCAGCACACCCACGAACACGATTCCCGCCCAGGGTGTCTTGTGCCTGGGATGGACCCAGGTCAGGGCGGCGGGCAGAGCGCCCTCGTGGGCAAGGGTGAACAGCGAACGCGCAGCCGCGGTGTTGACCGCGGTGACGAAGACGATGAAGGCGACGGCAACCGTCGCACTCACCACGTGGTTGATCCACGACACCCCGGTGACATCGGCCAGCTGCGGCAGCACCGCCTTGTCACCGTCGATGTCACCGAAGTGCAGGATCTGCGGGTACGTGGCGAAGATGTAGAGCACACCGATCAACAGCACGACCCGCAGCAGCGAACGCGCTATGTTCTGGTGTGCATTTTTGGCCTCGGCACCCAGCGAGGCCACGCTCTCGAAGCCCGCGTAGGAACCGACGGCGGTGATCGCGGCGATGAACGTGGCGCTGGTCCCCAGATGCGCCGGATTGAACTGCTCGGTGTCGATACGCGAGCCGTAGCTCACGTACGAGGCGACGATGATCACCAGGATCGAGGCGATGGCGACGAGCTCAAACGCCAATTCGTACTTGGCCGCGATCGCGACGCCGCGGTAGGGCAAATACGTCGCGGCGCCAACCACCACGATCACCAGCAGCAGGCGAAACCAGGTGGATTCCGAGCCGAGCCCGATGGACTCCAGGAACGAGTCCAGATACAGCACCCCGCCGAGGGTTCCGGTAATCGCAAAGCCGATGTAGCCCAGCAGCAGGCTGAAGCCGGCCGCGTAGGCGAAGCCGGGCCCCAGGCCGTTGCCGGTGTAAGTGCCCAGCGAGCCGGATGACACCGTGCGCTTGGCCTGGAAGCTGATGGTGGTGGCGATCAGGATGGTCAGCGCCAGACCGACCAGCACCGCCCAGGACGCGCCCTCCCCTGCCGCGACGAACAACGAGTAGGGCACCGTGGCCACCGCCACGCTCGGCGCCGCGGCCGCGAGCCCCTGGGCGAAGACGCCCCACGGGCCCAACGCTTCTCGTTCCAGTCCAGTGGACTCGGCTGCTCTCAGCGAGCGGCCTCCGAGTCCGAGTTGAGATGTGGACATGATGCGCCTCCCGACCCCCGGCGTGCATCACCTGCGCCATGCATTCGCTTGGCACGCCGAGGGTTAACGTAGTGTTGATGTGACAGTTACGGTTCCGCAAACGTGTCCGGCACGTCAGTTATCGGATCGCCGAGATTCTTTTCCGAAAGCCCGCGCCGGGGTGGTCGGCGGGCAGCAGTGCCGTCCCGCGCGGGAAGATCCTCTGGCGCAACGTTTCTCCCGACTCCGAGTTCGTCAGCCCACGCCGCCGCAGCTCAGGGACGAGGTACTCGGCGACGTCGGCGAAGCTGCCGGGTGTGAGGTGGTAGGCGATGTTGAAGCCGTCGACTCCGGTCCGGTCGGCGTAGGCCTCGAGGACGTCGGCCACGCTCGACGGGTCTCCGACGAACAGCGGGCCACCGAAGCCGCCGAGGTTGCCTACGTAGTCGCGCAAGGTGATGTGCTGGTTGTCGACGGTGGCCAGGATGGAGCGACAGGCGTCGGTGTCGAACTGCTCGATCGGGCGGTCCACCCCGTAGGTGGACCAGTCCACACCTGTCAGGGCCGATAGCAACACCAGACCACCCTCCAGATCGGTGTAGCGCGACAGCGCGTCGGCCTTGGCCCGCGCGGCCCGTTTGGTGCTGTCGACGACGATCTCGACGGAGGTGAGGAACCGCACGGATTCGGGGCTGCGTCCGTGTTGGACAGCGCGCCGCCGGACGTCCTCGACCCGTGCGCGGACGACGTCGGGACGGGGGTCGGACACGAAGACCAGTTCGGCGTTGCGCCCGGCGAATTCTCGCCCCGCCGGCGATGATCCGGCCTGGAACAATACCGGCGTGCGCTGTGGGGACGGCTCTACCAGGTGGGCGCCGGGTACCGAGAAGTACGTTCCCTCATGACCGATCGGGTGCACCTTGGTCGGGTCGGTGAACACTCCGCGTGCGACGTCACGCACCACGGCCCCGTCCTCCCACGAACCTTCCCACAGTTTGTAGGTGACCTCGAGGAACTCCTGGGCGATCGCATAGCGCTCATCGTGCGGGATCTGCCGGTCGCGGCCGATGATGTTGCGCGCCGCGCTGTCGAGCAGCGAGGTGACGACGTTCCAGCCGATCCGCCCGCCGGTGAGATGGTCCAGGGTGCTGAACTTGCGCGCCAACAGATACGGGCTCTCATAGGTGGTCGACACCGTGATTCCGAAACCCAATCGCTCGGTGGCGGCGGCCATCGCGGAGACGACGAGCAGTGGGTCGGTGACCGGGGTCTGGACTGCGTGGGTGAGCGCGGCGTCGGCGTTACCGCCGAACACGTCGAGTTGGCCGACCGCATCGGCGATGAACAGCAAGTCGAAGCCACCGGCGTCGAGCAGGCGCGCGAGGTCGACCCAGTAGTTGAGTGTGGTGTACTGCGCAGTGCGGTCCTCGGGATGCCGCCACAGCCCGAAGTTGCCGTGCGACACGGTCGACATGGTGAAGGCGGACAACACGAATGGCGCCCGCGCGCCGCGCCCGCTCATGCCAACCGCACGTGCCACTGCGGGGCGGGCAGCCCCATACGGTGTCGCACCGTCGGTACTTCCGGGTGTCGCCACGGACCCGCCGAACCCGTGCTGCCGAAAGCAAGGAGGTGCAGTTCTCGGGACACCACCGCAGATTAGGACCGCGTGGTGCGGATCTGCATCGGTTAGACCCAGCGCGAATCGAATTGCCGTACTGCCGAAGCGGACTGGTGCACCTACTTCTTCTTGGCGGCGTTCCTCAACATCTCGGTGGCGATGCTCCCGGCCTCGTCGCCGATCGAGTTGCTGCACGCCCACGCCTCCACGACGAGGTGGGATGCCGTGCCCAGCGCGTGCTGACAGCCCCACCCGCCGGCGTCGCGCTGCTCGGCGCTCTGCGTCAGGATCTCCCCGGCGGTGTCGGCGTCACCGATGTCCCACGTCGAGTGCACCTCGTCGTTGTCGATGTCGATCGACGAGCCCTCACACTTCTTCCACGTCGTCCTGGACTCCTCGACGAACTTCTGGGCTTTGTCCGGCGACGGGAACAGCACCGCGATCTGCTCAACCCAGTGGTCGTTGTCGCTGACGGGCTCCTGCAGCACCTCGTCGCGCACGGCGGTCCAGTCACTGCCCTTGTAAACCTTCTCCTCGGCGCCGTAGATCGCGCCGAGGCAGTCGATGTCCGACACTGCGTCGGAGTTGTCGCTCATCTCCTCAGACGTCCGGGTCTGCCGGATGCCGGTGGCGTCCATGATGCCGTTGACCGCACCGGCGGTCAGCAGCACATGCTCAAGATCGGACTTCTCGAGCTTCGGCCCGCCGGCACGCGTAGACCCGCCCCCGTGGGCCTGCACGGCGCTGCCGCCGACCGTGGAGACGCACCCGGACAGCAGCGCGCTGAACATGAGGGCGGCACACACCGCGGGCACAGGGCGGATCACCGGGTCCATTGTCCCCCGACTGCCGGCTTCCGCCGCTACCCCCGGGTCAGCGGACCCGGCCGAGCATCGCCGTGGCGAGGTTCACCGCGCGGCCGGCCGGTTTCCGCTGGGCTGGCGTGCCGCCGGTGACCGCCACGTCGACATCGACGATGCAGTCCCCGGTAATCCCGAGCGCCCGCTCCGTCGGGAACTCGGCGTCCTGCTGGTTGTCGGAGTTGATCACCGTCGCGGACAGCACCGGCCCGTCGACCCGGACGTCGGTGACCTTCTGGTACAACTCGGCGTTGTTGGCGTTGTGCAGATAGGTCGTCACGGTGGTGCCCCGACAGGCCTTCCATCGGATCACGAACTCGCCGAACATCCGCTGGGCCTCGGCCTCCGAACAGAACTGGACCACACCGGCATCCGCGCTGGAGACCGTCTGGTGCCCGCCGTGTGATGTGCCCCCTACTTCCGCGTTTTGTCGCCCGGTTTGTCGTTGGCGGTGTCGGTGGACAACGCCGCGACGAAGGCTTCCTGCGGGACGTCGACCCGGCCGATCGTCTTCATCCGCTTCTTGCCCTCTTTCTGCTTCTCCAGCAGCTTGCGCTTACGGGTGATGTCACCGCCGTAGCACTTCGCGAGCACGTCCTTGCGGATGGCCCGAATGTTCTCGCGGGCAATGATTCTCGAGCCGACGGCCGCCTGCACCGGAACCTCGAACTGCTGGCGCGGGATGAGCTCCTTGAGCTTGGTGGTCATCTTGTTGCCGTACGCGGCAGCCGAATCCTTGTGAACGATCGCACTGAACGCGTCGACGGCCTCGCCCTGCAGCAGGATGTCGACCTTGACCAGCGCGGCCTCCTGCTCGCCGGCCTCCTCGTAGTCCAGGCTGGCGTAGCCGCGGGTGCGCGACTTCAGTGCGTCGAAGAAGTCGAAGATGATCTCCCCCATCGGCATGGTGTAGCGCAGCTCGACGCGTTCCGGGGAAAGGTAGTCCATGCCGCCGAGCTCGCCGCGGCGGGACTGACAGAGCTCCATGATGGTGCCGATGAATTCACTCGGCGCGATCACCGTGCACTTGACCACGGGCTCGAAGACGGTGCGGACCTTGCCTTCCGGCCAGTCCGACGGGTTGGTGACGACGAGCTCGGTGCCGTCATCCTGGATCACCCGGTAGACGACGTTCGGCGCGGTGGAGATCAGGTCGAGGTCGAACTCGCGCTCCAGACGCTCGCGGGTGATCTCCATGTGCAGCAGGCCGAGGAATCCGCACCGGAAGCCGAAGCCCAGGGCCACTGATGTCTCGGGCTCGTACGTCAGGGCGGCGTCGTTGAGCTGCAGTTTGTCCAGGGCCTCACGCAGATTGGGGTAGTCCGACCCGTCGACCGGGTACAGCCCCGAGTACACCATCGGTTTGGGTTCGCGGTAACCCGTGAGCGCCTCGGTGGCACCGTGGCGGGCGCTGGTGACGGTGTCACCGACCTTGGACTGACGGACGTCCTTCACACCGGTGATCAGGTAGCCCACCTCGCCGACGCCGAGGCCGACGGTCGGCTTGGGCTCCGGGGAGACGATGCCGACCTCGAGCAGCTCGTGAGTGGCGCCGGTCGACATCATCTTGATCTTCTCGCGCGGCGTGATCTTGCCGTCGACCACGCGGACGTAGGTGACCACGCCGCGGTAGATGTCGTAGACCGAGTCGAAGATCATCGCCCGGGCCGGAGCGTCGGCGTCACCGGTGGGGGCCGGCACCTGCCGCACCACCTCGTCGAGCAGTTCCGCCACGCCCTCACCGGTCTTGCCGGACACCCGCAGCACATCGCCGGGCTCACAACCGATGATGTGGGCGATCTCACCGGCGTAGCGCTCGGGGTCGGCGGCGGGTAGGTCGATCTTGTTGAGCACCGGGATGATCGTCAGGTCCCGGTCCAGCGCCAGATACAGGTTCGCCAGGGTCTGGGCCTCGATGCCCTGGGCGGCGTCGACCAGCAGGATCGCACCCTCGCAGGCTTCCAGCGCCCGGGACACCTCGTAGGTGAAGTCGACGTGGCCGGGGGTGTCGATCAGGTGCAGGACGTAATCGGTGTCCCCGACCTTCCACGGCAGCCGGACGTTCTGAGCCTTGATCGTGATGCCGCGTTCCCGCTCGATGTCCATGCGGTCCAGGTACTGCGCGCGCATGTCCCGGTCGGCGACGACTCCGGTGAGCTGCAGCATGCGGTCCGCCAGCGTCGACTTGCCGTGATCGATGTGGGCGATGATGCAGAAGTTCCGAATCTGTGCCGGCGCGGTGAACGTCTGGTCGGCGAAACTGCTGATGGGAATCTCCTGGTCGGGCGGTGTTAGTAGGGCCGGTGGGCACGTCAAGCGTATCGGGACGACCGCCGCCGGGCCCAATCGCTCGCCTATGCTGTCGAGAATGGCGTCGCAGTGGAAGACGTTGCAGCGGTTCGCAGAGAACCTTGTGTTCAACGAGGCCCCGAAGTTCATCCGGCATCTGCAGAGTTCACCGTCCGTCCAACGGACCATTCAGCAGGGCATCAGGATGGGCATCGACGCCTTGGTGGCCACGGCCGTCGCCACCGACAAGCCCGCCGCAATCACCGCGGGCCGGCCGGTCACCAAGAACAGCGTCCCCACCGCGCACCGCGCCCGCAAAGTGGTCTACGCCCCCGACCTCGACGGCTGGGCCGACCCAGGCGAGATCGTCTGGACCTGGGTGGTCTACGAAGACGACCCGACCCAGGGCAAGGACCGCCCCGTGCTCGTCGTCGGCCGCGACCGCAGCGTCCTGCTGGGTCTGATGCTGTCCAGCCAAACCCACCACGCCGACGACCGGGACTGGATCGGTATCGGGACGGGAAGCTGGGACTACGAGGCGCGGCCCAGCTGGGTGCGCTTGGATCGAGTGCTCGACGTTCCCGAGGAAAGCATCCGCCGTGAGGGCGCGATCCTCGACGAGGTGACCTTCGAGCTGGTCGCCGCCAGGCTGCGCGCCGAGTACTCCTGGAGCTGAACCCCGCTCAGCCGACCGCGGCCGCGCGCCCGGACTCGCGCACCACCGGCAGGACACCGGTGCCGACGTACGGCCCACGGTCCGGGGTGGACCTCCAGGGCCACCTGCTCGGACGTCTCACCCCAGGTGAGGTGGACGTCGGCGTGCTCGGCCGGCCACCTCGATGGCCTCCGGCGAGGAGCCGCCGAAGTAGATGTCGGGCGCGACCGCCCCCGGTGACGATGTTGATGGCCAGCCGGTTTCCGGTGAACCTCTGGTGGGTGCTGACCTCCAGGGCGGCGAGGGTGGATGACAGCAACATCATGGGTGCGACTCTTCCGGTCGACGCGAACCGCGCCGGTCCCTCGACCCTGGTCAAGGCCGGTGATTCGCCGTTACTGGTCGACTGCGGCCGCGGGGCGTTGATGCGCGCGGCCGCCGCGGGCGTGGGCGCGGCGAACCTGACCGCTCTGCTGCTGACCCATCTGCACAGCGACCACATCACCGATCTCTCCGACGTCATCACCACCCGCTGGGTGACGACGTTCATGCCGACCCCGTTGCCGATCATCGGCCCGCCCGGCACGAAAGCGGTGGTAGAGGCGACGCTGGCTGCGCTGGCGCCCGACATCTCGTATCGCATCGCCCACCACGCCGACATCACCGAACCGCCCTCGGTGCAAGTGCATGAGTACACCGAGGGTCAGGTGTGGGACGGCGACGAAGTGCGGATCGCGGTGGCACCTACCGACCATCGTCCGGTCGAGCCGACGATCGCCTTTCGCGTGGAATACGAGAGCAACTCCGTGGTGCTGGCTGGCGACACGGTCCCCTGCGCGACGCTCGACCAACTGGCCCGCGGTGCGGATGCCCTCGTGCACACCGTCATTCGCAAGGACCTGGTCGCACTGGTGCCCCGCCAGCGACTTAAAGACATCCTGGACTACCACTCCTCGGTTGAGCAGGCCGCGGCTACTGCGGCGCGCGCCGGGGTGAACACCCTGGTACTCACCCACTACGTGCCACCACTGGCGCCAGGAGAGGAGGACCAGTGGCGGGCATTGGCCGCCAACGAGTTTCGCGGTCGGGTCGAACTCGGTGACGACCTGCTGCGGGTGACGATCGGCTAGGCGGGTCAGGCCAGGCGGGTGATCTCCACGACCACGTCGAGGTCGGTGGAACCCTCACCGGAGTAGATGCCCTTCAGCGGCGAGACGTCGGCGTAGTCACGCCCGACCCCGACGCTGATGTACTGCTCGTTGATCTCGGAGTCGTTGGTCGGGTCGTAGTGCCACCAGCTGCCCGTCCACGCCTGGATCCAGGCGTGGCTCTGCCCGTCGACGGTGTCTCCGACGACGGCATCGCGGTTGGGGTGCAGATAGCCCGACACGTAGCGGGCCGGAATCCCCATGCCGCGCAACATGATCAACGTCAGGTGGGCGAAATCCTGACATACCCCCTTGCCTTCCCGCAGCGCGTCGAGCCCCGAGGAGTGCACGCCCGTGGTACCGGGGACGTAGTTCAGTTCGCGGTGCGCCCAGCGGGCCGCCGCGAAGACGGCGTCACGCGGGTCGTTCTCCCTGGCGATCCGCGTGCCGACCCGCTCGAGCCGGCGACTGGCCGGGGTGTAGTGCGTCGGGGTGAGCACCTCGTCGAAGCGGTCACGCACCGCTTCGGAGGCCAGTTCCGCCCAGGACACCGTCGTTGACGGAGATTCGGACCGGTCGGTCTCGACCACCGACGAGGAGGTCACCTCGAGCTCGGCGTGCGGCGCGTGCAGGTCGAAAGCCGTTACGGCAGTTCCCCAGTAGTCGACATAGCGATAGTTGCGGGTGGCCGGTACGGTCTCGACCCGGTTGAGGATGACGTTCTGCCGGGAGTCCGACCGAGGGGTGAGCCGGGCTTCGTTGTAGGAGGCGGTGACCGGCGACTTGTAGGCGTAGCCCGTCGCGTGCACCACGCGCATCCGCCACATCAGACCTCGCCCTCCTCGACAACAAGGGCGCCGTTGTGCCCGGCGTCCGACCACGCCACCCACGGGGCGGAGTGAAAGTACTGCAGCGCCACCGCTTCTCCGACGTCCCGGCAGGTGGCCTGCAGACCGGCCAGCCGCTGCTCGAACGATTCGAGCAGCACCCCGGGACGGATGAACTCCAGCTCGCTGCGGGCGCGGCCGAGGAGCCGCTGCGCCTCGGCGGTGGCGCCGACACGGTTGTGCTGGCGGTGCATCAGCTCGTCGAGGCTGTGTTCGGCGAGCTTGAGCGAGTAGAAGATCGACCGCGGGAAAAGCCGGTCCAGCAACATGAACTCGACGACGCGGTTGGCGTCGAGCACGCCGCGGTAGGTGCGCAGATAGGTGTCGTGGGCACCGGCCGAGCGCAGCACCGTCACCCACGCCGGGGAGGACGCACTGTCACCGACGCGGGACAGCAGCAGCCGCACCGTCATGTCCACCCGTTCGATGGCGCGGCCCAGCACTAGGAACCGGTAGCCGTCGTCGCGGGACAGCGTCGAGTCGGCCAGGCCGGCGAACATCGCCGCGCGGCCTTCGATGAACGAAAAGAACTCGTGCGGGCCCAGCCGGCGGGAGGCGCGCTCGCGTTCGCCGAGCGCGTTGTAGGTCGTGTTAAGACACTCCCACATGTCGCTTGACGTGACTTCCCTTGCCGAGCGGGCGTTTTCGCGTGCGCCGGAGATCGCGTCGACGATGGAGCAACCACCCTCCAGCCCGCGGCTGAACGCCACCAGGTCGGTCAGTGACCACAGGTCGAGCTGATGCTCGGGCGGTTCGATGCCGAGCACCTGCAGCAGCACCCGCGACGTCTGGTCGGGGTCCACGCTGGAGTCCTCGAGCAGTTGGTGGACCGTGACATCGAGGATGCGGGCGGTGTCGTCGGCGCGCTCGACATATCGGCCGATCCAGTAGAGCGCCTCGGCGTTGCGGGCCAGCATCAGCGCATCACCGCCTGCTGCTGCTGGCTCTGCTGCTGCTGGCCGGACTGCTCGGAGGCCTTCTCGGTCGCGGACACTTTGGCCGGCGTGGGCAGCTTGCGGACGATCTCGGCGGCGCCCAGCTCACGGGCGGCCACCGACGTGCGCGACGCCAGCACCCAGGTGTCCTTCGAACCGCCGCCCTGACTGGAGTTGACCACCAGCGACCCCTCGGTGAGCGCGACGCGGGTCAGCCCGCCCGGCAGCACCCAGACGTCCTCGCCGTCGTTGACCGCGAACGGACGCAGGTCGACGTGGCGCGGCGCGAGATTGTCGCCGACCTTGGTCGGCACCGTCGAGAGCTGGACCACCGGCTGGGCGATCCAGCCGCGGGGGTCGGCGAGGATCTTCTTGCGGACCGTCGCCAGCTCCTTCGCCGAGGCATCCGGCCCGAACACGATGCCGTAGCCACCGGAGCCCTCGACCGGTTTGATCACCAGTTCGTCGATGCGGTCGAGTACCTCTTCGCGCTCCTCGTCCAGCCAGCACCGGTAGGTGTCGACATTGGCCAGCAGCGGCTTCTCGCCGAGGTAGTACTCGATGATCGTCGGCACGTACGTGTAGACCAATTTGTCGTCACCGACGCCGTTGCCGACCGCGCTGGAGATCACCACGTTGCCGGCGCGGGCGGCGTTGAGCAGACCGGCGACGCCGAGCACCGAGTCGGGCCGGAACTGCATGGGGTCGAGGAAGTCGTCGTCGATGCGGCGGTAGATGACGTCGACCTGGCGTTCGCCCTCGGTGGTGCGCATGTAGACGGTATTGTCGCGGCAGAACATGTCGCGGCCCTCGACGAGCTCGACACCCATCTGCCGGGCCAGCAGGGAATGCTCGAAGTAGGCGGAGTTGAACGGGCCCGGGGTCAGGACGACGACGGTCGGGTCGGCCTCGTTGGTGGCCGCCGCGTTGCGCAGCGCCTGCAGCAGATGCGAGGCGTAGTCGCCGACGGCGCGCACCCGGTGGGTGGCGAACAGGTTCGGGAAGACCCGGGCCATCGTGCGGCGGTTCTCCATGACGTAGGAGACCCCCGAGGGTGAGCGCAGGTTGTCCTCGAGCACGCGGAAGGTGCCCTGTGCGTCGCGGATCAGGTCGATGCCGGCGACGTGGATGCGCACCCCGTTGGGCGGGTTGATCCCGGCCGCCTGCCGGTGGAAGTGCTCGCAGGACGTGACCAGCCGGCGCGGGATGACCCCGTCACGCAGGATCTCCTGGTCGCCATAGATGTCGTCGAGGTAGAGCTCGAGGGCTTTGACCCGCTGGGTGATGCCCCGCTCGAGCCGGGACCATTCGGCGGCGGAGATGACGCGCGGCACCAGGTCGAGCGGGAAGGGCCGCTCCTGGCCCGACAGCGAGAAGGTGATGCCCTGGTCGATGAAGGCTCTGCCCAGTGCCTCGGCGCGTGCCCCGAGGTCTTCGGCGTCCGAGGGTGCGAGCTCGGCGAAGATGCCCTTGTACGGCCCGCGGACGTCGCCCTGGGCGTCGAACATCTCGTCGAAGGCCTTCGCGTAGGAGCCCAGCTCGTTGTAGCCACCGAAGATGTGGTCGTGTTTACGGGGCTGTCGCGAGCCGTTGCGCGGGGACCGGCTGGCTTCGGAGGGCAGGGTGCGGAGGCTCACCTGTCACATGCTGCACCAAGATCGCCGTTTCGGCAGGTTACTGAGGTCCATTTTGGGCGATTGCGCACCCCGCTGGTACCCTGAACGTTCACTGCCCGAGGGCTTGACGGCCCCGGCATGACAGATACCCCGAGCTTGAAAACGAAGAGGACATATACGCGTGGCCAACATCAAGTCGCAGCAGAAGCGGATTCTCACCAACGAGCGCCGCAGACTGCGCAACAAGTCGGTGAAGAGCTCGCTCCATACTGCGATCCGCGCGTTCCGTGAGGCTGCCGCCGAGGGCGACAAGGCCAAGGCCGGCGACCTGCTGACCGCGACCAGCCGCAAGCTGGACAAGGCCGCCAGCAAGGGTGTCATTCACAAGAACCAGGCTGCCAACAAGAAGTCTGCTCTCGCGCAGGCCTTCAACCAGCTCTGATCAGTCCCGGCCGCTTCCGGCGGCCAGTTGCGCAACCTTGCGCACCGCATCTTCCAGCGCGTAGTTGGCGTCGGCTGCTGTGCCCTTGACGTCGGCGTTCAACGTCGCCACCAGCCTGATCGCCGTGGCGACCCGGTCGCGCGACCAGCGCCGCGACTGCTTCTGAGCCTTCTGAATACGCCACGGCGGCATTCCCAGTTCTGATGCCAACCGGTAGGGGTCACCGGAGAGCGGACCCACCCGGGCGATGCTGTGGATCGCCTCGGCCAGCGCGTCGGCCAGCACCACGTGGGGCACCCCGCGCATCATCGCCCAGCGCAGCGCCTCCGTCGACCCGGCGACGTCGCCCACCACGGCTTTGTCGGCAATGTCGAAGCCGGACACCTCGGCCTTGCCGCTGTGATAGCGCCGGACCGCGACCGCGTCGACGCGGCCACCGGTGTCGGCGACCAGCTGTGAGCACGCCGAGGCCAGTTCGCGGATATCGGAGCCGACCGCGTCGAGCAGGGCGTTGAGCGTGTCGTCGTCGACCTTGACCTTCAGTCCACGGAACTCCGCGCGCACGAAGTCCGCCCGCTCGGCGGCCCTGGTGATCTTTGCGCAAGGATGGACCTCGGCGCCGAGCTTCTTGAGTCGATCGGCCAGCGCTTTCGCCCGCCCCCCGCCGGAGTGCACGACGGCCAGCACCGTGCCGGGTGGGAGGTCAGCGGCGGCCGAGGAGATGAGTTCGACCGCGTCCTTCCCAACTTCAGCGGCCGACTCCAGGACCACCACCCGCTCGTCGGCGAACAGCGACGGGCTGAGCAGCTCGGCGAGTTCATTGGTGGACACCTCGCTGGCCCGCAGCCGGTTGACCGGCACGTCGTCGGTGCCCGCCGCCGCGCGCGCAGCCCGCAGCACCCGGCCGATCGCTCGATCGACCAACAACTCCTCGTCACCGAGGATCAGATGCAGACCGGCCACCGTCGCGCTCACGCCCCGATCGTTTCACGCCGCGCCGACACACACCGACACCGACCACGACCGCCACGGCAAGGACACTCGTGCCGCCGACCGTCGCCACCCCGGCGAGCCCCGACGGCACCGTGACCGCAGCGCCGGGAACCGCGCCGGCCCAGCGCGCGACGTGCAGCAGCCACCACAGCTCCGGCCCGGTGAACCGGATCAGCAATCCGGCGCCGGCCGGCCACAGCGGGCACAGCGCCGCAGCAGCCGTCCCGAGCACCGTTATCGGTGGGATGACAACGGCTGCAGCCAGATTCGCCAGTATCGCGACCAGGCTCAGCCGACCCGAGATGGCCGCCACCAACGGCGCGGTCACCAGCTGGGCGGCCAGCGCGACGCATATCGCGTCGGCAAGCGGTTTGGGGCAGCCGCGGGCCACCAGCCGCGCCGACCAGATCGGGGCGAGGACCACCAGAGCGGCCGTGGCGAACACCGATAACGCAAATCCGGCGTCGACCGCCAGCTGCGGGGCCGCCACGAGCAGGGCCAGCACCGCCGCCGACAGGATCGGGATCGCTTGACGGCGCCGCCCGGACAGCACCGCGAGCAGCGCGAGGGCACCCATCACCGCCGCGCGCAGCACGCTGGCGGTCGGCTGCACCACGATGACGAACACCAGCAGCGCCACCGCGGCCAGGGCCACTGCCGGGCGCGGACCGATCAGCCGCGCCGACAACAGCACCGCCCCGCACACGATCGTGACGTTGGCCCCGGAGACCGCGGTGAGATGGGTCAGACCGGCGGTGCGGAACTGCGCGGTGGTGGCCGGCGGGACCGACGACGTGTCGCCCAGTACGAGCCCGGGCAGCATCGCGGCCTGATCGGCGGGCAGGACGTCCAGAGCCGTGGCGGTGAATCGGGACCGCACACTCTGGGCCGCGCGCTGCACCGCCGACGCCTCGCCGAGTGCCGGTTCGCCCGTCGCGGTGATGACCGCGACGGTCAGGTCCCGGCGCGTGGGGCGGGCGATGCGGGCCCGAAACCGTGCCGGCTGCCCGGCGGTCAGCTCGGCGAAGCCCAGCACCGGCGCGAAGACGACGACCCGTCCTGACATTCCGTCCTCGCCGACCCGGTTGAGATTGGCGCGGAACATCATTCGCCCGTTTCCCAGCGACCGCGGGCTCTCCGTCGGCGTGACCGTCAGCGAGGCCGCGCTGCCGAACCGGTGTGCGATGGGGTGCTCGCGCACGGCGGCACCGCGCAGCGCGACCGCCACCCCGAACCCCGCCCCGATGACCGCCGTACCGATCACCGCGACGGCGGCCGCGCGGATCGCCGGGTTCAGCTCACCGCGCCACCACACCAGCGCCGCCCAGCCGACCGCGGCGATCCCACACGCCGCGGCGAGCAGCGCGCCGATGGACCACGCGATCCCTGCGGCGGTCACCGTCCAGGCCGTCACCGCCGCCGGCACCAATCGGAGATCGAGCCGGGCCGCAGCCTCGGGGTGCATCACTCAGACCCGCACCAGCGCTAGCAGTTTCTCCAACCGCGCGGTCCCGATGCCGTCGACCTCGCCGAGCTGGTCGACGCTGGTGAACTTCCCGTTGGCATCGCGCCACGCCACAATCGCGGCCGCAGTGACCGGGCCGACGCCCGGCAGGGCGTCGAGCTGTTCGGCGCTCGCGGTGTTCAGGTCAAGCGGTGCGGACGGCGTGCCGCTTGTCTGGGTCGCCGCCGCGGCGGGGGCCCCGGGTGCGCCTCCCCTGACCGAGCTGCCCAGCGCGCTGGGCTGGCCGGCCGGCGTGGAGATTCCCACGACCACCTGCTCGCCGTCGGCGAGATGACGGGCGAGGTTGAGTCCCAGCATGTCGGCGCCGTCGAGCGCTCCGCCGGCCGCCGACACCGCGTCGGCGATCCGGGCACCCGGCGCCAGGGTCACCAGGCCCGGCTTGTCGACCAGACCGACCACGCTGACGACGACCGGCTGATCGGGCATGGCACTGGGGCGCGATGTCGCCGAGGACACCATCTCCACCGGCGGCAGCTTGGCCGACATGACCGGGGCGGGATCGTCTCGCATCAGGCTGACCACCGTGACGAGCACGGCGACTGCGGCGATCACCGCCAGCGCGACACCGCCGGCCCGGCCCGGGTCGGCCCTGATCGCCGCCAGCAGCCGCTCACGCCACTGCGGGCGGCTGTCGGGGATCCAGCTCGGGGTCAGGGCCTCGTCGTCGGAGTCGGCGTCATCGTCCGGGTCGGCCCCGCCGGGGGTGACCAGGCGGGCCAGCGGGTGATCGGTTCGCATGACCTGACGGTAGGAGCGCCACCCGACCCGATCCGACCGCCTGAGCGCCGGCCACGGGATTCCTGTGGATGAAAGCCGAACTGTGCAGAACTCGTCGCCGTCAGGCCAACGGCTACCACCGCGGCTGGGTCGGTGACCGCAACGTGGTCAGCGTCGGGTTCAACTGGATCATGGGCAGCCACGTCACCCCGCCCAAGCCACGGCCTGACGCTCAGGCCTGCGGGCCGTCGACCGCGACGACCACGCCTACCGCCCCGGGGCCCACATGCACGCCGATCACCGGCCCCAGATCGGTGACCACGATCTGTCCGCACCCGGGCAGCGCGGCCGCCAAGGTGGCCGCGACCTCGGCCGCGGCGTCGGGATTGGCGATGTGGTGCACGGCCAGGGCGGCGCGCCGCTCCCCCACCACCTCCAGAACCTGCTCCACCATGGCGGCGACCGCCTTGGATGCGGTGCGCACCCGGGCGAGCAGCACCAGCCGGCCCTGTTCGTCGATGCGCAGCAGCGGTTTGAGCGCCAGCGCGGTACCTAGCCATGAGGCCGCGGTGCCGATGCGCCCACTGCGGCGCAGATTCTCCAAACGGTGCACGACGACGAAACCGTGCACCCGCTCCACCGTGCATTCCGCTTCGGCGGCAACGACATTCAGCTCCGCACCGGAGCGGGCGACACGGGCGGCGGCAAGCGCGACGAAACCGGTGCCCATCGCCGCCGACTTCGAGTCGACCACCCGCACCGCTGCGCCAAACTCCGCGGCCGCATACTCCGCGGCGCCCAGCGTGCTCGACAGCGCGCCGGAGATGTGGACGGCGACCACGCCGTCACCCCCGCTGTCCTGCAACGCCTGGCGATAGGCGGCAGTCAGTTCGGCCGGAGTCGCCCCCGCCGTCGTGACCTGGCCGCGGTGGTAGAGATCGGACGGGACGGGGTCGACGCCGTCACGCAGATCGTGTCCGTCGACCAGAATGTGCAGCGGTACAACGCGAATCCCCCACGCGTCGACCTCCCCGGCGGGAATCCGGGCCGACGAGTCGGTCACCACGACGACCGCCATGGGTCAGGCGCGCGGCTTGTCGTGCGGGACGCCGGCCTCGGCGAGCGCCTTGGCCATCAGTTCGGCGACGGCCTCGTGTGCCTCGAAGTTCCAGTGGATTCCGTCCGGGTTGCCGCGACCGACCAGAACATGTTCGGCGACAGCCTCTTTGAGGTCGACCAGCGGGATGTCGTGTTCGGCGGCCCAGTCGGTGATCGCGCTGACGGTGCCCGTCCGCCCGTGGTGGGCGTTGCCGTAGGTGTCGGCGATGTGTACCGACGGCAGTGAGGCCACGATCGGGATGCCCGGGCGGTTGAAATCGATTGCGCCGCGCGTCATCTCCAGATACTCGACGGTCAACCGCGGAGGCAGCGCCGAACGCGCGATCGGCGAGAATCGCGGCTGCACCCAGCCGTATCCGTCACGCACCCACCGGCGCAACCACGGCGGGCGCACGTAGCGGATCAGTTCGCGCAGCGCGGTGGGCAACGGCGACGGCAGCGAGTCCATGCCGCCGGTCGCGAAGATCACCGCCCCCGCCCGCGGCAGAGCCGCCCACGCCCGCGGGTCCTGCGTGGCCGCCCACCACACGTCACGCGACGTCCACCCGATACGCCCGATGAGTTCGAGATCCCAACCCAGTTCAGCGGCAACGATATTGGGCCAGATCCGTGGATCGTCGGCGGGCAGTCCGCCCTCCGGCCCGTAATAGGACAGCGAGTCGGCGAAGACCAGTAGGGTTCGACCCCGGCGGGCAGGAGCGGAGCCACCCGGGGGTGGATCGGGCTCAGAGGACATCGTTGGCCACCTGGGCGGAGGCGTTCCACACATCCAGCCGCCAGCGCAGACCGGTGAAATCCGCGTCGTCGGCACCATGCCCGGACAACTGCGCCCAGCTGGCGTTGCCCATGCCGCCCAGCACCGGCCAACTGTCGACGGGAAGGTCGAGCAGTGCGGCGCACAGCGCGGCGATCAACCCGCCGTGGGCGACCAGCACCACCGGCCGTTCGGGCTCCTCGAGCCCCCACTCATGTTCTGCGGCAACCAGTTCGGCGACCAGCGGCACGCTACGGTCGGCGACGTCGATGCGGCTCTCCCCGCCGTGCGGCGCCCACGTGGCGTCGTCGCGCCAGGCAACGCGCGCACCCGGAGCGTTGGTGTCGACCTGGTGGTGGGTCAGGCCCTGCCAGTCACCCAGATGAGTCTCCCGCAGCCGGGTGTCCACGTGCACGGGCAAACCGGCGCGCTCCCCCAGCGCAAGGGCGGTGTCGCAGGCGCGGCGCAGGTCCGAGGAGACGATCAGCAGCGGTTGCCGCTTGGCCAGCACCTCAGCGGCGGCCACCGCCTGAGCCCGGCCCAGGTCGGTCAGCTCGGTGTCGAGCTGGCCCTGCATCCGGCTGCCCGCGTTGTACTCCGTCTGACCGTGGCGCAGCATCACCAGGCGGCGCACCCTCACGGCGCCTCCTCATCTGATGTCGCCGGCCCGGCGGCTCCGGTATCGAGGGCCACGTCGTCGAGGTTCACCTCGACCAGCGGGCAGTCCCGCCACAGCCGGTCGAGCGCGTAGAAATGGCGCTCGTCCTGATGCTGGATGTGCACGACGATGTCGACGTAGTCCAGCAGCACCCAACGCCCCTCCCGGGTGCCCTCCCGGCGAGCCGGCTTGTACCCGGCCAGGCGCATCTTCTCCTCGACCTCGTCGACGATCGCGTTGACCTGCCGTTCGTTGGACGCCGAGGCGATCACGAACAGGTCGGTGATCACCAGCTGACCCGAGACGTCGATGACGACGACGTCCTGGGCGAGTTTGGAGGCCGCGGCACGGGCGGCGACTTCCGCCATCCGGATCGCTTCGGCGGACGCGGTCACTGGGGTCCCTCCTCGAGGGGTGCGGCGGCCATCGGATCCACCGGACCGAGGTCGCGGTAGAGGCCGCGCTTGGCGACGTATTGCACCACCCCGTCGGGAACCAGATACCAGATGGGGCGGTTGTTGCCGGCGCGAGCGCGGCAGTCGGTGGACGAGATGGCCAGCGCGGGAACCTCGACCAGGTTGAGTGCCTCCTCGGGCAGCTGGTCGAAAGCCGCGACGATGTGCTGCCCGTTGAGCTCGTAGCCCGGCCGGCTGACCCCGATGAAGCGGGCCAGGGCGAACAGTTCCTCCCAGTTCTGCCAGGACAGGATCGAGGCAAGCGCGTCGGCGCCGGTGATGAAGTACAGGTCGGCGTCGGGGTTCAGCGCGCTCAGGTCGCGCAGCGTGTCGTCGGTGTAAGTCGGTCCGCCGCGGTCGATGTCGACCCGGCTCACCGAGAACCGCGGGTTGGACGCGGTGGCGATGACCGTCATCAGGTACCGGTCCTCGGCAGGCGTGACCTCGCGCGACTTCTGCCAGGGCCGGCCAGTGGGCACGAACACCACTTCGTCGAGTTCGAACAGGTCGGCCACCTCGCTGGCCGCGACCAGGTGGCCGTTGTGGATGGGATCGAACGTCCCGCCCATCACGCCGAGCCTGCGTCGCGCCGAGGAAACCACGATTGACCAGCTTACGGGAGCCTGCCGGCTTCGCCCTGCTCGCGACGGCAACCGGCCGCTGTGCTCTGGCAAACTCGATACCGCCCTTATCGACGGCCGATCCGCGTACGATTCCCCGTTAAGTCGGGTCGTGCGCGAATTCGCTTCACTTGCGGGGGCAAAGCGGAGATGAACTTGAGGGGCGGACATCGGACGGCGACCCGGCCGGTTGTGGGGGTGGCAACCGCGCTCGTGGCCCTGACGCTGGGCCTGACGCCGACGGTGTCGTCGGCCCCGCTGCTCGCCGCGGCCACCGTCGACTACCTGCGCGGCACGAACATCGGCCGGACACCGACCGATGAGCAGTACCGCGCCTTCATCGGGCAAGTCTTGGAAGGCACCGGAACACCGGCGGACCCACCGACTGCGGCCGGCAATGTGCCCTACAACGCCGGTTTCTGGCCGGTGTCGCATGGCCTGGTGTTCGACTTCACCTGGAACGCCTCGGTGGCGCAGGGCGTGCAGAACCTCGCCGCCCGCAACCCGCAGGGCGACGTCATCTTCGGGATGTCTCAGGGCGCCGTCGTGGCCTCCCAGTACCAGGCCCAGCACCCGCAAGGGACCGGTAACACCTTCGTGCTCGTCGAGAACCCGGCTCGGCCGAACGGCGGCGTGCTGTCCCGCTTCGCCGGGCTCTACATCCCCATCCTGGACATCACCTTCGCCGGCGCCACGCCCGACACCGGCGATACCACGGTCGACGTCGCCCGCCAGTACGACGGCTGGGCCGACTTCCCCACCTACCCGCTGAACCTACTCGCGACGGCCAACGCCATCCTCGGCATGATCGACGTCCACGGCCCGACCCAGACCCAGCTGACCGCCGCCGACATCGAAGCTGCCAAGGCTGCCGGGAACGGCATGTACTACCAGCAGCGCAGGGACACCACCTACTACCTCATCCGCACGCCCCGGCTGCCGCTGCTGATGCCGCTGTCCGGCATCGTGCCCGACCCGATCCTCGACGCACTGGACCCGCCGCTGCGGGCCCTGGTGGAGCTGGGCTATGACCGCACCGATTACAGCCAGCCGACGACGGCACGGTTGTTGCCCTCGATCGGCGCGGTCCAGCCCGTCGCCGCGAGTGCGCAGGCCGCTGTCAGCACCGCGCCGGTTCCCTCGGTGCCCCGGCTGAACGCGACCACGCGACCGACCGCACGCGCCGCCACCAAACCGGCGCTGCCCACGCGGCCGCACCCGAACACGTCGCCGGACAGGGTGATCGCACCGGGCACCGGAGCAGTCTCACCTGCTGCGAAGACAACCGAGGTCGGCACCAAGGGTCCCGGCACGGGCTCGCCGCAGCGGCGCATCACACCGGCAGCAGCTGATCGATCACCGCGGCGAGCTGCTTGGCCGAACGGCACTCGTGCATCGTGATTACGTCCTGGTAGTCGCCGAGCACCAACAGCGAGCTGCGCGGTGAGAGCACATTGTGGAAGTTCTCGGTGAACGAGACGAACGCGTTGCCGTAGTCGGAGTGCCCCGGTTTCGTCGATCAGCAGCACCGTCGGTTCGGTGCGCCGGATCGCGGTCAGCAGCGGCCGCTGCAGCAGGAACTCCTCGCTGAACACGTCGGTCTTCGTCTGATCCCAGTCACCGGAGCCGGACTGGATGCGCAGGATCTGCTTCGCGTGGTTCCACTCGGGGTCCTCCCGTCGTGGATCAGGCCGGTCGGGTGTGGCCGTCTCCCCAGACGATCCACTTGCTCGAGGTCAGCTCCGGCAGACCCATCGGACCACGCGCGTGCAGCTTCTGGGTGGAGATGCCGATCTCGGCGCCGAAACCGAACTGCTCACCGTCGGTGAAGGCGGTCGACGCGTTGACCATCACCGCGGCCGCATCCACCTGTTCGGTGAAACGTTGCGCCGCTGCGACATTGGCAGTGACGATGGCCTCGGTATGACCGGTGCCGTAGGTGTTGATGTGCTCGATCGCCGCGTCGATTCCGTCGACGACCGCCACCGCGATGTCCATCGACAGGAACTCCGCCCGCAGTTCGTCCTCGGTCGGATCGTCATGGACGGTGACGCCGGCCTGCTGGAGCGCGGCCAGCAGCCGCGGCCGCGCGATGTCGGCGATGCCAGCGTCGATCAGCAGGGTCTCGGCGGCGTTGCACACACTGGGCCGACGCATCTTGGCGTTGAGCACGATCGCCTCGGCCATGTCGAGGTCGGCTGCCGAGTGCACGTAGACGTGACAGTTGCCGACGCCGGTCTCGATGGTGGGCACGGTGGCGTCGCGCACGACGGCGTCGATCAGGCCCGCCCCGCCGCGCGGGATCACCACGTCGACCAGGCCGCGGGCCTGGATCAGGTGGGTGACGCTGGAGCGGTCGGCGCTGGGCAGCAGCTGCACGGCGTCTTCGGGCAGACCTTCACCGGCCAGCGCGCCGCGCAGCACGGTCACCAGTTCGGCGTTGCAGTTCGCCGCCGACGAGCTGCCCCGCAGCAGGACCGCGTTGCCAGATTTCAAGGTCAGGCCGAACGCGTCGACGGTCACGTTGGGACGGCCCTCGTAGACGATTCCGATCACGCCCAGGGGAACCCGCTGCTGGCGAAGCTTTAAGCCATTCGGCAGGGTGCGGCCGCGCAGCACCTCACCGACCGGGTCGGGCAGCCCGGCGACCTGGCGCAGCCCGGCGGCGATGCCGTCGACGCGCTGCGGGTTCAGCGCCAGCCGGTCCAGCATCGCCTCGGCCGTGCCGGCGGCACGCGCAACCTCGAGATCCTTGACGTTGGCCGCCAGGATCTGGTGGGTGTGGGCGAGCACGGCGTCGGCGGCCGCGTGCAGGGCGCGGTCCTTGACCGTGGTGGTCAGCGATCCGAGGGCACGTGAGGCGACGCGGGCGCGGCGGGCCGCGTCGTGCACCTGTGAGCGAACATCGGGAACCGACGGCGCTTGGACACTCATAAGTCCAGCGTATCGGTCTCTCCAGCAACCGGCAGGTGGGGGCTGTTCTTCAGCGCGGCTGCGCTGCCGGGCGCCGGGGAGACAGTTCTGGCCTCGCCCCGGCGGTGATCGCCGCCTGCGACGTGCGTCAGTCTTCGGGGACTTCGCGCTCGATCTCGGCCAGCCAGGTCCGTGCCGACATGTCCGACGGTGCGCGCCAGTCACCGCGCGGAGACAGCGATCCGCCCGCGGAAACCTTGGGGCCGTTGGGCAGTGCCGAACGCTTGAACTGGCTGAACGAGTAGTAGCGCTGCGCGAAAACACCGAGCCAGTGCCGAATCTCCTTGAGCGAGTACGACGGACGCTTGCCCTCGGGGAAGCCGGGCGGCCACGTGCCGCGGTCGGGATCGCTCCAAGCGTGCCAGGCCAAGAACGCGATCTTCGACGGCCGGAAACCGTGGCGCAGCACCTGGAACAACGAGAAGTCCTGCAGCGAGTACGGACCGACCTTGGCCTCGCTGCTCTGGATCTCCTCGTCCTCGCCGGTGGGCACCAGTTCCGGGGTGATCTCGGTGTCGAGCACCGACTGCAGGATCTCGTCGACCTCGTCGGGGAACTGCCCTGAGGAGATGACCCACCGGATCAGGTGCTGGATAAGGGTTTTCGGGACCCCGGCGTTGACGTTGTAGTGGCTCATCTGGTCGCCGACACCGTAGGTGGACCAGCCCAGCGCCAACTCGGAGAGGTCACCGGTTCCCAGCACGATGCCGCCGCGCTGGTTGGCGATCCGGAACAGGTAGTCGGTGCGCAGCCCGGCCTGCACGTTCTCGAAGGTGATGTCGTAGACCTCTTCACCGCGGGAGAACGGATGGCCGATCTCGGTCAGCATCAGCTTGGCCGTCGACCGGATGTCGAGCTCTTCGAAGGTGACGCCCAGCGCGTTCGAGAGTCTGATCGCGTTGGCCTTGGTGCGCTCGCCGGTGGCGAACCCCGGCAGGGTGAACGCGAGAATGTCGCTGCGCGGCCGGCCTTCCCGGTCCATCGCGCGGGCGGCGACGATCAGCGCGTGCGTCGAGTCCAGACCGCCGGAGACCCCGACGACCACCTTCGGGTAGTTCAGCGCGCGCAGCCGCTGCTCGAGCCCGGAGACCTGGATGTTGTAGCCCTCGTAGCAATCCTGTTCCAGCCGAGCCGGATCGCTGGGTACGAACGGGAATCGCTCGACCTCGCGCATCAGGCCGATGTCGCCGGTGGGTGGATCGAGGACGAAACCGATGCGCCGGAACGATTTCAGCGCGTCCTGGTGGTGCCTGCGGTTGTCGTCGAACGTGCCCATCCGCAGCCGCTCGGCGCGCAGCAGGTCGAGGTCGACGTCGGCCACCGAACGGCGCTCGCCCTTCGGGAAGCGTTCGGACTCGGCGAGCAACCGGCCGTTCTCGTAGATCATCGTCTGGCCGTCCCAGGCCAAGTCGGTGGTCGACTCGCCCTCCCCGGCCGCTGCATAGACGTAGGCGGCCAGGCAGCGCGCCGAGGCCGAGCGGGCCAGCAGCTTGCGATCCTCGGCTCGCCCGATCGTGATGGGACTACCCGACAGGTTCGCCAGCACCGTCGCCCCCGCCAGCGCGGCCTGCGCGCTCGGCGGCACGGGCACGAACATGTCCTCGCAGATCTCGACATGCAGCACCAGACCGGACACGTCGTCGGCCGCGAACAGCAGATCTGGGCCGAACGGCACCTCGGCGCCACCGACGCGGATGGTGCCGTGCAGGTCGTCGC
This sequence comes from Candidatus Mycolicibacterium alkanivorans, assembly GCF_022760805.1. NCBI lineage: Bacteria > Bacillati > Actinomycetota > Actinomycetes > Mycobacteriales > Mycobacteriaceae > Mycobacterium > Candidatus Mycolicibacterium alkanivorans. The sequence continues at coordinate 2,019,561 of NZ_JAIVFL010000001.1, read as the reverse complement.
CGGGGGCGACCTGGCGGCGTTCGTAGAACTCCCGGTACGTCGGCAGGTAGGACTTCGGCGCGACGCCGAGCACGACACCGCGATGGATCACCACCGCGCTGTTGTAGATACGATGCAGGTAGCGCAGCGGCGCGCCGACCACCAGGACCGGGAACAGATCGGCGGAGGCGGCGACCACCTCCAGCAAGGCGTCCTCGACCGCGTCGAGCAACGTGTCCTGCAGCAGGATGTCCTCGATCGAATACCCCGACAAGGTGAGCTCCGGGAACACCGCCACGGCCACACTGTCGTCATGGCAGGCCCGCGCGATCCGCAACACCGACTCGGCGTTGGCGGCCGGGTCCGCAAGCACCGTGCGGTGAGTGCACGCGGCCACCCGGACGAACCCGCGCCGGTAGGCGGAATAGAAATCCATGACCCATTGTTGCCCGCGTGTTCGAGAACCCGGAAACGGGTACGCCCGAAGCCATGGCCGATACCGCCGTTCTGGTGGTGGACATGTTCAGTGCCACCCCCGCGACAGGCTGGTGCGCCTCGGACAGCCGCCTATCCTGGTGACGTGGAAGCCCCCGAGCTCGTCGCAGTCCTGACGGGCCGGCGCATCGCCGTGCTGACGGGTGCGGGCCTGTCCACCGACTCGGGCATCCCGGACTACCGCGGCCCGGACTCGCCGCCGGCCAACCCCATGACGATCCGGCAGTTCACCTCCAGCCGGGAGTACCGGCAGCGCTACTGGGCCCGCAACCACCTGGGCTGGCGGCACATGGCGCAGACCCGGCCGAATGCCGGGCACCGCGCGCTGGCCGCGCTGGAGCATGCCGGCCCGGTCGCCGGGGTGATCACTCAGAACGTCGACCTGCTGCACACCAAGGCGGGCAGCCGCAACGTGATCAACCTGCACGGTACCTACGCGCGGGTGGTGTGCCTGGATTGCCGGTACACGATGTCCCGCGCGGCGCTTGGCGAGCAACTCGATGCCGCCAACCCGGGGTTCGCCGAGCGGGCCGAGAAGGTCGGGGGGCTGGCGGTGGCGCCGGACGCCGACGCGGTGGTCACCGACACCGGGTCGTTCCGCTTCGTCGACTGCCCGTCGTGCGGCGGCATGCTCAAACCCGACATCGTCTACTTCGGCGAGAGCGTTCCCAAACAGGTTGTGGATCAAGCCTATTCACTCATCGACTCCTCCGACGCGCTCTTGGTGGCCGGGTCGTCGCTGACGGTGTTCTCCGGCTACCGGTTCGTGCGGCACGCCGCGGCAGCGGGCATACCCGTCGCGATCATCAACCGCGGACCCACCCGCGGCGACGATCTGGCGTCGGTCAAGGTGGACAACGGCTGCTCGGAGATGCTGGCGCTGCTCGCCGACGAGCTGGCCGGACGCAACTCGCTGTCGCGCGGGCGCTAGACCGCCACCAAGTCGTCGGCGTGTACGGCCGGCCTGCGCATCTCGGCGGGCAGGTCACTGGTGGACCGACCGATCATCGTGGCCAACTCGGCAGCGTCATAGGCCACCACACCGCGCGCCACCATCTGCTCGACGGGCCCGCGCAGCTCGACGACGTCGCCGCCGAAGAACCGGCCTGACACGGCGGTGATACCGGCGGGCAGCAATGAGCGCCGCTGCTTGACCACCGCGCGCACCGCCCCGGCGTCCAGCGTCAGCGCCCCCGATGCCTCCGCGGCGTAGCGGACCCAGAACCGGCGTGCCGACATCCGGTCCGGCCGCGGGGCGAACACGGTGCCCACCGAGGCGTCGGTGAGCGCCGTGGCGGCGTCGGTCGCAGCGGCCAGCAGCACCGGCAACCCGGCGTCGGCGGCCAGCAGCGCCGAGGACAGCTTGGAACGCATCCCGCCGGTGCCCAGCGCGCTGCCCTGCCCGGCCACCACCCCGTCGAGGTCGTCCGGCCCGGTCACCTCGGGGATGAAACGCGCGTCGGCCTTGCGGGGATCGGCGTCGTAGAGCCCGTCGATGTCGGAGAGCAGAATCAGCGCATCGGCACCCACCAGGTGGGCCACCAGCGCTGAGAGCCGGTCGTTGTCACCGAAGCGGATCTCGTTGGTGGCCACGGTGTCGTTCTCGTTGACGATGGCCACCGCGTGCAGCGCCCGCAGTCGGTCCAGCGTGCGCTGGGCGTTGGTGTGCTGTACCCGCATCGAGATGTCATGTGCGGTCAGCAGCACCTGTCCCACCGTGCGGTCGTAGCGGGCGAACGCCGCGCTCCAGGCGTTGACCAGAGCGACCTGACCTACGCTGGCCGCCGCCTGCTTGGTGGCCAGGTCGGTGGGACGCTTGCTCAGGCCCAGCGGCTCGATGCCGGCGGCGATCGCGCCGGAGGACACGATGACGACATCGGAACCGGCCTTCATCCGGGCCTCGATGGCGTCGACGAGTTTGGCCAGCCGGCCGGCGTCGAACAACCCCGACTTGGTGGTCAGTGCGGTGGTGCCGACCTTGACGACGACACTCCGGGCGGTGCGGATCGCGTCGCGGTACTGACTCACTGCTCGTCCCCGTGCTCGCGGCGCAGGCGACGGGCCTCCTTGCGCTCGGCGGCTCCGATTCGGTCGTTGCGCTCCAGCCGGGCGTCGGTGCCGCGGCCGGTCGGGGTGACGTCCACGCCGGCGGGCGTCTGCGGCTCCCAGTCGAAAGTCATGTCACCGATGGTGACCGCACATCCCGGCTTGGCACCCAGCTTCAGCAGTTCGTCCTCGACGCCCAGGCGGGCCAGTCGGTCGCCGAGATAGCCGACCGCCTCGTCGTTGTCGAAGTTGGTCTGCGCCACCCAGCGTTCCGGCCGGGTGCCGCGTACCACGAACCCGCCGGGGTTCTCGGTGTCGACCTCGACGCTGAAGCCGCTCTGGTCGACCGGGATCGGCCGGATCACCGGGCGCCGCGGCACCACCTCGGGCTGGGTGGCCTGGTAGGACGCCACCATGTCCCACAGAGCAAAGATCAACTCCCGCAAGCCTTCCCGGCTCACGGTCGACACCTCGAAGACCGGCCAGCCGCGGCTTTCGATCTCGGGGCGCACGAAATCGGCGAGCTCACGGGCCTCGGGCACGTCGATCTTGTTCAGCACCACCGCGCGCGGGCGGTCGGCGAGGTCACCGAGTGTCGAATCCCCTTGCAGCGTCGGCTGATACGCGGCGAGTTCGGCCTCGAGCGCGTCGATGTCGGAGATCGGGTCGCGACCGGGTTCGAGCGCGGCGCAGTCCACGACGTGCACCAGCACCGCGCAGCGTTCGATGTGACGCAGGAAATCCAGGCCCAGCCCGCGGCCCTGGGAAGCGCCGGGGATCAGGCCCGGCACGTCGGCGACGGTGAAGGTGTGCTCACCGGCCGAGACCACGCCGAGGTTGGGCACCAGCGTGGTGAACGGGTAGTCGGCGATCTTGGGCTTGGCCGCCGAGATCGTCGACACCAGGGACGACTTGCCCGCCGACGGGAAGCCGATCAGACCGACGTCGGCGACGGTCTTGAGCTCCAGGGTGAGTTCGCGCTCCTGGCCCTTCTCGCCGAGCAGCGCGAAACCGGGCGCCTTTCGGGCGCGGGAAGCCAGCGCGGCATTGCCCAGGCCGCCGCGACCGCCCTCGGCGGCCACGAAGCGGGTGCCGGCGCCGACCAGGTCGGCCAGCAGCCGGCCCTGCTCGTCGAGCACGACGGTGCCGTCGGGAACCTTCACCTCGAGATCGACGCCGTTGGCGCCTTCGCGGTTGCTGCCCATACCCTGCTTGCCGGAAGGCGCGACGACGTTCGGGTGGAAATGGAAGTCCAGCAGCGTGTGCACCTGCGGGTCGACGACCAGGATGACGCTGCCGCCGCTGCCGCCGTTGCCGCCATCAGGACCGCCGAGCGGCTTGAACTTCTCGCGATGGACCGACGCACAGCCGTTACCGCCGTTGCCCGCACGCGTGTGAATGACGACGCGGTCGACGAACCGGGGCATCGGAGAGTCCTTTCAATCGTCGAGTGTGCGTCTACTGCGAGAAATCGGTCTCAATCTCGCAGTGGATGCACACTCGCGAAATTAAGACCTACTCCGGTCGCGCGACGCGGACGACGTTGACGGTCTTGCGGCCGCGCTTGAGACCGAACTCCACCGCGCCGGGAGCGGTGGCGAACAGGGTGTCGTCACCGCCGCGGCCGACGTTCACGCCGGGGTGGAAATGGGTGCCGCGCTGGCGGACGAGGATCTCGCCGGCCTTGACGGCCTGACCGCCGAACCGCTTGACGCCGAGCCGCTGGGCATTGGATTCGCGGCCGTTGCGCGAGCTGGAAGCGCCCTTCTTGTGTGCCATGTCTGTTCGCTCCCTGTCGCTTACTTGATTCCGGTGACCTTGAGCACGGTCAGCGGCTGACGGTGACCCTGCCGCTTGTGGTAGCCGGTCTTGTTCTTGAACTTGTGGATGCGGATCTTGGGGCCCTTGATGTGCTCGAGCACCTCGCCGGTCACCGCGACCTTGGCCAGGTCCTTGGCGTCGGTGGTCACCGTCGCGCCGTCGACGACGAGCGCGACGGGCAGCGACACCGAAGCGCCCGGCTCACCGTCGAGCTTCTCGACCTTGACCACGTCACCGACGGCAACCTTGTACTGCTTGCCGCCGGTCTTGACGATTGCGTACGTCGCCATCAGTTCCTCTGCCTTGCTCTGCGGGCGCGCGCTAACCGGAGCTGCGTGCGCGGGTCTGGGGGTGCGGGATCTTGAGCCCGCTGCCGCCGGCGACGGACGCCAGGCGACAACTGCTCAAGGTTACGTGACCAGCACCGGGAGGGTCAAACCGCCTCACCTAGGACACGGGCGGCCCGGCTGGCCGGGCCGCGGCGCGCCGACGGGTCCGTCCGGTGCCCACCGCAGGTGCGGGCGCCGCGACGGGCTCGTCCTCGTCCAGGTCGTCCTCGTCGTCGAGGTCCTCGTCGTCGTCCTCATCGGAATCCTCGGCGTCGATGTCCAGCGTGTCCTCGTCGACGTCCTCGTCATCCTCGTCGAGGTCTACGTCGATCTCGTCCTCATCGGAGTCCTCGTCGTCGAGGTCGTCGTCGACGACCTCGAGCTCCTCGGTGTCGGCCTCGAGGTCCGAGATCGCCTCCCGCTCGAGTTCGTCGGCGAGCTCCTCTTCGGACTCGTCGTCCTCGTACCTGCCGTTGGCCGCCGCCATCGCCTTGAACATCGGGTGTTCACCGGGCCCGTGGGCCGGCACCCGCGCGACGACGGCGGGCTCGTCGGTGCGTGCCTTCTTGCCGCGCTTGCTGCGGCGCCCGCCGGACTCGGCCTTGCGCCCGGCGCCGGCCGTGGTGTCGACCGGATCGGCGTGCAGCACGATGCCCCGGCCGCTGCAGTGCGTGCAGGTGGTCGAAAACGCTTCGACCAGTCCGGTGCCGAGCTTCTTGCGGGTCAGCTGCACCAGGCCCAGCGAGGTCACCTCGGACACCTGGTGGCGGGTGCGGTCGCGGGCCAGCGCCTCGGTCAGCCGGCGCAGCACCAGGTCCCGGTTGGACTCCAGCACCATGTCGATGAAGTCGATGACCACGATGCCGCCGATGTCGCGCAGCCGCAGCTGGCGCACGATCTCCTCGGCCGCCTCGAGGTTGTTCTTGGTGACGGTCTGCTCGAGGTTGCCCCCGGCGCCGGTGAACTTGCCGGTGTTGACGTCGACGACGGTCATCGCCTCGGTGCGATCGATGACCAGCGTGCCGCCCGAGGGCAGCCACACCTTGCGGTCCATCGCCTTGGCCAGCTGCTCGTCGACGCGGTGCACCGCGAACACGTCGGGCCCATCCAGGCTGGCCGGCTCGTACTTGGTCAGCTTCGAAAGCAGTTCCGGGGCAACGGAATCGATGTAGAAGTTGATGGTCTCCCAGGCGTTGTCGCCGGAGACGATGAGATTGGAGAAGTCCTCGTTGAACAGGTCACGGATCACCTTGACCAGCACGTCGGGCTCTTCGTAGAGCGCGACGGCGGCACCGGCAGCCTTGGCCTTGATCTCCTCGGCCTGCGCGGCGATACCGTTCCAGCGCTCCTGCAGCCGCTCGACGTCACCGCGGATGTCGGATTCCTTGACCCCTTCGGAGGCGGTCCGGATGATCACGCCGGCGTCCGACGGCACCACGTCGCGCAGCATCTCCTTGAGCCGCTGACGCTCGGTGTCGGGCAGCTTGCGGCTGATGCCGGTCGACGAGGCACCCGGCACGTAGACCAGGTAGCGCCCGGCCAGTGACACCTGGGTGGTCAGGCGGGCGCCCTTGTGACCGACCGGGTCCTTGCTGACCTGGACGACGACGTAGTCGCCAGGCTTGAGTGCCTGCTCGATCTTGCGCTGCGCGCCACCGAGGCCGGCGGCCTCCCAGTTCACTTCACCGGCGTAGAGCACGCCGTTGCGGCCGCGGCCGATGTCGACGAAGGCGGCCTCCATCGACGGCAGCACGTTCTGCACGATGCCCAGGTAAATGTTGCCGACCAGCGACGCCGACGCGGCCGAGGTGACGAAGTGCTCGACGACGACACCGTCTTCGAGGACCGCGATCTGGGTGTACCGGGCGCCCTCGTGCGGCGGCTCGGTGCGCACCTTGTCGCGCACCACCATGACCCGGTCGACCGCCTCGCGGCGGGCCAGGAACTCAGCCTCGGTCAGGATCGGCGGGCGGCGCCGACCGGCCTCGCGACCGTCGCGGCGGCGCTGACGCTTGGCCTCCAGCCGAGTGGAACCGCTGATGCCCTGGATGGCGTCCGGGTCGCGGTCTGTCTTCTCGCGCGGGGCGCGCTCGTGCACGACGGTGTTGGGCGGATCGTCGGACGACCCGGCCTCGCCGTCCTCGCCGCCACCGGCCTTGCGGCGACGGCGCCGGCGACGGCGCCGGGTGGCACCCTCACCGGTGCCCGACTCCTCGTCGCCGTTGGCCTCGTCGCCCTCGTCGTCAGCGCCCTGGGACTTGTCCTCGGCGGCCGGCTGGTCGGAATCCTCCCCGTCGGCACCGCCCTGCTCACCGCGACCGCGTCCGCGACCACGACGGCCGCGGCGGCGGCGCCGGTTCGCCGGACGGTCGCCCTGCTCGTCGTCGGCGTCGGCGCCGGATTCCTCGTCCTCGTCGTCCTCGTCGTCGTCCTCGTCGTCGTCGTCCTCGAGAACAGCCGGGACGGGCCGCGGGGCGACGAAGAGCGGCATGAACACCGACTCCACGGTGGCGGTCTCCAGGATCAGCCGCGACTCCGGCTCGGCGGCCTGCTCGACCGCCTCGGCCGCGAAGTCGACGACGTCAGGCTCCGCCGGCGCGTCAGCGGCCTCGAGCTCCTGCGCCAGCACGTCGCGCACCCGCACCGCGTCGCTGCGGTCGACGGTGGACTGCGCGCTGCGGGTGCGGCCGTCGAGCGCGCTCAGTGCGTCGAGGACCCGCCTGCTGGTGGTGCCGAGCACCCGGGCCAGGGAGTGGACTCTCAAGCGCTCGGGTAATTCCTCGCCCGCAGCCGCGGGTGATTCCCACTGCGGCTCGCTGGGGGTTTCGGGCAGTTCCTGGAAGGTGTCATCGTCGGCCACGTAGTCTCCTCAAGCCCCCGGGCGCGTCTGGCGACGCGGCCACGCGAGGGCTTCCGCTGTGCGCCCGGGTAGCTTCCCCCGGGCTTGTCATGGTCTCGCTCCGAACAGCCCGTGACGGACGCGCTCAGTGCCTGGCTGAATGATGGCTGTGACGGTCGGCGCCGCACCGCTGTTTGCGGTGGTCGCGCACGTCTGAGTCTTCATTCGTTCGGATGTGTTTGTGGGCACATCCGTCATCAGTATCCCACACCGCGGGCCCGGTTCTGACCCACAGGTGAGCCAAGAACCTCAGACGCCGGGGAACCAGAGCGCGATCTCGCGCTCTGCGGACTCCGTCGAGTCCGAGCCGTGCACGAGATTGAACTGGGTTTCCAGCCCGAAATCACCGCGGATGGTCCCCGGCGTCGCCTTCTCGACCGGGTCGGTTCCGCCCGCGAGCTGACGGAACGCGGCCACCGCGCGGGGGCCTTCGAGGATCACGGCCACCACCGGTCCGGAGGTGATGAACTCCAGCAGCGAGCCGAAGAAGGCTTTGCCCTCGTGCTCGGCGTAGTGCGCCCGGGCGAGCTCGTCGCTGACGTGCTTGAGCTCGAGGGCCGCGATGGACAGGCCTTTGCGCTCGATCCGGCTGATGATCTCGCCGATCACCCGACGCAAGACGCCATCGGGCTTGATCAGAACCAGGGTCCGCTCGCTCACGGCCGACATCGTACCCGTCACTGCGGCGGTTGCTGCTGGCCGGGCAGCAGCCCGCGGCGCTGCCGGCGCAGCACATCGGCACGCAGATAGGCGATGACGCCCCACACCACGACGAAGAGCACACCAACGAAGCCGACGGCCGGATACACCGCGAACCCGGCGACGAGGATCAGCTGGACCCCGAGGTTCACCCAGATCGCCCCCGGCCTGCCCTGCACACCGGCCAGCAGCACCAGCAGGACCGCGAACCCGATGAGATATGCCGTCGACCAGGCGGTGAGCCCGCCGCCGACCAGGTTGACGACTGGCAGCGCGAGCAGCACCACGATCGCCTCGAGGATCAGCGTGCCGGCCATGACGCCGCGGAAGCTCTTCCACGGATCCGGGGCCTTCGCGGCGGGCGTGTCGTCACTCATTGCGGGTCCTTCCCGAACAGGGTGCGGGCCGCGCCGGCGGTCACGACCGACCCGGTGATGACGATGCCGGCGCCGGAGAAACCGTCGGCCTCGAGGGCGGAGTCCTCGACCACCGCGGTGGCGGTCTCGATGGCGTCGGGCAGGGTGTCGGCGCGCAGCACGCGGTCCGGGCCGAAGATCTCCCCGGCCCGCACGGCCAGCGCGTCGACCTCGAGCGCTCGGGGTGAGCCGTTGTGGGTGACGACGACCTGGTCGAACACCGGCTCCAGCGCGGTGAGGATCCCGATGGCGTCCTTGTCCCCCATCACACTGAGCACACCGACGAGGAAGCGGAAGTCGAACTCGGTGCCCAGCGCGTCAGCCAGGGCGGCGGCGCCGCCGGGGTTGTGGGCGGCGTCGACGAACACCGTCGGCGCGCTACGCATCCGCTCCAGACGCCCGGGACTGGCGGCGGCGGCGAAACCGGCCCGCACGGTGTCGATGTCGAGCTGACGCTGGGCGCCGGCGCCGAAGAACGCCTCGACGGCGGCCAGTGCCACCGCGGCGTTGTGGGCCTGGTGTTCGCCGTGCAGTGGCAGGAAGATCTCGGGGTACGTGCCGCCGAGGCCCTGCAGGTCGAGCACCTGACCGCCGACGGCGACCTGACGGCTCAGCACCGCGAACTCGGAGTCTTCCCGGGCCACCGCCGCATCGGAGCGCACCGCCTGGGCCAGCAGCACCTCCATCGCCTCGGGCGCCTGCCGGGCGATCACCGCGACGGTGTCGACCGGCGCCAGCTCACCGCGCGGGGCGCCGATGATGCCGGCCTTCTCCGCGGCGATGTCGGCGATCGTGTCGCCGAGGTACTCGGCGTGGTCGATACCGATGGGGGTGATCACCGCGACCGGGGCGTCGACGACGCTGGTGGCGTCCCACCGTCCGCCCATACCGACCTCGACGACGGCGATGTCGACCGGGGCGTCGGCGAACGCGGCGAACGCCATGGCGGTGACAACCTCGAACTTGCTCATCGCGGGGCCGCCGCCGGCCTCGGACTGGCGGTCGATCAGCTGGACGAAGGGTTCGATCTCGCGGTAGACCTCGACGTAGCGGGCCGGGCTGATCGGCTGGTTGTCGATGGCGATGCGTTCGACCGCCGACTGCAGGTGCGGGCTGGTGGTGCGTCCGGTGCGGTGGCTGAAGGCACTCAGCAGCGCGTCGACCATGCGCGCCACCGAGGTCTTGCCGTTGGTGCCGGCGATGTGGATGGCCGGATAGCTGAGCTGGGGTGAGCCCAGCAGCTCCATGAGTGCCGAGATCCGCGCGGTGCTGGGCTCCAGCTTGGTCTCCGGCCAGCGCTGGTCGAGCAGGTGCTCGACCTGCAGCAGTGCGGCGATCTCGTCGGGCGTGGGTTCCTCGATACTCATGCCAGCGCAGCCAGGCGGGCCGTGATCCGGTCCACTTCCTCGCTGGCCAGCTGCCGGCGGTCCCGGATCTTGGCGACGACGTCCTCGGGCGCCTTGGCCAGGAACGCGGCGTTGTCGAGTTTGGCTGTGGTGCCGGCCAATTCCTTCTGCGCCGCGGCGAGGTCCTTCTCGAGGCGACGACATTCGGCAGCCACGTCGACGGTTCCGGAGGTGTCGAGCTCGACGTTGACCGTGCCGCCGGACAGCCGTACCTCGATGTGCGCGGTCGGGCTGAAGTCGGCACCCGCGGCCGTCAACCAGGCCAGCGCAGCCACCGGGGTGACGTGGACACCCAGGCCGGCCTCGTCGACGCCGGAGAGCCGCGCGGGCACCTTCTGCCGGTCGGCCAGACCCTGGTCGCTGCGGAAGCGGCGGACCTCGGTGACCAGCTTCTGCACATCGGCAACCCGTTGGGCGGCAACGGCATCCGGCGCGAAACCCGAGGCCGTCGGCCACTCCGCGACCACCAGCGACTCCGCATCGGTCAGCGCCTTCCACAGCGTCTCGGTGACGAATGGCATCACCGGGTGCAGCAGCTTGAGCAGAGTATCGAGCACCGCGGCCAAGACCGCGGTGGTGTGCGAAACACCCTCGGCCAGCTGGACTTTGGCCAGCTCGAGATACCAGTCGCAGAACTCGTCCCAGGCGAAGTGGTACAGCGACTCGCAGGCCCGGCTGAACTCGTAGCCGTCGAAGGCCGAATCCACCTCGGTGCGAACCTCTTCCAGTCGGCCGAGAATCCACCGGTCGGCGTCGGTGAGCTGGTCGGCGGCCGGAACCGGCGCCGGGGCCGCGCCGTTCATCAGTGCGAAGCGGGTGGCGTTGAACAGTTTGGTGGCGAAGTTGCGCGACGCGCGGGCGTGATCCTCACCGATCGACAGGTCACCGCCGGGGCTGGCGCCGCGGGCCAGGGTGAAGCGCAGCGCGTCGGCGCCGAACAGTTCGACCCAGTCCAGCGGGTCGATGCCGTTGCCCCGCGACTTGCTCATCTTGCGGCCGTGCTCGTCGCGGATCAGGCCGTGCAGGAAGACGTTCTCGAACGGCACCTGCGGACCCCGCTTGCCGTCCAGGGTGATCGCGTTGTCGTCGGCCACGAACGTCCCGAACATCACCATGCGGGCGACCCAGAAGAACAGGATGTCGTAACCGGTGACCAGAACGCTTGTCGGATAGAACTTCTCGAGCTCGGGAGTCTGGTCGGGCCAGCCCATCGTGGAGAACGGCCACAGCGCCGAGGAGAACCAGGTGTCCAGGACGTCGGGGTCCTGCTCCCAGCCCTCCGGCGGAGTCTGGTCAGGCCCGACGCACACCGTCTCGCCACCCGGTCCGTGCCAGATCGGAATGCGATGGCCCCACCACAATTGACGTGAGATGCACCAGTCGTGCATGTCGTCGACCCAGGCAAACCACCGCGGCTCCAGGCTCTTCGGATGAATCACGATGTCGCCGTTGCGAACTGCGTCACCGGCCGCCTTCGCCATCGAGGATACCCTCACCCACCACTGCAAGCTCAGCCGCGGTTCGATGGGCTCACCGCTGCGCTCGGAATGCCCGACGCTGTGCAGGTATGGCCGTTTCTCGGCGACGATGCGCCCTTCGTCGGCCAGCGCCTGGCGCACCGCGTAGCGGGCCTCGAAGCGGTCCAAGCCGTCGAATTTCGTTCCGGTGTCGGCGATTCGGCCCTTGGTGTCCATGATCGACGGCATCGGCAGGTCGTGCCGCAGGCCGATCTCGAAGTCGTTCGGGTCGTGAGCCGGAGTGACTTTGACCGCGCCCGTACCGAATTCGGGGTCGACGTGCTCGTCGGCGACGATCACGATCTCGCGGTCCAGGAACGGGTGCGGCAACGCGGTGCCGACCAGATGCCGGTAGCGCTCGTCGTCGGGGTGCACCGCGATCGCGGTGTCGCCGAGCATGGTCTCGATTCGCGTGGTGGCCACGACGATGTGGGGTTGCGCGTCGTCCATCGAGCCGTACCGGAATGACACCAGCTCGCCCTCGACGTCTTCGTACTTGACCTCGAGGTCGGAGATCGCCGTCTCGAGCACCGGCGACCAGTTCACCAGCCGCTCGGCCTGGTAGATCAGCCCGGCGTCATAGAGCCGCTTGAAGATGGTGCGCACCGCGCGGGACAGGCCCTCGTCCATGGTGAAACGGTCGCGGCTCCAGTCCACCCCGTCGCCCAGCCGGCGCATCTGGCCGCCGATCGTCCCGCCGGACTCGTGTTTCCAGTCCCACACCTTCTGGATGAACAGCTCGCGGCCGAAGTCCTCTTTGGTCTTGCCGTCGGCGGCGAGCTGCTTTTCCACCACCGACTGCGTCGCGATACCGGCGTGGTCCATGCCGGGCAGCCACAGCACCTCGAAGCCCTGCATGCGCTTGCGCCGGGTCAGCGCATCCATCAGCGTGTGGTCCAGCGCGTGGCCCATGTGCAGGCTGCCGGTCACGTTCGGCGGCGGCAGCACGATCGAGTACGCGGGTTTGCCGCTGGCGGGGTCGGCCGTGAAGTAGCCGGCGTCGACCCAGCGCTGGTAGATCTGCTGCTCTACCGTTCCCGGCTCCCACGACTTGGGAATGGCCTCGGCGCGGGAGTCAGGAGTGGTGGTCACCCGTCAATTCTAGGAACGGGCGTGCGCGGGTCGTCGGGCGGTGCGGCGGCTAGCGCTTGCCGCCAAGCAGGCCACCCAGGACGTCGCCGATGGCACCGCCCTGCTTGCCGCCGAGCACGCTCCCCAGGATGCTGCCCAGCGGGTTATTGCCGGCGCCGCCGCCGGTGGCACCGCCGAGGATGCCGCCCAGCAGGTCGCCGAGGCCACCGCCGCCCGAGTCGGCCGCCTCGGTGGATTCGCCGCCGGCACTCTTGCCGGCGAACTGCTTGCCGATGTAGGCCAGCACGATCGGAGCCAGGATCGGAAGCAGCCGCTTGATCAGGTCGGTGTTGCCCGCCCCACCGCCGGCCAGCGCCGAGGCCACCTGGTTGGTGTCGTTGCCGCTGAAGATGCGCGCGACGAACTGCTCGCCCTGCGCCGGGTCGACATCGTCGACGTTGACCCCGCCGTCGACGAGGCCCGAGGAGCCCTCGGCGTGGATCGCGGATTCGAGCCCGCTGGAGTCGATGTCGTCGGAGACGACGTTGTGCTGGATGCTGCCGAGCAGCGTGGGCACCAGGGTCTGGATAGCCTGGTTCACCTCGCCCTGATCCGCGCCGAGCTTGTTGGCGATATCCGCTACCGGGATCTGGTTGTACAAGTCTTCGGGACCGGCCATGTGTTGTTCCACCTTCGCGCTAATTTGCCGTCGATCGGAATCGAGATTAGTCGAGCCTGCCTGATGTGTCCGGCGCGAATGACGCTCACAGAAAAGATTTGGCTCTATTGCCATGAATCATCAATGTGGATGACCTCATGTGTGGTAGGGGAGTTCGAGGGTGATCGGCCCGCAGACGAGCATGATCATGGCGAGTGCGTGCTCGGCGTTGTGGAAGCCGTAGGCCCTGCGGATGATCAGCCGGACTTTATTGTTGAGCCCTTCGTGGCGGCCGTTGGCCAGGCCGCGCTCCACTGCGGCTTGGATGCCATCGAGGTGTTTCTTGATCGTTCGGCCGACCTTGACGAACTGCGGGATCGGGCACCGTTGCGCCCATGAGTACCATTTCCCGAGCATGTCGGTGACGGTGTCGGCGTCGAGGTCTCCGGCGAACACCGCCCGCAGCGATTCCTTGAGCTCGTAGGCGCGGACCAGTGCGCCGCCCTCGCGTTTGAGCTGGGCGAGGGTGGCTTTCTGTGTGTCGGTGAGGGATTCGGGGTTCTTCAGCAGCGCCCAGCGGGCTCCCTTGTAGGGTTTGGCGATCTGCTTGTTCGAGAGTTTGCGCGCGGACTGCCATACCTGACGGCGAACGTCGTCGAGGGCGTCGGTGGCTAGTTTGACGACATGGAACGGATCGAAGCAGATCACCGCCTGCGGGGCATGTGCGCGAACGGATTTCGCGAATGCCGGCCCGAGGTCCATCGACACGGCCTCGATCTTCTTCGCACCGCCCTCGGGCAGGGCGGCGGTGAACAACGCGTCGAGAGTGGCTGCCTTCTTGCCCGGCGCACCCCACATGATTGTGCCGGTGTCGTGGTCGCAGACCAGCTGTCGTGAAGGAACGCGATGCTCGCATCGCCGAGCTCACCGGTCACCTCTGCGACCCGGAAGGCAGTCCCCCTGCGTATCACAATGAGTTGAGCCCACTGGTTCACAGCAAATCGGCCTGACGCAGGCCGAGATACGGATCGGCTTACCATGACCAGCTCCACGATTTCGGGGGGAACCACATAATTCCTCTCAGGTGATCTCGCGATCACCTGTTATTCAATTGGCCGCCGTGTGACGGCAGGACCTCTTCACCCCCGGACGAATCACGACTTGCACGAGACGCGGTTGGCCTACGTGGGCCAGAGTTGGCACGCACGCCCCGCGCGGTGACTCTGATCACGTGTGCAGGATAGACGTGGCGCAGGACACCTCCGGTTGGCAACACGACGACTGTTGTGCCCTGCGTACCCGGAATGTGGAACGCCGGTGAAACCCGCCGCTTGGCTCGTCGCCTCTACGCGGACTGGGTCATCGACTATGAGGAGAACTGTGAACAAGACTTCTGTGGCATCTAGCGAGCACGACTTGAGAGATGCGTACGCGGTCGCTCTGGACGACATCGACGTCAGCAATCCCGAACTGTACCGAAATGACACGTGGCGCCCGTATTTCAAGCGTTTACGGGAGGAGGATCCGGTCCACTTCTGCAAGGACAGCATGTTCGGCCCGTACTGGTCGATTACGAAGTTCGCGGACATCATGCGAGTAGATACCTCACCCGAGATCTTTTCCTCGGAGGCGAAGTTCGGCGGCATCACGATCATGGACGACAACAAGGCCGTGAGCCTGCCGATGTTCATCGCGATGGACCCCCCCAAACACGATGAGCAGCGCCTGGCGGTCAGTCCGATTGTCGCACCGGAGAACCTCGCCAAGCTGGAAGGGCTCATCCGTGATCGCACCGCGGGTGTGCTAGACAGTTTGCCTCTCAACGAGACCTTCGACTGGGTCCGGAATGTCTCGATCAACTTGACCACACAAATGTTGGCGACCTTGTTCGACTTTCCCTGGGAGGACCGCGCCAAGTTGACACGTTGGTCGGATGTAGCGACGACCATTCCCGGCGCCGGCGTGATTGAGTCCGAGGAAGAGCGGATGAGCGAATTGCAGGAGTGCGCCGCTTACATGACAAGGCTGTGGAATGATCGTGTCAACGCCGAACCGCGTAACGACCTCATCTCGATGATGGCGCATTCGCAGGCGACCCGAAACCAAACGCCGGAAGAATTTCTCGGCAACATGCTGTTGCTGATCGTCGGCGGTAACGACACCACCCGCAATTCGATGACGGGCGGCGTCGTAGCTCTCAACGAGTTCCCAAATGAGTACCGCAAACTGTGCGGCAACCCTAACCTGGTCGGTTCCATGGTGCCCGAGATCATCCGTTGGCAGACGCCGCTGGCGCACATGCGCCGCACCGCTTTGACGGACACCGAGATCGGCGGGAAGTCGATCCGCAAGGGCGACAAGGTCATCATGTGGTACGTGTCAGGTAACCGCGATCCGGAGGCCATCGAGAATCCGGATGCCTTCATCATCGATCGTGCCCGGCCGCGCCATCACCTGTCATTCGGATTTGGGATCCACCGCTGTGTCGGCAACCGCCTGGCCGAGTTGCAGTTGCGAATCATCTGGGAGGAGCTTCTCAAGCGTTGGCCCAACCCGATGCAGATCGAGGTCGTTGGAGCTCCCACCCGGGTGTTGTCGCCGTTCGTCAAGGGCTACGAGTCCCTGCCCGTGCGTATCAACGTCTGATGCGGCGAGGTCGAGGAGATGACGCCAAATGAGCCAAACCGTGCTCGTCGTCGGCGGGGGTCAAGCTGGCGGGCAGGCAGTGGCCAGCCTCCGGTCAAACGGATTCGACGGACGGATCGTTCTCATCGGCGCGGAGTCGGTGTTGCCCTATCAACGGCCACCGTTGTCGAAGGCATTTCTGGCCGGCAGCCTACCGGTGGAGCGGCTGTTTCTGCGGCCACCGGCGTTCTATGAGAAGGCTCGGGTCGACGTGATGCTCGGGGTCTGCGTCACCGGGATGGATATCAACCAGCGGCAGGTGACGCTCGACGATGGACGCGAACTCGAGTTCGATCGGCTGGTGTTGGCCACCGGTGGCCGGCCCCGCCCCTTGTCATGCCCTGGTGCGGATTCTCCGATACTGCATTACCTGCGCACCGTGGCCGACGTCGAGGGCATCCGTGCGAAGTTGCGGCCCGGGGCGCGGCTGGTGCTGATTGGCGGGGGCTACATCGGTCTCGAGATTGCCGCCGTCGCGGCGAAGCTGGGATTGATGGTGACCGTCGTGGAGGCCGAGCCCACGGTGCTGGCCAGGGTCACCTGTCCGGACGTGGCCCAGTTCTTCGAAGCCGAGCATCGCCGCGCCGGGGTCACGATTCGATGCGCGACGACGGTGACCGGCATCGAGCAAGTCGGGTCTGCGGCGCGGGTCCTGACCGCCGACGGTGAGAGCTTCGATGCCGATCTGGTTATCGCAGGTATCGGACTGCTCCCGAATGTCGAGTTAGCCTCGGCTGCGGGTCTGACGTGCGACAACGGTATCGTTGTCGACGAGCTGTGTGAAACCTCGGAGCCGGGTATTTACGCCGCAGGTGACTGCACACAGCACCCCAGCGAAGTCTACGGCTGCCGACTGCGGCTGGAGTCGGTCCACAACGCGATCGAGCAGGCGAAGACCGCCGCCGCAGCGATCTGCGGTAGCGCCAAACCCTATCGGCAAGTGCCCTGGTTCTGGTCGGATCAGTACGATCTGAAGTTGCAGACCGCTGGACTGAACCGCGGTTATGACCAGGTAGTGCTTCGTGGCGACCCCGACACCAGATCGTTCGCAGCGTTCTACTTGCACGACGGCAGAATGCTTGCCGTGGATGCGATCAATCGGCCGATCGAGTTCATGGCGGCCAAATCGCTGATCGCCGAGCGCGCCGTCATTGACGGAGAAAGACTCGCCGATGAGCGCATCCCGGTCCAGGCGCTGGCCCATCGATAGCCCCGCTCAACTGGATGCTGCACTTTTCTTTTCCACTATCCAACCCCACGCCGGCGACCGGAGTCGGCCTTACCACAGAAGGACTGAGATGACCAAGATCACCTACGTAGACCACACCGGAACATCCAGAACCGTCGATGGGATCGACGGCGAGTCTCTGATGGAAACCGCCGTGTCGAACCTGGTGCCGGGCATCGACGGTGACTGCGGCGGTGCGTGTGCCTGCGCCACCTGCCACGTGCACGTCGACACCGACTGGTTCGACAGACTACCGCCGATAGAGCCCAACGAAAAGTCCATGCTGGAATTCTGCGAAGGTGCCGACGAGAAGTCTCGGCTTGGCTGCCAGATCAAGGTCAGCCCCGCTCTCGACGGCATCGTAGTCCACACTCCAGTTGCCCAGCACTGAACAGCTGGACTGGGGTCAGGTGGCGGCGCCGTGGTGAAGCCAATCGCCAGGACCGAAGCCCTGGCACCGGACAATTTCGAAGTCGGCGACGACGGCGCCCTCACCATCCTCGATCCGGAACCCCGCAGATGAGCGGCGTGCGCTGGTCGAAGGCGGCCGTGATGGCGTGCCCTACGGGGGCGTTGAGCATCGCCGATTGAGCGTGGCTGGCCGCTCGCGGCCGTTTACTTGGGCGACAAGCTCGCGAACTCGGGTGTGGTGTTGCGGGTGCATGACACCGATCCGGACGCAGTGGTGACGGTGGGCATGCCGACCAAGGTGGTGGAGACGGGAGCGGCCAGTACCACGGTGCCCAATGTCGAGCTGTTCATACCACGCCGCCGTAGCCGCAGCGCACGCACCATTGCCAGCCAACTAGCCCCTAATTAAGGCCTGGCGTCGGTTGAAGTTACGGCCGATACTGGCCTCACGCAAATCGCCCCATCTCGAAGCTCAAGGACAAACTTAACGAGTTCGTCGATGCCGTCACGCTGACGAAAGACCAGGTGACGATCACCAAGAACGGTTCGCCGGCTGCAGTGCTGATCGGTTTCGAAGAGTGGGAATCGTTGCAGGAAACCCTGTACTGGCTGTCGCAGCCCGGCATTCGCGGCGCGATCGCTGAGGCGGATGCCGACATCGCCGCAGGTAAAACAGATGGCGAAGACGAGATCAGATCTGAGTTCGGCGTTCCGCAACAGCGCCGGTCGTGACCGATCTGGAAGGGCCGTCCGCCGCCTTCGAGGTTCGTTTCACCGCCGCAGCCCGACGTGGGTTCAACACGCTTCCGCCTCGTGTGTTGTCGGCCGTCTACGACCACCGGTCTGAGGGTCAACTGCGTCCTGGACACCGCCCCCTACCCCACCGGAACCAAGTACACGGCGAAAGACGTTGACGCCCTATCGATCACACGAGCCGACAAGGATGGAATTCGCGCTCGATGAGTTGACTGGCCGCTGAGGTCTTCTAACCTGGCGCCGCCGCGCCAATCTCAGCAGTCGTACGGCTGGTGTCCGACGAGTGGGCACGAGATCGACTGGCGTAAGGTGTGCGCTGTGGCTCAGGCGTTCGATTCAGTCGCGGCCGTCTCGCGGATCCTGACCGAACACGGCCCACTGGACGAGGATGACGTCATTGCCCGGATCCGGGCCGAAGGGGACGACCCGGAGAAGCGCCCGGGTCCCGTTATCAACGAAATACTCTGTCCGGCAAGGCAATTGACTGACGACCGGTGGGTATGGCTGCCGAAAGTGCTGCTCGGGCGGGTGTTCACGCACCGCGTTCGCGCAGACGAGGTGGCCTATGACCTGCTGACAGTGACCCCGGATCTGGACCCGATCACCGAGCTGTGCCTGCACGAGGGCTACCAGCAACTCGCCGACGGTTCACCGGTCAGCGTCGTATTGGCCGAATACGATCACCAACTGTTGCGACAACGGGGCATTCCGCCGGAGGTGATCGACCCGCTTGGGGCGCTGCTGCTGTTGCCGCCGGGCACGCTGAGCGGGTTGGGTGCGGCCGACGGCGATTTGGTCGGCGTTCGACTGTCCGTCTCCGGCTTGGTCATCGAGCGCGTCGCCGCGGTCCAGTCCCCGACCGACGTGGGTGAACGACTGGCCGCCACCCTCGACGCCGACAAGCCAACGTTCCTGGACTCCGCAGTGTGGACGGTGTGCGTCGACGACCCCGCAGTGTTCACCGAACCGTTGCCCCCGCTGCGCGACATCATCGAGGACTGTGGCCTCGTCCACGACGACGACTGGTTGGCACCGCCTGGGTTCGATTTCGAGCGATGGCGCTTCGAGCGAGACTGCGAGCGGCTGATCCGCCGGTACGGCCTCGAACCCGATGACGCGCTCACACTGAGGGCCCTGGTGGCGGTGTACGACCAGATGTCGGCGATCCTGGAAGCCGCGATCGGCGCGGACGAGGTGCCCGACGATTCGTCCGACGCGGCCGGCGACGACGAGACACCGCCGGATGATCCCGCCGGGTACCGCGCACTGGCGGCCGCGTTCGGATCCGCACTGAGCGACCCGCTGCTGGCCCAGCTGCTGGTGGACGAGACGGTGGGCCGCGGGGGTGCACCCGCCGCGCTCGGCCTTTTCGCCGAGACCCTCGAACCGCAGGTGGCGCGCACCGCCCGGGTGGCGTACCGCTGGCTGCGCGCGGTGGCGTTGGAGCAGATAGGCGACGTCGAGTCGGCCGAGCGGGAGTACCTCGCCGCGGAGTCGATGGACACCGACTGGCCGCCGACGCTGCTCGATCTGGCCCGCTTCGCCTCCGACCGCGGCGATGCCGAACGCGGGTTGGCCCTGCTGCGCCGCGCCGGCGCAGGGCCCGGTCATCCGCTGACGCGGATACTGGAGCAGCACCGCGCTACGCCACACACCGACCTCGGCCGCAACGATGCGTGCTGGTGCGGTTCGGGCCGCAAGTACAAGAAGTGCCATCTGGGGCACGAACAGCTTCCCCTGGACGACCGCGTCGGCTGGCTGTACCTCAAAGCCTGCCACCATGTGTTTCTCACCGACTGGCGGGAGCTGCTGGAAGAGGCGGCCGAGGCGCGCGCTGCCCATGGCTCCGCCGACGCGAAACTCCCTGCGGGAGTTGATGATCCGCTGCTGATCGACACTGTGCTCTTCGAAGGCGGTGCGTTTGCGGACTTCCTGGCCAAGCGTGGGTCACTGCTACCCGATGACGAACGGCTCTTGGCAGACCAATGGCTGCTCGTGGATCGTTCCGTGTTCGAGGTCGAGCAGGTGCACCGCGGACAGGGCATCGAGGTCCGCGATGTACGCACAGGAGACGTCGTTGAGGTGCACGAGCGGACGGCCAGCGGCCAGCTCCGACCGGGGCAGCTGATCTGCGCCCGCGTGGTGCCCGCCGGGCGGACCCACCAGTTCCTCGGCGGGGCGGAGCCGGTCGCCTTGCACGAACGCGACCGGCTCATCGATCTGCTCGACTCCGAGCCCGACCCGGTGGATCTGGTGGAGTTCCTGAGCCGCCGGTTCGCACCGCCGACACTGGTCAACACCGAGGGCGACGCCCTGACGATGTGCGAGGCGACCGTGAAGATCGGCGACTCGGCGCGGATCGAGGCTTTGCTCGACGACGCGTTCGACCGGGCTGACGACGAGCCGCACTGGATCGAACACGTCACCACCGACGGAATGCAGCGAATCAGCGCCACCGTGGCGCTCGAGGGCGACCAGCTGAGGGTGCACACCAACAGCGAGCAACGGATGGACCGCGTGCTGGCGGTACTGACACGCCTCGACCCGTCGGCGACGCTGCTCGACGACGTCCGCCAGCCCGTCCGCGATGTGCACGAAGCCGTCGGACTGGCTCAGCAGATGCCCACGCCTGGCGCGGGGGCGTTCGATCCCGACGACCCGCAGATCGCCCAGACGCTCGACGGGTTCATCCGCGAATACGAGACGGCGTGGCTCGATGAACCCATTCCCGCCCTCGACGGTCACACCCCGCGGCAGGCCGCCGAGGACCCCACCCGACGGGCCGACCTGATCAAGCTGCTGGACAGCTTCCCCGTGGCCGACGGCAGCACCGGTATGGACGCCGACCGGCTGCGCGCCGCGCTGGGCCTGCAATAGCGCCGTCGGCTATCCGGCGACGTCTCGTCGTCGTCATCGTCCCAGCGCTTCGCCCCCGCGAGGAGGAGCCTTCGCTGCCGTGTTCGGTGACCACCGATGCCAAGGGTGACGCGATTCGGCACGCAGTTTTGGCCGCTGAACTGGACGCCGATCAATCGAGTGCGGCAGAAGTGATGTCGGTATGGGTGAAGTCGTCACCGACGTACAGCAACGGTTCACCGGTAACCGCGGCAAGGGCGTAGGAGAAGCAATCGCCGAGGTTCAGGCCGGCAGGATGGCCGCTACCACGTCCAAACTCGCGGTAGGCGCGCGTGGCGCTCACGGCCTGCTCGGCGTCGAAAGACACCGTCGCAATGCCCAGTTGACCGATTAGGCGCTCGACCCGCCGCAGATCTTCGGGCGCCAGTCGTCTCGTAAGGACCGCCCCGACCTCAACCAGTGTGTTGCGCTGGTGCGGGAACTTGCGCAGGGCGTCCCCGTGTCCCGGTGTTCTCCTCCATCACCCCGGTGCCGACGAGGCGTGGCTCCATCGTGCGGCGGAATTGGTGCGGCGACGGCCGTCAGGTGTTCGGCACGGCCGACCGCTCCCCCGTAATGTGGCCCAGCGAGCGCGGTGACCGATTGACCCTCCGCGCCCTTCGGACGACCTTTCACCGCGTTTCGCCAGCGGGCCGGTCTGCCGCCGGAGCTGAGCCGCGCAGGCGTCGCTCCGGCCAGCATCTTGATCCGGCTCGCCGGCAGCGCGTCCAGCAGCTCGGGAAGTAGCGGCCGAGCTGCTTGCCGCTACGCGGCTGCAGCACCACCTCGTCGCCGCCGCGGAACACCAGCGCCCGGACGCTGTCCCACTTCGGCTCGTCGGACCGCACTTGTCATCGGTGCGGCTCAGCCGGGGACCGTTTGTCTGCCTCGGTTCGTGGACTCCGTCTGATCCACCCAGGCCAAGATGACCGAAGCGGCGAGGCCCATGTTTCCCACCTGGCAGTGGTTTGAGGCACCGTCGACGGCGGTGAACGTCCTCGTCGTGACGGATCGCGCCGCCGTGAGATTGGCCGCCTGGCGCCCCAACTGCTTGAGCGGTACGAAGTGGTCGTCGACTCCGGCGAGCAGCAGAACGTCGCCGGCGACCCGGTGCGAAATGCGCCGCGTGCTGAACGCGAGCGTCGAGCGCAGAAAGTCGTACGGCGTGGCGGCGCCGGTGACGTGCATGCCCTGGCTCAGCCCCCACTCCGCGACGGGTCGACGCGCCGCGGCCCTAGTCGCCAGCGAGTCGACGACGCCGCGCATTCGCAGGGTCAACAGCGACCGCAACGCGGGGCCCACCCCCGGTCCGATCTGGCGGGCGAGGACCTCGAAGAAGTCATCGAGGACGTCGAACGCGATCACCCGGCTGATCCGTGATTCGAACGCGGCCGCCCTGATGACGAGGCCACCACCGAGCGACATCCCGATGGCGGTGACACCGTCAAAGCCGTAGTGGTCGAGCACCGCGCCCATCGGGCGCTCCCACTCGGGGATCATCGTCAGACCTTGCTCCTCCAGTGGGCCACCCTGCCCTGGCCCGTCGAACATGACGACGCGCCGGCCGGCGTCACACATCGCCGCGGCCAGTGGCAGGAACTCTTCGATGTAGCTGTCGAACCCGCCGAACAGCACGATCGGTGCGCCGGTCTGGTCGGCGGGCCGCAGGTCGTAGGCCGGCAGCGCGCCGGAACCGAAGGGCACCTGGTCGGCAGCGACGTCGAAGATCGCGCGGATGGCCGAAACGAAGCGGGCGCGTGCCGCCGAGCGACGCGGATCGTCGGCGGCCATGAAGAACCCCGCGGCGCGGTCGTAGAAGGCGGCCGCCAGTGGCCGGTCGGTGGCGCGGGCGTGCTCGGCCAGCCGCAGGTAGCCGTCGACCCATTCCGAATAGGTGTTGGACCGGGCCGCCAGCTCCGCGATCTCGTCGACGGCGGACCGGCCGATCGACTCGACCCAGCGGTTGCATTCGAAGTTGAGGGCAACATCGGAGTGGAACTGGCGATAGCCGACGCGGGGGCCGAGGTGTCCACGCCAGAAATGCTATCGCAAGTTGACTTGCGATATGGTGGCGGCGTGACGGCAGTGACATCCCACCGGCGCGGAGAGCACGTGCGTCACACCGTGCTGGCCGCGGCCTTCGACGAACTGACCGAAAACGGCCTGGCCCGAGCGACTGTCGCGGGGGTGGCGCGCCGCTCCGGAGTGCACGAGACGACGATCTACCGGCGGTGGGTGACTCGCGAGAACCTGTTCGTGAACGCAACGCTGGCCCGCAGTGCCGACGAGATACCCGCGCCGGACACCGGATCGACGCGGGGTGATCTGATCGCGATCGTGCGCGCAGTGACCGCCTATGTGTCGACGCCTGCCGGGCGTGCGGCGCTGCACGCGGCCGCGGTGCCGTTGGACGACGCGTATCCCGATGCCCGCGCGGCGTTTTGGGCGGGCCGGCTGCACGCGCTACGCCGAGTGGTCGAGCGCGGCATCGCGCGTGGCGATCTGCGCCCCGACACCGATCCGGGGCTGCTGCTCGAGACTCTTGTCGCGCCGGTGCACGGTCGACTGCTGTTCACCGGCGAACCGGTCGACGACGCGCTGGCCGAGTCGCTCGTCAACCTTGTGCTACGCGGCGCGGCGGCCTAATGCGGACGTTCGCGCTGGTGCACCCCATCGCCACCGGCCTGGCGCTCGTGCTGGCGGCGGGCACGTTCCGGGTGCTCGATATCTGGCTCTATTGGGCTCTACTGACGTTTCCGTGGGTCGGGTGATGGCCCCGTAGACACCTTCCGTCGGGGCCGCGCGAATGCGCCGGGCAGGTCTCTGACCTGCCCCTCTGCCTGCCATCAGGACGCACAGAGGCTCGCGGGTCAAGGGTGGCCGAAGGCCATCGCAAAGCGACGCGAAGCGCCCTTGACGCGCGAGGGGTGCGCCCGTAGGCAGCGCGGCCCCGACAACCTCCGCCACAGTGGAATACGCGGGACAGTGCCAATTCGTCACCCACGGATATGTCACAAGAGCCAAAGATTTGCGGAAAATTCAATCCAGTCGCCCGATTTCGAGCTGGATGCCGGCGCCCGGAAAGCGAGCCAGCAGTGCATCACCCATCGCCGCGGCCGGGGTGAGCACGCCGCGCAGATCCGAGAGCTTGTCGCGATCGAATGCGAGCGCCAAAGCACACTCCCCGAGCATCACCGAGGTGGCCTTGTATCCAGGATCGCCCTGCTGGAAGATGGTGGCCACATAGCGGGCGCCGCCGGTGGTGGTCGTGTAGGTCTCGGCCTTGTAGTAGCCGCTCTCCCGGGTCTGCTCGCCGGGTCCGGTGCCGGGCTTGGGCGCGATGCGTTCGACGAGCCGGCGCGGGATGAAGCGGAAGAACCGGCTGCCCAACGCAACCGCACCGTTGTTTGCAGCACTGGCCACCGCCGACACCACCGGTGCGATGACCGACGAGCCGACGCTGAGATTCTCGGCGTAGCGGAACCGCTTGCCGTATGCGTAGCCGAGCAGGGCGTTGCTGCGCCGCACGATCCGGGTGTTGTAGTTCGCCATGAAGAAACCGGTGGTCCAGGTGCCCGCCAGCTCGGGGGCGATGTCCTTACCGCGTCGCCACGGCAGGTCGGGTTGGGGACCGAGCTCCGGCTCGGCGGCGCGGTCCGGGGACAGCGTGTAGGGATCCTCGAGGAGGCGGCGGGTGTTGGGGTCGTTGGACGCGGCACGGAAGATCTCGATCCCCGAGGCGGCTGTGCCGCCCGACACGCCCCCCTTGAGGGCACGCACCACGAAGTTGGTGTCGCCGAGTTCCCCGGTGCCGTGCCGTCCCGCTGGGCGCGCCTATAGAGCGCGAAGACGCTCATATCCGAAGGGACGGAATCGAATCCGCACGCGTGAACGATTCGCGCGCCGGTATCGACGGCCTCCTTGTGGTAGTCGTCGATGCTCTGGCGCACGAACGCGGCCTCGCCGGTGAGGTCCGCATAGTCGGTGCCGGCCGCCGCGCACGCCGCGACCAGCGGCAGGCCGTAGCGGCTGTAGGGACCGACAGTGGTGACGACCACCCGGGTCCGGGCGGCCATGTCGTTCAGCGACGACGGCGAGGACGCGTCGGCAGTCAGGATCGGCCAGGACTGCGCCGATTCGCCGAGGCTCTCTCGGACGGCGAGCAGCTTGTCGGGCGAGCGGCCGGCCAGCGCGACCCGGGCGTCGCCACCCGCGCGGGCGAGGTACTCGGACGTGAGCTTGCCGACGAAGCCGGTGGCCCCGTACAGGACGATGTCGAATTCACGCTGCTCTGCGGTCATGGCCGCCAACTTACCGGGGTGTGGCTATCCCAATGCTTCGGGGAACTCGCCTTCCTGCGGTCATGCCCCGTTGGTAGCGCAGAAGAAGTCTCTTAGCGCGTCCGCGGTCTGGTCGGGCAGTTCCTCGGCGAGGAAGTGACCGCCGTCCAGCGCGCGCCCGCTGACCCGGGCGCTGCACTGCGCCTGCCACAACGCGAGCGGATCGAAGAGTGCCTCGATCACCCCGCGTGCACCCCACAACACCAGCGTGTCGCAGGCGATCTTGTCCCCCGCTGCGCGCGAGGCGCGGTCGTGGTCGAGGTCGATGCTCGCCGCGGCGCGGTAGTCCTCGCAGATGGCGTGGATGGCGTCGGGGTCGGTGAAGCAGCGCTCGTAGGACTGCAGAGCTGCAGGCTCGAGGTAAGCCAGGCCGCGCGAGCCCCACCCGCCGAGACACCAGTGCAGATAGAACAGCGGGTCGCCGCCGATCATCGTCTCGGGCAGCGGGCTGGGCTGGATGAGGTGGAACCAGTGGTAGTAGAACGTGGCGAACCGCATGTCGGTCGCCTCGTACATGTCCAGCGTCGGTGCGATGTCGATGACCGCCAGCCGGGTGATCGCGCCGGGATGGTCGACGGCCAGGCGGTGGGCGACCCGCCCGCCACGGTCGTGGCCACACACCGCGTAGCTGTCGTGTCCGAGCCAGGCCATCAGCTCGACGATGTCGGCGGCCATCGTGCGCTTGGAGTAGTTGACGTGCCCCGACTCCCCCGGCGGCTTGGCGGAGTCGCCGTAGCCGCGAAGGTCGGGCAGTACCAGCCGGAAGTGCGGCGCGAGCCGGCGCGCCACCCGGTGCCACATCGCGTGGTTCTGCGGAAAGCCGTGCAGCAGCACCAGCGGTGGTGCGTCGGCACGTCCCCCGACGCGGGCGTGGATGGTGACGTCCCCGGCTCGATGATCGACGGTGTCGAAGCCGGCGAACCAGTCGGACGTTTCGGTCATGCGGGACCTCCCCAGTCGGCGTATACCGACGATATCGTCGGGGCATGGCCGAGATCGCCATCATCGGTGCCGGAATCGCCGGCCAGCGCGCGAAGTTGCGCGACATCCTCACCGAGGCGTTGACGCCGGCAGCGTCGTCCACGGGCCGACGTCTGACTCAGTGAATGCCGAGCGCGTTGGCGACGGCCTTGCCCGGGTCGGTGAGGGCCTGGCACATCTTGCCGAAGTCGATCAGGCCCAGCGGGCCGCGGCCGAGGTTCTGGCATCCGGCCTGGGCCGGGGCAGCGGTGGTGCCGCTGGACACCGGGACGGCGAAGCCGGGAGCACCGGCGTTCTTGCTGCACGACGGCCAGGCGCCCAGGCCCTGCTTCTGCATCACGTTCTCGGCCACCCGGATCTGCTCCTCGCGGGAAGCCTGGTGGGGAGTACCGACGCCGCCGTTGGCCGCCCAGGTCGCCTGCTTGAACTGCAGGCCGCCGTAGAAGCCGTTGCCGGAGTCGGCCCCCCATTTGCCGCCGGACTCGCACTGCGCGATCGCGTCCCAGTTCACACCGCTGTCTGCGCTGGCGTTGCCGCAGCTCAGAACGACGCCGGCCAGTGCGAGCGCTCCGGAGATGACTGCCAGAGTGATTATCCTGCGAATGGCGCTCATCTGTGTGCCCTTCCCGACCAAGGGGCGCAATTACTGCGCTGTTGCGATGGGAATCGCACCTAACGGGACAGTTGTTACGGGCGTGTCAGTTGAAATCTCTGAGATTTTTGATACAGGAGTTCTTAGAGAAACAGGAGTGGCGCCTTGTGTCAGCCGCGACGACCGCAGACTGGCCACGCGCCGATCCCCGCGAACGCACAGAGCCCGCCCCGTTCTCGGCCCGCTCGCGGACGAGTCCGGGAGATCACGACAATGACGCCATTATCAAATCGTTATTGACGTTGGAATAATTGGAGCACCGGTTTATCCGACTATTTGCTGTGCCAGATCTTCGGGGGAATTGATATTTGCCAGCTCCCGCTTGAACGGCACGACGACGCGTTGCGTGACCACCGTTTCGGTCAGCGCCCGCATGCTGCGTTCGCCGGCGGACACCAGCGCGTCGATGGGGTCGGCCAACTCGGTCCGGTAGATCCCGGCCAGGTAGTGATCCCGGCCATCCCACGGCAGCACGATGTCGACACCCTCGTAGTCGGCCAGGGCGTCGATGACCTCGACCGACAGATACGGCATGTCCACGGCACTGACGAAGGCCCGTTCCAGCCCGGCCGCCGCTGCCGCTCGAAGTCCGCGGCCGGTGGCCAGCAGCGGGCCGACGCCGCGAACCTCGTCCCTAATCACCTCCGCCTGCACCGACGGAAGTGCCTGGCCGGGTGCGGCGATCACGAACACCGGGGAGCACCGAGAACGCAGCACGTCAACGGTGTACTCGACCATCGTGGTCGACGACTCGGGGTGTGCCAGCGTGGCCTTGTCCCGGCCCATCCGGCGCGACGCACCGCCGGCCAACACCACGGCGGCCAGCGGAGCGAGTGAGCTCACGGCCCGGCTAGTCCACGGTCCAGGTGTCGCGGCCGCGCAGCAGCGACTGCAACGCGTGCCGGTCGTGCGGGGTGGCTTCCCGCGCCAGACGGACCTGATCACGGGCAGCGTCGTCGTAGGTCGGGCGGTGGACCTGGCGGAAGATACCCATCACGGTGTGCTCGAGGTTCTGGTCACTGAGCCGCGACAGGGCGAAGGCGTAGGCCGGGTCGTCGATCTGCGCGTCGTGAACCACGATGTCCGCGGCCGACACGTCCGCGGTCTTCGCGAGGTCGAGGCCGAATCCGCTCTTGACGACGCAGTACTCTCCGTTGACCCCGAAAGTGACCGGCTCTCCCTGGTGGACATTGATGACCCGCTCCTCGGCGCCCTCCTTGCGCAGCACGTCGAAGGAGCCGTCATTGAAGATCGGGCAGTCCTGCAGGATCTCGACCAGTGCGGCACCGCGGTGCTCGGCCGCCGCGCGAAGGACCTCCGACAGACCCTTGCGGTCGGAGTCCAGCGCCCGCCCGACGAAGGTCGCCTCGGCACCCAGCGCCAGCGACACCGGGTTGAACGGATAGTCCAGCGAACCCATCGGGGTGGACTTGGTGACCTTGCCGACCTCGGAGGTCGGCGAGTACTGACCCTTGGTCAGCCCGTAGATCCGGTTGTTGAACAGCAGGATCGTGATGTTGAGGTTGCGGCGCAGCGCGTGGATCAGGTGGTTGCCGCCGATCGACAGGGCGTCGCCGTCCCCGGTGACGACCCAGACCGACAGGTCGGGCCGGGCCAGCGCCAAGCCGGTGGCGATGGTCGGCGCGCGCCCGTGGATCGAGTGGAAGCCGTAGCTCTCCAGGTAATACGGGAAGCGGCTCGAGCAGCCGATGCCGCTGACGAACGCGATGTTCTCCCGGCGCAGGCCGAGTTCCGGCAGGAAGTTGCGGATGGTGTTGAGGATGACGTAGTCACCGCAGCCGGGGCACCAGCGGACCTCCTGGTCGGTGGTGAAGTCCTTGGCCTTCTGCGGCTCGTCGGCGGTCGGTACTCCGGCGATCTTGGACACCGGTGCCAGCAGATCCGCTCCGATCAGATCAATCATGCGCTCACTCCCGCGGTAGCCGCCGCCAGCCTGGCGAACTTGGCCTTGTCGCTTTCCTTCTCACTCAACGTTCCATCGAGGGCACTGTCGATGATGCCCGCCACCTCGTCAGCCAGGAACGCCATGCCGTGCACCTTGGTCACGGACTGGACGTCGACCAGATACTTGCCGCGCAGCAGCAGCGCCAGCTGGCCCAGATTCATCTCCGGTACGACCACCTTCGGGTAGCGCCGCAGCACCTCGCCGAGGTTGGCCGGGAACGGGTTGAGGTGGCGCAGCTGGGCGTGGGCGACCTTGATGCCGCGCCGGCGGGCTCGGCGGCACGCCTCCCCGATCGGGCCGAACGAGCTGCCCCATCCGAGCAGCAGCAACTCGGCGTCGCCGGTCGGGTCGTCGACCTCGAGGTCGGGCACCGCGATGCCGTCGATCTTGGCCTGCCGCAACCGGACCATCAGGTCGTGGTTGGCCGGCTCGTAGGAGATGTTGCCCGAGCCGTTGGCCGACTCCAGACCACCGATGCGGTGCTCCAGTCCCGGCGTGCCGGGGATGGCGAACTGGCGGGCCAGGGTCTCCGGGTCGCGGTTGTAGGGCGCGAAGTCCTCACCGGGTCGGGCCAGGTTGGTCTCGATCGGCTCGAAGCTGCCGACCCCGGGGATGCGCCACGGCTCCGAGCCGTTGGCGATCGCGCCGTCGGACAGCAGGATCACCGGTGTGCGGTAGGTCAGCGCGATACGCGCGGCCTCGATGGCCACCTCGAAGCAGTCCGAGGGCGACCGGGCGGCCAGCACCGGCACCGGCGACTCGCCGTTGCGGCCGAACATCGCCTGCAGCAGGTCGGCCTGTTCGGTCTTGGTGGGAAGCCCCGTCGACGGGCCACCGCGCTGGACGTCGATCACCAGCAGCGGAAGCTCGGTCATCACGGCGAGGCCGATGGCCTCGGACTTCAGCGAGACACCCGGGCCCGACGTGCTCGTCACGCCCAGCGCGCCGCCGTAGGAGGCGCCGATCGCGGCGCCGATACCGGCGATCTCGTCCTCGGCCTGGAAGGTCAGGACGTTGAAATTCTTGTGCTTGGACAGCTCGTGCAGGATGTCCGAGGCCGGGGTGATCGGGTAGCTGCCCAGGATCACCTGGATGTCGGCGAGCTGGCCGGCGGCGATCACGCCGTATGCCAGCGCGGTGTTGCCCGAGATCTGCCGGTACTCGCCAGGCTCGAGCTTGGCCGGCGCGACCTCGTAGGTGGTGCCGAACGCCTCGGTGGTCTCGCCGTAGTTCCAGCCGGCTCTCAGGGCCAGGACGTTGGCTTCGGCGACATCGGGCTTGCGGGCGAACTTTTCCCGGATGAACGTCTCGCTGGTCTCGACCGGCCGGCCGTACATCCAGGACAGCAGACCGAGCGCGAACATGTTCTTCGCCCGCTGTCCGTCCTTCTTGGATGCGCCGATCTCCTCGACGGCACCCAGCGTCAGGGTGGTCATCGGGATGGCGTGGACGACGAACTCGGCGAGTTCCTCGGTCTCCAGCGGATTGGTCTCGTAGCCGACCTTGGCCAGGTTGCGCTTGGTGAACTCGTCGGAGTTCGCGATCACCAGGCCGCCGCGCGGCAGGTCGGCCAGGTTGGCCTTCAGCGCCGCTGGGTTCATCGCGACCAGGACATCGGGGCGATCCCCGGCGGTCAGGATGTCGTAGTCGGCGATCTGGATCTGGAACGACGACACACCGGGCAGCGTGCCCTGTGGCGCGCGGATCTCGGCGGGGTAATTCGGTTGTGTCGCAAGGTCATTGCCGAACAGCGCGGCTTCGGTGGTGAATCGGTCGCCGGTGAGTTGCATACCGTCACCGGAGTCACCCGCGAAGCGGATAACGACCTTTTCGAGTTTTTGTCGGTTACCCGTAGCTCCGTTGCCGTTCGGACCCACGTGCCCGCCTTTCGTCTGTTTTCGGTAGCCGATTCCGTGTCGCAGACGTGTGGACGCGCCGCCGGAGTCGCACAGCCAGGTTCGATTGCTGTCACTCGCAGTACCGATTATTGCACTTTCTTAGGCAAGCTATACCGGCGTTCGACGTTGACACGCCGCAACGGGTCGCACGAAGATGCAGCTCACAGCCGTGATTCAGCAATCGGTGAGACAAAAGTGTGTCGTTCATCACTTGTCGAGAACGGGAATCTCTAAGAGATTTGCTACTCGCGGGTAGCTCTCAGTTACCGGCGCACCCCCAGTCGTTTCTCCAGTTCACCGGCGACGAGTTCACTGGCCTCTTTGGCTGCGGCGCGAGGATCGGCGCCCGCCGCGCGATTTGCCACATAACAGGTGGTGAACATGTCACCGGCCCCGGTGGTTTGGACACCCTCCACCCGCCAGGCGGCCGGCACTCGCACGCAGGTGTCCCCGGTATAGATGTCGCACCCCTCGGATCCGTAGGTCACCAGAATCTCGGGCACCCCGAGGCGGGCCGCGGTCGCTTCGTCGAACGGTCCGTCGGCGACGATGATGGCCTCGTCCTCGGCCAGCTTCAGGATGCTGAGGTTTGCCAGCAGCTCCGGCGGGTAGTGGCGGTGCACGACCAGCGGCCCAAGCTGGTCGGCGCGGACCAGGCCCTGGCCGTCGTAGGCGACCCGGTGGCCTCGCTGCGCCAGAAGAGCCAGCGTCTGGGCGGGAAAGTCGGTACGCAGCAGCGGCGCGAGGTGCACCCACGTCGTCGTGGGAGCCGCGGCTTCGACCTCGGCTGCGCCCCACACCGGGCCGATGGCCTCCACCGACATCCTTCGGTGATCCACATCCTCGTAGTCCAACCGGAACGAGCTCGTGCAGTCCGCCGTCAGGATCCGGATCATCGACCCGAACCGGTCGAGCAGCGGGTCGAACAACGGCCGGTCGTCAGCGGCGGCCAGCGCGACGATGCCGCCCGGTGCGCCCGCAGCCTCCATGGCCACGCCGGAGAACGACGCGCACCCGCCGGGGGTCTTCGGCCCGCCGTTGATCACGTCGATGGCCAGATTGCCCAGCACGGTCACGCCGGCGACGAGGTCGGCGCGCTGTTCTGGCACGAATTGTCTCCTCATCACCGTCGGCGCATCCATCGTCGCCGTCGGCGCGAGATGCTAGTCGGGAATTCCTCGTTTCAACGACTCGGCGAGTTCAGCCGGGCAGGTTCCCCACCGACACCGAACAGCCCGGTGAGCAAACCGACGAGGAACCCGGCGGGGATGGATCTCCGGGCACAGTGACGCCAACTTGATGCCGGAATCGCCGACCTTGCATGCAGTGCCGGTGTCGCCGTTGTCCTGGAGCAATCGGATCCCTGCGACCACCATCACCACGGCGAAGCCGATCAGCAGGACCGATTGGGGTAGATGTCTGCCGATGGCCGTAAGACCGGCACCGCTGACTCACGGGCACCGAACGCATCACATCGTGCTGCAATCGAATTGCTAAGCCAATCCCTTGAGCATCAGGTTCCAGTACATGAATGGGAGCCCGTATTTCTTCAAGTACCAATATGCGCGGTGCGGCGTGGTCGGATTGAGCAGTGGGAACGTGGGTTCTAGCTGCAGGTCGTAGTCGAACTCGGCAAGCAGCATCGCGTGCGACGAGGTGGTGATCGGGCACGACGAGTAACCGTCGTATGACGCGCGCAGTGGTCGCTTATTCAGGAACGCGTCGATGTTGTCGACGACCACGGGCGCCTGTTTGCGGATCGCGGCACCGGTCTTCGAGTTCGGCGAGGAACCGGCGTCACCCAGGCTGAACACATTCGGGTACCGCACGTGCTGCATGGTGTGCTTGTCGATGTCGACGTAGCCCATTGCATCACCGGTCGACAGCGGGCTGGACTTGATCCAGTCCGGCGCCGACTGCCGCGGCACGGCGTGCAATACGTCGTAGGGCAGCATGGCGTCGGTCCCGCCTGCGGCGACACTGGTGATGCCGACCTTATGCGATGTCGCGTCGACGGACGTCACCTCGGAATTGGTGTGCAAGGTGATGCCGTAGTCGGCGATGACCTTGTCGAGGCTGTCCGCGATCGCCGGAATCCCGAACGGCCGCGCCCCCGGCATCACCAGGTGGACG
Organism: Candidatus Mycolicibacterium alkanivorans; assembly: GCF_022760805.1. NCBI lineage: Bacteria > Bacillati > Actinomycetota > Actinomycetes > Mycobacteriales > Mycobacteriaceae > Mycobacterium > Candidatus Mycolicibacterium alkanivorans. The sequence continues at coordinate 1,986,280 of NZ_JAIVFL010000001.1, read as the reverse complement.
TCGATGTCTTTGAGCACACCCTGCTTGCGCCAGTAGTCCGATGCCAGGTAGGCGATCTTCTGCGGCGCTCCGGCGCACTTGATCGCGCCGGAGGGAACCGTGAACACAGCGGTGCCCGACCGAAGATTGCGGATGAAGTCCCAGGTGCGCGGCGCGAGGTCGAACCGGTAGTTCGACGACACCCCGCCGCGGCCCAGGGCATCCTCCAGGCCCTCGGTGCGGTTCCAGTCGAGCTGGATGCCCGGGCTTACGACGAGCACGTCGTATGCGTAGCTCGACCCGTCGGCGCAGGTCACCGTGTTGGCGTCGGGATCAAAGGCACTGGCGGCGTTCTTGATCCAGGTCGCCCCCTTGGGCATGACTGAGGATTCGTCGCGCTCGGTGGTCGAGGCCTTCACCTGTCCGCCGCCGACGAGCGTCCACAGCGGTTGGTAGTAGTGCTTGTCCGACGGCTCGATGACCGCGACGTCCGTGTAGCCCTTGCGGAGCAGCCGGGCCGCAACGGTGATGCCGGCGGTTCCGCCGCCGACGATCAGGATCTGGTGTTTGGCCTTGATGGTCATGATCTGTGGTCTCCTCGATCTTCAAGCGTTCTGGCTGGCTCAGGCATTTTGAACTGCGTCGGCCCAGGCGCCGTAACCGCCCAGGATGTCGCTGACGTCGGTGAAGCCGTTCTGGCGCAGCAGGCTGGCCGCGACCGACGACCGGTAACCGCCGGCGCAGTAGACGACTGTCGGCTTGGTGGCGTCGAGCTCACCCAGCCGGGCGGGCAGCTGGCCCACCGCGATCGGGATTGCGTTCGGGATGGACCCGGCCTCGACCTCGCCCGGGTTGCGGACGTCGACGATCTGCAGGTCGCGCATGTGCGACGCCCGCTCGTCGAACGCTTTGGCCGTCAACCGCGACGCCACCTGGACGTCGTCCTGGTGGGCGAACATCGCCCGATATGGGTCGGCCAGGTAACCGATCACCCGATCGAAGCCAATCCGGGCCAGCCGATTCTTGCCCTCGAGCTCCTGACCAGGCTCGGTGAACAGCACGATGTCGACGTCGGACTTGAGCACTGATCCGGCGAACTCGGCGTAACGACCTTCGAGTCCGATGTTGATCGCCTGACGCAGATGACCCTGGGCGAACTCCTCGGGAGTGCGCCCGTCCACCAGGACGGCTCCGCCGTCGAGGGCGGCACGGACCTGCTCGTAGGTCATGGCCGCCGGCATCTCGGTCTCGTCCAGCAGTCCGCGGTCCTTGCGGTTGAGGATGGCGTCGTAGACGAAGTAGCCGGGCGCGGGTGGCTGCCCCTCTGTGACGAGGTTCATGAAGGTCGCCTTGTCGGGGGCCCGCAGCGCGTAGTTCGTTGCTTTCTGGTCACCCATCGTCGACCAAAGATCGGTGGACAGGTTCTTGCCGCACGCCGAGCCCGCGCCGTGTGCCGGATACACCCGGGTGGCGTCGGGCAGCGTCATCAGCTTGTCGTGCAGCGAGTCGTACAGCTTGTCGGCGAGCTCGTCACGGGTGAAGCCGATCGAGGCCAACAGGTCGGGGCGGCCAACGTCGCCGATGAACAGGGTGTCGCCGGTCATCACACCGTAGGGAACGGTGTCGTCGGCGTGCTCGTAGACCACGATGCTCAGGGACTCGGGCGTGTGCCCCGGGGTGTGGCGGAACTCCAGCGTCACGTCGCCGAGCGAATAGCGCTCACCGTCGGCGACACCCATCGACTCGAATTCGGTCTCGGCGACCGAGGAGTAGACGATCTTCGCGCCGGTCGCCTTCGCCAGCTCGAGGTGGCCCGACAAGAAGTCGGCGTGAAAGTGGGTCTCGATGACCAGTTCGATGGTCAAACCGAGCTGTTTGGCATCGCTCACGTACTCGGCCACGACGCGTTGCGGGTCGACAACAACTGCGCGACCGGTGGTTTCGTCGCCGATCAGATAGGAAGCGTGGGACAGGCAGTCCAGGTAGTACTGCTGCAGGATCATCGTCGTCTTCTTTCTCTTTGGAACCTTGGTAATGCCATCCCGGCATGTACCCCTATGGGTATATCAGGTACCCTAGGGGGTATCTTATTCCGGCCTTGACAGTACCGATGGGGGTATGTCTACCATGTAAATTAAGTATACCCCTGGTGGTATCGAAGGCCTAGGGGCTTTCGCCATCACCGGCCTGACGGAAGGACCCTTTCCATGACCGCTCCCGCCACCATCGACTCGCAGGACCTCAGCGACCGCCTCGGCTCGGCTTCGCCGCCGCGGATTCTGGATGTCCGAACCCCGGGCGAATTCGAGACCGTCCACATCGCCGGTGCATATAACGTCCCGCTGGACCTACTGCGCGAGCACCGCGACGAGATCATCGGCCACCTTGACGAAGACGTCGTCTTGGTATGCCGCTCTGGTCAACGGGCCTCGCAAGCCGAGGAGACCCTACGAGCCGCCGGTCTGGACAACGTGCACATCCTCGACGGCGGCATCACGGCCTGGGAGGCGAAGGGGTTCGCGGTCCGGCGCGGCGCGCAGCGCTGGGACCTTGAACGCCAGGTCCGACTCGTCGCCGGTTCGATCGTGCTGACCAGCGTTCTGGGCAGCCTCGCCGCACCAAAGCTCAAGTGGGTCGCCGCGGCGATCGGAGGCGGACTGACGTTCGCATCCCTGACCAATACCTGCGCGATGGGTATGGCCTTGTCGAAGCTGCCCTACAACCGCGGCGTTACCTGTGACGCCCAGACGGTCGTCGCCCAGCTCATCAGTTCCTCCGCTGACCAGAAGGCGAAATAGCCGACATGATCATCGTGACAGTTGCCCTGGCCGTGTTCGTCGGTGTCGCCCTTGGCCTGCTCGGAGGCGGCGGATCGATTCTGACCGTACCGCTACTGGCCTACGTCGCCGGGATGGACGCAAAACAGGCCATTGCCACCTCGTTGCTGGTCGTCGGCGTGACCAGCGCGGTCGGCGCTGTGTCGCATGCAAAGGCGGGCCGCGTGCAATGGCGCACCGGCCTGATCTTCGGCGGGGCGGGCATGGCCGGGGCCTACCTCGGCGGCGTTCTGGCCCGATTCATTCCGGGAACGATCCTGCTCATCGGGTTCGCCCTGATGATGATCGCCACCGCCATCGCCATGTTGCGCGGACGAAAGAACGTGGTGCCGACCGACGGCACACATCGGCTGCACTTCGGCAAGATCGTCGCCGAGGGTCTCGTCGTGGGCCTGGTGACCGGTCTCGTCGGCGCCGGCGGCGGATTCCTTGTGGTGCCGGCACTGGCACTGCTCGGTGGCTTGCCGATGCCCATCGCCGTCGGCACGTCGTTAGTCGTGATCGCGATGAAGTCGTTCGCGGGCCTGAGCGGATACCTGTTAAGCGTTCACATCAACTGGACGGTAGCGCTCGCGGTTACCGCCGCGGCAGTCATCGGCGCCTTCATCGGTGCCCGACTCACCGCCATGATCGACCCCGATGCGCTGCGCAAGGCCTTCGGCTGGTTTGTCCTGGTGATGTCGTCAGTAATCCTCGCCCAGGAGATCCACCTGGCCGTGGGGGTGGCCGCGGCGACTCTGACCGTCATTGCCGGCGGAATGTACTTCGCCTGCAGCCGACATGGATTCTGCCCACTGCGCCGACTCATCTCCGGCCACGACGTGCGCGCGACGGCAGGCTAGCCCCACTCGCCAGACATCGGCTTGTCGTCTCGGCTGACTGCGAAAGGCGCGACACCGGCCGATGGGCTGCACTGCGGAGACTGGTTCTGCTGCACCAAGGAGATCCCCGCCGACGACATCAGGTCTGCGATCCGAGTGAAAGGTAAAGCGTGATGAACGTATTGGAAGTCGATCCGGTCGGGGCGATGCGGCTTGTCGACGAGTCCGGCGCCGTCCTGCTCGACGTTCGGGAGGACGAAGAGTGGGCAGCCGGACATGCACCCGGCGCGGTTCATGTACGCCTTGGCGACCTCGACGCGCGCACCCTCGACACCACCGCGCCCGTTGTCGCGGTGTGCCGGTCAGGCAACAGATCCGGTTCAGCGGCAAAGAACCTCGCCGCCGCCGGGGTTACCGTCTACAACCTGGCCGGAGGGATGAAGGCATGGCGGGAGGCCGGGCAACCCGTCGTGCGCGATGACGGTACCGCGGGCACCGTCATTTAATCTCAATCGGGAAAGAGATCCAGCCGGCCTCAGATTCATCGAGCTGACCACGGCGGTCCCGATGAGCCGGCCAGGCTCAGCCGAAGACGCGGTCGACGAATGCCTCCGTGTCCTGCTTCCAGGCGATCGCGAAGTTGCCCACGTCGTCGCGGCTGATCGCCAGGCTGGGACAAAACCAGCTTCCCCCGTCGCCAGTGAAGAAGTGCGGTGAGCCGACCACGCCGCGGGAACGGCCCTCATCCCAGTCGGCATGGACGGCGGCGGACGTGGCCTCGACGTCGAGGGGGTCGAGGCGTGATCATGACGATCGCCCTCGGCCCGTCATTTCGGCTGACCTCCAGCGGCGTCAGCGAACTCGGGCCGCCGGCGTCGGCAAGGCAACGACACTCAGAGTATGTAGAGCATCTCCTGGTAGGTCGGCAGCGGCCAGAGATCATCGGCGACAACGCTTTCCAGCGTGTCAGCGGCCGAACGCACGGCGTCCATCAAGGGCAGCAGGCTCGCCGCGTGCTCGGCCTCTTCCTTGCCAGAATCGCCGCCGTGCACATCGATCGCCGTCTTGAGTGCTGCCAGCGCCGCAGTCAGCTCCGGAATCGGCGTGGACACAGTCTCGAGCAACGTCGTGTCCGCAGCCACCCCAGCCTTCTTCAGCGCCGCGACGTTCTGCGCCAGCTCGGTCTGGTACCGAATGGCCGCGGGCAGGATCACCGTCGACCCGATTTCCAGCGTCAGCTTGGCCTCGACATTGACGGTCAGGGCGTAGGTCTCATAGCGGACCTCTTTGCGGCTGTGCAGCTCGCGCGAGTTGAAGACGCCGTACCTCTCGAAGACCTCGATCGCCTCCGGCGTCACCAGCTGCGGGATGGCATCGAGCGTCGTCTTGAGGTTCGGCAGGCCGCGCTCGGCCGCTTCGATCTGCCAGTTCTCGGAGTAGCCGTCACCGTTGAACACGACGGCGCCGTGCTCGGTGATGATCTCGGTCAGCAGTTTCTGCACGGCCTGGTCGAAGTTCTCGCCGTCGGCGACGGCCCCGTCCAGCACGGTGGCCATATAGTCGAGCGAGTCGGCCATGATCGTGTTGAGGATGATCATCGGCACGTTGATCGTCTGCCCCGAGCCCGGAGCGCGGAACTCGAAGCGGTTGCCGGTGAACGCGAATGGGCTGGTGCGGTTGCGGTCACCCGGGTCGGTCGGCAGCTCGGGCAGCGTGTCGACACCGATGATCATGGTGCCCTTGCCCTTTGACGACGTGGCCGCCCCCTTGGCGATCTGCTCGAACACGTCGGCCAGCTGATCGCCGAGGAAGATCGAGATGATGGCCGGCGGAGCCTCGTTGGCGCCCAGCCGGTGATCGTTGGTGGCAGAGGCCACCGAGACCCGCAGCAGGCCGCCGTACTTGTGCACCGCCCGGATGACCGCCGCGCAGAACACCAGGAACTGCGCGTTCTCGTGGGGGGTGTCGCCGGGCACCAGCAGGCTGCCGAACTGCGCATTGCCCATCGAGAAATTCACGTGCTTGCCCGAACCGTTGACACCGGCAAACGGCTTCTCGTGAAACAGGCACTCCATGCCGTGCTTCTTGGCGATCTTGCGGAACGTTGTCATCAACAGCTGCTGATGGTCGGCGGCGAGATTGGCCCGCTCGAACATCGGCGCGATCTCGAATTGACCTGGCGCGACCTCATTGTGCCGGGTCTTGGCCGGGATGCCGAGCTTGAACAGCTCACGCTCGGTGTCCATCATGAAGGCCAGCACCCGGTCCGGGATGGCGCCGAAGTAGTGGTCGTCGAATTCCTGGCCCTTGGGCGGCTTCGCACCGAACAGCGTACGACCCGAGTTGATCAGGTCGGGGCGAGCCAGGAAGAAGTGGCGGTCTACCAGGAAGTACTCCTGCTCGGGCCCGCAGAACGACACGATGTGGTCGAAATCCTTGTGGCCGAACAGCTTCAGGATGCGCTCGGCCTGGGCGCCCATGGCCTGCTGGCTACGCAGCAGCGGCGTCTTGTAGTCCAGCGCCTCACCGGTCATCGAGACGAACACCGTCGGGATGCACAGCGTGTTGCCGTTCGGGTTCTCCAGGATGTAGGCCGGGCTGGTGACGTCCCATCCGGTGTAGCCGCGCGCCTCGAAGGTGCTACGCAGACCGCCCGACGGGAAGCTGGACGCGTCGGGCTCGCCTTGGATGAGGGTCTTGCCCGCGAATTCGGCGAGCGTCGCGCCGTCACCCACCGGCTCCAGGAAGCTGTCGTGCTTCTCGGCGGTCAGCCCAGTCATGGGGTAGAAGACGTGTGCGTAGTGGGTCGCGCCCTTCGACAGCGCCCAGTCCTTCATCACCGAGGCGACGGCGTCGGCGACTGCCGGATCGAGCTTCGCACCCTTCTCGACGGTCGCGACGACCGACTTGTAGACCGACTTCGGCAACCGCAACCGCATCTCCGCCAGGGTGAAGACGTTCGATCCGAAGATCTCGCCCGGCGCCTCGCCTGGATCGAAGCTGATCGGGGGAGGCTCGTAGGCCTCGACATTGACGATCGCCTGGAGACGGGCCGCGTTTCCGCTCAACTGAATCTTCCTCTGCACCCAAGACGTCCGCGTCTGCTCGCGGATGTGTGACCGGCCAACACTAGGAAGCTTCGATTCCGAACTTGTTACGCCGGCGTCAACGCCAGATAGCGGCGTGATCGGCAACAAAGTCCGGGAATGGCCGCAATGGTCGACGTAGTCCACAAGGTACTGCATGACGTCGTGGCCGTGCAGAACGGCGGATCCGGCTCGCCGGCCGCAGCGGTCGGCTTCGGCGCCAGCCGTCGCAGAGAAGAGTTCGGCAGGCGGCACGGCCGTGCCCGGTGCGAGCGTCGGGCAAGCGCGACGCACACCCGGCCAGCGGCAAGGCGACTGCCAAATCGGGCAGGTGAATGCGGACGGTCAGCTCCGCAGCCTAGATTTGAGGGCATGAGCATCGGCCGCGACATCCCCGCCGACTACGACGAGCACGTGGTACACGTCAGCGACGCCAAACACGAGGCCGCCGGGGTGAAGGCCGTGATGGTCAGCATGCAGCGCGGGCTGGCCGAAATGGGTCCGGTCCGCACACTGGCCACCCTGGCACGGCTCAATCAGCGGCATGGATTCGACTGCCCGGGTTGCGCCTGGCCCGAAGAGCACGGCGGCCGCAAACTCGCTGAGTTCTGCGAAAACGGCGCCAAGGCGGTGGCCGAGGAGGCCACCAAGCGACGGGTCACCCCGGAGTTCTTCGCTCGCCATTCGGTGGCCGAACTGGCCGCCAAGCCCGAGTACTGGTTGTCCCAGCAGGGCCGGCTCACCCACCCGATGGTCCTGCGGCCCGGCGAGCAGCACTACCGGCCGATCGGCTGGGACGAGGCCTACCGGCTGATCGCCGAGCACCTGCGTGACCTCGGTTCCCCGCACGAGGCGGTGTTCTACACCTCGGGGCGCACCAGCAACGAGGCCGCATTTCTCTACCAACTACTGGTGCGCAGCTTCGGCACCAACAATCTGCCGGACTGTTCCAACATGTGCCACGAGTCGTCGGGCACGGCGCTGATCGATTCCATCGGCATCGGCAAGGGCTCGGTGACGGTCGACGACGTCGAGCACGCCGACGTCATCGTCATCGCCGGGCAGAATCCGGGCACCAACCATCCGCGGATGCTCTCGGTGCTGGAGAAGGCGAAAGCCAACGGGGCGAAGATCATCGCCATCAACCCACTGCCCGAGGCCGGCCTGATCCGGTTCAAGGATCCGCAGAAGGTGAACGGCGTGATCGGCCACGGGGTGCCGATTGCCGACGAGTTCGTGCAGATCCGCATCGGCGGCGACCTGGCGTTGTTCAAGGGGCTGGGCCGGCTGCTGGTGGAGGCCGACGACCGCGCCCCGGGCAGTGTGATCGACCGGGAGTTCATCGCTCAGCACTGCCACGGATTCGGCGGGTACCTCGCCGACGCCCGCACGGTCAACTTGGACACCGTCACCGAGGCGACGGGTATCTCCCGGCCGCAGTTGGATCGGGTCGCGGGCATGCTCGCGGCCTCGCAGCGCACGATCGTCTGCTGGGCGATGGGCATCACCCAGCACACCCACGCCGTCGCCACGATCGCCGAGATGACCAACCTGCTGTTGTTGCGCGGCATGATCGGCAAGCCCGGCGCCGGAGTGTGCCCGGTGCGGGGGCATTCCAACGTCCAGGGTGACCGCACGATGGGGATCTGGGAGAAAGTCCCCGAGACTTTCCTGACTGCACTGGACAACCGGTTCGGCATCATCAGTCCCCGCAAGCACGGCTACGACACGGTCGCCGCCATCCGGGCGATGCGCGACGGGCGGGCATCGGTGTTCCTGGCCATGGGCGGCAATTTCGCCTCGGCCACCCCGGATACCGCCGTGACGGAGTCGGCGCTGAGCACCTGCGCGCTGACCGTGCAGGTCTCCACCAAGCTCAACCGCAGCCACCTGGTGCACGGCCGCACGGCGCTCATCCTGCCCACCCTGGGCCGCACCGACCGCGACCTCGTGAACGGCCACAAACAGGTTGTCTCCGTCGAGGATTCGATGTCGATGGTGCACCTGTCGCGGGGCAGCCTGACCCCGCCGAGCGACGAGGTCCGCAGCGAGGTCGCCATCATCTGCCAGCTGGCCCGCACGGTGCTCGGAGCCGACCACCCCGTGCCGTGGGAGACCTTCGCCGCCGACTACGACACCATCCGCGACGCGATCGCCGCCGTCGTGCCGGGCTGCGCCGACTACAACACCCGAGTGCGCCAACCCGACGGCTTCCAATTGCCGCACCCGCCAAGGGATTCCCGTGAATTTCCCACCACCACCGGCAAGGCGAACTTCGCAGTCAACCCGCTGCACTGGGTAGCGGTACCGCCTGGCCGGCTGGTGCTGCAGACATTGCGCAGCCACGACCAGTACAACACCACCATCTACGGCCTCGATGACCGTTACCGCGGGGTCAAGGGTGGTCGCCGCGTGGTCTTCGTCAATCCTGCCGACATCGAGGCACTCGGGCTGGCTGCGGGCGACCGAGTCGACTTGATCTCGGAGTTCACCGACCGTCAGGGCGAATTGCAGGAGCGCCGCGCCAAGGATTTCCTCGTCGTGCCCTACTCCACCCCGGTTGGCAACGCCGCCGCCTACTACCCGGAGACCAATCCCCTGGTGCCGCTGGATCACGTTGCCGCCAGGTCGAATACGCCGGTCTCGAAGGCGGTCGTGATCCGGCTGGAACCCGGCGGGCAGGATCCCGGCGACCTGGGAAGCGGCACAACGTGGGGCGGGTAACCTCGCGGTGGCGGGTCAGCCGCGTCATCGACGGGAACGCCACCGAGCGCTCGGAGACCTTGGTCGTCGAGGAGCCGCTGGAGATTCGCGTCAATTCCTCGCCGCTGAGTGTCACAATGCGCACCCCCGGTTCCGATGTCGAACTGGTACAGGGCTTTCTGTTGACCGAAGGGGTCATCACCCACCGCGACGACGTGCTCACCGTCCGCTACTGCCGCGGTGCTGAATCCGATGCCGACGGCATGAACAGCTACAACGTGCTCGATGTGACGCTGCGCCCCGGTGTGCCGATGCCGGAGGTGGACGTCACCCGCAACTTCTACACCACCTCGTCATGCGGGGTGTGCGGCAAAGCCTCGATCGACGCCGTCCGGTTGACCAGCCGACACGCCCCCGGCGACGACCCATCGACCGTGACTGTCGCGACGCTGACCGCGATGCCCACCCAACTGCGCTCGGCGCAAAAGGTTTTCGCCAGCACAGGCGGACTGCACGGCGCGGCGTTGTTCGATGTCGACGGCACGATGCTGGCCGTGCGCGAGGATGTCGGCCGGCACAACGCCGTCGACAAGGTGATCGGCTGGGCGCTGGAAGCCCACCACGTCCCGCTGAGCGGCACTGTCCTGCTGGTCAGCGGCCGAGCGTCCTTCGAGCTCACCCAGAAGGCGGTGATGGCCGGTATCCCGGTGCTTGCCGCGGTGTCGGCACCGTCCTCGCTGGCCGTCGACCTGGCCACCCAGTCGGGTCTGACCCTGGTGGCGTTCCTACGCGGGGAATCGATGAACATCTACAGCAGGGCCGACCGCATCCAGCACTAGACGCACACGCCGACACCGCGCGCGCTACGTCACGCGATCAGTGTGGTGCTCCACAATCCCCACCACCGCAACTGCGCACGCAATCTACAGACCGCATTCGCTCAGCGGGACGGGTCGCGGAGATCGCGCTTCTGCTCGACGAGGTGATCGTCGAACGGGAAACGCGCAGGCTCAGCGGAAGCGCTAGGCGGACTTGTCGCGACGCTCGGGGCGCGACGGCTTGCGTGGCACGATCGTCGGCAGGACGTTGTCCTGGACGGTCTCCTTGGTCACCACGACCTTGGCGACGTCGTCGCGGCTGGGGATGTCGTACATCACCGGCAGCAGGACTTCTTCCATGATCGCGCGCAGACCGCGGGCGCCGGTGCCCCGGTGGATCGCCTGGTCGGCGATGGCGTCCAAGGCATCTTCGTCGAACTCCAGCTCGACGCCGTCCATCTCGAACAAGCGGGTGTACTGCTTGACCAGCGCGTTCTTCGGCTTGGACAGGATCTGCACCAGCGATTCCTTGTCCAGGTTGGTCACCGACGCCACCACCGGCAGGCGCCCGATGAACTCCGGGATCAGGCCGAACTTGATCAGATCCTCGGGCATCACCTCGGCGAAATGGTCCTGCGTGTCGATCTCGGCCTTGGACTTCACCTCGGCACCGAAGCCAAGCCCACGCTTGCCGACCCGGTCGGAGACGATCTTCTCCAGCCCCGCGAACGCGCCCGCCACGATGAACAGCACGTTGGTGGTATCGATCTGGATGAACTCCTGGTGCGGGTGCTTACGGCCGCCCTGCGGCGGCACCGAAGCCTGGGTGCCTTCCAGGATCTTCAGCAGCGCCTGCTGCACACCCTCACCGGAGACGTCACGGGTGATCGACGGGTTCTCGCTCTTGCGGGCGATCTTGTCGACCTCGTCGATGTAGATGATGCCGGTCTCGGCGCGCTTGACGTCGTAGTCGGCGGCCTGGATCAGCTTGAGCAGAATGTTCTCGACGTCCTCACCGACGTAACCGGCCTCGGTGAGCGCGGTGGCGTCGGCGATGGCGAACGGCACGTTGAGCATCTTGGCCAGGGTCTGTGCCAGGTAGGTCTTGCCGCATCCGGTCGGGCCCAGCATCAGGATGTTGGACTTGGCCAGCTCGACGGGCTCGGAACGGGAATCACGATGTTTCTCGCCAGCCTGGATGCGCTTGTAGTGGTTGTAGACGGCGACGGCGAGGGTGCGCTTGGCGGTGTCCTGCCCGATGACATAGCTCTCCAGGAACTCCCGGATCTCGGCCGGCTTGGGCAGTTCATCGAGCTTGACGTCGTCGGCGTCGGCCAGCTCCTCTTCGATGATCTCGTTGCACAGGTCGATGCACTCGTCGCAGATGTAGACACCCGGGCCTGCGATCAGCTTTTTGACCTGCTTCTGACTCTTCCCGCAGAACGAGCACTTCAGCAGGTCACCGCCGTCTCCGATGCGCGCCATGGTGGTGGGGTCCTACTTCCTTCGCCGTCGGTGTTCGATCTTTGCCATCAAGTCTGCGTGGGCTATGTCCCGACGCTACCCGTTCGCTCGGCCACGGTGCGACAGGTAGAAGCGAATAGCGTCAGCGGTATTCGTGCGTGTGGTGAACATATCCCCTGACACCGCTCCCGTCGCCCCGGAACGCGGCGCTGTGCTTTCGGCGTGTCGCCGCTACGACGGCGGCGATCCCGACTCAGGCGTTCTGAGCCGAGAGCTTCCGGTACTCCAGCACGGTGTCGATGATCCCGTACTCCTTGGCGTCCGCGGCGGTCAGGATCTTGTCGCGATCGGTGTCCTTGCGGATGACGGCGGGGTCCTTGCCGGTGTGACGGGCCAGGGTCTGCTCCATGAGGGTCCGCATCCGCTCGATCTCGGCGGCCTGGATCTCTAGGTCGGAGAACTGGCCCTGGATGACGCCACCGAGCGACGGCTGGTGAATCAGCACGCGCGCGTTGGGCAGCGCCAGCCGCTTACCGGGCGAGCCCGCCGCCAGCAGCACGGCGGCCGCCGAGGCGGCCTGCCCCAGGCAGACGGTCTGGATGTCGGCGCGCACGTACTGCATGGTGTCGTAGATCGCCATCAACGAGGTGAACGAGCCACCCGGTGAATTGATGTACATGGTGATGTCGCGGTCGGGATCCAGCGACTCCAGCACCAGCAGCTGGGCCATGATGTCGTTGGCCGAGGCGTCGTCGACCTGCACACCGAGGAAGATGATGCGTTCCTCGAACAACTTGTTGTAGGGGTTGGACTCCTTGACGCCCCAGCTGGAGTGCTCGATGAACGACGGCAGGATGTAGCGCCCCTGTGGAGCCAGCCGGGGGTCGGTGTAATCAGGCATTGGACAGTCCGTTCACGTGGGCACGGGTGATGATGTGGTCGACGAAGCCGTACTCGAGCGCTTGCTGCGCGGTGAACCAGCGGTCACGATCGGAGTCGGCCTCGATGCGCTCGATCGGCTGGCCGGTGAACTCCGCGTTGAGCCGGAACATCTCCTTCTTGATGAGCGCAAACTGCTCGGCCTGGATGGCGATGTCGGCCGCGCCACCGGTGATACCGCCCAGCGGCTGGTGCATGAGGATGCGGGCGTGCGGCAGCGCATAGCGCTTGCCCTTGGCGCCTGCCGCGAGCAGGAACTCGCCCATCGAGGCGGCCATGCCCATAGCGTAGGTGGCCACGTCGCACGGCGCGAGCACCATCGTGTCGTAGATAGCCATGCCGGCGCTGATCGAGCCGCCCGGCGAGTTGATGTACAGCGAGATGTCCTTGGTCGGATCCTCCGCCGCCAGCAGCAGAATCTGCGCGCACAGCCGGTTGGCGATCTCGTCGTCGACCTGAGAGCCGAGGAAGATGATGCGCTCGGCGAGCAACCGCTCATACACCGAGTCAGTGAGGTTCAGCCCTGGCGCGCCTGAACGCATGTGAGTCACGACTTGATACCTGCTTTCTTCAAGACTGCGTACTACCCGACCCTAACCAACCAGCGGCCAACCGCACTCCCCGGAGAGCGCACGTTCGCTTTCGGCGTTATTCGGCCTCGCCGGCTTCCTCGTCCGCGCCGCCCTCGGTGTCCTCGGCGCCGGCCGGCGATCCGAAGAACTCGCTGGTGTCGACGACTTCACCGTTGGTGTCGGTGACGGTGGCCGCCTCGACCACCGCGGCCACGGTCAGACCGCGGCGCACGTCGGCGAACATCGCCGGCAACTGGTTGTTCTGCTGCAGGATGCCCAGCAGCTGCGCCGGCTCGATGCCGAACTGACGCGACATCAGTACGAGCCGCTCGGTCAGGTCGTTCTGGCCGACCTGGATGTCGAGGTCGTCGGCGATGGTGTCCATCAGCAGCTGAGTCTTGACGGCCTTCTCCGCGGCCTCGCGGGTCTCGGCGTCGAACTGCTCACGCGAGCTGCCCTGCGCCTCGAGCGCCTCGGCGAATTTGGCCTCATCGTGCTCGAGGCCGTGGACCGCGTTGTGCACCGTCTCGTCGATCTGCGCCTGCACGATCGCCTCGGGCAGCGGCACGTCGACCTTCTCCAGCAGCAGCTCGAGGGCGTTGTCGCGGATCCTCTCGGCCTGGTGGATGCGCTTGACCCGGCCGACCTGCTCGGTGAGGTTGGCCTTCAGCTCCTCGATGGTGTCGAATTCGCTTGCCAGCTGGGCGAATTCATCGTCGGCCTCGGGCAGCTCGCGTTCCTTGATGGACTTGACGGTGACGGTCACCTCGGCGTTCTTACCGGCGAGCTCACCGGCGACGAGCTTGGTGGTGAACGTCTTGGACTCGCCCTCGGAGAGCCCGACGATCGCCTCGTCGAGGCCGTCGATCAGCTGGCCGGAGCCGACCTCGTGGGACAGGCCCTCGGTGGTGGCCTCCGGGACGTCCTGTCCGTCGACGGTGGCCGACAGGTCGATGGAGACGAAATCGCCTTCGGCGGCCGGACGCTCGACACCCTTCAGCGTTCCGAAGCGGGCACGCAGCGCCTGCAGCTCGGCGTCGACGTCCTCGTCGGTGACCTCGATCGGGTCGACGGAGATCTTCAGCTCACTGAGGTCGGGCAGCTCGATGTCGGGCCGCACGTCGACCTCGGCGGTGAACACCAGCTCCTCGCCGTCCTCGATCTTGGTGATCTCGATGTTCGGCTGACCCAACGGGCGCACCTCGGTGGTGGTGACGGCCTCGCTGTAGCGGCCGGGCAGCGCGTCGTTGACCACCTGCTCGAGCACCGCCCCGCGGCCCAGCCGGGCCTCGAGAAGCTTCGCTGGGGCCTTCCCGGGCCGGAACCCGGGCAGCCGCACCTGCTTGGCCAGCTCTTTGTATGCCCGGTCGAAGTCCGGCTGCAGTTCCGTGAAGGGCACCTCCACGTTGATGCGAACCCGGGTCGGGCTCAACTTCTCGACGGTGCTCTTCACTGCGGTACTCCTCGGGTCGGTGTTCTCGGACGATCTGCGGTTGTCAGGGCGTGTCGGGGTGACAGGATTTGAACCTGCGGCCTTCCGCTCCCAAAGCGGATGCGCTACCAAGCTGCGCTACACCCCGGTGCTGTGCTTCTCGCGTCGCGATCCTACGGCCCAACACCCGGTCAACCGCAATCGACCTCGACGGCACGGGGTCGAGGAGGTCCGATTGGATTTGATCTGGTCGGCGCCGGTACATTTGGGCTCGCACACTGCACGCGGGCGTAGCTCAATGGTAGAGCCCTAGTCTTCCAAACTAGCTACGCGGGTTCGATTCCCGTCGCCCGCTCCACCGAGTGGGCCGAACATGCGTTCGGCAGCCCTCCTACCTGCTCCGTTGTCATGACCGGCAGCGGGTGCGGTGATCTCAGGGATGCCCGGTCCGAACAGCGGGCGCAGCAGGCCGCCGAACCAGCGTACGGATCAGTCGTCAAGGTGACACGCGGGACAATGTGTGGGTCCGGGTCCAACACCGCACGCAAGTCGGGGTCAGGACGAGGAACCGGCCACAGTGCGCGGGGGTGACGGCTAGCGCGGTGGGTCACCCTTCCACTGAAAGCTGTTGATGTACTTGCCCAAATCCTCGGCGAGTTGCAGGTTCGCTCCCGACGGCAAGCTGGGGCCGTCACCCGGCCGGAACGGGTGATACGGGCCGATCGCGGCGCCGATGAGCGCCAGGTCGTTCTTCACCGCGGCCATCACGACGATGCGGTTGCGCCGGGCAAGGCCGGTCGAGCCTTGTGGGTAGACGTCGAGGACGGCGCCGTAGCCGAGCTGGTAGCCCACCGTCGCGTTCGGCAGAACGTAGGCCACCGTCGCATCCGGCGAGTTCTCGCGCACGAGATCGTCGACGACTTGCTCGGCCGTCCGGCCATTGGCGGGAACGGCGAACAGCTCCATCGCGCCCCCGTCGCCGCCGGTGAAATTCGCGTCGACGCCGGTGTCCTCCGTGGTGATGGCATAGGCCGACCCGGGTCCCGGGTAGGCGACCGAGAAGGAGCCGTCGGCGGCAGTGAAGCGCGGGTTGGCTTGAACCGGGACCCCGGTGGGCGGGCGGCCACAGTCCGGCGGGCAGGTGAAGCGAACCGCCGGGGTAGCGGTCAGTACCGACGCCGCGGTCATCGCACCGACCACCGCCGACAGGCCTGCCGCCAGAAGCAGCAGCAGCCGCCGCAGGGACGTGTACGGCAGCGGCAGGGCCGTATACGAGCCCGAAAGCACCGAATAGCCCGGAGCGAGTTCGCGCGTCACCGACGGCGTACTCATCGGTCCACCAACTCGGTGCCCGGTTGCGGCCGGTCGCGTCGACGCGCCGCTCGCGACGTCCGCGACGCGGCGTGCGCGGCGACACCGCATGCAGGGCAGAACGCCACATCGGGGACGACGTGCCCACAGCTCGGGCACAAGATCGGCAACTCGACATGAAGCGGGTCCTGCGGCTCGTGCAGCACCGCCACCTGCATCCCCACCCGCAGGGCCACCACCGCCGCCAGGGCGAGCACCACGTGCACCAAAAACTGGAGGTCCGAGGCGATCTGCAGCACCTCGACCAGCCCGACGTTGGCGTAGGCCGCGGCCGCAACCACCAGCGCCAGCCCGCCGACCGCCAGCTGACGAACACGGGAACTGTCCGGCCGCCGCGAGTACCACAGCACGATCCCGATCAGGCCGCCGACCGACGCCGCGGTCAGGGGCATGGTGAGCCCTCGGACGCCGGCCTCGATCAACAGATCGGTGACGGGCTGATCGCTGATGGTGATGCCGGCATCGATCTCCTGGACCATCCGGACCATCGTCACCGTGACCGCGAACACCGTCGCTCCGAGTACACCAATGGCAAAGCCGTACAACGATTCTCGGTCTGGTGGTCGAGTCAGCCGAACCAGTATGGTCGGCAGCTGCATCGCCAGCAGGCCCCCGAACGGGATCACCAGCGCGTCCCGCACCAGCCGGGCCGTTGGCATCTCGGTCCCGAGTCCCAGGCTGTAGTACTCGGCGACGACGGTGCTGGTCAGCAGCGCCCACCCCACCCCGACCGCAATGCCGAGCACCACGGTCAACACCCAGACCCGCCACGGCAGGTCAGCGATGACGCCGGTCTCGGTCAGGTAGATCACGAACAGCAGTAGCGGGGCGAAGGTCGCCACCGCCACCATCGGCACATACCAGTGCAGCAAGCAGAACGCGACCAACACCGCCAGCACGAGCGCCAGTCCGACGCGGAACGTGCCGTGCGAGCGGCGCGGCAAGTGCGGAAACATCGAGCTGACCAACGACGGCTGCAGAACGCTCTCGCCCGGCGCCGCGACAAAAGCGTTGACCCGCAACCAGTCCGGGCCGCTGCCGCGTTCGTGCACCAGCCGTGCGCCACACCGTCCACAGAACCTGCCTGCCGGTACGTCGTGCCCGCACAGCCGGCATGGCATGGTCTCAATTTGCGTGGTCACGCCACCCCCCGCTGGACGTCGAGGATATCGCGGGCCAGGTTGTCGACGTTGGGGGTGCCCAGACCGGTCACCATGTCGTAGCCCGGGCCGGCCACGGCGACCGCATTGGTGCCCAGGACGATGTCGTGAAAGGCAGGCCGGGTGGCACCGGCGGCGATATGGTACAGGGTCGGGTTGAGCCCCCCCAGCGAGCGTCCCCCTCTGTCGATGAGGAACTGGTTCATCACCGCGGCGATGCCGGCCCACAGCGGCGCCGCCTGCGATGTGCCGCCGCCGACGACCAGCTGCTGACGAAGGACGATGACGGCACCGGTGGCGGTGTCGGCGACGGCCGACACATCGGGGGTCAGACGGCGCAACCCGGTGTCATGCGCCGCGGTCTGCCACGGCGGACGCTCGAACAAGGCAGAGATCCCGCCGCTGCTGCCCTGGGTCAGGGGCCCATCGCTCCACCCGAGTTCGGCGAGCCACTGATAGTGCTCGTCGGTCGACAGGGAGGTGCCCCCGACGGTCGTCACCTCCGGCAGTGAGGCGACCGCATCCAGGCCGACGTCTGACGGGCCGGGCGGGGCCGACCAGTCGTGGCCACGTTTGCATTCCAGACCGGCAAGATCACCGCTGGCGTTGAACACCGTGGTGCCCCGTGACACCGCGCCGGCCACCGCTTCGCGGACCGGAGCCAAATCGGCGGCGGTGATCATCCGGTCGCAGCCCCACCCGATCGACAGGCTCCACACCGCCCCAGGGAAGCGCCGGACCACGTCCTGCATCAGTTCGGCAATCTTGACGTAGGTACCCCCGCCCTCGACCGTCGGACGGGCGTTGACCAGGACCTTGCGCGCATCGGGCGCCAGCGCATGGGCCACCTGCAGGTCCATCGAGGCCTCGTTGTTGCGCTGCTCGGGCATCCCGCCGACGACCTCGGGGGTGAATTTGGGCAGTCCGTAGGTCTGGGCATACATGTCGAGGTCGGCCTGGTCGAAACCGTCGAACGCGAACACCACGATGGTGGTGTGCTTGCCGGTGTAGCCGGCGTCGGCCAACGGCCGCACGTTGTAGATGGTGCGCAGCGCATCCGGCGGCAGGCTGTGGTCGGGCACGTCGTTGGGAAGTGGCCGAATCGACGGGCTGCTCGAGTGGTACGGGGTGTAGCTCAGGATCCGGCCCAGCCCCGACACCGAATCACGCAGTGCCGCAGGCACCGCCGGCTGCTGCGGTGAGGCATAGAATTGCTCGCCGAGCGGGCTGCGGTAGTCGCGCACCGGCACGCCCAGCGCGGCGGCGACCCTGGCCGGCGGGCCCAGCAACACCGCCCAACCGGCGCCCGGCTGCCAATGCACCGACAGACCGTTGGCCGACGCCCACCGCTGCAACCGGTCCGGAGGCTGAGTGCCGCGGAGTTCGGCGGTGAGCTGCACGGCCTGCGCGTGGGATTCGCCGAGGTTGGTCGAGGCGTCCAGCAGGACAACAAACGGTCCCGTAATCGCTTGTGCCGGGGCCGAATCCGGGTGATGGCGCGCACCGCATCCGGCAAGCGCGAGCACGCCCACCGATAGCAGGGCCAGCACTGTACGAGACATGGGTGAACCGAACCATAGTGCACTGACGTGCGGTTCGCAGGAACCTGAGCCGAAGACGTCAGCTGCGGACCGGACGGCGGTAGGTCAGCTTGTCGAACTCCCGGCCGTACTCGTCGACGGCCGTCACGTCCATCTCGCTCATCAGGTTTCCGGGCCGCACGTCGACGCGGATGAACGCGTAGTTGCGGAACCGCACTCGCGACCAGCCGACACCCTCGGCCTGCTTGTGACCGTCGGCCGTCCAGACGTAGCTGTTGGGCACGAAAGTGTCGGGCACCTCGTGACCGCGGTAGCTCTCCTGCTCCCCGGGCTGGAAGTCGTACCGCGGCCGCCCGGCCGATCCCACCGTGTAGTAGACCGTGCCGTCGGTTTCCGGGTAGACGATCGCGTTGTCCTCGGCAGCCCGGGTGGGCGCCCCATCCCGGACGGGGTCGGTCCGTTCGAAGGCGTGGTTGTGACCCTGGAGCACCAAATCGACCTGGTAGCGGTCGAACAGCGGCTCCCAGGCCGCCCGCACGCCCCCGTCGCTGGCGTGGTCGGCGACCGTGGAGTATGCGCAGTGGTGGAAGAAGGCGACAATGAAGTCGATGTCGGGATTGGCCCGATGCGCGGCCAATGTCCTTTCCACCCAACTGTTTTGCGCCCCGTGCGAGTAACCCGTGTTGGTGGTGATCTCATAGCTGACGTCGTTGGCGTCCAGCGAGAACACCGCGACGTTGCCGTAGGTGAACGAATAGACCGATGGGCAGCCCGCCGGACCGTTGCCCGGGAAGTCCAGCCGCGCAAGGTGCCCGCCGTAGCCATGCACCGGGTAAGCGGCTTCCATATCGTGGTTGCCGGTGGCGAACATCCACGGCGTCGTCGACGCACTGGCCTCGATGGAGCCCAGATAGACGTCCCACACGTAGGGGTTGAACTTGTCGAACCCCTTGGGGGGATCACCTTTTCGCACGAATTGCGGGGGTTTGCCAGCGCCGGACGGGTCAGCATAGGCGATGTCGCCCGCCAGCACGTGGAAGTCGGGGCGCGAGGCGATGATCTGGTTGAGCACGTTCTCGGTGTGCGCGACCGACGGGTCGTTATCGGGTTTGTAGTAGTTGTCGTCGTAGATTCCGGGCGGACGGCCCGGCGGAAGCGTCGGCGTTTCGTCGGTGCCCTGGTCGCCCATCATCGTGAACCGGAACCAGCCCACGGTATTTCGCGCACTGGGCATCGCGGTGGTCGCGGACCGCACGTCGCTGACGAAACCGTCGTCGGTGCGCCAGCGGTAGAAGTGCGGCGTGTGCCCGGGCAGGCTGTCCACCGGGGCGTGGACATAGAACTGCTCGGCCGACAGCACTCCGCCGGCGCTGTCGGGGATCTGTGTCACCAGGTTGCGGACTTCCGCCTCGACCGTCGCACCCAGTCCCGGTGTCGGGCCGTGGTCGACGAAGACTTTGGTTCGGCCCGGATTGCGCGACAGCTGGGCGGCCAGCCGCAGCTGGCTCGAGGCGTCCGACCCGTATCCAACTCGCCGGCCGGCCACCCCCAGCGGTGCATCCTGGGCGTACGCCCGGTGCCCGAACGGGGCAGCTCCCACCGCGGCGACGGCCGCCGCAGCCGCGGATTCGCGCAGGAAGTTGCGCCGGGAACCCCGGTGCCGGCGCAGATACGTCTGATGCCACTCGTACTGCTCGGCGATCGTCATCCGGGTGGCCAGCGCCGGCGGGATACCGGTGTCGGGAATCTCCACCCCAGAATCGTGACGCAAGCACCTGCGTGAACGCGGAATCGGCAGGAAACTCCGGGTGAACAAATCGATGAGCGCCAGCGCTAATCACGACGCGGTTTCGATTTCGCTCCAATCGTCCTCTCAGCTTTCGTGGGTACCGTCACCTCCGTAGATTCAGCTTCAGCACCCGGCGGGCAGCCCCGGTCGGGACCGTCGGCCAGGAGGCCCGTTGAGCGACCACATACCCATCGGCGGTGCCTGTGCCGCGGGTTTTGGCGCGGTCCGCGACGCCTTCGAGAAGAACTTCACCGCTGGTGACGAGGTCGGCGCCGCGGTGGCCGTGTGGGTCGATGGGGATCTGGTGGTCAACCTGTGGGGCGGCTACGCCGACGCCCGCCGGCGACGGCAGTGGCGACAGAACACCCTGGCCAGTATTTTTTCCGGAACCAAGGGCCTGACGAGCACGTGCGTGCACCTGCTGGCCGACCGCGGCGAGATCGACCTGTATGCCCCGGTCGCCGTGTACTGGCCGGAGTTCGCCCAGAACGGGAAGCAGGACATCACGGTCGCCTCGGTGCTGGGACACCGCTCCGGGGTCATCGGCCCGCGCACCCGCATGCACTGGAGCGACACCACCGACTGGGACCGGGTGTGCGCCGACCTCGCCGCCGCCGAGCCGTGGTGGCCACCGGGGACCGCGCAGGGCTACCACATGGTGACCTTCGGCTTCATTCTCGGTGAGGTGGTCCGCCGCGTCACCGGGCGCACGATCGGCCAGTACCTGCGGACCGAAATCGCCCAGCCCATGGGGATCGACGTGCACATCGGCCTGCCGGAGGCCGAACACTCTCGCTGCGCGGAGATGGTCAACAAGCCGCACATCCGCGACGTCCTGGCCACCGGCCGGGCGCCGGGAGATCCGACCTCCCTCGACGAGCATCCGATGGCCGGGCTGTCGGTCGCGATGGGCTTCGTCCCCGACGACGAACTCGGCTCCAACGAGCTCGCGCTGTGGCGCACCTGCCAATTCCCGGGCACCAACGGACACGTCTCGGCACTGGGCCTGGCCACGTTCTACAACGGGCTGGCGCAGGAGAAGCTGCTCAGCCGCGAGCATCTGGAATCGGTGCGCATCTCGCAGGGCGGCTTCGACGCCGACCTGGTGCTCGGTGCCCGGGTCGCCGATCACGGCTGGGGTCTGGGCTACATGCTCAACCAGCGTGGGGTCGCCGGACCGAACCTGCGCAGCTTCGGCCACGGCGGATCGGGCGGCTCCTACGGGTTCGTCGACCTCGAGCACCGCATCGGCTACGCCTACGTGATGAATTACTTCGACGCCACCAAGTGCAATGCCGACCCGCGCAGCGCCGCGTTGAGTGACGCGGTCTACCGCGCTCTCGGCGTGCTCTGACGAGCTAATTCTCCTCCGCGAGGGCACATTCACAGGGATCGGTACTGTGGACGCCATGAACGGTGTGCTGGTGGTGCTCATCCTGGTCGTGCTCGCTGCGATCGTGCTGGCGGTGGTGAGTTCGTCGCGGGCCTCGGGCAATCGCAAGGCCGCCTCACTCGCCGACGCCAAGGCTGACGCGCGGAGGCTGATCGAACGTCTCGGCGGCCAGGTGCTCAACCTGTCCGGAACCAACGACGCTTCCAATCAGGCGCTGGCCGATGCTTCCGAACGGTTCACCGCGGCTTCGTCGCAGATCGAGCAGGCCACCACCGCCAAGCAGGCCATGATGGCCAAGGAAAGCGCTATCGAGGGCCTGTTCTACGTGCGCGCCGCGCGCACTGCGATGGGCATGGATCCCGGTCCGGAGCTGGAGACGATGGCCGGGCAGAAGGCGGCGGGTGCGGTCACCGAGGACCGCAAGGTTCAGTTCGAGGGCCGCGAGATCGAGGCCTCCCCCGTGCCCAGCCAGCGCACGCCGAACTACTACCCGGGTGGCCGGGTCGCGGGCCGTCCGGTGCCGGCCGGCTGGTATTCCGAGCCGTGGTGGAAGACGGCACTGGTCGCCGGCGCCTGGGGCGTTGGTTCGGTGCTGTTGTTCGACGCGTTGTTCTCCGGCATGGGCGGCGTCGGCTACGACGCGTCGGGGTTCGAGACGGGCTACGGCTCGGGCTTCGACCAAGGCTTCGACCAGGGTTATGACCAGGGTCTGGACGCGGGCGGCCAAGACGGCGGCCTGGGCGACAGCGGCGGCTGGGATTTCGGCGGGGGCGACTTCTAAAGCCGGCTCTCCATTCGCCCGGTCACGGTTGCCTCCTGCAGGTCCAGGCGCCCGAGCGTGGCGCGCCCAGGACCAGCGCGGTGGCGAAGGTCAGCGGATTCGCGCCCACGGCAGCGCCGGGTCGGCGTCCCGTCGCAGCGGGTCGGGCCCGAGCCGGGCCACGATGGCCGACACCTGCGCCTCATCGACCACCTCACAGGCCGTCGGGCCGCGCAGGTCGGTGCCGCATTCGGCGCCGACAATCCGCATGCGCACCTGGCCGACGGGCGGCGGCATCGGCACCGGCGACTCGGTGAACCTGCCGTACAGACCCAGGTGCACGTGCACGATCGGGCCGCCGTCGTAGTGGTGGAACAGGTGCTTGCCCCAGACCGAGGCGCGGGTGAACACCCGGCCGTCGATCGTCGCGGCGTCGGTGAAGCGGCCCTGCGGGCTCGACACGGCCGCCGGGGCGCCGGCGAAGCGGCGCTGATGCAGCCGGGCGAGCCGGTGAAGGGTATGGCCTTCCGGCACGGCTCAGGCCGGGGCGCCGGGCACCGGCGGCGGCACGTGGGTGCGCTCGTACTCATCGAGGACGTCGATACGCCGCTGGTGGCGTTCGGCTTTCGACCACGGGGTGGCCAGGAACGCGTCGACGATCGCCAGCGCCTCTTGTTCTGTGTGCATGCGGCCGCCGATGCCGATCAGCTGGGCATTGTTGTGCTCGCGGGCCAGCGAGGCCGTATCGGTGCTCCACGCCAGGGCGCAGCGGGCGCCGGGGACCTTGTTGGCAGCGATCTGCTCGCCATTGCCCGAACCACCGAGCACGATGCCCAGGCTGCCCGGGTCGGCCACCGTGCGCAGTGCGGCGGCGATGCAGAAGGCCGGGTAGTCGTCGTCGGCGTCATAGGCGTAAGCGCCGCAGTCGATCGGCTCGTGACCACCGGCTTTCAGGTGCTCGATGATGGCCTGCTTGAGTTCGTAGCCGGCATGGTCGCCGCCGAGGTAGACACGCATGGCCGATACCTTACTGACGGAACTCAGCTCACGGTGATAGCGTCGCAACCGGAGAGTGAAAGTCAGTCGAACTGCGGGGCTTCGGTCCGCGTCCGCTTCAGCTCCCAGAAGTGCGGGTAGGACCCGAAAGTCACCGAGGCATCCCACAGCTTGCCGGCCTCCTCACCGCGCGGGATGCGCGAGAGCACCGGGCCGAAGAACGCCACCCCATTGACGTGGATGGTGGGCGTCCCGACGTCGTCGCCGACAGCGTCCATCCCCTCGTGATGGCTCTTGCGCAACGCGTCGTCGAACTTGTCGGTGGCGGCGGCCTCGGCGAGCTCGGCGGGCAGGCCGACCTCCGCCAGCGACTCCTTGATGACGATGTCGAAGTCCTGGACGCCTTGGTCGTGGATGCGGGTGCCCATCGCGGTGTAGAGCGGCGAGAGGATCTCGCGGCCGCGGGCCTGCTCGGCGGCGATGGCGACCCGGACCGGGCCCCACGCCTGCTTCAGCGCCTCCCGGTACTCCTCGGGCAGGTCACGGCCCTCGTTGAGGACGGCCAGGCTCATCACCCGGAAGTTCACGTCGATATCGCGGACCTTCTCGACCTCGAGGATCCAGCGGGAGGTGATCCAACACCACGGGCACAACGGATCGAACCAGAAACCGGCGACGGACTTCTCGGCCATGGGGACTCCTCCCAATGATTGACGCAGACCTTCATCACAACTCATGCCGATAGAACACTGTTCCCGCTGCCGCTAGGTTGGACGCGTGGCACTTCCCAACCTCACCCGTGACGAGGCCATCGAGCGCGCCGCTCTGGTCACCGTCGGCAACTATCGCATCGCCCTGGACCTCACCACTGGTGAGAAGACATTCCGGTCCACCACGACCGTCGAATTCGAGGCGCTGCCCGGCGCGGACACCGTCATCGACCTGGCCGCCGACGTGGTGCACAGCGCCGTGCTCAACGGCCACGCCATCGACGTCTCGGGGTACGACGAGTCCACCGGCATCCCGCTGCGCGGGCTGGCCAAGACCAACACCCTGGTGGTCGACGCCGACTGCCGGTACTCCAACACCGGCGAGGGCCTGCACCGCTTCGTCGACCCCGTCGACGGCGAGGTCTACCTGTACTCGCAGTTCGAAACCGCCGACGCCAAGCGGATGTTCGCGTGCTTCGACCAGCCCGACCTCAAGGCGACGTTCGACGTGACAGTCGCCGCTCCGTCGCACTGGCAGGTGATCTCCAACGGCGCGACCACGTCGGTCGACAACAGCGTGCACACCTTCGCCACCACCCCGCGGATGAGCACGTATCTCGTGGCGCTGATCGCCGGGCCGTACGCTCGCTGGGACGACGTCTACGCCGACGAGCACGGCGAGATTCCGCTCGGGCTGTTCTGCCGGTCCTCGCTGGCCGAGTTCATGGACGCCGAGCGGCTGTTCACCGAGACCAAGCAGGGCTTCGGCTTCTACCACCGCAACTTCGGGGTGCCGTATGCATTCGGCAAGTACGACCAGTTGTTCGTCCCGGAGTTCAACGCCGGGGCGATGGAGAACGCCGGCGCGGTGACCTTCCTGGAGGACTACGTCTTCCGGTCGAAGGTCACCCGCTACAGCTACGAGCGCCGGGCCGAGACCGTGCTGCACGAGATGGCGCACATGTGGTTCGGCGACCTGGTGACGATGACGTGGTGGGACGACCTGTGGCTCAACGAGTCGTTCGCGACGTTCGCCTCAGTGCTGTGCCAGGCCGAGGCCACCGAGTACACCGAGGCCTGGACCACCTTCGCCAACGTGGAGAAGTCGTGGGCGTATCGCCAGGACCAGCTGCCGTCGACCCATCCGGTGGCCGCCGACATTCCCGACTTGCACGCCGTCGAGGTGAACTTCGACGGCATCACCTACGCCAAAGGCGCCAGCGTGCTCAAGCAGCTGGTGGCCTACGTCGGCCTGGAGCACTTCCTCGCCGGCCTGCGCGACTACTTCGCCGCGCACGCCTTCGACAACGCGACGTTCGACGACCTGCTGGGCGCGCTGGAGAAGGCGTCGGGCCGCGACCTGTCCGACTGGGGCCGGCAGTGGCTGAAGACCACCGGGCTGAACACCCTGCGCGCCGACTTCGAGGTCGACGACGCCGGCCGGTTCACCCGGTTTGCGATCTTCCAGGGCGGCGCCAAGCCCGGGGCCGAGGATACCCGGGTGCATCGGCTCGCGGTCGGTATCTACGATGACGACCCGACGACGGGCAAGCTGGTCCGGGTGCACCGCGAAGAACTCGACGTCGCCGGTGATCTCACTGACGTTCCTGCGCTGCAAGGTGTTTCGCGCGGCAGACTGATCCTGGTCAACGACGACGACCTCACCTACTGCTCGTTGCGCCTCGACGACGACTCCCTGCAGACCGCGCTGAGCCGCATCACCGACATCGCCGAGCCGCTGCCACGCACGCTGGTGTGGTCGGCCGCCTGGGAGATGACCCGCGACGCCGAGCTGACGGCCCGCGACTTCGTCGCGCTGGTGATGAGCGGCGTGCAGGCCGAGACCGAGGTCGGGGTGGCCCAGCGGTTGTTGCTGCAGGCGCAGACCGCGCTGAACTCCTACGCCGATCCCGAATGGGCCCGCGCCAGCGGCTGGCCCGCGTTCGCCGATCGCCTGCTGGACCTGGCGCGCGAGTCGGCGCCGGGCTCGGATCACCAGCTGGCGTTCGTCAACGCGCTGTGCACCTCGGTGCTCTCGCTGCGCCACGTCGCCGTCCTGGCGACGCTGCTGGACAACGAACCGGCCGAAGTGAACCTGCCGGGTCTGGTGATCGACACCGACCTGCGGTGGCGGATCGTCACCGCGCTGGCCGCCAGTGGTGATCTAGACGCCGACGGGATTGCCACCCCGTTCATCGACAACGAGGTGAAGACCGACCCGACTGCGGCGGGACGGCGCCATGCCGCCGCCGCAGCGGCGGCCCGCCCGCAGGCGGAGGTCAAGGAGCAGGCCTGGCGGCAGGTGATCGAGGACGACACGCTGGCCAACACCACCACCCGATCGATCGTCGGCGGCTTCGTGCAGCCCGGGCAGTCCGCACTGCTCGCGCCGTTCACCGAGCGCTACTTCGCGGCGATCCCCGGAGTGTGGGAACGCAGGTCGTCCGAGGTGGCCCAGACCGTTGTGATCGGGCTGTACCCGACCTGGGACATCAGCGAGGACGCTTTGCGGGCCGCCGACCACTTCCTCGGCGGCGAGATGCCGCCGGCGCTGCGGCGGCTGGTACTCGAAGGCCGCGCCGGCGTCGAACGCTCGCTGAAGGCGCGGGCGTTCGACGCCGGCTGACGCTCCGCGAGGACGACGGACTACGGCCGCGAGATCCCCGCGGACAGCACCCGCACCGCGCTGATCAGGCCGTCGATCAGGTTGCCTTCCTTGAAGGCCCCCGCGGCGGCCGAGACCCCCAGCGGCGCGGCCGATTCGGCGCCACGCCCCCGCACGTCGGCGCCGTAGACCACCTCGATCGCGCGCTGGTCGGGCGAAACCGCCAGCAGCACAGCGTTGTTCGGGGTCGGAACGTCAGCCAGGATCTCCCTCGCACGCCCTGCGGTGTCGGCGCCGAGATCACCGATGTAGACGGCGAAGCGGGCCTTGGACTGCCGGCTGGCGTACTTCAGGGCGTCGTCGATGGCGACGAGGTCCTTGGTCGGGAACGGGTACTGCACCGACAGCTCACCGGGTTCGGTGACTCCGGAGAGCCGTCCGCTGGACGTGACCACCCAGCCCACCGGAAGCTTGGCCGGGTCGAGCGTGGCCGGCGCGCTCGTGTGCTCACCACTTGCCACTTGCGCCACCTCCCACGCTGACGACGTCGGAGCCGTGACCGTGGGGCCCGCCGCCGGGGACCACCTCGTCGATGGCCGCCCACAGGATCGGCTCGTGCGTCCAGGGCTCGGAAAGCTTGTAGGTAGCGGGATGGTTTCCTTTGCGGGAGAGCATCAGTGCGACCAAGACGGCCACGACCGCCAGCGAAACCCCCACGAACAACACGTGGATGACTGCAGCGTTCACGGTTCAAACCGTAGCAGCGTCAGGCAGCGCCCTCGTCGAGGTAGCGCACCCAGGCTGGGTCGAGCTCCTTGACCGTGCACAACAGTCGCCAATGCTGACCCTTCGGTGACGTGGGCACCAGCCGCAGCGTCCAGCCCAGCTCGGTCAGCAGCTTGTCGGCCTTGCGGTGGTTGCACGGCGCGCAAGCGGCCACACAATTCTCCCAGGAGTGCTCGCCGCCGCGGCTGCGGGGCACCACGTGGTCGACGGTGTCGGCCTTGCCGCCGCAGTAGGCGCACCGGAAACGGTCGCGGTGCATCAGCGCCGCCCGGGTCATCGGGATGCGTGCCCGGTAGGGCACCCGCACGTAAGTGCGCAGCCGGATGACCGAGGGCACCACGATCACCCGGGTGGCCGAGTGGATCACAGGCCCTCCAGGGTCGTCGTGGACCACGTCGGCCTTGCCGCACAGCAGCATGATCACGGCCCGCCGCATCGGCAGGGCTGTCAACGGTTCGTAGGTGGAGTTAAGCAACAGCACCCGGCGACGTCCCCACACTGATCCGTCGGCCGGGCTGGGTATGTGAGGGTCAGCGTGCAGGCCGGAGCCCGATAGGGCTCCAGCCGTGCCCGCCGCGGCGCGGTGGCCGCGGTTCCGTTTGCGCTGCGACATACGTCCTCCGCGAACCAGTTCACCATGGATCGGCCGCGAACGCACGACGATTTCGACTGTGTTCGCAGGTCAAATCCGTGAACAACGGGTGACGTTGGTCGTTGCCGACCGCGACGTACACAATGGTGGGGTGGCCGAGGATCCGCAGACGTTCTATGACGAGGTCGGTGGCGCGGAGACGTTCCGCGCGATCGTGTCCCGCTTCTACGAGCTGGTCCGCGAGGACGAGGTGCTGCGGCCGCTGTACCCCGACGACGAGCTCGACGCCGCCGAGGACCGGCTGCGGATGTTCCTCGAGCAGTACTGGGGCGGCCCGCGCACCTATTCGGAGCTGCGCGGACACCCCCGGCTGCGGATGCGTCATGTGCCGTTCAAGATCGGTTTCGTCGAGCGTGACGCCTGGTTGCGGTGCATGCACACCGCGGTCGCCTCGATCGACTCCCAGACGCTGGACGATGCGCACCGCCGCACGCTGCTCGGCTACCTCGACATGGCCGCACAGTCGATGGTGAACTCGCCCTTCTGACGGCACAATGAGAAGGCGTGACCGCCGGAGCGAAGTGGTGGACCAACGCGATCTTCTACCAGATCTATCCCCGCTCGTTCGCCGACAGCGACGGTGACGGTGTCGGCGACCTCGGCGGGGTGGTGGCACACCTCGACCACCTCAGCAGTCTGGGCGTGGACGCGATCTGGCTGAACCCGGTCACCGTCTCGCCGATGGCCGATCACGGCTACGACGTGGCCGACCCGCGCGATGTCGACCCGCTGTTCGGTGGACTCGACGCCCTCGACCGGTTGGTCCAGGAGGCACATGCGCGCAGTATCCGCGTCACGCTGGACCTGGTGCCCAACCACACCAGCTCCCAGCACTCCTGGTTCCAGTCCGCGCTGGCCGCCGGACCGGGCAGCGCCGAACGCGAGCGCTACATCTTCCGCGACGGGCGAGGCCCTGCCGGCGAGCAACCGCCCAACAACTGGGTGTCGGTGTTCGGCGGCCCGGCCTGGACCCGGGTGCCGGACGGGCAGTGGTATCTGCACCTGTTCGACGCCGAGCAGCCCGATCTCAACTGGGACAACCCCGAGGTGTTCGAGGACCTGGAGAAGACGCTACGGTTCTGGCTCGACCGCGGGGTGGACGGATTCCGCATCGACGTCGCCCACGGCATGTCCAAGCCGCCAGGCCTGCCGGACATGACCAATCCCGACATCGAGATGCTCAGATCGCAAGACGACGATCCGAGGTTCAACCACGAGGGTGTGCACGAGATCCACCGCGGCATCCGCTCGGTGCTCGACGACTACCCGCACGCGGTGTCGATCGGCGAGATCTGGGTGTTCGACAACGAGGACTTCGCCAAGTATCTGCGGCCCGACGAACTGCACATGGGCTTCAACTTCCGTTTGGTACGAGCAGAATTCGACGCGGTGAGCATCCACGGTGCGATCGAGAACGCGCTGGCGGCCGCCTCGATCGAGGACGCGAGCCCCACATGGACGCTGTCCAACCACGATGTGGACCGCGAGGTCACCCGCTACGGCGGCGGGCACCGCGGGCTGGCCCGGGCCCGGGCCATGGCGATGGTGATGCTGGCGTTGCCCGGTGCGGTGTTCGTCTACAACGGCGAGGAACTGGGCTTGCCCAATGTCGACCTGCCCGACGAGGTCCTGCAGGACCCGATGTGGGAACGCTCCGGACACACCGAGCGCGGCCGCGACGCATGCCGGGTACCGATGCCGTGGTCGGGTTCTGCTCCCCCGTTCGGCTTTTCGTCCAATCCGCAGACGTGGTTGCCCATTCCTCCGCAATGGGACACGCTCACCGTCGCGCGCCAGAAGGCCGACCCGGACTCGACGCTGTCGTTCTTCCGTTCGATCCTGCATCTGCGGCGCAACGCTTTTCACTTCACAGAGAACGACGTCGAATGGCTGTCGCTGGGACCCGAGTTGCTGGCGTTCTTCTCCGGCGGGGTGTTGTGCGTGCTGAACACCGGCACGTCGGAGCGGGCGCTTCCGGCCGGCACGGTCATTGCCTCCAGTGCGCCGATCGACGGGTCCTCGCTGCCACCGGATTCGGCGGCGTGGGTGGTGACGGCTTAGACCGGTGTCGGAGATCGCGAAGCTCATGCCAACCGCGAAGGAGACGTAGAAGAAGTCCGAGTAGCAGGGCCGGTCGCTGTCGTGCGGGTCGTTGAAGTCGATCCCGCCGTTCCGCGCCGGGTCGAAGTAGTGCTTGGCATAGATCAGCGCGTACAGCGTGTGGATGGTGAGCCAGGACAACACGATGCTGCCGACCGCCAGCCAGCGTGCGCCGTCGTCGTGGGCCTGGCGCAGCAGAACCCCGACACCGACCAGGCTGGCCGCCGCGCCGCCGAGGATCAACACGACGACCGCGAGGTGGCCCGGCTCCTCCCGCCCGGCGTGTGTCTCGGTCCGGCGGTGGTCGAAGCGCCACAGGGCCAGCCACGTCCAGCCGGTGAAGACGCTCGCCACCGCGGTCCATCCGCCGAGCAGAGACAGCGAACCACTGCGCGTCCACAGCATGGCGGCGACGACGGCGCCGACCGCGCTACCCACGGCAACTCGCGCCGCCGGGCTGTGCCAGAACGGCAGCCTGCCTGACCCGTTCTCAGCCATCACTCCCCCGCCTTGTCGTCATCGAGGGCAACGCGGGGGTGGGCTCTCACCGCAGCACCAGCGCGGGATCGCCGCGTCGGCGAAACACCGAACCGAATCGGGCGTCGATCCGCAGCCACGCCGGCAGCACCCGCACCCGCACGATCTCGTCTTCGGATGGCGACTCGGGTACGAAACCCATTGCGGTCAAGGCGAACACGCAGCGCATCGGGATACCGATCGCGGTGTCCGCCGAGCTGACCTGCAGTACCTCCTGATCCAGCAGCGAGGCCGGCGGGCCGTGCGCGCTGCCGTGGTCGCGGGCCAGGTCTGCACCGCGGCGCGCCAGGTTGACCAGCACCGCGGCCGGAATGTCATCGACATGGGCGAACCCGGCGTCCGGCGGAAGCACACCTCGCCAGGCGGAGTCCATCGAATACCCGGTGTCGACTACACCCGAGGCGTCAGCATTGCGCAGACCCCGAGCCAATTGGTCTGCGCCGCAAGACAAATCCCCAGCATCGAGCTCTCCGGCCACCACCCGCACGGCCAACACGTCGAAACCCGTGTTCACCCAGGCCGCCAGCAGCCCGTCGGCGCGCCGGCGCAGCCGGACCACCGCGGCATCGTCGAGCCTAAGCGCACGATCGACGAAGGCGGCCAGGTCGTTTCGCTGGACCACGTCGGCTATGGTGAGGCTCATCGCAGGTAACGCTGCAGGTACTCCCGGTGCGTCGACGAGAGCCGGACCAGTCGCTGCTCTTCGATGTGCACCGCGGCCAGTTGGGTTTCGGCGATCACCGACGGACGCGAATCCGGCGCGGCGCCCACCGAGCGCACCTCATAGCCCAGGGTGAAGTCCACCGCACGCAGCCGTTTGGTCCACATCGTCACCTGCAGCGGTGAATCAGCAAGCCGCAGTTGCCCTTTGTAGAGCACCTGCACCTCGTGGATGAGCAGGCCGATGGTGGCGATGTCCTCAGCGAACGGCTCGCGCAGGAAGTCCACGCGCGCCTCCTCCAGGATCGTCACCATAGTGGCGTGGTTGATGTGCTGGTACATGTCGATATCGGACCAGCGCACACGCACGCCGGTGGTGAAGCCGTTAGCCACTTGTTCCTGTTCCGGTCGTTCGGGTCATGTTGCGGAGCTGTCGGGCCGCCACCGACAACGTCGCGAGGTCGCGTTCGTCGTCGGCGTAGATCTCGGCCAGGGTTCGGCGCGCCCGCTCCACTCGGGAGCCGTTGGTGTGCTCCCACTCGGCGATCTTCTGCTCCCCCGTCTCGTCCGGTTCCCCGACCGCCAGCACGTCGAAACACAACGTCCGCAGCGAACCGTAGATGTCGTCGCGGATCGCCAGGCGGGCCAGGGCATGCCAGCGGTCGTCGCGGGGCAGCCCGGACACCGCGGTCAGCAGTCCGTCGGTGCTCAGATGGTCCATCAGCGCGAAGTAGGTGTCGGCCACCTCGCCCGGATCGCGTTCGACGATGTCGGCGATGTCGATCACGTCGAGCAGGCTGTACTTGTAGAGGCCGGTGGCCACGCTGTACGCCAGTTCCGGCGAGGCGCCGTGCGCGCCGAACTCGGCGGCCTCCTTGGCGACGATGGCCTTGTCTTCACCGCGCAACCACTCCGACATCCGCGGAGTCAGCGCGGCGACCTGGGCGGCGAACCGGTTGATCTCGGCGCCGACCGCCAAGGGCTGCGGGCGGTAGTTCAACAGCCAGCGCGACGCCCGGTCGAGCAGTCGGCGCAGGTCCAGCGTCATCCGGTCGGAGACGTTGACCGGCACCTGGCCGTTTGCACCGGCGTCGCGAATCTGGCGCCACACCTCGCCGATTCCGAAGATCGCGTCGGTGGCCGCGAACGTGCGCACCGCGTCGACGTAGCTGACGCCGACGTCCTCGGTGATCCGGTAGGCGAAGGTGATCCCGCCGGTGTCGATGACGTGGTTGACCAGCATCGTGGTGACGATCTCGCGCCGCAGCTGGTGATTGCGGATATCGGCGGCGAAGGTGTCGCGCAGCCGGCTGGGGAAGTACTGCGGCAGCCGCGAGGCGAACACCTCCTGGTCGGGCAGGTCGCTGGCCAGCACCTCGTCTTTGAGGGCGAGCTTGACGTGGGCCATCAGGGTCGCCAGCTCCGGTGAGCTCAGGCCGATGCCGACCTCCTGGCGGCGGCGGATCTCCTTGTTGGACGGCAGCGCCTCGAGCTCACGGTTGAGCTCGCGGCGCTCCTCCAGCTCGCGGATCTGACGGGCGTGCACGTTGAGCATCGATGCCGCATTGGCCCGGCTGGTGCCCATCAGGTCGTTCTGGTCGATGTTGTCGGTCAGCACCAGCGCGCCCACCTCGTCGGTCATCGACATCAGCAGCTCGGTGCGCTGTTCGGCGCTGACCTTGCCCACCGTGACCAGCGAGTCGACCAGGATCTTGATGTTGACCTCGTGATCGGAGCAGTCCACTCCGGCGGAGTTGTCCAGCGCATCGGTGTTGATCCGCCCGCCGCACAGGTCGAATTCGACGCGGCCCAGCGAGGTCACACCGAGGTTGCCGCCCTCGCCGATCACCTTGGCGCGCACCTGGTTTCCGTTGACGCGCACCGTGTCGTTGGCACGATCGGCGACGTCGGCGTCGGATTCGGACTCCGCCTTGATGTAGGTGCCGATACCGCCGTTGAACAGCAGGTCAACCGGGGCCTGCAGGATCGCCCGTATGAGGGTCGGCGGAGTCGTCTCTGTGACACCGTCGTCGATGCCGAGCGCCTCGCGCATCTGCGGGCTGATCGGAATCGACTTCTGCTGGCGGCTGAACACCCCGCCGCCGGAGCTGATCAGGCTGGAGTCGTAGTCCTGCCAGCTCGAGCGCGGCAGGTCGAACAGCCGGCGGCGCTCCTCCCAGGACCTGGCCGCGTCCGGGTCCGGGTCGACGAAGATGTGTCGGTGGTCGAAGGCAGCGATCAGGCGGATGTGGCGGGACAGCAGCATCCCGTTGCCGAACACGTCGCCGCTCATGTCGCCCACGCCGACGACGGTGAAGTCCTCGCTCTGGGTATCGACACCCATTTCCAGGAAGTGGCGTTTGACGGCCTCCCACGCACCCTTGGCCGTGATGCCCATGGCCTTGTGGTCGTAGCCGACCGAGCCACCGGAGGCGAACGCGTCACCGAGCCAGAATCCGTAGGACTTGGCTACGTCGTTGGCAAAGTCGGAGAACGTGGCGGTGCCCTTGTCCGCGGCGACAACCAGGTAGGCATCGTCGCCGTCGCGGCGGACCACGCCCGGCGGGGTGATGACGTGGCCGCCGGTGCGGTCGACGTTGTCGGTGACGTCGAGCAGGCCGGCGATGAACAGCCGGAAGCAGGCCACCCCTTCGTTGCGGGAGGCGTCGCGGTCGGCGGCGGCGTCACCGGTCGCCGCCGGCGGCCGCTTGACCACGAAGCCGCCCTTGGCCCCGACCGGGACGATGACGGCGTTCTTGACGGCTTGCGCCTTCACCAGGCCGAGGATCTCGGTGCGGAAGTCCTCGCGGCGGTCCGACCAGCGCAGGCCGCCGCGCGCGACGTGACCGAACCGCAGGTGCACACCCTCGACCCGTGGCGAGTACACGAAGATCTCGAATTTCGGCCTGGGCAAAGGCAATTCGCTGATCAACTGGGGATTGAGCTTGAGTGACAAAACGTTATGGGCACGCGCCGAGCTGTCGTCGTCGACGAAGTAGTTGGTGCGCAACGTCACCTGGATCATCGAGGCGAACGCCCGCAGCACCCGGTCGGTGTCGAGGCTGACCAGCGCGTCGATGTCGGCGCTCACCGCTGCCGCGGCGGCGTGGGCGTCCAGGCCCTTGTCCGTCGACTCCGGGTCGAACATCGCCTCGAAGAGTGCGACCAGCGAGCGCGCGGTGCCGGCATTCTCGTTGAGCACCGACTCGATATGCGCCTGGCTGTAGGGAAAAGCGGCCTGGCGCAAGTACTTTGCGTAGGCGCGCAGCACGGCGACCTGCTGCCAGGTCAGTCCGGCCCGCAGCACCAGCTCGTTGAACCGGTCGATCTCGGCCCAGCCGTGACAGATCGCGGTGACGGCGTCGGCGAAGCGCTGCGCGGTGGCGTCCCGCTCCTGTTCGGTGGCGGCGTCCGGCATCGAGGCGTCGGGCCGGATCTTGAACTGGTAAATCCAGACTTTGAGCCCGTCCGGTCGTACGACGGTGAACGGCCGCTCCTCGAGCACCAGCACGCCCATGCACTGCAACATCGGCAGCAGGTGACTCAGCGAGGCCGTCGAGCCGCCGAGATACCAGGTGAGGAACGCGTCACGGCCGTCGTCACCCTTCTCGAACTGCAGCTTGACCGAGTTGTCCTGCAGCGCTTCGATGTAGCCGATGTCGGTAATCGCCTCGGTAGGGCTGACGACCTGCTTGAACTCCTCGGGCAGGGCGTCGGCGTAGTGCTCGGCCATCGCCTGGTCGATCGAGCCGGTCCTGGCCGCACCGATCAGCCGGTCGCCCCAGGTGCGCAGCGCCTCGGTGAGCAGCCCCCGCACGCGGGTGCGGTTGGCTTCGGTGGTGTCGATCGACTGGCGGGTGAACGAGTCGGGCAGGCGCACCGTGAAATGCACGACAGCCCAGGGCGATTCGCTGACCCGGGCGGTGTAGTCGATGCTCAGGCCGCCGAACTCGCGAACCAGGATGTCCTGCATGGCCAGCCGCACCGCCGTGGTGTAGCGATCACGCGGCAGGTACACCAGACAGGACACGAAATGCCCGAGCTGGTCGGCGCGCAGGAACAACAGCGCACAACGGCGCGAGCCGAGCTCGACGACGGCGCTGGCCGTCGCGAGCATCTGCTCGGCGGTCAGCGAGAACAGCTCGGAGCGCGGGATGGTCTGGAGGATGTCGAGCATCAGCTGACCGGGGTGGCTGGGGTCGTCCTTGGACATGGCCAGCACCTCGCGCGCCCGCCGCGAGATCAACGGGATGTCGAGCACATTGGCGCTCGTCGCGGCCACGGCGAACAGCCCGACGAACCGATGTTCCACATCGCCGCCGTCCCGCTGCTCGCGGATCACCACGATGTACGGATACGCCCCGTAGCGCAGGAAGCTGGGCATGGTCGCCTGCGCCAGCACCAGCAGATCACCGGGCTCGGTCAGCTCGGGCAGCACCTCGGTGCGCAGCCGAGCGACGCCGAGGCGGGTGGACTCGTCGACCGTCGCGTGGCCGTCGGCGACCACGCACAGCTGCGAGCCCAGCAGCACGAAGTGGCCGTCGGCCAGCCAGCGCAGCAGGTCGGCGACGTCCCGGCGATCGGGGCCCGCGAACCGGTCTCCGGTGTCGGCGTCCATCTCGCGGGCGAGGTTCGGCAGCACCGCGCTCAGCTGCACCGAGTCCAGCGCCACCTGGCGTGCGTCGGCGACGACCATCGGCAGCAGCCGCTGCGCCTCGGCAAGCGCCTTGCGGTGGACCGAGGGCGAAAGCTGGACGTGGATCCAGGACTCCTGGAAACCGTCGGCCCCCGTGTCCGCCTCAGCGGACTGCGGTCGCACATCGAGCAGCTCGCCGGTCGGGCTGCGCCGGACCCGGAACACCGGGTTCATCAGCGCGACGTAGGCCACACCGAGGCGGTGCAGCAGCACCGTGACCGAGTCCAGCAGCATAGCGGCCTGATCGGCGACGATCTGCAGGGCCGGACCGAAGCCAGCGGGGTCGTCGCTGCCGTAGACGGCCACCAGCGTCTCCCCGGCCGGCCGCCCGTGCGCGAGACGTTCCTGAGCTGCGATGAGCTCCGGCGGAACCACATCTTGGGCGTTGACCTGGACCAGCGGTCCGGAGTCGTCGGCGTCGGCGTGCGGGACGCCGTCGTGGGGGCCTCGATAGGTGGCCAGGTAGGCCGCGCCCATCGCCGAGTTCATCTCGTCGACGGCGTCCTGGCTGAGATGAGTCCACTCGACGGGCAAGTCGAGGCTGGTAGTTCTGGGGTCAACCGTCATACCTGCCACTCCTGATGAGCCGGCGAACCGACGCTGGTCCGCAGCCGATCACATTAGTCGCGGGTGAGCCTGCGGTGGGTCACCCGGTGCGGACGAGCCGCATCCGCACCCAATCTCTCGACTTTGTTCTCCTCGTAGGCCCCGAAGTTGCCCTCGAACCAGAACCACTTCGCCTCGTTGTCGTCGTCGCCCTCCCACGCCAGGATGTGCGTGCAGGTGCGGTCCAGGAACCAGCGATCGTGGCTGATGACCACCGCGCAGCCGGGGAAGTTCTCCAGCGCGTTCTCCAGCGAGCCGAGGGTCTCGACGTCAAGGTCGTTGGTCGGTTCGTCGAGCAGGATCAAATTGCCACCCTCTTTGAGCGTCAACGCCAGATTGAGCCGGTTGCGTTCACCGCCGGACAGCACGCCCGCCGGCTTCTGCTGGTCAGGACCCTTGAATCCGAATGCCGAGACGTAGGCACGGGATGGAATCTCGTTGTGGCCGACCTCGATGTAGTCCAATCCATCGGAGACCACCTGCCACACCGTCTTGTTCGGGTCGATGCCGGCCCGGCTCTGATCGACGTAGCTCAGCTTGACCGTCTCGCCGACCCGGACCGTACCGCTGTCCGGCTTCTCCAGACCGACGATCGTCTTGAACAACGTGGTCTTGCCGACGCCGTTGGGCCCGATCACCCCGACGATGCCGTTGCGCGGCAACGTGAACGACAGGTCCTTGATCAACACCCGCCCGTCGTAACCCTTGTCCAGATGCTCGACTTCGACGACGACGTTGCCCAGCCGCGGCGGAGCGGGGATCTGGATCTCCTCGAAGTCGAGCTTGCGGGTCTTCTCGGCTTCGGCCGCCATCTCCTCGTACCGGCCGAGTCGGGCCTTGTTCTTGGCCTGCCGGGCTTTGGCGCCCGAGCGCACCCAGGCCAGCTCCTCCTTGAGCCGCTTCTGCAGCTTCTGGTCCTTCTTGCCCTGCACCTCCAGGCGCTCGGCCTTCTTCTCCAGATAGGTCGAGTAGTTGCCCTCGTACGGGTAGGCCCGGCCGCGGTCGAGCTCGAGGATCCACTCGGCGACGTTGTCCAGGAAGTACCGGTCGTGGGTGACCGCCAGAACCGCGCCCTTGTAGGCGGCGAGGTGCTGTTCCAGCCACAGCACGCTTTCGGCGTCGAGGTGGTTGGTGGGCTCGTCGAGCAGCAGCAGGTCCGGCTTGCTCAACAGCAGTTTGCACAGCGCTACCCGGCGCTTCTCACCACCGGACAGGTGGGTCACCGGCTCGTCGGGCGGCGGGCAGCGCAGCGCGTCCATCGCCTGCTCCAGCTGAGAGTCGATATCCCAGGCGTCGGCGGCGTCCAGCTCTTCCTGGAGCTTGCCCATCTCGTCCATCAGCTCGTCGGTGTAGTCGGTCGCCATCAGCTCGGCGACCTCGTTGTACCGATTGAGCTTGGCCTTGATCGCCACGCCGTCCTCGACGTTCTCCCGGACCGTCTTGGTCTCGTCCAGCTGCGGCTCCTGCATGAGGATGCCGACGGTCGCGCCGGGCGCCAGGAACGCATCGCCGTTGTTGGCCTGGTCCAGACCGGCCATGATCCGCAGCACGCTGGACTTACCGGCACCGTTGGGGCCGACCACGCCGATCTTGGCGCCGGGCAGAAAGGCCAGTGTGACGTCGTC
Source organism: Candidatus Mycolicibacterium alkanivorans (assembly GCF_022760805.1). Classification (NCBI taxonomy): domain Bacteria; kingdom Bacillati; phylum Actinomycetota; class Actinomycetes; order Mycobacteriales; family Mycobacteriaceae; genus Mycobacterium; species Candidatus Mycolicibacterium alkanivorans. Next base: position 1,947,642 of record NZ_JAIVFL010000001.1, on the reverse strand, counting down.
GAGGATGACCTTGTCGCCGTGGGCCTTGCGGACCTTCCGCATCGTGTAGATGTAATCCGCCATTGCCGCGGTGTCGCCTTCCGTCTTTTCGTGTATTTCTCGCCGACCATCCTAGGCGTCACCCGGTCGGGGCCCGGCGGCCGCGCAGGGTCTCTGCCGCGCGGCCGCCACCCCGTCAGGCCGACAGCACCAGATCCGCCGCTTCCTCGGGCTCCTCCGCCTCATCGGGTGCGGCCTCCTCGGCGACAGGTTCGGCCGCCTTGGGCTGTGGCTGCTCGAAGCGCACGATGGCCCGGGACAGGTCTGGGCCCACGGCGGTGGCGCGCATCTCCAGCGACGAGCGCCGCACGCCGTCCTTGTCTTCGTACTCACTGGTGAAGACGTCGCCGACGACGATCACCGGGGCGCCCTTGTAAAGGGCCGCCCCGACGCCGGTGACCAGCTTGCCCCAGCAGTTGACGGTGATGAACAGCGAATTGCCCGGTTCCCAGGTGCCTTCGCCGTTTCGGCGCCGGGAGTTACTGGCCACCCGGAAGCTGATCAGCTCCTGGCCGTTGACGGGCTTGCGCCGAAGGTCAGTGACGATGCGGCCGACGACGGTGAGATGGGTTTCGAACATGGCTGGGGTCCTTTCAATCCAGAGCGATCCATTACCTACTCAGTCAGCCGCGAGGCACCGACATCGAGGTCCGCGCCGCGACCGGGCGGTCGGCGGCTGTGGATGAAGTGCGGACTGTGGATGACGACACGGCCGCCACGAACCGCCGCGAGTTCACTCTGATCGACGACTGAGACAGCTCAGCGGTTGACGCCGCCGGCGTCGCGACGGGCCAACTCGGCCAGCATCGCGTTGTAGGCAACCAGATCCGCCTCGTGATCGCGGTCGGCGGCGCGGTCCAACCGCTTGGCCGTGCGCCGGTCGCTTCGGCTCCACTGCACCAGCAGCGCGACCATCACCACCATGAGCGGTACCTCACCTGGGGCCCACGCGATCGAGCCGCCGAGGTGCTGGTCACCCACCAGGTCGGTATGCCAACTCAAATGCAGTGAGCGGTAAAAACTTTCGCCGAGCACCCGCTGCATACCCATCATCACCACACCGAAGAACGCGTGCAGCGGCAGCGTGGCGAACACCATGGCGATCTTGGCTACCGACGGCAACTGCCGCGGTGCCGGATCCACTCCGATGACCACCCAGTAGAACAGGTAGCCGCTCATCAGGAAGTGCAGGTTCATCAGGACGTGCGCCCCGTGGTGGCTGACCGCATCGTCGAAGATTCCGCCGAAGTACAGCGCGTAGAAGCCCACCACGAACATCACGGTGGCCACGACCGGATGGGTGAAGAACCGCGACCAGCGGCTGTGCAGGCCGTCGAGTAGCCATTCGCGGGGGCCGTCCAGCCCCAGCGCAGCACCGCGACGCTGGCGACGGTGACGAAAAGGGCTAGGAACGCCGTCCAGCGCCATGCGTTCGCAATGTCGACCAGACTGGCCACCGACCACAGCTGAACCGGGTTGAGATCGTCGCGCAGCGGCTGTCCCGACACGTCGGAGATCGTCAGCGGCACAAGCAGCGCCGCGCACACCGTCCACACCGCGGAGGCCACCGAGCCCAGCCGCAGGGCGAGATAGCCCGCGGCGTCGAGTACGCCGTTATCCTGGGGAGGGACGAAGAACGCCGCGAACATGAACGAGCCGACAGCCAGCACGGCGGCGATCTCCCCCGCCGCCCGCATGAACGGCAGCCCCAGCGTGGTCACCGGTCCCGGGTCGGGCAGGCCGGTTGCGGCCAGCGCCTCGGCCAGCGACAGCGCGCCGATACCCGCCGCGGTGATCCCGGCCAGCAACGCGACCACCGACAACACCGGCCACACCGCGCTGCGGCGGAAGCCGGTAGTCGCGGTCATGCCGCCAGCGTATGGTCAGCCGGCCTGTTCACGAACTCGGACCTCGCGGGCGTAGAACTGCTCGGCGGACAACTTGTGAATGCGGTCCATGTCGGCCAGGATGCCGCGCAGCTCCAGCAGGAACGCCTGCCTCCGCTCCCGCAGGTTCGGTGCCTGTTCCAGCAGGTGTTGATCGGCGGCCACCTGTCGCGCGGTCGCGAACAGCAGTGCCGACACCGACTCGTTGCTGCGGATCCGGCCCTGCGCCGCGTACTGGGCCCCGACGCCCAGGGCGATCTTGGAGAGCTCCTTCTCCCCGATCTCAGCCGGCGCGTCACACAGCACGTCGGCGACGATCTCGTAGGCCTCCAGGAACGGCCGCAGCATCGCGTTCGCCATCAGGGGTCGCTTCTCACGCAACAGGTTGTCGACGGCTTCGCCGCCGGCCGCGACGTGGATCTCCCAGTCGTCGTGCCACTCCATCTCCTCGGCCAGGTGCTCGCGGAAGGACGCCGAGTCGGCGAAGTAGAAGTCGAACTTCAACAGGTCACGCAGACGCATCGCCTGCTCCCAGAACAGCGCCACCCGGGCGCCGTCGGGTGCGCGGCCGGCATGGGCCAGGGCGAGCTCGACAATGGAGGTCTCCAGGAAGGCGTGGATGAGCGTGTTGCGGTAGAACGCGGCCTCGTGCTCGTGTTCGGGCGCGATCCGCCACACCGGTTCGTGACCGCCGTCCACCCGGGTCACCGGATGCCCGTTGGACAGTGCGTCGACTGCCGCGCGCACACCGTCGAGCGTGCGAAGTCGCAAGGCGCTGTTGGTAACCGGAGTCTGCTTGCGCTCCAGGTAGTCCAGCGAATCCTGCAGGGTGTGGTGCAGCTGCCCCAGCGTCAACGCACGGCCACGCGTTGTGAGCAGCAGCGCCGACACCAGCCCCGTGGCATTGATCGGCGTCGCCGCGAGGATCCGCCAGGCCACCTCGAACGCCATCTTTTGCAGCGCAAGACGTTTGGCGGCCGGGTCGGAGACCATCGAGCCGCCGGGCTCACCGAGGTACTGGCGCATCGAGACCGCGTCGGGAAAGCGGACGTAGATCTTGCCGTAGTTGCGCTCGCCCTGGGCCTTGATGAACTTGTACAGCCACTCCGCGCCCTCCGGGGTCTTCTCCCCACCGCGCGCGTAGGCCGCGTATTCGGCGGTCTCGTGCAACTGGTCGAAGCTGATCGACACCGGCTGCAGCAGAATGTCCTCGCTGCGGCCGTCCAGGTAGGCGTCGGCGACATAGGCGAGCAGACCGAGCTTGGGCGGCAACATCTTTCCGGTCCGCGAACGGGTGCCCTCGATCGACCAGCTCAGGTTGAAGCGCTTCTCGACGATGTAGCCGACGAACTGGCGAAGCACGTACTTGTACACCGGATCGTCGAGCTTGCGTCGCAGGAAGATGACACCCGAGCGGCGCATCAGCGGGCCCAAGAATCCGAAGGAGAGGTTGATCCCGGCGAACGTGTGCGTCGGTGGCAGCTTGTTCTCCTGCATCGCCACCGGGACGATGACACCGTCGAGATAGGACCGGTGGGAGAACAGCAACACCGCTGGGTGGTCTTCCAGGGCACGGCGCATCGACTCGATTTCCACCGGGTCGTAGTCGATGCGGGGATCGAAGCCGCGGCTGAAGATCGCCCGGCCCAGGTTGGGGATCAGGTCCACCGAGAACCTGCTCCAGCCGGTGGCCAGCTCGTTGAGCATCTCCTCGGCCTTGACGGGGCTGGCCCCGGGGATCTTCTCCAGTCCCTCCATGAAACGGGACGACGCCATCAGCTCATCGGTGATGAGTTGCGGCGACTTGTACTCCGGCCCGAGCAGGCGCAGTTCCATCCGCTCGATGGCCAGTGCCGCGCGACGCAGCACGAAGCGGGCGAAGTCGCGCGGACTTTCGCCGACCGTCTTCTCCTGCCACTGCCGGCGCAGCTCGGACACCTTGGCCGGCTCGCCGGCGACGATGCGGGCGCGCGACGGATCCTTGCGAAGAATGCTGCGCTGCAACAACTCCGGCGGCCGGTAGGTGTCTCGGCCCGAGATCAAACCGACGATCTTGACCCGGGTGGGCAGCCCGCCCGGAACCCAGAACACCTGCACCGGAACCACCAGCCGGTCCCCACCGGTCCCAAGTTCCTCGACGAGTTGGGCCACCACCCCCGGCGGCGGATCCCCGGCGGGTAACTGCAACACCTCGAGTTTGGTGTTGGGGTGCGCCCGCCGCTGGGCGTGCAGCCAGTCATTGAGCAGCTCGAGTTCGGCCTTCGACGACACCGAGGCCAGCACCAGCGCGTCGCCGGTAGTGCCGAAATCGGCGAGGTGATCGCAGGCGGTCATCGACCGCCCCTGACAGTCGGCGGCTCGGTTTTCTTGGCCGCTGCCTTCTTTGTCGCCGCCGTTTTGACCGGCGCCTTCCTGGCCGCTGCCTTTTTGGCCGGCGCCTTCCTGGCCGCTGCCTTCTTGTAGATCGGGTGCACCGGAACCTTGTCCTGCGGCCAGTCCGCGAGGGTGTCGAGGTAGAGCTGCCGGACACCGGCGATCCGCTCGGAGAGGTCGTCGAGCGTCCAGTCCTCCACTGAAATCGGCGGATAGACAACGACATCCACGGTTCCGGGATTCATCGTCGAGGAGTCCCGCGGAGCGATCACCTCGGCATTGCGGATCACGATCGGGACCAGTGGCACACCGGCGGCCATCGCCAGCCGGAACGGGCCCTTCTTGAAGGGACCCACGGTGCGGGTGTCCAGCCGGGTGCCTTCCGGCGCGATCAGAATCGACAGGCCCTTCTCGACGAGGTCCTCGACACGCTGGAGCGACTCCACGGCGGCCTTCGGGTCGTCCCGGTCGATGAACACGGTGTCGACCAGCTTGCCCAATGTGCCGATCACGGGGTCGCTTTCGAGTTCCTTCTTCCCCACCCCGGTCCAGTTGTCCTTGATCAGGGCTGCGGAGATGATGGGGTCGAAGTTGTTGCGGTGGTTGAAGATGAACACCGCGGGCCGCTTCTTGGTCAGATTCTCCGCACCCAGCACGTTGAGATTCACGCCGTTGGCGGCCAGCATCAGGTTCGGGAACGCGGTGGTGAAGAAGTTCACGCCGCGGCGTCGGCTTCGGGTCAGCAGGCCCCAGCCGATCGCGCCGGTGGCGGCCGGGAGCAGCGACCCGACGCCGAGCAGGGTCCGCACCTGACCCATCAGCCCACCGCTGCCGCGACTGTTGAATTCCAGGATGGGCCAGCCGCGCCGCCGTGCCACCGCGGCCATCTTGCCCTCGGGGTTGGTGGGCCGGGGGTTGCCGACCAGATACATCAGCGCGACGTCCTCGTCGCCGTCGGCGTAGAAGTAGGACCGCTTGAGGTCGATGTCGTTGTCGGCGGCGAACTTCTGCACCGCGTCGGCCTTGCCGGGCCCCCACAGGATCGGGCGCACAACCTCGCCGGTGAGGACGTCGTCCTCGTCGACCTCGAACTTGTTGGTCAGCGTGTTCTCGATGCCCAGGAAGCGGGCCACCGGCTCGACCTGCAGTGTCAGCGCCGACGAGCTGAGCACCACCGTGTGGCCGCGCTCCATGTGCGCGTGTACCAGCTCGCGCATCTCCGGATAGATCCGTTTCTCGATCTTCTGGATGAACAGCCGCTCGCCGATCTCGTGCAGGTCGGACAGTGCGCGACCGCGCAACGCCTGCGAGGCCTTGCCGATCAGCTCCTCGAACTCCAACCGGCCGAGCCGGTGGTTGAGCCCGGCCGCGATCATCGTGATGAGCTCGCCGATGCCCATGTCCCGGCTGCGGAAGCGCTCCTGGGTGAGGATCACCGCGGTGAAGCCGGCGACCAGCGTGCCGTCGAGGTCGAAGAAGGCACCGATCTGGGGGCCGGGCGGGCTGGCCGTCACCTCGGCGACCGAGCCGGGCAGGCGCAGGTTCTTGTCACTCATGAGTAGGACACCGATCCGTTCGCAGGGGTTTGCGTGGAGTCGTCAACCGGGTCGGGGAACGACGACGGGACCACCCGCCGTGGCGGATCACCGGCCAGGGCGAGCACCTCGTCGAATCCGCACCGCAGGCACTGCGCAAACAGTTCCTCGTTGGTGATCGCGGCCCTGTCGTATCGGGCGGTGACGGTCGCGTAGCCGCCCCGGGAAACCAGCACGACCATGATCGCAACCCCGGGCAGCGGCCCAAGACCGAACTGGCGCAACACCTTCGACCCGGCGATGAAGGTTTCGCCGGCGTAGACCGGCACATTGCTGGCCTGCACGTCAGAGGCGATCACCGATCCGCTCATCGCCTCGAGCACCGCGTCGGGCAGCAGGCTGAGCACCGGCGCCACCGAGCCGATCAGGTCGATGGCGGCCTCCTCACGCCGGGAGGTCATCTGCTTGCGGATCTTCCGGATGCGCAGAGCCGGGTCGGCGACACCGATCGGGGCCGCCAGGTTGACCCCGGCGAACCGGTTGCCGCCGGCCGGATCGGCTTCGGCGCGCAGGCTCACCGGCACGGCCATCGGCAAGCTGTTGACCGGGACGCCGAGCGCCTCGTGATAGAGCCGCAGCGCACCGCACAGCCCGGCCAGATAGGCGTCGTTGATCGATCCGCCGGCCGCGTGGGCGGCCGATCGCAAGTCCGCCAGTTTCATCTCGATGGCTTCACTGCGCGAGGACAGGCTGCGCCGCCGCAGCAGCGGGGACGGCTCGGCCGCCCGGCCCATCACCCGGCGTCCGGACCGGGCGTAGTCGAGGACGTCGAACACGGCGGTGCCCGGATTGCGCACCACGCGGCCAATGGCCGACAGCCCGCCGGACACCACGCCGAACAGGCCGGCCACGATGGCGCCGGGCAACTGGTTGATGCCCTCGCGCATCAGGTCGTTGGGGGTGAGGTCCTGAGGCACCGGCATCGGCGGGGTCGGCCGCGCGGGTGGATTGCGTTCCAGGTCATAGATCTCGGCGAACATCGTCGCCGCGCCCACCCCGTCGGTGACGGCGTGACTCAGATGCAGCAGGGTGGCGGCCTTGCCTGCCTCGAGTCCTTCGACCAGGGTGGCGGTCCACAACGGCCGGGAGATGTCCAGCGGCGACTGCAGGCTCACCTCGGCCAGGTCGAGCACCTGGCGCAGGGTGCCTGGCTCGGGGACGCGCACCCGGCGGACGTGGAAGTCGAGGTTGAAGTCCGGGTCGACCACCCAGCGCGGCGGTGCGGTGGGCAGGGTCGGCACGACGACGCGCTGCCGCAACCGCAGGACCTTGCGGGAGGCGTTGTCGAAGCAGGCCCGGAAGTGCTCCCAATCCGGGGTGGTGTCGAGGATCTCCAGCGCCATGATGCCCGAGCGGGTCCGCGGGTTCGCTTCGCCGCGATGCAGCAGCATGTCGAGGGGCCCGAGTTCGGACGGCAGACCGTTCGCATCAACAGGTCGGCTCATCGATCCCTCCTCATCGACACCAGCACCCTCCCACGCTAGTCGGCGCGCGGCGCGCAATTGGCCGGATCACCGGACGGCTTCTGTCATAAAGGTGACGACCTCCGTCTGCGCGCCGACAACCGAAGTTCACCAACCGGACACCGGATGGCACCACACTCGGGGTGTGTGGCATCCGAATCCTCGCCGAGCCGCGGCCGTGGTCGCGTCGGTCTTCGCGCTCGTCGCCTCCTCCTGCGCTGACAAGCCAGCCCTCACCAGTTCGGCGAACACGGCCACGCCGATCCACCACCTCGTGGTGATCATCGGGGAGAACGTGTCCTTCGACCACTACTTCGGCACCTACCCGCATGCCGCGAACACCGACGGGCAGCCGTTCACCGCGCGTCCGGACACCCCGGCCGTCGACGGGCTGACGCCCGAGTTGCTCAGCCGCAACCCGAACAAGTCCCAGCCGGTTCGGCTCGGCGGAACGGGCCAGATCGTTACCTGCGACCAGGACCACGGCTACACCCCCGAACAGCTGGCCTTCAACGGTGGCGCGATGAACCGGTTCGTCGAACACACCGAGATCGCCAGCTGCAAACCGCCGATCTTCTCCGCACCGGGCATGGTGATGGGCTACTACGACGGCAACACCGTGACCGCGCTGTGGAACTACGCACAGCACTTCGCCATGAGCGACAACTCGTACAACTCGACGTTCGGCCCCTCGACACCCGGCCACCTGAACCTGGTCTCCGGCCAAACCCACGGCGTGACAAAGAAATTCATGCCCGGCGGTAAGCCGTTCCCCGCTGACCAGGTGATCGAGAACACGCTGATCGGCGGCTCCCAGCCGTTCGGCGACGACTGCTCGAGCCGCGATCAGGTCCAGCTCAGCAACAACAACAAGAACATCGGCGACCTGCTGAACGCCAAGAAGATCACCTGGGGGTACTTCCAGGGCGGCTTCCGGCCCACCTCGACCAAACCCGACGGCACCGCGGTGTGCGGCGCCGAGCACAACGTCGGAACGGCGATCGGCGGAACCGGAACCTCCGGCCCGCTGCCATTCGGGACGAAGGGTGACTACATCCCCCACCACGAGCCGTTCCAGTACTACCCGTCCACCGCCAACCCGCACCACCTGCCGCCCGGTTCGACCGACGCCATCGGCCGCAGCGACCAGGCCAACCATCAGTACGACCTGTCGGACTTCTGGACCGCCGCCGACGCCGGTCACCTGCCGGCCGTCAGCTTCCTGAAGGCACCGGGCTACCAGGACGGCCATGCGCAGTACTCCGATCCCCTCGACGAACAGCGGTTCCTCGTCGACACGGTCAACCGCCTGCAGCGTCTGCCGGAGTGGAAGGACACCGCGATCGTCATCACCTACGACGACTCCGACGGCTGGTACGACCACAAGGCCGCACCGGTGGTGTCGGCGTCGACGACGTCCGCCGACGCGCTGACCGGCCCCGGGCTGTGCACCGCCCCGACGGCGGCGCCGATCGTCTACCAGGGACGCTGCGGGTACGGCCCGCGACTTCCGCTGCTGGTGATCTCGCCCTACGCGAGAGCCAATTTCGTCGATCACACCCAGACCGACCAGACCTCGATCCTGCGCTTCATCGAAGACAACTGGTCAACCGGTCGCATCGGCGACGACTCACTCGACGCCCGCGCCGGATCGCTGAACGGGATGTTCGACTTCAACCAGCCGCCGCAACCGCCGTTGTACCTCGACCCCCGCACCGGATCGGCGTGAGCCCTCAGGCCACGCAGAGCGGCGGCGGTGACCTGCTCGATCGGACTGCTCGTGCGCGGTGGGACTCCTTGACGCTTAGCCAAGCTAAGGCGTTTGCCCGGTTGGGGGCGGCCCGCGGGCCCTCCGTGTGTGCCGCCCGTCACAACCATAGCCAATTGCGGTCGAACCCAACGGGATTCTTCCGAGCCTTGACGCGCTGACCGCATCGTCACTGGCCGCGCGCCCGCAATTCGACACGAAACGAGGTAGCTCGGCTGCTGCAGCAAAGTGAACGCCGGATGTCCGCGGCATGCCTGCCCGCAACACTGTCAGGAAACTCCAGGTGGATCATCGGACGATTTGTGAATGCTTCTGGAGAATTGGCACCCAGTCGGGCGCAGGCTGAACCGGCTGGCACGCCCCTTCCATCCCAATGACGCCGCCCAGGCCAGGGTGTTTGCCGAGGTGATGAGGGCAGAGATCGCTGAACTCGAGGAGCTCATTGCCATGGCGCAGGTGCGCTGGGCCAACCGCCTGGACGCCGGCCGGGGCAGCTCGCGCACCCCCGAACCGGTGCTGCGGCTGCGGGAAAAGCGTAACGAGGTGCAACGACTGCTGGACGGATTGCAGGTCAGGTTCGCCGCCGTTTGAGGTTGGACTCAACCAGATGTGAAACCGCAAAGACCGCAGGTGCCCGGTTGTGGCTAATTCGCCCGACTAGAATTACCCCCGCGCTGCCTCCGTAGCTCAGTCGGATAGAGCAAGGGCCTTCTAATCCCTAGGTCGCAGGTTCGATTCCTGCCGGGGGCGCAAATTTCGTCGAGAACGCGCCACGGTCGCCCACCTACAAGGCGCTCACCCACAGTCTGGCCAATCGTGCGCCGGTCACCTTCGAGACGGTGTTCAAGCCCGGCTCAGACCCGCTGGTGGTACCGAACCCGGTAGTCCGCCAACAACTGCTGACCCATGTTCCGACGGCGGCTGCCGACGACCTCACTGCGCCTTCGTGCCAGCGGTTCGCGATCTCCGACGATGCGATCATCATCTTCTTCTTCAACCAGGATGGCCTGCTGACCCTGACCGCAGTCGCTACAATCGCGCTGCCAGCCAACCTGTCGGGGGCGCGCTGGCTTCAGCCACAGGAGGCACACGTGAGCGACCATGAAGTCAAGATGATCATCTTGTCCACCGATGACCTGGACGAGTCGATCCGGTTCTACAGCGAGACACTGGGGATGGCGCTGAAGTTCCGTGACGGAACACATTTCGCGGCCCTCGACGGCGGCCCGGTCACGCTCGCTCTCGCCACCGAGATCGACCATCCGATCCCGGGACAGGTCGTCGTCGGCATCAAGACCGCCGACGTCGACGCCGCAGCGAAGGCCGCGGAGGAAAGCGGCGGCGGCATCGTCAAGGGCCCGTACGACGACGCCCACGAGCGTCGCGCCGTCGTCTATGACAACAAGGGCAACGGCATCGTCTTCTACAGCCCGCTCAAGCCCTGAGCAACCGGGCTGCCGGTTGCGTTGCGCCCGAAGCGCCGCCCGCGGGCAGCGTCCATCGAATCACCGGAGTTCAAGGACCTGCTGGCCGCTGCCCAGAAGCGTTGGGGTCAGGCGGCGACGATTTTGAGTAGTTCGCCGTTGAGGTAAATCTCGATTTCGGTGGGCTGCTGGTGGGGTGTGCCCGGGGCCCGTGGGGCTCGGGAGTGGTAACGCGCCCCCGTGGGGGTGGTGAATTCGGTGGTGTGTGTACCGGTCTGATCGATGTCGGCGCTCACCTGCCAGCCGGGGGCTTCTTTGGTGTGGTTGCAGGCCTGGCACATTCCTGCCCCGTTGAGTGCATTGGTCGCACCGCCGAGGCGGTGTGGTGTGGTGTGGTCGGTGTGGCGGATCGGGGCGTCGCAGTAGGGTGTGCGGCAGCGTTGGTCGCGCAGTGCGACGAACTGCGCGAGGCCTTTGGGGAACAGTCGCGCGCGCGAGTCCATGGCCACCAGAGCTCCGCTGTCGGGTCGAGCGTACAGCCGGCGCAGGGTGGCCCGGGAACGCTCGTCAGTGACCGCGTCGCAGAGCATCTTCTGGGCGAGCGCGGAGGGCACCGACCCGTAGCCGGCGATCACCGCGGCAGCGTGTTCGGCCCCGAGGAGGGCTTGATCGGAGATCACCACGTTGACCGCGACTGGCACCGGCACATCAGCGGGGCGGCCGGTGATCCGCTCGAGGAGGGTGTCGGCCATGACCTGACCGCGCGAGCGGCCATCACAGCACAGATCGGCCTGGCGTTTGAGGGCGGCGTACACCGAGACTCCCTGGGCCACCGGCAGCAGCGCGGTCAGGTAGGTCATGGTGTCGGGGGCGGGCCGGATGGTGACGGTGCGCTCGCTGGCCGCTTTGGCGGCGCGCTCGACCACGGCGTGGGGATCGAGTCGGTAGGCGATCGCCTTGGCCGCGGCCACCAAGGCGGCATCCCCGAGACCCTCCAGACCGGCCGGATCGGCGCACAACTCAGCATCCAGACGTGTCCGGTCCTCGACGTCGAGGCAGGCCGACTCGCGCACCAGCAAGGTGGCCCGCCACTCGGAGAGCACCCCCGCCTCGAGCGCAGCCAACGTATGGGGCATCTCGTGCACCAAAGCCTTGGCGAACCCCAGATGCCGCCCACCGCGGGCCGGGCAATCCCGGCGGGCCAGGGCCACCTCGGTGGCTACCCCACGACCGCGCCGGGCAGCCGGCACCCCGGCCGCCGCCTCCGCCGCCCGGCGTGCGCTATCCAACGCCACCGCCAACCGGGCCTGGCCCGCCGCGGCGGCGGCCTTGAGCCGCTCCAACGCGGCAATGCGTTCGACCAGCGCGGACTCTTCCGCACCGGTATCGATCTCCACCGGTGATTCGAACATGTGTTCGACAGTACATCACGCGCCCGACAACTTGGTGGTCTCGCCCGACGTTCGTCGGCGGTCACGCCCAAGCGGTCGGGTCGCCCAGGCAGAGGCCGCAGGCGGCGCTACACGCCCTACCCACGCTCCCTAACAATCCAGCAGTGCGGTCTCCGGCGCCTCGATCAGACCGCGAAGATAGGTGAGGAACGAGGCGACCTGCGCGCCGTCGGCAATCCGGTGGTCGAAGGCGCACGTCAACGTCATCGTCGGCCGCGCCACCACCTCGTCGCCGACCACCACGGCCCGGGGCTTCAGTGAGCCCATACCCAGGATGGCCGCTTCCGGATAGTTGATCACCGGAACGCCTTCGTCGAGCCCGAGGGCCCCGAAGTTCGACACCGTGAACGTCGACCCGCCGAGTTCCGCAGGAGCCAACGTGCCGGCCCTGGCCCGCTCGACGAGGTCGTCGAGGACGGCTGCGAGCCGCCGCAGGGTGAGCGTGTGCGCGTCAGCAACGACCGGGACCACCAGACCCCGCTCGGTGGCCACCGCCACGCCCAGCCGGACCGCCTGATGCATCCGGATCTGCGGTCCGCCTTCGGATTCCATCCATGTGGCGTTGAGCAGCCGATGGCGCGCCAGCGCCAGCAGCAGCATCCGCAGCGTCAGCACGAAGGGAGTGACCTCCAGCCGGTCCCGCAGCCGTAGCAGCGCTGAGCAGTCCACCTGCATGCTGGCGTGGGCATCGGGAATTCGGCTGCGCGACAACGACATTTGAGTGGCCATCCGAGCCCGGACACCCTGTACCGCAATGGTTTCCGCCTCAGGGCCAGCAGCGGCCAGCACGTCCCGGGCAGTGATGATGCCCTCGGCTCCGGAGGGCGCAAGGCCGTGCAGATCCACGGCCAGGTCGGCGGCGAGCTTGCGCACCTTGGGCGCTGTGCGCGGCCGGCGGCTGCGGTCCATGCCGTTGTCGGTTCCGTAGCCGACCAGAACCGGCCTCCGCTGCTCGGCCGGGCCGGTGTCGATGCGCACCAACAGGGTTCCCACGGGCAGCGTTTCACCCTCCGCGCCACCGAGTGCCGCGATGCGGCCGACGTAGGGGCTGGGAATTTCGACCTCGGCCTTGTTGGTCTCGACGGTGCACAGGGTCTGGTTGAGTTCGACGACGTCACCCACCGCGACGGCCCAGTGGGTGATGGTGGCGTCCTGCAGGCCCTCACCGAGGTCGGGAACCAGGAAGTCGCTCATGGCCGTCGCATCACTTTCTCGACGCAGTCAAGCAGCCGGTCGACCCCGGGCAGCCAGATCTTCTCCATCCGCGCAGGCGGGTACGGCGTGTCAAATCCGGTGGCGCGCAACACCGGTGACTCCAGGTCGTAAAACAGTTCCTCGGAGATCCGCGCCGCCAGCTCGGCACCGAAGCCCAACGTGCGCGGCCCCTCATGCATAACCACCGCGCGGCCGGTCTTGCGGACTGATTCTGCGACAGTGTCGAAGTCCAGTGGGCTCAAGGAACGCAGGTCGATCACCTCGAGGTCGCAGTCCGCGACTTCGGCGGCATTGAGCGCGGTGGTGACCAGACCGCCATAGGTGAGCACCGTGACGTCGTCACCGGACCGACGAACCGCGGCCCGACCGATCGCCGGTGCCGGCTCGGCGAAGTCCACCACGTCACGCGCCCAGTAGCGACGCTTGGGCTCGAGATAGACCACTGGGTCGCGGGAGCTGATCGCATGGCGCAGCAGCCAGTACGCGTCCGAGGGAGTCGAGGGCACCACGACCTTCAGCCCGGCGGTGTGCACCCAGTACGTCTCGGTCGACTCCGAATGGTGCTCGACAGCGCCGATCCCGCCGAACGACGGAATCCGCACGGTCACCGGCATGTCGACCTCACCTCGGGTGCGCATCCGGTACTTGGCGAGGTGGCTGACCATCTGATCGAACGCCGGGTAGGAGAACCCGTCGAACTGGATCTCGGGCACCGGGACGAAACCGCGGATCGCCAGGCCGACGGCGATTCCGATGATGGCCGACTCCGCCAGCGGGGTGTCGAAACACCGTTGGGTACCGAAGGTTTCGGACAGCCCCTCGGTCACCCGGAACACCCCGCCCAGCGTGGCGACGTCCTCACCGAACACCAGCACACGATCGTCGGCTGCCATCGCGTCGTGCAGCGCGCGGTTGATCGCCTGGGCCATGGTCACGCTCGTGACCTCGGGCAGGTCGGTCAACTTCGGTGGCCGTTCGATGATCTGGGTCATCTCAGGTCTCCTTCGCCATCTCGGCGAGCAGCTGCTCGCGCTGGGCCGCCAGCAGCGGCGGGGTCTCGGCGTAGACGTGCTCGAAGAGCTCGGCCACGTCCGGGTCCGGGGCGTCGACCACCGCGTCGCGCAGCTCGGCCCGCAACCGTGCCGAGCGGGCGGCGACCCGCTGCTCCAACCGGTCGGTGAGCACGCCGAGGTCCTGTAAGTACTTGCGGTAGCGGGTGATCGGGTCGCGCGCGGCCCACTCGGCGAGCTCGTCGGCGGGTTGGTATCGGGTGGGATCGTCGGAGGTGGTGTGCGGCCCCATCCGGTAGGTGACGGCCTCGATCAGAGTGGGGCCCTCGCCGGCGCGGGCCCGGGCGGCTGCCTCGCTCATCACCGCGTAGCAGGCCAGGACGTCGTTGCCGTCCACCATGACTCCGGGCATCCCGTACCCGGAGGCGCGGTGCGCGATCGACACGGCCGCGTGCTGGCGGCTCACCGGCACCGAGATCGCCCACTGGTTGTTCTGGACGAAGAACACGCACGGCACCTTGTCCACGGCGGCGAGGTTCAGCGCCTCGTGGGCATCGCCCTCGCTGGTGGCGCCGTCGCCGAGGAAGGCCACGGTCACCGAATCCTCGCCGAGCCGCTGGGCGGCCATCGCGGCGCCGACGGCGTGCAGGGCGTGGGTGGCGATGGGAATGGCGATCGGAGCGCAGCATTTCCGGGTGAACTCCAGGCCGCCATGCCACGAACCGCGCCACACCGCGGCCATCTGCCCCGGCGCGATGCCGCGCACCAGGAAGGCGCCGAGCTCGCGATACTGCGGGAAGAGCCAGTCGGTCTTGCGCAGGCAGGCCGCCGCACCGACCTGGGCGGCCTCTTGACCGCGACACGATGCGTAGAGGGCCAGCTCACCCTGCCGTTGCAGGTTGACGAACTCGCCGTCGAGATCGCGGGCGATGACCAGGTTTTCGTAGAGCCAGGCCGAGGTTTCCGGCGGCAGGCGGTAGTCGGAGTCCACTGTCGCGGTTCCGTCCGGTGCGATGTGCTGCACCAACTGACCCATGCCGCCTCCTTGTGGCCACGTCGACGGCATGTTCGGCCGTCACGACCTCAGGTCTGCTCGGTGCGGAGGCGGTCAGAGCAAAATCCGTTGTGGCGGAGTGCCAGCTAACGGCCGGGATCGGCCGAGAGCTGGACGATGCGCTCTGCTCGCCGCAGCACCGGGGCATCTACCATTATGCCCTCGAACGCGAAGACGCCGCGCTCATCGCGGGCGGTGGCCAGCACGTGTCGCGCCCACTGCGCCTGTTCGGCGGTGGGTCGGTACCCCTCGCGGATGACCGCCACCTGGCTGGGATGGATGGCGACCTTGACGTCGAAGCCGACGGCGACGGCGTCGTCGACTTCGACGCGCAGGCCGTCGAGGTTCTTGATGTCGAGGAACACCGAGTCCAGTGCGAGCTTGCCGAATGCCTTCGCGGCCAGCAGGCTCTGCGACCGCACGTGCTGCGCTACCTCGCGATAGGTGCCGTCGGGGTAGCGGTTGCTGGTGCCGCCGGTCACGGCGAAGAGGTCCTCGGCACCCCACATCACCGCGTAGGTGTTGTCCACCCGGGCGGTGTCGGTCACCGCGAGCGCTCCCAGCGGGGTCTCGACGAGCACCACCACGTTCAGGGGCGCCAGCGCGGCCACGTGCTCGGCCGACTCGGTCTTGGCCAGCATCACCGTCGTGTACGCGGTGCGGGCGACGACCTCGAGGTCGCGCTTGTGGTCCTCGGTGGTGGAGGGGTTGACCCGCACCACCGTGCGGGCGGGGTCCAGCCGGGTGGTCAGCAGTGCTTCGCGCGCCGCTTCGCGGTCCTTGGCCGCCACCCCGTCCTCCAGGTCGAGGATGACGACATCGGCTGCGGCCGCGGCTTTTTCGAAACGGTCCGGACGGTCGGCCGGGCAGAACAGCCAGGCCGGGCCGGGGTCGACGAGGGCCATCAGGCGGGCTTCTTCCTTACCATGGTCTTGCGCGTTGCCGTTGCGACGATGTCGCCGTGCTGGTTTCGCGCGGTGTGGGCGAAGGTCACGATGCCCTCGCCCGGACGGCTCTTGGACTCGCGCTTGTCGATCACCACGGTTTCGGCGTACATGGTGTCGCCGTGGAACAGCGGCTTGGGAAAGGCGATCTCGGAGAACCCGAGGTTGCCGACGATGGTGCCCTGGGTCAGCTGGGCCACCGACAGACCCACCAGCGTGGACAGCGTGAACATCGAGTTGACCAGCCGCTGGTTGAAGGGCGGCAACGCGTCGGAGAACGCCGCATCCAGATGCAGCGCCTGGGTATTCATGGTCAGCGTGGTGAACAGCACGTTGTCGGCCTCGGTGACGGTCCGGCCTGGGCGGTGCAGGTAACGCACCCCGAGCTCGAACTCCTCGTACCACAGCCCGCGCTGCTCGACGACCTTCTCCTCGGTGGCCTCGCTCATGCGACGCCCAGCTCGCGCGCGATCAGCATCAGCTGCACTTCGGTTGTTCCTTCGCCGATTTCGAGGATCTTGCTGTCGCGGTAGTGCCGCGCCACGGTGTACTCGTTCATGAATCCGTACCCACCGTGGATCTGGGTGGCGTCGCGGGCGTTGTCCATGGCGGCCTCGCTGGCGATCATCTTCGCGATCGCGGCCTCCTTCTTGAACGGCTTGCCGGCCAGCATCAGAGCCGCGGCGTCGTAGTACGCGGTGCGGGCCACATGGGCGCGGGCCTCCATCCGGGCGATCTTGAACTCGATGGCCTGGAAGCGCCCGATCGGCTGGCCGAAGGCGGCGCGCTCCCTGGCGTACTTGACGCTCTCGTCGACGCAGCCCTGCGCCGCACCGGTGGCCAGCGCGGCAATCGCGATGCGTCCCTCGTCGAGGATGCGCAGGAAATTGGCGTAGCCGCGGCCCCGCTCACCGAGCAGGTTCTCCTCGGGGACCCGGACGTCGTCAAACGTGAGCGGATGGGTGTCGGAGGCATTCCAGCCGACCTTGTCGTAGGCCGGTTCGGCGGCGAATCCCGGTGTAGGAACCGGCACCAAAATCGAGGAGATCTCGCGTCGGTCGCCGACGGTTCCCGTGACGACGGTGACGGTGACCAGTTTGGTGATGTCGGTGCCGGAGTTTGTGATGAACTGCTTGGAGCCGTTGATCACCCAATGACCGTCGTCGAGGCGGGCGGTGGTCTTGGTGGCGCCGGCATCGGTGCCGCCGCCTGCCTCGGTGAGGCCGAACGCCCCCAAGGCCGCACCGCTGGTCAGCTGCGGCAGCCAGTGCTGTTTCTGGGCCTCGTTGCCGAACCGGTAGACGGGCATAGCGCCCAGCGACACCCCGGCTTCCAGGGTGATCGCCACGCTCTGGTCGACCTTGCCGAGTTCCTCGAGTGCCAGGCACAGGGCGAAGTAGTCACCGCCCATGCCGCCGTACGCCTCCGGGAACGGCAGGCCGAACAGGCCCATCTCGGCCATGCCGGCCACGATCTCGTAGGGGAAGGAGTGCTCGGCGTCGTGTTTGGCAGCGACGGGGGCGACCGCGGTGCGGGTGAAATCGCGCACGGTCTTGGCGAGCTGCTCGTATTCGTCGGGAAGGGTTCCCGTGGACAGGAAGTCACTCATCGGACGTTGCCTTCTGTTCTTCGGCGGCTATGACCTTGGCCAGCAACTGGCCAACCTTGACCTGATCGCCCACGGCGACCAGAAGTTCCACCACACCGTCGACCGGCGCGGTCAGCGAATGCTCCATCTTCATCGCCTCGACGGCCACCACGACCGTCCCGGCGGACACGGTATCACCGTCGGAAACACCCACGGCCACAACCGACCCGGGCATCGGGCTGACCAGATCGGCATCCCCGCTGTGTTCGTCGTCGGGCCGCACCGGCGCCTCGCGAACCTCCTCGACCAACACCGAGCGACCCTCACCGGCCAGCCAGATCTGATGACCGGAGCAGGCGACGACGTAGGCGGCACGGATGCCGTCGATGGTCACCGACAGCACATCGCCGTTCAATCGAGCTGACAGGGAACGACTTTCGCCGTCTTCGACCCGTGCAGCGGCGCGCTCGGGGTTGCCGGTGACGTGCACGTGGTCGGTGCGCGCACCAGAGCGCAGCCGGAAACTGGTGGGCGCCGGTTCGCCGAGGCGCCAGCCCGTCGGCACGTCCCACGGGTCGGCACCGGCCCGGGACCACAATTGCAGCCAACGATAGGCCGCAGCTGCGATGAACACGTCGTCACCGGGCGGCTCGGCGGTGAACACGATGCGGTCGATGATGCCGGTGTCGAGCCGGCCGGCGGCGACGTCGTCATCGGCGAGCAGGAACCGCAGGAACTCGACGTTGGTGCCGACACCGAGCACGGCGGTGCCCGACAGCGCCCGGTCCAGCGATCGCAGTGTGGCAGAGCGGTCCTCGCCGTGGGCGATCACCTTCGACAGCATCGGGTCGTAGTCACTGCCGATCGTCATCCCCACCGACAGGCCGGAATCCACCCGCACGCGTGGATTCAACCCCGAGTCGCTCCGCTCCTGCCCGCCGGACGGTTCCAGCAGGCCGAGTACCGGGCCGCCGGTCGGCAGGAACCCGGCAGCGGGGTCCTCGGCGTACACGCGTGCCTCGATCGCGTGCCCGTCCATTGTGATGTCGTCCTGGCGGGCATGCAGTTGCTCCCCCGCCGCGATGCGCACCTGCCATTCGACGAGATCCCATCCGGTCACCATCTCGGTGACCGGATGTTCGACCTGCAAGCGGGTGTTCATCTCCATGAAGAAGAACTCGTCGGGCCGGTCGGCGGAGACGATGAACTCGACTGTGCCCGCGCCGACGTAGTCCACACTCCGCGCGGTGTCGCAGGCCGCGGCGCCAATGCGGGCGCGGGTGGCGCCGTCCAGCAGCGGTGACGGTGCCTCCTCGATGACCTTCTGATGGCGGCGCTGCAGACTGCACTCACGCTCGCCGAGGTGCAGCACGGTGCCGTAGGTGTCGGCCAGCACCTGGACCTCGATGTGCCTGGGCTGCAACACGAACCGCTCGAGGAACAGGGTGTCGTCGCCGAACGCCGCGCCGGACTCGCGGCGTGCAGCGGCCAGGGCGGCGGGCAGTTCGGCGGCGTCGTCGACGCGCCGCATGCCCTTGCCGCCGCCGCCTGCGGACGGTTTGACCAGGATCGGGAAACCGATGTCGCCGGCCGCGGCGATGAGCTCGGCGTCGGACAGACCGGGCCGGGCGATCCCGGGAACCACGGGCACTCCGAACGCGGACACCGCGGCCTTGGCCGCGATCTTGTCGCCCATGGTGCGGATCGCACCGGACGGCGGCCCGATGAACGTCAGCCCGGCTCGTTCCAGCGCGGCGGCGAAATCGGCGTTCTCCGCGAGGAATCCGTACCCGGGATGGACGGCCTGCGCCCCGGTCCGCAGGGCCGCTGCCACCACGGCGTCGATGTCGAGGTAGCTCTGCCGGGCCGGCGACGGCCCGATGCGCACGGCCACGTCGGCCTCGGCGACGTGACGGGCGTCGGCGTCGGCGTCGCTGTAGACCGCGACGGAGCGGATGCCCATGGCCCGCAGCGTGCGGATGACGCGCACGGCGATCTCGCCCCGGTTGGCGACAAGGACACTGGTAAACATCGTCACATCCTGAAGACGCCGTAGGACACCGGTTCGACGGGTGCGTTGGCGGTGACCGAAAGCGCCAGTCCCAGAACTGTTCTGGTGTCGGCGGGATCGATGACGCCGTCGTCCCACAACCGGGCGGTCGAGTAGTACGGATTGCCCTGGTGTTCGTACTGGGCGCGGATCGGGGCCTTGAAGGCGTCTTCCTGCTCGGGTGTCATCTCGCCGCGCACGGTGGCCAGCACCGATGCGGCCTGTTCGCCGCCCATCACCGAGATCCGGGCGTTGGGCCACATCCACAGGAAGCGCGGCGAGTAGGCCCGCCCGCACATCGAGTAGTTGCCTGCACCATAGGAACCGCCGATCACCACGGTCAGCTTGGGCGCCCGCGCGCAGGCCACTGCGGTCACCATCTTGGCGCCGTGCTTGGCGATGCCGCTCGCCTCGTAGTCGCGGCCGACCATGAAGCCGGTGATGTTCTGCAGGAACACCAGGGGCACCGTCCGCTTGTCGCACAGCTCGATGAAATGCGCTCCCTTGAGCGCAGATTCGCCGAACAGCACGCCGTTGTTGGCGACGATGCCGACGGGATGACCGTGGATGTGGGCGAACCCGGTGACCAGCGTGGTGCCGTACTCCGCTTTGAACTCGGTGAACTCACCACCGTCGACGATGCGGGTGATGACCTCGTGCACGTCGTAGGGCACCCGCGCGTCGACCGGCACCACGTCGTAGAGCTCGTCCTGATCGGCGATCGGGTCGACAGCCGGGCGGACATCCCAGGGCCGTTGCTCGCGAGGGCCCAGCGTGGCGATGATGCGGCGCACGATGCGCAGCGCGTCGCGGTCGTCATGAGCCAGGTGGTCGGTGACGCCGGAGGTCTTGGAGTGCAGCTCGCCGCCGCCGAGCTCTTCGGCGGTGACCACCTCGCCGGTGGCGGCCTTCACCAGCGGCGGGCCACCGAGGAAGATCGTGCCCTGGTTGCGGACGATCACCGCCTCGTCGCTCATGGCGGGCACATAGGCTCCGCCTGCGGTGCACGATCCGAGCACGGCGGCGATCTGCGGAATGCCCTGCGCGCTCATGGTGGCCTGGTTGTAGAAGATGCGGCCGAAGTGCTCACGATCCGGGAACACCTCGTCCTGGCGGGGCAGGAACGCGCCGCCGGAGTCGACGAGGTAGATGCACGGCAGCCGGTTCTGCAGCGCGATCTCCTGGGCCCGCAGATGCTTCTTGACCGTCACCGGGTAGTAGGTGCCGCCTTTGACCGTGGCATCATTGGCCACGATCATGCACTCCCGCCCCGAGACGCGGCCGATGCCGGTGATCATCCCGGCGGCCGGGCACTGGTCGTCGTACATGCCGTCGGCGGCCAGCGGGGCGACCTCCAGCAGTGGACTGCCCGGATCGAGCAGACCGTCGACCCGGTCGCGCGGAAGCAGCTTGCCGCGCTCGACGTGGCGCTCGCGGGCGCGTTCGGGTCCGCCGCGCGCGGCCTCGGCCAGTTTGCAACGCAACTGCTCGACGAGCTGCAGGTGCGCCTGGCGATTCGCAGCCGGTGAAGTCATCGAGGTCCCGTCGCAATTGAGTTAATGACGACTAACTCGTGTTAGGTTAGAGAAGATTAACCGAAACGTCCAGAGGTGGGTCCCATGCCAGAAGCAGCCACACGGCGCAGTCGGCAGAAGTCGGACCGCCGCGATGCCCTGCTGGCTGCCGCGGAGCGGCTGATCGCGGAGAAGGGCTACCTGGCGGTTCGGCTCGAGGACATCGGTTCGGCGGCCGGGGTCAGCGGGCCGGCCATCTATCGGCACTTCCCGAACAAGGAAGCGCTGCTGGTCGAACTCCTGGTGGGCATCAGCACCCGCCTGCTGGCCGGCGCGCAAGCAGTCGTCGCCGAAGCGCCGGACCCGGCCGCCGCACTGGACGGCCTGATCGAGTTCCACCTCGACTTCGCACTGGGTGAGTCGGACCTGATCCGGATCCAGGACCGAGACCTCGACAACGTGCCGGCCGGGGCGCAGCGGCAGGCGCGCCGGGCGCAGCGCAGTTACGTCGAGATCTGGGTGAGCGTGCTGCGCGACCTGGACCCGGCACTCGACGAGTCCGACGCCCGCCTGATGGCGCACGCCGTCTTCGGGCTGCTGAACTCGACCCCACACAGCACGAAGCCCCTGGCGGCCAAGGCGGCCGACCCGGGGCGTTCACGCGACGTATTACGGGCGATGACGGTAGCCGCCCTGTCCTCGGTCGGCCACCGTCACCCCCGCACGATCGGTCAATACCAATAGCGGCATCCCGCCACCGGGCGGCCCACCCGCGCGCACGCTCGGGGCGAACACCGCGATTCCCTCGTCGAGCAGCAACGGGAAGATCTCGCTGTACCCGGGCCGCGCCTGCCTCTCGGGCCCGCCGCGCAGATAGATCGTCGCGCCGATCGGCTCGACGTACGGAGGTGGACGGTACAGCCGGGTAGCCTGCAGGCATGAGGTGGGAATGAACGATCCTACGCAGCAGGCCGGTAACGGTTATCTCCAGAACCCGGACCCCGCCTACGCCGGGCAGTACTACGGCTACGGCGCGCCCTCCTCCGGCCAGGGTTACCTGCCGCCGCAGACTCAGCCCACCGAGCAGCTGCCGACCTACTGGCAGCAGGGCGGCTACCCGCCGGCCGAACCGCCCCAGCCGCCACCCGGCCCCCCGAAGTCGCCGCGCTGGCTGTGGATCCTGGCCGCGGTGGCGGTGCTGTTGGTCGTGGGGCTTGTCATCGCCCTGGTCATCGTGACCAGTTCGTCGAGAGAGTCGACGGTCGCGGTGCCGGTGCCGCCGGTCACGGGGACCAGGACCGCTCCCTCGATCCCGACGACAACCAGCCGGATGCCGCTGCCGACCACGTCGCAGTCGCCGCTGCCGACCACCACCGAGGCTCCCGGCACGCCGGTGCCCCCGGTTGAGACCAGCAGCCCGACCGGCACCGACACCGTCGTCTACAACGTCGACGGTGACGGGCGGGCGATCAACATCACCTACGTCGACACCGGCGGCGTCATGCAGACCGAGTTCAACGTGATGCTGCCGTGGAGCAAAGAGGTCAGCCTGTCGGCACCGGCCCGGAACTCGGCCAGCGTGGCCGTGGTCAACGTCGGGCGCGACGTCACCTGCAGTGTGACGGTCAATGGTGTTCAGGTGCGCCAGCGCACCGGCCGCGGCCTGACCATCTGCACCGGCGCCGCCTAGCGCGGCACCCGCACCGCCAGCATCCCGAGCAGGCCCGCCGCCAGCACCACGCACAGGCCGCCCAGCCCGGCCCGGTCGCTGCCGAACGCGTCGACGAACACGAAGAACAGCCACGGCGCCAGGAACGCCACCGCACGCCCGGTCATGGTGTAGAGCCCGAACGCGACCGCCTCCTTGCCGTGGCTGGCCATCCGCAGCAGCAGGGTGCGCGCCGCCGACTGAGTGGGCCCGATGAACATGCACAGCAGCAGGCCGCACACCCAGAACGCGACGGGTCCGGAGAGGCTCAGCAGCGCGATGCCGACGGCGATCATCGCCGTCAGCGAGCCGACGATGACGGGCTTGCCGCCGACCCGATCGTCGAGGTGGCCTCCGATCACCGCGCCGGCCGCCGCGACCGTGGAGGCGAAGACGCCGAAGATCAGCACATCGGACTGCGAGATGCCGTACACACTGACGCCCAGCACCGCGCCGAAGGCGAACACCCCGGCCAGTCCGTCCCGGAACACCGCGCTAACCACGAGGTAGTAGACCAGGTTGCGGTCGCGGCGCCATTCGGCCCGCAGGTCGGCCCATAGCTGCCGGTATCCGCCGAGCAGCCCCACGCCGCGCAGCGTGGGGTCGGCGGCGGGGACGAAGGTGTGGGCGACCACCAGCAGGGGCAGGGCGAAGACGGAGAACCAGCCGGCCGCCAGCAGCATCGCCGCGCGGATGTTCTGGCCGTCGTCGACCGGGATCCCCAGCAGCCCGCGGCTGGGGCCGCTGCCGGTGATGAACCCGAGGTAGATCAGTATCAGCAGCGCGACACTGCCCAAGTACCCGGCGGCCCAGCCGAGCCCGGAGATGCGTCCGGAGTTCTCCGGGGTGGTCAGCTGTCGAAGCATCGCGTTGTACGGCACACTGGCCAGATCGCCGCAGGCCGCGGTGAAGGCCAGCAGCACCAGGCCGACGGCGAAGTAGGCCGGCTCGGCGCGGATCAGGCTCATCGCCGCGGTGGAGAGCACCGCCAGAGCGGTCAGGATCGTCAGCGCTGCCCGTCGGCGTTGCGGTGCCTGCACCAGCACACCGGTGACCGGCGCCAGCACGGCGACCGTGAATCCGGCGATGGTCAGCACGCGGCCCAGCCAGCTGGCCGGTGAGGTGCCGCCGGCGATGTCACGGCCGACGGTGCTGGTGAGATACACCGAGAAGACGAAGGTCACGACGATAGCGATCATGCCGGTGGAACCGCAGTCCCACAACGCCCAGGCAAGGACTTTCGACCGGCTGGCTGAAGTCGAAGCCGGCCGGGGGCTGCTCATGCTGGCCAGCGTATCGACTCCCCCTACGATTGCCGCATGCCAGTCCCCGCCCCCTCGCCGGACAGTCGAGCCGTCGTCACCGGAGCCTCCCAGGGCATCGGTGCGGCGCTGGCCACCGAACTCGCCGCCCGCGGCCACAGCCTGATCATCACCGCACGCCGCGGCGAGGTACTGACCGAACTGGCCGAGCGCCTGACCGAACGCCACGGCGTCGCGGTCGAGGTGCGCGCCTGCGACCTCGCCGACCCCACCGCTCGCACCGCCCTGGCCGACGAACTGGCCGATCGCAACATCTCGATCCTGTGCGCCAACGCGGGCACCGCGACCTTCGGTCCCGTGGTCAAGTTGGACCCGGCCGGCGAGAAGGCACAGGTTCAGCTCAACGTGCTCGGCGTGCACGACCTGGTGCTCGCGGTGCTGCCGGGAATGCTGGCCCGCAAGGCCGGCGGCATCCTCATCTCCGGCTCCGTGGCAGGCAACTCACCCATCCCGAACAACGCCACCTACGCGGCGACCAAGGCGTTCGCGAACACGTTCAGCGAGTCATTACGCGGCGAGCTGAAGGACTCGGGCATCCACGTCACCCTGCTGGCGCCCGGTCCGGTGCGCACCGAGCTGCCCGACCCGGCGGAGCAGTCACTGGTGGAGCGCTTGATCCCGGACTTCCTGTGGATCGATACCGAGTACACGGCGCGGATCTCGCTGGATGGCTTGGAGCGCAACAAGATGCGGGTGGTGCCGGGCCTGACGTCGAAGACGATGTCGGTCGCGACCGGTTATGCGCCGCGCGCCATCGTCACGCCGATCGTCGGCGCGGTGTACGGGAAGCTCGGCGGGGACTAGTCAGCGCCGACGTCTGCCGGTACCGAAGATGCTGCGGGTGATCTCGCGGCCGATGACGGTGCCGGCCGAGCGCATCGCGCTCTTGAACGCCGGGCTGTTCATCACCTGATCGAGCACGCCGGGCTCGGCCTTCTCGACCCGCTTGGGCATCGGCGGCAGATCGATTCCGGTGGGCAGGATCGGCGGCAGGTCGGTGCCGTCGACCTCCTCGAGCGGGGGCGCCATCTTGGCCGCCAGCATCTCGTAGGCCGACTCGCGGTCGACGGTCTGGCCGTACTTGAGAAACCGCGGGCTGGCCTGCGCGGCGGCCCTGATGTAGTCCGGGCCGATGGTGTCCATCAAGGACTTCGGCGGGCGCAGTCGGGTCCAGGCCACCGGGGTCGGCGCGCCGCGTTCGGACAGCACCGTCACGATCGCCTCGCCGATGCCCAGTGCGGTGAGATCGGTGGCCAGATCGTAGAACTGGGTCTTGGGGTAGGTGCGCACCGTCTTGGTCAACGCCTGCTGGTCGTCGGGGGTGAAGGCGCGCAGGGCGTGCTGGATGCGGGCACCGAGCTGGGAGAGAACGTTGTTGGGCACGTCGGTGGGCAGCTGCGTGCAGAAGAACACGCCCACCCCCTTGGAGCGGATCAGCTTGACGGTCTGCTCGACCTGTTGGAGGAAGGCCTTCGAGGCGTCGGTGAACAGCAGGTGCGCTTCGTCGAAGAAGAACACCAGCTTCGGCTTGTCGACGTCACCGACCTCGGGCAGGTAGGTGAACAAGTCGGCCAGCACCCACATCAGGAACGTGGAGAACATCACCGGCCGGGCGGCTTGGTCGCCGAGCTCGAGCAGGCTGATCACGCCGCGACCCTCCGCGTCGACGCGCAGCAGATCGGCCGGGTCGATCTCGGGCTCGCCGAAGAAGGTGTCACCGCCCTCGGCATCGAGGTTGACCAGTGCCCTCAGGATGACGCCGGCGGTCTGCGACGAGACGCCGCCGATGGTCTTGAGCTGCTCCTTGCCCTCGTCACTGGTCAGGAAGGTGATCACCGAGCGCAGATCCTTCAGGTCCAGCAGCGGCAGCCCCTGCTGATCGGCCCAGTGGAAGATCAATCCGAGGGTTGACTCCTGAGTTGCGTTGAGCCCCAATACTTTCGACAACAGGATGGGACCGAACGCCGAGATCGTCGCGCGCAACGGCACGCCGATTCCGCCGGTCCCCAGCGACAGGAACTCCACCGGGAACGGCGTGCCCGCCCAGCTCTCGTCACCGGTGTCCTTGGCGCGCTGGGCGGTTCGCTCGCTGGCCTCCCCCGGCCGGGACAGACCGGACAGGTCGCCCTTGATATCGGCCATCATCACCGGCACCCCGGCCGCGGAGAGCTGCTCGGCGATCACCTGCAGCGTCTTGGTCTTGCCGGTGCCGGTGGCGCCGGCCACCAGGCCGTGGCGGTTCATCATCGACAGCGGGATGCGGACCTGTGCCGCGGGATCGACCGCCCCGTCGACGAGGACCGACCCGAGTTCGAGCGCCTGCCCGGTGGTGGCGTAGCCGGCGGCGATCTGCTGAGCAGGGGTCGCGGTCGAATCGCTCGTCATGGCCCGATCCTCCGTGGTTACTCGCGTGTTGGCCGCTAAGACACTACTTGGCATCGCCGCCCGGGGACGGGCGGAACGGGTGGCCGGTCCCCCGGCGGGCATACAGTTGAGCGCTGTGCGTGAAGAATTGGTGTGGATCGACTGTGAAATGACGGGCCTGGATCTGCGGACCGACCGTCTCATCGAAATTGCTGCCCTGGTGACCGACGCCGAACTCAACGTGCTCGGCGAGGGCATCGACGTCGTCATCCACGCTGACGACGTCGCGCTGGACGGCATGATCGAGGTGGTCGCACAGATGCACCACCGGTCCGGCCTCACCGAGGAGGTGCGGGCGTCGTCCATCGACGTCGCCGCCGCCGAACAGCTGGTCCTCGACTACATCCGCAGCCACGTCAGGCAGGCCAAGACCGCGCCGCTGGCCGGGAATTCGATCGCCACCGACCGTGGTTTCATAGCGCGGGACATGCCCAAACTGGACGATTACCTGCACTACCGGATGATCGACGTCAGCTCCATCAAGGAGCTGTGCCGGCGCTGGTACCCCAAGATCTACTACGGACAGCCGGAGAAAGGGCTCGCACACCGTGCCCTGGCCGACATCCGGGAGTCGATCCGCGAGCTGAAGTACTACCGCCGTACCGCGTTCGTGCCGCAGCCGGGGCCCTCTACCAGCGAGATCGCGGCGGCGGCCGCGGAGATCGACGTCTCCGACGGAACCGATTCGGCTCATCAGCAGGAAAGCGGCTAGTATCGACGGGCCGGTTTCCGGCAATGGTGGCTGTAGTTCAGTTGGTAGAGCACCAGGTTGTGATCCTGGCTGTCGCGGGTTCGAGTCCCGTCAGCCACCCAGATGCGGAAAGCCGCTCCCGTGCAGGTGGGGGGCGGTTTTCCGTTTTGCCGGAACACCGCTCCCGACTCCCAATGCGCTATCCGATGGGCTATCCGGTTCTCATGCGCTATCCGGACCGGCGCCAGGCCGGGACCACCACGGATCACTTACGCCCCGCGCAGTCCCCCCGTTCCCGGCCAGTAGCCGAGGCGCCGCTGAGCGGTGCTTCGCGGCGGCGACTCCCGCCGCAACTCCTCCACTGTGGCGGCGTCGACCTCGATCCGCACCTCGGCCACCGGAGCCAGGCGAACGCGGGCCGCGTCCAGGCAGGTGTAGACCGTGCTCTGCCCCATCAGGTGCGGAGCCGTGTCGAGCCGCACGAGACCTACCTTCTCCCAGTACCGTGCCAGGCGGTTCTGCGCCTGCCGCAGCTCCCTCTTCGGGAGGTCCTGCCCGCCCGGCGGCGATGGGTGGGTAAGGACGAGCACGTCCCTCCCGAACGTCATCGTGTTCACGATCTCCGCCACCGCCCACGCCCCGAGGTCGTGTCCGCGGACCGCCGGGTGGAGGTGAGTCTGGTCGAGGAGCAGGATCCCGGCGGGGCAGGCCGACTCGAATTGCTCCTGCAGCCTCTCGACGACGAAGTCGCCGTCGAAGAGCGGCGCGAATTCCGCTGTGTCGCCGCTGATCGCATCCAGCAGCTCTGGGAGGTCGCCGCACAGCCGCGCGGTGAGAAAGGTGAGGGTGCCGACGGTGAGGCAGTCCGCGTCCTCGTCGTCGGCGTCGTGCAAGGTCACCGCCGCGTCCCATGAGATCGCGCCGGTGTCGGGGAATGCACCGGCCTCCGCCGGTACACCGCCGTAGTTGGTGACGCGGGGATAGACCAGGGTGTGCATCTGCCCATCATCGCCGACGCCGCGGCTACTGTCAGCACCGGCAACGCCGCGCTCCCTGCCAGCGAGGCGTTGCCGGTGCAGATTCCGGATCTCGTTGCCGTGCAACGGATCTTGCATTTGCGTCCCGCTCTGCCCGCCTCGAGCGTGGGCTTCAACGCGACGATTCGTTCGTCGCCGACTACCGCCAACGGCTGGTGGCCGCCTGAGTCCAAGGTCCGCGATTCCGACATTGCGCTAGTCGCAACAGCCCTGGGCTTCGCAGGAATCGGCGGCTAGAGGGGTTGGGCCGCAGCAGTTTCGGCCTCGCCAGGCTTCCATGCCTTCGCGCGCTGCGACGGCGGCGATCACCAGGCCGGCGATCGGGTCGGCCCAAGACCATCCGAACAGGCTGTTGAGCCCCAATCCGACGAGCAGGACCGCGGACAGATAGGTGCACAGCAGGGTTTGTTTGGAGTCGGCTACCGCGGAGCGAGATCCGAGTTCACGTCCGGTGCGGCGCTGGGCATAGGACAGCAACGGCATCACAATCAGGCTGACCGCAGCCAGCACGATGCCCACCATCGAAGGCCGGGGTTCGGCGTACCCGAACAGCGCCCGCACCGATTCGACGGTGACGTAGGCCGCGAGGGCGAAGAACGACAGCGCGATGATCCGCAGTGTGGCTTTCTCCCGGGCCTCGTGGTCGGGCGTGGAGAACTGCCAGGCCACCGCCGCCGCTGAGGACACCTCGATCAGCGAGTCCAGGCCGAACCCGATCAGCGCGGTCGAGGACGCCTGCGCCCCAGCGGTGAGCGCGACCGCAGCCTCGATCACGTTGTAACTGATCGTCGCTGCCACCAGGAACCGGATCCGGCGGGTCAGGACCTGTCGCCGATCGGCGTCGACCGCGACTGCGGTGGGGTGGTCAACACTCATCGGAATCCTCGGTGCAACTGTCGATTCCGTAGGCGGAGCACAGGGCCACGGCCTGTCCGGTGGACTGCAGCACGGTCTCGGCGCTGGCCAGCAGGTCGATCAGCGCGGGCTGGGACAGCCGGAACACTGAGGCCCGGCCGACTGGTTCGGAGTCGACCAGGCCGCACTCTTTGAGGCAGGCCAGGTGCTTGGAGACGGTGGACTGGGCCAACCCGACTTCCTCGACCAGCTCGCCGACCCGGGCCTCCCCGATGGTCAGGCGGCGCAGGATCGCCAGCCGGGTGGGATCACCCAGCGAGCGGAACAGGGCGGGCCGCCGGCGCTAACTCCACCTTCGTCACCGCACCAGACACCACAGGGATCGCCATTGGGCGATGTTATCGACATTTAGTGACATTTGGGCGGAATGGGCGCATGCTGGAGAGATCGGGGGTTACCCCCCGGGGTTTACCCGCGAATGGGGTTGGTGATGTGCGGTAATGGCGGTATGTGGCACCACGGCTACGGCGGCTGGGGTTGGGGTAGTTGGATTCTGACCGCGATGGTCCTGACCCTGTTCTTCGCCCTGGTGATCACCGCGATCGTGGCGGCGGTGCGCTACCTGGGCGGTCCCGGACACCACCACGGACCCGCGGCGCACGGCGCACTCCCGGGACGCAGGCCCGAGGACCTTCTCGCCGAACGCTTCGCCCGCGGGGACATCGACGACGAGGAATACCGGCGCCGCGTCGCACTGTTGCGGGAACACCATTGAAGCCGCACCTGCGCACCGGCCTGCTGATCGGTGCGGCCTCCCTGGTCCTCGGAATCGGCACCACCGCCGCGATAGCCGGCGCCGGAGCAGGATCCGGCTTCGCCCCGATAGCTGGCCCACCCGGCTTCAGCGGACCGATGCCCGCCCAGCCCGCACCCTGCACCCCACCCGCCCTGGCCGGAGCGATCGTGGACGCGACCGTCTCCGACATGGGCGGCATGATGGGTCCCGGCATGAACGGGGGCCCCATGACGGGACCGGGCGGCACGATGGGCCCGGGCATGAACGGGGGCCCCATGATGGGCCCGCAAGGACCGTCGCCCCATAGCCCCGGGATGGGCATGGGCATGATGCGCCTGACCATCAACCCGACCTCGGTGCCCGCCGGCCAGGTCTCCCTGCGGGTCGCCAACAACGGCTGGCTTCCACACGAAGTCATCGTCATGCCGCTAGGCCCCGGGCAAAACCCCGGCCAACGGCCCATCGGCAACAACTGGGAAGTCGACGAAACCGGCAGCCTCGGCGAAGCCGCCCAAACCTGCGGTGCCGGCGAAGGTGACGGAATCGCCCCCGGAACCATGGGATGGACCACCCTGACCCTCAACCCCGGACGCTACGAACTGCTCTGCAACATCGCCGGGCACTACGGCTCAGGCATGTACACCGAACTCGACGTGACACCGGCGAGATAGTCAGGCCCTCATGCAACTCGCGGTGGATCGCGTCTCCGACGTCCCTCGCCCCCGCCATTGGGCTGCTCTGCCGACTTGTACGACATACGTCAACTCCGTGCCATGCGAGATCCAACGCGTCGATCGAACCGGCTCGTCCCCGATGAAGACGGGACTAAGCAGACGCCGCAACAACCGAATTCGCGGCAGATGCCATCGGCCGTGACTGGAGCCGGATTCCCTAGGGCATTGTCGTTTCCCATGAGCTTGGGACCAGTGTGACCTGATTTTGCCAGGGTGATGGGACCACCTGGATCGCCAGTTATGGGACCACCGGCGCGTCGCGTCGGTGGTCTCTTCGTTTGTTCGTTCGATCGCTGTGACAGTTCAAGTCACGTCATCAGCTAATCGTCGCTGGTAAACGCCTTGCCATACGGGAGACACGCCCTCGATGCTCAACGTGTTGAGCGGAGGCAACCACATGACCGCAGGAGGGGCCGGCGGCAACTACGCCGCCGGATTCAATGTCCTCGGCGGCACCAACACTGTGAAAGCAGGCCCGGGACCGCTTAACTCATCGGGCCCATCTCGTCGGGCATGGGCGCGTCGCAGCGTGCCCGGAAGTCGGCAGCCGGCCGCCTGACGGCCTCTATCTGGTCTCGAATGTCAGGATTGGCCTGTAGATAGTTGGCGACCTCGGTGCGCATCTCATCCCGGGACTTGCCTTTGAGGCCGGTGAAGAAGGCGTTCACATCAGGATGGGTGAAGAGGTACACCGACATACCGGCGTTGACGCCTGACAGGACCTGGGTGAGATCGGCTGCCGTGCAGTTCGGTTCGTCGGCGGCGGCAGTTGCCGCACCGCCGAGGAGTGTTGCGCCGGCGATGATGCCGGCGCCGATCAGGCTTCGCAACAACATTCGGGTGCTCCTTAACGAAGGTAGATGTTGGACATGGCGCGCTCAACCGCGCCCGGGTCTGCCGGGTCGGCCAGGGCCACCGGGACCGCCTGGACGGTTTGGGGGGATGGGAAGGATGACGTCGAGATCCCATCCGTCGTCGCAATACCAGGGATCGGAGCAATAGCCCGGGTAGACCGGGCCGGCTTGCGGTGGGGTAGGCCCGCCACCGCGCACGTCGCCCTGCGCACAGATCGTTGCATAACCGGCACCGTCACAGTCCGCCGAGGCGGGTGTTGCCGACACGAGGCTTCCGGGCACCAGCGCGATGACGATACCGAATGTTAAGTAGCACTGAGGTTTTCGCACGGACGCTGCCTCGATTCCCCCGGTGGGGGGCCGTCGCGGTCATGTTGATCGTGGCAAGTCCCCCGAACTTGTTATTTGTGTAGTTTAGTGCCGCCGGTCCGTGCTTGTCGGCCAACCCCGAATCGACAACCCCCGACCCGGCCACCCCGCCGACCTCGCCGCACACGCCGACTGGCGACCGGTCACCCTGACCCGCTACGGCCACACCGACACCGTCGAGATCGCCCTGTGCGACACGATCCGGTACGGCCCGTTCGGTACCACCGCAGGCCGCACCGTCCTGATCCGCGACCCCGCCGCCGACACAAGTTTCACCGATTTTGGTGATTAGGGCTTTCGGGTCCACGTCACCCGGCACTTTGATATCCCCGACTGTCTGCAAGTGCACCGGTGCATTCTTCGGATCCTTGGGCTCGTCGTCACACCACGCGGTCTGGCCTGAACTGGGATGACCCGTGCAATCGACGACAGTCCCTGCTGGCAAGACAGCTAGCGTTCGTTTGAGATGGCCGATGATCGCGTCCTGGGCCTCCTGCTCACTCTGCGGCACAATCTCTTTCACAGACCACCCGGGCGGTGGCGGCGGTGCTGATGTCATTGCCGGACCTCCTAGTTCGGTTGCGCCAGTCGGTACGGACGGCCAAGCGAGCCACCACACCCCCCCGGAAACGGCACCTGCAAGGCACAGTGCGGCAACCGCTCGCCCGACGGGTAGCAATCGCGATGTCATCGGCTGCACGCCTTTCCTATCCATTCGGCACGATCTGCGGTGGAGGTTGGCCGGCGATGATCGCTCCCATTTTGCGCCGCACCGGGTTCCCGGTGCTGCCCACGGAGGAAATTGGGTAGAGTTGCGGCATGGCTACCGAGAGGACTGGCGCCACCGAGCACGCGGTGAAAAGGGTGGCGGCCGGCGCGCCGGTGAAGAGGAAGGCGGGCCGAGTCCCCGCGGATGATCCGCTGTCGGCGCAGCGGGTGGGGTATCTGACCGAGGTGTTCTCGCGGGCTGAACTGGCGAGGCTGGTCGGGGTGAGCGCGTCGCAGACCTCCCGTTGGGCATCAGGTGAGGAGAGGCCCGGCCCGGCCGCCGCGCCGGCGCTCATTGATCTCGAACACATTCTTGCGCGGGCGCGGCTGGTGTGGGGCGGTGAGTCGGCGTTGGTCTGGCTTGGAAGCGGCAACGCTTTCCTCGGGGGCGCACGACCGCTCGATGTGCTGCGCACCGAAGGCCCCGCCCGGGTCCTGGAGGCACTCGACGCCGAGATGTGGGGCGGTGCAGCCTGAGTGCTGGTCTACCGGGTCCTTCCCTTCCTCGAGGCGGCGGGGGCTGGTAAGCCGGGACACCCGTTGTATGAGCACCGCCCGCAGCGCGGCGGTCGGGCCGACCACCCCGACTACTACGTCTGGTACCTGGCCCGCCAGGCTGACGCCGCCTGCGGGGAGACGTTCGGAAATCTGTCGCTCTGGACCGACTCGATGTTCGATTTCCCCGCTGTGCCCGGCTCGCGCAGGACGTTGGGGGTGTACAAGCTGCCCGATGATCTACGTATCTGCGACCTCGACGATCCGCGCCGCCTGGTGGAGTTGGGGCTGCGGCCGACGCAGGTGGTCGCCCGGAATCTGGCGATCACCTCAGACTGGGCGCACCGCATCTGGTCGCAGCGATCTGAGGCCGTCGACGGCCCGAAATGGCAAGCGGTGCAGTGGTGGTCCTTCCACCGGCCGACCTGGACGGTGATCGCCAGCTGGGAACGGCCCACGCTCGTTGAACTGCAGCGGCTCGACCTCGACCACCCCGCTGTTGTCGCGGCGGCCGAGAGCCTCAGCCGGCCGCTGTAGTCCGGCTTCCTTTCATCACCACCGCAGGCGCGCCGCCGTTGCAATTGAAGCCGCCTCCTTCTTTCCGGTCGCCTTCGCCGCAGCCGGCTTCCGGCCCATGCCCGGCCGCCGGGCCTCATCGCCGATCTCGATCCGGTCGGCGATGAACCGGTCCAGCTCGTCGCGATGGATGTATGGCGTGCGCCCGATCCGGGACACGACCAGCTCCCCCGCGTAGACCGCTTTGCACACGAAGGTCGCCCCTTTGCGGATGTAGCGACCTGCTTCGACGACCTCACTCCGTGGCTCAGCTGGGGCGAGGGTCCTGAGCCGTCAGGCGTTGGCGTTGCCCGCTTTCCACTGCTCCCACGGGATGTTCCAGTCGCCGAGGCCTTCGGTGCCCGAGAGCGAGGAGCCCACGGTGTTATGCACCTCGACGACGTCACCGCGCTTGGTGTTGTCGAAGAACCACTGCGCGTTGCTCGGGCTGACGTTCAGGCAGCCGTGGCTGACGTTGGAGTAACCCTGGCTGCCCACCGACCACGGCGCGGAGTGCACGTAGATACCGCTGTAGGACATCTGCGTGGCCCAGTCGACCTCGGTGCGATATCCATTGGGCGAGTTGGACGGAACCCCGTAGGTCGACGAATCCATGACCATGTGGGAGAAGCGGTCCCCGACGATGTAGACGCCGTTGTTGGTCGGAGTGCTGTTCTTGCCCATCGAGATCGGCATGGTCTTGATGACCTCACCGTTCTGGCGGATGGTCAGCGTCTTGGTGTCATCGTCGGCGGTGGCGACGACCTCGTCGCCGATGGTGAAGTGCGACGTCCGGTTCTCCTGGCCGAACAGCCCGTCGCCCAGATCGACGCCGTAGGTGTTGACCTCGACGTCGATCTTGGTGCCCGGCTTCCAGTAGTTCTGCGGCCGCCAGCGCACCTCGCGGTTGTTGAGCCAGTAGAACGCGCCCTCGACGGGCGGGTCGGTGGTGACCTTGATCGCGCGTTCGGCGGCGACCCGGTTCGGGATGTTCTCGTCGAACCGCACCGCCACCGGTTGTCCGACGCCGACGACCTCACCGTCACCGGGCAGCAGGTAGGGCACGGTCAGGCTGTCCGGCGAGTAGGTCTTGAAGGTGAGCTTCTCGGTGGTGACACCGCCGAGGCCCAGCGACTGGGCGCTGATGGTGTAGCTCCTGTTGTAGCCGAGAGGCTCGGTGGTCTGCCACGTCACGCCGTCCGGGCTGAGCTGGCCGGCAACCTGCTCACCGGACCGGTTGACCATCGTCACCGACCCGAGGACTCCGCCGGTGGCCGTCACGGTGACCGGCTTGTCGACTGCGACATCCACGGCGCCGTCCTTGACCGACGCCGTCAGCTGCGGAACGAGCAGGTCGCTGTACGGCGTTCCCTTGTCGGCGATGACCTTCGCCGGAGCGGGCGCCGCGTCGTTGTCGCAGGCGGTCATGCCGAGCAGCAGTGCCGGTATCAGGGCGAGCACCGCCAACCGGGTCCGAGACCACCGGCGGTGTGCCGAACCGACCTGCCCCATACGGCGCTCTACCTCGCTTGCGGTGGGATTGCTGGGAGTGTCTGGCAACAGTCTAAGGGCACCCTGACTTCGTGGCGACCGGGATTTCGTCCCATGGCGGCTGGCCTGTTATTCTCGCTGTCGCGGTTCTCGCGCCGTTAGCTCAGTTGGTAGAGCAGCTGACTCTTAATCAGCGGGTCCGGGGTTCGAAACCCTGACGGCGCACAACACCACTTCCCTGCCTCGGCGGGGATTTTGGTGTTTTTGGGGCACCGCAGGGCCGCCCGCCACCGTTGACGGCGCTGCCAAACTCTGAAAGTATTGTGACGCACGTCATATGACTATCTGGTCGGACCTGGCAGGGGCGGCAGCTATGACCACCCGGGACAAGTACACGCAAGTACCCGAGCCGTACTCGTGGGAGGTGCCCAGCGTCGGTGACGCCCGCTTCACGTGGGAGTACGACGAGGGGCGCGCCCGGCTGCTGTCGCTGTACCAGAAGGGCAAGGACAAGCAGTGGGACGCCCAGTCGCGCATCGACTGGTCCTTGGACGTCGACCCTACGAACCCAGTAGGGGTACCCGACGAGTTCCAGCCGCTGTTCGGCAGCCCGGCGTGGGACGCCGCGGACGAATCGCGCCGCGCTGAGTTCCGCCAGCACAACGCGGCGTGGAACTTCTCGCAGTTCCTGCACGGCGAGCAGGGCGCGATGGTGTGCGCGGCCAAGATCGTCGAAGTCGTCCCTGACATGGATGCGAAGTTCTACGCCGCCACCCAGACCATGGACGAGGCCCGGCACGTCGAGGCGTTCTCCCGCTTCCTCCAGGAAAAGGTCGGAATGGTCTACCCGATCAACAAGAACCTCACCGCGCTGCTGGGCGACACCCTGCGCGACTCACGCTGGGATATGCCATACCTCGGCATGCAGGTTCTCATCGAGGGGCTCGCGCTCGCCGCCTTCGGGGTGCAGCGGGATCTGGCGCCCGAGGGATCGCTGACCAAGCAACTGCTCGCCTACGTCATGCAGGACGAGGCCCGGCACGTCGCCTTCGGCCGAATCTCGCTGAAGGACTACTACTCCGCACTGACCGACGCCGAGCGCGACGAGCGTGAGGAGTTCGTCGTCGAGGCCTGCTACCTGATGCGCGACCGGTTCCGCGGCGAGGAGGTCTTCGAGACGCTCGGTCTCGACGTCGAGGAGTGTGCCGAGTGGGTGGATCACTCGCCGCTGATGATCCAGTTCCGTTCACACCTGTTCAGCCGGATTGTGCCGATTGTCAAGGACATCGGGCTGTGGGGTCCGAAGGTGCAGAAGGCGTTCATCGACATGGGCATCCACGAGATGGCCGGCTTCGACATCGATGCGCTGATGAAGGCCGATGAAGACCAGGCCGAGCAACTGGACACGTCACACGCCGAGATGGCCGGCCGGGCCCTCGAAGTCGACCAGGCGATCGCCGCGGGCGCCGGGTAGCCGAATACTCCGATAATCGGCTCGCCGCACGGCTAGGTTGAAAACATCTGTCGCGGCGCAGGCAGCGACGGCGGGATGCCCGAGATGACGGAAGTTTCGCCGAACGCACCCGATGCCGACGAGTTGTACGAGGACGGCGGCTACGAACCGGAACTCAAACGAACGCTGGGATCGTTCCAGATCTTCGCGGTGTCGTTCGCGTTCATCTCCGTCGCGGTCGGGATCTTCGGAACCTACGACGACGTTTTGCAGGACGCCGGACCGGTCGGCATCTGGCTGTGGCCCGTCGTGGCGGTCGGCCAGACACGATCGCGCTTTTCATAGCAGTGGTGGTCACCGGCGAGGGCTCGGCCAGCAATCTCACCTCTCGCGGTATCGCTGATGGGGCTCCCGACTATTTCTCTCTCGGTGGCGGCCTGATGGCGGCGATGATCATGGGTATCGCAACGCTGGTCGGCTTCGACCCCGCGGCGAACATGGCAGAGGAAGCGAAGGACCCGTTCCGCAGCGTGCCGCGCGCGATCGTGGGATCGGTTGTCGCGGCGGGCCTTCTAGGCATGGTGTTCGCCGTCGCGCTCACCATCGCCATCAAGGACATTCCCGCTGCCACCGCCACCAACTCGCCCGTCGCGATGATCCTGCACGACCAACTGGGTGTGGTGGTGGAGCGCTCGCTGCTGGTGGCGATCGTGATCGCCTTCTTCGGGGCCGGGATGGTCACGCTGGCCACCTGTGCGCGAATGGTCTTCGCGATGGCGCGCGACGACCGCTTCCCGGCGCCCAAATTGATGCAACGGGTGAGTCCCCGCACGCACACCCCGATCCCCGCGACGGTCCTGATCGTCGTGCTGGGAACCATCCTGATGATCGCACTGCCCGGCAACGCGCTTCTGATGCTGCTCACGGTGGGCGGTCTCACCGGAGCAGTCCTCTACGGCGGAATCATCGTGCTCTACCTGGCGGTGCGAAAGCGGTTGGGACGCCAGGAGGATGCCTTCGACATCGGCCGGTTCGAGATGCCGGTCGCCATTGGCGCCTTGGTGTGGTCGGCGATCGTGGTGGCCATCCTCATCTCGCCCCCGGAGGCACGCACGGCGGCCTTCATCGCGCTCGGTATCCTGCTCCTCGGCGGGCTCTACTTCGCGTACCTTTTCGTCTCGAACCGCGAAGTACTGGACACTGAACCCGGCGACATCGATGTCTTCGAACACTGACTCACTGACGGGTCATGTTGTCCGGCAGGGTGATCCGGACTACCCGGAGGCCAGCGCCGGCTGGAACCAATTGTTCTCCAGCCGTCCCGAAGCGGTGGTGTTCTGCGCCGAGACGCAGGATGCGGCTTCGGCCTCCTCACCCGCCGATTCGGCATGGCATCGGACAACCTCGTCGCCGACGAGCACAACAACACGGATCTGCTGTGGGCGCTACGTGGTGCGGGCAACGGCAATTTCGGCGTCGTCACGTCACTGACGTACGCGATCCACCCCCTGACGCAGGCCACCAACATCACCGCGAGGTGGCCCGGCCTCGACGACCTGCCAGCGGTGTTCGACGCGTGGCAGAGCAGGGCCCCGTACACGGACAATCGCCTCACCAGCCAACTCGAGATTCGCCGCGGTGAGGTCATGCTTGGTCGGCGCGCTCACCGCCGGGTCAGAGGCCGAGGCGATGCAGATGCTGGCCCCGATCCTGTCGGTCGGCACACCCGACGTCGCGACGAAGGACGCGAACTGGGCCGACATCTACGACCGGGTTCCAGATCCCGACCGACCACGAACCAGCGAACTGGAAGTTCCAGTCGCAGTTCATCTCCGAGCCGTTCCCGCCCGAGGCGGTCAACATCGTGGGTTCGTTCATGTCGGCGGCGCCGACTACAGCCAAGGCGTTGGGTGTCGACGACATCGTCGACGTCGTGGTGCCGGGGGCGGTGATGCCGGAATTTCTGCGCCGGGCGCGCGATCTGGCAGTGGTTGAGGGCGCGACCATGAGCGGTTGCGGGCACGGGCGGAATCCTCAACCCCGGGGTGGTGTTCGCGTGACCGTCTGACAGACGTTGCCAGCCGTTCTCCGCTGCCCCCTCCCACACAGTTTGGCGCAAGTCGCTGCACGACCCGTCACCACCCCCACGAGGCGACCGCCTGACCAGCATTTATTCATGCTACCCGGTAGCCGGGCAGATGCAATGCCGTCGAACAGTGAGCCTGTGGACTGCACCGATACTCCCGATGATGTTATAGTTCGAGTTAGCTGACTTGATCCGGGCGCAGGGCTCGGGCCAGCATCACATGACGCAGTGAGGACTTAGCCAATGGCGACGGAAGGGCCCGCCCGCCATCCCGAGCGCGAGGTAGCTCTGCAATCCCCCACGTCGTTTACTGCTGTGCACGTTCACAGCTGCAGCCGGCTCGGCCTGCATGCCAACCCGCCGGGTTTCCGGCTGTCCTTCGGTGACTGGCTGCGCCGCCGCTGAGAGTCAGCTCCCACCCCACCGGTTATCTGACACTGCTCGGCACGATGTACCCCGGAAACCTCGCCCTCGGACCTGGTGCTGGGTGCGGCCCGGCACCCGGGGAGGCGTGGACGGCAGCCAGCGAAGCGTCATCGAGCTCGGCTAGCCGTTCCGAACCTTGCGGATCACCAGCACCACGGTCACCGCGCCGACCCCGGCCAGCGTCGCGGCCACGGCGGGCTTCTTCACGAAGCGCAGCACTGCGGCCTTGAAGTCGTCGGCGAGGCGTTGGGGATTGGTCCGCTCGGCCAGCGAGTCGACGGTCAATGCCAGCCGATCGCGCGCCGAGTCGATCTCGGCCTTGATGACCTCGGGGTCCCGGTCCACCACTTCCGCCCTCCAAACTGCCGCCCTGCCGAACTACCCTAGATCAGCCCGGGTCAACCCGGCGCACCGGTCGTGGTCGAGAAAGGACACGAAGTGACCGACACAGCACGCCTCGAGGTTGGCGACAAAGCCCCGGCGTTCAGTCTGCCGGATGCCGACGGCAAGACCGTGAAGCTGTCCGACTTCAAAGGCCGCAAGGTGATCGTGTATTTCTACCCGGCCGCGATGACGCCCGGCTGCACCAAGCAGGCCTGCGACTTCCGGGACAGCCTGGCCGAGCTGACCGGGGCCGGCGTCGACGTCGTGGGCATCTCTCCGGACAAGCCGGAGAAACTGGCCAAGTTCCGGGACCGCGACGGCCTGACCTTTCCGCTGCTGAGTGACCCGGACAAGAAGGTGCTTGGCGAGTGGGGTGCCTACGGCGAGAAGAAGATGTACGGCAAGACCGTGCAGGGCGTCATCCGCTCGACGTTCCTCGTCGACGAGAAGGGCAAGATCGAGGTGGCCCAATACAACGTCAAGGCCACCGGCCACGTCGCCAAACTGCGTCGTGACATCGATCTCTAGGCCGGCACCGGCGGCCGGGGACCTATTGCTCTACCTCGGGCTCGGGCATCCGGACAATGCTGTCGTCAGGCAATGTGACGGTTGAAGGGGGTAGAACATGGGGCGCGACATCTTCAAGTTCCTGTGCGGGGCGGCGGCTGCGGGCAGTCTCGGCCACGCTGGTTATGCGGCGGCGACCGCGCGAGGCACCATCTCGGTACCGGTCTGGCGAGGCCGGGAATGGGGCGTCGGC
This sequence comes from Candidatus Mycolicibacterium alkanivorans, assembly GCF_022760805.1. NCBI lineage: Bacteria > Bacillati > Actinomycetota > Actinomycetes > Mycobacteriales > Mycobacteriaceae > Mycobacterium > Candidatus Mycolicibacterium alkanivorans. The sequence goes on along the minus strand of NZ_JAIVFL010000001.1, from coordinate 1,907,060 downwards.
AAGATGCTGATCGAAGCCGTGATCTACGGCGCCATCAGTGTTGCCCTCGGATACCTCGCGTGGCGCCCGCAGCCGCACGAGTTGCTGCAACTGACAAGCCCGTAGGGCGTCGCCGTGCGCAAGCGTGAGGTGTACAAGTTCCTGTGCGGATTCCTCGCCGGCGCGGGTGTGGTCCACGCGAACGTGGGCATCGCGATAGCGACGGGAATGTTCAACGAGCCGCGCTATCTGGGGCACACGTGGAGCGCCGCGTCGCTGTGGATCGGGGCTGCCCTCTACCTGGCCGTCAGCGTGCTGTTCGGCTGGCTCGGCTGGCGAGGGCCTGGCAGCGAAAGAAGCTGAGCCTCAGAGATCGAACAACTGGTTCGGCCTGGGAACCGTTGCCTGCCAGCCGAACTCGCGGTCCAGCCGGGTGCGTAGGGTGTCGGCCGGCTGCGGTTCACCGTGGACGACGAACACCTTTCGCGGCGGCGCCTGGAACCCGCCGGCCCAGCGGACGAGTTCGTCGGCGTCGGCGTGCGCCGACAGCATCGCCAGGTTGGCGACCTCGGCGTTGATCGGGACCCACTCGCCGTAGATTCTGACGTAGCGCTCGCCGGCGGCGATCGCCGCGCCGCGGGTGCCGGGCACCTGGTAACCGGTGACCATGATCGTGTTGCGGGGGTCCGGACCGAATGCTTTGAGGTGGTGCAGGATCCGGCCCCCGGTGGCCATGCCGCTGGCCGAGATCACGATCTTCGGCTCGGTACTGGCCGAGATCTTCATGGACTGCCCGGCTTCTCTCGTGTACACGGCCATCGCGCACATCCACTCGTAGACCTCCGGCGCCAAGCGGTGATCGTCACGATAGGTACCCAGCAGGTCGCTGGCGTTGATCGCCATCGGGCTGTCCAGATAGACCGGCACCTCCGGCAACCGGCCGGCCTCACGCAGCTGCCACAGGTAGTAGAGCAGCGTCTGGGCCCGGCCCACCGCGAACGCCGGAACCACCACGGTGCCGCCACGTTTCACGGTGGCGGCGACGACGTCGGCGAGCACGTCGGCGGGGTCGGCACGATCGTGCAGGCGATCGCCGTAGGTCGACTCGATCAGCAGGTAGTCCGCGGCCGAGACTGGGTCCGGGTCCAGCATGACCGGGTCGTCGTAGCGGCCCAGGTCGCCGGTGAACACGATGCGCCGGCCATGCCAGGCCAGCTCGACGGTCGCCGCCCCGAGAATGTGTCCGGCCCGGCGGAACATCAACACCGGCCCCTCGCCGGGCAGACTGAACTCCTGCCCGAAGGGGTGGGTGTCGAATAACTCGATCGCCCGGCGGGCATCCTCGCTGTCGTACAACGGCAACGCGGGGTGATGCTTGCTGGCCTTGTGCTTGTTGAGGAATGCCGCGTCGCGCTCCTGCAGGTAGGCGCTGTCACGCAGGATGATCTCGCCGACGGCGGCGGTGGCCTCGGTGCACACGATCGGCCCGCTGAAGCCGTCGCGCACCAACCGCGGCAGGTACCCGGAGTGATCAAGATGGGCGTGCGAGAGGACCACCGCGTCGATACTTTCCGGCTCGACGGCCAAAGCTGCCCAGTTGAGCTCGCGCAGGTTCTTCACGCCCTGGAACAGGCCGCAGTCCAACAGGATTCGCTTGCCTTCGGCTTCAAGAAGATGTTTGGATCCGGTGACGGTGCTCGCCGCGCCCAGACAGCGCAGGGTCAGGGCGGCGTTAGCCACGTGACGCCCCCAGCTTCCCCAGCAACAGCGCCTCGGTGGTGGCGGCACGCTCCAGCACGCCCAGATGCAGGCTCTCGTTGACGCTGTGCGCCTGGGTGCCGGGATCCTCCACACCGGTGACCAGGATCGTGGCCTCCGGGAAGGCCGCAGCGAACTCGGCGATGAACGGGATCGACCCGCCCATGCCCATGTCGACGACGTCGGTTCCCCAGGCCTGGCGGAACGCCGCCCTGGCCGCCTCGTACACCGGCCCGGTCGCGTCGATGGCGTAGGGCTGGCCGATGTCGCCCGGTGTGACGGTGGCTCGCGCGCCCCACGGAGTGTGCTGTTCGAGGTGGCGGCGCAGCGCGTCGAGGTGGGCCGCGGCGTCACCGCCGGGTGCCACCCGCATGCTGACCTTCGCACTGGCCCGCGGGATGAGCGTGTTGGACGCCTTGGCGATCGGTGTGGTGTCGATGCCGATCACGGTGATCGCCGGTTTGGCCCACATACGTTGTGCGACTGTGCCGGAACCGATTTCGCGGACACCGTCGAGCAGGCCGGACTCGGCGCGCACCCACTGCGGACCGCGGTCGACGTCCGCGGCGCTGGATTCGTGCAAGCCAGCCACCGCGACGTTGCCGTCGTCGTCGTGCAGGCTGGCCAGCAGTCGCACCAGCACGCTCAGCGCGTCGGGCACCACCCCGCCCCAGAGCCCGGAGTGCAGGCCGTGGTCGAGGGTGGCGACCTCCACCACGCAGTCGGCCAGTCCGCGCAGCGACACCGTCAGCGCCGGGATGTCCGGTGTCCAGTTGTCCGAGTCGGCGATCACGATCACGTCGGCGGCGAGCTTGTCTTTGTGGGCGGCCAGCAGCCGGCCCAGCGAGGGCGAGCCGGATTCCTCTTCGCCTTCGACGAATACCGTCACCCCCACCGGGGGTGCACCGCCGTGCGCGCGGAAGGCCGCCAGATGGGTGGCGATGCCGGCTTTGTCGTCAGCACTACCCCGCCCGTAGAGCCGGCCGTCGCGTTCGATCGGTTCAAACGGCGGCGAATTCCATTGCGAGGCATCACCTTCGGGTTGTACATCATGATGGGCGTACAGCAGGACGGTCGGCGCGCCGGGCGGCGCGGCGTGGCGGGCGATCACCGCGGGGGCACCGCCCTCGCTGACGATGTCGACCGCCTCGAAACCGGCCGCGATCAGCAGGTCGGCGACGGCCCGCGCGCTGCGGTGCACCTCGTCGCGCCGGGCCGGGTCGGCCCACACCGATTCGATGCGCACCAGGTCCTCGAGATCGGCGCGCACCGAAGGCAGCACGGCCTGCACACGCTCAACGAGATCACTCATGCCGACGACGTTAGCGCCGATTTTCACTCAGCGAATTGACCCTCATTTTGATGCCTGCTCATGCGAACTCGTAGCGCACGGTGCGGCCGCCGAGCCAGGGGACGGAGGTGGTGGGCAGGTTGGCTTGGCGCAGTACGGGTGAGTAGGTGCGCCGGTCGAGGCGGACCACGATCTGGTTGCCGTGGTTGAGGATGTGCCCGCCGGTGGACAGGAACCGGCGTTGCAGGGTGTCGGGGGTGGCGGTTGCGTAGCCGGGGATGCGGCGGCGCAGGGCGGCGCAAAGGGTGTGGGCAAGGACGGTGAGCACGACGTCGAGGTCGATGTTGAGGGGGACGGCTCCGGTGAGGGAGTCCAGGTGGAAGGAGCGGATCGCTTCGGCGAGGCGTTGCTCGATGTTCATTCTGCGGGAGTAGGTCTCGATGACCTGTTTGGCGGGCATCGAGTGCTGGTTGGTGATCAGGATGGTGGGCTCGTCGTGGCCCAGGCCGGCGACGGCGAGTTGACGCAGCGTGCCGGGGTAGGTCGATAGTCGCGCGGCGGGGTCTTCGATCATCTGGACGCGGCGGGTTCGGCCGCCGGCGCGGGCCACGGTCAGCTTCGTCCAGGCGCTGGTGGGTAGCGCGTGCAGGTGGGCGGTGAGTTTGGGGGTGCGGGCGCGCAGGGTGATGAAGCCGATGCCGCGCTGGGTCAGTTCGCCGAGCTGGGTTTGGGTGGTGACCTTGGAGTCCATGACGAGCAGGGCGGGGTGGGTGCCGGTGACGGTTTTCCAGTGCTCGGCGAAGTCGAGGACCTCGTTGTTCTGGGTGGCTTTGACGAGGTCGGCGTTGGCGTAGAGCAGGGCGTGGGAGTCGGCGTCTTCGGCGAAGAAGGTCAACACGCTGCGGGTGCGTTGCGAGCGTGAGGGCACGTAGTGTTTTTCCAGCGCGGCGTCCTCACCCCAGTGCATGACGGCATGGAAGTCCAGGTTCAGCACCTCGCCGGTGGCCAGGCCCGCGGCGACGGAAGCCTTGTCCAACGCGGTCAGGAACTTCTTCTGCTTGGCGTGTTGCAGGCGGTAGGAGTACGTGGTCAGCGCGGTCGTCTTGGGCAGGGCGGTGAGCCCGGTGAACAGCGCGGCGCCGGGGTCGGCGGCCAGATCGTGCACGTGGGAGACACGGCGGGTGCCGGTGAGCTTGACCGCCAGCAGAGCGAGCAGGTAGTTGATCGCGGGGATGTCGCGGGTGCCGGGGTAGCCGGCGGCGGTGACCAGTGCGGGCAGGTCCACGGCGAGCAGGTCGGGCAGCACGAGCAGCAGCCCGGCCATCCGGGTGGGCGCGTCGGTGGGCAGCTGGGCGTAGTCGTCGGCGGCCAGTGCGCGGGCCCGGGGCAGGTCTTGGCGCCGGGGGCCGCCGCGGGCGGCGTCGGGCCGGCGCCAGATCCGGGGTAGGCCGGCCTCGTTGATGACCTCGCTGATCCCGGTGCGGTTCAACCCGATGCCCTCGGCGGCCAGCTCGGCGGCGATCTCATCGATGGAGTACCCCTGCGCGCGCAGGGCGATGATCCGGGTCCGGGCGGCGTCTTTGCCGGGTGCGGTCTTGGGGCCGGGACGGGCATCGAGGAAGAAGTTCTTCGCCCCGGCGCGGAAGTCGGCCACCGCCGAGTGCAGCCCGGCGGTGGTGTAGCCGAACCGCTCGGCTACGGCCGCGGCGGGTTCACAGTCGAGCAGATAGGCCCGCAATGCCTCGTAGCGGGTCTGCGGGCCCACGGCGGGGACGGCGAAGAACTCGCCACCCACCCGGGCTGCTTGCGGGGCATTCGCTGACTGGTCGATACTGATAGTCAACCGTGCTCGGTCACGGCGATCAAGGACCTGCGAACGCGTGTCGCCCGACTCGGGGGTTGATCGCGCCAGAACCCTTGAAATAGCAGCAATGTAGTTCCAGTTGCCGTCGGTTGACATTCGGGTCCTTCGACCGGATGGGATCAGTGCCAGCCGGGTATTAACTGATCAGTCAGCGATATGCCTTCACTATGTCGCGCCGCGATCACATCACCGCGCACCGAATCGCCTTGCTACGCAACCCATCCAAACCTGGCGACGCCATCAGCTACGATCTGCGCGAACCCACGATCAGATAATCACCGCTCCGCGAAAATCGGCATTAGCGGGTCGCCCTCCCCCGGCGAGCAGACACAAAAGCACCCGACACGCCGAGGACAAGGGAACATTTGCGTCTGCTCGCGGGAAGAGGTCAAGCCGTCTCGAGGATGGCCACCGCGGCGGCGGTGTCGCCCTCGTGGGTCAGCGACACGTGGATGGTGACATCGGCCAGGTGCTCGGCGATGGCGCCCGTCAGCCGGACCTTGGGCCTGCCCCACATGTCGGTGACCACCTCGATGTCGCGGTGGATACCCTCCGGCAACACCGGACGCTGGGCGAACCGCGATCCCGACCAGGCCTTGATCACCGCCTCCTTGGCGGCCCAGCGGGCGGCCAGGTGCCGCGCCGCGACCGAGCTCTTGTCGGCCGCGTCGCGGCGCTCACCCGGGGTAAACGTCTCGGCGAACACCGTTCCCGGCTGGCCGACCTGCTCGGCGAATTCGGGAATGGAGACCACATCGATCCCCACCCCGACTATCGCCACGAGCAGACCTTATCGCGCGTATACGTCGTCATCGCCCAACCGCGACGCCGGGTCGAGCAGCATCGCCGCCTCCTGGCGCTTCTCCGGCGCATCGTGGTCGAACCGGCGATCGGCGGGCTTCTCGTACATCGGCCGTCCACCGGCGATGGCCGAGGCCAGCCGGCGCTGACCGGCCAGCACCCGCTCCTGGGCACGCTTGGTGTAGTCCGCCCGCTCCTGCTCGCTCAGCGAGGCCAGGAATGCCTGCGGGTGAACCAGCGCAACCAGACCCGACACGTGACCGAAGCCCAGGCTGGTGACCAGGCCCGCCTTGAGCGGGAACTTCTCGCCCAGCCGCAGGGTCTCGCGCGCCCAGACGAAGTGGCCGGAGGTGGCCAGCTCGTCGTCCACGCAGTCCAGGCTGCGGTTCGGCGGGATGACGCCGTCACGCAGGATCTGGCACAGACCCATCATCTGGAACACCGCGGCACCACCTTTGGCGTGGCCGGTGAGGCTCTTCTGCGACACGACGAACAGCGGCGCCCCTGCCGAGCGACCCATCGAATCGGCCAGCCGCTCGTGCAGCTCGGTCTCGTTGGGATCGTTGGCCAGCGTGGAGGTGTCGTGCTTGGAGATGACCGCGATGTCGTCGGGACCAACTCCCAGCTTGGCCAGCGAACGCGCCAGCACCGACTCCTTGCCGCCGCGGCCGGCGCCCAGCGCGCCCAGCCCGGGCGCCGGGATCGAGGTGTGCACACCGTCGGCGAAGCTCTGCGCGTAACCGACCACGGCCAGCACCGGCAGACCCATCCGCAGCGCCAGGTCGCCCCGGGCCAGCAGGATCGTGCCGCCGCCCTGGGCTTCCAGGAAGCCCAGCCGGCGCCGGTCGTTGGAGCGGGAGAACTTCGAGTCGCTGATGCCCTTGGCACGCATCGTCTCGGTGTCGGCGGTGGCCGCCATGTCACCGAAGCCGATGATGGCCTCCAGCGTCAGGTCGTCGAAACCGCCTGCCACCACCAGTTCGGCCTTGCCGAGGCGGATCTTGTCCGCACCCTCCTCGACCGACACCGCCGCGGTGGCGCACGCGCCGACCGGGTGGATCATCGAGCCGTAGCTGCCGACGTAGGACTGGATGACGTGCGCGGCGACGACGTTCGGCAGGACCTCCTGCAGGATGTCGTTGGGCTTGGCCCGACCGAGCAGGTTGCCGTGGTACATCGTCTGCATCGACGTCATACCGCCCATACCGGTGCCCTGGGTGCAGGCCACCAGGCTCGGGTGCACCCAGCGCATCAACTCCTCGGGGGTGAAGCCGGAGGACAGGAACGCGTCGACGGTGGCGATGATGTTCCACAGCGCCACGCGGTCGATCGAGCTGGCCATGTCCGGCGTGATGCCCCAGACCGTCGGGTCGAAGCCGGTCGGGATCTGAGCACCCACCGTCCGCGACAGCTTGGTCTTGCGCGGCACGCGGATCTCGGTGCCCGCCTTGCGGATCACCTCCCAGTCCGACGAGTCCGGCGCGGGCCGGGCAACGGTGTGCTCGGGGTCGAACTCGACGAACGCGCGTGCATCGGCCTCCGAGGAGACGACGAAGCTGAAGTCCTTGTCCAGGAAGACACTGACCAGCAGCGGTGAGGCGTGGTCGGGGTCGATGGCCCCGTCGTCGACCAATGCGCGGATGCCGCAACGCTCGACGACGGCGTCGTGATACCGCTCGACGAGCTCGGACTCGTCGACCAGCTCGCCGCTCGCGGTGTCGTACCAGCCCGGCTTCGGATCGTCCTCCCACTTGATCAGGCCTGTGGTCCAGGCAAGTTCGAGAACACCGGCGGCCGACAGTTCGTTGTCGACCTCCATCTCGAAGCGGGTGCGCGACGAGCCGTACGGGCCCAGTTCCGCGCCGCCGACGATGACCACCAGGTCAGCCGGGTCGACGTCGAGGTCGGCCCATGCCGGTGGGGTCGAGGCGGTGTAACCGCGCGGCGGGGACGGCAGGGCCGCGATGGTGCCGGCGGCCGGCTCGTCGCCGGAGGCATCCGCCGATTCGGCGGCCATCTCCTCGCGGGACTTGGCGGCCAGCTCGGCCATGTCGAGCTCGACGTCGCCGAGACCACCGGTCAGGTCGACCTTCAGCGGCGTGCGGGCGGCGGCGACCTTGGCCTCGACGGTGCACAGGTCGAGCAGCATCGCAGCCATCTCGGCCGTGGTGTAGGTGGTGACCCCAGCTTCCTCGACCGCGCCGACGATGGCGTCGTTGTGCCCCATCAGTCCGGTGCCCTTGGTCCAGCCGATCAGCGCGTGGGCGAGGCTGACCCGCTGCGCCCAGGACGACTCGGCGTTCCAGCGGGTGACCACCGCGTCCAGTGCGGACTTCGACTCGCCGTAGGCGCCGTCACCGCCGAACATGCCGCGGTTGGGCGAACCGGGGAGCACGACATGCAGACGCGAGGCGATGTCACGCTCGGCGCCGATGGACGACAGCCCACCGATCAGCCGCTCGACGGCCCACAGCAGGACCTTCATCTCCATCTCCGAGCGTGAGCCGGCCTCCGAGAGGTCACCGGCCACCCGCGGCGCCGCGAACGGGAACAGCAGCGTCGGGTTCTGCGCGTCTTTGACGTGAATCGACTGCGGCCCAAGGCTTTCGGTCTGCTCACTGCCGACCCACGACACCAGGGCGTCGATGTCGGCGTAGGACGCCATGTTGGCCGGGACCACCCACAGCGACGCGCCGTAGCGCGCGTGGTCGCGGTAGACCTTCTTGTAGAAGTCCAGCCGGTCGTCGTTGAGCCTGGAGGTGGTCGCGATCACCGTCGCGCCACCGTCGAGCAGTTGGCCGACCACCGACGCGGCGATCGAACCCTTGGACGCACCGGTGACCACGGCGACCTCGTCGCTGTAGCGACCCTTGGCGGGGTTCTCCGCACCGGCGGCGATCCGCCCGAACAGCGAGGCGTGGATGGTGCGCCCGGCGGCAAGCGCCTTGCCCTGCCACCAGCCGGCCTGGGTGGCCACCACGTGACCGGCACCCTCGAAGCGCTCCGAGAGCCGCGCCCAGTCGGCGTCGATGTCACCCTCGTCGGCCAGCCACAGCTTGACCAGATCCTCACGTGCGCTGGCCCAGCGGTCGTCGAGCAGCACCGCCTTCCGAGCGTCGAACGACGGTGCGACCAACCGCGGCCAGTCCGAGCCCAGCTCGGAGGTCACCAGGTCGATCAGTTCGGCGTCGCTGGCAGCCGGCAATGCGGTGACCGGGGTGTCCAGGCTGAGCTGGCCCAGCACCAGGCGCGCGGCCGTCGCCAGCACACCGTCGCGGCCGGTGACCTTCTCGGCGAACTCACCGAGCGCGGCCGAGTCGACCACGCCACCGCCGGCGGCACCGGCCGACGGCAGCGACACCGCGACGCCCTTGCGGGCCGCCACCGAGGCGACCGCGACATCGATGGCCCTGTCCACAGCGCTGGCGTCGGCCAGCGCACCTTCGTGCAGGCCGCCCAGCGAGCCGCCGCGAACACTGGTGCCCTCACGGGTGCCCAGCGCGAGCTCGGCGGTGACGTGCTTGACCCAGCCGTCGCCGAGCTCCCACGTCTTCTTGATCCGCTCGGCGATGGCCGCCGGCCGCTTGCCGGACGGGCCGAGCACCGTGCGCAGCTGATCGTTGATGGCATCGGAGAGCACCGGGCCGAACGGCTTGTAGGTGCGGGCCAGCTTGGAAACCTGACCCTTCAGCGATGCCAGGTCGGCCTCGGCGGCACCGTCGATGGCGCCGAGGTTGAGCTCCGAGCCCAGGTCGACCAGCAGCTGGTTACGCCGCGAGGACGCACCGTCGGTGATCGACTCGATGGAGTCCAGCGGCTCGATCTGGTCGATGCGCATCTTCGCGCTCAACGCGATGAGCGCCAGCGTGGCATCACCCGCGTCGAAGGCGATGTCGTCCGGGCGGGGGCCGCCGGAGGGCGCGGCCGCCGGGGCCGGCGCGGGCGCGGCCTCCACCGCTGCGGGCTCGGCGGTCGCGGATTCCGCCGGGGCGGCCGGCTCGTCCTCCGACTCGGGGTCGGTGTCGGTGGCGAACAGCACCGCGGCGTCACGCTCGGAATTGAGCACTTCCACTGTGCTGTGGGCGTATTCGGGCAGCTTCAGGGTGTTGGTCGCCAGGCCGGCGACGGTCGGCGCGGATTTCACGCCGATCTCCACGAAACGCTCGACGCCCAGACCGCCGGCAGCCTCCTCGATGAACAGCAGGTCCTGGGTCTCGATCCAGCGCACCGGGCTGGCGAACTGCCAGGCCAGCAGTTCGACGACGATCTTGCGGCACAGCGCACGCGGCTTCTCGTTGCGCCAGGTGTCGTAGTCGGCGAGGACCTCGTCGAGCGGCTCGGCGGGCACCAGGTCGCGGATCTCCTGGACGAAGTCGCGATCCAGCGTGAACGGCCGCGGCACCAGGTTCGGGATGTAGCGCCCGACGATCAGTGCCGGGTCGGCGTCCTGCGGCATGACGCGTTCCAGCGCCCGGCGGAAGTCGTCGACGCCGACCCGCAGCACGTTGGAGTGGAACGGCACGTCGATGCCGGGAACCAGGATGAACGAGCGCCTGCCGCCGGAGATCTCCCGACGCCGCTCGACCTCCTCCTCGAGCGCCTCCAGACCGCGCACCGTGCCGGCGATCGCGTACTGCGAGCCACGCAGGTTGAAGTTCACGATTTGCAGGAATTCGCCTGTGCGCTCGGCAATTCCGTCGACGAAAGCCTTCACCTCCGCGTCGGGCAGGTCGATCTGCGACGGGCGGATGGCGGCCAGCCGGTAGTTGGACCGGCCGAGCTCGTCGCGCGGCACGATGTCGTGCATCTTGCTGCCGCGGTGGAACACCACCTCCAGCAACGCCTCCAGCTCGTAGACGCCGGACACGCACGCCAGCGCGGTGTACTCGCCGACGGAGTGACCGCAGGCGATCGCGCCCTCGACGAACGCGCCCTGCTCACGCATCTCGGCGACCTGCGCGGCCGCCACGGTGGCCATGGACACCTGGGTGAACTGCGTCAGGTATAGCACGCCTTCGGGGTGCTGGTAGTGCACGCCGGCGGCGATGAGGCTGGTGGGGTTGTCCCGCACCACGTGCAGCACCGAGAAGCCCAGGGTGTCGCGGGTGAACTTGTCGGCGGTGTCCCACACCTTGCGGGCCGCCTTGGACCGGGCGCGGACCTCCATGCCCATGCCCTTGTGCTGGATGCCCTGGCCGGGGAAGGCGTACACCGTCCTGGGCGCCGCCAGCCGGGCGGTGGCGCTCATGACGAGGTCGCTGGCCCCACCACTCCCCCCAGTCGCTTCGCTCCCGCCCCGCCGGACCTTGGCCGTAACCTCCAAAACCTCTGCGCCCAGGTCGATTCCGACCCGGTCGACCCGGAAGTCGATCTCGTCGCCGGGCTTCACCATGCCCAGGAAGCGGGCGGTCCAGCCGATCAGCTTGGCCGGCGGGACCGGCTTGCCGTCGGTGGCGGTGACGACGTGTTGGGCCGCGGCCGACAGCCACATCCCGTGCACGATGGGCGAATCGAGGCCGGCCAGCAGCGCGGCGGCCTGGTCGGTGTGAATCGGGTTGTGGTCACCGGAGACCACGGCGAACGGCCGCATGTCGACCGGGGCGCCGATGGTGACGTCGCGACGACGACGACGCGGGGTGTCGGTGGCATTCTCCGAGACCGCTCCCCCGGCGCGCACCGGGTCGGTCAGCTCGGCCGGACCGGTGCGCCCGCGGATCGCAAAGCGCTCCTCGAGCACGGCCAGGATGAGACCGTTGGCGTCGGTGACGTTGACAGTGACCGGGACGACGCGGCCGACCTCGGTGTCGGTGGCCGCCGAAGCCGTTGCGGTGACAGTCAATTGGGCCTTGTCCTTGGGCAGCGGCTTGAGCAGCCGTGCAGCGTGGTCGAGGTGTACCAGGCTGAGCAGACCCTCGACGACCGGGAAGCCGGTATCGGTGACCGCCGCGCCGATCGCCGCGAACACCGCCGGCCAGCAGTGGCCGACCAGCGCGTCGGGAACCACGGAAAGCGTTGGCGCCAAAGGCGCTCCGAAGGTCGCCGTGACACCGGTGTGGTCGGCGACCCGCTCCGGATCCCACTCGACGCTCACCGTGGTGGAGCCGTTGACCACCGGCGGCAGGGCGTCGGGCCCGTCGACCCCGGCGGCGATGGCCAGCACCGCACGCATCGCGGCCGCAGCATCCTCGGTGCGGACCACCGGAGCTCCGCCGTCGACCACCGTGGCGGGCAGGGTGAAGGCGATGTCGATCCAGGTGCCCGACAGCGGGACGCTCAGGACCACCCGGTCAGGCCCGGTGACCTCCAAGCGCGCACCGGTGGAATGGTTTGTCGCAGAACGGTTGTCATGGGCAATCCACGCCGATGGCGCGGCGATACGGTGCACCGGGTTGGTCGCGGTGCGACCGGCCCACAGCACGTCCGGGGAGTCCAGCACGATGGTCAGCGGGCCGGCCACATCGGTGCGGACCTGCAGCCGCGAGGCCACCGGGGCGGGCGACGCACCCGAGGCCAGCACCTGGTCGACGGCGGCCTTCTCGAAGCGGTCGAGCAGCTCGCCCACCGGTTCGTCGACGCGGGTGATGCCGGCGACAGCCGCGGTACCCGGGATGACGCAGACCTGGTCGGCGGTGTAGCGGGAGTCGTGGGCCTGCCACAGCGAGTCGCTGCGCCACCAGCGGCGGACGTCCTTGTCGATGACCGGCACGAAGTTCACCGGCTTGCCCGGCGTCTTGCACAGCTGGATGAAGAACGGGACATCGGCGGGATGCAGCAGCACCGACTCGGCATCGGGATAGCGGGCAACCAGCGCGGCGATGGCCTGATCGGGGTTCTCCAGCAGCCACTCGCCGTCCGGCGAGGCCGCGTCGAACAGGGTCTCGATGGTGCCGCTGTCGACGGGATTGAGCCGGGCCTCGGCGCGCTGGAGCATCTGGGCGAACCGGTCGCGCCAGGTGATGTCGAGCCACGGCGAGTCGTCGCTCTTGGTGTCGGCGGTGGAGTCGCCCGCGCCGATCGCCAGTTCGACGTAGCGCCGCAGCCACTGCAGGTAGGTCATGTCTGCGACGTCGCCGAAGTACGGCTTGGCCGTCGTTGCCATCGCGGCGATGATCTCGTCACGGCGGGCCGCGACCGCCTCAGCGTCACCGGCGACCTCGTCGAGCAGCCGGCCGCAACGGGAGGCGGCGTTGTCGATCTCGTGGATGTCGGCCCCGAGCTGGCTGCGCCCGGATGCCATGCCGTTCACCGCTTTTCCGGCGCCGACCCACTGGTCGGCGCCCACGGTGTCGACCAGCAGCTGCTTGACCGCCGGCGAGGTGGTGGCCTCCAGGCACGCCATCGCCGCGGTGCCCACCAGGATGCCGTCGACGGGCATCAGCGGGTAGCCGTAGGCCTCGGCCCAGCGGCCGGACAGGTACTCCGCGGCACGCTCGGGCGTGCCGATGCCGCCGCCGACGCAGACCGTGATGTTGGACCGGCCGCGCAGCTCCGAGTACGTGCTCAGCAGAAGGTCGTCGAGGTCCTCCCAGGAGTGGTGACCACCGGCGCGACCGCCCTCGATGTGGACGATGACCGGCTTGGTGGGCACCTCGGCGGCGATCCGGATGACCGAACGGATCTGCTCGACGGTGCCGGGCTTGAAGCACACGTGGGCGATGCCGACGGTGTTGAGCTCGTCGATCAGCTCGACGGCCTCTTCGAGTTCGGGGATGCCGGCGCTGACCACCACGCCGTCGATCGGCGCGCCGGACTGGCGGGCCTTCTGCACCAGGCGCTTGCCGCCCAGCTGCAGCTTCCACAGGTACGGGTCGAGGAACAGCGAGTTGAACTGGATCGCCCGGCCCGGCTCGAGCAGGGTTTCGAGTTCGGCGATGCGCTTGTCGAAGATGGCCTCGGTGACCTGGCCGCCGCCGGCGAGCTCGGCCCAGTGCCCGGCGTTGGCCGCCGCGGCGACGATCTTGGCGTCGACGGTGGTCGGCGTCATACCGGCCAGCAGGATCGGCGAGCGGCCGGTGAGCCGGGTGAACTTCGTCGACAGCTTCACCGAGCCGTCCGGCAGGGCGACCACGGACGGGGCATAGCTCGACCACGGCTTGGCCACCTCGGGCACGGCGCCGACGGTGAACAGGTTGCGCTGGCCGCCGCGGGTGGCGGCAGGCACGATGCCGACGCCGAGGCCGCGGATGACCGGGGCGGTGAGCCGGGTCAGGATGTCGCCGGGGCCCACGTCCAGGATCCAGCGGGCGCCCGCGTCGTGCAGGGCGGTGACCTCCTCTACCCAGTCGACCTGCTGGACCAGGATGGCGTCGGTCATGGCGCGGGCCAACTCGACGTCGAGGCCGACGGCCTCGGCCCAGCGGGCCACGATGTCGATGCCGTCGGACAACCGCGGGCTGTGGAAGCCGACCTCGACCTGAACGGGGTCGAAGACCGGATTGAACACCGCGCCGCCACGCAGCTTGTTCTTGCGTTCGGCGGCCTCGGCCTCGGCGACCTGCTCGCAGTACAGCTCGAACCGGGACAGTTGTTCGGGGGTTCCGGTGATGACGACCGAGCGACGGCCGTTGCGGATCGACAGCACCGGAGGAAGCACGGTACGGACGTCCTGAGCAAACTCCTCGAGCAGCTCGTAGATGCGCTCGGGCTCGGCTTTGGTCACCGACACCATCGGCGGACGGTCACCGAGGATGGAAATGCCACGCCGGCGGGCCACCAGGGTCCCGGCGGCGCCGATCAGTTGGGCAAGCGCGAGCAGCTGGACGTCCTTGGCGCCGGCGGCCCGCAGCGCCTCGACGGCCAGCACGCCCTGCGAGTGCCCTGCCACGGCCACCGGCGGGTTGGCGGTCAGGTCCAGACCCTGGCGGGCCAGAGCGCGCACGGCGGCGATCTGGGTCAGCAGGACGCCGGGCACCGAGACGGCCGCGGAGGTCAGTTGCTTGGCCGCGGGAACCGGCTCGTCGGCGGCCAGCCCGCGGACCCACCGCAGCGGCTCGAAGCCGATCGGGCGGACGACGACGAGTTCGGCGTCGACCGGCTCCAGCAGCAGCTCGGCCTCACCGGCCAGGGTGGCCAGCTCGGATTCGATGCCGGCTGCGGTCACCAGCTCCTCGAGGGTCTCCAGCCAGGCGCTGCCCTGTCCGCCGAACGCCGCGGCGTAGGGCTCGCCGGCGTTGAGACGGTCGACCAGTGCGTGGGTGGTGGTCTCCTTGGCATCGCCGCGCCGTGAACCATCACCCATGGACAGCCTGTCGTGCTCGTGGATCGTCACCTTGGTCTCTCTTCCTCAATGCTCGTCGTCGTCGCGTTTCGCTTCGTGTGCCTGGGCGATTCCCCGTCGAATCACGGCGTCCGGCGCGCTCCCCTCGTGCAGTGGGTCAGCGGAGCACCGGATGCACTAAGAGTGGCATAAGGACAAGCATCATTTTCCTGCGGATATGGGTTACTGACGAGTACTACGCGCCGGTAACAGGGCCGCGGGTAACGCACCGTCGAACGGGCTCCCGGAAGAACCGGGACAAACGTCCTGCTGGCAGGTGGTTACGCTCGAGTAGGACCAACTGCGCTGATCAAGGCACGATTGTTATCGAATCGTTATCTAGGAATTTCCTGTCAGCCGAGATCTGCACGTCGTTCCGGCCAAGCACTTGCTCGGTTTTTCAGTCCACGACCATTCACCAAAATGGCGTCTCCGAGTTTGCGGGCAAATCCTTACTTGCCGGTAACATTTTCCGACTTTCGAATTCTTCTCAGTCCCACTGACCGAATCGGGGCTGGATGATGTAGTTCAGGTCGACGCCCACGCCGGCAACCTTGCGCTTGTCGATCTCGACCTGGTGCAGGTGTGCCGCGGGATGGGTGTACCCCTTCGGCGACCCCCAGTTGTGCTGCCAGAACCACGACCCGACGCCGTCCTGGAGCGCCCAGTCGATGGTCTTGGAGTTGGCGTACACACCGACCCGCTGGTGCCCGATCACCGACTCCCACGACTTCAGATACGGCGCGACCAGCTGCTTGTACTGGTCGTAGGAGGGATCGTCGTCGATGGAGACGTAGATCGGTGCGCCGATCGGACCCCCGGCGGCGGTGTGCAGCTGCCAGCCCCGTTTGGCGTGGGTGATGCCGGCCGCCGCGCCGCCGAGCCAGTCGGCGGTGTCCTGCTTGCCGAACTGGTAGTTGGACACGATCTTCAGTCCGGCCTGGTAGAGGTCGCGGGCCTCGGGCAGCTGAATCGGCTTGCCCAGCATCCAATCTCCACCCGGGCGGCGGTCGGAGACGTAGCGGATGGCCCCCATCGCGCCGGACGCCTTCAGGTCAGCGGCGCTGATGACGCCAGCGGCATAGTCCAACAGCACCCCGAGGGGTGCGGCGGACGCCGTCGAGGGTGTGAGCGCCGACATCAGAGCTCCCAGACCCAACGCGGCCGGGGTTGCGGCGGCAAACTTCAGCACGTCGCGGCGCGACACGGACACGCGCCTCAGAATATGACAACTACCCCATAGACCACATCATCGACACTGGTCACATCTGTATCACTTCGCGATAGGCCCAGATGTTGCGCGCCGCGACCCCTGACACGTCGGCCAGCTCAGACTGAACTTGGGTCGCCAGGAGATGATCGAGGGCAAGTCGTGTCAGCGCTGCCACGGGTCATCGATGAAGTGGTCGAAGAGGGAAGGCGAGGGCGGTGCGGGCCTGGATTGTCTGGTCGACGGGACTGCTGGCCTACGTCGTGGCCGTCCTGGACCGAACCACGATGGGCGTCTCCGGCCTCGACGCGGCCAAGCGCTTCGCCGCCAGCCCGGGCGTGCTCTCGACGTTCGTCGTCCTGCAGGTGATCGTCTACGCCGCCGCTCAGATCCCCGCCGGGGTGTTGCTGGACCGCTTCGGCTCCAAGGTGATGATCCTGTCCGGGGGCACCCTGATGGTCATCGGCCAGCTGTCGCTGGCGTTCACCGAATCGCTCCCCACCGCGATCGCGGCGCGTGCGGTGGTCGGACTGGGTGACGCCTTCACCTTCATCTCGGTCCTGCGTCTGGTCCCCTGTTGGTTCACCGTCCGCCAGATCCCCCTGGTCACCCAGTTGACCGGCATCTCGGGTCAGCTCGGCCAGGTGCTGTCGGCCGTCCCGTTCCTCGGCCTGCTCATCGGCTCGGGGTGGACGACGGCCTATACCTCGGTCGCAGCGCTGGGCGTGCTGTCGCTGGTGCTGACCCTGCTGCTGGTCAAGGACACCCCCAGCGGCGCCGTCGTGCGCAGGCCGGTGAGCGGACTGCGCGAAACCCTGGGCGGCGTCAAGACAGTGTGGATGCGGCCCGGCACCCGGCTCGGCTTCTTCACACACATGGGCACGCAGTTCTCGGTGACCGTCTTCGCGCTGATGTGGGGTGTTCCGTATCTGACTGTGGCGCAAAATCTTTCGCGCAGCGCGGCGGGGACGCTGCTGATTGTCTCGGTGGTGTCGGCGATCGTGTCCGGTGTGGTCATCGGCATTCTTACCGGCCGCCACCCGCACCGCCGGTCGTGGCTGGTGCTGGGCATCATCGCCAGCAACGCCCTGATGTGGACGGTGGTGCTCGCGATGCCGTCACCGACCCCGCACTGGCTGCTGGCGGTGCTGGTCGTGGTGATCTCGGTCGGCGGTCCGGGCTCGATGGTCGGCTTCGACTTCGCCCGCACCTTCAACCCGCAGTCGACGCTGGGCACCGCCCAGGGGGCGGTGAACATGGGCGGCTTCCTGGCCTCGCTGCTGGTGATGCAGGCGATTGGCGTGATCGTCGGGGCGGCCGGCGGGTACTCGTTCGGGTCGTTCCGCCTGGCGTGGTCCGTGCAGTACGTCGTCTGGGCGGTGGCCGCGGTCGGCATTCTCGTCACCCGCAAGAAGGCCCGCCGCACCATCGGCGACATCGAGGAGAGCAGGTACCTGCTGGAGTTCTTCAGCGACACCGAACTCGAGCCGGTCGACGGCCCGCGCCGCTCGTCGATAGCCCCTGAGCCGGGGACTTCCGGCCCTGCTGTTCCGTCGCCGGACGCGACACACTGATCATGACGGGGGTTGCGGGAAGGCCGGCGATGGCAGAGCATCTGACGACATTGGATGCGGGTTTCCTGCAGATCGAGGACGCCGACCACCACGTGAGCCTGGCGATCGGCGGCGTGGCCGTACTGGCGGGCCCGACCCCCGAGTTCGACGAAGTACTTGAGACCATTGGCGCGCGCTGCCTGTCCAACCCGCGCAGCACCCAGGTGCTGCGCACGCACCCGCTGGACCTCACCGCACCCGAGTGGGTCGACGACCCCGACTTCGACCTCGCCCGGCACGTGCGCCGCGCCGCGCTGCCGGCGCCGGGTGACGACGTCGCGCTGTTCGCCGAGATCGCCACGATCATGGAACGGCGGCTGGACCGCGAGCGCCCGCTGTGGGAGTGCTGGGTGATCGAGGGCCTGGCCCAGAACCGATGGGCGCTGCTGGTCAAGGTGCATCATGCGCTGGCCGACGGTATCGCGGCCAGCAATCTGCTGACCGGTCTGTGCGACGACACCGGTGTCACCACCTTCGCCAGTTCCATCGGCGCTGCCCGCCACCCGGCGCGTCGGCCATCGCTGCCGGTCCCCAGCCTCAACCCTGTTGACTGGATCAACGAATCGGTCCGCTGGACCCGCTCGGTGGGCAAGGTTGCGCTGCGGGCCGCCGGCGGTGCCGCCGGGATCACGGTCAGCCTCCTGCGCCCCGCTGCGCGCTCGTCGTTCACCGGGCCGATCGGGGATCTGCGCCGCTACAGTTCGGCGGCGGTGTCGCTGCACGACGTCGAGGAGATCGCCCACACCTTCGGGGTGACCATCAACGACGTCGCGCTGGCAGCGGTCGCCGACAGTTACCGCACCGCCCTGCTGCGCCGCGGCCAGCAGCCGAGAGCGGACTCACTGCGCACGCTGGTGCCGGTGTCGGTGCGCGCCGCCGACGCCGGGGACACCTCCGACAACCGGGTGTCGCTGATGCTGTCGTTGCTGCCGGTCGACCTGGCCGACCCCCTGGCGCGCCTGCGCACGGTGCACACCCGGATGGGTGTCGCGAAGTCCAGTGGCCAGCGACAGGCCGGCAGTCTGCTGGTCTGGGCCACTAGCCTGCTGCCGTTCCCGGTGACCGCGTGGACGGTTCGGCTGCTGTCCCGGCTGCCCCAGCGTTCCGTCGTCACGGTGGTGACCAATGTGCCGGGTCCCCGCACTCAGCTGACGGTGATGGGCCGCACGGTGGTTCGGTTGCTGCCGGTGCCGCCGATCGCGGCCGGCTTCCGCACCGGCATCGCCATCCTCAGCTATGCCGACGAGTTCACCTTGGGGCTGCTCGGCGACTTCGACGCCGCACCGGACATCGACGAACTCGCCGCCGGGATCCAACGCGGCATCGACCGGCTGGCCCGGCTGGCCAAGTCCAGCGGGCGTGCTCGCCGCAACGGCAGCCCGGTGCTGTCGTCCAACGGCTGACCGAGCGACCTCAGCTCCGCTGCGGTAGCCGGCCGCCGTGGCTGAATCGTGCTGCGCGCCGGTGAATCCGGTGCTCGCGCCCGCGAGTCCTGAGCACCGCGCCGGGTGCCCGGATGGGCTCGGCGTAGAACACCACTTTGGTGATCTCCACCAGCACCAGGTACGCGACGACGAACAGCGCCAGCGCACCGAAGAACTGCCACGGCAAAGGGGTGAAGCCCAGTGCATGCGCCAACGGCGAGATGGTCAGCACGATGCCGATCACGATCACCGAGAAGGTGGTCAGGGTCAGCAGAGCGCCGGGACGGCTGCGCAGGAAGGGAATTCGCCGGGTTCGGATCGCGAAGATGATCAGCGTCTGGGTCGCCAATGACTCCACGAACCAGCCGGTGCGGAACTCGACCGGCCCGGCGTGCAGCACGCCGAGCATGAGCCCGAAGGTCAGGAAGTCGAACAACGAGCTGATCGGACCGAACGTCAGCATGAACCGCCGGATGAAGGCGATGTTCCAGTGCGATGGGGCGTGCAACTGTTCCTCGTCGACGCGGTCGGTCGGGATGGCCAGCTGTGAGGTGTCGTAGAGCAGGTTGTTGAGCAGGATCTGGCTGGGCAGCATCGGCAGGAACGTCAGGACCGCCGAGGCGGCCGCCGCAGAGAACATGTTGCCGAAGTTGCTCGACGTCCCCATCAGCACGTACTTGATGGTGTTGGCGAAGATCCGGCGGCCCTCGGCGACTCCGGTGGCCAGCACGCCGAGGTCCTTCTCGAGCAGCACCACGTCGGCGGCGTCCTTGGCCACGTCGGCGGCGGTGTCGACGGAGATGCCGACGTCGGCCGAGTGCAGCGCGAGCGCGTCGTTGACGCCGTCGCCCATGAACCCGACCGAGCGCCCGGTGCGGCGCAACACCGTGATCAGCCTGGCCTTCTGCTCCGGGGAGATCCGGGCGAACACGGTGGCCGACTGCGCGGCCGCCTCGAACGCGGCGTCGTCGAGGGTGTCGAGCTGCGCGCCCGTGACGGTGCCCTTCGACGCCAATCCGAGGTCTGCACAGACCTTTTCGGCCACCTGCGGATTGTCGCCGGTGGCCACCTTCAGCTCGATGCCCAACGCCGCCAACTGTTCCAGGGATGCACGGGCGGCCTGCTTGGGCTGGTCGGCGAACACCAGGAAACCGTCCAGGGTCAGGCCGGTCTCGTCGGCGGCGGTGACGGTGCTCAGCTCGGGTGCCGGCCGGCTGGCCACCGCCACCACCCGACGGCCTTCGGCGAAGAGCCGGTCCAGTGTGGGCTGTGCACCGGCGGGCACCGCGACGCAGTGCTCGAGGACCTGCTCGGGGGCACCCTTGACGATCAGCAGCCGGCTGCCGGCGTCGTCGACCAGCGCCGAGGTGGCCCGTCGAATGTGGTCGAACGGCACTTCGGCGAGCCGGCGGGCGCCGGCGGTCACCACCTGCCGGCCGGCCTCGGACTCCCACAGCGCGGCGTCCAGCGCGTTGGCGCTGGTGCCGCCGACGGCCAGGTCGACGTCGGTGGCCAGCATGCCGTGCCGCAACACCGTGTCGCTGGCCGCGCCCGCCGGATCGACCGCCTCGATCAGGGTGATGTGCCCCTCGGTGAGGGTGCCGGTCTTGTCGGTGAGCAGGATGTCGATGTCGCCGAGGTCCTCGATGCACACCAGACGTTTGACCAGAACCTTGAGCCGGGCCAGCCGCCGTGAGCCGGTGGCCAGGCTGGTGCTCACCACCGCGGGCAGCAGCTGCGGGGTGATGCCGACGGCGATGGCGAGCGCGAAGAGCACCGAGTCGATCACTGGACGACGCAGCAGCAGGTTGGTCACCAGGATCAGGACGGTCAGCGTGATCGCCACCTGCAGCAGCAGGTAGGAGAACCGGCGCAGGCCGATCTGGAAGTCGGTCTCGGGCTGACGCTCCCCCAGCCCGGCGGCGATCTTGCCGAACTGCGCGTCGGCACCGGTGGCGTAGACCACCGCCGTCGCGTCGCCTGCGCTGACGACGGTGCCCATGAAGGCCAGATCGGTGGCATCGGCCAGCGCGGTATCCGACGGTGCGGGCTCGGGCGACTTCTCGGCGGCGGTGGACTCACCGGTCAGGATGGACTCGATGCATTCCAGCCCGTTGCCCGTGATCAGCCGGACGTCGGCGGGAACCAGTTCACCCAGCGTCAGTTGGATGACGTCGCCGGGCACCAGGTCGTTGACGTCGAGCTTGGCGTAGTGCCCGTCGCGGCGCACCAGCGCGGTGTGGCGAACCCAGGAGTGCAACGCGGCGGCGGCACGTTCGGCGCGGTACTCGTTGAGGAAACCGAGGCCGACGCTGACGGCCAGGATGATGCCGATGATGACGGCCTGGGTGGAGTCGCCGAGGAAGAACGACACCACCGCGGTCACCGCGAGCAGCATCAGCACCGCGTTGTTGAGTTGCCGGCGCAACACCGCCCAGGCGCTGACCCGATGTGTCCGAAGCGAATTCGGCCCCACCCGGGCCAGCCGGGCAGCCGCCTCGGCGCTGGACAGTCCCTCAGCGGAGGTGTCCAACCGCCGCAGCACGTCGGCCAGCGGTGCGCCGGCGACGGCTGCGGCGGTCAGCGTGGGGTCATCGCAGATCGCTGTCACGGCCCCGGGCGGATTCGAGTAGCAGACGCCGCTCAGCGGCGGCGACGTTGCGCCGCGTCTTCTGCGCGACGTCAGGGGTGACCGAGATCGACGTGATGCCCGCGCGCACAAGGTGTTCGGCGAAGTCCGGCCGGCTCGACGGCGCCTGGCCGCACAGCGAGGCGGTGATGCCGAGCTTGCGCGCAGTGGTGATGATCCGGCCGATGGCGTCGAGGACCGCGGCGTCGGACTCGTCGTAGAGCTCGGCGCACAGGTCGGAATCACGGTCCACCCCGAGCACCAGCTGGGTCAGGTCGTTGCTACCGATCGACACACCGTCGATGCCCATGCCGACATACTCGGGCAGCCAGTACACCACCGAGGGGACCTCGGCCATCACCCAGCGGTGCAGGCCGCGCTGGCGGCCCAGCGGGCTGGCGTCGACCAGCTCGAGGCACTTCTCCAGCTCCCACTTGGTGCGCACGAACGGAATCATCAAGTGCAGGTTGGGATTCTGCTCGCGAACCCGGGCCAGCGCCTTGAGTTCGAGGTCGAAGAGATCCGGATTGCTGATGTACCGGTAGCACCCGCGAAAGCCGATCATCGGGTTGTGCTCTTCGGGCTCGTACAGGTCGCCGCCCTTGAGGTTGCGAAACTCGTTGGTGCGGAAGTCCGATGCGCGATACACCACCGGCCGCGGGGCGAACGCGGCGGCCACCCGGCCGACGGCGCCGGCCAGCGAGTCGACCAGGCTGTCCTGCTCACCGTGGGCGATGAGGTCGCGCGGATGCCGGTTGTGCAGGGCGTCTTCGAGGATGAGCTCGGCACGCAGCAGTCCGACGCCGTCGACGTCGAGTTCGGCGGCCTGCTCGGCTTTGTCGGGCATGGCGACGTTGACGTAGACCTTGGTGGCGGTCACCTCTGCGGCAACCGCTGTCACCGCACCGGGCTGGGCCACCGGGGCGGTCTGTGCCCCGCCGGTGGTGCGACCGGCCAGCACCCGGCCGTGGGTACCGTCCACCGTGACCACGGTGCCGTCCTTGAGGTCCTTGGTGGCGGTGCGGGCGCCGACGATGCAGGGCACCCCGAGCTCGCGGGCGACGATGGCGGCGTGGCACGTCATACCGCCGGTGTCGGTCACAAGGGCCGACGCGCGGCGCATGGTGGGCAGCCAGTCCGGGTTGGTCATCTGGGCCACCAGCACCTCACCGTCCTGCAGCCGGCCGCCGTCGGCGACATCGAGCAGGACGCGGACCGTGCCGGAGGCCTCGCCGGGCACGGCGGGCAGACCCTGCACCAGCACGTCGTGGGTCTCCGGAACGGGCTTGCCGACCCGGTGCAGGGTGGTGATCGGGCGGGTTTGCACGATCCAGGTCTTGCCGTCGGCGATGGCCCACTCGGTGTCCTGCGGCGAACCCGCGTGCCGCTCGCTGCGGACCGCGATGTCGGCGATGGTGCGCACCTCGTCGTCGTTGAGCACCGGGGAGTCGGCCTCGGCCTCGGAGAGCTGGACGGTCTGGTCGGTGCCGTCGGCGCCGCGAACGATCTTGAACGACTTGTGACCGATTCGGCGGGAGATGATCTCGCCGGTCTCCTTGGAAACCACGTAGGTGTCGGGCTCCACCGATCCGGACACCACGACCTCGCCCTGGCCGAAGGCGCCCTCGACGACCACCCGGTCGGTCTCGTCGGTGGTCGGGTCAGCGGTAAACGCCACACCGGAGCGCTCGGAGGCGATCATCTGCTGGACCACCACCGCCATCGCCGGGTCGGCGCTGAAGCCGCGGCTGGCCCGGTAGGCCACCACGCGGGCGCCGAACAACGACGCCCAGCAGCGCTGCACCGCGTCGACCACTTCCGCCTCGCCGGAGATGTTGGTGAAGGTGGCGTTCATACCGGCGAACGAGGCGTCGGCGCCGTCCTCACCGGTGGCCGAAGATCGAACGGCGACATTGACATTCGAGCCCATGGCGCGGTAGGCCATGACGATGCGCTCGCGCACGTCGTCGGGCATGCCCGCGTGCAGAACCAGCGCCCGCATCTTGTCGCACATCTCGTCGAAGCGGCCCGGCTCGCGGGCATGCAGCATCGTCTCGCGGTGGGCGGCGTTGAGTTCGTCGGCCACCCCCGCGGCCGCCATGGACTCCAGGTAGCTAACGCGAAGGACCACGAATCCGGGCGGAACGGGGAGCCCGGCGGCCACCATCTCGCCCATGTTGGCGCCTTTGCCACCCGCCTCCTCGGCGTCGGCCATCCTCAGGCCCGCAATATCTTCGACGTAACGGCTCGGCATCGGGTTCCTCCAGCTGTGGTGCGGGACTGCTCAGGTGGACAGGCGGCAGATCTGGAGCGCCTCGGCCAGGGAATCGGCCGGTGCGCGGGTGGTGTCGAGGCGGTGCGCGCCCGTCCAGACGCCGTCTTCGCGGTTGGCGATTGCGGTGGCGATCTCCGGAGTCACCTGCGAGGTGGTCGCGGTGCGGGTCCGGATCCGGGCCACGCTCGCCTCAAGCGGCGCGGCGCAGGCGAATTCCACTGTGCCGGTAGCGGCCTGCTGCGCCACCTGCCGGGCACGCTCGCGGTGCCGCGGGTCGCCCCAGGTGCCGTCGAGGATCACGGTGCGCCCCTCACACAGGCTCAGATGGGCGCGCCGCAGCACACCGTCGTAGACGGCGTCGATGTTCTCCGGCGTGTACAGGCCCTGGTCCAGCATGCCGGGGTCTCCACTCAGCTCGCCCAGGCGCACCATCTCAGCTCGGACATCATCTGTCGAGATCGCCACAGCGCCAAGGCGTTCCGCCAGCGCTCGGGCGACCGTGGTCTTGCCGGTGCCCGGTCCGCCGCCGACCAGGATCAGCCGGACCGCGCCGGTGCGCAGATGGTCACGGGCGATCTCGAGGTGGCGCCGGGCGTCGTCGGCCGCACCGGCGACGCCCTGGCCGTGCCTAACGCAGTCCACCTTCGCGCGCACGACCGCGCGGTAGGCGATGTAGAAGTGGCGCAGCGAGGCCGGTGCGTCGTCGCCGGCCAGCCGGGTGTAGGTCTGCATGAAGTGCTCGCCCAACTCCGGGTGGCCGAGGTATTCGAGGTCCATCGCCAAAAACGCCGCATCGTCGACGGTGTCGACGTAGCGCAGGGTGTCGTCGAACTCCAGGCAGTCCAGCAGTTCGGGGCCGTCGTCGAGGCAGAAGATGTCGTCGGCCAGCAGATCGGCATGGCCGTCGACGATCCTGCGCTCACTGATGCGCCGGGAGAACAGCACCGAGCGCCCGGCGACGAAGTCGATTGCCAGCCGCCGGGTTTCAGCGACCGCCTCCGGATCGAGCCCGGGAACCAGACCCTGGGCATAGCGCTGCAACTCGTCGAGGTTCTCCTGCCAGCGGCCGGTGATGGCGTCCACCCGCGCCTGGGCGTCGACGTCGCGCCCGCGGGAGGCGCCGGCGTGGAACTGCGACAGCACCAGCGCCACCGCCGTCAGGTGGTCCTCGACCGGCTCACCGCGGCGCACCAGAGTGGCCAGCCGCCGCTCGTCGGGATGGCGACGCATGACGATGACAGGTTCGGCCAGCCCGCCCGGTTCGGCGAAGTGGGCGATACCCAGGTAGCTGTTCGGGGCCAGCCGGCTGTTGAGAACGACCTCACGCGCGCAGGCGTGCTCACGGCGGTCCAGGGTGGAAAAGTCCAGGAAGTCGGTGACCACCGGCTTCTTGACCTTGTAGGCCCGGTCCCCGACGAGGAAGACCATGCCGGTGTGGGTCTCGGCGACCTGGGGGTGAGGAGTGGCACCCGATGGCGCAGGCGCGTCGTTCATCGGTGGCAATCCCATGCCTCGATCCTTGCTCGCCAACAGCGGGGACACAGCGGTCCTACGGCCAGTTCGGCTGGGTGCAAAATCCCCTCGCCCAGAGTACAACGACCCTCGGCCCCCGGCCCGGCGCAACGGGTGACTTCCGGCCCCTGTTCTCGCGCCGCAACGGACCTATCGTTGAGATGGACAGAAGGCGGTGGTTGACCGTGGCCAAGGCGGCACTCGATCCCCAGGTGGTGGCGAACGCGGTGGAGTTGGCGTGCCGCGCGCCGTCGGTGCACAACAGCCAGCCGTGGCACTGGGTCGTCGAGGGCGGCGCCCTGAAGCTGTTCTTCGAACCGCACCGGGTGCCGCATGCCACCGACCTCAGCGGGCGCGAGGCCGTCATCAGTTGCGGGGCCGTCCTCGACCATCTGCGGGTGGCCGCCGCGGCGGTCGGCTTCCAGGCCGACATCGAACGCTTCCCCAACCCCAACGACCTCGACCACCTCGCCACGATCTGGTTCAGCACGCTGCAACTCGTCACCGACGCGCACCGCGCCCGCGCGGACGCCATCCTGGACCGGCACACCGACCGGCTGCCCTTCGCACCGCCACCGTCCTGGGCGGCCTTCGAGCCGGTGCTGCGCAGCACCATCGACACCGACAAGGCCGTGCTGCACGTCCTGCCCGACACCGTGCGCCCCCAGCTGGCCGAGGCATCCCGGCTGACCGAGGCGCTGCGCCGGTACGACAGTTCCTACCACGCCGAATTACGTTGGTGGACGGCACCTTACGAAGTGACCGATGGGGTCCCGTACAGCGCGCTGGTGTCGGCTTCCGAACGCGACCGGGTCGACGTCGCGCGCGAATTCCCGGCCAGCGAGCATCCCGACCGCAGGCCCGAGATCGACCACGACCGCTCCACCATCCTGGTGCTGTCCACCTACGGTGACAGCCGCCGCGACGCGCTGGGGTGCGGCGAGGTGCTCTCCGACGTCCTGCTGGAAGCCACCATGGCCGGGCTGGCGACCTGCACCCTGAGCCACCTGACCGAGCTCGAGGCGAGCCGCAACATCATCCGCGCCCTCATCGGCGGCGGATACGAGCCGCAGCTGCTGATCCGGATCGGGCGGGTGCCGTCGATCGCGCAGGTAGCGCCCGCCACGCCGCGCAGGCCGCTGGCCGACGTGCTGGAGTTCCGCGGCTAAGCCGCGCGCCAGGCCTGCTCGGCGCGCCGCTTGATGCCCAGCAGCATGCCGCGGGTCATCAGCGACACCACCGGGCCGGACAGCTCAGCTCCCAGTACCTCGCCCGGCAACCGCATCCGGGTCCGGCTGCGCACCAGCAGCCGGCAGCGGTCCTCCCAGCGCGGCATGACGTGGAACGACCACACGCCGTCCCAGGGCAGCTGTCCGGGCTCCGGACGCAATACGATGGACTGGCCGTCCACGATCTGCGCGACCGGCAGTGCCAGACCGTCACGCAGACCCATCCAGCCCCGCGGCACCAGCCGGATGACGTCGCCGACGGCCAACTGCTGCCATTCGGGGTGAATCCGGTCGGCGTTGCAGTACGTCAGCCCGACGAGGTTCTCCAGTGACTCGTAGCTGTACAGCCCGCCACGGTCCTGGCCCATCTGGACCAGCCACGGCCAGACCGCGCTCGCCGGTGCGTCGATCCAGATTCCCTCCGTGGTCTGCACGGCTGGCCGGCCGACGAGTTCGTCACCGGGAAGCGGGGTTTCGCACTCCTCCTTGGAGGTACCCCAATTGCGGTAGAAGCGCCGCGCCGCGTACAGCCCGGCACCGGCGACCACCGAACCGACCACGCCCTTCCACATGCCGCCAGTCTGTCGCAGATCCCCGGCCGGCCGTAGGGTCTTCTGCCCTCAACCGAGGACTTCGGTCCCTACCGGTGGACTCTGCCCGAGTGGTCGGATCGAGACGAAGCTAGGGGGCATCATGACACGATCCACCGGTATCCACCGCCAACAGCCGCGACGGGTGTTCAGGGACCGGCACGAGGCCGGGCAGGTGCTCGCAGCTCTGTTGCAGTCGTATCGCGGCAGACCCGATGTGGTGGTGCTCGGCCTCGCCCGCGGCGGCATCCCGGTCGCCTATGAGGTCGCGAGCTCGCTGGGAGTCCCGCTGGACGCCTTCATCGTTCGCAAGCTCGGCGCACCGGGGCACGAGGAGTTCGCCGTCGGGGCACTGGCCAGCGGAGGACGCGTGGTGGTCAACGACGACGTGCTGCGCGGTCTGCGGATCACCCCCGAGCAGTTGCGCGAGATCGCCGAGCGCGAGGCCGAGGAACTGATCCGGCGGGAAGCCGCCTACCGGGAGGGCCGCCCGCCGCTTGAGGTCACCGGCAAGACCGTGATCCTGGTCGACGACGGACTGGCCACCGGGTCCAGCATGCTGGCCGCGGTGCAGGCGCTGCGCGAGTCCGAGCCGGCCGAGATCGTCATCGCGGTGCCTGCGGCGCCGGAGTCGACCTGCCGTGAGTTCGCCGGAATCGTCGACGACGTGGTGTGCGCGTCGATGCCGACACCATTTCTGGCTGTCGGAGAGTCGTTCTGGGACTTCAGCCAGGTCGGCGACGACGAGGTGCGCGACCTGTTGTCGCGGCCGACGGTGGGGAAACCGGCGCCGGCCGCCGGGCAGCGGGCGGCGGACCTTGTCGCGCGCGCCGCGGTCGACGCCCCAGGTGGCGTGCCACCCGCCGAGCTGCTCGACGACCTGATCGGCGATGCCCGCATCGTGCTGATCGGCGAGAGTTCACACGGCACCCACGAGTTCTACGAGGCCCGCGCCGAGATCACCAAGTGGCTCATCGAACACAAGGGCTTCAATGCCGTCGCCGCCGAGGCAGATTGGCCCGACGCCTACCGGGTGAACCGCTACGCGCGGGGACTCGGGGACGACAACACACCAGAGGAGGCGCTACGCGGGTTCGAGCGGTTCCCGGCGTGGATGTGGCGCAACTCGGTGGTGCGCGACTTCGTCGGATGGCTGCGCTGGCACAACGGTCGCTGCGCGGCCGACGACCGCAGGCAGACCGGCTTCTACGGGCTTGACCTCTACAGCCTGCACCGCTCGATGCAAGAGGTCATCGCCTACCTCGACACCGTCGATCCCCGGGCGGCCGAGCGGGCCAGGGCCCGCTACGCGTGCTTCGACCACTCCTCGGGCAACGACGGGCAGGCCTACGGATACGCCGCCGCGTTCGGCGCCGGCCCGGTCTGCGAACGTCAGGCCGTCGAGCAACTGGTGGACCTGCAGCGCAATGCCCTGCACTACCTGGGTCCCGACGGCCGGCTCGCCGAGGACGAACTGTTCTACGCACAGCAGAACGCGACGACCGTGCGCAACGCCGAGGCCTACTACCGCGGCATGTTCCGCGGCCGGGTCACCTCGTGGAACATGCGCGACAAGCACATGGCGCAGACCCTCAACGCGCTGCTCGCCCATCTGGATTCACAGACCTCTGCTGAACCGACGCGAATCGTGGTGTGGGCGCACAACTCTCACGTCGGAGACGCACGCGCCACCGAGGTGTCGGCGGACGGCCAGCTGACCATCGGACAGCTGGCGCGCGAGCACTACGGCGCGGACTGCCGGTTGATCGGGTTCTCCACCTACGGCGGAACGGTCACCGCCGCCAGCGACTGGGGCGGCATCGCCGAACGCAAGGTGGTGCGCCCGGCGCTGGCGGGCAGCATCGAGGAGCTGCTGCACGAGACCGGCAAGACGTCGTTCGTCGTGGCCATGCACGACGGCTCGCCGGCCGCCGCGGCGCTGGAGGCGGTGCGGCTCTCCCGCGCCATCGGGGTGATTTACCTACCGCAGACCGAACGCCAGAGCCACTACTTCCATGTCCGCCCGGCCGACCAATTCGACGCGATGATCCACATCGACCAGACCCGCGCGCTGGAACCGCTCGAACCGACCAGCGTGTGGATCGCCGGGGAAACCCCGGAAACCTATCCGAGCGGCCTGTAGGCGAAGGGAATCGATGAACGAGCTCCACGCTGTTACCGGGCGTCGCATCGTCACGTTGACGATGAACCCGGCGCTGGACATCACCACCAGCACCGACGTGGTTCACCACACCGACAAGCTGCGCTGCTCGCCACCTCGATACGACCCCGGCGGCGGCGGCGTCAATGTCGCGCACATCGCCGACGTGCTCGGCGCGTCGGCAACGGCGATCTATCCGGCCGGCGGTTCGGCAGGCGACATGATCACCCGGCTGCTCACCGCCGAGGGAGTATCGGTGCATCCGATCCACATCGGCGGAGCAACTCGGGAAAGCCTCACCGTCAACGAACGCAGCACAGAGCGCCAGTTCCGGTTCGTGCTGCCGGGCCCGGAACTCACGCTGGCCGAACAGACCGAATGCCTGCTGCAGCTGCGCCGCGCGGCGGCGTCGGCGGCCATCGTGGTGGCCAGCGGCAGCCTTCCACCCGGGGTTCCGCCCGACTTCTACCAGCAGGTCGCCAATGTGTGCGAGGAGATCGGCGCCCTGTTCTTCCTGGACACCTCCGGTGGCGGCCTCAAGCGGGTGAATTCCGGGGTTTTCCTGCTCAAGCCCAGCGTGCGGGAACTGCGGGAGTGCGTCGGCCGCGACCTGGTGACCGAGTCCGAGCAGATCGCCGCGGCTCGTGAGTTGATCGGGCGAGGTTGCGCGCGCTACATCGTGGTCTCCCTGGGCGCTCAGGGTGCCTTGCTGGTCACGCCGGACAGCGCGCACCGCTTCCCGGCGATCCCGGTGCCGGCCGGCAGCGGAGTGGGCGCCGGCGATGCCATGATGGCCGGCATCGTCGTCGGCCTGACTCGCGGCTGGCCGCTGGCCAAGGCCGTCCGGCTGGGCAGCGCCGCGGGCGCGGCCAAGCTGCTGACTCCAGGCACGGCGCCGTGCACCCGAGACGACACCGAACGGCTCTTCGAGCGGGCCGGACAACCGGTCGACATCGACCTGGTGGCCGGCTGACCCCCCGGCTCGGATTACGTTCGGAGCTCAATCGAGGACTTTGTGCCCTGAGAGTGGCCACGCGCCACCGCTAGCGTCGGCACAATAGGAGTGCCACCCCTGGGGAAAGTCCGAACACCATGGCTCAATCGTTCACACCGCCGTCGATCGTCGTCGGCATCGACGGATCGCGCGGTGCCGTGCGGGCCGCGGTGTGGGCAATCGACGAGGCGCTCAGCCGCGACATCCCGTTGCGCCTGATGTACGCGAACGAGCCGCACGAGTCCGATCCGGCCGACCCGCAGGAGCAGGAACGCCGGCTGGCCAGCGCAGAGCTGGCGGTGCGCTATGCGGCCAACGCCGTCGAGGCCACCGAGCGGCAGGTCAAGGTCGAGATCGAGATCGTCCACAGCAAGCCGACGCCCGCGCTGATCGAGGCGTCGCGCTCGGCGGCGATGATCTGCGTCGGCGCGGTAGGGCTCAAGCATTTCGACCACAACCGCATGGGTTCGACCGCGATCTCGCTGGTCAGTTCCGCACACTGCCCGGTGGCGATCGTTCGCGGGTCCGACCGCACCGCCGCGGAGCCGGGCTGGATCGTCGTCGAGCTCGACGAGTCACCCGACAGCGCGGCTGTGCTGCAGTGCGGCGTGGAGGAGGCCCGGCTGCGCGGCGCCCCGCTGCGGGTACTGGGCTCCTGGCAGTCGCGCTACACCGACGTCCACGACACCCATGCGGTGGCCGACGGCAACCGCATGGTGCGCGCCCAGCTCGACCGGCGGATCTCCCGTTGGAAGCACCGCTACCCCGACCTCGACGTCCGTCCGGTCGCCATCCACGGCAGTGTACTGAACTATCTGGCCAAGCACGGCGACTCCATCCAGCTCGTCGTGGTGGGTGCCCGCAACGCCGACAGCGTGGAGGAACTGCTGGGCCCGACCGGATCGGCGGCCCTACACAACACCGATTGCTCGGTCCTGGTTGCCGACCGGCAACGGCTGTTGTGACGATCCCGACCTAACTGCGGATATCGTTGCCAGAGTGGGTGCGGAATACTTGCCGCAGCCTGTTGCCGACCCGGAAGGCACGCCAATGGTCACGGTCTTTCTCGTCGACGACCACGAAGTCGTCCGTCGTGGACTGATCGATCTGCTGTCCGCCGACCCCGAACTCGATGTCATCGGTGAGGCGGGATCGGTGGCGCAGGCGCTGGCCCAGATACCGGCGTTGCAGCCCGACGTCGCCGTTCTCGACGTGCGGCTTCCCGACGGCAACGGTATCGAGTTGTGCCGCGACCTGCTGTCGAAGATGCCCGACCTGCGCTGCCTGATGCTGACGTCGTTCACCTCCGACGAGGCGATGCTGGACGCGATCCTGGCCGGTGCCAGCGGATACGTCGTCAAGGACATCAAGGGCATGGAACTGGCCAGGGCCATCAAGGACGTCGGCGCGGGCCGTTCCCTGCTGGACAACCGCGCCGCGGCGGCGCTGATGGCCAAGCTGCGCGGCGCGGCCGAGCGCTCCGACCCGCTGTCGGGGCTGACCGAACAGGAACGGGTGCTGCTCGGCCTGCTGGGCGAGGGCCTGACCAACAAGCAGATCGCGGCCCGGATGTTCCTTGCGGAGAAAACTGTCAAGAACTACGTGTCCCGGCTGTTGGCGAAGCTCGGCATGGAGCGGCGCACCCAGGCCGCGGTGTTCGTATCCAAGCTCGGTCAAAGCCATCACCCCGAAGAGTGAACCGGCCAGAAACAATCTGGCACGATGGAGGTCGTGACCGGCAATGTCGGCTCGGAGGGGGACCACAAGACCGCGTCGCCGCTGCGTGACACGTTGTCGCAGCTGCGTCTGCGCGAGTTGCTCGCGGAAGTCCAGGACCGGGTAGAGCAGATCGTCAAGGGCCGCGACCGGCTCGACGGCCTGGTGGAAGCCATGTTGGTGGTGACCTCAGGACTCGAGCTCGACGTCACCCTCAAGACCATCGTGCGCACCGCGATCGACCTGGTGGACGCCAAATACGGGGCCCTGGGCGTGCGCGGCCGCGCCCACGAGCTGGTGGAGTTCATCTACGAGGGCATCGACGCCGAGACCCGCGAGCTCATCGGTCCGCTTCCCGAGGGCCGCGGCGTGCTCGGCCACCTGATCGACGAGCCAAAGCCGATCCGCCTGGACAACATCATGCAGCACCCGGCCTCGGTCGGGTTCCCGCCCAACCATCCGCCGATGCGCACCTTCCTCGGTGTTCCGGTGCGGATCCGCGACGAGGTCTACGGCAACCTCTACCTGACCGAGAAAGCCGACGGACAGCCGTTCAGCGAAGATGACGAGGTCCTGGTCGAGGCGCTGGCCGCCGCGGCGGGCGTCGCTATCGACAACGCGCGGCTCTACGAACAGTCCCGGGTCCGCCAGTCCTGGATCGAGGCCACCCGCGACATCGGCACCGAACTGCTCGGCGGCGCCAACCCGGCGCGGGTCTTCCGGCTCATCGCCGACGAGTCGCTGGAGCTCACGGCGGCCGACGCCGTGCTGGTCGCGGTCCCCACCGACACCGAGCTGCCGACGCCGGAGGTCACCGAACTCATCGTGGTGGAGACCGCGGGAGTGGCTGGGGCGGCCCGCTCGGCGGAGCCGATCACAGTGGCCGCAAGCGTCATCGGTGAGGTGTTCACCGGCCGGACCCCGCGCCGTTTCGACGTCATCCCCGATCCGCTCGACGTCATCCCGGAAGCCGGGCCGGCCCTGGTGATCCCGCTGCGCACCACCGAGACCGTGGCTGGCGTGCTGGTGATCCTGCGCCGCCGCGGTGCGCAGATCTTCACCGACGAGCAGCTCGAGATGATGGCCGGCTTCGCCGACCAGGCCACCCTGGCCTGGCAGCTGGCCAGCACCCAGCGTCATCTGCGCGAGCTCGATGTACTCTCGGACCGCGACCGCATCGCGCGCGACCTGCACGACCACGTCATCCAGCACCTGTTCGCCCTGGGGCTGTCGTTACAGGGCACCATCCCGCGCGCACGCTCGGCGGAAGTGCAGCAGCGGCTGGCCGACACGGTGGACGAGTTGCAGGGTGTCATCCAGGAGATCCGGACGGCGATCTTCGACCTGCACGGCGGCGCGGCGGGCACCACCCGGCTGCGCCAGCGCCTCGATGAGGCGATCGGCGCCTTCGCCGGGTCGGGCCTGCGGACCACGGTTCAGTACGTCGGGCCGCTGTCGGTGGTCGACGCCGGCCTGGCCGACCACGCCGAGGCGGTGGTGCGCGAGGCGGTCAGCAATGCGGTCCGCCACTCCCACGCCCGCACGCTGACCATCACGGTGCGCGTCGAGGACGAGTTGCTCATCGAGGTCGTCGACGACGGCCGCGGCGTGCCCGCCGATGTCACGCCCAGCGGGCTGACCAACCTGAGGCGGCGTGCGGCCGAGGTCGGCGGCGACTTCAGCGTGGGCGACGCGCCGGGCGGCGGCACGGCACTGCGTTGGACCGCGCCGCTGCCCTGAACCCCTACGAGGGGGTGCGGGCCACGATGACGGGCACCCGCACGCCGTAGATCACCGCGGTGCTGACCGAGCCGAGCAGCATCCCCGCGAATCCACCACGGCCGTGGCTCCCGACGACCACCAGCTGTGCGGACTTGGACTGCTCGATGATCTGCCGCGAGGGGCGGTCGGCGACGACCACCTTGTGCACCGGCACATCCGGATAGCGTTCGCTCCAGCCAGCCAGCCGCTCGCTGAGGGTCTCCTCGCCGAGGGCCTGCATCGTCGACCAGTCCACGCCGGGGAACTCGAACACCCCGGTGTCGTTCCAGGCGTGCACGGCAACCACGTCGATACCGCGAAAACTGGCCTCCTCGAACGCAATCGACGTGGCCAGCTCCGAGGCGGGCGAACCGTCGATGCCCACGACCACGGGCGCTTTCGACGGGTGCGCCATCAGTGGGTCCTCGTCGTGGATGATCGCCACCGGACAGTGCGCATGATGCGCCAGGCCGGTGCTCACCGAGCCGAGCAGAGTACGCGCCAGGGCACCGCGCCCGCGGCAGCCGACCACCACCAGCTGCACCTCCTTGGTCATCTCGACCAACGTGGGCACCGTAGGGCCGGTGACCATCTCACTGGTCACCTCGACCGGGTGATCCTTGGTGGCCTCGGCGACCGTCTCACGCCCAGCGTCGAGGATCTTCTGACCCGCCTCTTCCTGCCACTGCAGATACCCCGGCGGCATGGGTACCTCGGGGAAGGCCATCACGACCGGTGGGTTGAGGATGTGCACCAGCTTCAGCGGCGCATTGCGCAGTGCGGCGTCGCGCGCGGCCCAGTCGACGGCGACCTTGGACTCCGGGGATCCGTCCACGGCGACGAGGATTCCGCGATGAGTTGCGGGAGTTGACATTTCATTCTCCTTCTCGTGCGTTTCGCGCCTGCATGCCACATATTGTCGGTCAGAGTTCGCCAGCTACGACGCTAGGTCTGCCGGTCCGTTTGATCATGAGGCCTTGGTCCCCTACCCCATGGCCACAAGGCCCTGATCGCACCCGATCGGGTATGGCAGGGTCGTGCCATGGCCACCAAAGGTTCGTTCGGCGTTCGCAGCGGCGTCGTCGACCGCGACGGCCCGGACATCGGCTTGCCCGTGACGATCGATCCGCGCTTCCACGACGCCGTCCTGTTCGACCTCGACGGCGTGATCACCGACACCGCATCGCTGCACCAGGCGGCCTGGGCGCAGATGTTCGACGAGTTCCTGGGGCGGCGCGCCCCCTCGGCTGCCGAAAATCACGATGCCTTCACCCCCGCCGACTATCGGCATTTCATCGACGGTAAACCGCGCTACGACGGAGTGCGGGACTTTCTGGCATCTCGGGGCATTTCGCTGCCGTGGGGCACACCGACCGACGAGGCGCAGGACACCGTCTGCGGGCTGGGAAACCGCAAGCAGCGGCTGTTTCTGGCGAAGCTCGCACAGGGTGTTCCCATCTTCGAGTCCACCGTGGCGCTGGTGCGCCGGCTCAACGCACTCGGCGTCGGCACGGCGGTGTACTCGGCCAGCCGCAACTGCAAGACGGTGCTCGAGTCCGCGGGAATCGACGGGCTCTTCGCGGTCCGCGTCGACGGTGTGACCGCCGACGAGCTCGGCCTGCCCGGAAAGCCTGACCCTGCGGTGCTGCTGGAAACCGCCCGCCGGCTGGGCGCGCGGCCCGGCCGCTGCGTGATCGTGGAGGACGCCGAGGCGGGCGTGGCGGCCGGGCGCGCCGGCGGATTCGGGCTCGTCATCGGGGTGGACCGCACCGGGCAGAGCGATGAGGACCTGCTGCGTTGTGGCGCCGACGCGGTGATCGGCGAACTCGCCGACATCACCGTGCGCGCCATCGACCGCCAGATGTCGGCGCTGCCCGACGCGCTGCTGTCCTTCGGCCAGATCGCCGGTGTGGTCTCCGCCCGCCGCCCTGCCCTGTTCTTCGATTTCGACGGCACGCTGTCCGAGATCGTCGACGATCCCGCCGCCGCCACCCTGGTGCCCGGTGCCGACAAGGCACTGCGGGCGCTGGCCGCGCTCTACCCCGTCGGGGTGCTCTCCGGTCGCGATCTCGCCGACGTCCGCGATCGCATCGCGATTCCGGGCCTGTGGTACGCCGGCAGCCACGGGTTCGAGATGGTCGGCCCCGACGGCACCCACCGCGAGAACGAGGTCGCCGCGGCCGCGGTGCCGGTACTGGCGCAGGCCGCAGAGGAGTTGAACGCCGAACTCGCCGACATTCCCGGAGTCGCGGTGGAACACAAGCGGTTCGCCGTCGCGGTGCACTACCGCAACGCCGGGCCGGGTGCCGACGCTCCGGTCACCGCCGCCGTCCACCGCGCCGGCGCCAAGCACGGGCTGAAGGTGACCTCGGGCCGCAAGGTCGTCGAACTGCGGCCGAATCTGGACTGGGACAAGGGCAAGACGCTGGACTGGATCGTCGACCAGGTGACCGGTCAGGAGCCGCTGCTGGCGATCTATCTGGGCGACGACCTCACCGACGAGGACGCGTTCGACTCGGTGTTGCACGACGGCATCGGTATCGTGGTGCGCCACAGCGAGGACGGCGATCGGCGCACCGCGGCACGCTACATCCTCGACAGCCCCGAGCACGTCCGCGACTTCGTCGAGCGGCTTGTGGAGCAGTGCGATGTTGATCGCCAAATCCTCTCCAGCCCTT
Organism: Candidatus Mycolicibacterium alkanivorans; assembly: GCF_022760805.1. NCBI lineage: Bacteria > Bacillati > Actinomycetota > Actinomycetes > Mycobacteriales > Mycobacteriaceae > Mycobacterium > Candidatus Mycolicibacterium alkanivorans. Next base: position 1,870,319 of record NZ_JAIVFL010000001.1, on the reverse strand, counting down.
GGTCTTTCACGTTCGGCGGCTACATTCCCGGACAGGAACGACTGCGCGAGGCGCTGTGCACGGTCGGCAACGGTTGCCGCGCCACCCGGGGGTGCGCCCCGGAGGCCGACGCCGGCCCGTATCACTACCCCGGCACGTATGCCGCGGGCCTGTACGACCGCCTCTACGACGAGGTGGCCGGTGTCCGCATCGACAACGAGAGCCTGGTGAACCTGCCGAACTGGCTGTCGCTGAAGTTCCGTATCGACGGCGGCGAGTGGTTCGACATCGATTCGGCCAAGGTGCTGTCCTACCGCCAGAGCTTGGACCTGCGGCAGGCCGAACTGACCCGCGAGTTCCGCTTCCGTGACCCCGCAGGGCGAACCTGCAAGGTCATGCAGCGCCGGATCGCCGCGATGCACCTTCCGCACGCCTGCGCGCTGGAGACCACCATCTGGGCCGAAGACTGGTCGGGCACAATCGAATTCCTGTCCGTCATCGACGGCGACGTCCGCAACTCCGGTGTCGAGCGCTACCACGCCCTGTCCAGTGACCACCTGGTCGCCACGACGACGCGGGAGCTGTCCCCGAACTCGGCGTTGCTGGTCTGCGAGACCGTGCAGTCCCGCATCCCGATCGCTGTCGCCGCGCGCACCACGCTGTGGCGCGGTGACGCGCCGCTGGAGGCCGAGGCGCGGTTCGTCGACGAAGTGCGCCGAACCGGTCACGATTACGTCGTCTCGCTGACACCCGGAGATTCGGTGACGGTGGAGAAGATGGTCGCCATCTTCACCGGCCGTGACGATGCCATCTCCGAGCCAGGCGATGCCGCCGCGCGGCTGCTCAGCGGACTCGGCCGCTACGGCGACCTGCGCGACGGGCACGTGCGCGAGTGGGCCCACCTGTGGGAGCGGTTCGACATCGCCTTCGAGGACAACGCCGATGCGATGCGCGTGGTACGGCTTCACCTGCTGCAGCTGCTGCAGACGGTGCCCAACCACGCCGTGGATCTCGATGCCGGACTGCCCGCCCGCGGTCTGCACGGTGAGGCCTACCGCGGCCACATCTTCTGGGACGAGTTGTTCGTGTTCCCGGTGCTCAGCCTGCGCTCCCCCGCCAGCACCCGCTCGCTGCTGCGGTACCGCTACCGGCGCCTGCCCGAGGCCCGTCGCGCCGCGCGGGAGGCCGGCTACGCCGGGGCGATGTTCCCCTGGCAGTCCGGCAGCGACGGTCGCGAGGAAAGCCAGAAGCTGCACCTCAATCCCAACTCCGGGCACTGGAATCCGGATGCCAGCGCGCGCGCACACCACATCGGAATCGCGGTGGCCTACAACGTCTGGCAGTACTACCAGATCACCGGCGACCTGGAATACCTGGTGGAGAACGGCGCCGAGATGCTGGCCGAGATCGCCCGATTCTGGGTCAGCCGCGCCGAGTTCGACGAAGCGCTGGGCCGCTACGTGATCCGCGGTGTCATCGGGCCCGACGAATTCCACTCCGGCTACCCCGACCGGCCCTTCGACGGCATCGACAACAACGCCTACACCAACGTGATGGCGGTGTGGGTGATCGTCCGTGCGCTCGATGCGCTCGACGCGCTGCCGTTGCGCGACCGGCTGGACCTGATGGAGACCCTCGGCATCCACGGCCGCGAGCTCGCCACGTGGGACGAGGTCAGCCGCCGAATGTACGTGCCCTTCCATGACGGCGTCATCAGCCAGTTTCAGGGCTATGACCAACTGGCCGAACTGGATTGGCACGGCTACCGCCGGCGCTACGGCAACATCCAGCGCCTCGACCGGATCCTGGAGGCCGAGAACGACAGCGTCAACCGGTACAAGGCCTCCAAGCAGGCCGATGTGCTGATGCTGTTCTACCTGCTGTCCTCCGACGAGTTGCGCGAACTGTTCGCCCGGATGGGCTACCGGTTCACTCCCGAACAGATTCCCAAGACGGTGGACTACTACCTGCACCGCACGTCACACGGCTCGACGCTGAGCGGAGTGGTGCACGCGTGGGTGCTGGCCCGTGGCGACCGTGAACGGGCGATGCGGTACTTCCAGCAGGTGCTGATGTCCGACGTGGCCGACATCCAGGGCGGCACCACCGCCGAGGGCATCCACATCGCCGCGATGGCCGGCAGCATCGACCTGCTCCAGCGCTGCTTCACCGGCCTGGAGACCCGAGCCGACCGGCTGATCCTGAACCCGATGTGGCCGGAAAGCCTCGGCGCCCTGCGGATGCCGATCTACTACCGGGGCTATCGGCTGCACCTGACGATCCGCGGCCGCAGCGCCGAGGTCAGTGTCGACCCCGCCGACCAACCCGCCATCGAGATCGAATGCCGCGGCAACGTGCAGACCCTCACCCCGGGGACGACGCTGCGGTTCGCGTAGGCGCCGGACAAGGATGCAGCGCTCGCTGCTGGTGCGGCCGCCGCCGTCGCCGTCGCCGACCAGTCCGCTATCCCGCCTGGCTGACCGCGTCCGAGCCGACGATGAAGTGCCCGCCGTTGAGCCAGTCGGCGACATCGGGAACCGGCCGTCGCGGCGTGGCCGGCAGCGGGTCGGCGTTGACCGCCGCCCAGCCCACCCGCAGCAGCATCTGCGGATAGCCGCTGGTGCCGAACACGTCGGCGCGCACCGCGTCGCGGGTCTCGGCAATCTCCAGCGGTTCGGTCACCGGGCAGGACGACAGGCCCATCGCGGTGGCCGACAGCAGCACCAGGCTGGTCGCCTCGCCGGCTCGCAATCGGGCCATGTCGTCATCGGTCTCGGTGCCCAGGGCGAGCATGACGGCGTTGTCCTCGGCGGCCGACGTGTGCGACGGCTGCTGGAGGGCCGGCCCGGCGAAGACCCGGGCCGGGATCGTCGCGCGGGCGTCAGTCAGCGGGGTGTTGCCGGCCGGGACGCCGGCCACCGACCCGTAGCGCCCGCTCCAGGCATTGAGTTCGGTGAGGTAGTCGGTGTCGCTGGCGTGCTTGGCCACCGATTCGGCGACGATCGCGTTGAGCTGGGGCAACAGATCGATCTGGCGCAGCATCACCCCGGCCCGGGCGGCGCGAGCACCCATCAGCGTGATATCGCCGATGGGCACCGGCCACGAGCTGTAGTTGCGGCGGTCGGTACGCCGCCGGGCGATGGCGGCGGCCAGTGTCACGTCGAGCTCGCCGGGCGACTGCGGAGCCACCTGGATCGAGGCCAGATGATCACGGTCATCCGGGTTCGGGAAGCGGCGGATCTTCGCCTGCCAACCGAGGGCAGCCAGTGCGACGGTGGCATGGTGCAGCGCGGCGCCGCAGCTGATCAGCAGGTCGCGGCGGTCCGGATCGGTCCTCGGCAGATGCCGGCTGGGATCGGCATACAGCTGCAGGGTCTGTGCGCCGACCCGCCAGTGCCACGGCTGCGAATTGTGGACCGAGGGGGCTCGGGTCGCCAGGCTCAGGACGGCGCGCACAGTTACGGGATCGGGAAAATGCGCGCTCATGTCGTTCTTGCCGCCTTCTCTGGTCGCTTTCACATGACACTGTCACCCAAAATGCGTCATCGACGACAGAGACGTAAGTCCTCATCTGTGGGGACTTGTGCAGCCCGAACGGGGTCTTTGCTTCGGGCGGGTCCCGCAGGTCACTGGGCTCTTTCCACGAGGCCTGCCCGCAGCTCGGGACTGGCCGAGACCTCCTCGCGGTCACCCTGTTCGTCGCTGACGCGTTGCGACTAGACCGGATTGAATTCGGAGATCAGCCAACGGCCGTCCTGCTCGACCAGGGTCACCATCACGCTGCTGGGGGCCAGGGCCGGGTCGGGCCGGTCCTTGCTGGTGGTCACCTGGTTGACGAACACCAGCACCACGGCGCGATCGGGTTGCATCTCCGAGACCGCCGCACGCGCGACGGTGGCTTCGGTCTTGACGCCCTTCTGCTTGGCCCCGGGAGCCACGATCTTGTCGGTGAAGTCGCTGTAGTTCTTGACGAACTCACCAGTCAGGTGCGACTTGGCGTTGGCCAGGTCCTCGTCCAGTGTCTCGGGGCCGTAGGAGAGCAGTGCGACGGTGCCGTCCCGGGCGGCGTCGGTGGCCCGCTGCCGGGCTGCGGCGTTGGTCTGCTGATCCGGGCGGTAGATCCGCCAGTAGACGCCGCCGGCGGTGCCGGCCGACGCCACCAGCAGCGCCGCGAGCACGGTCGTCAGCCAACCGACGCGCCTGCGACGCCCCGTCGGCTCGACGGACGATTCGTCGGCGTCGGTGGCAGGGCTGGTCTTTTCATCATTCACGGCACGAACTCCACGTTCGACATCTTCAACTTGCCCCCGTCTCGCGTCATCGTCACGCTCATTCGCCACGCCCGCGGATCCTGACGAGCGCCGTTGGAATTGGTCACCTGTGAGGACGCCGCCAGCAACACCACACCCGTGTCACCGTTCTCGCTCTCCAGCGCCGCGGCGCTGATCTTGCCGACGGTCACCGCCTTGGACTGCTCGGCGGTCGTCACGAAATCGTCCGCGCCCTCGGTGAAGTCACGTCCTGCGCCAGCGCCTCGGCTTGGGCAGCCTCTGCCTCGGCCAGTTCGGCCTTCACCTCCGAGACGGCGTCGTCGCGATTGGCCTCAGGTGCCATGCCACCCTTTCATGTCGCGCTCCTCCTCTGATCAGACCAAGCATCCCGCCCGGCGATGACCAAGGCGACATCAATGCACCAAGGTCACGGGTTCGCCGGTGGGCCGACCCGGGGCCCGAGCAGAAGGGGACGATCAACGTGCAGTGGGCCAACCCCGACGAGCGGGCAATGGCGACTGCCACCAGCGGGATGTCGAAGTTCCCGCCGAACTTTCACTGCGTGCTGGCTTCGCGTCAGGACTGAAAATTTAATTCTCCCGCTTGAGAGTAGTACTCTCTTGCCGTGGGGTTCGTCGGATCGGCTCGCAACGGCTCATACAAAGTCCTGCGGTGAACAGCCCCAGCGAAGAACCCGCCTGGAAACAGCGCGCGGTCGAGCGGTCCATCAGGACCGCCAAGGTGCGCGCCGGGCAGCGCGGTCAGCGATTCCTCGACGCCGCCCGGGCGATCATCACCGAGAAGGGCAGCACCGACTTCACCGTCCAAGAGGTGGTGGACCGGTCCCGGCAGTCACTTCGGAGCTTCTACCTGCAGTTCGACGGTAAGCACGAATTGCTGCTGGCACTGTTCGAGGATGCGCTGAGCCGCGCCGCCGACCAGATCCGCGCCGCCGCATCGGCCCAGAAGGACCCGCTGGAACGGCTGAAGGTGGCCGTCACGCTGCTCTTCGAACTGTCCCGCCCGGACCCGACCTCGCGCCGGCCGTTGGTTACCGACTTCGCCCCGCAGCTACTGATCTCGCACCCCACCGAAGTCAAGGTCGCCCACGCTCCGCTGGTCGCCCTGTTCTGCGAACTGGTGGAGGACGCCGCGAAGGCCGGCGAACTGCGTAAGGACGCCAATCCCCGCCGGTTGGCGGCGATGACTACGCAGGCCATCATGTTCATCGCACAATCCAGCGGTGCGCCCGACGACGACAATATGCACACCCCGATCAGTGGTGACGAGGTCTGGACGTTCTGTTCGCAAGGCTTCGCCCGGCACTGAGCCGAGAACGGCGTTTTCGCCCGGAGCAGCTGCGCCCATATTCGCAGGTAGAAGCAGTGAGAGGAGCATAGTGTCGCGCACTGACGGAGCCACGGGCACCGAGCCGCAGTGGAAGAAATTCGCTGCCACCACGGCCGCACACCACGGCGCGCCCACCGGGGACTACCCGGCGCTGTGGCAGTGGTCGGTCGATCACCCGGCACAGTTTTGGCGCGCGGTGTGGGAGCACTTCGACGTTCGGGCAGCCACCGGTCCCCAAGCCGGTGACGCGGGCATCCTGGCCGAGGCCGCCATGCCCGGCGCCCGGTGGTTCCCCGGCGTCACCTTGAACTACGTCGACCAGATCCTGCGGCACACCTCGCGCACCGGCCCGGCGATCGTCGGCGTCGACGAGGACGGGACCCGCACCGAGATCGACTGGGCCGACCTGCCGGGCCGCATCGGCGCGGTGGCCGCCGAACTGCGCCGCCTCGGCGTCGGCCCCGGCGACACCGTCGCCGGATACCTGCCCGACGTGGCCGAGGCGATGGTCGCCTTCCTGGCGACCGCGGCCATCGGCGCGATCTGGTCGGCATGCGGGCAGGACTACGCCCCGCGGGGCGCCGCCGCCCGGTTGGCCCAGCTGGAACCCAAAGTTTTGTTCAGCGCCGGCGGGTACCGGCTCAATGGGCGCTGGGTCGACAAGCTTTCCGACACCGCGGAATTAGTGGGTCTGCTCGGCGGCGTGCACCTGGTGCTGCTCGACGGTGAGGCCTACCGCGACCTGATCGCGCGGCCCGTCGCACCCGAGGTGACGCCGGTGCCGTTCGACCATCCGCTGTGGGTGTTGTTCAGTTCCGGCACCACCGGCCGGCCGAAGGGCATCGTGCACGGCCACGGCGGTGTGATCCTCGAGCACCTCAAAGCCGCTGGGCTGCATGCCAACCTTGGCCCCGGCGATGTCTTCTTCTGGCAGACCGCGCTGAGCTGGATGATGTGGAACTTCCGGATCGCCGGACTGATGTGCGGTGCCGAGACGGTCTGCTACAGCGGTCATCCGCTCTACCCGGACGCCGACCGGCTGTGGCAGGTGGTCGAAGACGAGCGGGTCACCTACTTCGGCACCAGTCCCGGGCATCTGCTGGCATCCCGCAAAGCCGGTCTGCACCCCGGCGCCGAACACGATCTGAGCCGGCTGACCACCATCGGCAGCACCGGCTCACCGCTGCCGGCCGAACTGTTCGAGTGGGTGCACACCGAGGTCGGCGAGCACGTCGCGGTGTCCTCGATCAGCGGCGGGACCGACGTGGTGACGGCGTTCGCCGGTGGGACGGCAGGCGTACCGGTGATCCCCGGTGAGCTGGCCACGCGTTATCTCGGCGTGGCCCTGTACAGCTGGTCGCCGCAGCGCCGGCCGCTGGTCGGCGAGGTGGGCGAGATGGTGATCACCACTCCGATGCCGTCCATGCCGGTCGGGTTCTGGAAGGACGATGACGGATCGCGTTACCGCGCGGCATATTTCGATCATCGCTGGGCCGACGGGGTTGCACTCAACGTGTGGCGGCACGGCGACTGGGTGACCGTCACCGAGCGCGGCTCGCTGATCATCCACGGCCGCAGCGACGCCACCCTCAACCGGCACGGCATCCGGATGGGATCGGCGGACATCTACGAGGTAGTCGAGGCCCTCGATGCCGTCACCGAAGCCTTCGTGCTGGGTATCGACGGCCCCGACGGTGCGTACTGGATGCCACTGTTCATCACCGTCGCCGAGGGGCACCAACTCGACGACGCGCTGGTCGACACCATCCGGTCGGCCGTCAAGACCAAGCTGTCCCCGCGCCACGTGCCCGACGACGTCATCGCCGCGCCGGGCATCCCGCACACCCGCACCGGCAAAAAGCTCGAGGTGCCGGTCACCGCGATCATGACCGGACACAGCGACGTGTCGCTGGATCCCCGCTCGATCGACAACCCGGACCTCATCGACTGGTACGCCGAACAGGGCCGCCAGCACCGCTGGTGAGCTCTTGCCCGGGGAATCCGCAGAGGATCACCGCGTTGGTCTCCGTGGCGGCCTGCCGCAGTTCCCGGGCCGTGGCCGTAGCGGGCGCGCGATCCGAGCGGTCCCTCGCCGAGCAGACGCAGACTCGCACCGCAAGGGCGAGAATCGTGCGATTCTCCGTCTGCTCGTCCCGAAGCGCGCACTTGGATCGGTCGTCTGCATTCGACGGCAGCGGCGGTGGGAGGCGACATGATCAAACTCGAACTGCCCTGATCGCGCCGGAGCCGGAGACCGAAGCGCCGACGCTGAAGGTGGTGTGGGGTGGGTTCACCAACAGCGACGGCACTGAACGCTGCAATGCTTTGCTAGGCTGTGCGGCTAGGATCGCCCGCATGCCCAAGCTGACCGCCGCGGACGACTACGCATCGACCACTTACGAAACGCACTCTGCGCCAGGAGGGCTTTCACGCTTGGTAGCACCCCTGGCCTTGGTGATCGCTCTGGTCGCTGCCGCCGGCGCCGGATGGGCGCTGTTTTCGGCCCGCTCCGAAAAGCAAGTCCCAAACCGCCGAGGCGCCGGCCGGTGACCCGAAGGCGAACGCGTGCAGTGCGTTCACGACGGTGACCGCCGCGGTCACGCTGCAGACCCACGGTGACGCAGGCCCCGAACCCGCCGGTGTCCTGGCCGTGGCCGCCAATGCTCGGCTCGCCATGGCCGGCGGTGCGACCTACCTGCTGGCCCGAACCGGCCCCGGCACCCCGAAGGACCTGTCGGACGCGATTCACAGCTTTGCCAACGGCCTGCAGGACATCGCCATGAACGCCCTCGCCGGAGTCGGCAACGAAGACCCGGCCCAGACTGCCCGGCTGCGTGACGCGGAGGCGACGAACACCCGGATCGCCGAGCTCTGCAAGTAGCGGCTGAGATGGGCGTTAGATATTTCGAGTTCGCCTGGCGTTTGCCCGGTGTTCGACCCTGAGCCGCATAGCCGCACTTGGATTTGCTACGCAGTGACAACTCGCCGCATGAGACGGCTGTACATCCTCGAAGGGGACCAGGAAATTGGCCAAACACCGTAAGAAGTCGCCCCGCGGCGTTGTTGCGCCCGCATTCGTCACCACCGGCGTCGCCGGTGCCGCGATGGTCGGGGCCGGCTTCCTGATGGCTTCCACCGACACCTCAACTCCAATGGCCGCGCCGGCCATCAAGCTGGTCAACACCCAGTGCGCGCCGGGCTCGGCCTTCTGCGGCCTGGCCAGCGTCTCCGGCTCCGCCTCGGCAGTGCCGACCGGACCGACGGCGTCGGCGACCGCCGCGGCGACCGGCGATCTCATCGGGGTCTTCATCGGCGACGGCACCGCCGACCGCCCGAACGGCGGGATCCTGTTCGGCAACGGCTACAGCTTCTCCGCCGTCGACGTCGGCACCGCGAGCTGCGGCGCCGGTGCGGCGTGCAACGGCGGTAACGCCGGCCTGTTCGGCAACGGCGGCAACGGCTACAACGGCGGCGACGGCGGCAGCGCCGGGCTGTACGGCAGCGGCGGCAACGGCGGCAACGGCATCGCCCTGGTCAATGGCGGCAAGGGCGGCAACGGCGGCAACGGCGGACTGATCGCCGGCAGCGTGCCCGGCACGCTGTTCGGCGGCGGCGGCGGCAACGGTGGCAACGGCGCCGCCGGCGCCGCCGGCGGCAACGGCGGCAACGCCGGAGCGCTCGGCGGTAGCGGCGGCAAGGGCGGCGACGGCGGGGCCAGCACGACCGCCGGTCTTGCCGGCGGCAAGGGCGGCAACGGCGGCGATGCCGCGATCGCGGCCCTCCTCGGTGGCGGTACTGCTGGCGCCGGTGGCGCGGGCGGCGCCGGCTACGGCGCTGGTGCCGCTGGCACCGACGGCGGTGCTGGCGGCGCCGGCGGCAACGGCGGCTTCTACGGCTCGGCGGGGGGCGGCGCCGGTGGCGCCGGTGGCGCCGGCGGCGCCGGCACCGCGACCGGTGGTAACGGCGGTGCCGGTGGCACCGGTGGTACCGGCGGCCTGGTGTCCGGCAAGGGCGGCGCGGGCGGTGTCGGGGGTGTCGGCGGTGCCGGCGGAACCGGGGCCGGCGGCAACGGCGGCAAGGGCGGTAGCGGCGGCGCCGGCGGCGCCATCGGTAACGGCGGCGCCGGCGCCGCCGGTGGCGATGGCGGCACGAGCACCAACGCTGCCGGCGGTAGCGGCGGTGCCGGTGGCACTGGCGGTCTGGCCGGTAGCAACGGTGGCGCGGGCGGCCCCGGCGGTAAGGGCGCCACGGGCGCAACCGGCGGTACTGGCGGCAACGGCGGGGCCGGCGGCTTCGGCGGCTTCAGCGGTGGCCCCGGCGCCAACGGTGGCAACGGTGGCGACGGCGCGACGGCCGGCACCGGCGGCAAGGGCGGCGACGGCGGCAATGGCGGCGGCAGCGTTCTCAACGGCGGCAACGGCGGCGCCGGCGGCAAGGGCGGCAAGGGCGGCGCCACCAACGGCCAGCCCGGCACGCTCGGCGGAGGGTCGCTCGGAGGCCGTCCCGGCACGGGGGGCACTGGCGGCGCGGGCGGGTAACAGCGTCGACTAACCAAGGAATCGCCCCCTCCGACAGGAGGGGGCCGATTCCTTGGCGGGTAGCTAAACCCAGAGACTAGGCATGTGCGCCATTGAGCGCACAAGCCATCTGCGCATTGTTCGCGTCGGTGTTCATGTCGTTGGCAGTCGAATTCAGCGAATCACCACCACCACGAATCCCCATGATCACCAACAGCTTTGCGGCGTGCAGCGACCATGATCGCATGGGTGCTGCGACATCATCAGGCAGCCCGGGTGTGGATGCCGCCGACATTGCCGCAGCGGCGGCCTCCCGCAGTGCGGTACGCCCGATGACATTCGAATTGGCCACGTTCGGATCTTGGTAGTTCACGCTGTTTCCGTTGCCGGCGGTGTTGTACGCGAAGTCCTCGTAATTCGTCGCAGCGAAGTTCAGCGCCGCACCGAATTGCTTACAAGCGTCCGACACCGCGCTGAAGGTCGACACGTCCGGCGGCGGTGCGTCCAGCGGCGGCGCCGGCGCATTGACCGAAGCCGGGTCGGGCGCGGGCCCCGGCGCATTGGTCTGCGCATCTGGGTCAGCAGATGCAACAGGGATGGTAAACAATGCCGACGCGGATACCAGCAAAGAGGCAGTCAGCGCCCGCCCGCACAACAGTGATGTTCTCATCGCTTCCTCCTGGATCGTGGGCTCCCCCGAACCGTCCGGCTGGAAGTTCCAAACCAGCCCCACCCGAAACCTGTGACGTCAGGGTTCCGCAGGGTCAGGACAGAGAGATGATTAACGGGATATCTGTCGTGATCGTGAACGGACAACGAACAACAGGCGCCGCCGAAGGATCCATCGAGTGTCCCCTTCACCAGCGCCGCACGCAGTTGGTATCACCCTGAGACCGAATCAGACCCGTCTGACGGCGGATGGGAGGAAATGACGCCCGGTAGACGGTAATCAGGCGGGAATTGTTGGCGCGGTGTTAACCGTCGCGACACCCGCCAACTCAATGATTCTTCCGAACGAGATAGTGGATATCAACGACGAGAGGCGCCAACACGACATGTTGAAACGCTTTGCCGCACTGGCTGGAGTATGCCTGCTGGTTCAGACGGGAGCGGCTCCGCTCGCGCTCGCCGACCCGCCGGCTGATCCCAACGTGGCACCTGTGGCCAACACAGAACCGGCGCCCGGCGGCCCCGCGGGACCGATACCCTCCGCTGCGCCCGGAGTTCTCAAGACGCCCGACGGCTGGGTTCTCAACGTGTCGGGTAAGGACGAGTCCATGGAACCCGTGGCCTCCCTGACCAATTCGCCGTGGTCACGTGAGTACCTGGTGGACGGAACGTTCACCGCCTCGGTGACCGGTGGCGGCAGCACCAAGCTGGCCGGTGGAACCTTGGAGGCCGGCTACCAGATCGGTTGCGGCATAGTCCAGGACGACATCGAGTCCATCGCCAGCGCGGGCGTCACCCCGGGAGTCGGCATCCCGCTGGTGAGCGGCTCGCTGCTGCCCATCACCCTTGGGCTCTCGGCGTCCTACCAGATGAAGATCGACCTCAAGCCCGGCACGGTGAATATCGTTCCGGTCGGCAAGAAATCGTTCAAGGGCACCGCCCCGCGAATCTCCATCACCGGGTACCGAATCAAGATCGACGGATGCGCGGGCCAGTCCTTCATCCGCTCGTACGCGACGTTCACCAGCTCGACCGACAACACCGATGACGTCGTGACCTACCTCGGCGTCACCAAAGCTGTTTAACCACCGATCAATCATTTCTCACAGAAATTTCACGAGTGACAGACGGAAGGCGCCGACAGGATATGTTGCATCGCTTTGCCACTGCGGCTGCAGTTTGCATGTTGATCCCGATGGGAGCGACCCCGCTCGCATCGGCGGAACCGGCCGACCCGGCGCCGCCCGTCGCTGACGTAGGCGCTCCCCCACCACCGGACAACGGCGCCGTCGCCTCTGAGGTTCCCGGTATCGCCAAGACACCCGACGGCCGGACATTGACCGTGGTCGCCAAGGACGAGACCCAGCTGCCGGTGGCCCCGCTGACGACCTCCCTGTCGGCTCGCGACTGGCTGGTCGGCGCCACGTTCACGGGTACCACCACCGGTTCGGTGGCGGGCGGCACGCTCGAGGCCGGCTACCAGGTCGGCTGCGGCGTCGAAATGGACAAGGTCAAGCTCATCGGCTCGATCGGCGCCAGCTGGGGCGGCCCAGGCCTCAGCGCCACGGGACTTACCCTGGCCCCGGGTATCAGCTTCCCCGTCCAAGGCCAGATCGAGGTCGATCCCAGACCGGGAACAATCACCAACGTCGTCGTCGACAAGAAGTCCTTCAAGGGCACCTCTGCCCGAGTCACACTCAAGGACATCCACATCAAGATCGACAACTGCGTCGGCGCATCATCGCTGCGCTCGTATGCGGTGCTGACCAGCTCGGGCACCGACGCCGACGACATCGTCGCCTATTACGGCGTCACCAAAGTCTTCTGACACGGAGATGCGCCGGATACGCAGAACATTCGTCAAGGGTGCGGCCACAGCCGTACTCGCTGTTGGGGTGGCGGTCACCTCCATGTCGACCGCCGCCGCCGACGACCCGCCGCCGGTCGATCCGGCGCCGCCTCCTCCGCCCCAGCAGGGGCTCATTCCTCCGGCGGCGACCATCTCGGACTCGCTCAGCGGATTCGCCAACTACATCGCCGGCGACGCGGGCCAGCAACTGCTCCTAGGACAGACGCCCGTCCCAGCCCTGGCGGGCAGCGCACCCGCGGCCCCGCCGAACGTCGACATCCTCGCCGGCACCCAGCTTCTGATACCGCAGAACTACGGGATGCCAACCCCTGATGAGACGTCGCCATACCAGCTGGGACCGGGCGCGGACGGCCCGTTCGCCCGCGTGAATCAATTCAAGGGCGTTCACGCCATGCTGCACGGCGCATTGGGTCGCATGCCGGCCGATCAACTCGGCCAGCCGCTGCCCGGAACGGCGCCGCCGCCGGGCACCAACATCCCGGCCGGGCCCGAGCAGTTCCTGCCCGATCCGGCGGCACCGCCTCCTCCCGGAGCACCCCCGGTGCCGGGCGCCCCGGTTGCCCCCGCGGACCCGGCACTGCCGCTACCACCTCCCCCGCCTCCGGCCGGCTGAGCGAATCCTCGCCGCCGGTCGCGGCATCGTCACCGCGACAGCCGACTACGGCGTGACGAGGATCGAGGCCCGGACTCGGGTTCGGCCTGGCAGAGCCGGCCGAACCCGCACCAGCCCCGTGAGTGCGACGCGTGCGCAGCATTCACCCGACGGCAAAGTGCCGAGGAGGTTCTGCTGCTAGCATCCGAAACCTATGCCTGCTAACGCCCCGCGCGTGATCGTCGAGCCCGACGACGGCATCGAGTCGGTTCGCGAGTTCATCATGACCGCGCAAAGCTCTTTGCTGATAAAGCAATTCACGTTCACCGAGCCCAGCCTGATCGATGCGGCCATCGACCGGAAGAGGGCCGGAGCGGATGTCCGGGTCATGCTGAATCCGCAGCGCTCAGGCGGTGACCGGGCCAACGACGAAAGCTACGACAGGTTCAAGGAAGCCGGTATCGACGTCCAGTGGTCGAACCCGAAATTCTATGTGACACACGAGAAGTCGATCGTCGTCGACGAGCAGGCCGCGATGGTGGCCACGTACAACCTGATGATCAAGTACTTCACCATGACCCGCGACTACGGGATCATCACCCACGACCCGCTGCACGTCCGGCAGATCGTCGACGTGTTCAACGCCGACTGGGAACATCGCGATTTCACCCCCAGCACATATGAGGGCCTGCTGTGGAGCAACTCCAATTCGCGCTACCACATGGCGCGTTTCATCGACACCGCGCAGTCGCACCTCTACATCCAGCACCCGAAGTACGTCGACGCGGTGATCCTCGACCACATCGCCGCGGCGGCCGACCGCGGCGTCAAGGTGAAAGTCCTTTGCGGCGGCAAACACGGCATCAGCGAGTGGGACATCCTCGACACCTTCGCCTCACTGCGCACACTGCGCAGATTCGGGGTCAAGGTGCGCAAGCAGAAGAACCTGCGGGTGCACGCCAAGCTGCTCGTCGTGGACAAGCAACGCGCCCTGGTGGGCTCGATGAACATCGACCGTAGCGCCTTCGACCTGCGTCGCGAACTCGGCATCATCATCGACGACCCGGCCGTGGTCAACCGCCTCATCGAGGTCTTCAAGAACGACTGGAGCAGCTCGAACGAGTACGAGCCTCCGGATCCGCTGGATCACGCCGCGCCCGCCGAGACCGACTTCCCGCACGATGCGGACCTGGTCCATGAGTGAGCCGGGCGCGGACCTGCAGAAGGTGTCGCTGCCGGAGATCGCGCTGTCCTTCAACCACATTGCGCTGGCGTCGTTCGGCGGCGGGCTCTCGGCGTGGTCACGTGAGATCGTCGTCGTGCAGAAAAAATGGATGACCGAGGAGGAGTTCCTCAGCGCGATGACGATGTGCCGCATCGTCCCGGGCGCCAATCAGGTCAACCTGGCGGTGTTCGTCGGCACCAAGCTGAAGGGCATGGCGGGCGCGGTCGCCGCCCTGATCGGTCTGTGCCTGGTGCCCGTGACGATCATCCTCACGCTGGGATTCGTGTACTTCACCTTCAAGGAGGTGCCTGCGGTCAAAGGCGCGTTGCACGGCGCGTCGGCCGCCGCCGTCGCGCTCACGTTGACGATGGTGATCAAGACCGGGCACAAATGCCTGACCGGGGGGATGCCGATCGCGCTCTCCCTGGCCGCCTTCGTCCTCAACGGCATCCTGCGCTGGCCATTGCTGGAGGTCCTTGGCATCCTGGCCCCGCTCAGCCTGATCTGGGCGTGGCCCCGCAAGACCGGGAAGCGCGCCGAGGCAACCGAGGCATGAAGACCTACCTGGCCCTGATGGGGATGTTCGGGTCGCTGTCGCTGCTGTCGATCGGCGGTGGCAACACCGTGCTGCCCGACATGCACCTGCGCGCGGTCAGCGGCCATCACTGGATGACGAACTCGCAGTTCGCCGACATCTTCTCCATCTCGCAGGCAGCCCCAGGGCCGAGCATCCTGATCGTCGCCCTCGTCGGCTACGCCGCCGGGCTCGGTGTCGCCGGGGTGGCGGGCGGGATCGCCGGTGGCCTGCTGGCAACGGTGGCGATGGTCATCCCGGCGGCGACGCTGATGTACCTGATCACGCTGTCCTGGCAGAAGGCCCAGAAGTCCAAGCTGCGCTACGCGGTGGAGAAGGGCTTCGCCCCGCTGACCGTCGGGTTGATCCTGGCCACCTCGCTGGTGATGAGCAAGGCCGCCGACCACGACTGGCGGGCCTATCTGATCACCGGCGTCGCCACGCTCATCTTCGTGCGCACCACCACCAACCCGCTGATCGTGGTCGGAGCTGCCGCGCTGCTGGGCTACCTCGGCGTCGTCTGACCAGCAGTCAATGAGACCTCCCCGCAACAACTCGGGATAAGTTTCAGCGATGCGAGTTGACGGGCGGGAGATCACCGTTGCGGGCAGCCTGCTGCAGCCGCTGACCCGCCGGACCAACGACATCGTCCGGCTCGCGCTGGCCGCCCTGTTCCTGGCCATCGTGATCACCAGCTCACTGATCACCCGCAACGACTGGGTCGGGCTGGAAAAGTCGGTGTCGCGGATCGTGGGCGTTCTCACGCCCACCCAGTCGAATCTGGTCTACCTCGCCTACGGTATCGCGATCCTGGCGCTGCCCTTCATGATCCTGGTCGGCCTGATCGCCGCCCGGCAGTGGAAGCTGCTCGGCGCATACGGTGCGGCCGGGTTCATCGCGGTGCTCTCGCTGTCGATCTCCGGAAACGGGATCGCTGCGCCGCGCTGGCACTTCGATCTCTCCGAGCGGCTGTCGACCACGCTGTCGCAGTTCCTCGACGACCCCCGGTGGATCGCGATGCTGGCAGCGGTCCTGACCGTGTCGGGTCCATGGCTGCCGGCCCGGTGGCGACGTGGGTGGTGGACGCTACTGCTCGCGTTCGTTCCGATCCACCTCGTCGTCAGTGCGGTGGTCCCGGCCCGCTCCCTGCTCGGGCTGGCGGTGGGCTGGTTCGTGGGGGCGCTCGTCGTGCTGGTCGTGGGTACCCCGGCACTCGAGGTGCCGCTCGACGGCGCGGTGCGGGCGCTGTCCCGGCGCGGCTTCGTGGTCGACACGCTGACGGTGGTGCGCCCGGCCGGGCATGGTCCGCTGGAGTTGTCGGCCACCAACGACGCCGGTGCGCACGTGGTCCTGGAGATGTACGGCCCTTACCAACGCGGCGCCGGAGCGTTGCGGCAGTTCTGGCGCTGGCTCATCCTGCGCGACGCGGAGACCGCACCACTGCAAGCCTCGATGCGCCGCGCCGTCGAGCACCGCGCCCTGATGACCATCGCGGTCGGCGACCTCGGCGTCGCCAACACCACAACCATGGCCGTGGCCGCGCTGGATCGGGGCTGGACGTTGTACGCCCACACCCCGCCGCTGGGGACGCCGATCGCCGAAGCGCCCGACGACGGTCTGGTGACCAGCGTGTGGGGATCGCTGGGGGTGCTTCAGCGCCACCAGGTCTCGCACGGCGACCTGCGGTTCAAGGAGATCACCGTCGATGCGGGCAAGGCGCTTTTCGGCGGATTCAGCAACTCCGAGTACGGCGCGTCCGACGAGCAGCTGCAGTCCGACATCGCCCAGCTGCTGGTGACGACGACCACCCGGTTCGGGGCGGCGGCCTCGGTGCGGGCCGCCGTCGACGTGCTGGGCAAGGACAGCGTCCTCAACGCCTCACGCCGCCTCACCAAGTCGGCGGTACCGGCGCGGCTGCGCAAGTCCGTCGACGATCCCAAATCAGTCATTGCCGCAGCGCGCGACGAGGTCAAGCGGCAGACCGGTGCCAACGAGATCAAGACCGAGACCATCACCCGGTTCACCCGCAAGCAGGTCATCCAGCTGGTGCTGCTGGTGGCGCTGGTCTACGTCGCCTATCCGTTCATCAGCACCGTGCCGATCTTCATCAGCGAGCTGCGCAACGCCAACTGGTGGTGGGCTCTTCTCGGTCTGGCGGTGTCGGCCTCGACGTACGTCGGTGCAGCAGCGGCATTGTGGGCGTGTGCGTCGGGGGTGGTGAGCTTTCGCAACCTGGTCATCATGCAGTTCGCAAACACCTTTGCCGCGACCACCACCCCGGCCGGTGTCGGCGGCCTGGCGCTGAGCACCCGGTTCCTGCAGAAAGCCGGCCTGGGCACCATGCGGGCCACCGCGGCGGTCGCGTTGCAGCAAGCCGTGCAGGTGATCACGCACGTGACACTGCTGATCTTCTTCAGCGTCGCCGCCGGAGCAACAGCCGACCTGTCGCACTTCGCGCCCAGCACCACCCTGCTGTATTTGATCGGCGGCGTCGCTCTCGGGGTGCTGGGGACGTTCCTGTTCGTGCCCAAGGCACGGCGGTGGCTCGACACCGCGATCCGGCCGCAACTGCAGGAGGTCAGCACCGAACTGCTGGACCTCATCCGCGAGCCCAAGCGACTTGCCGTGATCGTACTCGGCTGCTCCACAACAACTCTCGGCATGGCACTGGTGTTGTGGGCCAGCATCGAGGCGTTTGGCGGCGGCACCAACTTCGTGACGGTCACCATCGTGACGATGGTCGGCGGCACGCTGGCCTCGGCCGCGCCTACCCCCGGTGGTGTGGGCGCGGTGGAGGCCGCACTCATCGGTGGCCTGGCGGCCTTCGGTGTGCCGGCCGCCGTCGGGGTGCCGGCGGTCCTGCTCTACCGGGTGCTGACCTGCTGGCTGCCGGTCTTCGCCGGCTGGCCGATCATGCGGTGGCTGACCGGCAAGGACATGATCTAGACGCGACCGAGCAGAGCCGGGTTGTCCGACCGTTCCTAGACACTGAGCGAAACTGAGTTTCGCCCAGTGGGCGGCCCCTGGGCGGCCCCGAACGGTCGTGGGTCGCCTGGATTCTCGCCGTGGTCCTGTGAGCACGTCCGGTCTTGGCGCCTGTCGGCAGCCGGTTGCCTCGTGGGGTGGCGGGTTTCCTGGGTGCTCGCCGGGTTGCCGGGGTTGTCCGGGTGTCGCGGTTGTTGACCCGGGTCGCCTCCGCTGGGGCGGGCGGGTTCGTGTTCACGCGACGCCGGGCCCGGTGACCGAGTCCGCGTCTGCCGATCACCAACGCGGCTGCGTGGTGTCCGGAAGTCTGGGGGTGATGGGTTTTCATGGGGGCCAGCCAGTGTTGGGCTGCCCATTTCGAGGTGTAGGCGGGGTCGACGACGATGATCGCGAGCCCTGTGTTTGACGCCATCTGGGTCAGCCGGTCCCGGAACTTGGCGGTGGGGATGCCGGCGATCTGCCGGCGGAACCGGCGGCCCTTTCGTCCTCGGCTGGGCCGGTTGCCGGTCTTCTCGCGGCCCTGTGTTCGGGCGTCGGCGAAGTCGAGGTTTTCGATCACGATCGCGCGGGCGCCGACCGAGTGAGCGTGGGTGAGCAGGTCGGTGATCGCAGCCCGCAGCCGGCCGTCACGAGCCGTAGCCGACTGTCCTGTCAGATCGAGGTCGAGGGTGCGGGGAGTACCGAGGATGTTGCCGTCCGGGCAGACGCTGGTGACGGCGAGGTGTCCATCGTTGACATCGACCGCCACGACCGGGTGTTGACGCAATTCGTCGAGCGACGGTGCAGGGGACGGTGCGGTCCTCCAGGAGGCATCCACATACCAGCGCCCCGATTCGGGGTCGCAGCTGATGTCGTAGCGGACCGCCCCAGTGGCGGTCTGTGCGGCGACCTCCTCACCGCGGTAGGTGAACTCGACTGGACACGAGAGCCGGTACCGGCCGTGGGGACGGTTCGCCAAGTGTGTCAGCGGAGGAGTTTCAGTTCCAGCCACCGCTCATCGGGGTTCCAGCGGATTGTTTCGTTGCCCCATGCTTTGTCTTTTTCCCCGTCAGCGGTCAGGAACAACCGCGCCGCCGCCCACTGTTGGCGCCATTGCTGCACCGTCAGCCCCGCGTCGTCGAGGTTATTCCGTTTGTGCAGCAACGCTTTCCCGCCCCGAACCACATGAACGGTCCCGGCAATCAGGTCGGCGTCGACCGCGTCCAGACGCGTGGTGAGCGTGTGCAACCGGACTGTCTTCGCGTGCCGCTCCGACTTGCTCGCATACCCGCGTACCGCCTTCTTGCCGGTGCCGACCTTGTCGCCGACCGGGGCAGCTAAACGGGTAGTGATGGTTCGTATCCGCGCGGCGAGGCTGGCGCGTTGCGCCCACAGGTTCTGTTCGGCCAACCGGTACTGGTCCTCGCTGGTGCGGGTGATCGCCCCCGCCCACCGCGACGACGACTCGCTCGTTAACGTCTTCTTCCGCTTCTGACGCGACCGCGCTTTACCTTTCGCATCCAACCGGCCCTCCCGGCACCGCGCGGCCAGGTCACGACCCGCAAGCGATCCCAGTAACCCACCAACTTGGGTGAGTACCACCGCATCGGTGTCGTTGACGCGCAACCGGGTCCGTACCCGTGCACCAGACGGTGCAGCGGCGACAAACGGATCAGCAATCGCGCGTAGGTTCATCAGTGGTATATCTCCTGGCGGGCGCACTCCGCCGCGAGATACGGGTACTGGCCGACGATAGCGTGGAGCACCCGCTCACGGATGAGCTGGCGGGCCTCGGTGACACCGACCCTGCCGGTCACACTGTCCAATAACCGGTCGTAGTCGGTCTCGACGTGACGCAGGTAGTTGACCGCCCACCGCTCCAACACAGCGGGATCGGCCGAGGCGACGGTGGCGGGATCGTGGTTGTAGTAACCTCTTTCGGCCGCGTGCCATTCTGACTGGGCGTTACGGTTGGCGACCGCCACTCCGAACAGCGTGTCCTTCGCCAAGCGAGGAATCCGGATCTCGACCGCGTTGATCTGTGCGGTCAGTTCCGCGCGAGAGGCGTTCATCCGCTCGCTTTGTTGAGCCGACGCCTTCGCCCGCCGCTCCCTGGTCTTGTCAAACCACGTACGCCATTGCTCACCGCGCTCGGCGGCCTCCACACGAGGCAGGTCGTAGAGGCGCATTTTCGGACCACTGCGATAATTCGGGTTCGCCGCCAGGGCATCCGGCTCGCCCAGGAACCGTTTGACAGCGCCATCGGTCCATCCCGATGTTTGAGCGTGGACAGCGTGACACGCTCGATCTTCTCCGCGGTCTTACTCATGGCCGCCATCATTCCCCCGGTCACCGACAAACGCGGCCGGTCCGACATCACGCTGCGCGCAGCCGACGGCTTTGATCGCCCGGTTTCGGGCACTGCGCCGACCATAGAGTCGGGCACAGAACGACGTGAGCACCTCCACCATGTCGCGCACCAGATCATCGGTCACCTCGCCGGCATCGAGCACCACCAAGCTGCGGCCGTGCGCCATCCGTCGATCCGTCGGTTCTCCGGCCGGTGTGCGCTTCGCATTCGGTGACCCGGCCTGGGGCCTGAAGGGGTTTCGCAACACCCACATGGAGGCCAGCCACGCCCGTCGCGTCGCCACCCCGAGCGGCCCGCGCGCTGAGCAGTTGGCCCGCTACCGCGACGTCGCCCTGGCGGCGCTGGCCAGCGTCGACCACGCCCAAGCCGTGTCCTTCGTCGACAGGGTGCTCGGACCCTTGGCCGCCGACGACGAGACGACCTACCGGGTGGCGACGACCCTGGCGGTGTATCTGCAGGAGAACCGCAGCCCCGCGCGGGCAGCGTTACCGGGACTGTCCGCCGACTTGTGACGCCGGCACGATTGGCCGGCTGGGTTCAGGGTTCGAGCCGGGCGGCGCCCAGACGACCACTGTTCTCGCAACGTTCATCCATCGCGAAGTCACAGCTGCGCGCGATGCGCTAACCTCCCCGCGTGCTGAACGAAGAGAGTGCCGCGGTTGACCTACTTTTGCCGCACACGACGGGCTCGGACACGTCGCTCGCAGGCACTCCGTGAACTCGGCTGACGACGAACTCGACTTCCGAGGGGTGGGCGGGCATCTGACCGAAACGTCCTTCGCGGCCGCCGATCTCACCCACGAGATCACCCGGAAGCTCAAGCGCGACCGCTACGCCTGGCTCACCACCGTGGCACCCACGGGAATACCCGCACCGATGCTGGTGTGGTTCAGCTTCGACGGCACCTACGTCACCGTCTACACCCGGCCCCATGCCAGCCGAGTAACCCATGTGTTCCAGCACCCCGAGGTGAGCGTGCACCTGGAATCCGATGGATTCGGCGGCGGTATCGTCATCATCGGCGGCAAGGCTGCAGTCACCGCTGAAAACGTCGACCCCAGGGATGACAACGGCTTCTGGTCCAAGTACCACATGGAGGCAGAAGCAATAGGCCTCAGCGCGGCGATAGCGTCCTACAGCGTGCGGATCACCGTCACGCCGACAACACTTCGGACGACCTTCCCAGGGTAGCCACTCCCGTCACCGACCCCACCGCGGTGCCGGTCTGTTCACCTGAAGTTCAGAGAAGCAGAGCTGAAGCGTCAGGTGCCGTGCCGGAGAGTCACTTCACGTGGTGGATTCGGTGCACGGTTCGGCCAGTCTCGTGGCGCGAATCATCGAACTCGGGGCGGCCGGGGTCAATGAACTCGCCCGGCTGGGCAGCAGCAGCCTGCTGGCGGCACTCCTGGCCCGGCTCGGGCTCCTGAACGCCATCGAGGCGGACCTCGAACCAGAAGCCCAAGTCTCCCCGGCGGAGGTGATCACCCGGGGACTGCTGGCCGGGGAGGGCCGCTATACCCGGCTGGAGGTCGCCGAACAGGCCGGTGTCGACCTCGATGAGGCGCGACGACTCTGGCGGGCATTGGGGTTTCCCGAAGTCGGTGATGAGCAGCGGGTGTTCACCAGCGCGGACGTCGCCGCCCTGACCGATGTGGCCGGACTGCTTGGCGCCGACATCGTGGACGGCGACGGGCTGGTGGAACTGGCCCGCCCCCTGGGCAATCTGATGTCACGCCTGGCGGCGGCGCAGACGAGTTTCATCTCCGAGGTGCTGGGAGCGCGAATCGCGGCCGGCCGAAAGGTTGAGGACCCACACTTGTCCGACGACCTGGCGGCCCAAGCCCTCATCACAACTCGAGAATTGTTGCCGGTGCTGGAGCGGGCCACGGTGTATGCCTGGCGTCGGCATCTGGCCGCCGAGGTGGGGCGGGCGTTGTTTCCCGACGGATCTGGCCTGGACGTCTCCGCCGAGAGCCGGCAGGCAGCGGTGGGCTTCATCGACCTGACCGGGTACACGCGGCTGTCGCGCAACGTTGACCTCACCGAGCTGGCGAGGGTGCTCGATCGGTTCGAAACGGCCGTGCTCGACACCGTCGTCGCCCACGGTGGGCGGGTGATCAAGAACCTCGGCGACGAAATCCTGTTCGTGATCAACGATCCCGCCTCAGCCGCAGAGGCTACCATGCAGTTGTTGGACATGTTCACCGTCGACGACACCCTGCCGCAGATGCACGCCGGGCTGGCGTTCGGGCCGGTGCTCGAGCGCGGTGGTGACGTGTTCGGCCCCGTGGTGAACGTCGCCGCCCGACTGACCAGCCTCGCCCGCAAAGGCACCATCCGGGTCGACCAGGCGATGGCCACAGAGCTGGCCGACGCCCAGCAGTTCACTCTGTCGGTTCGTGCGCCGCGTCGCGTGCGCGGCTACCTCCAACTCCCCAGCTACCGTCTGCGGCGAGCACACATGCCCTGAAATTGAGCGAACGCTGTTTGCGTCCAGGGCCTTTCACCCTGACGCGCCCAATCCAATTGCTTACACGGTGTCGCTGAGGTCTTCGTGAGGGACGACGACGTCGTCGGCATCGGCGGCGATATCAGGGAACAGGGTGGCGATAAGCGCCAAACCGACTGCGGCGCCGATGATTTGGGCACCGATGAAGCCGGGGACTGACCCTGGAGCGATGCCGGCGAAGGTGTCGGAGAACATTCTTCCGATCGTCACGGCAGGGTTGGCGAACGAGGTGGAACTGGTAAACCAGTAGGCCGCGCCGATGTAGGCGCCGACGGCCGCAGCCGAGAGTGCGGCGCGACCGGTGCGGGCCAGGGCAAAGATCAAAGCGATGAGTCCAGCCGTGGCTACCACTTCACCGACCAGGTGACCGGTGGTAATGCGATCCTTCGTGGCGATCTCGAACACTGAGCGGTCGAACATCAGGTTGGCTAGCCACGAACCGGCGATGGCGCCGGTGATCTGGGCCGCCGCGTAGGCGAGAGCGTCCCCGCTGCGTATCCCGGTGCCAGCCCGCCGCCCCAGCAGCCAGTCCGACGCAGTCACAACCGGATTGAAGTGGGCGCCAGAAACGGGGCCGAACAGCAGGATCAAAACTGCGAGCCCGAAGACCGTGGCCGTCGAGTTTTCCAACAGCTGCAGCCCGACATCGTTGGGGGATAACTGGGCAGCTGCGATGCCCGAACCCACCACGACGGTGACCAGCAACCCGCTACCAACGAACTCTGAGAGAAGACGCCGGGGCAGAGCGGCCGTGTGGGTCATTCAACCGTCGTTTCAGCCATTGACGGTTCCGGGTAGCAGCTCTGCGATGAGCTCATCGACGCGGGCAAGCAGGGCTCGCCCTCAGGAGACGGTGACATCGGCACAGGTCTATATTGATGCTTATCGAATCAGTCGTCAACTGCGGGCCCGAGTGTCCGGCCGGGAAAGTTCGCCTTCGGTGTCGATGCCCGAGCTACTCGGCGCCCAACCACGAAGTGGTAGAAGCGAATTGAGCCGTGTCGGCCCGAGAGGGCGTCTAATCTAACTAGCGGGCTCCTCGTCCGGCAAGCTCGGCTCTGGTGATGGCCCCGGCTCATCGTCCTCCGACTCCCACAATTCGTCCTCCTCCACCAGCTCCGCGGTGACCTCGGCAGAAACGACGAGCGAAAACGCCTGTGCAAGGTTGAGCAACTTCGAGTCACTGGCTTTTGGGGCTTGGTCCCTTATGGCTTTAAGTAGTTCCTTGGCGGCGTCGTTGGCCAGTTCGATGAGGTCAGCCATGATTGTTTCCTATCGCGCTCGTTGTCGTAAATAGTGCGGCAGGATCGACCCTAGTCGTGTCCCTGCAGCCGCCGGGGCCACTTCGCCGGTCGGTCGCTTACTGGTCAGAGACGATTCACCGGCGGGCATTCCGTCCCCACTGCAACCCGACCAACCGCCCAGCATCATCGGTGTTCGGCCGCAGCGCACCATTGCCGTCCTTGGCCGCCACCGAATGCAGACCGCGCCGGGCGTTCTTGAACCGCGGCTTGCCCTTCTTGCCGACGTGCCACTGGCGCACCGCATCAAACGCTCGCGCCCCCAGATTCTGGGTCTCCTGCGCCGGCAGATGTTCACGCACCCACGACTTGCGCAGCGACGAGGCGAATGACTGTGCGGCATCGGCGGTGAACCCATGCGCGGCCTGCACCGCCCCAAAGGCGGCACCACGCCTCTTACGCTCGGCGGCCGTGCGTCGCGGCAATTCGCGCGCCGCCTGCCAGGCCGGATCGGCCTTCACCGCGCGGCTACGCCCGATGAACTCGCCCAGCACCGCGTTATACACCCGTACCCCGGTGAAGAACCGAGTGCCGATCTGGCGGCACTGCGCCCCCGTCGGCCGCAGCGGCCAGGACCGCACATGGGTGGGCGCGCCCTTCGGGCGTTTACGCGCACGCGGCTTGCGCACCGGCTCGGCGGCCGGTGTCGGCGCCATGCGATAGGCCTTACCCACAAGCTCAACCGTAGAGGTGACCACTGACACAAACGACGTATCGCCGTAAACGGCACAGCGTGTCGCTGCTGCACGCCCACCTCGTCTTCGTAACCAAGTTCCGACGCAAACTGTTCACCGATCCAATACTCACCTTCGCCGAAACCACCATGCGTACCGTGTGCGCCGAGCTCGATGTCGAGTTGGTCGAGTTCAACGGTGAGGCCGACCACGTGCATGTGCTGGTCGCCTATCCGCCCACGCTGGCGATTTCCGTTCTCGCGCAGCGGCTCAAGGGCCGCACCGCGTACGCGGTGCGACGCGAATTCACCGGCGCGTGTGTTCGCGCCCGCATGCGCGGACACCTGTGGTCGCCGTCCTACTTCGCCGTCTCCTGCGGCGGCGCACCCTTATCGATCATCAAGCAATACATCGACGGCCAAGCCCGACCTCTCTGAACGCCGGGCTACGCCCGGCGACACACGGGATGGGCTCACCCCGCCATAAATGGCGAGGCTTGCGCCCAAGAATTCGGTCAAGGGGCGCACCGGCGGCACAGTCGCGATTTCGTTCGCGCCCACCGCGGCGAGTCGTCGAGCAGCCTCCTGCGTCAGCGTGCTGTCAGTAGGTGGAGATGTCTTCCTCGGCAGGCAGTGTTCCGGTGGCGACGAAGATGACGCGGCGGCCGACCTCGACGGCGTGGTCGGCGAAGCGTTCGTAGAAGCGCCCGAGTAGCGCGGTGTCGACCGCAGCGGGTACACCGTGCTGCCAAGTCGGACTCATCAGCAGGCCGAACAGGCGGCGGTAGAGGTCATCCATCGCGTTGTCCTCTTCGCGCAGACGGGCGGCCGCCGCTGGGTCAGGGGTCAGCAGAACCTGTCGGGCGCTCTCACCGAGCTCGACGGCGAGCCTGCCCATATCGGCGAAGCAGTCACTGACCTCGCCGTACACCACGTGGTCGGGGTAGCGCAGTCGGGCGATCTTGGCGACGTGCACCGCCAGGGCATCCATGCGTTCAACGTCGCCGATGATCTGGATCGCACTGAAGACCACCCGCAGGTCACCGGCCACCGGCTGTTGCAGCGCCAGCAACGCGAAAGCGGCTTGCTCGGCTGTCGCCCGCAGCGCCCCCATCTGGTCGTGGTCGCTGATGACCTGTTCGGCTGCAGCTAGGTCGGCATCGAGCAGCGCCTGGGTTGCGCTCTTCATCGACAGCCCGGCCTGGCCGCACAGCTTAGCGAGCTGGCCAGTCAGCTCATCGAGTTTCTCGTGAAACACGGTCCGCATCGAAGAAATCTCCCATCGCGCACATTCCCGCACTCAAGGCGGCACAGTCAAAATTGGTCGCCATCATCATCGGTCGTCATCGGTCGCCCGCCGCCGATCCGCGTCGATGTTCCGATGATGTTCGCCCACCGTTCAATGACGAGCGTGTTGGTCTGACGCCAGAACACGACGGCCTGCGGACACTTGGCGTTCACTTTGTGATCCCGAGTCGTTCAGCGGCGGCGGTAGGTTCTCCAGCGTCAACGCAGTGGCGGAATCCGCGTCCGACGATTGACGCATAACGAAGCAATCCATCGCGATCGCATTGCCGGCGTGTGGCGACCAACATGTTCAGCGACGCGACTCAATCGTAATCGTGCGGGCGGAGGGACTCGAACCCTCACGCTCTTTCGAGCACGGGCACCTAAAGCCCGGGTGTCTGCCAGTTCCACCACGCCCGCGGACGCACAGATTCTAGCCTTGCGGCGCGACGATCCTCTCGGTGATGCGACCCATCTTGCACGGTACCGTCGTGGTGTGTCCACGACCCGCCGCCGCAAGTATGCGCTGATCCCTTTGGTGATCATCGCGGCCGGCGGCTGCCTGGCGCTGGGCTGGTGGCAGTGGACCCGGTACGAGTCGACGTCGGGCAGCTTTCAGAACCTCGGCTACGCCTTGCAGTGGCCCGCGTTCGCGGGCTTCTGCATCTACGCCTACCGCAAGTTCGTCCGCTACGAGGAAGCCCCGCCCCAGCAGCCCGCGGCAGCAGCGGCCGTCACCGAGATCCCGGCCGGACTTCTGCCAGAACGCCCAACGGCTGCAACACAATCCGCTGTCCAAGATCCCGCTCTGCGGGAGTACAACGCCTATCTGGCCGAGCTCGCCAAAGCCGATGAGGCGAACGACCATCACCAGAATAGGACCGCTATATGAGCGCACCCGACACCCCGGAGGCACACGCCCAGCCGATCGTCCCGGTCGAGAAGCTCCGCACCGCCCTCAACGGCTACCGGGTCATGGCGTGGACGACCGGTATCTGGCTGATCGCGCTGTGCTACGAGATGGTGATGAAGTACATCGTGAAGGTGGACAACCCGCCGAGTTGGATCGGCGTGGTGCACGGCTGGGTGTACTTCATCTACCTGTTGTTCACCGCCAACCTCGCGGTGAAGGTCCGCTGGCCGATCGCCAAGACCATCGGCGTGCTGCTGGCCGGCACCATCCCGCTGCTGGGCATCATCGTCGAGCAGGTACAGACCCGCGACCTCAAGGCCCGGTTCAACCTCTGATCTGCTGGCGGATGAGTCCCGTCACGGGAGCGTCGCCACCGGCCCGGCTCGCGACGTCGATCGCGGTGCCTCAGCCCGCCAGAGCGCGCAGCGCCGGCAGCAGAAGGGCCAGCGCTCGGCCGCGATGCGACACCGCGTCCTTCTCTGAAGCGGTCAATTGCGCGGCGCTGCGCGTCTCGCCCTCGGGAACGAAGACCGGGTCGTAGCCGAAGCCCCCCTCGCCGCGCGGCTCCCGGGCGATCGCCCCGGGCCATACCCCACGCACCACCACACTGTCGTCGTCACCGGGACCGTAGACCAGCGCGCACGCCGACGCGAACGCCGCCGCGCGGCGTTCGTCGGGAACGTCGCGCAACTGGGCCAGCAGCAGTGTGTAGTTGGCGACGTCGTCACCGTGGGCACCCGACCACCGCGCCGAGAGCACCCCAGGCATCCCGTTGAGTGCCACGACTTCCAGTCCGGAGTCGTCGGCGACGGTCGCCAGCCCGGTGGCGGCGTAGGCGTCGCGCGCCTTGGCCAACGCGTTCTCCTCGAACGTCGCCCCGGTCTCGGGCGCCTCGTCGAAGGGCGGCACGTCGTCGAGGGACACCAGGGTCAGCCCGGAGACGCCGGCGGCGTCGAGGACGCGGCGCAGTTCGGCCAGCTTCTTGCGATTGCGGCTGGCGACCACAACGGTGGTCACGCGCCGGCGACGACGGGGAGCGGCGCCATCGTCAGCTGCCGAACGCCTTCTTGGCCGGCGGCCCTTCGGGCAGCACGCCGGGATAGGGCTGCGCCAGGACCTCGCGTTGGATGGCGAACAGCGTCTCGCAGCCGGCGAGCGCCACGTCGAGCATCTTGTCCAGCGTCGAGCGCGGGAACGTCGCACCTTCCCCGGTGCCCTGGATCTCCACCAGTGTTCCGGTGTCGGTGGCCACCACGTTCATGTCGACCTCGGCGCGTGAATCCTCCTCGTAGGGCAGATCCAGGCGCACCCGACCGTCCACCACGCCGACGCTCACCGCCGCGATCGCGCACGACAGCGGCTTGGGGTCAGACAGTTTGCCCGCGGCGGCCAGGTAGGTGATGGCATCCGACAGTGCGACGTAGGCCCCGGTGATCGCGGCCGTGCGGGTGCCGCCGTCGGCCTGCAGCACGTCGCAGTCGATGGCGATGGTGTTCTCGCCCAACGCTTTCAGGTCGATGCAGGCCCGCAGCGAGCGGCCTACCAGCCGGCTGATCTCCTGGGTGCGCCCACCGAGGCGGCCCTTGACCGACTCACGGTCCGAGCGAGTGTGGGTGGCACCGGGCAGCATTGCGTACTCGGCGGTCAGCCAGCCCTCCCCTGAGCCTTTACGCCAGCGGGGCACGCCCTCGGTGACGCTGGCCGTGCACATGACCCGGGTTTCACCGAAGCTGATCAGAACCGAACCGGCCGGGTGGGAGGTGAAGCCGCGGCTGATGGTCACCGGCCGCAGTTCGTCGTCAAGCCTGCCGTCTTGTCGTCGTGACACCTGGCAACACTAGCCGAGCGGTCAGGACCGGCGGACGTCGATGCTCTCCCCGCAGACCACGGCGTGCATCGGACCGTCGAACTCGGCCTTGGCCTCGCTGATGACGTCCTCGCGCGACGTCCACGGCGGGATGTGGGTCAGCAGCAGTTCACCGACACCGGCCCGGTTGGCGACCTGCCCCGCCTCGGTGCCCGACAGATGCAGGTGCGGCGGACGCTCCGGGGCATGCGTCCAGGAGGCCTCGCAGAGGAAGACATCGGCGCCGGTGGCCAGCTCGACCAGCGACTCGCACATGCCGGTGTCACCGCTGTAGACCAGCGTGGCACCCGACGGATCGGTGATGCGCATCCCGAACGACTCGGTCGGGTGGGTGACCAGCTTGGGCAGCACACCGAGCGCACCGACCTGGACGGGCTGACCGTCGATCCAGTGCCGGATCTCGAAGAGATCGGAGAAGTCGTCGAGCTCACCGCCCCGCGGGGAGGACGCCGCCGCCAGCCGGGTCCAGGTATCGCTCGGCCCGTATATGGTGCCGCGGCCCTTGGCCGGTGTCGGGTGGTAGCGCCGCCACACGAACAGGCCGGGAAGGTCCAGGCAGTGATCGGCGTGCAAATGCGACAGCAGGACGTGAACGTCGTTGGGGTCGGCATAGCGCTGCAGCGCACCGAGCACGCCGCCACCGAAGTCGAGCACGAGCGGCGGGGTGTCAGGAGCGGTCAGCAGGTAGCCGGACGCCGGCGAATCGGGCCCGACAACACTGCCGGAGCAACCGAGGACGGTGATTCGCACAGCCACAAGCTTGCCATGCCCGGCTGCCCCGAGAGGAGAACTTCGCGGCTTTGACCTTGAGAATCACTTCTGAGCGCCGACGTGACGCTGAACAGGTTGGACACCCGTGATCGCCGGTCCCAGGAAACGCGACGCCAGAACGAGGAACGACTCCGGGTCACCGGTCGCCTCGAAGACCCGCGTCGCCGGCGGAGCGTCGTGCGGGCGCAGCAGGTCGCGTTCGGTCAACACGCGCAGCAGATCCTTCGCGGTCTCCTCGGCGCTGGACACCAGAGTGACCTCGTCGCCCATCGCCAGCTGGATCAGCCCGGACAGCAGCGGGTAGTGCGTGCAGCCGAGCACCAGAGTGTCGACCTGCGCGCGCTGCAGCGGCTCGAGGTAGCCCTCGGCGAGATTGAGTACCTGCCGTCCGCTGGTGACGCCACGCTCGACGAAGTCGACGAACCGCGGGCAGGCCGCCGCGGCGACGTCGACGTCGCGGGCGGCGGCGAACGCGTCCTGGTAGGCGCCGGAGGCGATGGTGGCCTGAGTGCCGATCACGCCGATGCGCCCGGTGCGGGTGGTGGCCACCGCCCGACGGACGGCCGGCAGGATCACCTCAACGACGGGCACGTCGTAGCGTTCCCGGGCGTCGCGCAGGCAGGCCGACGACGCGGTGTTGCACGCGATGACGAGCGCCTTGACCCCCCGCTCGACGAGGTCGTCGCCGACGGCCAGGGCGTGCGCGCGGACATCGGGGATGCTCAGCGGACCGTACGGTCCGTTGGCGGTGTCGCCGACGTAGATGATGTCCTCGTCGGGCAGTTGGTCGATGATCGAACGCGCGACGGTCAGCCCGCCGACGCCGGAGTCGAAGATCCCGACCGGCGCGAAGCGGTCGCTCATGAGGTCAGGCGCGGCAGCTGACCGGCCTTCTTGCGTTCCCTGGCCGTGCGTTCCGGGCCGGACAGCCAGTAGGCGGCGAGCACGCCGGCGATCGCACCGCACAGATGGCCCTGCCAGGACACCCCGCCGCAGCGGTCGAGTTCGGGGACCGCGCCCCACAGCACGCCGCCGTAGACCAGCAGTACCACGACGCCGGTGACGATCCACCAGATGTGCCGGGTGAACCAGCCGAACACGAGCAGGAACGTCAGCCAGCCGAAGATCAGCCCGGAGGCGCCGATGTGGTTGGTCTCCAGCCCGCAGCCGACGTTGCCGATCAGCCAGGTGCCCAGGCCGCCGACGATCCAGATGATCGCGGTGGCCCACACGAACCGCGACATCCCGGCCAGCGTGACCAGGAAGCCCAGCACCAGCGCGGGCACGGTGTTGGCGGCCAGGTGCTGCCAGCTCCCGTGCAGCAGCGGCGCGAAGATCACACCCCACAGGCCGTCGGTCTCCAGGGGCCGGATTCCGTTGCGGTCCAGGGAGTGGTCGGACAGCTGGTCGACGAGTTCGATGAGATAGAGCAGCACCACGAACGACACGATGGTGGCGCCGCCGACCTTCCAGGCAGGCGCCTTGGGCTCGGGCGGCGGGGTCGCCGGATAGCCCAATGGCTGGTTCATCCGCTACCCATCCTCCGACGTCATGCCCAGAGCTGGCCGTCCAGCGCCTCCTCTGCATCATCCAGGCTACCGGCGTAGGCACCCGGTCGACAGGCGCCGCCTGCTACGGCGGGCAGGATCGTCACGGAGTCGCCGTCGGCGATCTGCGTGCCCAGCCCACCGGAGAACCGGACGTCCTCGTCGTTGACGTAGATGTTGACGAACCGGTTGAGCTTGCCGCCATCGACCAGCCGCTCGGAAATACCCGAGTAGTTGGCCTCGAGGTCGGCGATCACCGCCTCCAATGTGGAACCGGTCGCGCTGACCCGCTTTTCACCACCGGTGTGGCTGCGCAGGATGGTCGGGATGGACACGGTGACAGTCATGGGCGCCTTTCGGATGGCTCGTAGCGGTCGACGATGGTGACGGGTTCCTCGGTGACCACACCGTCTTGGATCCGGTAGCTGCGGAGCTCGTGTCGCTCCGGATCGCGGGTGGAGACCAGGACGTAGTGCGCGTCGGGTTCGGAGGCATACGCGATGTCGGTGCGGCTGGGGTAGGCCTCAGTCGCGGTGTGCGAGTGGTAGATGACAACGGGAACCTCGTCGTCGGCGTCCATCTTCCGCCACACCTTGAGCTGCTCGCCGGAGTCGAAGCGGTAGAACGTCGGCGACCGTTCGGCGTTGAGCATCGCGACGTGCCGCTCCGGGCGATCGGACCCGTCCGGCCCGGCCAGCACACCGCACGCCTCGTCGGGGTGATCCGCGCGGGCGTGGTCGATCATGGCGTCGACCAAGTCGGCACGGATCACCAGCACGGCGGAGGCTCCTCCTTGCAGCGCCTCGTTCAGTGGGCGTTCGCCCCGAACGCTCCGGGCGACATGTCGCGGTAGGTCGGTATTCCAGCCACCTGCTCGGCAGCCATCACAGCGACCAGTACCGCGCGCGCCAAACAGTCTGCCCCCGCGGCACCGAGCGAGGCGACCAGCTTGGTTTCCGGTGACATGGCGACCGGGGTGTCCGGGTCGGGTTCGACGACGACGCGACCGGTGGCCAAAGCGAAGACGGTGTCGCCGTCCAGCGGGGTGTGGGCCGGCCGGATGGTGTGGGCCAGACCGTCCTGGGCGGCGACGGCGAAGCGGTGACAGGCCGCCGGTGACAGCGCGGCGTCGGTGGCGACCACCGCGATGGTGGTGTTGAGCGCGTTGAGTTCGCCATCGCGGGCCGCCAGCGCGGCGATCTGCTCGGCGGGCGGTGCGACCAGCCCGAACTCGGCGATCAGGTGGGCCATCCACGGCAGGCCGGTGGCGGGGTCGATGACATTGCCCGCACTGTTGACCGCGACGACGGCGCCGACGGTCACCCCGGAGTCCAGGGTGATCGAGGCGGTACCGAGGCCGCCCTTGAGCACCCCGGCGCGGGCGCCGACACCGGCTCCCACGGTGCCCACGGCGACATCCGCCCCGGCTGACGCCGCTGCCCGGTAGCCGAAGTCGGCGGTCGGCCGGCACGCCCAGCCGCCGACGGGAAGATCGAAAATCGCCGCGGTTGGAACTATCGGCACCACGCCGCCGTCCATCTTGACGCCGCGGCCCTGCTCCTCGAGCCAGGTCATCACCCCGTCGGCGGCGGCCAGGCCGTAGGCACTGCCGCCGGTGAGCACCACCGCGTCGGCATGCCGGACGCTGTTGGACGGGTCGAGCAGGTCGGTCTCGCGGGTGCCGGGTGCGCCGCCGCGGACGTCGACCGCCCCGACGGTCCCGCTCGGAGCGATGACGACGGTGGTGCCGGACGCCCACCCCGAACCGAGCGTCGCGTCGGCATCGAGGCGGTGGTGCTGGCCGACCAGAATGCCCTCGACGTCGGTGATCGCGCCTGCGCTCATCGGATGGGCTTGCCCATCAGGCCCAGCACCAGATACTCCTGCAGCACGGTCAGCCACTGGTAAACGTCGAGATGCCCGGCCAGCGGATGATCGGCGGGAAGACGGTCCGGGCCATCGGGACCGATCTCCAGCATGGTGCCCAGCGCCAGTCGCACGTCGTTGACCGCCGAGACCCAGGCGTTGGCGTCGGCCTCGGTGAGCTCGAACCGACCGCCGTCGTCGGGCAAGGTATCCAAAAGCCGTTGTGCAGCAGCCTTTTTCGCGTCAATGATGTCCGGCTCGTGCAGGCCACGCAGCGCACCGTTGAGACTCTCGGCGGCCGCCGAGCCGGCCGGGTGATCACGTTGGGGCTCGAAGAAGTCGGGTAGCAGCCGGCGCATCGTCGCGTCCTCGGGCGGCTGGGAGTGGCCGGTGCGGATCCCGGTGATCTGGGTCAGCGGGTCGGACGGGGCCGCCGCCTCCCACTCGTCGAGCATGCCCTGCACCGAGGTCACCATGTTCTTCAGCAGCGCCGCCTCGTGCGGAGCCAGAGCGGACCGGAAACGGGGACCGTCAGCGGTGTCGACCCGCTTCCATTTGCGCACGAATCAGCGCCGCGCTCAGCGGTCCTGCTGCATGGTGGCCCACAGGCCGGCCGCATGCAGTTTGGACACGTCGACTTCCATGGACTCGCGGCTGCCCGACGACACCACCGCCTTGCCCTCGTTGTGGACCTGGAGCATCAGTTTGGTTGCCTGAGGCTCGCTGTAGCCGAACAGCTTCTGGAAGATGTAGGTCACGTAGTTCATCAGGTTCACCGGGTCGTCCCAGACGATGGTGACCCACGGGCGGTCCACGACGTCGTCGGGTTCAGTTGCCTGCTGCCCGCTGGTGCCCGGCCGGGTCGGTGCTGCTGACGCGCCCATGGGTCCAAGGATAGCGAGCCGACGCAATCTCCCGACGTCCGCGCTCCCGGTGTCGCGTCAGCCGATACCGTTGCCGTGTGACGGCCGCGCTGCTGACCGACAAGTACGAGCTGACGATGCTGTCGGCGGCCTTGCGGGACGGGACCGCCGCGCGCCGTACCACCTTCGAGGTCTTCGCCCGCCGCCTGCCGGAGGGCCGCCGCTACGGCGTGGTGGCGGGCACCGGCCGGTTCCTGGAGGCGTTGACGGAGTTCGTCTTCGACGACGGCGCGCTGGACTCGCTGAGCTCGTTTCTCGACGCGGCCACGCTGGACTACCTGCGTGGCTTCCGATTCAGCGGCGACATCGACGGTTACGCCGAGGGCGAGCTGTACTTCCCCGGGTCGCCGGTGCTCTCGGTCACCGGCACGTTCGCCGAATGCGTGGTGCTCGAGACATTGGCGCTGTCGATCTTCAATCACGACACCGCGATCGCCTCGGCAGCCGCCCGGATGGTCAGCGCGTCCGCGGGCCGACCGCTGATCGAGATGGGATCGCGGCGCACGCATGAGCAGGCGGCGGTCGCCTCGGCGCGTGCCGCCTACATCGCCGGGTTTGCCGGTACGTCCAACCTCGAGGCGTGCCGCCGCTACGGCGTGCCCGCGCTGGGCACCAGCGCTCATGCGTTCACGATGCTGCACACCGGCGCCGACGGCCCGGATGAGAAGGCCGCGTTCCGGGCTCAGGTCGACGCGCTGGGGGTCGGCACCACGCTGCTGGTCGACACCTATGACGTGATCGTCGGCGCGGCCAACGCCATCGCCGTCGCGGGTACCGGGCTCGGCGCGGTGCGCATCGACTCCGGCGACCTGGGTGTGCTGGCCCGGCAGGTTCGCGCCCAACTCGACGAGCTGGGCGCCACCGGCACCCAGATCGTGGTGTCCGGCGATCTCGACGAGTACTCGATCGCAGCGCTGCGCGCCGACCCCGTCGACACCTACGGCGTGGGCACCTCGGTGGTCACCGGCTCGGGCGCACCGACGGCCAGCATGGTCTACAAACTGGTCGAGGTCGACGGACTTCCGGTGCAGAAGCGCAGCAGCCACAAGGAATCTCATGGCGGACGCAAGGCCGCGACACGGCTGTCCCGGCCCACCGGCACGATCACCGAAGAGGTGATCCACCCGGTCGGCGAACCCGTCGAGAGCGCCGAGCCGGCACGGCTGCTGACGGTGCCGCTGGTGCGGGGCGGCCGACTGCTGGCGACGCCGGATCTCACCGCGGCCCGCGAGCGGGTGGTCGCCGGACTGCACAGCCTGCCCTGGGAGGGCCTGGCCCTGTCCCGCGGCGAACCCGCGATCCCGACCCGCCAGGTAACGGCGCGCCGACGGTGAGCGCTGAGGAATTCCCGCCGGTCGCCGAGCTGCTGGCCACCGCGGTCGCAGCACTGGGCGGCAGCCAGCGTCCTGGCCAGGTGACGATGGCCGAGGCGGTGGCGCACGCGCTCGAGTCCGGGGAGCATCTCGCGGTGCAGGCCGGGACAGGGACGGGAAAGTCGCTGGCCTACCTGGTGCCCGCGATCGCGCGGGCCATCACCGCGGAGTCACCCGTGGTGGTGTCCACCGCCACCATCGCCCTGCAACGCCAGCTCGTCGACCGCGACCTGCCCCGGCTGGTCGACGCGCTGGCCGATGCCCTGCCCCGTCGGCCGCGGTTCGCCCTGCTCAAAGGCCGACGAAACTATCTGTGCCTGAACAAGATTCACGGTACTCCCGACACCGACGCCGACTCCTCTCAGGTGGAGCTGTTCGAACCGATGGCGGCCACCGCGCTGAGCCGTGACGTGGCCCGGCTGACGGCATGGGCGTCGTCGACCGAGACCGGCGACCGCGACGACCTCACGCCGGGGGTGGCGGAACGATCCTGGTCTGAGGTCAGCGTGTCGGCCCGCGAATGCCTCGGGATGGCGCGCTGCCCCTTCGGCGCGGACTGCTTCGCGGAAAAGGCCCGGGCGGTGGCCGGTGACGCCGACATCGTGGTCACCAACCACGCACTGCTGGCCATCGACGCGATCGCGGAGGCATCCGTGCTGCCCGAGCACGAGTACGTGGTGGTCGACGAGGCGCACGAGTTGGTGGACCGGGTGACCTCGGTGGCCACCGGCGAGCTCACTCCCGCGCCACTGGGTGTGGCGACCCGGCGCATCGCCCGGCTGGTCAGCCCGGAGCTGAGCAAGCGGATGGAGGCCGCGGTCGCGACGTTCTCCTCGGCCATCCACGACGCGGAACCGGGCCGGATGGACTATCTCGACGCCGAGTTGGCGACGTATCTGACCGCCCTGCGTGACGCGGCGAACGCAGCGCGCGCCGACATCGACCCGTCTCCGCGTGACCCCAGGACGGCCCCGGCGCGCACCGAGGCGATCGCCGCGCTGAGCGAGATCGCCGACACCGCCGCGCGGGTGCTGGACTCGTTCGTGCCAGCGATACCGGACCGCACGGATGTGGTGTGGCTCGATCACGAGGACAGTCCGGGGGGCAGGAGCGCGGCGGCTCGGGGATCGACGGGTGCAACGATGCGTCCGGTGCTGCGGGTGGCGCCGCTGTCGGTAGCCGGCCTGATCCGCGGCCGGCTGTTCGACGCCGCGACCGCGGTGCTCACGTCGGCGACGTTGACCATCGGCGGTTCGTTCGATGTGATGGCCGCCGCCTGGGGGCTCGCCGACGGACCATCCTGGCGCGGGCTGGACGTCGGCTCACCATTCGAACACGCCAAGTCCGGGATCCTCTACATCGCGGCGCACCTGCCGCCGCCGGGCCGCGACGGCACCGGTTCGCAGCCGCAACTCGACGAGATCGCCGAACTCATCGAAGCAGCCGACGGACGCACCTTGGGCCTGTTCTCGTCGATGCGCGCCGCGAAAGCCGCCGCCGAGGCGATGCGCGCGCGCCTCGACACCCCGGTGCTGTGCCAAGGCGACGACAGCACCGCCGCGCTGGTCGAGCAGTTCGCCGCCGACCCGCAGACCTCGTTGTTCGGCACACTGTCGTTGTGGCAGGGCGTCGACGTGCCGGGTCCGTCGCTGTCGTTGGTGCTCATCGACCGCATTCCCTTCCCGCGACCCGACGATCCGCTGCTGACCGCCCGGCAGCGCGCGGTGGCGGCGCGGGGTGGCAACGGCTTCATGGCGGTGGCGGCTGCGCACGCGGCCCTGCTGCTCGCCCAGGGTGCGGGCCGGCTGCTGCGTCGGGTCGACGACCGCGGCGTAGTGGCGGTGCTGGACTCCCGGATGGCCACCGCCCGTTACGGTGGCTATCTGCGGGCTTCCCTTCCGCCGTTCTGGACCACCACCGACCCGCATCGGGTCAAACAAGCACTTCAGCGCCTTCGCGGCGGCGCTCCCGGATGATCGGCGACCGGCCCGTCCGCGCCGCACGGCACTATTGTGGTAGCGAACTTCCACACCGGACCCCGCCGGTCTTCGGCGCTGCAGAGAGGTAGCACTCGTGCGTCCACGACACCTGCGACGTCTGCTCGCCGTCGCCGGTGCCGCGGTGGTGCTGGCCGGCTGCGGCACCACCGTGCAGGGCAAACCGGTGTCGATCTTCGAGGACCCGTTCAAGGTGGCGGGCCTGCAGGCCGTCGACGGCGACAGCGGGTTGCGCTCGAACGCCGAGAAGCCCACCCGCGAGGTCACCGACGGTGACGGCGGCAAGGACGACGAGATCGCCGCGCAGTCCGTCAGCGATCTGGAGACCTTCTGGCAGGAGGCGTACAGCCAGACCTTCGACGGCAAGTTCCAACCGGTCAAGGACCTCATCTCCTGGGACCCCAACGGCTATGCCGGCACGTTCTGCGACGAGAGCACCGACGGCCTGATCAACGCCGCTTTCTGCGAGGACGACAACACCATCGGCTGGGACCGCGGCGTGCTGCTGCCCTCCCTGCGGCAGGCCAACGGCGACATGGCCATCACGATGGTGCTGGCCCACGAGTACGGCCACGCCATCCAGAAGCTGGCCAAGCTGAACAAGAAGGGCACCCCGACGCTGGTGGCCGAGCAGCAGGCCGACTGCTTCGCCGGGGTGTACATGCGGTGGGTGGCCGAGGGCAACTCACCACGCTTCACGCTGTCCACCGGCGACGGGCTGAACAACCTTCTGGCGGCGATGATCTCGTTCCGCGACCCGCTGCTCAGCCAGAACGACTACTACAGCACCGGTGACGAGCACGGCTCGGCCTTCGAGCGAATCTCGGCGTTCCAGTTCGGATTCACCGATGGGGCGTCGTCGTGCGCGGCGATCGACGCCGCCGAGATCGGCCAGCGTCGCGGCGACCTGCCTGTCGAACTGCAGTCGGACCAGACCGGTGAGTGGCCGGTGAGTGAGGAGTCGACGAGGGCGATTGTCGACGCGATGAACATCCTGTTCTCTCCGAAGAACCCGCCTCACCTGATGTTCGACGCCGCCTCGGCATCGACCTGCCCGGACGCCCGGCCCAGTCCGCCGGTGTCGTTCTGCCCGGCCACCAACACCATCGCGGTCGACCTGCCGGGGCTGGAGAAGATCGGCGCGCCGAACGAGGGCCAGGACAACGTGCTGGTCCAAGGTGACAACACCGCCTACTCGGTGGTGGTGTCGCGCTACATGCTGGCGCTTCAGCATCAGCAGAGCGGCCTGGTGCTCGACAACGCAACGGCCGGGTTGCGCACCGCGTGTCTGACCGGGGTGGCCACCACGAAGCTGTCAGAGGAGGTCACCACCCCCGACGGCAACACGGTGGCGCTCACTGCCGGCGACATCGACGAGGCGGTGTCGGGGCTGCTGACCAACGGGCTGGCCGCCAGCGACATCAACGGTGAGACGGTGCCGGCCGGGTTCTCCCGGATCGATGCGTTCCGGATCGGCGTGCTGGGCGATCAGGAGCGCTGCCTCAAGCGCTTCCCGTGACGACCGTGGGGTCAGATTTTCTTGGTCACGCCGTACCAGGACAGGATCGCCTCGCCCTGGTCGGTGGATTTGGTGAGCGTCGCGTAGGAGCGGATGAACGACTCGCCCACGCAGCCGTCGATCTTGACGTGGAAGTTGCTGATCGACACCCACGGCGCGGGGCCCTTGTATTCCTTCTTGGTCACCGGGAAGACGTTGATGATGCCGGGCTTGAGGCCGACGGTGATGCCCCCGCCGATGTTCCCGCCGACGGCGGGCAGGACTCCGTCGGGCAGCACTCCGGGGAAGGCCAGGCCGAAGTTGCTGACGGACGGGCCGATGCCCGCGGTTCCGGTCAGCGTCACACCGTTGGAGGTGCTCATGTCGATGCCGCAGCCGATCTGGTAGCCGACCTCGAAGACGCCCTTCGGGGAGTCGCCGCTGCCGCTGAGCGCCCCGTTGTAGACCCCGCCGACGATGTACTCACGCGACGAGATCGCCGTGGTCAGCGGGGCCACCGGCATCTGGATCTCGTCCTTGGCCGAGACCGTCAACGTCCAGCCGTCGGGTGATTTCGTGGTGGCCGGCGAGGTGGACTCGACCCTGCCATCGTCCACCGGCACTGCGGCGTCGGGAACTTCGGCCGAAACCGGCGTGGCCGCGTCGGGAGCTGTGGGATCCGGGTCGGCCCAAGCCGGCGCCGACGTAACGAGCAAGGAACCAACCAGCGCCACAGCGGCTGCACCACGTACAAACACTGCCCCGAAAGCCTTCCCGGCGCGCCGTTGGTCCGCCTCGATGATGGACCGGCCGACACTCCTTCAGGGAACCTACATGCGGCTCCCTTTAGGCTGCTAACCGCGTCTGGAGCCGTCAGCGTTACGCCAGAGCCACCAGGCCCAATTCGTTGTCACCGGCCAACAGGGGGTTATGCGGCAGCACCCGCACGGTGTAGCCGACCGATCCGGCCACCGGAAGTGGCGTCGTGGTGGAGAAGATCTCCGTGTCGCCGTCACCCGATCCGGTGTGAACCATGCCCACATAGGTGGGCTCCTGTAGGACGTCGGCGGCGTCGACTCGGCCCAGCACGGCCTGCACCGCGACCTCGTCGGGCTTCAGGCCGGCCAGTTGCACGGCCGCGGTGAGCGTGAGCTGCGACCCCAGCACCGGGGTGTCCGGCAGACCGGTGCTGTCGACATCGGTGATGGTGACCTTCGGCCAGGCCTCGCGCGCCCGAAGGCGGTATGCGGTCAGCTCGCGGGCGACGCCGAAGGGCAGGCCATCGATCGGCTGGACAGTCCGGCGCAGCGACTGGGCGGCCGGGGCGTAGTACTTCTCGGTGTAGTCGCGCACCATGCGCGATGCGAGCACCTTGGGGCCCAGCGACTGCAGGGTGTGGCGGACCATCTCGACCCAGCGGGTCGGCACACCGGTGCCGTCGCGGTCGTAGAACTTCGGGCCCACCGATTGCTCCAGCAGGTCGTAGAGCGCGGCGGCCTCCAGATCGTCGCGGCGACCTTCGTCGGCCAGTCCGTCGGCAGTCGGTATCTCCCAGCCGTTTTCGCCGTCGTACCACTCGTCCCACCAGCCGTCGCGGATGGACAGGTTCAGCCCGCCGTTCAAGGCGCTCTTCATGCCCGACGTGCCGCACGCCTCCAGCGGTCGCAGCGGATTGTTCAGCCACACATCGCAACCCCAGTACAGCAGCCGCGCCATCGACATGTCGTAGTCGGGCAGGAAGGCGATGCGATGCCGAACCTCGGGCCGGTCAGCGAACTTGACCACCTGCTGGATGAGGGCCTTTCCGGCGTCGTCGGCGGGGTGCGACTTACCCGCGACGATCAGCTGAAGCGGCCTGTCCGGGTCGAGCAGCAGCGCCTCGAGCAGCTCGGGGTCGCGCAGCATCAGGGTCAGGCGCTTGTAGGTGGGAACCCGCCTGGCGAACCCGAGCGTCAGCACGTCTGGATCGAAAGCCGTTGCAATCCAGCCCAATTCGGCCTCTGACGCACCGCGTTCCAGCCAGGAGCGGCGCAGCCGCAGTCGCACGTCGTCGACCAGCTTGGCGCGCAGCTGCGACCGGATCCACCAGATGTGGCCGGGCTCGACCTCCTGCAGGCGTTCCCACACCTGCGGCTCGCGCAATGCCTCGGCGGAACCCGCGAGCTCGCGGCCCAGTTCCAGCCACTGCGGAGCAGCCCATGTCGGGCCGTGCACACCGTTGGTGATGGAGCCGATCGGAACCTCTGCAGGGTCGAAACCGGGCCACAGTTCGTCGAACATGTGGCGGCTGACCCACCTGTGCAGCAGCGACACCCCGTTGGCGCGCTGCGCGAGCCGCAGGCCCATGTGCGCCATGTTGAACATCAGCGGGTCGTCCTCGGCGCCGAATGCCAGCACGCGTTCCACCGGAACGCCGGGCAGCAGTCCATCGGGACCGTCGTCGCCGAGATAGCGCTGCACCATCTCCTCCGGGAACCGGTCGATACCCGCCGGCACCGGTGTGTGGGTGGTGAACACCGTGCTGGAGCGCACCACCGTCAGCGCGGTGTCGAAGTCAAGCCTGTCCGAGGCCATGAACTCGCGGATGCGCTCGACGCCGAGGAAGCCGGCGTGGCCCTCGTTCATGTGGAACACATCCGGCGCGGGCAGGCCCTCGATGGCGGTGTACGCGCGGATGGCGCGCACGCCGCCGACGCCGGCCAGCAGCTCCTGCTTGATGCGGTGCTCCTGGTCGCCGCCGTAGAGCCGGTCGGTGACGTTGCGCAGATCGTGCTCGTTCTCCGGGATGTCGGAGTCGAGCAGCAGCAGTGGAATCCGGCCGACCCGGGCCACCCATACCCGGGCCCGCAGCTGGGCGGACTCCGGCATGGCCAGCTCGACGAGCACCGGCGCACCGGCGGCGTCGGTGAGCAGACGCAGCGGAAGGCCCTGCGGGTCCAGCGACGGGTAGTTCTCCCGCTGCCAGCCGTCGGCGGTCAGCGACTGGCGGAAGTAACCGGACCGGTAGTGCAGGCCCACCGCGATCAACGGCAGGCCGAGATCCGAGGCTGACTTGAGGTGGTCACCGGCGAGAATGCCTAGGCCGCCCGAGTAGTTGGGCAGCACTCCGGCCACGCCGAACTCCATCGAGAAGTACGCGATGCCGGTGGGCATGTCGGCCGGATTGTGTTCCTGGTACCACATCGGCCTGGCCAGGTAGTCGTCGAGATCGGCGGACAGCGCGTCCAGACCGGCGAGGAATGCCTGGTCGCCGGCCAGCTCGTCAAGGCGCGCGGGGTTGACCGCCCCCAGTAACGCGACCGGATCCTGACCAGCCTGCCGCCACAGTGCGGGGTCGATCGACGCGAAGAGATCCTGTGTCGGTTTGTCCCACGACCACCTCAGGTTGGTGGACAACCGGCCGAGCGCGGAGAGCCGCTGGGGCAGGTGGGCACGGACCGTGAACCTACGCAGCGCCTTCACGGGTCCCAACCTTAGCTGAGCGCGCCAGCCGCGGGTGCGCTTCTTCCACCCGCGCCGGTCGGCCCACTACGGTGTGAACAGAGCGTGATGCGGTTACCCCGAGAAGGCACGAGAGCGACAGCACGACGAAACCGGCGCGGCACAGGCCACGTCGTTACGAGTCACGAATGGAGTGGTTTGGGTGCCCGGTCGTATCGAGATCGATGACGTCGCGCCCGTTGTGTCCTGCGGTACCTATCCGGCCAAAGCGGTCGTCGGGGAGGTGGTCCCGGTGTCGGCGTCGGTCTGGCGCGAGGGCCACGACGCGGTAGCCGCTACGTTGGTCGTCCGCTACCTGGGAGCGGCCTATCCACAACTCGGACAGCACCCCGCCCGGCGGGTCAAGGCGCTCGAGGGCGGGGAGGTGGCCGCGCCCGGCCCAGCCACCAGCCGGATCAAGCCGCAGCTGTACGCGATGTCGACCGGCCGTACGCCGGACCTGTTCCACGGCCAGTTCGTGCCCGACCGGGTGGGCCTATGGACCTACCGGATCGACGGGTGGGGCGATCCGATCGCGACATGGCACCACGCCGTGACGGCCAAACTCGACGCCGGTCAGGGTGAAACCGAACTGAACAACGATCTGCTGGTGGGAGCCCGGCTGCTGGAGCGCGCCGCCACCGGCGTTCCCCGCGACCGCCGCACGCCGCTGCTGCACGCCGCCGCGGCGCTGCGCGAGCCGGGCGATCCGGTCACCCGTGCGGCGCTAGCGTTGTCGCACGAGGTCACCGGCCTGCTGGCGCAGTATCCGCTGCGGGAACTGATGACCCGCGGCGCCGCCTACGGCGTGTGGGTGGACCGCCCGCTTGCCCGGTGCAGCGCCTGGTACGAGCTCTTTCCGCGGTCCACCGGAGGGTGGGACGCCGGGGGCAGGCCGGTGCACGGCACATTCGCCACCGCGGCAGCGGCGCTACCGCGGGTCGCCGCGATGGGCTTCAACGTGGTCTATCTACCGCCGATCCATCCGATCGGCAAGGTGCACCGCAAGGGCCGCAACAACGCCGTGACCGCCGAGCCGGACGATGTGGGCTCGCCGTGGGCCGTCGGCAGTGACGAAGGCGGCCACGACGCACTGCATCCCGACCTCGGCACGATTGAGGACTTCGACCGGTTCGTCGCCGCCGCCCGGGACAACGGTCTGGAGGTGGCGCTGGACCTGGCGCTGCAGTGCGCGCCGGATCACCCGTGGGCCAAGAACCACCGGCAGTGGTTCACCGAGCTTCCCGACGGGACGATCGCCTACGCGGAGAACCCCCCGAAGAAGTATCAGGACATCTATCCGCTGAACTTCGACAACGATCCGGCCGGCTTGTACGACGAGGTGCTGCGGGTGGTGCGGCACTGGATGGACCACGGGGTCAAGATCTTTCGGGTCGACAACCCGCACACCAAGCCGCCGAACTTCTGGGCCTGGCTGATCAGCGAGGTCAAGTCTGCCGACCCCGACGTGTTGTTCCTCTCGGAGGCCTTCACCCGACCGGCGCGACTGTACGGTCTGGCCAAACTCGGCTTCACGCAATCGTATTCGTACTTCACCTGGCGTACGGCCAAGTGGGAGCTCGAGGAGTTCGGCCGCCAGATCGCCGAGCACGCCGATTACGCGCGGCCCAACCTGTTCGTCAACACCCCCGACATCCTGCACGAGAGCCTTCAGCAGGGCGGTCCGGGCATGTTCGCGATCCGGGCCGTGCTGGCCGCCACCATGGGCACGTCGTGGGGCGTCTACTCCGGCTTCGAGCTCTTCGAGCACGTCGCAGTCCGCGAGGGCAGCGAGGAGTACCTGAACTCCGAGAAGTTCGAGCTGCGGCCCCGCGACTTCGAGGCGGCGCTGGCCGAAGGACGCTCGCTGGAGCCATTCCTCAAGCGCCTCAACGAGATTCGCCGCGTCCATCCGGCCCTGTGCCAGATGCGCACCATCACCTTCCACCACGTCGACAACGACGCACTGCTGGCCTACAGCAAGTTCGATCCCGTCACCGGCGACACCGTGCTGGTGGTCGTCACCCTCAACGCGTTCGCCGCCGAAGGGGGAACCTTGTGGCTGGACATGCCCGCATTGGGTATGCACCCCTATGACCACTTCTGGGTTCGGGACGAGATCACCGGGGAGGAATACCAATGGGGGCGGTCCAACTTCGTACGCATCGAACCGGCCAGAGCCGTCGCACACATCCTGAACATGCCATTGATTCCCGCCGAGCAGCGCGCGGGTCTGCTTCGGCGCGTATGACGCGAACGAGAGGAGCCTAGGGGACAAATGACGAGATCCGAAGAGCTCGCCAGCCCTTACCTGGCGCCGGACCCCGGAGATCTGGCCCGCCTGGTGGCCGGGGTGCACCACAACCCGCACGG
Source organism: Candidatus Mycolicibacterium alkanivorans (assembly GCF_022760805.1). Lineage (NCBI taxonomy): Bacteria > Bacillati > Actinomycetota > Actinomycetes > Mycobacteriales > Mycobacteriaceae > Mycobacterium > Candidatus Mycolicibacterium alkanivorans. Next base: position 1,825,559 of record NZ_JAIVFL010000001.1, on the reverse strand, counting down.
CATCCTCGGTGCGCATGAGTACGACGACCACACGGTGATCCGCGCGCTGAGGCCCCACGCACTCGAGGTGGTGGCCCTCGTCGGCGGTCAGCGGTATCCGTTCACCCGCATCGACTCCGGCCTGTTCGCGGTTGCCCTGCCGTTCACCAACCTCGTCGACTACCGACTGGAGGTCAGCTATCCGGGTGCCGACGGGAGACCGGTGACGAACACCGTGGCTGACGGCTATCGGTTCCTGCCGACCCTCGGTGAGATCGACCTGCATCTGTTCGCCGAGGGACGACACGAACGGCTGTGGGAGATTCTCGGCGCGCACCCGTGCTCGTTCACCACCGCCGACGGCGTGGTAGACGGTGTGTCGTTTGCGGTGTGGGCCCCGAATGCCAAGGGCATCAACCTCATCGGTGAGTTCAACCACTGGGACGGCAATGATGCGCCGATGCGCGTGCTGGGCTCCTCGGGGGTCTGGGAGTTGTTCCGGCCCGGCTTCCCCACCGACGGCCTCTACAAGTTCCGCGTACATGGCGTCGACGGCTCGGTCACCGACCGTGCCGACCCGTTCGCGTTCGCCACCGAAGTGCCGCCGCACACCGCCTCGAAGGTCTCGGTGTCGAACTACACCTGGGACGACGCCGAGTGGATGGCCCGGCGCGCGACGGTCAATCCGGTCTTCGAGCCGATGAGTACCTACGAGGTCCACCTCGGCTCCTGGCGCCCGGGGCTCAGCTACCGCGAGCTCGCTGAGCAGCTCACCGAATACGTCGTGGCGCAAGGCTTCACCCACGTCGAGTTCCTGCCGGTCGCCGAGCATCCGTTCGGCGGGTCGTGGGGCTATCAGGTGACCTCGTACTACGCGCCGACGTCGCGGTTCGGCTCCCCCGATGACTTCCGGTTCCTCGTTGACGCGCTGCACGCGGCGGGCATCGGTGTGATCGTCGACTGGGTGCCCGCGCACTTCCCCAAGGACGACTGGGCGCTGGGCCGCTTCGACGGCACCGCGCTCTACGAGCATTCCGATCCGCGCCGCGGTGAGCAATTGGACTGGGGCACCTACGTTTTCAACTTCGGCCGGCCCGAGGTGCGCAACTTCCTGGTAGCCAACGCGCTGTACTGGCTCCAGGAGTTCCACATCGACGGCCTGCGGGTCGACGCGGTGGCCTCGATGCTCTACCTGGACTACTCGCGACCGGCGGGCGACTGGACCCCGAACATCTACGGCGGCCGGGAGGACCTCGAGGCGGTGCACTTCCTGCAGGAGATGAACGCCGCCGTGCACAAGGCCGCTCCGGGCATCGTCACCATCGCCGAGGAGTCCACCGCGTGGCCGGGTGTCACCAGGCCCACCAACCTTGGTGGCCTTGGCTTTTCGATGAAGTGGAACATGGGGTGGATGCACGACACCCTGGACTACATCAGCCGCGACCCCATCTATCGCACCTATCACCACCACGAGATGACGTTCTCCATGCTGTACGCGTTCAGCGAGAACTACGTGCTGCCGCTCAGCCATGACGAGGTTGTGCACGGCAAGGGCACACTGTGGGGACGCATGCCGGGCAACGACCACGTCAAAGCCGCCGGGCTGCGCAGTCTGTTGGCCTACCAGTCGGCGCATCCCGGCAAGCAACTGCTGTTCATGGGGCAGGAGTTCGGGCAGCGCGCGGAGTGGTCCGAGGAGCGCGGGGTGGACTGGTACCAGCTCGACGAGAACAGCTACTCCAACGGTGTGCAGAAGTTCGTCGCCGACATCAACCAGATCTACCGCAGCCGTCCGGCGTTGTGGAGCCAGGACACCCGACCCGAGGGCTACTCGTGGATCGACGCCAATGACTCGGCCAACAACGTGCTGAGCTTCCTGCGTTATGGTAGCGACGGTTCGGTGCTGGCCTGCGTGTTCAACTTCTCCGGCACCGAGCACACCCGCTACCGGCTCGGCCTGCCGCATGCCGGCACCTGGCGGGAGGTGCTCAACAGCGACGCGACGATCTACAACGGCGCAGGGGTGGGCAATTTCGGGGCCGTTGAGGCCACCGACGACCCGTGGCACGGCCGGCCTGCCTCGGCCGTGCTGGTCCTGCCGCCCACCTCGGCGATCTGGCTCGAGCCTGCCTGATTTTCCCTCGCGAGCAGACGCAAACGCCCCCAAAACCTCGGCGTGTCGGGCACCTTTGCGTCTGCTCGGCGGACTAGTACAGCGCGTTGGCCAGGTTGCGCCGGCCCTTGATCACGTCCGGATCGGCGGGGTCGAACAGCTCGAACAGCTCGATCAAACGGGTGCGCACCGCGGAGCGCTCGTCACCGGATATCCTGCGTACCAGGGCAATCAACCGGTCGAAAGCAGCGGTCACATCCTGATTGAGGATTTGGACGTCGGCCGCCGCGAACGCCGCCTCGATGTCATCGGGTTCGGCATCGGCGACGCCAACCGCGTCCGGGCGGTGCGCGGTGGCGCGCTCCAGGAAGGTGATCTGCGTCAGCGCGCCCCTGGCTTCCGCATTGCCGGGGTCGGCGTCGAGGACGGCCCGGTATGCCGCCGAGGCCGCCGCGAAATCGCCGGCCTCGAGATGCTCGCGCGCCTGGGCGAGCGCCGGGTCGACCTGCTCGACGTCGTCGGAATCCGGCCCGCCACCAAGCTTTCCGGCGGTCGCCGCGAGCAGCGAGTCCACCCAGCGCCGCAACTGCTCGGGCGGCTGCGGTCCCTGGAAGCTGGCCAGCGGCTGACCCCCCGCCAGCGCCACGACGGTGGGCACCGCCTCGATGCCGAACATCTGGGCGACCCGGGGCACCACATCGACGTTGACGGTGGCCAGCGACCATTTCCCGCCGTCGGCGGCCGCCAACCCGGCGAGCACGTCGGCCAGCTGGACGCAGACTTCGCTGCGCGGGGACCACAGCAGCACGACGACTGGAACCCGACTGGACCGGAGCAGTGCCTCGGCTTCGAAGTTGGCCTCGGTGATCTCGACACCGCCGGCGGGTGCCGAACCGCCCGCCGAGTCCTGGGCTCGCTGCTTGAGGACGGAGAGGTCGACGGCACCGGCCAACGCCGGCGAGATCGAAGGGCGTGGACGCGTCACGCCCTCAAGTCTGTCACGTCAGCGAGCGTGCCGAATCCACCGGCTCGGCAGAGCCGTCCGGGGCCTTCTGAGACCCGCGCGCGGGGCCCAATTTCGCGCCCCGATCGGCCCATATGAGGAAGATCACACTACCCAGCGGCACGATACTGCCCAGCAACGCCAGCAACCATGTCCCGGCGCTCCACGAGCAGGCGATGCCGGCCAGCACCGCGGTGACCACGAACGCGATGAAGACCAGGCCGTGCGCCATTCCGAAGACCTCGACCCCGATCTCGGTGCGCGGGCTGCCCAGGTACTTGAAGTACATCCCGATCAGCAGCCCGACCCAGCTCACTGCTTCGGCCAATGCCACCACCCGGAACCGTCCAGCGGTGCTGCGGATGTCGAAAGCGCTCGTCATGGCGCCATTGTGCCGGACCGCCGACCCAGCTACTACGTGCCGTAGTCGACTCGGCTAGGCCCGCAGGATCAGAGCGTCGCCCTGGCCGCCCGCGCCGCACAGCGCCGCCACCGCATACCCCGAACCGCGCCGAGCGAGCTCCAGGGCGGCGTGCAGCGTGATGCGCGCGCCGGACATGCCGATCGGGTGGCCCATCGCGATCGCGCCGCCGTTGCGGTTGACCCTTTCCGGGTCCACCCCCAGTTCACGGGTCGAGGCCATCGCCACGGCGGCGAAAGCCTCGTTGATCTCGATGACGTCGAGCTGGTCAGCGGAGATGCCCTCGCGGGCGAGCGCCTTCTTGATGGCGTTCGCCGGCTGCGACTGCAGGGTGGAGTCCGGGCCGGCGACGACGCCGTGGGCGCCGATTTCGCACAGCCACGTCAGGCCCAGTTCCTGGGCTTTGGCCTTGTTCATGACCACGACAGCGCAACCGCTGTCGGAGAGTTGGGACGCCGAGCCAGCGGTGATGGTGCCGTCCTTGCGGAAGGCGGGCTTGAGACCGGACAGCGACTCCGCCGTGGTGTTCGCCCGGATGCCTTCGTCCTCGAGAAACTCGATCGGGTCGCCCTTGCGCTGCGGGATGGCCACCGGGACGACCTCGTCGGCGAAGACGCCGTCCTTCCAGGCCGCGGCGGCCTTCTGGTGCGAGGCCGCGGCGAACTCGTCCTGCTCGGCCCGGGTGAATTTGTCCTCGTCGTTGCGCTGCTCGGTCAGCGCACCCATCGGCTGATCGGTGAAGACGTCGTGCAGGCCGTCGTAGGCGAGGTGGTCGAGCACGGTGACGTCGCCATACTTGTAGCCTTCGCGGCTGTTCATCAGCAGGTGGGGGGCCTTGGTCATCGACTCCTGGCCGCCGGCGACGACGACGTCGAACTCACCGGCCCGGATGAGCTGGTCGGCCAGGGCGATGGAGTCGATGCCGGACAGGCACATCTTGTTGATGGTCAATGCCGGCACGTCCCAGCCGATCCCGGCGGCCACCGCGGACTGGCGGGCGGGCATCTGGCCCGCACCGGCCGTCAGCACCTGACCCATGATCACGTACTCGACGAGCGAGGCCGGAACGCCTGCCTTCTCCAGGGCGCCCTTGATGGCGATCGCGCCCAGATCGCTGCCCGAGAGATCCTTCAGCGAACCCATCAGCTTGCCGATGGGAGTCCGCGCTCCAGCAACAATCACAGATGTCGTCATCACTACCTCCAAGGGTGTTTCGAGCCGCTCCGCTACGGCTATTCACAGATCCACCAGTGTTGGATCCCTTGTCTTAGGTTACCTTTGCGTTATGACTGCTGAGCAAATTGACGCCCCTCCAGTCCTGGCCAGCGCGCTCGTCACGGGTGTCGACCACGTCGGTATCGCCGTGCCGGATCTCGACGTGGCGATCCAGTGGTACCACGAGCATCTCGGCATGATTCTGGTGCACGAGGAGATCAACGAAGACCAGGGCATCCGTGAGGCCATGCTGTCTCTGCGCGGCGCGTCGTCCGACTGCGCCCAGATCCAGCTGATGGCCCCGCTCGACGAGAACTCGACCATCGCCAAGTTCATCGACAAGCGTGGCCCCGGCATCCAGCAGATGGCCTATCGGGTCAGCGACCTCGACGCACTCTCCGAGCAGCTGCGTAGCCAGGGTGTGCGGCTGATCTACGACGCACCGCGCCGCGGTACCGCCAGCTCGCGCATCAACTTCATCCACCCCAAGGACGCCGGCGGCGTGCTGGTGGAGCTCGTCGAGCACGCCGCTCACTAGAGCGCTACGACCACTTCCGGGTCGGACCGCGGTTCGAGCGGTTGGCCCAGCACGGCGAGTGCCAGTGCCGGCGGTCCTCCACACCGGCATCACCGGCCGCCCCCTCGTCGACCCGCCACACCACCACATGGGCTGCGCCGCTGCGGATCTCGTGATCGCATCCCGGGCAGCGGTAGTTCTTGACGGCACGCGCCGCCGCGATCGGACGCACCTCGTAGTCGTAGCCGTCGGTACCCGCTTCGATGCGGCGATGCCCAGGCAGCGGCGGCAGACCGGTCCCCTTCCGGCGTTCCGGTCTGCGGCCTGGCATCAGAACAGCCGGAACTCGTCGCTGTCCATACCGCGCATCTTGTCGTAATCCAATGCGACACAGCGGATTCCGCGGTCGGCGGCCAGGGTGCGCGCCTGCGGCTTGATCTGCTGGGCGGCGAACACGCCGGTGACCGGAGCCAGCAGGCTGTCGCGGTTGAGCAGCTCGAGGTAGCGCGTCAGCTGTTCGACACCGTCGATCTCGCCGCGGCGCTTGATCTCCACGGCCACCGAGCGGCCCTGCTCGTCGCGGGCCAGGATGTCCACCGGCCCGATGGCGGTCATGTACTCGCGGCGCACCAGGGTGTAGCCGTCACCGAGCAGCTCGATGTGCTCGGCCAGCAGCTCCTGCAGATGGGCTTCGACGCCGTCCTTCACCAGACCGGGATCGACGCCGAGTTCGTGGCTGGAGTCGTGCTCGATCGCCTCCAGCGTGATGCGCAGCCGCTCGCCGGCCTTGTTCTCCACCACCCACACCGCATCAGGGCCGTCGTCGGCCTCGTTCTCGGTGAGCCAACAGGGCGGGCTCATCCAGTTCAGCGGCTTGTAGGCACGGTCGTCAGCATGCACGCTGACCGAGCCGTCGGCCTTGACGAGCAGCAGTCGCCGCGCGGAGGGCAGATGAGCGGTGAGCCGGCCGACGTAGTCGACGGTGCACTGGGCTATCACGAGGCGCACTGCACAAGCTTAGGGTCCGCGGGTCCCGACAAATTAGGCTGACGCCACCATGAGTTCCCACCCGAGCGTTGCGCAGCGGTTGGGCCGTGTGCTGGAGCGCGTCACCAGGCAGAGCGGCCGGGTGGCCGGCACACCTGCGTACGGGTCGCTCCTGCTGGGTAAGGTCACCGAGAGCGGGGCCCGTCGGCGGGTGCGGATCCAGACCCTGCTCACGGTGTTCATGCTGACGGTGAACGTCATCGGGGTCGCGGTGGCCACCCTGCTGGTGACGGTGGCCTTCCCGGTGCCCAGCGTGTTCCGTGACGTGCCGCGCTGGCTGACCTTCATCGTGGCGCCCGCTTACGCGGCCGCGGCGCTGGCATTCGGCAGCTGGTGGATAACCCGTCGCACGGTCAACGATCTGCGCTGGGCGATCGAGGGCCGGCCGCCGATGCGTGCTGACCAGCGCAACGCCTTCTTCACACCGTGGCGCGTCGCGATCGCTCAGCTGCTGCTCTGGACGGTGGGCACGACGGTGTTCACCGTCCTCTACGGGGTGTACGACACCGACTTCATCCCCCGACTGGCGTTCGGAGTCGGGTTCTGTGGTGTGCTGGTGGCCACCAGCGCCTACCTGTTCACCGAATTCGCAATGCGGCCGGTTGCTGCCCAGGCACTGGCCGCCGGTCCGCCGCCGCACCGGCTGGCGCCCGGGATCATGGGCCGCACTATGACCGTGTGGATGCTCGGCTCGGGAGTTCCCCTGATCGGCATCGGACTCACGGCGCTGTTCTCGCTGATCCTGCAGAACCTCAGCAAGACCCAGCTTGAGGTCGGCATCCTGATCATCGCGACAGGCAGCCTGATCGCGGGTTTCATCCTGATGTGGATTCTGGCCTGGCTCATCGCGACTCCGGTCCGGGTGGTGCGCGACGCGCTCAAACGCGTGGAGGACGGCGACCTCGACGCCACCCTGGTGGTCTTCGACGGTACCGAACTCGGGGAACTGCAAAGAGGTTTCAACTCGATGGTCGACGGGCTGCGTGAGCGTGAGCGAGTGCGTGACCTGTTCGGCCGCCACGTCGGACGCGAGGTCGCCGCCGCCGCCGAACTGCGGCGACCGACGCTGGGCGGCGAAGAGCGCCATGTCGCAGTGATTTTCGTCGACATCGTCGGCTCCACACAGCTTGTCAGCACCCTGCCGCCCCAGCAGGTCGTCGCGCTTCTCAACCGGTTCTTCGCAGTGGTCGTCGAAGAGGTGAACAACCATCACGGGCTGGTCAACAAGTTCGAGGGCGATGCGACGCTGGCGATCTTCGGCGCTCCGGTGACCCTGGACAAGCCCGAGGACGACGCATTGGCCGCCGCCCGCGCGATCGTGGCGCGACTGGAACGCGAGGTGCCCGAGTGCCCCGCGGGGATCGGCGTGGCGGCCGGCCGGGTGGTCGCCGGGAACATCGGCGCCAACGAACGATTCGAGTACACCGTGATCGGTGAGCCGGTCAACGAGGCGGCGCGGCTTTCGGAGTTGGCAAAGTCCCGCCCCCACCGGGTGCTGGCCTCCGCCGCCGCGGTCAGCGCGGCCGACGACGAGCGCCGCTGCTGGGAGTTGGCCGAGATGGTGACGCTCCGGGGCTATGAACAGCCGACGCGGTTGGCTACTCTGGCTCACCTGAGCTAGCGAATCCGATTGCGCCCAACGATCTTCGGGCCTCGTCGCCCGGGCCGAACGCGACGATTCCGGCGCACGCCAGATCGACGGGCCTGATGCGAGTCGGAACCGGTCCACGATGTCGGTTTTCCGCTAGTGCTGTCGGTGCCGACGTGTAAGGGTCGAGGTATGCACAGCGATTTCGACCGCTGCTACCGGGCCGTCCAGTCCAGGGACTCCCGGTTCGACGGCTGGTTCGTCACCGCGGTGCTGACCACCGGCATCTACTGCCGGCCGAGTTGCCCCGTGCGCCTGCCACTGGCCCGCAATGTGCGCTTCTATCCGAGCGCCGCCGCCGCGCAGCGAGCCGGCTTCCGGGCCTGCAAGCGCTGCCGCCCCGACGCGTCACCCGGTTCTCCGGAATGGAACGTCCGCGGTGATGCGGTGGCCCGGGCGATGCGCCTCATCGGTGACGGTGTCGTCGACCGCGAGGGCGTCCTGGGCCTGGCGGCCCGCGTCGGATACACCACCCGCCAACTCGAGCGCATGCTGCAGGCCGAACTCGGCGCGGGGCCGCTGGCCCTGGCGCGAGCCCAGCGGGTCCAGACGGCGCGGATGCTTACCGAGACCACTGAGCTGCCGTTCAGCGACATCGCCTTCGCCGCTGGGTTCGCGAGTATCAGGCAGTTCAACGACACCATCCGCTCGGCCTGTGACACCACACCCACAGTGTTGCGGCACACGGCTTCTCAACGGCAGTGGCATGACCTCGCACCGGCGGGCCAGACACTGACGGTGCGCCTGACGGTGCGCACGCCGTTCGCCTACGAAGGGGTGTTCGGTCACTTGGCGGCCACTGCTGTGCCGGGGTGCGAAGAGGTTCGCGACGGCGCCTACCGGCGCACGTTGAGTCTGCCGTCGGGGTACGGGATCGTCAGCCTGACGCCGCAGCCCGATCACGTCAGTTGCACGTTGGCGCTGGAGAACGTGCGGGATCTGGCCACGGCGATCGCGCGCTGCCGACGGCTGCTGGACCTCGACGCCGACCCCGAGGCCGTGATCGACGCGCTGAGTTCGGATGGCGGTCTACGGGCAGTGGTGGCCAAGGCACCCGGGCAGCGGATTCCGCGTACCGTCGACGAGCAGGAACTCGCCGTGCGGACGGTACTCGGCCAGCAGGTGTCGACGAAGGCGGCCCGCACCCACGCCAGCCGGCTGGTCAGCGCATACGGCGCCGCCGTCAGCGATCCCGCCGGCGGGTTGACACACACCTTTCCCACCGTGGCCCAGCTCGCCGACATCGAGCCCGACCATCTGGCCGTGCCAGGCGCACGCCGACGCTCGCTGGTAGCGCTCGTCGCCGGCTTGGCCGGCGGCGAAGTGACCCTCGATCCGGGGTGTGATTGGCAACGGGCGCGCGCGCAGCTCCTGGCGGTACCCGGCGTCGGGCCGTGGACCGCCGAGATCGTCGCGATGCGCGGGCTGGGCGACCCGGATGCGTTCCCGGCCACCGATCTGGGTGTACGCATCGCCGCCGAACAGCTGGGCTTGCCTGGTGATCCACGCGCGCTGAGTGCACACAGCGGCCGATGGCGGCCGTGGCGGGCGTATGCAGTCCAGCACCTCTGGACCACCTTGGATCATTCCGTGAACAACTGGCCACCGAAGGAGACGACGAAATGACGACGCTGCGATACCGGATCGTGGACAGCCCCGTGGGTCCGCTGACCCTGGCCGGCGGTGGGTCCGCGGTGATGCACCTGCGAATGGTCGACCAAACCCACGAACCGGACCGATCGGCGTGGCTGACTGCCGACGACAGCGCATTCCCGCAGGCGGTCGAACAATTGGACGCCTATTTCGCCGGCGAACTTACCGAATTCGATATCGAACTCGACCTCGTGGGGACCGAATTCCAGAAGAAAGTCTGGGCCGCCCTGCAAACCATTCGTTATGGCGAAACGCGATCCTATGGGGAAATTGCCGAACAAATAGGATCGCCCGGAGCTTCCCGCGCTGTCGGATTGGCGAATGGACGCAATCCGATCGGCATCATCGTGCCGTGCCATCGAGTAATCGGTTCGACCGGCGGACTGACCGGATATGGCGGCGGAATCGAGCGAAAGCGCATGCTTCTCGCATTGGAGAAAAGCCGGAAGCCGGCAAATCTGACGCTTTTCGATTGACAACGAGAAACGCCCCCCGATTTCTCGGGGGGCGCTTCTGTAATGTGTGTTCGGCGGTGTCCTACTTTTCCACCCGGGTTGGGTAGTATCATCGGCGCTGGCAGGCTTAGCTTCCGGGTTCGGGATGGGTCCGGGCGTTTCCCTGCCGCTGTGGCCGCCGTAACTTTATTCACTCGTTTTTGAGTGTGAGCGTGGTGTTTTGGTGGTGGGGTGTGGTTGTGGTGATTGTGGGGTTGTGTGGTTGCGAGGTTACAACAGTTCCGGGTTTTGTTGGTTGTTGTAAGTTTTCGGCCGGTTAGTGCCAGTTCCCTGACGTATTGCTACGTGTGCAGGTCTGGTCTATCGATCCCGTGGTCTGCGGGGGGCCTTATCCCACTTGGATGGGTGAGAAGCCTGGTCTTGGAGAAGGTTTCCCGCTTAGATGCTTTCAGCGGTTATCCTGTCCGAACGTGGCTATCCAGCGGTGCCCCTGGTGGGACAACTGGTGGACCAGAGGTTCGTCCGTCCCGGTCCTCTCGTACTAGGGACAGGTTTCCTCAAGCTTCTGACGCGCGCGGCGGATAGAGACCGAACTGTCTCACGACGTTCTAAACCCAGCTCGCGTGCCGCTTTAATGGGCGAACAGCCCAACCCTTGGGACCTGCTCCAGCCCCAGGATGCGACGAGCCGACATCGAGGTGCCAAACCATCCCGTCGATATGGACTCTTGGGGAAGATCAGCCTGTTATCCCCGGGGTACCTTTTATCCGTTGAGCGACACCCCTTCCACTCGGGGGTGCCGGATCACTAGTCCCGACTTTCGTCCCTGCTTGACATGTTCGTCTCGCAGTCAAGCTCCCTTGTGCACTTGCACTCAACACCTGATTGCCGTCCAGGTTGAGGGAACCTTTGGGCGCCTCCGTTACATTTTGGGAGGCAACCGCCCCAGTTAAACTACCCACCAGGCACTGTCCCTGGACCGGATATACGGTCCGAAGTTAGAAGTCCAATACGATCAGAGTGGTATTTCAACAACGACTCCACCCACACTGGCGTGTGAGTTTCACAGTCTCCCACCTATCCTACACAAACCGTATCGAACGCCAATACCAAGCTATAGTGAAGGTCCCGGGGTCTTTTCGTCCTGCCGCGCGTAACGAGCATCTTTACTCGTAGTGCAATTTCGCCGAGTCTATGGTTGAGACAGTTGAGAAGTCGTTACGCCATTCGTGCAGGTCGGAACTTACCCGACAAGGAATTTCGCTACCTTAGGATGGTTATAGTTACCACCGCCGTTTACTGGGGCTTAAATTCTCCGCTTCACCCCGAAGGGTTGACGGGTCCTCTTAACCTTCCAGCACCGGGCAGGCGTCAGTCCGTATACCTCGTCTTGCGACTTCGCACGGACCTGTGTTTTTAGTAAACAGTCGCTTCTCACTGGTTTGTGCCACCCCCCACCGCTGCCGGCAGCTAATGCCATGACAGTAGGGGGTCCCCCTTCTCCCGAAGTTACGGGGGTATTTTGCCGAGTTCCTTAACCATAGTTCACTCGTACGCCTCGGTATTCTCTACCTGACCACCTGTGTCGGTTTGGGGTACGGGCCGTGTGTGTGCTCGCTAGAGGCTTTTCTCGGCAGCTGAGGATCACCGAATTCGCCTCACTCGGCTATGCATCACCTCTCACGCACATGACATCCGGATTTACCTCGATGTCGCGCTACCGGCTTGCCCCAGTATTACCACTGACTGGTACGGCTACCTTCCTGCGTCACCCCATCGCTTGACTACTACCCACCCGGGTCCCACGCAGCCAGCAACTGTCTTTCCCCGAAGGGATCGATCAGCCACCTTTTGGGTGGTTAGCAGAATGGATTCGTCAGGGGCGCCCACACACGGGTACGGGAATATCAACCCGTTGTCCATCGACTACGCCTGTCGGCCTCGCCTTAGGTCCCGACTCACCCTGGGCGGACTGGCCTGCCCCAGGAACCCTTGGTCTTTCGGCGGGCAAGGTTCTCACTTGCCTTATCGCTACTCATGCCTGCATTCTCACTCCCACACCCTCCACAGCTGAATCACTTCGCTGCTTCACCGGATGCAGGACGCTCCCCTACCCAGCCAACACGTTGGCTGCCGCGGCTTCGGCGGTGTGCTTGAGCCCCGCTACATTATCGGCGCACAATCACTTGACCAGTGAGCTATTACGCACTCTTTCAAGGGTGGCTGCTTCTAAGCCAACCTCCTGGTTGTCTATGCGACTGCACATCCTTTTCCACTTAGCACACGCTTAGGGGCCTTAGCCGGCGATCTGGGCTGTTTCCCTCTCGACGCACGGAGCTTATCCCCCGCCGTCTCACTGCTGCGCTCTTAGACTCACCGGCATTCGGAGTTTGGCTGACGTCAGTAACCCTGTGGGGCCCATCGGCCATCCAGTAGCTCTACCTCCGGCGAGAAACACGCAACGCTGCACCTAAATGCATTTCGGGGAGAACCAGCTATCACGGAGTTTGATTGGCCTTTCACCCCTACCCACAGCTCATCCCCTCAGTCTTCAACCTAAGTGGGTTCGGGCCTCCACGCGGTCTTACCCGCGCTTCACCCTGGCCATGGGTAGATCACTCCGCTTCGGGTCCAGAACACACCACTACACCACACACAGTTGTGTGGATACGCCCTATTCAGACTCGCTTTCGCTACGGCTACCCCACCCGGGTTAACCTCGCGACATGTCCCTGACTCGCAGGCTCATTCTTCAAAAGGCACGCCATCACCCCACCACAAACGTGGAAGGCTCTGACGGATTGTAGGCACACGGTTTCAGGTACTCTTTCACTCCCCTCCCGGGGTACTTTTCACCATTCCCTCACGGTACTAATCCGCTATCGGTCACTGGGAAGTATTCAGGCTTACCGGGTGGTCCCGGCAGATTCACAGCAGATTTCACGGGCCCGCTGCTACTCGGGAACCCATCACAGCAGAGAACATGTTTTCACCTACGGGGCTCTCACCCACTACGGCAGACCATCCCAGGCCACTTCGGTTAACACATTCTTTTCTCACTGCTGCCCAGACCGGCAGATCTGGGAATGACAGACCCCACAACACCGCACACACAACCCCTGCCGGGTATCACCATGTACACGGTTTAGCCATCCTCCGCTTTCGCTCGCCACTACTCACGGAATCACTTTTGTTTTCTCTTCCTACGGGTACTGAGATGTTTCACTTCCCCGCGTTCCCCCCCGCACCCTATACATTCAGATGCGGGTGACACGACATCACTCGTGCCGGGTTTCCCCATTCGGACATCCTCGGATCAACGCTCGGTTGACAGCTCCCCGAGGCTTATCGCAGCCTCCTACGTCCTTCATCGGCTCCCAGTGCCAAGGCATCCACCATGCGCCCTTAAACACTTACAACACAAAACACCAAAAATGAGATTAGGAAAAATTGCACATCAACACACACCAACCACCACCCACAGCCACACCAACTCCGAAAAGCCGGCACCACCATGCGCGTCTACGTTCGTGCGTGCTCGATGCTCGCAACCACTATCCACAAATCAAACACCACACCCCACCACCAAAAGCGGGGCAACAACAATCCTCTCCACCCGCAGGCGAAGAACAACGGGCTTGTTGTCTCAAAGCCCAATAGTGTGCCCGGCGGCCGGCCCCGAAAGACCACACGTTTGTTGTCGCACCAGAACCTGAAACCCACTACAGGCCAGGCCCATCCAACGAATCGCTCAGCTCACCGAACCCCCACACGATGTGGGCGGGGCATAAGTCTCGTGGTGCTCCTTAGAAAGGAGGTGATCCAGCCGCACCTTCCGGTACGGCTACCTTGTTACGACTTCGTCCCAATCGCCGATCCCACCTTCGACGGCTCCCTCCCTGACGGGTTAGGCCACCGGCTTCGGGTGTTACCGACTTTCATGACGTGACGGGCGGTGTGTACAAGGCCCGGGAACGTATTCACCGCAGCGTTGCTGATCTGCGATTACTAGCGACTCCGACTTCACGGGGTCGAGTTGCAGACCCCGATCCGAACTGAGACCGGCTTTAAAAGGATTCGCTCCACCTCACGGCATCGCAGCCCTTTGTACCGGCCATTGTAGCATGTGTGAAGCCCTGGACATAAGGGGCATGATGACTTGACGTCATCCCCACCTTCCTCCGAGTTGACCCCGGCAGTCTCTCACGAGTCCCCACCATGACGTGCTGGCAACATGAGACAAGGGTTGCGCTCGTTGCGGGACTTAACCCAACATCTCACGACACGAGCTGACGACAGCCATGCACCACCTGCACACAGGCCACAAGGGAACCGACATCTCTGCCGGCGTCCTGTGCATGTCAAACCCAGGTAAGGTTCTTCGCGTTGCATCGAATTAATCCACATGCTCCGCCGCTTGTGCGGGCCCCCGTCAATTTCTTTGAGTTTTAGCCTTGCGGCCGTACTCCCCAGGCGGGGTACTTAATGCGTTAGCTACGGCACGGATCCCAAGGAAGGAAACCCACACCTAGTACCCACCGTTTACGGCGTGGACTACCAGGGTATCTAATCCTGTTCGCTCCCCACGCTTTCGCTCCTCAGCGTCAGTTACTGCCCAGAGACCCGCCTTCGCCACCGGTGTTCCTCCTGATATCTGCGCATTCCACCGCTACACCAGGAATTCCAGTCTCCCCTGCAGTACTCAAGTCTGCCCGTATCGCCCGCACGCCCACAGTTAAGCTGTGAGTTTTCACGAACAACGCGACAAACCACCTACGAGCTCTTTACGCCCAGTAATTCCGGACAACGCTCGCACCCTACGTATTACCGCGGCTGCTGGCACGTAGTTGGCCGGTGCTTCTTCTATAGGTACCGTCAGTCACCCTTCGTCCCTATTGAAAGAGGTTTACAACCCGAAGGCCGTCATCCCTCACGCGGCGTCGCTGCATCAGGCTTGCGCCCATTGTGCAATATTCCCCACTGCTGCCTCCCGTAGGAGTCTGGGCCGTATCTCAGTCCCAGTGTGGCCGGACACCCTCTCAGGCCGGCTACCCGTCGTCGCCTTGGTAGGCCATCACCCCACCAACAAGCTGATAGGCCGCGGGCCCATCCCACACCGCAAAAGCTTTCCCCCACCAGGCCATGCGACCAGCAAGGAATATTCGGTATTAGACCCAGTTTCCCAGGCTTATCCCAAAGTGCAGGGCAGATCACCCACGTGTTACTCACCCGTTCGCCACTCGTGTACCCCGAAGGGCCTTACCGTTCGACTTGCATGTGTTAAGCACGCCGCCAGCGTTCGTCCTGAGCCAGAATCAAACTCTCCAAACAAAAACCCCGGGACACACCCGGCAGAATTCGAATCAGAAAAATCTGACCTAACAAAACGACACCAAAACTGGCATCAAAAACCACACCCCACAACAGGAAGACGGGAAATCCCCCCAGAGGCATGACAAAAAAACAACAAACAAAAACCACCAAACACACTATTGAGTTCTCAAACAACAACACCCGCGAGCAGGCAACCCTGCCAGCTTACTAAATGTCTGGCGCGGTTGTCAACTTGCCGCTCCGATTCCTCCTTGCGGGGGTCCGGCGCGACTGGCCGACCGTTGACTCTACTGTACTCGCTCGATCTCCGCACCCAGGCGCGCCAGGTTCTCCACGAACAGCGGATAGCCCCGGTCGATGTGGAAAACGTCGTGGACCTCAGTCTCTCCGTCCGCGACCAGACCGGCGAGCACCAGGCCGGCGCCTGCCCGGATGTCCGAGCACCACACCGGTGCGCTGGACAGCTGCGGAAGCCCACGAACAACCGCGTGGTGGCCGTCGGTCCGGGCGTCGGCGCCCAAGCGGATCATCTCCTCGACGAACCTGAACCGCGCCTCGAAGACGTTCTCGGTGATCATCGACGTCCCGTCGGCGATCGACGCCAGCGCGATCGCCATCGGCTGCAGATCGGTCGGGAAGCCCGGGAACGGCAACGTCGCCACGTTGCAGGCCTTGGGCCGGTCGTACTGGACGATGCGGAAACCGTCGTCGCTCTGGGTGACCGTAGCTCCGGTGTCGTGCAGCTTGTGCAGGACGAGTTGCAGGTGTGCGGGATCGACACCAGTGATCGAGATGTCACCGCGGGTCATGGCCGCAGCAATGCCCCACGTCGCGGCCACGATGCGGTCTCCGATGACCCGGTGTTCGGTGGGGTGCAGCTTGGGCACGCCGGTGATCGTCAGCGTCGGAGTTCCCGCGCCCCGGATCTGCGCCCCCATCTGGTTGAGCATCTCGCACAGGTCGACGACGTCCGGCTCACGCGCGGCGTTGTGAATGGTCGTCACACCCTCGGCCAGAACCGCGGCCATCAGGATGTTCTCGGTCGCACCGACCGAGGGAAACTCGAGCTGGATCTCAGCACCGCGCAGCTGGTCGGCCGTCGCGACCACGCAACCGTGCTCGATGTTGCACTCCGCACCCAGCAGCCGCAGGCCCGACTGGTGCATGTCCAGCGGTCGCGAGCCGATGGCGTCACCGCCGGGCAGCGCCACCCGGGCGCGCTTGCACCGCCCGACCAGCGGGCCCAGCACGCACACCGACGCGCGGAACTGTCGCACCGCGGCGAAATCGGCCTCGTACTTGGGCTCGTCGGGAGAGGTGATCCGCACGACCGAGCCGTCGAGCTCCACGTTGGCTCCCAGCCCGCGCAGCACCTCGGCCATCAACGGAACATCGAGAATGTCGGGGCAATTGGTGATCGTGGTGGCGCCCTCGGCGAGCAGGCTGGCGGCCATCAGCTTCAGAACACTGTTCTTGGCGCCGCCCACCGCCACCTCGCCGGACAACCGGCTACCACCGGTCACCAAGAAACGCTCGCCCACGGATCTTGAGTTTAGAGGAGGCAGCCCCCTAGCCCGGTCCACTCGGCCGGTACGGTTCAACCATGGGAGTGCACCTGACCCGCATCTATACCCGTACCGGTGACGATGGGACATCCGGGCTGAGTGATTTCTCACGTGTCGAGAAGAGCGATCCACGCCTGATCGCCTACGCCGACTGCGATGAAGCCAACGCCGCACTCGGGGTGGTGGTGGCCGTCGGCCAGCCCGCCGACGACCTGCGCAAGGTCCTGGTGCAGATTCAGAACGACCTGTTCGACGCAGGTGCGGACCTCTCGACTCCGGTCGTGGAGGACCCTGAGCACCCACCGCTGCGGATCACCGCGCCGTACATCGAGCGGCTCGAAGCATGGTGCGACCATTACAACGAGGACCTGCCGGCCCTGAACTCGTTCATCCTGCCGGGCGGCACCGCGCTGTCTGCGCTGCTGCACGTGGCGCGGAGCGTGACGCGGCGCGCCGAACGCTCGGCGTGGATCGCTGTGAAGGCTTACCCGGACACGGTCAGCCCGCTGCCGGCCCGCTATCTCAACCGGCTTTCGGACCTGCTGTTCATCTTGTCCCGGGTGGCCAACCCAGACGGTGATGTGCTCTGGCAGCCCGGCGGCGCCGACGCCGAACGGCCGCCGTCGCAATAGCTTTCAGACGGTTCGGCGCCGCGCCCGCGGCGAGGGCCGCGACTCCACCCACGACAGGAATGCCGTCAGGGTGCCACGGTCCAGCGCCATCTCGTACCCGCGCCGGCGTTCGGCAGACGTGTCGTGCAGTTCGAGCACGACGATCTCCTCGGTCATGATGTCGAACTCGTCGCCACGCGGGGCACGCCGGGAGATGATCTCCAGCCCGCGCCGGCTCAACCGCCGATCTGGCCACCACCGCAGACTCGAGAGCCGATAGAACCGGGCCTCGTCACCGCGATAGCGAATGACTCCGTGGCGCCAACCATGGCCGCCCACCGCGGGGATGTCCCGCAGGATCGCCGCCGTGCCGCCCTGACGCAGTTTCCACCATCGGTAACTGAGCGCCCCGACGGCAAGTAGCAGGACGCTGACCAGCGCGACCATGAAGATCATCGACGCGCTCATCAGGCGATTGGCTAATCGAGTTGGCCGAGGGCCCGCAGCCGGGCACGCCCGCGGGCCGCCGTCTGCGGATCGTCACTGCCTGCGTCGGTCTTGGCCGCATCCGCGTCGATCTCGAATTCGAACTCCGCGGACTCGGCGAGGATCGTCACGCCCGCTTCGGTCACCGACAGATAGCCACCGTCGACCGCGATGCGCAGATCGTCCTCACCCTCGCGCTCGACGCGCACCATCGCGTCGCCCACCAGCTGGGCGACCAGCGGGATGTGCTGCGGCAGGATACCGATTTCGCCAGAGGTGGTGCGGGTGAAGACGAATGTCGCCCTGCCCGACCAGATCTTGCGCTCGACGGCGACGATGTCGACGTCCAATTCGGCCATCTCACATCACCTTTCGCGATTCCGGTGCCGTCATCACAGCTTGGCGCCGAGACTTTCGGCCTTCTTCGCAAGGTCGTCGAGGCCACCGATCAAGAAGAACGCCTGCTCGGGCAGGTGGTCGAAGTCGCCCTTGCAGAGCTTGTCGAACGCCTCGACCGTCTCCTTGAGCGGCACCGTCGAGCCGGGCTGGCCGGTGAACTGCTCGGCGGCCATCATGTTCTGGCTCAGGAAGCGCTCGATGCGGCGGGCACGGTAGACCAACTGCTTGTCCTCCTCGGAGAGTTCGTCGATACCGAGGATGGCGATGATGTCCTGAAGGTCCTTGTAGCGCTGCAGGATTCGGATGACTTCCTGCGCCACGCGGTAGTGATCCTCACCAACCACGCTCGGGTGCAGGATCGTCGAGCTCGACGCCAGCGGGTCCACCGCCGGGAAGATGCCCTTGGAGAACACCGCACGGGACAGCTCGGTGGTGGCGTCGAGGTGCGCGAACGTGGTCGCCGGCGCCGGGTCGGTGTAGTCGTCGGCGGGCACGTACACGGCCTGCATCGACGTGATCGACCGGCCGCGAGTCGAGGTGATGCGCTCCTGCAGCTCGCCCATCTCGTCGGCCAGGGTCGGCTGGTAACCCACCGCCGAGGGCATGCGGCCCAGCAGGGTGGACACCTCGGAGCCGGCCTGGGTGAACCGGAAGATGTTGTCGATGAACAACAGCACGTCCTGCTGCTGCTCGTCGCGGAAGAACTCCGCCATCGTCAGAGCCGACAGCGCCACCCGCATACGGGTGCCCGGCGGCTCGTCCATCTGACCAAACACCAGCGCGGTGTCCTTGAGCACGTTGGCTTCGCGCAGCTCGACCCACAGGTCGTTGCCTTCACGGGTGCGCTCACCCACGCCGGCGAACACCGAGGTGCCACCGAAGTTGCGGGCGATGCGGTTGATCATCTCCTGGATGAGCACCGTCTTGCCCACGCCGGCGCCGCCGAACAGGGCGATCTTGCCACCACGCACGTACGGGGTCAGCAGGTCGACGACCTTGAGGCCGGTCTCCAGCATCTCGGTGCGGGGCTCGAGCTGGTCGAATGGCGGCGGCTTGCGGTGGATCGACCACTTCTCGAAGTCCTTGCCGTAGCCCGGGTCATCGAGGCAGTCGCCGAGCGCGTTGAAGACGTGTCCCTTGACGCCGTCCCCGACGGGCACCGAGATCGAGGCGCCGGTGTCGGTCACCTCGACGCCGCGGACCAGTCCGTCGGTCGGCTGCATGGAGATGCAGCGCACCAGGTTCTCGCCGAGGTGCTGGGCGACCTCGAGGGTCAGCGTCTTGGCCAGCGACTCGAACGCGATCTCGGCGTGCAACGCGTTGAACAGCTCGGGTACCGCGCCCCGGGGGAACTCCACGTCGACCACGGGGCCGGTGATACGTACGACGCGCCCAGCGGTATCGGTGCTGCTCTTCTTCTCAGCGGTGGCAGTCATTGTTCTCTCTTCGCTTCCTGAGCTTTTCTGGTGGGGCCTATTTCGCGTCGGCGAGAGCGTTTGCGCCGCCGACGATTTCGCTGATTTCCTGGGTGATCTGGGCCTGCCGCTCGCGGTTGGCCATCAGGGTGAGGACCTTGATGAGATCGTCGGCGTTGTCGGAGGCCGCCTTCATCGCCCGCCGGCGCGACGCCGACTCCGACGCCCCTGCTTCCAGAAGCGCGGCGAAGATGCGGGTCGCCACGTAGCGCGGCAACAGCGACTCGAACAGTGTGGTGGCATCGGGTTCGAACGAGAACAGGGTGTGCGGCCCGGTGTCCTCCTCGACGTACTCCACCACCATCGGCGCGATCCTGCGCGCTTCTGCCGTCTGGGACAGCATCGACTTGAACTCGGTGAACACGATGTGCAGTTCATCGACCCCGAGGGTGTTGTCCGGGCCCGGATCGTCACCGGAGTCATCGGCACCGGCCAGGAACGCCGCGACCAGGGTCTCGGCGATGTCCTGGGCATTTTCGTAGGTGGGCTGCTCAGAGAAGCCGGTCCACGACTCGGTGATCTTCCAGCTGCGGAAGCTGTAGTAGCTCAGCGCCTTGCGGCCGACCACATAGAGAATCGGCTCCTTGCCCTCCTCCCGCAACAGCGAGAAGAGCTCTTCCGAGCGCCGCAGCACGTTGGCGTTGTAGGCGCCGCACAGGCCACGGTCCGACGACACCACCAGCACGCCGGCCCGCCTGGGGTTCTTGCGTTCGACGAGCAGCGGATGATCAAGCGCCGACTCGGCCGCCAGATTCGTCAGCATGTTCGTGATCTCGGCGGCATAGGGGCGTGCCGCCTCGACCCGGGCCTGGGCCCGGGCGATGCGGGACGTGGCGATCAGCTCCTGGGCCTTGGTGATCTTCTTGATCGACCCGGCTGAGCGGATGCGTCCCCGCAGTTCGCGCAGTGTCGCTGCCATGCGTTGTCAGACCCTCCGGTCTTACTTCTTCTTCGGGGCGGGCTTGCGGACGTGGACGGCTTCCTTCTCCACGTCCTGCTCGTCCATGGCCTCGACGTGGGCGTCGGGAACCACCGAGCTGCCATCGGAGGTGGCGAAGCCCTTCTTGAAGTCGGCCACAAGCTCGGTCAGCTTGTCCTCGGTCTCCTGGGACAGCTTCTTGGAGTCGCGAATCTCGTTGAGGATGCCCTCATTCGAACCCTGCACGTGCTCCAGGAACTCGGCCTCGAAGCGGCCGACGTCAGCGACCGGCACGGAATCGAGGTGGCCCTTGGTGCCGAGGAAGATCGCCACGACCTCCTGCTCGACCGACAGCGGGCTGTACTGAGGCTGCTTGAGCAGCTCGACCAGACGCGCACCGCGCTCCAGCTGGGCCTTCGACGTCTCGTCGAGGTCGGAGGCGAACGCGGCGAAGGCCTCCAACTCGCGGTACTGAGAGAGATCCAGGCGCAGCGAGCCGGCCACTTCCTTCATCGCCTTGATCTGCGCGGCGCCGCCGACGCGGGATACCGACACACCGACGTTGATGGCCGGACGCACGCCCTGGTTGAACAGGTCGGTCTCCAGGAAGCACTGGCCGTCGGTGATCGAGATGACGTTGGTGGGGATGTAGGCCGAGATGTCATTGGCCTTGGTCTCGATGATCGGCAGGCCGGTCATCGAGCCGCCGCCGAGCTCGTCGGAGAGCTTCGCGCAGCGCTCCAACAGCCGCGAGTGCAGGTAGAACACGTCACCCGGGTAGGCCTCACGACCCGGCGGGCGGCGCAGCAGCAGCGAGATCGCGCGGTAGGCCTCGGCCTGCTTGGTCAGATCGTCGAAGACGATGAGGACGTGCTTACCGTCGTACATCCAGTGCTGCGCGATGGCCGAACCGGTGTAGGGCGCAAGCCATTTGAAGCCGGCCGCGTCCGAAGCAGGCGCGGCGACGATAGTGGTGTAGTCCATCGCGCCACCCTCCTCGAGGGCCCGGCGAACGCTGGCGATCGTGGTGCCCTTCTGGCCGATGGCGACGTACACGCAGCGCACCTGCTGCTTGGGATCACCGGTCTCCCAGTTCTTGCGCTGGTTGAGAATGGTGTCGACGCAGACCGCGGTCTTGCCGGTCTTGCGGTCGCCGATGATCAGCTGGCGCTGGCCGCGGCCGATCGGGGTCATGGCGTCGATGGCCTTGATGCCGGTCTGCAGCGGCTCGCTGACGCTCTGGCGCTGCACCACCGAGGGCGCCTGCAGTTCCAGGGCGCGGATCTCCCTCGACTCGATGTCGCCGCGTCCGTCGATCGGCCGGCCGAGCGGGTTGACGACCCGGCCCAGGAACCCGTCGCCGACCGGAACCGAGAGCACCTGGCCGGTGCGCTTGACCTGCTGACCCTGCTCGATCTTCTCGAAGTCACCGAGGATGACCGCGCCGACGCTGTGCTCGTCGAGGTTGAGGGCCACGCCGAGAACACCACCGGCGAACTCGAGCAGTTCCTGGGTCATCACCGAGGGCAGGCCCTCGACGTGGGCGATGCCGTCACCGGCGTCGATGACGGTGCCGATCTCCTCGCGCCCGGTATCCGCCTCGAAGCTAGAGACGTAATCCTGGATGGCGCCCTGGATGTCGTCAGCCGAGATTGTCAACTCTGCCATGGCTTTTCGTCTTCCTGCCTTTGTTGGGTCTTGGGTATTTCAGAGCTAGTCGGGCAGCTTGGTGACTGCTGCGGCCAGCCGTGAGGACAGCGTTCCGTCGATCACCTCGTCGCCGACGGCGACCGAGAGGCCGCCCAGCACGTCGGGATCGATGTTCAGCTGCACCGAAACAGGGTGGTTGTAGATCCGGGCCAGTAACTGGTCGAGCCGGCTGCGCTGGGCGTCGCTCAGATCGGTCGCCGCGTTCACCAGCGCCACGATCTCGCCACGGCGGGCCACGGCGAGCCGGGCCAGCGTCAGCACGGCCTCGTCGGCCCGCTCGCCGCGCAGCAGGTCGACGGTCTGAGCGAGCAGCGCGGTGGCCGTCGCGTTGGCCCCGTTGCTCTCACTCATCACCTTGCGCACCAGATCAACCCGCCCCTGCGCGGGCTTGGAGTAGTCGCCGAGCAGGGCGGTCAACTGTGGCTGCGCATCGAGGATGCGGCTGAATCGGAACAGCTGTTCTTCGGCCTCGTCGGCCTGACCCTCACGTTCGGCACGGGTCAGCAGGCTCAGCCGGGCGATGTGCTCGATGGCGTCGACGAGATCCGACGTCAGCGACCATCGCACCGAAGCCGCGGTGTTCAGCAGCTTCAGCGTGGTGTCACCGACCTTGCCGGCGAGCAGGCGCTGCAGCATCTGCTGCTTGGCCTCGGTCTCGCCGGAGGCCTCCGCCAGGTGTCGAGCCAGGATCGGCTCGTGAACAAGGAGTTTCGCGACTGAAGCCAGCTCGTCGGACAGCGTCGACAGCGCCTCACCGGACAAGCCCCGGGACACCGAGTCGAACTTCGCGACCAAAGCGGCCTGAGCGTCGCGGCTGGCCGAGCGCAGATCCGAGGAAACCTCGGGGGTGAACGCCGCGGGCGCCATCGAGTCCAGCTCGTCGAGAAACCGGTCGACGGTGCCCGACTGGGCCCGCGGATCCGAGACGTGCGCGCGAACCAGGTCCGCGGCGCGCCGCACCGACTCAATACCCAGCTCTCGACGTAACTGGCGGATCATCTGGGCGCGCAGCTGCGAAACCTGCTGTCCACCTTGAACTTTGATCCGCTCGACTTCGATATCGGCCTGAGCGCGAAGCTGCTCGGCGATGCGCTCGGCATCGACGCGAGCCTCTTCGGTGATGTGCTTGGCCTCGGCCTTGGCTTCTTCGACCCGCTGCGCGTGATGCTTGTCGGCGTCGGCGAGCCGCTGGGCGGCCTTCTTGCTCTCGTCCAGCTGGTTGCGCACCGTCTCCTGCTGAGAAGCCATCAGCCGGCGCACCGGCGGCACCACATACCGCCAGATGATCCAGATGACGACTAGGAAGCCGATGAGCTGTCCGATGAAGGTTGACATGCTCCTACCGTCCCGGCGCTGACGCCGACGTAGTGGACACCTCGACTCCGAGGACCCGGCCGGCCAGGTCGGCCGACAGTGTCTCGACCGACGACCTCAGGTCCGCCGCGATCGCGTCGCTCTGCTGCTTGAGCTGCTCGGCAGCCTGTTGCAGCGTCGCGGCCGCATCCTCGTTCGCGCGGCCCCGCAACCCGTCGAGGACCGCTCGACCTTCGGCACGGGCCTCGTCGCGGATGCCCGAGGCCTCCGTGCGGGCCGCGGCCATCTCCTTTTGGTAGTCGGAGTCGGCTGCGGCTTCCTGCGCAACGGCCTTGCGGGTGTCCTCGGTGGTCTTCGCGACCATCGCTTCGCGCTCACCGAGCACCTTCTGGACCGGCGGCACGACGAATTTGCCGATCACGCCGAGCACGATCAAGAAGATGGCCAGCACGAAGAAGAAGGTGCCGTTGGGGATGAGGAAGTTCGACGTGCCGCCGCCTTCCTCAGCCGCCAACAGGGTGGCGCTGTGCTCCCCCATGCCGACTAGGAAGCGCCGGGGGTGGCGAAGACGAACAACGCCATGAACGCCAGGTTGATGAAGTACGCCGCTTCCACCAGACCGACGGTGATGAAGAACGGAGTGAACAGCCGACCCTGGGCCTCGGGCTGCCGGGCGATGCCGGAGATCAGGGCGTTACCGGCGATGCCGTCGCCGATACCGGCGCCGATGGCGCCGCCGCCCAGAATCAGTCCGCCGCCGATCAGGGCGCCGGCAACGATGGTGGGGTCTGCCATTCCTTATCCTCCTTGATTGCTGGTAGGACACCTACCAGGCTGTGGGCGGTTCGGGGGTCGAACACGTCTTTTAGTGGTGCTCCTCATCCAGTTCCATGGACTGGCTGAAGTACAGGATTGTCAGCAGGGCGAAGATGAACGCCTGGATCAGGCCGACGAACAGGTCGAAGGTTTTCCAGATCGCGTTCGGCACCCACATGATGTACGGCGGGAACAGCGCGATGAGCGCGACCATGATGCCGCCCGCGAAGATGTTGCCGAAAAGTCGGAGAGACAGCGAGATCGGTTTGGCCAGCTCCTCGACGAGGTTGATCGGGGCGAGGAATGTGACGTGGCCCTTGAGCAGTTTGATCGGGTGGCCCAGCAGACCGCGTCGCCAGATACCGGCCGCGTGGTAACACAGGAACACGAAGAGCGCGAGCGCGAGAACGAAGTTGATGTCGGCCGCCGGCGGCTTGAGCAACTCTGCGGTCTTGCCGTCGGCGGTGCTGTATTGCACCGGTAGCACCGAGATCCAGTTCGCGATCAAGATGAAGACGAACAGCGTGACCGCCAGTGGCAGCACGAACGGGGCGATCTTCATGCCGATCGCCGACTCGATCTGGCCGCGCATCTGGGTGGTGATGGCCTCCCAGAACAGCTGGACACCGCTGGGCACGCCGGTCGAGGTGACCTTGGCGCGCAGGACGAAGGCCAGCACGATGACGATGACCGCGGCGATGCCGGTGGCCAGGATGGTGTCGACGTTGACCGTCATGCCGAGCCACTGGGCCGTCTCGTGGTGGCCGACCTCGATCGCGCCCTCTGCGAGGATTCGTTCACTCATCGTGCGTTCAGTCCTTCGGTGCTTCGTCTGCGGTGGTTGATGCGGAAGCACCGGGCCCCGCGGCTACCTGTTCACTGTTGTCGCCCGTGCGAATCTTCTTCCACACCGGCAGCGCCGTACTCAAAACGAGCAAAACTTGGAACAACGCAAGGCCGAACAACACGCCAAGGCCGCTCGGCCGGAAAACGAACGCGATGGTCAGGCCGATGACGCTGATGATCAGCAGGCGGGTGGCGGAGTTCAGCGCCATCTTGCGCTTCAGCGGATGGTCCCCGGCGGTGATCGACTCCACCGATCGCTGAACGAGCACCGCGTTGATCAGACCGAGCGCGAGCCCGACACCGAAGAAGGCACCGATCATGACGTGTCCCGCTACCGCGGCCAGCCCCACTGCCAACGCGGTCAACGCGCAGCAGATGGCAAGCAGCCGAACGGGCCGGAAGGCAACCGACGGAAACACCAACGGCGCATCTTGCGCTGGTGTCGTCACAGGTTCACCTCAATCTTGCGTTCTCGAGAGCTGTCCGGGTGATTCGGGGCGTGGCCCGCCGAGCGTATCGAACGGCGTGAGGCACGCTGGAATCACCCAATGGGCAGCTCCCTTTGTCGGTCGTTTTCGGCGCCGATCGGATGTGAGTCCGGTGGGCCGGGGGCCGGCAACCCGCGAGGTTCAGTCAGGTCTCGGCTGGGTTCTGCCAGCACCGTACCACATGGTAGGCGGCCTAAAATACGTCTACTACTCTCCGTCGTAAATCTCGTCGTAGTCGCGGTCTCCGCGACGCAACGACGGGATGAGGGTGACCACCACGGCGACCACGATCGCGGCCAGCATCACCGCGCCGGTGTAGCGCGGATCGAAGAAGATCGTGCTGGCCGCACCGAGTGCGACGATGCCGACCCAGAGGTAGATCAGCAGCACAACCCGGCGATGCGAGTGACCGATCTGCAGCAGCCGGTGGTGCAGGTGCATCTTGTCCGGGCTGAACGGGCTGAGGCCGGCCCTGGTGCGCCGCACGATCGCCAGCAGCATGTCCAGCGCCGGGACGAACATCACCGCGACCACCAGCAGGAACGGCGAGAGCAGCGCGAAGACGTCGCGGGCTCCGTAGGCACTCTGCGAGATCGGGCCCGCCGCCGTGGTCGAGGCGGCAGCGAGCATCAGACCGATCAGCATGGAGCCGGAGTCCCCCATGAAGATCTTGGCCCGGTACCAGTTGTGCGGCAGGAAGCCCAGACAGGCGCCCGCCAGCACCACGGAGATGACCGCCGGCGGGTAGAACAACACGTCGCCGCCATGATCGCGCAGCAGTCCGACGGAGAAGATGCAGATGGCCAGCGCGGTGATCAGCCCGAGCCCGGCAGCCAAGCCGTCGAGCCCGTCGACGAAGTTCATCGCGTTGACGATCGAGACCGTCAGCGCCAGCGTCAGCAGGATCGACGAGACCTGGTCGAGCACGATGGTGCCGGCCCCGCCGATCGGGACGTAGAGCACGCTCCAGGCCACCCCCATGGTGACCAGCACGCTGGCAGCGGTGATCTGCCCGGCGAACTTGGTCAACGCGTCCAGGCCCCACCGGTCGTCGATCAGGCCGACGACCAAGATCAATCCCCCGGCCGCCACCACGGCGGGCATGCCCGAGGAGTAGATGAAACCCCGGGCCAGCGCCGGCAGCTGGGAGGCGAGGAACACTGCGGTCACCACACCGAGGTACATCGCCAGCCCGCCCATGCGGGGGGTCGGGCGGGTGTGGACGTCGCGCTCGCGGGGGTAGGCCAACGCGCCCAGGCGGGTGGCCAGCACCCGCACCCAGCCGGTCGCGAAGTAGGTGATGATTGCGGCGGTCAGGCCGACGAGTGCCAACTCGCGCAGGGGAACTCCGGCACCCCGGTCGGACAGTGCGAGGAGCTCGACTTCAGATCCGCTGACCATTTCAAAAAGACCGTACTTCACCAACCTGTGAGCGCCGGCGCGGTGATCAGGCAGTCAGCGATGCGACGTCGACACCCAACACGTCGGCGATCGCCGCGGCGCTGACCGGTCCTTCGCGCAGCAGACGGGGTGCCGGACCGGTGAGGTCGACGATGGTCGAGGCGGCCTGTTCCTGCGACGGCCCGGCGTCGAGGTAGACCTCGGCCAGGTCGCCGAGCTGGCGATGCGCCTCGGCTGCCGTCGTGGCTGCTGGCCGCCCGGAGATGTTGGCGCTCGAGACGGCCATCGGGCCGACTTCGCGCAGGAGCTCGATGGCCACCGGATGCAGCGGCATCCGCAGCATGACGGTTCCGCGGGCGTCGCCGAGGTCCCACTGCAGCGACGGCGCCTGCTGCACAACAAGGCTCAGCGCACCAGGCCAGAAGGCCCGTATCAGTTCGCGGGCGCTCTGCGGAACCGAGAACACCAGTCCCTCGATGGTGTGCCAGGAGCCGACGAGCACCCCGACCGGCATATCCCGGCCACGGCCCTTGGCCGCGAGCAGACTGGCGACCGCCGCGCTGTCGAAGGCGTCGGCACCGATGCCGTACACGGTGTCGGTGGGCATCACGACCAGCCGGCCGGTTTTGACCGCGCCGGCGGCCGCTGCGATGGCCTCGGGGCGTCGAGCGGTGTCGGCGCAGCCGAACACCTGGGTCACGCTGACTCCTCCGTTCTGCGGGCCGTCACGAAGCGCGGGCGCCCCGCCAGATCGCGGTGCGCCGTGATGGCAGTGAAACGTCCTGTCCGGTCGATCGTTTCGACGGTCTGACGCGACGTGGTGTCATCGTGTTCGATCACCACCAGTCCGCCGGGCTTGAGCCATCCGCCCGCCAGGGCGGCGATCGGTCCGATCACCGCCATCCCGTCGGGGCCGCCGAACAGTGCGTGCGTCGGGTCGTGCTCGGCCACTTCGGGTTCCAGCTCTGCCCCGGCGGGGATGTAGGGCGGGTTGGACACCACGAGGTCGACCGTACCGGCCAGCTCCGCAAGCAGCCCGGGCACGGTGACGTCAGCCTGCATCACCTCCACGGCGGTGCCCTCGCTGTTGCGCCGGGCATACGCCAGTGCCGCGGCATCGTCGTCGACCGCGATGACGCGGGCGTTCGGCCAGCGGTCGGCCAGCGCGACGGCCAGCGCTCCGGAGCCGGTGCACAGGTCGACGATCACCGGATACCCTGTAAGATGTTGGGCCGCAGCCCATTCCAGCAACGCTTCGGTTTCCGGACGCGGGATGAACACCCCGGGACCGACGTGCAGCTCCAGCGGGCCGAAGGCAGCGGTGCCGGTGAGGTGCTGTAGCGGGATGCGCCGTGATCGTGCCGCGACCGCCTCGTCGTAGCGGCGGAAGAAGTCGGCCGCCGGCGGGTCCATGGTGGCCAGCCGCCCGCGTTCACTTCCGGTCAGGTGCGCCGCAAGCAGCTCGGCATCGGTTCGCGCTGAGTCGATCCCGGCCTCGGCAAGTGCAGCGGTGGCCACGTCGATGGCCCGCCGGAGCCGGTGGCGGGTCATGCCTGTTGCAACCGGGTCTGTTTGTCGGCGGCGGCCAGCGCATCGAGCAGCGCATCCATGTCGCCGTCGAGAACCTGGTCGAGGTTGTGCGCCTTGAAGTTGATCCGGTGATCGGCGATCCGATTCTCCGGGAAGTTGTAGGTGCGGATGCGCTCGCTGCGGTCGACGGTACGGATCTGGCTCGCTCGGCCTGCCGAGGCGTCGGCCTGGGCCTGCTCTTCGGCTAGCGCCTGCAGCCGCGCGGCCAGCACCTGCATGGCGCGGGCTTTGTTCTGCAGCTGGGATCGCTCGTTCTGGCAGGTGACGACGATGCCGGTGGGCAGGTGGGTGATACGCACCGCGGAGTCGGTGGTGTTGACGCCCTGACCACCCTTGCCCGACGAGCGGTAGACGTCGATACGCACGTCGGACTCGTCGATCTGGACCTGCTCGACCTCTTCTGGCTCCGGGTACACCAGAACCCCGGCCGCCGAGGTGTGCACCCGGCCCTGCGATTCGGTGACCGGCACGCGTTGCACGCGGTGAACGCCGCCCTCGAACTTCAGCCGCGACCAGACCCCGTCGGCCGAATCACCCTTGCTGCGAATGGACAGCGTGGCGTCCTTGTAGCCGCCGAGATCGGAGGTGGTCTCGTCGAGGACCGTCACGCTCCAGCCGTGGCGCTCGGCGTAGCGGATGTACATCCGGGCCAGGTCGGCGGCGAACAAGGCCGACTCCTCCCCGCCCTCACCGGATTTCACCTCGAGCACGATGTCGTCGGCGTCGTGCGGGTCGCGCGGGGCGAGCAGGTCGGTGAGGTGCTGGTCAAGCTCGGCGACCCGGGCTTCCAGCTCGGGAACCTCGGCGGCGAACGCCGCGTCCTCGGCGGCCAGCTCGCGGGCGGCCTCCAGGTCGCCGCGGGCCGCCTCGAGCTTGCGGTAGGTCGAGACGATCGGCGCCAGTTGCGCGAAGCGCCGCCCGACCCGGCGGGCATTGGCGGCGTCGCCATGCAGTTCGGGATCGGATAGCTGACGCTCGAGGTCGGCGTGTTCGGCCAGCACGGTGTCAATTGCCATCGCGGCCTGCTGAGCCATTCCCCTCCTCTCCTGTCGCCGGTGCCGAAACGCAGACCGACGCCCGGCCTCTCGCTGAAAATCCGCGACAGATCGGGCGTCGGTGAGGCAACTATTTGTCGGCCGACTCGTTCGTCTTGCGCTTGCCGTAGCGCTTCTCGAAGCGGGCCACGCGGCCGCCGCTGTCGAGGATCTTCTGCTTGCCGGTGTAGAAGGGGTGGCACTGCGAGCACACCTCGACCACGATGTGGCCGCCGTCCTTGGTGCTGCGGGTGGTGAAGCTGTTGCCACAGCCGCAGACCACGGTGGTCTCGCCGTAGGCAGGATGAATGCCTGTTTTCATGGTGTCCTCTTCATTCGTAGGTCGCCGGGTCGCCCTCGGGATTCTCCCTGGCTGGCGGGCGTGAACCGGTACCCAGGTGGTCGACGATCCAGTATGCCAGGTTGACCGTCACCTGCCCAAACGCGTCGGCGGTGAGGCCTATTCCGTGACTTGCCTGGTCGTGTAGACCCGGCCGCACGGCTCTCCGGTCCAGAGCTGACCGCCCGGCGGGTTGGCGCCGTGCCCGGTGACACGCTGGACCCCGACGATCACGACGCGGTGCTGCGCTACCTGCGGCGCCTCGTGCTGCCCGGGCTGCGGACCGCCCCGGCGCAGTGACGCTCAGGCGTTGCGGTGCGCCTCGACCTGATCGCTGATGCCGCTGCGACGGCCAGTGAGGAGCATCAAGATGTCGCGGATCGGCGCCTTGATCTCGTAGCCCTGCCCCTGCGCGAAGTCTGCGTCGGTGGCCACCAGCCTGACGCCCTTGACGCGGCCGGCTGGCTTCATCGGAAAAGTCATGTGCCACAGATGATCTGCGCATGCGACGGCAGCAGCCGCCGGCATCGGACGGTCGATGCCCAGCGGGACCGTGATGTCCTGGCCGTGCACCAGGACGTCGGTCAGCGGGTCGACGGGCCTGGTTCCAATGATGCGCTTGCGCGATCCGACCATGCCGCGCAGGGCCGCGACGATCTGCGCCTGTGACCGGGTGTCGCTGCTGGCGAGCCGGCTGATCATCGGGTCGAAGCGGAAGCCGGACCGCAGCGCTTCGACCACGACCCGCAGTGGGCCCATCTGCGAATGGGTCAGGTGGGCGGCGACGTCGCGAACCTTCCAGCCCTCACACAGCGACGGCGCTTCCCACTGCTCGGGTGAAAGGCTCTCCAGCAGGTCGGCCAGGCCGGTGCGCTGTTCGTCGATGATGTGCCAGATCTCGTCGGTGTTCATCGCAGTCCTTTGGTCAGGAAGTCTGACTAAAAATAGTCAGGTTCTCGGACTAAAGTCAACGGATGGCCGACGACGCGCCCAGCACCCCCACCCTGATGTTCATCGCCCATCGCGCCGCCGAGGCACAGGTGAAGGCGATACTGGGGGCCAGCGGAGCCGCAGACATCACGCTCGCGCAGTCGCGGCTGCTACAGCGCCTGGATCCCAACGGAATTCGCATCACCGAGCTGGCCGAGCGGGCCGTGGTGACCAAGCAGACCGCCGGGGCGCTGGTCGACCAACTCGAGAAGTCCGGCTATGTCCGTCGCGTCGCAGATCCCGCCGACGCGCGGGCCCGCCTCGTCGTGCTGACCGCCAATGGGCAGAAGGTGTGCCGTGCCGTGGCGGCGGAGGTCGCCGAGGTGGAGCGGCAGTGGCGGAAACGTCTGGGCGCCAAGCGCTATCGCGAGTTGCGGGCAGCCTTGGTGGAGCTGCGCGCGATCACCGACCCGCTCGGGTAAGCAGGCCTCCCCCGGCCGATTTGGGCGCGAATATCACCGCTGAGCGACGACAACCGCGCCGAAATCGTGAGTTAGTCGACGTCGGCCATGCCCGGCGCGGTCTTGGAGACCTGGACCAGGAACTCGTAGTTGTTCTTGGTCTTGCGCAGCTGGCTCATCAGCAAGTCGATGGCCTGGTGGCTGTCCAGGCCGGACAGCACGCGGCGCAGCTTGTGCACGACCGCGAACTCGTCGGCCGACAGCAGCAACTCGTCCTTGCGGGTGCCCGACGGGTTGACGTCGACGGCCGGGAACACCCGGCGCTCGGCGATCTTGCGGTCGAGCTTGAGCTCGGCGTTGCCGGTGCCCTTGAACTCCTCGAAGATCACCGTGTCACCGGTCGACCCGGTTTCCACCATAGCGGTGGCGATGATGGTCAGCGAGCCGCCGTGCTCGATGTTGCGCGCCGCGCCGAGGAACCGCTTGGGCGGGTAGAGCGCGGTGGAGTCCACACCACCGGACAGGATGCGCCCGGACGCCGGGGAGGCGTTGTTGTAGGCGCGGCCCAGGCGGGTGATCGAGTCGAGCAGCACGACGACGTCCTTGCCCTGCTCCACCAGCCGCTTTGCCCGCTCGATGGCGAGCTCGGCGGCCTGGGTGTGGTCTGACGGCGGCCGGTCGAAGGTCGAGGCGATGACCTCACCCTTGACCGAGCGCTGCATGTCGGTGACCTCTTCGGGCCGTTCGTCGACGAGCACGACCATCAGGTGGCACTCGGGGTTGTTCTTGGTGATCGCGTTGGCGATGTCCTGCATGATCGTGGTCTTGCCGGCCTTCGGCGGGGACACGATCAGGGCGCGCTGGCCCTTGCCGATCGGCATGATCAGGTCGATGACCCGGGTCGTGAGCTTCTCGGGCGTGGTCTCCAGGCGCAGGCGCTGGTTCGGGTACAGCGGCGTCAGCTTGCCGAACTCGGGGCGGTTCTTGGCCGCCTCGACCGGCCCGCCGTTGACGCTGTCGAGGCGCACCAACGGGTTGAACTTCTGCCGCTGGTTGTTCTGCTCGCCGTCCTTGGGCACGCGAACCGCACCGGTCACCGCGTCGCCGCGGCGCAGGCCGTTCTTGCGAACCATGTTCATCGACACGTACACGTCGTTCGGGCCGGCCAGGTAGCCGGAGGTCCGCACGAACGCGTAGTTGTCGAGGACGTCGAGGATGCCAGCCACCGGCTGGACGACGTCGTCCTCGCGCGGCTCGGATTCATTGCCTCCGCCGCCCTCGCCGCCGGTCCGCTCGCCGCGGCGCCTGCGGTCGCGGAAACGCCGGCCGCGCCGGCCTTGGCCACGCTCGCCGTCGTCGTCTTCCCGGTTCTGCTGGCCGCCGCCCTGCCTGTCACCAGCCTGGTCGTTGGACTCGCGGGCCGGCTGGCGGTTCTCGGACTTGTTCTGCGACCCGTCTGCGCCGCCGCGGGCGGCCTTCTGCTGATCAACACCTTCGGCGGGGGCTCCGGCGTCGCGGTTGGCGGCACGGCGCTCACGGCGCGGCGGCTCGGCGCCGTTGGTCTCGGTCTCGACGCGGGTCTCGGCGGCGGGCTGGCTGGCCGCCTCGGCTGCCGGCTGGCTGGCCGCCTCGGCGGCGGGCCCGCCATTGCGGGGGCCAGTGTTGCCACCGTTCTGGCTTTCCCGGATGGCGGCGATGAGCTCGCTCTTGCGCATCCCGGAAGTGCCCTTGACACCAACTTTGCTGGCCAGGGCCCGCAGCTCGGGCAGCACCATCGTCGACAGAGACCCAGTCGCCACGGTCGAGCCAGCGTCCGCACCCTCGGCGGCGCCGCGGGACTCAGCTGGCTGAGCTTCGGGGGCCGGCGGGGTTTGAGCGGTCACGGCGGGCGCATCCGGTTGAGTTGCGCTGCCTCCAGCCGTGATGAGGTCCGTATCAGTCACGGATTTCCTTTCTTCCCTCGTCGATCCATCACGCGAGGGGTTATGGCATTCAGGCGATTCGCTGAATGCGAAGTCTCACCGTCATCTGTGCATCAACGGCGACGGCCGGGATTCGCGGCTACCTGGCGAACCGTCAGTCCACGGGGGAACACGAGAAGAATTGGTGGTCGTCCTAGTCTCGGCGCAGGTGCAGACGCTGCGATTGCCTGGACGGCACC
Organism: Candidatus Mycolicibacterium alkanivorans; assembly: GCF_022760805.1. NCBI lineage: Bacteria > Bacillati > Actinomycetota > Actinomycetes > Mycobacteriales > Mycobacteriaceae > Mycobacterium > Candidatus Mycolicibacterium alkanivorans. Next base: position 1,791,628 of record NZ_JAIVFL010000001.1, on the reverse strand, counting down.
GAGGATAGCCCCCTTTTGCGCCGGAAAGCAAGCAACCTGGAACCTGCGTGTGGCCAACTCAGCCGTGGACCGCGACACCGGAGCTCCAGCGAACCCCTTCGCCGACGCTCATCGCGCTGACGGTGAATCCATTGGCGGTGCCGAATTCGACCGCCTCGGCCGGCAGTGCCGGGCTCGTGCTGAGCGCCAGGACCGACGGGCCGGCGCCGGACAGCACCGCCGGAACTCCACAACGCCGCAGGACCTGGAGATATTCCGCCGAGGCGGGCATTGCGGGCGCTCGCTGGGGCTGATGCAGCATGTCCTCGGTGGCCGCCATCAGCAGATCCGGACGCTCAGTGAGCGCCACGACCAGCAATGCCGCCCGGCTGAGGTTGAAACGGGCGGCCACATGGCTGACCTGCTCGGGCAACAGCACCCGGGTTTCCGCGGTTGAAGACCGCACTTCCGGGATACCCGGGAACAGGTGGATGTCCGGGTGCAGACGCAGCTGCGCGGCGGCGTAGGTCGGCGGGTCGGTGCGGGCATCAGCCCACGACACCACCGCGCCGCCGAGAACAGAGGCTGACGCGTTGTCCGGGTGACCTTCGAACTCTGAGGACAGCTGAATCAGCTGCGCCTCTGAGTGCGGCGCCAAATCCGCTTGCGCCAGAAGACCATTGGCTGCGGCGAGCCCGCCGACGACGGCCGCCGCCGACGAGCCGAGCCCGCGCGAGTGCGGGATGGCGTTGCGGCAGCGCACGAACAATCCCGCAGCGTCGACGCTGGCCGCCTGCAGGCCGCGACGGATGGCGCGGACGACCAGGTGCTCGTGACTGTGGGGCACCTGCCCGGCGCCCTCCCCCTCGACCTCGATTACCAGGCCGTCCTCGACGGTTTCCACCAGAATCTCGTCGTAGAGGCCCAGCGCCACGCCGAGGCTGTCGAAGCCGGGCCCGAGGTTGGCGCTGGAAGCCGCCACAGACGCACCGGCGCTCAGTCCGGCAGGCAGGCTCTGGGTCACCGGCATTCCTCAGCCCAGGCCGAGTTCGGCGACGACGGCCGAGGGGTCGACCGGCACGGGCGTGACAGTCGGCATGCCGCGCAGGGCGGTGTCGGGGTCCTTCAGGCCGTTCCCGGTGACGGTGCACACCACCGTGGACCCCGGCGTGACCCAACCGTCCTCGACCGACTTGAGCAGGCCGGCGATGCTGGCCGCCGAGGCCGGCTCAACGAACACGCCCTCGGCCTGCGCCACCAGGTGGTAGGCGGCCAAGATCTCGTCGTCGGTGGCGGCCAGGAAGCGCCCGCCGGACTCCTGCTGGGCGTTGACGGCTCCGTCCCAGGAAGCCGGCGAACCGATCCGGATCGCGGTGGCGATGGTCTCGGGGTGGCTGACCGGCTTACCGGAGACCAGTGGCGCCGCGCCGGCGGCCTGGGTGCCGAGCATGCGCGGCAGCTTGTCGCTGATCCCGTCGCGGTGGTACTCGGTGTACCCGCGCCAGTAGGCGGTGATGTTGCCGGCGTTGCCGACCGGCAGCGCGTGGATGTCGGGGGCGGTGCCCAGGGCGTCGACAATCTCGAACGCCGCGGTCTTCTGGCCCTCGATGCGCACCGGGTTGACGCTGTTGACCAGCGAGATCGTCGGGTAGTCGGCGGTGAGCTTGCGGGCCAGTTCCAGGCAGTCGTCGAAGTTCCCGTCGACCTGGATGATCCTGGCGCCGTGCATGACCGCCTGGGCGAGCTTGCCCATCGCGATCTTGCCCTGCGGAATCAGCACCGCACAGGTGATTCCGGCGCGCGCGGCGTAGGCGGCCGCCGACGCCGAGGTGTTGCCGGTCGAGGCGCACAACACGGCCTTCTGCCCGCGGGCGACGGCGTCGGTCACGGCCATCGTCATGCCGCGGTCCTTGAAGGAGCCCGTCGGGTTGAGGCCCTCGACCTTCAAATGCACTGTGCAGCCGGTCTTTTCCGACAGCCGCGGGGCGTACACCAGCGGGGTGCCGCCCTCGAGCAGGGTGACCGGTGTCCAATCCGCCGCGACCGGCAGCCGGTCACGGTAGGCCACGATCAGGCCCGGCCAGGGGGTGTGGACCTTGGTTGTGTTCATTCGCTGGTTCCCTCCAAACGCAGCACGCTGTTGACACTCTGCACGACATCGAGCCCGGACAGCGCGGCGACGGTCTCCGACAGCGCGGCGTCGGTGGCCCGGTGGGTCACCACGACGATGCGGGCACCGCAGAGCTGCCCGCCTTCGTCGACGATGCCCTCCTGGCGCACCTCGGCGATGCTGACTTCCCGCTTGCCGAATTCCGCTGCCACAGAGGCCAACACACCGGGCTGGTCCTTGACGGTCATGCTCACGTAGTACCGGGTCGGGATCACCCCCATCGGAGCGATCGGCAGCTGGGCGTACTTCGACTCGCGCGGGCCGCGGCCGCCCTGCACACGGTTGCGCGCGGCCATCACCACGTCACCCATCACCGAAGAGGCGGTCGGCGCACCGCCCGCGCCCTGGCCGTAGAACATCAGCCGCCCGGCTGCCTCGGCTTCGACCACCACGGCGTTGAACGCACCGTTGACCGTCGCCAGCGGGTGGGTCAACGGGACCAGCGCGGGATATACGCGGGCTGAAACCCGTTGCACGCCATCGGGTGTGGTGATTCGTTCGCAGATCGACAGCAGCTTGATGGTGCAGCCCAGCGCCTTGGCGGCCTCGAAGTCGGCCGGGGTGACCTTGGTGATGCCCTCGCGGTAGACGTCGTCGGCCGTGACGGGAGTATGGAAGGCGATCGAAGCCAGAATGGCCGCCTTGGCGGCGGCGTCGTAGCCCTCGACGTCGGCGGTGGGGTCGGCCTCGGCGTAGCCCAGCGCGCTGGCGTCGGCCAGGGCCGAGTCGTAATCGGCGCCGGTCGAAGCCATCTCGGACAGGATGTAGTTGGTGGTGCCGTTGACGATGCCGGCCACGCGCAGCACGGAGTCGCCGGCCAGTGACTGGGTGAGCGGACGGATCACCGGGATCGCACCGGCGACGGCCGCTTCGAAGTAGAGGTCGACGTGCGCGCGTTCGGCAGCCTGCGCCAGTTCGCCGGTGGACTGGGACAGCAGTGCCTTGTTGGCGGTCACCACCGACTTGCCGCGCTCCAAGGCGGTCAGGATCGCCTTGCGGGCCGGCTCGACGGGCCCCATCAGCTCGACGACGATGTCGACGTCCTCACGGGACACCAGCTCTTCGACGTTGTCGGTGAGCATGGCGACCGGCACGCCCCGGTCGTCGGAGACGCGGCGCACCGCCACGCCGCGCAGCTCGAGCGGCGCGCCGATGCGCGCCGCCAGGTCGGCCGCGCTGTCCTCGATGATGCGGACAACCTCGCTACCGACGTTGCCCAGTCCCAATACCGCTATGCCGATCGGCTTCTCGGGTGTACTCATTGGCTACCTCACTTCCAAACTCAGCAGGTCGTCGACGGTCTCCCGGCGCAGGATCAGACGGGCCCGTCCGTCGCGCACGGCCACCACGGCGGGGCGGCCGATCAGGTTGTACCGACTCGACATCGAATAGCAGTACGCGCCGGTGGCGGCCACGGCCAACAGATCTCCGGGGCTTACGTCGTCGGGCACCCAGGCGTCGCGGACCACGATGTCGCCGCTCTCGCAGTGCTTTCCGACGATGCGGGCCAATCTCGGCGGTGCGTCACTGCCCCGCGACACCAGCCGGACCTCGTACTCCGCCCCGTACAGCGAGGTGCGAATGTTGTCGCTCATCCCACCGTCGACGCTGATGTAACGCCGTGAGGCACCCGCGCTGATCGCCACGTCTTTGACGGTGCCCACCTCGTAGAGCGTCACGGTTCCGGGCCCGGCGATGGCACGGCCGGGTTCGACCACCAGTCGCGGAGCGGGCAGGCCCACGGCGGCGGACTCGTTGGCCACAATGGCACCGAGCTTGGCCGCGAGATCCTGCACCGGCGGCGGATCATCCTGGGGCACATAGGAAATACCCAAGCCACCGCCGAGGTCGACGGTGGCGATCTGAGCGGTCTTGTCCACACCGAACTCGGCAACCACATCGCGCAGCAGGCCGATCACCCGGTGGGCGGCCAGTTCGAAACCGTCGACGTCGAAGATCTGCGAGCCGATATGGCTGTGCAGCCCGACCAGGCGCAGATGGTCGGCGGCGAAGACCCGTCGCACCGCGGCCATGGCCGCACCGCTGGCCAGGGACAGACCGAACTTCTGGTCCTCGTGGGCAGTGGCGATGAACTCGTGGGTGTGCGCCTCGACCCCGACGGTGATGCGGATCAGCACGTCCTGCACCACGCCGGCATCGCCGGCGATGGTGTCGAGCCGTTCGATCTCGGTCATCGAGTCCAGCACCACGTGACCCACACCGGCCTTGACCGCCGCGGTCAGTTCGTCGACCGATTTGTTGTTGCCGTGGAACGCGATTCGCTCGGCGGGGAACCCAGCGTTCAGGGCGACTGCCAGCTCGCCGCCGCTGGCGACGTCCAGCGACAAGCCCTCTTCGTCGACCCAGCGAGCGATCTCGCTGCACAGGAACGCCTTGGCGGCGTAGTGCACGTTGCGCCCACCGCCGAATGCCGCGGCGACCTCGCGGCAGCGTCCGCGGAAGTCGTCCTCGTCGATGACGAACAGCGGGGTGCCGTACTGGGCGGCCAGGTCGGTCACCGCCACCCCGGCGATCTCCACCTCACCGTCGGAGCGGCGAATGATGTTGCGCGGCCAGATCTTCGGTGCAAGATCCAGCACGTCGGCAGCGGTCTGCGGGCGCGGCGGGCTGCCGCCGTGATGGATCTCCTCGGCGTGCCGCGGGCCGGCCGGGTGAGCGTTCACATGCGCTCCGGGGCGGACACACCGAGAATGCCCAGCCCGTTGGCGATCACCTGGCGGGTGGCCGCGCACAGCGCGAGCCGGGCACGGTGCAGATCGGAGGGGTCCTCGTCACCCTGGGGCAGCACGCGGCACGAGTCGTAGAACCGGTGGTAGTCGCCGGCCAGGTCCTCCAGGTAACGGCACACCCGGTGCGGTTCACGAAGCGAGGCCGCCGCTTCGAGCACCCGGGAAAACTCACCGAGGTTGCGGATCAGCGTGCCCTCTTTGTCGTGGGTGAGCAGGTCCAGGTGCGCGGTCTCTGGTGCGAGTCCGAGTTCGGCGGCGTTGCGCGCCAGTGCCGAGAGCCGGGCGTGCGCGTATTGCACGTAGTAGACCGGGTTCTCGCTGGACGCCGAGGACCACATCTGAAGGTCGATGTCGATCGGGGTGTCCACCGAGGAGCGGATCAGGGCGTAGCGCGCGGCGTCTACCCCGATGGCCTCGACCAGGTCGTCGAGGGTGATCACGGTACCGGCCCGCTTGCTCATCCGCACCGGCTGGCCGTCGCGGACCAGGTTGACCATCTGACCGATGAGCACCTCGACGGTGTCGGGATCGTCACCGAGTGCGGCGGCGGCCGCCTTCAGCCGGGCGATGTAGCCGTGGTGGTCGGCGCCGAGCATGTAGATGCACAGGTCGAACCCGCGCTGACGCTTATCCAGGTAGTAGGCGAGGTCACCGGCGATGTAGGCGGGCTGGCCGTCGCTCTTGATGACGACGCGGTCCTTGTCGTCACCGAATTCGGTTGTGCGAAGCCAGGTTGCGCCATCCTTGTCGTAGATCGAGCCGGCCTCGCGCAGCTTGGCGATGGCCTGGTCCACCCGCCCGCTGGTGTGCATCGAATCTTCGTGGGTGTAGACGTCGAAGTCGGTGCCGAAGTCGTGCAGAGAGTGCTTGATGTGGGTGAACATCAGGTCCACGCCGATGGAGCGGAAGGTCTCGCGCTGCTCCTCGCCGGTAAGACTCAGCGCATCGGGCGCATTGGCCAGAATCTGGTCGGCGATGTCGTTGATGTAGGCCCCGGCGTAGCCGTCCGCGGGGGCGGGCTGGCCGTTGGCCGCGGCGATCAGCGAGTTGGTGAAGCGGTCGATCTGGGCGCCGTGGTCGTTGAAGTAGTATTCGCGGACCACCTTGGCGCCCTGGGCGGACAGCAGCCGGCCCAGCGCGTCGCCGACGGCGGCCCACCGGGTGCCGCCGATGTGGATGGGTCCTGTGGGGTTGGCCGAGACGAACTCGAGGTTGATGTTCTGGCCGTCGAGCGCGCGTGAGTGGCCGTAGTTCAGGCCGGCCTCGAGTACGTTGCGGACGATGGCGCCCTGCGCGGAGGCCTCGATGCGCAGGTTCACGAATCCCGGGCCTGCGACGTCGGCCGAGGCGATGCCGTCGGCTGCGGCGAGCGCCGCGGCCAGCCAACCGGCCAGTTCGCGGGGGTCGGTGCCGACCTTCTTGCCCAGCTGAAGAGCCAGGTTGGTGGCGTAATCGCCGTGCTCGGGGTTACGCGGGCGCTCGACCGTCACCGTCGCGGGCAGGGCGGCGGGGTCGAGGTCATGCTCGGCCAGCACCGCGGCGGCGGTGTTCTTGAGCAACTCGGCGAGGTCAGCGGGGGTCACGGGGGTCCATCCTATGGTCTGACGTGGTCAGGGCCCGAATCCATATCCCCGGCTTTCGCGGGCGGACTCTTCGATGCGTTAGGCTGTCAACGCCCAACGGCGCAATTGCGTGCGCCCCCGTAGCTCAGGGGATAGAGCGTCTGCCTCCGGAGCAGAAGGTCGCAGGTTCGAATCCTGCCGGGGGCACCATCTGACCAGCACCGCCGAGCGGGCTGCGCTCCGGGAGGACCTCGACGTCGACGGGTCATGATTCGGGCGGGCGATCTGGTTCTGCTCGATCCGGGATCGGCCGACCACGAACCCGCCGCGTTCCCGGACCTGCCGCTGGCATCGGTCTCCTGCCGGCGCCCAGCCGGGCTGACGACGGCTGCGGCGCAGGCATGTACTTCAATTGGGAGACCAACCAGTGCGAGTACTACGACGACGTGACGGTCTCCGTCGATCCGTGTTGCTACGTCGGCCCCGTAGGGCCCGGGCCGATCGGTCCAGGTCCGGTTGGTCCCGGGCCGGTTGGTCCAGGACCCGTGGGCCCCGGTCCGATCGGGCCGTTCGGCCCCGGCCGGCGCTAGAGGTGAACAGGAAGAGCAGGCATGCCTGAACCCACCGACTCCCCCGAGGAGCCCCCCGCCGAACCGGATGCAACTCCCTCCCCGTATCTGCCTGAAGACGAGTCCTTCCCGGAGAGCTTCCGCAAGATCTGGCGCGTGCTGTTGGCCCCTTGGAACCGTCGCTGAGACAGAGCCGCCGACAGCACCCCGAGCGCCGTCAGCGAGTCGGGGTTGGCGAATGCGATGCGTTCACCCCGACACAGCGAGGAGAACGGGCCCACGTCGGCCATCCGGGTCCAGCGCTTCAAGACGTCGGCGTCGAGGTCCGCTCCATCACCGGCAGGGTCATGCCAATCTGCACGCCCGCGATTCTGGCACATCATCGAGTTCGACGTTTTGACGTGCCCCACTCGCAAGGCGGTTAGACGACGGGGTCCTTGCGGGCCCGTACCGGCCCGGCGCTCGGCGGGGGCCGCAGCAGGTTGCCGCGCATGCTGCCGCGGGTGGTGCGCACCGCGACGAGCAGCCACGTACACAGCAGGCCGACGTAGGCGATCACCGCGGCGACCCTGAACGCGGGCAGGTTGGTGTGCACCGCCAGCTGGGTGGTGCCGGTGACGAAGGTGCCGACCGGGAAGGTCCAGGCTCCACCAGGTCAGCGCAAACGGCATGCCGCGGCGCATGGTGCGCACAGTCAAGGCGGTGGCCAGTGCGATCCACAGCACCGCGAAACCCCACACCGGCACGCCGAAGAGCACCGCTAGGGCGTTCATGTTGTCGGCGAGGTCAGGGGCGACGGCCAGTCGTGCGTTGATGGCGAGAAGCCCTGCGGCGGTGATGGATTGGCCGAGCGGGCCGAGAACGATCCACAACGTCGGCACCCGCGCGGTGCCCGAGGTGCCGTAGAGGACGAGCCGGGTCCAGATCATCGAGATGATGATGAGCGCGGCCAGCAGCGACAGCCCGAACATGGCGTAGCAGCCGTAGAACATGCTGGCCCGCCCGTTGCCGGGCGCCATGTGCGGAATGAGCAGTGTGCCGGTGGCCGCGGACACCATCGGCGGCACGATCGGCATCAGCCAGCCGCCGAACGCGGCGTCGGGTTCCACGGTGTGCTGGGTGAACATCAGATACGGGATGCTGACCGCGGTGAACAGGCCACCGATTGTGCCCGCGGTCCACAGCACCCAGTCCAGGTCGACAGCCAGGCGTTGCCCGATGACGTCGCGGCCGACCAGAACCGCGCCGGCCCCGACGGTCAGCAAGGCCATCGGTGCGGCGCCGTAGAAGTGGGCCATCTGCGGGTTGCGGGCGTGACTGCGCGCCACCGTCGGGTGCCGTAACCAGTGGCCGCCCACCACGACGATGAGCACAGCCAGCAGGACCGCCGCGATCACCCACACCACCTGGGTGAAAGCCTGTAGGCCGGGGACGTGCACGGGAAGCGTCGCCCCGGCGGTGGACACGATGCCGGTGCCCATCACCGACGCGAACCAGTTCGGGCCGATATTGCCCAGCATCTCGACTCGGGTCTGCGGCGTCGCCATTTGACTCAACACCCTACGGCCCGGTCGGACTCTCGCAGCGCCGTTCCATACAGTGTGATGAGCCAGGTGTGGTCGACGCCGGCGTTGAACAGTCCGGTGATCACGCCGCGGTTTCCTCGACGGTGCGGTGCGGTGCGGGGGCCAGGACAGGTAGCGCGTCACCTCAGCTCACCCGCCCTGGTGCCCGCGGCGGTTCTCCTGGCTGAGGTAGTCGCGCGCCAGCGCCGCAACATGGTCGGGCAGGGTTCCGCTCGCGACGTCGGCAAGCGTGGTCTCCTCGAGGACCGCCCTCATGCTGGCGCGCAGCGCCCGCCACACATCGGTCAACGCCTTGGTAGGGCCGGTGTAAGGAAGATCGCCCAACCCAATGTCGCGCACGCTGGCCAACGGACCGTCGATGCAGCGCAATACGTCGGCGACGCTGATCTCGGTTGCCGGACGGGCTAGTTCGTAGCCGCCGTCGCGGCCGCGGTGACTGCGCACCAGCCGGTCGGTACGCAGAACGGACAGGATGTCGACCAGGAACTGCGCGGGAATCCCTTGGGACTTGGCGAGATCGTCAGATTTGACCAGTCCACCGTCGACCGCGGCGAGCTGAACCATGGCGCGAACGGCGTACTCTGCCTTCGCCGACATCCGCATTCCGCGAATTCTGCCATCACGTCAGGGCGAATAAGCCCAGCAACTCAGTTGTCGGCTGAGGCATCCGCACCGGTACGCGCCCGCGTTCCAACCACCGTGCGGGCGGCGCGGGCGGAATCGACGACCGCGGTGATCTTGTCCCGCGGCCACCCGGGCCCGGCAGCCGAGCCCGGCGCGGACTGCGCTGCAACGGCCTTCCCGCCGAACCCAGCAAAGTGCCCCTCCCCGGAAGGGAGAGGGGCACCTTGCTCGGAGAGAGTTACTCCGAGGACTTGCCCGCACCGGCCCTGGCGGCACGCTTGCTGCCGCCAGGGCCGGTGTGCTTGCTGCCGGCCTTCGCCGAGCCGTCGGACGAGCTCGGCGAGGATCCGGCATTGCCGTTGTCACCCGGCGCGGCGCTGTTGTCCGAACCGGTTGACGAGGCGTCAGAGGTCGCGGCGTCGTTGGCCTTGACCTCCGGCTTCGCAACGTCAGTCGTGACGTCACTGCCGGCACTGGAGCCATCCCCCGTGGTGGCTGCGGCCGGAGCACTGGATGTCGACACCGAGGCCTTCGCCGGTGCCACTACGCGGTCGCCGGCCGGAACGGGCCGGCGGCCATCGGCTGAGTGATCGGCGTGATGGCGATCGCCGTCGCCCTGAGAAGCGCCGCTCCGGCGGTCAGCTGCGAGCGCATCGAGACGTTCATGGGATCCTCCCCTTGCCGTTTGACGATCCCGTCACCAACAATCTACCTGAGACGAATCTGAGAGAAACCGCGGATTGGACCGGTTTTCTCAGGTTCGAACGCTCTACAGACGGCTTCCTCACAGGAAGCTGAAGGGTTGGACCCTTGCTTCAGGCAAGGATTCCAGCGGCGTCCGGCACCACGACTGCGAACAGATCCGCCAGCGCCGCGAGGCTTGCAGCCAGTCATGAATCCCGCAATGATCAGGTTCTCCGCTTTCAGCGCCTTCAGTCGATCGTCGAGGTCAGTGGCTACGAATGAATTCGGGTAGTTCTTCACCACCACATGCTCGCCATCCCGTGGGGCCACCGATTGCCCGATCGCCCCGCTGTCCCCGCCCACGTCATACAGCGAGCCCGGTCCGTCGTCGTGTTGAACGTGGATGATCGGAATACCGGCCGAGCGGGCGCGATCCAGCAGCACCGCGGCCTGATCGAGCGCGGCCTGCACACCCTCTAGTTCCATGACGCCAGATGTATAGGTGTTCTGGCAGTCGATCAGGATCAGCGTCGAGTCCGACAACGGCGCCGGCTCCAACGCAAGACCGGCCAACGTACGCAGGGTGTTCAGGTCACTCATCGCCGCAACGCTACTGCGTAACGGCCAGCACCGCCTCGGCATACTCCGGCCGGCACACCACCAGGTCAGGCAGTAGTGGATCGGGCCGGTTGTACTGCAGCGGCGAGCCGTCGATCCGCGAGGTGTGCAGCCCGGCGGCCCGCGCCACCGCGACCGGCGCCGCCGAATCCCACTCGTACTGCCCGCCGGCGTGGACGTAGACGTCGGCTCGCCCCTGCACCACCGCGGCCACCTTCGCGCCCGCCGAGCCCATCTCGACCAGCGTCCCGTTCAGTGCGTCACGCACCCGCCGGGCGATCGCCGGCGGTCGGGTGCGCGAAACCACAATGCGCGGCGCCACCGGCGCGGCCGGCGGTGCAGCCACAGTCGGCGTGGCGAAGGTGATGCCCTGTGCGGGCAGCGCCACCGCACCGGCGATCAGCTCGCCGGCCTGCCACAGCGCAACATGCACCGCCCAGTCGTCGCGGTCGAGCTCGGAGAACTCCCGCGTTCCGTCCAGCGGGTCCACGATCCACACCCGTTCACTGCGCAGCCGCACCGGATCGTCGGCGCCCTCCTCGGAGAGCACCGCGTCCTTCGGGCGCTGTTTTGCCAATGCCGCCATCAGGAAGTCGTGGGACCGCTTGTCGCCCACGGCTTTTCGCTCATCCGCGGGAGCCTCGGCCAACTCGGTCCGCACGTCGAGCAGCAGCCGGCCGGCCTCGGTGGCCAGCGCCGCGGCCAGCTCGTGATCGCTCACCGGGGCGCCTCGAGCAGCTCGACCACCTCATCAGCCAGTTCGTCAGGACCGCGTTCGGGCGTCAGCCGCAGATCCGGGTTCTTCGGCCGCTGATAGGGGCTGTCGATCCCGGTGAAGTGCGTGATCTCGCCGGCGCGGGCCTTGGCGTACAGGCCCTTGGGGTCGCGCCGCTCGCAGTCCTCCAGCGGGGTGTCGACGAAGATCTCGAAGAACTCCACCCCCTGGTCGGCGTGCACCTTGCGGGCCAGCTCCCGGTGTTCCTCCAGCGGGCTGATCGCCGGCACCAGGACCGTCAGGCCGGCGTCGGCCATCAGCGTGGCGATGTGGGCGAGCCGGCGCAGGTTCTCGGCGCGGTCGGCCATGGAGAACCCGAGGTCGGCGTTGAGCCTGTGGCGCAGGTTGTCACCGTCGAGAATGTATGCGGGACAACCGTGTTCGAGCAGCTTCTGCTCCACCAGCACCGCCACCGACGACTTGCCCGACCCGGACAGCCCGGTGAACCACAGCGTGCGGCCCTTGGTCAGCCGGTCGTCGGCGCTCACCAACGATTGGTTGCGCACGGTATTGGGCGATGCGCTTCGGGCCGATGCGGGCGCGGCGTCGCGCACCATGCCGGCGGCCACCGTCACATTGGTGTCGGGGTCGATCAGGATGAACGATCCGGTAGCGGAGTTGCGCGCGTACTCGTCGAGCAGCAGCGGCACCTGCGTGCGCAGCGTGATGCGGCCGAGTTCGTTGAGCTTCAACGCCGTTGCGCTCTTGTCGCGATGCAGCGAGTTGACGTCGAGCCGGTAGTCCAGCCCGACGACCCTGGCCCGCGTGGTGCGAGTGGTCTGCTTGATGATGTAGTCGCGGCCGGGCTCCAGCGACGCCTCGTCGGCCATCCAGCACACCGTCGCGTCGAACTCCTGGGTCGCCGTCGGCTGATTCTGCGGACGCGCCAGCATGTCGCCGCGGGAGATGTCGATGTCGTCGGCCAGGCTGATCGAGACCGCCATCGGCGGGAACGCCTCGTTGACCGGCCCGGTCGGACCGTCGATCACGGTGATACGGCTGGTTTTTCCGCTCGGCAGCACCACGACCTCGTCGCCAGGACGCAGCACACCGCTGGCGACGGTGCCGGCATAGCTGCGATGGTCGGCGTGCTCGACGGTCTGCGGGCGGATCACGTACTGAACCGGGAAGCGCACGTCGACAAGGTTGCGGTCACCGGCGATGTAAACGTCCTCGAGGTGGGACAGCAGCGGTGGTCCATCGTACCACGGCGCCCTGTCCGACTCGGTGACGACGTTGTCTCCGTTGAGCGCCGACATCGGAATGGTGGTGACGTCGTGAATGTCCAGCCGGGCAGCGAACGCGTGGAACTCGTCGCGAATCCAGTTGAAGCGCTCCTCATCCCAGCCGATCAGGTCCATCTTGTTGACGGCGAGCACCACATGCTGCACACCGAGCAGCGAAGCCAGGAACGCGTGCCGGCGCGACTGCTCGAGCAGCCCGTGGCGGGCGTCGACGAGCACGATCACCAGCTGAGCGGTCGAGGTACCGGTGACCATATTGCGGGTGTACTGGATATGGCCCGGGGTGTCGGCGATGATGAATTTCCGCTTGGGCGTGGCGAAGTAGCGGTAGGCGACGTCGATGGTGATGCCCTGCTCGCGCTCGGAGCGCAGGCCGTCAGTCACCAACGCCAGATCGGTGTAGTCGTTGCCGCGTTCGCGTGAGGTCCGCTCGACGGCCGCGAGCTGATCTTCCATCACGGCCTTGGAGTCGTAAAGCAGCCGGCCGATCAGAGTGGACTTGCCGTCATCGACGGAACCGGCGGTGGCGATTCTCAGCAGCGATCCGGACGGGAGCAGGGCGGCGACCCGGGAGTTGGATTCAGTCATCAGAAGTAGCCCTCCCGCTTGCGGTCTTCCATACCGGCCTCGGAGATTCGGTCATCAGCGCGGGTGGCGCCGCGTTCGGTCAGCCGCGACACCGCGGTCTCGGCGATGACCTCCTCGACGGTAGCCGCCGTCGATTCCACACACCCGGTGCACGTCACGTCGCCCACGGTCCGGAACCGCACCGCGGTCTCGAAGACCTCTTCCTCGGCGGTGGGCTGCATGAATTCGTGGACAGCCAAGAGCATTCCGTCGCGGCGGAACACCGGCCTGCGGTGCGCGTAGTAGATGACCGGCAGCGGGATGTCCTCGGCGCCGATATAGGCCCAGATGTCGTACTCGGTCCAGTTCGACAGCGGGAACACGCGGATGTGCTCGCCCTTGCGGTGCCGGCCGTTGTAGAGGTTCCACAGCTCGGGGCGCTGCGCCTTGGGGTCCCACTGACCCCATTCGTCGCGGAAGCTGAACACCCGCTCCTTGGCGCGGGCCTTCTCCTCGTCGCGCCGGGCACCACCGAACGCGGCGTCGAACTTGTTCTCCCGGATGGCCCGCAGCAGCGTGACGGTCTGCAGTGGATTGCGTGACGGGCCGTCATCGACCACCCGGCCGGCGTCGATGTCTTCCTGGACGCTGGCGACCACCAGACGCACGCCGTGGCGGGCGACCAGTTCGTCACGGGTGGAGATCACCTCGTCGAAGTTGTGGCCGGTGTCGACGTGCATCACCGGGAACGGCAACCGTCCGGGCGCGAAAGCCTTGATGGCCAGGTACAGCATCACGATCGAGTCCTTGCCGCCGGAGAACAGCAGCACCGGGCGTTCGAACTCTGCAGCGACCTCGCGGATGATGTGGATGGCCTCGGCCTCCAGCGACCTCAGATGGCTCAGCTCGTACTGCCCCGGTTTGGGCCGTTCGACCACCGGACGTGCCATTGTTTTCCTCGCAAAGTTGGTAGGTTTGACCAGAATTACAAAGCTGACCCGGAATTTAGCCAGCGATGGGCGATACGTCAAACGTCAAGGGTTCGGCGCATGCTCCGGCATCGTCGAGTCTGCGCACAGATCGTGACAGCGGCCCCGGATCGCGATCTGGGCGCAAACTCAACGGCCGGGCTGGAGTTAGAGGGTGACCTCGTTCAGCGTGCCCGTCGCGGCCGTTGTCGGCGCAACGCGACGCGCTGTTCACCGCGTCAGCGGCTGCGATCTCCTACCCTGTGCTGCATGCATCCAGCGTCGGTCGGTCGCCTATGACGCGGTTCCTGGCCCGTCGGCTGCTCAACTACCTGGTGCTGCTGGCGCTGGCGTCGTTCCTGACGTTCACCCTGACGTCCCTGACCTTCTCACCGCTGAACAGCCTGTTACAGCGCAACCCACGCCCGCCACAGGCCGTGATCGACGCCAAGGCCGCCGAGTTGGACCTGAACAAGCCCATACCCCTGCGCTACGGCCACTGGGTGGCCGGCGCGGTGCGCGGTGACTTCGGCACCACGGTCAACGGCCAGCCGGTTTCCGACGAACTATGGCGGCGCATCGGCGTCAGCCTGCGACTGCTGTTGATCGGCTCGGTGCTGGGCACGGTGATCGGCGTGGTGGTGGGTGCGTGGGGGGCGATCCGGCAGTACCGGTTGTCGGATCGGGTCATCACCCTGCTGTCGCTGCTGGTGATCAGCACACCGACGTTCGTGATCGCCAACCTCGCGATCCTGGCCGCGCTGCGGGTGAATTCGATTCTCGGTGTTCAGCTTTTCGAATACACCGGCGAGACGTCGCCCGATGCGGTCGGCGGTGCGTGGAACCAGTTCGTCGACCGCATGCAGCACCTGATCCTGCCGACGGTCACCCTGGCGCTGAGCGCGATCGCGGGATACAGCCGCTACCAACGCAATGCGATGCTCGACGTGCTGGGGCAGGATTTCATCCGCACCGCCAGGGCCAAAGGGCTGACCCGTCGGCAGGCCCTGTTCAAGCACGGACTGCGTACCGCGCTGATTCCGATGGCGACGTTGTTCGCCTACGGTGTGGCCGGTCTGGTCACCGGGGCGGTGTTCGTCGAGAAGATCTTCGGCTGGCACGGTATGGGCGAGTGGGTGGTTCAGGGCATCGCCACCCAGGACACCAACATCGTCGCCGCGATCACCGTCTTCACCGGCGCGGTGGTGTTGTTGGCGGGCCTGCTCTCCGATGTCATCTACGCCATCCTCGACCCCCGTGTGCGGGTGACATGACCGACATCGAAGTTGCCCGGCCCGAAGCCCGGCAGGCGTTCGCCAGCCGGCGCACGCTGGTGCTCCGCCGCTTTGCCCGCAACCGCCCGGCGATGGCCTCGCTGGCGATCCTGGCGCTGCTGTTCGTCGGCTGCTACGCGCTGCCGCCACTGCTGCCGTGGTCCTTCACCGAGCTGGACTTCTACGCGCTGCAGGCCCCGCCGAGCACCGAACACTGGTTCGGCACCAACGCGCTCGGACAGGACCTGCTGGCCCAGATCCTGCGCGGCATGCAGAAATCCATGCTCATCGGCGTGTGCGTGGCGGTGATCTCAACGGCCATCGCCGCCACCATCGGGTCGGTCGCCGGGTACTTCGGCGGCTGGCGCGACCGCGCGCTGATGTGGTTCGTCGACCTGCTGTTGGTGGTGCCCAGCTTCATCCTGATCGCGATCATCACACCGCGCACCAAGAACTCCGCCAACATCGCACTGCTGATCGTGCTCTTGGCAGGGTTTAGCTGGATGGTCAGCTCGCGCATGGTGCGCGGCCTGACGATGAGCCTTCGGGAGCGCGAATTCGTCCAAGCCGCAAGATATATGGGCGTGCCGAGCTGGCGGATCATCACCCGCCACATCGTGCCCAACGTCGCCTCGATCCTGATCATCGACACCGCGCTCAACGTCGGGGTCGCGATCCTGGCCGAAACCGGGCTGAGCTTCCTTGGTTTCGGTGTGCAGCCGCCCGATGTCTCGCTGGGCACGCTGATCGCCGACGGCACCAAGTCGGCCACCACCTTCCCCTGGGTGTTTCTGTTCCCGGCCGCGGTGCTGGTCCTGATTCTGGTGTGCGCCAACCTAACCGGTGACGGGCTGCGCGACGCGCTCGACCCGGCCAGCGCGACGCTGCGCCGAGGCCGGAAGAAGCGAAAGTGACCGAGCCGCTGCTGGAGGTCACCGCCCTCGCCGTCAGCTTCCCCACCGACACCGGCGACCTCCGGGCGGTACGTGGCCTGACCTACCACGTCGTCCCCCGCGAGGTGGTGGCGATGGTCGGCGAGTCCGGTTCGGGCAAGTCGGCCGCGGCGATGGCGGTCATCGGACTGCTTCCCGAATACGCCGGGGTGTCCGGCTCGGTGCGACTCGGCGGCCGGGAGCTGCTCGGACTGCCCGACGCGGAGATGTCGAAGATCCGCGGAAGACGGATCGGCACGGTGTTCCAGGACCCGATGTCGGCGCTGACCCCGGTCTACACCGTCGGCGACCAGATCGCCGAGGCCATCCGGGTACACCACCCCGAGGTGTCCAAGCAGGCCGCCCGCGCGCGGGCCGTCGACCTGCTCGACCTGGTCGGCATCGCCCAGCCCGACCGTCGGGCGGGTGCCTTCCCGCACGAGCTGTCCGGCGGTGAGCGCCAGCGCGTCGTCATCGCCATCGCGATCGCCAACGACCCCGACCTGCTGATCTGCGACGAGCCGACCACGGCACTGGACGTCACGGTGCAGGCGCAGATTCTCGAGGTTTTGCAGACCGCGCGGGACGTGACCGGCGCCAGCGTGCTGATCATCACCCACGACCTGGGTGTGGTCGCCGAGTTCGCCGACCGCGCCCTGGTGATGTACGCCGGGCGCGCGGTCGAGGTAGCCGGCGTCGACGAGCTGTATCGGGACCGCCGAATGCCCTACACTGCAGGGCTTTTGGGTTCAGCGCCGCGGCTGGACTCCCCGCAGGGCAGTCGGCTGGTGCCGATTCCGGGTGCACCGCCCTCGCTGGTCAACCTTCCCCCGGGGTGCCCGTTCGCCCCCCGCTGCCCGCTGGGCATCGACGACTGCCGCGTCCAGGAGCCGCCGCTGCTGCCGATGGGTGAGGGCCGCGCCGCGGCCTGTATCCGCACCGAACTGGTGCAGGGACGCACCGCGGCCGAGATCTACGGCGTGTCCACGCAGCCGGTGAGCGCCGAGGACGAGACCGATCCGGAGGTCGTGGTCAGAGTGCGCGAGCTGGTAAGGACGTTCCGGCTCACCAAGGGCGTGGTGTTTCGCCGCACGATCGGCGAGGTCCGCGCGATCGACGGCGTCAGCTTCGACCTGCCGCGCGGCCGCACCCTGGGCATCGTCGGCGAGTCGGGCTCCGGGAAGTCGACCACCCTGCACGAGATCCTCGAACTCACCGCGCCGCAGTCGGGCAGCATCGAGGTGCTCGGCAACGACGTCGCCACTTTGACCCCGGCGCGTCGGCGCGAGCTGCGCCGCGACCTGCAGGTGGTGTTCCAGGACCCCGTGGCCTCGCTTGACCCGCGGCTGCCCGTCTTCGAACTGCTCGCGGAACCGTTGAGCGCCAACGGTTTCGACAAGTCGGCCATCGACACCCGAGTGGCCGACCTGCTGGAGACCGTCGGGCTGGGCCGCGCCGACGCCAGCCGCTACCCCGGTGAGTTCTCCGGCGGCCAGAAGCAGCGCATCGGCATCGCGAGAGCCTTGGCCTTGCAGCCCAAGATTCTGGCCCTCGACGAGCCGGTCTCGGCGCTGGACGTCTCCATCCAGGCCGGCATCATCAACCTACTGCTGGATCTGCAGCGGCAGTTCGACCTGTCCTACCTGTTCGTCTCCCACGACCTGTCGGTGGTCAAACACCTGGCCCACCGGGTGGCGGTGATGTACGGCGGCACGATCGTGGAATACGGCGACGCCGACGAGATCTTCACCAACCCGCGCCACGCGTACACCCAGAAGTTGCTCGCCGCTATTCCGCGGCCGGATCCGACCCGCGGTTAGCATCAGTGCCGTGACCCTCGCGCGAACAGACACACAATCGCACTCAGCAGGCCTCCGGAACGCGATTGTGCGTCTGCTCGCGGCGGGAGCAGCGGTGGTACTGGTGGTGTCGGGATGTTCGAGTACCAAGCGTGAGGTGCCGTCGGCCGGCGGCAATGCCGAGGTGGGCTCCACCAGCGATATCAACCCGCAGGACCCGGCCACCCTGCAGAAGGGCGGCAACCTGCGGCTGGCGCTGTCAGCGTTCCCGTCGAACTTCAACACCCTCAACATCGACGGCAACCAGGCCGACGCCGGCTCGATGCTGCGGGCCACCATGCCGCGCGCATTCGTCATAGCCGCCGACGGCTCGATGAAGGTCAACACCGACTATTTCACCAACGTCGAGCTGACCCGCACCAGCCCGCAGGTGGTGACCTACACCATCAACCCCAAGGCGACGTGGTCCGACGGGGCGCCGATCACCTGGGAGGACATCGCCTCGCAGATCAACGCCACCAGCGGCAAGGACAAGGCGTACGCGATCGCGGCACCCAACGGCAGCGACCGCGTCGGCTCGGTGACTCGCGGCGTCGACGACCGCCAGGCCATCATCACCTTCGCCAAGCCCTACGCCGAATGGCGGGGCATGTTCGCCGGCAACACGATGCTGCTGCCCAAGAGCATGACCTCCAACCCCGAGGTGTTCAACAAAGGTCAGCTAAACGGACCCGGGCCCTCGGCAGGCCCGTTCATGGTCTCCACCCTGGACCGCACAGCGCAGCGCATTGTGTTGACCCGCAACCCCAAGTGGTGGGGCACGCCGCCGCTGCTGGACTCGATCACCTACCTCGTGCTCGACGACGCGGCACGCATCCCGGCGCTACAGAACAGCACCATCGACGCGACGGGGGTGGGATCGCTCGACGAGCTGACCATCGCGCGGCGCACCGCGGGCATCTCGATTCGCCGGGCGCCGGGGCTGAGTTGGTCTCACTTGACGTTCAACGGCGCGCCCGGTTCGATCCTGTCGGACAAGGCGCTGCGGTTGGCCATCGCCAAGGGCATCGACCGCCAAGCCATCGCCGACGTCACCCAGCGCGGCCTGGTCGACAAGCCAGTGC
This sequence comes from Candidatus Mycolicibacterium alkanivorans, assembly GCF_022760805.1. Classification (NCBI taxonomy): domain Bacteria; kingdom Bacillati; phylum Actinomycetota; class Actinomycetes; order Mycobacteriales; family Mycobacteriaceae; genus Mycobacterium; species Candidatus Mycolicibacterium alkanivorans. Next base: position 1,772,403 of record NZ_JAIVFL010000001.1, on the reverse strand, counting down.
CGCTGAACAACCACATCTTCGTGGCGGGCCAGAAGGGCTATCAGGACAACAGCGCCGTCGTGGCCTACGACCCGGAGAAGGCCAAGGCCGAACTCGACGCGCTGGGCTGGAAGCTCACCGGTCAGTTCCGGGAGAAGGACGGCAAACAGCTGGTGATCCGCGACGTCCTCTATGACGCCCAGACCACCCGCCAGGTCGCGCTCGTCGCGCAGAACAGCCTGGCTCAGATCGGGGTGAAGCTCTCGATCGACGCCAAGCCGGGCAACGGATTCTTCACCAACTACGTCAACGTCGGCGACTTCGACATCGCCCAATTCTCCTGGGTGGGTGACGCTTTCGCGTTGTGCTGCCTCAACCAGATCTACACCACGGGGGCCGAAAGCAACTTCGGCAAGATCTCCAGCCCCGAATTGGACGCCAAGGTCGAGCAGGTCCTCGACGAACTGGACCCGGACAAGGCCCGCGCGCTGGCCAACGAGGCGGACAAGCTCATCTTCGGCGAGGTGTTCAGCCTGCCGCTGTTCCAGTCCCCCGGCAACGTCGCGGTCCGCAGCAACCTGGCGAACTTCGGCCCCACCGGGCTGGGCGACCTGAACTACAGCGCGATCGGCTTCATGAAGTAGCGCGCTGTACCAGGCGCGGGACCGCTTGCGGCAGCGCCGCCTCCAGTCGTGCCGCCGCCGCGATCGCCGACACCAACAGCCGCAGGGCTGTGCAGCAGCCGGCGTCATCACGCCGCGGTCGACGAGCCGACGCACCTTGTGCGCCAAAGTCTTTCGCCTCCGGAAGCTGGCCCATCCGCACCCGGCTCCCACGCCTCGATTCTGCACCGCCCGTCCCGGGAAGGGAATGCGTCACTTCTGCGAACCTCGTTCGGTTCCCCACCGGCCCCGCGGATATGGAAATCCGGCCGGCGAGTCTCAGCTGTGATCTCGACATCACTGCATCTACGAGGGTGCACGGGCGCCGTATATCCACCCCGATGAGTGCGTGGACTGCGGATCCTGCGAGCCGGTGTGCCCGGTGGAGGCGATCTACTACGAAGACGATCTGCCCGCCGACCAACAGCAGCATCTCGGCGACAACGCCGCGTTCTTCTTTGAAGCCCTGCCCGGGCAGGACCACCCGCTGGGGTCGCCGGGGGGTGCGGCCAAAGTGGGCGCAAGCGGAGTCGACACCCCGTTGGTGGCCGGCATGGCACCCCAGGAGCAGTGATGGCCAGCCGACGCCACGACGTGTTGGCGGTGCTGCGGTCGGCGGCCACGCCGCTCAGCATCACCGAGATCGCCGAGCGGTTGACGATTCACCCCAACACCGCGCGTTTCCACCTAGGAGGGCACTGAACAACGGGTGGGTCGGATCTTGGCCGGCGTGGCGGCGGTGGTCCGGGATTTCCCGAAATGCGTTGGTGGGAACTGGGGCCGACGTCACGGTGACTTGGTGGCTGGTGGTGAACTGGGTCGGTCCGGAGGCGCTGGCGGTCAGGTCAGGGCCCAGGCCCCGTCGCGGTGGGTGAGGCCGGCGTTGACCAGGGTGCGCAGGTTGATCGCGGCGGCCCGGTTGCGCAGCCAGGCGTGGTTCTTGGTGACACCGAGGTAGCGCAGCTTGACCCGGCGCCCACGCTGGGTGGCGACCCAGGCGATGATGCGTTCCACGCTGGACCGGGTCGGGTAGTCCCGTTCGAACTCAGGGGTGCGGGCCTGCGCGCGGGCCGCGCGCAGCAGGGCCTGGTGCTCGTGGATGCTCATCGACCGGCCGTCGGCGGCGGTGGTGCATTGGTCGCGCAGCGGGCAACCGGCACACAGCTTGCCGAAGGTGACGCTGCGTTTAGGGCTCATGACCCGGGTGTGCCCGCCCGGGCAGGTGACGGTGCGCGCCTGCTCGTCGATGGTGAAGTCGTCGAGGGTGAACCCGCCGGGCACGGCCGGGCACAGCGGCTTCGGTTTGATCACCGTGTCGTGCCCGCCGTCGCGGTACTTCGCGCGGGCTTCGCCGGTGCCGTACGCGGAGTCGCCGTACACTCGAGCCCCGACCGGCGCCCGTTCTCGGCGGTCCCGGCGGCCACCCCATCGACAACCGCACCAACCCAGGAGGATGAGGAGGAGTCCTCGCCCGTGTGTGCCGGCTTCGGGCCGGATCCGGTTGCGTCGCACCGTCATCGGTGCCGCCCGGTGTGTCGGCGATGGGCGGGGCCGCGTCCGGGCCCGCGTCGTCGGCGCCGGTGCCGTGGTAGCTGTCGCGGGCGATCATCTGCTCTCCGACCACAGCGTCGCTGCCCTCCTCGCCGGCGGCCCTGGTCAGCTCGGTGTCGGTGATCAACCCGGTCTCCGGTTCGGTCGCGACGTGCCCGCGGAATCCGTCCTTACGGTTTGACTTCGACTTGCGGGTGTGCCGGGCCTCGGTGTCCACCGTCGAGATCACCCGGTCGTGGGCGACTTTGCGGGCGATGCGCCACCGCCCGTCGGTGCCGTCGGAGCCGTCGGCGGGTTCCACGTCCTGCCCGGCGACCAACGCCAACAAACCCAACGCGTCCGCCGCGGTCGCCTCCCGCTGCGGCGCGTCCGGTCCGGTCAGCTCGGCCAGCACCGCCAACGCGTCACACACCAGCACCGACACCAGCTCCTGTTTGGCAGCAGGGTCGTCCCAATCGATGTCCGGCTTGCCGGGTTTCGCGTAGTCCAGCTTCGCGACCCGCGCTATCACCGCGGCCGCGCCGGGCACCAGCCGCGCCGCCTTCCGCATCGCCGCCACCAGCTGGGTCACCGTGTCCTGGGTGGCGACCGCGTCGTCGAACACCGTCGAATCCACGCACCGCTTACGCCGCCCGGTCAGTACCCCGGTGTCGGCGATCACCCGCGCGACCGCGTCGAACACCCGGTCCGGGCGATCCGACCTTGCGATCCGCTTGCGCCAGTACACCAGCGTCGACGGATCGAACGAGGTCTGGCTCAACGACCGTCCACACGCCACCTTCCACCGGATGTCGAACCGCAACGCCTCCGCGGTCTGCGGATCGGATAGGTCGTAGAGCTCCTTGAGCACCAGCACCGACCCGACCAGATCCGCCGGCAGCGACGGCCGCCCCGTCGCCGAGGGAACAGGTCGGCGATGAACTCATCCGGAAACAACCCGCCCGGTGCTCAGCCAGAAACGCGAACACGCTCCTCCGGCACCAGCTCCCGACCAGCGCCTGCGCGTCCAACAACTCCGCTCCGACCGCGTAATCCCTTGCACCACAACATCATCACACGACACACCACCCACGGCCGTCAGACACGCCACCCACCGGAGGGGTTATTCAGTGCCCTCCTAGCCTCGATTTTGCGTGCGAATTGGTCGGAGTGCGGTTCGGGGTCGGCTGGGGCTGTTCGGGCGCGGTTTCGGTGGGTGGGTGTGACGGTTTGGCCGGTGTCGCTCGGTGTGGCGGGCTTTCCAGGGCCGGTGGGTCTTTCGGGTCGTGGTGGACGGGTGGCGCGGTGGTCAACCGAAGGCGGTGCGCAGGCGCTGCCATGCGGTGGCGATGGCGTGGGCCCAGCGCCATGTGGCGTCGATGCGCAGGTGGGTGCGTCGGGCGGCGCGGGTGATGCGGGCGGCGACGTGCAGGACGCGGTAGCGGAAGGTGTCGATCTCGCAGCCGGCGATGTCGGGCTGGTCGGCGAAGCCGATGAGTTTGGTCCAGGCCACGAGATCGGTTGCGGTGAGGATGATTTCGAGCCAGGCAGCGTTGGCATCGAAGCCGTGGCAGGGCAGGTTGCGCAGCCCGGTGGTTTTGGCCTCGCGGATGCGGTCCTCGACGCGGGCGTGTTGGCGATGCCGCAGCTCCAGGCCGGCGAGTTGCCCGTCGACGACGCCGTTGGGTGTGTCGGTGATGAAGGCGGTGACCCGCATCCCGTCGGCGTCGGTGAACCGCAGCTGCGCGCCGGGGTGGGGGCGTTCCTGCGCAGGATCAGCCGGGTGCCCTCCCGGGCCAGCTGCTCATCTCGACCAGGCCGGTGGCCTCGGCGACCCAGGCGCCGTCGCGGATCGCGCCGCTGGAGTCGATCGCCGGATACCAGGCCTCGGCGAGGTTGAGGGTGTCGACCCGCGTCGCGCACGCGGGCGTCGACGGCGAACCCGAACGAGAACCCCACCCCTTGCCTGCGGCATTCGGCGGCGAACTTGTGCGTGGCACCGGCGGAATCCGACCGCACCAGGATCTTGTGGGCGGTGGGATCGTGCGGGTCGGGTCGGTAGGCGGCCGGCAGCGATTCCAGCGCCCAGCCCAACACGGTGATGTGATCGGCGGCGGTGTTGCTGCCGGCGTTGCCCGCTCGCAGCAGCCCGGCCAGCGCTTCGCCGCCGGCGACCTCGGGGCGGTCCAGGAACGCCAGCAGCGGGTGGTGACCGTAGGTCTTCTTCCAGGTCGCGGCCGCGTTCTCCTTGTTGTCGGAATGGTCGATGGTGATGGTGGCGTCGAGGTCGATGTGCAGCCACCTGCCAGCGGCCGGCGCAGCCCCGGCAGCCACGCCGCCGCCCGCGCATCGCAGCGCGCCGCCCGGATCGCCGGCAGGTGCGCGGCGTCGATCCGCTCGTCGACCAGCCGCCACATCGTGGTCGTCGAGGCGGCCGGACCGAACACGTGCTCACGGTCCCCGCACAACTGCCCGACCCCGTCGATGCAGGTCGCGCCGTCAGCGACCGCCGCGGCGAGATCGGCGAACACCGCCCCCGGCGGGTAGATCCACGGGCCCCGATAGGTGTCGGCCAACGCCGCGGTGACCCCCGCCGACAGCCCGGACAGATCCGCCAGTTCCCGCAGCATCCCCACCCCGGCGTGAGACACGACGCCATGACCATCCGCGGACACTTTCACTCGGGAAACCGCTGCGCTACTCTTCACCTGCGAAGCGCCTTCCAGCCAGGCTAATGGAACCGTTAAGAAGTCCTATTATTCCTTGCAGGACAGGCACTTTCGCGTATCAACACACTCCACCCGGGGCATTGCGCGAAAAATCGAGGCTAGACGCCCTGCTGAAAACCGGGCAGGTCGACGGTGTCGAGGCCGACCGCGCCAAGCCGGGCCGCCCACCGTTGATGTTCCGGGCGGTGCCGGGCATGGACCCGGCCGGCCCGCGTGACTACCGGATGCTGGCAGGGACCCTCGCCGACGCCATCTCGCGGGGGCGCGACCCAGCGGGACGGGCGTGCGCGAAACATCTCACCGAGCCCGCGAACACGCCGCGCCGAGGCCAGGCCATCGATCGGCTCACCGATCTGCTTACCGACCTGGGATTCGCCCCCGAGAAACACTCAGGCACAACCGATGTGGACAAGATCGGGTTGCGTAACTGTCCGTTCTTGGAGCTGGCCCGCACCCGCCGCGAGATGATATGTCCCGTGCATTTGGGACTGATGCAGGGAGCCCTGGCGGCCTGGGAGGCCCCGATCGCCGTCGATGCGTGATAGCGTCCCATGGTTTGGTGGACTTCGGATCTGGCGTGGTTCACGCGCAGTGATCAACGAGTCATGTTGAACGCTATGCGATTTGGTGTTGTTTGGCAAGTGCTGCTGCGGCCTGTTTCGTGGCGATGACGGCGCGCAGGTCGTCCATGGAGACATCGGAGAGGTAGCGGCGGGTGACCTGCCATTCGTCATGGGCTTCGATGACCACCGCGGTGGCCAGGCGCAGGAACGCCGCCGGGTTGGGGAAGATCTCCACGACGTCGGCCCGACGCTTGATCTCTTTATTTATTTAGTTCGGTACGGCGTGTCGTGGTTGCGGGTGGAGGGTGTAGTTCCATTCGCCGTGGAAGTCATGTCGGGTCAGGATCTGTTTGGTTTCAAGGTCTTTCATTTGTTGGTCGGGGATCTTGACACCGGTGGGATAGGTCGCGCGGTCAAGTTCGGCGTGGACGGTCAGTCCAGTGCTTGTGGTGGTCGCGGCGATGGTTTCGACGATGACTTCGTGACTGGTCAACGGTCTGCCGCGCCAGTTCATCGAGATGTGGCAGAATAAGCGATGTTCGATCTTGTTCCACTTGCTGGTGCCCGGCGGCAGGTGGCAGACGGTGATCGTCAGGCCGGTATCGGCGGCCAGTGTGGCGAGTTCGGTTTTCCACTGTCGGGTGCGATAGCCGTTGGAGCCGCCGCCATCAGCGCTTATCAACAGTCGGGAAGCGTTGGGGTGCAGGCTCTTTCCAGCGTTCTGCCACCATGCTCGGATGGTATTGACCGCGAACGCTGCGGTGTCGTGGTCGGTACCCACCGACACCCACCCGGTATTGGCGCCCACGTCGTACACCCCGTAGGGGTTGACCTTGCCCAGCTCCCGGTCGATGAAGTCATGGACCTTGACCTGCTCGGGATGCCCCGCGGGCTGCCACTCCCGGCCACCGTTTTTGTCGGCCCCGACCAGCTCCTTCTTCTTGGTGTCCACACTGATCACCGGATCCCCCGACGCCAAATGGGCGGTGGCCTGATCGTTGAGGTACGCGAACTGGGCCTCACGGTCGCCATGCTGGCCACCCTCGGCGGTCTTGGCGTTGGCCTGCAGGCTGTAGCCCCGCTCGCGCAGCAACCGGCGCACCACCATATCGCTGACCAGGTGCCCACCCCCGCGCAACGCCGCAGTCAAAGCGCGGATCGACTTCGAGGTCCACCGCAACGGCGACATCGGATCACCCCTGGTCACCGGAACGATCAGCGACTCGAACGCAGCCACCAACTCCCCGTCATGGGATTCGGCCCGCTTGCGGCCACCACCAGGCCGCCGCGACCGGCCCGCGCCAGGGACGATCCCCCCATCAGCCTCCTTGCGGCCCCGGCGCACTGTATCGGCAGCAACACCGGTCGCCTGCGCCACCACCGCCACACCACCAGGCCCCAACTCGGCAGCCTCCGCACCCAGCCACAACCGCCGCTGAAACTCCGACAAATGGGGCCGAACAATCGCATACCGCCGCGCCACCGAGTCGGCCAGATCCGCCATAGCACAACCGTAACGCCCAAACCCCTAAAACGATGTTAATTAATCACATGCCCTAAGCCACCGGGGATCGACGGTGAGCATTAACGGGTGTACGAAGTGTTCACCTTCTTTGCTGATGGCCGATACGAGCCAAGAAAGCTGACCGTGGAGTGCCCGCTCGTCACCTGGAGGGGCGGTCAGCTTTCTTGGCTCGTATCGGCCAGGCTAGCGGTTGTTACCAGCACGTTAACGTTCACTGCTTGCCGATGAGCCGGAGGTGGAGCGGGCGTCGAGCGGCCCGGAACGACGCGCGCGAGCGATTTTATGAAAGTTCGCCAAAAATGGCCGTTGAGGTAATGTTCTTGCGTACAGAAATAGTTTGCCTGCAGTTTGCTTTCCTACGCAAATACTTGGTGCGGTCCAGCCTCGCCGGTGCGAGCCGGCGAATTTTGAACCTGAGCGCAACCTGATAGACCGCCGAGTCTCAGTTGGCGTGCGACGTCTCGGCCGCGGCGCGACGCAGCATAAGAAACCGCTATATGGCTCCTGATCTGCATCGATAGGGCGCGTACCGGGACGTGTTCCGCTACTAAGCCAGGCTGATGGATTCTCAGTCTTTCTTTGAATCGGAAACAGTTGGCTACTTCACAACGCAACTATTTCCAACGAAACTATCGGAATTTGGTCTCCGATGATGTGCGCGGTGCTACGTTGCTACTTGCTTGGTGGTCAAGCACTAGTTGAAGGGAGACTTCCCAAATGTCCAACCGTAGCAACCGAGGTACCGGCGCTCATCGGCGGTCGCGGAACCCGAAACGCCCATTCGTGGCAACGGCGGCGGCAATCGGCGGGGCCGGTGTCGTACTGATCGCTCCGGCCGCGGCTCTGATGAATGCACCCGCAGCGCAGGCTCAGCCGGACCCGCTCAACTTAGTAACCAGCATCTTCGGACCCGCACTCGGCGGGATCCCCGGGCTCGGCGGCGGGAATCCGCTCGCAATCGCGGACCCGTTCCTCAGCGGCATCGGACAGATCGGCGGTGCGATCCCGTTCGTCAACATCTTCATCAGCAACGGCGCCAACGGTACTAACGCCAGCATCAACCCGGTCACGGGCTTCGTCACGCAGGCCACCCCCGGCGGCAATGCCGGCATCCTCTGCTGCAACGGCGGCAACGGCGGCAACGGCGCCAACGGCGTTAACAGTCTTGGCGGGCCCATCGAGGCTACTAGCGGCGCCAACGGCGGCAATGCCGGCTTATTCGGCAACGGCGGCAACGGCGGCGGCGGCGGTGGCGGCCGCGGCGGCCTCAACGGCGTGAACCCCACCGCCGTACCGAACAACGTCTTCGGGGCGAACGGCGCGTTGCCCAACCAGAGCGGCGGCAATGGGGCCCCAGGCACCGGGCAGACCGGTGGCAACGGCAACGCTACTGGTGGTAATGGCGGTGCCGGCGGCAGCGGGACACCACCACCGTTCGTCTCTGCCAACGGCGGCGCCGGCGGCGCCGGCGGTAACGCCCTCGGTGGTGGCGGCAACGGCGGCGCCGGCGGTGCCGGCGCGAACGGGACCAACGTCTTGTTCTCTGACGGCGGCGCCGGCGGCAAGGGCGGCAACGGCGCGGCCTCGACCGCCACCGGCGTCGACGGCGGCAAGGGCGGCAACGGCGGCGCCGGCGGCGCCGGCGGCATCGTCTTCGGCCGGGGCGGCAACGGCGGTAACGCCGGCGGCGGCGGCGGCGGGCGCTGGCGCGGCCGGCGGCAGCGGCGGCGGCGGCGGCAACGGCGGCAGCGCCGTATTCCCCGGCGAAAGTGGCGGCGGCGGCGGCGGCGGCGGCAACGGCGGCACCGGCGCCAACGGCGGCAAGGGCGGTGACGGCGGCAACGGCGGCGCACCCGGCGCAGCGGGCACGTTCGGCCTCCAACCCGGCCAGGCCGGCACCGGCGGCAGGGGCGGTGACGGCGGCACCGGCGGCAAGGGCGGTGACGGCGGCAGCGGCGGCAGCGGTGGCGTCAACGCCCTACTCGGCACCGGCCAAGCCGCAACCGGTAACGGCGGCAAGGGCGGTGACGGCGGCAAGGGCGGTGACGGCGGCAAGGGCGGCACCAGCGGCTCCGGCGTTGCTGGCGTTGCCGGCGGACCTGGCAAAGCCGGCGGTACGGGCGCCGCGGGCCAGACCGGCGCTGCGGGTGGCGCTGGCGGTGCTGGCGGCGCGGGTGGCGCCGGCGGTGTCGGCGGTGCCGGCGGCGGTACCACGTAACCGCTAGCCCAGTGCGGTTGGATCCCGGGGGTGTCGGCGACCCCGACGCCCCCGGGAATCCACGCCCTAGCAAGAGACGGCCTCGGTACGGGGCTGAACTGTGACTTTGTAGAGTGCGGGTGCGGTGGCGGGCTCTGCAAATTCAGCTTCCGCGACGCGCCGGTCGGCGGTCGTGGCAAAGAACTGGTCGACCTCGAGTGTGCAGTCGACAAGAGTTTCGAGGTCGCCGGAAGAGACTCCGAATGTGTTGTTGATCGACCGGATGCCTCGCCAAACCACGACGCGTTGTGCGAGCGGTGCGGCAAGGGATGCGAGATCGTCAGCAACGTTCACAAGGGCGCAGCCGTTGCCGATCAAAGTTGGTTGCGAGTCGAGGCCTGTGGTGGAGGCGGCAGTAGTGGGTTGGCCTTCAGCACCGGCAGAAGGAATTGATGGTCGGTTTCTGTCGCGTCGGGGGTGTCGTACAAGCCGACGCTGTATACGTCTGGAGACTGCACCACGAATGTTAGATGGCAGGCGAGGACCCAGTACTTGACGGGTATGCCCGGTTTGTCGGGCCAATGCCAAGTGCACTCTAAGACGCTGAGGCGTTCACCATCAGGTGACGTGGCGACAATCTACTGGCGCGGATCGTAGTCGCTGCCCCCCGGGTGTAGACGGCGAGGACCAGAGGGACAGTGATTTGTTCGGGGAATCTGTCAACGTAAGTACCGGTCATCGGGAAGCCGTCTGCTCTGACTCCACCTCCGTCTTGCAGGACTACACAGAATGATGCCGCGAACGCGACAACTTGCATGTTTCCCCTGAATCTTGAAAGTCCCAGTCCCGAAGACAACCTTAACCACAGTGCTCTTCGGGGCGCTTGGCATCGGGGATGGTAGCCCACGGGTAGCTGACGGCGGTGGTGTTTTGGATGCGTGTCAGATGACGAGCTGTCGCGCTATCCAAATGGCTCCGGTTGACGCCGCCGCCCACACTGCACCATTTCAGGGCTTTTACCCACTGCTGGTCGGAACCACGACGGCATCGCCTGTGAGTGCAAGCGGAGCCGTAGCCGATCACGGGAGCGCATGCCGCCGGCGCCGATCCGACTCCGGACGGAGTTGAGGGTCGTAATCAGTGTCACCACGTTGTCAGTTGTCACAACTCATCGAAAACTCGCCGCCCCGCACCCTCAGACCATTGTGGACTGTCGTGGACTGGTATGAACGATTCACCAAGGGCCACAAGAGAACTGCGGTCGTGTGACTGGACCGTGGCGGACGGTAGCGGACCCAGCAACCAGACCCCAAGCTGAGAACGCGGGTTCGATTTCCCGTCTCCACCCCGCCGTTTCTACCTCGCCGAGCCGGCCGACGAATCGGAGTCGGTGACGGCGTGAAGGTGGCCATAGCGAATAAGTGTGATCGAAAAACCGAGCCCCCGTTGCGGGTATCTGGCTACTGTTGCCAACGTGAAGTCCGGTCGCGCCGCGGCACTCGCCGTGCTACTGCGGGTCGTCAGCGCCGCCATCTTGCTGATGGCGGCCACCGGCTGTGGTGGTAACGCACCTGCGGTGCAGCAGCAGAATGAGCCCGCCGATGTGCCGATGGGACCGCCCACGGTCATCGCCGAAACTCCGCACGACCCGGCGGCGTTCACCCAGGGCCTTCAATTCGACGGCCCCGCCTTGTACGAGAGCACCGGTCAGGTGGGCCAGTCTCAGTTGCGTGAACTGGACCCGGCGACCGGCGCAGTGCTCCGCGCGGCCCCGCTTCCGCCGGATTTCTTCGGCGAGGGACTCGCCGTCGTCGGAGATCGGATCTGGCAACTCACGTGGAAGAACGGTGTCGCGATCGAGTGGGACAAGGCCAGCTTCACCCCGCTACGCCAGGTTCCCATGAGCGGCGAGGGCTGGGGCCTGTGCTACGACGGGAACCGGTTGGTACGCAGCGACGGTACAGACCGGCTGCGGTTCCACGACCCGACCTCCTTCGCCGAGATCGGATCGGTGCCCGTTACCTATCAAGGGAAGCCCTTTACCGGCCTGAACGAGCTGGAGTGCGTGGACGGTCAGGTGTGGGCGAACGTGTATCCGACTGACCTTATCGTCCGCATTGACCCCGCGGCAGGCAAGGTCACGGCGGTAGTGGACGCCGGCTGGCTGCTCGACGACGCGCGGCGAGCACAGGCCCAACTGCTCAACGGCATTGCGTACGCCGGGGCCAACGAATTCCTGTTGACAGGCAAGTACTGGCCGGCGACCTTCCGCGTCCGGTTCGACGTTGCCGGTGCGAAGTAGTGTCGACGACGAGACCGTGTGGTCAACCGATTACGCAATAGCCGCGACTTCAGGCCGCCCTAGTTAATCACTTCCGCCCACCCCGCCCGGGGCCTCCTACACCGGCAACAGCCACGCGAACACCGCCATGACCCGGCAAGCGCTTACTTGCACAAGTCGGTGATTTGCTTCCTGGTTAGATCGGCTTGAGTCATCCGCTCAGCTTGTTCGGGCTCGGTGTTCACCGCTCCAGCCAACGCGTGTATCCCGACGTCTTGCAGATCGTTCGCGAAGGAGCGAACAGGATCGGCCAGCTCCGGCGGAGTTGCCGCGTCGAGGCGGGACAGCAGATACTGGCCGCCACCGACCAGCGCCAAGCGTGCGTTACCTGCCACTGCCTCCAGCGCCACCGGGTCGGGGCCGAGGTCGAGGTTACTGTTCAACTGCACCGCTTGGGCGACCGTATTGAAGGCGGTGCAAACGCGCGTTTTCGGGTCGCCGGGCAGATTGGCAGTTGCAGACGAGTCAGACGATGCACTCGTCAGGGCCCAAATGGCAAGAGCGACAGCGACCACCGCGATCATCAGGGCCGCTGGCGCAACCCAGCGGGACACACCTTGTGGTGCTATTTGCACCGCCGACCGGGACACCTCTCGTCGTGGCGTCTCCTCGAGAGACGTTACGTCAGACTGGGCTGGAACATCTTCGTTTGAATCCGGCATGAGGCGATGATAACGGCGACCCAGTTGGACATCACCGTGAATGCCGTTATCCGGTTACCTGCGGTACTTCTCGGTAAAGCCGCGCGCCGCAGCGCCGTGTTGCCTATCGTTGGCAGGTGAAGCGCACGGCGACACGCCCGCGCACTTCAGCCACCGTCAGCTGATTGTCGCGAATGGGTGCCCAGCAGAAGCGGTCTCGGTCGCTAGAAGGGATCCGATGAATAATAGATGAATAATATGCGTCACAGACACGTCGATCCGACGCTGTTGCTGCGCGAAGCGATGGCCCGGCGGTTGTATCGCCGATCGGTGGCCACCGGGGAAATCTCGCTGCCCGCCGCTCCGGGCATGATCGACGAGTACGTGAGGATGTGTGACACCCTCTTCGCCGGTCTGGGCACACCGTTCACGGCCGAACAGCTCGGTCATCTCAGGACCGTGTTAGAGGGCCAACTCGCGGAGGCCTACGCGACTTCTCAGCGATCGAACATCGTCATCACGTACAACGCTCCCGTCGGGACGGTCCTGAACTACCACGTCAATACCCACTGGTGGACGGTCGAGGCCGCCTACGAGAACTGGATAAGCACCCGTGAGCCGCCACTGTTCGGTACCGAACCGGATGCGCGCGTGTGGGCGCTGGCGAATGAAGCAGCCGACCCCACGACGCATCGGGTGCTCGACATCGGCGCGGGAACCGGGCGCAATGCGCTGGCCTTGGCACGCCGCGGCCATCCGGTCGACGTGGTGGAGATGACCGCGAAGTTCGCCGACATGATCCGCTCGGACGCCGCACGGGAATCGCTCGACGTGCGCGTCATCCAGCGTGACGTCTTCTCGAGGAGCGATGATCTCCGGCACGATTATCGGCTGATTCTCCTCTCCGAGGTGGTGTCTGATTTCCGGACGACGCAGCAGCTGCGCGGTCTGTTCGAACTCGCCGCCCAGTGCCTGGCGCCCGGCGGTCGCTTGGTGTTCAACGCCTTCTTGCCGCGCGAAGGCTACACACCCGACAACGCCGCCATAGAACTCGGGCAGCAGATGTATACGAAAATCTTCACTCAACACGAGATGTCGAGCGCGGCAGCGCAATTGCCTCTCGAGCTGGTCGCCGACGACTCCGTATACGAGTACGAGAAAGCGCACCTGCCCGACGGCGCCTGGCCGCCCACGAGCTGGTACGCCGAGTGGGTTAGCGGCCTCGACGTGTTCGACGTCGAACGTGAGAACTGCCCGATCGAGATGCGCTGGCTCGTGTACCAGAAGACAGGTTGGCACGCTGGACCAGTGGTCGGTGTGTGAAGTTTGTTGATGGTCGACTTTGTTGAGGAAGTCGTCGGCGGTTTTGGTCCAGATGAAGCCCAAGTGTCAATGGACAGCTGAAACTGCCCGTGGGCGGACATGAGAAGTGCCCGTAGGTGGCCAATAAGAACTGCCCAGTGGCGGACACGAATCTGCCCGTGAGGGGTGTGTCCGCCACCGGTCGGTGAGGCCGTTGTCAGTTCAAGGGTTGGACTCCTTTCCCGTGTAGGGCTTGGGCCTGGCGCACGGAATCGCCGCTGGTTTGGCAGAGGTGCGCGTGGTGCAGCAGCCGGTCGATGGTCGCGGTGGCCAGCGTCTTGGGCATCAGCTCATCGAAGCCACTGGGATGAAGGTTCGATGAGATCGCCACCGATCGGCGTTCATAGGCTGCTTCGACGATGCGGTAGAGCCCCTCGGCGGCGTCGGCACCGACCGGTAAGAGCCCGACGTCGTCGATGACGACGAGCTCGGCGCGCACGATCTTGGCCACCGCCTTGCCCAGGGAGTCATCGGCGCGATGGGCCCGCACCAGCACCCCGATCTGTTCGAGGGTGAACCATGCCACCGGCATTCCGGCCTCGATGGCCTTCTGCCCGAGTGCTTCGAGGAAGAAGGTCTTGCCGGTGCCGGCCGGCCCGCAGACCACCAGATTCTCCCGGTGGCCCACCCATTGCAGGGTCTGCAGCGCCTGCTGGGTGGGCAGCGGGATCGACGACGCGCCCGGGTCCCACACGTCGAAGGTTTTGCCGGTCGGGAAGCCGGCGGCTTTGCGGCGGGCGGCCAGCATGGAGCGGGCCCGTCCGGCGGCTTCCTCGGTCAGCAACGCTGTGATGACCTCGGTGGGATCCCAGCGTTGCGCGCGGGCGGTGGCCAGCACGTCGGCGGCGATCGCCCGGGCGTGCGGCAACCGCAGCCCACGCATCAACGATTCCACCTCGGGTGGCAACTGTGCAGCAGACAGTGCGGCAGGAGTCACGGTGGTCATGCGATACCTTCCTCGGGATCGCCAATGCTGGTGCAGCCGAACAGGTTCCACCCGCTGGTTCCTTGCGCCAGCGACGTGTCCTCACCAGCGCCGCGACGCGTCAGATCCAAGCCTTTGGCCGCGAGGATGGAATCGGGATCGCCGGTGGCGAACCGGCCGTGCACGGCGGCGTGCCCGAGCGCCCAGTCGACGTCGGCGCGGCCGGCCAACGCGGACAGTTCCACGGCGTGGGCCATCTTCTGCCACGATCCGTTCGGTGCCCACGGCGGCGGCTTCTTTGAGCCACACCGCCGCACCCGGCCCCAGCGCCAGGAATGTCTGCTCACCCGCGGTGCGGGCCCGCACACGGTAGTCACCGGGAACCTTGTCGCGGTGCTCGGGGAAATGACTGTCATCGATCGCGGGGCTGCCGGGGGTGGCACGGTGATGCCGGGCCACCTCGATGGGGCCGCCGTCGTCGAGGGCGCAGATCACGACTTCGTCGGTCCCGCCATGATGGCGGATCCACACGGTCTGACCCAATAGTGTTGCCGGAAGCGAGTATTGGCAGTGTTCGAAGGTGACCATCGGGGTGTTGTCGGGAACCCGGCGGGTCACCCCCAACGCGGCGGTGTGGGGCAGCTCGGGGATCGCGTGCAGGGCTGGACGTTCCTGGTGCAGCATCTCGACCGGACGGCGACCCGTGGCGCGGTGCACGCGGGCGTTGATCTCGACGTTGAAGCCCGCACAGGCCGCTTCCACCTCGGCGAAACTGGCGTACTGGGGCAGCAGGTTGGTGTCGGTGGGCACGATGTCGGCCTTGGCGAGCTTGACCGCGTTCTCCACCCCACCTTCAGACGCCGGGTCGGCCGGCGCACAGGTCAACACGCAGATGCCGTAATAGCGGCCGAAGGTGACCGCGGCCCGGTTGCGGACCGGGACCCCGGCGATGTGTCCGGTCGTGACGGTCTTCTCGTTGTCGGTCAGCAGGTAGGTCGGGGCACCACCGACGAGGCGGAAAACGCGGTCCAGGCCGGCAAAAACGCTGGGTGCGGTGCGGTCCCGCAACGCGATCACCACCCGGTAGCGGCTCCACGCCAACCACGCCACCAACAGCACGATCTTACGCCCGGCCACCAGGGGGCCGTCGCCGAAGTCGTACTGCAGCCACAGTCCGGGCTCGGTGATCCAGGGCCGGTGCACCCGTGTATTGCCCAGTCGCCATTGCGATTTGATTTCCGCCACCGCACGCCGGGTGGTGCGGTCAGTGCCGCCATACCCGAGCGCCACCAGCTTGTCGTGGGCTTTGTCGCCGCGGATCTTGCCTTTCGAATCGGCGACCCAGGCCTCCAATAGGTCGCGCCAGTCGTCGATCATGCGGGCCCGCCGCGTCGCCGGAGGCAACCCAGCACTGCGGTCCTCGACCGCTTTCTTCACCGTGTGATGCGAGCACCCGCACAGGTCGGAGGCAGCGCGATACGACCCGGTCAGGTCGTAGGCATTGAGTATTTCCATGAGTTCTCCATCAGACTTCACGTAGGTCTCTCCTGCGGTTTCGATTCGAATTAGGCATCGACATCAAAACCACAGGAGAGGCCGCCACGGCGCTGACGCGCCGCACGGCATCAAACAGGTCCGGGCAGATTCATGTCCGCCAGCGGGCACTTCCGTGTCCGCCAGTGGGCAGTTCTTATTGGCCGCCAACGGGCACTTTCATGTCCGCCTGTGGGCAGTTTTTCACGTCCGCCGACAGATCGCAGCCTGCTCGCCGACCCACCGGGTGGCGGCCAGCTTGCTGCCCGGTTCCAGGGCGCGCTGGGCCACCAGTGCGAACAACACCCGCTCGACCGCACTGCCCTCGACACGCCGGCCGACCGCCACACGGCGCAGTGCTGCGCCGATGCCGAGCCGGTCCCACAACCGGTCCAGCACCCACGCCCCGCCGAAACGCCGCGAATCGAGCACCTCGATCTCGCCGGTGTGCGCGGCGGCGATCGCCTGCTGCGGGTCGAGGAACCGCGAGATCGACGCGACCAACCGGGCCAGCGCATCTCGGTCCACGGCATCGGCGCGACCGAAGCTGTGGATCACCTTCGCCGAGGGCACCCCGGTGACCGGGTGGCGTTCGCTGTGCGCCAGCTGCAGATACGACACCGTCGACCCGTCGCGGTTGCGCCGCTTCGTCTCCCGCAGGTACACACCCGATGTTGTCTGATCGACACGCCGATCTCTATCGCGAAGTCAGGCGCAAAACACCTGGCCTGGAACTGCGGCATCGCCAACACGCCCGCGTCGAGGACCGCATCCGCGAGGCCAAGACCACCGGGCTGCGCAACCTGCCCTGCCACGGCTTCGACGCCAACGCTGCCTGGCTCGAAATCATCCTCACCGCAACCGATCTCGTGGCCTGGACCAAACTCATCGGCTTCGCCGACCAGCCCGACATCGCCGGCTGCGAGATCGACACCTTCCGCTACCGCGTCCTGCACGTCGCCGCCCGCATCACCCGCGCCGCCCGACGCACCCACCTGCGCATCGACGCCACATGGCGCTGGGCCCACGCCATCGCCACCGCATGGCAGCGCCTGCGCACCGCCTTCGGTTGACCACCGCGCCACCCGTCCACCACGACCCGAAAGACCCACCGGCCCTGGAAAGCCCGCCACACCGAGCGACACCGGCCAAACCGTCACACCCACCCACCGAAACCGCGCCCGAACAGCCCCAGCCGACCCCGAACCGCACTCCGACCAATTCGCACGCAAAATCGAGGCTAACCAGTCCCCGACTTTGGCCTTCATGTCGAGCCCCATCATCGGTACGTTCGTCAACACACAGGCGGGGCAATAGGTCACCGTTGCATGGCCGAAAGTCCATGACTGTGCCACCTCGCTGCTTCTCTACCGGATTCGGTCACGTCAGAGGTAAGTTTGTCGCTGCCCGCGTGCCGCTGATTCGTCACCCGGCAGAGATGGCCGCAGCCCCGAACATGGGCGCATTACCGACGCCGACAGGGTAAAAGGACTCTAGAGCCGCGCCAATGCTGGCCGTAGGTTTCGGGCATCTCTACATCGACTCGGCGCGTTGGCGCACATCACAGGAGGACATCATGACCACCGCCCACGACATTATGCACACCGGAGCGACATGTGTCGGCATGCACGAAACCCTCACCGCCGCAGCCCAACACATGCGCGATCTCGGTGTCGGGGCCTTGCCGATCTGCGGCGACGATGACCGGCTGCACGGGATGATCACCGACCGCGACATCGTCATCAAATGCATCGCCGCCGGCCACGACCCGACCACCACGACCGCTGGCGAGCTGGCACAAGGCAGCACCTACCACATCGACGCCGATGCCAGCATCGAAGAAATGCTGAACCTGATGGAAGAACACCAGGTCCGCCGCCTGCCGGTCATTGAGAACCACCGGTTAGTCGGCATCGTCAGCGAGGCCGACATCGCGCGTCATCTCCCCGAACATGCCGTCGGCCAATTCATCAAGGCGATCTGCTCACCCCCAGCAATCACCAGCCACTGACCCGGGTCGATATAGCCCGAGACTGTCAAGTTAACGGTGTAACTGGTTGTCGTAGTGTTACTTTCGGCCTTGGGTCAGTCGTCCAGGGAACGCGATCTCGTACGCGTTGAGGGGTGCCTTCCATCGGTTCATCCAGCGTTGTCGGCCTTTGCCGGTGGGGTCGAGGCTCATGATTGCCAGATAGACGCACTTGAGGGCGGCCTGCTCGGTCGGGAAGTGACCGCGGGCGTTGACCGCCCTGCGGATGCGCGAGTTCAGGCTCTCGATGCTGTTGGTACCCGGTATGAAATGGGGTGGAGGCCCGCGTGGTGTTCTGTCTTGCCTGGTCAGGTGTGCTGGGCGTACGGTGCGACCGTCCGGAACAGGGGGCCTTTCGGGGAACACGTATGGGCAGGCCGTTCTTGCTCGATGGGCTGCGAGCCCGTGTTAGTAGTTGGCCGCCCCTGCGACTTGTCCGACTGCGCTGCGAGCGCGTATCCGTAGGTGTCGTTCCGTCCCAGCGGTTCCCCTCCAAGTGAAATCTAGGGAGAAGGGAGTCGAGGTGACTCGTTATATCGGGGTGGACGTCCATCGCGAGTTCGCGCAGTTGGCCGTCGGAAGACGGGATCGTCCGCGACGAAGGCAAGATCGGGATGACGCCAGAAGCGTTGCGCACGTGGGCGTCTGAATTGCGCCCGGATGATGAGGTGGCGTTGGAAACCACCGGAAACAGCGATGCGATCGCGACTCTGCTCACCCCGCTGGTGGGCCGTGTGGTGGTGTCGAACCCGTCCAAGACGCGGGCGATCGCCGAGGCGAAGGTGAAACCGACAAGGTCGATGCGCGGATCTTGGCGCAGTTGCTGGCGGCGGATTTTCTGCCGCCGGTGTGGCTGCCCGATGATCGGACCCGCAGTCTGCGCCGTCAGGTGATGCGTCGTGCTCACGTGGTGCGTCAACGGACTCGGCTGAAGAATCAGGTGCACGCGATCCTGGCCCGTAACCTCGCACCGACGCCGCCGGTGTCGGATTTGTTCGGCAAGACCGGCCAGCACTGGCTCTCACGTTAGCCGCTACCCGACGATGAACGCGCTAGTGTGCCGGCGTTGTTGCGGCAGTTGGACTTTCACGCCCATGAACTGGCCTTGGTCGACAAGGATCTGGTCGAAGAAGCGCTCACCGACCCGATGGTGGCCCGGTTAATGACCATTCCCGGCGTCGATGCCATCGCCGACATCTCGATCGTGGCCGCGGCCGGGGACTTCTCCCGTACACGCCATCATGACCATCGATCCATTCCCAGTCCCGCGATCATGTTTGACGTTTCGCACCGGTTGCCGCACTACGGTGAGGGACGAATTTCAGCACGTCGGCGAGGCGGGGAGTTACTCCTCGTCCAGCGCCCAGCCAAAGGAGCCGGGCTCGTAAGGCCCCCGGGCGTGCGAATGTCCCTCGTCGGGCACGTCGTCGATGGCGCGGTCGATGAGGGTGTCGGCTGACTGAAATTGGTCCTCCTCATCGCGCTGCATTCCTCCGCCGATCACACCGGGGCTGGCCGAGACTCTGGATCACGATTTATGGGCGGGTTCACGCGAAAGCGGTTGGGGATCCGGCATTCAGCCGTGATCACACGCCCGACAGCTGGCGCTGATCGATTCCATGAGGCCGTACTGCAGATGATGCGCCTGATTTCGGTTGTGGTCGAAGACCGAAGTGCATGACCTTCGATGAGGATGATGAGCCCGACGCCGATCAAGACGATGGGGAGCAGGATGCAGCCCCCGCGGGACAGGGCGCCAGCGACCAGGTGTCGTCTGGCGAAGACGTGGTGCGGCGGGATCACCGAGATCCCCCATCGACGACGGCACATTGTACCTAGCCGTCATGGACCGTGTCTTCGGCGAGCGCTACCCCTGGTGCGCTAGCCAGACGACGCCCAGTGGGGGAAGCGTGATCGAGGCCGAGTACTGCTGGTCGTTCCAGCCGATCGGCTCTGCGGTGAGGTCGCCGACGGTGACGCCGCTGCCGCCGAACTGGGTGCTGTCGGTATTGAGGATCTCCACCCACCGACCCGGGCGAGGGAGCCCGACCCGATGGCCGTGGCGGACCACTGGGGTGAGGTTGGCGATGCACGCCACGACGCCCTGGTCGCTCACCGGGAAGCGGAGGAACGACAGGACGCTATGGTCGGCGTCGTTGGGGTCGATCCAGCAGAACCCCGGCCAGTCGAAGTCCTGCTCCCACAGGGCCGGCTCGTGGCGGTACACCGCGTTGAGTTCTGCGACTAGGCGCTGGACCCCGGCGTGTTCGGGGTAGCCCAGCAGGTGCCAGTCCAGGCTGGCGTGGTGCCGCCATTCGTCGTTCTGGGCGATCTCGGCGCCCATGAACAGCAACTGCCGTCCGGGATGGGCCCACATCCACCCCAGAAGCGCCCGCAGGTTCGCGAACTTCTGCCAGCGGTCCCCGGGCATCTTGGCCAGCAGCGAACCCTTGCCGTGGGCGACCTCGTCGTGGCTCAGCGGCAGGATGAAGTTCTCGTGGAACGCGTACAGCAACGAGAACGTGAGATCGTGGTGATGGAACCGGCGATGGACCGGATCCTTGCTGAAGTACACCAGGGTGTCGTTCATCCACCCCATGTTCCACTTGAACCCGAACCCCAGACCACCCAACGAGGTGGGGCGGGAAACGGCCGGCCAGGACGTCGACTCCTCAGCGACCATCATCACCGACGGGTGGTGCCGGTAGAGCACCTCGTTGACTTCCTGGATGAAGCTGATCGCCTCGAGGTTCTCCCGGCCCCCGAACCGGTTGGTCACCCATTCCCCCTCGCAGCGCGAGTAGTCCAGGTAGAGCATCGAGGCGACCGCGTCCACCCGCAGGCCGTCGATGTGGAACTCCTCGATCCAGTACAAGGCGTTGGCCAGCAGGAAGTTGCGGACCTCGTGGCGGCCGTAGTTGAACACCAGCGTGCCCCAGTCCGGGTGCTCCCCCTGCCGGGGGTCGGCGTGCTCGTAGAGCGCCGTGCCGTCGAACCGGGCCAGGGCCCAGTCGTCCTTGGGGAAGTGGGCCGCCACCCAGTCGACGAGCACCCCGACCCCGGCCTGGTGCAGCCGATCCACCAGGTACCGCAAGTCGTCCGGGCTGCCGAACTGTGCGGCCGGCGCGTAGTACCCGGTCACCTGGTACCCCCAGGAGCCCGAGAACGGATACTGCGCCAGCGGAAGGAACTCCACGTGCGTAAACCCGAGATCGGCCACGTACCCCGGGAGGATCTCGGCGGCCTCCCGATAGGTCAGCGGGCGCCACGACCCGTCGTCGTTGCGGGTCTGCCGCCACGACCCCAGATGGCACTCATAGATCGAGACCGGGGCGCGCATCAGGTCCACGCTGGCACGATCGGCGATCCACTGCGCGTCCTGCCACTCATGCGTGCTGGCGGTGACGATGCTGGCGGTGGCGGGCGGCACCTCCGCAGCAAAGGCGAACGGGTCGGCCCGCAAGCCGAGGTGCCCGCCCTGGCTGACCACCTCGTACTTGTAGCAAGCCCCCGGCCCCACTCCCGGCAGGAAGATCTCCCAAACCCCGGAGCTGCCCAGCACCCGCATCGGGTGAACCCGCCCGTCCCAGCCGTTGAAGTCCCCGACAACACGCACACTTCTGGCGCTCGGAGCCCAGACAGCGAACGAGGTCCCGCGCAACCCTTGATGCACGCGCACAATGGCGCCCAAATGCCGCCACAACCCCTCATGCCGACCCTCGCCCAGCAGGTGCAGATCCATCTCCCCCAGCGTCGGCCAACATCCGTAGGGATCATCAAAGAATGTCGTCGTCCCGTTGCGGTCGGTCGACTCCAGGCGGTAAGCGGGCACGGCATCCGCCTCCAGCACGCCGGCGAACACACCGGCGGCGTGAATGCGGCGCATCTCGATGCGCGCCCCGCCGCTCAGCACCGCCATCCCCGCAGCATCCGGGCGCCAGCCGCGGATCACCACCCGCACCCGCCCGTCGCTGGCCTTCTCCAGGTGCGGGCCCAGGACCTGGTGCGGGTCGGGATGATCACCCGCCAGGAGCCGCTCAAGATCCGCTCGGCAGACCGAACCCCCGAGTTCGACCGGTGCACTCATAACCGTTCCCTCCCCGACCAAGCGCCGTCGATCGCGCGGCCCGTCACGCGGCACATCCACCATCCTGGCGGTCGACGTACAGCGCAGAAGCGACCGGACCAAATCGGACCAATCAACCACCGTGGCGGCGGCCACTCACTCCTTGCTTAGCGTCTGGCCCGCACTTCGAACGACGGCGCGCAAGAACTCGATTCGCGCCGTGACGAGCTCCTCGGTCAAGTCTAGGGCGGCGTCGACGACGGTCTTGCGCCGCGACTGGTCGGCGAGCACGGGAGTCACTGCATCAACGAACTTTCGCACAGCCTCGATCGCTGTCGTCCGACCGGCTTCGACCGATTCGAGCACGTCATCGGACATCTCAGCCCAGCCCGCCACGTTCTTCTGCGGAGTCTCCGTCATGATCACGCTCCTAACTAAACTAATGGCCTAATGACTCTGCTGTTGCCGCTGCTCGCGTACCAAGAACGAACCTGCGAAACTATCTACCCCGACCTCACCGACGCTATTTGCCTTCAACGCCCCCGCACTAGTGGCTAAATGCTCAACGGCAACTGAATTTTGACCCCTCGGCCCAACGTAGGTTCCACGCGGGGTATTCACTCGCCGTCGAGAACCGGCCTGGTCGGCTGTTTCGTCATCGGAGCAGCTCCTCCCCTTCCGCGCGCGTCAACGCATCCCACGCTGGGCGTTAACAATGTCTGTCAACAACTGGTCACGCAGGCTGGTCATGGAGGTCTTCGACTGGATCGGAGGGGCCGTCATGCTTGTCATCGGTTGGACTGATCGTTCTGCTCGTCGCGCTCATGGGCATGCTGGGCAACACGTTGAGCGGCACTCGGTATGGAGTCGGCCGCGTCATTCTGGATGCAGACGAGTGGACCGATCGTGTGCGCCGACATCATGACGATAACGGGGGCCAGCCCCAGGTGCGAGCAACTGCCCGGTGCCGGGTTCGTCGTCAAGGTGACGGTCCGGAGCCGGGTAGATCGGTTGGCGCAGAGCCGATTCCGAGCCCTCGACGCCAACACGAGGTGGCCCCTTCCGCGGTGACGCTGTAGTAGACCACCCTGGTGTCTCGTGTCTGCAGCACCGAGGTGATCGGGACCGCCCTGGTCCGCAAGGCTGCGGGCCTGGGGTATCGGCGGATCGCCACCGCGCTGGGCCGCTCCCCGTCGACCGTGCGCCGATGGCTGCGTCGCACCCACGGCTGAGATCATCTCGACCGGCTGTGCCAGCGCGGCGTGCAGGTGCTGGTCCGGGTCGACCCGGACGCGTTCAACGAGCTGGCCATCACCGGCAACCTGCTGCGTGACGCGCTCACCGTGCTCGCCGCAACGACCTGGTGGACGCGTCGGCGGCTGGGCTTGACCGAGCCGGTGTGGAATCTCGTCGGGCTGTACTCGGGTGGGCGGCTGCTCGCTCCGCCGGGCTGACGCCGTCGCGGGCGCGGACCGCCATGCCCGCCGATTTCGCATGCCCATCGTCGTCCGTCACCATAAACACGACCACTGCCAGTCACTCCGTCACCGTGCACACCACGGCGTCAGCATGCACACCAGCTCCGCGTGTTCGTCCTCACCGAAAGTGACGCCGTCATGCTCATCTTGAACGCCGGGCAACACGTGACCGGATCGGACGGCACGTTGTTCCTTTTCGGGACGTTAGGGGGCGCGCAGTAATAGGGTGGTTTCAGTTGGGCGTGTCGCGGTGTGATCGGCTGTGAGCGTGTAGTTCCAGTCGCCGTGGAACTCGTGACGGTTCAGCCGGGTGGCTTCGAGGGCGGCGATCTGCTTGTCGGTGATCTTGATGCCGCGCTCGTAGGTGGTGGTGTCAAGCACCGCGTTCACGGTCAGCCCGGTGGATGTGGTTGTCGCCCTCAGGGTTTCGATGACTACCTCGTGGGACTCCAGGGGGCGTCCGCGCCAGTTGCGGCTGATCGCGGAGAACAGCCGGTGTTCGATCTTGTTCCATTTGGAGGTGCCGGGCGGCAGGTGGCAGACCGTGATGTCGAGTCCGGCCTCGGTGGCGAAGGCGGCGAGTTCGGTTTTCCACAGCCGCAGCCGGGATCCGTTGGACCCGCCGGAGTCGGCGGTGATCAGCAGCTTGTCCGAGCCGGGATAGCTGATGGCGCCCATCGTGGTCCACCAGCGGCGGATCGATTCCACCGCGAACGCGCCGGTGTCGGCGTCGGTGCCGACGTTGACCCAGCCGGTGTCAGCGGCGATGTCGTAGACCCCGTAGGGGGCCACCTTGCCCTGGGCCTTGTCGGCGAAGTCGTGCACCTGCACCTGCCGGGGTGACCCGGCGGGCTCCCATTCGCGGCCGGCAGCTTTGTAGTTGCCGACGACGGCCGCCACGATATCCGGATGCACCGCAGCGGCCGCAGCGACCAGCTTGATCCCGCCCCGACCCAGCACCTTGGCCTCCGCGCCGAGCAACAATCGCCACGCCCGCTCATCCAGATGCGGGCGGATCAACAACAAACGGGCGGCGACCGGATCGGAGTCCACAGCAGGCAGCGTCACACCACAAGTGTGGACGACACAAAAGCCTAATCAATTACTGCGCTAGCCCATAGTTCAGGGCTTATGGTAAAGGTTCCACGTTTCGCTGCGCGGTTGCGAGCTCTACTTGTCTCGTCAACGCCGAGGCTGTTTGACAGGCGGCTGGAGCTGATTCGCACTGCGGTGTCGTTCGTGGAAACTCGTCACGGCGTGAAATCAAAGAGAGCCGCCCGCCGCTGCGGGCAGGAGCACGATCGAGGCTCCGATGCTGGGGTTGATGACGCAGTTTATGGCACGGGCCATTCATGCACTGGGGTGCCGGTGCGGGCGTTCTCGGCATATCGCCGAGTCATCTCGCGCAGCGCCGCGATGCGCTCCATGCCGTGCTCCTCGAGGTGGCCCACCGCTGCGATCTGCCAGGTAGCGCCGGTACGAGCGCCCCGAACCCTCGCCTCGATGACGCCGAGGTAGCGGTCGCGGTCGTCGGCATCCACCCCCCAGGCGTCGAGCCCGGCCGCGGCGGCCGGCAGTAGGACCTTGCGGGTGAGCTGGTCGACTGGGTGCTCGACGCCCTCCCACCACAGCCGCGCCGCCAGCCCGTCCCGCGCCGCGCGGTGCAGGTTCTGCTCGGCCGCCGCGAACGGTATCTGACTCCACGGGGCAGGCTCGCTGTCGATGATTGCGCGGACCAGTCCGTAGTAGAACGCGGCGTTGGCGACCATGTCGACGACGGTCGGTCCGCTGGGCAGTACCCGGTTCTCGATACGCAACTGCGGGCGCCCGTCCTGGACGTCGTAGACCGGCCGGTTCCACGGCCACACCGTGCCGTTGTGTAGCCGAAGCTCACGCAGGCCTGGAACACAGCCGGCCGCGATGGCGGTATCGGGATCCTCGGCCTCGAGCATCGGAAACAGCGGCGGATACAGCCGCACGATCTCGTCGAAAAGTTCCACGGGGCCGTTGACCCACCGGTCACCGAGCCGGACGCGCATCGGCGCACGGCCCTGGACCTCGCTGCGGCGCCGGGTGTCGAGCAGCTGCTCCAACAGCGGGATGCGGGTTTCCTGCCATGCCTGCCGCGCGAGCAGATACGGCGAGTTTGTGGCGACCGCGACCTGCGCCCCGGCGATCATTTGGGCGGCGTTGTAGTAGGCGGCGAACCTGTCCGGCGGCACCCTCAGATGCAGCTGCAGGCTGGTGGTGGCGGCATTGGGAGCGACCGAGTCGGTGGTGAACTCCACCGGCTCAGACCCGTCGGCG
Source organism: Candidatus Mycolicibacterium alkanivorans (assembly GCF_022760805.1). Lineage (NCBI taxonomy): Bacteria > Bacillati > Actinomycetota > Actinomycetes > Mycobacteriales > Mycobacteriaceae > Mycobacterium > Candidatus Mycolicibacterium alkanivorans. The sequence continues at coordinate 1,746,536 of NZ_JAIVFL010000001.1, read as the reverse complement.
ATACGTACCAGAAACGGCCTGCGACGAGCGGCGCGCATACGCTGGGACAGCAGCGTGTAGCGCGGGTTGGTGGAGATCCGCTCGGCGGTCAGCTGCCAGGCGCTGAGGGTGGGTAGCATGCCGACGGTGAGCAGCCGAGCACCGAGGCCCTCGATCCGCGCTCTGCAGCCGTCGAGCACGGCAACAAGGTCGCGTTCGCTGTCGCGGAGCACACGGCCTTGCAGCCGGCGCGGAGCCAAGTTCAGCTCGACATTGAACTTGCCGAGTTCCTGCTGCATATCCGCCCGTCCCAGGCGTGCCAGGACCGCGTCGTTGACCAGGCGCGGCCGGCCCAATGGGTCCACGAGATCGAGCTCCACCTCCATACCGATGGTGTCCTCATGGCCGATGAACCAGCCGCCGTCGACCATGCGCTGCATCGCGGCAACGCATCGCCGAAGCCTGTGCTGCACTTCGCGGTCGAAGCCGACGACGAGGGCGGACGCTTCGATGCGCTCACCCACGGCGCACCTCCTCGCGATGCTGCTCTATGTCGACTCCCGCCACAGCACAGCGTTCCCGCAAGCCACTCGTGCTGCATCCTGACGGGATAGAAGCACAGCCTTTGAGGACCAATGACCTTAGCGGCCGGTGACATCGGGATCTAGTCCTCGAATGTCTGTGAGGATGAACTGCATCGGTCACGCAGACCGGCATTTCCGACAAGTTCGGGCCAAATCGAGGATGAAGAACAGGCACCGCAGAGCCCGTTCACGTATACCAGACTCCACCGGCTGTGACCACGATTCTGCGGCGCATGACACGGTGCGGTCCGGCGGCAAGCTCGCTGGGCATGACTGGGTGTCCGCGGTCACGCAATTCCCCAGGGGTGGCCGTCACGTAATTCCCCATGGCGGGACGCTGCTGGGAGTGAGGGTAGCCGGGTTGGCGACCTGCACCGCATCATGACCAATACCCATATCGGCAGCTACCGCAAGGCTCAGCGGCAGCCTGCCCAGTGTTCGATCGAACAGGTAGGCGACGCGCGGCTAGCGGCCAGTACCCACCATCGCTTCACGCGGCAGTCGTCTGCCGAGGACCAAGCGCTGGAAAGGTGGCCGGACAGCATGATTCGAGACGCCGTGCTGGCCGTGCCCGAAAAGTTCCGGATCGTGGTCTATTACGCCGATGTCGAAGGCCTGCACTACAAAGAAATGGCCAAGATCTGTACGACGTGGGCGCCAACACCGGATGGGTGTCGGTGGGCACCGACCACGACACAGCCGCGTTCGCGGTCAACACCGTTCGCACCTGGTGGCGCGACGCCGGAATGATCCTGCACCCCGACGCAACTCGACTGATGATCAGCGCCGACGGCGGCGGCTCCAACGGGTACCGCACCCGGCAGTGGAAGACCGAGCTGGCCGCCCTCGCCGCCGACACCGGGCTGACGATCACCGTCTGCCACCTGCCGCCGGGCACCAGCAAGTGGAACAAAATCGAGCACCGCCTGTTCTCCCACATCTCGATGAACTGGCGCGGGCGACCTCTGACCAGCCACGAAGTGATCGTGGAAACTATCGCGGCCACCACCACCAGCACCGGGTTGACCGTTCACGCCGAACTCGACCAAGCGACCTATCCCACCGGGGTCACCATCCCCGACTAGCAGATGAAAGCCCTTGAAACCGAGGGCGTTCTGGCTCGCCACAAACTTCCATGGCGAATGGAACCACACACTCCACCCGAAGCCACGACACGCCGAAGCGCCATAGATTATTTCGGGCTCTCCAGCGGCCGCCATGAAGGGCTCAACACCAAGGTCCGGCTTCTCATCCGACGCGCCTATGGCTTCCACAGCGCCGAGGCCGCCCTCGCTCTCGTTCTCCCGGCCTGCGGACCCGTCACTCTCGAACTCCCATACCGCACGGGACATCATCCACATTCATGGCAGTAGGGCGTTATTTCTCTACGGGCCCTAAGTCGATGAATCGAGCATCAGTCAACACCGTTGGGGACTTGGCTGTCGCGGCGGTGACGTCGCCCCGTTCGTGGGTCGGCCCTGTCGCCGGGTATTGCGACCGGGCCAGCCGCCAGCCACACTTGTCCCACCGCTAGTGGTAATACGCTGCACCCGACGGCCAGCGCCGCACCTTCGACGCCGATCGCCCCGATCTGCAGCGCCGTAGCCAGCACGGGGACGGTGAGCGCCGCCACGATCAGCCCCACGCACAGCGCCAGCGCGTACCACACCAGCCGGTTGCGCGTAACGGCGTTGCGCAGCACCCCGCTGCCGCGTCCGCGCATGTCGAACACATGCCACAGCTGGGCCAGTGCGATGGTCAGGAACGACACTGTCGTCGTTGCCGCGGTGTCGAACCCCAGCCAGTATCTGGCAGCGACGAGCGCCAACAGGGCACTGGCGGCGATCACCAGTCCGTAGCCCGCCATCATGCGCCATTGGCCGGCCGAGATGATGGACTCCTGGGGCCGTCGTGGCGGCCGGTCGAGCACGTCGCCTTCGCCTTCCCCGGTTGCCAGGGCGAATGCCGGGAATATGTCGGTGACGAGGTTGAGGAACAAGATCTGCAGCGGCAGCAGTGGAAGCGGCAGGCCGGCGAACACGGCGAGCGCGACCACCAGCACCTCAGCGAAGTTGCAGGAGAGTAGATAGATCGCGAAGCGGCGGATGTTGTCGAAGATGACTCTGCCCTCTCGCGCCGCGGTCACGATTGTCGAGAAGCGGTCGTCGAGCAGCACCATGTCGGCCGCGTCGCGTGCCACTTCGGTGCCTCGCTTGCCCATGGCGACGCCGATGTCGGCTTTGGTCAGGGCCGGCGCGTCATTGACACCGTCGCCGATCATGGCCACGATCTGGCCTTCGCCTTGGAAGAGCTCGATCAGGTCGAGTTTCTGGCGCGGGCTAACCCGCGCGAATACCTGCCTGCGCGCCATCTCGCTGCGCACCGCCTCGGGCGCGTCCTCGAGGCCTGACAGTTCGTCTCCGGTCGTGGCGGTCGCGCCGGGCGCCGCGATGCCGACCTCGCGGGCGATGGCAAGCGCGGTGCTCGGATGGTCTCCTGTGGCCATAACGACGCCGATGCCGGCGCGGCAGAGCGAACTCACCGCGTCGGCGATGTCGGCCCGCGGCGGGTCACGCAGTGCCACCAACCCGACGAATGCGAGCCCACCGCCAACTGGTTGCTGCGGGTCCGCGCATGGGTGAGCGGCGAGCCCGAGCACGCGGAGCCCGTCGGCCGCCAGTTGCTCAGCGACGTCGAGCCACGCCGCCTTGGCGCGGTCGTCGAACGGCCCCGGCGCGATACCGGTGCGATCTGCCAGAGCCAGCACTACTTCGGGCGCTCCCTTGACCGCAGCAAAATACTGGTCGTGATCGCGGTGCGCGGTCGCCATCCATTTGGTGGCGGGGTCGAACGGGTACTCGGCGACCTCGGGGAACAGGGTCAGCTGTTCGCCGCGATACAACCCTGCCAGTGCACCGGCGCGCAGCAGCGCGACTTCCATGGGATCGCCGCTGCCGGAATCGGTCTCGGCGTCGTAGTCGGCGTTTCCACATAACACCCCAACTAGCAGCGCGCGCGTGAGTTCTGCATCGGCGGACGGGTCGATCGGCACACCGGCGGCGAGCACGGTGCGGGTCTGATAGTCGAACCAGAATGCACCGGTGGCGGTGACCACACGCTCGACGGCCATGCGATTCTCGGTCAGTGTGCCGGTCTTGTCGGTGAGCACCACGGTGGTTGAGCCGAGCGTCTCCACCGCCGAGAGGTTCTCGACGAGCGCGTTGTGTCGGGCCATGCGCAGCATGCCGCGGGCGAGCGCGAGCGTGGCCACGATCGGCAGGCCTTCCGGGATCGCTGCCACGGCGAGCGCGATGGCGGTCTCAATCATCAACGGCACCGGGCGGCCGGTGAGCAGCCCCGCCGCGGCGACGACCGACGCCAACCCCATGGTCAGCCAAATGAGCTGGCGGGACAGGCGGGCCAGGTGGTCCTCCAACGGCGAGCTGTCTTCCTGGGCCTCCTCGACCAACTCGGTGATGCGGCCAAGCTCGGTGGACAACCCGGTAGCCACCACAATGCCCTCGCCGCTGCCCCCGATCACATGGGTACCCTTGAACAGCATTGCGGCGCGCTCGTGCAATGCCGCCGCCTGCGGATTCGGCTCCGCGGTCTTCTCGACCGGCACCGACTCACCAGTAAGCGCGGACTCGTCGACACTCAATGCGGCGCCACCCACGCATCGCAGGTCGGCGGACACGACGTCACCGGCCTCTAAGAGCACGACGTCGCCCGGCACCAAGGCGTCGGCGCTGACCACCTCGGACCGGCCGTCCCGGCGTACCCGCGCGTTGCGACCGCCCAGCGTTCGCAACGCCTCCATCGAACGCACCGCCCTGCGCTCGGTGCCGTAGCCGATCGCCGTGTTGATCAACAGTACAACGGCGATCGCCGTCGCCTGCTGCCACTCACCGAACAAGAATGACACCGCCATCGCCGCTGCGAGCAAGGCCACCACGGGGCTCGCGAACTGGCGCACCAGCAGCTTGATGTCCGAGACTGGCCTGCGCGTCGCAAGCAGATTGCGCCCGAACAGCTTCTGACGCCGCTCGACCTCGACCTCGCTGAGGCCAACCGACGGGTCGACAGCCAACTCACCCACAACACCTGCGACCGGCGAGGCGTGCGGATGATGCGGTAACAACTCTGCTGAAACCACCGCGGAGCCCACCGCGTGGAGCCTGGCACGACGGGCGTCGTGCAGCCAAGAGTCGAAGGTCACACATCACACCGAACCTTGGCTCTGCGCGGTCTCGGGCGCGGATATCCCCGCCACCAGCAATGCGTCGACTCCCGCGGACTACGTTGGTGGCGCTTCAGCACAGCGGGCGGTCGTTCGTCGTGGTATTTCAGCTCATTCCGTTTGGGTCGCCCTTGGTGTCGGGCGCTGTCGCAGTGGCCGGGCACGGATCGGGTGCCGGCGACGGAAGGCTTTGCGCGCCTCGACGGCGACCAGGATCGTCGCCGCGACCAGGACTGCCCTTATCCAGGCGGCACCGCTGATGGGTTCGATGCCCAGCACATACTGGAACGGAGGCAGGTGCATCGCGGCGATGTGCAGGCTCAGGGCGCCCAGCGACGCCCAGAGTAGGAACGGGTTGGCCAACGGGTTCAGCGTGAACAGCGACCGGTTCTCGGAGCGGGCGTTGCCCGCCCGGAAGGCTTCGGACAACACCAGAGTTGTCAACGTGACCGATTGAGCGGCGACCAGCGAGCGGTCGCGATCAAATTGCCAGTTGAACATGAACAGTGCGCCGGCGGCCATCACCACACCGACGATGGCGGTGCGTTCCCACATCGTCGCCGAGAGGATGCCCTCGCGCCGGGGCCTGGGTGGTCGTTTGAGGACGTCTCGGCTGCCTGGCTCGAAGGCCAGGGCGAGGTCCTGCACGCCGTTGGTGACCAGGTTGAGCCAGAGGATCTGTGCCGGGGCAAGCAGCATGGGCCAGCGCAGCCACAGCGCTACCAGGATGGCTGCCACTTCGGCGAGCGCCGTGGAAATGAGAAAGAATGTCACCTTGCGGATGTTGGCGAAGGCGATCCGTCCCTCCTCGCTGGCGGCAACGATGCTCACAAGTTGTCGTCGGAGAGCACCATGTCCGATGCCTCACGGGCTACATCGGTGGCGCCCTGGCTCATCGATATACCGACCGACGCCGCCCGCAGCGCCGGGGCATCGCTGTCGCCGTCGCCGGTGACCGCGACGACATGGCCGCGGTCCTGCAGCGCCCGCACGATGCGCAGCTTGTCGTTGGGTGACACCCGGGCATAGACCGACACGTCCTCGACGAGGCGGCGCAGCGCCTCGTCATCGAGATGCGTCAGGTCGGTGCCGGTGAGCACCCGCTCGTGCGGGTCGTTGAGGATGCCGAGCTGGGCGGCGATCGCCCGCGCAGTGATCGAGTGGTCGCCGGTGATCATCGCGACGAGCACACCGGCCTGGTGGCATGCGGTAATAGCCGCGCGCACGCCCGCCCGCGGGGGATCCATCATCGCCTGAACTCCCAGCAGCACCAACTCATCTGGATCTGCCCGCTCGCCGGGTGCGGGTTCGGCACCATCGGCGTGCGCGTGGATGGCATGCGCAGACAGCCGCCGGTAGGCCATGGCAAGGACCCGAAGGCCACGGGCAGCCGGTTCACGGGCCGCGGCATGCGCCGCATCAGCGTCCAGCGGCACCGGGCCGCTGTCGGTGAGCATCGTCGCGCACATCGCGATGGCCTGCTCGGGCGCACCCTTGACAAACACCGCCCGAGCACCGTCGTAGTCGCGGATGGTTGCCGAATACCGCCGGTGCGACTCGAAGGGAGTCTCGACGACGAGCGGATACTCCTCCTGGAGCAACCTCGGTCGGGTCACCGGTTGACGTCGTCCCTTCCGGGGCGTGCACCAGGTCGGCCTCATTGGTCAGCGCGCCCGTGATCAGCGCCAGTCGTAATGAGGGGCTGTCGCCGCGCGAAGGTCATCGGGTGCGCGGTAGAACCGACCTCCTGCACCGTCATCCGGTTCTCGGTCCCATCGCGACCGCAACGCGGAACACGTGACCGGCTGACTCGCCCAACGCCAACCCGGACATGAACGCAATGACGGAAGCGGCCAGCACGGCGATGCCGATCACGCGGGCGAATCTGGCCATTCGGGCTTGCAGCGGCAGCTCGCCAACCGCTTCGGTGCGGATGAGTTCCGCGATCGATCCGAGCTCGGTGTCCTCACCGGTGGCCACCACATATCCGCGTCCCGCCCGTTCGCCACGATCGTGCCGGTGAACGCCGTACCGAAGCGATCGGCGGTGACGGCGTTTTCACTGACCGGAGCGGTGGTCTTGGTGACCGGCAGCGACTCGCCCGTGAGCAGTGACTCGTCAATCGTCAGCGTTCACCGCGGATAGCCGAAGATCGGCTGGCACCCGGCTGCCGGATTCCAGCAGCACGACATCCCCGGGACCAACTCGCGGCTGTCGATGTCCCATTCGTGACCGTCACGCACGACCCTGCAGCGCGGCACGACAAGACGCATGAGCGCCCGGACCGCATCGGCGGCGCGGCGCTCGTGGTAGACGCCGATCACCGCATTCAGCAGCAGCGCTACCGCGATCAGGAGCGTGTCGAGCAGCTCTCGCCCATGACCAGGGTCACCAGACCGGCCACCAACAACACCACGATGAATGTGCTGGAGAACTGTCGGAGGAAGATCACCAACACACTCGGCGGAAGCTCATAGCGCAGCTCGTTGAGACCGTGGTGGAGCCGGTTGACGGCCTCGTCGGCCGAAAGGCCATGCGGCACGTCGATAAGGATTCCTCGACAGCTTCAACGCGCCTGGCGTGCCAGGCTGCAACACCATTGACCCGCGTGAAAGTTGTCTCGTCATCACCGGAACCGCGGGGGTGTTTCGACCATCGACAGCAGTTTAGAGAGACGCACGCAGGGGAAAGGAGCGGAGCTCAAGGGCCACCCGAACTCTGGCCGACAGGACTCGCCGCGACGGTGACCAGTACACCGGAGTAGCGGATGCGGCGTGTGCCGTCGGCAACTTTACCGAGAATCACCACGTCACCGATCCGCAGTGTGTAAGGTCGAACGCACCCCGCAGCATCGCGTTCCTCCCGACACGCCGAGGATTACGGGCCATCCGGGTTGCCACCACGAACGGGAACCCTGCCACAATTGAAGCGACACGTTGCTCACCCATCCAGCGGCGCTAGCGTGGGACTGCTTCCGACTGCATCACGGAGGACAGTTGGCCATAGGTGAAGTCGTTGAGCAAGGTGACGCACGCTGCCCAAGTTGCGGTGCTCAAGCGCACTACATCGTCACCCGAGAAGTTGCCGGCATGGTTCGTGAATTGCGGTGCGCCAACTGTGGTGAATGCTATCGCGACGACGACTCGACGACAGGTCACGTCAACGACGGGTGAACCGAATCGGCGGCGGATGAGGGCAGGCCCTTCGAACCTGCGCAATAATCTCTTTGCGTTTTGCAGTCCCAAGCAGATCGCCTCGCCGTCGGGCACCCGTAGACCTGGGTCGGCGGTGAGGCGACGCCGCAGACCGGTCGGCGCTAGGCCTTAGCCACCGACAGCGCTTCGGCAGCCTGGATGATGCCGGCGGCCAACCAGTCGGCGTTGAGCAGGCCCGAATCGACCGCGACACCGATCCCCAGCTCGCCGGTCCAGCTCAGGGCGCCGACAGCCAGCGGGGCGCCGGGGGCCAGCGGGAGGATGGGCACCACCCGGTCCAGCGTGACGTCGCTGATGAACGTGGGGATCGGTGGACCGGCCATGTTCGACACGATCGCCTGAAGGAACGGTGCGCCATATACGGAGCGTGCGAACCACCGTTGCAGCGGAATCGGCAGGAGTTCGAGCAGGCGCGCCATCACGAATCGCGAAGCCAGCGCGCGGGTAGGGGTGCGCAGCCGCGCACTGCGCCCCCGGATGTCGGCCAACCGGGAGGCTGGGTCCAAGCCGCCCAGCGGGAGGTCGATCATCACCGCTCCGGTCACGTTGCCCGAGAGTGTGGAGCCTGGTTCGTCCAGCATGACGGGGACCGGGACCGCCACGCGCAGGCGTTGGCCAAGCGCCTCAGCGAATGCGGGGTGTGTCTGGTCCACTGCGGTGCCCACCAAGGTGAGCAGCACCTCTGTCACCGTGGCGCGGTGATCATGGGCAAGCGACCGAACGGCATCAAGATCGAGCACAGTAGTTGCGAACTGTCGGGCCGGTGAACCAACCCCCAGTTTCGCGGGCGCCGTGCCGTCGGTGGCCAATTGAGCCAACCCCTTAGCAGTGGCAAGAGCCGTTCGCACCGCACCCCGTGGCGGATTCCGGCCGGTCGGCACCTCTATGCGAGGGCGCACGATATGCAACGCGTGCGCGACGACGCCCATGCCGTCGGCCACACAATGGTGCACAAGCAACAACAGTCCGCAGCGTCTGGGCGAGATCTCGCGGACGAGCACGATCCGCCACATCGGCCTGTCGCGCGGCAGCGGTGCGGCGGCCAGCTCGGCGACGACCGAACTCAACACGGCCGACGCCACGTCGACGGTGTCGACACCGCCGTCCGGCACAACCACGCGCTCGCTGACATGCCAGTCCCAATCCATCTCGGCGGCATCGACGGGCACCCACCGCCACCGGCGCCACGTCGAACTCGCACTGAGGCGCTGGCAAAACCGCGGCATGTTCGGCACCTCGTCGCGAACGATAGCGCGGATCTGATCCAGCGTGGGGGTGCTCGGGCCCGAGGGGGCCAGCACCGCCATTCCGCCCACATGCTGTGGCGCAGCATCGGTTTCCACATGAAGGAAGAACGCGTCAGCAGCCGGTACCGGCTCCGAGTCGGCGGGGCCACGAAGCCGCACCGCCAGCACAACACTGAGCCAGACCAGCGGAACGGCCGGTATGGCGTCGGCCACGAAATGGGTGGCGGTCGCAGCGATCACCACGACCGTCACCGCGACATGGACCGCCGCCGCGACTTGCAGCGCGATCGCATGCCGGCCTCGGGCCAGAATCGCGCTGACCCACAACGCCCACGCCACGTGCAGCGACGGCATCGCAGCCAGCTCGTTGGCATGTGAGATCAGCGGTGACCCCCACGATCCGAACGTGGTGCCCACGACGACGGTATCGAGATATCCCAATTCGGGCAGCAACCGCGGCGGGGTCAGCGGAAACAGCGCAAAGCAGACGATGGCCAGCAGGTTGAGCACGATGAACGAATCGCGCGCAACTGGATACTCATTCGGGTGGCGAAAGTAGAGCCAGAACACAAGCCCGAAAGCGCTAATCACATACACGTAGGCGTACTCGTAATTAGCGACGACCACCAGTATCGGATGGGCCACCAGCCACGTATTGAGGGCCTTCTCGACATCGATGTGCAGCCATTGCTCGAAAGCCAGCAAAGTCAGCGCGTTTCGGTCGGCTATCGCGCGCCGTCCCGACTCAGGTAACGCGGCCACCAAAACGTAGACCCCAAAGACGCAAAGACCCGCCAACAGCTCACGCCACAGCGGTGGGCGAGTGCGCAGTCGAACCCGTTCGGCGGTCACATCCCCAGAGTTAACACGCTGCAGCGTGCCCTGGTATCCCACACGCCGGGCATCCAGAACCACAGCGCCAGCCTTGCCCGACCCCTTGAGGTCGAGCAACGCCACGCAGCAATATACATGTCGATCTGGCTCCCCACGTTGAGCGAATCACCGACCCACCACCGCGAGCGGGGGCCCCAGATTCACCACCAGGGACCGGGCAGAGGCTACTTCCAGAGGGGTCAGGTGGGCGCGAATCTCCTATGTTGCAGGCGGCCGGCCACGATTCGCTTGAGTGTCTCCCGTCCAAAGTCGCGCTGCATGTGGCGCAGGGGGTAATCCGGGTCGATGTCCTTGCCGTCCGCCAGCCGCTCGAACTGCGCCATGTACCAGATCAGTTCGTAGAGGAAGTCCTTCGACGGTGGCTCAGTCAGCGTGACCCGCTCGATGCGGCCGTCGAGCAGCCCGGCCGGTAGGTCGGGGCGTCCGCGACCGGATCGCGCGCACGATCTCAAGCAGGAACCGGGACCGCCGCTCTAAGTCGCCGCCCCACTGGTCGGTGCGGAGGTTGGTGGTCGGCGAGAGGAACTGCCCGACCAGGTAGCCGTGTGCGGCGTGGATCTCCACGCCGTCGAAGCCTGCGGCCTCCAGGATCGCGGACGCCTCGGCGAACCGCGCGACGAGGCCGGTGATCTCGTGTGCGGAGAGAGCACGAGAGCGTCCGAACAGACGGCTGCCCCGCACACGCGGCAACTCACTGGGCGCCACCGGATGGCGGGCCACGTAGAACGGCGTCTGACGCCCCGGGTGCACCAGCTGCGCCAGGATCCGTACGTCGTAGTCGTGCACCGCCGCCGCCCACCGCCGCAGGGACTCCCGGTCCGTGTACCGGTCCACCACGATGAACTGCGGTTCGTTGGAGCCGCGCTCGACGTTGCAGATCCCCGTCACCAAGGTGCCCGCTCCGCCCTGCGCCCACCGGCGGTACAGGCGCAGCATCCGTTCGGTCGGACCGGACGTGCGCAGATCGGCGAGGCTCTCGCCCATCGCGGCCTTCATGATCCGGTTCGGCAGCACCAGCCCGCACGGTAGTGTCAGCGGAGCGGCCAAGCTCGAGGTCGTGGGGTTCGTCATCGGGGCTCAAACTCCCAATCGCGTCATGGGTAGGGCTCCCGTCATCGACTGCGGCGTCGCCCGCCCTCGTCTTCGGAGAGGACGTCCGTGGGACCCCAATAGGGTCGTTTGACCCCGATTTGCGCGCCTCAGCGCCCCATTCGCGTTACGAGGATGGGAGGCGTCCGCTTAGCTGACAGGACATAGCCGGTCAGCGTCCGTCAGCCCGAGTCGAGCATGTGGGCCAGCAGCCGGATCGTATGCGCGGTGTCCCGGCCGTCGAGCACCTCGGCCAACGTCTCGGCCCACCGTCCGCAACTCCTTGGCCACCTCACGCGGCTGCGGCGGGTCGAGGGCGGCCGGGTCGTCGAGCAGCGTCGTGGGGGTCTTCTCGTGTCGATCATAGTTCCTCACTCGCTATTCGATGCGGATCAGACCACCTGCGGACCTTCCTTGGTGTGTCGTTGTGTCCGCTCCCATGGCCAGGTCATCAGGGCCCACACCATGAGGAGGAGCGTGGTCGCGGTGAGCAGGTACACCGGCCACGGGCCCAAAAGGTCCAGCAGACTCGCGGTGGTGGGTCTTATGTTGAGGAAGCCGTAGTTGGTTCCCGCGAAGCTGTTGAACGCGAAGGTAACTGCCGCCCACACCACTGTGACCATGACCGCGAAGCGGTAGCTGCGCCACTGGGGTCGCATCCTGCGGCCCCAGGCGAGGTAGATGGCGGCCCAGACGACGAGCAGGTGAATCGCCCAGAAGCCGGGGACTGGTGGTGGGGGAAATCCGGACCGTGTAGATCCGGCGAGATCAACGCCTGTGTGCACTGGACCGCATAGTGCGGCCCGGAATCCTGCCAAGGAGAAACAAATGACACAGGGAACTGTGAAGTGGTTCAACGCCGACAAGGGCTTCGGCTTCATCATGCGCACAGAAGGCCCAGACGTCGTCATGCACTACTCCGAAATCGACGGCAACGGCTACCGTAGCCTTGAGGAGAACCAGCAGGTGGAGTTCGAAGTCACCCAGGGCGCCAAAGGTCCGCAGGCCAGCCGCGTTCATCTCAAGCCGTTTCTGCGGCTGGGTTTTTTGGCACCGTCTCGTGGAAATACGTCGCTTCGCGGGAAGATGCTGGGCATCCCAGCGACGCTACGTCAGTGCAGCCGAAACTCTGCGCCTTCGCGGCCCCATCGCCCGAAGGGTGGGCGCTCGCCCCGGTCGATCGCGCGGATGCTGGGCCGGCCGATATGGGCAAAGACCAGCCGCCGTACACCGGCGCGGCGGGCCGCCTCGGCGACGTCTCGCACGCAGGCGTGTCCGCCGACTCTGCGGGCGAAGTGGATCGGCCGGTTCCATCCGGCCGCATCGGCGAACATCAGATCTGCCCCGGCCGCCCACTCGGGGAAGTCGCAGAACTCCGGCGCCCACACCGCCTTTTGCCGGGCTGTCTCGATCAGATATCCGACAGTCGGGTGCGAGGTGTGCCGTACCGGTAGCGGCCGCAACCGGACGTCATTTGCCTCGAAGGGACCGATGACCGCAGACACACCCAGTTCTGCGGCCCGTCGCCGGATCTGCGGCATCAACTCCGCGTGTTCATCGCTGACCAGCCAGGCATCCAGCGTCCCGCCGGGGTCGGCGGAACCCCCGCCGTCGAGCATCACTCGATGTCTGGCCCACGTCACCAGCAGCCCAGCCGGCCGGTAGCGGGGGGAGTTCATCGCCCCGACCCCGAGCAAAACCAGCTGTGGCACCTATTCGCTTCTGAAGTGGTGGCGCGTGATCGTCTGCTCGCGGCTTGCGGGTAGGCGTTGAGCACCGCCCCAACCGTTCGACTGCCAGTGGCGCAACCGTAGTGGCGAACGCGCACTCCTTGCCACCTGGATGAACCTCTCGCGGAAATCAGCGAACCGTGCCGAACCTTCAGCGCTGGTACAGGGCGCCAACCGGTTGTCGTCAACCGCAACCTTCGGGGCCAGCCTTCATGCCACACTACCGGCATGACATTCAAAGTGAAATTTCACGACGACCCCACCAACGACTACGGGGACGAAGACACTTACGAATTCTTGGTTGATGGCGTCCTCAAGGTTCGGGTTTCGTCTACCGGAAAGACATACTACTTCCCGGCGGGTGTTTGGAAGACGCTGATCGCAGGAGACGGGCACGAATCCGGCCTGAGGCTCGCGCCGTAGCGGCCACGCCGATTGGTCTGACTTCATGGATACCTCTGGGCGCGTGTAACGGATATTGCGCCTGACCAGAACGGCAGTCGGCTCCCGCAACCGCTGACTTCGGAGTCGCCTTCACGCCCTACTCCCGAGTATGGCGTTCACGGTGTGGCTCGTTAACGAAGGGGACCATGATCCCAGGGAGTACGAGGACGGCGATATATTCGAATTCCTCACCGGAGGTGTGCTCGCGGTGCACTACGGACGTCCGGGTCGCTGGTCTGACTACTACCAGCCCACCGTGTGGACACATGTCGCCGCCGCACCCAATCACAAACCCGGGGAACCTGCGAATCACGACATCGTTCCTGATTTCGACTAGACCCAATGCCGCTCAGTTAAGGTCATGGGCCGGTTGTCAACTGGCCGTTGATGGTGACGTCGACGGTGATCTTGTAGCTGTTGCGGTCGATGTCGCCTTTGGCGCGGTGTTTGGAGATGGCGCGTTTGACGACGCGGGGACTGGTTCTGCGGCGGTGGGCCGGGAGCAGGTGATCGAGCACGGCGTGGCCGATCTTGCCGATGAGGTCGATAGTGGTGTCGGCGATGACGCCGGCGGCCTGGATGACCTGGTCACGGGCGGTGTTGAGCGCGATGCTGAAGCCCGCGCGGTCAGTGGTGGCGGCGGCGGTGGCGGTGGCATCGGATATCGCGATGCGCAGCGCTTGGTAGGTGACCAGCAGGGCATAGATCTCCTGGGCGATCCCGTCGGGTGTGCGGGCGCGCAGCACCCGGCCGCCGAGGATGGTGGATTTCAGTTCCAGGTAGGAGGTTTCGATCTCCCACCGCTGGTGATAGAGGGCGACCAGTTCGGTGGCGGGGTATCGCCGGTGGTCGGTGAGGGTGGTGATCAGCAGGTAGCGCTCGCTGCGACGTGGGCCCCCGGCGAGTCGCACGGCGACCTGGGCGTCGATCACCCGCACGGTCGTCGTGTCAATCCGCGACAGCCACGAGCCGTCACCGCAGTGGCCGATCACGGGGAGTTTGCGGTTGGTCTTGGCGCGGAACAGCAGGTCAGCGCCCGTGGCGGCGACCTGCTCGATCAGGCCCGCGGCGGCGAAGTTACGGTCGGCGAGCAGCAGCATGCCCTGGCGGAGGCAGCCCAGAAGCTTTGGTGCATAGTTGGTTTCGCCCACGCTCAAGGTGCCGAAGACGGCACCCAGTACGGTGCGGGTGCCGCACGCGACCACGGTCAGCATCCGCAGCATCGGATACCCCGACGGGCCGTTGCCGCCGCCGACCCGGCCGAACGCGGCCAGATTCGACGCGGTGTCGGGGGTGAACATCGACGTGCCGTCGATCGCGCATACCAGCAGGCCCCGCCATCGCGCCGCACCGGCGGCCGGACCGCGGACCAGGTCGAACAGCTCCCGCAGCGGCTTGACACCGATGCGGCGACGGGCCTGCGCCAACGCCGAGGACACCGGATCGGCGACGTCGATCCCGTCCAGGCCCGCGGTCATCCGAGCCCACACCTGGCCGTAGCCGAGCTCGGCGAACAGCGCCGCCGCCAGCAGCAGGTACACCACCACCCGCGACGGCAACGCCCGCACCCTGGCCTGCACCGTCCGGGTCGATTCCAGCACCGCATCGACCATCTCGAACGGGACGATCTGGGTCAACCCACCGAGGTGACCGGGCGCGAACCGACCCGCACCAACCACCACCGAACCACGAATGACAGACTGAACAGACAGCGGAACTCCCAGGTGAGATGGTGTCTTTGGTCGGACAATCCATCCATACCGGGAGTTCCGCTGCCCCAACTCCCCGACACGCCGCACCCGTCACACTTGACCCAACAGTCACACCCTTAACTGAGCGGCATTGCGACTAGACCGGCACAAACCTCCCGAGGGTGTGATCGGGATCGCGGCTGCTCTGGCAACGGAGTTGTGCGGACGCTGGATCATGCACCAATCAGCACACGCCCCAGCGCCAACGGCATCCGCCCAGCGCAAAGCCTCTGTTGGAGGTTTGAGATTCTGGACAATGGCCTGTCAGGGGCCTATGTGCGACGATGAATGGCGTGCCCGACCACACCGACCAGCGAGAGCTACTTAAGAAGTTCATCGAGGAGGGCCGCCCAGCCACCCTTGAGGCCATCGCGGAGGTTATCGAGGGCGGCGCCAGCGACTACTTCCGCGCGACGTGTGGAGACCAAACGGGAGAGTCGTCGCTCGTCGAGGTCGTGCTCGGCTTCGGCAGCAGCCTGCCCACTGGACTGGAGCAGATGATGCGCGACGCGGGGCGTGTCCAACATCCCGATCAACCCTGACAGGACCTACCCGGCGTTGGGGAGTCACACGGCTGACCTCACACCTAAGCTCAGTACGTTCGCCGACTGGCGGCGACGCTTCAGGCCCTCGCGGCAAACCGGCGTCCGCCTTATTGCTTCCCTTGCGTCGGCTGGGCCACCCTCTCCGGGTGCGAGCCGAGAAAGCGGGTCCCTCAGGACTGGATGTGGGGGGCCGAAGGACCCTAGCTGCAGATCCAGCCGGGAGCGGAAACTGGTTAATGGTCGAGCCGCCCGCGCAACGCCGACAGCCATGCGTCGGAACAGGGGACAACCCGTGCGAAGACTGGTGGAGGTCGGAGTGACGGCTGACGTGATCGAGTCGAGCAGCGGGCCGGCGAGGTGGCACAGTGAGTGGACTGCCGGCCGTATCGACGGATGACCGACTGCCCTGCCCATGTGATGACGAACCCACCCATAATGGGTCCGTCGGAGACGAAGGAGTACACGATGAAGGCCAAAGTCGGTGACTGGTTGGTGATGAAGGGCACCACCACTGAGCGCCACGATCAGCGTGGGCTGATCACCGAGGTGCACTCTGATGACGGCTCGCCGCCCTACGTGGTGCGCTGGCTCGCCACTGACCACGAGGCGACGGTGTATCCCGGCTCCGATGCCATCGTGGTGACTGCCGAAGAACAAGAGGAAGCCGACGAACGGGCACGCGCCCGACTGGCGGCCGTGCCGCAGCCCGATCTCACCCGACGAGCAACATGAGGTGATCGCAGCGATGCTGAAAGTGACAGCGCGCTGTATCGGGATAGCTGCATGCTGAGTTTTTTCTCGCCACTGTGATGTCCCCGATGTCGGGGGTTGTCGACCGTGTCGAGGCTGCCGGTTGGAAGGAGCATGAAATGCCTGCCCCGGTAGCGCATCGTGGAATCGTCGTCGGTGTCGACGGGTCGTCGGCTTCGAAGGTCGCCGTTGACTGGGCGGTGCGCGATGCGGCCATGCGCAAGGTTCCCCTCGCTGTGGTCAGCGTGCTCGACCCGCCGATGGCGACGACGGTCCGCGGGTTCCCGATGCCGATGCCACCTGGCTACCTGCGGGCGCAGGAGGACGAGGGACGCACGATCCTCGAGGACGCGCTCGGCACCGTCGAGGACTGCTCGAAGCAGATCGGGCACGTCGACGTCAGCGGTGAGTTGGTCAATGGGCACCCGGCTTCGATCCTGGTCGATCTGTCCAAGGACGCTGCGATGGTCGTCGTCGGTAGTCACAGACGCGGCGCGGTGGCTCGGCGTCTGCTCGGGTCGGTCAGCACCGGGCTGGTCCATCACGGGCATTGCCCGGTTGCGGTCATCCATGACGACAGCCCGTTGATGCCCCGTCTGTCGCAGCCGCCGGTGCTGGTCGGCATCGACGGTTCCCCCGCGTCGGAGTTGGCCATCGCGATCGCGTTCGATGAAGCGTCCTGGCGTGGAGTGGAACTGGTCGCCGTCCATGCCTGGAGTGACACCGCGATGCTCGGGTTCCGCGTTCCCGACTGGTCGACGGTGCGTTCGGAGGCTGAAGAGCTCCTGGCGGAGAGGCTGGCCGGCTGGCAGGAACGCTATCCCGACGTCGATGTGGTCCGCGTCGTCGTGGGCGATCGGCCGGCGCGCCAGCTGGTCGAGCAGTCCGAGTCCGCGCAGCTGCTTGTCGTCGGCGGCCATGGCCGCGGTGGGTTCGCCGGGATGCTGTTGGGGTCGGTCAGCACCGCGGTGGTCCACACCGCCCGGACGCCGGTGATCGTCGCCCGGCAACGTTGATGTCCTGCTCGTCGTGTGCGCTTATTCGGCGGTGCAATCCGACCTCTCGGGTCGGCGAATTCGCCGGCTGGCGGAGGGTACGCAGACCACACACGAAACATTTCCGAGGACTGTGGAGAAGCGGTACCCCCGCTGCTACTTCGACCAAGGCCGTGTACCACGGATGGAGTTGAGGATGGAAGGAAGAAAGAGTGCCAAATCTTACGTGCGCAGTGTGTCACCGCACCGTTCCTGTCACTGAGGAGCACGGTCAAAAGGTGCCGAGTCATCTGGACAACAAGGGACAACCGTGCCGGGGAACCGGGCGAAAGCCGCTCTAGATCTAGACATCATGCATGAACTGACGGGCGCCCGTGTCACGCGCGTCCTGTACTCGCAGTAGCAGTTCGACCAGCTCCAGGGTCCCGATGCCCAGGTCGGCGACCGAGTTGTCGAGCGACACGGTGCGCCGTGAGGCGTGCGGGGGACCTCGGCGACCAGCCCCCACACCGGTTCAAGGACGGGGGGACCGCGGCGCTTGTCGGTTAGGAAGCGCTCTTCGAGTGCATGACCCGTTCCCGCAGGCGCAGCGCGAACGCCGCGGCACGACCGAGGTCGCGGTCGTTCGGCCGTCTTTTGTTGAGGCCGCCGATGAGCCGCAGCGAGCCGACGGTGTCCAGGCCGCGGCAGGAGAACGAATCGAGCACATCGAAGCCCGTCGACGCGAGCTGGCGACGGATCGATCGGCTGTAGCCCACAAGGGGGACCTCGGGACCGCCGCTGGTGAAGAAGGTGAACGCGCGGCCGCCATCAACGTGGGGCAGGCTGTGGATGAGCCGGCGCAACCTCGAATGCACCGCATTGAAGTAGATACCCGACCCGAAGCCGACGAGGTCGTACTCGCGAAGCGTCGCGAGGTCGACCGCCTCGGGCTCGACGACCTGGGCACCCAACACCTCTGCCATGCGATCGGCCACCCGGCGGGTGTTGCCGTTCGAGATCGAAACACACGATGAGCGACTTCACAGCCTTACCTCTCCTCTGTTGTGCGCCCCCCTGGCTTTGCAGCGGACTATCTGCCCCGGGCAGGTCTTAAGCGCTCGATGAATGTCATAGTCGTGGTTGACCCGCATCGCCCGCGCCGCGCCGGGGGCCAGGGTGGGGTGGCAGCGGCAGCGGGCCTGGATGGAGGTCTTCTCGTCGGCGGAAATCACGTAGTCGTTGGGCCCCAACGGTTTCCCGTCCCAGGTTCGGGCGTACAGGTCGAGCACCTGGGATGCCTTGGCCTCGAAGTCGGGGTCGGTGATGAAGATCCACGACCGGTACTGCCAGGGTTTGATCGCGTCCTCGGACAGCCACCGACGCACCGTTGTCGGCGAGATCGACGCGCACACCCCGTCGCTGACGGCGTGGCGGGCCAACTCCGGGCACGACCACCGCGCCAGCGGCAGCCCCGCCTCCCGGGGCGGGGTGCAGGCGATCGCCTTCACCCGCGCGACCTGCACTGCGGTGAACTTCGGCGGGCGGCCGGACCGTTTCGCGTCGCCCAGCGACGCCACCCCGGGTGCGGCGCGCCAGCGGCCACGCCACTTGCGCACGGTGTCCTCGCCTACTGCCAGTAACCGCGCGATCGCCGCGTTGGAGTGCCCGTCGGCGGCGGCGAGCACGATCTTGGCCCGGATCACCATGCGCTGCTCGGTGCGGCCGGCCCGGATCAGGCGTTTGAGTTCCCGTCGCTGCGAGCCGGTCAAGTTGATGCGGTCGGCGGGTGGCATGTCGTCTGCTCCACGAGGCGAAGATTCACAATTGCCACTTGAGCCTCATTCATCACGTGCGTTTCATTGCTCAGCGACACGCGATCGGGCACGATCGCTGACTATGGCCGCACCGCCCGCATCAACGAAAACGTCGCTGCAGCAACGGCTGACTGCGCACGCCCACCAACGGTGGCCCCAGCTCGACGGCGTCGACGTGCGCTTTCGCGGTGTCTTCGCCTACGTCAGCGCACGCCTGCCCGACGGCGACCGCCTACCGCTCATGCGGCTGCGCTACGGCGGATCAGCCGCCCGCTGGGGCTTCGCGATCTACCTCGCCAGCAAGGACGGCTACGAAGACTCGATTCTGCCGACCGGGTTCACCGCCGGCGCCCCCGAAGACGCACTCGACACAGCCTGCGGCCTCTACCTCGACGACCCGACCGCCTAAACCTGACCCCCGACGAACTTACGAGCGAGCCCACTAAGCTAAGTCCCCGTTCGGGGTGATCTAAGTCCCTGGCTGGATGACGTCCCTCTTGATTTGCGGTTTGGTGCCGCAGCGATCTGACGCGCGGAAATAGCCCGGCAGTGGTCTCAGATATGATGACATATCCTTAAGAGGCACAAGAGGATTCGGCTCTCTAATCCGGCTAGGACAACGAGATTAGAGATGGGCCGCCCAGCAGGGGCGACCCATCTCTAAACCGAAGTTGCGGTGGTGAGGTAGTGCGTATCCCGCGCTGAGCTGGGGGTTTGTTGTTTTGTCGGTGGGTGTCTGATCGTCGCGCACCGCTCACCGGGTCGACCGTTGCCGCACCCCCGCAGCGGCAAACCGGTCGAGTTCCTGCTCACCCACCAAGGGCGCCGGATCTCCGTCGACACCCTGCGCTATGGTCGGCTCCTCGACGAAACCGTCGGCGTCGAATACGAGCGCGCACTCACTCTCGCCAAGTCCCGTATCGGGCCGGTGCTGCCGCAGCGGACCCAACTGCCGATCAGCGACCTCAGCGGCGGCGGTGCCACCGACTGGAAAGACACCCCGACGATCAAGGCACGCCTGGCCGGCGGATACTGCCTGCGCACCCAGGCCCAAGGAACCTGCGCCTACGCCAACATCTGCGAGCACTGCCCGAACTTCCGCACCGAATCGACCTTCCTGCCCATCCTCGCCGCCCAACGCGCCGATGCAGCTGCTCTCGCTACCGACGCTGACCGCCGCGGCTGGGGCCAGTAAGCAAGCCGTCACCGCCGCGTCGTCGAACGCCTCGACAAGCTGATGAACCGAACGGACACGCCGTGACCGACGAACCCACCGGCCGCGTCGAACAGGCCTGCCGGCACCTGCTCACCACCGGCGACGACGTCACCTTCGACGCCGTAGCCGCCCACGCCGGTATCGGCCGCGCCACCCTCTACCGACGCCCCGAACTACGCGCCATCGTCGAAGAACACCGACAACACGGCCGCGACGCGCTCACCCTCACCGGACTACAAGTCCAAATCGAGCAACTGCGCCTCGCCCTGGAAGCCGTCGCCGCCAACACCCGCCGCCACGAAGAGCAACTCCGAAAACTAAACCGCTGCAGCCAAACCCGATAGCTGACCACGCCTGCGGCCACCCACCAAGATCGACACCGATGAGCCGGATAACCACAGGACCACAGATCGCTTGAGGACATCGCGCTCCATCCGCAGCTCAATGTTCTCGCTGCGCAGGCGTTTGAGTTCCTCGAGATCGTCGCGGGTCAACTCCCCACGGCCCTCCCGGGCCTCGCGGTCCTGGGCCACCCAATTGCCCAAAGTGTTTTGCGCCTGACTTCGCCAATTCCCTTCGTCCTTTCCGGCTCGGACCTTATTTGGTCCGCAGTCCGGAAAGTGGGAGGCACGCCACTGGAAAGCCCGCCGCACCGAGCGACACCGGCCAAACCGTCACACCCACGATGGTGGCATGAACCGTCTGTGAGTGTTTGTGGTGGCCGGCCCAGTGCTGGCTGACAGGATCGATGTCGACGGGCTAGGTGTGACTTATGAAGCGTCCGGCCCCGTTTGGGGGTGTTCTTCCCCGGGATCTCTCCGCTGGGTCGGAGGCGGCGACGCCGGCCCGGTCCTGTTTGGTGGCTTGATTTAGCCTCGATTTTGCGTGCGAATTGGTCGGAGTGCGGTTCGGGGTCGGCTGGGGCTGTTCGGGCGCGATTTCGGTGGGTCAGTCGTGTGAAGGGTGAAGACAGCCCCGGAGTTTCGCAGTGGAGACTCCGGGGCTGTCGGGTCGGGTCGTCTACTTGGGCCCCTCGACCTGAACCTGCACGCGCTTTTCGGCCGGTGCGGTTTCGGCCACCGGCACCGACACGGTGAGGATGCCCTTGTCGTAGGTGGCTTTGATGTCGTCTTCCTTGGCGCCGGCCGGCAGCGAGATCGACCGGACAAAGGAGCCGTAGCTGAACTCCGAGCGCCCGTTGGCCTCTTTCTTCTCGGTGCGCTCAGCCTTGATCGTCAACTGGCCGTCACGCACGGTGATGTCGACGTCCTTGGCCGGATCGATGCCGGGGATCTCGGCGCGCACCAGATAGTGGCCGTCTTCGATCTCGTCCTCCAGCCGGATCAGATGGCTGTCCACCATCGGACGTAACGCCGCCCAGGTGGGAAACCCGGTGAACAACTCAGAAATGTCGGGCAGCAGCGAGCGTGATCGGCGTTGCACGGGAAGGTTAGTCATGATGCCCCCAACGGAAAGTGATTGTTATCAAACCTGCTCCTCGATCCCAGCACCGGGCCGCGGCCGAAAGTAGGGTCCAAAGTCCCCTGCGCCGAAGGCTGTTCGCCGGGCCGGGTCGTCAACGGCGCCGATACCGACCAACCTGCGGTGTCGGGCCGGGTAAACGGTTCGTCCTGACGGGCCACGGCGCTGGCGTTAGTGACCAATGCCCTAGACCATGGCGCCTTTCGCCCTTCCCGACGCCGAGCCGCCGGTGCAGCATCGACGCATGCACACCGAAAACAATGTCGAGGTTGCAACATACTGGGAGTCCCGCTGATGAAATCGCTGCTCGTCTGTGTGTCGGTCTCGAACGGCAACACCCGCCGGGTGGCCGACCGGATGGCCGGAGTGCTCGGCGCCGAGGTCGTCGAGCCCGAGGTGGTCGACGTCGAGTCACTCGCTGACTACGATCTGGTCGGCTTCGGGTCGGGCATCTATTTCATGGCGGTGCATCCGAGATTGTGGCGGTTTGTGCGTCGGTTGCCGCGCGGCAACGGCATCCGAGTGTTCACGTTTTTCACCAGTGGCGCCCGCGAACTCCCGCTGCTGGGCTACAGCCGACGGATCCGTCACCAGCTCGCCTCAAAGGGTTTCGCTGTGCTCGATTCGTTCTCGTGCCGCGGCCTGGACACGGTCGGGCCGCTGCGGCTGTTCGGCGGTGTCAACAAGGGACGCCCCAACGACAGCGATCTTGATCGGGCAGCGGCGTTCGCGACGCGGCTGTGCGAGCGAGTGGTGCGCGCCCAGAGCGCTTCCTGACTCGATGGCAGGCGGCGAGCGCGACGCCCTCGTCGTCGAGGTTGTCCGGGGAGTCATCGCCGAGGTCCATCCCCACGGCTCGCGGCCGACGGTGACCCTGGACAGCCGGTTCGACGAGCTGGGTATCGGGAGCCCGGAACTCGTCGAGTTGCTGCAGCGGGTTCAGAACACGTTCGGAGTGACACTGCCCTCGGAACTCCTGGGACGTGCAGAGACACCGCGTGACCTGCTGCAGGCCATCGCGGCAAGCCATGCTCCCGCCCAGCAGGACCACGGCGTCGTCTCACCACCGAACGCTGTGGCAGGCAGCCCGGCGCCCGCGACCGCGTCAACTCTGATTGACGCCCTAGACTGGCATGTGAGCGCGACCCCTGAGCGCACGCACGTCCCCATCCTCGACGAGTCCGGAAGCCCCGATGACATGACCTATGCGGCGTTGCACCGAAAGGCGACTGCCGTGGCAGCGGGTTTGTTGGCGCGCGACGTCATGCCCGGGGACACCGTCGCCATCATGTTGCCCACCAGCCCGGCGTACTTCACCACCTTCGCCGGCGTGGTCCTCGCCGGCGCTGTACCCGTGCCCCTTTACCCGCCGGCCGCCATCCCAGCTGCCCGATCACCTGTGTCGGCACACCGGCATCCTCGCTAACGCCCGCCCGGGCGGCGTTGCTCATCACCGTGCCCGAGGCCGTCCCAGTGGGCCGCCTGGTGCGCGCCAACGTCGAGGGCCTGACCGGTGACATCAGGACCTAATGCCGGTTGCGCCATGTACGGGTCTGCGAGGAGGTCTTGTGATGACCGAGGTTCTGCGCATCGTCTCCGGCAGTGCGAATCCCAGTCTGGCAGCTGCAGTCGCTGACCACCTCGGCGTCGAATCCGACGGCTGTGACGTGGCGCGATTTCCCGACGGGGAACTGCGCCCGATAGTCGAAAGCGTCTGCGGAGCAGATGTTTATGTCCTTCAACCGACGGCACCACCGGTCAACGAGCACATCATCGAATTGCTGCTGCTGCTCGACGCCTGCCGCCGCTCGCGTGCCGCGCGGGTGACCGCGGTCGTACCGTACTTCGGTTACGCCCGCCAAGATCGCCGTACTGCCGCAGGTCAGGCCCTCGGATCGACGGTGATTGCCAACGCGATCGCCGCAGGGGCCGACCGGCTCGTCGTCGTCGACCCGCACACGCCCGCCCTGGAGGCCCAGTGCCGAATACCGGTCGAAACTCTCACCGCCGTTCCCACCCTGGCTGCGCAACTCGCTGCGGAACTACCGCAAGGCTCCGTGGTGGTCGCCCCCGACTTGGGTGCAGTCAAACTGGCCGAACGGTACGCAGCAATCTTGCACGCTCCGGTTGCGGTGGTGCGCAAGCAACGCGAAAGCGCCGCAACGGTGAGCGCACTGGACCTCGCCGGCGATGTCCGCGGCCGCTGCGCGGTGATCGTCGATGACATGATCACCACCGGGGCGACCATTGAAGCCGCGGTCGGACTGCTGGGCCAGCGTGGCGCCGCACCGGACATCGTCGTAGCCGTGACCCACGGGCTGTTTGTCCACGCCGCCGTAAACCGGATGCGTGACCTTGATTTGGGGCGCGTTCTCGTCACCGACACCGTGGCACCCAAGCAGGCGCCCACCGTAATCGAGGTGTGCTCCATTGCACCGACGCTGGCTGCGGCCATTGCCTGTCTGCACAACGACCAGCCGCTGCACCAATCACCGGCGCCCGCCCCATAAACGGGCCACCTCGGCGCTCCGCCCGCACGTCAGTAGGCCCCCGCGCGATCGTGTAGCTGGCCCACGCCGACCTGTGCCCGGAGGTGAACGTTGCGGCGGGGGCGTTCGGGCACGGGCGGTCCTCAGCGGCCAGATTGTTGGGTAGGAGTTGCGGCTTGCCCTTGGCGCGCGCTGGTGAGGGCTACAGTGGCTGGTCATGGAGGTGCGATTTCTTGGATTCGGGGCGATCGAGGTCGAGGGACGGAAGTATGAGCACGACCTCGTCATTGACCGAGGTGCGGTGCGCAAGCGGAGTAAGAAACCCTCGAAGCCCTACCGCGACAAGTTCGGCCACACTCCGCTCTCAGCCGCCGAGGAGATCCCCTGGGGCGGAACACGCTTGATCGTCGGCACCGGGGCCCACGGCGCGTTGCCGATCATGCCGGAGGTGGTGGAGGAGGGTGCGCGCCGAAACATTGACCTTGTCGTTGTCCCGACAGAACAGGCCTGCCGACTGATCTCGGGCCTGAAACCACGGGAGGTCCGCGCGGTCCTTCACGTCACCTGCTGATCCGACGATCTGGAACGGGAGCCGCTAGATCCGAGCAAGGCGCACGCCGACCCAGCCTCGGCCATGCCATCGACTCGGCCCTCGCTATTCGGCAGAGTATTGCGTTCCCGTAGATGTGGACGCTTTCGCCCGAGCACGCCGAGCCGTTGTGCAGGAGGCGATCAGCAATGCCGTGTGGCACTCGGGCGCGACCAGTCTCACCATCGAGATCAGCGTCGCCGATCATTTTGTTGTCGACGTCATCGACAACGGCAGAGGTATCCCCGCCGAGGATCTACTGACGTTGTAGTGGGTCATTTTCGTCCTGGTAGTGCTGGGCAGAGGCCGCCTCGGGTGAGCATGGCCATGCCGATCAGGGCGTCGGGGCTGTGGAATCCGTAGGCGCGTTTGGTCAATGCCCGCAGGTGGGTGTTGGTGGCCTCGGAGCGGGCGTTGGACAGTCCGTGATCGAGGGTGTTCCAGATCAGGTCGCGGTAGCGGCGGATGCTGCGGGCCAGCGCAACGAATTCGGGGATGCGCGAGTGCGAGGCCCACGACAACCACCCGGCCAGTAGCTGCCGCCCGTGGGTGCCTTTGACCCGAAAGACCTCGCGTAGCTGCTCTTTGAGCAGATACCCCCGGTACAGGGTGGCGTTGGTGTCGGCGATCTCCGCGAGGCTGGTGCGCTGCTCGCCGGTCAACTCGGCCGGGTTCTTGCGGGTCGCCCACATCGCGTGCCGATCGGTGATCCCGGCGCTGGTCATGGTGCGTACCCGCACCTTGTCCAGTGCCTTCATGGCCCAGGCCACGACATGGAAGGCGTCCAGGCAAATCAGCGCCTGCGGCGCGCGTGCACGCACCAGGGCGTGGATCCATTCCGCGCCGTCGCAGCTCACATGCGTCAATGCTGCGGCCCGCTCGGCGCCCAGCTCGTCGAAGAACCGGCCCAGCGTGTCCTGGTTGCGGCCCTCGCCGGCCCACACCAGCCGGCCTGTCGTGTGGTCAACCACGCACGTCAAGTAGCGGTGCCCCTTGCGGTAGGCGATCTCGTCGATGCCGATCCGCGACAGTCCCGCGAGCAGATCGTTGGTGTCGCGGCCATCGGCCACCACCCTGGTCACGATCGCCGCCACGGTGCGCCAGGCGATCCGCAGCAGCACCGTGAGCACACTCAATGCGGTGTGGGCGGCCAGCCACGCGCAGGTGTCCTCGAATGCCCAGGTGTGTTTGGCACCCGGGCGCGCCCACGGCACATGCGCCACCACCACCCCGTGCTCGCCGCATGCCACCCGCGGTGCCGCGGCCTGCAGATACGCCTTCGTGGTTCCCACATCCAGGGTCCGCCACCGCCTGACCCCGTCCCCGTCCCGGCCGCCGGCGTCATAGCCCGGGCACCGCTTCCGACACCGTGAGCAACGGCCTGCCTGCGACGCCTTGGGCCGCACCGAGACCACCAGCACCTCGCTGGTCTTCGGCTGCTTGCGGCCCGCGGTCTCGGTCTCGATCATCACGTCCTCGATCACCATGTTCTGGTCACCCAGACCGGTCGCGAATACCCTGGACATGCGCAACGCCGTACACCCTTCTCACGGATTGAACCTTTAGCAGTCCAAAACGTAAGCAGGACACGGCGTTGCGCCCAAATTCCCAGGTCAACGAACCCACTACAACGTCACAAGAGCCCCCGCCGATAACCAGCGTCGAAGCGGCCTCTCTCTCACACGAAAATTCACGTGACCACAGCTGGTGAGGCGTGCGTGGGTGACTCGCCAGCTGTGGCGGGTGGGGTGATCGAGGTTGGCGCGTTGTTGTTATGCGGTGTGTTGGAGGCTGACTCGGTAGCCGAGGGATTCGAGCTGGCTGATCGCGTGTGCCTTGGTTTTGGCGGGGATACGGCGGGTGAAGTATTCGGCGCCGGGATCACGGTAGAACTCGCCGTTGGTGAGCATGTTCCACACCGCCACGAGGATGGAATGTTCGAGTGCAACAAGTGCTTTCATCGGACCCCGACGGGTGGCGATACGCCGGTATTTGGCTGACAGATAGGTTCCCTTCGAGCGGGACGCGGCTAGCGCCGCAGTCCCGAGGGCCCCTTTCAGATACCGGTTTCCGTGCCGGGTTTTGGTCGACTTCACCTTGCCCGCGGACTCGTTGGATCCGGGTGCGGTGCCCGCCCACGACGCCAGATGCCCGGCGGTGGCAAATACGCTCACGTCGGCGCCGGTCTCGGCGAGCAGCACCTCAGCGACGATCCTTGAGACGCCCGGGATACTCGTCAGCAGTTCCCGGGCCGCCGCTAAAGGTGTCACCGCCACGCCGATCCTGTCATCGAGGTCGGCTAACGCCTGCCCGTACTGGTCGATCAGATTCAGGTGCATCCTGATCAAGTATCCGTGGTGGGGGGTGAACCGGCCGGTCAGCGCCTCGGTCAGGGCCGCGATCTTCGAGCGCATCCGGCGTTGGGCCAGATCTGCCATCGCCGCCGGCCCCGACTGGCCCGCGATGAGGGCCTCCAGCATCGCCCTGCCCGAGACTCCCATGATGTCGGTGGCCACCGAGGACAGTTTGATCGGCGTCCTCGAGGACCTTCTCGATGCGCTGCACCTGCCGTGCGCGGTCGCGGGTCAGCGCGGTGCGGGCGCGGGTGAGATCGCGCAGTTCCCGGATTGGTTGGGGCGGCACCAGCGATCCGCGTAGCAACCCGTGCGCACCCAAATCGGCCAGCCAGGCAGCATCGGAGACATCGGTCTTGCGGCCCGGCATGTTGCGGGCGTCGTGGGGGGGCGTTGACCAGCATCACCGTCAGGGTGTCTTCGAGGAGGTAGAAGTACGGCTTCCAATAATCGCCCGTCGCTTCCATCACCACACAGCTGACCCTTTGGTCGAGCAGGTGCTCACGCAACGCCAGGATCTGACCCGACATCGCACCCCACGTCGTCACCGTGGCCGATGTCGGTGTGCTCCCAGAGCCTTGGACCCGGACGCAGACTTTGGCGTCCCTCTTTGAGATATCTATTCCCGCGCACCGCGGATGTATCACTTCCATCGCCGATCACCTCAGCATTCCCATTGCAGTTTCATTGCAGGCGTGTGGGTTACGGGGAGGGCGGGGGTAAAACAGAAATCTCTCACTCGTGCTCGAAGGCAACACTCCACGGTCCCCGCGGATGACGATCATGCCCTCCACCACCATGCTGACACGCAGGCTCACCGGCACCACAGGCTGATCGGGGTTGGCCGCAACACACACCTGGAAAGCCTGCACCCTTCA
Source organism: Candidatus Mycolicibacterium alkanivorans (assembly GCF_022760805.1). Taxonomy (NCBI): domain Bacteria; kingdom Bacillati; phylum Actinomycetota; class Actinomycetes; order Mycobacteriales; family Mycobacteriaceae; genus Mycobacterium; species Candidatus Mycolicibacterium alkanivorans. Next base: position 1,718,269 of record NZ_JAIVFL010000001.1, on the reverse strand, counting down.
CGCGGTATCACGCCAGAGTCGGCGTCGACCATCGGCACAGGTGAGGTCGCCACCATTTTCCGTCCCCACGGAGGGGCCAGCGCAGCGCCCCTGAATTGCTGACCCGCGATTTCGGCGCGGTTGACGCCGCCAGCCGACGTCAACCGCGCCAGAATCGCAACGATGAGGTGGCCGCGGCATCCGACCCCACTGTTAGAGGACAAAGTCCCGAGTTGCCCGCGTGACCTTCTGTCGTCTGTCACCACCGACGTACGTTTGTGGCGGAGAACACGATGACTGAATTCATGCGCAATACCGACGCATTCACTTGGTCGATGGAGTCCGACCCTCGGCTTCGCTCCACCGTGGTGACCGTGATTCTTCTCGACCGCTCACCGGACTGGGACCTGATCCGGGAGCGGTTCGACATCGTCAGCCGCAGGCTGCCGATGTTCCGCCAGCGGGTGGTGGAGACACTTCCTCCGGCCCCGCCGCGCTGGGAGTACGCACCGGATTTCGACCTGGACTTCCATATGCGCCGGGTGTCCGCACCCGAGCCGGGCACCGTCGACGGTGTGCTGGAGATGGCCCGGCTGGCGGCGATGGACGACTTCGACCGCGCGCGGCCGATGTGGAAAGCGACGCTGATCGAGGGGCTCGACGACGGCGGCGCCGCGGTGATGTGTAAGTTCCACCACGCCCTGACCGACGGCGTGGGCGGCGTGCATATCGCCATGACGTTGTTCGACCTCACCGAGGATCCGCGCACCATCGACGAGTTGCCCGACGAGCCGCTGGTCACCACGCCGCAGCCGCTCGACGGCTTCCGCGAAGCGGTCCGCTATGACGCCGGCCTGATCGGCAAAGCTGTGGTGGAGACGGTGAAGACCGCCCCGAAGCTGTTGTTCAACACGATCCGTCGTCCGCTTCGGACCGCGGCGGCCGCCGGCGAACTGGCCGCCTCGGTGTATCGGACGGTGCGCCCAGTCACCGAGACCGGCTCGACGTTGATGAAAGATCGCACGCTGGTGCGCACACTCGGGGTGCACGAGGTGTCACTGCCGAAGCTGCGCGAGGCCGCCCACCGCAGCGGCGGTTCGCTCAACGACGCGTTCGTCGCCGGCGTGGCCGGCGGCCTGCGCCGCTACCACGACAAGCACGGCGTCCCGGTCGGAGACCTGCACCTGACCATGCCGATCAATCTGCGCACCGAGGACGATGGCATGGGCGGCAACCGAATCGGGTTGATGCGCTTCGACATTCCTGTCGGCGTGGCCGACCCGGCGCGCCGGATCAGTGAAATCCACGAGCGCACAGCCAAAGTGCGCACCGAGAAGTCGTTGCCCTACATCCAGCTGATCGCCGGTGCGCTGAACATGATGCCGCGCTGGTACATCGGGTCGGTGCTGCGCCACGTCGACTTCCTGTGCAGCGACGTGCCCGGCGTGCCGGTGCCGGTCTACCTCGGTGGCGCGAAGGTGCGGAAGCTGTACGCGTTCGGCCCGACCATCGGCTCGGCCGTCAACGTGACGCTGCTGACCTACGTCGACACCTGCTCGCTCGGCATCGACGTGGACACCGGCGCGATTCCGGACTTCGAGGAGTTCCACGACTGCCTGGTGGCGGGCTTCGACGAGGTGCTGGCGCTCGCGGACTGACGACTAGTCATGCCTGGCACCGGGGAACGGCTCAAGCGGTCAGCTCGATGACGTGGGCGTTCTCGACACCGACATACCTGGTCGGCATGCATGTCAGCACGATGACCTGTCCGTGGCTGCCGACGTTGTCGAACACGGCGCCCATCTTCGTCAGCCGCTCGGGGTCGGTGAAGCCGAGTGCGTCGTCGATGACGACCGGGACGGTGTCCTCCTTGGACACCAGCGCAGCCCCGGCCAGCCGGGCCAGGATGCCCAGCTGCTCCTTGGCCCCGCCCGACAGCGACTCGTAGGGCACGGTGCACCCGTCGAGCGTGCGGTTGCAGATCCTCAGATCGCTGTCCACCTCTACTTCGAAGGTCGGCCCGAAGACCCGCCGGCCGAGTCGCTCGATCTCCGCGCGGAACGGCTCGACGTAGCGCTGCCGGGTGTTGTCGCGATGCCGGGCCATCACCGACCGCAGCAACTCGGCGGCGCGGGCCCGCCGCGACACCCGCTCATACTCGGCCTCGGCGTGCCGCAGCGCCGTCTGGGCAGCATCGAGGCTGCTCTGCCGGCCTTCGCTGCCGATGACGCCGAGTTCCACGGTGAGATCGTTGAGGGCACGCTCCACCTCGCTGATCTCGCGGTGCAGCGCCGCAGCCGCGGCCATGGCCGCGGTCTGCTCGGCCTCGACGGCGGCCGGGTCGGCTGCCGCGTAGCGCGTGGTCAGCTCCGCGACGGCGGCGTCGGCCAGCCGCGCGGCCTCGGCATCGGCGGCGGCCCGCGCGGCCACCTCGTCGTCGCCGGCCTCTGCCCGCAAGGCCGCCAGGCGGTCTTGCAGCGTGACGAGCTCCGCCCTGGCGTCTGCCGCCTTCTCCGTGAGAACTGTTGTGTGCGTGGACTTCTTGGCCAGTTGGGCGTCGGCTTCGACGGCGACCCGCGCATCGGTGCCCGCCTGTGCCTTCACCGTCGCAACAGCTTGCTGGGCCGCGGCGAGCCCGGCATGCGCGGTGTCGTGGTCGACGCCGGCGGCCGCCAACTCCGGGTCGATCGCCTCCCGCAGGGTGGCCAGCCGGACCCGCAGTTGCTCGACATCGTCCCCGCCCAGCAGGGCCGTCGCGGTGGCTGAGGCCTGGTCGCGACTGCTGATGAGCTCCCGGCGACGCCGATCGAGGTCACGGGCGTTATCCAGATCGGTGGCGCCGCCCTGCCGCAGGGCCTCAGTGACAACGCCTTGCGCGGCAATGAGTTTGTCCTGGATTCCAGCGGTGGCGGCACCGGGGTCGACGTGGATGCTGACGAGGCCGGGCAGCTCGACGGTGGTCGCGGCGGAGACCGGCGGCGTCCACCGCTCCCCTGCTGCGAGCCGCACGACCTCACCGCCGACCGTCAACTCGAGGTCTGCGGTCGCGGTGAATTCGACTGTGGTGGCCGTCGATGCAAGCTGGGTCTCGAACCGCTCCACCAGAGCGGCAGCCGACTCGATGTCGGCCATCACCTCTGATGTCAGGGCGATGCCGGCGACCTGGGCCTCAATCTCGCCGAGTTGTTCTTGCGCAGCATCGATCCGGGCAAGCTGGGCGGCCAGCCGATCGGCCTGCTCCCGGCCGGCTAATCCGGCTACCACCCGTTGCGCCGTCGCCAGCGCGTCCTCGGCCTCGACGAGACCGGCGGTGGACCCCGCCGCTGTGGCAGAGGCGATCTCGGCGACTTCGCGCGCGGTCGTCTCAGCGTCGAGGGCAGCGGCGACCTCGGTGTCCAGCTCGGCGATCCGCGCACGGCGGGCCTCGACGTCGGCACACAACCGCGAACGTTCAGCCTGGGCGGCAGCCGACGCGGAACTGGTGCCGGTAGCCGCCGTGGCGACCAGTATGGCGTTGTCGAGTTGTTTGCGTAGTTCGGCCAGCGCGGCAGCGGAGCACTCCGCGGCCTGGCAACGCTGGGTCACCGCGTGGCGTTGATCGGACAGGCCGGTGAGCCGCTCGGCCAGCTCGGCATGCCGCGCCACCCGCTCGTCGACCTCGGCCACCGCCGCTGTGCAGCGGGCCACCTCATCGGTAGCTGCCTTCAATTGGTTGATGGCAGTGGACCATCCACCGGTCGGCCTGCCTGTCGCGGTGAAGTAGCGGCCATATTCGCCGTCGATCCGATCGATCAGCAGCGAGTCGGTGCCCGACCCATCCGGAGTATCAGCCGCGTCGCCGGCAACCTTGTCCAGAGCGCGTGACAACGCGTCGCAGCCGGACAGGCTGACCGCGGCGGTCGAACCCGCCTGCAGCACCCGCTGGGCCTGCCACAGTTCGGTGTCCATGGTCTCGTCGAGCATGGCCCGCACCCGGTCGTGCGCCTCGTCGCCGGTAAGTTGCTCGCGACGTGGCTCGAGAATGGTGAGCTCGGTCTTGAACTTCTTGTGGAAGCACTTGCTGTACACGAAACGATATGGGCCCGTGCTGATTTCGGCCGTTACCTCCGAGCCGACATCAGCGTGGGTGGGCTTGACCTGCTTGACATCCTTCTTCGTCGACCGGTCCTTGGATTCCAGCAGCAGATCCAGCGCCTCGATCATCGACGTCTTGCCGATCTCGTTCGCGCCACAGACCACGACCACGCCGTGGTCGGGGAATTCGATCTCGCGGTGGGTGATTCCGCGGTAGTTGGTCAGGACCAGCCGGTGCAGTTTCATGCCGCACTCCCCCCGGCCAGCCGCAGCAGCAGCCCGAGCGCTCCCTGGGCGTCCCGCGCCGCCTCCCCTGTGCCGCCGCGTGCAGTGTCGACGAGTTCGTCGAGAGCCGCCGCGGCGAACCCGCCGATACCCAGATCGTCGAATTCACCGTCGGCCGGCATCACCGCGATGTCGGTGTGCCGGTCCCAGGTCCCCAGATAGGCGAACAACCGGGCGTACTTGTCCAGGCAGGAGTCCAGTGCGGCCCGGTCGGTGACCGTGAGAGTGCCGGTGAGACCCAACTGGACGACCGTTCGGTCCTTGTCGGTCAACAAATCCAGGTTCAGGTCCAGATCGGCGATGTCGCGACTGTCGTTGACCGGCCGATGCAAGGTGAGAAAACGCCAGCGGCCGATGTGACGGGTCTCAACCGTCACCGGGTGCGCCGGATCGCTCTCATCGACATCGACTACCAGCACGTGGCCGGGGTCGGACTCGACGTGGTCGTAGTTGGTCACTTCCGGTGACCCGGCGTACCACACCCGCCCGCTGTCCCCGACACAGGTGCGGGAGTGCTTGTCCCCCAATGCCACATAGTGCACGACACCACGGTCGAGCGCCTCGGACAGGCCGGCCATCCGGATGAGCGACGGCTTGGTAGGATCCGGGTCGAGGATGTCGACACCACCGTGGGCGACCACGACCCGGGAGGTCCCGTCCGCCGGCAGATCGGCCAGCACCGCGGCGACCAGATCGGTGGTCGGCGCCTTCGAGCGCCACGGGGCGACGACGAGTTGCACACCCGGCCGCACGTCCCAGATGCCGTCACGGTCGAGGACGATGACATTCTCGGGGCATTCGCCTTTGAAAAGTGCGCTGGTGTAGATCGACGAGGCGTCCAGCGGGTCGTGGTTGCCGGGCAGCAGGTACACCGGAACGCCAATGGCGCGCATGGCTTCCAAGGACTGGCTGATGACCTTGGGGGCCAGCTGGTTGCTCTCGAAGACGTCACCGGCGACGACCACGAACTCCGCACCGGTCTGGTCGGCCAGCGCTCCCAGGCCGGCGACCGCATCCCGCCGGGCAGCCGAAAAGCGCGGCTGCGCCTCACCCTCCAGAAAGTGGCGGGTCATGCCGAGTTGCCAGTCGGCGGTGTGCAGGAATCGCATGACGGCGAGTGTATGGCCGAGCGCCGACAACTCTGGGGACCTCGACCGGCATGTGCACCGCTAGCCTGATCGGGTGACTGCTGGACAACGCACGCTGGTGGTCATGCGGCACGCCAAGTCGGACTATCCCGACGGCGTCATCGACCACGAGCGCCCCCTGGCCCCGCGCGGCATTCGGGAGGCCGGGCTGGCCGGTGACTGGCTACGTGACAACGTCCCGCCGATCGAGCACGTGCTGTGCTCCTCGGCGACCCGGACGCGCCAGACCCTGGACCGCACCGGAGTCAGCGCGCCGGTCAGCTATTCCGACCGGCTCTACGGCGGCGCCCCCGGCACCATGATCGACGAGATCAACCAGGTCGTCGACGGGGTGTCCACGTTGCTCGTCGTCGGCCACGAGCCCACCGTCAGCCAGGTTGTGCTCGGGCTGGCCGACCCGGAGAACTCCGACCCCGCTGCCGCCGCGCAGATTTCGATGAAGTTCCCCACCTCCGGCATCGCGGTGTTGCGGGTCCCGGTCAGCTGGTCAGCGCTGAAACTCGGCAGCGCCGGGCTGATTCGGTTCCACGTGCCCCGATGAGAGCCGTTGCCGAGACGTGAGGTGATGTACACGTTTGGCGAGTAGACGCGTCAACACGTGCAGTCTCGGCGAACTAGGAGTTCGTGGCGAGCGTGAGCTCCATCAGCTTGATCGCCTGACCGCACGCGTCGATACCCGGTGCCTGCGGGTTGACCCACCACCCGACCACGCCGGCGGCGTCGCTGGCCACGCCGCAGCCGCCGTTGGGCTCGCTGGTCCGCATGACAATGGACGGCACCCCGGCGATCGAACGGTTCTCGATCCGGTACTTCAGGAAGTCGGCGACCTTGCGCTCGTTGTCCAGGCTGCCCTGCTCGAACCAGAACCGGGTGATGTCGACCAGGCCCGCCGGGTTGGCGGCCTGCCAGCGGCATACCGCACCGACGAACGTGCTCTGGATGTCGAGCGGATCGGCACCCACCGTCTTGGCCAGGATGTCGGTGGTCAGGACGTCACATTCCTTGAGCAGGTTGGGGTACTGCTGCGCGGAGTTGTCGTTGCGCGGCGTAGGACCCGAACCGGACTTGGCCGCCGTCCCGTCGACCGTGCGGGCACAGCCGGTGATCACCGCCAGCGCCGAGGCCACCACGACCGCGCCCGCGACCGGACGCCGCCACCGTGCCCGGCTCATTTCGCGTTCACAATCGCCTGCCGGGTGAGCTCCTTGGCCACGTCGCATGCCGGGGGGAACGGCTTCTCGGCGAAGCTGACCGACCACTCGATGAAATCGTCGTTGAACTGAATGGCGACCTCGCACAGGTTGTCCCCCAGAGTGGGATCGGTACCGACCGCGATGAACCCGCCGTGGCCCTCGATGTTGATGTCCTCGACACTCGTGCGCGAGAGCTCCTCGGTCTTGCGTTCCCGCCCGATCGGGCTGCCGCGGTACCAGGTGAAGGAGAAGTGCGGCCCCAGGATGCCGCCGCCGGCCAGCCACTGACACCCGACCGAGTTCGCGGCGGTCTTGACCAGTCCGGTCACCCGCGTCTGCTCGGTCACCGTCTGGTCGCTGACGCCGCCACACTCGGGGAACATCGGTCCGTGCTTGGCGTTGGCCGTCTGCGGTGCGGACGGCTGCGACGATTGCGGCGAGGGGCCGCTCGAATTCGAGCATGCGCTCATCACCAGGGGCGCCGCGGCCAACACCGCCACGGCCAGTTTGCGCGCCGCTGTCATGCGCGCCTGCTGCGTGTCACAGCATGCACTGTAGCGGCCAGCACCGGGGCCAACCACCTGCATGCTGTTTGACCAGCCACTATGTCGGCCGCCGGCCGACATGGCGCTGCAGTCGTCCCGCGCTGGTGTGCGACAGTAACGAAATGCTCCTGGCGCTGCTGAGACAGTATGTCCGGCCGTACCGGTGGCTGGTCGCGGCCGTCATGGTGCTGCAGATCATCAGCACCCTGGCGTCGCTGTATCTTCCGACCGTCAACGCCGCGATCATCGACGAGGGCGTGGCCAAGGGCGACACCGGGCTGATCACCCGGCTGGGCCTGGTGATGCTGGCGGTGACCGCTCTGCAGGGCGTGTGCGCGGTCGGGGCGGTCTACTTCGGCTCCCGCACCGGCATGGGCTTCGGCCGCGACCTGCGCTCGTCGATGTTCCGTCACGTCACCACGTTCTCCGAACGGGAGACCGCCCGGTTCGGGGCGCCGTCGCTGCTGACCCGGACCACCAATGACGTCCAGCAGATCCAGGTGCTCGTGCAGATGACGGCCACCGTGCTGGTGACCGCGCCGATCATGTGCGTCGGCGGCATCTTCATGGCGATCCACCAGGACGCCGGTCTGTCCTGGCTGCTGCTGGTCAGCGTTCCAGTCCTCGCGCTGTCGAACTACTTGGTGGTCGCACACATGCTGCCGATCTTCCGCAGCATGCAGCGGCTCATCGATGGGATCAACCGGGTGATGCGCGAGCAACTGTCGGGCATCCGAGTGATCCGCGCATTCGCCCGCGAACCGTTCGAGCGGGAACGCTTCGCCCAGGCCAACGCCGCGGTGTCCAACACCGCGCTGGCCGCCGGGCGGTGGCAGGCCCTGATGCTGCCGCTGACCACGCTGACCATCAACATCTCCAGCGTCGCGCTGATCTGGTTCGGCGGACAGCGCATCGACGCCGGCAAGATGCAGGTCGGCTCCCTGATCGCGTTCCTGTCCTATTTCATGCAGATCCTGATGGCCGTGCTGATGGCCACGCTGCTGCTGCTCATCTTGCCGCGCGCCTCGGTGTGTGCCGAGCGGATCACCGAGGTGCTCGACACTCACACGGCGATCACCAGTCCGGCCACGCCGCAGCGTCCCACCGGCGGCATCCGGGGCGAGGTGACCCTGCACACCGCGACGTTCTGTTACCCGGGCGCCGAACGTCCGGTGCTCGAGGGTGTGTCGCTGACCGCCCGGCCCGGGACGACGACGGCCATCGTCGGCTGCACAGGTTCGGGCAAGTCGACACTGATCTCGCTGATCTGCCGGCTCTACGACGTGACCGGCGGGGCGGTGCGCGTCGACGGGATCGACGTGCGCGACTACGACACCGAAGAACTGTGGTCGGCGCTGGGCCTGGTGCCCCAGCGCGGCTATCTGTTCTCGGGAACCGTCGCGGAGAACCTGCACTACGGCAAGGCTGACGCGACCGAGGACGAGATGTGGGCGGCGCTGCGGGTCGCGGCGGCCGACGACTTCGTCAGCGCCGATCCGGACGGTCTGGGGATGCGGGTGGCCCAGGGCGGCATCAACTTCTCCGGCGGCCAACGGCAGCGCCTGGCGATCGCCCGCGCGGTGATCCGACGCCCCGCGATCTACCTGTTCGACGACGCGTTTTCCGCCCTGGACGTGCACACCGACGCCCGGGTCCGCGCCGCACTGCGGGAAGCGTCGGCCGGTGCCACGGTCATCATTGTCTCGCAACGCATTTCGACGGTGACGGCCGCCGACCACATCGTCGTCATCGACGGTGGCCGGGTGGTCGGCGCGGGCACCCACGACACACTGCTGGCCGCCTGCCCGGCCTACGCCGAGTTCGCCGACTCCCAGTCGCTGGGCGCCGGCGTGGGGGGCGGATCGTGACGGGGCCCGCGGTGCGTGGCGGCGGCATGCGCGTGATGAATCAGGACCCGCGCCAGGCCAGGTCCCGGGACTTCAAGGGCTCGGCGCTGCGGCTACTGGCCCGGCTGACCCCCCAGCGCTGGCCCGCCGCGGGGGTGTTGGTGCTGACCATCGGCGGGATCTCGCTCGGCGTAGTGGGCCCGCGAATCCTTGGGCATGCCACGGATTTGCTGTTCAACGGCGTGATCGGGCGCCAACTGCCGGCGGGCATCACCAAGGAGCAGGCGATCGAAGCCGCCCGGGCGCGCGGGGACAACACGTTCGCCGACCTGCTCTCGGGCATGAATGTGGTGCCCGGCCGCGGGGTGGACTTCGGCGCGGTGGGCCGCACCCTGCTGCTCGCGCTGGCGCTGTATCTGCTTGCCGCGCTCTTCATCTGGGTACAGGCCCGGCTGCTGAACGTGATCGTGCAGCGCACGGTCATGGCGCTGCGGGCCGACGTGGAAGCCAAGGTGCACCGGCTGCCGTTGTGCTACTTCGACTCCCGGCAGCGCGGCGAGCTGCTGAGCCGGGTGACCAACGACGTGGACAACATCCAGTCCTCGGTGTCGATGACGATCAGCCAGCTGCTCACCTCGGTGCTCACCGTCGTGGCGGTGCTGGCGATGATGCTGACCATCTCACCGCTGCTGACGCTGATCACCGTGGTGACGGTTCCGTTGTCGCTGTGGGTGACTCGAGCGATTGCGCGGCGCTCGCAGCGGATGTTCATTGCCCAGTGGACCAACACCGGCCGGCTCAACGCCCACATCGAGGAGACCTACAGCGGCTTTACCGTGGTCAAGACGTTCGGGCACCGGGCGGCGGCCCAGGAGAAGTTCCGCGATTACAACGACGACGTCTACCGGGCCAGTTTCGGAGCGCAGTTCTTCTCCGGCCTGGTGTCGCCGGCGACGATGTTCGTCGGCAACCTGAGCTACGTCGCCGTCGCCGTGGTGGGCGGCTATCAGGTGGCGACGGGTCAGATCACCCTGGGCAGCATCCAGGCCTTCATCCAGTACGTGCGCCAGTTCAACCAGCCGCTGACCCAGGTCGCAGGCATGTACAACACGCTGCAGTCCGGGGTGGCCAGCGCCGAGCGGGTGTTCGACTTCCTCGACGCGCCGGAGGAAACACCGGACGCCACAACGACATTGCCGCGCAACGGCGAAGCGGCCCGCGGCCGGGTCGAGTTCCGCGACGTGTCGTTCAGCTACCGGGAGGGCACCCCGGTGATCGAGGACCTGTCGTTCGTGGCCGAACCGGGCAGCACGGTCGCCATCGTCGGACCCACCGGAGCCGGCAAGACGACGCTGGTGAACCTGCTGATGCGGTTCTACGATGTGGACTCCGGGCGCATCCTCGTCGACGGCGTCGACATCACCGCGGTCAGCCGCGACTCGCTGCGCTCGCGCATCGGCATGGTGCTGCAGGACACCTGGCTGTTCGGCGGAACGATCGCCGAGAACATCGCCTACGGCCGGCCCGATGCCACCGAGGACGAGGTGATCGAGGCGGCGCGGGCGGCCTATGTCGACCGGTTCGTGCGCACGCTGCCCGACGGCTACGCGACCTGGGTGAGCGACGACGGCGGCAACATCAGCGCCGGGGAGAAGCAGCTGATCACCATTGCGCGGGCGTTCCTGGCGCGCCCGCAGCTGCTGATCCTCGACGAGGCGACCAGCTCGGTCGACACTCGCACCGAGCTGCTGGTGCAGCATGCGATGGCCGCATTGCGCAGGGAGCGGACCAGTTTCATCGTCGCCCACCGGTTGTCGACGATCCGCGAGGCAGACGTCATTCTGGTGGTGGAGGCCGGACGGATCGTCGAGAAGGGCGCCCACGCCGAGCTGCTGGCCCGACGCGGGCCGTACTACGCGATGACGCAGGCGTAGCTGCTCCGGCCTCGTCCGGCCGGGTGGCGGGCCGCCCCGAGTCGACGACGTTCACAATCGGCCGGCGCGCCACTTGTCCAGAATCCGGCGCTCGCGTTTGGTCGGCCGCCCGGCGCCGCGCTCGCGAGCCGCCACTGCCACAGCGGCAGTCACCGGCGGCTGCGGTGTGCGGTCGAGATAGCAGGTGACGGCATCGGCGGCACCGACCCGTTTCTGGATCACCCGCACGACCTCGACGATCCGCGTGGTGTCACCCACCCGGGCGCGCACCTCGTCACCGGGGCAAACCGTCGTAGCCGGTTTGGCCACCCGGTCGTTGATCCGCACATGCCCCCCGCGGCAGGCTGATGCGGCATCCGGTCGGGTCTTGGTCAGCCGGACCGCCCACAGCCACCGGTCCACGCGGATCGAGTCCATCCATTCATCTTGGACTGCCGACCGCCGCGCCGCCCGGGCCTTTAGAGGCCCGGGCCCTCGGCGCGCAGCTCGTCGACCTCGGCCATGGCCGAGCGCAGCTTGGACAGCCACTCCTCGGCGTGCTCGCCGACCAACCGCACCGACCACGCCAGCGCATCCGAGCGCGACCGCGCCACCCCGGCGTCGACCAGCGTGTCGAGCACCTGGCGCTCGGGCTGCTTGAGCCGGGTCATCACCGGAACGGCGATGTGCGTGAACAGGATTCGCTCAGGCGCTTCAGGGGTGCCGACATCGACGCCCCAGGACACCTTGCGGCCGTACTTGGCTTGTGCCTCCTCGGCGACGCGCATGCGTTCCGAGCGGGTCTCCTCGCGGAATCTCGACGCCCGGCCCGCTGCCCGCGCCTCGGATTCGGCTCCCTCCGCGGATTCGGCCAGCCGGCCGACGACGGTGATCTCCTCGCGGTCGACGGTCACGGTCGGGTCGCCGGCGAACCAGGCCTCGGGCAGCCGCCCGGCGAACCATTCGCCGGCGTCGGTGGTGTCGGGCTGGTCGGCCTGCTGCCAACCGCCGGGGCGGCCGGGCCGCCGGTGCGTGTGCTGATGTTTCATGAATTACATGATTACATCGTTGCACTCCGATGGCGAGCATTTCACTGTGGGCGAACGCCAGTCCCGTCAGGGGCCATCAGTGTGGGGCTTACGCAGGCACATCGGGCCGGATCGCGGCATGAGTCCCACACTCGGCGACACAACGGCCGGATAATGGCTCCATGGCAGGAAAAGAGCTCGACCCGCAGCGTGCGCGTGCCGCCCGGGACGTCGTCCGGCAGCACCCGGCGATGGTGTTGTTCGTCGCCTCACCGGCGATCGTCGCCGCAGGCCTGGTGTGGTGGCTGGCCGGAGCCGGCTGGGCGATCGTGCTGCTGATCGCCGCGGCGGTGATCGGCGGCGTGGCCGTACTACGCAAGCGCTAGACGCCTCGGGTCTCAACCTTTTCGGCGCGGCTGACCGCCGGACCGTACGCCAGCCCCACCCCCGGCTGGGGAAGGTCCTCGTCGGCGGCGATGCCCTGCTCGTCGGTCACCGACCCAACGTATACCGTCACAACCGATGTCACGATCCCCGCTGCTGGAGGGGCTACCGCCGATAGCCGACGCCGCCGCGCGCGTCCTGATCCTCGGCAACATGCCCAGCGTCATGTCGCTGGCCGCGCGTGAATACTTCGGAACATTCCTCGCCGAGCACCCGTCGATCTAGCGGGTCTACTTCAACGGCGCCGCAGCCGAACGCAATTTCACCCGGTTGGTCCGCATCGAGGCGCCGCTGCGCTACGCACGGCTGCCGTCGACCAGCCCGGCGCAAACCATGCGTTGCGCTGACAAGCTCGCCGCCCGGCGGGTGCTCAGCGGGTCATGAGACCGGCGGCCGGCGACCCGCCCACGGCCGGGCCGTCTCGATCTGATGACTGAGCGAGAGCAGCGTCGCCTCATCCGAGGGCCGGCCGACGAGTTGCACCGACACCGGCACACCCTCGTCGTCGAGTCCCCACGGAACGACGGCCGCGGGTTGACCGGTGGCGTTGAAGATGGCGTTGAACGGAACCCGGGACGCGACCAGCGCCAGCGTGCTGACCCCGCCGCGGTGCTGGTACTGCCCGACGCGGGACGGCCCGGTCGCAGTGCCCGGGGTGATCAGCACGTCAACGTCATCGAAGATCGACCCGACCCGGGTGGCCAACGTCGCCTCCGCGGCGCGGATCTTGTCGAGCTGACGATCCGAGATCACACTGCCCAGCCTGGCCAGCGCCCTGGTGCGCGGCTCGAGCCGCTCCGGGTGCGGCAGGTGCTGCACGTCGTCGTAAATCCCGCGCCACATCCGGGGCAGCACATGGCCGTATACCGCCCACGCCGGATAGTCCGGGTCACGCCAGAGCACCTCGTGGCCCAGGTCGCGCAACAACAACTCCGCGCCGTCGAGCGCCTTCTGCTGCGCCCGGCCGACCCGACCCACCATCGTCGTAGGGATCTTGGCGCTCAACGCAATTCGCAACCGCTTGGGCTTGCGGGCGGCCGCCGCGACGAACCCGCCGCGGGGTGCCTTCTGAGTGTTGGTCACGTCCAGGAACAGCGCGGCGTCCTCGACCGTGCGGGTGATCGGGCCGTAGACGCTCAACCCGCACCGCGCGTCCTCGTGTGGATCCATCGGCACGCGGTCGCGCTGCGGCTTGAGCCCGAAGACCCCGCACCACGTCGAGGGGATGCGGATCGAGCCGACGCCGTCGGAGCCCAGTGCCATCGGCGCGAGCCCGGCGGCCACCGCCGCCGCGCTGCCACCGCTGCTGCCGCCCGGTGTGCGGTCCAGGTCCCAGGGGTTGTGGGTGGCGCCGAACGCGATCGTCTCGGTGAACGGCCACAGCATCATCTCCGGCACCGAAGTCTTGCCGAGGATCACCGCGCCGGCCTCCCGCAGCCGTCGCACCACCTCGGCGTCGGCCGTCGGCGGCAGGCCGTGCGCACTGCTGCCATAGCAGGTGAACTCGTCGGCGACGTCGACGTCGTCCTTGATGGCGATCGGCACACCGAGCAGCGGCAGCCGCTCACCGGCGGCCAACCGCTCCTGCGCCGCCTTGGCTTCCGCCCGGGCGCGCTCGGTCAGCACCACCCGGTAGGCGCGCACCTCGCGGTCGACGCGGGCGATCCGCTCGTGATAGAGATCGAGCAGCGCGGGCGCCGTGATGGTCCCGGCCACCAGCATCCGGGCCTGCTCGGCCGCGCCGGCGAATGCGATGTCGGTGGAGTCCACTCCCGGGAGCGTAACGCTGTAACGGATCACGGCTTGATCCACACTGTCCCTTTCACGATGACCAAGCGGCAGACGATGACCTGCTCCCACCTGGTGGAGCTGCTCAGCGACTACCACTCGGGCGCACTGGACACCAAGACCGCGGCCCGGGTGCGCTGGCATCTGTTGATGTGCCGGGGCTGCCGCGGCTACCTGGCCCAGCTGCGCTCGACGGTGGCGACGGTCGGCCGGATCCGCGGTGACGAACTCGACCCGATGTTCCGGGACCGCCTGCTGGCGGCGTTCCGCGACTGGCGGTGAGGCGGGCCCCCGCTACGGTGGCGGGATGGCATGTGTGTTCTGCGAAGTCGTCGCCGGCACCGCTCCGGCCATCCGTGTCTACGAGGACGACGACCACCTCGGGATCCTCGACATCCGTCCGTTCACCCGGGGCCACACCCTGGTGGTGCCCAAGCGGCACAGCGTGGACATGACCGACACACCGGCCGAGACGCTGGCCGGGATGCTCGCTATCGGACAGCGCATCGCCCGGGCGACGCGCGCCTCCGGATTCGGAGCGACCGGCAACAACCTGGCGATCAACGACGGCAAGTCCGCGATGCAGACGGTGTTCCACATCCATCTGCACGTGATTCCCCGGCGCGACGGCGACAAGCTGTCGTTCGCCAAGGGGATGCTGTCGCGCCGCGACCCGGACCTGGAGGCCACCGGCCGGATCCTGCGCGAGGCGCTGGCGCAACTGGACGCCACGGGGTAGGGCTGGTGACATGACATCGCCGACCGACCGGGCCAGGCTGGCCTTCCTCAAACTGCACGACACGCTGTATCAGCGCAGCAACGGCTGGATCGGGCACCGGCTGCCGTTCGCCCCGCCGATGCTGCTGTTGCACAGCGTGGGCGCGAAAACCGGTCAGCTGCGCACACATTCGCTGGCCTACTACCGTGACGGCAACGACTACCTGATCGTCGGCTCCAACGGCGGAACTCCGCGCAACCCGGCGTGGTATCACAATCTGCGGGCGCACCCCAACGTGGAGATCAATCTCGGCCCGAAGCGCATCCCCGTCACCGCCCGCGTGGTGCTGCCGGACGACCCGGACTACGCGCGGCTGTGGAAGATCTGCGACGACGAGAACGCCGGGCGCTACAGCGCATATCAGAAGCTGACGACCCGCCCGATCCCGATCGTGCGCCTGGTGCACGTGATCGCGCCGCGGCTGCGCTAGAAGAGCTCCCTCGCCAACAAGCTCGCGCGTCGCCTCGCGGGCCGGGCGGTGGACGCATCACGGCCTCAACACCGCCCTTCGCGGGATGCTTCCCTCACTGGATACCCGCCCTGCTGCGGGCATCGCCGAAGACGGCGTCAAGCATCGCCGGTGTGAGCCGACCGGTGAACATGTTCTGCTGGCTGGGGTGATAGCAGCCCAGCAGCTGCAGACCGGAGGGCAGCTCGGCGACCACCCCGTGGCCGAACTTCGGTTTGGCCAGCCCGGGCAGCTCGTCGGCGAGCAGCCGCAGTGCAGCCTGCCAGGCGAAGCCGCCGAGGGCGACGATCACCCGCACCTGCGGCGAGATCAGTCGCCACTCGGCATCCAGCCACGGCGCGCACGTCGACCGTTCCTCGGGGGTCGGCGCGTTGCCGGGCGGGGCGCACCGCACCGCGGCCGCTATTCGAATCTCGTTGGCGCTCAACCCATCCGCGGCATCGACACTGAGCGGCGAGTTCACCAGGCCAGCGCGATGCAGCGCGGCAAACAACTGATCGCCCGAGCGGTCGCCGGTGAACACTCGGCCGGTGCGGTTGCCGCCGTGTGCGGCCGGCGCCAGCCCGAGCACCAGGATCCGCGGCCGCGGCGAACCCCACCCGGTGATAGGCCGTCCCCAGTACGGCTCCTCGGCGAACGAGCGCCGCTTGGCCACGGCCACCTCTTCGCGCCAGGCCACCAGCCGCGGACACGCCCGGCACACGCTGACCAGGGCGTCGAGCTCGTCGACGTCACCGACCGTCTTGGCAAGGGCGGCCGCCCGCCGGGCGGTGGTGGCCACCGGGGTACCGGACGTGGCCGGGTCGCCCGGCCAGCCCGACCCGGGCGGCACCGGGGACTCGAACGGCACTCCGGTGCGTGGATGCGCGTGCACAGTCACCAGTCCACTGTGCACGCTTAAGCTTCGCCGGTGAGCATCACGCGCGTGCCGGCGCTGCTGATCCTCTCGTCGGCCTTCCTGGCCGCGGGCGCCAACGGGATCTCCATGGTCGCCTTCCCGTGGCTGGTGCTGCAACGCACCGGCAGCGCGGTGGACGCCTCGATCGTCGCGGGTGCGGCGACCTTGCCGCTGTTGGTGGCCACCCTCATCGCCGGCACGGCGGTGGACTTCGTGGGCCGCCGACGGGTGGCGATGTTGGCCGACGCGCTCTCGGCCGCCTCGGTCGCCGCGATCCCGGTGCTGGCGCTCACCCTGGGCACGGGATCGCTGACCACCGTCGTGCTGGCCGCCTTCGCCGCGCTGGGTTCGTTCTTCGACCCCGCCGGCATGACCGCACGGCAGTCGATGCTGCCCGAGGCCGCGGCGCGGGCCGGCTGGACGCTCGACCACACCAACAGCCTCTACGAGGCGGTGTTCAATCTGGCCTACATCACCGGCCCGGGCGTCGGCGGCCTGCTGATCGCCACGCTCGGCGGAGTCGACACGATGTGGGCGACCGCTGGGGTGTTCGTGTTGTCGATCCTGACGATGGCGGTGCTGCGGCTCGTGGGCGCCGGCCGGCCGGCCCGCGAGACCCGTCCCGACGGTGTGCTCTCCGGGGTTGTCGAGGGCCTGAAGTTCGTGTGGCACAACCGCGTTCTGCGCACGCTCGGGCTGATCGACCTGGCCGTCACCGGGATGTACCTGCCGATGGAGAGTGTGCTGTTCCCGAAGTACTTCGCCGATCGCGACCAGCCCGCCGAGCTGGGCTGGGTGCTGATGGCGCTGTCGATCGGCGGCCTGCTCGGCGCGCTGAGTTGGACCGTGCTCTCGAAGGTGGCCAGCAAGCGGACCACTGTACTGGTCGCGGTGCTGACGTTCGGGCTGGCCGTGCTGGTGATCGCGTTTCTGCCGCCGCTTCCGGTGATCCTGTCGGCCGCCGCGCTGGTCGGCCTGGTGTACGGGCCGATCGGGCCGATCTACAACTCGGTGATGCAGACCCGCACACCCGAGCACCTCCGCGGACGCGTGGTCGGGGTGATGACCTCGATGGCGTATGCCGCCGGCCCGGTCGGCTTCATGCTCGCCGGCCCGCTCGTCGACGCATTCGGTCTGAAGGTGACCTTCCTCGTGTTGTCGGTGCCGATCCTGGTGATCGGCGTGCTGTGTCCCTGGCTGCCCGCACTGCGCGAACTCGACGATGCACCCGAAGCGCCGACGACCCACGCCTAGGATGGCGCAATGGCCGTGAGCGCCCTGGCCGACCTGGCCGCCGAACTGCCCGACGGGGTGGTCGTCACCGACCCCGACATCCTGGCCTCCTACCGGCAGGACCGGGCCGCCGACCCGTCGGCCGGCACTCCGCTGGCCGTGGTCCGGCCCACCCGCACCGAAGAAGTCCAGACGGTGTTGCGCTGGGCGAGCAAGCACCGCATCGCCGTGGTTCCGCGTGGAGCGGGCACCGGGCTGTCCGGCGGGGCGACCGCGCTGGACGGTGGGATCGTCTTGTCGACGGAGAAGATGCGCGATATCACCATCGACCCGGTCACCCGCACCGCGGTGGTGCAGCCGGGTCTGCTAAACGCCGAGGTGAAGAAGGCGGTCGCGGAGTACGGGCTGTGGTATCCCCCGGACCCGTCGTCGTACGAGATCTGCAGCATCGGCGGTAACATCGCCACCAACGCCGGTGGCCTGTGCTGCGTAAAGTACGGCGTGACAACCGATTACGTGCTCGGCCTGCAGGTGGTGCTGGCGGACGGGACCGCGGTGCGCCTGGGTGGGCCACGACTCAAGGACGTCGCCGGACTGTCGCTGACCAAGCTGTTCGTCGGCAGTGAGGGCACCCTGGGGGTGATCACCGAGGTGACGTTGCGACTGCTGCCGCCGCAGCCGGCGGCGTGCACGGTGGTGGCGACCTTCGACTCGGTGGAGGCGGCCGCCGGTGCCGTGGTGACGATCACCGGACGCATCCGGCCCTCGATGCTGGAATTCATGGACGCGGTGGCGATCAACGCCGTCGAGGACAAGCTGCGCATGGGGCTGGACCGTTCGGCGGCGGCGATGATGGTCGCCGCCTCCGACGATCGCGGCCTGGCCGGCGCCGAAGACGCCGAATACATGGCCCGGGTGTTCACCGAAGCCGGTGCCACCGAATGTTTTTCGACCGCAGACCCGGACGAAGGTGAGGCCTTCGTCGCGGCCCGGCGGTTCGCCATCCCCGCGGTGGAGGCCAAGGGTTCACTGCTGCTCGAGGACGTCGGCGTGCCGCTGCCCGCGCTCGCTGAACTGGTCGGCGGGGTGGCCAAGATCGCGGCCGACCGCGACCTGACGATCTCGGTGATCGCGCATGCCGGCGACGGCAACACCCACCCACTGATCGTCTACGACCCCACCGACGCCGCGATGTCCGAGCGCGCCTTCAAAGCGTTCGGCGAGATCATGGACCTGGCGGTGTCGCTGGGCGGGACGATCACCGGCGAACACGGCGTCGGCCGGCTCAAGAAGCCCTGGCTGGCCGACCAGTTAGGCCCGGAGGCCATGGAACTCAACCGCAAGATCAAGGCCGCACTGGACCCCGACGGGATCCTCAACCCCGGTGCGGTGATCTAGCGGTTCGCGGCGCCAGCACGCTCAATGCGCTGTCGAGGTTGCGTTCGGCGGCTCGGGTCAGCCCTTGCCGAAGTTCCCATTGATAGCCGCGAAGCGCGAGCAGGTAGGCCTCCGGTACGCGCTCGAAGCATTGCCGAGCGGTTGCCAGGATCGTCGGCACCGACATCGCGTGCGAGGTGAAACTGAAGTCCAGCATCGGTTCGGGACGGCTCACGGCGAACGATTCCACCGCCGGGTCCTTGGTCGCATCGACGAACAATACCTGGGCGTATCGGCTGATCAGATCGGCATCTTCGAGGTTGAGTTGGTAGGTCCGGCGCAGACATGCGCCGGGTTTGTGCGGCCACCCCTCGAGCCGATCGATGAACGCCCAACCCAGTCCGTCGTCTTCACGGCCGGCGTTGCCGATGCCGTAGACCAGACAGCCTGGGCTGTCCAGGACCTCACCGAGTCTGTTCAATTATCACCCGCCCGTTCGCATCCACCACACTGACGGTCAGCGGCATCTGCCCCAATGCGTGTGTGGCACAACTCAAGCAGGGATCGTAGGCACGGATACCCACCTCAATCGCGTTCATCATGCCCTCGGTGATCTCGGTCTTGCCGCCGAGGTAATCCTCGGCGACGCTGCGCACCGTCCGGTTGAGGACCTGGTTGTTCTGGGTGGTGGCGACGATCAAGTTGGCGAAGGTGACGTTTCCCTCCCGATCGGCACGGTAGTGGTGCAGCAGCGAACCCCGCGGGGCTTCCACCACACCGATCCCCTCACCGACCCACGCGTCCGCGCCGGGTGCCACCAGGAGGTCGTCGTTGCAGATGTCGGGATCGTTGAGGAGCTCCCTGACCACCTCGGCGGCGTGAATGATCTCGATCGTCCGAGCCCAATTGGTGTGCAGCGTCATGGTGTTGGCGCGTCCGCCGGTGTAGGCATGGAATCTCTCCAGCGCTTCGGCAGCGAGCGGGGTCGACAGGGTTTTCGTGACGTTGAGCCGCGCCAGCGGTCCTACCCGGACCGATCCCGCTTCGCGGCCGAGGTCAGTGAGGTAGGGGAACTTCATGAAGCTCCACTTCTCGACGGCTTCGGAGAAGTGGTCGAGATAGTCGCGGTAGTCGAACTCCCGCACGACGTTCTTATCGTTATCGGTGATCCTGAGCCGGCCGTCGTAATAGTCGACATTGCCGTCGTCGTCGACCAGGGCCATGTTGAGCGCAGGCACGTTGGCGAAAGCGTCGACCTCACCACGATGCTGTTCATGGAAGTCGTAGAACATCTGCAACCCGAGCTGGGCATCCTCGATGACCTGATCGACCGACGGCAATCCGTCCCCACCGCGCAGGAACCGGTCCACATCGGCGGGGGTGAGGCTCTTGTTCACCCCGCCAGGGACCGACGAGATTCCGTGCATGCGTTTTCCGAAGACCGCCTCGATGACCTCTTGGCCCCATTTACGCAGCCGGACAACGCGTTTGACGAGGTCAGGATTGGCCTCGATCAGGCCGATGAAGTTGCGCTTCCCCGGAGCGGCGTCGATTCCGAACAGCATCTCCGGAACCACGAGATAGAAGTAGGCCGTGACGTGTGATTGCAGCATCTGGGCGTAGTGGCCCAGTCGGCGCATCTTGACCGCGGTCGGGGTGAGCCGAGTACCCGAGCCCGGCCCCACCCCGACCATGTCGTCGAGGGCTTTGGCTCCGGCCAGGTGGTGGCTGACAAAGCAGATCCCACAGATCCGCTGCATCAGAACCGGCGCCTCCCAATACGGATGACCCTGGATGAACTTCTCGTAGCCTCGGAACTCGACCACGTGCAGCCTGGCGTCGGTCACGTTGTGGTCGTCGTCGATTTCGATGACGACCTTTCCGTGTCCCTCGATGCGCGTGATCGGATCGATGACGAGTGTCGTTGCCATGGCGAGGAGTTCCCCTAGTCGAAGTGAAGGAGCGACGTCGGCAGGGCCACCGGTCGCCCCTCGACCAGATCCTCGAGGACGTCGAGGATCGCGTCGGGTTTCGGCGGGCAGCCCGGGATGAAGTAGTCCATCTGGACGACCTCGTGGCACGGATAGACGTTGTTGGTCAAGATCGGAAGGTGCTTGTCGTAGGGCACCACCGGTTCCGCTCCCGGCACCGCTGTCGACGAATGGGCATACGCCTCGGCCAGACAGTCGTTGAGCCCGACCAGGTTTCGCAGCGACGGGACACCGCCCCAGATAGCGCAGGCGCCGACCGAGATCAGAACGTCGCAGTTGTCCCGGAAGTGGCGCAGCGTCTCGATGTTCTCGTCGTTGGCCACACCGCCCTCGATGAATCCGATCGCACACCGTTCGGGAATGCGTTTGATGTCGGTGAACGACGACCGCAGGATGGTTATCTTGTCCAGCAGCCCGATCATCCGCTCGTCGATGTCGAGCAGGGACAAGCTGCACCCCCAGCAGCCACACAGGCTGATCATCGAGACCTTGATCTTCTCGGCACGGCGGGCAGCCAGCACCGGATCGAGCGGGGTGGCCGGAAGCTCATGCGACGCAATCTCGTTGGCACCGTGCGTCGTCACTGGACCTGCCTCCGCGATGGTTCGAGTGCCCGCTCTCGCACCGATTCGACTTCGAAGCGGCGCTCGCCGATGGGCTCGTCAAAGCCAACCCGCTTCTGCAGGATCGCCCCGACCGGACAGATGTCGACCGCCTCGCGGACCTGGTCCGGCGGCATCTTGTCGGCCAGCTCCACGTCGATGTCGATGCGGGCATGGGTGCCGCGACCGTTGATGCTGAAGATCTTCTTGCCGGTCTCGCGATCCCGGATGAACTCGACGCATCGCTGGCAGAAAATGCAGCGGTCACGCTCGAGCCAAATGGCTTCCGGCGCATGGTCGGTCACCCGCTGCGGGAACTGGTAGGGGAAGCGCGACACCTCCATGTCCACCTCGTAGGCGACGGCCTGCAAGGTGCACCGGCCGGACTTCTCACAGCTCGGGCAGTTGTGGTTGCCTTCGGAGAACAGCATCTCGACGAGCGCCTTACGGGCATCGGCGGCGTCGGGAACCTCGACCTCGACTCGCATTCCGGCACTGACCCTGACCGTGCACCCGGCCACGATGGAGCCGTTGACCTTGACCGCACAGGCTCGGCAGGTACCCAGGGCCGGATGCTGCGGCAGGTAACACAGTGTCGGGATGTAGACACCGGCCTGCGCGGCGACATCGACGAGCGCCGCACCTTCCTCGGCCGTGACGGTGGCACCGTCGATCTCGATCCGGATTGTCACAACGCCTCCCGTGGAGCGAGTTCGGCGACGGCCCGGGCGTGGGCGGTCAGTTCCGCAGCTTCGTCGAAAGACGGCAGCAGCGCGCCGGCGGGCTCCCGAAGCCGGGCCGCGTAGATCTCCGGGAATTTCTTCAGCGTGGTCAGGATGGGATTCGGGGAGGTGGCGCCCAGCCCGCATCTGCTGGTGTGGGCGACGATCCCGCCCCACGCGACCATGTCGTCGAGATCGGACCGGGCGGCCCGCCCGGCAGCCACCAGACCGACCTTCTGGCGCAGCGCCACGTTGCCCGCCCGACACGGCACGCAGATGCCGCAGGATTCGTCGACGAAGAACTGCATGAAGTCCCCGACGATCTCGAGCAGGTCCCGTTCGTGGTTGAAAACCATGAACGAGCCGTTGCAGGACAGATCGTCGTAGGCCAGCCGGCGGCCGGCGTCGGCGGCCACCGACAGCATTTCCCCTGAGGGGCCACTGATCTGCACGGCCCGCGGGTTGTCGGCGCCGATCACGTCCAACACCTGCGCCAGCGTGATGCCCCACTCGACTTCGTAGATCCCGGGCGCCGCACAGTCGCCGGCGACGCTGAGCAGCCGGGTGCCGGTCGACCCAGGTACACCCATGGCCGCGAACCAGGCCGCGCCGTCGGTCATGATGCGGCTGGCTGCGGCGAAGGTTTCGACGTTGTTGACCACGGTGGGCTTTCCGAGGAAACCGTGCTCGACCGGGAAGGGCGGCTTGAGGCGCGGCGTCCCCCGCTTGCCCTCGCAGGACTCGATGAGGGCCGATTCGTCGCCGCAGATGTAAGCGCCGGCACCCAACTGGATCCGGATGTCGAACCCCTCACCGAGGGCGCCGTCGACACGCAGCTGCGCGAGTTGGCGTTCGAGGTAGTTCTGCAGATATGCGTATTCCGCCCGCAAGTAGAGGATGCCCTCGCGCGCGCCGACGGCGCGGGCGGCGATCGCCATGCCCGCGAACACCTCTCGTGGCGAGTAGGTCAGCAGCACCCGGTCCTTGAACGTCCCCGGCTCGCCTTCGTCGGCGTTGCAGATGATGTACTTCTCATCCCCTGCCGCCGCCCGGCAGAACTTCCACTTGTTGCCGGTGGGGAAACCTGCGCCGCCACGGCCGCGCAGGCCCGACTGGGTGATCGCGGCGATCACGTCCTCAGGAGCCATCGCCCGGCAGCCCCGAAGCAGCCCGCCGTGGTCGCCGTCCCCGCCGAAGAACACCGGCCCGGAGGTGTGCACCACCGTCCCCGTCAGGCGTTCGACATAGGCCAGGTCGTCGTCCGGGATGCCGGAGGGATTGGCGATCTGGGCCGGCGATCGGCCGCTCTTGAGGCCCCCGATGATCTCGGCGACCGACCCTGGCGTCAGGTCGGCGAAGACGATGCCGTCGATCAGCATGGCCGGCTCGTGGTCGCTCATACCGACACAGGCCGTCTCGAACAGTCCGAAGTCCGTCGAGCCGGGTCCGCCGAACCGCGTGCCGGTCTCGCGTTCCAGCGCCTCACGCACCCGGTCATAGCAGCGCGTCTTCGCGATGACGTTGTCGCTCAGATAGATTCGGTAACGGCCCGACGGTTCGGTGTGGAAGAAGTGATAGAACGTCGCGGTCTCCAGAACGTCCTCGACCGACAACCCGAGCCACTCGGCCACCTGGCCGGCCGCATCGGCGGAGATGTGGCCCGCGCGACGCTGGATATCCCACAGGATGTCGAGGAGGCCAACGCGGTCGCGGGTGCGTCCATCGAGGACCGTCACCATGTCGAGAGTCGTCGTCACCTCACCACCCATTCAGCCAGTCCGTCGAGTTCCCACCTCGGGAGGACAGCGAATCCGCGGCAGCAACGGCGCTTCATCAGGGGTCGTCCCACCCGCCCTTTGTGGGCCCGTGTGCGGCGACGCTACCACGCACGACTTGCTCCCGTATCGCCGAAAAGGCGAGTTCACCGGCAAGACCACAGCTCGTCACCTCGTGCGTCGAGAGGCCTGCCGGCCGGAGGGCGCGGCCCCATCGGCGCTGAGACGGCTGAGCAGTCCGAAGTCGTCCAGGCCACCGCGGCGAGGCCGGCTAGCTACGCACCCGGGTGAACCGGTGCAACACCCACGCCACCGGGATGGTCATCACCAGGGTGACGACGGACAGTGCCGGCGCCGACCCGGTATACACCGGCCAGTGCAGCACGTTGACCATGGCGATCTCCATGACGACCAGGTGCACCAGGAAGATCTCGTAGGAGATCTCACCGAGCCACACCATCGGCCGGGTGGCCAGCAGCCCCGCGTACCAACCCCGGTTGCCCAGAGCCAGTGGCGCCACCACCAACGTCGCGATCACCGCATAGAAGCCGGTCTTGACCAGGGCCTGACCCAGACCGGTCGGTGAGGTGGTCGGTTCGCCGGCGATCGGCGTCGAGGCGATGGCGTAACAAATCAGCGCCAGTGGCACGGCAATGAAACCGAACATCTGAATGCCCATGGCCTGCAACACCGTCAGCATCATGCCGCCGATGAACCAGGCCAGATATCCGGGCAGCCACAACCGGGCGCCGTCAGGCAGGAAATGGGTGGTGTGCACCAGGATCATCCAGGCCGGGCTGATCAGCGCCAGGCCCGCCAATCCGGCGAGCAGCAGCCGCGGCCGCCACTGCCCGCGGCACAGCACCACCAGCAGCATGTAGGCGAGGACGGGCAGCGCGACGTAGAACGCCGCCTCGACCGCCAGGCTCCACATCTGCGTAAGTCCTTGGTGCAGATAGGAGAACAGGTAGTTGTCGGTGTAGATCTGGGTCAGCGTCAGATTGCGCAACAGGCCGATCCAGCGGTGGCCGGGATTGGGTCCGGCGGTGCGGAAGTGGTAGATCAGGTACGCCACCAGGACGGTGACCGCGTAGGCCGGCATGATGCGGCGCACCCGATGCCAGGCGTAGCGGGTCAGCGACGGCGACTGCCGCCCGCTCGCGGCCGCCCGAACCCACGGTCCGAACAACAGGTAGCCCGACAGGACGAAGAAGATCGGTACGCCGATCTCCATCCGCGAATACACCAGGCCGACAAAGCCGTGGGTGTACTTGCCGGTGGTGTAGGCGGCGTGGGTGCCCAGCACCAGCAGGGCGGCCACCGCCCGCACGCCGGTCAGCGACGCGACCCGGTCGACGGTGGAGACTTGTTCGAGACCGCCCTGGTCGACCTCGGCCGACGCGGTCATCGGCTCGGGCGCCGGGGCTTCCCGCCGGAGGGACGCGAGTCGTACGACTGGCTGCCGCGATCCGGCTTGAGGTCGATCAGCACACCAGAGATCCGGGTCTTCTCAAGGGCTTTCAGCGTCGCCGGGGACAGTTTGGCGGGCAGTTCGACCAGCGAAAAGTCGCTCTTGATGGTGATGTGGCCGAAGTCGCTGCGGTGCAGGCCGCCTTCGTTGGCGATCGCTCCGACGATGGAGCCGGGGCCCACCTTGTGCCTCTTGCCGACCGCGATGCGATAGGTTGCCAGGTCGTCGCGGGTCTTGCGCGGGGCCCGTTCGCGCTCTTCACGTTCCGGGCGTTCGCGGCGCTTCTCCGGGGGCGGCTCGGTCATCAGGAATTCCGCACCGTCGCGACTCTGTAGCGCCAGGGCGGCGGCGATGTCGGCCATCGGCACATCGTTGTCGCGCTCGTAATCCTCGATCAACCGGCGGAACATGTCGAAGCCGGGTGCGTTGAGCGCCTCGGTGATCGAATCCTGGAACTTGGCCACCCGCTGGGCATTGACGTCGTCCACACTGGGTAGCTGGTCTTCGGTGACCGGCTGGCGGGTGACCTTCTCGATCGACTTCAGCAGATGGCGTTCCCGCGGCGAGACGAACAGCAGCGCGGTCCCGGATCGCCCGGCCCGCCCGGTACGCCCGATGCGGTGCACATAGGACTCCGGATCCTGCGGGATGTCGTAGTTCACCACATGGGAGATGCGTTCGACGTCCAGGCCGCGGGCGGCGACGTCGGTGGCCACCAGGATATCGATCGATCCGCCCTTGAGCGCTGCGATGGTCCGCTCGCGAAGCGCCTGCGGGATATCGCCGTTGATGGCCGAGGCGGCGAACCCGCGTGCCCGCAACTTCTCGGCGACCTCCTCGGTGGCCTGCTTGGTCCGGACGAACACGATCATCGCCTCGAACGGTTCGACCTCGAGCAGCCGGGTCAGCGCATCCATCTTCCGCGGCCCGGCGACCTGGATATAGCGCTGGGTGATGTTCTCGGCGGTGGCGGTCTTCGACTTGACCGCCACCTCGACGGCGTCGTGCAGGTACTTCGAGGTGATCTTGCGGATCGCCGGCGGCATGGTCGCCGAGAACAACGCGACCTGCTTGTACTCCGGGGTGTCGGCCAGGATGCGCTCGACGTCCTCGGCGAAGCCCATCTGCAGCATCTCGTCGGCCTCGTCGAGCACCAGATAGTCCAGGTGCGACAGGTCCAGGCTGCCCTTCTCCAGATGGTCGATGACGCGCCCCGGCGTCCCGACGACGACCTGCGCGCCGCGCTTGAGACCGGCCAGCTGCGGGACGTAGGAGGAGCCGCCGTAGATCGGCAGCACATTGATGTTTCGGTGCGCGCCGTAGCGGCTGAACGCCTCGGCGACCTGCAGGGCCAGCTCACGCGTCGGGGCCAGCACCAGCGCCTGGGTGACGCGGCTGGTGGGGTCGATCTTGGACAGGATCGGGATGGCGAAGGCCGCCGTCTTACCGGTACCGGTCTGGGCCAGACCGACGACGTCGGAGCCGGCCAGCAGCGCCGGAATGGTGGCCGCCTGGATGGCCGAGGGCGTCTCGTAGCCGACGTCGGAGACGGCCTGCAGCACGGCGGGGTGAATCTGCAGGTCGGCGAAAGTCTGAGGGGAGGTGGCGTCGGCGTCGGGTCCGGCGTTTTCCGGGGGTGTCATTGGACCTGCAGTCTAGTGCCCGAGCGTGCCGTAATCCCACATCGACGGACCCGGACGGTACCGTCAGCCGGTGTGTGGCATCGCCTGACAATCGTTGCGGCGGGTGCGGCTCTGGCCGCGGCGCTGGCCGGCTGCGGATCGGGTGACTCGACGGTGGCCAAGACCCCGCAGCCCACGACCAGCGTGACCTCCTCGGCTGCCCCGGCCAGCTCGACACCCCCGCCACCGCCGCCGCCCTCGTCGACCACACCCCCGCCTCCGACCTCTGTGCGGTGAATCTGGCCGCACCCGCCATCGCACGGGCGGTGTCCGAGCTCCCGAAAGACCCGCGTAGCGGTCAGGGGTGGTACCCCGTGCCGCTGGCCGGGAACTACAACGAGTGCACGCAACTGTCCGCCGTGATCATCAAAGCCAACACCAACAGCGCGAACCCCAACACCCGCGCCGTGATGTTTCACCTGGGCAAATACATCCCGACCGGGGTGCCGGACACTTTCGGTTTCAACGGTGTCGACGCCTCGCAGAGCACCGGGGACACCGTCGCCCTGGTCTACGTCAACGGCTTGGGCCTGCAGAGCGTCGTGAAGTTTCGGTGGAACGGCAACGGCGTGGAGCTGATCGGCAACACCGGCTAGCCTCCAGCACTCTTTCAAAATCGAGGCTTTGCCGTCACTTCCTGCAATTTCTTCGTCGGCGAAACATTTGGGCAAACACCCGTCCGTGCCCGACCACCGGTCCGAGTTCTGCGTGATCTTTATCGACCTGGACGGCTTCAAACCGGTCAACGACAGCCTCGGCCATGCCGCCGGCGACGCCCTGATCACCCAGGTGGGGCCGCGGCTGAGGGCCTCGATCCGGCAGGACGATCTCACCGGGCACCCCGACGTGCTGCTCGCGCGGATGAGCGGCGACGAGTTCGCCATCCTCGTGCGCGACGTGCGCCACCAGGACGACGCGATGGCGATCGCCACCCGGATCCACCGCGTACTGAGCCACCCGTTCCGGGTGGAGGGCCACGAGGTGCTGGCCAGCGCCAGCATCGGGGTCGCGATGAGCTCGGCCGGGCACAACTCGGCCGACGAGCTGGTGCGCCACGCCGACATGGCGATGGACGCGGCCAAGGCGCGCGGCAAAGCACGTACCGAGTTCTACGACGCGCGCATGCAGGATTTCGCGACCCGACGCCTGGACCTGCGAAGCGAACTGCAGGCCGCCGCCCGCGACCAGGCGTTCGAAGTGCACTACCAGCCGGTGGTATCGACGGCCGACGACGAAATCGTCGGAGCCGAAGCTCTTTTGCGGTGGCGGACCTCCCCGACCACCCTTCGCTATCCCGACGAGTTCATCCCGACCGCCGAGGAGACCGGACTCATCGTGCCGATCGGCCTGTGGGTGTTGCGCGAGGCCTGCCGGGCGGCCGTCGGATGGAACGCGGCGCGGCAGGGCCGTGCGCCGCTGACGGTCGCTGTGAACCTCTCCCCGCGCCAATTCGCCGAACCCGACCTCGTCGAGCAGGCCCGGCAGGTGATCGCCGAAACCGGCATCGAGCCGGGATGGTTGCGGCTCGAGGTTGTCGGTGGCCGCGCCTACTGTGGGGCTGTGTTCGTCGCCGACGATCGAGTCATCTACAGCGCATCCGACCTCGCCGCGGCCGCCCGCTGCGAGTATGCGCTGCTGCGCTCGTTCGACGCGCGGCTGGGCCGGGGACCTGCCGTCGCGGCCGCCGACGACCTGTTGGCCCGCACCGCCGAACTCGGTGGCGAACACGAGCAGCGTCATCTCGACGAGCTGCGCTCGCGCAGTGACGTCGCGATCATCGGCCGGCCCGCCTACTCGCTGGCGGGGCTCTCCGCCGCGGCCGATGCCACGCGGCGCGCGGTCGAACGGCGCGCGCCGGTCATCTACCAGGCCGCGATGTTCGACGGCCGCTTCGTGGGATTCGCCGACTTCCTGGTGCTCGACGGGGATCGGTATCGGTTGCGCGACACCAAGCTCGCCCGCTCGGTCAAGGTGGAGGCGCTGCTGCAGTTGGCCGCGTACGCCGAGACTCTTGCCGAAGGAGGGGCAGCCGTCCACCACGAGGTGGAACTGGTGCTGGGCAACGGCACCATGATGACCTACCGGGTAGACGAACTGCTGCCGGTGTACCGGTCCCGGCGTGCCGAACTGCAGACCCTGCTGGACCGCCATTTCGACAGCGGGGTCGCGGTCAGCTGGGCTGACGAGACGGTCCGCGCGTGCATGCGCTGCCCCGAGTGTGAGATCCAGGTGCGCGCCCAGGACGACCTGCTTCTGGTGGCGGGCATGCGGGTCAGTCAGCGCGCCAGGCTGATCGACGCCGGTATCACCACGATGACCGACCTTGCCCAGCACGAGGGGCCGGTGCCCGACCTGCCGGCGCGCGCCGTCACCGCGCTGGGCAGCCAGGCCCGCCTGCAGATCGCTCCGCGGGTGGACGGTAGACCGCCGTTCGAGGTCGTCGACGCGCAGCCGTTGATGCTGTTGCCCGACCACGACAAGGGCGACCTGTTCTTCGACTTCGAGGGCGACCCGCTGTGGACGGCCGACGGGCGCGACTGGGGCCTGGAGTACATGTTCGGTGTGCTCGGCGCCGACGAGGAGTTCACACCGCTGTGGGCGCACGACCGCGCCGCGGAGCGCAAGGCACTGCGTGACTTCCTGACGACGGTGCGCAAGCGGCGCAGGCGCTACCCGAAGATGCACATCTACCACTACGCACCGTACGAGAAGACGGCGCTGCTACGACTGGCGGGGCGCTACGGCGAAGGCGAGGACGAGGTCGACGACCTGCTGCGCAACGGCGTGCTGGTGGACCTGTATCCCTTGGTGCGCAAGAGCATTCTGGTGGGCACCGCGAACTACAGCCTGAAGTCGCTCGAGCCGCTGTACATGGGTTCGGAGCTGCGCACCGGTGACGTCACCACGGCCACCGACTCGATCACGATGTACGCCCGCTACTGCGAGCTGCGCGCCGAGGGCCGCGACGACGAGGCCGCCAACGTACTCAAGGAGATCGAGGACTACAACCGCTACGACTGCCGCTCCACCCGTAAACTGCGGGACTGGTTGCTGCAGCGTGCGTTCGAGGCCGGGGTGCCGCCGCTGGGGCCGCAGCCGGTGCGCGAGGGCGGCCAGGTCGAGGTCGACGACGAGATGGCCCAGACGCTGGCGCGGTTCGCCGGCGACGACGTGAGCGCGCGCAGCGCCGAGCAGCGGGCTGTGGCGATGATGGCCGCCGCCCGCGGGTATCACCGCCGGGAGGACAAGCCGTTCTGGTGGGGACATTTCGACCGGCTCAACAGTCCGGTCGACGAATGGTACGACACACCAGGTGTTTTCATCGCCGAGACAGCGGTCCTCGACGCCGACTGGCACATCCCGCCGCGGGCACGCAAACAGCAGCGCAGGATCCTGCTGACCGGTGCGATGGCCGCCGGTGAGCTGACCCAGGAGATGTACGCGCTGTACGACCCGCCGACTCCGGCCGGCCTGTCCGAGGATCCCGAGCGACGGGCATGCGGCAAGGTGACGGTCCTCGAATGCGACGACACCTCGGCACCCACCCAGGTGCTGGTGATGGAGCGCGAGCCCAAAGACGGCGGTCCGTTCACCCAGACCCCGTTCGCGCTCACTCCCGGCGCACCGTTCGGGACCAAGCCATTGCGGAAGGCCATCGACGCGGCCGCATCCGATATCGCGGCCGGGCTGCCCGCACTGCCGTCATCGGCCGTCGTCGACATCCTGCTGCGCCACCCGCCCCGGACCGGCGGCCCACTGCCACGTACCTGTCACTGCGTCGGCGACATCACCGCCACACTACTTGCTTTGGACTGCTCGTACGTGGCGGTGCACGGCCCGCCCGGAACCGGCAAGACCTACGCCGCCGCGCGGGTCATCGCCGATCTGGTCAACACCCATCAATGGCGCGTCGGGGTGGTCGCCCAGGCACATGCGGTGGTGGAGAACCTGTTTCGCGACATCATCAGCGCCGGCGTCCATGCGGAGCGGGTGGCCAAGAAACCGAACGGCAGCGGGCCCTGGACCGATATCGACGAAAAGGCCTATCCGGTGTTCATCGCCGAGCATGATGGCTGCGTAATCGGCGGCACCGCATGGGATTTCGCCAACCCCGACCGGGTACCGCCGGGCAGCCTGGATCTTTTGGTGATCGAGGAAGCCGGCCAGTTCTGCCTGGCCAACACCATCGCCGTCGCGGCGGCCGCCACCAACCTGCTGCTGCTCGGCGACCCTCAGCAACTGCCCCAGGTCAGTCAAGGCACGCACCCCGAACCGGTCGACTCATCCGCGCTGGGATGGCTGGTCGACGGACGGCACACCTTGCCCGAGGAACTCGGCTACTTCCTGGACCGCTCGTACCGGATGCACCCCGCGGTCTGCGCCGCGGTGTCGCGGCTGAGCTACGACGGCCGGTTGCGCTCTGTCGAGGAGACCACCGGGGCGCGCCGACTCGACGGGTTCGAACCCGGGGTGCACGTGCTGACGCTCGACCACGACGGCAACTCCACCGACAGCCGCGAGGAGGCCGAGGCGATCGTCACGCAGATCTCCCGTCTGCTCGGCTCGCCGTGGACCGACGAGCACGGCACCCGGCCGCTGGCGCCATCCGATGTGCTGGTGGTCACGCCCTACAACGCCCAGGTCGTGCTCCTGCGCCACCTTCTCGACCGGGCCGGGCTGGCTGAAGTGCAGGCCGGCACAGTGGACAAGTTCCAGGGCAGGCAGGCCCCGGTGGTGTTCATATCCATGGTGGCGTCCTCGATCGCTGAGGTGCCGCGCGGAATCTCGTTCCTGCTGAACCGGAATCGGCTCAACGTTGCGGTGAGCCGGGCCAAGTACGCCGCGGTGATCGTGCGCTCGGCGACACTCACCGAGTACCTGCCCTCGACGCCGGCGGGGTTGGTGGAGTTGGGGGCATTCCTGGCGATGACAAGCGAGGGGTGTGATAAACCCGCGCCATGAGCACAACGCTGACCGAAGGGCTGCAGAGCATCGTCGGCAGCGCACACGTTGTCACCGACCCTGGCGTGCTCGACGGCCGCAGCGTGGACTACACGGGTCGCTACCGTGGCCGGGCCAGCGCGCTGGTGCGGCCCGGCACGCCCGACGAGGTCGCCGCGGTGCTGCGCGAATGCCGCGCGGCCGGGGTGTGCGTGACGATCCAGGGTGGGCGCACCTCGCTGGTGGCCGGCACCGTGCCCGAGCGTGACGACGTGCTGCTGTCCACCGAACGCCTGACGGAGGTCGGCGAGGTCGACGTGAGCGAGCGGCGGGTGCGGGTGGGGTCCGGTGTGACGCTGGCCGACCTGCAGCGCGCGGCCGCGGCGGCGGGTCTGCTGTTCGGGGTGGACCTGACCGCGCGCGACTCGGCCACCGTGGGCGGGATGGCGTCGACCAATGCCGGCGGCCTGCGCACCGTGCGCTACGGCAACATGGGTGAACAGGTCATCGGCCTCGACGTCGCGCTGCCCGACGGCTCGGTGGTACACCGCCACAGTCAGGTGCGCGCCGACAACACAGGTTACGACCTGGCGTCGCTGTTCATCGGCGCCGAGGGCACCCTCGGGGTGATCACCGGGCTCGACGTGCGGCTGCATCCGATTCCGAAGCACCGGGTGACCGCGGTGTGCGGGTTCACCACGCTGGACGACCTGGTGGGCGCCGGGCGGGCGTTGCGCGACACCGACGCCATCGCCGCACTCGAGATGATCGACGGTCGGGCCGCCGCACTGGCCGCCAAGCACCTCAGCGTGCCAGTGCCGGTCGAGGGCGACTGGCTACTGTTGATCGAACTGGCCGGCGACTCCGATCTCACCGAGCGGCTGGCCGACGCGCTGGACGGCACGGAACTGGCCGATGAGCCCGCCGTGGGAATCGACGCGAACGCCCAGCAGCGGCTGTGGCAGGTCCGCGAATCCACCGCCGACGTGGTCGGATTGTTCGGACCGCCACTGAAATTCGATGTCTCACTTCCGCTTTCGGCGATCCCGTCGTTCGCCGCCGACTCCGCCGCGCTGGTCGCCGAGCACGCCCCCGAGGCGGTACCCGTCCTGTTCGGCCACATCGGCGAGGGCAACCTGCACCTGAACGTGCTGCGCTGCGGCACCGAGCAGGAGCGTCACCTGTATGCCGCGATGATGAAACTGATTGCCGCCCACGGCGGTAACGTCAGCTCCGAGCACGGTATCGGCAGTCGCAAGCGCGCCTACCTCGGCATGTCGCGCGAGCCCGCCGACATTGCGGCGATGCGTGCCATCAAGGCCGCCTTCGACCCGACCGGCTATGTGAATCCGGCCGTGCTGTTCGACTGAGGCCGAGATCGACACTGGCTGGGGGCCGCACTACGGTCGGCGCGCACCGACACCCCGACCTGCTGCCGGTCGACTGATCCTCGCCGAACGTCACTCTGGTGTGACGCTCGGCGGGAAGAGTCAGCGGTCGTCAGTCGCGACGGGGCATCGAATGCCGGCCATAGCTTTCGCCGTCGTCGGCGTCGCCGCGGTAGTGGCGCGCCAGGCGCAGCTCGTCACCGTCGCTCAACCGGTGTCGCGAGCGCGGCTCGGCCTCGCCGGCGTGGACATCGGCGAACAGGTCAGCGAACCTACTGCCGCCCCAGTCGACGTGAAAGCCGTTGTGGGCGAATCCGATCGGCTCGGGCTCGGGCTCGGGCTCGCGGCACCAGACGATCTGCTCGGTCTCCTTCTCGAGCTCGCAGGGCGCCGGCTGATAGCTCGGCTGGTAGTAGCCGGGCTCCCGGGACACCTGGTATGCGAGGTAGTCGTCATCGTCATAGCCGTCGTCGTAGATCGGGATCTCGTCGGTCACGTCGTAGTCATCCGACAGTCCCGGACCCCGAATCCGCCGGGGTGACCCACCCACCAGGAACAGTGCGCCGACGATGCCGAACAGCGCGACGAAGGCGGGCAGCAGCATCGACTGCGACAGCGCTGTCGCGAACGGCTCGTGCAGGAACGCCGGCAGCTTGAGCACCGCGAGCTCACCGGGCGCGGCGTTGGCGGGGGCGGCGGGCAGCTCGTCACCGATCCGTGCCGCCATGAACGCCGCCATCCCGGCGCTGCCGAGCACCGACCCGACCTGCCGGGTGGTGTTGTAGACGCCGGAGCCCGCCCCGGCCAGTCGCGGGGGCAGGTTACGGGTGGCGGTGGTGGCCAGCGGCGCCCAGATGAATGCCATCCCCACCCCCATCGCCGTCAGTGGCAACACCAGCCGCCAGATCGCGGTGGTCGGGGTCATCTCGATCGACAGCCACGTCAACGCGATCGCCAGCACCGAGAAGCCGAACCCGACGATCGGGCGCGGATGTGTGCTGTCGACGATCCGGCCGACGAACGGCGCCAGCACACCGCTGGCCACCGCCATCGGCGCGATCAGCAGCGCCGAGCGCGTCGGTGTCAGACCGCACACCACCTGCGCGTAGAACATCACCGGCAGCACCATCGCGGTGACCACGAAACCGATGATGGCGACGCCGAGGTTGGACAGGCCGAAGTCGCGGTCGGCGAAGATCTCCAGCGGAATCAGCGGCTCGTCACGGTTGATCGACTGCCAGTAGGCGAAGGCGGCGAAGAACCCGATGCCGGCAACGATCACCGCCCAGATCCACGCCTGCCAGTGGTGGCTCTGGCCTTCCTGCAGCCCGAACACCACCAGGAACGTGCCGACCCCGGACAGCGCGACACCGAGCACGTCGAAGCGATGCTTCTGGGTGGGCAGCGTCGGAACCAGCCTGACCGCCAACCCCAGACCGAAGACACCAATCGGAACATTGACGAAGAAGATCCACTCCCAGCCCAGGCGGTCGACCAACACGCCGCCGACCAGCGGACCGACCAGCGTCGCCACCCCGGCCGTCGCACCCCACAGGCTCATGGCCACCCCGCGCCGCTCGGCCGGGAAGATGCGCGTGATCGTCGACAGCGTCTGCGGGGTCAGCAGGGCCGCGCCCAGGCCCTGCACCGCGCGCGCGATGATCAGCATGTCCACCGAGCCGGCCAGGCCGCACCACAGCGAGGACACCGTGAAGATCGCCAGCCCGGCCAGATACAGGTTCTTGGGTCCGTAGCGGTCCCCCAGCCGTCCGGCGACCAGCAACGGCACGGCGAAGGCCAGCAGGTAGGAGCTGGTCACCCAGATCACGGTGTCGTAATCGGTGATCTCCAGCGCGTCCATGATGCTGGGGTTGGCGACCGCGACGATGGTCGAGTCCACCAGGATCATGAAGAAGCCGACCATCAAGGCCCACAGCGCGTTCCACGGATTCGCCGGAGCGTTCGGCGGGTCGGCCAAGTCCACGTCCGGCGCCGGGCCGGCCATGTTCCTGGTCATCTGCGCACCTCGTCTCGGCTTCCTGCGATGAGATTCGGCTTGCCGCACGTGACGCCATCGCCTGCGGAGCGGCGGCCGGCTGTCTTCCGGCTGCAACCGCGGTGCCTGATCGAGACTATCGACCGGCGGGCGCCGGGCGCCATGGCGGTGGCCCACAGCCGGGTCTGCATCACGCCGGGCGTAGGTTGAGAACGGACAGCTGTCGGGGGAACTGATCCCCGTGGAGAACCGACACCGGACCGACATCTCTGCTGAGGGAGGAACCATGCACTCGGAACGCTTTCGCCCGTTGGTGGACGCG
This sequence comes from Candidatus Mycolicibacterium alkanivorans, assembly GCF_022760805.1. Lineage (NCBI taxonomy): Bacteria > Bacillati > Actinomycetota > Actinomycetes > Mycobacteriales > Mycobacteriaceae > Mycobacterium > Candidatus Mycolicibacterium alkanivorans. Next base: position 1,682,380 of record NZ_JAIVFL010000001.1, on the reverse strand, counting down.
AAAGGCCCGTTCGTGTCGATCTACTTCGACGACTCGCACGACACCCAAGATGCCGCGGCACAGCTCGACGCCCGGCTGCGCGACGTGCGCAAGCATCTGGAGGAGCAGTCCGTCGACGCATCGGTGATCGAGGCCATCGAGAGCGCCGTGCGCGGCGCCCGTCCGCCGGTGGGCCGCAGCGGCCGCGCGCTGATCGCCGCCGGCGGCGCCGTCGTCGCCGACGAGCATCTGATCCGTCCGCCGGCCACGACCCAATTGCGGGTCTCCGAGCTGCCCTACCTGATTCCGATCGTCGAGCACGGCCTGCTGCACACCACCTATCTGGTGGTCGCGGTCGACCACACCGGCGCCGACATCACGGTGCACCGCCCGGGCAAGGTGAGCCACGAGACCCTAGACGGCGAGGGCCGCCCGGTGCACAAGGCCAAGACCGCCGAGGGTCACGAGTACGGCACCGCGCAGGGCAAGGTCGACGAGGCCGTCCGCAAGAACATCCGCGCGGTCGCCGACCGGGTCACCCACCTGGTCGACGACGTGGGCGCCGAGCTGGTGTTCATCGAGGGTGAAGCGGGAGCGCGCACCGAGCTGGCCTCGGCGCTGCCCGAGCGGGCCGCTGACAAGGTCGTGCAGCTGCAGGGCGGCGGGCGCGCCGCAGGCACCGACGAGGCCGAGGTGCGCCACGAGATCGGCCAGGAGTTCCTCAAGCGGCGGTTGGCCACCATCGACGACGCCGCGCAGCGGTTCGCGGCCGGCCGCGGCACCGGGCTGGCGGTCGAGGGTCTGGCCGACGTGACCGCCGCTCTGCGCGACGGGGCGGTCGACACGCTGATCATCGGTGAGCTCGGCGACGCGACCGTGGTCGCCGACGCCGACCTGGCGACGGTTGCCCCGGACGCCGACACGCTGTCCGCGCTGGGCGGGGCGCCGGAGCGGACGCTGCGCGCCGACGAGGCGCTTCCGCTGCTGGCCGCAGCCACCGGCGCCGCGCTGGTGCGCACCGACGAGCGGCTCAGCCCGGCCGACGGTGTGGGCGCGGTGCTGCGTTACGCCGAGAACAGCTCCGCGGGCTGAGCCGCTGGCTCGCGTCGTCGGCGTCCGGCACGCCGACGACCACCAGCGCGAGCAGGGCGACCGCCACACCGGTGGTCATCACCACCGACAGCGCGATCTCATCGTTGCCGAGCAGACCCACCACCGGGGCGATCAGGGCGCCGATGCCGAACTGGGCGGCACCCAGCACGGCCGCGGCGGTGCCGGCCGCATCGGGGTGACGCGACAGTGCGACCGCGGGCGCGTTGGGGATGACGAAGCCAAGCATCGCCAGGATGGTCCACGCCGGGAGCACGAAGCCCAGCACGCCGCCGGCGTGGGTCGCCGACACGGCGATGAATACCACGCCGGCCAGCGTGGCTGCCACCAGCGCGCCGACCATGATGCGCTGCGGCGCGAACCGGCGCAGCAACACGACGTTGAACTGGGTGGCCGCGATGAGCGCGACTGCGCCGGCGCCGAACACCAGCGCGAAACTCTGCTGGTCCAGGCCGTGGCGGCCCTGCAGCACGAACGACGCCCCGGAGATGTAGGCGAACAGGCCCGACATGCCGAGCGCCCCGACCAGCACCAGGATCACAAACCGGAGGTCTCCGAGCAGCTCGACGTAGGTCGCCAGGATCGACCGCAGCCGCAGGGGCCGCCGGTGGGATTGCGGCAACGTCTCGGGCAGCGCCAGCGCCGCCGTCAGCAGCAGCGCACCGGCCAGCACGATCAGCACCGCGAAGACCCAGTGCCAGCTGGCATGCAGCAGCACCGCGGCACCCAAGGACGGTGCCAGCACGGGCGCGACCCCGAGTACGAGCATCAACCGCGACATGACGGTGGCCGCCACCGAGTCGGTGAACAGGTCGCCGACGACAGCGATCGCCACCACCATCGCGGCGGCGGCGCCCATGCCCTGCAGCGCGCGGGCCGCGGCCAGCATGGTCAGGTCGGGGGCCAGCAGGCACAGCAGCGAGGCCACCATGTGCAGCGCGATCCCGGCCATCAGCGGACGACGGCGACCCAGCGAATCCGACAGCGGGCCCACCACGAGCTGGCCGACGGCCAGCCCCGCCAGGGTGCCGGTCAGCGTCAGCTGCGCCACCGAGGACGACACCCCGAGCTCATCAGCGATGCGCGGCAGCGCGGGCAGATACATGTCGATGGTCAGCGGGCCGAGCGCCACCAGCGCGCCGAGCACGACGATCATCCGCACCCGGCCGGGCGCGGCGGTGAGCGCGGTGGTGGTCGTGTCGTCGGTGGCGGTCACAGGCGGCGATGTTGCCATGCTCAGCCGCAGCGCCGCTGTCCGATTATTTGTTCCTCCAGGGCCGATCCGACCCGCGGTGACGGGGATCACGGCGGGCACGTTTCGCACTCGGTCGTTCGTTAGCCTGATGGTCACGCCGCAGAGACAGGAAGGCACCCGCATGAAACTCCGTCGACGGGGAACCTCACCGGAGCAGTTGCCTGCCCCGGTCGAGGAGAACCCGACCATGTCGGCGCGGGTGCTCTCCCAGGTAATCGAGCGCAGCACCCGGGCTCAGGCGCCCGCGGTCGCGGCCTACGTCGCGCGGCTGCGCCGCCTGCATCCCGACGCCACGCCCGCCGAGATCGTCACCAAGCTCGAGAAGCGCTACCTGGCCGCGGTGATGGCCAGCGGTGCCGCAGTCGGTTCTGCCGCCGCGTTCCCCGGTATCGGAACTCTGGCGGCACTGTCGGCGGTGGCCGGCGAGACGCTGGTGTTCCTGGAGGCGACGGCGGTGTTCGTGTTGGCGGTCGCCGAGGTGCACGGCATCCCGCTGGAGCACCGGGAGCGCCGCCGGGCCCTGGTGCTGGCCGTCCTGGTGGGTGACGAGAGCAAGGGCGCGATCGCCGACCTCGTCGGCCCGGGCCGCACCAACGGCGCCTGGCTGGCCGAGGGCGCCGAGATGCTGCCGTTGCCGCTGGTGTCCCAGCTGAACACGCGGCTGATGCGCTACTTCGTCAAGCGCTACACCATCAAGCGCAGCGCGATGGCCCTGGGCAAGATGCTGCCCGTCGGCATCGGCGCCGCGGTCGGCGGCGGCGGCAACCGCGTGATGGGCAAGAAGATCGCGAAGAACGCCCGCACGGCATTCGGGCCGGCGCCCGCGCGCTGGCCGGTGCTGCTGCATCTGCTCCCCGCGATCGCGGACGCGAGGGTGAGCGAACGGTAGCCGTCCGTCGACCCTCGTCGACCGGTTGTCGCACCGCGCCGGGGGCATGACCCTGACGTGCTTCGGGAACACCGAAGAAGGGATAGCCTTTAGACGGCGGCCGTGTGTCGGGGCTGAAGAATGGGGCAAACCGTCGGAGCACGGACCGCCCGGACGAGAGGAATCGAGGCGAGCAACTGCCGTGAGCACTACGAGTTCACCATTCGGACAGAACGAGTGGCTGGTCGAGGAGATGTACCGCAAGTTCCGCGACGACCCCTCCTCGGTTGACGAGAGTTGGCACGAGTTCCTCGTCGACTACAACCCGGAGCCGGCCACCGAGACCGCCAGTGCCGGTAACGGGCAGCCCCGCGCCGCCGCTGCGCCGGCCGCGCCCTCGGAGCCCGCCCCGACTGCTCCCGCTCCGACTCCCGAGGCCGCGCCCGCTCCCAAGCCCGAGGCACCCAAGTCCGCGCCGCCGGCCGTGGCGTCCGGCGACGAGTCCCAGGTGCTGCGCGGCGCTGCGGCGGCCGTCGTCAAGAACATGAACAGCTCGCTGGAGATCCCGACCGCGACCAGCGTCCGGGCCATCCCCGCGAAGTTGATGATCGACAACCGCATCGTCGTCAACAACCACCTCAAGCGCACTCGCGGCGGCAAGGTCTCGTTCACCCACCTGCTGGGCCACGCCATCGTGCAGGCGGTCAAGAAGTTCCCCAACATGAACCGGCACTACGCCGAGATCGACGGCAAGCCCAACGCCATCACCCCGGCGCACACCAACCTGGGTCTGGCCATCGACCTGCAGGGCAAAGACGGCAAGCGCTCGCTGGTCGTCGCGGCGATCAAGAACTGCGAGACCATGCGGTTCGGCCAGTTCATCGCCGCCTACGAGGACATCGTGCGGCGCGCCCGCGACGGCAAGCTCACTGCCGAGGACTTCGCCGGTGTGACGATCTCGCTGACCAACCCGGGCACCATCGGCACGGTGCACTCAGTGCCGCGGCTGATGTCCGGGCAGGGTGCGATCATCGGCGCCGGCGCGATGGAGTACCCGGCCGAGTTCCAGGGCGCCAGCGAGGAGCGCATCGCCGAACTGGGTATCGGCAAGCTGATCACGCTGACGTCGACCTACGACCACCGGATCATCCAGGGCGCCGAATCCGGTGACTTCCTGCGCACCATCCACGAGCTGCTGCTCTCCGACGAATTCTACGACGAAATCTTCTTCGAGCTGGGCATCCCCTACGAGCCGGTGCGCTGGCGCACCGACAACCCGGACCCGATCGTCGACAAGAACGCCCGGGTCATCGAGCTGATCGCGGCGTACCGCAACCGCGGTCACCTGATGGCCGACATCGACCCGCTGCGGCTGGACAAGACCCGCTTCCGCAGCCACCCCGACCTCGACGTGAACACCCACGGCCTGACGCTGTGGGACCTCGACCGGGTGTTCAAGGTTGAGGGCTTCGCCGGCAAGGAGACCAAGAAGCTGCGCGACGTGCTCGGCCTGCTGCGCGACGCCTACTGCCGGCACATCGGGGTGGAGTACACCCACATCCTCGAGCCCGAGCAGCAGAAGTGGCTGCAGGAGCGGATCGAGGTCAAGCACGACAAGCCGACCGTCGCTCAGCAGAAGTACATCCTGAGCAAGCTCAACGCCGCCGAGGCGTTCGAGACGTTCCTGCAGACGAAATACGTTGGGCAGAAACGGTTCTCGTTGGAGGGCGCGGAGACCGTCATCCCGATGATGGACGCGGTGATCGATCAGGCCGCCGAGCACTCCCTCGACGAGGTCGTCATCGGCATGCCACACCGCGGCCGGCTCAACGTGCTGGCCAACATCGTCGGCAAGCCCTACTCGCAGATCTTCAGCGAGTTCGAGGGCAACCTCAACCCGTCGCAGGCCCACGGCTCCGGTGACGTCAAGTACCACCTGGGCGCCACCGGCAACTACATCCAGATGTTCGGCGACAACGACATTCAGGTGTCGCTGACCGCCAACCCGTCACACCTGGAGGCTGTCGACCCGGTGCTCGAAGGTCTGGTCCGCGCCAAGCAGGACCTGCTGGAGGAAGAGGCGTCCGGTGACGCCGAGGTTTCCCGGGCCTTCACCGTGATGCCGCTGATGCTGCACGGCGACGCGGCGTTCGCCGGCCAGGGTGTGGTGGCCGAGACGCTGAACCTGGCACTGCTGCGCGGCTACCGCACCGGCGGCACGATCCACATCATCGTCAACAACCAGATCGGCTTCACCACCTCACCGCACGACTCACGGTCCTCGGAGTACTGCACCGACGTCGCGAAAATGATTGGCGCGCCGATCTTCCACGTCAACGGCGACGACCCGGAGGCGTGCGTCTGGGTGTCCCGGCTGGCGGTGGACTTCCGGCAGAAGTTCAAGAAGGACGTCGTCATCGACATGCTGTGCTACCGCCGCCGCGGACACAACGAGGGTGACGACCCGTCAATGACCCAGCCGTACATGTACGACGTGATCGACACCAAACGCGGTGTGCGCAAGAGCTACACCGAAGCCCTGATCGGGCGCGGCGACATCTCGATGAAAGAGGCCGAGGACGCGTTGCGCGACTACCAGGGCCAGCTCGAGCGGGTGTTCAACGAAGTCCGTGAGCTGGAGAAGGTCGAAGTCGAGCCCAGCGAGTCGGTCGAAGAAGACCAGATGATCCCCCGCGGGATGACCACCGCGGTGGACAAGACGCTGCTGGCCCGCATCGGTGACGCGCATCTTGCCTTCCCCGAGAACTTCTCGGTGCACCCACGGGTCAGGCCGGTGCTGGAGAAGCGCCGCGAGATGGCCTACGAGGGCAAGGTTGACTGGGCCTTCGCCGAGCTGCTGGCGCTGGGCACCTTCCTGGCCGAGGGCAAGCTGATCCGGATGTCCGGACAGGATACCCGCCGCGGCACGTTCACCCAGCGGCATGCCGTGATCATCGACCGCAAGACCGGCGAGGAGTTCACCCCGCTGGATCTGCTGACGATCAATCCCGATGGCACGCCGACCGGTGGCAGGTTCCTGGTGTACGACTCGGCGCTGTCCGAGTACGCGGCGGTCGGTTTCGAGTACGGCTACTCCGTGGGCAATCCGCACGCACTGGTGCTCTGGGAGGCGCAGTTCGGCGACTTCGTCAACGGCGCGCAGTCGATCATCGACGAGTTCATCAGCTCCGGTGAGGCCAAGTGGGGCCAGCTCTCCGACGTGGTGCTGCTGCTGCCGCACGGCCACGAGGGCCAGGGTCCCGACCACACCTCAGGGCGCATCGAGCGCTTCCTGCAGCTGTGGGCCGAGGGCTCGATGACCATCGCGACGCCCTCGACACCGGCGAACTACTTCCACCTGCTGCGCCGCCACGGCCTCGACGGGATCCACCGGCCGCTGATCGTGTTCACGCCGAAGTCGATGCTGCGCAACAAGGCCGCCGTCAGCGACATCCGCGATTTCACCGAGCAGAAGTTCCGGTCCATCCTCGAGGAGCCGACCTACACCGACGGTGACGGCGACCGCAGCAAGGTGACCCGAATCCTATTGACTAGCGGCAAGATCTACTACGAGCTGGAAGCCCGTAAGGCCAAGGACAAGCGTGAGGACGTCGCGATCGTCCGGATCGAACAGCTGGCGCCGCTGCCCAGGCGCCGGCTGGCCAACACCCTGGACAGCTACCCCAATGCCCAGCAGTACTTCTGGGTCCAGGAGGAGCCGGCCAACCAGGGCGCCTGGCCGAACCTGGGCCTGTACCTGCCGGAGTTGTTGCCGGAGAAGCTGACCGGGATCAAACGGATCTCACGGCGGGCGATGTCGGCACCGTCGTCGGGCTCCTCGAAGGTGCATGCGGTGGAGCAGCAGGAGATCATCGACGAGGCGTTCGGGTGAACAAGGCGGCCGCCTCGCCGCCACCGACGCCCCGCGCTCGGCGTATGGGGGACGCACGCCCGCGGCGGGTTTGGCCTAGAAGCCGAGGTTGTTCAGGATCGGCAGCGGGATAGGCGACTGTCCGTTGGCCAGGTCCTGGACCGCGCGCGGGCAGAAGAACGCGACCGCGATGCCGGTGAACATGGTGGCCGGCCCCAGCGGACGGCCCAGCTGATCTGCGACCGTCGACGCGATGTCGGCGGTGTTCTGGCTGCGCTCTGCCAGCAGCGGGCAGATCGACTGCCCCAACTCGACAGCCTGCCCCGGATCGAGGCCGTCGAGCCCGGCGGCGCTGAGCGCACCGAGGAAGTCGTTGGCGGTGGTGTCGGCGTGCGCGGGCGCGGCGGACGCCGCTGCTGCGGCGATCAGGCCGGTGGCCGCTGCGGCGGTCGTCATACGGCGGAACATCATGCTGTGAGCATCGCTGCCGGGTATCCCACCGTTACCGCCGGTCGGCGCGAACGCTAGCCTAAGCTCGTTGCACACACGTCGAACAACAGGAGCGCGCGTGCAGGGGTTCGCCGGGAAGGTCGCAGTGCTGACGGGAGCCGGTTCGGGCATCGGCCAGGCCCTGGCCGTCGAACTGGGCCGATCGGGTGCCAGCGTGGCGATCAGCGATGTCGACACCGAGGGCCTCGCGCTCACCGAGGAGCGGCTGAAAGCCATCGGCGCCCCGGTGAAGGCGAACCGCCTCGACGTCACCGAACGCGAGGCCTTCCAGGCCTACGCCGACGCTGTCAAGGAGCACTTCGGCAAGGTCAACCAGGTCTACAACAACGCCGGCATTGCGTACTCCGGCGACGTCGAGGTCACCCAGTTCAAGGACATCGAGCGGGTGATGGACGTCGACTTCTGGGGTGTGGTCAACGGCACCAAGGTCTTCCTGCCCCACCTCATCGAGTCCGGCGACGGTCATGTGGTCAACATCTCCAGCGTGTTCGGCCTGTTCTCGGTGCCCGGCCAGGCCGCCTACAACTCGGCCAAGTTCGCGGTGCGCGGGTTCACCGAGGCGCTGCGCCAGGAGATGATCAGGGCCAAGCATCCGGTGAAGGTCACCACGGTGCACCCGGGCGGCATCCAGACCGCGATCGCCCGCAACGCCACCGTCGCCGAGGGCCTCGATCAGGCCGCGCTGGCACAGTCATTCGACACGCTCGCCATGACGCCACCGGAGAAGGCGGCCCGGATCATCCTCGACGGGGTGCGCCGGAACCGGGCCCGCGTCCTGGTGGGTCCCGACGCCAAGATCCTGGACCTCATCGTGCGCATCACCGGGTCGGGCTATCAGCGGTTGCTGCGGCCTATCATGGGTCGGCTGTAGCGGACCTCAGCGCCCCAATGGGTGTGCGGAGAGCCAGTTTTCGGCCACCGTGCGCGGTTCGCCGCCCTCGGCAACCTGGCGCCGCATGTCGACCAGCGAGCCGGTGTCCAGCACGCCGGCAAGTTCGTTGACCGCGCGCACCTGCTGCTGGTCGAGTTCGTTGCGCCGGTAGAGTGGCACGATGTTCTCCGCCTGCACCAGCGTGGGCTTGCGGTCGGCGAGGACGACGAGATCGCTGGGCACGCCGCTGTCCGCCGTACCGGTCCAGCCCGCAAGGATCTCGCCGCGGCGCAGCGCTTCGAACATCGCCTTCTCGTCCGGGAATTCGCGCACCGACGGCAGTGTGCACGTCCCGATCGCCGTCGGCACCCACTGCGCCGCACCGACCGCGCCGACGGACAGCCCGGCGCAATGACGCACCAGGGCGGTCAGATCCCGGCTCCCCCACGCCTTGGCGGTGGCATAGGTGACGGCCAACGCGGGCTTGTCATCGGCTGAGGTGGTGTAATCGCCAGCAGCCACCCCCTCCGGCAACGCACCGACCATGGCTCGATACACCTGCACATCCGAGCGCGCCGCCGATCCGGGTGCGAAGGTCTGCAGGAACCGCCCAGTGAACCCCGGCACCACACTGACCGAACCGGAATCCAAGGCCGCCAACGGTTCTGGCAGAGTCTCGACGTGCGCGGCGGTGCCGTAGGACCGCAACGCGGCGGCGTACAGTTGTGCCAGCAGCGTGGTCTCGGGATCGGCGGTGGTGCCCACTGCCATGGACGGGCCTGGGGCTGGGGCTGGAGTGCCGCAGGCGACCAGCAGGAGCGCCAGCAGCCCCAGAACCAGCTGCCGAATCACTCGTCAGTCGGTTTCGGAGGCGGCCGCCACCGCGGCGGCCACCGCCGGACCGACCCGCGGATCCAGCGGGCTCGGCACGATGTGGTCGGACGCCAGATCATCGCCGACGACCGAGAAGATCGCTTGGGCGGCAGCAACTTTCATCTTCTCGGTGATTCGGCGGGCCCCCGCGTCCAGCGCACCGCGGAACACGCCCGGGAACGCCAGCACGTTGTTGATCTGGTTCGGGAAGTCGCTGCGCCCGGTCGCCACGATCGCGGCGTACTTCTTGGCCACCTCCGGATGGATCTCCGGGTCCGGGTTCGACATCGCGAACACGATGCCGCCAGGGGCCATCGTCGCGATGAGTTCCTCGGGCACCACTCCGGCGGAGACACCCAAGAACACGTCGGCCCCCGCAAGTGCCTCGGCCATGCCACCGCTGTGCTGGTCAGGATTGGTTCGCTGGGCCAACTCGGCCTTGAACGGGTTGAGATCGTCACGCCCGGTGTGGATGACGCCCTTCGAATCGAGCACCGTGATGTGGCTGATGCCGCTGGCCAGCAGGATGTTCGCACACGCCACACCGGCGGCTCCCGCTCCCGAGATCACCACCTTCAGCCCGGTCATATCCCGATCGAGCACCTTGACCGCGCCCAGCAGCGCCGCGAGCACCACGATCGCCGTGCCGTGCTGGTCGTCATGCATGACCGGGCAGTCCAGCGCCTCGATCAGGCGGCGTTCGATCTCGAAGCAGCGCGGCGCCGAGATGTCCTCGAGGTTGACGGCGCCGAATGTCGGGCGCAGCCGGATCAGCGTCTCGACGATCTCGTCGGGGTCCTTGGTGTCGAGCACGATCGGAATGGAGTCCAGCCCGCCGAAGGTCTTGAACAGCGCGCTCTTGCCCTCCATGACCGGCAGCGAGGCTGCGGGGCCGATATCGCCGAGGCCCAGCACGGCGGTGCCGTCGCTGACCACGACCACCAGGCGATTGGCCCAGGTATAGCGGGCGGCCAGGGTGTGGTCGGCCGCGATTGCACGGCTCACCTGGGCCACACCGGGCGTGTAGGCGATCGACAACGCACGCTGGGTGTCCAGCGGCGACTTCAGCTCGACGGAGAGCTTGCCGCCGTGGTGGGCGGCGAAGATTTCCTCGTCATCGATGACAAGGCGGGGGGTAGGCACCGTTTCGGTCACTGCGTCAGGGTACTCGACCCCTGCCGCCGTGGAGAGCGGGGTTCTTTCCCACCGAAGAGCACCCGCGCAACTATCGGCGCGTAGCATTTCCGGTCGGGCCCCCGGGGCCTCACCACCCATGAGGGGAGGCCGGATCTTGCCGTCGTTTCGCGCCCTGCCGCCGTCACTGCTCGGTGCGAACCGCACCCGTCCCGATGAGGTCGAGGTCGACGCCAAGCGCATCCACGTGCCCGTAGCCCGGGCCACCGTGGACTGCGCCATCTACGTCGAAGGCGCACGACTGCCCGGCAAATACACCCACGCCGCGGCTCTGGCCAAGGTGCACGAACTCGAGGTCGAGGGGCAGAAGGCCTTCGTCTGGATCGGTTTGCACGAGCCCGACGAGTTCCAGATGCAGGCGGTGGCCGAGGTCTTCGGGCTGCACCCGCTCGCGGTCGAAGATGCCGTACAGGCCCACCAGCGGCCGAAGGTGGAACGCTACGACGACACGCTGTTCCTGGTCCTCAAGACGGTCATCTACGTACCGCACGAGTCGGTGGCCCTGGCCCACGAGATCGTGGAGACCGGCGAGATCATGGTCTTCGTCGGCCGGGACTTCGTCGTCACCGTTCGGCATGGCGACCACACCGGTCTGGCTGGACTGCGCAGACACCTGGAGAGCGAACACCAGCAGCTGGCACTGGGTCCGTATGCGGTGATGCACGCCATCGCCGACCACGTGGTGGACACCTATCGCGAAGTCAGTGAGCTGATGGAGGGCGATATCGACGCCATCGAATCCGAAACGTTCTCGCCACTGTCCCAGACCGACATCGAGCCGATCTACATGCTCAAGCGTGAGGTCGTCGAATTGCGAAGGGCGGTATCACCTCTGACCGTCGCGCTGGCGAGGTTCAACACCGACTACAAGGATCTGCTGACCAAGGAACTGCTGCGCTACATGCGCGACGTCCTCGATCACCAGACCCAGGCCGCCGACCGGATCGCCAGCTACGACGAGATGTTGTCCTCACTGGTGCAGGCCGCGCTGGCCAAGGTCGGCATGCAGCAGAGCACCGACATGCGCAAGATCACCGCGTGGGCGGCCATGGCCGCGGTGCCGACGATGATCGCCGGCATCTACGGCATGAACTTCGAGAACATGCCCGAGTTGCAGTGGGAGTGGGGCTACCCGTTGGCGCTCCTGGGGATGGCGAGCATCTGCGGATTCCTCTACCGCACCTTCCGGCGCAATCACTGGCTGTAGGCCCGTTCTCCCCGCGCCGACAGAGTGTGCGACGCCGTCGGCGTCCGGCCCGAACCTCGGCACGTCGACGCGACTTGTCGGCGCACATGGTCGCGGACGGCGGTCAGCGGCTCGCTCACCTCACGCCACGGGCGGGACGGTGAGGTTCACCCCGCTGTCGGCATCGAAGATGTGCAGTTTGGTTGTGTCGAGCGCCAACTCGATGGCCTGCCCCTTGGCCGCCTTCGACTCCGCGGAAAGCCTTGCGACGAACTCGTTTTCACCGGCCCCCGACCCCGCGGCGAGTTCGGACAGCTGAGCCGACCGCGCGCCCGCGCCCGAGGTGGCGAAGTAGACGTACTTGTCGGCACCCAGCGATTCCACGAGGTCGATCTTGATCTCGAACGTCAGTGCGCGGATGCGCTCGTAGGCGTCGATGAGCGAGGCATCCTCGATGTGCTCGGGGCGCACCCCGGCAATGATGTTGGCAGGTGCCGGATGCCGGTGTACCAGGTCGAAGACGTCCGGCGGAAGGGTCACCTCGCCGAACGGCAGGGTCAGGCCGACGTCGGTGAGCGTCGCCGGGAAGAAGTTCATCGCCGGTGAGCCGATGAACCCGGCCACGAACAGGTTGGCCGGCTTCCCGTAGAGCTCTTCGGGAGTGCCGATCTGCTGGGCCTCCCCCGCGCGCAGCACGACGACGCGGTCGCCGAGCGTCATGGCCTCGGTCTGGTCGTGGGTGACATAGACGGTGGTGGTGCCCAGCCGGTTCTGCAGCCGGGCGATCTCGCCGCGCATCTGCACCCGCAGCTTGGCGTCGAGGTTGGACAGCGGCTCGTCCATCAGGAAGGCCTTGGGATTGCGGACGATCGCACGTCCCATCGCCACCCGCTGGCGCTGCCCACCGGAGAGCTGTGAGGGCTTGCGGTCCAGAAAGTCGCTCAAGTCAAGGATTTTCGCGGTCTCCTCGACCTTCCGCGCGATCTCGGCCTTCTTCATCTTGGTCAGCGTCAGCGGGAAGGCGATGTTCTGGCGCACCGTCATGTGCGGGTAGAGCGCGTAGGACTGGAACACCATCGCGATGTCGCGGTCGCGGGGCGCCTTCTCATTGACCCGCTCACCGCCGATGCGCAACTCCCCGGAGGTGATGTCCTCCAGCCCGGCAATCATGTTGAGCGTGGTGGATTTTCCGCATCCGGACGGGCCGACCAGGATAACGAACTCACCGTCGGCGATCGTCAGGCTCAGGTCCTTCACGGCGACTGAACCGTCGGGGTAACTCTTGGTCACGTGCTCCAAGACGATCTCGGCCATTGACCTAACCCTTCACCGCACCGGAGGTCAGCCCGGCGACGATCCGTCGTTGGAAGACGAGAACAAACACGATGATCGGGATGGTGATCACCATCGCGCCGGCCGCGATCGAGCCGGTCGGCTCCTCGAACTGCGAACTGCCGGTGAAGTTCGCGATGGCCACCGGTGCGGTGATCGCCGCCTTGGTGGCGGTCAGCGACAGCGCAAGCAGCAAGTCGTTCCAGGCGAAGATGAACACCAGGATGGCGGCGGTGACGATGCCCGGGGTGGCCAGCGGCGCGATCACCCGGCGGAACGCCTGCGCCGGTGTGGCGCCGTCCATCTTGGCGGCCTTCTCCAGATCCCAGGGGATCTCCCGGAAGAACGCCGACAGCGTGTAGATGGCCAGCGGTAGCGCGAAGGTGATGTACGGGATGATCAGGCCCGGCCAGGTGTCGAACAGCCCGAGCCGGCGTTCGATGTTGAACAGCGGTGTCACCAAAGAGATCTGGGGGAACATCGCAATCAACAGTGCGGCGCCGATGAGCGCCTTCTTGCCGGCGAATTCCAGCCGGGCCACCGCGTAGGCGGCCATCCCGCCGATCACGACCGCGATGACGGTGGTGATCAGCCCGATCCCGATGGAGTTGATCAGCGCCGAGCTGAACACGTCACCGGTGAAGACCCCCTGGTAGTTGTCGAAGGTGATCTGGGCGGGAATCAGCTTGCCGTCTTTGACCGTTGAGGTGGGTTTGAGCGACAGGCTCAGGATCCACAGCACAGGAAACAGGGCGTAGATGACTACCAGGAAGTCGATGACGACCCACGTGGTGGCCCGCCGCGGGCTGATCATCTCGCTCATCCTCAGCGCACCTCGTTGTCCGAGCCGGGCGCCGAGGTGCCGAACAGCTTGATGTAGATGAACGCGATGACGGCCACCGATAGGAACACCAGCACGCTGATCGCCGAGCCCAGACCGATGTTGAACGCCTTGAACAGGTTGTCGTAGCCCAGGATCGACACCGAAGCCGTATCGTTGGCTCCGCCGGTGAGCACGTAGATGTTGTCGAAGATCCGGAACGCGTCGAGTGTGCGGAACAGCAGGGCCACCAGGATCGCCGGCTTGATCAGTGGCAGCGTCACCTTGATCAGCCGCTTCCACGGCCCGGCTCCGTCGACCTGGGCGGCGCGCAGCAGGTCCTCGGGCACCAGCGCCAGACCGGCCAGCAACAGCAGCGCCATGAATGGAGTGGTCTTCCAGACCTCGGCCAGGATGATGATCGCCAGCGACGGGATCTGCTGGGTCAGCGGCGCACTGCCCTCGGGTAGCAGATTGGCCAGGTAGCCCGTGCCCGGCGTCCAGGCGTAGTACCAGCTGTAGGACGCGGCGACGGTGACGATGCCGTACGGGATGAGGATCGCGGTGCGGACGACACCCTTGCCGAAGATGGTGCGGTGCATGACAAGTGCGAGCGTCATCCCGAGCACGAACTCGATGGCCACCGAGATCACCGTGATCACCAGCGTGATGACGAACGCCGTCCACCAGTACCGGTCGGTGAGGATCGTGGCGTAGTTCTCGAACCAGATGAACTCGGTGTCGGCCGAGCTGGCCAGGTTGTAGCGCTGCAGGCTGAGCCAGAACGCGTAGACGATCGGGTATGCCGTGACGGCGAGCATCAGGATCACCGCCGGGGCGATCAACAGATAGGCCAGCCGGCGTTGGGACCGCCGGTCGTCACTGCGCTGCGCGGCGGCGGTCACGGGATCAAACCCTTTCCGTCGACGGCCCTCTGCACCTGCACGGTCAACTCGTCGGCCGTCTTCTCCGGGTCGATCTGGGTGACCGGCGCCAGCGTCGCCGAGATCCGCGTCGACACCGCCTGATAGTTCGGCGTCGCCGGGCGCACCGCCGCGGTGGTGAGCTGATCGCGGATGATCGCGTACTGCGGGTACTTCTTCTGAAAGTCCGGGTCGGAGTACAGCGAGGTGCGCACCGCCGGCAGGCCACCCTCGATGGAGGTGTACTTCTGGTTCTCCAGGTTCCGGATGCAGCGGATCGCGTCGAACGCCTCGGCCGGGTGCCGGGTGGTCTTGGCCACCGCCAGGTTCAGCCCGCCCAGGGTCACCCGGGTGGGCTGTCCGGGTATGACGCCGGGATAGGGCGCGAATCCGAACACTTCCTTGGACGCGTCGAAGGCGATGGTGAACTGGTCGTCGGTGGGCGAGAAGGTGCCGGCGTCATTGATGCTGCCCGCCAGCCCCGGCTTGTTGTTGAGCGGAAGGAAAGGGACACCACCCTTGACGGAGTTCTCGAGCATCGAGGCGAACACGAAGGGCCAGTTGACCTCCAGCGCCGCCTTGCCCTGCTCGAGCGCCAGTCGCGCGGTGCCCTCGTCGGTCTGGGTCACCGACGGATCGGCACCCGGTGCGGTGGCCACTGCCTTGATGATCTGCAGCGCCTTGACCGTCGCGGTGCGGTGTTCGGGCGTGTCAGTCAGGGTGACGTGCTTGCCGTCGTCGGAAAGCACTCGCCCGCCAGCGCTTTCCAGCAACGTGTTGAACCAGACCACCAGGCCCTCGTACTGCTTGGCCTGAACGGCGATCCAGCTGGGCTTACCCTCGGCGTGCAAACGCGTCGCCTCGGCCACCATCCCGTCCCAGGTGCCTGGAGGCGGGGCTACCAAATCGGCTCGGTACCAAAGCAATTGGGTGTTGGTGGTGACCGGCGCGGCATACAGCTTGCCCTGCCACTTCGCGGTCTCCAGCGGACCCGGCAGCGTGTTGTCCACCGCGTCGGCCTCAGCCTGGCCGGCCGGGTCGTCGGACAGCGGAAGCACCCAGCCGGCCTCGGCGAACTCCGCGGTCCACACTACGTCGAGGGCCATCAAGTCCAGGGTGCGGTCGTTGCCGGTCAGCCTGCGAGCCAGCTGCAACCGCTGGTCGTCGGCGGCCTTGGGCAAGCTGCGCTGTTCGATGCGGAACCTGCCGGCGAGTTCGCCGTTGCACCGGTTGGCCACCGCGGTGAACGTCGCGGTCTCGCTGGCCGGAGTGTAGAGGCTGACGACGAGGCCGTTGTCACCGGAGGAGCATGCCGACACCACCGAAGCGGTGGTCAGCGCGGCCAGCGCGGCGGCGCCCACCCGCCGAGCGCGTCCGCCGGGGCTTGCCACGACAACCGCCTCCCGTCCGTCCACGGCGGGGATTGCCCCGCGGGCAAACCGTAGAACCCCGGGCGCGCGATGTGCAACACTCCCACGCAGCGTGCGGCGCGATCGTGACCCGTGCCGGGGGCCGGACGGACCCGGGTCAGATCGTCAAGCGCGCCAGCAGGTCCCGCGCCTGCTCGGCGTTCTGCGGATCGCACAGCACGTCGTAGCGCCCCGCCACCAGCTGCATCGTCGAGCTGAAATCCCTTGTGCCGCGTGCCATGGCGTAGGGAACGGCCGAGGTGATCAACCCGAAGATCACACCGGCGACCACGCCGGTGATCAGCGAGGCCCACGGATTGGGGCTGAAGAAGCCCAGCACCAAGCCGATGAAGATACCCAGCCAGGCACCGGTGATGACGCCGCCGCCCAGAACCTTCGGCCAGGTCAGCCGGCCGGTCACCCTCTCGACCTGCATGAGGTCAACACCAACGATGGTCACCTGCTGCACCGGGAACTGCTGGTCGGACAAAAAATCGACGGCCTTCTGCGCTTCGGCGTAGGTGGGATAAGAGCCGATCGGCCAGCCTTTCGGCGGTGTCGGCAAACCCACCGGACCTCGGCGGGACGCCGCGGCCGCGCCGCGCGGGTTCGCACCGGGGTTCTGTCCGGGTTGGAAAGGGCTGGTCATGTCTGCTCATTCTCCTGTCATCGGCGTCGCCTGTCGCATCGGGCTCGCCTGTCGCATCGGGCGGTCCGGCGCCGAACCCGTCTGTTACCTGCTCAACGAAGTGCTGCCGACGTTGGTGCCCAGGAAGGGTCACCCGGGCGAGCCACCCGCGCGCCACCAGCACATACGCTAGGTTGAACAGCATGACAGCTTCCGGCGGCGACTCCGGCGAAACACCGCAGAACGAGGGCGAGCCGGGTCCTTCGGAGGGCACCTACGAGGCCCCGCCCATCGAACAATCCCAGGCTCCTTCCGGTTACGACGCGCCGCCTCAGCCGCCGTCGGCACCGGCCTACACCGGCTACGAGGCGCCGAGCGGGTATCCGCCGCCGAGCTACCCGCCGCCCGGCTATTCCCCGCAACCGGGCTACCAACCTCCCGCACCGCCCCAGGGCGGCTACCCTCCGCCGGGTTATCCGCCCCCGCCGCCTCCGCAGCAGTACGGCGGCCAGCAGTATCCGGGCGGATACAACTACGGCACCCCCCAGGCGGGCACCAACACCATGGCCATCGGCTCGCTGGTGGCCTCGGTCGTCGGCCTGTTGTGCGGAATCGGCTCGGTCATCGGCATCGTGCTCGGCGTGGTGGCCCTCAACCAGATCAAGCAGACCCGCCAGGACGGCTACGGGCTGGCGGTCGCTGGGATCGTCGTCGGCGTCGCGACCCTGATCATCAGCATGATCTGGACGATCTACGCCCTGCGCTAACCCATGACCAATCCCCCACCGCCGGACGGCGCGCCGCCGCCCCTCGATCCGTACGCGCCGGTCGACTACCCGGCGAACTACCCGCCGCTGCCGCCGCCGGTGTACCCGCCGCCGTACCCGCCGCCCGCCGGCTACCCGTACCCGCCGCCGTACGCGGGCGACCCCTACGACCCGTACCGGCCACTCAAGCCGCCCGGCACCAACGGCAAGGCCATCGCTGCGCTGGCGTGCTCACTGGGCGGCCTGGTGTTCTGCGGGTTTCCGTCGATCGCCGGCATCATCCTGGGCATCGTCGCGATGCGGGAGACCAAGCGCACCGGCCAGGACGGTTTCGGCCTGGCCGTGGCGGGCGTGGCGATCGGCGCGGTGATCGTGGCGTTGATGCTGCTCTACATCGTGTTCATGATCTTCATCGTCTCCAGCAGCACCTCGTACAACAACTACTGAGCGGGCGGCTCGAACCGCTCGCCGGTGCGCTGCATCCCGGCGGCACGGCCCTTGCCGGCGATCACCAGCGCCATCTTGCGGCTGGCCTCGTCGATCATCGCGTCGCCGAGCATCACCGCGCCACGGGCACCGCCGGCCCGCGAGGTGTGCCACGCATAAGCCTCCAGGATGAGCTCGGCGTGGTCATACTCCCGCTGGCGCGGGCTGAAGATCTCGTTGCCCGCCGCGATCTGGTCGGGGTGCAGCACCCACTTGCCGTCATAGCCCAGTGCCGCCGAGCGCCGCGGCCACCTGGGTGCGGGCCCGCGGCTTGGCATCTGGGGCCACCGCGTCCTCGAGGTCGAGGAACACCTCGTCGGCGGGCAACGTCTTGGCCTTCTCGATCATCTTGGGGCTGCTGCCCGGAACCGACAGACAGGTTCTCCGGGGCCGATAAGCGTTCTCCACGCCTACACTCCTACTCTTTGAGCCATGGCGTCGGTGAACAGGGTCTATGCGGCGCGGCTCGCGGGAATGGCCGTCCTTGGGCCCGACGGCGAATCCCTCGGTCGCGTCCGCGATGTCGTGATCAGCATGAGCATCGTCCGCCAGCAGCCTCGGGTACTCGGACTTGTCGTCGAATTGCTCACGCGCAGAAGGATATTCGTCCCCATTCTGCGGGTGATTTCGATCGAACCCAACGCAGTGACGCTCAGCACCGGCAACGTGTCGCTGCGGCGGTTCGCCCAGCGCCCCGGCGAGGTGCTGGTGCTCGGCCAGGTGCTCGACACCCGCGTCCGCATCGACGACCCGGAGCTGCCGCAACTGGATGCCGTCGACGTGGTGGTGGTCGACCTGGCCATCGAACAGACCCGGTCCCGTGACTGGCTGGTGACGCGGGTGGCGGTGCGCAGCCATCGCCGGCTGGGCCGGCGCTCGACGGTTCACGTGGTGGACTGGCAGAACGTGCAGGGGCTGACCCCGTCGGCGCTGGCCATGCCCGGCCAGGGTGTGGCCCAGCTGCTGCACCAGTTCGAGGACCAGCGCCCCATCGTGGTGGCCGACGCGCTACGCGACCTTCCGGCCAAGCGCCGCACCGAGGTGATCAACGCCCTCGACGACGATCGGCTGGCCGACATCCTGCAGGAGCTGCCCGAAGACGACCAGACCGTCCTGCTGATGCAGCTGGACACCGAGCGGGCCGCCGACGTCCTGGAGGCGATGGACCCCGACGACGCCGCCGATCTGCTGGGCGTGCTCAACCCCACCGAGGCCGAGGTCCTGCTGCGCCGGATGGACCCGGAGGAGTCCGAGCCGGTGCGACGGCTGCTGAGCCACTCACCCGACACCGCGGGCGGTCTGATGACCTCCGAGCCGGTGGTCCTCGCGCCGGACACCACCGTCGCCGAGGCGCTGGCCCGGGTCCGTGACCCCGACCTGACCCCGGCGCTGGCGTCGCTGGTGTTCGTGGTCCGCCCGCCGACCGCCACCCCCACCGGCCGCTACCTGGGCTGCGTACACCTGCAGGCGCTGCTGCGCGAACCACCCGCGAACCTGGTCAGCGGCATCGTCGACACCGACCTGCCGAGCCTGACGCCCGACACCTCGCTGGGGGCACTGACCCGCTACTTCGCCGCCTACAATCTGGTCTGCGGTCCGGTGGTCGACGACCAGAATCACCTGCTCGGCGCCGTCACCGTCGACGACGTCCTCGATCACCTGCTGCCCCACGACTGGCGCGACGACTACGAGGAGCCGCAGTTGTCCAGCCGCGTGACCGAGGGGGCGACGTGAGCGATCTGTCGGCGCGCCAGCGGCTCGACACCCCCCGCACCTCGCGGCGGTTCCAGATCAACGTCGACCCCGAGGCCGTCGGCCGGTTCAGCGAGTCGATCGCCCGGTTCCTGGGCACCGGGCGCTACCTGTTGTGGCAGACCATCATCGTCATCGTGTGGATCTCGCTGAACCTGTTCGCGGTGCGCTGGCGCTGGGATCCCTACCCGTTCATCCTGCTCAACCTGGCGTTTTCCACTCAGGCCGCCTATGCCGCGCCGCTGATCCTGCTGGCCCAGAACCGCCAGGAGAACCGCGACAAGGTGGCGCTGGAGGAAGACCGCCGACGCGCCCAGCAGACCAAGGCCGACACCGAGTTCCTGGCCCGCGAGCTGGCCGCCCTGCGGCTGGCGATCGGCGAGGTCGCAACGCGGGACTACTTGCGCCGCGAACTCGAAGAGGTGCGCGAGTTGCTCGAAGCCCTGCAGCGGGAGAAGCCGGCGACGGGCAAGCACGACGCATCCGAGCGGCGCTCGAAGAAATCTGGTTCGTGACCGAGGTGACCATTGGATACCACCGAGGTCTCGGATCTAGGTATGGTGACTTGGTTCACAAGCACAAGCTCGAGCTGTTGAGGACGAACGAGTGGGCAGAGGTAACCGCGTCGGCAGGGTGGTGCGGAGTCCTGTCTTCGGTCTGGCGGTGCTCACCCCGATCGTCCTCGCCGGTGCGGTGGGAGCCGCACCGAGCCGGCTGGGCGCACCGGTGTACGACACGGACGTGACGCCCTTGGCCGCGGTGTCGCCGTCGCATACCGATTCCTCGGGTGTCACGGTGGTCGCCCCGACCAAGCAGCCGACCAACTTCCGCGTCGCGGCCGCCACGCTGTCCGCGCCGCCGCCGCCGATCGTGCTGAATTCCCCTGGCGCCATGCGAATTCCGGCCGTAGCGCTGGCGGCCTACCGTAACGCCGAGCAGATGATGGCCTCGGCAGCACCCGGCTGCGGCGTGAGCTGGAACCTGTTGGCCGGCGTCGGCCGCATCGAGTCGCAGCACGCCAACGGCGGCGCCACCGACGCCCGCGGCACCGCGGTCACCCCGATCTACGGACCGGCACTCGACGGCACCCTGCCGGGTAACGAAGTCATCGTCCAGACCGTGACGGCCGGGCGCCCGATGTACGCGCGGGCGATCGGGCCGATGCAGTTCCTGCCCGGCACCTGGTCGCGTTATGCCTCTGACGGCGACGGCGACGGCAAGGCCGACCCGCAGAACGTCTACGACGCCGCTCTGGCCGCCGCCCGCTACCTGTGCAGCGGTGGCCTCAACCTGCGCAACCAGTCACACGTGCTCGCCGCCATCCTGCGCTACAACAACTCGATGGCCTACGCGCAGAACGTGATGGGCTGGGCGGCGGCGTATGCCACCGGTGTCGCCCCGGTGGCGCTGCCGCCGATCGTCGGGCCGGCACCGGCCATCGGTGACGCCCACCTCGAGCACCCCGAGGGCCTGGGCCCCGGTATGCCGTTCACGGCGGCCGGCCTGCTGCCCGGCCAGGCGCCGTGTGAGGTGATCTGCATGGGCTCGCAAGTCGCATTGCCGGCCGCCACTCCGGCGCCCGACGCCGTCCCCGCCGAGGCCCCGCAGCCGTGGCAGCCGCCGTGGATGCTGCCGGCCCCTGCCGCCGAGCCGGCGCCCGCTCCTGAGACCGCGGCTCCGCTGCCCGCGACGCACGGTGCGCTGCCCGGACCGGCCAACTGACCCTCCGCGCCGCTGCCCCTGCGTCACACCAGAGTGACGCCGGATGGCGACTGCTGCGCTGCGGTGACGCTCGGCGAAAGGGGCTCAGTCGGCCCGCATCGTCAGGCGACCTAGACTCGGCGGTGATGTCCCCACAACTCGAGAGCGCGATCCGCGCTGCCCTGGGCAAGGTGATCGATCCGGAACTGCGCCGCCCGATCACCGAGCTCAACATGGTCAAGAGCATCACGGTCGCCGACGACGGCGCGGTGCACGTCGAGATCTACCTGACCACCTCCGCGTGCCCGAAGAAGACCGAGATCAGCGAACGCGTCGCCGAGGCCGTCGCCGATGTGCCCGGCACCGGAGCAGTCACGGTCACCCTCGACGTGATGAGCGACGAGCAGCGCACTGAACTGCGCAGGATGCTGCGCGGCGACGCCGCCGAGCCGGTGATCCCGTTCGCCCAGCCCGGCTCGCTGACCCGGGTGTACGCGGTGGCCTCCGGCAAGGGCGGGGTCGGGAAGTCCAGCGTCACGGTCAACCTCGCCGCGGCGATGGCTGCGCGCGGGCTGTCCGTGGGGCTGCTCGACGCCGACATCTACGGCCACTCCGTGCCCCGCATGATGGGCACCGACGACCGTCCAACCCAGGTGGAGTCGATGATCGTGCCGCCTATCGCCCACGAGGTGAAGGTCATCTCGATCGCCCAGTTCACCCAGGGCAACGCCCCGGTGGTGTGGCGCGGACCGATGCTGCACCGGGCGCTGCAGCAGTTCCTCGCCGACGTCTACTGGGGTGATCTGGACGTTCTGCTGCTCGACCTGCCGCCCGGCACCGGCGACGTCGCGATCTCGGTCGCGCAGCTGATCCCGGGCGCGGAGATCATCGTCGTGACCACCCCGCAGGTCGCCGCGGCCGAGGTGGCCGAACGAGCCGGTGTGATCGCGCTGCAGACCCGCCAACGCGTCGCCGGCGTGGTGGAGAACATGTCCGGGCTTCTGATGCCCGACGGCACCACGATGCAGATCTTCGGCGAGGGCGGCGGCCGGCAGGTGGCCGAACGGCTCTCCCGGGCGGTCGGCGCGGACGTGCCACTGCTGGGCCAGGTTCCGCTGGACCCCGCACTGGTGACTGCCGGCGACTCCGGGATACCTCTGGTGCTGTCGGCACCCGACTCGGTGGCGGGCAAGCAACTGCGGGGCATCGCCGACAAGCTGTCTGAGCGCAAGCGCGGCCTGGCCGGCATGTCCCTGGGCCTGGACACCACCCGCCGCCACTAGCCGTCGAGTGTGCGTCCAGGGCTTGAGTCAGCCAGCCCCTCAGCGCACACTCAACCGCCGACTAGGTGGCGTCAATGTCGAACGGCGCGGGCGTTCCGGGCGGCAACGGCTCGAACGCCTTGGGCTGCGCCGCCGGCGGCGGCGCACTATGCGGCTTCTCCGGCGACTGGAACGCCTCGGTGAGCCAGGAGTCGTCGCCGTCGAGCAGGTGCTTGGTCAGCGCCGCGCGCGGCGTCATCCCGCGCAGCTTCTGCAACTCGCTCAGCGGCTGTCGCAGGTCGTCGAATTCGGGGCCTAGATCCTCACGCAGTTGGTTGGTGGCGCCGCTGATGTAGTCCCGCGCCTGCCGCAGCGCACCCGAGGTCCACCGGATGGCGCCCGGCAGCCGCTCGGGGCCGAGGATCACCAAACCCACCACCACCAGCAGGAGCATCTCGCCCCATCCGACGTTGGCGAACATCGCGTCAGTTGTCCGGCGCCGGATTCACCGTCAGCACGACCTTGCGGCCGTCACGCATGACCTCGATCGGCGCGTCCTGGCCGATCTCGAGCTGGCGCACCGCGACCACGAACTCGTCGGCGTCGGCGACCTTCCGGTTACCCACCTTGACCACGACGTCGTTCTCCAGGATGCCTGCCTTCTCGGCAGGCCCGCCAGCCTTGACGTTGGCCACCTGCGCGCCCTGGGCGAGGTCGTTGCTCACCGAGCGTGCTGACAGTCCCAGCGTCGGGTGCGCGATCTTGCCGTCCTTGATCAGGGTCTCGACGGTCTCCTTGACCTCGTTGACGGGGATGGCGAAACCGAGGCCACTTGCGCTGTCGGACAACGACTTTCCGGCCGTGTTGATTCCGATCACGTCGGAGTTCATGTTGATCAGCGGGCCGCCGGAGTTGCCGTGGTTGATCGAGGCGTCGGTCTGGATGGCGTCGATGACGGTGTCGGTGTCCGAACCCTCACCCGACAGCGGGATCGGACGGTGCAGCGCGCTGATGATGCCGTGGGTGACGGTGCTGCGCAGGCCCAGCGGGGCGCCGGCCGCGATCACCTCGTCGCCGACGTGCACCTTGTCGGAGTCGCCGAACTTGGCGACGGTGAGGTTGTCGACGTTGTCGACTTTCAGTACCGCCAGGTCGGTTTTCGGGTCACGGCCGACGAGGTTGGCCGGCACCACCTTGCCGTCGTTGAACACCACCGTCGTCTTGAACTTGCTCGGGTTGGAGGCGGCATCGGAGATGACGTGGTTGTTGGTGACGATGTAGCCGCGGCCGTCGACGATGACGCCCGAGCCCTGGGCGCCTTCGTCGTCGCTGAGCGACTCGATGGTGACGACGGAGTCGGCGACCGAGGCTGCGACCTTGGCGAACCGCCCGGCCGGCACCTCGCTGGTGGCGTCGGTGGACAAGGTGACCTTGGAGGTGGTGAACGCCTCGACAACCTCAGCGGTCTTGCGCCCGACCCATCCGCCCACCAGGCCGATCAGCAGCGCGGTGATGCCGAGGACGGCCAGCGCCACATAGGACACCCGCCCGCCGAAGAGGACGTCGCGCACACCGAGCTTGCCGGTCGGGCCGGCGACGGCGACCGGTATCGGCTTCTCCACGGCCGGCGTGCCCAACGCGGCGGCCGCACCCGGATCGCGCCACGGATCATCAGGTTCCTCTTCGACGTCCTCGTCAGAGTCGAGGGCTCCCGCGTCGGCGGGATGACGCTGCAGCGAGTCGCCCCCCGAATAGGGCCGGCCGAACGCCTCTTCCAGCACCGGGTCGGCCGGCTTGTCCTTGGGCTGGAACTCGACCTCGCCCCGGAATTTGGCGGGACGCAATTCCTCGGCGACGAATGATCCGTCGACACCCTTCGGGCGGCCGAACGCGCGGCTCGCCTGCTGGTCGACAGCGGGACGCGCGATCGGACGCGGGGCCAGGCGGGGGCTGCCGCTGTCCTGAGTGGGGCTCAAGTTCAACCTCTATCCAAGCGCTCAGACGTGATTGCGCGCTGCGGGACCGAGCACGGCGCGGCTCGCTGTCTCATCCACCCTACCGGCGCTTTCGCCGGCCGCGGGGTGCGCCGTCAGCTAACTGGTCGGCGAGTCCGGGCTCGATGTCGCCGCCGGGGCGGCTCCGGCGCGGCGGCGTGACCGGTTCGTCGGGCGTGGAGTGCGGGATCTTCGACAACAGGCCCAACAAACTGCTCGGAGTGCTGATCGGATTGGAGTCGCGCAGCGCCTCCCGGGCCTGGGACTGCCCCTCAACCTCGGCCGCGCACTGTGGACACAGCGACAGATGGTGCGCCGCCCGCAGGTAGGACTTCATCCGCAGCTCACCATCGACATAGGCGGCGATGGCCTCCGTGGACAGGTGCTCGGTCGAGCCGAACTGGCGGGGGGCGCCGACCGGCGCATCGCTTTGCGAGGCGAAATGGGAGGGAAGCCAGGAGAACGCCCGACGGAACACATGTCCGGGGTCGGCCATCTCCAATTCCTCTCCTCTGGTCGCGCGAACTAGCGCGACGCTAGGTCGAATGTAGCGCGCGAACCTGTATATGACATGGCATGACGGCCGAAGAGCCGCCGGGTACGGCCGCAAACGGGGCTAGGGCGATCGCCCAGCTCGCTGCCTGGTCGCCGGGCTAGGCCGACTCGGCGGTGAAGTCGTCGATCCCGTGCCGGCCCGAGTGCGCGGCAAGGTGCTCCCGCAATGCCTGGCGGCCGCGGTGGATGCGGCTGCGCACGGTGCCCAGCTTGACGCCCAGCGTGGCGCCGATCTCCTCGTAGGACAGACCTTCGATGTCGCAGAGGACCACGGCGGCGCGAAACTCCGGCGGCAGCGAATCCAGTGCGGCCTGCAGGTCCGGACCCAGGTGCGAGTCGTGGAAGATCTGCTCGGGGTTCGGCTCGTCGGCCGGCACCCGGTCGTAGTCCTCGGGCAGCGCCTCCATGCGGACGCGGCCCCGACGGCGGACCATGTCGAGGAACAGGTTCGTGGTGATGCGGTGCAGCCAGCCCTCGAAGGTGCCGGGCTGGTAGTTCTGAACCGAGCGGAACACTCGGATGAATGTATCCTGCGTGAGGTCCTCGGCGTCCTGCTGGTTGCCGGACAGGCGGTAGGCCAGCCGGTACACGCGGTCGGCGTGCTGACGCACCAGGTCGTCCCAGGACGGCATGGCCGCCCGGTCGCCCGTGGCGTCGAACACCGCGGTGCCCTGTGGCTCCTCGGACGACTCGACCCATTCGGCCTCGCTGAACTGCTCGAGGTGCGCCATGGTCGTCGGGGCCATCAGTGTAGTGGTCGTCGGATCCTCCTGGTTGTTCTGCAGCGACGGCTCGATGCCGCCGTTCGCATCAAGCGGCACAACACGAGCGCACTCGGGTCTATTCCCCGACCAGCGTTCCCGGTGTTCCATGCCCGTTACCGTTCCCCATGCCGGTGTGGAACTGATGTGAGCAAACTGAGCTAGCTCTGAGAAATGCTTTCGTTACGCATCCTGCGCTGGGCTGATGCAGTACGTTACACCGACGATCGAGCCTCGCCAGCATCGGCGTGTCGCAGATCCCGGGCGCGCCTGCCCACGCGAGAATCGAGTTGGCTCTACGCTGCTGAGAATGGCCACTACAGACGACCAATCCGGCCAGCCGGAGCGCAGCCGGGCAGAGCGGATCCTGGCCCACGCGGAGGGATCGATCTCCGAGGACGCCATCGTCGCCGCGGCGCGGGAGAGGGCCGTCGATGCCGGCGCAGGCGCGGTGACACCGGCTGTCGGCGCGCTGCTCAGTGTGCTGACCCGGCTGTCCGGCGGCAAAGCCGTCGTGGAGGTGGGAACCGGGGCTGGGGTCAGCGGGCTGTGGCTGGTGTCGGGCATGCGCGAAGACGGTGTTCTGACCACCATCGACATCGAGCCCGAGCACCAGCGCATCGCCAAACGGGCCTTCACCGAGGCCGGGATCGGCCCGTCCCGGACCCGGCTCATCGCCGGTCGGGCCCAAGATGTGCTCACCCGCCTCGCCGACGGGTCCTACGATCTGGTCTTCATCGACGCCATGCCCACCGACCAGCCGGAGTTCGTCGTCGAAGGCATCCGGCTGCTGCGCCCCGGCGGCGTCATCGTCGTGCACCGTGCCGCACTCGGTGGCCGGGCGGGCGACCCGTCGGCCAACGACGCCGAGGTTGCGGCGGTGCGAGAAGCCGCTCGGCTGATCGCCGAGGACGAGCGGCTGACCCCGGTGCTGGTGCCGCTGGGTGACGGAATCCTGGTCGCCGCACGCGACTGACATTGCTTCTGCACCACCTTCCGGGATCGCCCTTGACCTTCGATAGAACACGTGTTTAGCATTCTAAACATGCGTTCAGCCGACCTGACGACGGTAGCTCGCATCCGCGATGCCGCGATCGAGCTGTTCGGGTCGCGCGGCTTCGACGTCGGAGTCCGCGCGATCGCCGAGGCGGCGGGAGTCAGCCCAGGCCTGGTGATCCACCACTTCGGATCCAAGGACGGCCTGCGCAAGGCCTGTGACGACTACATCGCCGAGGAGATCCGCAGCGAGAAGTCGCAGGCCATCCGGTCCACCGACCCCGCGACCTGGCTGGCGCAGGTCGCCGAGATCGAGTCCTACGCGCCGATGATGGCCTACCTGGTGCGCAGCATGCAGACCGGCGGCGAGCTGGCCAGACACCTGTGGCAGACCATGATCGGCAACGTCGAGAGCTATCTCGATGACGGGGTGAAGGCAGGCACCGTCAAGCCCAGCCGCGACTCGGCGGCACGCGCGCAGTACCTGGCGATGGCCAGTGGTGGTGCGTTCCTGCTCTACCTGCAGTTGCATGACAACCCGACAGATCTGCGCGCCGTGCTTCGCGACTACAGCAACGACATGACGATGCCCGCCCTCGAAGTGTTCACCGAAGGGGTGCTCACCGACTCCACGATGTTGGAAACCTTTGCAGCACGCGGTATCCCGAAGGCGGACGGCCAAGGAGAGAGCAATGACGACAACATCGGCGGCCCGACGCGCTGACACCGCTGCGGTCGAGATCCACGGTCTGGTCAAGACCTTCGGGAAGACCAGGGCTCTTGACGGTCTGGATCTGATCGTCCGGCCCGGTTCGGTCGCCGGCTTCCTCGGCCCCAACGGCGCCGGCAAGTCGACCACCATCCGGGTGCTGCTGGGGTTGTTGCGAGCCGAGGGCGGCACCGTGCGTCTACTCGGCCGAGATCCCTGGCACCAAGCCGTCGAACTGCACCGCCGGATCGCCTACGTGCCGGGGGACGTGACGTTGTGGCCCAACATCACCGGGGCGCAGGCCATCGACTTCCTTTGCAGTCTGCGCGGCGGCGCCGACGAACGCCGCCGCGACGCCCTGATCGAGCGTTTCGAACTCGACCCGCACAAGAAGGCGCGCACCTACTCCAAGGGCAACCGGCAGAAGGTCGCATTGGTCGCTGCGTTCACCACCGACGCCGACATCTACATTCTCGACGAGCCCACCTCGGGTTTGGACCCGTTGATGGAGAAGGCTTTTCGGCAGTGTGTCGCCGAGGTGGCCCATCGCGGGGCGGCGGTCCTGCTGTCGAGTCACATCCTGGCCGAAGTCGAAAAGCTATGCGACACCGTGACGATCATCCGCGCGGGACGCACCGTTCAGGCCGGCTCGCTGGACCAGCTGCGCCACCTGATGCGGACCGCCGTCACGGCCCGAACCAGAGGAGAGGCCGCCGAAGTGCGGAACTGGCCGGGGGTGCACGACACGGCCTTCCGCGACGGGCAGGTCCGGTTTTCAGTCGAGCGCGACCAACTCGAGTCGACGATGAGCCGGTTGACCCGACTGGGTATCGTCGACCTGACGGTCACCCCCGCCTCGCTGGAGGATCTGTTCCTGCGCGAGTACGAGGGTGCGCGGCCATGACCGCCCTGGTCGGCGCACGGCAGCACGCCGCTCCTGCGACGTCCTCGTTCACCGGGCTGGGTGCCCTCGTCCGTTTCGCGATCCGCCGTGACCGGCTGCGGCTGTCGGTGTGGATCTCGGCGCCGACGCTGATGATGGTGTACGCCCCCAACGGGATCAGGTTCGCCTACCCCGGGGAGGCGCAACGTCAGGCGCGCGTCAACCTCCTGAAGACTCCGGCCGGAATCATGCTCGGCGGACCGATGTTCGGCGGCAACGAAACCGACCTTGGCGCCATGGTGGCCAACGAGCTGATGCTGACCGTCATCGTCGCGGCGTCGATCCTGGCGATCCTGACGGTGATTCGCCACTCTCGAGCCGAAGAGGAAAGCGGCGCAGCCGAACTCGTACTGTCCTCGGTGGTCGGCCGCCACGCCCGCACCGCCGCGGCAGTCAGCGTGATGGCGGCGGTCAACGCGACCCTGGCCCTCACCATGATGGTGGCAATGGCAGCAACGGGTTTCGCCGTCCTCGACACCGCGGCGATGTGCTTGGGCGTCACCGCGGTGGCAACGGTGTTCGGGGCACTCGCGGCGGTGACCGCCCAGATGTGGCGGCAGGCCCGCACCGCGACGGCCGCGGCGATGGCCGCACTGGCCGCCGCGGTTCTGATCCGCGGCGCCGGCGATGTGATCGCTGACTCCGGCAGTGCGCTGAGCTGGTTTTCGCCGATCGCCTGGGCCCAGCAGATGCGCGCGTTCGTCGCATTGCGCTGGTGGCCGCTGGCCCTGCTGCTCGTGTTGGCCGCGGCATTGATCGGCGTGGCGGCGGTGCTGGAGGGCCGACGGCAGTACGACGACGCGGTGCTGGCCTCCTCGGGCGAGCATCCCGGGGCACGGCAGGTCGGCGGTGTCTTCGGGCTGCAGCTGGTCGTTCACCGCGGATTGACGATCGGCTGGGCGGTCGGCCTGCTGGTGGCGGGAGCGGCCTTCGGCTCGATGACCACGTCACTACTCGACGCCGCCCGCGGCAACGAGCTGATCGCACGGGTGCTCTCGGCGCAGGGCACCGACGGTGTGTACACCACGATGACGCAGTTCCTTGCCGCGGCGACCACCGCCTACGTGGTGACGGTGATCGTCCGCCTGAGCCGTGACGAGGAATCGGGGCTCGGTGAGGCGGTGCTGGCGGGGTCGGTGTCGCGGTGGGGTTGGCTGCTGTCCGCGCAAGGCGCGGCATTGACCGGTGCGGCGGTGTTGTTGGCCTGCGCCGGTTTCGGCAACGGCCTGGGCGCCGGCCTGACCCTCGGTGAGCCACACACGATCATCCGGCTCACGCTGGCGGCACTGGCGTTCCTGCCGGCGATGGCGGTGGCGGCTGCGGTGGCCGCGCTCGGCGTGGCGCTGCGCCATCCCGGCCTGGGCTGGCTGGCGGTGACATTCGTGATCGCCGCGCTCTACCTCGGCGGCCTGCTCCGCCTGCCGCGCTGGCTGATCGACGCCTCGCCGGTGGGCCGCACCACCGCGCCGTCGTCGGTTTCCGTTGTGGCACTGAGCGTGATGACGTTCATCGCAATAGCAATCACAGCGGCCGCGGGTTGGCTCTACCGCCGCCGCGATGTCATTTAGGGGGTTACAAGTGCCGAACACACTTCGCGTGGCACTCTCATCGCTCGCGAGCCTCGTCGGCTTCATGGTGCTGCTGTTCCTGCCCGCGGGCACGCTGAACTATTGGCAGGGCTGGGCGTTCCTCGGCACGTTCGCCGCGGTGTCGCTAGTGCCGACCATCTTCCTGGGCCGGCTCGATCCGGCCACTGTCGAGCGCCGTATGCACGCCGGGCCGACGGCCGAGAAGCGGCCGGTCCAGAAGGCCGTGGTGGTCGGCATCATCGGGTGCTTCTTCGGGATGCTGGTGGTCGCCGGGTTCGACCGCCGGTTCGGCTGGTCGACCGTGCCCGCCGCCGTCTCGGTGCTCGGCGATGCGATGGTGGCTGTCGGTCTGGGCATGGCCATGCTGGTGGTCTTCCAGAACCGGTACGCCGCGGCCAACATCGTCGTCGAGGAGGGCCAGCCGTTGGTCACCACGGGGTTGTACGGCATCGTGCGGCATCCGATGTACTCCGGCAGCATGGTCATGATCATCGGGATGCCGCTCGCGTTGGGGTCCTACTGGGGCTTCCTGGTCGCGTTCGCCGCCCTGGTTCTGCTCGTGATCCGCATTGTTGACGAAGAGAAGATGCTTTCCGCCGAGCTGACCGGATACCGCGACTACATGACGAAGGTGCGTTACCGATTGGTGCCGCGGGCCTGGTGATCGGCGCTAGTGTCACGTGCGTGGCACTAGCTCTGGACACACCGTGGCGACGGCCCGGCCGGCTGCGCTACGCACTGGCGCGATTGCGCAGTGCCGCGGCACCGCCGGTGACGGTGACCGACCCGCCCGGCGACATCGTCGTCGAACACGACCTCCCGGTGACCACGCGAGACCGAACCGTGTTGCGCGTCAACGTGTTCCGGCCACGGGGCGAGACGCCCCGATCGGTGCTGCTGTGCGCCCACCCGTACGGCAAGGACAACCTACCCGAGCGCCGCCGCGGGAAATGGACGTTCTCACCGCAGTATCGCGCACTGCGCCAGCCCAGCCCGGTCAGCTTCTCGGCACTGACCTCGTGGGAAGCGCCCGACCCGGCGTGGTGGGTGGCGCAGGGCTTCGCGGTGGTCAACGCCGACCTGCGGGGCTGCGGAACCTCGGACGGCACTGGGGCGTTGTTGTCGCGCCAGGAGGCCGGGGACACCTACGACATCGTGCAGTGGGCCGCTGTGGCTGCTCGACCACAGCACCCACTCCACCGCCGCGATCGCGACGATGATCGCAGTGGTCGCCCCGGTCGCCAGCCACGTCAACCGGACACTGGATCGGGCGGCAGGCACTTCGACGTAGGACGGCAGCATCTGCCCGCCGACAGGGTCGGTCGACTGCGCCCCGCCGTTGCGCACCCGGTTGGTCGGGCGCCCGGTGACGTAATAGCGCCCTTCGTACCGGGCCGTCGGGTCCGGGCGCCACCCGGTCGGCGGCGGGGCCGTTCGCTGCCCTCCGCAGCGTACGCACGTGCCGCCGGCGTCGAGTTCGCCGTGGCAGTACGGACAGGTCGCCGGTACATCGCCCGCAACTCGGCGACGGCGCCACTGGATCATCGTCTACCGCCGCGGAAACGAACTAGATCCAGACGCCCTTGCCGACGGCGACCACGCCGCCCGAGCTCACCGCGAAGCGCTCGCGATCCTTCTCCAGGTCCACGCCCACCATCTCGCCTGGACCCACCACCACGTTCTTGTCGAGGATCGCGTGGCGAACCACCGCGCCGCTGCCCACCCGGACACCGGGCATCAGAACGCTGCCCTCGACGATGGCGCCGTCCTCGACCACCACATTGCTCGACAGCACCGAGTTGCGGACCGAGGCCGCCGAGACGATGCTGCCCGCGCCGACCACCGACTCCTGTGCCGAGCCGCCGTTGACGAACTTGGCCGGCGCGAGGTTCTCCGACTCGCCACGGATCGGCCAGCGCTTGTTGTACAAGTTGAACACCGGGTGCACCGACACCAGATCCATGTGCGCGTCGTAGAACGCGTCCAGCGTCCCGACGTCGCGCCAGTAGCCGTGGTCACGTTCGGTAGCGCCGGGCACCTCGTTGTTATTGAAGTCGTAGACCCCGGCCATGCCGTCGGCCACCAGACGCGGGATGATGTCGCCGCCCATGTCGTGGTCGGAGCGGTCGTCGTCGGCGTCGGCGCGGATGGCGTCGATGAGCACCTTGGTGGTGAAGATGTAGTTGCCCATCGAGACGAACGTCTGCTCCGGATCGTCCGGCGTGCCCGGCGGGTCGGCCGGCTTCTCGATGAACTCCCGGATGCGCCCGGATTCGTCGGCGTCGATGCAGCCGAACGCGTGAGCCTCGGCCCGCGGCGCCCGGATGCCGGCCACCGTGGCGCCCGCGCCGCTGTCGATGTGGAACTTCACCATCTGCTCGGGATCCATCCGGTACACGTGGTCGGCACCGAAAACCACGATGTAGTCCGGATCCTCGTCGTAGATGAGGTTCATCGACTGGTAGATCGCGTCGGCTGAACCGGTGTACCAGCGCGGACCGAGGCGCTGCTGGGCCGGCACCGGGGTGATGTACTCGCCGGCCAGACCCGACAGCCGCCAGTTCTGCGAGATGTGACGGTCCAGTGAGTGCGACTTGTACTGGGTGAGCACGCAGATGCGCAGGTACCGGGCGTTGACCAGATTCGACAGCACGAAGTCGATGAGGCGGTAGGCGCCGCCGAAGGGAACCGCTGGCTTGGCTCGGTCGGCGGTCAGCGGATACAGGCGCTTGCCTTCCCCGCCGGCCAGGACGATGCCCAGCACGTTTGGCAATTCCCTCATGCTGCAAACCTAATGGCAGCTGCCGAAGACGGCTAGGCCATTGGCCCGATTATCGACCGGTGTCGCGCCACAGTGAGATTTTTTGCTCAGGCGCAAGCACGTTGGACCACAAAGCTGCGCTGGCGCGCGGGGACTACTACGGTCGGTGCCATGCGGGTGGCGATGATGACTCGGGAGTACCCACCCGAGGTTTACGGCGGGGCCGGCGTTCACGTGACCGAACTCGTCGCCCAGTTGCGCCGCCTCTGCGAAGTCGACGTGCACTGCATGGGCGCCCCCCGCACGGGCGCCTTTGTCCACCAGCCCGACCCGGCGCTGAAGGGAGCCAACCCGGCGCTGTCGACACTGTCGGCGGATCTGGTGATGGCCAACGCCGCATCCGCCGCCACAGTGGCGCACTCCCACACCTGGTACACGGGAATGGCGGGTCACCTCGCCGCGCTGCTCTACGGCATTCCGCATGTGCTGACTGCGCATTCGCTGGAACCGCTGCGGCCGTGGAAGGCCGAGCAGCTCGGCGGCGGCTACCGGCTTTCACTTTGGGTGGAGCGAACCGCCGTCGAGTCCGCCGATGCGGTGATCGCGGTCAGCTCGGGAATGCGTGAGGACGTGCTGTCGGTGTACCCGGGGCTGGATCCCAACCGCGTTCACGTGGTGAAGAACGGCATCGACACCGACGTGTGGTACCCGGCACCGCCGGAACGCGGCCAGTCGGTGCTGGCCGAGCTCGGCGTGGACCCGAACAGGCCAATGGTGGCGTTCGTCGGGCGCATCACCCGGCAGAAGGGTGTGCCGCACCTGATCGCGGCCGCCCACCGATTCGATCCCGAGATTCAGCTGGTGTTGTGCGCGGGTGCGCCGGACACCCCCGAGATCGCGGCCGAAGTCGGTGGCGCGGTGCAGGAGTTGGCCGGCCGGCGCAGCGGCGTGTTCTGGGTGCAGGAATTCCTGCCGATCGGCAAGATCCGTGAAATCCTCTCGGCGGCAACCGCTTTCGTGTGTCCTTCGGTGTACGAGCCGCTGGGGATCGTCAACCTCGAGGCGATGGCCTGTGGGACAGCGGTGGTGGCCTCCGATGTGGGCGGTATCCCCGAGGTGGTCGACGACGGCGCGACGGGCAGGTTGGTGCACTACGACGCTGCCGATCCGGCTGGTTTCGAGGTCGGTCTGGCTGAGGCGGTCAACGCGGTCGTGAGCGACCCGGAGCAGGCCCGCCGCTACGGGCAGGCGGGGCGGCAGCGCTGCATCGAGGAGTTCTCCTGGGCGCACATCGCCGAGCAGACGTTGGAGATCTATCGCAAGGTGTCGGCGTAGGCAGCACGAAACCCCGCGCGGTGGCGCGGGGTTTCGAGGTCGATCAGTTAGCTGGTGACGCCTTTGAGTTCGTCGCCGAGGGCAGCGGCTTCTTCGGGGGTGAGCTCGACGACGAGCCTGCCACCGCCCTCCAGTGGTACCCGCATCACGATGCCGCGCCCCTCCTTGGTTGCTTCCAGCGGACCGTCTCCAGTCCGGGGCTTCATCGCCGCCATCGAGCACTCCCTCCAGATTCGAGCCGGCCCGAAGTCACGGACCCGGATCGGTGCCGGAGAGCATGGCTGCTGCATCTCCGGCACTGAACTGCCTGTTTTCAGATTCTATTGTTCCTCATCGGAGCGCATGCGTGTGAAAGACCCGGCTCAGCGGCTGTGATCAACGTTTCTTCGCGGCCGCGACAGGGGCACCCAGCAGGACTCGATGTGGTCGTCGACCATGCCCGTTGCCTGCATCAATGCGTAGGCGGTGGTGGGTCCGACAAAGCGGAATCCCCGCTTCTTGAGGTCTTTGGCCATCGCCTGGGACTCCGGGCTCAGTGACGGCACGTCCGACAGCGTCCTGGGGCGGGGCCGCGGTGACGGTGCGTACGACCACAGCAGGTCGGAGAGGTCGGCCTCCAGGTCGGCGGCCGCGCGGGCGTTGGCGATGGTGGCCTCGATCTTGGCGCGATTGCGCACGATGCCGACGTCGGCCATCAGCCGGGCGACGTCCCGGTCGGTGTAGCGGGCCACGGTTTCGATGTCGAACCCGTCGAATGCCTGCCGGAAGTTGTCCCGCTTGCGCAGGATGATCAGCCACGACAGACCGCTCTGGAAGGCCTCCAGGCTCATCCGCTCGAATAGGGCGACGCTGCCGCGCAACTCTTTGCCCCACTCGTGATCGTGATAGTCGCGGTAGAGGGTGGGCTGGGCTCCGGCCAGGGACCGGGCCCAGTCGCAGCGAACCTTTCCATCGTCGACGACGTCGGTCACACCGGCTCCGCATCCGGGGCGGGGGCGGCGTGATGGGTGACGGCGGGCTCGTCGAGTCCGGCGGCGGCGCGCACGGCGGCGAGCTCACCGCGCAGCTGGTCGAGTTCGGCGCCGAGGCGGTCCAGGACCCAGTCCACCTCGCTGGTCTTGTAACCGCGCGGCACCTGCGTGAACTTCACCGCCTCGATATCGGCGCCGGTGACTCCAGAGGCCGGCAGCACGGTCGCGGTGGTGCCCCGCGGCAGCGGCGGCAGCTCTTCCCCTCGTCCGAAGACCAGGCTGGCCACCCCGAACAGCACGACGCCGATGAGGATCAGCACCACCAGGTAGAGCAGGATCAACGTCACGACACGAGACTACTTCGCGCCGAGTGTGGGACTTGAGACCCGCGGACCGGCCGAAAGCTTGGGGGTAACACCACGTTCGCGCCGGAAAAGGGTCAGCGCAGGGTGTTCATCGGTGGGCGGTCGGCCAGCGAGACCGCCGTGGTCCGCAGCTCGTAGCCGTCACCGTCGGGCAGGAACTGGGTGAGCCCGACGCCGGAGTCGGCGATCCCGCAGCGCGACAGCAGGGTGGCGATCACCTGCCGGCTCATCGCGCCCAGGTCGGTCAGCGGCCGGTTGCGATGCGCCCGCACACCCAGATTGACCTGGGCGATCGCGTCCAGACCGAGCCGGTCGTAGGTGTCGATCAGCACACCGATCTCCACGCCGTAGCCCGGCGCGAACGGCAGTGAGGTGAGCAGCTCGCGGGTGCCGGCGTACTCGCCGCTCAGCGGCTGGATCACGCAGCCGAGCTCGGGCCGCAACGCTGCCAGCAGCGGGCGCGCAACCAGTTCGGTCACCCGTCCGCCGCCGTGCGCGTCCTGGCCGCTGCCGACCTTCAGCGGCCGGCGGTAGAAGCCTTTGACCAGGTGGATCCCGTCGCCCGTGAGCAGCGGGCCGACCAGCCGGGGCACAAACATCGGGTCGGGGTCAATCAGGTCGGAGTCGACGAACACGACGATGTCGCCGGTGGTTGCGGCCAGCGAGCGCCAAAGCACCTCGCCCTTGCCGGGCAGCGGTTCGACCTCGGGCAGCGCCTGCTCCCGGCTGACCA
The DNA here is from genome assembly GCF_022760805.1 of Candidatus Mycolicibacterium alkanivorans. Lineage (NCBI taxonomy): Bacteria > Bacillati > Actinomycetota > Actinomycetes > Mycobacteriales > Mycobacteriaceae > Mycobacterium > Candidatus Mycolicibacterium alkanivorans. The sequence continues at coordinate 1,645,871 of NZ_JAIVFL010000001.1, read as the reverse complement.
CGCAGGCTCCGGCGGCGATGGCGCGGATCTCGGTGTCGTCGGTGGACCCGGAGTCCAGCACGATCAGCTCGTCGACCAGGCCGCCCAGCAACGGGCTGATGGTTTCGACGACGGAACCGACCGTCTCCTCCTCGTTGAGCGCGGGCAGGACCACCGAGATGCTTCTGCTCTGCTTGGCGGCGACTAGGTCGGCCACGGTCCAGGTGGGATGGGTCCAACTGTTGTCCGACAGCCAGATGTCACCGGGCAGGGTGTAGGTGGCGGCGAGGTCGGTCACGCCAGTCCCCTCACCGTCCGCGTCGGTCGCCGATCCCCCCGAATCGACGCGACCATCTCCAGCACCCGCCGCGTCGGCCCCACCTCGTGCACCCGGAACATGCGGGCTCCGTCGGCGGCGGCCAGCGCGGTGGCGGCCAGGGTCCCCTCCAGGCGTTCGGTCAGTTCCACACCCAAAGTCTCCCCGACGAAATCCTTGTTACTCAGCGCCATCAGGACGGGCCATCCGGTCTTAACAAGATCTTTTACATGGCGCAACAAAGTAAGGCCGTGGTAAGTGTTCTTGCCGAAATCGTGGGTGGGATCGATCAGGATCGCGTCGCGGGCCACCCCGACCGCAACCGCGTGCTCCGCGGCGGCGGTGGCCTCGGCGATGACGTCGTCGACCACGCCGGCCACGGTGGTCCCGTAGCTGACCCGGAACGGCCGCGTCCGCGGCGCCGCCCCGCCGGTGTGCGAGCACACCAGCCCGGCCCCGAACTCGGCCGCGACCTCGGGCAACGCGGGGTCGGCGCCGGCCCACGTGTCGTTGATCAGGTCCGCGCCCGCCGCACAGGCCTGCTTGGCCACCGAGGCGCGCCAGGTGTCGACACTGATCAGCTGGTCGGGGTATTCGGCGCGCAGCCACTCGATGAACGGCACGACACGGGCGATCTCCTCCTCGGCGTCGACCACCGCACCCGGGCCCGCCTTGACGCCGCCGACGTCGACGACGTCGGCTCCTTCGGAGATGACGCGGTGGACCGCGGCCTTGGCGGCCTCGTCGGTGAACGTCGCACCACGATCATAGAACGAGTCGGGGGTGCGGTTGACGATCGCCATGATCAAGGCGCGATCACCGGCCACCGGCCGTCCGCAGAACGTCGACGTCACTCCACCATGGTGCCTGGTCACGCCGAGATCGACGAAATGGTGTGGCCCGCTCGACCAGCTCAGCCCTTCGGGCGTCTGCCCGCCGCGACTTCGCCCGGGTACTCGTCGTAGAACGGCACGTAGCCTTCGTCGCGGCCCTTCAGCACATACAGCGGGTCCTTCACCTCGTCGCCGTAGCCCTGCTTGCGCAGGTCGACCTTGCGGCTCTTGAACGTCGAGGTGGTCTCCAGCGACTCCACTACCCTCACGAACAGCGGCGCGGCGTAGCTGGGCAGGTTAGCGTAGACGGTCTCGGCCAGCTCCTTGCCGTCGAACTCCACACCCTCTCGCAGCGTGACCGCCGCCATCCCGGCGCGGCCACCGGTGTCGGGCACCTCGACCCCGAACACTGTGGACTCCTCGATGTTCTCGTCCTGGGCCAGCGCGGCCTCGACCTGGGTGGTGGCGACGTTCTCGCCCTTCCACCGGAAGGTGTCGCCAAGCCGGTCGGAGAAGGCGGCATGCCCCATGCCCTGCGGGCTCATCACGTCACCGGTGTTGAACCAGACGTCGCCCTCTTTGAAGGCGTTACGCACCAGCTTCTTCTCGCTGGCTTCCTTGTCGGTGTAGCCGTCGAACGGCGAGAGCTTGTTCACCGGGCTGATCAGCAGGCCGGGCTTCCCGGCCGGCACCTTGCGCACCCGGCCGTTCTCGTCGCGCACCGGCTCGCCGGTCTCCGGGTCGTACTCGACGTAGGCCAGCGGCAGCGGGCTGATGCCGGTGGTCTTCGGGATGTTGAAGACGTTGATGAACGCGGTGTTGCCCTCGCTGGCGGCATAGAACTCGGCGACCCGACCGATACCGAAGCGTTTGGTGAACTCGTCCCAGATCTCCGGGCGCAGCCCATTTCCGGCGATCACCCGGATCTTGTGGGCGCGGTCGGTGTCCTTGGGCGGCTGGTTGAGCAGATAGCGGCACACCTCGCCGACGTAGATGAAGGCGGTGGCCTCCATGCCGATCACCTCGTCCCAGAACTTCGACGCCGAGAACGACTTGCCCAGCGCCAGGGTGCCGCCGGCGTTGATGACCGACGACACCGCGACCGTCAGCGCGTTGTTATGGTAGAGCGGCAGCGGGCAGTACAGGGTGTCGTCGCTCTTGAGGCGCAGGCCCAGGCCACCGAACGCCCCCAGCGCACGCAGCCAGCGGTGGTGGGTCATCACACTGGCCTTGGGATGGCCGGTGGTGCCCGAGGTGAAGATGTAGAACGCGGTGTCGCGGGCCTGGATCTCCGAGGCCGAGCGCGGATTGTCGGTGGGCTTGTCGGCGGCCGCCTTCTGGAAATCCTCGATGGTGGTCAGCTCGGCGACCTTCGCCCCGCTCTCGGTGATGGGCTCGACCAGATCGGACTCGGCGATGACGACCTTGGCGTCGAGCAGACCGATGCTGTGCGACAACACATCTCCGCGCTGGTGGTAGTTGAGCATGCCGGCAACCGCACCGCACTTGACGGCGGCGAGCATCGTCAGCACCGCGTTGGGCGAGTTGCGCAGCATGATGCCCACCACGTCGCCGCGCCCAACGCCCTTGTCCGCCAACGCCACCGCGTAGCGGTTGGCCGTCTCGTTGGCCTGCCGGTAGGTCACCTTCTCGTCGCCGAACCGGATGAACACCCGGTCGCCGTAGCGCGCGGCGCGGTCCTGGAACACCTTGCCGATCGAGGTCCTCGACGTCGGCAGCGCCAGGAATCCGGTCAGCGCGCCGCGCAGGATCACCGGGGCGTCCATCACCACCGAGGGCAGCCGGGTCGCCAGGTCGAGCAGACCGACCGAAAGTCGGGAGCCCTGCGAACCGGACTCGTCACTGGCCATGGCCGCCACCTCTCGTCTTCCGCGTGGGACAGACCAGCCTAACCGCGGGCCGCGCAGAGCTCGATCGCCGTTTCGACATCGTCGACCACCAGCAGGCGGTCCAGGGCAGTCGATGCGACGTAGCCGGAGTCGACCAACGATGCCAGCCAGGTCCGCAGGGCGTCATAGTGGCCGGCGGGGTCGAGAAGGACCACCGGCTTGTCATGCAAACCCAGGTACCCCGCGGTCCACGTTTCGAAAAGTTCCTCCAGCGTGCCGATTCCGCCGGGCAGCGTCAGGAACGCGTCACTGCGGTCCTCCATCACCTGCTTGCGCTGGCGCATGGTGTCGGTGACGATCAGCTCGTCGGCGTCGACGTCGGCCAGCTCGCGGTGCACTAGTGCCTTGGGGATGACGCCGACGGTCCGGCCGCCGCGGGACCGCGCCCCGTCGGCCACCGCGCCCATCGCCGAGACGTTGCCGCCGCCGTAGACCAGCGTCCACCCGCGCTCGGCGATCGCCTCGCCTACCCGGCGGGCCAGGCCGAGCAGTTCAGGATGGCGGGGGCTGGATGCGCAGTACACGCACACCGCCCACTGGTCGGGGGATTCCGGTTGAGGCTGCACTCACAGAAACTTAGCGCAGCCGATTTACCGCTGTTGCCCTGCCGGGCCGACGCGGCAAATAAAGTCCGGCTATGCCGATTCGGTGGCCAACGGTTCGGTGCCGTTCGGGGCCTTCGGGCCGCTGGTGCAGATCGCCGAGGCGCCAAAGACGTTGAGCCGCGCGGAATCTCGGCACGGAACCAGGTCGGCGCTGTTCATTCCCGAGTTGGGGGTGGTGCGGGCGTGGACTGCGCGTTCATCCGTTCGGCGGTTGAGGACGCTCAGGCCGCCAGGTAGCGGCGCAGCGTCTGCGTGACAGTGGTGATCTGGCCGACCGACACCCGCTCGTCGCGGCGGTGGGCCAGGTTCGGATCACCGGGCCCGTAGTTCACCGCGGGGATGCCGAGCGCGGCGAACCGCGCCGCGTCGGTCCAGCCGTACTTGGCGCGGACCATCCCGTCGGCGGCCTCGACCAGGGCCGCGGCGGCCGGGTGGTGCAGGCCGGGTAGCGCGCCGGCGGCCACGTCGGTCTGCTGCAGCGTCACGTCGAGCCCGTCGAACACCTCACGCACGTGGGCCAGTGCCGCCTCCGGGGAGCGGTCGGGCGCGAACCGGAAGTTCACGGTGAGCGACGCCGCGTCCGGGATGACGTTGCCGGCCACTCCCCCGTCGATCCGCACCGCCGAGAGGCCTTCGCGGTAGATGCAGCCGTCGATGTCGACCATCCGGGCCTCGTAGCCGGCCAGCCGGTCCAGGACGGCGCCGAGCTTGTGAATCGCGTTGTCGCCCAACCAGGATCGGGCCGAGTGCGCGCGGGTCCCAGCGGCGGAGATGAGCACCCGCATGGTGCCCTGGCAGCCGGCCTCGATGTAGCCGCCGGACGGCTCGCCGAGGATCGCCACGTCGGCGGCCAGCCAGTCCGGCAGCTCACGCTCGATGCGGCCCAGCCCGTTGGCCGACGCCTCGATCTCCTCGCAGTCGTACATCACCAGGGTGACGTCGTGGACCGGTTCGGCGACCGTGGCCGCCAGGTGCAGGAAGACGGCGTCGCCGGATTTCATGTCCGAGCTGCCACAGCCGAACAGGTGGTCGCCGTCGCGTCGGGAGGGCACGTTGTCCGCGATCGGCACGGTGTCGAGGTGGCCGGCCAGCAGCACCCGCGACGGGCGGCCGAAGTGGGTGCGGGCCAGCACCGCGTCACCGTTGCGGACTATCTCGAAGCCCGAGGTCTGCTCGCGCAGCGCCGCCTCGACCTCGTCGGCGATGCGGGCCTCGTCGCGCGACTCGCTGGGGATGTCGACGAGGGCAGCGGTCAGCGCGATCGGATCCGCGCGCAAGTCCAGCACAGCTGACCAGGCTAGCTTCTCAGGGGCGCACTGCCGCCTTCCCCCGCGAGCAGACGCAAAGTTCCCGAATAGCCGGCGTGTCGGGGGGACTTTGCGTCTGCTCGTCGCGGAAAAGTAGCCTCTAGCACCGTGACTTCTGCTGCAGGCTTCGGCTTGGCCACCGTTACCGACGACGGCACCGTCCTGGACACCTGGTTCCCCGACCCGGACCTGGGCGCCTACAGCCCGTCGGGAACCACTCGGCTCTCCGCCGCGGAGGCGCCCGACGAGTTCGAAGCGCTGGCCGGCCCGGATGCCGACCGCGGTGTCGAGGTCGTGCCCGTGCGCACCGTGATCGCCGACCTCAACGACAAGCCCGCCGACACCTACGACGCCTACTTGCGGCTGCACCTGATCTCGCACCGGCTGGTCGAGCCGCACGGCCTGAACCTCGACGGTGTCTTCGGCGCGCTGACCAACGTGGTGTGGACCAACTACGGCCCGTGCCGCATCGAGGGCTTCGAGGAGACCCGGCTGCGCTTGCGCCGCCGCGGACCGGTGACGGTCTACGGCGTGGACAAGTTCCCCCGGCTGGTCGACTACGTGGTGCCCACCGGCGTGCGCATCGCCGACGCCGACCGGGTCCGCCTGGGCGCGCACCTGGCGCCGGGCACCACGGTCATGCACGAGGGGTTCGTGAACTTCAACGCCGGCACGCTGGGCGCCTCGATGGTGGAAGGCCGGATCTCGGCCGGGGTGGTGGTCGGCGACGGCTCCGACATTGGCGGCGGTGCCTCGATCATGGGCACGCTGTCCGGCGGCGGCACCGAGGTGATCTCGGTGGGCAAGCGCTGCCTGCTGGGGGCGAATTCGGGTCTGGGCATCTCACTGGGCGACGACTGCATCGTCGAAGCGGGCCTGTACGTGACGGCGGGCACCAAGGTCACCACCTCCGACGGCACGACGATCAAGGCGCGAGAGCTGTCCGGGGCGAACAACCTTCTGTTCCGGCGCAATTCGGTGACCGGGGCGGTGGAGGTGGTGGCCCGTGACGGCAAGGGCATCGCGCTCAACGAGGCGTTGCACACCAATTAGCGCGGTGCCTCGTCGCCGAGCGTCGGTTTCATCCCCGGCACGCCGCGGCCGGCGCCATTGGTACACACAGTCCCGCTCAAGCGCTGCTATCTGGCGACGGGCCAGTCCCACACCGACATGTCACCGGCGGGATAGTTCATGCAGACGTCGGTCGCCTTGGCCACCACGCCCTTGTTGTTGAAGAACAGCTTGGCCCAGTTACCCCAGTGGGTGGCCACCTGCTCGTAGTAGACGTTGGTGGCGGTGTCCTCGGAGTACTGACGCCGCGCGGCGGCATCGAGGGAGAAGAACCAGTGGATTCGGTCCTCGGCCATCTGCTGGATGTCGGCCGGCCGGTTGCTGCGGTCGATCATGTAGCGCTCGAAGTAGATGGGGCTGGTGTCGCGGGCCGCCGCCATGTACTGCTCGGTGTCACACTGCGTGATGATCATCCGGTGCGGGATCGGGTAGTCGTCGCTGGCGTCGGCGGCGGCGGGGCCGGCCGCGCTCAGGCCCGCGATAGCCGCCGCGACGAGGGTGAGAGCCGCTCGCGTCGCGCGATCCGGAAGTCCAGTCATGATCTCTCCTACCTCATCGGTTCGGGGCACCTGAACGATTAGCCTTGCTCACTATATCCCCCGGTTGCGACCTGCCCCCGCCTCAGCCGCCGTTGGTGACCGGGTTCGACGTCAGTCCACCACCCAGGTCTGCTCGCCCAGTCCGGCCCGGGCCCCGGCCGGTGCGCGCAAGATCACATCGCCGTCGTCGGTCGGCTCGGCGGGCCAGCCGAGCACGCACGACCACCAGGCCGCCGGCACGTCGATGTCGTGCGCGTCGATGCAGATCTCGCTGAACCTCAGCCCCACGTCATCAACTCCTTCTTGACCACTTTGCCCATCGCGTTGCGCGGCAGGGCGTCGACCAGCCGCACCTCACGCGGTCGTTTGTGCACCGAAAGCTGTTCGGCTACAAAGGAAATAAGCTCATCGGGCGCCGCGTCACCGACCACGAAGGCGACGATGCGCTGTCCGAGGTCCTCGTCGGGCAGTCCCACCACGGCAACCTCGGCCACCCCGGGATGACCCAGCAGCACCGTCTCCACCTCGCCGGCGCCGATCCGGTAGCCACCGGACTTGATCAGGTCCACCGACTCCCTGCCGACGATGCGGTGCGTACCGCCCTCGTCGATGACGGCTGCGTCCCCGGTGCGATACCAGCCGTCCGCCTCGAACGCCTCCGCGGTGGCCTCGGGCCGGTTGAGGTATCCGTCGAACAGCGTCGGCGTGCGAACCTGCAGGCTGCCGATGGTCTCTCCGTCATGCGGGGCCACCGAACCGTCCTCGCGACGCAGCCGGGTCTGCACACCGGCCAGCGGCAGGCCGACCCAACCGGGGCGGCGATCCCCGTCGGCCCTGGTGCTGATGGTGATCAGCGACTCGGTGCTGCCGTACCGCTCGACCGGTGCATGCCCGGTCAGTTCGGCCAACCGGTCGAAGACCGGGACGGGCAACGGCGCACTGCCGGAGACCAGCAGCCGCGCTGAGGACAGCGCCGCCGCGGCGTCGGCGTCGGCCACCACCCGCGACCACACCGTCGGCACGCCGAAGTACAACGTTCCCCCGGCGGCGGCATACGTCTCGGCTGTCGGTTTCCCGGTGTGCACGAAGCGGTTTCCCACTCGCAGCGACCCGAGCAGACCGAGCACCAGGCCGTGGACGTGGAACAGCGGCAGCCCGTGCACCAGGGTGTCCTCGGCGGTCCATTGCCATGCCGCGGCCAGGGCGTCGATGTCGGCGGCGATCGCCCGTCGGCTGATCAGCACGCCCTTGGGCAGCCCGGTGGTGCCCGAGGTGTACATCACCATTGCGGTGCTCTGCGGTGACGGCTCGGGGTGGCGGTGCCACGAGCGGGCATGCAGACGCACCGGCACATGCGGCAGGCCGCCCGGCTCGGCGGGCTTCTCCCCCAGCCAGGCCTGCGCCCCGGAGTCGGTGAGTATGTGCGCCCGCTCGGCTGCCCCGACGTCGGCGGGCACCGGCACAAAGGGCACCCCGGCGATCAGACAGCCGGTGACGGCCAGCACGGTCGTCGCGGTGGGCGTGGCCAGAATTGCGATCCGGTACGCCCCGCCGACCCGCTCGGCCACCGAGGTCGCCGCACCCACCAGGTCGCTGCGCGAGAGCACCGCGCCGTCGATGCGCACCGCGTCGACGATGTCGGCCCGGGCCGCGACGGCGGCCGGATTCAGCGAGGCCAGCAGCACGTCAGCGAGGCTACCCCGATACTGAAGCTGTGCAGCCCATCACCCGCATCTCGTCCCGCGAGGTCTACCGCAACGCCTGGATGACCGTCCGTGAGGACGATATTCGCCGCCCGGACGGCTCCGCCGGCATCTACGGGGTCATCGACAAGCCGGCCTACGCGCTGGTCATCGCCATCGACGGCGACCGGATGGCTCTGGTGGAACAGTTCCGCTACCCGCTGGGTGCGCGGCGCTGGGAGTTCCCGCAGGGCACCGCCCCCGGCCGGGCCGAGCTCGAGCCCACCGAGCTTGCGGCCCGCGAGCTCAGGGAGGAGACCGGACTGCGCGCGGGGTCGATGGTGGTGCTCGGGCGCCTCGACGTGGCCCCGGGCATGAGTAGTCAGCGCGGCTGGGTGTTCCTGGCCACCGACATCTGTGAGGGCGAGCCGGATCGCGAGCACGAGGAGCGGGACATGCATTGCCAGTGGTTCGACCGGTCCAGGGTGGAGCAGATGATCGTCTCCGGCGAGATCACCGACGCCCAGTCGATCGCCGCCTACGCTCAGTTGCTGCTCACCGAACGCAACGGGTGAGGCGATAACGGTGCGGTCAGGGTTGCATCACGATCGGACCGGACACCCCTTGGTGCAGACGCTGTTCGGAGACAACTGACGCCTAGGCTGATTGTTCGCAGAACCGCGACGTTTAGAGGGGATATGAGGGCCGGCAGGCGCAGCTTGGGTGTCATGTTGACGGCCGTGGCGACGATCTGCGCTGCAGGGGTGGTCAGCCCGGCCTCGGCGCAGGCCGCGCCGCAGGCCTGGAACGGGCGCTACCAGATGGTGACCTACGCCTCGCAGAAGGCGGGCACCAGCCCGGCGAGCCGGCAGAAGGAGAACGACTTCGGAGCCACCTTCACCCTGTCGACCGGTTGCTCGACGGCCGCCTGCGTGGCCACAGTGGTCGACGGGCCAGCGCCGAGCAACCCGACCATCCCCCAGCCCACCCGCTACACTTGGAACGGCTCGGAGTGGGCCACCACCTACGACTGGGCGTGGGACTGTTTCCTGGGTGACGGCAATCAGAAGAAATGGAGCCCCGCGACGTCGTGGGCGTTCTATGCGCCTCAGCCCGACGGCTCGCTGCGCGGCACCTGGCACACCGACATCGCACAGGGCCCGTGCCGAGGCAGCGTCGTGATGCCTGTCGCGGCGTTCCCGGCCTGACGAATGCCCGGCAACCGTAATCATGCGATGGATCTCTACCGTGTGATCGCGCTGGTGCTCATCGTCGTGGGCCACTGGGTGATGGCCTGCCTGACGTTCAGCGACGGGGCGTTCTGGCGGGAGAACCCGCTGGTCGACATGCCGTGGACGCGATGGTTGACGTGGATCTTCCAGGTGGTCCCGGTGTTCTTCGTGGTGGCTGGGTACGCCAGTGCGGTCTCGTGGGGACATCGGTTGTCCGAGGAGTCCCGACAGGCATGGCTGCGCCGCCGCCTGGCCCGCCCCGTCGGACCGACGGCGGTGTATGTCGTGGTCGTCCTTCTGGTCGTGGCGGTGCTCGCGGCCTTGGGGGTTGCGGGTGCGGAGTTGGACTTCGGCGCGTGGGCGGTGGCCATGCACCTGTGGTTCCTGGGCGTCTTCGTGTTGGTGGTGGCGTTGACTCCGGTCGCGGTGGCCGGGCACCGGCGCTGGGGTCTGTGGGTGCCGGCGGTGATGGTCGTGGTGGTGGCCGCGCTCGACGCGGCGACCCTGGGTGCGCACGTGCCCTATCTCGGCTGGCTGAACTATCTGCTGCCGTGGACGGTGCTCTACCAATTGGGGATCGCCTGGCAGGACGGCATGTTGCGCGGGCGCGCCGCGGTGGCCGTGGCAATCGTCTCGGCGGTCGCCCTCGGCCTGCTGGTCGGCCTGGGACCATACCCGGTGAGCATGATCGGCGTTCCCGGCGCGGCGGTCAACAACACCTCACCACCGAACCTGGCGCTGCTGGCGCTCGGCTGCACCGAGGCCGGGCTGGTGCTGGCAGCCGCGCCCGCCGTCAACCGTGCGCTGCATTCCGTTCGCGCGCAACGGCTGCTGGCGGTGGCCAACGACAACGTGATGGCGCTCTACCTGTGGCACATGGTTCCAGTGGTCGTCGTGGCGCTGGCGGGCTACCCGACGGGCCTGCTGCCGCAGCCCGCGCTCGGGTCGAGCGAGTGGTGGCTGTTCCGGCTGGAATGGGTGGCGATACTCGCCGTCGTCGCGTCGGTGGAGATGATGTTCCTGTATTGGGGGCGAAGGCTTTTCGCCGCGCCGCTGCCGACCGTGACGACCCCGATCCCCGCGGCGTTGACCGGCGTCATGTTGATCGCCGGCACGGTGGCGGTGGCCGCCGCGCTCACCGAGATCGCCATCCTCGGTTTCGCGCCCGGCGGCAGATTCCCGGTCGCGACGGCAGGGTGGTTCGTGGTGGGCGCCGCATTGATCGCGGCGGCGCCCCCATTCACCTCAGTGCCGGTGCGAAAGTGCTCGTAGGAAGAACATCAGGTTGGCCGGGCGTTCGGCAAGTCGGCGCACGAAGTAGCCGTACCACTGGGTCCCGAACGGTACGTAGACCCGGACGTGGTTTCCCTCGGCGGCAAGCCGCCGCTGCTCGCCGTCGCGGATGCCGTACAGCATCTGGTATTCGAATCGGTCTGCGCCACGCCCGAATTCGCGTGCCAGACCGGGAACCTCGGCGATGATCGCCGGGTCGTGCGAGGCGACCATTGGATAGCCGTTGCCGCCCATCAGGATTCGCAGGCAGCGCAGATAGGACTCGGTGACCTCGGCGGGATCGCGATAGGCCACCGCGGCGGGCTCGTCGTAGGCGCCCTTGCACAGCCGGATCCGGGCGCCGGCGGCGGCGAACTCGGCGCAGTCGGCCTCGGTGCGCTTGAGGTAGGCCTGCAGAACCGTCCCCAGCCAGTCGAACTCGGTGCGCAGATCCCGCACGATCGACAGCGTCGAGTCGGTGGTGGTGTGGTCCTCGGCGTCGACGGTCACCCAGGCGCCCACCTGCTGTGCGCGTTGGCAGATGGTGTGCGCGTTGTCCAGGGCGATCTTGTCGCCGTCCTTGGGCAGCGCCTGGCCCAAGGCCGAGAGCTTCAACGAGACCTCCAGCGGCCGTACCGCCCCGCTGCCGTCGGAACCGGCGCCGAGTGCGTCGAGCAGTTGCAGGTAGGCCGTGGCGGTGGCTTCGGCGGTGTCGGTGTCGGTGACGTCCTCGCCGAGGTAGTCGATGCTGACCAGCCGGTCGGTGTCGCGCAGCACGGTGACAGCGCCCAGCGCGTCCTCGATGGTCTCGCCGGGAACGAAGCGGCGCACCACGTCACGGGCGACGGGCGTCCGTTCGGCGGTGTGCCGCAGACGCTCTGAGCGGCTGGCCGCCAGGATCGCCGGGCGGGCAGCCCGCGTGAAGAGGGCACTCATCACTCCACTTCCATGTGCGGGTAAGTGTGGTTGGTCGGCGGGACGAACGTCTCCTTGATGGAACGCGCGGACGTCCAGCGCAGCAGGTTCATCGGGGAACCGGCCTTGTCGTTGGTGCCCGAGGCCCGCGAGCCGCCGAACGGCTGCTGGCCCACCACCGCGCCGGTCGGCTTGTCATTGACGTAGAAGTTGCCCGCGGCGAAGCGAAGCCGCTCGGCGGCGGTCTGCACCGCGGCGCGGTCGTCGGCGATCACCGCACCGGTCAACGCGTACTTCGAGCCGGCGTCGACTACGCCGAGGATGTCGTCGAACTTGTCGTCGGGGTAGACGTGCACGGCCAGGATCGGCCCGAAGTACTCGGTGGAGAACGCTTCGTCGCTCGGGTCGTCGGACAGCAACACGGTGGGGCGGACGAAATAGCCTTCGCTGTCGTCACATTCGCCGCCGACCGCCACGGTGACCCCGGGCGCGCTCTTGGCCCGCTCGATGGCCTGGGAGTTCTTGGCGAACGAGCGCGCGTCGATGACCGCACCGCCGTAGTTGGACAGGTCGGTCACGTCGCCGTAGCTCAGCGCCTCGGTGGCGGCCAGGAAGTCGTCGCCCATCGTCTGCCACACCGACCGCGGGACGAATGCCCGCGAGGCGGCCGAGCACTTCTGGCCCTGATAGTCGAAGGCGCCGCGAATCAGGGCGGTGCGCAACACATCCGGGTTGGCCGAGGTGTGCGCGACGACGAAGTCCTTGCCGCCGGTCTCGCCGACCAGGCGCGGGTAGCTGTCGTAGTCGGCGATGCGGGTGCCGACCTCGCGCCACAGATGCTGGAAGGTCGCAGTCGAGCCGGTGAAGTGGATCCCGGAGAGCCGCCGGTCGGTCAGCGCGACGTCGGACACGGCATACCCGTCGCCGGTGACCAGGTTGATGACGCCCGGCGGCAGGCCGGCCGCCTCGAGCAGCTGCATGGTCAGGTAGGCCGCGAAGGTCTGGGTGACCGAGGGCTTCCACACCACGGTGTTGCCCATCAGCGCGGGCGCGGTGGGCAGGTTGGCGGCGATGGCGGTGAAGTTGAACGGGGTGACGGCGTAGACGAAGCCGTCCAGCGGGCGGTAGTCGCTGCGGTTCCACACACCCGGGGAGCTGACCGGCTGCTGGGCCAGGATGTCGCGGGCGAAGGCGACGTTGAACCGCCAGAAGTCGACAAGCTCGCAGGTGGCGTCGATCTCGGCCTGATAGGCGGTCTTGGACTGGCCCAGCATGGTCGCGGCGACGATCGTCTCGCGCCACGGCCCGGCCAATAGGTCGGCGGCGCGCAGGAACACCGCGGCGCGCTCGTCGAAGGGGGTGGCCGCCCAGTCGCGTTTTGCGGCCACGGCCGCCTCGACCGCGGCCGCGGCATCGGCGGCCGTCGCGTTGGACAAGGTGCCCAGCCGCGCACGGTAGCGATGCGGCTGCACCACGTCCATGCGTTCGCCCTCGCCCATGGCATGGCGGCCGGCGATGACGTGTGGCAGGTCGATGGGGTTTGCGGACAGGTCGCGCAGGGCGGTGGTCAGGCGGGTGCGCTCGGCGGAGCGGGGTGCGTAGTCGTGGACCGGTTCGTTGGCCGGGGCGGGAACATCGGTGCGGGCGTCCATGCACAACAGGATCGCCTGGGCTCGACCACATACTGTTGGCCGATGCGACAGTAGTTACCGATCTTGCTAGTAGGATCGGACAACATGCGCGGGACGGGCGTTGGCCTGGGGCAGCTGGTGTTGGCCCTGGATGCGACGCTGGTCCGACTCGTGGAGGCGCCGCGGGGCTTGGACCTGCCGGTGCGGTCGGCGGCGCTGATCGATTCCGACGATGTGCGGTTGGGCCTGTCGGTGAGCGCGGGGTCGGCCGACGTGTTCTTCCTGCTCGGCGTCGGCGAGGCCGATGCCACCCGCTGGATCGACCGGCAGACGGCCGCCCACGGCGCACCGGCGGCGATCTTCGTCAAGGAACCCTCTGATGCCGTGGTGGCCCGGGCCGGTGCTGTTGGCACCGCCGTCGTCGCTGTCGATCCCAAGGCCCGCTGGGAACGGCTCTACCGGCTGGTCAACCACGTTTTCGAGAACCGCCGCGCCGATCCGCTGTCGGAGTCCGGCACCGACCTGTTCGCGTTGGCTCAATCGGTCGCCGACCGCACGCACGGCATGGTCAGCATCGAGGACGCGCAGTCGCATGTGCTCGCCTATTCGCCCTCCAACGACGAGGCCGACGAACTGCGCCGGCTGTCGATTCTGGGCCGCGCCGGGCCGCCCGAGCACCTGCAGTGGATCGCGCAGTGGGGCATCTTCGACATCCTGCGGGCCGGCAGCGAGGTGGTGCGCGTCGACGAGCGGCCTGCGTTGGGTCTGCGGCCACGACTGGCCGTCGGCATCCACCGCCAGGACACTCAGCCCTCGTACCTGGGCACCATCTGGGTGCAGCAGGGTTCCCGGCCGCTGGCCGACGACGCCGAGGAGGTGCTTCGCGGCGCGGCGGTACTGGCCGCGCGCATTATGGCTCGGCAGGCCGCGCGGCCATCGGCCCATCTGCTGGCCGTCCAGCAGGTGCTGGGGCTGGCCGACACCGACGATGCGGACGTTGCCGCGCTGGCCCGCGAACTGGCCGTGGCCGTCGACGGCCGGGCCGCGGTGATCGGGTTCGACAGCCGCACCGCCCACCCCCGGCTCGCCGACGTTCTGGCGTTGAGCGCCAGCGCATTTCGGCCCGATGCCCAGGTCGCCTCGAACGGCTCACGGGTCTACGTGCTGTTACCGGACTCCGGGCGGTCAGCGCCGGTGGTGTCCTGGATCCGCGGGACGATCGGCAAGCTCAACAACGAGCTGGCCCTGCAGTTGCGGGCGGTGATCGCCGCACCGGTGGCCGGCTTGGCCGCCGCGGCGGGCGCGCGCCGGGAGATCGACCGGGTGCTCGACAGCGCCGAGCGCCATCCAGTCGCCATCGGGCAGGTGACCACGCTGGCCGAGGCACGCACCACGGTGTTGCTCGACGAGATCGTCACCCTCGTCGGGGCCAATGACCGACTCGTCGATCCGCGGGTGCGCCGGCTGCGCGAGCAGGAGCCGGTGTTGGCCCAGACCCTCGAGGCCTACCTCGACAGCTTCGGTGACGTCGCGGCGGCCGCTGCCGCCCTGCACGTCCACCCCAACACCGTGCGCTATCGGGTGCGCCGGATCGAACAGGTGATGGCCACGTCGTTAGGCGACCCGGACGTCCGGCTGCTGCTGTCGGTGAGCCTCCGAGCGACCGCCTGACACGGTCCCGCGAAAAATTTCTGCGCGAACCGGTAACGATGTGGCTTCTGGTGCCGATGAGGCATCTGTCATGATTGGTTGTGAGTCCCATCATTGTGGATGTCCATCCACGGTCGGGTCAGCACGCCAGTCCGGGCATGCACCAGAAACCTCGGTGAATGCGGGACCCCCCGGACTCACCGTCAATGCACTAAGGGGGTCAGCATGAAAAACGTGGGTCGAGTGCTGGTGGCGTTGGTCGCCGCCGTGGCGGCGTTGTTCGCCGGGGCAGGTACCTCGCATGCAGGTTTGGACAATCAGCTGAGTCTGGTCGACGGCGGTGGCCGCACCATGACGATCCAGCAGTGGGACACCTTCCTCGACGGTGTGTTCCCGCTGGACCGCAACCGGCTGACCCGCGAGTGGTTCCACTCCGGCAAGGCCGTCTACAGCGTGGTCGGCCCGGGTGCCGACGACTTCGCGGGGACCTTGGAGCTGGGCTACCAGGTCGGCTTCCCGTGGTCGCTGGGTGTGGGCATCAACTTCAGCTACACCACCCCCAACATCCTGCTCGACGACGCCAGCATCTCCCCGGGCAACTTCAATCCGCTGGGCTCGGTCATCACCCCGAACCTGTTCCCGGGTGTGTCGATCAGCGCGGATCTGGGCAACGGCCCAGGTATCCAGGAGGTCGCCACCTTCTCCGTCGACGTCTCGGGCCCCAACGGCTCGGTGGCGGTGGCCAACGCCCACGGCACCGTCACCGGTGCGGCCGGCGGTGTGCTGCTGCGCCCCTTCGCCCGGCTGATCTCCAAGGCCGGTGACTCCGTCACCACCTACGGCGAACCCTGGAACATGAACTGACACAAGACAACTGACCCGCTTCGGTGGAGCGGTTGGGCCGGGACGACTACTGGCTCAACCGCTCTGCTGCGGCAGCGACGCGTTCGTCGGTGGCCGTCAGCGCCACCCGGACATGCTGTGAACCCCGCGGGCCGTAGAACTCGCCGGGGGCGACCAGGATTCCGCGCTCGGCCAGCCAAGCCAGCGTGTCGCGGCAGGGCTCACCTCGGGTGGCCCACAGATACAGACCCGCCTCGGAGTGGTCGACGGTGAAGTCGGCCGACCGCAGCGCGGCCAACAGAACGTCGCGGCGCCGGGCATAGCGCCCGCGCTGCTCCTGCTCATGCGCGTCGTCGCCGAGCGCGGCCACCATCGCCGCCTGCACGGGTGTGGGCACCATCATCCCGGCGTGCTTGCGCACCGCCAGCAGTTCGGCCACCACAGCGGCGTCACCGGTGACGAACCCGGCCCGGTACCCCGCCAGCGACGAACTCTTCGACAGTGAGTGCACCGCCAGCAGCCCGGTGTGCTCGCCGTCGCAGACCGAGGGGTGCAGCACCGAGATCGGCTGCTCCTCCCAGCCCAGTCCCAGGTAGCACTCGTCGGACACCACCAGGGTGCCGCGCTCGCGCGCCCAGCCGACCACCTTGCGCAGGTGCTCGACACCCAGCACCCGTCCGGTCGGGTTGCTCGGCGAGTTGATGAACACCACGGCCGGGGACTGCGGCCCGAGCTGGGTCAGCGAATCGGCCGCGAGCACCGGCGATCCGGCGAGCCGCGCGCCGACCTCATAGGTCGGGTAGGCCAACTCCGGGACGACCACCAGATCCTCGGCAGCCAGGCCCAGCAGCGTCGGCAGCCATGCGATGAGTTCCTTGGTGCCGATGACCGGGAGGACAGCGTGCTCGGCCAGCCCGGTGATGCCGTAGCGGCGGCCCAGGGCGGCGACCGCCGCGGCGCGCAGCACCGGGGTTCCGGCCGTCGTCGGGTAGCCGGGTGACCCGCTCGCGGCGGCCAGCGCCTCACGGATGACCGGCGCGACAGGATCGACCGGAGTGCCCACCGACAGGTCGACGATGCCCCCCGGATGCGCCCGGGCGGTGGCCGTCGCGTCGGCCAGGGTGTCCCATGGGAACACCGGCAACGACGCCGAGAGCGGCGCCAAGCGACGATGCCGGGCGACGCCCGGAGGAGGAGTGAGGCTATCCGGCATCAGCCGGTGCGCACGCAGCGGGGTGTGGGCCGTCAGTCCTCTTCCTTGGGCGGCAGGTCCTTGACCGCCTGCGGGTCGTTGTCGGTCTGACCGACCTTCGACGCACCGCCCGGCGAGCCCAGCTCAGCAAAGAAGTCAGCGTTGATCTGGGTGTACTGAGACCACTGATCCGGGACGTCGTCCTCGTAGTAGATCGCCTCGACCGGGCAGACCGGCTCGCACGCACCGCAGTCCACGCATTCGTCGGGGTGGATGTACAGCATGCGTGCACCCTCGTAGATGCAGTCGACGGGGCACTCCTCGATACATGCCTTGTCTTTGATGTCGACGCAGGGTTCGGCAATCGTGTATGTCACGAAGGTTCTCCTCGATCTGCTGCTGGCTGCGCAGCTCGCGTGGTCTGGGGGCCCATCATCCGATGGCGGCACCGGTATTGCGGAATCAGTGTGCCCCAACTACTGCGGTTACTGATACTAGACGTTCCGTATATCAGCCATCCGCCGAGGCAAAGGTGCTCGCGCAACCCGCTCAGGCCGCGCGTTTCGCATACGTCGTGGTGCGCTGGCGCGCCGGGCGGCCGATGCCCTCTGCGATCGCGACCAGTTCGGTCACCGTCTTGGCCGAGCCGTGCTCAGAGCCGGCCATCCGCGAGATGGTCTCCTCCATCAGCGTGCCGCCGAGGTCGTTGGCGCCGCCGTTGAGCATCATCTGGGTGCGTTCGACCCCGAGCTTGACCCAGCTGGTCTGAATCTGTGAGATGCGGCCGTGCAGCATGATCCGGGCCAGGGCGTGAACCGCGCGGTTGTCGCGGTGGGTTGGGCCGGGCCGGGATGCGCCGGCGAGGTACAGCGGTGAGGACTGGTGCACGAACGGCAGCGGGACGAACTCGGTGAACCCGCCGGTGCGGTCCTGGATCTCCCGCAGCACGTTGAGGTGGCCTACCCAGTGCCGCGGGGTGTCGACGTGGCCGTACATCATCGTCGAGCTCGACCGCAGCCCCACCTCGTGGGCGGTGCTCACGATCTCGACCCACAGCGAGGTGGGCAGCTTGCCCTTGGTCAGCACCCAGCGGACTTCGTCGTCGAGGATCTCCGCCGCGGTGCCGGGGATGGTGTCCAGTCCCGCCTCCCGCAGGCTGATCAGCCACTCCCGAACACTCAAGCCGCTCTTGGTGACTCCGTTGGCGATCTCCATCGGCGAGAACGCGTGCACGTGCATCGACGGCACCCGTTCCTTTACCGCGCGAACCAGATCGGCGTAACCGGTGACAGGCAGTTCGGGGTCGATACCGCCCTGCATGCAGACCTCGGTGGCACCGGCGACGTGGGCCTCCCAGGCGCGCTCGGCCACTTCCAGGGTGGACAGCGAGAACGCGTCGGCGTCGCCCTTGCGCTGCGCGAAGGCGCAGAACCGGCAACCGGTGTAGCAGATGTTGGTGAAGTTGATGTTGCGGTTCACCACGAACGTGACGTCCTCGCCGACGACGTCGCGGCGCAGCGAATCTGCCAGTGCCGCAACGGCATCCAGGGCAGGGCCGGCGGCGGTGGCCAGCGCCAGGTAGTCGTCGTCGCTGCAGCCGCCCGGGTTGCGTTCGGCGGCGCGCAGGGCGGCGACCACGTCGGTGTCGATTCGGTCGGGTGCCCGCGCGGCCAGCTCCCCCACCCGGGCGCGGATGGACTCCCAGTCGCCGAACGCGGTACCGAGATCGCTGCGGGTTTCCGTGCGACGGCCCTCGGTGTCGACGGCGGCGTGCAGGTCGGTGCGGCCCAGCGACTCGCCAGCCTCGTCGGGCTCCTGCCACGGCCGCCCGACCGGGTTGACGTCGAGCGCGAAACCGGTCTGCGGGTCGGCCAGCGCGGCGACGTGACCGGCCACCCGCGGGTCGATCCAGGCGGTGCCGCCCTGGACGTAGCGAGGCTGGGCGGTCAGCCGCTGAACCAGATCGAATCCGCCCTCGGCGGTCACGGCGGCAAGCTCGTCGAGCGCCGGCCACGGCCGTTCCGGGTTGACGTGGTCTGGGGTCAGCGGCGAGACCCCGCCCCAGTCGTCGACCCCGGCGCCCAGCAGGGCCAGGCACTCCGAGCGCGACACCAGGTTCGGCGGCGCCTGCACCCGCATGCCGGGGCCGAGCACCAGGCGGGTGACCGCCACCGTGGCGACGAAGTCGTCGAAGTCGGCGTCCGGCGCGCCCGCCATCGCGGTGTGGTCCTTGGCGCGGAAGTTCTGCACGATCACTTCCTGGATGTGGCCGAACTCCTTGTGCAGACGCCGGATCGCGTGCAGGGTGTCGGCGCGCTCGGCCCGTGTCTCGCCGATACCGACCAGCAGGCCGGTGGTGAACGGGATCGACAGCCGTCCCGCGTCGGCCAGCGTGCGCAACCGGATTTCAGGAGCCTTGTCGGGGCTGCCGTAGTGCGCCAGGCCCTTGGCCTCGAACAGCCGTCGCGAGGTGGTCTCGAGCATCATGCCCATCGACGGTGCCACCGGCTTGAGGCGCGACAGCTCCACCCAGCTCATCGCGCCCGGGTTCAGATGCGGCAGCAGGCCGGTGTCCTCCAGGACCCGGATCGCCATCGCGCGCACGTAGTCCAGCGTCGAGTCGTAGCCGCGTTCGTCGAGCCACTGCCGGGCTTCGGGCCACCGTGTTTCGGGGCGGTCGCCAAGGGTGAACAATGCTTCCTTGCAACCCAATTCGGCACCGCGGCGGGCGATGTCGAGGATCTCGTCGGGCTCCAGGTACATGCCCCTGCCCTCGGCGCGCAACTTGCCGGGCACGGTGACGAACGTGCAGTAGTGGCAGGTGTCGCGGCACAGGTGAGTCACCGGGATGAAGACCTTGCGCGAGTACGTCACCGGCAGCCGGCCACCGGGGCCCACGCGGCCCGCGGACTGCAGGCCGGCGTCGCGCACCCGGGCGCCGCTGGCGCACAGATCCGCCAGATCCGCTCCGCGGGCGGTCATCGCGACGGCGGCTTCCCCGGCGTTGAGTGCGACGCCGTCACGGGCGCGGCGCAGGACGCGCCGCAGCGCGGCCGGTGACGGTGTGTCAGTCCGCGGCGGGACCACGGGTGCGGGCAGCGGAGTGGGGTGCTGCGGGTTCAGGGCCACTCCCCGGTAACCGTCGACGGCTGGGAAATCATCCGCACGTCCCACAATCTGAAACGGAGACCGACATGGTCCTCACAGTAATACCGATGGTCCCCGGTGTGACTGGGCGGACGGGACCTTGGTCACCAATGCGTCGGCGGCCAAATCTGTAACAACCGGGCCGACGGAAACGTAAGTTGTCAGTGTCAGCTGTTGTAGATCCGGGGAGTAGCGCCATGGCCGTGTCCGTTCGCTCGTACCTGACCGCCGGGATGGCGGCATTGGCAGCCAGTGCCGTCGTCGTCGCCCCGGTCCACCCTCCGCTTCCCTCCTCGATCAGCGCCGATGCGGTTCGGCTCAGCACCGCGGTGCAGCCGCTGCTGCAGCCGGCCAACGCCGCCGCGGCGGTATTGGGGCTGGTCAGCCCGCCGGCACCGGCGAAACCAGCAGCCGCTGCCGCCACCACCACCCCGCAGGCAGCCGCGACCGCCAACGCCACCGGCGACTTGGTGATCAATGCCTGGAACTTCGCCGACTACTGGATCAACTACGCCGCCGACCTGACGCAGTACGTGTTGAGCTGGCTGTGGCCGCTCAACTACATCGGCGACCAGGCGCCGATCCTCTGGGACAACCTCGGATCACCGATCGGCGACGCCACCGTGTACGGCCTGATCGTCCCGGTGCTCAACCACCCACTTGACCTGTCGGTGTGGGTGGCCGGTCTGACCTACGTGGCGCAGGCGTCATGGACCGCCTTGGTCAACACGGCCGTGGCCGAGGTCAACTACTTCCTCGGCTGGCTCCTCCCGCCACTGCCCCCACTGCCGATCCCGCCGTTCCCCTTCGCGGCGGTTCCGACGGTGCCCACCGCCCTGGCCGCAGCGGCGCCCACGTCCGGCACGACAGCACAGGCGTCGCAGACGGTGGCCCCCAGCGACCGTGCCGCCTCGGGCACCGGCCACACCCGGCGCGACGGGGTCGTCGCACAGGTCAAGAGCGCGGTGGCCGCGGCCGCCGACGCCGTCGACAGCACCGCGAAGACCATCGCCGCGCCGCCGAAGATCGACACCACGGACCAGGGCGCCGGTGCGGGATCACACAGCGACACGCCCAAAGCCGCCTCGACGGTCAGCGACGCGCCCGACGCGGGCTCGGGTGCGACCGACGCGGGCGCGAGCACCGGAAAGTCGGGGCCGGACAACGCTAAGAAGACCCACGCGACCGGCGGCTCCGCGCGCGATCGCAAGGCGCGCGCGGGCAGCTAGGACGCTGGACGCGCTCGTCGCCAGAGCAGCCAACCCGGCGGTGACGCGCCGAGGGCCAGGAACAGCAGCACCGAGTACTCCATCACGCCCGGACCGCCGAAGACGACGTCACCGCCCGGACCGCCCAGCGTCATGATGGCCACGGTCGCCAGCCAGGTCAGCAGCGGCAGTGCCGCAAGGCGATTGGAGGCGGTCCAGTACATGGCCGCCCAGACCAGGACGGCGTTGACCAAGCCGGTGACCAGTGCGCTGATCGGAAACGGCACGGCGCCAAGATAGGACGGCAGCAGCAGCGCGCCGACCACGGCTGTGATCACACCGTCGACAGCGAGCAGGGCGAGGATGACGGCGCGGATGGCGGAACCTGCCGCACCGGGGTCCGCGGAGACCTCGGTGCGACGCTGGACGGCGGTCAGGTGGGGATGCTGTCGAGCAGCGAGACCAACGAACCGACCACCCGGTGGAAGTTGTCGAGCCGGTCCTGCCTGTGCTGCAAATTCGGGTCGAGGTCGGGGTCCATGGCCGTCCCTTCGTCGCTGCGTGATCCGCAGCCTACCCCGCCGGGCGCTACTGCAACCCCGCCAGAAGGTCAGTCTCCCAGCCGCGCTCGTCGGTAGCCCCGGACTCGCCCTGGACGAGCACGTAATGCTCGGCGCCGAGTACCGGCAACGCCATCTTGTTCGACAGCGTGAACGCGCGACGGGTGGGTCCGGGCAGAACCTGGGTGGCGTGCGCCGCGATCGCAGCCACCTTGGCCGGCACGAACTCAGGGGCCTCGACGGCCGCGGTGATGCGGTCATCGCTGAAGCCGAACGCCATCTCGCCGGTGGGCCGGATCCAATCGGGCAAGACGTCGTCGTCACCGAGAGCGTCGATCCCGTCGCGAAACGCGTTGGTGCTCATGACCGTCCAGTAGAACTTGGGCACCTGCCAGGTGGGCGCCGAGGCGGCGACGGCGGCGGTGGTGACGCGATGGGTCTGGATGTGGTCGGGGTGGCCGTAGCCCCCGTTGGGGTCGTAGGTCACCACCACGTGCGGACGCAGCTCGGCGATGACCGCCACCAGTTCGGCCACGACCTCGTCGAAGTCGGCGTCGACGAAACGCGTATGATGCCGCGGGGTGCCTTCCATTCCGGAGTCGCGCCAGCGGCCGGCACCGCCGAGGAACCTCGGCTCTTCCAGCCCGAGGTTGCGCAGCGCCGCCGTGAGTTCCCCGACGCGGTAGCCGCCGAGTTGGTCGGCCTGGTCGACGGCCAGCCGGATCCAGCGGTCGTCGATGATCTCGCCCTCTTCGCCCAGTGTGCAGGTGACGACGGTGACCTCGGCGCCCTGGGCGGCGTACCGGGCGATCGTGACGCCGTTGTTGATGGTCTCGTCGTCCGGATGCGCGTGGACGAACAACAGCCGAGGAGTTTCCTGCATGGGCACCACGGCGCCACCCTACCGACCGAGTGCGTGACATACATTCAGCGCGTGAACCGGCGCAACCTCGAGTTCAGCTGCGGGGTGCTGCTGGTCGGCCTCCTAGCCGGGGTTGCCGGTGCGGCGACGACGTTTCTGCTGCACTTCGTCGAGCACCTGACCTATCACTACAGTTTAGGGACATTGCTGGACGGCGTGACCGGGGCGAGTCGTGTCCGGCGTGCCGTCGGCCCGATGATCGGCGGGGCCTTGGCCGGCCTCGGCTGGTGGCTGCTGCGCCGACGGGCCAGAGTGCCTTCGCTGTCCACCGCGATCACCCATCACGAGCCGATTCCCCGGCTGGTGATGTCGCTCGACGCGGGTCTGCAGGTTCTGTTGGTGGGCGCTGGTGCCTCACTGGGCAGGGAAGGTGCGCCACGGCAATTCGCCGCCGCACTCGGCGATCTCGGCACGTCGCGGTGGGCGCTGAGTGCCGAAGACCGCGAGATCCTGCTCGGCTGCGCGGCCGGGGCCGGGTTGGCGGCTGTCTACAGCGTTCCGATGGGCGGAGCTCTGTTCGCTCTTCAGATCGTGCTGCGCACGTGGAAGCTACGTGCCGTCGGCACCGCGCTGATCACCTCGGCGCTGGCGACGGCGGTGGCCGCACCGATCACGCATTTGGAGCATGTGCTGCAGTGGCCCGACGCGAATCTGTCCTACCTGCTGACCGCGTTCGCGATCCTGCTCTCGCCGCTGGCGCTGGGTGTGGGCCTGGCCTTCAACTGGATGATGGACTTCGCCCGCGCCCACAAGGTCCGCGACTCCTGGTTGCTGATCCCGGCGATCGCCATGGCAGGACTGGCCGTCGGTCTGCTGTCGCACTGGTGGCCGGAGTTGCCCGGCAACGGCCGCAGTGTCCTGGCGGTAAGCATCAGCAGCGGCCTGACGCTGGCCTCGGCCGTCGTCATCTGTGTCCTCAAGCCGCTACTGACCGCGCTGTTCCTGCGCGCAGGCGCCGTCGGCGGCATGCTCACCCCGGCCCTGGCCACCGGCGCCGCCGCCGGATCGGTGCTCGCGCTGTCGATCAACACCTGGACGCCGCTGCACGTCAGCCTTCCCGCGGTGTCACTGGCCTGCGCGGCGGGCGTCCTGGCTGTCACTCAGGGCGCGCCGCTGTGGGCGGCACTGTTCGTGACGGAACTGGCGCGGCCGCCGCTGTGGCTGCTGATCGTGTTCCTGGCGGCCGCGATGGCGACCCACTACTTGGCGCTTGCATGCAGAGGTCGGCGACCTGCTTGCGGGCCGAGTCGCCTTCGGCGAGCCGAGCAGCCTGGGCCGGAGCAGCGTTCGCCCCACCGACAAGCCCGTTGACACCAATGTCCTGCAGGTCGCGCGCAAACGCCGCCACCGCATCGGCACGCTCTCAGGTTCAGTCTGCGGACTTATCAGCTTGTTCTCAGGTAGAGTCCTGCAAGAGCCGAGCCGCCAACGGCGGGAGGAGACGGCGTGAGAAAGGCGATGGGGCCAATCCTGACCACAGGAGTGGCACTGGTGGCGGCAGCAGTTATCGTCGCCAATCCTGTCGCGCCTCCGGTCAGGGACCTGCAGATCTCCACGACCCAGCTGTCGACGAGCCCCGAGGCCCTCATCCCGTTCGACAAGAACCTGCTGAAGTCCATTCGCCAGCCATCGGCTGTCGGCGGCTTCGACACAGCACTGGCGCAGATCCTTGGCGCACTGGCGGCCGAAGCCGATCGCATCAGCAGTGGGGTCACCTCCGGAGCAAGCATCACACCGGTGCCAGCAGCCGCCGGCACCGGAGCGCAATCGTTCTCCACACCGGCGGCCAACGAGATTCCGCCCGTCCGGACACCGGACGGCGCACCGTCTACCTCCTCGACGCTGTCGCCGGTTCTGTCGGCCGCCAGCACACCCGGCATCCAGCAGATCGTGTCCGACCTCGCGGCCGCCGACACCACCTACCTGGGCAACAAGGTGTCCGAGGCTGCGTACGCCGCGGTGGACGCCATCGTCAACACGCCCAACCTGGTGGTCAAGGTGGTGCAGAAGTTCTTCAACGGTGATCTGCCGGCGGCAGTCGAGGCTGTTGTCGAGGCCATCAAGGCATTCTTCAACCCTGGACTCATCCTGGTCGGCGGCATCAACAACATCTTCGGACAGCTTGCGAGACAACCGAATACGCCCGAGTCGGCAACGAGTGCGGTGGCCACCGGCAGCGTTGAGACCTCCCCGCAGTCCGGCATCGCCTCGGCTGGCACCGCGAGTTCAGCGTCCGATCCCCAGCCCGCCGCGGTCTCAGCGCCAGGCCGCAACAAGCCAGGGGACATGAAGAGCACCAGCGGCAGCAGGCGCGCCGCCACACCGGCACGCCTGACACCCGCGCCACTGTCGGCTGCCGCCTCGGCCGCAGACCAACCGCGGACTCGGAGCAGTTCCTCGGCCGGCACGCCCGGGACCGGGAACGCCTCGCACTCGGCGGGGCAGGCCACAAGCGAGCGGACTGAGCCGCATACGCCGGGCCCCGACCAGCCCAGACCAGGATCGGGCCGGGCTCAAAGCGCCGGCGGCCGGGGCGCATCAGCGTCCGGCTAGGGGCTACTGCGCGGTCTTCACCCAACGGCCGGCGTCACCGACGATGCCGACCGGTACCGCCCCGGTGAGGCTGACGTTCTGCACGCTGGGACCCGCGGCGACGATCGTGGTGTCCTGCAGGATCGGCAGCACGGTCGACATGTTCCACAACCGCGGTTCGACCGCGTTGATGACGTCGTTGATGTTGGCTGAACCATCAAGGGCCGCACTGATACTCGGCTGAATGGACCGGTCGCAGATGCCGGTCAAGTTCGACGGCGCCTGCACCAGCGCACCGCTCTCTGGTGCCGGAAGTGGCGGGGCCGTCGTCGAGGTGGCAGTCGGACTCGGACCCGCGGTGGGCGGATCCGCAGACGGTGACGCCGACGGCGTCGCGCTGCCACTCGGGGCCGTCGACACCGCGGTGGCCTCGAGCGCCGGACAGCCGTAGCGCGAGGCGAGCAGTGTTGCCAGGTCGCCACCGGCGGCGTGCCAGCCGACGATCGCGTCAACGCGGTTGTTCACCAACGCATCTCCGTAGAGCACCGGCGGATCAAGCGCCAGCACCGTCGCCGCGATGCCGACGCTGCGCAGCTGGTCGGCGGCGGTGTTGGTCACCGCGACGGAGGTCGGGTCGTTGGCCGCCACCCCGATCACAATCGACAGCGTCTCGCCGTCCTTGCTGATGCGCCCGCGGGTGATCTCCGGCGGTCCCGGCGACTGCGCAGTGGTGCGCGATCCCACCGGCAGCGGCGCGACCGGCGACTCGGTCGGCGTGCGGTCCACCTGAAAACCGGCCTGCTCCAACAACTCCAGCGAGCGCACCTTGCCCAGCGCGGGCGGCGCGGTCGGCACGTAGCCGGGATCACTCGGGGCACGCACCTGCGCCTGGGCCAGCGTGACGGTGTTGTCGCTGCCCGCACCGACCGCGGCGAGCAGGTTCACGTCGACCAGACCCAGAATCGCCTTGCGCACACGGGGATTGGCGAGCTTGTCCTCCTGGGCGCGCAGCGTCAGCTGCATCACCCGTGGGGTGTTGATCCGGTTGGTTCGCACATCCGGGATCGCCGACAGCTGCGCGAAAGCCGCTGCGCCACCGTGTACTTGGGCCACCTGCGTGTCACCGTTGCGAATCGAGTCCGCCAGCGCGGCCGGTGCGCCCGCTCGCCGGAATAAGATCTGATCGGGATGGGCTGGCGGACCCCAGAACCGGTCGTTGCGCGCCAGCAGGATCTCGTCACGCTGCGGATCGATGTTGTCCACCCGGAACTGGCCGCCGGTCACCGGCATGGCTCGCGACAGCCCGGCCGGGAAGCCGCCCGGAACGTCCTTGACGATGTGGGCGGGAAGCAGATCGCTGAACAGCTCCCGCCAGGCCGGATACGGCTGGGAGAACGTCACCACCGCCGTCTTGCCGCCGTCGATCGACTGCACCCCGGTGATCAGGTCATAGCCTGCCGGGTCGACCACCCCGGGCCGGCTGACCATCTGGCGCCACAGATACCAGAAGTCGTCGGCGGCGATCGGCGCGTTGTCGGTCCACGACGCTTCGGGCCGGATCTTGTAGGTGACGGTGAACGGGCTCTCGTTCGTCACCTCCGCCGAGACCAGCAACGTGGTG
Organism: Candidatus Mycolicibacterium alkanivorans; assembly: GCF_022760805.1. NCBI lineage: Bacteria > Bacillati > Actinomycetota > Actinomycetes > Mycobacteriales > Mycobacteriaceae > Mycobacterium > Candidatus Mycolicibacterium alkanivorans. The sequence continues at coordinate 1,618,904 of NZ_JAIVFL010000001.1, read as the reverse complement.
TCGATCTCCCACCGCGAGCCCGTCGGCGTCGACGGATCCGGCACCGGCCGAAACGAACTGGGCAGCACCAACGCGGCAATGGCGGCGTTGACTGGCGACTGGTCCGACAGCAGGTGCGGATTGAAGCCCGCGCCGATCGAGTCGATGCCCATGACGATCTGGGTCGCCTTCGGCGGCGGCGGGCTCAGCGTCTGCGAGGTCTCGGTGCTCTGCGGGGCGGGCGGCGGACTGACCGTGCACGCGGCTGTGACCAGCACGGACAGCAGCACTGCAGCGGTTTGCAGTCTGCTCGGTCCGGTCCGCACGCCCTTCAGCGTATCGAGCCGGTCAGCCGCGGGCCTTAGCCTTGGATCGGCTGCGGGCCCGGGTGGTGGCGTCGAGCTCGACTTTGCGGACCCGGACGATCTCCGGCGTCACCTCGACGCACTCGTCGGACGCGCAGAACTCCATCGCCTGCTCGAGGTCGAGCTCCAGCGGCCGGGCCAGGGTCTCGATCACGTCGGCGGTCGAGGACCGCATGTTGGTCAGCTTCTTCTCGCGGGTGATGTTGATGTCGAGGTCCTCGGCGCGCGGATTGATCCCCACCACCTGGCCTTCGTAGGTGTCCTGGCCGGGTTCGACGAAGAACTGGCCGCGGTCGGCGAGCTGGATCATCGCGAACGGGGTGACGGTGCCGCTGCGGTCGGACACCAGCGAGCCGGTGTGCCGGGCGCGGATCTCCCCCGCCCACGGCCGGTACCCGTCGAACACCGCGTTGGCGATCCCCGTGCCGCGGGTCAGGGTCAGGAAGTCGGTGCGGAACCCGATCAGCCCGCGGCTGGGGACGATGAAGTCCATCCGCACCCAGCCGGCGGCATGGTTGGTCATCTCCTCCATGCGGCCTTTGCGGGCGGCCATCAGCTGGGTGATGGCGCCGACGAACTCGTCGGGACAGTCGATCGTCATCGCCTCGAAGGGCTCGTGCAGCTTGCCGCCGACGGTCCTGGTGACCACCTGCGGCTTGCCCACGGTCAGCTCGAAACCTTCGCGGCGCATCTGCTCGACCAGCACGGCCAGTGCGAGTTCGCCGCGGCCCTGGACCTCCCAGGCATCCGGGCGGCCGATGTCGACGACCTTGACGGACACGTTGCCGACCAGTTCGGAATCCAAGCGGGACTTGACCATTCGCGCGGTCAGTTTGTGGCCGGACACCTTGCCCGCCAGCGGTGAGGTGTTGGTGCCGATGGTGACCGAAATCGCAGGCTCGTCGACGGTGATCCGCGGCAGGGCATGCGCATGGTCGGGGTCGGCGAGCGTGTCGCCGATCATGATCTCCGGGATACCGGCGACGGCGACGATGTCACCGGCGACGGCCTCGTCGGTCGGGGTGCGTTCGACGCCCTCGGTGACGAGAAGCTCGGTGATCTTGGCGTTCGTGATGACGGGATGCCCGTCCACGTCCCGCATCCAGGCCACCTGCTGGCCCTTGCGGATGCGGCCCTTGTATATCCGGATCAGCGCGAGCCGGCCCAGGAAGGCCGACGCGTCCAGGTTGGTCACCAGCGCTTGCAGTGGCGCCTCGGGATCGCCCTGCGGCGGCGGAATGTGCTCGAGCAGGACGTCGAACAGCGGGTCGAGGTTCTCACCGTCGGGGTTCTCGCCGTTGGCGGGTTCCGTGGTGCTGGCGATGCCGGCGCGGCCCGATGCGTACAGCGTGGGCAGGTCGAGCGCCTTCTCGGCCGCTGCCTGCGCTTCCTCGTCGAGATCAGACGCGACGTCGAGCAGCAGGTCGTGGCTCTCCTCGACGACCTCGGCGATGCGGGCGTCGGGCCGGTCAGTCTTGTTGACCACCAGGATCACCGGCAGGTGCGCGGCCAGCGCCTTGCGCAGCACGAACCGGGTCTGCGGCAGCGGCCCCTCTGAGGCGTCGACCAGCAGCAGCACCCCGTCGACCATGGACAGGCCGCGTTCGACCTCGCCACCGAAGTCGGCGTGGCCGGGGGTGTCTATGACGTTGATCACCGTCATGGAACCGTCGGGGTGACGGCGGTGCACGGCGGTGTTCTTGGCCAGGATGGTGATGCCTTTTTCCTTCTCCAGATCACCGGAGTCCATCAGCCGCTCGACGGTGTCGTCGCCGCGGTGCGTCAGCGCTCCGGACTGCCGCAGCATGGCGTCAACCAGGGTCGTCTTGCCGTGATCGACGTGCGCGACGATGGCCACATTGCGGAAGTCTTGGTTGTTCACGGCCCTGATTCTCGCAGCGCAGGTGCCCTTTTGCGAAAACGAGGAAGAACCAGCAGGGCCGCACCAAGAAAACACAGCGCCCCGAGGAAGGTGCCGAGGTTCGCCAACAGCGCGTCTTCGGTGATCCCGGTGCGCCGCACGAACGCACCCACCGCGGAGACACCGAAGGCGATCGATCCGATCATGTTGATCCACTCCGCCTGCCAGTCCCGCGAGCCCAGCGCGATCAGGCCTATCGCGATCGTAGTGGCGGCCACCCCCAGTGCCGCGCTCACCAGGAAGGCAACTGACCCCAACGCGTCGGGCGCCCACACGTAGTGGCGGCGCACCCCGGTCGCATGCGCCCACACCGCGGTTCCGGTGCTGACGTTGAACAGTATGGTTCCGGCGAATTGGATTGCCGCCGAGAGCCATTCCAGTTTCAGGGGCGGCCCGGAGAGCCGTAATTGCGTCCACGCCGCGGCGGTGAAGAACCAGGAGCCGACGAAGCACAGCCAGTTGGCGGCGCCCGCCCCGGCAACGGCCGAGAAGCCGGGCAGGGTCGCGAGCGCGAAGAAGGACGAACCCACGGCGAATAGCCAGCACTGCCGCGACAGCGTCGCCAGGGTCCCCACCCTCGGCATTTCAGCAGCCTTTCCGCACCGGATGCAAACCCCCGCGGAGTTAGCCTGAATTACCACCGTCAGATGGAGGTGCGACAGGACGGTCTGGGAAGTACTCACCATCGCGCTCATCGTTGTCTTGGGGACCGCCTCGACCGCGGGGACCGTAGTACTCACGTTGGTCGCCGGTGACCCCGCCCAAGGCGTTTCGAGAGCTCCGGCAGCCAGGCCCGATCCGCCGGGACCCAGTCCAGCGAGTCCAGGTCGTCAGAATTCACCCATCGCAGCGCGCGGTGGTCGTGGGGATGTAGCTCGCCGTCGGTATGAGTGACGAGATAGGCGCGCAGGATCAACGACCCGCCGATAGGGACGTCGACGCCGAGCCGATCACCGACGACGACGTCGACCCCGAGTTCCTCGCGCAGCTCCCGCACGAGCGCGTCGGCGTCGGTCTCCCCCGGCGCGACCTTCCCGCCCGGCAGCTCCCACAACCCGGCGAGTTCCGGCGGACGCTGCCGCTGTGCGACCAGGAGCATCGCACCGGAGATCAGGGCTCCGGCGACGACGACCTGGTGAGGCACGCGAGTGACGGTATACCGTCGAAGTATGGCCGTGTTAACCGATGAAGAAATTGATTCTGCCATCAAGGATCTCGGCGGCTGGGAGCGCACCGGCGGTGCCCTGCGCCGCTCGGTGAAGTTCCTGACGTTCCTCGACGGCATCGACGCCGTGCACCGCGTCGCCGAACACGCCGAGAGTAAGGACCATCACCCCGACATCGATATTCGCTGGCGGACAGTCACTTTCGCCCTCGTGACACATTCCGAGGGCGGAATCACCGACAAGGACGTGCAGATGGCATCCGCCATCAACGGGATTGTCGGCGACCGCTAGCCACGATCCAGGCCAGCGTTGCCAGCGTTGCCACGAGGTAGATCAGGCCCGGCCAGGCCAGATACCAGGGCCGGCTGATCTGCCAGATCGTCGGCTGGGCGAAACTGAGCAGCCATGGCACGCCGATCAGTGTCAGCACCAGCCAGCCCCAGCCCAGCAACCGCGCGCCCGCGCGGGTTCGCCACGGCCCGTGGATGAGCCAGATCATCAACGGCACCAACCACACCCAGTGATGAGTCCATGAGATCGGCGAGATCAGCAGGCCGAAAAGCTGCACCACCAACAGCGATCCGAGGCGGTCGCCGTCCAGCGCGCACCAGGCCAGCACCGCCAGCACCGCCGTCACCGCAATCCCGGCCAGCACGACAGGCCCGTAGCCGGCATCGTGACCGAGGATGCGCGAGATGGCGCCGCGCCAGGACTGATTGAACGAGGTTCCGATCGGGCCGACGCGGCCGGCGTCACCGAGCAGGTCGGTGAAATAGAAGCGGGCCTGCTGGCCGATCACCGCGACCGACAGCCCGACGGTGGCGAAGAAGACGACCGCCGAGAAGGCCGCTGCACCCCAGCGGCGCATGCCCAGGAAGTACGCCCCGGTGATGGCCGGGGTCAGCTTGATCCCGGCCGCCACACCGACCAGCAGGCCCGACAGCCACCACCGGCTGCTGTAGGCGGCGTACAGGACAGCCAGCACCAGGATGACGTTGATCTGCCCGTAGTCGAAGTTGCTCCGCAGCGGTTCGACCCAGATCCCCACGGCGGTCCACTGCATCGCGACTCGGTGGCCTTGCCAGGCCGGCGCGCCAAGGAGCCGCTGGCTGACCCGGACCACGCCGTAGAGGGCGGCGACGATGCCGAGCTGCCAGCAGAACGCGACCAGCCCGAACGGCAGCAGATGCAGCGGGTAGAACACCAGCGCCGCGAACGACGGGTAGGTGAACGGCAGCGGGAAGTCGGGCGTCTGGTCGGCGTAGACGTAGGAGTACAGCGTGCCAGGGTGATCCAGCGCGCCCGCGCCGCCGAGATAGACGTGCAGGTCGACAAAGTTCGCACCGCTGGGCACGAGGTAGGTCCACGCCAGCCTGGCCGCCACGCTGATGGCCAGCAACACCGGACCCAGCCAGGCTGGCCGCGCCGCCGAGGCCGTCGTGTCCACCGTGCGACTGTAGCCACGCAACCGGATCACCGAAGGCAATCACGTCCGTAACGGTTGAATAACCACCACACGTGTCACTTGAGTAACTCTAGTATCGGACTACCTTCGGGTTCAGACCTGCACTCGAGGGATTGGGATGACCATGTCACGTTTCAGAAAACTGTTCGCCGCCAACGCGATTGCAGCTGCCGGGCTCTGCTCGGCTGCGGTCGCACTCAGCGCGTCCGCCGCCGCCGACCCGGCTGCACCGCCCGTCACGCCCGGCCTGCCTGCGCTCAACGTGCTGCAGCAGTTCGCCACCAACCCGGCCAGCGCCGCGGCACTGCTGCAGACGGCGGCCACCGCGCTCACCGGCGCGTCGTCCATTGCCGGCGCACCGGCGCAGACCGTGCCGGTCTCGCCGATCGCGGGCGCACCTGCCCCCGCACCGCTGCCCGGCGCCCCGGTCACCGCACCCGCCGCGCCGGCGGCCGCACCGACCGCTCCAGCCGCTGGTGGCGTGGCCGGGCCGATCATCCCGCTGCTCAACCAGCTCGGTGTGCCGGCCAGCCTGGCCAACCTCACCCCGGACGCGATGCCGTTCCCGGTCGCGGTGGGCAACAACCCCGGCATCAGCAACCCGCCGGTGAACACCCCGGGCCAGGTGCCGCCCGCGGCCAGCCAGCCGCTCGCACCGGCCGGGGCCGGGCTCGGCCAGCTGCTGCCGCTGTCCGCCCTGCCCTGACCGCCACCGACCCGATGAGGGAGCGCACTGTGTCGCAGATCGCCAAGCTGGCCGCAAGCCTGACCACCGCCGCAGTCCTCGCGGCGATCATGAGTCCGGTGGCGTCCGCTGACCCGACCATCCCGCTGGATCCGGGGCAACTGCCCGGCCTCGAGGCCGTGCAGAACCTCAGCCCGGTGATCCAGCAGGCGGCGGCGACTCCCTCGTCGGCGCAGCAGCTTCTGCTGGCTGCTGCGTCCCAGTTGGCCGGCAACGCCACCACACCCGCCGGCTCGGCGGCGCTGGCGCAGCAGGTCACCAAGTTCGTGCAGGAGGGCGGGGCCGCCGGCCTCCTGGCCCGGCGCCTGCGGCGGCCTCCCCGCCACCCAGGCCCTGAGTGGCGTCGCGCACGGCACCGCGCCGCTGTTGACGCCCGGCCCCGGCAACGGCCCCGTCCCCCTGCCTGAGCACATCCCGGCTCCCGGCGCCCTGCCCGGTGCCGAGGCCCATCTTCCCGAGGGCATCGATCCGACGCACGCGGTCGGCCCGGCGCCCGACGCGTTGCCCGAGGTGCCGACGCCTGTCACGCCGGTGACCCCGGCTGCCCCTGCCGCGGTGCCGACCGGCAACTCGATCACAGCGCCCGGGCCGACTCCGGCGCCCGCGCCCGCGCCGAACTACGACCCGGCCGCCCCGCCGACCCAGGACTTCATGTACCCGTCGATCAGCAACGGGTGCCTGGCTGACGGCGGCAACGTCATCGCGACCGCGATCTCGGTTGCTGGGCCCGCGAAGATCCCCAGCCCCGGGCCGGGCCGGGGCCAGACCGCCTACGTGTTCACCGCTGTGGGCACGCCGGCGCCGGCCGCCGAGCAGAAGCTGCCGCTGAATGTCACGTGGGTCAACCTCACCACCGGGCGGTCCGGTAGCGCGACGCTCAAGCCCAACCCGGCGATCAACCCGCAGGGGCCCACGACGCTGACCGCCATCGCCGACACCGGCTCGGGCAGCATCATGTCGACGATCTTCGGCCAGGTGACCACCGTCGAAAAGCAGTGCACCTTCATGCCGACGATCGGCTCGACCGTAGTCCCCTGAGGCGGCGAATTCGCGCGCTAGGCTTGAGGAATCCCGGCCCGACGATGGATCGGCCCGTGCTGTGGGCCATGCTCCGCGACCACGCCGCCTACCAACCCGCCACTACAGCCGCGGCGGCTTGGCGACGTCGTTGAGAATCTCCTCAGCCTTCGCTTTAGCCTTCGTCTTCTTCTCTCTCTCTCCCCGATCCAGCGACCCCTTGTCGACCACATCGGCGATCGACATGTGGGTGCCGGCCCTGCCGTAATCACCGGCGGCCGACCGCCACCCGCTGGGGGTCACCCCGTACTGCTTACCCAGCAGCGCCAGGAAGATCTTGGCCTTCTGCTCACCGAAGCCGGGCAGAGCCTTGAGCCGGCGCAGCACCTCGGCCCCGTCGGGGTTGCCGTCGAGCCACAGCCGTGCCGCCTCGCCGTCGTAGCGGTCGACGATCTCACGGGCCAGGTCCTGCACACGCTTGGCCATGGAACTCGGAAAACGATGCACCGCAGGGGTTTTCGCGAACGCCTCGGCGAACTCGGCCGGGTCGTAGTCGGCGATCAGCCGCGGGTCGATGCCGCCGATGCGCTCGACGATCTTGCGCGGGCCGGTGAACGCGGTCTCCATCGGAACCTGCTGGTCGAGAAGCATCCCGGTCAGCAAGGCGAACGGATCCTCGGACAACAGGTCGTCGGACGCGGGATCCTGGGTGAGCTGCAGTCTCGCCATGGGCGACAGTCTAGGACGACCCGGTGCCGAAAGATCAGCCACTTCGAGCCGCTCGGGCATGGACGATCAGGTCGGTTCGGGGGTCGGTGTCGCTCGATTGTGCGATCGTGGAGGCGATTCCCGGTGGATACGCCCCCTAGGAGACGGTCATGAGAAGAGTAATTGCACCTATTGTTGCGGCGGTCATCACCGCTCTTGCCTCGGCCGGCACGGCTCAAGCGATACCAGACCAGGGCACGCCGGAATTCGACCTTTATATGCAGGGCCTGCAACGCAATGGCTACAACCTGAATCCAGACACTGCATGGCGCGTTGCCCATCAGGCGTGTATCGGCGGCATACCGGGATACATCGGTCTGGAACTGGCCGCTCAAGGAGTTATCGGCCCCGGTGCACAGGAGCGAGTTTTCGACGTGGCCCGAAAGTACGCCTGCCCCGTTCAATAAGTGGGACCACCGCGCGCTGCAAGCCCCGAGCTCGGATTCGCCCACCGGCCGCGTAGGTCCAGGCACGCGCAGCAGGACAGGAGAGGAAGATGTCGGGTGCGGTCGCGCTCGCGCTGGCGGTCACACTCGCGGCGGTGGCGTTGATCGTGGGCGCCATCGCCGTCCTGACCCGCAACGTGGTCAGCACGCCGGCCGAGCGCACGGTGCATGCCGCACTGCACACCGCCTCGCTGGCGGCCCGCTCGCTGCGCAGGGGCCTGGACGTGGATTCCGCGGCCGGCGCCGCCCCGCACTTGCGCGCCCTGACCGGCTCCGATGGCGTCGCCATCTACGACGGCGACGCGGCGCTGCTGGCGTTCGACCCGCCGGGCGATCCGTTGTGGACGCCGTCCACCCTGGACCTCTGTCACCAAACCGCACGTGAGGCGATCACCGGCCAGCGTCGGGTGCTGGCCCGCGAACAGTCCCCCGCCGTGGTGGCCCAGCCGATGCTCGACGACGACGGCGTGGTGATCGGTGTGCTGGTCGCGGTCAACACCGCCGAACCGGCCCCCGGCATGCTCGGCGCCATCGGCGAGGTCGCCCGCTACGCCGCCAGCCAGCTCGAGCTCGCCGAGCTCGCCGCCTCCCGCGCCCGCCTGGATCGCGCCGAGGTGCTGGCCCTGCGCGCCCAGATCAGCCCGCACTTCATCTACAACGCGCTGAACACCATCGCCTCGTTCGTCCGCACCGACCCCGCCCGCGCCCGTGACCTGATCCTGGAATTCGCCGACTTCACCCGCTACTCGTTCCGCTCGGCGGGGCCATACACGGCGCTGGCCGACGAGCTGCGCAACATCGACCGGTACCTGACGCTGGAGCGGGCCCGCTTCGGCACGGCCCTGTCGGTCACGCTGCAGGTGGCCCCCGAGGTGCTCACCGTCGTGGTGCCCTTCCTGGCGCTGCAGCCCCTCGTCGAGAACGCGGTGCGCCACGGTCTGGCCGGGCGACAGGGCGGGTCGATCGAAATCGTCGCGCGCAACGAAGGATCCGACTGCGTGATCAGCGTCGAGGACGACGGCGTCGGCATGGATCCGGAGATCTTGCGGTCCGGGCACGGTGACGTTCTGGGCGATGGCGAACAGGCCGCACATGTCGGATTGACCAATGTCGACCATCGGCTGCGCGCGGCGTTCGGCAACGATTACGGTCTGGTGGTCGAGACAGCCCCGGGCGCCGGGACCAAGGTCATCATGCGGGTGCCCAAGTTCCGGTCGGGTGTCCGGGCTTAGAGCGACGGGAGGTAGGGTGCAGCTTTCGGTGCTGGCCGTCGAAGACGAGGCGCCCGCCCTCGACGAGCTCGCCTACCTGCTGGGCGAGCACCCCGAGGTCGGCGAGGTGGTCGGCGTCGGGGACGCGACCTCGGCCCTGCGCATCCTCAACGAGCGCGGTGTCGACGCGATCTTCCTCGACATCAACATGCCCGGACTGTCCGGCCTCGAATTGGCCAGTGTCCTCGGCAACTTCGCCCATCCGCCCGCGGTCGTGTTCGTCACCGCCCACGACGACAAGGCCGTCGCTGCCTTCGAGATCGGTGCACTCGACTATCTGCTCAAACCGATCCGCAAGGAGCGCCTCGACGATGCGGTGCGCCGGGTCTGCGCGGCCCGCAGCGCCGAACCGGTCCCGCAGCCCGAGGAGCCGGTCAACGACGAGGTCATCCCGGTCGAACTCGGCGGGGTCACCCAACTGGTCCGCTGCGACACCATCGGCTGGGTGGAGGCCGAAGGCGACTACGCCCGGCTGCACGCCGCGTCGGGATCCCATCTGGTGCGAATCCCGTTGAGCACCTTGGAGGAGCGCTGGCGCAACCGCGGCTTCCAACGCGTGCACCGCTCGTATCTGGTGGCGCTGAACATGGTCACCGGGCTGCGCACCTCCGGGGCGTCCACCATGGTGCGGTTGCGGGCCAACGGCACCTCCCCCGCCGCCGAGTTGCCGGTCAGTCGCAGGCAGGCCCGCGAGCTTCGCGACCGTCTCATCCGTGACCCGATGCGCGCATTCCGGCCCGGCGGCAATGACTAGACCGGGTCGGCCCCAACGCGAGCGCATCGTGCTGGCCCACCGCCGCGGCACCCGCGTGGTGCACACCCGCGTAGAGGTGCAGGAGCAGACCGAAGTCGGCGACGCGCTGGTGCGTGGCCTGGTGCGCGCCCAGTTGGGGCTGGCTCTGCGGCTGGCCGCCGTGGTGGCCGGCGGGATGGCCGCACTTCCGTTGCTCAACGCCGCGTCTCCCGAGCTGGCTGCGATCACCGTGTTCGGGATGCGGCTGAACTGGCTGATCCTGGCGGTACTCGCCTATCCGGCGATGTACGGGGTGGGCCGGCTGTTCATCCGGCTCGCCGAGCAGGGTGAGCGCGACTTCATGGGTGTGGTCGACGAGGACGGGCCCGACCGGTGAGTTCCTCGGCGGCAACGGCGTTGACGGCGGGCGGCCTGCTGGCCGCGGCGGTGGCGACGGTGGCCGTGGGCGCCTACGGCGTGCGGCTCGCCCGCACCACGTCGGACTTCCTGGTCGCCTCCCGCACTGTCGGCGCCCGGTGGAACGCCGCCGCCATATCGGGCGAATACCTCTCGGCGGCTTCGTTTCTCGGCGTCGCCGGGCTGATCGCCAAGTACGGCGCCGACGCCCTGTGGTATCCGGTCGGGTTCACCGCGGGTTACCTCGGGCTGCTGCTGTTCGTCTCCGCACCGCTGCGCCGCTCCGGTGCCTACACCGTTCCCGACTTCGCCGAGTTCCGGCTGGGCTCCGCGCGGCTGCGCCAGGTGGCGATGCTGGTGGTGGTGACGGTGTGCGTGCTCTACCTCGTCCCGCAGTACCAGGGTGCCGGGCTGACCTTGAAAACGCTTCTCGGCGTACCGGTTTGGATAGGGCCGCTGCTGGTCGGCGCGATCGTGATCGTCAACGTGGTCGGCGGCGGGATGCGCTCGATCACGTTCGTCCAGGCCTTCCAGTACTGGCTGAAGCTGACCGCGATCGCGGTGCCCGCACTGGTCCTGCTCGTTCACTTCGGCACCGAGCACCCCCCGCTCGGCGGGCCGCTGCCGCCCACGGTCGACCAGCAGACCACCGTCACCGTCGAAGCCGACGTGGTCGTCACGATCGTCGACCCGGCCGGCGTCACCGCGAGCGGTCCGACACTCAACGGCCACCTGCCCGGGCCCGGCCAGTACACGCTGCCGAAGGGGACGACCCTGAGCGTGGCCGCCGGCGCGCAGACCCCGGTGATCGCCGGGGTACCCCCGACGGGCGCGCAATGGATCGGCAGCGGCGGTGGCCTGGGCGGCAAACACCCGCTGTACCAAGTGTTTTCGATCATCGTCGCGACGTTCCTGGGCGCCATGGGCCTGCCGCACGTGCTGGTGCGCTTCTACACCAACCCCGACGGCCGCGCGGCGCGGCGGACGGCCCTAGCGGTGATCGCGCTGCTGTCGCTGTTCTATCTGTTCCCCACTCTGCTGGGGGTGTTCGCCCGGCTCTACGTTCCCCAGTTGCTCATCACCGGCAAGTCCGACGCGGCGGTGCTGCTGCTGCCGTCGGCCGCCATCGGCGGGCTGCCCGGTGAGCTGATCGGGGCGCTGGTCGCGGCGGGCGCCATCGCGGCCTTCCTGGCAACCTCGTCAGGTCTGCTGGTCAGCGTCGCCGGCGCGCTGGCCACCGACGTGCTGCGCGGCAGGGTGCGCGACTTCCGGCTGGCTGCCGTGATCGGCGGACTGATTCCGATTCCGCTGTCGCTCATCGCCTCGACCCTGGAGCTGTCGCGCGGTGTCGGTCTGGTCTTCGCCGTCGCGGCCTCCACCCTGTGCCCGCTGCTCGTGCTGGGCATCTGGTGGCGCGGACTGACCGCAAAAGGCGCGGCGGCCGGGCTGATCGTCGGCGCGTTGTCCTCCGGGCTTGCAGCGCTGTTGGCCGTGACCGGCTGGGTCGACCACGACGCGCTGCGCGGCTGGCCGGCCACGCTGATCGGGTATCCCGCCACGATCACGGTGCCGCTGGCCTTCACGACGATGGTGATCGTCAGCCGTCTCACCCACGCCGAAGTCCCGGCCGAGGTCGCCCGCGTATTTGCCCGGATGCACGTCCCGGAACGCCTGGGCATGGGCGTGGAGCGCGTCCCGCGCGGTTGACCCTCCTACCGCTCGTCGCCTCCGGACAACCGTCCAGCGCAGGCTCCGACAGTTCATCTCATGAGCCTAGGACTGTGACCCACCTCTCAATAGCCTGTGAACATCATCGAGTTCACAACCATAGGAGCGTGCGGTGCCCTCAACTGACATTCCGCCGCGGGAGACCCAACCCAGCGGCGCTCAATACCTGGCCGTACAGGCCAGCCCGGAGTTCCAGGAGCTGCGCCGCACCTTGCGCCGCTTCGTGTTCCCCACCACGGCGTTCTTCCTCATCTGGTACGCCAGCTACGTCCTGCTCGGCGCCTTCGCCCACGACTTCATGGCCATCAAGGTGTGGGGCAACATCAACGTCGGCCTGCTGCTGGGCCTGGGCCAGTTCGTCACCACCTTCCTCATCACCGGCCTCTACGTCCGGTTCGCCAACCGTGAGCTCGACCCGCGCGCGGAGAAGATCCGCAACGAAATGCGTTGGAGCGCGCAGTGAATCATCTGAGCGTGCTCGCCGAGAGCAGCAAGATCGGCAACCCGGCCGTCAACATCGGCATCTTCGTCGCCTTCGTCATCATCACGCTTGCCATCGTCATCCGCGTCGGCCGCCGCAACACCAACGCCGCGGAGTTCTTCACCGGTGGTCACGCGTTCTCCGGTCCGCAGAATGGCATTGCGATCGCCGGCGACTACCTGTCGGCGGCCAGCTTCCTGGGCATCGCCGGGGCGATCGCGGTATACGGCTACGACGGGTTCCTGTACTCGGTCGGCTTCCTGGTCGCGTGGCTGGTGGCACTGCTGCTGGTGGCCGAATTGCTGCGTAACACAGGCAAATACACGATGGCTGACGTGTTGAGCTTCCGGCTCAAGCAGAAGCCGGTCCGGCTGGCCGCGGCTACCTCGACCCTGACGGTTTCGCTGTTCTACCTGCTGGCCCAGATGGCCGGGGCCGGCGGCCTGGTGGCACTGCTGCTCGACATCCACGGCCGCACCGCGCAGTCGTTCGTGATCGCGATCGTCGGCGTGCTGATGATCGTCTACGTCCTGATCGGCGGCATGACCGGCACCACCTGGGTGCAGATCATCAAGGCCATGCTGCTCATAGCCGGGGCGGCGGTGATGACGATCCTGGTGCTGGCCAAGTTCGGCCTGAATTTCTCCCAAATCCTGGGCTCCGCACAGAGCATGGTGCACGAGGCCACCACCAAGGGCGTGTCCAGTCGCGACGTGCTGGCCCCGGGCGCCCAGTACGGCGGCTCGACCACCTCGAAGATCAACCTGCTGTCGCTGGGTTTGGCTCTCGTTTTGGGCACCGCCGGTCTGCCGCATGTACTGATGCGCTTCTACACGGTGCCGACCGCCAAGGAAGCGCGCCGTTCAGTGGTGTGGGCGATTGGCCTGATCGGTGCGTTCTATCTGTTCACCCTGATCCTGGGCTATGGCGCTGCGGCACTGGTCGGCCCCGACAAGATTCTCAAAGCGCCCGGCGGGCAGAACTCCGCAGCACCGCTGCTGGCCTTCCAACTCGGTGGCACGATCCTGCTCGGCGTCATCTCGGCGGTGGCCTTCGCGACGATCCTCGCGGTGGTGGCCGGCCTGACGATCACCGCGTCGGCCTCCTTCGCCCACGACGTCTACGCCAGCGTGATGAAGAACCACAAGGTCACCGAGGACGAGCAGGTTCGGGTCTCGCGCATCACCGCGGTGGTGCTGGGCATCGCCGCGATCGGGCTCGGCATCCTGGCCAACGGGCAAAACGTCGCATTCCTGGTGGCGCTGGCATTCGCGGTGGCGGCCTCGGCCAACCTGCCGACGATCGTCTACTCGCTGTACTGGAAGCGGTTCAACACCCGCGGTGCGCTGTGGAGCATGTACGGCGGGCTGATCAGCTGCATCGTGCTGATCGTCTTCTCGCCGGCGGTGTCCGGGACGAAGACGTCGATGATCCCCGGCGCGCACTTCGACTGGTTCCCGCTGGCCAACCCGGGCATCGTGTCGATCCCGTTGGCGTTCATCCTCGGCGTCATCGGCACGCTGACGTCCTCGGACACCGGCGACCCGGAACTCAACGCCGAGATGGAGGTGCGTTCCCTGACCGGCGTCGGCGCCGAGAAGGCCACGCACCACTAGTGCGGCCCCGCCGGGAGTTCGTTGGGTCAAGAGGTTGTCGCAGACCGCCCGATCGTCGAGGGCGACAGGCCGCTGGGTTTGGTGATCAGCGTTCGGCGCCAACGCTTTCCGCGACGAAAAGCGACTAACCGCTCTTGCGGCGGAACTCCCGGCGGCTCTCCACCGGTCCGTGCGCCCTGGGCTGCTTGGCGCCGCCGTCGGCGTGCCCGGCACCGCCGGCACCCTTCGCCTTCTTGCGCTCCAGCGCCTCACGGAACTTGCGCCTGGTGTCGTCCTGCGGATCGGACTCTGAGTCGGCCATGCTGGCAGCCTAACCGGTTCAGCGGATACCCGGCGGCATCCCGTAGACGTGGGAGATCGGCAGTTTCAGCAGCACCCGCCGGTCGGCGACCATCGCCCGGCGGTAGTCGTCCCAGTCCGGGTGCTCACCAGCGATGTTGCGGTAGAGCGCAATCAGCGCCTCAACGGTGTCATCGTCCGGCGCGGCGGCGGGCGGGGTGAGGATCGCATCTCCCTCGGCGACGGCGTAGGCCCAACCGTCGTCGGAGGCGACCAGAAGCGAGGCTCGCGGATCGCGGCGCAGATTGCGGGTCTTGGCCCTGGGCTCGGCGATGGACACCTCCACCGCCAGGTCGCGCGGGTCGAAGTGATAGGTCACGTTGGACAGCTGGGGACGGCCGTCGCGCTTGATCGTGGCCAGTACACCCAACGAGTTGCCGGCGATCACCGCCAGCAGCTTGTCGTCGAATACATAGCGAGCCATGTCGTCGAGCCTACGTGGGTAGGCTCAGCTGCATGACGCGCTACGCGGCCTTCCTGCGCGGCGTCAACGTCGGTGGCGTCAACCTGAAGATGGCCGACGTGGCCACGGGGTTGCGCGAGGCGGGATTCGACAACGTGCGCACCATCCTCGTCAGCGGCAACACAAGTCCTCGACCACCACCCGCAACCTGCGCACGCTGGGGAAAGTCCTGCGCTGAACCCACGCCGCTCGCTCGCCAAGCGTGCGTTCCGTGCGAGGTCCGGGCCCAGCTCAACGGCCGCGCACTCCTGGCCGGGCTGCCCGGAGCGATTCTGTACGACCCGATGGCGATCCAACTGCGCGACTTCATCGGATCGACTACGGCAAGTTCGGACGCAAGCGCCAGGAGATGGCCCTGCGCTCGCTGCCCGTCGACCGCTGCGCCCTGAACTACCTGCGCACGCACCCGAAGGCCACCGTCGTCGCGCTGGCCGAAGGGTTCTAGGAGGGCACTGAATAACCCCTCC
Source organism: Candidatus Mycolicibacterium alkanivorans (assembly GCF_022760805.1). Taxonomy (NCBI): domain Bacteria; kingdom Bacillati; phylum Actinomycetota; class Actinomycetes; order Mycobacteriales; family Mycobacteriaceae; genus Mycobacterium; species Candidatus Mycolicibacterium alkanivorans. The sequence continues at coordinate 1,603,517 of NZ_JAIVFL010000001.1, read as the reverse complement.
GGTGGGTGGCGTGTCTGACGGCCGTGGGTGGTGTGTCGTGTGATGATGTTGTGGTGCAAGGGATTACGCGGTCGGAGCGGGAGTTGTTGGACGCGCAGGCGCTGGTCGGGGAGCTGGTGCCGGAGGGGAGCGTGTTCGCGTTTCTGGCTGAGCACCGGGCGGAGTTGTTTCCGGATGAGTTCATCGCCGACCTGTTCCCCTCGGCGACGGGGCGGCCGTCGCTGCCGGCGGATCTGGTCGGGTCGGTGCTGGTGCTCAAGGAGCTCTACGACCTATCCGATCCGCAGACCGCGGAGGCGTTGCGGTTCGACATCCGGTGGAAGGTGGCGTGTGGACGGTCGTTGAGCCAGACCTCGTTCGATCCGTCGACGCTGGTGTACTGGCGCAAGCGGATCGCAAGGTCGGATCGCCCGGACCGGGTGTTCGACGCGGTCGCGCGGGTGATCGCCGACACCGGGGTACTGACCGGGCGGCGTAAGCGGTGCGTGGATTCGACGGTGTTCGACGACGCGGTCGCCACCCAGGACACGGTGACCCAGCTGGTGGCGGCGATGCGGAAGGCGGCGCGGCTGGTGCCCGGCGCGGCCGCGGTGATAGCGCGGGTCGCGAAGCTGGACTACGCGAAACCCGGCAAGCCGGACATCGATTGGGACGACCCTGCTGCCAAACAGGAGCTGGTGTCGGTGCTGGTGTGTGACGCGTTGGCGGTGCTGGCCGAGCTGACCGGACCGGACGCGCCGCAGCGGGAGGCGACCGCGGCGGACGCGTTGGGTTTGTTGGCGTTGGTCGCCGGGCAGGACGTGGAACCCGCCGACGGCTCCGACGGCACCGACGGGCGGTGGCGTATCGCCCGCAAAGTCGCCCACGACCGGGTGATCTCGACGGTGGACACCGAGGCCCGGCACACCCGCAAGTCGAAGTCAAACCGTAAGGACGGATTCCGCGGGCACGTCGCGACCGAACCGGAGACCGGGTTGATCACCGACACCGAGCTGACCAGGGCCGCCGGCGAGGAGGGCAGCGACGCTGTGGTCGGAGAGCAGATGATCGCCCGCGACAGCTACCACGGCACCGGCGCCGACGACGCGGGCCCGGACGCGGCCCCGCCCATCGCCGACACACCGGGCGGCACCGATGACGGTGCGACGCAACCGGATCCGGCCCGAAGCCGGCACACGGGCGAGGACTCCTCCTCATCCTCCTGGGTTGGTGCGGTTGTCGATGGGGTGGCCGCCGGGACCGCCGAGAACGGGCGCCGGTCGGGGCTCGAGGTGTACGGCGACTCCGCGTACGGCACCGGCGAAGCCCGCGCGAAGTACCGCGACGGCGGGCACGACACGGTGATCAAACCGAAGCCGCTGTGCCCGGCCGTGCCCGGCGGGTTCACCCTCGACGACTTCACCATCGACGAGCAGGCGCGCACCGTCACCTGCCCGGGCGGGCACACCCGGGTCATGAGCCCTAAACGCAGCGTCACCTTCGGCAAGCTGTGTGCCGGTTGCCCGCTGCGCGACCAATGCACCACCGCCGCCGACGGCCGGTCGATGAGCATCCACGAGCACCAGGCCCTGCTGCGCGCGGCCCGCGCGCAGGCCCGCACCCCTGAGTTCGAACGGGACTACCCGACCCGGTCCAGCGTGGAACGCATCATCGCCTGGGTCGCCACCCAGCGTGGGCGCCGGGTCAAGCTGCGCTACCTCGGTGTCACCAAGAACCACGCCTGGCTGCGCAACCGGGCCGCCGCGATCAACCTGCGCACCCTGGTCAACGCCGGCCTCACCCACCGCGACGGGGCCTGGGCCCTGACCTGACCGCCAGCGCCTCCGGACCGACCCAGTTCACCACCAGCCACCAAGTCACCGTGACGTCGGCCCCAGTTCCCACCAACGCATTTCGGGAAATCCCGGACCACCGCCGCCACGCCGGCCAAGATCCGACCCACCCGTTGTTCAGTGCCCTCCTAGACCAGCTTCTGGCGTCTCGAGGAGGCACTGCCCGACCCCCCGTTCACCTGGGTGTCGGTGGACCTGCCGCCGGTGATCGGACTTCGGCAGCGGCTGCTGCCATCTCCCCGCGCATCACCAACCTCGCACAGTCCGCGCTCGACGTCGGCTGGCCGGACTGGTCGACACCATGCCCGGGGGTGTCAACTGTTGCGTTCCACGACATCCCGATGCCGAAGGGCCGCGGGCTGTTCTTCGAGAAGATCTGCCCCACGCTGAGATCTCACCCGAAGGCCGCGTCGAGATACCGCAGCGCCTCCGGTTTGCCCAGACCCAGCGCCCGCGCGGTCTCGGCGTAGGCGATGGCCGCCGCGGCCATCGCCGCGTCGGCCGGGTCGGCCCTGGCTACGAAAGTGCCGAAGCGTCCTCGGGTCTCGACGATGCCGGCCGCCTCAAGCTCCCGGTAAGCACGAGCCACCGTGTTCACCGCCAGACCCAGCTGGCCGGCCAGCTCGCGCACCGTGGGCAGCCGCGTGCCCGGCGGCAACCGCCCGTCCCGCACACCGTCGATGATCTGAGTTCTCAACTGTTCAAACAGTGGGCGCGCTGCGACTGCGTCCACGCGCAACCAAACGCCCAACTCCGACACATGCTCAGTATCGCTGAGACCGGCTATTTTGGTGGATGTGCGCATAACGGTGCTCAGCGGGGCGGGGATCTCCGCCGAAAGCGGTGTACCGACGTTTCGGGACGACGCGACCGGATTGTGGGCCAAATACGATCCCTACGAACTCTCCAGCACCGACGGCTGGCAAACGCATCCGGAGCGGGTCTGGGCCTGGTATCTGTGGCGCCACCACCTGGTCGCCACGGTGGAACCCAACAACGGCCACCGCGCAGTCGCGGCCTGGCAGGACTACGCCGACGTCGCCGTCATCACCCAGAACGTCGACGACCTGCACGAGCGGGCCGGCAGCAAGCCGGTGCATCACCTGCACGGCAGCCTCTCGGAGTTCTGGTGCGACACCTGCGGGGCCCGCTATCATGCGCCGCTGCCCGACATGCCCGAACCCGAGCTGGAGAAAATGCCGCCGAGCTGTGAGTGCGGCGGACTGATCCGCCCCGGCATCGTCTGGTTCGGCGAACAGCTTCCCGACGGGCCGTGGCGGGCCGCGGTCGAGGCAGTCGCCACCGCCGACGTCCTGGTGGTGGTGGGCACCTCGGGAATCGTCTATCCGGCGGCCGGGCTGCCCGAAGTGGCGCTGGCGCGCGGAACGATCGTGGTGGAGGTCAACCCGCAGCCCACCCCGTTATCGGAGAACGCGACGCTCACCATCCGGGAGTCCGCAACCACGGCACTGCCTACCCTGCTGTTGCAGCTGCCCGCGCTGCTGGAAAACTAAGCGCCTTTCAGCGCCCGCCCCAGCGCGACTTCCTGAACCGGAAGCGGCACCCAGGCCGGGAAGGTCGCCTCGTGACGCGCGGTCTGGATGGAGAAGCCGGCACCGGCGATCGCCCGCTCGGTCTCGCGGTGGGTGTGGCAGTTGCCGGCCAGTCGCGGCCAGATCGTCGCGTCGGCCACCTTCTGCAGTTGGCCGCGCCAGCCCGGCTGCGCGATGTGCTCGAAGTAGCGCAGTTCACCACCGGGCATGAGCACTGAATTGAGTTGGCGCAGAACGCCATCCGGGTCGGCGACCGAACACAACACCAGTGAGCACACCACGGCGTCGAACGGTTCGACGGCCGGCATGGTCTCGATGGTGGACTCGATCACCGTCACCGGGACCGGTGCGGACGCCGTGGCCTGCGCGGCATGCGGTGCCAGCCGGGTCTCGGGTTCGAGCGCGACGACCTCGGTCACGGTGTCGGGATAGAACGCGAAGTTGGTCCCGGTGCCCGCGCCGACCTCGAGCACCCGGCCGGTCAGACCCGCGAGGTTCTCCTTGCGCATCTTCTTCATCGCACCGGATTCGTGGGCGGACAGCACCGTCCAGAACCGTGCGAAGAAGGGGTGGTCGAAGGTCTGTGTGCTCACACCTTCAACGTTAACCGCCGGCGGACAGGCTCTTGGCAACCGAGAAGCCGAGGATCGCGGTGATCCGCCCGGGGTGCGCGCAGAGCGAGGTGCGCGAGGTTTCGCCAGCACCACCCCATCATTGCTGCTGGTTACCGGGGGGAAATGCCGGTTAGCGATGACGCAACGGAGACTTATCCGCCGGAATGACCTAACTCAGGAGTAAGGAGCGACCTGACTCCGGAGTAAGAATTGCCACCATTTTCCGAATCGTGACTCAAAGATTCCTTAATGGTGACCCATACGCTCAGTCCCATGTGGATCGACGACACCAGTGCCGATGTCATCAAAGTCGACTTCGACGCGCTCTACCATGGCGATGTCTTGGTGGAGGGCGACACCTCGGAGCAGTTCGAGGAACGCCCCCCGCTCGCTACCGCCAGCTGACTCGGCGCCGATCGGCGCGTCACCGCACGCATGCGGCGAGGCGCCGATCGGAGTTGAGACGTTGACCGGGACGACCGGCAAATTCTGCGCGCGTAGCAAGCCCGTGCCTGCCTGAGATCAGGCGGGCGCTTTGGCGTCCTGGCCCGGTTTGCTCATCCCGGCGAACGGCTTGGCGGTCTGCTCCCGCGTCTCGGCGATCTCGCGGGCCAGATCCGCCGGCGTCGGCTGCGTCAGCGCAATGATGAACCCCAGCGCACCGGCGCTGACCACCGCGGCGCGCCCGACCCACTGCGTACCGCCCTGAGCGATCGGCCGCTCGACACCGAAGACCTCGGTGAACTCTTCGTCGACTCACTCAATCAGGCGCCCGCTACTACCGCGGAGCCATGCGGATCGCGCCATCGAGGCGGATGACCTCGCCGTTGAGCATCGGGTTCTCGACGATGTGCACCGCCAGAGCGCCGTACTCCTCGGGCTTGCCCAGCCGGGCGGGATGCGGCACCTGCTGACCCAGCGACTGCCGGGCCGGCTCGGGCAGACCCGCCAGCAGCGGGGTGTCGAACAGGCCGGGAGCGATGGTCACCACGCGAATCTGCTTGTCCGCCAGGTCACGTGCGATCGGTAAGGTCATGCCGACCACGCCGCCCTTGGACGCCGAGTAGGCGGCCTGACCGATCTGGCCGTCGAATGCGGCCACCGAGGCGGTGTTGATGATGACGCCGCGCTCCTCACCGACCAGGTCGGTCTTGGCGATGCGCTCGGCACCCAGGCGCAGCACGTTAAAGGTGCCGACCAGATTGATGTTCACCACGCGGGAGAACAGGTTCAGCGGGTAGACGCCCTTCTTGGACAGCACGCGGATGGCGTCACCGGTTCCCGCGCAGTTGACCACGATGCGCAGCGGGCCAAGGGATTCGGCGACGTCCAGCGCCTTGGTGACGGTCTCCTCGTCGGTGACGTCGCCGGGAGCGAACTTCACCCGATCGCCGAGTTCCTTGGCGACCTCTTCACCCTTGGAGGTCGGCAGGTCCAGGATGACGACCTTGGCGCCCTCGTCGAGCAGGGCCTTGGTGGTGGCCAGGCCCAGACCGGAGGCGCCTCCGGTAACCACCGCCACCGCGTCCTTGATCAGCACAGATGTGCTCCTTTCACTATGTCGACCTACTGGTCGGTTGGTGACCGTACCCAATCGTGCAGGACGGCCTCGGTGTCGGCTCCGGGTGCGCCCGGCTCGCGGGGTTTGTCGGGCACCGTGCGCGAGAACCGCGGTGCCGGAGCGGGGAACAGCGAGCCGTTCTCGCTGTAGAAGGTGTCGCGCTCGGTGTTGTGCGCCTCGGTCTCGACCTCGCCGAAGGACAGCACCGGGGTGACGCACGCGTCGCTGCCGGCGAACACCTTCGCCCAGTGATCGCGATCCTCCGAGGCGAACTTGTCGGTGAGGATCGCGCGCAGCTCCGGCCAGCGGGCGACGTCGTTCTGGTCGGGCAGGTCCTTGGGATCCAGGCCCAGCTTGTCGAGCAGTTCAGCGTAGAACTGCGGCTCGATCGAGCCGACCGCGACATGGCGGCCGTCGGTGCATTCGTAGGTGTCGTAGTACGGCGCTCCGGTGTCGAGCATATTGGTGCCGCGGGTGTCGCTCCACATGCCGATGTGCCGGAGGGCCCACATCATGGTGGCCAGCACGCTGGAGCCGTCGACCATCGCGGCGTCGACCACCTGACCCTTGCCGGAACGCTCGCGCTCCCACAGCGCGGCCAGGATGCCGACGAGCAGGAACATCGACCCGCCTCCGAAGTCACCGACGAGGTTGATCGGCGGGACCGGGCGTTCGTTGACCCGGCCGACAGCGTGCAGCACACCGTTGAGTGAGATGTAGTTGATGTCGTGGCCGGCTTGCTGGCTGCGCGGACCGGTTTGGCCCCAGCCGGTCATGCGGGCGTAGATCAGCCGGTCGTTGACCTTGGCGCAGTCTTCGGGGCCCAGCCCGAGGCGCTCGGTGACACCCGGCCGGTAGCCCTCGATGAGCACGTCGGCCTTGGCGACGAGTCTGAGGACCAGGTCGCGGTCCTCCTCGCTCTTGAGGTTGGCGGCCACCGAACGGCGGTTGCGCAGTAGGTAGTCGCTGCCCTTCACCGGGATGCCGGGGTTCTTGCCGGGCCGTTCGACGCGGACCACATCGGCGCCCAGGTCGCCGAGGATCATCGCGGCGTGCGGGCCGGGACCGATGCCCGCCAGTTCGACGACTCGCAAACCCTGAAGTGGTCCCGCCATTGCCCTACCTTTCAGTTGGTAGACCGCCCGGATAACGTACCTGAATAACCAGCCCGAACCGCCGCTCGGGCTCTCACCCTGCGACGTTAGGATGCCGCCATCACCACGATCGACTCGCCCCACACCTACGCCGGCCACGCGCAGCTGACCGTATCGCTGGATGACGGCGTGCTGTCGCTGACGCTCAACCGGCCAGAAAGCCTCAACGCGCTCAACGCGCCGATGCTCGATACGCTCGCCGAGAGCCTGGAGGCCGCCGCCGAGGACCCCTGGGTGAAGGTCGTGCGTCTCGGCGGAGCCGGGCGCGGGTTCTGCTCCGGTGCGGGCATCAGCGCCGAGGATCAGGCCAACCGCTCCGGGATGACCCCGGGCGAGGTTCTCGAGGCGACGAACCGCGTGGTGCGTGCGCTCGTGGCGCTGCCCAAGCCGGCGGTCGCCGTGGTTCACGGCCCGGCGGCGGGTGTCGGGGTGTCGCTGGCGCTGGCCTGCGATGTCATATTGGCTTCGGAGAAGGCCTTTTTCCTGTTGGCATTCACCAGGATCGGGCTGATGCCGGACGGTGGCGCCACGGCGCTGGTGGCTGCGGCGATCGGCCGGATCCGCGCGATGCGGATGGCCCTGCTGGCCGAACGTATCTTTGCCGCAGAGGCTTTCGAGTTCGGTCTGGTGAGTTCGGTGCATCCGGCAGACGAGCTCGACGCGGCAGTGGCCAAGGTGATCGACACGCTGGTTTCAGGTCCGGCAGTGTCGCTGCGCAAGACCAAGCAGGCGGTCAACGCCGCCACACTGACCGAACTCGAGGACGCGATCGGCCGGGAGGTCGAGGGGCAGAAGGTTCTTCTGGCCGCGCCCGACTTCGTCGAGGGCACCGAAGCTTTCCAGGAGCATCGCAAGCCGACGTTCACCGACGACTAGGGACTTCTCGGGCTTGGGCTCTCCGGAGGACCAACCGAGGCCACCGAGCAAGCCGTGTCGATGACCAGTGGGTGGCCTACGAGCTCACCGGCCGGCGCCTTCCCACTCTAGACGACCTCGTCTGAGCCGAATATCGCTGGACCAGACCCCCTTCAGTCAGCCACCATCGGTTCCATGAGCACGCCCTGCGACCTTCAGCCGGTGAAGACACCCGGCGGCTGGCGCGTGCTCCGGCTCTTCAGGTTCCGCGAGTTCCGCCTGCTCATCGCGGCGATGTCGATCTCGCTGTTCGCCGAAGGCGTGTAGACCGTCGTGATGGCGCTGCAGGTGATTGCACCCCGCGGTCCGCTGACCAGGGCCTGTGTCGCTCGTTTTGGGCGTGCGGCGCGGTGGCCAGTACGATGCCTCAGGCGTCGCGGCACCCTGGGGACACCGCGCCGGCACCACCGGAGTGCCGTGGCGGTAGCCGCGACTCGCCGACTCCGGATGGAACCCAAGGAGCCGATGTGAGCACTCGTACCAAGACCCTCGGCGTGGCCGCAGCTTTTGCCGCGATCGCCGTCGCAATCCCGACGGCCGTCCAGGCCTACGCCGAACCGGCCCCCACGCCGACCGTCACCGCGGCGCCGAGCACCTCGGCGATCCCGGTTCCCAGCGTCACCCAGCTGCCCGATCCGCAGGGGCCCGCCTGTGACGCCTACAAGAACGCGGTGCCCACCGGAGCGGGTTCGTTCACCGGCATGGGCAGCGAGGTCGCGTCGGCGGCCATCGCGGCCAACCCGGATCTGAGCACGTTCAGCTCGGCCATCTCCGGCAAGCTGAATCCGGCGGTGAACATCGTCAGCGTCCTCGACGGCGGGCCCTATGTGGTCTTCGCCCCGACCAACGACGCGTTCGCCAAGCTCGACGAGGCCGCACTGGCCAAGCTGAAGAGCGATCCGACCGTGCTGCTGCCGACGCTCTTCTACCACATGGTGCTCGGCTACCTCGGCCCGGAAAACGTGGCGGGCAAGATGCCCACCCAGGACGGCCGGCTGGTCAGCGTCGAAGGCAAGGGCGGTGACATCAAGATCAACGACAGCGCCAAGGTGGTCTGCAGCTACGCCGCCAAGGGTGCGTACATCTACATGATCGACACCGTGCTGACCCCGGGTGAGGGCGGCACGCCGTCGACCTCCAGCACGTCGAGCACCTCGAGCGCCGAGACGACGCCGTCGGCGCCGAGCACCTCCACCGGGGCCCCGGCGGCTCCGGCCACCACGTCGGCCGCGCCGACCACCACCAAGGCGCCGAACGCCTAGCGCGCTTTCCAGACCGGCTTGCACTTCTCGGCGAACGCCAGGGGACCTTCCCTGGCGTCCTCCGAATTTCATCAGCGAGCCGATCTCTGCACCACCTCGTGGATCTGGTCACCACCGTGTTGCCGGTCATCGCACCGGCCCTGGCCGAGGGATTGAATCTGCCTATCCCCCAGCGCAACAACGCCGCCGGAGTCGCGTCCAACGCCGCTGACGCGGTGCGCATCGCCGGGTGTTCATCGCGGCGGCGGTGCTCGGCCAGCTCCTCGGCGATCAGCCGGGGCCCGCTCGGGGCGATCGGCCGCGACATGCAGCCTGACCCCAATGCTGCGGAAGTTGTTGTGCGCGTGGGCAAATCCGGCTTTTGTCATCGGCACCTCGGCGCCCAATTCCGACGGATCCTCCCCGCGGGCGGCTAGGTAGCCACCGAAGGCCCGGCAATTGCTGTCAGCGCGCCGACGGTCACCGTCGGGCCGGGCAATCGATCGCGACGGACCACGACCGTCCGCAGCACCGGTGCGCCGCTCGGCGCGGCGTTGATGCTCGGCAGCGGCCGTGCGCGCGCCGTCGCCCAACGCGTGCGAGATCTGGACGATGGGGGCCGTGTTGCCACGTGCATCGACGTCTTCCGGACCCCGGGGTCAGCGCCCGCAGCTACACAGAGGGGGCGGCGAGGTCGATCCAGCGCGGTTGTGGCATCGCCGGCTAGATCGGGTCGAAGCCGGCAATCAGCCAGTGGCCACTGATCTTGTCGAGGGTGACCCGCACGCTGGAGGTGGTGTTGGTCGGCGCGTCGGTGCCCACCGTGACGGTCTGGTCGACGAACAGCAGGACGACGGCGTGGTCGGGTTTGGCCGACACCGAGGCCGCCGCGGGTACGGTGGCCAGCGCCGAGATCTTCTTCTCCTTGGCGCCGGGGATGACGACGGTGTTGACCAGCTGGGTATAGGCGTCGAGGAAGTCTCCGGTCAGCCGGTCGCGGGCCGCGTTGAGGTCCTTCTCGACGGTGTCGGGCTGGTAGCTCAGCAGCGCGACGGTGGCGTCCCTGGCCGTGGCCACGGCATCGATTCGTGCGGTGTCGGCGTCGCGCCGCGACGAGTCCTCCCACCTGAGGAAACCCGCCGCCGCACCGAGCAGCAGTGCGACCAGAGGCAGGATCACGAAGGCAACCAGCCGTGACCAGCTGAACTTCTTCTCGGGCGCGGCCTCGAGCTCATCGCTCTCGGTCACCTCGACGGCGCCCTCGTCCGTCACCTCGGGTGTACCGGGCTTGCCATCGGATGTCGTCACGGTACGAACTCCACTTTCGAGACCTTTGCTTCCTCGGCGGCGGTCTTCTTGACCGTGAGCCGCATCCGCCAGTTGCGCGGCGGCTGGTTCTGCGCGCCCGCGTTTTCCGTCTTGACGGTGACGGCCACCAGGACCTGACCTTCGTTGCCGCTCACCCGCTCCAGGCCAGCCTCGTTGATCGTGCCGACGGACTTGGACTTGGCCTGCTTGACGACGTCGACGAACGGCTGGGACCGCTTGGCGAAGTCGTCGTAGAACGCGTCGGTCGACGAGTCGAGGATGCGCTGGACATCGGCGTCGGCATGCTCGAAGTCGATGGTAGTCAGATTGATCGCACCCTGGCGGCCGACGCTGACCACCAATTCGCGCAGCTGCTCGGCCTGCCGGACCTGGTAGGCACGATAGCCCAGCCAGCCCGTCAACCCACCCAGCGCCACCACGACCGCCAGCCCGACGACCATCGCGAGTCGGACGTGCGACCTGGGCTGTTCGGGGCCCGCCGCCGCCGCCTCCTCGACCGCCTCAGCGTCGGTTTCGGTCTCCGTCTTTGCGTCGGTGACTGCGACGTCGCCCTCGGGGACGTCCGGCTCGTCGGCCACTCTCGCTCCTCTGTCGACACTGGGGTCGTTTGCCCACACTCGGGCGAAAGGGTACCGGCAGTGCCTGGGAGCAGCGTCAGCGGTCGGCCGCCGCGGCCTCCAGATCGGCGATCACGATCTTGCGCATGCCCAGCATCGCCCGGGTGGCGGCGATCGCGCGGGACTCGTCGGGATCACTCGTCAGCTCGAGCAGCCGGGTGGGAACTACCTGCCAGCTCAGGCCGAACCGGTCTTTGAGCCATCCGCACTGGGACTCCTGGCCGCCGTCGACCAGCGCGTCCCAGTAGTAGTCCACCTCGTCCTGGTCTCGGCACTGAATCGTGAACGACACCGCCTCGTTGAACGAGAACACCGGTCCGCCGTTGATCCCGATGAACCGGGTGCTGTCGAGCACGAAGCCCGCGGAGACCACCTCGCCCGGCGTACCCGGGCCCGCCTCGGTGTAGCGGTTGACGAATTCGATCGACGAGTTGGGGAAGACCGACGTATAGAACGTCATCGCCTCCTCGAGGTTATCGTCGAACCACAGCGACGGCGTGATGTTCGGCATTGCTGTCTCTCCTTCCGGGGTTCGAGTAGTCAGACCGCCAGGGGCGGTGAAAGTCATCGGCCCCACACTTGGGTAACGTGCAAGCCAGGCTCAGCGGAAGGATGCCGTGCGCGACGCCGTGGTTGGCTTGAGCCTCTGCCGTTGACTCAGAAGCCACGCAGGGAGTTACTCGGACTTCTTCGGCGCAGGTTCTGACTCAACGCTTCCCTTCGCCTCGGCGTCGGGATCGGCGAGGCGCTGGTGCAGCCGGGCACGGATCTCGTCGGGGGTGTAGGCCTCGCGACAGCGCTGGTCACGTGCGACCAGCACGCCGCCGGCGACCACGCCCGCCGCACCGGCCAGCCCGATCCACTTCCAGATGTTGCGCATGCGACCACATTAAGCTGCCCTGGTGGCCGAACAGACCGTGTCGCTGACGCAGGCGTTGAGCGAGACCCGCACCGGGGATGTGTGGCTGTTCCGCGGCGCGTCCGGGCCTGACCGCGCGATCCGGGCGCTGACCAACGCGCCGGTCAATCACGTCGGCATGACGGTCGCGATCGACGACCTGCCGCCGCTGATATGGCATGCCGAGCTGGGCCACAAGCTGACCGACCTGTGGACCGGCACCAACCACCGCGGCGTGCAGCTCAACGACGCACGTGAGGCCGTCGAACAGTGGATGTTCCACTACAAACAGCGGTGCTGGCTGCGCCAGCTCACGCCGCACGCCGACCGCGAACAAGAAGACCGGTTGCTCAAGGTGATCGCCCGCATGAACGGCACCCCGTTCCCGTCGACGGCGCGGCTCACCGGCCGATGGATCCGCGGCCAGCTGCCGACGGTCAGTGACTGGACCCGTGGAATTCCGTTCCTGCACAAGAAGGTTCGCCAGTCAGCCGAACGCCGCAAGGCGGTCAAGCGGGAGGCCGGCCTGGAGACCGCGTACTGCGCCGAGACGGTGGCCCTCACCTACGAGGAGATGGGCCTGCTGCGAACCGAGAAGAACGAGAACTGGTTCGACCCCGGCAGGTTCTGGAGCGGTGACACTCTACCGCTGATCGACGGCTACCGACTGGGCGGCGAAATCGAGGTCATCTCCGGCTGATTCAGACGCGGTTGCCTGCGCCGATGCCGAAGGGCGCCTGTCCGCGCGGGCACGACAAGTCGACGTCGACGGTGGTGACTGAAGTCAAGTCGCCGCCGGAACTGTCGGGTTGTTAATGGCCACCGCTCGCCCAGATCGCCAGCATCTTGCCCTTGGGGTCGCGCAACCCGATGGCCGTGATCGTCGCGCCGGCCGGCACGTCGTAGGCGACGTGTCCGTCGATCTTCTGCCCCTGGGGCAGCTGACCGGAGTTGATACCGGGCTTGACCGCGCCCACGGCCGGGGCGATGGCCACGCCGCCGACCTGCTTCGCACCCCGCATGAGCGAATCTTAGCCAGTCAAGCTACTTCTGGAGCGTGAACTGGCCGAGGTTGGTGTAGCCCTCGCGGAACAGGCGCACGCAACCGTTGAGGTACTTGTCGTAGCGGTCGAAGACCTCTTGGGACTGAGCCGCGATGGCTTCCTCCCGATGGTCCTGCAGCGCCTGGGCCCACAGTTGAAGCGTTTTCACGTAGTGCGGGCCGAACATGTGGACGCGGGCCACCGTGAAGCCGGCGTTGGCGGCCTTCTCCTCGATCATCGGCACCGACGGCAACCGGCCGCCGGGGAAGATCTCGGTCATGATGAACTTGGCGAACCGGGCCAGTTCGAACGTCATCGGCAGCCCGAGTTCCTGCCCGTCGGCGAGGTTCACGCCGGTGATGGTGTGCAGCAGCATCGACCCGTCCGCCGGCAGCGCGTCGTAGGCCATGTTGAAGAAGGCGTCGTACCGGTCGTGCCCGAAGTGCTCGAATGCGCCGATGGACACGATCCGGTCGGCCGTGCCGTCGAACTCCTCCCACCCCTGCAGCCGCACCTCGACGTTGCGATCGGTGGCCACCTTCGCCAGCTTGGCGACGGCGTACTCCTGCTGGCGTTCGCTGAGGGTCAGCCCGATGACGTTGACGTCGTAGTTCTCCAGCGCGCGCTGCATGCAGCCACCCCAGCCGCACCCGACGTCGAGCAGCGTCATCCCCGGCTCGAGGTTCAGCTTGCCCAGCGCCAAGTCGAACTTCGCGTTCTGCGCCTCGTCGGTGGTCATGTCGTCGCGTTCGAAGTACCCGCAGGTGTAGCCCATCGTCGGGCCCAGGAACAGCTCGAAGAACTCGTTGGAGATGTCGTATATCGACTGCAGTTCCTCGTACTTCGGCTTCAAAGCGGCCATGTCCGTCCAATCCTCGGAGAAATCAGGCGAAACCCACCCTCAAGGGAGAGGCCATTTCGCTCATTCCTATGTATCGGCAAATGAGAGTCGCCTTCAGCGTATCCCGCGCACGTCGATTGACCGCGTCCATCGGGCCCTGACACACGAACCGTGCGGGGTGCGCAGCAGCACGAAAGCCCCGACGGTCAGCTTGACGTGACCAACGCCCCCTGGAGTCTGCGGACACCGTGCGGCGCGTGGTCGCGACATTCAAGAACACCGCGTCACAGGAGTGCATCGTCGGATATCCAGGTGCCGACCTGGTGACCCCGGCCGGGGGCGTGCTGATCAACGTCGCCCGGCGCCCCGCGAACGCCGCCCACCGCCTTAGGCTGACGCCCGGGGACAAAGCCATCGCCGACGTCCAGTCCTACGCCGTGGCCCCAAGACGGGAACCGCCTGCCCACGCTATGGAACGCTGGTGGTCGCCCCGCCAAACGGATCCCAGCCGCGAACGCTTCCCGTCGACCTACCGATCTGCGACGCGAGTCAGCTCCGTTGACTGAGGAATCTCGTAGACGAAGTGCGAGCAACCCTGGGCGAGCTTCCTCACTCAACGTCGGCCGCAATCGTTGACTCATCGCGCGGTCACACCGCAGCGCGGGCTGCCCAGGCTGTAGCAGTGACGGTGAACGGCCCACTGCCCATAAGTTCGAGCGCCACTGACTGCAGACGTGCTCGACCGTCCTCATCGAGTCGCTGCACGTAATCACCGGCCGGGCCGACACCGAATGTGTAAGGCTCCCACCACTCCTCGAAGGTCGGGTGCACAACGTCGACCGCAATGGACTTCTCTTCCACGTCGCGCAGGCCGGCAGCTTCGAACAACTCTCTCAGGTGCCCCCTACGGGCCCCGGAGAACAGTGCTTCGTCCTGGGCTTCCGGCTCGATCGTGTGGACCGCGTCCCAGAACGGCGCCAGGGCGCCGGTCGGCCCGTCCCACACGCATGCTCCGATGAGGCCGCCACTCCGAGTCACGCGGGCCATCTGCCTGATGCCGGCCACCGGATCCGTCATGAAGTGCACCACCAACTGCGCAAGAGCGGCGTCGAAGACGTCGGCGTCGAAAGGCAGTTCCTCCGCCGTCCCCCGACGCACGTCAATGTCTGGGAAACGCGCACGGATTGCGTCGATGAACGGCGGCGAAGGATCGATCGCCGCCACCTGGGCTCCGACCGACAACAGATGCGCCGTAAGAGCACCCGGCCCGCAGCCGACATCAAGCACATTGGCGCCTGCCCCCACACCGACGAATCCCGCGAAAGCCGCCGCGAGCGGTTCGGCGTAGCGGCCCATGAATCGCGCGTAGCGCTCTGGCGCGACGGCAAAACTCACTCACGCATGCTACCGTCGCAGACACGGGGTGCAGTCTGCCCTCGACAAGACGAGGCTCAGTTGATGAAGTCCAAGTGGGTATCGAAAGTGCGGAAGTGGTGGCTGGACCGCAAGTACGGACGTTTCTACCGGCCACCACCCAATCACCACCGCGGCTAGACCGCGCAGACAGCCGAAGCCGCGGACGACCTTTGGGATCGGTAGCCACCACGACGCCTTCTACTTGTCGCAACGGCGACGCGACCACATGCGGAATCTCGACGCAAGGAGGCCGCACATCGTGAACGCCGCCTGCAACATGCGGAAGGCCATCGTCGGAGGACTCGTGGCGGGCGGCGTCGCGCTGGCCTCAGCGCAAACTCACGGCGACGGCTCGGTACGCGTGGCCACCCGCTAGACGTTGAAGCGGAACTCCACCACGTCGCCGTCGGCCATCACGTAGTCCTTACCCTCCATGCGGACCTTGCCCGCGGCCTTGGCCGCTGCCATCGATCCGGCCTCGAACAGGTCGTCGAAGGACACGATCTCGGCTTTGATGAAACCCTTCTCGAAGTCGGAGTGGATCACCCCGGCCGCCTTCGGCGCGGTGTCACCGCGATGAATCGTCCACGCGCGCGCCTCTTTTGGCCCCGCAGTCAGGTACGTCTGCAGGTTGAGTGTGTGAAAGCCGGCCCGCGCCAACGCATCCAGGCCGCGCTCGGTCTGGCCAATCGACTCCAGCAGTTCGGCGGCCGAGTCGTCGTCGAGCTCCTGGAGCTCCGACTCGATCTTGGCGTCGAGGAATACCGCGTCGGCCGGCGCCACCATCGCCCGCAGCTCGGTAATCTTCTCGGCGTCGGTCAGCACCGACTCGTCGCAGTTGAACACGTACAGAAAAGGCTTGGTGGTCAACAGGTTCAGCTCGCGCAGGAGCTCCGAGTCCACCTTTGAGCCGGCGGCGAACAACGTCGTCCCGGAATTGAGCAGTTCCTGGGCCACCACCGCAGCCTCGTGCACCGGCTTGCGTTCCTTGTTGTTGCGGGCTTCCTTCTCCAGCCGCGGCACTGCCTTCTCGAGGGTCTGCAGGTCGGCCAGGATCAGCTCGGTTTCGATGACCTCGATGTCGGACTTGGGGTCTACCTTGCCGTCGACGTGCACCACGTCGTCATCGGCGAAGACCCGCACCACCTGGCAGATGGCATCGCACTCACGGATGTTGGCCAGGAACTTGTTGCCCAGGCCCGCGCCCTCGGAGGCGCCCCTGACGATTCCGGCGATGTCGACGAACGTCACCGGCGCCGGCAGGATGCGCTCGGAGCCGAAGATCTCCGCCAGCTTGGCCAGCCTGGGGTCAGGCAGCGGAACCACGCCCTCGTTCGGCTCGATGGTTGCGAACGGGTAGTTCGCGGCCAGCACGTTGTTGCGGGTCAGCGCATTGAACAAGGTGGATTTCCCCACATTGGGCAGACCGACTATTCCCAGGCTCAGGCTCACAGGGACCACAGTCTACGAGAGGCACGACGCGACCGGGCGGCGCCGGCAGCTCACATCCATCCGAACCCGGTACGGTCTACTTGTGTCAGCTCAGCGGACAAGGTCGTCGGTGGCGGCCGAAAGTCGCTCCCCGCACCCGAATCTGCCCGGGGTGCCGTGGTGGGCAGCTGTCCTCATCGCTGTGATCGCCACCACTATCGGCTTCGCCATCGACGCGGGTTCGAGCAACAAGCAACTCGGCGGGGTGTTCTCCGCGATGTATGCCCTCGGGTGTGTGGCCGCCGTGCTGGCTGTGCGCCAGTCCGGAATTTTCACCGCCGTGATTCAGCCGCCGCTGATCCTGTTCGTGGCCGTGCCGGGTGCCTACTTCCTGTTTCACGGTGCGAGTTTCACCGGGATCAAGGACACCCTGATCAACTGCGGCTACCCGCTGATCGAACGCTTCCCGCTGATGCTGTTCACCACGGCCGGAGTGCTGCTGGTCGGGATGGCCCGCTGGTACTTCGCCATGGCCGGACACTCGGCGGCATCGGCCGCCGACGCGACGGCTGCGCCGAGCAAGCTCGCCGAGCTGGCGGCCAAGTTCAGCGCGCTGTTCAACCGCGAGGACGCCGAAGAGCTCGCCGAACCGAAACCCACGCGCAAGCACAGCATCGACCGCCCGGCTACCGCGGAGAAACGCCCCCGTTCCGGGCGCCCCGCCAAACGGCCCGCAGCGACACGGTCCCGGCACGCCCGTCCCCCGCTGGAGGACATCACCGAGGCGGGAGACGAACGGCCGCGCCGCCAGACCACCAGGCGCCGGGCGCCGGAGTTCGACCCGGCAGAAGAGCCGCCGCGTCGCCGCCCGCGTCCACCGCGTGACGGTGACCCCCGCACGCCGCCGCCGCGCCGCCGCGAGCCACGTGAGCCCCGCGACCCGTACATTCCTGCGCCGCGGCGCGAGTACCCGGCCTACGAGCCCTGGCGGGCCCACGACCCCTACCCCTCGTCGTGCCCGCCGTACGAGCCGCCGCCGGCGGGGCGTCGCCCACCACCGGTCCCGCCTAGCGGGGACACCACGCATCACCCGGTGTCCCGGGTGCGGTATCGGGGGTCCGAGGACGACGAGAACCGCGGCCGTCCTCGCTACGAGCGCTGAGCGCTACGAGCGGGCCGGGCGGATCTCGCGGGGCAGCGCGAATACCAGCGTCTCGTTGGCCGTGGTCACCGATTGCACGGTGTCGTAACCGAACTCGGCCAGCCGCTCCAACACGCCGCGCACCAGCACCTCGGGAACCGACGCACCCGAGGTAACGCCGACGGTCGTGACACCACCCAGCCATGCCGGGTCGATGTCTTCGGCATAGTCCACCAGATGTGAGTCCTTGGCACCGGCGCCCAGCGCCACCTCGACCAGCCGCACCGAGTTCGACGAGTTGCGCGAGCCCACCACGATCACCAGGTCGCACTCCGGGGCCATGGCTTTGACCGCGCCTTGCCGGTTCTGGGTGGCGTAGCAGATGTCATCACTCGGCGGGTCCTGCAGTGTCGGGAACTTCTCGCGGAGCCGGGCGACGGTCTCCATCGTCTCGTCGACGCTCAGCGTGGTCTGCGACAACCAGATGACCTTGTTCGGGTCCCGCATGGTGACCTTGTCCACCGCGTCCGGGTTGTCGACGACCTGGACGTGATCGGGCGCCTCACCGGCGGTGCCGACGACCTCCTCGTGGCCCTCGTGGCCGATCAGCAGGATGTCGTAGTCGTCGCGGGCGAACCGCTTGGCCTCGTTGTGCACCTTGGTCACCAACGGGCAGGTGGCGTCGATGACCTGCAGGCTGCGGGCGGCGGCGGTTTCGTGGACGGTCGGGGCGACGCCGTGCGCGGAGAACACCACGATGGCGCCCTCGGGCACCTCGTCGGTCTCCTTGACGAAGACGGCGCCGGCCTTGGCCAGCGTGTCCACTACGTGCTTGTTGTGCACGATCTCGTGGCGGACGTAGACCGGGGCGCCGTGCTTCTCCAGGGCCCGCTCGACGGTCTCCACCGCGCGGTCCACGCCGGCGCAGTAGCCGCGGGGCTCGGCCAGCAGGACGCGCTTTCCGCTCGCGCGGTCGGCGGCCGTGCTCGACGCACCGGGAATCCCCACGTTGACGGTTGGCGGCATGGTTTCAGGGTACGTTCCCGCAACGCGGCCGGGCCAGCCGTAGGCTGGGGCCCATGGCAACAGCACCATATGGGGTTCGCCTGCTGGTCGGCGCCGCCGTCACCGCGATCGAGGAGACCCGCAAGCTGCCCCAGACCATCCTGATGTACCCGATGACAGTGGCCAGCACTGTCGCGCACATCGTGATGAAAGTGCAGCAGGACCTCGCGGACCTGGTGACCAAGGGCGACTCGGCGCTGGAGAGCATCTTCCCGCCCAAGGACGAGCAGCCGGTGTGGGCGACCTTCGACGAGGACCTCCCGCAGGACACCGAAGCGCCGGCCGGTGACGGTGAGCGCCTCACCGAGGGCCGCTTCGCGCTGTATTCGGTGGCTGACGGAGTGGAGACGCGCAGTCAGGAAACGGTCACCAAATCCGACCGCAAGAGCGCCACCGTGACGGCGCCGCCGATCGCCGAGGAACTCGACTACGGGTCGCTGACTCTGGCGCAGCTGCGGGCGCGGTCGCAGTCGCTGAGCGTGGCCGACCTCGAGGCACTGCTGGCCTACGAGGAGGCCTCCAAGTCCCGCGCGCCGTTCCAGACGCTGCTGGCCAACAGGATCACCCGCGCGACCGCCAAGTGACCAGCGCGCTGGGCGGCTCTGCAGAGAACCCGTTCCCGGTTCGCGCCGTCGCCATCCGGGTCGCGGGCTGGATCGACAAGCTCGGCACGGTGTGGGTGGAGGGCCAGCTCACCCAGATCAACCCTCGCAACGACTCCAAGACGGTGTTCATGGTGCTGCGCGACCCGGCCGCCGACATGTCGCTGACCGTCACCTGCCCGCGTGACCTGGTGCTCTCGGCGCCGGTGAAGCTCACCGAGGGTACCCAGGTGGTGGTGTGCGGCAAGCCCACTTTCTACACCGGCCGTGGCTCGTTCTCATTGCGGCTCAGCGAGATTCGCGCCGTCGGCGTCGGCGAGCTGTTGGCCCGCATCGAGCGGCTGCGCCGCCTGCTCGACGCCGAGGGCCTGTTCGACCCGAGACTCAAGCGGCCGCTGCCCTTCCTGCCGTCGACCATCGGACTGATCACCGGACGGGCCAGCGCGGCCGAGCACGACGTGACGACGGTGGCCGCCCAGCGCTGGCCCGCGGTGCGGTTCGCGATCCGCAACACCGCGGTGCAGGGCGCCAATGCGGTGGCGCAGATCGTCGAGGCACTCCGTGAGCTGGACGGCGATCCTGAGGTCGACGTCATCGTGATCGCCCGCGGCGGCGGCAGCGTGGAGGACCTGCTGCCGTTCTCCGACGAGACGCTGTGCCGGGCGATCTCAGCGTGCACCACGCCGGTGGTCAGCGCGGTGGGACACGAGCCCGACAACCCGCTGTGTGACCTGGTCGCCGACCTGCGGGCGGCCACCCCGACCGATGCGGCCAAGAGGGTGGTTCCCGACACCGTCGCCGAGCTGGCGCTGGTCGGCGAGCTGCGCCAGCGCAGTGCGCAGGCGCTGCGCAACTGGGTCGCCCGTGAGCACCGCACCCTGGCGCAGCTGCGCAGCCGTCCGGTACTCGCCGACCCGCTGCGCGCGATCACCCAGCGCGGTGAGGAGGTGGCGCGAGCCCGCGCCGCGGTCCGTCGCGACGTCAACCGGCTGGTGGCGGCGGAATCCGATCGGGTCGGTCATCTGGCCGCGCGGCTGGCCACCTTGGGACCGGCGGCCACCCTGGCGCGCGGCTACGCGGTGGTGCAGACCGTCGACCGCGGCGCGATCCTGCGTACGACCGCCGAGGCACCGGCAGGGGCCCGATTACGGATCCGGGTTTCCGACGGCGCGCTGGGCGCCACCAGTACCGGCCCGACGGATGGAGCCGCATGAGCGACGAGACGACGAAGCCCGTTAGTTCACTCGGGTACGAGGAATGCCGCGACGAGCTGATCGAGGTGGTGCGCGTCCTCGAACAGGGCGGCCTCGACCTGGACGCGTCGCTGAAGCTGTGGGAACGTGGCGAGGAACTGGCTAGACGCTGTGAAGGGCACTTGGCCGGAGCCCGCAAGCGCATCGAGGACGCCCTGGGTGCCCGCGAGGTGACGGACGGCTGATCCGACGTCGCCCTGGTGCACGCCGCGCAGGCGGGCCGGGGTCAGCGGTTCGTCTGCACCGCATCTGACAGCGTGGTGATGGGTGGCCAGCGCATCGCCGGCGGAGTGGCTGCACTTCCGGTTCGGCCTGCCCCGGGCCGCCGCTAGCACCCCTTGGGGTGGAACGGTTTTACCTCGACAACTACTTCTCCATCGACACGGCGCGCCGTGACTCGGCTACCAGCCGCTGGACACCACCGAAGAGGCGTTGCAGCACTGCCTGCCGTACGGCACCGATCTGTGCGCGCAGATCAATGGCGCCGGAAAGCAGACGGTCACCGTAGCTGGTCAGCGCCCGGCGATGGCGTTCATGACCACCCGACCGTAGGCGGCCTTCTGAGCGTCGTTCACGGTCTTGTCGAAGACCAGCACGATGTCCTCGACCTGCATCATGGCGGGCATCGCGCTGGCATACAATTCGGCGCGGCCGGTGCTCGCGAACTTCAGGATCATCACGGTGTCGGTGGCGCGAGCTTCCGCACACCCCGCCTCCGGGCAGGTGGCGGCTGTCGCGTCACGGGCGTTGACCGCGGGTAACTTGGCCTTGGTGATGGCGTCGAGGACGTCAGCGGTGGAGACGTCGTTGAGTATGGCGGGTCGGTGCCCGGCGGCCGGGGCCTTGTCGCCGCCGTCCCGGCTGCCACAACCCGCGAGGGTCGCCGACAGCACGAGTGCGGCCATGGCCAGTCCGCAGGTTCTTCCGCCCCGCATGTACTGAGCGTAGTTGTGGGTTCGGAGGGTACCGTCCACTGGAACCTGCTCTTAGGGAGGGATGTCGATGTCCGATGCTGTGCCGGTCACCGGCGCATTCGGATTGGTGGGTACCGCAACGGTCGAGCATCTGGCGGCAGCAGGGCGCCACGTGGTGGCGACCGATCTGGACACGGCCGCCAACCGCGAGGCCGCCGCGGCGTTGCCACGCGGTGTGACGGTCAATGACACGCCGATGCGGCCCTGCGACATCTGCGGCGGGCACAAGGTGGAGGCAGAACACATCGTGCGCGGCTCGGCGCAGGACTGGGTGATCCTGCGAATCGGCGGTGACGACAGCCACCGTCTTACCCAGGGCGAGGTGGGGCCACCGCGGCGATGGGACTTGTCGGAGCAGTGGCCGAGGGCCGCAAGGGAAATCCGGACGACGACGCCGGCGCGTCGGGCATCGGCTGGGGGACGGCGCAGGAGCTGGCCGGCGAGGGCTGGCGGGTGACGATCGCCGACCGCAACACCGACCTGGCGTCACCGCGGGCAGCCGAGCTGGGCGCGCCGCACAGCTCGGCGGCGGCGGAGGTCACCGGGTACGTCGAGAACACCGCGCTGGGCCGGCCGGGTACCCCGGAGGAAATCGCCGAGGCGGGGGTCTGGCTGTGCTCGCCACAGTCGTCATGGATGACCGGTGAGATTCTGGACCTCAACGGCGGGGCGCACCTGAAGCGGTACCCGAACATCAACCAACACTTGACCCGCCTGATGAATCAGTAGCATTGAACACAGAATTCACCCTCACCCAGAAGCGCGCGCTGGCGGCGGTCACCGTTATCGCACTGCTCTTCGGTGCCTACTTCCTGCGGCACTACTTCATGCTGGTGGTGATCGCCGCGATCGTCGCCTATCTGTTCACCCCGCTCTACAACCGCTGCCGGGGGCGGTTCAACACCGGTTTATCGGCCACGTTGACGGTACTGGCCGCGCTGGCAACAGTGATCGCGCCGGTTGGTGCGCTGATAACGGTTGCGGTGCTTCAGGCTTCACAGATGGTGGTGCACGTCGCGGACTGGGTGCAGACTGCTGATCTGTCGACGCTGGGCACCCAGGCCATCGAGTTCGTCAACAACCTGCTGGCCAAGCTGCCGTTCGGCCACTTCAGCGTGACCACCGAGTCGCTGCGCGAGACGATGGTCAGCGTCTCGCAGAACGTGGGCCAATGGTTGCTGCACTCCCTGACGGGTGCAGTCGGCGGGGTAATCGACGGGGTCACGTCGGCGATCATCTTCCTCTACGTGCTGATATCCCTGCTGACCAACCAGCAGGCCCTGCTGACCCTGGTACGCCGGCTCAACCCACTAGGCGACGAGGTCACCGACCTCTACCTCGCGAAAATGGGTGCGATGGTGAAGGGAACTGTGAAGGGGCAGTTCATCATTGCCTCCGTTCAGGGCGTCCTCGGAGCGGTGTCGATCTACATCGCCGGCTTCCACAACGGATTCTTCATCTTCGCGATCTTCCTCACCGCGCTGTCGGTGATCCCGTTGGGCAGCGGCATCGTCACCATCCCGGTCGGCATCGGGATGATCCTGTTCGGCAACATCGTCGGCGGCCTGTTCGTAGTGCTGTTCCACATCCTCGGCACCACCAACATCGACAACTTTCTGCGGCCCATCCTGGTGCCACGCGAGGCGCGACTGGACTCGGCACTCATGCTGCTGGCGGTGTTCTCTGGGATTGCGATGTTCGGGATCTGGGGCATCGTGCTGGGTCCAGTGCTGATGATCATCATCGTCACCACCATCTCGGTGTACCTGGCCGTGTACAAGGGTGTCGAGATGACGGTCGACGAGCCACCGGAGAAGCGCCGCCGCCTGTTTCGGCGCCGGATCAGGGCCGAGGTGGCGGCCGCTGCCGACGGTGGCCCCTCAGTCGACTAGGAACGGGATGGGCGGGCACTTCCGGATTTCGGGGCCCTCCGGCGGCGGGTCAGGGCCTGGGCGGTGCCCGCGGCCCCGGTTACCGATCCCAAGATCTAGAACGGTGCGTCGGTCGCGGTTCCCTCGGTGACGCAAGAGCCGGCCCGAGATCTGATGGGCCTGCGCTACGTCAGCAGCGATCGGTTGCCGCAACGCCCGCACAGGTTGCAGGGCAACGCGTTTGCCCTCGATCGCTAGACCAGTGAAGCGCTCACGCCAGGCCCCAAACAGGGCTAGGCTCGTAGATGTAAAGGATTGGAGGCACCGTTATGACCTGGTCAGGAATCCTCGGAAAGACCGCGGCGGGATTGGGCGCGCTGACGGTGCCAGCGATGTTCGCGGTTGCCGGAGCGGGGCAGGCCGCAGCAGATCCCGGTATCTGCGTCAGCGGCCCTTGGGGATATACATCCGCATGCGTCGACGGGCCAGGATGGGTCGACTGGAATCCGGGCGTCAATTGGGATTCGCCCGGCCAGATCAAGAATGCATGGTGCCCCTGGAACCCGCCCGGTCACTGGAAGGGTGGTCCACACGGCATTCCCTGTTCCTGACGTCAGTTGAGGTTTCCCCGTGGTGCTGTCCGTATCACCGTGCCATCGGGCAGTTGCCGGTCAGCCAGCACCAAACGTTCTTGAGAAGATGGTGATGTCGGCAGTAGCACTTGATGTTTGGACGGATGTGTCGGCCCTAGTGGCCACGGGATGGTGTGCGGCGATCGCCGAGCACACCCGATAGCTCAGGTACCCCTCCATGAACAGCTCGGCAACCCGCGGCAGCCGATAGCGCGGAGACAGTCCCGGATGCATCTCGCCGGACGCGCCCCGCGGCTGATCCCGAGGGCAGCGCCGATCTCGGCGGCCGTGGCATCCCAGGGATCGCACGCCCAGTACGCCTTGTCGTCATCGCCGCAGCGGCGGCGGACCAGTTCGCTGATCGCCCGCGACGCGTCTGGCGGCGGTCCTGGCCTCGCTTTCAAACATGTGTTCGAGTATGCCACCGGTGTGTGACAGATATTTGCCGCTAGATATGCCCGGGCATTCCCGGCACATCCGACATGCCGCCACCGATCGGCGGCTCCATGGGCATCGGGCTCAGGCGTCGGCGGAGGCGAAGCCTGCGGCGGTGAACGGCTCGCGGGTCCACCCGGTCAGATCGGGTTCCGGTCCGGGCTTGGGCGTCTCCTATTGTCGGCCGGGCACGATGGGCTGTTGGGTTTGCGTCGCTCCGGCGAGCGTACGGAAGTCCTCGTTGCTGCCGGCTCCGGTGATGGCCAGCTGCGCCGGGCCGCGCGAGCTGTCCAGCCGCGTCGTCCACACCGGTTCGGCGTCTTCCCCGCCCTCGTAGACCACCCACTTGACGCCGTCGACGTCCTGGGCGCCGGTCGGGACCATCGAGTGGTGGATGGAGCTGACCAGAGCGTCCTCGTCGGCGTTGCTCTGAGTAAGGCTGACGAACATCTTCGACGGGGCGATGTAGCCGACCTTCGAGGTGACGGCTTTCTCGCGTTGTCCGGTCTTCGGGTCGGAGCGGCCGGCGTCGATGCCGCCGCGGGCACCGGAGTTCGCGTGCCAGCCGTCAGGCAGCCTGGGCGGCCGGATCGGAATGCCCAGGGCGTCGGCGTCGGCCTTCAGCGCGGCCGCCGCGTCGTAGGACGGGACTGCGCCGTCGGAGGGACCGCTGGGCCGAAACGAGCACATGCCGACCAGACCGGCCAGCACGACGCAGGCCACGACCAGCGGAGCCAGCGACCAGAACATGTCGCGGCCGTCCTGAAGCAGGCGCGGCTTGGCTTCCTTCGGCGCCGGAGCCGCCAGGCCGGCGACATTTGGCTTTCGCGTCACGCCCGCCAGTATCCCAGGTCCGAAGCACCCACCGGCTTCTGGGACAATCTCAGCCATGCCTGACGCCCGTCGCCGCGAAGCACCCGATCGAAACCTTGCCCTGGAGCTCGTCCGGGTCACCGAAGCGGGAGCCATGGCCGCGGGCCGGTGGGTCGGGCGCGGCGACAAGGAAGGCGGCGACGGCGCGGCCGTCGACGCCATGCGGGAGCTGGTCAACTCGGTGTCGATGCGCGGCGTCGTGGTGATCGGCGAGGGTGAGAAGGACAACGCCCCGATGCTCTACAACGGCGAAGTGGTGGGCAACGGCGACGGGCCGGACTGCGACTTCGCCGTCGACCCGGTCGACGGCACCACGCTGATGAGCAAGGGCATGCCCAACGCGATCTCCGTGCTGGCGGTGGCTGAGCGCGGCGCGATGTTCGACCCGTCGGCGGTGTTCTACATGAACAAGATCGCCGCCGGGCCCGACGTCGCCGACTTCATCGACATCACCTCGCCGATCGCGGCGAACATCCAGCGCATCGCGAAGGTCCGCAGGGCGTCGGTCTCCGACATCACCGTGTGCATCCTGGACCGGCCCCGGCACACCAAGCTGATGGCCGAGGTCCGGGAGGCCGGCGCCAGAATCCGGCTGATCTCCGACGGTGACGTCGCCGGCGCGATCTCGGCCTGCCGGCCCGAGTCGGGCACCGACATGCTGGCCGGCATCGGCGGCACACCAGAGGGCATCATCACCGCGGCAGCCATCCGCTGCATGGGTGGCGAGATCCAGGCTCAGCTCGCTCCGACCGGCGACGAGGAACGCCAGAAGGCCATCGACCGCGGCCACGACCTGGATCGGGTGCTGACCACCAAGGATCTGGTCGCCGGGGATAATGTCTTCTTCTGTGCCACCGGCGTCACCGACGGCGACCTGCTCAAGGGTGTCCGCTACTTCGGCGGCGGGTGCACCACCCAGTCGATCGTGATGCGCTCGAAGTCCGGCACCGTCCGGATGATCGACGCCTACCACCGGCTTTCCAAACTCAACGAATACTCCGCGGTGGACTTCACCGGGGACAAGTCCGCGACCCACCCGCTTCCCTAAGAAAGGCAATTGATGAGCGACAACGGCGTCGAGGGCGAGTACCGCATCGAGCACGACACCATGGGCGAGGTCCGGGTTCCGGCAAAAGCCTTGTGGCGCGCGCAGACTCAGCGGGCCGTCGAGAACTTCCCGATCTCCTTCCGCGGCCTGGAGCGGATCCAGATCCGGGCACTGGGCCTGCTGAAGGCGGCCTGCGCTCAGGTGAACAAGGACCTGGGCAAGCTGTCGGCGGAGAAGGCCGACGCCATCATCGCCGCGGCCGGTGAGATCGCCGACGGTCTGCACGACGACCAGTTCCCCATCGACGTGTTCCAGACCGGTTCGGGCACCAGCTCCAACATGAACGCCAACGAGGTGATCGCCTCGATCTGCGAGCGCAACGGCGTCACGGTGCACCCCAACGACGACGTCAACATGTCGCAGAGCTCCAACGACACGTTCCCCACCGCCACCCACATCGCGGCCACCGAAGCTGCTGTGCGCCAGCTGATTCCGGCGCTCGAGGTGCTGCACGAGTCGCTGGCCGCCAAGGCCCGGCAGTGGCGCACCGTCGTCAAGAGCGGCCGCACCCATCTGATGGACGCAGTCCCGGTGACCCTCGGTCAGGAGTTCGGCGGTTACGCCCGCCAGGTCGAGGCCGGCGTCGAGCGGGTCAAGGCCACCCTGCCCCGGCTCGGTGAGCTCGCCATCGGCGGCACCGCCGTCGGCACCGGCCTCAACGCACCCGAGGGCTTCGGCGCCAAGGTCGTCGACGTGCTGGTGGCGCAGACCGGTCTGGCCGAATTGCGCACGGCCAAGGACTCTTTCGAGGCTCAGGCCGCCCGCGACGGTCTGGTCGAAGCGTCCGGTGCGCTCAAGACCATCGCGGCGTCGCTGACCAAGATCGCCAATGACATCCGCTGGATGGGCTCGGGCCCGCTGACCGGTCTGGGCGAACTGCAGCTGCCCGACCTGCAGCCCGGCAGCTCGATCATGCCGGGCAAGGTCAACCCGGTGATCCCCGAGGCCGTCACGCAGGTGGCCGCCCAGGTCATCGGCAACGACGCCGCCGTCACCGTCGGCGGGCTGTCCGGTGCGTTCGAGCTCAACGTCTACATCCCGATGATGGCGCGTAACCTGCTGGAGTCCTTCACGCTGCTGGCCAACGTGTCGAAATTGTTCGCCGCCAAGTGCATTGACGGCCTCATCGCCAACGAAGAGCACCTGTGCGAGCTCGCCGAGTCGTCCCCGTCGATCGTCACGCCGCTGAACTCGGCGATCGGCTACGAGGAGGCCGCCAAGGTCGCCAAGCAGGCGCTCAAGGAGAAGAAGACCATCCGCCAGACGGTCATCGACCGCGGGCTCATCGGCGACAAGCTGTCCGAGGAGGAGCTCGACAAGCGCCTCGACGTGTTGGCCATGGCGAAGGTGAAAGACGGCGAGTAACTTTCGTTCGCCGAGTGTGCGGCTAGGCGCCGTTGTTGGCCCCGCCGGAGTTGGCCCCGGTGATGTCGGTGATCGGGATGTTCGCCATCGGCTTGGGTGACGGTGTGGCCGGCAGCGTCGGGATGTCCGCGGCCGGGATGTCCTGCAGCGCGTTGGCCGGCGGGCCGTTGTCCCGCGAGCCGTAGACGCTGCCGGGTGGACGCGGGCCGAGCATCTGACTCACGGTCACCAGGTGATAGCCGTTGGCCTTGAGGACGGGGATGAACTGATAAACCAGATCGACGGTGGACGAGTACGTGTCGTGGAACAACACCACCGAGCCCGGCTTGATCTGGGTCATCAGCATGTAGCGCGTGGCGGCGGTGTTGGAGTCGTTGATCCAGTCGAACGGGATGACGTCCCACAAAATGGCGGCCAGACCGTACTGGGCGGCGACCTTGTTGACCGCGTCGTTGGTCAGCCCGCCTGCCGGACGCCACAGCGACGGGGTCTGGCCGGTGGCCGCCTTGATGGCGTCATTGGCCTTGCTGAACTGAGCCGGGACGTCCTCTGCGGGGATCGTCGTCATGTTGGGGTGTTCCCAGGTGTGGTTGCCGATCTCCATCCCGGCGTCTGCGACCCGCTTGGCGCCGGCCGGGTTGGCCGCCACCTTGTTGCCGATCATGAAGAACGTGGCCTTGGCGTCGGCGTCGTTGAGGATGCCCAGCAGCCGGTCGGTGTACGGCGTGGGCCCGTCGTCGAAGGTCAGGGCGACGCACTTGACCACCGCACAGTCCACCGCCTCGGCCCTGGCGACCCGGACGTGTCCGGTGAATCCGCCGACGATGACGACGGCGACTCCCGCGCATACGCCGATCACGGTCCGCAGATAGGACCAGGACAGGCTGTCGGGAGGGTGTCGCACCCACGAAAGTTTACCGGTCCGACCTGACCGATCCCTGTCACGGCAGGGCGCCGGGGCTGATCTCCTCCAGCATCTCGGTGACCAGGGCCGCGATCGGCGAGCGCTCGCTGCGCATCAGCGTGATGTGTGCGAACAGCGGATGGCCCTTCAGCTTCTCGATGACGGCGGCCACCCCGTCGTGGCGTCCGACGCGCAGGTTGTCACGCTGGGCCACGTCGTGGGTGAGCACCACCCGGGAACCCGCGCCCAGCCGCGACAGCACGGTCAACAGCACGTTGCGCTCCAGGGACTGCGCCTCGTCGACGATCACGAACGAGTCGTGCAGCGAGCGGCCGCGGATATGTGTCAGCGGCAGCACCTCGAGCATCCCGCGGGAGAGCACCTCCTCGAGCACCGCCGGAGAGGCCAGGCCCTCCAAAGTGTCGAACACGGCCTGCGCCCACGGGCCCATCTTATCGCTCTCGCTGCCCGGCAGGTAGCCGAGCTCCTGGCCGCCGACGGCGTACAGCGGACGGAACACCACGACCTTGCGCTGGGTGCGCCGCTCCAGCACGGCCTCGAGGCCGGCGCACAGCGCCAGGGCTGACTTGCCGGTGCCGGCCTTGCCACCCAGCGAGACGATGCCGACCGACTCATCGAGCAACAGGTCGAGGGCTACGCGTTGTTCGGCTGACCTTCCCCGGAGGCCGAACACTTCGCGATCACCGCGCACCAGCTGAACCTTCTTGTCTGCGTTCACCCGGCCCAGAGCGTGCGAGCTTCCGCCCAGCAGCCGAACACCGGTGTGGCAGGGCAGGTTTCGCGCGTCTACAAGGTCGATCTCACCTTCGGCGAAGAGCGTGTCGATGTCGTCTGCAGCCACGTCGAGCTCCGACATACCCGTCCAGCCCGAAGTGATCACGTCTTGGGCGTGGTACTCATCGGCGGGCAGACCCACCGCGCCGGCCTTGACTCGCAGCGGGATGTCCTTGGACACCAAGGTCACTCGCTTGCCCTCAGCCGCGAGGTTAGCCGCGCAGGTCAGAATGCGCGCGTCGTTGGTGTCGGTCCGGAAACCCAATGGCAGCACCGTCGGGTCGGAGTGGTTCAGTTCGACCTGGACCGTACCGCCTTGTGTCCCGACCGGAATCGGCTGATCCAGACGGCCGTGCTCGAGGCGAAGGTCGTCGAAGAGCCTCAGCGCCTGCCGGGCGAACCAGCCCAGCTCATGGTGGTGGCGCTTGGCTTCCAGTTCGCTGATCACCACGAGCGGTACCACCACTTCGTGTTCGGCGAACCGGTTGCACGCCCACGGGTCAGACAGCAAGACAGAGGTGTCGAGCACATAAGTCCGACGTTCGGGCGACAGCGATTGGGTCACGGGGCGCTCCTTCGAGCAAGCAGCTGGCCCGCGCGGCCCCGCACGAACCTTCCGGCGGACGGGGCGGCACCAGGACCGGGACCGGTCCTCTCGTAGAAGAAACGATCGGTACCGCCCGGACAGCAGAGCATGTCGCTAGCCATCACCAGCGACGCTACTCCAGTCGGAGTCGGCGCGCCGCACCGGCGCGCCGCGCCGTATGGCTGTTACGCGAGGACGAATTTCTTGAGCACCGGCTCGTCGGCCAGGCCCCAGTGCTTGATGCTGTCGGAGACCACCTTGCGGGCCGTGTCGAAGTCGAAGACACCGGCCTTGGCGACATTCTGCAACTTGTCCTGGAACTCCTGGATGTCGCCGCCGATGACGCCGAACGCACCCGCGCGACGCGCGATCGAGCTGATCGTCGAGTCGCGGTTGTACTCCTCGAGGCAATAGTTCACCAGGTTGCGGAAGAAGTCCTCGTGACGCTCCTCGTCCTTGGCGATTCGCCCGACCAGGCTCTTGAGGACCGGCTCGGCGATCTTGGACTCGAGGTTGCGCATGTACACCGCGTAGGCGGTCTCCAGGAAGGCCATCAAGACCAGGGTCTCGATCTGGGTGAGCTTGTCGCCACGGTAGCCGCGCATCACGTGCGCGACGCGGACCTGCTCGTCGGCGGCCGGGTCGACGTTACGGGTGACCACCAGATACTCACGCAGCGCGATGGCGTGCAGTGTCTCCTCGGCGGTCCACCGGCCCAACCAGCGGCCCCACTTGTCCTCGAGAATGAAGTGCTCGACGAGTTCGCGGTGGTAGCCGGACAGGTTGTCCTTGGTGATCAGCATGATCTCCACGGCGTCCACGATGTCCTGCGGCAGGGTGGCCTGCGAGGGATCCCAGTCCTTGCCGCCCAGGAAGGCGAAGTTCTCGCCCTGGTCGAACGGGACGTAATCGTGGGCATACCACTCGTCGGCCGTCTCCAGGAAACGAGCCAGATTGTCGGCGACAACCGGCTCAAGTTCCAGGGTCAGCGCATTCGCGACAGGTTTCTGTGTCATACGGTAACTGTAACTCAAAGACACGTCTGGCAAAAAATCGGTCCGCGCCCGGCGTTTCGCTCGTCAGAGGGTCAGACCGGGGTACAGCGGGTTGGCGTCGAGCAGTTCGGCGGAGGCCGCGCGCACGAAGTCGGCGGTGTTGTCGGCCAGCGTGTACTTCGCCTTCGACGTGCCATCAGCCTGCGTGTTCGACAGCACGTGCACCACCAGCTCGGCGACCCGGTCGAACTCGATGGGACCGAACCCGCGGGTGGTCAGCGCCGGCGTGCCGAACCGGATCCCCGAGGTGTACCAGGCGCCGTTGGGGTCCGACGGGATGGAGTTGCGGTTGGTGACGATGCCCGAGTCCAGCAGCGCCGACTCGGCCTGCCGGCCGGTGAGCCCGAACGACTGAACGTCGAGCAGCACGATGTGGTTGTCGGTGCCGCCGGTGACCAGCGTGGCCCCGCGGCGCAGCAGCCCCTCGGCGAAGGCCTTGGCGTTGTCGGCCACCCGCTGGGCGTAGGCCCGGAACGACGGCTGGCGCGCCTCGGCGAAGGCCACGGCCTTGGCGGCCATCACGTGCGACAGCGGTCCGCCGAGCACCATCGGGCAGCCCTTGTCGACGGCGTCGGAGTACTCGGCGGTGGCCAGCACCAGACCGCCGCGGGGGCCGCGCAGCGACTTGTGCGTGGTGCTGGTGACGACGTGCGCGTGCGGCACCGGGTCCTCGTCGCCGGTGAGCACCTTGCCGGCGACCAGGCCGGCGAAGTGGGCCATGTCCACCATCAGGGTGGCGCCGACCTCGTCGGCGATCTCACGCATCGTGGCGAAGTTGACCCGCCTCGGATAGGCGGAGTAGCCGGCCACCAGGATCAGCGGCTTGAACTCACGGGCGGCGGCGCGCACGGCGTCGTAGTCGAGCAGACCCGTCGCCGGGTCGGTGCCGTAGCTGCGCTGGTGAAACATCTTGCCGGAAATGTTGGGCCGGAAGCCGTGGGTGAGGTGGCCGCCTGCGTCCAGCGACATGCCCATCAGCCGCTGGCTGCCCAGCCTGGCGCGCAGCCGCTCCCACTCCGCCTCCGACAGGTCGTTGACGTTCTTCACCCCGGCGTCGTGCAGGGCGGGGGCCTCGATCTTGGTGGCGAGGATCGCCCAGAACGCCACCAGGTTGGCGTCGATCCCGGAGTGCGGCTGGACATAGGCGTAGGGGGCGCCGAACAGCTCACGGGCGTGCTCGGCGGCGATGCTCTCGACCTCGTCGACGTTCTGGCAGCCCGCGTAGAAGCGGTGGCCGACGGTGCCCTCGGCGTACTTGTCCGACAGCCAGCTGCCCATGGTCAGCAGCACCGCGGGCGAAGCGTAGTTCTCGCTGGCGATCAGCTTGAGCGAATCCCGTTGGTCGGCGAGCTCTTTGCGCGTCGCGGCGGCGATGCGGGGTTCGACTGACTCGATGACCTGTAATGCCGCGCGGTAGGCCTCGCTGGCGGTGGCGGCATAGTCGGTGCCTGGGGTGGCAGCCGGGCTGGAAAGCGTCGAGTCTGCAGTCATGGCCCAAGCCTATCCGCCGCTGTTCAGGCCGCGTCGACCCGCAGCGCCGTGGGGATCAGCGGCTCGTCGAGCAGCCGGCCGAACCGTTCGGTCAGGCCCACCCCGGCCGGGCGTTCGTCGAGCCACGAGCGCAGCAGCCGGTATCCCTCGACGTAGGTGCTGGTGTAAGCCCGCCACAGCGGCGAGGACAGGAACCGCAGCGACTGCCGCGCGCGGGTGTGGTCGATCAGCAGCCAGCGCTGCAGGAACGCGACGACGTCGTCGACGTCGCGGTGTTCGTCGTGCAGCATCAGCGCAGCGTCCTGGCGCACGTCGGCCAGCGCCGCGGAGGCCTCCGAAAGCTCCTCGGCGAGTTTGCCGTCGAACCGCAGGCCGAGGTCGGCGTAGATCTCCGCAGCCCAACTCCCCCAGCCAGGTCCGACCGCCGCGTACAGCGCCAGGTCGGCCAGGCCCTCGGCCATCAGGCACTGCGGGGTGTTGACCAGGAAGATGGTCTGCTCCTGCTGATCCTGGCCCTCGACCAGACCGGCCTCCTTGCGGCAGTGTTCGGTGTGATGGCCGGGGTAGGTCTCGTGGGCGACCAGCCGCGGCAGGTTGGCCATCTGCTGCTTGAGGTCGGCGTTGATCGCGACCGTCGAGCGGTAGTTGCCTTCGTAGTAGTTGAAGCCCGACCACGGCTTGTCGGTAACCACCTTGTAGACGATGGTCTCGGCATCCGGCAGCGGGTACGTCGCGCGGACCTTGTCGCGCAGGGCGCTGGAGAAGGCGTGGATGCATTCCTCGAGCCGCTGCGGCGGGATCTCGTCGGCGCTGCGGTGGGCGGCCATCCGCTCGGCCAGCGGACCGCTGCCGCCGAGCACCTCGTCGATGCGAGCGTGCGCGGCGCGGTAGCGGTCCTCGTCGCCGCGGCTGATCCGCACGTCGAAGTAGGCCTGCACTTCGTCGATGAAGCCGACGGGCTCACCGGCGAACTTGCGGGCCGCACAGGCCAGGGCTTTGAGGTGGGCGCCGATGAAGTCGGCGCGCTGGTCGGTGAAGCCGTCGGCGCGCGGAACCTGCGGCAGAGCGGCCAGCAGGCGGTCGGCCTGACGGGCCAGCTCGGCCGGCTCGGGGGCGGGCTCGTCGGCCACGGCGCGGCGCAATGCCGGATCGCCGGTGAAGGAGTCGACGTAGCCCTCCTCGATGCGGTCGAAGCGCAAGCCGAGCATGAGGTAGTCGCGGATGAGGGCGCCGGGCTGCATGCCGACCACGCTAGCTGCAAGACTGTGCCGATGGCGCGGCTGAGCGAACCCAGCCCCTACGTGGAATTCGACCGGCGTCAATGGCGCGGTCTGCGTTCGTCGACCCCGTTGAAGCTCACCGAGGAGGAGCTGACCGGACTGCGCGGCATGGGCGAGCAGATCGACCTGCTCGAGGTTGAAGAGGTTTACCTGCCACTGGCCCGATTGATCCATCTGCAGGTGGCGGCCCGGCAGCGACTGTTCGCCGCCACCGCGGAGTTCCTCGGCGAGCCGCAGCAGAACCCGGACCGGCCGGTGCCGTTCGTCATCGGCGTGGCCGGCAGTGTGGCGGTGGGCAAGTCGACCACCGCGCGCGTGCTGCAGGCGCTGCTGGCCCGCTGGGAGGACCACGCCCGCGTCGACCTGGTCACCACCGACGGGTTCCTCTACTCCAACTCGGAACTGACGCGTCGAAATCTGATGCACCGCAAGGGCTTTCCGGAGAGCTACGACCGTCGCTCGCTGATGCGGTTCGTGACGTCGGTGAAGTCGGGCGCAGACCAGGTATCCGCGCCGGTGTACTCACATCTGATCTACGACATCGTGCCCGGCGAGAAGCACGTCGTCACCCATCCAGACATCCTGATCCTGGAGGGGCTCAACGTCCTTCAGACCGGGCCGACGCTGATGGTCTCTGACCTGTTCGACTTCTCCGTCTATGTCGACGCCCGCGTCGAGGATATCGAGCAGTGGTACATCGAGCGGTTCCTGGCGCTGCGCAGTGGCGCGTTCGCCGACCCGGCCTCGCACTTCCACCACTATGCGAGCCTGACCGACACCGAGGCCGTCGCCGCCGCGCGTGACATCTGGAGTTCGATCAACCGGCCCAACCTGATCGAGAACATCCTGCCGACCCGGCCCCGCGCGACGCTGGTGTTGCGCAAGGACGCCGATCACTCCATCAACCGGCTGCGGCTGCGCAAGCTCTAGTTGATCGGCGGCGGCCCGGTGAGCGGGTTGAGCCGCTGCACCGGCAGCTCAGCGCGAAGACGACCGCCGACAGCGCCGCCACGGCTACTGCCCGAACCGCCGGTGCCGGCTGCTGTAGTCGCGCAACGCGCGCAGGAAGTCCACCCGCCGGAACGCCGGCCAGTGCGCGTCGGTGAACCACATCTCCGAATATGCGCTCTGCCACAGCAGGAATCCGGAGAGTCGCTGCTCCCCCGATGTCCGGATCACCAAATCCGGATCGGGCTGCCCCGAGGTGTAGAGATTCTCCGAGATGCCGTCGATGGTGACGGTCTCGATCAGCTGCTCGGCGGTGGCGCCGTTGGCCAGTTCCTTGCTCAGCAGCGCGCGCACGGCGTCGACGATCTCCTGCCGCCCGCCATAGCCGACTGCCAAGTTGACGTGAAACGACGCCGGCGGCAGGCCGGCGGTGGAGTCCACCGCGTCACGCAGGCGGCGGGCGGGCTCCTCGCCGAGCAGCTCCAGATCGCCGACGGTTCGCACGCTCCACCGATTCGTCGGCGCGCAGATCTCCTCGACGACGTCGGTGATGATCTCGATCAGGCAGGACAGCTCACCCGGGTCACGCTGCAGGTTCTCCGTGGAGAGCAGGTACACGGTGGCCATCTCGATGCCGGCATCGGCACACCAGCGGAGCATCTCGGCGATCTTGGCCGCGCCCATCCGGTAGCCGTAACTGACGTCGTCGTGACCAGCGTCACGAGCCCAGCGCCGGTTGCCGTCGCACAGCACGGCGATATGCCGCGGTAGCTGGGATTTGGAGCGCGCCAGCTCCTGGCGCAGCCGCATCTCGTAGAGCCGGTAAGCCGGTTCTTTGAGGCGAGGCGGAATGATCTCCACGACAAACCAGACTACTGTTAGGAACAGCGATCAGGCCCTCGTGCGCGCGATGGAGGTGACATGACCACGAGCGTCGACACCCCCGACCCCCGCCGATCGAAGTCTTCCGACAACCGCGACGCCGAAGACTTCCCCGAAGCCGTCGTCGACGCCGCCGTCGAGTTCCTCGGAAAGCCCCGCCTACGTGGCTGGATCCACGTCTATGCCGCCGTCGTCGCAGCGATCGCCGGCGCGGCCCTGGTGTCGGTGTCGTGGTCGGTGGAGTCGACGCGGGCCGGCGTCGCCACGCTGATCTACACACTGACGATCGTGGCCATGTTCACCGTCAGCGGCACCTATCACCGGGTGAACTGGACCTCACCGACCGCCCGCAAGTGGATGAAGCGGCTCGACCACTCGATGATCTTCATCTTCATCGCCGGTAGCTACACGCCATTTGCCCTGCTCGCACTTCCTGAGCGCAGCGGCTGGATCCTGTTCTGGATCGCCTGGGGCGGCGCCGCCGCCGGCGTCGCGCTCAAGATGTGCTGGCCGTCTGCGCCACGGTGGGTGGGCGTTCCGCTCTACCTGCTGCTCGGCTGGGTGGCGGTGTGGTTCATCGTGCCGATCACGAACGGCGCGGGCATCGCGGCGATGGTGCTGCTGATCGTCGGCGGCGCGCTGTACAGCATCGGTGGGGTGCTCTATGCGCTGAAGTGGCCCAACCCATGGCCGACGACGTTCGGTCACCACGAGTTCTTTCACGCCTGTACCGCGGTCGCGGCGATCTGCCACTACATCGCCATGTGGTTCGCCGTCTTCTAACGGTGCTGACGTTCTCCGGGCCCCGGAAGGCCTTCATCGACGCGATCTTGGCATCCTTGGCCACGGCGTCGAGATACTGACAGGCGGTCTGGGTGATCTGCTCGGCACTTGGCATGGCCGGAAAGCTACCCGGACACTCCGAGCGCGTTGGCGAGGTCCTTGGCGCTCGTCACCGGCAGGTCGCACACCCGGCCCCGGCACACGTAGGCGGCATCCGCAGCTCCGACCCGGTCACGTCCGGCTAGCAGCGGCGACGAGTCCACCGGCCCGCCGACGACGATCGTCCCGCCGGGTGCCATCCGCCGCGCCGCCGCCAACAGCGGCGAACTCGCATCCGCAGTGGCCACGGCCACCTGCAGCGGCCCGCGCACCGCCGCCTCTGCCACCGCCAGCCAGTGCCCCGCCGACCGCGGCGCCTTGGCCAGCAGCGGGGAGTGCGCCAGCAGTGTCTCGGCCGCGTCCTCGCCGTAGCGGCCGGCCCAGTCGCCGTCGATCATGTGGCCGATGGTCAGCAGCGCCTCGGCGATCAGCGACGCCCCCGACGGTGTCGCACCGTCCAGCGGGTCCGACGGGCGGACCATCAACTGCTCGGCATCATCGGCGCTGTCAAACCAGCGGCCGGGCCGGTCCGGATCGGCGAAGTGCCCCTGCGCCAAGCCGACCAGCTCCGCCGCCGTCGCCAGCCAGGACCCGTCACCGGTCAGCTGATGCAGCGTCAGCAACCCGGTCGCCAGCGCGGCATGGTCCTCCAGAATGGCCGCGCTGTCACCGACCACGCCACCGAGGCTGGCGCGCCGCAATCGGCCGTCCACGAAGTGCAGGTCGACGATCACCGTCGCACACCGCACCGCAGCCTCCAGAAGCCCCGGATCATCAAGGGCCACACTGGCTTCCGCGAGTGCGGTGATCGCAAGCCCGTTCCACGCCGTCACGACCTTGTCGTCTCGCGGGGGCTGCACCCGCGTCGAACGCTCGGCCAGCAGCGCGCCACGAACCCGCTCGAACCGCTGCGGGTCGTCAGGATCGGCAGGCAGTTGCAGCACCGACGAGCCGTGCTCGAATGTGCCGCGCTCCGTCACGGCGAAAACCCTTGCCGCCCAAGCTCCGTCGTCTTCGCCGAGCACCTCGCGCAGCTGTGCGGGCGTCCACACGTACGTCGAGCCTTCCGAACCCGCGGCGTCGGCGTCCAGCGAAGAGGTGAACATGTGACCGTCGGCGAGGTCGTTGATCAAGAACGAAGCGGTCTCCGCCGCCACCCGGCGCGCCAGCGGATCCCCGGTGCGCCGCGCCCAGTGCGCGTACGCCCGCAGCAGCAACGCGTTGTCGTAGAGCATCTTCTCGAAGTGCGGCACCACCCAGTCGGCGTCCACGCTGTAGCGTGCGAATCCACCGGCCAGCTGGTCGTAGATCCCGCCGCGCGCCATCGCCACACCCGTGCGCTCCACCGCGGCCAGCGGCACCGGCGAACGGGTGCGCTCGTGGGTGCGCAGCAGCGCCTCCAGCAGAGCCGACGGCGGAAACTTCGGCGCCCGGCCGAACCCGCCGCGCTCGGTGTCCTCGTCGCCAAGGATCGCCGCGACAGCGTGATCGCACAGTGCCGGTTCGATCTCGGGACCACCGCCGGGCAGTCCGGCAGCCATCCGACGCAGCTCGCCGGCCACCTGGTCGGAGGCCTGCTCCACGTCGTCGCGCTGGGTGCGCCAGGTGTGGGCGACGGCGGTCAGCAGTTGGAGGAACTGCGGTCTCGGGTAGTAGGTGCCACAGAAGAACGGCCGGCCGTCGGGGGTCAGGAAGCACGTCATCGGCCAGCCGCCCTGGCCGGTCATCGCCACCGTGGCGTTCATGTACACCGCGTCGAGGTCGGGGCGCTCCTCGCGGTCGACCTTGATGCAGACGAAGTCGGCGTTGGCGGCCGCAGCGACTTCGGCGTCCTCGAAGGACTCGTGCGCCATCACGTGGCACCAGTGACAGGCGGCGTAACCGATCGACAGCAGGATCGGGACGTCGCGGCGGACGGCCTCGTCGAGCGCCTCGGCGCTCCACTGCCGCCAGTGCACCGGGTTGTCGGCGTGCTGGCGCAGATATGGGCTGGTCGCCGTCGCCAGCGTGTTAGCCGCTGGGCTCACTCGGAGACCTCCCGCTGCCGGCTTCGGCGCCCCCGCTCTGCTCGGCCACCTCTTCGGCTGGTTCGTCGTCGAAGCTCTTCGGCAGCTTCTTGAGCTGCCGGTTCATCGACCACACCAGAATGAACACGCCGATCAGCAGGAGCACCACGACCAGCAGCCCCAGCGGGCTGGCCTTGCCGAAGTCCGGCCCGCTGTTCTTGGGCGGTTCGGCCAGCACCGACACGGTTGTCGTCAACAGGTCTATCACTCGAAGATCTCGATTCCGGCGAACAGGTCGTCTTCAGGTAGGTCAGCGGGCACCCGCGAGCGAGCAAGTTCGAACTCCTCGGTGGGCCACAGCCGCTGCTGCCACTCTATGGGGGTTGCGAAGAAGAATCCGCTGGGGTCGATCTGGGTGGCGTGCGCCTTGAGCGCTTCGTCGCGCACGCGGAAGTAGTCCGCGCACGGCACCCTGGTTGTCACCCGCCCGGCGTGGACGTCGATCTCCGGGTCCCAGTTCTCCAACCACTTGGCGAACGGACCCTCCTGACCGTTCTTGGCGAACTCGTCCTGCAGCAGCTGCAGACGCTGACGCAGGAAGCCGTGGTTGTAGTAGAGCTTGCTGATGTTCCACGGGTCGCCGGACTCCGGGTGCAGCCGGTGGTCGACGGCGGCCTCATAGGCGGCGACCGACACCTGATGGCAGCGAATGTGATCAGGGTGCGGGTAGCCGCCGTTCTCGTCGTAGGTGGTCATCACGTGTGGCCGGAACTCGCGGATCACCTTGACCAGCTCGGCGACCGGCTCCTCGAGCGGAACCAGCGCGAAACAGCCGTCGGGCAGCGGCGGTAGCGGGTCGCCCTCGGGCAACCCGGAGTCTTCGAACCCCAGCCACCGGTGTTCGACGCCGAGGATCTCGGCCGCCTTGGCCATCTCGTCGCGGCGCACGTCGGCGATGCGCCCGCGTACCTCGGGAAGGTCCATCGCCGGGTTGAGGATGTCGCCGCGCTCGCCACCCGTCAGCGTGACAACCAGCACCCGGTGACCTTCGGCGGCGTACCGCGCCAAGGTGGCCGCGCCCTTGCTGGACTCGTCGTCCGGATGGGCGTGGACGGCCATCAACCGCAGTTCGGTCACTTCTCCCTCTACCCGCTTTGGTTTTTGCTGCACCCTGCGTACTGCTGAAACACTGGCAGCACGTCCTATAGTTCCTGTCCTAATAGTTTCATCCGCGCCATGCGTACCCGTAATCCCCACCTGCTGACGAGAGATGCACTCCACACCATGACCGAGAGCCCCCCGCAGCTGCC
This sequence comes from Candidatus Mycolicibacterium alkanivorans, assembly GCF_022760805.1. Lineage (NCBI taxonomy): Bacteria > Bacillati > Actinomycetota > Actinomycetes > Mycobacteriales > Mycobacteriaceae > Mycobacterium > Candidatus Mycolicibacterium alkanivorans. The sequence continues at coordinate 1,563,614 of NZ_JAIVFL010000001.1, read as the reverse complement.
CGAGTCGCGGTACGGGCGACAGCGGATGGCCCCGGCCACGCGGCGCCGGGTGGCGATTGCCCTGGGTGTGCTGGTCCTGGCGTTCGGCATCCTGGTCGCCGTGGTCGGCTACCAGCGCTTCGAGGGCAATGACGTCGAAGGCAGCATCGCCGCTTATCAGGTGGTCGACGATCAGACGGTGTCGGTCACGATCAGCGTGACCCGAAAGGACCCGTCGCGACCGGTGCACTGCATCGTCCGGGTCCGGTCGCACGACGGCGCCGAGACCGGCAGACGCGAGGTGCTGGTCGGGCCGTCGGATCAGAAGACGGTGCAGGTCACGGCCGCCGTGGAGTCGTACAAACCACCGTTCGTCGGCGACATCTACGGTTGCGGCACCGACGTGCCGTCCTACCTGGTGAACCCCTGATCCGGTTGCCGCCCGGCTAACAGAGAACTGCGAAAATCTGAAAACCCGCCGTCTCACCGGTGGTAGACTTGGTCAATACACGGTTCCTGCTGGGAGCCGTGTATTGCTTCATTAGCGCGTTTGCACGCTGCTCTGCGGAGGCAATACACGCGGAATTATCCGCATGTTCCCGGCAGCGACAAAAGACTGCACCGCGGGCGCCGCGGAACCACATGAATGAGGAGTACGACGATGACCGACACCGTGACCTGGCTGACGCAGGAGTCATATGACCGGCTCAAGGGCGAGCTCGACCAGCTGATCGCCAATCGTCCGGTCATCGCTGCCGAGATCAACGACCGGCGCGAGGAAGGCGACCTGCGCGAGAACGGGGGCTACCACGCCGCACGCGAGCAGCAGGGCCAGGAAGAGGCCCGGATCCGCCAGCTGCAGGAGCTGCTGAACACCGCCAAGGTTGGCGAGGCGCCCAAGGTGTCGGGTGTGGCACTGCCGGGTTCGGTGGTGACCGTCTACTACGACGGCGACAAGTCCGACACCGAGACCTTCCTGATCGCCACCCGCCAGGAGGGCATCGACCACGACAAGCTCGAGGTCTACTCCCCCAACTCCCCGCTGGGCGGTGCGCTGCTCAACGCCAAGCAGGGCGAGACGCGCGAGTACACCGTGCCCAGCGGCAAGACCGTGAAGGTCACGCTGGTCAGCGCCGAGCCCTACCAGGGGTAACCTCCTGACGCGTGGCGCGCATCGCCGAAGACCTGCTTCTCCTGCTGCTCGACAACGCCGCGGCCCAGCCCGCAGTCGAGCGGGCCAGGTTACAGCGACTCATCGCCGCGGCGGTACTGCTCGATCTGGCCTACGAATGCCGGGTCCGGCCCGCACTGGCTCACGAGCCGGTGCCGCCGGATCGGCTGGTCGCGCTGGCCGGCCGGCCGCCGATCGACCCGGTGCTGCGTCCCGCGTTGGCGTTGCTGTTGCAGGCGCCGATCACGCCGGCGGCCGCGATCGGCAAGCTGCGCAAACGCGCCGAGGACGACGTGCTCGACCAGTTGCTGCGTACCGGGCAGCTGCATCAGGTGCAGTTGTCCGCACACCGGTTGCGCCGCAACACTTATGCGTGGCCGATGGCCAACCGGGCGCGGGTGGACCGCGCGCGGTCGGCCGTCGTGGCCGCACTGTTCGACGGGCAGCGTCCAGACCCCCAGACGGCTGCGATCGTCTCGCTGCTGCACGCCGTGGACGGACTGGGCACGCTGCTCAGCCTCAACGAACGCGGCTGGCACTGGGTGCAGGCCCGCGCTGGCGAAATCGCCAGCGGCACATGGGTTGACGACAGCAGGATGAGCGACGTCAACCTCGCGGTGACGACTGCCGCGGTCCGGACGGCGTTACGCTAACGCCTGCTCGAGGTCGCCGAGAAGATCGGCCGGGTCCTCGATACCGACCGACAGCCGGACCAGGTCGTCAGGCACCTCCAACTGCGAGCCCGCAGTCGAGGCATGCGTCATCGCACCGGGATGCTCGATCAGCGATTCCACCCCGCCCAGCGATTCGGCGAGAATGAAAACCTCTGTGCGCGAGCACAATCGGTGGGCGGCCTGCGCGCCACCGCGCATCCGGACCGACACCATGCCGCCGAACCCGCGCATCTGGCGGGCGGCGACGTCGTGACCGGGATGATCGGGCAGGCCGGGATAGAGCACCCGCTCCACCGCGGGATGACCGGCGAGGAACTCGGCGACCTTGGCCGCGTTCGAGCTGTGCCGGGCCATCCGCAGTTCCAGCGTCTTGAGCCCACGCATCGTCAGGTAGGCGTCGAACGGGCCCGGCACGGCGCCGGCGCCGTTCTGCAGGAACGCGAACTTGGCGTCGAGTTCCTCGTCGTTGGTCACCAGCGCACCGCCGACCACGTCGGAGTGTCCGCCGATGTACTTCGTCGTCGAGTGCAGCACGATGTCGGCGCCCAACGTCAACGGCTGCTGAAGGGCCGGAGAGGCAAAAGTGTTGTCCACCAACACCTTTGCGTCAGAAGCCGAGCCGATCTGGACGATCGCGGCGATGTCGGCGATGGTCAGCAGCGGGTTGGTGGGCGTCTCCATCCAGATCAGCCGGGTTCGGCTGGTGATCGCCGCGCGCACCGCGTCGAGGTCGGACAGCGGCACCGGCGTGTGCTCGACGCCCCACTGGCTGAACACCTTGTCGATGAGCCGGAAGGTGCCGCCGTAGGCGTCGTCGGGGATCACCAGGTGATCGCCGGGGCGCAGCACCGCGCGCAACGCGCAGTCGGCGGCGGCCATGCCGGAACTGAACGCACGCCCGAAGTTGCCCTCCTCGACCGCGGCCAGCACCGCCTCGAGGGCGGCGCGGGTCGGGTTGCCGGTGCGGGCGTATTCGAATCCCCCGCGCAGGCCACCCACTCCGTCCTGGGCGAACGTGCTGCTGGCGTAGATCGGGGCGTTGACCGCCCCGGTAGCGGGGTCGGGCCGGTAACCGGCGTGGATGGCCTTGGTCGCGAACCCGTGCACCCGATGCCGGTCTGCGGCACTTCGCTGCTCACTCATCGCCGTCGAGCCTATCTGGACGAGAAAAGGCGCTCACCCTCGGAGTGAGCGCCTTTCCCGTCCAGATCTCAGATGGGCAAGCAGACCGTCGTCATGATCTTGTCGGCCAACGTCTGCCGCTTGGCATCCCACAACGGGAACAGGTAGCCGATGTAGCAGATGATCGCGTCGACGATGTGCGCCAGCTGACGCACGATCGACAACCCGAACCCGATCGGCTGACCGGTCTTCTCGCCGACCACCTTGAACTTGAGCACGGACTTGCCGATGCTCGAGCCCGTGGTGCCCTGGCGGTAGCCGTAGTTCCAGATCGCGAATGCGAACGCGGCCAGTCCGAACACGAACGACAGGATCAGGCCCAGCGCCGACGGCTGCGACGTGCAGGCCACGCCGTAGCCGTTGTCACCGCTGGTCGAGACGCAGTTGTTCTCACCGGTGGCGTACATGATCCCTTGGCCGACGCCGGACAGGATCGCTACCGGCAGGCTGTCGATGATCCATGCGCCGACCCGCTTGACCCACGGGGTGTAGGCCTCTTTGGGCAGTACCCTCAGCGGGCCGACGCCCGGCGGCGGAGGCGGATAGTTCCCCGGCGGGGGCGGCGGATAGTTGCCGGGCGGCGGGTAGTTCCCTGGCGGCGGATAGTTGCCGGGCGGCGGGTAGTTCCCTGGCGGCGGATAGTTGCCCGGCGGGGGTCCGGGCGGAGGCGGGTAGTCACCGGGAGGTGGCTGAGTCATTCGTCAAAGCCCTTCTTCTAGAGCGGTAGGCAGACTGTGGTCATTATCTTGTCGGCCAGCGTCTGGCGCTTGGAATCCCACAACGGGAACAGGTAGCCGATGTAGCAGATGATGCCATCGACGATGTGCGCCAGCTGGCGCACGATCGACAACCCGAGCCCGATCGGCTGACCGGTATTTTCGCTGACCACCTTGAACTTCAAGATCGACTTGCCGATGCTCGAACCCGTGGTGCCCTGGCGGTAGCCGTAGTTCCACAGCAGCCACCGGGCGGTGGCGGGAATCCGCCCGGAGGCGGGGGCGGCGGCGGATAGTTCCCCGGCGGCGGCCCTGGTGGCTGTTCGGTCATGACGCCTTCCACTGCCGACGTATTAGCTGAGGTAAAGCGGCATAAATGTACCCGAGAAGTGGCAGCGCAGCCGGGCAAAGCGCAATCCGAGCTTCAGCGCCTGCGCGGACCTTCGGAGAGAAAGCCGAGAACGTCGTGCCGGGTGATTACCCCGACCGGTTTGCCGTCCTCGACGACCATCAGCGCGTCCCAGTCGCGCAACTGGGTAGCCGCCGCGCTGACCAGCTCCCCCGCACCGATCAGCGGCAGCGGCGGGCTCATGTGCAGCGACACCGCGTCGGCCAGCTTGGCCCGGCCTTCGAACACGGCGGACAGCAGTTCGCGCTCGGATACGCTGCCGGCCACCTCGCCGGCCATCACCGGGGGTTCGGCGCCGACGACCGGCATCTGCGACACCCCGTACTCGCGCAGGATCCCGATCGCGTCGCGCACGGTCTCCGACGGGTGGGTGTGGACCAGATCGGGCAACTCGCCGGACTTCCCGCGCAACACGTCGGCAACGATCGGTTCGGGTACCGAGCCGTCGAGCCGATTACGCAGGAAGCCGTAGGACGACATCCAGGCGTCGTTGAAGATCTTCGACAGGTAGCCGCGGCCGCCGTCGGGCAGCAGGACGACCACCAGTGAGCCGGGGCCGGCCTCCCTGGCCACCTTGAGCGCGGCGACCACCGCCATGCCGCACGAGCCGCCGACTAGCAGGGCCTCTTCGCGGGCGAGCCGTCGGGTCATGTCGAAGGAGTCCGCGTCGGAGACCGCGATGATCTGGTCGGGCACCGACGGGTCGTATGCCGCCGGCCAGAAATCCTCGCCGACGCCCTCGACCAGATAAGGCCGCCCGGTCCCGCCGGAGTACACCGAGCCTTCCGGGTCGGCGCCGATGATCTGTACAGCTCCGCCGGACACCTCCTTGAGGTAGCGGCCTGCACCGGTGATGGTGCCGCCGGTGCCGACGCCGGCGACGAAGTGGGTGACCTTTCCGTCGGTGTCGGCCCAGATCTCCGGGCCGGTGGTCTCGTAGTGGCTCGCCGGTCCGTTGGGGTTGGAGTACTGGTCCGGCTTCCAAGCGCCGTCGATCTCGGTGACCAGCCGGTTGGAGACGGAGTAATAGCTGTCCGGGTGATCCGGGGGCACGGCCGTCGGGCAGACGACGACCTCGGCGCCATAGGCGCGCAGGACGTTCTGCTTGTCCTCGCTGACCTTGTCGGGGCAGACGAAGATGCACTTGTAGCCGCGGCGCTGGGCCACCAGGGCCAGCCCCACGCCGGTGTTGCCCGATGTGGGTTCGACGATGGTGCCGCCCGGCTTGAGCTGACCGCTGGCCTCGGCGGCGTCGATCATCTTCACCGCGATGCGGTCCTTGGAGCTGCCGCCCGGACTGAGGTATTCGATCTTGGCCGCGACGACACCCGAGCCCCCCGGCACGACCGAAGTCAGTTGAACCAGCGGGGTGTTACCGATCAGCTCGCTGATGTGCGGCGCGATACGCATGCCTACATGGTGTCAGGCGCCCGCGCGCCATCAGCCAGTGGCTTCGCGAATGTACTCACCGATCTGGCGCAGCGAGCGCGTCGCCTCGGGCACCAGCGAGGCGGCCAGCTGGAAGTCGTGGATCTGGCCCGGCCACACCCGCACCTCGGTGGGCACACCGGCAGCGGCCAGCCGGCGCGCCGCGAGCCGCGCGTCGTGCAGCAGCACCTCCGAGCCGGAGACGTGGATGAGCGTTCGGGGCAGTCCCGGCTCGATGTGGTCGAGCGGTTCGTAGACGCCTTCGGGCTCGCCGTCGACGACGTTCTTGGCGGCCGCCCGCGCGACCAGTGCCACGAGTGCGTCAAAAGCCTTGGGCGGGAACATCGCGTCGGTGTGGATGTTCGGGTGCGTCAGCTTCGGGCCGTGGTTGAGTTGCAACAGCGGCGAGATGGCGACCAGCGCGGCGGGCTCTTCGCCTTCGGCCTGCAGCCGCTGAGCCAATGCCACCGAGAGGTAGCCGCCGGCCGAGTCGCCGGCGAGCACGATCTGGTCGGGCTCGTAGCCGCGCAGGCGCAGCCACCGGTAGGCGTCGTAACAGTCGTCGATGGCGTTGCCGATGCTGTGCTTGGGGATCAGCCGGTAGTCCACGACCAGCACCGGTGAATCGGCGTACTTCGACAGGGCGATTGAAATCCGGCTGTGGGAATTGACCCCGCACGTCAGGAACGCGCCGCCGTGCATGTAGAGCACCACGCGGCGGTTGCCGTCGGCGGGGAGCACGCCGGGCGCGCGGACCAGTTGGGCCGAGGCGTTGGTCAGACCGACGGTGGCGCGCACGGTGCCGGGGGTGGGCATGATGGCACGGGCGACGAGGTCGACCAGTCCGAAGGGCCACGGCCAGTGCGGCACGTGACTCAGGACGGCCAGGGAGGGCCACATGGTCACCCTGGTGCCCAGGGAGACAAGTCGCGCGGCGATGCTGGGGCCGTCCTCGACGACCTCGACCGGGGCGCCGTCGCTGACCGGATACCGGCGCGGGCGGGCACGAGTTCGATGTGGGGCGGAGGCCCGGACCATATTGGGTGCGGTCATCGTCAACACTCCCTACGCCTTTGTAGATGCGTGTCCCGAGACTCGCCAGCGAACCTCGGTAACTCAGCTTGTCACCTGCAATACATACAACAACTAGCAAGTTGTTTTCTTACCGCAAGTGATACCTGTCCGTAATCCCGGGGCCACTGTCGCGACCGAATTCCCCGTGACGAGCCACCTAAACTGGCGATGTGGACAGACGCGCTCCGCGCAGGTCGACGGTTGTGCTGGGGGTGGCGGGAGTTCTCGCTTCCACCGGTGGCGCCGTGCTCGGTGCCCGCAACCTACTCAACGGCCAGGCTGCGCAGGCCCGCACCGTGATCCCCAAGTCCTGGGATGTTCCGCCGCGCGCCGACGGCGTGTATGCGCCGGGTGGCGGGCCGGTGCGCCGCTGGGAACGGGGCGTCCCCTACGACCTGCACCTGATGGTGTTCGGTGACTCGACGGCCACCGGCTACGGCTGTCGCGACGCAGACGAGGTGCCCGGCGTGGTGGTCGCCCGCGGGCTCGCCGAGGAGTCCGGCAAGCTGATTCGGCTATCGACCAAGGCGATCGTGGGTGCGACGTCCAGGGGGCTCTCGGGTCAGGTGGACGCCATGTTCGTCGCCGGTCCCCCGCCCGATGCGGCCATCATCATGATCGGGGCCAACGATATCACCGCGCTCAACGGCATCGTTCCGTCGGCGCGGCGTCTGGGCGCTGCCGTACAGCGACTGCGCGCCAGCGGAGCGGTGGTGGTCGTGGGGACGTGCCCGGATTTCGGCGTCATCACCGCGATCCCCCAGCCGCTGCGCTTCGCGGCCCGATCGCGCGGCTTGCGGCTGGCGCGCGCGCAGGCCTCGGCGGTGCGTGCCGCAGGCGGTGTGCCGGTGCCGCTCGCGGACCTGCTGTCGCCGAACTTCATCTCGACCCCGGAGCTGATGTTCTCCGAGGACAAGTACCACCCGTCGGCGGCCGGTTATGCGTTGGCCGCCAGCCAGCTGCTGCCCGCGCTGTGCCATGGACTCGGTGAATGGACCGGAGCCACCGTGCCCGATCTGCCGTGGGCGGCGCGGACCGACCGGCCGCTGAGCGCGCGGCTCGGCCCGCTGGGCCGGCTGTTGCGCCGCCGCGCAACCGGGGTGCCCGCACCGATCGTGGTGACCGCGAGCTAGATTCTGGGTTACCGCCGACCTAGGAGCCGTCTCTCATGCCCGAAGCCGTCATCGTTGCCACTGCCCGCTCGCCGATCGGCCGCGCGATGAAGGGCTCGCTGGTCGACATACGACCCGACGACCTGGCCGCGCAGATGGTGCGCGCCGCGCTGGACAAGGTGCCCGCGCTGGATCCCACCCAGATCGACGACCTGATCATGGGCTGCGGCCAGCCCGCCGGCGAGTCGGGCTTCAATATCGGCCGCACCGTCGCCGTGCAACTGGGCTACGACTTCCTGCCGGGTACCACGGTGAACCGGTACTGCTCGTCGTCGTTGCAGACCACCCGGATGGCGTTCCACGCGATCAAGGCCGGCGAGGGCGACGCGTTCATCTCGGCGGGCGTGGATACCGTGTCGCGGTTCACCAAGGGCAACGCCGACGCGTGGCCGGACACCAAGAACCCGGTGTACAACGCGGCCGGCGAGCGCACGGCGGCGGCCGCGGCCGGCGCCGAGGAGTGGCACGATCCCCGCGAGGACGGCCTGCTGCCCGACGTGTACATCGCGATGGGGCAGACCGCGGAGAACGTGGCGTGCTACACCGGCATCAGCCGGGAAGACCAGGACCGCTGGGGTGTGCGGTCGCAGAACCGTGCCGAGGAGGCGATCAAGAGCGGCTTCTTCGAGCGCGAGATCGTCCCGGTGACGCTGCCCGACGGCACGGTCGTCAGCAAGGACGACGGCCCGCGGGCCGGCACCACGTATGAGGCGCTGAGCCAGCTCAAGCCGGTGTTCCGCCCCAATGGCACGGTCACAGCGGGTAATGCCTGTCCGTTGAACGACGGCGCGGCGGCGCTGGTGATCGTCTCCGACGCCAAGGCCAAGGAACTCGGTCTGACGCCGCTGGCGCGCGTCGTGGCCACGGGGGTGTCGGGGTTGTCGCCGGAGATCATGGGCCTGGGACCGATCGAGGCGGTCAAGAAGGCGCTGGCGAACGCGAAGATGTCGATCTCGGACATCGACCTGTACGAGATCAACGAGGCGTTCGCGGTGCAGGTGCTCGGCTCGGCGCGGGAGTTGGGGATGGACGAGGACAAGCTCAACGTCTCCGGCGGGGCGATCGCGCTGGGGCATCCGTTCGGCATGACGGGCGCGCGGATCACTGCCACGCTGCTCAACAACCTGCAGACCTACGACAAGACGTTCGGTATCGAGACGATGTGCGTCGGCGGCGGCCAGGGCATGGCCATGGTCATCGAACGGCTCTCCTGATTTGCGTTGAGTGTGCGTCCAGGGCGGGAATCCACTCGGAATCTCGCCCTGGACGCACACTCAACCTCTGATCGATCGCAGCGCGGACCCGTCGCACAATGTCTGCGGGTGTGTCGCCTGCGACCACTCGCACCACCAGCCACCCGAGCGCAGTCAGCGCTTCGATGCGACGAATGTCTCTGGCGTATTGCACGCGATCGGTTCGGTGGTGATCGCCGTCGTACTCGACCGCGACCTTGACGTCCTCCCAGCCCATGTCGAGGTAATAGGTGGATCCGTCCGGCGCCCGGACCGGAATCTGCGTACGCGGTCGCGGCAGGCCGGCCTCGATGAGCAGCAATCGCAGCCAAGTCTCTTTGGGTGATTGCGCTCCTGGGTCGACGAGGTCGAGAACAGCCTCGAGTCGTCGCAGACCCCGGCGGCGCGGATGGCTGCGTGCAACATCCTGGATTGCCTCGACTGTCACGCCGGTCGCGCTCATCAGTGCGTCGAGGCGAGCGACCGCGATACCGACCGGGGCGCGCCGGCCTAGGTCGAACGCCGTCCTCGCAGGGGTGGTGACCGGTAGGCCCCGTACACGCTGAATTTCCCTGTCGGACAATCGGTCCCGACGTGTACTCACACCTACCGGCGCCCTGGGCTTGTCGCAGATGAGGTCGATGGGGATGTCGGCGTTGATCCACTTCGCGCCGTGGAGAGCCGATGCCGCCAAACCGGCGAGCACGCCAACGCGTCCCGACCACAGCCACGCCGCAAAGCTGCGTTCGCACAGGGAAGGTTGGGTATCGGTTGCGACATAGATCCCCGGGAATATCGCCCGGTACCTGGTGCGCAATTGATGCCGATTGACCTCACCACTACGCAGAGCCTCCGAGCCGATGAACGGGGCCGACGGCGAGCGCACGCCGGAAGGCTCCCTCCAACCTCACCCTTGAGGCACTTCACCCCTGTTGAGTGTGCGTGTATGGCGACGAATCGCTCGAAATCTCGCCCTGGACGCGCACTCAACGCACAACAAGGCCCCGGCCGGAAGACCGGGGCTTTGTGCGGGAATTGCTAGCGCTGCTGGAAGTAACTCAGCAGACGCAGGATCTCCAGGTACAGCCACACCAGGGTGACGGTCAGGCCGAGGGCGACGCCCCACGCGGCCTTCTCCGGCGCACCGGCGCGGATCATCTGGTCGGCAGCGTCGAAGTCCAGCAGGAAGCTGAACGCCGCGATCGCGATGACCACCAGCGAGAAGATGATCGACATCGTGCCGCCGTTGCGCAGCGGGCCGCCGTCGTGCGTGCCGAACATGGACAGGACGAAGTTTCCGAGCATCAGCACCAGAACGCCGACCATGCTGGCCACCAACATGCGGGTGAACTTCGGGGTGACGCGGATGGCGCCGGTCTTGTAGACCACGAGCATGCCGGCGAACACACCGATGGTGCCCAGCACAGCCTGGCCGATCAGCGAGCCGGCATTCGCGCCGGACACCACGATGTTGGCCATCACGAACGAGATCGCACCGAGGAACAGGCCCTCGAGGGCGGCGTAGCTCAGCACGATCGCCGGGTTGTCCTGCTTGCGGCCGAAGGTCGCCACGAGCACCAGTGCCAGGCCGCCGAGCGCACCAACGAGGGTGAACGGCATCGCCAGCGCGAGGTTGGCCGACACCATGAAGTAGGAGATGACCGCCACGACGGAGAGCACACCGAGGGTGATGCCGGTCTTGGTGACGACGTCATCGATGGTCATCGGCCGCGAGACACCGGTCTGCGACGGGTACTGCGTGGTGTAGGGGTCGGCCTGGTAGGCCACCTGCTGGGCGCCGGCTACACCGGAGCCGAACTGTGCGTATCCCCCTCGCTGCTTGGGCAGCGAACGAAATACCGGATTGCTGGTCTCCCGCACCGTCGATCCTCTCCTGGAAGTCGCGTGAACACACCGTCAACGAACGGCAAGCGGACCGGGTTCCCAGGAAGTTCACAAACTTCGCCGAAATTGTCCGGGCCGTACGAAAGTCGACCCTACCTGTGCGCGACGTCGAGTGGGTGCCGATCTAGGTCACCCTCGTGATGGTAAAACTAGGATGTCCAACCATTCGACGTAAGGACGACCTCTGTGACGGCTGATACCGACGAAGTCCTGGCCCGGGTCGACGGCAGCGTCGGTCTGGTGACGCTCAACCGGCCGAAGGCCATCAACTCCCTGACCCACAACATGGTCACGATCCTCAACCGGGTGCTCCGCGAGTGGGCGGACGACCCGCACCTCACCACGGTCGTGCTCAACGGCGCCGGCGAGCGCGGCCTGTGCGCCGGCGGCGACATCGTCGCGATCTACGAGAGCGCGCGCGCCGGGGGCGCCGACGCGCGAACGTTCTGGTTCGACGAATACCTGCTCAACGCCTACATCGCGCGCTATCCCAAGCCCTACGTCTCGCTGATGGACGGCATCGTGATGGGCGGGGGCGTCGGGGTCAGCGCACACGGCAACGTCCGCGTGGTCACCGACACCACCAAGATGGCGATGCCGGAGGTCGGCATCGGGTTCATCCCCGACGTCGGCGGCACCTACCTCCTCTCGCGCGCCCCCGGCCTGCTCGGCCATCACGCCGCGCTGACCGGCGCGCCGTTCGGCCCGGGCGACGCGATCGCCATGGGCCTCGCCGACCACTACGTTCCACACGAGGCAATGGAGGCGTTCACCGCCGCCGTCGTCGGCGAGGGCGTGGAAGCCGCCGTGCGAGCCTACGAACAAGAGCCGCCAGCGAGTCAGCTTGCGGCACAACGCGCTTGGATCGACGAGTGCTACGCGGGTGAGACAGTTGCCGACATCGTCGCCGCCCTGCGCGGCCACGCCGAGGGCCCGGCCAACGACGCGGCAAACCTGATCATGACGCGCTCCCCGGTATCGCTGTCGGTGACCCTGGAAGCGCTGCGTCGCGCCAAGAAGCTGGACACCCTCGAAGACGTGCTGGCGCAGGAGTACCGGACGTCGTGCGCATCGCTGCGCTCGCACGACCTGGTCGAGGGAATCCGCGCGCAGGTCGTCGACAAGGATCGCAACCCGATGTGGTCCCCGGCGTCGCTGGCCGCGGTGACCGAGCAGGATGTTGAGGACTACTTCACCCCGGCAGACCCGGACCTGACGTTCGAGGAGGACAAGTGAGCTACGAGACCATCCTGGTCGAGCGCGAGGACCGCGTGGGTATCATCACGCTGAACCGCCCACAAGCCCTCAACGCGCTCAACAGTCAGGTCATGGCCGAAGTCACCACGGCCGCAGCCGAATTCGATGCCGACCCCGGCATCGGCGCCATCATCGTCACCGGCAACGCCAAGGCGTTCGCCGCAGGCGCCGACATCAAGGAGATGGCCGCGCTCTCGTTCTCGGAGGTCTTCGAGGCCGACTTCTTCGCTGCGTGGGGCAAACTCGCCGCGGTGCGCACCCCCACCATCGCCGCGGTGGCCGGCTACGCGCTGGGCGGCGGCTGCGAGCTGGCGATGATGTGCGACATCCTGATTGCCGCCGACACCGCGAAATTCGGCCAGCCCGAGATCAAGCTCGGCGTGCTCCCGGGCATGGGCGGCTCGCAGCGGCTGACCCGCGCCATCGGCAAGGCCAAGGCCATGGACCTCATCCTCACCGGCCGCAACATCGACGCCGCCGAGGCCGAGCGCAGCGGGCTGGTGTCGCGAGTGGTCCCGGCCGACGACCTGCTCACCGAAGCCAAGGCGGTGGCGACGACGATCTCGCAGATGTCGCGTCCGGCGGCCCGGATGGCCAAGGAGGCGGTCAACCGCGCCTTCGAGTCCACCCTCGCCGAGGGCCTGCTCTACGAACGCCGGCTGTTCCATTCCGCCTTCGCCACCGATGACCAGACCGAGGGCATGGCCGCCTTCACCGAGAAGCGCCCTGCCAACTTCACGCACCGTTAGGTTCGTCCGGTGAGCGACGTCGAGCTGGAAACGGCCCCGCCCCCGCCCCCGCGGAGCGCAAGCCGGACTGGTGGCAGCGTCGCTACACGTTCACCGGCACAGCGGTCGGCCTGGTGTTCCTGTGGCTGTCGCTCACCCCGTCGCTACTGCCCCGCGGACCGCTGTTCCAGGGTCTGGTCAGCGGTGCCGCCGGCGCCATCGGCTACGCGCTGGGTGTGTTCGCCATCTGGCTGGTGCGGTTCATGTTGTCGCGCCCGTCGAGCCCGCCCGCCCCGCGCGCGGCGTGGCCGGTGCTGGTGATCGCCGGCATCGTCGGCCTGATCTTCTCGATCTACTACTTCCACGTCTGGCAGGACGAGCTCCGCGACCTGATGGGTGTGCCACGGCTCAAGTGGTACAACTACCCGCAGGTCGGGGTCATCTCGGTGATCATGCTGTTCGTGTTCGTCGAGATCGGCCAGTTGGTCGGCAGGCTGATCCGGTTGCTGGTTCGTCAGCTCAATCGCGTTGCGCCACCGCTGGTTTCGTTCGTCGTGGTGGTCGCGATCGTGCTGGGACCGACCATCGCGATCCTCAACGGCGTGGTGATCAAGGGCACCATGAGCCTGCTGAACAAGACCTTCGCCTCGGTGAACGACGAGATGGACCCGAACAACCCGACGCCCACCACTCCGCTGCGCTCAGGTGGGCCCGGCTCACTGGTCACCTGGAGCACGCTGGGCCATCAGGGGCGCATCTTCGTGGCCGGCGGCCCCACCGTCGAGTAGCTGACGAAGTTCAACGGCACCCCCGCGGTGGAGCCGATCCGCGCCTATGCGGGCAAGAACTCGGCCCCCGACATCCGGGCGACGGCCGAGCTGGCGGCCCTCGAGCTGGAACGCGACGGCGGATTCAAGCGCAAGGTAATCGCCGTCGCGACGACCACCGGTACGGGCTGGATCAACGAGGCCGAGGCCTCCGCGCTGGAGTACATGTACAGCGGCGACAGCGCGATCGTGTCCACGCAGTACTCGTTCCTGCGCAGCTGGCTGTCGTTCCTGGTGGACAAGGAGAACGCCTGGCAGGCCGGGCAGGCCCTGTTCGAGGCCGTCGACGCCCGGCTGCGGGCGATGCCCGAGGCGCAGCGACCCAAGATCGTGGTGTTCGGCGAGAGCCTTGGCTCCTTCGGCGGCGAGGCGCCGTTGCTGAGCCCCAACAACATCATCGCCCGGACCAACGGTGCGCTGTTCAGTGGTCCGACGTTCAACAACACGATGTGGGACGACATCACGGTCAACCGGGACGATGGCTCGCCGATGTGGTTGCCGATCTTCGACGACGGCGCCAACGTCAGGTTCGCCGCCCAGCCGGACAACCTGGGCCGTCCCGACAAGCCGTGGGACAACCCGCGGATCGTCTACCTGCAGCACGCCTCCGATCCGATCACCTGGTGGAATCCGGATCTGCTGTTCGCCAAACCGGACTGGCTGCGCGTGCCGCGGGGATGCGACGTCTCACCGGACATGAACTGGATACCCGTGGTGACGTTTCTGCAGGTGTCGGCGGACATGGCGGTGGCCATCGACGTGCCCGACGGTCATGGGCACCGTTACGTGCGCGAGGTGGTGAACGCGTGGGCCGCGGTGTTGCAGCCGCCCGGCTGGACCCCGGAGAAGACGGAGAGGTTGCGCGGTATCGTCAAGGCGCCCGAATAGCGGCGACCATGGTCGAAGGCGACCGGCAGTGCCACCGGCAAGCGCCCGTCGAGCAGCTCGAGGTCGGCACAGTAGTCAGCTGAGATCGGCCAGCACACCGGTCTGAGCCAGCGCCTGGTAACCACCGACCACGTCGGCGGCCCGGTGCAACCCGAGATCCAGCAGCGACGCCGCGGCCAGGCTCGAGGTGTAGCCCTGCGAACACAGCACCACCCACTGCACGTCGTCGCCAACGGCCTGGGGCAGCCGGGCATCGCTGGTGGGGTCACAACGCCACTCCAGGACGTTGCGTTCGACCACTAGGGCGGCAGGCACCTCGCCCTCGGCGGCGCGTTGCGCCGCCGGACGGATGTCGACCAGTACCGCGCCTCGGCGAAGGGCCTCAGGCACCTCGGCGGCCTCGAGCCGGCGCAGCCGGGCCCTCGCGGTCGCCAGGGTCGCGTCGATGCGGCTCATCAGCCCTCGGGTCCGTTGGTGAGTTCGGTGTGGGTGCGGCGCACCGTATTGCGTTCGGAGACTTCGTAATACGACATCACGGTGAGCGGCGGTGAGTAGGCGTGCACGCTCAGTGTGGTCGATGCCGCCGCCACTGTGGGAGCCCCGACCACGTCGTGCACCCAGCCCAGCGGAAACGCGGCCTGGTCCCCCGCGTCGAGCCGTCGGCGGCGCAATTGCTCACCGTCCCAACGGTATTCGTGCAGCGCGCCGGACAGTACGGTGAGCGCGCCAAGCGACCCGCCGTGGTCGTGCAGTTCGGTGGTGTGACCGGGCACCCAGCTGATCAGCCAGACGTCGAGCTCGTCGTCGGTGTGCAGCCGGGTGAACCAGCGCGCGTCGGCCGGCGGCCCGCCCGGCGGCAGCAACCGGTCGAACCGGCCGCCCAACACCTCGTCGGCGAACTGGTCGGTGGTGTGCAGGAGGTCGGGCAGCCGCAGCCGGGTCGGCGACGACACGGCGGGTGCGGCGGCGGGGAAGATGGCGACAGCGGAGGCTGATCCTGAGAACGGCATGGCAAGAAACTCCGGTGATGGCAGGGGCGGAACGGGGTTGGGCTAGGGTCGACAACACTTCCGAGATCCGGTGCGCTCAATCACAGCCGCCAGTGTTGCATAGATTGAACCCGTGCGCCGCTACCGATGTCGCTCCCTGTACCCTTCCGCCATGGTCGTTACGGCCGCGACAGCCGCACTGATAGCGTGCTCCTCGGGCGGCGGCGGCCACGCCACCTCCGGGGCGCCGGCGCCGTCGAGCAGGGCGCAGCAGTCGGTGGAAGAGGGCAAGCCGTCGGAGCCGATCGGGGTGTCGGCCGGCGGTGTCACCACCCGGATCGACGTCCCCGCCGAATCCACCGAGGAGCAGTACGCGCAGGCCTGCGTGGCCGCCAAAAAGTGGATAGAGTCCCAGGGCGGCGATCCCGCCACCCTGGTCGAGCCGATGCTCAAGGAGTTGCAGGCCGGCACCGAGCCGGGGCCGGCGACGTTCAACAGCACGTGGGCCCAGCTGTCCACCGCGCAGCAGGCCGCGGTGATCATCGCGGTGCGCGCCGCAGCACAGGCCGGCTGCTGACCCGGTTCGAATCACGGGTAGCAAAAGCACCGGTAGCAAAAGTCGGCCGACCCACCTGATTCCTGCCTCCGGCCGATCACTTCCTGCCAACGGAATTATTGGCCTGACCAGGTGGTTTGTTGGTGTATGAAGCCCCACAAGACCACCAGGTTCGCATTCACGGCGCTGGTCGGTGGCGCGCTCAGTGCCGCCCTGATCGGCCTGGCCGCTCCGGCCACCGCCGCCCCGACCGAGACCAGCGATCACCACAGCACCGGTGTCATCGATTCCCTGGGCTACACGGTTGTGTCCGACAACACCATCGACGCCCTGCAGCGCGACTGAGACCGCGCAGTGCGCAGAATGGAGTCATGGCCGGACAACCCACCGCTGGCCGGGTCGCGCTGGCGCTCGGCAGCGGCGGCCCGCGGCTATGCCCACATCGGCGTCATCAACGAGCTGCGCGAGCGCGGGTACGAGGTTGTCGGCGTCGCCGGATCCTCGATGGGCGCACTGGTCGGCGGCTTGCACGCAGCCGGCTCGCTGGATGAATTTGCTTCCTGGGCAAAGACTCTGACGCAGCGAGCCGTGCTGCGGCTACTCGACCCTTCCATCACGGCGGCCGGGGTGCTGCGCGCCGAGAAGATCCTCGACATGGTCCGCGACGTCCTCGGTGAGGCCACCATCGAGAACCTGCCGATCCCCACACGGCGGTGGCGACCGACCTGATCACCGGTAAGTCGGTGTGGCTGCAGCGCGGGCCCGTCGACGCCGCGATCCGGGCGTCGATCGCCATTCCCGGCGTCATCGCACCGCACGTGCTCGACGGCCGCCTGCTGGCTGACGGCGGCATCCTCGACCCCGTGCCAATGGCACCGATCGCGGCGGTCAATGCCGACCTGACCATCGCCGTCAGCCTCGGTGGGGCCAACACCGACGCCACCCAGGATCAGACCGCGAGCCCCGAGACGCGAGCCACCACCGAATGGCTGAACCGGCTGCTGCGCAGCACCTCCGCCCTACTGGAGACCGCGCCCGCCAAATCGGTGCGAAGCCGCTTCGGCAGCGCCGAGGAGCCCGCGAAGGACGCGGCCGACACCGAGCAGGACAGCACCGAGCAGCTGGTGGACTCCTCCCGCGAGGCTTCGATCCCCAAGCTCGGCAGCTTCGCGGTGATGAACCGCACCATCGACATCGCGCAGGCCGCGCTGGCCCGCCACCAGCTGGCGACCTATCCGCCCGACCTGCTCATCGAAGTGCCCCGGACGGCGCGCCGCAGCCTGGATTTCCACCGCGCCGCCGAGATCATCGACCTCGGCCACGAGCTCACCGCGCACGCCCTGGACACCCTCAGGCCAGAAAGTCCCTGACCGTGCGCGCCACCCGGCACGTTTCGGCGAACCCGCGTTCACAGATGAGTTCTCCTGCAGCGCGGAGCATTTCAACGCGGCGGGCCTCGTTGCCCTCGGCCGCTGGCGCCGGGTCGGCCATCTCGTCAGAATCTCCTCGCTGCACCTGGAACGATCAATCAAACGCCCGTGTTACCGAACACCCGAACGCGGGCCGATCGGGTCAGGGTTTCGGCCGTGCGCACCACCGTGGCCCTGATCGCGCTGGGCCGCCGCGGCGGTCGGGCTGAGATCGCTGTGCTGCAGTAGATGCCGCGGCGGATCCGGAAACACATGCGGCCGTGAGATGTTCAGGTCGGCGTCGACGTGCACCAGCTCACCGGGCTCGAGCAGGCGCCAGGCCGGATTGCCGTCCATCGGCTCGCTGGCGAACACCACCGAGGGCAGCCGCGTCAGATGGTCAGATCGGGCCCGGATCCGATCCGAACGAAGTTCGAAAGCCCCGCCGGCACCGCGACGGTCGAGCATATAGAGGTCGTGGGTTTCGGGGTAGCGCAGCGCCCAGAAGTCCGTCGCGGTGCACAGCAGTACGTTGACGGCGTAGAGCGGCAGGTTGTCGGCCACCCATCCGATCGCATCAACCATGCCCGCGCCTACGTTACCGCCGTGTTCCCGGATGCAGGCGGTGATCAGCGCGAAGACCCGCTCGGAATCGGTCTGGCCCTTCACAAGTCGGAGAGCTCCCAGCGATGCCAGTCGCTCGTCGAGCCGGTCGAGACCCTCGACCACCCCGTTGTGGGCAAAGATCCGGCCGTCCTGCAGGAACGGGTGGGTGTTGACCACGTCGAGCTTTCCGGTGGTGGCGTAGCGGACATGGGCAACGAACGTCGTCCCGGTCATCTCTTTTGCCTCACAGGCGAATTCGCGGTCATGCCACGCGGCCATCGGCTGCTTGCGCACATCGGAGTGGCCGTGTGCGTCGAACACCCCCAGTCCGGTGCCGTCCGGGTTGCGACGGCTCTGCTCGGCCAGGTTGTCGGGTGCATGGAGCAACCAGAAGGTCGCGGTCACGGCGGTGCGCCCGGCGTGCAGGCCGAACAGACGGCACATTGGCGTCAGCCCACCAAGTGGCCGGACAGGGTCTCCAGCGCCTGCCGGGCGTAGCCACGCCAGATCCTCGCGAAAACCGGCAACGCCGGGGCGGTCAATGCCGACTTTGGGTGCAACGTCCACCGCCAGGTCACCTTGGTGCCGGTGCCCCGGGGCGCGAAGACCCACTCGCCCTCGACGTGGCCGATCAGCGGCGCCATTGCACCACGGACATCGTTGAGCGTGTAGCCAAAGGAGCGCGGCGGGTCGACGCTGGTGAGCGTCTCGCGCATCCCGCCCCCGCCGACCAGCGAGATGGTGCGCGTCTGGCCTATGGTCGACCAGTCCCCGGTCTGGCCGTGCACGGCTTTGATCGGCGGGATGGGCCCGTACCAGCGCGCAAACAGTTCGGGCAGTGGTATCGGCAGTGTCTTGGCAAGCGCTTCCTCCGGTGAGATCGGGATAGCGCGAGACTGCTCGACGACAACGGAGTGGGCCATCACCCGATGGTAGTGCGACCTCAGCGGCTCAGGTGCGGTGCTGCTCGACCGGTGATCAGCGGCAGATCGACGAAAGTCACGATGCTGGGTTCCGCGGCGCACGTAACCGGAATCGCGTTGACGCAGGTTTGCCGGTTTGGGCGTCAGGAGAGGATGACCACCTCGTAGGCGTTCTCGGCGTGGCGTGAGCGGATGGTTTTCTTGTCGTACTTGCCGACACTGGTGCGCGGAATCTCGTCGACGAAGGCCCACCGCTCCGGCAGCCACCAGCGAACGACCTTGTCCACCAAGTACTCTCGCAGCTCCTGCGGGGTGACCTCGGCGCCCTCCTTGACCACCACGGCCGCCAGGGGCCGCTCCTGCCAGCGGTCGTCGGGCACGCCCACTACCGCGGCCTCCCGCACGGCGGGGTGTCCGATGAGATGGTTCTCGAGGTCCACCGAGGAGATCCATTCGCCGCCGGATTTGATGACGTCCTTCGCCCGGTCGGTCAGGGTGATGTAGCCCTGCGAGTCGATGCGGCCGACATCGCCGGTGCGCAGCCAGCCGGACTGGAACTTCGACTCGTCGGTGTTGCGGTAGTACGACCCGGTGATCCACGGCCCGCGCACCTCGAGCTCGCCGACGGCTTCGCCGTCCCAGGGCAGCACACCACCCTCGTCGTCGACGATGCGGGCTTCCACACCGCATATCGGCCGACCCTGCGTCCCGCGGACCTCCCACTTTTTGCCCGCCGGCGTGTTGGGCGCCGGCCAGGCCAGGGCGGCCATCGGCGAGGTCTCGGTCATCCCCCACAGCTGGCGGATCTGCACGCCGTACTTCTCCTCGAACGTCTTCATCAGCGACACCGGAACCGCCGAGCCGCCGCACGCGACCAGCCGCAGTGACGAAATGTCATGTCCCGGTTCGCGATCCAGATAGTTCATGACGTCGTTCCAGATCGTCGGCACCGCCCCGGCGACCGTGGGCCGCTGGGTCTCGATGAGGTCGACCAGCGACTTGGCGTCCATGTGCCGGTCGGGCAGCACGATGTCGGCGCCGGCCATCAACGCTGCGTACGGCAGGCCCCAGGCGTTGGCGTGGAACATCGGCACGATCGGGAATGCCTTGTCCGAGAAGCTCAGTCCCGTACCGTTGCCACTGCATACGGCCATCGAGTGCAGGTAGCTCGAGCGGTGCCCGTACACCACCCCCTTGGGGTGGCCGGTGGTGCCGCTGGTGTAACACATTGCGGCGGCGGAGTTCTCGTCGACGTCGGGCCAGTCGAACTCGTCGGACTCGGCGGCGGTGATCTCGTGGTAGCGCACCACCCTCTTGCCGGATCGTTCGAAGGGCTCCAGGTCGCCGGCGCCGACGGCGATGACGGTGTGCACCGTCTCCATCTTCGGCAGTACGGGGGCCAGGACGGGCGCCAGCGAGAGGTCGGCGATCACCACCTGGTCCTCGGCCTCGTAGGCGACGAACTCGATCTGCTCAGGGAAGAGCCTGATGTTCAGCGTGTGCAGCACCGCCCCCATTGACGGCACCGCGACGTAGGCCTCCAGGTGCTCCTGGTTGTTCCACATGAAGCTGCCCACGCGGTCGTCGCCCTCGACTCCGAGCCGGCGCAACGCGTTGGCCAGGCGGGCGGCTTGGCTGCCCACCTCCCGGTAGGTGGCGTGCCGGTAACCGTCCCCGGTCGCCGTGGTAACCACCCGGTCGCCGTGGACACTGACGGCGTATCTCAGGATCGCGGCGACCGTCAACGGGAACTGCTGCATGGTGCTGTGCATGGGAGTTATACTAGCGCCGCGCACGGGCGGCTATCCGCACACCCCACAGATGCGTCGGCCGGCGGCGGCCCGGCGCGGGCCTCCCGCCGGTTGCAGTCGCTCGATCGTCACGGCGTCCGGCTCCGCAGAGCCGCGGGGAGTAATCCCGATGGCTCTGCAACGTTGGCCCCGACCCCAGCGATGTAGTTGGAGGATGATTGGGTCCTCACACATCGGGAGGCGCTAATGCGCAGAACACGGATGCTTGCCGCGATCGCGGCAGCGGGCGCAGTCGTCGCCGGCCCGGCAGCGGCGGCATGGGCCGACACCTCCGCGCAGGAGACCATCAATCGACTCCAACAGCAGGGCTACACGGTCAACATCGACCGGCTCGGCACGGGCCCGATGTCGCAGTGCGTGGTCACCAGCGTCCGCAATCCGCAGACGGTGACCCAGTGGCTCCCCTACGTCGGACCCACCCTTGGCCACAACAGCGGCACCGTTCTCGTCCCGGTCGTCACCAGCCAGACCATCTCGGTGTCATTGGACTGCAGCGGAAAATAGCGCCGTGGCTACACACCGCGGTCAGTTGTCGACGTCGACACGGATGGTGAGCAGGTTGTCACCCATGGCGCGCACCGCGGCGCTGTTCATCCGCGGCAATGCGGCCAGCCCCGGTTACGAGTACCACCCGGCCGGTGAGTGACCGGAGACGTCGGACGCTATTACCATGGCTCCACGTTGCGCGAGTGTCGCCGAGATGGCCGCGACCGGCTCCGCACCCTTCAGGCGCACCGACCGAAGTGCCGCCGCCCAGGCGGCCAGCTCGTCGAGCATCTGATCCACCGCCGGGCGCTACCCGCCAGCCCCGGCCCGGCTCGGGCCACGGGAACCCGGGTCATGATCAACATGCCGACAGTTTCCCGCTCCGCCGACTCGGTCGCGCCGAAGACGTGGCCGCAGTCGTCGCCTTCGCTTTTTCCGACGACGCGGATCACATCACCGGTACGGAGATCGTGGTCGATGGCGGCTACCTCGCCATGGGCCATTGACCCCAGCCGGAACCCATTCCCCGTCGACGTGCTGCAAGTTGTCGGCTGGCACATCGCTCCGGCTGCGCCCTTGGTCATCCCCGCAACATCAGGCCGAAGCCGTGAAGTTGCGAATTCCCGATACTGGGTTGAGTCCTCCCGGTAAGAGTCGGGTCTGCTCAATACGGATTCAGGTGCTGCTGCAGGCCACCGGGGTGTGTGCACCTGCATGCCGCAGTCGTCGACACCTCGCGAGATGAACTGCGTGAGCGCATTGAGGGTGCGCGCGAGCGGTTTGTCGGCGGCACCTGCGGACCGACCTGCAGATTCGGAACATAGCCGTTGGGTTACGGTGTTGCCGCCGTCACACCACCACGCGTTCCCGAATTGCGCTCGCTGCGAGAGTTTCTCGGTTCCACACAGCCGATCCTGCTCGATTGGATGGTCGGCTTGGTCTTCCCCTGCCAACACCCGATGCTGCACGCCGACGGTGTCACCGAAGTGCCCCGCTACCGGATCAGGCCGAACTACCCGGGCAAACTGCAAAACCCCGACACCTGGCAAGAAGGGCAAAACGGTGGACTGCTCGGCATCACCGACGTGCTTCTCCGCGCCCACGTCATGGCAACGTATCTCTCTGATGATTGGGGCCGTGACTGGGGCTCGCTGCGACGATTTGAATCGGCCCGTAGCTACCTACGACATGCGCGACAGACGCGCTCTGTAAGCGGATTGAAGCTGCGCACGAGAACCGGTGTTGACCGCTCGTTCATCTACAACCCCGGCCACTGCTGTAGTTGTGCGACTGGGCGCTCAGAACGTGTGCGCCTCGATCATCGAGATTGCAGAATCAAGGGCGATCTGGAGGGCAGCGGTTGTCCGCTGTATCTGGGTTACCAGTAGGCCGCCTTCGTAGGCGGTGACGATGAGAACGGCCAGGCGCTGGCAGTCGGTATCCGGACGTAACTCGCCGTTGTCGCGCATGATTTCTAGCGCGTTGGCGACCAAGTCGGTGAGACGCTGTAGTCCGTCACGAATGAGGTCGAGCAGTTCGGGGTCGGTGTCCAGGATCTGTTCGGCAAATGTGGCGAGCGGGCATCCGGCGCGCGGGCCTAGGCGATGTGCGGCGAGCACGACTGCGTCACGCCAGAGACGGATATCCGCAAGGGACGTCATGTTGGCGAGGAGTTCGTTGGCCAGTGTGATCTCGGTGCGGGATTGGATCACGGCGGCCAGCAGGTCGCGTTTGTTGTCGAAGTAGTGATACAGCTGCGAGGCGCTGACGCCGGCGGCGAGCTGGATCTGCTCCATGGTCGTGCGGTCGATGCCATGCTCTAACAGCAGCTGCGCTGCCGCCTCGATGATGCGTTCCCTGGTGCGCCGCCCCTTGGCGGTCAGGTCGGTGTGTGTGGTCGGCACGTGAGTTCCCCCCATTGCCGGATTTTGGTATTGCCATTCCATTCTTGCCGACCACAATCGAATCCATGCAACCGCGCACAGAGAACGACGGCGGCCCGTTGTCGCCGACAGCGTTGGTGACTGGCGCGACGGCTGGGATTGGTGAAAGTGTCGCTCGTGGGCTGGCGCAACGAGGCTGGCGGGTGCTGGTGCATGGTCGTACACCCGAGACTGCCGCTGCTGCCGTGCGCCGGCTGGGCGCGTTCGGCGACCGCTGCGTGCCGATCGCCGCTGATTTGGAGGCGCTCGACAACGTCGCCGACCTCACTCGGCAAGTTCGCGTCCATGCCCCGTCGGGTCTGGCGGCACTGGTAAACAACGCCGGTGCCGCTTTCCCCGCGCGTCGACTGAGCTCCGACGGAGTCGAACGCACCATCGCCGTGAATCACCTTGCTGCTGCGGCACTTACCGTCATGCTCGAACCCTTGCTACGCAAGTCCGACGTCCGGGGCGAACCAGCCCGCGTGGTGATGGTGACGTCGTACCTTGAAGCGCGGGCACAACCCGTCTCGGACTGGACCTATGCGAAAGGCTGGGGCCAGCTTCGCGCCTACGCGTACAGCAAGCTGGCCAACCTCGCCTTCGCCTACCTACTTGCTCGGCAATGGTCCGACGAGATCGGCGTCTACATGGTCGATCCGGGTGGTGTCCGCAGTAATTTCCAACGCCGGGCGGGCGGCCCGCTGCGAGCTATCGGAGCGTTGGGCGGCGCGTTCATGTCGTCTCCGCAAGAGGCGGCGCGCGGCGTCGTTGACGCGGTAGCGCTTGCACCGATCGGGCCCACCGGCTCCTACATTCGGGCCGGACGCGTCCGCACCTCCTCAAAGAGGTCGCGCGATCCAGAATTTCAGAGCGACATCGCGCAGCAGACAAACCGTCTGATTGACGCGCGGCAAGCTCGATAGTGCAGCCGGTCTTAGCTTAGGACGCCCGCCAGCAGGAATTACTTCTGCTTCCTGGCTGTTGACCGGCACTCAGGATGAACACGATGGCGGCGTTGATGGTGAGGATGTGCGGGTGTGAAATGACCCCCGGGAGATGTCCGGCGGGGTCGGTGGTGTTCGGGGTGTCGGGGTGGTGTTCAGTCCGCTGTGACTTCGGCAACGGCGGTGCGGGTGGAGGATTCGTCGACGATGGCCTCGTCGGCGGCGAACGCGGCGACGAGGGCTTGCAGGGCGAGGTTGTTGACCGCGCGCGGGTAGCCGCGGCTGATCTGGTGGATCAACCCGAGGGCATCGTCGGAGAACAGGGCATCGTCGCGCCCGGCCAGCTTTAGATGGTGACGCAGGTAGCTGGCGGTCTTCTGTGTCGGTCATGGACGCCATCGTGTAGTGCAGCGCGATGCGTTGGTCGAGCGCGGCGAGCACGCCGAGTTTCATCCGCCGCCGCAGGGTGGATTGGCCGACGAACAGGCAGGCGAACGGGCTGGACGAGTCGAGGTCGTGATTTGTCAAGAGCCGCAACGCTTCTAATTGGTCGTGGCCGAGGAGGTGGGCCCTCATGAGCTCGGCGGCCCGCACGGGCTGTGCCGCAATCGCTTTGGCACCGAGCAGCACATCGAACAGCACTTTGGTGATGAAGCGGTTCGCGCCCGTCAGGCGGTAGAGCAGTGCCAGTGGATACGTTTGCGTCCAGCGTTGGCGACGGCTGACCGGGGTGAGGGGTGCGGCGATGGTCACCAGGCTGCGCAATCGGCGTGGTTGGCTGACCGCCAGCGTGATGCCCACATGCCCGCCCCACGCATTGCCCACTCAATCCACCGGCTCGGTGATACCGAGGTGATCGAGCACCTCGCCGGCGGCTTGCGCGCATTCATCGAGTGTGAAGTCGCGGTGTATAGGACTGCTGCGGCCGTATCCGGGACCGTCGATTGTCACAACGTGCCGGTGCGCGGCGAACGCGTCGACCACGTCCACGGGTGAAAGTGTCGGCCGACGGAGCGGGTGTCGTGTCGCACGCCGGGACGGCGATGCTGCGTGAGGTCGCCGACCTGACCGGCCTGACGTCGCAGGTCACCGGGGCGTTGGCCGATACCTACGGTGACCCGTGGACTCATGCCCCGGGTGCGGTGTTCGCCGATCTGGCTGCCGCGGTCGGGTGCGGGGCGGACTGCATCGACGGGGTCGGACAACGCTGCGGGGATGGTGAGCATGCCTTCGGTGCGGCGGCGTCGACGACCACGATGTGGCGGCTGGTCGACGACAAGATCGATGCCGCCCATCTGCCCGGGATCCGGGCGGCCCGTGCCCGGGCCCGGGCGGCGGCGTGGGCGGCCGGTGCCGCCCCGGCACAGGGGCAGTGGCTGCACGTCGACATCGATGCCACCATCACCATCGACCATTCCGACCGCAAGCAGCTGGCCGCGCCGACGTGGAAGAAGACCTTCGGTCATCACGGTTTGTTCGCGTTTCTGGATCGACCCGCGATCGCCGGCGGGGAGGGGTTGGCCGGGCTGCTGCGCCGCGGAAACGCGGGCTCCAACACTGCCGCTGACCATGTCAGCGTGCTGGATTCGGCGATGGAGTCGCTACCGCCAGATTGGCGGCCCACCCCACCCCCGACGATCCGGACGGGCCCAAGATCCTGGTGCGCTGCGATGCCGCTGGGGCCACCCACACCTTCGCCGAGCACTGCCGGACGGTCGGGGTGGAGTTCTCCTTCGGCTACGCCGTGGACGTCCGGGTCCGCGACGCGGCCGAGATCCTCAACGAGGGCCGATGCTGGTATCCGGCGATCGAGTCCGGTGACGGCCTGCGCGAGGGTGCCTGGGTCGCCGAGGCCACCGATCTGGTCGACATGAGCCCATGGCCAGCCGGGACTCGGTTGATCCTGCGCAAGGAACGCCCCCACCCCGGCGCACAACTGAACTTCACCGACGCCGACGGCCACCGAGTCACCGCGTTCATCACCGACACGCCACCCGGGGTCATCGCCGGTCAGCTCGCCGGACTCGAGTTACGCCACCGCCAACACGCCCGGGTGGAGGACCGCATCCGCCAGGCCAAGGCCACCGGGCTGCGCAACCTGCCCTGTCACCGCGCCGAAGCCAACGCCGCGTGGCTGGAAATCATCCTGGCCGCAACCGATCTGATCGCATGGGCACAGCTGATCGGGTACCCACCAACGACAATCAAGCCCCACAATCAACCAACACCGAAATCATCCCACCCAGCCAAGTCGCACGAAAAATCGAGGCTGAGACCGCTCGCCGAATTCGGAGACCAGCCAGAAGGTGTTGCCGTCGAGCTTGCCGCCGACCGGAGTGCGGCGCGGTTCACCGGACTTGCGGCCGGTGGTCTCGATCAGGGTCTGGATCGGCACCGCCCGCATGACCGGGTTTGCGACGTGACGCTGGACGAAGTTGACGATGCGCTGCCGGGGAGTCGTGGTCATGACTCCATGGTGGCAGGCGCACTCAGGACGCGGCGACCGCCAGCTGCGGCAGTTCGGCGCTCATCAGTTCACGCAGCGCCGAGTCCGTCGCGGAGCCGACCTGCAGCACGCTGATCACTCCCGAGAAGTCGGCCGCATAGAGGCGACCGTCGGGACCGGCGGCCAGGCAGGACAATTCGCCGCGAGCGGCGATGGTGTCGACGATCTCGTTGGCCGTGGTGCACAGCACCACTATCTGGTCACGATCGACGACGTAAGCGAGCTCGCCACCGCGACCGAGCACCAGCTGCGTGGGCATGCCGCCGATACCGATGGTGTCCGTGATCCGGGCGGCGGCCACGTCGATGACGTTGACCACACCACCGAGCTCGGCGTCCCATCCGGTGGCGAAAGCCTTGCGGCCGTTGGGCATAGCGGCAATGTCACCGATGGAGCCGGGGATCGCCACCGAACGCTCGACGGCGCGGGACCTGGTGTCGATGATCAGCAGCGTGCCGCCGGTAGCGGTGGACAGTGCCGCGAACAGCCGGGCACCGTCGGCGCTGACGCGCAGGGCCTCGACGGAGGCGCCGGGGGCCGCCGGGATGGCGATGACGCCGATGACACCACTCTCGATGTCGATGGCCGCGATGTCGGCGAGCTCATCACCGGTGCGGGCGACATACAGCACGTCGCCGACCGGGCTCACCGCGAGGGCGCGTGCGCTGGAGTCGATGTTCTTGGCCGCGAACGGGACACCGGTAGCGGTGTCGATGGCCACCACGGACTCGTCCTCGGTCTGTGCGGCACTGACGTAGGCGCGGTCGGCCACGACCACGGCGTACGGCTCGGCCACGCCGCTGGCAGTGGCCGTCACCGACATGGTGGCGGTATCGATGATCGACACCGCATCGGCCCCGTAGTGCGCGGCGACCAGACGGCGACCGTCAGGGCTGACAGCCATGTCGCTGACCGGGCCGTGCCCGGGAGTCACTGCGCCGGCAGCGGTCACCACGGGCGCCGTGATCGGCTCGGCAAGCGGCACCAGTTCGGCAGACGGTGCGCGCCGGATCGTCGGCAGCGTCGAGAGCCACAGGGAGTGCGCTGCGGCGACCCGCTCGGCCACCGCGACACCTGCGGTGCCGGAAACCTCGTTATGTCGCGCCGTGTTTGCCATGATCCTCGTACCTCCGTCAGCCTGAACCAGGCCGAACTTTGCGTTGGGCTTGCTCGCGACGCTCGGGGCGATCGCTCGTCATCGAGTGTACCGAGACAGTTAACGTCGAATTTGCTTTGTTTCGAGAGCAATTCCCTCCCGCCACGCTGGTCTCAGGTCGCACTCAGGCAGCGATCGTTATCAATTCGTTGCATGGGTTCGGGATAGCGCTTAAAAAAGCGTTTGACATGCCGTTTCATTTGGAATGAATAACGCCGTCGAGGCCTGAACGAAACGCGCTGGCTCAGAATTTCTCACCCGACGGAAGGCGAAAGAGGTCAATGTCACATTGCCCTGGTGGCGTCTAAAATTTTAAGGAAATTCCTTACTAAATTGACGGCGGCTGCGGTGCCGCAGCTCACAATGGGCGCCGATGCCGTCCTGGTCGGCCGGAATGTTCGCTGGTGGCGACCGTATTGAGCGCGGCTCGAAAATTACTGGTGGCACAAATCACAGCAGCTGTTCGACCTTGTCCCGGCAGCGGACCGGACCCTACCCAAGACGTCAGGTCGACTGGGCGTTACCGACGATGGTGCCGTTGGCCACGCGGCGACGTGCTTGCTGGAACACCGGTAGCTGACCCACGGCCGCGCGGGTTCCGTTGATGGCTGTTCACCGAAGCCCGCACCAGCCGCGCGGTGCGGCTGCTCATACCGCGCTGAGGTCAGGCTCCGGGGGCGGCCGTCGTGGTCGTGACCGGCGCAGGCGTGTACGTGGTGGTCGCGGCGCCACCGGGTGCGGGCACCGCCGTCACGGTCATCGAGGTGACCGTCGAGGTGCTCGTGGACATCGAGGTCCCACTCGCGCTGGCCGGCGCGACGACCGCGCACGCCACCCGCTCGCCGGCGTCACCGGTGGACATGGTCTGCTCGTCGGGGCCGGGCTTGCCGCTGGCGGAGTAGCGCGGCGGGATGTTGGCGAAGTTGTCCGCACCCTCGTGGATGATCAGCGCGCTGCCCTCGGGACCGCTGAGGTCGGCTTTGGTGAAGGAGCTACTCGTGGTGACCAGTTTGGCTGAGCCGTCCGAGCGGACCTCCAAAGACGTCAGGTCACCGCTGGCCGGGTGGTCCGTGTGCCCCGGCACCTGCAGGTGCCCGCCCGCCGAGTTGAAGTTGCCCGGCGCCCCACCGCTGGGCGCCACCGAGTCGGGCTCGCACTTGCCCACCGAGTGGATATGCAGTCCGTGGAACCCGGGCGACAGGATGCCCCCCGCGACGGTCTCGACCGTCACCGTCGCGTAGCCGTCGGACCAGTCGAACGTAGCATTGGCCACCGGTGTGCCGTCGGCCGTCTTCAGTTGCGTAGTAATGGTTTCCGCGCCGGACGCCGCGGTACCGGACGTGGACGACGAGCTGGTCTGATTCTTCGAACCTTGGTTGGACGAACAGCCGCTGACAAGCACGACGGGAATAAGCAACACGGCAGCGCCGACGGTCACACGAGTCAACATCTCGGCAGCGTACCCCCGGGCGCACGTCGACAAACTGTCAGTTAGCTGGGCGAAACCCGATCAGCGGGGTAGCGTTTCGCCTAGCTAGGCGGCGACGACGGCCGCAGCTTCGGCGGGGCCCAGCACCCGGTACTCGGTGGCGAAGCCGACCTTCCCGACCTCGACGTAGGCGCTGGAGCTGGCGCGCAGGTTGCGAAACCAGTCCGACGAGCGTCCCAGTCCCGCGATGACGATCACCTCCTCGCCGGTCAGGCCGACGACCCCCAGCACCGTCCGGTACGGGGGGCAGACCTGCGGCCCACATGACACGGCGCGGAGCACACAGTTGGGGCAGGCCATGCAGTTGGTGATACCCCGGGCGCGGCGGTCGCCGACGCGAGATAGTGAACCCCATGAATCCTGAGGACGACCCCGAGAAGCGGATCCAGGAACTCGAGCGCCCCCCGACCGAGGTGGCCCGGTCGACGGAACTGGGAACCACCCCGCTTCCGCCGCCGCCAGGTGGGTGGGCTCCCCCGGCCACGCCGCCGCAGGGCTACTACGGCCCGCCGATACCACCGCCCGGCCCTCCCCGTCGCCCTCCCCGGTATGCGCGTGGGCTGGATTGTGCTGGGACTGTTGGTGGTTGGGCTGGTCATCGGCGGCGGCGCGATCATGGCCAGCACCGTGTTCTCCACCCGGTCGACCACCACCACGCCGACCACGTCGGGTGTCTCCGGCGGCGGTGGTCCGTTCACCCCGTCCACCGGCCGGGCGTCCACACCGTCGGCCAGCGCGGCTCCGGAGGCACCGTCGACCTCGGCCGCGACCGTCGAGCAGCCCGCACCGGGTGAGCGTGTGAGCGTCTCCGGGGTCGGCGGGAACAGGTCCATCGCCTGCAACGGCAACGTGGTGAGCATCAGCGGCGTGAGAAACACGGTCGTGATCACAGGGCACTGCTCACGTCTGGAGGTGTCCGGCATGGACAATCAAGTGACGGTCGATTCCGCCGACACCATCAACGCGTCCGGCATCGACAACAAGATCACCTACCACTCCGGTTCGCCGAGCATCGACAAGTCCGGCTTCGACAACATCGTCGGGCAGGGCTAGGTGACCAGCCTCGGCACGTAGGCCGGCGAGATGGACAGGCGGTCGGGAAGCGTCGCTCGCGGTCGGCTGTCGGTCACCGACCATGTGAGGGTTCGTCGAGTCCGAGCAGTCGCACGTCGGTCAGTGCGCCCGCGTCTAGGCCGCGAATCCCAAACTCCCGCATCGAGACCTCCAGAACCGCGCGTACAAGGCGCCGTCGCGCAGGGTGAACCCGACGGCGCCTCGCTGCGGTTGGCGCCGACGGAGTGTCCGACGCCGCGTATGACTGCCCGATCGCCTGACGCGTGGTTGGTCCCCGACGGACCAGTTCGATTGCGTCACCGATGTCGACGCTCACGACATCCTCGAGTGAGCCTGCAAGGAATGGAATCTGGAGCAGACCGTAGAAGTCGTCGGTGATGACAAAGGTGTGCGCGCGGGCGAACAGCGGTTGCGTGTCGAACACCCGGACCCGTAGCTTCTCCCGGCTCAGTCGACCCAGGTCCCGTCCGGATTCCGGATCGGTGATCACTGGACCCGTGCTGGCTTTCACCGCGAAAACCATGCCTACCACCACCCCGGCCTCGCTGCCGCGGTTGATGACCAGTGCGTGGTCATCCTCGATCAGCGCAACCTGCCCCCTACGGTCCCTCCCGTCACGATGCCGCCAGCGAATTGCTTTCTCGCAAGGCCGATGTCGTGTCGGAGCCGGCTCGAATCCGCGGGCGCAGACCGTAGTCATCGGCACGCAATGGCACGTCGACGTAACTCTCGGTGTCCTGCTCGGTTCCCAACGTAAGTTCGACGGCCGTCTTCGCCTGGAAGAGGGCCACCACCGCCTGCTGGTGGCGGTCGGTGCCGAACGTAGTCAGGGCCAGCGCGAGCTTCTTGTCCACGTACTCGACCGACCGTTGCAGATCCGAGGCGGCGGACGCGGCCGGGTGCGCAATCGCGCGCGGCTGCACCGAGGCGCCGAGGCCGCTGTACCAGCGGTGTCCGAGAGCACCGAGGATGCTCGCGCAGACCGGGATGATCACCACGGTGCATATCAAGCCGAGGGTGTTGTGCAGGGCGATCGCCCCGATGACACCTAGGAGCATGCCGACGGCCGCGACACCTGACCCCTGCACAGCCGGGGGGACGGCCTCGACCACGCGCCAGATCCGTCTGACGACTCCCGCGCCGAATCGAGCGACGACGGCAACGGCTCTGCCGATGGCGGTCAGCGCCTTCACAACGGTGCGGCCCAACTGGTCGACTTGCTGGCGGGTGACCGGGGACTTCGGCACCGACAACGACCGCGGCGGCGTCGCGGTGGCGGTGGTGTGGGGTTCCGCCGTCGGCTCGGGCGTCACCGGTTCCGCCGTCGTGGGTGCGGCGGGTTGCCCCGCCAGCACATCCTCGCTAGTCACATTGGCATCAGTAGTCACGTTTGTATCATCGCTCCTGCTGCCTCAATCCCGGCCCTGGCGCGCCGGGGTGAGCGAGATTCGCGGGCGCAACTGCCGTCCTGCAGCGGCCCGTACCCAGGGTCCCGGAAAGGTCGGTGCGCGGCCCTTGACCTCGGGATTCATCACCGTGTGACCGGCGTGGCGGCTGTGGCGGGTGTGACCAACGGGTTTGGATGCAGGTTGCGAAGCCAGCCACCCGAACCCGAGGTCGATCACCCGCCGCCGGCCGATGGTGAAGGTACGCGTCCACATCCATGCGCCCAGCGTCCGGTCCGCCTTGGACGGAAAGACCGTTCGAGGTGCGCGCACCCGCCCCGACGGTAAGGCGCCGCACCTGGTCGCCGCATTCGACCACGGCGCCGGAGTCGTCCTGGGACAGGTGGCCGTCGATGCGAAGAGCAACGAAATACCCGCTGTCCGAACACTGTTGGGACACCTCGATCTCGACGGCGCGGTAGTCACCCTCGATGCGACACACACCCAGACCGACACCGCCACAACCATCACCGGCGCAGGCGGCGACTACGTGTTCACGGTGGAGGCGAACATGCCCACCCTGCACCAGAAACTCAAGAAGCTGCCGTGGAAGGACATGCCCGCCCACACGGAGACGGCCACCGGCCGTGGCCGGCGGATCACCCGCACGATCAAGATCACCGAGGTTCAGCGTCGGTTCGGCAAGTCCAAGGACCACCGCGACGACCTGCCCTAGGTGGTGATCGCGATGGCGGTCACTCGCGACGGAATCCCGGTGCGCTGCTGGACCTTTCCCGGCAGCGAGAGCGACCAGAAGATCATCCGCACGGTCAAAGACGACCCGGGATCGTGAAACCTGCACCGGCTGGTGTGGGTCGCCGATGCCGGCTTCGCCTCGGCCGCCAACCGCGCCTACCTCACCCGCGGCGGCGGGCACTACATCCACGCCGAGAAGCTGCGCCACACCAACGCCGAGGCCGCCGCCGCGCTGGCCCGCCCCGGCCGCTACCACGACGTGGCCGACAACCTGCGGGTCAAAGAGGTCCGGGTGGCACCCGGCGGCGGCACCGCCGAGGGGGCGCGCACCGAACGGTTCGTGGTGTGCCACAACCCCGATGCCGCCGCCCGCGACGCCGCGGTGCGCCAACGGCTTATCGAGCACCTCGAGGGCCTGATCGCCGGCTCCGACGCCTGGCCCAAACGCCGCCGTGACGAGTTCGTCGACTCCCTCAAGGGCAAGCCCGGGCTGCGCAGGCTGGTGCGGCGCACCACGACCGGGCTGCTGCGCATCGACCGCGCCGCCGCCGCGCGTGAAGCCCACCACGACGGCAAGTGGCTGCTGCGCACCTCCGATCTCACCCTGACCGCCGAGGATCTGGCCGCCGCCTACAAGCAGCTACTCGCCGTCGAACGTGGCTGGCGCGACGCCAAAACCAGCCTCGGGCTGCGCCCGGTCTACCACCACCGCGAACACCGCATCCGCGCCCACGTCCAATTGTGTTGGCTGGCACTGATTCTCATCCGAGTCGCGGAAACCCGCACCGGCCACACCTGGCGCAACCTGCGCCAGGAACTCGACCGCATGCACCTGGTCACCTTCGCCACCGCCGACGGCCGCGTCGCGCAACGCTCGGCCCTCACCGACAACCAGCAGACCATCCTGGCCGCGCTCGAGCTGCCCGAACCCCCAAATACCTCAACTTCACACCCAGCATCGCCGCCGCCGACTGACGAACCCGCCCGCATCTCCGGGGTCGTGTAGTAACACGACCCAAATCAGCTCAATTCACATCTGCGCTGGTCAACGCACAAATTCGGCGACCCGTGTGCCCACCATCTGCGGAAGTCAGGTCTGAAGTGTGCTCAGCCGGGCTAGCGGCGCGCGAGCCCACGAGTCGGGCCGATTCACCGATTACCCATCTGCCGCCGGGCCCTGGCTGGCAGCTTCGCTGCGCCGCATGCGCGCCTGCTCGTGCTGAGTGACGCTCGAGTTCGCCAGAACAATGGTCAACAGCACGGCGAAAAAGCGCGCCGGGCTGAGTTCGTCGGGCACGAGATCGTGTCGCAGGGCAACATTTGGCAGAGACGCAATCTGGTTGGCGAGGTTCGCGGTCGACTCCTCGTCGACGTCCTCGACGTCAACGTCATCGGGTTCGATGATGACATCGTCGGCCCCCGATGCGGTGTCGGGAGGTGCCTCACCTACCCATTCGGGGACGATGAGAGCGCAGGCGTCGTACGCGTCATCTTCTCGCCCGAGCTTTATGAGTAGGTCGACAATCCAATCGAACTGTCGTCGTTCTTCCGTGTACGCGGTCGAGCGTAAGGAGTAGGCGAACCCGAGCGCAGCCAAAGGATGGCGCAACGCGAGATTCTTTGCGTCGCCGTACGATTCCTCAACACGATTTGCAGCATTCTTGCCAAATGACGAATCCATGCGTTTTGTCGAGATGAGCAGTTCCGGCCCGGTCTGCCACGAAGACATGATGACGTCGACTTGTTTGAAGTAGTTCTTGCCAGCGATGTTGGCCGAGGCAGTCCCTACTCCGCCTGTGCCCCCGCCCTTCCGTAATCGCGACAACAACTTATCGCGCCCCAACGTCTTTGGGACGGCTCGAACGAAGTTGAGCACGTCGCGATCTATGACTCGGGGTGCCTCCGCTCGTGGCCAAACGGCGTCTGGGTCGAGGCCCGCGCGTCGCAGTTCGTACGCGATCCATACGTCAATGGCGAGCGCTGGAACGCCTGAACGGGTCTCGGCACCGAGGTGAAGTGGCACCGCAAGCAACTGGCGCAACGTTTCGTAGTCAGGGGCGAATGTATTGTCCGGCGTCCACGGGTTTACGTTCTTCAGCGGAGATTGGTGCACAATCGCGTCGAACAGCGGCCACGCTTGTGCCTTTGCGTTGGCTTTATTTGCCACCGTTGGTCTTTCCCCGCGCAACGCGACGGCCAGCGAGGTCCGCACGGTCTTGTCGTATGGCCCGAAGACACTTCCCGTTTAAGCCCATCGATCCAGTAAGCAGCACCTCATCGACTAACGCAACTGCGTCGAGTAGGCGCCCCGCGCGAAGCTGAGCTGCAACGGCAGTCCGAATACGGCGCAGATCGTCTGCGCATCGGCGGACCAAAGTTGGCGACGGCACTGGAAGGTGATCGGCTTCTCGGGGCTCGATCTTTAACATGCCTCCCCCGTAAGCTCGGCCCACAGTCTCAGCGCCCAGCAAGGTAATCGAATTAAGCGATGCGATCGGCAGGAGGCTCATGCCGTCTGCCTTCAGGCCGTCGCGAAGGTATACGCCGTGGACGGAGTTCAAATGGTGAGCGCGAGCTCCATTGTTTGTCAGTCGCGGCGTATCAGCATTCATGTATGTCAAGAAGAGGTCGGCTGGGCGAAGATACGGGACGCGCCACCATGGACTGCGAACTCGACATTTGTAGGCTTGGTGGACGTCTAGATCCTCGCCCGACTGGATATAGCTCCAAGCCGCCGCTGATGGTTCATCGGTCGGCCTGAAGAGATTGGTCGATTGGCCGCTCGCGCCCAGCTCGCACAACGCCTTCTCCGTCAACCCCAGACCTCGCAAGTGACGCGAGCCTGGAGGCGACAGGGAGATCAGATCAGTGGCTTCTAAGCCAAGCGCCTGTGTTTTGGCTGGGGACAAAGTGAAGAACTGGTTGCTGCCGGTGACCATCCCGAGGGTTGTGTCACCCCAGGTCTCCAACTGGGTGAACCCGTCGCTACCCACAACGGCGTCGAATGCACGCGTGCCGGCTGCAGACATCAGTCCAGCCGACCATTTTGCCCCCTTGCTCGGCGGCGTCCATCGTCGCGAGGCTGAAAGTTGCGCCAGACCTTCAGCATCTCGTACTTGCCACAGATGCATATGGCGCGGATCCCCAAAGTGACTGTCTGGGATATAACTCTCGGCGAGAAGGAGAACGACCTCCTCTAACACGCCCGGGAACACCCGCTCATGGAAAAGCACAAGACCCACCGAGCGGAAATGGTCCATCAAGTACTGCCGAACTCCGGCTGCATAGTTGACCGTCAGAAGTTCGGCCGGTAGAACGAGCCCTAACCGCCCGCCGCTCTTTAGGTGCAACGCAGCGTGGACCGCGAACGCCGCCCACGAAGATGCGAGGTTAGACAGTGCGACGCCCGCGCGGAGGGCGGCCTCTCGGGCACGTGCACGTGATTCTCCAGAAAAAGCTTGGTACCGAACGTAGGGAGGGTTTCCGACCACCGCGTCGTACGCGCCAAGTTCTGAGTGAGCGAAGAAGTCACCCGCATGGACGGTCGCATCGATTCCGCTAGCGCGCAGGGTTCGCTCCGATTCCGCGGCGGAACTCTTGTGTAGCTCGACTCCAACGAGAGGGCCAGAATGGTCACCTCGTCGGCCGACTTCGTGCAGGAAGACAGCCTCTCCGCAGGACGGCTCCAGAACGGCGTCATCCGGGCTCTGAACGGCCCAGTCGACGAGGAAACGCGCTACGGGAATTGGCGTAAAGAAGGCGCCGCGTGCCTTCCGCTGCGAAACGCTGTCACCGGGAAGCATGCGCTTATCGTGCCCGAGCGCACCGACAATCTGGAGCTGACCCGCCGCTTCGCGGTCTCGACTCAGTTAAGTGCACCGCCTGCGAGCGTGCGGGTCTTCAACCGCGCTGAAGCCGCGCCGTGATTAACGAGAGAGTTGAGGTGCATCCTTGGTAGGGCCGTGGGACCGCGAGGCAGGCCGATAGGACGGTCGAGACGTCGCGCCGCCGAACGACTGGCTTGCATGCCGCCGACGACTACCCTGCGTTAGATGCGTGCCAAGGAGGGGACCTTCCGGGATCTGATGACGCAGGACCCGCGCGTCCGTCAGGGGTAAGTCCCCTGGGGTGGTGGGGTTTCGGGACTGAGGCGGACGGCCGGGGTGTGTGCCCGGGCGTGTCGTTGCCGGTGTTGGGGTGGGCCGTCGCGTAGTGGTCAGTGAGTTACCGATGAAAGTGACTCATGAAAGGACCATCTACGCGATGACCCAGGACCATTCTGTCTTGCTCGCCCAGCTCGACGCGCTGAAGTCCGCTGATGCCGGCGCGGTGTTCGCCGAGCTGATCCGGGCCGGGCTGCAGGCGTTGATCGAGGCCGAGGCCACCGAGGCGATCGGCGCCGGCCGGTATCAACGCACCGGCGGGCGCGGCACGCACCGCAACGGGCACCGACCCAAGACGGTGTCGACCACCGCCGGCGATATCGAGGTGCAGATCCCCAAGCTGCGGGCGGGGTCGTTCTTCCCGTCGCTGCTGGAGCGGCGCCGCCGCATCGACCGCGCGTTGCATGCGGTGATCATGGAGGCCTACGTGCACGGGGTGTCGACCCGCAGTGTCGATGACCTGGTCGCGGCGATGGGGGTGGAGTCCGGGATCTCCAAATCCGAGGTCTCGCGGATCTGCGCGGGCCTGGACGCCGAGATCGAGGCGTTCCGCACCCGTAGCTTGGCTCACACGCAGTTTCCGTACGTGTTCTGCGACGCGATCTTCTGCAAGGTGCGGGTGGGTGCGCATGTGGTGTCTCAGTCGCTGGTGGTGGGGGTGACAGCGAGTCCTATGAGTTCTGGCGTGAGTTTCTGGCGTCGCTGAAAGCGCGTGGCCTCTCGGGGGTGCATCTGGTCATTTCTGACGCCCACGCCGGATTGAAAGCTGCTGTGGCACAACAGTTCACCGGATCTTCGTGGCAGCGCTGCCGGGTGCATTTCATGCGTAACCTGCACACCGCAGTGTCAGCGAAGCATGCCCCGGCGGTGACGGCGGCGCTCAAGACCATCTTCGCCCACACCGACCCCGACGAGGTCGCCGCCCAATGGGACCGCGTCGCCGACACCCTGGCCGGCAGCTTCCCGAAAGTGGCCGACATGATGGCCCAGGCCAAGGCCGACGTGCTGGCCTTCACGGCGTTCCCGACGGCGCATTGGCAGAAGATCTGGTCGAATAATCCTATCTTGAGTTTCGCAGTTACGCGGCGGCTGCCGCGCAGGCCAGTTCGTAGTCGCGGTATTTGTGTGGATCGGGCTGAGCTGCGGCAACGCCCGTAATTCGGGATGCGACCAGGGTTTTGCGGAGTTTGGCGAACATGTCTTCGAAGGCGGGCTCGTCTTTGTGGGGGTACCAGGGCTGGACCTCGCGGCGTGCGGCGAGGTCGTCTCGGTGGTATCCGTGCAGCGCGTACCAGACGATGACCAGGCTGTAGACGCAGAAGCCAAGCGGCACGGTGCGTTCCACCGCGCGCCGCAGTCGGTTGCGGGCTTGGCCGATGCCGAGTAGTTGTTTGCCGGCGGCGATGGCGGTCTCTATCGGCCAGCGGTGGGTGTAGCGTTCCACGATGGTCTGCGCGTCGCTGTCGGTGTCGGTGGTGAAGATCGCCAGGACCCTGTCGGCGGCGGGGTCGCGGACCAGGACGGTGCGGCCTGCGGTGTTGCCGAACGCGCCGTACCAGATCGTGTCGCACAGGGCGATCTCGACGGTGTTGGTGTGGCCGTAGCGGGTCAGGGTGACCGGTCGCCAGTCGGCGTGTGCGGCGAGGTCGGCGGGGTGGCCGAGCCGGTTTCCCTTGAGCCGGGGTCGGCCGCGTCGGCCGGTGTGCGGCGGGGCGGGCGCGTAGAGCGCGGCGTTGACCGGCAGCCGGGTGGTGATCGTGGTGTGCTCGACCAGCAGGGCCTTGCCGTGGTAGGCGGCGTCCCCGACGGCGTGCAAGCGGCGGTTCGGAAATGCTTGGGCCAGAAGTGAAATCATCTGCCCTGCCAGCGCCACCGGGGAGGCGGTGCCCTTGCCCCGCCACAACCGCAACAACACCGGCAGGCACACCGGGCGGGTACAGAACCGCAGCGTGACGACGATGCCGACGATCACCCACCGGTTGCCGCGGCCCAGCGCGTTGGGGTCCTGGGCGGAGCCGTCGTGGGTCCAGTACGCGGCGTGCACCTTGGGCCCCCAGCGGCGGAATAGGGTGTCGTCGACGACCACCGTGATCGGTGCCCCATCGGGCAGCAGCCGATCCACGATCAGCCGGGCCAGCACCAGCCCGATCGGGTCGACGTCCCAGGCGTGGTGGGAGAAGAACCGGCACGCCGAGTGGAACGACACCGCCGCAGCCATGCCCGCTCCGGCGAGCATCCCCACCACCGTGCGCCGGGTGGTCCGCGCCGCCAGCCCGGTAGCCAGCAGCGTGAACAACGCGAACGTCGATCCGCGGCGAAACGCGGGCCGAAACAGGTCCAACAGCGAACGCCACGATGTGGGTAGGGTCAGGCCCGGAAGCATCGGCGGAACTCCATCTCGGGGTTGACTTTTCACAACCGCCGATGCTTCGTCATGCTTGCCACCGGATCACGGCGACACGCCGGACAACGCCACAACAGCCCCAGAAATCACAGGTGTCACAGGCGTCAAACTGCGAAACTCAAGTCCTATAGAGCGTCTAAATAAAGAGATCAAGCGTCGGGCCGACGTCGTGGAGATCTTCCCCAACCCCGCGGCGTTCCTGCGCCTGGCCACCGCGGTGGTCATCGAAGCCCATGACGAATGGCAGGTCACCCGCCGCTACCTCTCCGATGTCTCCATGGACGAACTGCGCGCCGTCATCGCCATGAAACACGCCGCCGCGGCACTTGCCAAACAACACCAAATCGCATAGCGTTCAACACGACTCGTTGATCACAACGCGTGAACCACGCCAGATCCGAAGTCCACCAAACCATGGGACGCTATCGGGCAAGGTCGCCAGGAACGTCGCATTGGAGATCAAGAGGGACCAAGATCTACCCGAGCAAGCCGAGCGTGAACGGCGCTACCTGACCCATGCCGAACTGTTGATGCTGGCGAAGGCCGCAGGCCGATTCGAGACGCTGACGTTGGTCCTGGGCTACTGCGGCCTTCGGTTCGGCGAGGCTGTGGCACTGCGGCGCCGGCATGTGGGCGATCGAGTTCTCACGGTCAGAGCATCCGCGACTGCAGTCGCGGGCAAAGGCATCGTGGAGTCTACGACCAAGACGAAGCGGGATCGCCACGTGCCTGTTCCCGAACCGGTCTGGCTGAGACTCGAAGCCGACCTGCCCGCGGACCCGAACGCGCTGGTGTTTTCCAGTCGCAAAGGCGGATTCTTGCCGTTGGGTGAGTATCGCTGGGCGTTCGACAACGCGTGCGCGGAAGTCGGCATCGAAGGGTTGGTGCCTCACGGTCTGAGGCACACCACGGCGTCGCTGGCGATCAGTGCAGGCGCTAACGTCAAGGTCGTGCAGAGACTGCTGGGGCACGCGACCGCCGCGATGACACTCGACCGCTACGGCCATCTCCTCAACGAGGATTTGAGTGGTGTAGCCGCTGCACTAGGCAAGGCCATCGACAGCACTGCGGTATCACTGCGGCATTCAGGACGTGAGGGCGAACCAGAAACAGTCTGAAGTACGCTCTGAGCTGCAGAGCTCCCATAGCCCAATTGGCAGAGGCAGCGGACTTAAAATCCGCACAGTGTCGGTTCGAGTCCGACTGGGGGCACCGACCTAGCTGCCGATATGCGCTCTCATCACCGCTCCGAGCCGGGCTCGATGTCACGAGATGTCACAACACGCCCGAAACTGCTCGCAGCCGCCTTCAGCGCGTCGTCCTGGCTGTGGGCATACACCGACATGGTGAATGCCGCGCTGGCGTGCCCGAGCCACGCCGCGATCACCGCGATCGGCACACCACGCAGGTGCATCAACGTCGCACACGAGTGCCGGGCGTCATGCAGCCGGACGCGCTCGATCTTGAGGCCGTCAAGCATCTTGCCCCACCGGTAGGTGAGCAAGTTCGGATGATAGGGCCGGCCGGCCTCATCGCTGGCGACGTACTCGCCCGATCCGCAGCCCGCCCCGAACGCCAACCGCTCCTCGGCCTGCCGTTTACGCGCGGCCTTCAGCACCGCTACAACATCATCGGGCATGGGCAACGTCCGGCTACTCGCCTTCGACTTTGGTGTGCCCCCCACGATGTCCTTGCCTACCGCAACCCGGTTCTCCGTGATGGTGACCGTCTTGGCCTTCAGGTCGACGTTGGCCCACCGAAGGCCGGCGATCTCACCCCTGCGCAGCCCGTACAGCGCCAGCGTCCACAGGTGCCGGTCGCGGCATTCGCGGTCGAGGATGCGGAACATCTCGCTATCAGTCAGTGTGCGGAACTTCTCCGCATCACCGGCTACCCGGTCCACCAGACGTGCGACGTTACGGACCACGTTGCCCTGGGCTACCTGGTCGTCCAGTACGGCCGTCGCCAGGTACAGCATGTAATTACATGAGCGGGCCGACCACTTCTTGCGGCCCTCGACCTCGCCGCGCCGCAACCGGCCCACCAAGGAGTCGAGGTCGGCCTTCGACAGCTTCTGGACTTCGACCTGACCCAACTCGTCGCGTAGTGGGCCGAGCGACACCCGATGCCCGCGAAGTGTCGACGGCTTCAGCGAGTGCTTCGACGCTAGCCATCCCTCACATGCCTGGTCCACCGTCAACTTGCTGGAGGGGACATAGGTGCCTGCCCTCACACCCCCCTGCACTGATGCGAGCCCATCGCGGGCGGCAGCTTCGGTGACGAATCGCCGCCTGATCTGCCGCCGTCTCCCCGACTCCGGGTCATGACCGGCATCGACTGTGAGTTGATACCGCACAACGCTTTTCCCGGTGCTCCGGTCCTTCACCGTGATCTTCTTGATCTGGGGCGGCAATTGCTGTCGCTTGGTCATCATGCCTTCTTCTTTCCTGGTGTCGTCGCGGGCAGGAGTCCCGCGTCCCGCGCCTGTTGGACATAACGCGCGGCCGTCCTGTGTGATACGTCAAAAGCGCGTTCCACCGCCTCGGTGGGCCGGGCGTCGATGTGTTCTCGGTAGACCTCTACGACCTTCAACAGCCGTTCCCTCGACATCCGCGTGCGACCTGACCTGTAACGTCGAATGTCACTCACCGCGGTGCGGTCGTTCACCGGCTTTGACCATCCGAAGCCGTACCCCCCGACGCGGCCTATGGGCTTTACCGACGCTCGTGCAACGATCTGCTCAACGAGCCAGCCCACGCGGACTTGCGCCAGATCCTTCTCTCGCACTTCCGGTCCGTCCGGTCGGGAGCGCAGGCAGACTTCAGTGCAGACCGGGATACCTTGGCGCACTTCGATCTTCATTGACAAGTCGGGCTGTGATGCGCTGCCGGCGATCTCTACGAATATCTCCGATGGGACGACGCGGTCGCCGACCATGGCGGAATCCGCGCTGTAAGTCGCGCGTCCCTGGCCCTGCCAGAAATTGAGCCATCGCTCCATGCGGCACCCGTCCTAGTCAGATAAATCCTTGTCAGTGACGAGGACAGCCTAGTCACTATCCATTCATGCTGTCAATGGCGCTGGAACACCAGCGGAACTCAACGAATGAGAGCGGATGAGAGATGGACAGCACAGGAAAGCGATTGGTGGCGATACCCGACGCCCGACACAACCTCGGCGGAATCGGCCACACGACGATCTACGACCTGATCAACCGCGGGGAGCTGACCAAAGTGAACATCGGCCGAAGGTCGTTCATCACCGCAGAATCCATTGCGGCATACGTGGATCGCCTAAACGATGCCAACACGATGCGGCACACCGACGACCCCCGAGGTGCAGCTTGATCGACCAACGAAGAAGCCCGGGCACCCAGGCCCGGGCAACCACGTCAACCGCCACAGCCGACAGCATCGAGAATACCCGCCGCAACAGGCAGGCAGTAACGCGCACCGTGTTCGCCACGCCGCGCGCCGCCGAATTCCTGGAGCTCCGCGCACTGCAAGCCCAAACCGGTCAGCCAGCCGGCGCGTTCGGCGACGTCGTCATCAAAGAACTGCTCGACAACGCCCTCGACGCAGCCGAATCAACCGGCCGGGCACCGGCCATCACCATCACCACCCGCGAGGGTGACGACGTCACGTACATCACCGTGACCGACAACGGCGACGGGATCGCCCCCGCCACCGTCGACCACATCTGCGACTTCAACGTCCTAGTGTCCGACAAAGCAAAATACCGGGGCCCGGCGCGCGGAGCGCAAGGCAACGCACTCAAAACCCTGCTGGGTATCCCGTACGCGTTCGACATCACCAAGCCGGTGGTCATCGAATCGGCCGGCGTCCGCCACGAGCTGCAAGTGACAGTCGACCGATGCGGCGATGTGGTTGTCACCCACGAAACCACCGGCAGCGGCCGCACAGCCGGCACATCGGTCACAGTGCCGTTACCCGGGCCAGATCACCTCGATGCCGATGCGAGCTGGTGGGCGTGGCGCACGGCGCTTGTAAACCCGCACGCCACCATCACCGTGGTTGACCATGCTTACAGCGGCAGCGGAGACGACACCACCGTTTACAAGCCGTCCGATGTGGTGTGGTCGAAGTGGACCCCATCGGCGCCGTCGTCAC
Organism: Candidatus Mycolicibacterium alkanivorans; assembly: GCF_022760805.1. Taxonomy (NCBI): domain Bacteria; kingdom Bacillati; phylum Actinomycetota; class Actinomycetes; order Mycobacteriales; family Mycobacteriaceae; genus Mycobacterium; species Candidatus Mycolicibacterium alkanivorans. The sequence goes on along the minus strand of NZ_JAIVFL010000001.1, from coordinate 1,520,260 downwards.
CGCACTGGTACGACGCGACCGCGTTCACGGCGTTGGTGCATTCCCACATCCACAGCGCCCGCAACGGCCACCCCGACAAGCCGCTCGGCGAGTTCATCCGCGAGTTCGACGGACTGTCCGGCACCTCCAAGGCCAAGGCTGTGCGGGCCGCCGCACCCGATGTCACTCACCTGTCGGGGCTCGACGGCCGAGACGACCTGATCGCCGCGCTACACGCCACGATGATCGAGCACGCCAAACCCACCCCCGCCAACCGGCTCGGCCCGGTCGGCGAAGACCACTACCGCAGGATGCTCCACGACACCTACGGGGTGAACCGGTTCTGGTACAGGAACGGCTCGGCAACCGTCAACGGGGTGCCGTGGATCATCGAGGTGGCGGTCGCCGACACCGACGAGCCGGGCGACACCTGGTTCGCCTTCAACCATGCACCCGCGTTCGGTGACCCACTCGGGCGCACATACCTGCCCGCAAGCGACATCAATACCTTTGGGGCCGCATCATTCCTGGCGGCCGCGTACGCCAACAACACCAGCAGCGGCGGGAACAGGGCCGCCGTCGTGCACATCATTTGCGCCGCACCACAATTCGTGGACAAAGGCAAAGTAGCCCTGGTCGTCCCCAAGGCGGTCGCCGAGACTGCCGCCAAAACACTTGACGCGGCCACTAAAACCTTGCGGCGGGAGGCTGAGCAGCGCCGCAAAGACGCGGTCAAAGCTGAACGCGCCCACCAGCAAGCCATCAAGGCTGAACGCGAAAACTTGTGGAGCATCAAAGACGCCGTGTTCGAGGTACTCGCCGAAGCCAAGGCGTCAGCCGGTGACGTGTGCGCCGCCCGCACCCTGTTCTACAAGGTGCGACCACTGCTCCAGAACTACACCGACAAAGAACTGGGTTACGCCTACTTTTCGCAAACCCTGCTACCCGAATACGAGCGGACCGTCGCACCACTGCCCGGCCTGTACTACGAGCCGCGCGGCGAACTTCACCACCCGCACGACGATGATGTGATCCCGCTGGGCACCCGCGAAGTCGAGGCCTACACGCCGCCGCCGTGGCAGTTCGACAAGGTGCTGTACGTCGAGAAGAAAGGACTCGCCGCGCAGTTGGCGCCGTACCGGCTCGGCGAACGCTACGACATGGCAGTAATTTTCGGGCAAGGTTATGCGCCGACCGCGTGCCGGAACCTGCTGGCACGGTCCGATGTTCGGGATATGAAACTGTTCGTCGTGCACGACGCAGACCCCAGCGGCTACGACATCGCCCGCACACTCGCAGAAGCAACCCGGCGGATGCCCGACCACACCATCGACGTGATCGACCTAGGTCTCACAGTGCCGCAAGCCATCGCCCACGGTTTAGAAACCGAGAAGTTCACCCGCAAAAAAGAGCTCCCCGCCGATTTGGAACTCGACGCGGCCGCACTGGAATGGTTCACCGGCACACCAACATCAGCCGGGTACGGCAGCTTCCATCACGAATGCCGGCGCTGCGAACTGAACGCGTTCTCCGCCGACCAGCTCGCCGAATTCATCGAAGCCGGTCTGCAATCAGCCGGCGCCACCACGAAACTGGTGCCACCCGCCGAGGTGCTTGATGGGTATGTGCGGGCGGTCCGCGACGAGACGCTCACCGAACTTGTTTGGGCGGAGCTGGCGGGCATGGTCGACGTAGACGCTGTGGTGCGCCAACTGATCGACAACCATCCCGAACTGGCCGACGCTCGCGAAGCCCGCGTACGCGAAAGCTTCACCGGCGACCCATACCAGTCGTGGCGGTCGGCGACCGAACACCTCGTCCGCGACGACATCAACGCCGCCGACGACCTAGACGGGTCTGTCCGTGCCCTACTCGCCGAGCAGCTAGCCGCACCGGCCGGCGACAGCGAGACGGGAGACGACGCGTGAGCGCCACCCAATCACGTTCCGGCGCATGGTGCCCCCACCTTCTTGGAGTCTTGTGGGGAATTTCCCCACAACCGCATCCCGTACACGAATACGTCACCGAGCTGGCCGGCCGACACGGTGCGGCGTGAACCTAGAGATTCCGGTCGTCACCGGACTGGACACCCTGTCAGCGGCCCTGGCCTACGCGCAGTCCGGGTGGCACATCCTGCCAGTTCGGCTCGACACCAAACATCCGGGCAGTGTCGTGGGAAAAGCCTGGCCGTCGAAGTCGAGTCGCGAGCCGGAGCAGCTGGTCGCCTGGTTCGCCGGCACCAGCTTTGGGATCGCCCTGCATTGCGGCCGATCCGGTGCTCTGGCAGCCGACGTCGACCGGACCGAAAAGATGCCGGAGGTCCTGGCCAGGCACTGCGTGTCGGCACCCTTCCAGGCGACCCGCCCCGACACTCCCGGCCGCGGGCACTACGTGTTCGCGCAGCCGCCGGGCCGAACCATCGGAAACGGTGGCGGCCGGTTGGGTAGCTCGTTCGGCGAAATCCGCGGCTTGAACGGTGTCATCATCGTCGAACCATCCACCCATCCCAATGGGGGCGAATACCGTTGGATACGAACAGGTCCCGTGCCTGTACTGCCCGACGAGCTGGCTGTTCTGCTCGACGACGCGTCACCCGGTGAGGACGCCGCAACCGACACGCAAGTCGCCGAATTCATTGCGGCGCACACCGATTCGGTGCGTCCAGAGATCCTGCACGGATGGACTCGTGCGCTGGCGGGGAAGATTGAACGCGGAGAATCCAGCCACACAAGCCTGTCGTCAGTGCTCACCGGGGCGATGAAAGAGGCACGCGCCGGCTTCTTCCCGGCCGCCGAAGCGATCAAGCAACTCAAACCGATATTCGTGAATTCCGTTGCGCTCGGCGGATCGACAGGGGTGGTCCGTGTCGGTGCGAGGGCTGAAGCGGAATTCAACTCGATCCTCGCCTGGTCTGTCGCACAAGCCCAAGCCGCAGACCTCGACGCCATCCGTGAACGAACCCAACGAGAAATGCCGGACAACGTGACCGATACCGATCGAAGCGAATGGAAAACCGGCGACACCGGCGACCCCGGTAAGTTTTTCGACAAGCAGACAGGACTACTCGCCCTCAACCTCGCGGAAACCGTGATGGAATCCGTAACTTGCGGATTCAACGACATAACCGAACAGTTCTACACCTACAGCGGCGGCGTATGGAAAACCAACCGCGGCCATATCGAACACCACATCGCACGACTACTCGGCAACCGCTACCGAAACGCCCACGCCCGCAACACACTCGACCTGATCCGCTACAGCACCGACACCGCGCGAATCACATGCGAGCCGCAACCCGACTACATCAACGTCGAAAACGGAATGCTGAACTGGCGGACAGGGGAACTCTCAGAACACCACCCCGACCACCTATCCACCGTTCAACTCCCGACCGCATACGACCCCGACGCCGAATGCCCACGATTCGACACATTCCTTTCCGAGGTACTACCACCCGACTGCATAAACCTCATGTGGGAAATAATCGGATACACCACATACTCGGGCAATCCGCTGCACGCGGCGATCCTCCTATTCGGGAAAGGCCGCAACGGGAAAGGGACACTCATCAGAGTGTTGGAAAAACTTCTCGGCAGACACAACTGCTCGTCAGTCGGATTGCATGAACTGACCGACAACAGGTTCCGCGCCGCATCGCTCTACGGGAAACTCGCCAACCTAGCAGGCGATCTCGACTCCAAATGGATCGCCAACACAGCCATGTTCAAGTCAATCACCGGCGGTGACCTGATCCAAGCCGAACACAAATTCGGCGCCCCGTTCGACTTCACCCCGTGGGCGTTGCCGTTCTACTCCGCGAACAAAGCGTTCGGTTCGGCCGACTCGTCGGAAGGGTGGGTAGCCCGCTGGACCGTCGTCCCATTCCCCAACGACTTCTCCGACAGCAAAAACATAAAACTGGACGCCGACCTGCAAACCCCATCGGAGTTGCGTGGAGTCCTCCGGCGCGGCCTCCAATCACTGCCCGGCCTGCTGGGAAGGGCCAGATTCCTCGAACCGGATTCTGTGCACGACGCGAAAGCAGATTTCATAGCGGCGTCAGACGCGGTCCGCTCATGGATAGGCGAACAGTGTGAACTCGACTCCGATAGCTGGACTGCGCGCACCGACCTGTTCCGCGCGTATCAGAGTCATGCCTTCGCGGACGGGTCGAAGGCCCTGTCGGCGCGGGAGTTTTACAACCGCATCGAGCAGATACGAGGGCTTTGGCGTGCCACCAGGAACGGTGCACGCGGGTTCCGCGGGATACGACTACTCGAACAGGGTGCAGGTTCAGGTGCACATAAAAACTTCGAAAACGCGAGGTGGTAGCCAGTGAGGGTGCATAAGGTGCAGGTTGCCTCTACTACCTATCGCACGCGGTACACAGGGGTAGAGGTAGACAAACCTGCACCTACTGCACCCTGTGCACCCTACGGTCGCACGGAGGGCAACTCGTGACGACCATCCACATCCGCGAAACAGACGGCCGATACGAATTCCGATTCCCCTACAGTCCGGACGTCATCGGCATCATCAAGACCGCGCCGGCCTACTCACGAGAATGGGACCCGGCACGGAAACGGTGGCTCATCGACATCGGACCCGACGCCAGCGCCGTCATCGACCTACTCGTAGACCACGGACACACAGTCGTCGGACTCCCCGAGCAGCGCCGAACCGCAGACTCCGCCACATGGGCGGAGGAACTGCTCACAGCCTGCCCACCACACATCCGGGAACAGGTCTACCGCGCCCTGACGAAAGTTCTACACCCAGACGCCGGAGGCACCACGAAACTGCAGCAGGAGCTCAACGACGCAAGGCAACACCTATGACGAACGGAACTGCCGGTCCCACAAATAACGCACCGTCTCCGCCCGCTGCACCTCAGACATCGCCAAAGGATCAACGACAAGCTGCGCCGCCGAACGTGCCCAAAAAGTCGGCCCAACCGGACCCGGATCAAACGACGAGGAAGCAACGACGTGGTCGGTCATTCCGCGATCGTACGACGCGGGACGGCCGGCTGGAACCAGGCTGGCTTCACCTGCTGGCACACATCCTCTCCGGCACCACGCGGCTCCCCGAAGCGGCCTGCAAAAACCATCCACACACGTTCGACGGACACAGCGAGGAGTCCCGTAACGCCGCGCAGGCCATCTGCAGCACATGCCCAGCCCTAACGCCATGCCAGAACTGGTACACCGCCCTACGACCCACACAGCGGCCCGCAGGTGTGGTCGCAGGACAGGCAGCGAAACACCGCTGAACAACACAACAAAGAAAGGAACACACCGAATTGCCCGGAAACCGGAAGTCCCGCAGAGCCGCCACATACAAACGTGACACCACACGCCGCACCGAACACAAAGAAACCGTTAGACAATCAATGCAACACCAACACCAGGAGGAACCAATGAACACGATCCCCATCGCCACCATCAGCGCCGAAACAGGTGTTCCGATACAAACCATCGCCGAACAGCTATGCGACGCCATACGTCTCAACGAGGCAGGCCTGAGGTCGGTCCCAACCGCGGTGTCCCGCCGATACCTCGATGATCTGCGGGCCGCCAGACAAGCGCAGGCGGACCAGCATCGCACCTTCATGGCACGTATGGCTGAACTCGCAGCCCGACACCCAGCACGCGGCGGCATCCCAGCCAGCTCAGGTTCAGCGTTCGCCGACATGCTCGGAGCAGACCAACGATGAACACCGACACCCCCACCACCTGGATCGACCGACTCCCCGACTGGATCATCGACCACGAAATACGTTGGCTCACAAGACACCCCTGGATCGCAGGCTTCATCCAACCAGGCGACTACAGCATCGACCCAGCGGTCGCCCGATTCGAAAACTCCCAACGCCGCTTCACACGCCGCAACCCACCAAACGAACTCCTCGAAGTACGCGGATACGAGACAACAAGCCTCCGAAGCGGCAACGCCACCACCGACATCCGTAGAACAGTGCACGTACACACAACCGAAGCCCAGCACTTGGAAGGCTTGGCCGTCCCATACGGGCAGCCGTCGACACCTGTGGAAATCGGCGGGCTACTCGGAGTCGAACAATTCGATCGACACTCAATCACCCTCATGCCCACAACTGTGCCGTTGCATGTCGACCACGACCCTGACCACACGATCGGCCGCGCAACACCACGACACACCACGACCGGACTACGCATCGACGCCACCATCACCACCACCGACAAGCAGACGTGGCTACAACGATGGATACGCGGCGAGTACTCGAGTCTGTCCATCGCCTTCAAAGCCGCGCCACTCCACGACGACTGGTCGACTTACGACGGACTGCCACTGCGGATCGTGCGCGGCGCTGAACTCGTTGAAACGTCGGTGGTCCGCGCCGGCGCCTACACCCAAGCACGAATCGAAACCGTCACATGAACCCCGGACGTGGTTGGTGTACGAAAGTTGTTGCGGCACAAGGTGATTCTTTTTGATAGGGACTCGCGGAGACCACCGGTGGCCAGCTTTTTATCCATGTCATCCGAAACGTATCCAATTGCGGCACAACACAATTGGGTTCAACGAAAACGTAACTGATTCAACAAGATTGGAGCGATTATGACGAAGAAGTCTGCGGTACCCGCGCCGCCGTCCGGGACGGGGCCGTCCGGCCGTGCCCTGTGGAACGACGTACTCGGAAAGTACATTCTCGAAAACCACGAACTGCTGTTGCTTAAGGAAATGGTGCGCACCGTCGATTTGCTGGACAAGTTGCACGCGATTGTGCAGCGTGAGGGGTTGATGGTGGAGGGTCCGCACGGGTCGAAGCCGCATCCGGCGGTTGTGGAGGCCCGGCAGTCCAAGATCGCTTTGGCGCGTCTGGGGGCTGCGTTGCGGCTACCTGCGGGGGATGAGGATAGTGCTGGTGTGCGTCGCCCGCAGCGCCGGGCCGGTGCGCGTGGCGTATACCAGTTGCGGGATAGCGTGTGAGGTTGTGAGGCGACGAGTTGATGATGCTAGGCCGCCGTCCGCTGCGCTCTGGTTTGACGGGTCTGCGGTGGTGCCGTTCTTCCCTGGCCGGCACCGTGACGATCCGGTGGTGGTGGCGGCTGTTGAGGAGTTCGGTAGGCGGTTGGGGAGGTGGCGGGCGGCGCGGGCTGGGTGGTCGCGTGTCCATGGTTGGCCTGGTGGTGATGCGGTTCGGCTCATGGAGGAGGAGCGGATGGTCGGCGAGTTCGAGTCGCTGGATCCCACGGTGATCTGACTGGAAGGTCGCGGAGCGCCGGGGCCATCCCAGGGTCGGTAGCGCCCCGGTGTCACGTCGGTGTCACAACTCACGCAATACGCCCACGAACAACTACGGACACATACGGACGAATTGTGCTGCACCGCAAGGAAAAGCGAATGTCGGCGAACAGCCGCGAACAGGCAGCAGTGGACTTAAAATCCGCACAGTGTCGGTTCGAGTCCGACTGGGGGCACGAAAGCTTTTTGCAGGTAGAAACACCTAATGAGCCAGACCAGCAAGATGACCACCACCCGCCCTGGCTGAGTCTCAACAGCAGTCCAAGGGGTAGTACAAAATCCAGCAAACTCGGCGGTTGCTTAGCCCTCGGGCCAGTCGGACCGCGCGATACACCGGGCGAACTCAGACTCCCACCACGCTTCTCGCATGGCTCTGCGGGTGGCCGAATCCTCGGGGTGGTGGCGCCAACGCGTGCACAACGTCCGCACCGCACCGTGGGCCGGGAGTGGCAGCCCGCGGGGCATCCCGAGCAGGTCAAGGTCCATGACTTCATCGACCGGGAGCTGGGCAAGGCCAACCCCTACGGGGTGTACGACGTGGGCGCCAATACCGGGTGGGTGTCGGTGGGTACCGACCACGACACCGCAGCGTTCGCGGTCAATACCATCCGAGCATGGTGGCAGAACGCTGGAAAGAGCCTGCACCCCAACGCTTCCCGACTGTTGATTAGCGCTGATGGCGGCGGCTCCAACGGCTATCGCACCCGACAGTGGAAAACCGAACTCGCCACACTGGCCGCCGATACCGGCCTGACGATCACCGTCTGCCACCTGCCGCCGGGCACCAGCAAGTGGAACACGATCGAACATCGCTTGTTCTGCCACATCTCGATGAACTGGCGCGGCAGACCGTTGACCAGTCACGAAGTCATCGTCGAAACCATCGCCGCGACCATCACAAGCACTGGACTGACCGTCCACGCCGAACTTGACCGCGCGACCTATCCCACCGGCGTCAAGATCCCCGACCAACAAATGAAAGACCTTGAAACCAAACAGATCCTGACCCGACATGACTTCCACGGCGAATGGAACTACACCCTCCACCCGCAACCACGACACGCCGAACCGAACTAAATTAATTTATCACAATCCCTTAGTTAGTGCCGCGCGTCGGCGCCACGACACCCGGGCGAGGGGTGGTCATACGGCGATGACGCGGACGAGTTCCCCCAGCCCAGTGAAGTCATCGGCGTTTCGGGTGTAGAGATCGAGTTGATTGGCATGCGCGGTCGCGGCGATCAGCAGGTCGGCGAATCGGCTTCGAGGTGTCCTTCCCTCACCGACAACGGCGGCAACGATGAGTCCGTAGCTCCGCGCGGTGGCTCCGTCGAACTGGATCGGCTCCAGCAACGATTCAATTTCCTGCAGTCGAGCCTGCCGCTTCGCGGCCTCCATTGGGTCGGTGGCAAGGCGTGGTCCGGCCGCCAATTCTGCCGCGCTGATAGCCGATATAGCCATCTCGTCGGGCAGTGCGGCGATCACGGCCGGGTCGTACCAGTCGACGATGACGGATGTGTCGAGAAGACCAGACCTCACTTCAGAGTCCTTGGTCGATTAACCGGTCGAGGTCGGCGCGGAACTGACGATGGTCAATGCGCACGCCGGCCGCCGCCAGCGCCACTACTTCGTCGCGGGCGATAAACGTGCGGCGGTCGGCTCTGATCGGGCGAAGCTCGGCCACCGGTTCGCCGTTACGGGTGACGATGAAGGTTTCGCCCGCCGCTACCGCTTCGATCACCTTCGCGTTCTGGTTGCGCAGCTCGCGCTGCGCAATAGTCTTGGCCATCGCCCGATTGTAGCAAGGAGTGCTACAGTCAGCTACGCGCTGGGTGGAGATTCGTCTTCCGCCGCAGACGAAATCCGTCAAGACGACGAGGCGCAACCGTAAAGAAAGCGTCAACGACACCCACTATCCACCCACGACCGACTTAGCGTCGCCGACATGGGAATCATCGTCTTTCTGCTGCTGACAGTGGCGATCTTCGCCTTGCTCGGACTGGTGCAGAAGTTGGTCGAGCGGTTGTGAGCTACGAGAACATCGTCGGCCTCGTCCTCGCGGTGCTCCTGGCGCTGTTCGTCACCGCCGCACTGCTCTTCCCCGAGAGGCTCTAGTGACCACCACGACGGCGGGGATCGTGTTCCTCGCCCTACTCATCCTTGCCCTGGCTGCCGTGCACGTGCCGCTGGGCGACTACATGTACCGCGTCTACACCTCGGACAAGGACTCCCGGGTGGAGCGCGCCGTTTACCGCCTGATCGGTGCCGACCCGAAAGCCGAGCAGACGTGGGGCGCCTACGCACGCAGCGTGCTGGCGTTCTCGGCGATTAGCGTGCTGTTGCTGTTCGTCTTCCAGCTCGTGCAGGGCAGACTGCCGCTGCACCTGCACGACCCGGCCACCCCGATGACACCGGCGCTGGCCTGGAACACCGCGATCAGCTTCGTCACCAACACCAACTGGCAGGCCTACTCCGGTGAGTCCACCCAGGGCCACCTGGTGCAGATGGCCGGGCTGTCGGTGCAGAATTTCGTCTCGGCGGCGGTCGGCATGGCCGTCGCAGTCGCTTTGATGCGCGGCTTCGCCCGCCGAAACTCCTTGGAGCTGGGCAACTTCTGGGTCGACCTGGTGCGTGGCACGCTACGCATCCTGCTGCCGATCTCGGTGGTCGCCGCGATCGTCCTCGTGGCCGGCGGAACGATCCAGAACTTTCACCTGCACGACCAGGTGGTCAACACCCTGGCCGGTGCGCAGCAGACCATCACCGGCGGTCCGGTCGCCAGCCAGGAGGTCATCAAGGAACTCGGCACCAACGGCGGCGGGTTCTACAACGCCAACTCGGCGCACCCGTTCGAGAACCCGACCACCTGGACCAACTGGGTGGAGATCTTCCTGCTGCTGGTGATCAGCTTCTCGCTACCGCGCACGTTCGGCCGGATGGTCGACAGCAAGAAGCAGGGCTACGCGATCGTCGCCGTGATGGGCGTGCTGGCAGTGATCAGCGTTTCGCTGATGCTGCGGTTCCAGCTGCAGCACCACGGCACCGTGCCGACCGCGATTGGATCGGCCATGGAAGGTGTGGAACAGCGTTTCGGCGTCGCGGACTCCGCGGTGTTCGCCGACGCCACCACGCTGACCTCCACCGGCGCGGTGGACTCCTTCCACGACTCCTACACGAGCCTGGGCGGCATGATGACGTTGTTCAACATGCAACTCGGCGAGGTGGCGCCCGGCGGCGCCGGATCGGGCCTGTACGGCATGCTGATCCTCGCGGTCATCACCGTCTTCGTCGCCGGCCTCATGGTCGGGCGCACCCCGGAGTATCTCGGCAAGAAGATAACCCCCCGCGAGATCAAGCTCGCCGCAAGCTATTTCCTGGTCACCCCGCTGCTGGTGCTCACCGGTACCGCGATCGCGATGGCCCTACCGGGGCAGCGAGCGGGCATGCTCAACACCGGAGCGCACGGCTTGTCCGAGGTGCTCTATGCCTTCACCTCGGCAGCCAACAACAACGGGTCGGCCTTCGCCGGTCTGAGCGTCAACACCGACTGGTACAACACCGCACTCGGCTTGGCGATGGTGTTCGGCCGATTCCTGCCCATCATCCTGGTGCTCGCCCTCGCCGGCTCGCTGGCCCGACAGGGCCACACCCCCGAGTCGATCGGCACCCTTCCCACCCACCGTCCCCAGTTCGTCGGAATGGTCGCCGGGGTGACACTCATCCTGGTCGCCCTGACGTTCCTGCCCATGCTCGCGCTCGGACCCCTCGCCGAAGGAATCCACTCATGACCGCCGACGCATCCCCACTTCCCGCCGAAGGTCACACTGGCGCAACGCTGGTCGCCGAATGTCACTCTGGTGTGACGGCCGGCGGAAAGAAGTCCGTCAGGGGCGGCCTGCTGGACCCCAAGATGCTGTGGATGTCGCTGCCCGAGGCCCTGCGCAAACTCGACCCCCGCACGCTCTGGCGCAACCCCGTCATGTTCATCGTCGAGATCAGCGCGGTGTGGAGCACCACCCTGGCCATCGTCGACCCGAGTTGGTTCGGCTGGTTGATCGTGTTCTGGCTGTGGCTGACGGTGGTGTTCGCCAACCTCGCCGAGGCCGTCGCCGAGGGTCGCGGCAAGGCGCAGGCCGAGTCGCTGCGAAAGACCAAGGCCGACACCATGGCCCGTCGGCTGACCGGATGGTCGCCGGGCACCCCGGGCCGTGAGGAGGAAGTCGCTGCACCACTGCTGCAGCAGGGCGACATCGTCGTCGTCGAAGCCGGGCAGGTCATTCCCGGCGATGGCGACGTGCTGGAAGGCATTGCCTCGGTGGACGAGTCGGCCATCACCGGCGAGTCCGCCCCAGTGATCCGCGAATCCGGCGGCGACCGCTCCGCGGTCACCGGTGGCACCACCGTGCTGTCGGACCGCATCGTCGTCAAGATCACCCAGAAGCCCGGCGAGAGCTTCGTCGACCGGATGATCGCCTTGGTGGAAGGCGCCAACCGGCAGAAGACACCCAACGAGACCGCACTGAACATCCTGCTGGCCGCGCTGACGATCATCTTCATCTTCGCCGTCGCCACCCTGCAGCCGCTGGCGATCTACTCCAAGGCCAACAACCCCGGTGTCCCGGACTCGCTGTCGCTCACCGGCAATGGTGTATCCGGCATCGTGATGGTCTCGCTGCTGGTGTGCCTGATCCCCACCACCATCGGTGCGCTGCTGTCGGCGATCGGCATCGCCGGGATGGACCGGCTGGTGCAGCGCAACGTGCTGGCCATGTCGGGCCGCGCCGTGGAGGCCGCCGGCGACGTCAACACCCTGCTGCTGGACAAGACGGGCACCATCACGCTGGGCAACCGGCAGGCCTCGGATTTCGTTCCGCTGCCCGGGGTTACGCCCGACCAGCTCGCCGACGCAGCGCAGCTGTCCAGCCTGTCCGACGAGACGCCGGAAGGCCGCTCGATCGTGGTGTTCGCCAAGGAGAAGTTCGGCCTGCGCGCCCGCACCCCCGGTGAATTGGTCAACACGCACTGGGTCGAGTTCTCCGCCGCCACGAGGATATCCGGCGTCGACCTGGAGAACGGACACCAGTTGCGCAAGGGCGCTGCCAGTTCGGTGACGCAGTGGGTGCACGAGCAGGGCGGCAGCGTTCCCGCGGAGCTGGGCACCCTTGTCGACGGGATCTCCGCCGGCGGCGGCACTCCCCTGGTGGTCGGCCAGAAAGTCGACGGAAAAGCCGAAGTGCTCGGCGTCATCCACCTCAAGGACGTCGTCAAGCAGGGCATGCGCGAACGCTTCGACGAGATGCGCAAGATGGGCATCCGCACGGTCATGATCACTGGTGACAACCCGTTGACCGCCAAGGCCATTGCCGACGAGGCCGGGGTGGACGACTTCCTCGCCGAGGCGACCCCCGAGGACAAGCTCGCACTCATCAAGCGCGAGCAGGAGGGCGGCAAGCTGGTCGCGATGACCGGCGACGGGACCAACGACGCACCGGCGCTGGCGCAGGCCGACGTCGGGGTGGCGATGAATACCGGCACCTCGGCGGCCAAAGAGGCCGGCAACATGGTGGACCTGGACTCCGACCCGACCAAGCTCATCGAGATCGTCGAGATCGGCAAGCAGCTGCTGATCACCCGCGGCGCGCTGACCACCTTCTCGATCGCCAACGACATCGCCAAGTATTTCGCGATCATCCCTGCGATGTTCGTCGCGCTGTTCCCTGGATTGGACCTGCTCAACGTGATGCGGCTGCACAGCCCGCAGTCGGCGATCCTGTCCGCGGTGATCTTCAACGCGATCATCATCGTCGCCTTGATCCCGCTGTCGCTGCGCGGTGTCCGCTACACCCCCAGCAGTGCGTCAAAGCTCTTGAGCCGCAACCTCTACGTCTACGGTCTCGGCGGCATCGCGGCCCCGTTCATCGGGATCAAGCTCATCGACCTCGTCGTCCAATTCTTGCCGGGAATGTGACATGAACCTGTCTTCCGTACTCCGCCAACACTGGGCGGCGCTGCGCGCGTTGCTGGTGCTCACCGTCATCGTCGGCGTCGGCTATCCGCTGTTCGTCTGGCTGGTCGCGCAGCTTCCGGGACTGAGGGACAGGGCCGACGGGTCGATCGTCGAGCTCAACGGAAAACCGGTGGCCAGCAGGCTCATCGGCCAGTTGTTCACCGACGACAAGGGCAACCCGCTGCCGCAGTACTTCCAGAGCCGCCCGTCGGCCGCCGGCGCGGGATACGACCCGCTGTCAACGTCGGCGTCGAACCTGGGGCCGGAGAGCATTGCCGATGCTCCCGGCAAGCCGAGCCTGCTGACCCAGGTCTGCACCCGCAGCAAGGCGGCCGGGGAGCTCGACGGCGTGGACGGCTCGCGGCCGTTCTGCACCGGTGACGGCGTCGGTGCGGTGCTGTCGGTCATCGGGCCCCGCGACGCCCGCGGCATCGTGGTGCACCCCGTCACGGTCATCAGCGTCAACCAGCCGTGCGACACCACCAAGCGCCCCTTCCTGGACACCTACGAGGGGGTTCGGGTCGAGTGCGCCAAGTCCGGCGAGGATTACTCGATGGGGCAGATCGTGCCGATCCGCGGCGCGGCTCCGGCCGACCCGGCGGTGCCCGCCGACGCTGTGACGGCCAGCGGCAGCGGCCTGGATCCGCATATCTCACCGGCGTACGCCGACCTGCAGGTCACCCGCGTCGCCAAGGCCCGCGGCGTCAGCCTCGAGGTCGTCCGCGCGCTCGTCGCCCGATACACCGACGGCCGCACGCTGGGGTTCCTCGGCGAACCGCGGGTCAACGTGGTGGAACTCAACCTCGCACTCGACCAGAAGTACCCGCTCAAGAGCTGACCGTCGGTGAATGATGAACAGGTGGATACCGTCCAGCCGCCGCGGGTGACCAGCGGCGGTGCGCAGCCCGCCGCGCCCGGCTCGGGGCCTAAGCGCGGCGAGTTGCGCATCTACCTCGGTGCCGCCCCCGGCGTCGGCAAGACGTTCGCAATGCTAGGCGAGGCGCACCGCCGGCTCGAGCGCGGCACCGACCTGGTGGCCGCCGTGGTCGAAACGCACGGCCGCAAGAAGACCGCCGAACTGCTCGACGGCATCGAGATCATCCCGCCGCACTTCATCGACTACCGCGGTGGTCGTTTCGCGGAACTCGACGTGCCCGCTGTGCTGGCCCGCAACCCGCAAGTGGTCCTCGTCGACGAGCTCGCCCACACCAATACACCCGGCAGCAAGAACCCGAAGCGGTGGATGGACGTCGAGGAACTGCTGGACGCGGGCATCAGCGTGATCTCCACCGTCAACGTCCAGCATCTGGAGAGCCTCAACGACGTCGTCGCGCAGATCACCGGCATTGAGCAGCAGGAGACCGTGCCCGACGAGATCGTGCGCCAGGCATCCCAGCTCGAACTGGTCGACATCACCCCGGAAGCGTTGCGGCGCCGGCTGTCCCACGGCAATGTGTACGCACCCGAGAAGGTCGACGCGGCGCTGTCCAACTACTTCCGGCGCGGCAATCTCACCGCGCTGCGCGAGCTGGCACTGCTGTGGCTGGCCGACCAGGTCGACGCCGCGCTGGCGAAGTACCGCGCAGACAACAAGATCACCGCGACGTGGGAGGCCCGCGAACGCGTAGTCGTCGCCGTCACCGGCGGACCCGAGTCGGAGACGTTGGTGCGCAGGGCTTCCCGCATCGCCTCGAAGTCCAGCGCCGAGCTGATGATCGTCCACGTGGTCCGCGGTGATGCGCTGTCGGGGATCTCGGCGCCGCAGATGGGTAAGGTGCGCGAGCTGGCCACCAGCCTGGGCGCGACCGTGCACACCGTCGTCGGAGATGACCTGCCGAAGGCGCTGCTGGACTTCGCCCGCGAGATCAACGCCACCCAGCTGGTGATCGGCACCTCGCGGCGGTCGCGCTGGGCGCGGATCTTCGACGAGGGCATCGGTGCGGCGATCGTGCAGGACTCCGGCAAAATCGACGTGCACATGGTCACTCATGAGGAGGCCAGACGCGGGTTGTCCGTGCGCGCGGCGGCACCCCGCGACCGCCGTGTGATCTCGTGGGTGGCCGCGGTGGTGGTGCCGTCGGTGATCTGCGCGATCACCGCCCTGTTCCTGGACAGGTATTTGAAGATCCCCGGAGAGACCGCGATCTTCTTCGTGGGGGTGCTTCTCGTCGCGCTGCTGGGCGGCGTTGCACCGGCCGCGGTGTCGGCGGTGCTGTCCGGCTTGCTGCTGAACTACTTCCTGACCGAGCCGCGCCACACGTTCACCATCGCCGAACCTGACGCCGCGATCACCGAGGTGGTTCTGCTGGTGATGGCAGTCGCGGTGGCGGTCCTGGTGGACCGCGCCGGCAGCCGGGAGCGGGAGGCCAGGCACGCCTCGGCCGAAGCCGAGTTGCTGACGCTGTTCTCGGGGTCGGTGCTGCGTGGCGCCGACCTGGAGACGCTGCTGGAACGGGTGCGCGAGACGTACTCGCAGCGCAGTGTGAGTGTGCTGCGAGTACGCGGTGACGACGAGCAGATCGTCGCGTGCGTGGGCAAGGATCCCTGTGAGACAGTGGATTCCGCCGACACCGCCATCGAGGTCGGCGACGACGAGTTCTGGATTCTGATGGCCGGGCGCAAGCTACCCGCGCGGGACCGGCGGGTGCTGGCCGCGGTGGCAAAGCAGGCGGCCGGCTTGGTGCGTCAGCGTGAGCTGGCCGAGGACGCCGGTAAGGCCGCCGCCATCGAGAAGGCAGACGACCTGCGCCGCTCCCTTCTCTCGGCGGTCAGCCACGACTTGCGAACCCCACTAGCGGCCGCGAAAGCGGCGGTGTCCAGCCTGCGATCGGACGACATCGGCTTCTCCGAGGAGGACACCGCAGAACTGCTGGCCACCGTCGAGGAGTCGGTCGACCAACTGACCGCGCTGGTGGACAATCTGCTGGACTCGTCGCGGCTGGCGGCCGGGGTGGTGCGGCCTGAGCTCAAGCGGGTCTACCTCGAGGAGGTCGTGCAGCGCGCCCTGCTCGGCATCGGCTGCGGCGCAACCGGTTTCGTCCGCTCCGGACTGGACCGGATCAAGGTCGACGTCGGGGACACGGTGGCCCTGGCCGATGCCGGACTGCTCGAACGTGTGCTGGCCAACCTCATCGACAACGCGCTGCGCTATGCCCCGGACAGCGTGGTGCGGGTCAACGCCGGCCGGGTGGCCGACCGCATCCTGATCAACGTCGTCGACGAGGGCCCCGGTGTGCCGCGCGGGGTGGAAGACCAGATGTTCGAGGCCTTCCAGCGCCTCGGTGACCGCAACAGCAAATACGGTGTGGGTCTTGGCCTTTCGGTCGCCAAAGGATTCGTCGAGGCAATGGGCGGCACCATCTCGGCCACCGACACCCCCGGCGGTGGGCTGACCGTGATCGTCGACCTGGCGGCGCCATGACCAAGGTCGTCGACCTGGCGGCGCCATGACCAAGGTCAAGGTGTTGGTGATCGACGACGAGCCGCAGATCCTGCGCGCGCTGCGGATCAACCTCAGCGTACGCGGCTACGAGGTGATCACCGCCGCAACCGGTGCCACCGCCCTCAAAGCCGCGGCCGAGCAACGTCCGGACGTGATCGTGCTCGACCTCGGTCTGCCCGATATGGAGGGTATCGAGGTGCTGGCCGGACTGCGCGGTTGGCTGCGCGCACCGGTGATCGTGCTCTCGGCGCGCACCGACTCCACCGAGAAGGTGGAGGCGCTCGATGCCGGCGCCGACGACTACGTCACCAAACCCTTCGGTATGGACGAGTTCCTGGCCCGGCTGCGGGCGGCGGTACGCCGCGGTGCCGCGGCCTCGGAGACCGACGAGCCTGTCGTCGAAACCGGTTCATTCACAGTCGATTTGGCGTCCAAGAAGGTGACCAGGAACGGTACGGAGGTGCACCTGACGCCTACCGAGTGGGGCATGCTCGAAACGCTGGTCCGCAACCGCGGCAAGCTGGTGGGCCGTGAAGAGCTGCTCAAGGAGGTGTGGGGCCCGGCCTACGCCAAGGAGACGCACTATCTGCGGGTGTATCTGGCCCAGCTGCGCCGCAAACTCGAGGATGACCCCTCGCATCCGCGCCACCTGCTGACCGAAGCCGGGATGGGCTACCGCTTCGAGGCGTGAGGGTTGCCGAGATTGAACTCACGCAGTCACCACTCGCACGTTGCCTGCGTCGGTTCAGTCTCGCGGTGACCTACGGCGCGATGGCTGACGTCTGCGTGGTGAGCACGGACTCCGCCGAGGCGCGTACGCCGACATGCACACCGGCATCAATCTGCGTGGCCTGATCCGGTTCTGATCGCCCGCGCGTGTTTCGGCTGACGCGCCCGTCAAAAGCGCACTATCGTGGGCGCAGGGCCCTTCCGCCGGGCCGCGAAGGAGATGATCTGACATGCAAGTTCCCGAGACCAAGCACACCGGTGGCTGCACCTGTCGCTGCAATGCCTGCGACGGTGGCCACCACTGCCACAACATCAGCAGCGGCTGCCGCGTCAAGCTGTAATTCCCGAACACCGCAAGTAGGGCGCCGGGAGATCGACGGCGTCCGATTTGCCGTTTAGCGGGTACCGCCAGGTGGTCAAGGCCCACCCCTCAGCCGATCGACAGCGCGATGCCGTCCAGGATGTCGTGCTCGCTGACCACGAGTTCATCGATCCCGGCCCGCCGACCGAGCGCACCGGCCAACTCCTCGACCACGATCGAACCGCCGCCAATGACGTCGACGCGGCCCTCGTGCATCGGCCCCAGCGCCGCGCGCTGCTTGCGCGTCATGCCGATCAACTGCTCGCACACCGGCAGAAGTTCACCGAAGCCGACCCTCGACAGATGGATCGCCTCCGAGTCGTAGGTGGTCATGTTCTGCGCCAGTGCGGCCAGTGTGGTGAACGTCCCCGCGACGCCGACCCACGTCCTGGCCCGGTCGACGGGCACCACCCGCAGCGCCTCCCCGAGCCGTTCGCGGACCACCTCGCGTGCTGCCGCCACCTCGGCCGCCGTCGGCGGATCGGAGTGCAGGCAGCGCTCGGTCAACCGCACACACCCGATGTCCGCCGAGTAGCTGGCCTGCACCCGACCCTCGCCGCGGCCGTTGCCCAGCACTACCTCCGTGGAGCCACCGCCGAGGTCGACGACGACGAAAGGCGCTGCCGCAGAATCCAGTTCACCGACCGCGCCGTTGAACGAGAGTTCGGCCTCCTCGGTCCCGCTGATCACCTCGGCGATGGCGCTGGGAACCACCCGGCCCAGCACGTCGGCGGTCATGTCGAAGAACACCTGGCGGTTGGCGGCATCCCGGGTGGCCGAGGTGGCCACCATCCGCACCGCGCCGACCTCGAAGCGGTCCAGCAGGGCGGCGTAGTCGACCAACGCGGCACGGGTGCGCGCCAGCGCATCGGGCGCCAATTGCCCTGTGGCGTCGACACCCTGACCCAGACGCACGATGCGCATCTCGCGGTGGATGTCGTGCAGCCGGCCCTCAGTGAGGTCGGCGATCAGCAGGCGGATGGAGTTGGTGCCGCAGTCGATGGCCGCCACCCGATTCACGTCCACTCCTCCTTCACCAGAATGCCTGCCATCCCCGGTTCACCGGCCAGTACGGCCAGCGCCTGGTCACCGAACGGATTGACCCCGCGACCCTTGGCCAGCGAATGCGCGATCAGCACATGCAGGCACTTGACCCGATCCGGCATACCCCCGCCGGAGAAGTCCGTACCCAACGACTCGACGGCATCACGCTCGGCCAGATAGGACTCGTGGGCGCGCCGATAGGCCTCGGCCGCCGGCGGGTCGGTGTGCAGACGTTCGGTCATCCCCCGCATCAGGCCCTCGGACTCCAGCCGGCTCGCCGCGGCCGTCAGCGCCGGATGGGTGAGGTAGTACAGCGTGGGAAACGGAGTGCCGTCGGGCAGCCGCGGCGCCGTCTTCACGACTGCCGGTTCGCCATTGGGGCAGCGATAGGCGATCTCCAGGACACCGCGCGGCTCGCGCCCCAACTGCCGCGCCACCGCGTCGAGATCGGCGGGATCAACCACCGGGCGGTGCCGGGACGGGTTCGGGCGGCGACAGCGGAAGCGTGGGCGGCGCCGCGTCGGTGGTCGGCGCAGGCGGCGGCCCGTGCGGCGCATCGGCGATGGTGTGCCACAGCGAGGTGTACCAGGGGTCGTTGCTGCGCACGGCCTCGACCTTGGGCCCGGCGGTCGGCGGCGCGGCAGCACCGGGCGGCAGCTGCACCTGATAGGGGATGTCGCCGGGCATCACGAACCCGAGCCGCTCGCGCGCCTGCGCGGCGATGAACACCGGGTCGGCCAGTTTGGCCTTCTGCGACTCGAGTTCGGCGATCTGCTGCCGCAGCGCCGCCTCAGTGGCGGCGAGCTGCTTCATCTCGGTGCGCTGAGCGAAGTAGGTGCGCACCGGCCCGGCGATGGTCAGCGTCAGCACGCACACCACCGCGGCCAGGATCGCCGCCCGGCGGGCGGTGAACCCGAGCCGCTGCTCGCTACGCTGTTCCACCGAAGCCGCGATCGCCCGTCGGATCGGTTCGGTGACGCTGCGCGCGACGGGTTCGGCCTGCGGGCGGGCGTCACGCTTGGCTGCGGGTGAGGTACGCGGGCGGGTCCGCCCCGACGCCCCCGGCCGGGGGGCCGGTGCGCGTCGCTTCGGATCAGGCCGCTTACTCTCCGCCACAACAGGTTTCGCGTCTAGTCGGGAACGGCGAACCGCGGGAACGCCAGATCGCCGGCATAACGGGCGGCGTCACCGAGGGCCTCCTCGATGCGCAGCAGCTGGTTGTACTTGGCCACCCGTTCGCTGCGCGCGGGAGCGCCGCTCTTGATCTGGCCGCAGCCCATGGCCACGGCGAGGTCGGCGATCGTGGTGTCCTCGGTCTCGCCGCTGCGGTGGCTCATCATCGTTCGGTAGCCGCTGTTGTGGGCCAGAGCGACTGCGTCCAACGTCTCGGTTAGCGTGCCGATCTGGTTCACCTTCACCAGAAGGGCATTGGCCGCGCCGCGCTCGATGCCTTCCTCGAGGCGCTCGGGGTTGGTGACGAAGAGGTCGTCGCCGACGATCTGGACCCGCTCACCGATCGCAGCGGTCAGGTCCACCCAGCCGTCCCAGTCGTCTTCCGAGAGCGGGTCCTCGATGGACACCAGCGGGTAGGAATCGAGCAGTTCGACGTAGAACGCGGTCATCTGCTCGGCGGTGCGCGTCTCCTTCTCGAAGCTGTATCCCGCGCCCGCGGTGTGGAACTCGGTGGCAGCGACGTCGAGGGCCAGCGCCACGTCGGTGCCCAGCTTGAAGCCGGAGGCCTCGATGGCCGAGCTGATCAGATCCAGCGCCGCCCTGGTGCCGGCCACGTCGGGCGCGAAACCGCCCTCGTCACCCAGCCCGGTCGCCAGGCCCTGCTTCTTGAGCACTGCCTTGAGCGCGTGGTAGACCTCGGCGCCCCAGCGCAGCGCCTCCTTGAAGCTCGGCGCGCCGAACGGGGCGACCATGAACTCCTGGACGTCCACGCCGGTATCGGCGTGCGCGCCACCGTTGAGGATGTTCATCATCGGCACCGGCAGGATGTGCGCGTTCGGTCCGCCGATGTAGCGGAAGAACGGCAGTGCCGCCGAGTCCGCGGCGGCCTTGGCCACCGCCAGGGACACGCCCAGGATCGCGTTGGCGCCCAGCCGCGACTTGTCCGGCGTGCCGTCGAGGTCCAGCAACGCCTGGTCGACCAGGCGCTGGTCGTCGGCGTTGAGCCCGATCACGACCGGGGCGATCTCGTCGAGCACCGCCTCGACGGCCTTCTCGACGCCCTTGCCGCCGTAGCGGGCAGCGCCGTCGCGCAGCTCGACCGCCTCGTGTTCGCCGGTCGACGCACCGGACGGCACGGCAGCCCTGGCGAAGGTCCCGTCGATCAGGGCCACCTCGACCTCGACGGTCGGATTGCCTCGGGAATCGAGGATCTCGCGAGCCGAAACCTGCTCGATGATGGGCACTGGCTTCTCCTTGCGTCCTGGTGTGCGACGAACGTCCTCGTCCGGCGGATGGGCTGCTCGCCCGCTGACCGCTCATAGCCTAGATGGTCGCCAAGCTGCGGGCGTGTTAGAGCGGGTGTCCCTGCGCGTACGCCGTCGCCCAGTCCCGCACCGTGCGGGCGTACTGGTCGGAGTGGTTGTAGGCGTGCAGCGCGTTCATCCAGCCGCGCGGTGAGGCTAGATCCTTGCCGCGGAAGCATAGATACCCCGCCGCCGAGAGCGCCGCGTCGTCGAAGTTGTCCGGGCTGATCACGCCGTCGTTGTTGGCGTCGACGCCGTAGAGCCGCCAGGTCTCGGGGATGAACTGCATCGGGCCCATCGCCCGGGCGTAGACCGGGTCACCGTCCGTCGACTCCTCGCTGTCGACGATCTCGAGGTTGCCGTTGGTGCCGTCGAGGCGCACCCCGCGGATCGGCGGACTGACGTCGCCGTTGGGCGCGATCGTCGCGTCGCGGTACGTGCCGTGGCGGCTTTCGACCATCCCGATACCGGCCAGTGTGGTCCACGCCAGATGACACTTCGGGTTCTCCACCTCGGCCACCCGCGCGGCGTAGGCGTAGGCCTCCAGCGCCTGCACGGGAATGCCGAGCGAAGGCGCCCGTTCGCCCGCCCACTGGCGCAACTGATCGGCGGGCCGGCCCTTGGCGTGGGTGTCGATCGCCGGTACCGAGTCGCCCGCCGATGGCGGGACCCCTTCCGGAATCGGGGTGCCCAGCTGCCACGAGCAGCTGGATGCCAGCAGCACGGCGGTCGCCGCAACCACGGCGCCGGCCCGCACCCAACGCGAAGACGACACAACTACCCCTCGAACCAATAATTCGGTCTCTACATCGTCCCATGGGAGAACGGTCGTTAGCCCCTGGCAAACGCCACGAGGGGGGTGGCAACGTCGTCAGCCATCATCTGTTAAGGTGAGCCACACCTTTGTTTGGTAAGGCAACACTTTCTTCGGCTCCGGACCAGTGAGGACAGCTCATGACCGACGTAGCGGCCGTTCCGATCGGCATCCACTCGACGCTCGCCGCGGCCGCTCCGACCGTGCCCGCCCAGCTGTTCGGCAGTGGGCTGATCGGTCTGCGGGAAGGGCTCGAGGCAGGGATCGTCGTCATGGTGCTGGTGGCCTTTCTGGTCAAGTCCCAGCGCCGCGACGCTCTGAAATGGGTGTGGCTGGGCGTCGCCGCCGCGGTGGCGATGACGGTCGGCGTGTTCCTGGCCATTCAGTACGGCACCTACACCGTCAAGGACCTCGCGGCCGAAGCCATCGCCGGCGTGGCCTCGCTCGTGGCGGTGGCGATCGTCACCTCGATGGTGCTGTGGATGCGCAAGGCGTCGGCGGGCCTGTCCAGCGAATTGCGCGACGGCATGTCCCGCGCCCTGGAAACCGGTGCGCTGGCGGTGTTCATGCTGGCCTTCCTGGCGGTGGGCCGGGAAGGCTTCGAGACCGCACTGTTCATGGTTGGCTATGCCGAAGCCGAGACCGCCTGGCCACTGCTCGGGCTGTTCGCGGGGGTCATGGTGGCTGCCGTGATTGCGTGGGGGATGTACGCCGGCGCGGTGCGCATCAACCTGGCCAAGTTCTTCAAGTACACCGGCGTCTTCCTGATCGTGGTGGCCGCCGGGATCCTGTCGTACGGGATCGGCGCCCTGCAGACCGTCGGGTGGTTGCCCAACCTCGGCGGCCGGGCCTTCGACATCAGCTTCTGGTTCAACTGGTCGTCCTGGTATGGCGAGATCATCCGGGGCGTCTTCAACATCACGCCCACGCCGACGGTGCTGCAGCTGGTGTGCTGGCTGGCCTACCTGGCGATCGTGCTGACCGTGTTCCTGCGGCCCACCCAGGGCACCGGCAACAAGCCGGCCCCCTCGACCGACGTTCCTCCCGACACTGCCTCCGACGACGCGGGGCGCTCCCCCCTCACCGAAAGGTCGACCACGTGACACTCACCAACGGCATCAAGACCGGTACCGCGGCGCTCGCCGCGATCCTGGCCGGTGTCTCCCTCGCCGGCTGCACGGCCAAGGAGTCCACGTCGTCCTCGTCCTCCGCGAAGAGCTCGACGGAAGTCACCGTCGACGCCACCGATACCGGCTGCACGCTGTCGGCCACCGAGGCCGGCACTGGGCCCACCACGTTCGTCATCACCAACAATGGCACCAAGGTGACCGAGTTCTACGTCTACGGCGAGGGCGACCGGGTGCTCGGTGAAGTGGAGAACATCTCACCCGGGCTGCAGCGCAAGCTCGTCGTACAGCTGAGCGAGCCCGGCACCTACAAGACGGCCTGCAAGCCCGGCATGATCGGCGACGGCATCCGCACCGACTTCGTCGTCAAGGGCGCCTCGTTGCAGACCGACAAGACGGGCAAGTTCACGCAAGCCTCCGCGGAGTACAAGAAGTACGTGGACGGTCAGACCGACGAACTCGTCACCGCCACAACCGCTTTCGTCGCCGCGATCAAGGCCGGCGACATCGCCTCGGCCAAGGCGCAGTATCCCACCACCCGCACCTACTACGAGCGCATCGAACCGGTCGCCGAGTCGTTCCCCGACAACCTCGACCCGCGTATCGACCTGCGGGAGGCCGACATCGAGCCAGGTCAGGCGTGGACCGGATTCCACCGCCTGGAGAAGGACCTGTGGGTCAGCGGGCTGCAACCCGACACCAACGCCATCGCCGACCAACTGCTCGCCGATGTCACGGAGCTGAACCAGAAGGTGAAGTCGCCGGACTACGCTATCGACTCGACCCAGATCGCCGGTGGTGCGCAGGGTCTGCTCGACGAGATCGCGGCCAGCAAGATCACCGGTGAGGAAGACATCTTCAGCCACACCGACCTGTGGGACTTCTACGCCAACGTCGAGGGCTCCCGCACCGCGGTGGCCTCCGTGCGCCCGATCCTCGACGAGCGCAACGCCGAACTGGGCAAGCGGGTCGACCAGCGCTTCGAGGCCGTCGACGAGCTGCTGGACAAGTACCGCAAAGGTGACGGCTTCGTCTCCTATGACACGGTGAGCGAGCCTGCGCGCCGAGAGCTTTCACGGGCGATCGACGCACTGGGTAAAGACGTGAGCCAGGTGCAGGGTGTCACCGCTCCCCAGTGACCCCGACACCGTCCCGGTCGAGGCCCAGCGCCACTGCCTGTCCCGGCGCGAGCTGTTCGGCGTCGCCGGCGTCACCGCCGCCGTCGTCGGCGCGGCCAGCGCGGGCGCCCTGGCCGGACGTGCATCGGCGGCCGCCACCGCGACCGGCGGCTTGGACGAGCCCGTGCCGTTCCGCGGCGAGCGGCAGGCTGGCATCATCACCCCGGCCCAGGACCGGGTGCACTTCTGCGCGTTCGACATGACCACGGACTCCAGGGCCGACGTGGTGGCGATGCTCAAGGAGTGGACGGGCATGGCCGAGCGGATGACCGCAGGCCACGAAGCCGTGCACGACGGCGCGGTGGGCCTCAATCCCTATGCCCCGCCATCGGATACCGGTGAAGCGCTGGGCCTGGCGGCCGCCCAGCTGACGCTGACCATCGGGTTCGGGCCGGGCTTCTTCGTCAAGGACGGCAAGGACCGCTTCGGGATCGCGCGGCAGAAGCCCATGCTGCTCACCGACTTGCCGAAGTTCCCCAACGAGACGCTGGACCCAGCCCGCTGCGGCGGCGACATCGTGGTGCAGGCGTGCGCGAACGACCCGCAGGTGGCCGTGCATGCAATCCGCAACCTGGCGCGCGTGGGGTTCGGGACGGTCGCGGTGCGCTACTCGCAGCTGGGATTCGGCCGCACCTCGTCGACCACCCGCGAACAGACCACACCCCGAAACCTCTTCGGGTTCGAGGACGGCACCAACAACATCAAAGCCGAGGACACCGGCACGCTCGACGACCAGGTGTGGGTGGCCAAAGGTGACGGGCCGGACTGGATGACCGGCGGCACTTATCTGGTCAGCCGCCGGATCCGGATGCGCATCGAGGCATGGGACCGCACAACGCTTCTCGAGCAGGAGCGGGTGATCGGCCGGCAGAAGGGCAGCGGCGCCCCCAACGGGTTGATCGACGCCAACGCGCATGTACGGCTGGCCTCGCACCAGCATCAGAATGGGATCCGGATCCTTCGCCGCGGCTACAACTTCACCGACGGCAGTGATGGGTTCGGGCATCTGGACGCCGGGCTATTCTTCATCGCGTTCATGCGCAACCCGCGCACCCAGTTCATCCCGATGCAGTCCGAGCTGGCTCGGCACGACGCCCTCAACGAGTACATCACCCACACCAGCAGCGGGATCTTCGCCTGCCCGCCGGGCCTGCGCGACGGTGAGTTCTGGGGTT
Organism: Candidatus Mycolicibacterium alkanivorans; assembly: GCF_022760805.1. NCBI lineage: Bacteria > Bacillati > Actinomycetota > Actinomycetes > Mycobacteriales > Mycobacteriaceae > Mycobacterium > Candidatus Mycolicibacterium alkanivorans. Next base: position 1,494,640 of record NZ_JAIVFL010000001.1, on the reverse strand, counting down.
CGACGTTGTTCGGCTAGTCACCGGCGCCGACCGTGGGCCCTGTGCAGGTAGATTCGCCAATTCGCCTGCATAAGGCCCACAGTCGAGGGCTAGTCGTCCGGCTCGGCACTGCCGGCATGAGGCCAGTGCCGCCGCCATTCTTCCTCGCTGACGGCACACAGCGGCGCCGCGGCGTCGAGCCCGGTCGGCGCATCGGCGTCGCGCCGGCTCGCCGCAATGGCCGCCTCGGTGCGACGCACGGTGTCCATGAACTTCAACAGCGCTGTCCGTAAGTGATTTTCGGCGTCGAACTCGGCGGCGACCGTCACCGTGGTGATCGAGGCCGGAATAAGGTCAGTCGGCAAGCCGGCGTTCTGCGCCCGGGCGATCACCTTCTGGGCCAGCAGCAGCGCAGGCTGGCCGGTCGGGATGTCGTCCATGCACGACACCCGGGCGGCCTTCTCCAGCGACTTGCGCTGTTCCCACTGCGCGATCTGGTCCTCCAGCGAGATCGACTCCCCCGCCAGCACCGCGGGCACCCGATTGCCGAGCTTGCGCACCAGGGTGTCGGCGACGTCGTCGATCGAAAATGGCTGCGCCAGCGCCTCTTCGGCGATCCGCGCGTGGAACAGCACCTGCAGCAACACATCGCCGAGTTCCTCACGCAACTCGTCGGCATTGCCGCCGTGCACGGCGTCGAACAGCTCGTAGGTCTCCTCTAGCAGGTACCGCCGCAGCGAGTCGTGCGTCTGCTCGCTCTCCCACGGTCCGGCGGTGCGCAGCCGGTCCATCACCGCGACCGCGTCGACCAGCCGCTCACCGGGCTGCGGCGCGGGCACTGAGAGCAACTGTTCCCCGGCGGCCAGCCTGGCCCGCACCTCGGGATGCTCGCGGTCGGAGGACAACAGCACCGGGGCGTCCGCACCGGTGAGCACCGGGCGCGCCGACGGCAGTGACCACGGGATCTTGACCGGCATCTCCTCGGTGTACTGCACGTCGCCGCCGAGCAGTTCGACCGCCTCGACCGGGACCAGCGACGGGCGGCGCGGATCGACCAGGATGACGGTCATCGGCCCAACTTCTCGCCGGATACGGGCGTGAACGTCGTGACATCAACCTCACCCTGCGGGCGTCCGTCGAGCGCCAGAAGTAGGTCGGCAACCATCTGCACCAGTTCCAGATCGCGGATCCGCGGTGCGCCCACGCCACTGCCCGCACGCGGGATCGGCACCTGCACCGTCGAGGTCGTCGCGCGGTAACTCGCGCCCGGGTATACCCGCTTGAGCCGCAGTTGCGCCGAGTCGGGCAGCGTCAACGGTGACACGCGAAGCGTTGTGGGAGAACCGGTTCCGGTGGCGGCGAGCTCGGTGACCCCGTACTGGCGGCACAGCAGCCGCAGCCGGGCCACTGCCACCAGACGCTGCGCGGGCTCGGGCAGCGGGCCGTAGCGGTCGATCAACTCCTCGATGACCGCGGCCACGGCCGCATCGTCACTCGCGGCGGCCAGGCGCCGGTAGGCCTCCAGCCGCAGGCGGTCGCTGGCGATGTAGTCCGGCGGCAGATGGGCGTCGACGGGAAGGTCGATCCGGACGTCCTTGGGTTCCTCGGCGGTGGTCACCATCTTGCCATCGGCGGCGGCGCGATAGGCCTCGACGGCCTCACCCACCAACCGCACGTACAGGTCGAAACCCACCCCGGCGACGTGCCCGGACTGCTCGGCGCCGAGCACATTGCCCGCACCACGAATCTCCAAGTCCTTCAACGCAACTGCCATACCGGCGCCCAGCTCGTTGTTCTGCGCGATGGTGGCCAGCCGGTCGTAGGCGGTCTCGGTGAGCGGCACCTCCTTGGGATACAGGAAGTAGGCGTAGCCGCGCTCTCGGCTGCGGCCCACCCGACCGCGGAGCTGGTGCAGCTGGGACAGCCCGAAGGTGTCGGCCCGCTCGACGATCAACGTGTTGGCGTTGGAGATGTCCAGACCGGTCTCGACGATCGTGGTGCAGACCAGGATGTCGTAGTCGCGGTTCCAGAATCCCTCGACCGTGCGCTCGAGCTGTTCTTCGGGCATCTGCCCGTGTGCGACCACCACCCGGGCCTCGGGCACCAACTGCTTGACCCGCGCGGCGGCGGCGTCGATGCTGCTGACCCGGTTGTGGATGTAGAACGCCTGCCCGTCGCGCAGCAGCTCGCGGCGCAGCGCGGCGGCGACCTGCTTCTCGTCGTGCGGGCCGACGTAGGTCAGCACCGGATAGCGCTCCTCGGGCGGGGTGAGGATCGTCGACATCTCCCGGATGCCGGCCAGGCTCATCTCCAGGGTGCGCGGAATCGGGGTGGCGCTCATGGTCAGCACGTCGACGTGGGTGCGCAGGCTCTTGATGTGCTCCTTGTGCTCCACCCCGAAGCGCTGTTCCTCGTCGACGATCACCAGGCCGAGGTCCTTCCAGCGCACGGCGGTCTGCAGCAGCCGGTGCGTGCCGATGACGATGTCGACGCTGCCGTCGGCCATCCCCTCGATCACCGCCCGCGACTCGGCCGGGTCGGTGAACCGCGACAGGCCCTTGACTGTCACCGGGAAGCCGGCCATCCGCGCGGTGAACGTCTGCAGGTGCTGGTCGGCCAGCAGCGTGGTGGGCACCAGCACCGTGACCTGCTTGCCGTCCTGCACCGCCTTGAATGCCGCGCGCACCGCGATCTCGGTCTTGCCGTAGCCCACGTCACCACAGATCACCCGGTCCATCGGGACCGGCTTCTCCATGTCGTTCTTGACTTCCTGGATCGCGGTCAGCTGGTCGACGGTCTCGGTGAACCCGAACGCGTCCTCCATCTCGGCCTGCCACGGGGTGTCGGGCCCGAACGCGTGGCCCGGTGCGGCCTGCCGCTTGGCGTAGAGCGCCACCAGCTCGCTGGCGATCTCGCGAACGGCCTTGCGCGCCTTGGTTTTCGTGTTCGTCCAGTCGCTGCCGCCGAGCCGGCTCAGGCTCGGTTCCTGGCCGCCGACATAGCGGGACAGCTGATCGAGGGAGTCCATCGGCACGAACAGCTTGTCGGCCGCCTGGCCGCGCTTGGAGGAGGCGTACTCGAGCACCAGGTATTCGCGCCGGGCCCCGCCGACGGTGCGCTCCACCATCTCCACGAACCGGCCGATGCCGTGCTGGTCGTGCACCACCAGATCACCGGCTGTCAGCGCCAGCGGGTCAACGATGTTGCGGCGCTTGGCCGCCAGCCGCTTGCCGTCCGGAGCGGTGACCCGGTTACCGGTCAGGTCGGTCTCGGTGATCACCACCAGGTTGGCGCCGGGGACCACGATGCCGTCGTGCAACGGCCCCTTGAGCACGCCCACCACACCAGCCTTCGGGGCGTCGCCGGGTTCGAGCATCGCAGCCGGGGTGTCACGTTCGCCGAGCTGTTCGACGACGCGGTGGGCGGTCCCGGTGCCGGGTGCGAGAACAGCGGCGTACCCGCCGGTCAGGACGTGGGCGCGCAGCATGGCGAAGATCTCGTCGACGTTGCTCTGCTGGCCGCGGGCCGTCGGTGCCGCGCGCACGTCGAGTTCGACGGCGTCTTCGGCAGCCAGCTGGCTCAGCGTCCACCACGGGTGGTCGCCGGCCCGGGCGGCCTCGCGCACCTCGGCGAGTTCGCGGAAGCCCGAGCCGCCGAGCTGCTCGAGATCGATCGGGGCGTCACCGCCGATGGCGGCCACCGACCACGACGCCTCCAGGAACTCGCGGCCGGTCTTGATCAGGTCGGCGGCGCGAGTGCGCACCTTCTCCGGATCGCACACCAGCAGCGGGGTGCGCTCGGGCAGGTGGTCGATGAGTAGGGTCAGCTCGTCGGGACGCAGCACCGGCTGCAGCGCCTCCATGCCGTCGACGGGTATCCCCTCGGCCAGCTTGGCGAGCATGTCGCCGACGCCGCCGCTGATCCGGTTCTGGTCGTCGGTCGGCCGGTCGGCCACCAGCTTGGCGGCGCGGGCCCGCACGTCGTCGGTGAGCAGTAGCTCCCGGCAGGGCATCGCGACCACGGTCTGCACGTCGATCTCGGGGATCGAGCGCTGGTCGGCGACCGCGAACATCCGCATCTCGCTGACCTCGTCGCCCCAGAACTCCACCCGCACCGGGTGCTCGGCGGTCGGCAGGAACACGTCCAGGATGCCGCCGCGCACGGCGAACTCACCGCGCTTGCCCACCATGTCCACGCGGTTGTAGGACAGCTCGACCAGGCGCGCCGCGAGGTCGTCGAAGTCGAACTGCGCACCGGTATCTGATGTCGCCGCCGGAGCGGCTCCGACCTGCAGCGTCACCGGCTCGATGTCGGCCACGTCGGGCGCCATCGGCTGCAGCAGCGACCGCACCGTGGTGACCACCACCCGCACCGGCGGGCCCAGGCGGGCGTCGTCGGGGTGGGCGAGCCGGCGCAGCAGCATCAACCGCGCGCCGACGGTGTCCACGCCGGGGGAAAGGCGTTCATGCGGCAGCGTTTCCCAGGACGGGAACATCGCCGCCGCGTCGCCGAACACCGCCCGCAGCTCGGCGGTCAGATCGTCGGCCTCGCGGCCGGTGGCCGTCACGACCAGAAGCGGACCGCCGCGCGCCAGTGCGCACGCCGCGTAGAGCTGGGCGCTGGCCGGGCCGACGAGGGCGAGTTCGGCGGGACGCTGGGCCGCGCGCTCGGCGAGATCGGTGAACGTGGGGGCCGACAGCGCCAACTCCACCAGACCCGCGATCGGGGTCTGAACATACTGGTGCCCCGGTGCGGTCATGATGTGTCCATTCTAGGCAGCATGGCCGAAGACGTTGCGGCGGGCCACGATTCGGAGGGCTACTCGGCCCCCAGCTGCGGGTCCGCCTCGAGATGGGTCAGCCCGTTCCACATCAGGTTCACCAGGTGGGCGGCCACCACTTCCTTCTTCGGCTCGCGGGTGTCCAGCCACCACTGCGCAGTCATCGACACCGAGCCGACAAGCGCCTGCGCGTACAGCGGCGCTAGTTCCGGATCCAGACCGCGGCGGGCGAAATCGCCGGCCAGGATCGACGACACCTGGTTGACGGCGTCGTTGAGCAGGCTCGAGTAGGTCCCCGAACTGATCGCGGCGGGCGAGTCGCGGATCAGGATCCGGAAGCCGTCGGTGCGCTCCTCGACGTAGGTCAGCAGGGCCAGCGCCACCCGCTCGACGCGAACCCGGGAGCGGTTGTTGGTCAGCGACGAAGTGATGCCGTCGAGCAGGGCCGACATCTCCCGGTCGACGACCACCGCGTAGAGGCCCTCCTTGCCGCCGAAGTGCTCGTAGACCACCGGCTTGGAGACATTGGCGCGCTGGGCGATCTCCTCGATCGAGGTGCCTTCGTAACCGCGTTCGGCAAACAGCGACCGGGCGATGTCGATGAGCTGGCGGCGTCGCTCGGTGCCCGTCATGCGGGCCCGCGGCGCGCGCGGCTCCTTCTCCGGTGCTGCCATCAGGTCAGCGTACGTGCTTGCATTAGAGTCTCAGGCGAACATTTCAGCCAGTCCGTCGTGGTGTAATCGGCAGCACCTCTGATTTTGGTTCAGATAGTTCAGGTTCGAGTCCTGGCGACGGAGCTCGCAGCGAAAAGGCGCGACTGTGCGGTTCATACGGTGCGGACGGCGTGGCGCGTTTTGAAACCGCACACTGGGGAGGTCCGGTGACCACACACGACCAGGCAGCCGTCTTGGTCCTGGCAGCAGGCGCCGGAACCCGCATGCGTTCCGACATTCCCAAGGTGCTGCACACCCTGGGTGGGCGCAGCATGCTCTCGCACGCCCTGCACGCGGTGGCCAAGGTGGCCCCCGACCAGATCGTGGTGGTACTCGGCAAGGATCGCGAGCGCATCGCCCCGGTGGTCGACGAGCTGGCCGACTCGCTGGGCCGGCGCATCGAGGTCGCGGTGCAGGACCAGCAGCTGGGCACCGGACACGCGGCGCTGTGCGGCTTGTCGGCACTGCCCGAGGATTTCGACGGTGTCGTCGTCGTCACCTCGGGTGACATTCCCCTGCTCGACGCTGACACCCTCGCCGAACTCATCGAAAGCCACCGTGGCGAGCCGGCCGCCGTCACCGTGCTCACCACCACCCTGCCCGACTCGAGAGGCTACGGCCGCGTTCTGCGCACCCAGGACGGCGAGGTCATCGCGATCGTCGAGGAAACCGACGCCACTCCGCAGCAGCGCGCGATTCGCGAAGTCAACGCGGGTATCTACGCCTTCGACATCGCCGCCCTGCGCTCGGCGCTGAGCAGACTGTCGTCCGACAACGCCCAGCAGGAGCTCTACCTGACCGACGTCATCTCGATCGTGCGCGCCGACGGGCAGATCGTGCACGCCAAGCACGTCGACGACTACGCCATGGTGGCCGGCGTCAACGACCGGGTGCAGCTCTCGGATCTGGCCCGCGAACTCAACCGGCGGATCGTCGCCGCCCATCAGCGCGCCGGCGTCACCGTCGTCGACCCGCTGAGCACCTGGATCGACGTCGACGTCGTGATCGGCCGCGACACCGTCATCCGGCCCGGTACCCAGCTGCTGGGCGCCACCCGGATCGGCGGGCGCTGCGAAATCGGCCCGGACACCACGTTGACCGACGTCAGCGTCGGCGACGGCGCCTCGGTGGTGCGCACCCACGGCAGCGAGTCGGCGATTGGGGACGAGGCGACGGTCGGGCCGTTCACCTTCCTGCGGCCGGGCACCGAGCTGGGCGCCAAGGGCAAGCTGGGCACCTTCGTCGAGACCAAGAACGCCGTCATCGGCACCGGCACCAAGGTGCCGCACCTGACCTATGTCGGTGACGCCGAGATCGGCGAGCACAGCAACATCGGCGCCTCCAGCGTGTTCGTCAACTACGACGGCGAGAACAAGAACCGGACGACCATCGGCTCGCACGTGCGCACCGGCTCGGACACCATGTTCATCGCCCCGCTCACAGTGGGCGACGGTGCATACACCGGTGCGGGCACCGTGCTGCGCGAGGACGTGCCGCCCGGGGCGCTGGCGGTTTCGTCCGGAACGCAGCGCAACATCGAAGACTGGGTGCTGCACAAGCGGCCGGGCAGCGCGTCGGCCAAAGCCGCCGAGAAAGCCAAGAAGGCCCGGTCGGACGACGACTCCGGGGAGTGATCCCCGTCGCCAGATGTTGCCTTTTTGGTAACCTGGCGACCCGGCACCGTACGATTAGCCCGTATCGACCTCCGACCGGCAAGGGCGCACAGTGGGCACGGACTGGACCGACAATCGCAAAAACCTGATGCTCTTCTCGGGCCGCGCACACCCTGAACTGGCCGACCAGGTCGCCAAGGAACTCGACGTCCAGGTCACCGCGCAGACCGCACGGGACTTCGCCAACGGCGAAATCTTCGTCCGGTTCGACGAGTCCGTCCGCGGCTGCGACGCCTTCGTGCTGCAGTCCCATCCCGCACCGCTGAACAAGTGGTTGATGGAACAGCTGATCATGATCGACGCGCTCAAGCGCGGCAGCGCCAAGCGGATCACCGCGATCCTGCCGTTCTATCCCTACGCCCGCCAGGACAAGAAGCACCGCGGCCGCGAGCCGATCTCGGCCCGACTGGTGGCCGACCTGTTCAAGACCGCCGGCGCCGACCGGATCGTCTCGGTCGACCTGCACACCGATCAGATCCAGGGCTTCTTCGACGGCCCGGTGGACCACATGCGGGCACAGCCGCTGCTAACCGGCTACATCCGGGACAACTACAACTGCGAGAACGTCGTCGTGGTCTCCCCCGACTCCGGTCGCGTCCGCGTCGCCGAGAAGTGGGCCGACGCCCTGGGCGGCACCCCGCTGGCCTTCATCCACAAGACCCGCGACCCGAAGGTGCCCAACCAGGTGGTGTCCAACCGGGTCGTCGGCGACGTGGCGGGTAAGACCTGCGTGCTGACCGACGACATGATCGACACCGGCGGCACCATCGCCGGGGCGGTCAAACTGCTGCACAACGACGGCGCCAAGGACGTCATCATCGCCGCCACGCACGGTGTGCTGTCGGATCCGGCCCGCGAGCGGCTGGCAGACAGCGGTGCCCGCGAGGTGATCGTCACCAACACCCTGCCCATCGACGACGCCAAGCGCTTCCCGCAGCTGACCGTGCTGTCGATTGCCCCGCTGCTGGCCAGCACGATCCGCGCGGTGTTCGAAAATGGCTCGGTGACAGGGCTTTTCGACGGAGACGCATAGGGAGCCTCGTTGCCTGCCACACCCGTCATCTACCACAATCCCCGTTGCAGCACCTCCCGCAAGACCCTCGACCTGTTGCGCGACAACGGCATCGAGCCGACGATCGTCGAGTACCTGAAGACGCCGCCGTCCCGCGCCGAGATCGCCAAGCTGATCTCCGACGCGGGCATCGATGTGCGCACCGCCGTCCGCAAACGCGAATCCCTTTACGGTGAACTGAATCTCGCCGATGCCAGTGATGACGAGCTACTCGACGCGATGGCGGCCAACCCGATCCTGATCGAGCGTCCGTTCGTGGTGACCGCCAAGGGCACCCGCCTGGCCCGGCCGATCGACGCGGTGCACGAGATTCTGTGAAGGCACGCGCCGCAGTCCTGCCCCTTGCGCTGGTCTTGACGGCGTGCGGGTCGAATCCGCCCGACTACTCGTCGATCTGGACGTCCTCGACGACGCCCACCACCACGACCACCAGCAATTCGGACAAGCCGCAGCCCATCGCGAAGTACCTCTACGGCCTCGGCGTCACCGGCGAGCAGATCCCGCTGGACAAGCTGACCGACCTGACGGTGACGCTGCCCAAGCCGCCGGGCTGGACCAAGTACTCCAACCCGAACTTCTCCCCCGGCACCGAGATGATCGCCAAGAACAACACCTACCCGACGGCGATGGTGGTCGTGTTGCGGCTGACCGGGAACTTCGACGTGGGCGAAGCGCTCAAGCACGCCAGCGTCGACGCCGAGATGTCGAAGAACTTCACCAAGCTCAACTCCTCGAGCGACCCCTTCGACGGCTTCCCCTCGGCGATGATCGAGGGCAGCTACGACGCCGCCGACGGCGAGCGACTGCATACCTACAACCGGGTGGTGATCCCGGTGACGCCCGCGCCGAAGTTCCAGCGCTACCTGGTGCAGTTCACCGTGACCACCCTTGCCGACCAGGCCGCCGCGCAGTCCGACGACATCGAGGCAGTCATCAGAGGCTTCAGCGTCACGGTGAAGTAGGTCGTCGCCTTTCCTCCCGCGAGCAGACGCAAAGGTGTCTGAAACAACGGCGTGTCGGGGCCTTTTGTGTCTGCTCGGCAGGAGTGGACGGCCCACCGCCAGGGGACTCTGGCAGCTGTCCGAGCAGCTCACAGGCACTGAATTTCCGCTCTGAGCGCGCTATCGGCTAACCTTGAGGCCGCGTCACGGCGAGGGTGGTCCGGCCACCGTTATCGACGAGGCCTTCGCGTAAGCGATCTGGTGCCTGCCTTTGCCGTGCGGAGTGACCCACGACAGGCAACACAGGAGCACCGAAATGGCCAAAGGCCTGACCGTCAACAAACTCAGCGTCGCTGTGCGCACCAAGACTGGTAAGGGTGCTTCTCGGCGCGCGCGCCGCGAGGGCCTGGTGCCCGTGGTCCTCTACGGCCACGGCGCCGACCCTCAGCACCTCGAGCTGAACGCCCGCGACTTCGCCGCGGTGCTGCGGCATTCCGGCACCAACGCGGTGCTCACCCTCGACATCAACGGCAAGGAGCAGCTGGCGCTGACCAAGGCCATCGAGGTGCACCCGGTCCGCCGCAACATCCAGCACGCCGACCTGATCGTGGTCCGTCGCGGCGAGAAGGTGACCGTCGAGGTGAACGTCGTCCTCGAAGGTGACGCCGCTTCGGGCGCCCTGGTCACCCAGGATGCCAGCAGCATCGAGATCGAGGCCGACGCCATGTCGATCCCGCAGCAGCTGACCGTGTCGATCGAGGGCGTCGAGGAGGGCACCCAGATCACCGCCGGCCAGGTCGAGCTGCCCGCGGGCGTCACCCTGATCAGCGATCCCGACCTGCTGGTCGCCAACATCGTCGCTGCGCCGTCCGCCGAGGAACTCGAGGCCGAGGGGGGCGGCGAGTCGCTGCAGGAGCAGGCGGAGGCCGCCGAGGAGACCGCGGCCGCCGGGGGAAAGTCGGCCGAGGCCGAGTAAGCGCCCGCCATGGCCGAGCCACCACTACTGGTCGTCGGCCTGGGCAACCCGGGACCGCAGTACGCCAAGACCCGGCACAACGTCGGGTTCATGGTGGCCGACCTGCTCGCAGGCCGCATGGGTGCGGTGTTCAAGGTGCACAAGAAGTCCGGCGCCGAGATCGCCACGGGCCGGCTCGGCCACCGGCCGGTCGTGCTGGCCAAGCCCAGGACCTACATGAACGAGTCGGGCCGCCAGGTCGGACTGCTGGCGAAGTTCTACTCGGTGTCGCCGGCCGACGTGATCGTCATCCACGACGAGCTCGACATCGACTTTGGGCTGATCCGCCTGAAGCTCGGTGGCGGCGAGGGCGGCCACAACGGCCTGCGCTCGGTGGCTAATGCGTTGGGCACCAAGAACTTTCAGCGGGTACGCATCGGGATCGGCCGCCCGCCGGGGCGTAAGGACCCAGCGGCCTTCGTGCTGGAGAGCTTCTCGCCCGCCGAGCGCACCCAGGTGCCGACCATCTGCGAAATGGCCGCCGACGCTACCGAACTGCTGATCGAACTAGGCCTGGAACCGGCGCAGAACCAGGTGCACGCCTGGTGAACAAGCCGTCACCCGCGGCGCACCGCTTTGTCCTGCAACGGTCGAAGGCTAGAACAGCGACAGCTGACGGGTGGCTGCGCCGCCGAAGGTCTGCGGCGCCGGCCGCTGGCGCACCCGCACCGGCCACCAGAACCACCGGCCCAGCAACGCCGCGAGCGACGGCGTCATGAACGATCGGACGATCAGCGTGTCGAACAAGAGGCCCAGGGCGATCGTCGTTCCGATCTGGCCGAGCACCCGCAGGTCACTGAAGATGAACGACGCCATCGTGAACGCGAACACCAGTCCCGCCGCGGTCACGACCGACCCGCTGCCGGCCATGGAGCGGATGATGCCGGTGTTGACACCGGCTTGGATCTCCTCCCTGAATCGGGAGACCAGCAGAAGGTTGTAGTCCGAGCCTACCGCTAACAGCAGGATCACCGCCAAAGGCAATATCACCCAATACAATTGGATTCCCAGGAGATGCTGCCAGACCAGGACCGACAGGCCGAACGATGCCCCTAGTGACAGCGCAACGGTGCCCACGATGACGAACGCTGCGACGAGGCTTCGCGTGATGAACATCATGATCAGCAAGATCAGGCTGAGCGAGGCGATGCCGGCGATGAGCAGGTCGTAGTGTGCCATGTCCGCGATGTCCTTGTACGTCGCGGCCGTACCACCGATGAAGATCCTCGACCCAGCCAACGGCGTGCCCTTGACCGCCTCCTTAGCCGCATGCCGGATGGCGTCGATATGCGAAATACCTTCCGGCGTAGCGGGATCGCCGCTATGAGTGATGATCATGCGCGCGGCCTTGCCGTCCGGTGACAGGAACAGTAGCAAGCCGCGTTGGAACTCGGGGTTGTCGAATGCTTCCGGCGGCAGGTAGAAGGAATCATCCGTCTTCGATGCGTCGAAGGCCTGGCCCAGAGCGGTCGCATTCTGCAACGCCGCCGCGCTCTGGTCATAGATCCCCGATAACGTGGCGTAGTTCGTCATCGTCAAATCGCGGTTGGTCTGCTGATTCTCGATCTGCGGCGGAATCAGCGCCAACAACTTCGGCTGGAGTTCGTCGAGCTTGGTGATGCTGGCCGAGACGTTGGCCAGCTGATCGGTCAGTGCGTCGAGGCCGTCCAGCGCGTCGAACAGTGACCGGATCGCCCAGCAGATGGGGATGTCGAAACAGTGCGGTTCCCAGTAGAAATAGTTGCGGATCGGCCGGAAGAAGTCGTCGAAGTTCGCGATCTTGTTGCGCAGGTCCTGGGCGATGGCGACGGTGTCCCTGAACGCCTGTGCCTGCTCGTCGGTGATGGCGCTCGACTGCTGCTGCAGCACATACTGCTGTCGCAGGATGTTGATCGAATCGTTGATGACCTTCACCTGCTTGACCAGATCAGCCGCGCGGTCCTGCTGGAAGGGCAGACTGTTGATCTGTGCCGCGCTGCCGGCGCTGATCTGAAACGGAATCGAGGTGTGGTCCAACGGTGTGCCCAGTGGCCGGGTGATCGACTGCACCTGCGCGATGCCGTCGGTGTGGAAGACCGCCTTGGCCACCCGCTCCAGCAAGATCATGTCGGTGGGATTCCGTAGATCGTGATCGGATTCGATCATCAGGAGTTCGGGATTGAGCCGCGCCTTCGAGAAGTGCCGCTCCGCGGCGGCATAGCCCACGTTGGAGGGCGCGCTGGCCGGCATGTATTGACTGACGTCGTAACTGACCTTGTAGCCGGACAGTGCAGCCACCCCTACGATCGCGAGCGCGAGCGTGGCGATAAGGATTGGCCCCGGCCATCGGACGATTGCCGTGCCGATCCGTCGCCAACCTCGTTTGGCCGTCTTGCGTTTGGGGTCCAGCAAGCCGAACCGGCTGCCGATGACCAGCACCGCGGGCGCCAGCGTCAACGACGCGATCAGCGCGACGGACACCCCGATGGCGGCGGGGATCCCGAGGCTCTGGAAGTACGGCAGGCGGGTGAAGGACAGGCAGTACACCGCGCCGGCGATGGTCAGTCCGGAACCGAATATCACGTGCGAGGTCCCGCGGTACATGTCGTAGAACGCGACCTCGCGGTCGTCACCGTCGTTGCGTCTCTCGTGATAGCGACCGAGCAGGAAGATGACGTAATCGGTTCCGGCAGCGATGACCAGCAGCGTGAGGAGGTTGGTCGAATAGGTCGACAGGCCAATGAATCCAGCGTTTGCCAGGAACGCAACGATGCCGCGGGCCGCCGACATCTCGATGAGTACCGTGACGAGCGCGAGGATCATCGTGATCGGCGAGCGGTAGACGATGAGCAACATCGCCGCGATCACGCCGATCGTCAGCAGCGTGACCGTTTCCGTGCTTTGGTTTCCGACTTCGAACTGATCGGCGATCTGGGCTGCCGAGCCGGCGACGTAGGCGTGCACGCCCGGCGGTGCCGGAGTATTCGCGATGATGTGGCGCACCGCGTCCACAGACTCCAGCGACGGCGCCTCACCCTGGTTGCCGGCAAGGAACACCTGGACATAGGCGGCCCTTCCGTCCGGGCTCTGCGAGCCCGCGGCGGTGAGCGGATCACCCCAGAAGTTCTGTACGTGCTGGACGTGCTTGGTGTCGGCCTCCATCCGCTTGACCAGGTCGTCGTAGTAGCCGTGGGCGTCGGCGCCGAGCGGCTGATCGCCTTCGAGCACCACCATCGCGGCGCTGTCGGAGTTGAATTCGCCGAACACCTTGCCGATGCGCTGAAAGGCCTGCAGCGAGGGCGAGTCGGGAGAACTCAACGCCACGTTGTGTTGTTCACCGACGGCCTCGAGTTGTGGCACGAGCACGTTCGTCATTGCGGCGATCGCCACCCAGAACAAGACGATCGGCACACACAGCCGACGCACCCATCTGGCGATGTGGTCGGTGCGCGTCGGGCGTCCAGCGAGCTGGGTGCTCATCCCGACTTGTCCAGGCAGTAGGTGAAGGCGTTCAGCGTGTTGACGGTTCGTTCGTCCTTGACGACGTCGTCGATCTCGATGCGGCAGCCGATGGCGTCGCTGTCTCCCTGCGCCGAGACGTTGACGAAGACCGCGGGCTGGGTGGTGGTCGCGTCATAGGCCCACGGCAGGGCCGCTTCGTCGACCCGCTGCGGCTGGGCGTTCACGTCCGTGAAGGTGATGGTGGCGACGGTGCCGGGAGGGCCGAACACCTGCATGACGACATGCTTGGGATTGAACGGCACGATCTCGTTCGCGGCCCCGCTCGGGGTGGATGTGACGTCTTTGGAGCCGAAGATGCCGTTGAGCCGGTACACCGCGAACCCCGCCACCGCCACCACGAGCACCGCAACCAGAAGCATCCACCGCCGCATCAACCGGCTTGCGATCGAAATCCGCCGCATCCGTTGCCCTTTCGACAAGCGGTGAATCGTTGACCTACTGTGTGACCATCGACAGGTGGATATCAACTAGGTTGACGGTACGGTACGGGACCGGACCGCACAACCCGTAGCTCAGGCCTCGTGGCGGGTGAGGCTGGGATGAGCACATTGTCGACGAAGTCTGCGACAGTTTGGCGCGACGGAGCCCGACCGGTGAGCACCGAGCGGTAGATCAGGTAGCCGGCAACACGTCCCAGAGGTCATCGGTGACGGCGGAGGCGCTGATCTCCCCGCGGTCGACGGCCCTCGTCAGGAGGTGGCCCATCAGCGCTTTGCGTTGCGTCAGGAACCGTGGCTGCATCATGGCGTCGAGTGTGCTTGTAGGGCGGGAAAACTCGCGAGATCCCGCCCTGGACGCACACTCGAAGCGGAATTAGGTGACCAGCGCGACCGAGTTGGCTCGGCGCAGCTTGCCCGACGGCGTCTTCGGGATGGTACCCGGACCGAGGACCACGACGTTGCGGGGCCGCACGTCGACCTCGGCGACCACCTCGTGCGCGACCTGATGCTCGATCCGGCGCACCTCGATGGGGTCCCGCCAGGCGTTGGACTCCACGGCCACCGCGAAGGTCTCGCGGGAATGGCCGGCATCCAGGCGCACCGCCACGGCACAGCCGGGGCGCACGCCCTCGACCCGCCCGGCGGCCCGCTCGATGTCGGTCGGGTAGATGTTGCGCCCGGCCATGATGATGACGTCCTTGACGCGGCCGCAGACGACGACGTGACCGTTGTCGGTCAGGTAGCCGAGGTCACCGGTGTCATACCAGCCGTTCTCGTCCTGCGCGGGCACGAATCCGCCCATCGTGATGTAGCCCGGGGTCAGCGACTCGCCGCGCAGCTCGATGATGCCGACGCCGCGCGCGGGCAGGACGTTGCCGTCCTCGTCGACGATGCGGGCTTCCAGGTCCTTGAGCAGCGGCCCCAGGGTGGCCAGCCGGCGGGTGTTGCCCTTCGAGGCCGGGACGGCACGGCGCAGCGCGGCCAGTAGGTCGGCGTCGACCTCGTCGACCACCAGGCCCGCGCCGCACTCCGAGAACGACACCGCCAGTGTGGTTTCGGCCATGCCGTAGGCCGGCAGGATGGCCTCCGGACGCAAACCGAACGGGCGACCGGCGTCCAGCAGGTCCTCGACGTCGGCCGGCTCGACCGGCTCGGCGCCGGAGAGCGCGAAGCGCAACGTGGACAAGTCGAACTCACCGGGCTTGGCCTGCCGGCGCAGCCGCTTGGCGAGCAGCGCGTAGGCGAAGTTGGGCGCGGCGGTCATCGTGCCCTTGTACTTGTCGATGAGCTTGGCCCACAGCAGGGTGTCGCGCAGGAAGTCCATCGGCGTGACCTTGACCAGCTCGGCGCCGAAGTACATCGGGATGGTCAGGAAGCCGACCATGCCCATGTCATGGAAGCAGGGCAGCCAGCTGACCATGACGTCGCTGTCGATGTCGTACTTGGCGCCGATGAACATCGCCTCGGCGTTGGAGTGGATGTTGCGGTGCGTGATGACGACTGCCTTCGGCGAACCGGTCGAGCCGGACGTCAGCTGCATCAGCGCGACGTCGTCTTCGGTGGTCTCGACGGGGTCGATGGGTTCGGCGGCCAACAGCTCCTCGACCGTGAGAACCTTCACGCCGCGCTCCTCGAGAACCGGCGCGGCGACCAGGAACGGATCGGAGATGATGATGGCCTTGGCCTCGATCATGTCGATGACGTTGGCGGTGTCCTTGGCCCAGTGCTCCAGGTCGGTCCGCGGGGTGGGCTGGTGCAGCATCGTGAGGCTGGCGCCGCGCATCCACAGGCCCTGTGCGGTGGGGGCGATCTCCACCGGAGCGCCGGCCAGCACGCCGACCGCGTCACCGAGGCCGACTCCGGCGGCGGCCAGGCCACCCGCGATACGTCGGGCGCGTTCGTGGACTTCCAACCAGGTGTGCCGGACCGGCTCGTGCGGCTCGCCGGTCACCATGCCCTTGCTGCTGGTCATGGCGCTGTGGAACATCTTGTCGGTGAAACGGCTCACGACGACCTCCTCGGCATCCGGAGCTGGCTGGTCCCCGCCGCTGGGCACGGCGCGAAAGCCCGGAATTTCATGCTCCACCTGCACGTACGACCTGCATAGGAGGCACGCGGGTACGAGTGGGGCGCTTTTCGGTCTCGAATCGGTGATGCTTCGGGGGCGCCGGGCCACCGCCCGACCCGAATCCGGGTGGGCGATCCGCACGCGTGCAGGTCCTGGCCGCTAGTCATCACCGCCGATTATCTTAAACTTTCCTTAAGTTACCGCCAAGTTTTCATAGTAAATGAGGGCCGCGTCACACCCGACGGGGTTCGGCGTCGCGGTCGCCGCGCTACGACGGCACGACGCGGGCGCCGTGGACGGGCCCGCTGGCCACCCGGACCGTGCGGCACACGCCGGCCCCGGCCAGCTCGGTCCCGATGTCGAGGGCCGCTGCGGCCGAGTCGCACAGGAACGCGCACGTGGGTCCGGACCCGGACACGATGCCGGCCAGCGCACCGGCCTCGATCCCGGCCCGCAGTGTCCGACGCAGGTCGGGCCTCAGGCTCAGGGCGGCCGGTTGCAGGTCGTTACCGAGCAGCGGGGCCAGTTCGCGGGGATCACCGCCGGCCAGCGCGCCCAGCAGCGGCTCGGGATCCGCCAGCCGCGGTGGTGTGCCGGCTTCCCGCAGCCGGTCGATCTCGCCGTACACCGCCGCCGTCGACAGGCCGCCGGCGCCGAAGGCCAGCACCCAGTGGAAAGTGCTGCGGGCCAGTACGGTCGCCAGTTCCTCGCCGCGGCCGGTCCCCAGCGCGGTGCCGCCGTGCAGTGCGAAGGGGACGTCGCTACCCAGTTCGACAGCCAGCGCGTGCAGGTCGCGGCGCGGCGCGCCCAGTTCCCACAGCGTGTTCATGGCGACCAGCACGGCGGCCGCGTCGGCACTGCCTCCGGCCATTCCGCCGGCCACTGGGATCGACTTGTCGATGACGATCTCCACGTCGGGCGCGCGCCCGACGTGCTCGGCCATCAGCTCGGCAGCCCGCCAGGCCAGGTTGCGGGCGTCGGCGGGCAGCTCCTCGGCGCCCTCGCCGACGGTTTGCAGGGACAGCACGTCAGCATTGCGCACGGTCACCTCGTCGACTAGCGAGACGGCATGGAAGACGGTGGTGAGCTCGTGGAACCCGTCGGCACGCCGGTCGCCGACGCCGAGGTAGAGGTTGACCTTGCCCGGCACCCGCACAGTCACCGATCCAGTCGGCACCCACTCCGGGGCGACGCTGCCGTTGGACCGAGACACCGCACGAGACTATCGCGGAATCTAAGGTCGAATAGTGATGCATCCGGGGCAGTCGTTCGAGAGCTACCTCGTCGAAACCGTGCTGGGACGCGGCGGCGAGGCGGCGGTGTACCGCGCCCGCGGCGGCGGTCCCGCCCATCCGGTGGTCGCATTGAAGGTGCTCGACGACGCCCACCGCGATCAGGGCTGCACCGGCCGGCTGGCCCGTGAGTTCCGGCTCGCCGACCGGCTGCGGCACCCGCACATCGTGGAGGTCTACGACCACGGCCCGTTCTGGATCGCCATGCAGTACGTCGACGGTGGCAACGTCACCACCCTGACGACCCTCGACTACCGGCTGCAAGCGCTGGGGCAGATTGCCGCGGCGCTCGACCACGCACATCACGACGGCATCGTGCACGCCGACGTGAAGCCCACCAACATCCTTGTCCACCAACATTTTTCGCAGGACGGTGCGGTGCTCATCGATTTCGGTGTGGCATACGCGCTGGCCGAGGACGTGTGGCATCGCCCGCCCCACGTGCTGGCATCGCTGCCCTACGCCGCCCCCGAACTCCTGCAGGGCCGGCTACCGCAGGCCGCGACTGACGAATACGCGCTGGCATGCACCGCACTGGAAGTGCTCACCGGCCGCACCCCGTTCGCCGGTGACAGTCCACTAGCCCTCGTCGACGCGCACCTACACCTGCCACCACCGGAGGTCTCACACGCGATCTCCTGGCTGTCCAGGAGTTTCGACGTGGTACTGGCAAGAGCGATAGCCAAGGACCCCGACCGGCGCTATGAGTCGTGCACCGAGATGATGCGCTACGTCACCGACGCGGTACGCAGAGGGGTTCATCAGACCTCGGCCGTCCGAGTGGTGCCCTCGGAGGACTCGCTCGACGGGGTGAAATCTCCGGAGCGCTGGTAGAGCCGGACGAAGTCGGCGACGCCGAGCGTCTCACCCCGGCGCGCCGGGTCGATGCTCGCGGCCAGCAGACGCTCGGCGGACTCGTTGCCGGTACCGGCCCACTCCAGGAAGGCGTTGCGCACAGTCTTGCGCCGCTGGGCGAAGGCGATGTCGATCAGTTCGAAGACTTTGTCGCGGAAGCCGTCGGCGGTAGGCCACGGTGAGGTCTCGTAGCGGTCGATGCGGACCAGACCGGAGTACACCCGCGGAATGGGCCAGAACACCGTGGGCGACACCATCCCGTAGCGGCGCGCCTTGCCGAAGAACCGGACCTTCACGCTGGGGACGCCGTAGTCCTTGCCGCCGGGCTCGGCGGCAAGCCGCTCGGCGACCTCGGCCTGGACCATCACCATGACGGTGCGGATCGACGGGAACTCGGCCAGCAGGTGCAGCAGCGCGGGCACGGCGATGTTGTAGGGCAGGTTGGCCACCACGGCGGTCGGCAGTTCGGCCAGGTCGGACCGCTCGAGGGCGAGAATGTCCTGGTTGAGCACGGTCAGCCGGTGGATCTCGCTGTGCGAGTGCTCAGCGATGGTCCTGGGCAGCCGCTGCGCGAGGACGGGATCGATCTCCACGGCGGTCACCGTCGCGCCGCGGTCCAGCAGCGCCAGCGTCAGCGAACCCAGGCCCGGCCCAACCTCGAGGACGTGGTCGTGTTTGTTGACACCCGAGGCCGACACGATCCGGCGCACCGTGTTGGCGTCGTGGACGAAGTTCTGTCCGAGCGACTTACGGGGCCGGAAATCGAGCTCTTTGGCCAGGTTCCTAATCTCTGTGCGTCCGAGGAGACGAATTGTCATCCTGCGCCCCTTCCACACACCGGCCACGCTCCCCAGCCTTGACGCGCGCGTGTGACTTCAGCAATTGCTATTTGCTCTTCTCTGGTTGCCAGATCGGCACGGCCAGCATACCTCAGACCACCGTTTCTTTCCCAGGTGCTCTGATCAAACTGCACGCCCCCATAAAAGCCGTTCCCAGTGTTGATCGCCCAGTTGTTACCCGATTCGCACCTGGCAATGGCGTCCCAAATGGGTCCATTGCTCACCGGAGGAACCTCAGTTCCCGGTTTTGCCCCGACCCGCAGAACCGCGTCACGGGCCGGCACAATAACGGTACTGGCAACGGGCAATCGGCCAGTTTCCACTCCATTGACTTTCGCGACAGCAAAAATCACGTCCTGCACACCCGGCGTTCCCGGATCTTCGACAACCTGACGGCTCACATTCATCGTCGGGTCCTCGATCCGCTTGGCCACCGGAACCAGCGGCACCTGCTGGGTGACCTTTTCGATGCGAATCCTGGTGACCTGGATCTGCATTCCGGCGATCACCGGCGACCACGCGGTGGGAACGACGGTGTCGGCCTGCTCGAGGGGCGCGCCGGCGGCGGCGAGCAGAGCGCCCACATTGGGCGCGGCCAGGTGCACCGTGTCGACCACGCCGCCGTCGTTGATCTGCACGGTCTTCGCGCTGACCACGGGCAGTGCCATGCCCTCAAGCGGAAGGCGGCTGCCGCGGGACGCAGCCGCGGGTGCGGTGTCGGTCATCCGCAGCAGGTCGAGGGCCTCGTCGACGGTCGACGCCGTGGTCCACACCTGCTTGGGGTCCTGGCCGTCGAGCGAGATCTGCAGCGGCCGGCTGCGGCGCAGCACGATGGTGTCGGCGTCGCGCACAGCCTGGTCGGCGGCTGGGAGAAGGTCGTCACGATCGGCGACGGAGTAGCCGTTCTCCTGGACGATGTCCAAAACCCGCGACTTCATCGTGGTGACCTTGACTTGCGCGCCGTCGACGTCGAGGGTGACGGTCTTGTGCGCGGTGACCGCGAAGATGCCGGCGCCGGCGAGCGTGACCAGCAGTGCGGCGACGACGAGGCGAAGTGCGGGCGACGGCGACTGCTGGAGCTTGGTCAACGCATTCAAGTGTTTTCAGTCCCGCCTCGGCTACAACAGACAGGGGCCAGACTGGACCCTTTGATCACAAGACGGTAACGAATAGGGCTACAACGGGCAACTTCAAGATCAGGCTCTCAACAGATCCTTAGAGACCGTAGACGCGCCGCGCCGTCTGCGACGATTGCTCGGCGACCAGCTGGGCGGGGCGGTCGACGACCTCGGCCAGCGCGCGCACCGTGTACGGCAGGCAGTAGGGCTCGTTGGGTGCTCCGCGGAAGGGGTGCGGGGTCAGAAACGGCGCGTCGGTCTCGACCAGCAGCTGCTCGGGCGGAACGAGGGCGGCCGCCGCCCGCAGGTCGGTGGCGTTCTTGAAACTGACCGTGCCGGACAGGCTGATGACCCAGCCGGCGTCCACGCAGGCGCGTGCCATCTGCGGGCCCGAGGAGAAGCAGTGGAAGATCACCGTCTCGGGTGCGCCTTCGGCCCGCAGCACGTCGAGCACCTCCGCGTCAGCCTCCCGGTTGTGGATCATCAGCGGCTTGCCGGTTCGTTTGGCCAGGTCGATGTGCCAGGCGAACGACTCGCGCTGGCGGCCCGGGTCCGCGCAGCCGTCCAGCTTGCCCGGCCAATACAGATCCATCCCCGTCTCGCCGATCGCCACCACCCGCGGCTGGGTCGCCAGCCGCTCGAGTTCGGCGCGCGCAAACTCGATCAGCGCGTCGGCGCGGGTCGGGTGCAGTGCCACCGCGGCGTAGACCCTCGGGTCCCAGGTGGCGGCCTCGGCGGCCCAGCGGGCGGCGTCGAGGTCGTCGGCGACGGTGACCGCCGCGAGCACACCGGCGGCCTCGGCGCGGTCGAGCATGGCGCGGACGTCGTCGACGTCGCGGGCGCCGCAGGCGTCGAGATGAGTGTGGGCATCGATCAATGGTGTGAGGGCCTCCGGCATGGGTGGCGGCTCGCGGCGAGAACTCACGCCCACACCTTAGGGTGAACCTCAAATGAGTGAGCCCTTCTACATCACCACGGCGATCGACTACCCCAACGGTGCACCCCACATCGGGCATGCCTACGAGAAGATCGCGACCGACGCGTTGGCGCGCTTCAAGCGACTCGACGGTTTCGACGTGCGCTTCCTGACGGGCACGGACGTGCACGGCCTGAAGATGGCGGAGACCGCCGCGGCCCGGGGCATCCCCACCGCCGAGCTGGCGCGGCGCAACTCAGACGTCTTCGAGCAGATGCAGCAGCGCCTGAACATCTCGTTCGACCGGTTCATCCGGACCAGCGACGCCGACCACTACGAGTCGTCGAAGGCCATCTGGCGCCGCATGAACGACGCCGGCGACATCTACCTCGGCAGCTACCAGGGCTGGTACTCGGTGCGCGACGAGCGCTTCTTCACCGAAGACGAGACCGAGGTCCGCGACGACGGTGCGCGCTACGCGATCGAGACCGGAACCCCGGTCACCTGGACCGAGGAACAGACCTTCTTCTTCCGGTTGTCCGCCTATGCCGACCGGCTGCTCGCCCACTACGAGGCCAACCCGGATTTCATCGGCCCCGATGTCCGGCGCAACGAGGTGGTCAGCTTCGTCTCGGGGGGCCTGCGCGATCTGTCGATCTCCCGCACCACCTTCGACTGGGGCGTGCCGGTGCCCGATCATCCCGAACACGTCATGTACGTCTGGGTCGACGCCTTGACCAACTACCTCACCGGTGTCGGTTTCCCGGACACCGACTCGGCGATGTTCCAGCGCTACTGGCCGGCCGACCTGCACGTGATCGGCAAGGACATCGTGCGGTTCCACACCGTGTACTGGCCGGCGTTCCTGATGTCGGCGGGCATCGAACTGCCCAGGCGGGTGTTCGCCCACGGATTCATCAACGTCAAGGGCGAGAAGATGAGCAAGTCGGTCGGCAACGTCATCGACCCGATCGCCCTCGTCGACGAGTTCGGCACCGATCAGGTGCGCTACTTCTTCCTGCGAGAGATCCCGTTCGGGCAGGACGGCAGCTACAGCGAGGACGCCATCATCGGCCGGATCAACGCCGACCTCGCCAACGAGTTCGGCAATCTCGCGCAGCGGTCGCTGTCGATGGTGAACAAGAACCTCGACGCCCAGGTGCCCACCCCCGGCGAGTTCACCGCTGAGGACGCCGAACTGCTGGCGATTGCCGACGGCCTGTTGGCGAGGGTGCGGGCGGCGTTCGACGAGCAGGCGATGCACCAGGCGCTCGAGGCGATCTGGCTGATGCTCGGCGCGGCCAACCGCTATTTCTCAGCCCAGGAGCCGTGGGTTCTGCGCAAGTCCGAGGCGCAGGCCGACCAGGACCGCTTCCGCACGGTTCTGTACGTGAGCCTGGAGGTGGTGCGGGTGGCCGCGCTGCTGGTGCAGCCGGTGATGCCGGCGTCGGCGGCCGCGCTACTCGACCTGCTCGGCCAGCCGGAGTCGCAGCGCGACTTCACCGCCGTGACAACATCGATCGCGCCCGGCACGACGTTGCCCGCGCCCACCGGGGTCTTCCCGCGCTATCAGATCGCCGAGCAGACGTAAACGTCGCCCGACACGCCGAGGTTCGGGCACTTTTGCGTCTGCTCGCGCGGGGAAAGGGTGACCTGCGGCACGTAAGGTCACATTCAGAGCATCTGGGGTGTCTCGAGGTCGAACGGCTCAAAACGACCTCAAAGGAGAGATGTGATGACTGAGCACACGACCCGAGTCGTCGTCATCGGCGGCGGCTACGCCGGGGTGATCGCGGCCAACCATCTGCGACTGCGGCCCGACGTCCACATCACCCTGGTGAACCCGCGCCCGCAGTTCGTCGAGCGGATCCGTCTGCACCAACTGGTCGCCGGATCCGACGACGCCGTCGTGGACTACGCCGAGATCCTCGGCCCGGGCATCGAGTTAGTGGTCGACGCGGCCACCGGCATCGACACCGGCGCGCGAGAGGTGGCGCTGTTCAACGGGGCGCCGCTGTCCTACGACTACCTGATCTACGCGGTGGGCAGCGGCTCGGGCGGCCCCACAGCGCCCGGCGTCGACGAATTCGCTTATCCCATCGCCGATCTCGAGGAAGCCAAGCGCCTCAACGCCGCCCTCGACGAGCAGCACTACGCCGCGCCGGTGTGCGTGGTCGGTGCGGGCCCGACGGGCATCGAGACCGCTGCCGAACTCGCCGAGCAAGGTAGAAGGGTCACCCTGGTATGCGGACCCGTCTTGGGGCCGTACCTGAGCACCCCGGGGCGCCGGTCGGTGGCCAAGCGGCTGGGCCGCCTCGGTGTCGAGATGCTCGACGGTCCCGGCTCGATCGTCACCGCGGTCGCCGCCGACGCGATCACGCTTGACGACGGCCGACGGCTGCCGAGCTTGGTGACGATCTGGACCGCCGGGTTCGGCGTGCCGGATCTGGCGTCGAGGTCCGGGCTGCGCACCGACGCGATCGGCCGGCTGCTCACCGACGAAACCCTGACGAGCATCGACGACGGACGCGTCGTGGCCGCCGGGGACGCCGCCGCACCGTCGGGCGAGCCGTTGCGGATGAGCTGCCAGGCTGCGATCCCGCTGGGCGCCCAGGCAGCTAACACCGTGCTGTCCCGCATCGCCGGCGAGCAGCCCGCCGTCCTCGACCAGGCCTTCAACGGCCAGTGCGTCAGCCTGGGCCGCGGCGCGGGCATCATCCAGTTCGCCCACAAGGACGACACGGCGATGCCGCTGTACATCGCGGGCTGGACCGCCGCGAAGCTCAAGGAGGCGGTGTGCAAGGGCACGATCGCCGGCCTGCGCCGTGAGGCGCGCAAGCCCGGTTCGGTGTTCTGGTTCAAGGGTGGCCGCCACGTCGTCGGTGCGGCGGTGTCGACACCATGACCGCCAGCGACGAGCACGCCGAGCGATTCACCCTGCTGCGCCCACTGCTGTTCACGATCGCCTACGAGATCCTGGGCTCGGCCACGGAGGCCGACGACGTGCTGCAGGACAGCTACCTGCGGTGGGCCGGGGTCGACCTGGCCGAGGTGCGCGACACCAAGGCCTACCTGGCCCAACTGGTCACCCGGCAGGCGCTGAACACGCTGCGGGCCCAGGCTCGGCGCCGGGAGGACTACGTCGGCCCGTGGCTGCCCGAGCCGCTGCTGCTCGACGAGCACGACGGCGCCGCGGACGTGGTGCTGGCCGAGTCGGTGTCGATGGCGATGCTCGTGGTGCTCGAGACGCTGACCCCGGACGAACGCGCGGTGTTCGTCCTGCGCGAGGTGTTCGGCTTCAGCCATGACGAAATCGCCTCAGCCATAGGCAAATCCACGACCGCAGTGCGTCAGATGGCACACCGCGCCCGCGAGCATGTGCACGCACGGCGCAGGCGCTTCGAACCCGTCGACGCCCAGCAGTCCGAGCAGATCACCACCCAGTTCCTGATGGCGGCGGCCACCGGCGATCTGGAGGGGCTGATGGCGATGCTGGCGCCCGACGTGGTGTTCACCTCCGACAGCGACGGCAAGGTCAGCGCGGCCCGGCGCCCGGTGCTCGGGCCGGAGAAGGTGGCCAGGCTGCTGATCGGCCTGCTGAGCCGGGCCGGCTCCGAGTACCGCATCGAGCCCGCGACCTACAACAGCACACCGGCGATGATCGTCTACCGCGACGAGAAGCCGGACAGCGTGTTCCTGATCGAGATGAGCGACGGCAAGATCACCAACTTCTACGCGATGCGCAATCCGGAGAAGCTGGCGTCGGTCACCGTCCGCCGGGAGATCAGCCGCTAAACCCGCTCTCCTCCGCCCGCGAGCCCCCTCCTCTCCCCGCGAGCAGACGCAGAATCGCGCGATTCGGGCCTCATGCGGGCGACTTTGCGTCTGCTCGCGGCAGGCGTCAGGCTTAGGCGATGCGCATCGAGCGGCTCGGCGACGGCGGCACCGCCGCCGACGTTCTGCGCTCGCTCGCCGGCGCCACCGGCCGCTTGGGTCTGCCGCCGCCGGCCGCGTTCGTCGGCGACTGGTTCGGCTCGGCCGCGGTGGTGGCACCCAGCGTCGCCGTCCTGCCCACCGACCCCGCCGACGCGTTCGCCGTCGCACCGGGCGCACGCAGCGACGCGGTCGGCGGTGGGTGGATCGGGTACCTGTCCTACCCCGACGCCGCCGCCGACGGCGGCGGGCCGCGGATCCTGGAGGCGGCCGGCGGGTGGACCGACTGCGCGTTACGCCTGGATGCGGACGGGTGCTGGTGGTACGAAAGCGTCTCCGGCGCAACCATGCAGCCCTGGGTGAGCGCCGCCCTGGCCGCTCCGCCGCCGCGTGGTGTGTGCGACATCGACTGGAACGAACCGGATTTCGCAGCACATCAGGCCGGGGTGCTGGACTGCCTGGCCGCGATCGGTGCGGGCGAGTGCTACCAGGCCTGCGTGTGCACCCAGTTCACCGGCGCGGTCACCGGGTCACCGGTGAATTTCTTCGCCGACGCGGTGGCCCGAACCGCCCCCGCCCGGGCGGCCTACCTCGCCGGCGACTGGGGTGCGGTCGCATCGCTGTCACCGGAATTGTTCTTGCGACGCAATGGAACTCAGGTGACATCCAGTCCGATCAAGGGCACGTTGCCATTGCACGCCACACCCGCGCAACTGCGGGCGTCGGTCAAGGACGTCGCCGAGAACATCATGATCGTCGACCTGGTGCGCAACGACCTGGGGCGGGTGGCCAACACCGGAACCGTGACCGTTCCCGAACTGCTGGCGGTGCACGCCGCGCCCGGGGTGTGGCACCTGGTGTCGACCGTGTGCGCGACAGTGCCGGCCGATCTGCCCACCGCGGCGCTGCTGTCTGCGGCGTTTCCGCCCGCATCCGTCACCGGAACGCCGAAAACCCATGCCCGCAAGCTTCTCTCGCAGTGGGAGCCGCACCGGCGCGGGGTGTACTGCGGCAGTGTCGGCATGGCCTCGCCGATTGCGGGCACAGAACTCAACGTGGCTATCCGCACCGTCGAGTTCGACACCGACGGCGGCGCGGTGCTCGGCGTGGGCGGCGGCATCACCGCCGACTCTGACCCGCTGGCCGAATGGCAGGAGTGCCTGCACAAGGCCGCCACGATCGTGGGTCACGAGTCCCGGGCACGCAGCACGGCATCGTAGAGTTCGCGCCGCGACGGCGCGCCGGGATGGGCGTCCACGACCTGCGCGCAGGCGTCCTTGACCCGAAGGCCCTCGGCGACCAGCGCATCGACCTCAGCCACCAGCGTCGGCAGGTCGGCCACCGGCCGCGCACCGTCGAGGACAACGGTGATCTCACCGAGCACCTTCTCATCGGCCCACTCGGCCAGCTCGGCCAGCGACCCGCGCAGCACTTCCTCGTGGACTTTGGTCAGTTCGCGGCACACCACCGCCCTGCGCTCGCCGCCCAGTTCGCCGACCGCGTCACGCAGACACTCGGCGAGCCGGCGCGGGGACTCGAAGAACACGGTGGTTCGCGGCTCGGCGGCCAGGCCGGCCAGCCAGGCCCGGCGCGCGGACTGCTTGCGCGGCGCGAAGCCCTCGAAGCAGAACCGGTCGGACGGCAGGCCCGAGACGGCCAGCGCGGTGGTCACCGCCGATGGACCGGGCAGGCAGCTCACCGGCAGGCCGGCCTCGACACAGGCGGTCACCATGCGGTAGCCGGGGTCGTTGATCAGTGGCATGCCGGCGTCGCTGACCACCAGCACGGTGGCCCCGCCCTTGATGTCGTCGACCAGGGCCGGGACCCGAGCCGCCTCGTTCTGGTCGAAGAGGCTGACCACCCGGCCGGCGATCTTCACCCCGAGCGCTGAAGCGAGCGTGCGCACCCGCCGGGTGTCCTCGGCGGCCACGATGTCCGCGCTGGCCAACGCGTCGACCAGCCGTTTCGAGGCATCGGAAGGCTGGCCCAGCGGCGTGGCACCGAGCAGGAGTCGGCCAGTGGGCTCCGGCGGGTAGGAGCGAAGCGACTCGGGGATCGGCACAGCCACACCCTACGATCGACATCGATGACTGCTACCGCCGACGACCTCGACGCGCACCCGCGCGGGGTCCCCGTCATCAGCCCCGCGCCGCTGGTGCCGGTCGCCGACTTCGGCCCGACCGACCGCATCGAGGGCTGGGCCGCGACCGCGATCGTCGCCGCGCTGGCCGCGCTGACCCGCCTGATGAACCTCGGCTCGCCCACCGACGCGGGTACACCGATCTTCGACGAGAAGCACTACGCGCCGCAGGCCTGGCAGCTGCTGTACAACTACGGCGTCGAGGACAACCCGGGCTTCGGCCTGGTGGTGCACCCGCCGGTCGGCAAGCAGCTCATCGCGATCGGCGAGGCACTGTTCGGCTACACCGGCGTGGGCTGGCGGTTCAGCAGCGCGGTGCTGGGCGTGCTGCTGGTGGCGCTGGTAGTCCGGATCGTGCGTCGCATCAGCCGGTCGACGATGCTCGGCGCGATCGCCGGGTTGCTTCTCATCGCCGACGGCGTCAGCTTCGTCGCGGCCCGCACCGCGCTGCTGGACAGCTTCCTGACGTTCTTCGTGGTCGCGGCCTTCGGCGCGCTGATCGTCGACCGCGATCAGGTCCGCGAGCGCATGCACAACGCCCTGCTGGAGGGCCGCATCGCCGAGACGCCATGGGGTCCGCGGCTTGGCGTGCGGTGGTGGCGATTCGCGGCGGGCGTGCTGCTGGGCCTGGCTTTCGCGACCAAGTGGTCGGGGCTGTACTACATCGTGTTCTTCGGCGCGATGTCGCTGGCGTTCGACGTCGCGGCGCGCCGCGCCTACCGGGTGCCGCGGCCGTGGTTCGGGGTGCTCCGGCACGACCTCGGGCCGAGCGCGTATGTCTTCGCGGTGATCCCGTTCGCGGTGTACCTGGCGTCGTACGCGCCGTGGTTCTCCTCGGAGACGGCGGTCAACCGCTACGAGGTGGGCCAGTCGATCGGCGAGCGGCGGTGGTTCCAGCCGCCCGACGCGATCCGGTCGCTGTGGCACTACACGTACAAGGCGTATCACTTCCACTCGACGCTGACGAACTCGGCCGGCAACCATCATCCGTGGGAGTCCAAGCCGTGGACATGGCCGATGTCGCTGCGGCCGGTGCTGTACGCGATCGACAACCAGAACGTGCCCGGCTGCGGGGCGACCTCGTGTGTGAAGGCCGTCATGCTGGTGGGCACGCCCGCGATGTGGTGGCTGGCGGTACCGGTCCTGATCTACTCGGGATGGCGGGCGTTCGTGCGCCGCGACTGGCGCTTCGCGGTGGTGCTCACCGGGTATTGCGCAGGCTTCCTGCCGTGGTTCGCCGACATCGACCGGCAGATGTACTTCTTCTACGCGGTGCCGATGGCGGCATTCCTGGTGATGGCGATCGCACTGATCCTCGGTGAGATCCTGCACGCCCCGAATCAGAACACCGAGCGACGGACCCTGGGGCTGATCGTGGTCAGCGGCTACATCGCCCTGGTCATCACCAACTTCGCCTGGATGTATCCGATCCTGACCGGCATTCCGATTTCGCAGTCGACGTGGAACATGGAGATCTGGCTGCCCAGCTGGCGGTAGGCGTGCCGGAGCTGGTCGCCGACACCGCCTTGGCGCAGACCAGCTGGTCGTGGCGACCGCGCTTCACCGTGGCCGACATCTCCCGCGACGCCTGGCGCTTCCAGCAGATGAACCCGAACGGGTATCAGCCGGTCGACTGATCGCCAGGATACGATCGGGCTGATGAGGAGCGGGGAATCGGCATCGCCGCCGTTCAGGGGGCACGGATCAACGGGGCGACCACAATCATGGCCGTGGATCCCGTTGCCGCCAAACTTGATTCGGCACTGAGCTTCGGCGCCCCCACACCGCGACCTCGGCGGCCCAGGCGCTGGAGCTGATCCTCGGTGGCGAAGGTCCCCGAGCCGCCGGTGACGGCCAGCGTCCCGTCGATGAGCAGATCGGTCACAGCGCGTCCCGGGCGACCGGGCACGACATGCACCGTGGCCCGCCGCGCCCGGTACCGAGCTCAGATGCGGCGATCGGCAGCACCTCGATGCCCGAATCCTGCAGCCGCGTATTGGTTTCGGTGTTGTGCTCGTAGGCGACGACCACGCCGGGGGCGAGCGCGAGGGTGTTGTCGCCGTGGTCCCACTGCTTGCGTTCGGCGGTCACCGGGTCCAGTCCGGTGTCGATGACGCGCAGTCGGTCGACGCCCATCGCTTCGGCGGCGGCCTTGACGAACGGCGCTTCGTCGAGGATCGTCACACCGTCGGGCGTGCGCTTGATGGTGAAGGCGGACAGCGAATCCTTGATCGCCGGGCACATCACGACCGCGTCCAC
This sequence comes from Candidatus Mycolicibacterium alkanivorans, assembly GCF_022760805.1. Lineage (NCBI taxonomy): Bacteria > Bacillati > Actinomycetota > Actinomycetes > Mycobacteriales > Mycobacteriaceae > Mycobacterium > Candidatus Mycolicibacterium alkanivorans. Next base: position 1,465,106 of record NZ_JAIVFL010000001.1, on the reverse strand, counting down.
ATCGACCATCGTGCACACCGTATCGAGGTGCATCTGGGCACGCTCCTGCGCGATCGGCACGGCCAGGACAGTGTGGGCCAGTTCGTCGTCGAACAGGCTGCGCGCCAATGCCTCCGCGCCAGCCGGGGTGGTGCGCTCCCCCACGCCGATGGCCACCACTCCAGGCGCGAGCAACAGCACGTCGCCGCCCTCGACCGGCGTGGTGTGCGACTCGTAGGCCCGGCGCACGCCGAGAAAGCGGGGATGGTGGGCGTAGATCAGGTCAGTCAGCGACGTCTCGCGGCTGCGGGCTGGAAGCGCCAGCGAGGTGATTGCGACCCGGGGGCCGAACCAGAACGACGAGTCGCGGGTGAACAGCAGATTGGGCAGCGGATCGATGACGAAGTCGCCGCCGTGGTGCATGCGGCGCACCAGCGAGGTGTCGGCCTTGGCGCTGGACGGCAGTTCGGTGAAGGTCATGCCCGCGGTCAGCAGGGGCGCCAGCTCGGGTGGCTGAAGGCCGCGCAGGTAGGCCGAAAGCTCTTGAGCCAGAGGCAGTCCAAGGCGGCGGGCGTCGACCGCGGCGGCGATTCCCTGCATTCGGGCGGCACCGCTGTCCAGCGCCTCGGTCAACAGGTCGGACATCAGCAGCACTTCCACGCCGCGCGAGCGCAGCAGGTCGGCGAACGCGTCGTGCTCCTCCTGCGCGCGCGACACCCACGGCAGGCCGTCGAACGGCAGCTTGTCGTTGGTGCGCGGAGTCAGCCGTTGCAGCTCGGCGCCGGGCCGGTGCAGGATGACGACCCGCAGCGTTCCAACCTCGGAGTTGGTGCCCAGCACGGTGGCAGTCACAGCTAGTGTCCTGAGTCATTCATTCGTCGGCAGTGGCTGGCGATCGAATCAAGGATTTGATCGGCGGTCTTGGCCCAGACGCAGGGGCGTGGGCTGTCGTTCCACGTGCTGATCATGGAGGCGTTGTCGAGCACGACATGGCAGTCAAGGTCGGCTGGGGCTGCGGCGTCGATCGTCTTCAGAAAGGCCAGAAACTCCTGGGCGCGGTGGCGGGAGTGCAGGGACCCGATGACCTTGCCGGTGGTCGAGTCGAGGGCGGCGCGCCATACCCGCGACACCATCGACTGACTCGGCCCGAGATGGTTCGCCATCGAGCGGGTCGACCACAGCGTGGCATCCGGCGAAGTGGTTTCTAAACGCTCGGCCTGATCCACATTGGAGCCCCCGTCAGCCGCAGCCAGCTCGATCTTGGCGCTCAACGCCAGACCAGCAGCACTCTTGCGTCGTCGCGTCCGCGCCTCCAACTCGGCCCGTTCAGCATCGGTCAGAACGATCTCAGCGGCAGTTGAGACACTAGCACGTTAGCCGCTCGGACGACCCCAACAATCGTCGCGGTGTGACCGAGCACCAGCTGACGCCCGGTGACGTCGCCCGCCGCGCGGGAGTGGCCATGGCCTTCATCAGAATGTCGCAGCGGCTGGGCATTCCGCTGGCGAACGTCGCCGAGGCGCCGGCGACGTTACCCGCCGACCGGGTGCCGACCAGCCGCGGCTGAGCCGGGCTGTCGGCGGGCTGGCGCAGCGAAGCCCTAGCCGATTCGAACGGGTGTGCGATAACCTGGCGGCGTGTCTGTGTCGGTTCAGGGCGCTTTGTTCGAGCACAGTGAGCGTCGCGATCTCGGTGCCGGCGCCTGGGTCGACCTGCGCTCGTCCTGGGCGGACGACGCTCATGCCCTGTTCGACGAGCTGCTGTCGGTCATCCCCTGGCGCGCCGAACGCAGGCAGATGTACGACCGGGGGCTCGACGTGCCGCGGCTGGTCAGCTTCCACGACCTGACCACCGGGCCGGCACCCCACCCGGCCATCACCAAGTTGCGTCGCCGGCTCAACGACATCTACGCCGGGGAACTGGGTGAACCGTTCACCTCGGCGGGGTTGTGCCTGTACCGCGACGGCTCCGACAGCGTCGCCTGGCACGGCGACACCGTGGGCCGCAGCAGCACCGAGGACACCATGGTCGCCATCGTCAGCCTGGGCGCCACCCGGGTGCTGGCCCTGCGGCCGCGCGGCGGCGGTCAGTCGCTGCGCCTGCCTCAGCACCATGGTGATCTGCTGGTGATGGGTGGTTCGTGCCAGCGCACCTGGGAGCACGCCGTGCCCAAGACCGCGATACCGAAGGAGCCGCGGATCAGCATCCAGTTCCGTCCGCGCGACGTGCGATGAGCTCAGCTGCGGATGGCGTTGACCCCGGCGACCAGAAGTTCGGCCGCGCGTTGGGTGTTCACCGGCACCACCGGCTTGTCGGGCACGACCAACGGGTTGGCGGTGACGATCACCTGATAGTCGCCGAAGTGGGCGGAGTAGTTGTACACCTCGCCGGTGCGGGGCGCTCCGTTGATCACGGTCTGCAGGACCCGGTGCACACCGAGGGTCTGCGCGCCCTCGATCTTCGGGGCGTCGACCGACTCGACCGCGCCGCGCACCGCGCCGCCGCCGAAGGTGACCTTCTTGCAGTCGGGCCCCGGATCGGTCACCGGCACCGCCTCGTTGGTCTCGACGGCGATCACGATGAATCGGGTGCCCTGGCCCTCTGCGGAAACCGCGGCCATGTTCCCTTTGGTGCCGGGCGGCACCAGCTGGCCGGTGGCGAACGTCGCGCACCCGGCCGGGTCGAACTTCAGCCCCTCGGGCAGCTTCTGGCCCGTCAGCAGGTTGGGGTCGATACCGGTCCTGGCCACCTCGGTGACCTTGTACTCCGGCCCGAAGCTCGCCTTCAGGCCCGTCACCCTGGCGATGTCGGCGCTCTGCGATGCCTGCGATCCGCAGGCGGCCAGCACGCCGGCGCACGCCAGGGCCGCCGCGATTCTCGGGTTCGACATCGTCGCCAATGTACCCACCACCGGGCGGTCAGCCGCGCAGTGCGGTCACCGCTTCGGTCAGCAGATCGGTGATGTAATGCGAGTTCAGCGGCGGGTAGGGCGACCCCGGGTCGGTGACGAGCGTGACGAACACGACGTGGCCATCGAGGTAGGCCTGTGCTGTGGAGGCCTGTCCGTCGGTCTCGCGGCCGGATTCGACGACGGTCCGGGTGGTCACCCTCAGCGCGACGGTCTGGGCGCCGTCGATGCGCGGCGGGTCCACCGTGGCCACCGCACCGGTGGTGTGGGTGAACGCCATGGACCACTGGGCGCATTGCGCGATGAGGCCGGCATCCGGGGCAACCCGCGTCGCTGCGACGACCACGTACACGGTGCCGCCCTGGCCGGAGGCCGAATATCCGCGTGCCCCCGCATCGGCCGGCGCCGGGTCGGCCAGTGCCGCGCACTGCGCGGGATCGGCGGTCCAGCCGAGTCCGAAACCCCACGTCCCGGCGGCACTGACCGGTCCGACCACATCGGCGATCTCGTAACCGGACGGCAGGTCCGGGCGAATTCGCTTGATGTTGGCCGTATTCACCGCCTGCGGCGCCGCCAAGGTGCTCGACGTCGGTGATGTCGCCGGGGGCGGGGGCGACCCGCAGGCAGCCGCGCACAGGACCATCCCCAGGCAGAGCGCGAACCGCCGCACGTGGCCTTGATACCACTGTTTGATTCCGCGGTGGGCGAGCCTCGCGGGCTAGCCTGATCGGCATGTGCACTCGCGTGTTGTGGAACACCAACGATCTTGCGGTCCTCACCGGCCGGACCATGGACTGGCCGGAGTCGACGCAACCGTTGATCGTCGGTTTCCCCCGCGGCCGGGAGCGCAACGGGATCAGCCCCGCCGGGCCGGTCGACGACCCGAACCCGCTGCGGTGGACGAGCCGCTACGCCAGCCTGGTCACGACGATCTACGGCGTGGGCACCGTGGACGGCCTCAACGAGGCAGGCCTGGCCGGCCACGGCCTGTACCTGGAGGCCACCGACTACGGCGCCCGGGACGACTCCAGGCCCGCGGTCCAGGCCGGGCTGTGGTTGCAGTACCTGCTGGACCAGGCCGCCACGGTGGCCGAGGCACTGGCGTTGATGGAGGACGTCGAGCTGTTGAAGATCCGCGTTCGCGGGCGCGACGCGAATATCCACGTGGCCCTCGAGGACGTCGGCGGCGACTCGGCGATCATCGAGTTCGCCGACGGACGCGCGGTGGTGCACCACGGCATGCAGTACACCCTGATGACCAACGATCCCACCTACGACGAGCAGCTGAAGTCGCTTGCCGCGCAAGATTTTTCGCATCCCAGCCGGGAGATTCCGCTGCCCGGGAACGTCAACGCCGTCGACCGGTTCCAGCGTGCCGCCTACTATTCGGCGCTGCTACCCAAGCCGACTACCGAGCGCCAGGCGATCGCGAGTGTCATGGCGATCATGCGCAACGTGTCGGTCCCGTTCGGCGCCCCCTACGCCGAATTCGGCGTGTACAACACCGAATACCGCACCGTCACCGACCTGACGAACCGGATGTACTTCTTCGAGTTGACCACCAGCCCCAGCATCATCTGGGCCGAGTTCGACCGGCTCCACCTCGACGAGGCGACCGGGCCGGTGAGCGTCGACCCGTACGACGATTCGCTGGTTGGTGATGTCACCGACCGGTTCGCTCCGGTGACGTTGGCGTTCTAGCGATTCAGGCGCCAGATGTCGGTGGACAGCGCCGCGAACGAACACCACAGCGGGGTGGGGCGCCAGCGAAAAGGGAAGCGGACTTTGCGGTTTCGCCCCGGTCCCGCTTTGCGACCATCCGCGTCCGGCATACCGCCACGGCGGGCGGCTGTGCCGGCACGCGGGGCAAACGACCACACATTAGCCATATCCATTCCCGGAAAATCCGGACAATCTGCGGTTATCGGGCACTCGGAGCACTAAGCTCCTCAATCGAATTCGGTCGCTGATTGTGCGGTCGGCCACACGAACAAGGAGACACTCGTCCGATGAAGAAAATGACGGCGGTTGCGACGGCGGGTCTGGCCGCTATCTCGGTCAGTGTCGCGCTGGTTGGCTGCGGCTCCAAGACCGAGACCAAAACGTCGACCTCCACCTCGACCTCGACGTCGACGAAGACAACCACGTCGTCGAGCCCCACCCAGGCCGCCGGACCGAACAAGACGATCCAGGACTACCTGAAAGAGAACAACATTCAGGAGGCCGCGGTGCACCGGGGCGATCCGGGGTCACCGAATATCGACCTGCCATTCCCGCCCGACTGGTCGGACGCCGGTCAGCAGACTCCCGAGTGGGCCTTCGGGGCGATCGTGTACGACAAGCCCGAGGCTCCATCCGATCCGCCGAGCATCATCACGCTGGTCTCCAGGCTGACGGGGAACGTCGACCCGGCCAAGATCCTGGAGTTCGCACCGGGCGAGTTGAAGAACCTGCCGCAGTACGAGCCGCTTGGTGACGACAACAAGAGCACGCTGAGCGGCTTCGATGCCGTCCAGCTCGGCGGCACGTACGTGAAGGACGGCAAGAAGCGCATCATCGCGCAGAAGACCGTCGTGATCCCGGGCTCCGATGGCCTCTACGTCCTGCAGATGAACGCCGACGCCCTCGACGGGCAGAAGAACGTCCTGATGGACGCCACCAACGTCATCGACGAGAAGACGACGATCACCCCCTGATCGCCCTCACGGCTGCCGGTGCCGACTTCGCGCCCCGGCAGCCGCACCCAGTTCCGGGTCAACTCGGAGGAGGCGCACCGTGACCTTGCACAATCGCCCTATCCCAACGAGCCGGCCCGAAGTCTACGCGGCGAGCCAGAGGAAGTAATGGGTCTGTTCCGTCGCTCGGCCCCGGTCGACCTGGCTGTGTCGCCGCCGCTTGCCGTACTCCGCCAGACCGTCACGGCCACGGTCACCGGCTCTGTCGACCGGGTCAGGTCGGCGAGGCTGGACTGGGGCTACACCAACTTCTTTCGCCATCGCTGGGCCGGGCACGCCGATTCGGCCGCCGCGCAGCTCAACGACGACCTGTGGCTGCTCGGCGAGGTCGGCACGAACTACGGGGGCGACCGCGACACCGAGGAGTGGGTGAGCGTAACCGCCGTCGACCTGCCGATCGCCACCGGCGAGCTGACCGGCGGCTCTTACGATTTCAAGGTTCCGTCGTGGGCTCCGGCGTCCTCGCGGGAGATCGCGCGGTGGTCGTGCCGGCTGACGGTGGACCGCGAGGGACCGGATGTGGAGGCTCGCGGGGATTTCACCGTGGTGGTACGACCCGAGGACGCCGATGCCGGTGACGAACCGATGGAGCGCTATGACGGTTCGGGTGAGACGGTAATCGAGATCACGCTGCCGTCACCGGTGTACGCGGCGGGCCAGGTGGTGCGCGGGCAGATCACGCTGACGCCGACCACCGATGTTCCGGACGGGGACCTGGGGGTGTCGTGGCAGCGCCATCGCGAGTCGCATCCGCTGACCGGTAATCCCTGCACGACGGCTCCGGTGGACGGCCCGATTGTCAAGCTGGGCCAGGGGATTCGGTTGCGGGCAGGCGTTCCGACCGTGGTGCCGTTCGATCTCGTCCTACCCGAAGACGCGGCGCCGACGGCGGCTGCCGTGCACTCGTCGATGTCGTGGTTCATCCGCGCCGAGTTGTTCTGCGCCGGGTCCACCGGCCACATGACGGAACGGGTGCGCAAGCCGATCGTCGTGGTGAATGCGGTCGGTCAGGGCTGATCCAGCAGCGGAGCGCCACAGCGCTCGCGCATGTCAGCCAGCGGCTGGCGGATGCCTTGGAGTTCGGCCTTGGTTTGCGGGTTGGCGTCCAGAAAGTTCTGCACATCGGTCGGGACCTGATCCACCGGGCGGCCCGCCAGACTGGTCATGAAGTCATTGACGTCCGGATGGGTGAACAGATAGGCCGACGTAGCGGCTTGCACTCCGGCTGTGATGCCGGCCCGATCCGCGGCGGAGCAATTGGGAGCGGGATCGGCCAGCGCCGACGGGGCCGCCGCAAGCGCACCCGCGACCGCGCCCGCACCGAGCGCACCGACAACCATGCGGCGGGCCAGACGGGAATTAACCAACATGGCGGACTCCTTCAAGTAGGCGATGAGCGTCATGGCTAGCCTCGACCGGGTCTACCGCCGCCACCGCCGGGTCTGCCGCCCGGGATGATGGGGCCGCCGCCGACGCCCGGTCTGCCGCCACCGATGCCAGGAAGGTCCAGGTAGATGTTCGGGTCCCAGTTGTCGTAGTAGTCGCAGGTCGGATCTCCGTAACAGGGGTACGGGTCGAAGGTGGCCTGCGGTGGCGCGGACCCGCCCCGGACCGTGCCGCTGGAACACAGGGTTGATCCGCCGCTGTAATTGCAGTCTGCGGCGGCCGGCGACGCGACGCCCATTCCCACCACGGTTGCGGCCACCGCGAACGCTGGTACCAGGTAGAGCTGACGTTTCTGCACGTCTCTATTCAACATCCGTCCGGCTGACTTCGCGGCGATACGAGCCCCTGAGTCGCTCGTAGAGGTAGTTGTGGAATCGGGTGCCGACGTTACTCGGCCGGGCCCGCCGGCGAGATGCGCAGCCGGGTGTCCTCGTCCAGCGCCGGGTTGCCCACCTTCAGCTGACCGCCTGGATCACCTGGCGAGCCGAGTCGCGAATCTGTAGCGCCAGCCCCGGATCGATCTTCAGGGCATCCAATTTCGGAACATCGAACACGGTGGTGACCACACCGGGCTCGTCGCGTTCCCAATGCGCGCCGAAGCGATCCAGAATGGCGCGCATCGGCAGGTTATCGGTGAGCACCCGCGCCGAGAACCGCTTCACCCCACCGACGTGCGCTGCGATGATCAGCGCATCCATCAGGAAGTTGCCGATCCCCCGGCCCTGGTAGGCGTCGCCGACGATGAACGCGATCTCGGCCTCCGAGGGGTCACTCTCGTCCCGGACGAACCGCACGTCGGCCACCACCGGGCCGTTCGCCCCGTCGACCAGCACCCACACGAAGTGGTCCACGTAGTCGACCTGGAACAGGTAGTTCATCAGCGCCAGGCTGGGCGCACGCGTCGACATGAACCGCCGGTACAGCGTTTCGGTGGAGAACTCGACGGGCCCATGCGAGGTTCGTTCGCTGTCCCCGGGCAGCACCGGGCGCAGGGTCAGCTCGGTACCGTCCTTGAGCACCACCGGGATCGGGGTGACGAACGCGGCCAGCCGCTGGCGGGCGGTCCGGACCATCCGCTCGGTGATCCCCGGCAACTCGGCCATCGTCGTGAAGGCCGCTTCGTCGCCGATGTACCCGACCAGGGGTTCGGTCGTGGTGACCGTCGCCGTGCGAGGTTTGTCGCGCAACAACGCGATCTCGCCGACGATCGCTCCCGCGCTGACCCCGTCGAGGATCACCACACCGTCGTCGCCGACGTGGCGTACCTCGGCCCGGCCGGACTGGATCACTAGGAAGGACGCCGCCCGCTCGCCCTGGCGCATCAGCACCTGCCCGGCCGCAGCCCGCAGCGGCCGCAACAGCTCGGCCAGCGGCAGCAATTCCTCGGCCGAACAGCCCGTGAAGACGTCCATCTCGGCCAGCGCATCGGCACGCAGCGCAACCACCTCGGGCGTCGCCCCCAGTGCCGAGGCCAGGCCGCGATCGCCATCCTCAGCCGCCATGCGCCGGTCCATTGCCACCGAGGTTACCGATGGGCGGGAAACACCCGCGCCGCTTAGGCCTGAGTGCACTTTCCCACCGGAACGTGACCGTCGGCACAGCGACCGCCGCCAGGCGCCCGCGTTCAGCGCTGAAACCCGTTGCCGCAGTGGGCCTGCCGCCCGGTCACGATCGCGCGGGTGACCGTGCACCCGATCGCCCAGTGCGGGGAACTCGCCGATGCACCCTGACCAGGGGTTTCGGCGCCCACCAGTTCCATTTGCCCATCACGTGCATGAATGCCGGTACCAGGATGAGGCGCACCAGGGTGGCGTCGGCCAGCACCGCCAGAGTCAGTCCGAGCCCGAACATCCGCATGAACGACACGTGGGCGGCGATCAGCGCGGCGAAGGAGATGGCCATGATCAATGCCGCCGCGGTGATCACCCGTCCGGTGTGGGCCACCCCGAGTGCCACGCTCTCGTCGTTGTCGGCGGCGGTCTGCGGGGACGCCAGCCAGAACTCGCGGATGCGGGACACCAGGAACACCTCGTAGTCCATCGACAGCCCGAACGCGATGCAGAACAGCAGAACCGGCATGTTGGCCACCAGCGTGCCGGTGGGCGTCGTCCCGAGGGCGCCGAGGTTGCCGTCCTGGAATATCCACACCATCGCGCCGAATGCGGCGGACAGCGAGAGCATGTTGAGCAGCAGTGCCTTGACGGGCAGCACCACGCTGCCGGTCAGCAGGAAAAGCAGCACCAGCATGATCGCGGCGATCAGTCCGAGCACCAGGGGCAGCCGGGAAGTGATCGCGTGCACGCTGTCGCGGTTGATCTGGGCGGTCCCGGTGAACTCGACCGTGCGCCCGCCGGGGGCGGCGATGGCGTGCAGCATCTCGAGTTGATGTTCGGAGCGGTCGGAGAACAGCGGGGCCGCGCTGTCGACGGTCAGCAGAGTGCTGCCCGATGCCTGGCCGGTCGACAAGGACGGAGGTCCGACCAGGTTTCCACCGACGAAGGTGCCGGCGGGAGCCGACACCGCCGACACATCGGGAACCCGGGAGAGGTCGGCGGCGTAACGGGAGATCTCCCCGTCGGACAGTCCGTCGGAATCGGGGATGACGACCGGCACCGCGGTCTCGAAGTTGGTCGAGAAGTCGCGGCGCAGCTGATCACCCACCTGATGCGCCGAGGCCGACTTCGGCAGCACCCGTTCGTCGGGGAAACCGGGCCGCACACCGAAGAACGGCGCACCAAGGACCGCCAGTACCGCCACCCCGATCAGACCGATCGGCACGGCTCGCTTCATCACGAATTTCGTTGAGCGATACCAGAATTGCTGATCCACCGACTTGACCGCAGGCTCCGGGCGGCTCAGCATGCGGCGGACGTCGAGTGAATCGATGCGGTCGCCGAGCGCCATGATCGCCGCGGGCGTCACCACGATCGCCGACAGCGCGGCAAAGGCCACGGTGGCCACCCCGGCATAGGCGAAGGACTGCAAGAAGTGCATCGGGAACAGCACCATCACCGCCATGGACAGCGCGACGGTGGTCGCCGAGAACAGCACGGTGCGCCCGGCGGAGGCCATGGTCGCGATCAGCGCCTCCTCCCGGGCGGCACCCGTCGCGAGTTCGTCGCGGTAGCGGCTGATCATCAGCAGGGTGTAGTCGATCGCCAGGGCCAGGCCCATCGCGGTGGTGAGGTTCAGCGCGAAGATCGAGACGTCGGTGAAGAACGTGGTCACCCGCAGCACGGCGAGCGATCCGAGGATCGCCATGACGCCGACGGCGATCGGCGGCGCGGCGGCGAAAAGACCGCCGAACACCCAGACCAGCACCACAAAGCTCACCGGAACGACGATCGACTCCATCAGCAGCAGGTCGTGCTGGGACGTTTCGGTGATCTGCAGTTCGACCGTCGCGGTACCGCCCGAGCGGATCACGATCCCGTCGCTGTCGCGGCCGATCTGCTCGGCCAGCGACTCGGTGTAGCTCTGCCGCTTGCCTTCCTCGCCGACGATCCCGGCGACGATCAGACCCGACTTCTGATCGCGGCTGACCAGGCCGGCAGCCGCCCGGGGCGGCGATGTCCACGCCGAGGTGACGGTGGCGACGTGACCCGAGCGCTGCAGCTTGTCGATGGCGTCTAGGGCGGCCGCACGTGCTTGCGGACTGTCGAAACGGTCGGGGGCGGTGACGACGACGAGCAGCTGGACGTCACCTTGGCCGAGCTTCTCGGTCAGCAGCTTGGCTGCGCGCGCGGACTCCGAGGTCGGATCCTGGAAGCCACTCGGCGACAGGCTCTTGGCGACCGGGACCCCGAAGATGCCGATGGCCACCATGACGAGCGCCGCGACGACGATCACTCGCCGTGGCGCCGTGATGGCTAGCCGGGCGATCCCTCGCAGCAATGTTTCGTCCTTCGGTCCTCAGCACCGTCCTCTGGAGATACGTGCACGGCAGGTGACCGGTTCATTGCTGCGTGCGCGCCCCGGGCAACCTCGTAGGACGCTGTCGCAGCGCCCTACGGAGGTGGTGCCGGAGCCGAAGGTGCCGGGCAGAACACCGTTCGCGCGATTCAGCGGGTCAGGCGGCGGGTTTCGGATCCCTAACGATCTCGCGCTGTTCTGGCATCGACACTCGCATCCCCAGGCCCGCCGTGGTGTCGTGGATCAAGTGACGTCCCGTCTTTGGATCCGCACCGGCCAAGTGGCAACAGTGGCGGCAGGTTCGGCGCTGCTCGCCTTCGGGCTGCCCTCGGCAGCTGCCGCGCCGGCCTTCGATTCGCAGGGCTACGTCGACTCGACGGCGCGCTGCGCCGGCACCGCCGTGCTCTTCGGCAGCACCGACACCTCACGGGTGGCCATCTGCCCGTCGTCCTCCGGCGGGTACGAGTACCGGGGTGTCCGGGTCCGTGACGGCGCCAAGCTGATCCTGACGGCCACCCCGTCCGGCAGCGGCTCCTTCGTCGCCGAGAACGACGGCATCACCTACACGGTGAACTCCCGCGCACTGACGGTGAGTTCCGGCCGGAACACGATCCGCTCCGAGTCGTGGGTCGATTTCCACGGGTCACAGGCCCCGAAATCGCCTGGGGGGTCGACCGTGACGACAACGACGACCACCACCACCACCACCACGTCCGGCACGGCCGCGCCGTCGACGTCGTCGGCACCGACGTCGACGACTCCGACCTCGACCACCCCGTTGCCACCGCCACTGCCCGCCGAGGTGGGTGGCAGCAGCCGCTAGGGGTACACCCCCTGGCATGGCTGTGCTCGGACCAGGCGTGCTCTGCGGCCGCTACGCGTTGCGTGGCGTCATAGGCCGCGGCGGAATGGGCGAGGTGCACGTTGGCTGGGACAGCCGTCTGGAGCGCCCCGTCGCGGTCAAGCTGCTGCATCCCTCGTTCGCCACCGCGCCCGACCTCGTCGAGCGCTGGCGGAGTTGTCCGTGGGGAACATGTCGGGCAACAAGCGGATAGCAGGGTTGATGGCGGCGGGCCAGTTGCGGGCTGGTGCGGATGTCGGCCAAGGAGCATGCGATGGGCCCGTCCAGCCAGACGGCAGTTTCCAGCGTTGCACGTCGGTGTAGGTGCTCGGCATCGGCTGCTGGAGTTGCGACATGGTGTAGCCGCCGCCGAATCCGTGACCGGCCCATGGAGTGTGTGACTTCCGTTCAGCAACAAGCGTTTTCATGGAGGAAGGTCCGCTCGCGCTACGGTAGGTCGGCACGAAGCGCCACCCAGGTGAACTTCTGCGTCAGCCCGGTCGGGGTGACATGGTCGAAGCCACCGGAACCGACCGGTGTGAAACCTGGCCCGATCTCGGCGATGAGCCGGATCGGGCTGTAGCGCGCGACCGGCAGCCCCGAGCATGACGTCGGACCGGCTTCGCCAAAGGTCGAGATGATCGCTGCCCCACCGGGTTCGAGCGCCCGATGCAGCAGTAGTCGGTAGGCGGCTCGATCCCGTTCTTCGGTGAGGAAATGGAAGACGGCCCTGTCATGCCAGACCTGCCAGCGCCGGTCCGGGACCCATTCGAGCAGATCGGCCTTGATCCAAGTGACGGCGCCAGGCCGATGCAGGCGCGCCTGCGCGGCGTCAAGCGCCTCCTGGGAGATATCGAGGACCGAGACGTCGCGGTAGCCCTGCTCGACGAGACACCCGGCCAGAGGTGAGGCTCCTCCCCCGATGTCGATCACCGACGACGATGGACCTGCACCCACCATCTGCAGAAGAGCCAGGGACTGGTGTGGCTCTGGCTCGAACCAACTGACTCGGTCCGCGCCCACCGTGCGGTAGCGCTCGTCCCAGTGGGCCGCCCGCGTCTGCATGTCCGTCATCGACGTACCCCTCCCAGCGTCACGCATCGTTCAAGGTTGCCCCTGCCCGGTTGACTGTCATAGAGCCGTTGGTCCCGGCCGCTTGGCCATGGTGCGGCCCACTGGGCCGCCGAGTTCGCCGCCAGACACGCGGTTCCGCTGACGCTCCTGCACGCGGCCCAAAGCTGGACTGGCATTTCGCCAGTGCCGACCCACCCGCTGAAGCCGACCGGAGCGCTGACGGCGACCGGAGCGCTGACGGCGACCGGGTGCTCGCCGCTGCGGCGGCGGCCGTGCGGTCGGCGCATCCCGACCTTGCGATCCGCACGGCGGCCGTCAAAGGCGCGGTCGCGACAGCCTTGAGCGACGCCTCGCAATCCGCGCGGCTTCTGGTGGTGGGCAGCGGTGCGACGGATCATCGCGCGCTGGGCGGGCACGCCGTCAGGATCGCGCATCGGGCGCACTGTCCCGTCGTGGTCTGGCGACAACCGGTCGCCAAGCGGACCGGCAAGCCGCTGCCCGTCGTCGTGGGCGTCGATGAGTCGGACGGGTCGACCCGCGCAGTCGCCGAAGCGTTCGACATCGCCACGATGCTGCATGCACCGCTGACGGTAGTGCACATGTGGGAGATCGGCGCCGCGGTCGGCCTCGGCTACAGCCAGGGGTACATGGACTGGCAGCTGCTCGATCTGTTGCAGTCCCAGCAGCGTCAGCGGATGGACGAGTTGGTCGAACCGTTCGCCCGCAAGTACCGAAACGCCCATGTGAGCCAGGTCTTTCAGGACGTCAGCCCGGCAAAGGGGCTCACCGACCTGTCCCGGGAGGCCCAGCTTGTGGTCGTCGGCAGCCATGGCCGCGGGAGCCTCGCCGACTCGATCCTCGGCTCGGTCAGCCAGAACCTGATCCATCACGCCGAATGCCCGGTGCTGGTGGTGCGGTAGCGAGAGTTGGCGAGCTGGATCCGGCTCGAAAGCACCTGAACCGTTTCTGGCGTGACCGTGGCATGCTAGTGGCATGAATCGCATACGCCTGAGTACCACTGTCGACGCCGGGCTGTTGAGCAGTGCACGCGGCGTGCGGGCAGGAATCACTGACGCTGCTCTCATCGATGAGGCCCTCGGGGCATTACTTGCTCGGCACCGATCGGCCGAGATCGACGCGAGCTATGCGGGCTACGACGAGCACCCGCTTGACGAGCCCGACGAGTGGGGCGACCTGGCGTCCTGGCGCCGGATGGCCGGCGCCTCGTGAGCGCACTTCCGGCACGCGGAGAGGTGTGGTGGTGTGAAATGGCCGGGATCGGCCGACGCCCAGTCGTTGTGCTCTCGCGCGACGCGGCGATCCCTCGGCTCAAACGGACACTCGTCGCACCGTGCACGACAACCATCCGGGGGCTGGCCAGCGAGGTCGTCCTCGAACCGGATTCCGACCCGATCCCGCGCCGCTCCGCGGTGAATCTGGACTCTGTCGAAAGTGTCTCGGTCGGGGTGTTGGTGAATCGGCTGGGCCGACTTGCCGAGACGCGGATGCGCGCCATCTGCACGGCTCTCGAAGTCGCGGTCGACTGCTCTGGGTGACGTTGGAACTCGCCGGGACGGCGGCGGCGGGCCGTCGAACGGGCCGATTACCGGTCACCTCCGCCTTCGCCCAGCGCGGCATACGCGGGCCGCAGGATCTCGACCAGCGGCCGGCCGCGCACCCCGACAGTGACATCGGGAAGCTGATCGAGCAATGCCGTCGACAACGTCGCCCGCGGGCCTGGCGATGGGAGGTCGGCCTGCCGAATGAAATAGGAATCAAGACAATCGGTGAGCGGCCGCCCCGGCGGCTCGGCACGATCGGCAGCCGGGCGACCCTGCGACCGGGCCGCCTGCAGATTCGCCAGCAGATCCTCACGCTCGCGTCCACGCCAGGCGAGGATGGCGAACGGATCACCGTCAAACGACTCGGCCAACAGGTAGAACGTCGCGGCAAGGTGCTTGCACGGCACCGCGGCATCCGGGCAGGAGCAGTCCAGCGACAGCTCCCGAGGGGTCGCCGGGAACAGCGGAAGCCCCAGCCCGGCGAAGACTTCTTCGATATCCTCTGGCATCTCTCCGGCGAGTAAAGCGGCGGCATACCAAGCGTTTTCGGCCAACGCACCCTCTACCTGCGCCCACTCGCTCTTGTCGAAGGCACCGATGCCGATGCGCACCCGATAGGGGCGCACCCGGCTGCCCTGCACTCGTGCGGTGACCAACCCCGGACCCACATCCATCGAGATCACCTGCCCCTTGCGGGCATAACTGCGCCCGCGTTCAAGCCGGCTGCCCATTCCGATGCCTTCGAGCACCTCGATGAACCGCTTGGACCACCAGGTCTGGGCGATTTCGCCGCGGATGCTGCGGGCTTTGAGGCCGCCGTCGACCGAGCGGGGCCGCGACGGCGGCGGGAACCAGTCACTCACCAACGGCCCCCTCGGACAGGGCGAACAGCTTGCGCAGATCGCCGGTGGACAACTCTGTCAGCCAGCCTTCCCCGTCACCGACCACAAGATCGGCCAGCGCCTTCTTTTTCTCGATCATGTCGTCGATTTTCTCTTCGAGCGTGCCGGTGCAGATGAACTTGCGCACCTGGACCTTTCGCTTCTGGCCGATGCGGAACGCGCGATCGGTGGCTTGGTTCTCCACCGCCGGGTTCCACCAGCGGTCGAGGTGGACAACGTGATTGGCCGCGGTGAGATTGAGCCCGGTGCCACCGGCCTTCAGCGACAGTAGGAAGATCGATGGCCCATCACCGGATTGGAAGCGCGCCACCATCTGGTCGCGCCGATTCTTCGGGGTGCCGCCGTGCAGGTAGGCCACGTCCTGCCCGAACCGTGCGGCCAGGTGCGGCACGAGCATCTGGGCGAATTCGGTGAATTGGGTGAAGCACAGCACCCGGTCGCCCTCGGCGAGGATCTCCTCCAGGATCTCCTCGAGCCGGATGACTTTACCCGATCGCGCACCGACCGGCGAACGGTCGTGCAGCAGTTGCGCGGGATGGTTGCAAACCTGTTTGAGCTTGGCCATCGCGGCGAGCACGTTGCCGCGCCGCTCGATGCCCTCGGTGTTCTCGATCTTCTCCATCATCTCGTCGACGATGGATTGATACAGCGATGCCTGTTCGGCGGTGAGCTGGCAGTACTGCTTGATCTCGATCTTCTCCGGCAGATCGTCGATGATCGTCGGGTCGGTCTTGAGCCGGCGCAGGACGTAGGGGCGGGTGATCTTGCGCAGCCGCTCGGCCGGCTCGGTCTGGCCGTACTTCTCGACCGGGATCGCAAACCTGGTGCGGAAGACCTCCGACGAGCCGAGCAGGCCGGGGTTGAGGAAGTCCATGATGGACCACAGCTCGGCGAGCCGGTTTTCGACCGGGGTTCCGGTGAGCGCCACCCGGTGCGCCGCCTCCAATCGCCGCACCGCCTTGGCCCCGCGGGACAGGCTGTTCTTGACCGCCTGCGCCTCATCGAGCACCACGCGGTTCCACCGGAATGCGGCGAGCTCGTCGATATCGCGGGTCGCGGTGGCGTAGGTGGTGACCACGACGTCGATGTCGGCAAGATGCTCGCGCAGCGCGTCACCGCGCAGCCGAGCCGTGCCATGGTGGGCATAAACCCGCAGTGCCGGTGCGAATTTCGCGGCTTCCCGTTGCCAGTTGCCGACCAACGACATCGGGCACAGCAGCAGTGTGGGCCCGGTACCGGGTTCGTCGTGACGTTGCGCGGACTCCAGGGCAAGCAACTGCACGGTCTTGCCCAGCCCCATATCGTCGGCCAGGCAGCTGCCCAGCCCCAGCGAGGATAGGAAGGCCAGCCAGGACAGCCCGCGCTGCTGGTAGGGACGCAGCACCGCGGCGAACTCCGGCGGGGGTGCCAGCGGCCGCAACGACTGGGCTGCCGCCCCGCTGAGCAGGTCGCCGAGCCAGCCGTCGGCGCGCACAGCGGTGACTTCCAGCGGAGTGTCGGTGTCGGCGGGATGGCTGGCGGCCAGCGCGAGGATCTCGGCCGTGGTCGCTTGGCCGGTGGGATTGCGCGCCAGGAACTCCACCCCGCGACGTAGCTGCTCAGGGTCGACTGCCACCCACTGGCCGCGCAGCCGGATCAGCGGGGCCTTGGTCTCGGCGAGCGCGGCGATCTCGTCGTCGGTCAGGGTGTCGTCGCCGACCGCGAGTTTCCACTGGAAATCGATCAGCTGATCGCGGCCGAATCTGCTTGTGCCGCGGACTATCCCATCGACCGGCGTGTGCGCCGAGACGGCGATGCCGAGCCTGCGCCGCCGGTCCCACCATGCCGGCAGCAGAACACCGAACCCCGCCTCGTCGAGCAGGGGCGCTGCGGTGGACAGGAAGTGGTAGGCGCCGTCGGTGTCCAGGAGAATTTCGGAGGGACGTGCGGTGCGCAGGGCGGGCGCCAGTTCGGGGTAGATCCGGACGGCGCGGCCCAACTCGCCGAGCAGGAGTTCCTGGGGCCGGTCCAGCCATCGGCGCAGGCTGCCGTCTTCGTCCCAGGTCTGCTCCGCCGGCACCAACAGGCTGGGGTCGGCCATAGATTGCAGCAGGAACTCCAACCGCCAGGCGGGCTGTTGGCCGTGCGGCCCCTCGGTGTCGGTGAGCCGGAACATCGCCCTGGCCGGGCCTGGCTCGTCGGCACCGATCGCGTCCCACGGCTGCAACGCCTCGGCCAGCTCGTCGAGTTCGCCTGGGTCCGAATCGAACCGCCCATCCGGAGCGGTCAGCGCGGCCAGCCAGGCTTCTTCGGCTGGAACGTGTTTCGGGCGGCGGCCGCGCCGGGGCGGCAGCAAGTCGATCCCGGCCGGCAACCGCGACCGCACCGCCGCATCGACGAATGCATTCAACGCCGAAGTGGCCAGCTCATGGCCGTCCTGGGTCTCCGGCTCGGCCCGGCACACCGGTGGCATCGCGGCGATCAGCGAGTTCAGGGTCACGATGTCGGGACCCTGAACCACCGGACGCCAGATCGCGGCCGGCCCGTGTTCATCGCAGGAGAGCGCGGGCAGGACCCGGCCGCGCTCCACCAGCTCCCGCGCGAAGAGCGCCAGGTCGGCGAGATACGCCACGGAAGCGCCGTAGCGCACGTCGGCGGCAGGCTCGTCCAGCGCGGTCAGCGCCGACGCGGCGGGCAGCGACATCACCGGAACCGTCCAAGACAGCAGGACGGCTTCGGATCTTGGTGCCGGGCGCGGCGTGACCCGGAACAGCTCCGGTGAGTCCAGCGGCGACTTCCGCAACGACGGCAGCAACAGAACCGCGGCGGCCGGCTTGCCGGCGTGGATCGCGGCGATCGCGTCAGCGGGCGCGGCGAACGGATGTGGGCGCGCCGAACGCAACGCGTCGCTGGAGCTCGTCACCGTCAGCGTGGAATCCTCGGCCCACAGGCACAACCCATTCGAGGCGGACCAGAACCCGTGCAAGACCAACATGGACATTGTCTCTTTCGTCGGATGCGGGCCAGGGTATCGAACGAAGGAAAGCCTGCCGCGGCGCCACGCGGACACCGCTACGGCAGTTCACCGAGGTCGTGACGGGTGGGGCAGATGGTGTCATCGATGCAGAACGATGACGCCAGCAGTCATGCCAGGCCTCCGCCGGCGAGACTGCAGTCGGGACTACGCCAGAAGCGCCGATCACGACCGCGGTGCAATCACAGCACCAGAACGGTCAGCTTGCGGAATACCTGGTGGAGCTAGGGAGAATCGAACTCCCGACCTACTCGATGCGAACGAGTCGCGCTACCAACTGCGCCATAGCCCCTTGGTCGCTAGCAGGCTACCAGCACGACGCCCGCCAGCTGAAACGGCCTACTGGCCGGCGGCCCGAGGCAGGTCGTATTGCCGCGCGAACGGCACCTCGTCGAGGTGCTCGAAGATGGGGTCCTCGTCGTCGATCTCCAGGACGGCGGCCCCCGGCCGGCGCAGCCGGGACGGCACCACATCGAACTCGCGGTCCTCGGTGTTTTCCACCCCGAGCCGCGAGCGCGCCCTCCGCTGCTGACGGCGTCGACGCACTCGCTCCTCGATGCGGGTCTGCCGGCGAAGATATGCCAGGTACAGGATGGTCACCACGGCGCTGCTGACGCAGGCCCACCACAGGTCCGCGCTCAGGGTGAAGGCCAGCACGGCCGTCAGGATCATGACCGCCGACATGCCCATCAGCATCCGCTTGCGGAAGCGGTACTTGCGCGCGGTCACGGCCGCGGCCGTCGACGATTCCAGGCGTCGCGAGCGGCCCGCGCCCGGCGTCACAGCCATCGGCGACTCCTCCTCGGCCTCCAAACCCGAAGTGTCCTCGACATATTCGTACTCGTCGGCGGTACCGTCCTGCGGCTGCTCGTCGTCGGCGATCGTCTGGAACTGATCGGTGGAATCGCCCTCTGCGATGGTCTCTTCTTCGTCGATGTCCTCGGACGCGTCGGCCGCAACAGCACCGACGGCCTCGACGGGCTCAGCCTCGACCACCGGGATTACGACATCGTCGAACAGGCTGGGCTGGACAACGGCGGACCTCGTCGCGCCGCCGCCTACCGGAAGCGCACCGGAATCCTCGTCGACCACGTCGACATCGAGGTAGTCGGGCTCCTCGATGATCTCCTCGGCGACCGCCGCCACGACGACGACAGCGCGGGTGCGCACGGGCGCCACCTCGTCGTCGGAGTCAAGATCGTCGAACTCGTCTTCTTCGCGCTGCCAGTCGGGATCGTGCCGGTGTCCGGCTGCCGGGCGGCCCTTGCGCTTGAGCAGCCGCGACTTGTCGCCGCCGTTGAGCACCCGGGTGGCCAGGGCGACGTCACTCGTCCGGCGCACGGCGTCGCGCTTGCTGATGAGCATGGGGACCAACACGAACAACCAGAGCACCACAAGTGAGATCCAGAGCAATGACTGGGGGATGCTTGGCATGGTGCCTGCTCCTTTCCCGTCCAGGCTAGGTCCGCGACCTACGCAACCCGCGACGGCGCGCCGGAGACAATTACACACTTGTAATTAGCGGTTGACAAGCACCAACAGCCACAAAAGTCACATTAGTAACAGATGGCGGGGGAGTCAGGACCAGTGCGCCAACCCGCGCTGCACCAAACGGGACGCCACCGAGCCCTCGATCTCCTCGATCGTCATGGCCACCAGCAGGTGATCGCGCCACGCCCCGTCGACGTCGAGATACCGCTTCAGCAGGCCCTCCTCCCGGAAGCCCACCTTGGCCAGTACCGCGCGGCTGGCCGCGTTCTCGGGACGCACGGTCGCCTCGACGCGGTGCAGTGTCACCGGCCCGAAGCAGTGGTCGAGCCCGAGCGCCAGCGCCCCGGTGGCCACCCCCGCGCCGGTGACCGCGGTGGACACCCAGTAGCCGATCCAGGCCGAGCGCAGCGCGCCATGCGTGACGTTGCCGATGGTCAGCTGACCGCAAAATTGGCCGTCCAGTTCGATGACATAGGGCAGCATGCGACCCTTGCGGGCTTCGGCACGCAATCCCGAACACACCGGCGGCCATGATGAAATGGCATGGCGCACAGTCCAATCCACCTCAGCTGTCGGTTCCCAGGGTTCCAGGTGTGGCTGGTCGGCGAGCCGGATGCGACTCCACTGTGTGGCATCGCGCATCCGGATCGGCCGCAACCGGATGACACCGGCGGCCACCCGCAACGGACCGATTGGGGTCGGCCAGCCCGGATGAAGAGAACTGTTGCGCCAGAGGTTCACAGTGCCGGTTCCGGGTTCAGCCGCGCTGAGCCAGGAAGGCGACGTCGACCATCTCGCCGGTGCGCACCTGATCGACCTCGGTGGGCACCACCACCAGGCAGTTGGCTTCGGCCAACGTCGCCAACAGATGCGACGCCCCCGGCGCGCCACCGAGCGCCTGCACCAGATACTCGCCGGTGTCCTGGTAGCGCATCAGCTGGCCCCGCAGGAAACCCTTGCGACCCGCCACCGAAACGATCGGCGACAGCGCGCGCGCCCGCACGACACGCCGCATCGGTTGCCGCTTGCCGAGCGACAGCCGGATCAACGGGCGAACCATGACCTCGAACACCACCAGCGCGCTGACCGGATTGGCCGGCAGCAGGAACGTCGGCACCAAGTCACGGCCGAGCTGGCCGAACCCCTGCACCGAGCCCGGATGCATCGCGATCCGCGAGACCTCCATCTCGCCGAGTTCGGACAGGACGTTGCGCACGCCCTCGGCGGCCGCCCCGCCGACCGCGCCGGCGATGACCACCACCTCAGCGCGGCCCAGCTGGCCCTCGACCACCTCGCGCAGTTCCTTGGGCTCGGTGCTGACGATCCCGATCCGGTTGACCTCGGCGCCCGCGTCGCGCGCCGCGGCAGCCAGCGCGTAGGAGTTGACGTCGTACACCTGACCGTTGCCCGGGGTGCGGCTGATGTCCACCAGCTCGCCGCCGACACTCATGACGGTCACCCGGGGCCGGGGGTGCACCAGCACGCGTTCGCGTCCCACCGCGGCCAGCAGTCCGACCTGCGCGGCGCCGATGATCGCCCCGGCGCGCACCGCGACGTCACCGGGCTGCACGTCGTCACCCGCGCGGCGTACGTAGGCGCCCGAGCGGACTCCGCGCAACACGCGGACCCTGGTCTGGCCGCCATCGGTCCACCGCATCGGCAGTACCGCATCGGCCAGTGTGGGCATCGGCGCACCGGTCTGCACGCGGGCGGCCTGTTTGGGTTGCAGCCGGCTCGGGGTGCGCGTGCCGGCCTCGATGACGCCCATCACGGGCAGACTGATGTCGCCGCCGCCGTCCTCGTCCTCACCACCGACTCCGAGAACGTCCACACTGCGCACCGCATAGCCGTCGATCGCGGCCTGATCGAAGCCCGGCAGGGGATGCTCGGTGATGACTTCCTCGGCGCACATCAGCCCCTGCGCCTCGGCGATCGCGACCCGAACGGGACGCGGTGCCACCGCAGCCGCGGCCACCTTGGCCTGCTGTTCCTCTACCGAACGCACAGCGCGCCTTTCTGCCTCGAGCCCCGGTCAGGCGGGCCCGCCGCAGCCTCTACTGTTCGGTCTTCTCGGCCAGGCCCAGTCGCGCTACCAACCATCGCCGCAAGTCCGGGCCATAGTCGTCACGATCCAAGGCAAAGTCAACCGCAGCCTTCAGGTAGCCGCCGGGATTTCCCAAGTCGTGTCGAGACCCGCGATGGACCACCACGTGCACCGGGTGGCCGTCCTCGATCAGCAACTCGATCGCGTCGGTCAGCTGAATCTCACCACCCACGCCGCGCTCGACCCGGCGCAGCGCATCGAAGATCACCCGATCCAAGATGTAGCGCCCGGCCGCGGCATACAACGACGGCGCGTCCTCGGCCTTGGGCTTCTCCACCATGCCCTTGACCCGCAGCACGTTCGGGTTGGTCGCATCCGGCACCGTCTCGACGTCGAACACACCGTAGGAGCTGACCTCCTCGGGCGAGACCTCGATCGCACACAGCACCGTGCCGCCCCGCTTGGCTCGCACCTTGGCCATCGTCTCCAGCACCCCGCTGGGCAGCACCAGGTCGTCCGGCAACAACACCGAGACGGCATCCTCGTCAGGCGAGAGCACCGGCTCCACGCAGCTGACCGCATGGCCCAGGCCCAGTGGCTCGGCCTGCACCACCGACTCGACCTTGATCAACGCCGGGGCGCGCCGCACCTTGGCCAGCATCGCCTTCTTGCCGCGGGCCTCCAGTGTCCCCTCCAAGACGAGGTCCTCGACGAAGTGGGCGACCACCCCGTCCTTGCCCGCAGAGGTGACGATGACCAGCCGTTCCGCACCGGCCTCGGCGGCCTCAGCGGCGACCAGTTCGATACCCGGGGTGTCGACCACGGGCAGCAATTCCTTGGGAACCGTCTTGGTTGCCGGCAGGAATCGCGTCCCCAGACCGGCCGCAGGCACGATCGCCGTGCACGGAAATGGAACCCCGACCGACGTCATCATTTTTCACACCCTAACCGCAACATGACGGCCCTTCACTCTGGCGCAATCGAGGCGCTCGCTGACATGGTGGACGGCGTGCTCGCCGGAACCAAGACCCAGCTGCGGGCCGCTCTGCTGGCGGCCCGACGTGCGGTGTCCGAGGCCGACCGGGCGGCCGAGGCGCGGGCGCTCTGCGACCACCTGCCCGCGGTCGCCGGCGCCGGCGAGGTGGTGTGCGCTTACGTGCCCGTCGGGGCCGAGCCGGGCTCGCCCGCGCTGGTGGACCGACTGCGCGAGCAGGGCGCGCGGGTGTTGCTGCCGGTCAGCCGGACCGGTGCCGGCGGAGAGGCGCTGCCGCTGCGGTGGGGCGAGTACGTCCCCGGCGCCCTGGTCCGTGGGCGGTTCGGCCTGTGGGAACCCGCCGGACCGTTGCTCGAGCCGCAGGCCGTGGCCCAGGCCGCGGCGCTGCTGGTGCCGGCGCTCGCCGTTGACCGCCGCGGGGTGCGACTGGGCCGCGGCGGCGGTTACTACGACCGCTCGCTGTGTCTGTGCGCTCCGGGGACGCGCCTGATTGCGGTGGTCCGCGACAACGAGGTGCTCGACGAACTGCCGAGTGAACCGCATGACGTCCGAATGACGCACGCGCTGACCCCGGGACGCGGATTGGTAGCGCTCGGCGTCGTGCGGTGAGGCCACCGGCTTACGATGCACCCACCCAGGCCCTCTCGGGCCGCATTTACGGCACTTCACCGCGGCCCTCCCCCAGTTCACGGCGTTCAGGGAATGATACCCACCACATAGCGGTTCTGGCACTTGAAACGGTAGAGTGCTAACAAGTTTGTTTTCTCCCGGAGGTTCATGTGCCGACATACAGCTACGCCTGCACCGAGTGCGACAACCGCTTCGATGCTGTGCAGGCGTTCACTGATGACACGCTGACCTCCTGCCCCGAATGCTCCGGTCGGCTGCGCAAGCTGTTCAACTCCGTGGGAGTGGTGTTCAAGGGCAGCGGCTTCTACCGCACCGACAGCCGCGAGTCCTCGAAGAGTTCGAGCAAGTCGGAGTCCTCGACGTCGTCGTCGAGCTCGGAGAAGTCCTCCAGCTCGTCCAGCTCCTCGACGTCGGGCTCGAGCACCTCGGCACCTGCCGCCGCAGCCTCCAGCTAGCACTTATCAACAGGCGGGTTTCGTAGCGAAGCCCGGATGCCGGCCGTCCTTCTACTGTGGCGGCATGGGTAAATCGCTCAATCCGACTCTGCTGAGCCGGGTTTCGCGCGCCCTGCGCCCGGATTTCGCCCGCACGTTGATGGCCCGACGCATCGCAGCCGGTGGCCTGGTCGTACTCGCCGGCATCGCCGCACTGCGGCCCGACCCGGCCGACTCCCGCGCCGAGGTGGTGATCGCCACCCGCGACCTGAGTCCCGGCGTGACCCTGACGCCTGATGACGTGGCAGTCGAAAAGCGTTCCGCCCCAACCGTTCCCGACGGGGCCCTGCGCGCTGTCGAACCGGCGTTGGGCGCGACGCTTGCCGGTCCGACGCGTCGCGGTGAGATCATCACCGACGCCCGCGTGCTGGGGTCGCGGCTGGCCGGTCTCGCGGCGGGCCCGGACGCCCGGGTGGTCCCGTTGCACCTGGCCGATGCCGCGGTGTTGGACCTGATCCGGCCGGGTGACGTTGTCGACGTCCTGGGCGCGGTGTCGGCCGACACCGATGCCGAACCTCGCGTGGTAGCCGCCAACGTGATCGTGGTGCTGGTCTCGGCGAAAGCGAAGTCAGCAGGCGCCGGCGACGACCGCGTGGTCCTCGTCGCCCTGCCCGCAGCGGCCGCCAACGCCCTGGCCGGGGCCACGCTGGTCCAGACCGTCACACTGACGATCCACTAGGGCCACCCGGGCGGGGTCGGCACCGGCGTCGCAGTCCTTCCGTCCGATGTCACCGGTCCTTCGCAAAACTATCAGTCGACGGCGCAGCACACTCGTTACGCTTCGAGTTCTCCAGTAAAGAGAACCCGAACAAGAAAGGTGAAGATCTCGTGTTGAAGGGCTTCAAGGAGTTTCTCTCCCGCGGCAACATCATCGACCTGTCCGTTGCCGTGGTCATCGGCACGGCGTTCACCGCGCTGGTCACCAAGTTCACCGACAGCATCCTGCAGCCCCTGATCAACCGCATCGGGGCCGACCAGAACACCGAGTACGGAATCCTCCAGATTGACATCGGCGGCGGGCAGACGATCGATCTCAACGTCGTGCTGTCGGCGTTCATCAATTTCATCCTGGTGGCGGCGGTGGTGTACTTCCTTGTTGTCGTCCCCTACAACCGGCTGCGCAAGAAGGGTGAGGTCGAGCAGGCCGACGATACCGAACTGAGCCTGCTGACCGAGATCCGCGACCTGCTCGCCGAGCCGAATGGAACGCCGAAGAAGGTCACCGGCCCCGGTACCGACACCGCCAAGCACGCCAGCGCAGACAAAGACTGAGCGCAGACACTTTGTGACGTCCTCGGGGAGTCTCTCAGTTCATGTTCCAGGGTTCGCCGTAGGTGGTGACGGAGTCACCGGCCTTGGAGATCAGCCGGGCGAAGGGGCGCAGCAGCACACCGCCGGCCGCACCGGTGACGGTGCCGTGGGCGTTGGCCACCGCCACCGAGCCGTTGGGGCCCGAAACGTCGACGGAGAAGGTGGCGACCTCCTGGATACCGGGGCCATTGCCCAGATCCGCGCTGATCGACACACCCGGGAACAGGTTCGGGGTGATGACCGAGCCCAGCGGATTGAAGTTGCCCGGGGAGATGCTGGCGTCGTCGAGCAGAATGTTGGGGGTGGTGTAGCTGAAGTTGATGCCCACACCCAGCGACCACGGGAAGCCGACCTGGTAGCCCAGCTCCAAGGTCCCCGCGAAGTCGTCGGCACCCGGGCCGACCACGCTGTAGACGGCCTTGCCGGAGTGGAACCACTCGCGGGTCAGCCGGTTGCGGTCCAGCGGGAACACACCGTCGAGGAAGGTGTCCCACTGCTGAACCGTCATCGTACGGCCACCGCCGTCAACCAGACTCAGCTGATTGTCCAAACCTGCATGCGAGGTACCTGCCCCGGCGAACAACGCCGCCACGGCCGCGACCAACGCCACCAGCACTCGACCGATGACCTTCATGTTCTCCCTAGCTGTGTCGACGGTGACCCGGGGGCTCACCGATTTGTGGTTCGTGCCGGGGCCCCAACATGCGGGCACCGCACACCGCGTCAGGCAGACAAATGAGCGTCCTCACACTCTGCTCTCACGCTTCGCTCATCGCTCTTACGCTTCGCTCATCGTTGACACGAGGAACATAACGGCACGGCATCGAGGCGGCAACGCGTACCGTCGCGCTGATCCGAACTGATCATAGCCGGGGAAAGTTTGCTGGGAACTGAACGCAGGGCTACCGGATTCCGAACACGGCCCCACCGCCAACCGAAACCACTCCCGAGTATCGCGAGTTGCCCGGCCGCGTAGCCGGTCACCACCTGCAAGTTCCTCAACGATGATGCGGGGGAACGTTATCGCGCAGCCACTCGTCGCGTTCCGAGTCTTCGTGGCCGGCATTCGGGTCCCGTTCGTCAGAAGACTCCTGCGGCAGCTCGGTGCCGAAGATCTTGTTAACTGCGTGGCGATCGTGGCGCGCGGTACTCATCACAGGCCGCCCATTTTGTGACAAAGATCACAATCGGAGCATTTGTGCAGTTCACAGGCGTGTAACACAAGAACTCCCGGCGGATTTGCGGCGCCCTTAACAAACGGTACGCCGGCACACGGCGCCCGCCGGGCCAGCAAGCAAGGCTGCTAGATCTCGAGGCTGGAGAGCTGGCCGATCACGTGGGCGGCCAGCGGGTTGAGCGTTGCCATGCCGTCACGGACGGCGTAGCGGGACCCGGCGATGTTGACCACCAGTGTGCTGCCGGAGATGCCGGCCAGGCCGCGGGACAGGCCCGCGTCGGTGATGCCGGCCGACAGCCCGGAGGCACGCAGCGCCTCGGCGATGCCGAGCAGCTCACGGTCGAGAATCGTGCGGGTGGCCTCCGGCGTGACGTCACGAGGTGTGACGCCGGTGCCGCCCACCGACACGACCAGGTCCACACCGCCGATGACCGCGGTGTTGAGCGCATTGCGGATCTCGACCTCGTCAGCCGAGACGACCACGACACCGTCGACCACGAACCCCGCCTCGGCGAGCAGCTCGGTGACCAGCGGCCCGCTGTGGTCCTCCTCATCGCCGTGCGCCATGCGGTCATCGACGACGACGACCAGAGCACGACCCACCAACTCCCCAGGCTGTTCCATGGCCCTCACCGTATATCCGGCGGCGGACAACGGCGCAGTCGCACCGGTCACGGTCATGGGTTGGTCAACCACGACGCGGATCACTGGGTCGCCTTCCCGAGGGTGACCTGCACGGTCTTGGGCGACCCCGATGGATCGGTGTAGGTCAGCGTCACCTTCTCACCAGGTGCCCGCGAGCGGACAGCCGCCACCAGTGCGTTGGCGCTGCCGATCACCCGGTCGTCGACCTTGGTGACCACCACACCGCTGGGCAGGCCAGCGGTGTCGGCCGCGCCGCCCTTGGTGACGTCGACGATCTTGGCGCCGTGCGTGGTGGCGTCGTTGCTGACCTGTACACCGAGCGAGGCGTGCGACGCGCTGCCGGTGCTGATCAGTTCGTCGGCGATGCGCTTCGCCTGATCCACGGGGATCGCGAAGCCCAGCCCGATCGAGCCGCTCTGGGCATCGGGCGAATCGCCGCCGATGGTGGCGATCGCGGAGATGACGCCCACCAACTCGCCGTTCATGTTCACCAGCGCACCACCGGAGTTGCCCGGGTTGATCGCGGCGTCGGTCTGGATGGCGTCGAGCACGGTGTTCTGGTTCTTGACGTCACCGCCGGTGGCGACCGGGCGGTTGAGAGCACTGACAATGCCGGTCGTGACGGTGCCTTCCAGGCCCAGCGGCGAGCCGATGGCCACGACGTCCTGGCCCACCCGCAGGTTCGCCGACGAACCCAGGGTGATCGGGGTCAGGCCCGACACACCCTGCGCGCGCACGACGGCAACGTCACTGGCCGGGTCGGTGCCCACGACGGTGAAGGGTACGGTGCGGCCGTCGGCGAACGTCACGGTGGTGGTCGGGGCGCCGCCGGGCGCGCCTGCACCCGGTCCGCCGGGACCACCGGGGCTGATCGGGCCACCGGGTCCGGTCGGCCCGCCGGGCAAACCGGGAATGACCGGCGGTGGGGCCGCGGGAGCGCCGCCCGGTTCCTTGTCCGCGGCGGCGGCGACGACGTGATTGTTGGTCAGGATCAGCCCGTCGGAGGTCAGGATGATTCCCGAGCCCTCCTCGGACTGGCGGCCGAGCTCCGTCTCGAGCTTGACGACGCTGGGCACCACCTTCGCCGCCACCTGCTCCACCGAGCCCACCGGCAGGTTCGCCGCAGGCACGCTGGCGGGTCCGTTGGGCCCCGCTGACGTGATGGTTGTCACACGCTGATGGTCAGGATGGGCGAGTAGCACCACCGTGCCGCCGATACCGCCGGACACCACGGCGATCGCCAGGGCACCCGCCGTCAACACGCCCGCGCGCGAACGCTGACGCGGCGGCATCCCCGGCATGGTGGGCGGATTGCCCTGGCGCGCAGCGTGATACGGGTCGTAGGGCTGCCGGTACTGCTGCGGGGGCGGCTGGGTGGCGTACCGCCAGTCGTAAGGCTTTTGGTAACCGGCCCGGGGTACTTGCGGATAGCCCGGTGCCGCTTGCTGATTC
This sequence comes from Candidatus Mycolicibacterium alkanivorans, assembly GCF_022760805.1. NCBI lineage: Bacteria > Bacillati > Actinomycetota > Actinomycetes > Mycobacteriales > Mycobacteriaceae > Mycobacterium > Candidatus Mycolicibacterium alkanivorans. The sequence goes on along the minus strand of NZ_JAIVFL010000001.1, from coordinate 1,436,496 downwards.
GGCGCCGAGTGGCCGGGCCGCTGCGGCGAGGAGTACCTCGGATGGTCGGTCATGGTGTCAGATCGCTCTTTCTCGGGACGAGACGCAGTGAAACGTTGGTCCCAGCTTGCCTTGTACTACTGAGAATCGACTGAGATATCACTCGGTACAGCCGATACCCCGGGTTCGGAAATCCCCACGCCACCGTTGGTTTTGGGGACTGTGGTGGTGATTTCGCAGTGGGCGGAATCGGAGCAGGACGTCGGGCCGATCGGCCGGCCCGGCAACAACACGAAAAAGGACGTTCCCGGTGGTTGACCACCGGGAACCGTGTCGGCGATGCGAATCATGCCCCCGTGTTTGACGACAACCTGTTTCACGATCGCCAAGCCGAGGCCCGACCCCGGCATCGCCCGCGCCGACGCCGACCGGTAGAACCGCTCGAACACCAGACCGCGTTCCCGCGCCGGAATTCCGGGCCCGTGGTCGGACACCACGAGTTCGGCGCGCGTGGCGTCGAGCTGGCGCAGCCGCACGCCCACATGGGCGCCGGACGGGCTCCACTTGGCGGCGTTGTCGAGCAGATTAAGTACCGCGCGGGACAATCCAGCAGCGTCGCCGAACACCTCCCAGCCGATGACCTCGACATCGAACTGAACATCGCTGCGGCGGCGGCGAGCCCGCTCGAGGCTGCGGTCGACGACCTCACTCAAGTCGATCGCCTCGTGCACCACGCCGCCGGCATCCTCGCGAGTCAGGTCGACCAGATCGCCCACCAGAGTGGACAACTCCTCGATCTGCGCGATGACATCGACACGCAACTCGGCCATCTCGCCCTCCGGCAACCGCGGGGCACCGGGTTGCATCGATGCCATCAGCAGCTCGACGTTCGTCCGCAGGGAGGTCAGCGGCGTCCGCAGTTCGTGCCCGGCGTCGGCAACCAGCCGGGCCTGCCGCTCGCGCGACTCGGCCAGCGCGCGAAGCATGGTGTTGAACGTTTCGGTGAGCCTGGCCAACTCGTCACTGCCGAACACCGGGATGGGCCGCAGATCGTCGGTGCGCGCCACCCGTTCGGCGGCTTCGGTGAGCCGCCCCACCGGTCTCAGACCCGTCCGGGCCACCATTCCACCCGCGATCGCCGCGATCACCACCCCGATCCCGCCGACCGCCAGCAGCACCCACTTGAGTTTGGTGATCACCGCGTTGGTGGGCGCCAGGCTCTTGGAGATCAGTAGCGAACTGCCGTTGGGCAGGTGTACCGCGAGCACCCGCTGGTTGGACACCGTCCGGCGGGACATGAACAACTCACCGCGGATGACTGCCTTCTCCGGCTGGCCGACCGGCAGCGTCTGGCCCTGCTGATTGGCGGTATAGATGGACCGGCCGGGATTGACCAGCATGGCATTGACGTCGGAGTACGCCGTGCCCTCGATGGCCTTGCCCGGGTCGGCGGCCAGCGACCCGCTGGCGATCAGCAACTGCGCGCGGCTCTGCAGTTGGTTGTCGATGTCGTTGTAGAGCGCGGCGGACACCACCGCATACACCGCGACCGCCATCAGCACCACGACCATCGCCACCATGGACATGGCCAGCAACATCACTCGCCATCGCAGAGACAGCGATGCGCTCGGTTCTTCGGGCGCCCGCGCTTCCCGCGAGCGCCGCCACAGTGGCGACATCAGGGCGGTGTCTCACGCAGCACGTAACCCACACCTCGCACGGTGTGGATCAGCCGCGGTTCTCCTTCAGCTTCGGTCTTACGGCGCAGGTAGCCGACATACACCTCCAGCGCATTGCCTGAGGTCGGGAAGTCGAAACCCCACACCTCTTCGAGAATGCGGCTGCGGGTGAGAACCCGGCGGGGGTTGGCGATCAGCATCTCCAGCAGGGCGAACTCGGTGCGGGTCAGGCTGATCGGACGCTTGCCCCGGTGCACCTCGCGGGTCACCGGGTCCAGCGTCAGGTCCGAGAACGTCATCACCGCCGAATCGGACCGTTCCTCGGGGCTGGTGCGGCGCAGTAGTGCGCGCACCCGGGCCAGCAGTTCCTCGAGCGCGAACGGCTTGGGCAGGTAGTCGTCGGCGCCGGCGTCGAGGCCGGCAACGCGCTCGGACACCGAGTCACGGGCAGTCAGAACCAGGATCGGCAGATCGTCGCCGGAGCTGCGCAACTGACGGCACACCTCGAGGCCGTCGAGCCGCGGCATCATCACGTCGAGCACGACGGCATCGGGTCGTTCGTTTGCGATCGCATCGAGCGCTTCGACGCCGTCCTGAGCCAAATCGACCGAGTAGCCGTTGAAGGAGAGGGACCGGCGCAGCGACTCGCGCACGGCACGATCGTCATCGACGACAAGAATTCGCACGGACACCAGTGTTAGCCCAACGCCTGAGACTGGGCTAAGAGGCACACCGTGCTAGCGGGCAATTCGCTGCCGGCGAACGATGTCAGCGCTTGTCGAGATCGACGAGACCGAGGCGCGCGGCCTTGAGCAAGCGACGCGGAACCTTGTGCAGGCGGCCGCCGACGGAAACGTTGACCAAGCCGGTGGCCTCGGCCTTCCACTGCGAACGCCGACTGCGGGTGTTCGAGCGCGACATTCTGCGCTTGGGCACAGCCATGACGTACATCTCCTCGATCAGGGGTGTCGCCGCGCAGGGACATTTGGATTGCCGGCGGCCAACAGTTGCACCTCAGGATAGCCGCTCACCTGCGTCGGGTCCAAAACAGGCCGCGATCGGCCCCCCTTCCGCCCGAGCAGACGCGGATTCACACAGGAAACGCCCGAATCGTGCGATTCCGCGTCTGCTCGCGGGTTGGGCGGCCCCGACGGGGCCGTACCCCTTGACTGTGCACCCGCGTCGACCAGTAACCTACCGGTTGGTTGGCCCGTCGAGGGGAGACAGCGCGCGTGACGACTGCGGTGCGGATCGGCAACTGTTCGGGCTTCTATGGCGACCGCGTCGCCGCCATGCGCGAGATGCTCCCCGGCGGTGACTTGGACTTCCTCACCGGGGACTACCTGGCCGAGCTGACCATGCCGATCCTGGGCCGCGACAAGATGAAGAGCCCCGAGCGGGGCTACGCCAAGACCTTCCTGAAACCCTCGAACTGGCCGACGTCGACGCTCCCGCCCTGCCGGAGCCGTGGCCGGCGGCACCCACCCGGCGGGTCCCGCTGGGCACCATCGCCGGCGCCCGAAGCGGCGACAACGGCGGCGCGGCCAACATCGGTGTGTGGGTGCGGACCGACGAGCAGTGGCGGTGGCTCGCACATCACCTCACCGTCGATGCCATTCGCCAATTGCTACCAGAGACAAACGATTTGCCGATCACTCGCGATCTTCTGCCCAAGCTGCGAGCAATGAACTTCGTGATCGAGGGCATCGCAGCTTCGCCGAACGGGAGATCCTGCCCCACGTCGCGGAATGGGAGCGCGCCGGCGAGCTGCCCCGCGACCTGCACCGGCGGGCGGCCGACACCGGCCTGCTCGGAGCCGAACTTCCGGAGTCGGTCGGCGGCGGCGGGGGTGACGCGGTCGACTCGGTGCTCATCTGCGAGGAACTCCACGAAGTGGGCACTCCCGCTGGGGTTTTCGCGTCGCTGTTCACCTGCGGCATTGCGGTCCCGCACATGGTCGCCTCCGGTGATGAGCGCCTGATCGAGAGGTTCGTCCGGCCCACGTTGCGCGGCGAGTTGATCGGATCGCTGGCCATCACCGAACCCGGCGGCGGGTCGGACGTCGGCCACCTGCGCACCACCGCGCTGCGCGACGGTGATCACTACGTCGTCAACGGCGCCAAGACCTACATCACCTCCGGGGTCCGGGCCGACTATGTCGTCACCGCCGTGCGCACCGGTGGCCCCGGCGCGGCGGGCGTGTCGCTGCTCGTCGTGGAGAAGGGCGCCCCGGGCTTCGAGGTGACCCGGAAGCTGGACAAGATGGGCTGGCGCTCCTCGGACACCGCCGAGCTGTCCTACACCGATGTCCGCGTCCCGGCCGCCAACCTGGTCGGCGCCGAGAACTCCGGTTTCGCCCAGATCGCGCAGGCCTTCGTCTCTGAGCGGATCGGCCTTGCCGCGCAGGCTTATTCGTCGGCGCAGCGCTGCCTGGACCTGACCGTTCAATGGTGCCGGGATCGCGAGACGTTCGGCCGGCCGCTGATCTCCCGGCAGGCGGTGCAGTACACGCTCGCCGAGATGGCGCGTCGGATCGACGTCGCCCGGGTCTACTCGCGCAACGTGGTGGAGCGCCAACTGGCCGGTGACACCGATCTGATCGCCGAGGTGTGCTTCGCCAAGAACACCGCCGTGGAGTCCGGCGAATGGGTGGCCAACCAGGCGGTCGCGGTGCAACTGTTCGGAGGGATGGGGTACATGACCGAATCGGAGGTCGAACGCCAGTACCGGGACATGCGGATCCTGGGCATCGGCGGCGGAACCACCGAGATCCTCACCGCACTGGCCGCCAAAGTCCTTGGCTACCAGTCATGACGGCCCTTCGCAGCACCGTCGACCCGAACTCGCCGGCCTACCTCGGAGGCGATGACCGTCAAACTCACCGAGATCGACGGTGAGCTGGCCAAGGCGCTCGGCGGCGGCGGCCCGAAGTACGTGGAACGCCATCACTCGCGGGGGAAGCTGACCGACCGCGAACGCATCGAACTGCTTGTCGACCCCGACTCGGCTTTCCTCGAACTCTGCCCGCTGGCCGCCTATGGCAGCGACTTCCAGGTGGGCGCCAGCGTGGTGAGCGGCATCGGGGTGGTCGCAGGTGTCGAATGCGTGCTGGTCTCCAACGACGCGACCGTCAGGGGCGGCACCTCAAACCCGTGGACTTTGAAGAAGATCCTGCGCGCCAACCAGATCGCCCTGGAGAACCGATTGCCGGTGATCTCGCTGGTGGAATCCGGTGGCGCCGACCTGCCCACCCAGAAGGAGATCTTCATCCCGGGCGGGCAGATGTTCCGTGACCTGACCCGGCTGTCGGCGGCGGGAATCCCGACGATCGCGCTGGTATTCGGAAACTCCACTGCCGGAGGCGCTTACGTTCCGGGAATGTCCGACCACGTCGTGATGATCAAACAACGCTCCAAGGTCTTCCTGGCCGGTCCGCCGCTAGTGAAGATGGCCACCGGCGAGGAGTCCGACGACGAGTCGCTGGGCGGTGCCGAGATGCATGCGCGGGTGTCGGGTCTCGCCGACTATCTGGCGGTCGACGAGCTCGACGCCATCCGTATCGGCCGACGCATCGTGGCCCGGTCGAACTGGGCCAAGCAGGGACCCAAGCCGCGAGCTGTGGTGCTGCCGCCGTGTCCAACTCCCGCGTTGCCGCACATCTCGCTGTTGATCGGCGCCTCCTACGGGGCAGGCCACTACGGCATGTGCGGGCGCGCCTATGACCCACGGTTTCTGTTCGCCTGGCCGAGTGCGAAGTCCGCGGTGATGGGCGGCGCCCAACTCGCCGGTGTCCTCTCGATCGTGAACCGGGGCCGCCACCGAGGCGCGCGGCGGCACCGTCAACGAGGACGCTGATGCCGCACTGCGCGCGGCTGTGGAGGCCCAGATCGAGGCAGAGTCCCTGCCCAATGGCCCGATCGAGGGGACGTCGAACTTCGACGTCGTCCGGATGTGAGCAGCATGGTCACTCGACCACTGGTCGCCAACCGCGGTGAGATCGCCCGCCGGGTCTTCGCCACCTGCCGCCGGCTCGGTATCGGCACCGTCGCGGTCTACACCGACCCCGACGCACAGTCGCCACATGTCGCCGAGGCCGATCTGCGGGTGCGGCTCGAGACCGTCACCGGTGGCTGCCGATGACGTGGAGCTGGCGCTCGCCGGGCTGGTGGCGGACCTAGGCCACGGCTCGCCGCAGGGGTTGGCGGCATCGAAGGCGCTGACCACAGCGGAGGTCCTGGCCGGCTTCGACCGGGACGCCGAGCGGCTGGCAACCGAGTCGGAGCGGTTGTTCGTCACCGAGGAGGCTCGCGAGGGGACGCTGGCGTTTCTGCAGAAGCGCCCTCCGAATTGGCAGGTGTAGACAATCTTGTGACAGTTCAGCGAACGCTCTTGCGGTTGCGAACCAGAGTCGTACCCTCGTAACCGATGAGCAACTTGACGCCCCGGGACGCATCGACGCGAGCCGCTGACAAAGACCGCATTCAGGTCGCGCAGTTGCTCGGCGAAGCCGCCGCTCAGGGGCGTTTGGATCTCAGCGAGTACGAGCGTCGGCTGGCGCAGGCCTACGCCGCCAAGACCTATGCGGAGCTCGACCGGCTCACCGACGATCTGCCGAGCGTGGCAGAGCCGTCCCGCCGGCGGGGCTCCGGCAAACCGGCACCCGCCACGCTGCTGCTGGCGATCCTCAGCGGTTTCGAGCGGCGGGGCCGCTGGAACGTGCCGGACCGGATGACCACGTTCACGCTGCTCGGCGGCGGTGTGGTCGACCTTCGGTACGCCGACTTCACTTCGGCCGATGTGGAGATCCACGCCTACGCGATCATGGGCGGGCAGACGATCCTGCTGCCGCCCGAGGTCAACGTCGAGGTCAAGGGTGTCGGCGTGATGGGCGGTTTCGACCACGACGTCGACGGCCAGGGCGCGCCCGGCGCGCCCAAGGTCACCATCCGTGGTTTCTCGTTGTGGGGTGGCGTCGGAATCAAGCGCAAGAATCGCAAGGCCGGCGGCAGCGACCAGCCGCCTCAATAACCTCTCGAACCTCTCGGCCCCCAGACAAAAACTTCGGCCCCTCCCGATGGGAGGGGCCGAAGTTGTGTGCCGTTGTCAGCTGCCGCTGCTCGAGGAGCCGGTGCGGCCGCTGCTCGAATCGCTCGAGGTCGAGCCGGAGCCCGGGCTCGTCGAGGTCGAATCCGAGCTCTTCTTGCCCGAGATGGCTTCGGAGATCTTCTTGCCGATCTTCGACAGCGGGTTGTCCGACGACCGGGTGTGCGCCCGTGCGGTTCCCGCCTTCTGCGTCTCTGTCGACGGCTTCGGGTCCGGGACGCTGTCCGAGCTGCTGCTGTCGCTGGACGAGCCGGTACCGCCGGTGGAGCTGCTGGCCCCAGCAGAGCTGCCGCCCGTCGAGCTGCTGCCCTCGGTGGAGCCACCGCCGGTCAGGCTGCCGCCCTCGGTCGAGCTGCTGGGCTCGGTCTTCGGCGTCTCGCTGCTGGTGTCGGTGGTCGACTTCTCGGTGGTCGACTTCTCGGTGGTCGACTTCTCGGTGGTCGACTTCTCGGTGACCGTCCCCGTGGTAGTCGGCGTCGAGGTCGCTGCTGGGCTCACGGACAATGGTGTCGCCGCTGCCGTCTTCGCTGCAGCAGTGGCAGACGCCGGGAACGCAGTCACGATGGAGTCGATCACGTACGCGGCGATGGCAGAAGCGCCGTAGTACTTTTTACCCAGGTAAGGGTAGCCGTTGAAGTAGGCGCGGGACAGGATGCCGCCGCCCACCTGCACCGGTCCGATGTTGAGCGTCGGCAGGACCGAGGTCGCGGAAACGAACGTCTGCGCGATGACGTACGGCAAGTCCTGGATGGTGGCCACGACCTGACCGCCGATGGGCCCGAAGATCTCACCGGCCGCGACGTAGGTCAGCGCCGAAACGCCGCCGGCCTCGAAGTAGTAGTTGTCGAGGTTGATGGGGATGCCGGTCAGCTGCGTCGCCGTGTCCAGGACTTGGTCGGTGAGGTAGTAGATGACACCGGTGCCGCCGGTGCGGTAGACGCCACGCCGGTTATACTGCCAGGTGCCGTCGCTGAGTTGATCGGCCTTGTTGATCCCGGGGAAGTACGGGTCGTTCGGGTAGGGCTGAGCGCCGCCGACGGCCGGGTAGATCCCGTTCTCGGTATCGGGGTTGGTGTCGTTGATGTAGTTCAGGCCCGGATCCACGCCCGTCACGGCGGTGGTCGTGCAGCAGCTGCCGATGTAGTCGCCGTAGCCGCCCCAGTAGGCGTCGAGGATGCCCTGCCAGGTGATGTCGGTGATCGATGTCAGCTCGTACTTCGCGTACGACAGCTTGGTCGGCGTCGGCGCGCCAACCACCGTCGCGTCGTTAGGCGAGAACAATGCCGGCGACGAGGTGACGATCGCGGTCGCGCTGGCCAGAGCCACGCCAGTCATCAGTAGCGGCCGAGCTCGTTTCGCCATTGCCGATTCCCCTTGTTGTGCGGGTTCGCCGTGGTCAAGACGAACTCGGTGCTTTGCTGATACGAATCTTAGAAGACCTCGATGAATACTAAGGTGCTGTTTGCCGTCAAGCAAGCGGGACCGTCGCGATCCGCGGCCCTCGCAATCCCCGGCGCGCAGAGAAATCGTCCTGTTCGGACGGCTGTCGAGTAGCCGACACGAGAACCTGGTACCGTACGCCGACCGTCACATGGCGCGTGTTCGCTAGGCTCGCGCCCCGTGGATCCGGGACATCAACAATATTGAGGTTTGCCACGCTCGCGCTGGTCAGCGACTCTCAGCCAAGACGGCAACGCACTATCTGGATGTTTGCTGGAAAACTGGACAATTCGCCTCAACGGCGCCGTCGACGGGACCGGAGATAGTCGCCGACGACTGCCGCGCCGAGCCCGCCGAGATCGGGAACGACGACCCGGCCCTCGACCCGCCGAGCAACCTGATCGATGAACCGGGCGTGCCCCGGATCGTTTCCCAACCTGAAAATTGTCACCTGTGCCCGCAACCGGGCCACCTCGTCGAAACCGCGCACGGTGTGGGCGATGGTGCGCGGATGCGGCGGGTAGTCAAAGAACACCGAGGAGCCCTGGCCGTCGAAGTCCTCGAGGTGCGCGGTCGGCTCGCCGTCGGTGACCACCAGCACCACCGGTTGCGCGTTGGGATGCCGGCGCAGATGACGCACGGCCAGCGCGAGCGCGTGGTGCAGGTTGGTGCCCTGCTCGTAGACGGCTTCGAGTCCGGTGAGTTCGGCCGCCGTCACGGTTCGCGCGTAGCGGCCGAACGCGACGATCTGCAGCGCGTCGGAGCGGAACCGGGTGCTGACCAGGTGGTTGAGCGCCAGGGCGGTCTGCTTCATCGGCAGCCACCGGTTCTCCATCACCATCGAGAACGAGGTGTCGACCAGCAGGGCCACCGCGGCCTGGGTGCGCGTCTCGGTCTCCGACACCTCGACATCCTCCACTGCGATCTGCAGCGGACCGTCGGTGTCCTCGGTGCCCCTGCCAATTCCCGGGTCGCTTCGCTCCTGCCCTCCGGCGCGGCGCAGCACCGCGTTGGTCAAGGTGCGGGTGACGTTCCACGGCTCGGTGTCACCGAACGCCCACGGCCGCGTCGCTCCGGTGAGCTCGCCGGCCGCGCCCGCACGGCGAGTGTCCCGCTCACCGTGACGGCCCGAAAGCTGTTGCGCCACATCACGAAGCGCGGCCTGCCCGAGCTGACGCATGGCCTTGGGCGACAGCCGCCACCGGCCGTCGGACCCGCGGTCCAGGAAGCCCTGACTCATCAGTGCGCGCTCGAGTCCGGCCAGCGTGCGGGCGTCGATCGCGGCCTGGTCACCCAGTTGACGGGCCAGCGCGTCGAGGTCGACGTCGTCCGTCGTCGCGCCCGCGTAACTCTGCGAGAGCTGTTCGGCGAGCTGCTCGAGTTCGGCGATGTCTGAGAGCGCCTGGGCGCCCTCCCCCATGCCGAGCGGGTTGTCGCCGGTGAACTCCGGGGAACCGTCCCAGTCCTCGCCCGGTCGGGCCGCCTGCAAGTGGGCGTCCAGCCGATTGAGCGCATTCATCAGCTCCGTCGAGCCGAATGCCTGCTGCGCCAAGGCATCCAGCTCGGCGCGTTGGTCGGGGGTCAGGCTGTTGCGGAATCGTTGCGCGGCAGCGGCCCGCTTGGCCAGCGAATCCAGCAGCTCCTCGATATTGCGCGGGTTCTCCGGGAAGTACTGGCCGTGCTTGCGCATGAAGTTTTGAAAGTCGTCCGGGCTGTCCGCTCCGCGAGAATGCTTGTCCAGCAAGTCGTTCAGGTCGTCGAGCATCTCGTTGACGGCCTGGCGGTCGGAGTCGGTGGCGTTCTCCAGTGCCTGCTTCATGCCGGCGAAGCGCTGATCGAGCATCTCGCGGCCCAGCAGATCCGTGATCTGGTCGTACTTCTGGCGCGCCTCGGGGCTTCGCCAGTCGTAGTCGGACAGTTCCTGAACCGCCTTGGCCGGCGACGGTGACAGCGACTCGATCTGCAGTTCGGCGAAGCGGGCGTCGTCGTCGAGGGCGCGTGCCAACTCCTTGCGCTCGGCCAGCACGGCCTCGTCGAGCAGCTTCTTGATCTCCCGCAGGGTGCCGTCAAGGTTGTTGCGGTTCAACAACTCTCGACGTCTACGGTTGGCCTCGGCGGCAAGCCGGTCCGCGCCGCGCATGTTCCTGGTGCCGCGGCGCAGCAACTCCGACAGCGCCCGGCGCGGCGATGTGCCCTCCATCACGTCCTGGCCGATCTGCTCGAGGGCCTCCCGCAGATCCACCGGCGGCGCCAGCGGATCCGGACCCCCGGTGTACGCCGAATACCGGGAGTCGTGCGCGTGCGCGCGCTTGGAATCAGCCATAGACGGTTTCGCCTTCGCCGGTCACCTTGTCGATACGCTTGGCCAGATACAGCGCCTCGAGCGCCAATTCGAGTGCGGCGGCACGCTCGCCGTCGGACTCGGCGCCGAGCCGCTCGGCGATCGCGTCGATCACCGGCAGGTCGGGCAACGCGGCCAGCACGTCCTTGGCCGACACCCGCTCGCCCGTCGTCACCGCGGAACCGCCCTCGACCGCGGCCACCACCGGGCCGACATCGATCCCACCGAGCTCCCGCTGCGCCGTGTCGGCGGTGGCGCGCCGCAGCAGGTGTTCCAGCACCGCCTGCTCACGGCCCTCTTCACCGGACTCGAACTCGAGCTTTCCGCGCAGCACGTCGATCACCGTGCCCAGGTCGACCACCCGCGCCACCGGTTGGTCCTCGCCGAGCACCGCGCCGCGATGGCGGGCCGAGGCGGCGACCGTTTCGGCCGCGGCGATCGCGAACCGCGCCGACACTCCCGAACGCTGGTCGACAGAGTTGGACTCGCGAAGATAGCGGGCGAACCGGGCGATGATATGCATCAGATAGATCGGAACCTGCGCTGACAGGTGCGCCTCCTGACCGATCACGCCGACCTCCGCGTCGAGCTCACGCGGGTAGTGGGTGCGGATCTCGGCGCCGAAGCGGTCCTTGAGCGGGGTGATGATGCGCCCGCGGTTGGTGTAGTCCTCGGGGTTCGCACTGGCCACAACGAGCACGTCCAGCGGTAGGCGCAGCGTGTAGCCGCGGACCTGGATGTCGCGCTCCTCCATGACGTTGAGCATCGAGACCTGGATGCGCTCGGCCAGGTCGGGCAGCTCATTGACGGCGACGATGCCTCGGTGCGCCCGAGGGATGAGGCCGTAGGCGATGGTCTCCGGGTCACCCAGGGTCCGGCCTTCGGCGACCTTGATCGGATCGATGTCGCCGACCAGGTCGGCCACGCTGGTATCGGGGGTCGCGAGCTTCTCGTAGTAGCGCTCACTGCGATGGCGCCAGATCACCGGCAGCGCGTCGCCGAGCTCGGCAGCCCGGCGGATCGACTCCGGGGTGATCGGTGTGTAGGGGTGCTCACCGAACTCGGCGCCGGCGATCACCGGCGTCCACTCGTCGAGCAGGTTCTGCAGCGAGCGCAGCAGGCGGGTCTTGCCCTGGCCACGCTCGCCGAGCAGGACGAAGTCGTGGCCGGCGATCAGCGCCCGCTCCAGCTGCGGCAGAACGGTGTCCTCGAAGCCGAAAATGCCTGGCCAGACACCTTTTCCTTCGGACAGCGCGGCGAGCAGGTTCTCCCGGATCTCGTCCTTGACGCCGCGCTCCCGATGGCCGGAGGCGCGCAGTTCACCGAGGGTTCGGGGGAGGGTGTCAGGTGAGGTCACCTCTCCACGCTACGACTGCCGTCGACGTGGCGTCGACGGAGCCGACGCCCACTTCCCGAACTGGTCACAGTAGTACGAGTATGTAGTACATTTCAAAGTATGAGTGAGGTACCAGTTCGCGAACTCAATCAGGACACCGCGGGCGTACTCGCCCGAGTGAAGCGTGGTGAACACCTCGACATCACCGAAAGAGGGGTGGTTATCGCCCGCATCTTGCCCGCCGAACCAAGTCCTTTCTCCGAGCTCATAGCATCGGGCAGGCTGCACCCCGCAACCCTTTCCGGTCCGCTCAAGCCGCCAACCGGGCCGATTCGGGCAGACGCGGACGCCGGCTCGCAGTTGCGCGCTGATCGGGATTCCGAGAGGTATTGAGGCGTGCTGTACTTCGACACCTCCGCAGTGGTGAAACTGGTGCGGCCGGAACGCGAGAGCGGTCAACTCGTCGAATGGCTCAGCGAGCAGACGGCTCCATGGGTGACGTCGGTCATCACCGAAGTAGAACTCGTTCGTGCGCTGCGTCGCAGCGATCCGCAACTGCTGCCTGCAGTCTCGGCGGTGACAGCGCGCCTGGCCCGCTATGACATCGACGAAACCGTGCGCGCCACCGCATCGAGCTACGCCGACCCGCAAGTGCGCACCCTCGATGCCATTCACCTTGCGACGGCGGACGCAATATTCCGACCGCACCTCACCGCGTTTCTGGTCTACGACGTGCGACTCGGCGAGGCGGCGGCCGACCTCGGCCTTCCCGTGGCCTCCCCCGGCCGAGTCTGAGCCCAAGCTAGTGCGCGAAGTGGCGTGCACCGGTCAGGTACAGCGTGATGCCGGCGTTGGCCGCGGCCTCGGTGACCAGCTCGTCGCGCATCGAGCCGCCCGGGTGCACGATCGCCTTGACCCCGGCCGCGGTCAGCGTCTCGAGTCCGTCCGGGAACGGGAAGAACGCATCGGAGGCCGCCACCGCGCCGCGGACCCGCTCACCGCCGCGCTCAACGGCCAGTCGGGCGGCGTCGACCCGATTCACCTGGCCCATGCCCACGCCCACGGTGGCGCCGTCGGCAGCGATCACGATCGCATTGGACTTGACGGCACGGCAGGTACGCCAGGCGAACGTCAGGTCGGCGAGGGTGGCGGCGTCGGCGGGCTCGCCGGCGGCCAGCGTCCAGCTGGCGGGGTCGTCGCCCGGCGCGTTGATGCTGTCGCGCTCCTGCATCAGCAGGCCACCGCTGACCTGGCGGATTTCCACTCCGTCAACCGGTGGCTCGGCGGCTACCAGGACGCGGACGTTCTTCTTTCGGGCCAGGATGCCCACCGCACCGGGCTCGTAGGCGGGCGCGATGATCACCTCGGTGAAGATCTCCGAGACGAACTCGGCCATCTCCACCGTCACCTCGGTGTTGGCGGCGATCACGCCGCCGAAGGCCGACAGCGGATCGCACTCGTGGGCCTTGCGGTGCGCGTCGGCCACCGACACCGAGGAGATCGCGATGCCGCAGGGGTTGGCGTGCTTGATGATCGCCACACAGACCTGCTCGTGGTCGAACGCCGCCCGCCACGCCGCGTCGGCATCGGTGAAGTTGTTGTAGGACATCTCTTTTCCGTGCAGCTGCTGCGCCTGGGCCAGGCCCGGCCAGCCCACGTAGTCGCTGTAGAGCGCGGCCTGTTGGTGGGGGTTCTCGCCGTAGCGCAGCAGCGAGGTGCGCCGCCAGGTCCGGCCGAACCACGGCGGCAGGAACGCCGGCGCCTCGCCCTCTTCGGGGGCCAGCGTGAAGCCCATCCAGGTGGCCACGGCCACGTCGTACTCGGCGGTGTGCCGGAACGCCAGCGCAGCCAGCTTCTGCCGCTCCACCAGTGTGAAGCCACCGGCCCCGACCGCCGCGAGCACGCCGTCGTAGCCCAGCGGGTCCACCACCACCGCGACGCTGGCATGGTTCTTGGCGGCCGCCCGCACCATCGACGGACCGCCGACGTCGATCTGCTCGACGCACTCCTCGATCTCCGCGCCGGAGTCGACCGTCTCGCTGAACGGGTAGAGGTTGACCACGACGAGGTCGAACGGCTCGATGTTGAGTTTCTCCAGCGCCTGCACGTGCTCGGGGTTGCGGGTGTCGGCCAGCAGTCCGGCGTGGATGTGCGGGTGCAGCGTCTTGACGCGGCCGTCGAGCACTTCGGGGAATCCCGTCACCAATTCCACCGGTGTCACCGGAATGCCTTGGTCGGCGATGGTTTTCGCGGTCGATCCGGTCGAGATGATGTCGACGCCGGCCTCGCGCAGGCCCTGGGCGAGCGGAATCAGGCCGCTCTTGTCGTAGACGCTGATCAGCGCCCGTCGAATCGGCCGCTTGCCGATCAATGTCCCCGACGTCATCCTATGATCGCCTTTCTGCCACTCCAGGTCACACCGCGGGTCGCCACCGCGGCCAGCACGTCCACCAGCAGTCGTCGCTCCACGACCTTGATGCGTTCGTGCAGTGAATCTTCGTCGTCGCCGTCGAGGACGGCGACCGCCTGCTGAGCCAGGATCGGACCGGTGTCCATCCCGGCGTCCACCAGGTGAACGGTGCACCCGGTGACCTTCACCCCGTAGCTCAACGCGGCCGGGACCGCGTGCGCGCCGGGAAACGACGGCAGCAGCGCGGGATGGGTGTTGACCACCCGGCCGATGAAGCGCGAAAGGAATTCGGGGCCAAGTATTTTCATGAAACCGGCCGACACGATCAAATCGGGGCTGTGGTTGGCGGTGGCATCGGCGATCGCGCTGTCCCACGCGGCGCGATCCGGGTGGTCGCCCAGGCGCTCGCAGAAGGTGGGTATCCCGGCGGCCTGTGCGATCTGTACGGCGCGGCAGTCGCGGTCCACCCCGACGGCGACGATGCGCGCGGGATACTCGCCCACCGCGGCGTCGAGCAGCGAGGCCAGCAACGACCCGGTCCCCGACGCCAGCACGACGACGCGGGCCGGCGCACTGGGCGCGACGCTGAGGGGATGGTGCACGGCGATGAGCCTAACGGTGGTTCGTCCCCGACGATCGACGGGCATCCGGCTCACATGATGATCTGCGACGCCCCCGGCTGACGGTCAGCGCGCGGGCTCGTCGGGCTCGATGTCGTCGTCGACGAACATCAGGTCCTCGACGTCCTCGAGACCGGGCGCGGGTCGCACCGGGCGCGGCGGTGGTGACGGCTCGGGCTCCGCTTCCGGCTCCGGCTCGGGTTCTGCCTGCGGCTGTTCCTGAACAGGCTCGGGCTCGGGCACACCGAAGACCATCGGCACGGTTAGTGGCTCCGCCTCGACATCGGCGACCGGCTCGGGCGCCGCGGCCACCCGGCGGGGACGACGGGTCACCCCGCCCGACATCACGACCGTCAGACCGCCGACGACGAAGAACCAGAAGAAGACTCCCGGGGCGAACGTCGTCTGGTCCACGCCGACGTCCCCGAAGTTGCCCAACTGACCGCCGCTGGCGTAGCCCAGCAGGGCCATGGTCGCCGCCGAGAGCAGCGAGGCGACCGCCAGCTTGGCGGACGCCGCAGGCAACGGCAGCGGATGCCGCGCGCACTGCTGACCCACCGCCACGCCGGAGGCCGCACCGACGATCAGCAGCGCCACCCACACCGGTCCGAGCGGCGGTGTGGGCACCGCCGCCAGAATCGGCAGTGCCGGGATGTCGCCGCCGAACACGGTGAACGAACTGAACGTCGCAAAGCCGATGTGAGCGCTGGAGCCGACGGCCACCGCCGCGGTGCCGACGATCACGTTGGGGGCATACAGCGCCGACAGCAAGGTCAAGCTCAGCTGACCGAACAACGAGTCGGTGATGGCGTACAACTCGTGCATGGTGCCCCAGTGCACGACCAGAGAGGCCGCAGTCACCGCGCCGGACAGACCGAAGAGAGCCAGCAGGCCGGCCTTCGTCGCTTGGACGGTGTCGCCCAGCCATCCGGGCAGGCCCGCCGACCTGACGGCCCGTCGCCCGACTTGCGCGCCGACACCGATAAGCGCCCCGATCGCGTGCACCACGAGGACACCTGAAAACGCCCGCAGCGCACTGGGTGTCTGCAACTCGGTGATCACCGATGAGGCGTCGTGAATGACGGCCAGTGCAATGGCCGCGATCAACAGCGGACCACCGAGGGCGGACCCGACGATCCAGCGGACCACGAACCATGACGCCCGCGGTGAGGTCGCCTGCGCAGTGGTGCGCGCCGTTCCCCACACCATCAGCAGCACCGGCAGCAGCGGCAGCACCGCCAGCTGGTGGCCGGCGATCGAAATCGGCACCTGGTGAACCGCCAGCCACATGCTGGCGACCGCCCCCAGCGTGCCGGTCATATCGCTGTTGGCGATGACCAGCTGCAGCAGCGTCACCGCCGTGATCACCGCGAGCGCAACCAGAGACGGGCCGAACGCGACCCGAACCAGGTCACGCGCCTGGTGCGCGCCGACCGGCCGCTGATCCTCCATCCGTGTCACTCGTCGCGCTGGCTATACGTGATGCGCGAAGAGCGGCTTAGGACGGGGTCGGGCCGGGGGACGGCGACGATGACGGCGCCTGCGACTGCTGACCGGGCTGCCCGGTAGCCGGCTGCTGCTGACCTGATCCAACCGATGGCGGCGGACTGAAGCTGGGGAACCCGGTGGGCGGGGTGGGCGGACCGCTCTGCGGCCCGACCGAGCCGATGCCGCCGGTGGACGGGCCTGAGGAGTAGCCGCCGCCGTACTGCGACGGGTAGTTCGGCCGCTGCGCCGGTCCCTGGCCGTAGTAGCCGCCGGGAGGCGGTCCGTACTGGCCGTACTGGTCGTAGCGGGGACGAGGTGCGGGCGGGGAGATGATTCCGGACTCGACCAGCAGCACCGCCACCGCGGCCAAGGCTTCTAACAAGGTGAACGCCAGCACCAGCCACAGCGCCCAGCCGACGGAGAAGCCGGTCGGCTTGCTGACCAGCTGTGCGATGACCAGCAGTACCGCGAGCACCGACACCGCCGCGACGACCGCGGTGTAGTTCTTGGCCTTGGGCAGCAGGCTCACCGCCGCCAGCAGCGCCGCCAGGACCGCCGCGATGACCGGGAAGCCACCGCCGCTGCCAGTGAGTTGGGCACCGGCGAAGGGGCCGAGTCCGGCGCTGACGGTGAACACCGGTCCGAAGCTGGCCAGGTAGGCCGCCAAGCCAAGCACCACTACCGCGACGGTCAGGTACATCGGCAGCCTGCTCAGACCGGCCTCGGCCGGCGCGAACGACGGTCCGGCCGCCCCGTACGGCCCGGGCGGCGGCTGTGACGGCGGGTAGTCCGGATTGGTGGGCGGGTAGCTCATGGCCTCTCCTTCAGCTTTGTGTCGCCGCGCTCCCGTGCGGCGCTGCGTCGGTTGTGGCGCGCGACCGGACCGATGGGCCCAGTTCGACCATCCACGCTAGCGCACAGCGCCGCAGGGGCGGCGACCATCGGCGTGTCACACAGGAGGTTGGCAAGCGGCCGGCGAGCCTCAGGCGGAGACCAGCAGCGGCGCGCCGATCGAATCGCTCTCGGCCGCTTCGATTTCGCGCACCAGAGGCAGAACGCGCGCACCGAAGTACTCGATCTCTTCCTGGAAGTGCAGGAAGCCGCGAGGATGAGGTCGACACCGCGCTTGCGGTAGGCGGCGATGCGCTCGGTGATCTGCTCGGGCGTTCCGATCAGCTGCGTGCGGAACCCGTCGTTGTACTGCACCAGGCCGCTTGCGGGGGACTGCTCGGCCAGCGACTACAGGCTCTTCAGAATCTCCCTGGCCAGGGCGGCGGTCGCCGACGGCGTCTTGCCGACCTTGACCCCGGCCGCCTCGAGGGCCTCCTTCTTGCCCTGCGCGGTGCCCGCTCCGTCGGACACGATGGCGCCGGCGTGGCCCATGGTCTTGCCCTCCGGCGCGGTGAAGCCGGCGACATAGCCGACGACCGGCTTGGAGACGTTGGCCTTGATGTAGGCGCCCGCCTTCTCCTCGGCGTCGCCGCCGATCTCGCCGATCATCACGATGATCTTCGTCTCGGGATCCTTCTCGAACGCCTCGATGGCGTCGATGTGGGTGGTGCCGATGACCGGGTCGCCACCGATGCCGATGGCGGTGGAGAAGCCGAGATCGCGCAGCTCGTACATCATCTGGTAGGTCAGGGTGCCGGACTTCGACACCAGGCCGATGGGGCCCTTGCCGGTGATGTTGTTGGGCGTGATGCCGACCAGTGCCTCACCGGGGGTGATGATGCCCGGGCAGTTCGGGCCGATGATCCGGGTCTTCAGACCGTGGTCGACGTTGTAGGCCCACGCATAAGCGGTGTCCTGCACCGGGATTCCCTCGGTGATGACCACCAGCAGCGGAATCTCGGCGTCGATGGCCTCGATGATCGCGTCCTTGGCGAACGCCGGCGGGACGAAGGCGATCGAGACGTCGGCGCCGGTCTCTTTGATGGCCTCGGCCACCGAGCCGAACACCGGGAGTTCGACGTCCTTGCCGCCCTTGTCCTTATGGCTGACCTTCGTGCCGGCCTTGCGGGCGTTGACGCCGCCGACCACCTGGGTGCCGGCCTTGAGCATCAGCGCGGTGTGCTTGGTGCCCTCACCGCCGGTGATGCCCTGGACGATGACCTTGGAATCCTTGTTCAGAAAGATCGACATTGATTGCGCGTCCTTTACTTGTTCGCCAGCTCGGCGGCTTTGTCGGCACCGGCGTCCATGGTCTCGGCCTGGATCACCAGCGGATGGTTGGCCCCGGCCAGAATGCGGCGGCCTTCTTCGACGTTGTTGCCGTCCAACCGGACGACGAGCGGCTTGTTGGCCTCGTCGCCGAGGATCTGCAGTGCCTTGACGATGCCGTTGGCCACCGCGTCGCAGGCGGTGATGCCGCCGAAGACGTTGACGAACACGCTCTTGACCTGCTTGTCACCCAGAATGACGTCCAGGCCGGCGGCCATGACCTCGGCCGAGGCACCGCCGCCGATGTCGAGGAAGTTGGCCGGCTTCACCCCGCCGTGCTTCTCACCGGCGTAGGCCACCACGTCGAGAGTGGACATGACCAGGCCTGCGCCATTGCCGATGATGCCGACAGCCCCGTCGAGCTTGACGTAGTTGAGGTCGTTCTGCTTGGCCTTGAGTTCGAGCGGGTCGGTGGCGTCCTTGTCCTCGAATTCGGCGTGGTCGGGGTGCCGGAAGTCGGCGTTGGCGTCCAGGGTGACCTTGCCGTCCAGCGCCAGGATCTGATCGTCGGGGGTGCGCACCAGCGGGTTGACCTCGACCAGGGTGGCGTCTTCGGCGACGAAGACCTCCCAGAGCTTGGCGATGGTCACCGCGGCCGAGTCGAGCACCTCGGCGGGTAGGTGGCCCTGCTCGGCGATCGATCGGGCGAAGGCGAGGTCCACGCCGGTGACCGCGTCGACGGGCACCTTGGCCAGCCGCTCGGGCTTGGTGGCGGCCACCTCCTCGATCTCCATACCGCCCTCGACCGAGCACATGGCCAGGTAGGTGCGGTTGGCGCGGTCGAGCAGGAAGGAGATGTAGTACTCCTCGGCGATGTCGCTGGCCTCGGCGACCAGCAACTTCTTGACGATGTGTCCCTTGATGTCCAGGCCGAGGATGTTCTTCGCGTGGGTGTAGGCGTCCTCGGGGGTCGCTGCGTACTTGACGCCGCCGGCCTTACCGCGGCCGCCGGCCTTCACCTGGGCCTTGACCATCACGGGCTTGCCGATCTCCTCGGCGATGGCCTTCGCGTCCTCCGGCGAATCGGTGACACGGCCCGGAGTGGTGGGAACGTTGTGCTTGGCGAACAGTTCCTTCGCCTGATATTCGAAAAGATCCATGGGCTCACTGTCTGGTCGGCGCTGACATTTGAATGGGGGAAGTCGCTCCGGGGGAACTGTATCTAGACCCGATCCTGGCGCCGCCCCCGCCTACCACTCCTGTGGCACATCTCACCGAGAGCCCGAAGTGATTCAACTCACAATCCACGGCGGAATACGAGCATCGGTTGCCACCTGTGTCCGATGTTGGTTACCGTCTCTGGGGTCTAGATAACGCTTTGGTCACGACTAGAGGGGCTTTTGGTTTGCGGCAGCACGGGTCGGACGCGAATCTCCCCGGAGACACTCGGACCACACGCACCGCTTCCAGGGTTTTTGACCCCGAGCGCGCCGAGCAGCCGCGGTTCGTCGACACCGAGATCACCGACATGCTGCCGCGCGCGCCGCAGCACCGCAGGCAGCCGACCAGCGCGGCCAAGGGGCGCGTGATGATCGTCGCGATGGCCGCCGGCGCCGCCGCGGCCGCCGCCTACACCGCCGTCAAGCCACCGGGCGATACGACCACCCAGACCGTCCTGGCGGCCCAGAAGATGCCGATGGACGGCGCTGCGGCCGCACCGCGCGGGATGCAGCTGATCGCGGTCAAACCTGCCGCCGACGCCGCCGTGCACAGCGAGGAGCTGTCCAAGGGCGCGGCCTTCGCGCAGGAACGCGCCGAGCGCGAAGCCCGGTTGCAGCGGCCGCTGTTCGTGATTCCCACCAAGGGCGTGTTCACCTCCGGCTTCGGTTACCGGTGGGGCGCTCTGCACGCCGGTATCGACTTGGCCGGCCCGATCGGCACCCCGATCTATGCGGTGTCGGACGGAGTGGTCACCGACGCCGGGCCCACTGCCGGCTTCGGCGCCTGGGTGAAGATCCGGCATTCCGACGGCTCGGTATCGCTGTACGGCCACGTCAACACCTGGACCGTGCGGGTCGGGCAGCGGGTCTTCGCCGGCGACCAGATCGCTACCATCGGCAACCGCGGCAACTCGACTGGACCGCACCTGCACTTCTCGATTCTTCGGAACGGCACCAACTACATCGACCCGGTGCCGTGGCTTGCCGCCCGGGGGTTGTCCCTGGGCCCGTACGTCGGCTGAGCCGGTGGCTCACCCGACCGACCCGACCCAGCCGAGTTCGCCTCCGCCGCTCATCCGGCGTCAGCCGTCCGCGCCGATGCCCCAACCCGATGACACCCGCACCGGCATCATCCGGCGCGCTCCGACGGGTCCCATCCCGCCGATCGCCGAGGGGCAGACCACCCACATTCCGCCGCTCGAGGACGTGCCGACCGGGCTGATCCGGCGGGCCGAACCGATGGCGGTGCCCGCACGGGCACCGGCAGTCATCGACATCTCGACCGGCCGCACCGCGGTAGCGGCCAGCGCCGTCAGCATCATCAGCGGCTGGGCGACGGCGGTGGTGGCCACGGATCTGATCACCGGATGGTGGCGCACCGACCGATTGTTCTGCGTCGCAGTCGGTTTCCTCACCCTGTTGTTCGCGGGAACGACGATCTCCGGCGTGATCCTGTTGCTGCTGCGTCGGTCGGTGGGGCGCTACCTCGTCACTTTCGGCGCGGTGGTGGCACTGATGACCTTCGGTAGCGTGTTCCTTGCCGGAGCGCGAATCCCCTGGCCGGTCTATCTCATCCCGGTGCTGCCGCTGGCGAGTCTTGCTCTGGCACTGCATTCTTCGACGAAGCGGTGGTGCCGCGTCCGGTGAGCCGGCGTCCGCCGCCCGAAGACGTGTCGTCCCACCAGGCGCCGACGAGCATCACCGAACCGGCCCAGGCCGCACCGAGAAACCAGCCGGCAAGCACGTCACTGACGTAGTGCACACCGAGGTAGACCCGAGAAAAGCCCACAGCGCCGGTCACGGCGACAGCCACGGCCCACGCCGCCACCCGGGCGGCCCATGAGGTGAGCACCCACCGGGTCAGCGTCCACGCGCAGATCAGCGCGACGGCCGCGGTGCCGGTGGCGTGTCCGGAGGGGAACGAGAATCCGTCTTCGGACACCACAGCGAACGGCGAACCAGGCCTGCTGCGGCCCACGATCGCCTTGGCGGCGGCGATCACCAGGCCGATCCCACAGGTGCCGACCAACGCGAGTACCGCGGGCAACCACTTCCTGGACCGCCACACGACGATTGCGGTGACCAGCACGGCCCCGCCGCCGATGAACTCCCAATTGCCCAGGCGCGTAACCAGTTTCAGGCTGGACGTGAGCCACGGGTCACGGTGCGTCGCCAGCCAGCGGGCGGCGGGCTCGTCGAGACCGTTGATGCCGTCACCGACAAGGACGTCCTCGAGCACCTCGGCGAAGGCCGTCGCCAGTGCCGCCACGACGATGAAGCCGGCAAGCAGCGCCAAGCCTGCGACGACGCTGAGCGAGTAGCGGTGCGCCAGGGACCTCGCGGGGCCGCCGAGGTGTCTCTCTGCCCAGTCCGCCATCGTCGAGCAGCGGATCCGGGTCCACAGCCGGGGAAGCAGTTGGGGCCGGCGCGCCACCCACGCCGCTATCAGAACGAAGGCGGACAGCAACGCGACGACCAGAATGCTGACCGGCCCGAAGCCGATTCCGCCGGCCCCGTAATGCTCCATGGCTACAGCTTCTGCAGCGGGGCGTGGTTATGCATCAGCTTGACCCGGCCGGCGCTACCGAAGTCGATGAGCGACATCGCCGACTCCCCCATGCCGGACACCTCTTCGACGCGGCCAAGTCCGTACTTGTCATGGTTGACCCGGTCGCCGGCTTCGAGCACCAGCAGCGGCCGCTTGCCCCCGCCGGAGGAGCTGCGCACAGGCGAGGGCCGGGGCGTGCCGAACCGGCCGGCACCGCTGACCGGGGCGCCGAGCGTCGGTGTCGCGTCGGTACGCCGCCAGTCGACGAGATGCTCGGGAATCTCATGCAGGAAACGGGATTCGGGGTTCAGCATGGGCTGACCCCACGACGAGCGGACCTTGGCGCGGGTGACATAAAGCCGTTGGCGCGCCCTGGTGATGCCGACGTAGGCGAGCCGACGTTCCTCGGAGAGTTCCGTGGGATCGCCGAGGGCCCGCATGTGCGGGAACATGCCGTCCTCCCAGCCGGTGACGAAGACGACCGGGAACTCCAGCCCCTTGGCGGTGTGCAGCGTCATCATGGTGACCACACCCGAGTCGTGCTCGGGCAGCTCGTCGGAGTCGGCGACCAGCGACACCCGTTCGAGGAACTCGGCGAGCACCCCGGTCTCGGGCACGTCCTCGTCGGTGTCGGTGTCATCGTCGAGCGCGGCAGCATTGGCCCGGTCGGTGCTGAATTCGTGTGCGACGCTGACCAATTCGTTGAGGTTGTCCAGCCGGGCCAGATCCTGCGGGTCGCTGGAGGACTCCAGTTCGGCGCGGTAGCCGGTGCGGTCTAGGACGGCTTCGACAAGATCGCCGAGCTCGTCGTCGAGGCGGCCGCGCAGGTCGTCGAGCAGGTTGACGAAACTGGCGATCGACTTCTCCGAGCGGGTGTTCAGCATCGGCACCTTGCCCTGGGCCGCGGCGGCCAGCGCGTCGGCGAAGGTGCAACCGGTGTTCTCGGCGTACACCGCGACGCAGGCCTCGGCGCGATCGCCGATGCCGCGGCGCGGGGTGTTCAGGATGCGTCGCAGGCTGACTGCGTCGCCGGGGTTGTCCAGCACACGCAGGTAGGCGACGACGTCGCGGATCTCCTTGCGCTCGTAGAACCGAACGCCGCCGACGACCTTGTAGGGGACGCCGGCCCGGATGAACACCTCCTCCAGCGAGCGCGACGAGTTGTTGGTGCGGTAGAACACCGCCACGTCGTTGTAGGTGATCTCGCCGCGGTCGGCCAGCGCGTCGATCTCACCGGCGACGAACCTGGCCTCGTCGTGCTCGTTGTCGGCGACGTAGCCGACGATCAGTTCACCCTCGCCGGCGTCGGTCCACAGCCGCTTCTCGCGGCGGTTGGCGTTGCGCGAGATCACCGAGTTGGCCGCCGACAGGATGTTCTGGGTGGAGCGGTAGTTCTGCTCGAGCAGGATCGTCGTGGCGTTCGGGAAGTCCCGCTCGAAGTCCTCGATATTGCGGATGGTCGCGCCGCGGAAGGCGTAGATGGACTGGTCCGCGTCGCCGACGACGCAGAGCTCGCTGGGCGGCACGGTGTCGGTGTCGGGCGCGCCCACACCGACGAGCTCGCGAACCAGGACGTACTGCGCGTGGTTGGTGTCCTGGTACTCGTCGACCATGATGTGCCGGAATCGGCGGCGGTAGTACTGCGCGATCTGCGGGTAGTTCTGCAACACCGCGACGGTCTCGCCGATGAGGTCGTCGAAGTCCAGCGCGTTGGCCGCGCGCAGCCGACGCTGGTACTCGTCGAAGACGCTGGCGACGGTGCGGGCTAGGTCGTCGGACCCGGGCTCCAGCGCCGCGACCGCCTGCTCGGGGGTGATCAGCTCGTTCTTGAGGTTGGAGATCGCATTGGCCAGCAGCCGCGGCGAGTACCGCTTGACGTCCAGGCCCATGTCCTTGCCGATCATCAGCAGCAGGCGGCGGGAATCATCGGCATCGTAGATCGAGAAGTTGGAGTTCAGCCCGGGCAGCAGCGAGGCCTGATTGCGCAGGATCCGCACACAGGTGGAGTGGAACGTCGACACCCACATGTTGCGGGCCCGCGGGCCCACCAGGGCGACCACCCGCTCGCGCATCTCCGCGGCGGCCTTGTTGGTGAACGTGATGGCCAGCACCTGGCCCGGCCCGACGTCCCGGGCCGCCAGCAGGTAGGCGATCCGGCGGGTCAGCACGGCAGTCTTGCCCGAACCGGCGCCGGCAACGATCAGCAGCGGGGTGCCCTCGTGCAGCACGGCCTGCCGCTGCTGCGGGTTGAGGCCGTCGAGGAGTTCGGCAGCTTCGGCCGGTGGCTTGTAATCCGTCACGTGCACACTCATGTCTGACCCAACTTACCGCTGTATGGCGACAGTTTTTTGCACAAGAGCGGCGCGTGGTGGCACACTCATTTCGTGCTCACTGCACCGCAGCGATTTTTCCACGGGTACCGGATCGCGGTACCCGTGGAGGCATAGCTGCTCGAACCCGAGAGCCCCGCGGTCCGCATTCGGATCCGGGGCTCGTCTCTTGTGTGAGGTCCGGGACCGCGATGAGACCGAAACACACGAGGAGAACAGAGCCATGACTGTAGAAGCCGAGCAGATGTCAGATATCGACGCCCTGCGCCAGGAGATCGACCGCCTCGACGCGGAGATCTTGGCGGCGGTCAAACGCCGCACCGAGGTCTCGCAGGAGATCGGCCGGGCCAGGATGGCTTCCGGCGGAACCCGCCTGGTGCACAGCCGTGAGATGAAGGTCATCGAGCGCTACCGCGAGTTGGGTCAGGACGGCAAAGATCTGGCGATGCTGCTGCTGCGCATGGGCAGGGGCCGGCTCGGGCACTGAGGCCGGCCATCAGACAGCGCCGGCTCGGGACTGAGGCGCGCCGGCTCGGACGCTAGCTGACGGCGTCCACCAGCCAAGGCGTCATCCACGTCACCGCGTTGGCGGTGGGATGCACGCCGTCGCCGCGCACGAGCACCCCGTTGATCTTGGCGGTGTAGTTGCCGTTCGGCCCCAGCTTCTTGTTCAGATCGAGCACGTCGACGCCCTTCCGCCCGGCCACGACGTCGCGCAGCATCGAGTTCCAGCGCTTGACGCGACTCGGCTGGTCCTCGGGATAAAGGCTGCCGTCGGCGCGTTCGCCGTGCCGGTTGAACGGCTCGGTGGTGACCACGATGCGCGCACCGGTCGACTGCAGGATGTCCAGTGCCCGCTTCAGCTCGCCGACCAGGTACTGGTCGAAGTCGGGGTCGCCGATGTGTGTCCACTGCCCACGCCACATCCGGTCCACCGTCTCCCACCGCCCGACCGCGAGGAGCACGACGTCGGGGCGGTCGTGGGCGATGCGCTGGGCCCAGCGTTCGGGCCAGGTGTCGCACTCCAGTTTCTGGTCCAGTTGCTGGCCGGAATAGCGGTATGGACCGCCGCGGACCACACCGCAGCCGATGGTGGTGCGGTCCAGGAAACTGATGCCTGGCGTAGGGGGCAGATACCGCATGATCGTCCAGGCAACCGAGTCGCCGAACACCGACACCGTGTTCAGCCGAGCGCCGTGCGGTGGCGGGGCCGGCCGGACGATCTCGACGGGTGAGACCAGCGCTGCCGAGGACACATCCGGCCCCCGGTCGGCGCCCCGAAGCCCGACCGGCACGACGAGCATGGTCACGGTGACCGCGGTGACGACGGTCGCACCGGCGAAGCGCAGCATCGGGACATGCACCGGCCGCCAGCGGCGGATCGGCTGCTCGATCAGCCACCACGACACGGCCGCCGCCGCCAAGGTCGCAAGGCAGCGTGCGGCGAACAGCCCGTAACCGGACCAGCCCGTACGTTCTCCGTTGAGCGCCAAGAAGATCGGCCAGTGCCAGAGGTACACGCCGTAGGAGATGACGCCCAGCCAGACCAGCGGCGGCACCGACAGCACGCGCGCCACCGGGCCGCCCTGGTCGAGTGCCACCGGCACGATCACCGCGACCGCGGCCAATGCCACGACGGTCAGCAGACCGCGCCGGAACTCGCTGGCGCTTCCAGTCGCGGCGTGGACTGCAACGCCCAGGGCCACCAACCCGATGATCGGCACGATGCGGGCGGCCCACTTCACCCACCGCGAACGGATCAGCGACCATCCAGCCAGCACCGCCGACCAGTCGCGCACCAGGAGGGCTGCCGCGGCAGCGCCGACCAACAGCGCCTGGGCGCGGGTGTCGGTCGCGAAGTAGACGCGGTTGAGCGACGCATCGGAGGACAGCAGTACCGCCTCGATCGCCGAGGCCACCGCGACAAGTCCGGCCAGGACGAGCACCGCTGCGCGTACCGCGTCGAGTGTGGCGGTCGTGCTGCGGCGCCGCGCGATCGCGGCGAGCAGCAGCGCAGTGGCGACCAGAAGCAGGGGCCAGATCAGGTAGTACTGCTCCTCCACACCCAGGGACCAGGTGTGCTGCAGGGGTGACGGGGTAGCCCCCTGGCTGAAGTAGTCGGTCTTCTGCGCGACGAAAGCCCAGTTTGCTGCCCATAGGAAGGCCGCGACGGCGTCGGAGCGCAGTGTCTCGACGGCCTCGGGGGGGAACAGTGCGCGGACGAACACCACGGCCAGCACCATGGCGAGCAACGCGGGCAACAGGCGTCGGGCCCGGCGGATCCAGAAGCCGCGCAGATTGATTCGGCCGGTGCGCCCGAGCTCGTCGAGCAGCAGTGAGGTGATGAGGAACCCGCTGAGCACGAAGAAGATGTCGACCCCGATGAACCCACCGCCGACGCCCGGAATGCCGCCGTGCCCGATGAGGACGAGCGCGACCGCGATACCACGGAGGCCGTTGAGTGCGGGAACGCCGGAGCGCGGTGATGGCACCGGGTTGCGGCGGGCGCCGCGATCAGGGGTGGGGGCAACCCATCGACGGTGCGCAGTAGATCGCGCCGGCGCCGGCGTCACGGTGAGCCCTCCCTCGGTCCGGGATTGTGACTATAGGCGCCAGCGGCCGAGGATTGGTGGCGGCGCGCGGCGCCGGCCGGCACGAACACCGCTAGTGTCACTCTTCGATGAGAAGGCCAAGGTTCGCTACATCCTCTACCGGCGGCCCTATTTGGTCAGCGCGATGTACTTAGTCTCGAGGTATTCCTCGATGCCCTCGTAGCCACCCTCGCGCCCGAAGCCCGACTCCTTGACGCCCCCGAACGGGGCGGCCGGGTCGGAGATCACGCCGCGGTTCACACCGACCATGCCCGACTCGAGTGCCTCGGCCACCCGCAGGGCCCGATCCAGCGACTCGGTGTAGATGTAGGACGCCAGTCCGTACTCGGTGTCGTTGGCGGCGGCGATGCCGTCCTCCTCGGAGTCGAACCCGATGATCGGGGCCACCGGTCCAAACACCTCCTCCTTGAGGATGCGGGCGTCCGACGGGACGTCGGTGAGCACGGTCGCCGGGTAGAAGCAGCCCGGACCGCCGGGAGCCTGGCCGCCGAGCGCCACGGTGGCCCCCTTCTCCACCGCGTCGTCGACAAGTTCCTGGACCGAGGCCACCTGCTTGGCGTTGACCAGGGGCCCCAGCTTGGCACTCGGGTCCAGCCCGTTGCCGAGGTTGACCTCACCCATGCGCTTGACGAACTTGTCGGTGAACTCGTCGATCACCGCATTGGAGACGTGGATGCGGTTGGCCGCGGTGCACGCCTCGCCGCCGTTGCGCATCTTGGCCAGCATCGCGCCGTCGACAGCCGCATCCACGTCGGCATCGTCGAACACCACGAAGGGCGCATTGCCACCGAGCTCCATGGACGTGCGCAGCAGCGCATCGGCCGACTGCTTCACCAGCGCCTTGCCCACACCGGTCGAGCCGGTGAACGTCAGCTTGCGCAGCCGGCCGTCCTCGATGAGCGCGGTGGTGACCTCACGCGGGTTGTTGGTTGGCAGCACCGACAACACGCCCTTGGGGAGACCGGCCTCGTCGATGAGCTTGGCCAGCAGGAGCATGCTCAGCGGTGTCTCCTGCGCCGGCTTGACGATCATCGTGCAGCCGGCCGCGAGTGCCGGGCCGATCTTGCGGGTGCCCATGGCCAGCGGGAAGTTCCACGGCGTGATCGCGTAGCACGGGCCGACCGGTGTCTTCGTCACGACGATGCGCCCGGTTCCGGCCGGGCTCTGGGTGTAGCGGCCCCCGATGCGGACGGCCTCCTCGGCGAACCAGCGGAAGAACTCCGCGCCGTAGCGGACCTCGCCCTGACTCTCGGCGAACACCTTGCCCATCTCCAGCGTCATCAGCGTGGCGATCTCGTCGGCGCGCTCGATGATCGTCTCGAACACCGAACGCAGGATCTCGCCCCGCTCGCGCGGCGGCGCGGCCGCCCACTCGGCCTGCACCGCGCACGCGGCGTCGAGCGCGGCGATGCCGTCCTCCGCCGTCGCGTTGGCCACCGTGGTCAGAACTTGGTCGTTCGAGGGGTCGAGCACGGCGTAGGTCGACGAACCGGGGCGCTCCTCGCCGCCGACCCACAAACCAGTTGGAACCGACGCCAACAACCGTTCAATGTCTGGGGTGCTCATACATCAATGATCTACACCTCCGTTAACCACATCGCACTAGGGTTCTTGGCATGACCGCCGACATTTCCGCCACCACCGAATGGAACGCACTGCGTCGCCACCACGACGAGATCGCCGGCAAACATCTTCGCGAGTTCTTCGCCGAAGACCCCACCCGCGGACGTGAGCTCACCATGACCGTCGGTGACCTCTACATCGACTACAGCAAGCACCGGGTGACCCGTGAAACGCTGTCGCTGCTCGTCGACCTGGCCCGGGCCGCCAAACTCGAGGAACGGCGCGACGCGATGCTCTCCGGCGAGCACATCAACACCTCGGAGAACCGCGCGGTGCTGCACACCGCGCTGCGGCTGCCGCGGGACGCCCAGCTTGTGGTCGACGGCCAGGACGTGGTCGCCGACGTGCATGGGGTGCTCGACGCGATGGGGGCCTTCACCGACCGGCTGCGCAGCGGCGAGTGGACCGGGGCCACCGGCGAGCGCATCAAAACGGTGGTCAACATCGGCATCGGCGGATCGGATCTGGGGCCGGTGATGGTCTACCAGGCGTTGCGCCACTACGCCGACGCCGGCATCTCGGCGCGCTTCGTCTCCAACGTCGACCCCGCCGACCTGGTGGCCAAACTCAACGGATTGGACCCTGCCTCAACGCTTTTCATCGTCGCGTCCAAGACATTCTCGACGCTGGAGACGCTGACCAACGCCACTGCGGCGCGACGTTGGCTCACCGACGCGCTCGGCGACGCCGCGGTGTCGAAGCACTTCGTCGCGGTATCGACCAACGAGAAGCTGGTCGACAGTTTCGGCGTCGACACCGCCAACATGTTCGGCTTCTGGGACTGGGTGGGCGGCCGCTACTCGGTGGACTCGGCGATCGGCTTGTCGTTGATGGCCGTCATCGGCAAGGGAGCGTTCGCCGACTTCCTGTCCGGATTCCACATCGTGGACCGGCACTTCGCGACCGCTCCGCTGGACCGGAACGCGCCAGCACTGCTCGGGCTGATCGGCTTGTGGTACTCCGATTTCTTCGGCGCCGAGACGCGGGCGGTGCTGCCCTACTCCAACGACCTGTCACGCTTCGCGGCGTATCTGCAGCAGCTGACGATGGAGTCCAACGGCAAGTCGGTGCGCGCCGACGGCACCCCGGTGACCACTGCTACCGGAGAGATCTTCTGGGGCGAGCCGGGGACCAACGGCCAACATGCGTTCTATCAGCTGCTGCACCAGGGCACTCGGCTGGTGCCCGCCGACTTCATCGGTTTCAGCGAGCCGACCGACGACCTGCCGACCGCCGACGGCGGCGGCAGTATGCACGACCTGCTGATGAGCAACTTCTTCGCCCAGACCCAGGTGCTGGCCTTCGGCAAGACTGCAGCCGAGATCGCCTCGGAAGGCACACCGGCGGACGTGGTGCCGCACAAGGTGATGCCGGGCAACCGGCCGAGCACGTCGATCCTGGCCAATCGCCTCACACCGTCGGTGGTCGGCCAGCTGATCGCGCTCTACGAGCACCAGGTCTTCACCGAGGGTGTGATCTGGGGTATCGACTCGTTCGACCAGTGGGGCGTCGAGCTGGGCAAGACGCAGGCCAAGGCGTTGCTCGGGGTGATCACCAGTGATGGTTCACCGGCCGAGCAGACCGACAGCTCGACCGACGAGTTGGCGCGCCGCTACCGCGAGGAGCGTGGCCGAGTTCGCTGAGCGGGACGCGCAGCGAAACTCAGGCGACGTCTCGCCAACAACTCGACGCTCGCCACTGCCCTATTTCAGCAGCCGCGACAGCCGGCGGTCGGCCAGCACCTTGCCGCCGGTCTGGCAGGTCGGGCAGTACTGAAACGACTTGTCGGCGAACGACACTTCCCGCACGGTGTCGCCGCACACCGGGCACGGCAAGCCGGTCCGGGCGTGCACCCGCAGGCCGGAGCGCTTCTCACCCTTGAGCGTCGCGGCCTGCTGGCCCACCGACCGCTGGACCGCATCGGTGAGGACCGACGCCATCGCGTCGTGTAGGGCCGAAACCTGCTGGGCGGTGAGCTTTCCCGCGGTCGCGAACGGCGACAGTTCGGCGACGTGGAGAATCTCGTCGCTGTAGGCGTTGCCGATCCCGGCGATGACCTTCTGGTCGGTGATCACCGTCTTGATGCGTCCCGACTGCGGTTTCAGAACCTCCGCCAGCTGCTCTCCGGTGAGTTCGAGGGCGTCGGGACCCAATGTCGCGATCCCGGGCACCTGCGCCGGGTCGCGCACGATCCACACCGCCAGGCGCTTCTGAGTGCCTGCCTCGGTGAGGTCGAAACCTGGTGATTCGCCCGGGGTTCCGAGATGGACCCGCAGCGCGATCGGACCCTTGCCGGGTTTGAGCGGGGGCGCGGCGAGCTTGTCCGACCACCGCAACCAACCTGCCCGGGACAGGTGAGTGATCAGGTGGAGATCGCCGGCCTGCAGACCGAGGTACTTGCCCCAGCGGTGCGCGCCGGCAACCGGCTGGCCGTGCAGCGCGGTGGGCGGTGGGTCGAAGGTTTTGAGCGCCGAGAGCGCACCGACGTCGATGCGTCCGATTGTCGTGCCGACCGCGTGCCGGCGCAGGTGGTCGGCCAGCGCCTCGACTTCGGGGAGTTCGGGCATGTCTCCAGTGTGCCGCTAGCCGCCGACGGCCCGTTCGGCGCTGCGCATCGGCAGCGAGAACAGCCAGCCCACGATCGACAGCACGATCGCCGCCCAGATCGCAGTCCACCAGAAGTGGTTGATCTGCAGTCCCCAGTGCGTGGTGTGCTCGGTGATCCACGCGGTGATCCAGAGCATCAGCGCATTGATGACGACGTGGAACAGCCCCAGAGTCAGGATGTACAGCGGGATCGACAGCAGTTGCACGACGGGCTTGATGAACCCGTTCACCAGGCCGAAGATCACCGCGACCACCAGCACGATGCCGACGCGCTGCAGTGCGGTGTCACCACCGACGAAGGAGATGCCCGGCACGACGAGCGTGACGACCCACAGCGCCAGCCCGGTCACCGCGGCGCGCAGCAGAAATGGACCCATACGCTCATCCTCCCCCAGACACGCCCTAGGCGCGCAGCAGATAGATGTCCATGATCCAGCCGTGCCGCTCGCGGGCCTCGGCACGCAGATCGGCAATCCGTCGACCGACGTCGCCAACGGTGCCGGCGACCAGGATCTCGTCGGGCGTGCCCAGATAGGCACCCCACCAGATCCGGGTCTGCGGCGGGCAGCCGAGGAACGAACACTCGCCGTCGAGCATCACCACCGCCGAGCCGGCCAGCCCGCTGCTCCGCAGCTGACGCCCGGTGGTGATCAGCACTGGCTCGCCGACGTCGTTGAGCGTGATGCGATGCCGGGCCGTCAGTGCCTGCACGGCGGTGATTCCGGGGATGACGTCGAAGCTGAACTCGATGTGTTGGGCGACCTGCTCGAGGATCCGCAACGTGCTGTCGTACAGTGACGGGTCACCCCAGGCCAGGAACGCGCCCACGCCGTCGGGCCCGAGTTCGGTTTCGATGGCCTCGGCCCACAACCGTGCCCGGGCGGTGTGCCACTGCGAGACGGCCTGGTTGTAGTCGCCGTCGGCAGCGCGCTTGGGGTCGGGCAGCTCGACGAACCGGAACCCGGGCCGGGTGACGAAGCGGCTGCAGATCTCGCGGCGCAGCCCGACGAGGTCGCTCTTGGCCTCACCCTTGTCCATCGCGAAGAACACCTCGGTGTCGTTGAGCGCGCGGACCGCCTGCGCCGTCACGTAGTCCGGATCGCCGGCGCCGATGCCGATGACGTGGATGCGGCGCATACCGGGCAGCCTAACGAGCCCGCCGGAACAGCCACGGCAGCAGCAGCACCGCCGCGAAGCACCCGCCGACGACGCCGGACACCAGCAGTGGCAACCGGCCGTCGGCACCCCACAGCAGACCGGCCCACAGCCCGGCCACCAGTACCGCCAGGCCGCTGGCGCCCTGGAAGACGCCCTGGGCGCTGGCCTGCCGGTCCGAGCCGACCAGGGACGAGATCCACGCTTTACCCACGCCGTCGGTGCACGCCGTGAACAGCCCGTAGGCGCCGATAAGCATCCACGCCGCAACCGCATTGGTGGTCAGTCCCAGACCGATGTAGCCGATCGCGAAGAACAGCAGACCGAATCCGAACACCGCCGAGCGCGGCAGCCGGTCGGCCAGCACCCCGGCCGGGAAGCTTCCCAGCGCGTAGACCAGATTGTAGCCGACGTAGGCGAGGATGACCCCGACGACACCGAACCCGATCTCGTTGAGCCGCAACAACAACAGCGCATCCGGGAAGTTGACGACGCCGAAGCCGACCAGCAGGGCGGTCACCCGCCAGTAGCGGCGCGGCAGCTCCCGCAAACCGCGGAAGATGGGCTGTCGTGGGGGGCGTGGGCCGGGGCGTCGCTGTTCACGCACCAGAAAGACGAGCAGGACCGAGAGCACGGCGGGCACGATCGCGATGTACAGCAGCGGCGGGATGCGCTGACCCAGCAGTTCATAGCCGGCCAGGCCGAGCAGCGGACCGACCACCGCGCCCAGCGTGTCCATCGTGCGGTGGAACCCGAACACCCTGCCGCGCAACGACGAATCGATACCCTCGATCAGCAGGGCATCCCGAGGCGCACCGCGGATGCCCTTGCCCAGGCGGTCGACCACCCGGCCGGCCAGCACCCCTGGCCAGGCCGCAGCCACCGCGATGATCACCTTTCCCAGCGCCGCCATGCCGTATCCCGTTGCGATCAACGGACGTTTGGCGAACCGGTCGCCGAGCGGGCCGACCGCGAGCTTGGTCAAGGAAGCAGCGCCCTCCGCAGCGCCCTCGATGGCGCCCACCACCGACGGCGGGGCTCCGAGCACGGCGGTCAGGTAGATCGGTAGCAGCGGGTACAGCAGCTCGCTCGCGGCGTCCTGCAGAAAGGACACCGCCGAGAGGACGCGAACGTTGCGGGTGAGCCAACCACGATCGCTCACGACTTGTCGGCCAGGTTGAGGAAGGCGGGCGCCAACACGAAGAAGTTCTCCTCCTCCTGCACGAAGTGCAGACACAGCAGGGCGTACAGGCCGTAGAGGCACGCGAGCAGGTCGTCGGCCTGATCCGGGCGCACCGCCCCGGCCTCGTCGGCCAGTTCGGTGTGGCTGTGCAGACGCTGCGCCAGCCGGTGGATCTCGGCGTGCATGCGGCTCATCGTCGCGGTGGCTTCGGCGCTGCCCAGCGGTCGGGCCAACTCGGGGTACAACGCGCTGTCCTCGGCGTCCTCGTGCGGCAGCAGCGTGTCCTGCAGGAAGGAGTCAGCGACGCGTAGCGACGCCAGCGCGGCATCGCGGTCGCCCTCGGCCACCCGGTGGGCGGCGTCGCGCAGGATCGACAGATCGTCGCGCATCCGGTCGTGCTCGGCGGAGAACCGCCGCACCAATTTCTCGGCATCGGCGCTCAGCGGCGGCGGGCCGGTGTGGTCGCCGCGAAGCGCACGCAGGGCGTTGAGGATGACGGCGAGGTCGATGCCTTCCTGCAACAGCGCACCCACCGCGGGCGGCAGCCAACCGACGGCCGCAAAACCCATGGCGGCCAAGGACAATCCCATTCCGATCCCGGCGCTTTGCACCGCGATCCGGCGTGAGCGCCGGGCGATCAGCTTGGCGTCGGCCACCCGGTCCAGCCGGTCGGCGGTCAGCACGATGTCGGCGGCCTCCGAACTCGCCGTCGACCCTCGTGCGCCCATCGCGATCCCGACGTCGGCGGCGGCCAGCGCGGGTGCGTCATTGACGCCGTCACCGACCATGGCCGTCACCGCCTTGGCGCGTTCGGCACGAACCCGGGCAACCTTGTCAGCCGGGGTCTGCTGGGCGGCGACCTCGTCGAGCCCCAGCACGGTGCCGATCTGCCTAGCCGGCGCGGGACGATCACCGGTCAGCATCACCAACCGTGTCATCCCGGCCGCGCGCAGCCGTCGCAGGGTGCGAGGCGCGTCCGGACGCAGCGGGTCGGTCAGCAGGACGGCCCCGACGAGTTCGTCGTCCACCGCCACCCAAGCCACCACCGCGCCGTCGAACGACGCCCGGGACAGCACGGCCGTCGCCCAGTCGGGCAAGTCGCCGTCGAGCGCGAGATTGCCGACGGCGACGCGGCGTCCGTCGACCACCGCCGCCACCCCGGTGCCAGCCTCCTCGCTGACTGCGGTCGGTACGGTGAGCGGCACACCGCGCAGCCGGGCTTCGGCGACGATCGCGGCGGCCAGGATGTGCGGGGAGAGCTGGTCGGCGGACGCGGCGAGTCCCAGGACCCGGTCGACAGTCCAGCCCGGCGCGACCGCGACGTCGGTTCCGCGCGGCCGGCCCGACGTCAACGTGCCGGTCTTGTCCAGCACCAAAGTGGTCGCACGACCTAATGTTTCGAGCGCACCACCGCCGCGGACCAGGACGCCGATCCGCGAGGTGCGCGACAAGCCCGACACGATCGCGACCGGTGCGGCCAGCAGCAGCGGGCACGGGGTGGCCACCACCAGCACCGCGACGGCACGTTCAGCGGTCCCACTCAGCAGCCAGGCAAGACCCGCGACGGCCAGCGCGACGGGCACGAACCAGGCCGCGAAGCGGTCGGCGAGGCGGACCACCGGCGCGGTCTCGGCCGCAGCCTGGCGGGCCAGCGACACGATGCCCGCATAGGTGCTGTCGGCTGCGGTGGCCGAGGCCCGCATCTCCAGACCGCCGCCCGCATTCACCCCGCCGCTGCACAGTGATTCGCCGCGGTCCCGCTGCACGTGCGCCGACTCACCGGTCAGGGCGGACTCGTCGAGCACGGCGGTCTCCGACAGCACGAGACCGTCGACCGGCAGCACCTCTCCGGGCCCGACGATGACGACGTCGTCGACCTCGATCGCTTCGACCTCGACCACCTCGACCCCGTCGGCGGTGCGCCGGCGCGCCGTGCGCGGAACCCGGTCCAGCAGCGCACGGAGGTCCTTGGTCGCGCGTCGCTCGGCGGCGGCGTCGAGTGCTTGGCCGGTGGCCAGCATGACGCCGATCAGAGCCCCGGCCAGGTACTCCCCGACTGCCAGCGCGCCGCCGAGGGACAACACCGCCAGGACGTCCACGCCGAGCCGACCTGCACCGAGGCGGCGATAACCCACCACAGCGCTGGGATCAGCGCGGCGACGGTGCCCGCGATCCAGCAGCCGTCCGCGACCGCCCGGGCACCGAGCAGCCACGCGACTCCCCCGGCCAGCAGCGCAGTCAGTGTCACCGCGAGCAGCGCCCACCGAGTCGCGTCCTTCACAGATCTCATGATCCACCTACCGGCTGTAGTATCCGCCGGGTGTCGACTTTCAACGGACTCCCGGCGCACGTGCTGTTCGTCCACTTCATCGTGGTACTGGCACCGCTGACTGCCGTCCTGGCGATCGTGTGCGCGGTGTGGCCCGCCGCCCGGGAGCGGCTGGTCTGGCTGGTGCTGGCACTTTCGCTCGTGACGGCGGTTTTGACGCCGCTGACCACCGAGGCCGGGGAATGGCTGCAGCATCGGGTGGCGCGGTCGCCGCTGGTGGACACCCACGTCGAACTCGGTGACACGATGATCTTCTTCTCGGGCGCCCTGGTCATCGCCACGGCCCTGCTCACCTTGCAGCACGTTCGAGCCGGCCGCGGAAAGGCGCTGTCGACGATGCTGTCGGCGGCGATAGCGGTGTTCGTGGTCCTGGCGGGCGTCGGAACGTTCGTGCAGGTTTACCGCATCGGTGACTCCGGCGCGAAGGCCACCTGGAGCGAGAAGCCGCTGACGTCGGTGGCGAACGGCGAGTCAGACGCCGAGTAGGGCCGCCGCGGCAAGCACCAGCCATGCCAGCACCACGATCGACCACACAGCCATCCCGAGTTTCAGTCCCGGCCTGAGTGTGTGGGCGAACCTATCGGCGCACATGTCGGTACGCTCACCGACAAATGCGCCGCCGATGAGACCTGCGCCACGCTCGCGCGCTACCATTCAACGACCCAATGACGGGAAGGAGTCCGGTATGGGCGGATATCGCGAACTGTTCGACGCCAGTGTTGCGGACCCCACGGCCTTCTGGGCGCAAGCCGCCCGGGCGGTGACGTGGACGCGTGAACCCGAGCGGATCCTCGACGACGCCAATCCCCCGTTCTACCGCTGGTTCCCCGACGCAGAACTCAACACCTGCGCCAACGCCCTGGACCGCCACGTATCCGCCGGCCGCGGCGAGGAGGCCGCGCTGATC
The DNA here is from genome assembly GCF_022760805.1 of Candidatus Mycolicibacterium alkanivorans. NCBI lineage: Bacteria > Bacillati > Actinomycetota > Actinomycetes > Mycobacteriales > Mycobacteriaceae > Mycobacterium > Candidatus Mycolicibacterium alkanivorans. The sequence continues at coordinate 1,399,426 of NZ_JAIVFL010000001.1, read as the reverse complement.
TACGACTCCCCGGTCACAGGCGTCAAGCGCACCCTCACCTACCGCGAATTACTCTCGGAGACGGCCCGTTTCGCCGGCGTACTGCACGATCTTGGCGTCGACAAGGGCGACCGGGTGGTGCTCTACATGCCGATGATCCCCGAAGCCGCCGTGGCGATGCTGGCCTGCGCGCGGATCGGGGCGGTGCACTCGGTGGTCTTCGGCGGGTTCGCCGCCCACGAGCTCGCCACTCGCATCGACGACGCGCAGCCGAAGGTGATCGTGTCGGCGTCCTGCGGCATCGAGCCCTCCCGGGTGGTCGAGTACAAGCCGATGCTCGATCATGCCCTGGAGCTGGCGTCGCATCAGCCGGGCGCGTGCGTGATCGTCCAGCGCGATCGGCTCACCTGCTCCCTGGTCGACGGCCGTGACCTCGACTGGACCGAGGTGATGGCATCCGCGTCGCCGGTCGACCCGGTTCCGGTGGCTGCGACCGACCCGCTGTATGTCCTCTACACCTCCGGCACCACCGGCAAGCCCAAGGGCATCGTGCGCGACAACGGTGGCCACGCGGTGGCGCTGCTGTGGAGCATGCGCCACATCTACGACATCGACCCGGGCGACGTGTTCTGGGCGGCCTCCGACGTCGGCTGGGTGGTCGGTCATTCCTACATCGTCTACGGACCGCTGCTGGCCGGGGCGACGACTGTGCTCTACGAGGGAAAGCCCGTAGGCACACCGGATCCCGGGGCGTTCTGGCGGGTGGTCTCCGAGTACGGGGTCAAGGCGTTGTTCACCGCGCCGACGGCGATCCGCGCGATCCGCAAGGAGGATCCCGACGGCTCGCACATCTCGCGCTATGACCTGTCGTCGCTGAAGTACCTGTTCCAGGCCGGTGAGCGGCTCGATCCCGACACCTACGCTTGGGCTTCGGAGAAGCTCGGCATCCCTGTCGTGGACCACTGGTGGCAGACCGAGACCGGGTGGCCGATCGCGGCCAATCCCATGGGCGTGGAACATCTTCCGCTCAAGGCCGGCTCGCCTACGGTACCGATGCCCGGATACGACGTGCAGATCCTGCGGGTCGACGGCTCGCCATGCGATCCGGGTGAGGAGGGTGTGATCTGCATCAGCCTACCGCTGCCGCCCGGGACACTGCCGACGCTGTGGGGTGACGATGCGCGCTTCGAGGCGTCCTACCTGTGCGAGCATCCCGGCTACTACCTCACCGGCGACGGCGGGTACATCGACGAAGACGGGTACTTGTTCGTGATGGGGCGCATCGACGATGTGATCAACGTTGCGGGACACCGGTTGTCGACGGGGGCGATCGAAGCGGTGCTGGCATCGCATCCGGCGGTGGCCGAGTGCGCGGTGATCGGGGTGGCCGACGAGATCAAGGGTCAGGTGCCGCGCGGATTCGTGGTGCTGAAGGCAGGAGCGTCGGCCGACGGCCTGGCAGCGGGCTTGGTGGCGGCGGTGCGCGACGAGATCGGCGCGGTCGCCTGCTTCCGGTTGGTCGACGTGGTGCCGGCGCTCCCGAAGACCCGGTCGGGCAAGATCCTGCGCAAGACGATGCGCGGCATCGCCCACGGCAAGGACGAGCCGATACCGTCGACCATCGAGGATCCCAATGTTTTGGAGACACTGAAGCCGATCCTGCAGGGGTAGGTGGGTTTCCGTCATACCCTGGTCGGCGATGACCGACATCGACACCGCGAAGACCGGGCTGGTTGTTGGGGCCGTGGTTCTCGCATCGGTCGGCCGGGGTCGCCTGGCGATGATCAAGCTTGCCGCCGCGCTGTTCACCGTCCTGGCGGTTCTGGCGCTGGAGATCAATACCGCGTGGATGGCCTCACTCGACGCCTCGGTCTGGAACTGGTTCTATCGGCACCGATTCCACCAATTGCGAATCGACGCCCACGGTGTTTTCGCCAACATCGGTCAGCCGGTTCCCTTCGCGGTGGCCGGCGTGGTCAGCGGCTCTCTGCTGGCCCTGCGGGCGCGGTCGGCCCGGCCGGCTCTCGTCGTCCTCGGAGGGGTCGGGGTGGGCGTGGCCATCGAGGAGACACTCAAGGCCGTCGTCACTCGAACGCCAACGAGCCTCACGAAGCTGCAAGACGGCTCACTGCTGACCTACGCCCATTCGTTCCCGTCCGGCCACGTCACGGCTGTCGCCACGCTGCTCGGCATGATTGCGATATGCCTCGGCATCGGTCACAGCCCGATTGCGAAAGCAGCACTGGCGGTGCCCGTGGCGGCAGGTGTCCTGTTCGTCGCCTTCCTGGCCTTGTACACCCGCGCACACATTTTCACCGACGTCATCGGAGGCATGGTTCTGGGTGGCGCCATTGTGGCCGCAGGCGCCGCCGCCCTGGGACCGCCCAAGCCACGTCGGGCGCAGGCCAGTTCCGGGAGACCCAAGCATGCGCGCAGTCGACGCTGGTGAGTGAGCATTGACGATCTGCGTCCACGAACTTCACGTCGCCGACCCTGCGGAGGTTTGGCCGTCGGTCCGGACAGCGGTGATCTCAATGCCTATCCTCGGCAAATGACCGACGAGACCGTTGTCATCCACACCGACGGCGGATGCCGACCGAACCCCGGCCCCGGCGGCTGGGGAGCGGTGCTGCGCCTACGCGAACATGTTCGTGAAATGTGCGGCGGAGAGGCCGGCCGGACTAGCAACAACCGCATGGAGTTGACCGCTCCCATCATGGCGTTGGAGGCGCTCACGCGGCCAGCGATGGTGCACCTCTATACCGACAGCACCTACGTCCGCAACGGCATCACGAAGTGGGTGCACGGCTGGGAACGCAACGGGTGGCTGACGGCGGCGAAGGAGCCGGTGAAGAACGTCGACCTATGGCAGCGCCTCCAGATCGCCTGTGCACAAAACCATGTCGAGTGGTTCTGGGTGAAGGGCCACTCGGGCGTTGCCGACAACGAGCTGGCCGACCGGCTGGCCACCCGAGGCTTGCAGGCGGCGATCGCGGCCTCCATTGTTCGACTGTGACGGCGCCAGAATTTGTCGGACGGCCGGCGTAATCTTTCGAACATGAGTTCGATTGACGACGTGCTGGAGGCACTCGACACCGCCGTCGAGTCGCTGGCCGCGGTCGATCTCGATGTGCTGGCTCCCCCGCAAAGGTTCGCAGTGTTGGACCGCCTGGAGAACGCGCGCCGTCGCCAGGTCGCGGTGTCCCATGCGGTGGTCGCCCGGCTGGAGCAGTTCGAGGGTTGCCCGCCGGTCCCCGTCACCTTGGCCGATGTCCTGCGGATCAGCCCGCGCGAGGCGCGTCGCCGCATTCGGGACGCAGAGCAACTGGCACCTCGCACCACCCTGACCGGTGAGCCCGTGCCGCCGATCCTGCCGGCGACCGCCACCGCATGGCGCGACGGGTTGCTGGACGGCGAGCACCTACAGGTCATCCAGCGGTTCTTCCGCGACCTCCCCGACCATGTACCACCCGCCGAGGTGGAGAAGGCCGAGAAATCACTGGCGGAGCATGCGGCGAATCTGCGCCCCGATCAACTGGAACGGGTCGCCGCACGGTTGGCCCTGCATCTAAATCCCGACGGCAAGTTCTCCGATGACGATCGGGCCCGCAAGCGCGGATTCGTCTGGTGCGGCGGACAACGCGTCGACGGCATGAGCGTGGGCAAGCTGGTGGCCGATCCGGAGTTGCGGTCCATGCTGGACGCATGGATGGCCAAGTTCGCCGCGCCGGGAATGTGCAATCCGGCGGACGAAAGCCCCACGGTCACGCCGTCCGAGGAGGTGGCCGGGCGGGACCTACGTGGTCACGGCCAGCGCCAACACGACGCGCTCAAGGCGTTGGTGCGCGGACAACTCGGCGACCCGAAACTCGGTCAGCACAACGGATTACCGGTGACGGTGATCGTGTCGGCCAAGCTGCAGGATATCCAGGCCAAGTCCGGGCACGCCGTGACGGCCGGAGGTACGCTGCTGCCGATTCCCGACCTGATCCGGATGTCCTGCCATGCCTACCACTACCTCGCGTTGTTCGACGGGGTCGACGGGCGGGCGTTGTGGCTGGGCCGGACCAAGCGTCTGGCGTCGGCTGATCAGCGAATCATGTTGCATTCCAAGCAACGTGGCTGCACGCGGCCGGGCTGTGATGCACCCGGCTACCACAGCGCAGTCCACCACGCCGCCAAGGATTGGTCCGACGGTGGGGCCACCAACATCGACCACCTCGCCCTGGCCTGCGATCCCGACAACCAACTGGTCGAAACCGGTGGATGGGCCACCCGAATACTGCCCAGCGGCGACACCGAATGGATCCCGCCGCCGCAGCTACCGATGCTTCGCGGCGGGACCAACGACTTTCATCATCCCGAACGACTCCTCAAAGACGGCGGCGATCCACAGGAGCCCGTGGCCGGGTAGGGCTCATCCGTTCGGCGGTGCCTCGATCACAACCTCGGCGGGGTCCTTGTCAGGCCGCAGTCCGCGCCAACTCGGGTGGCGCAGCCGGCCGTCCGACGTCCACTCGCCGTAGCGCACCTCGCCCACCAACTCGGGCCGGACGTAGGTGACGCCCCTGGTCTCCGGACGGGGCAGCGGCGGGTCGAACGGTGAGTCGTCGGTGTGCAGCGGGGCCAGGATCGCCTTGAGGCGGCTCAGCTCCTTGTCGGAGAAGCCGGTGCCGACCCGGCCGACGAATTCGAGCCCGTCGTCGCCGGGTATTCCCATCAGCAGCGCGCCGATCCCGCTGGAGCGCCCACCATTTCCCTCGCGCCAGCCGCCGATCACTATTTCCTGGGTGTTCCAGTTCTTGTCCTTGATCCACGCCGACGAGCGTCGCCCCGGTTGATAGGTGGAGTCCCACTTCTTGGCGACCACACCCTCCCACTTCTTGGCGCGGGAGTGCGCCAACGCCTCGGGTCCGTCGCCCTCGATCAGCGGCGGAACGATCAAATTCGTTCCTGCTGCGAAGGCTTCCAGGACCTTTCGGCGATCCCGGTACTTCGCGCGCATCAGCGAGCGCCCGTCCAGACGCAGGATGTCGAATGCCCAGAACTCGATCCTGGTGGCGCGTACCCGGTTCTGCATCTCGCCGAAGCTGGGCACCCCGTCGGCGTCCAGCGCCACCACCTCACCGTCGAGGATGACCTCGTGGTCGGCGAGATCGGCTGCCAGTGACCGGAGTTGCGGGTATTCGGCGGTGACGTCACGCCCGCTGCGCGATTGCAGCCGAAGCCGGCCGTGGTCGACCTCGACCAGAAGCCGGTAGCCGTCGAACTTCCCCTCGAAGGCGTACTGCGCAGCGGTCAGCTTGTCGACCGAGCCCAATGTGGCAAGCATCGGCGAGTAATCCTGCAAACGCGGTTGAGGCTGCTCCTTCATCCGGTGCGCCAGCCATTGGTCGGCATTGGTCTGGATCAGCGCGTAGCGCCCTGAGATTCGCTGCCCGTAGAGGTCGACGATCACCTCGTGGTCGTTGAACTTCTCGGCCGAATAAGTTCCGGAGTCCCAGATGATCACCTTGCCGCCGCCGTACTCCCCCTTCGGAATCTCACCCTCGAAGGTCGCGTACTCCAGCGGATGGTCCTCGGTGTGCACGGCCAGGTGGTTGACGGCCGGGGTGTCGGGCAGGTTCTTGGGGATGGCCCATGACACCAGCACGCCGTCGCGCTCGAGCCGGAAGTCGTAGTGCAGCCTGCGCGCGTGGTGTTCCTGGATGACGAACCGGTCGTTGTTTCCCACCGCGGGAGAGGCTTTCGGCACCGGCTCGGGTGTCTTGGCCGCATCACGCATGCTGCGGTAGGTCGTCAGCCGGTCTTCACCCGGGACATCGGCATCGAGGTCGGCCAGCAGGTCGCCGTGCTGGGCCACCCGCGCCAGCACCTCGGAGTAATCCAGCTGCCGCAGCGCGGGATCATCGATCTCGTCCCACGTCCGCGGGGCGGCCACCGTCGGGTGCTCACGCCCGCGCAACGAATACGGCGCGATCGTGGTCTTGGCCGCGTTGTTCTGGCTCCAGTCCAGGAACACCTTTCCGGCCCGCAGACTCTTGGTCATCGTGGCGGTGACGAGCTTGGGCATGCTCTGCTCGAGCTGCTGAGCCACCCGCCGCGCCACCACCACCGCGCCGTTGCTGCTCACCGGCTCGGCCAGCCGCGCATACAGATGCAGTCCCTTACTCCCGCTGGTGACTGGGTACACCGTCAGCCCGACGTCGTCCACCAGTTCGCGCACCGCGTTGGCGACCTCACACAGCTGCGGCATGGTCACGCCCTCACCGGGATCCAGGTCGAACACTAAGCGCGTCGCCGGCCCCGGGTTTCCAGCAGCGGTGAAGCACCATTGCGGCACGTGCACCTCCAGCGAGGCCTGCTGGGCGATCCACGCCAGACCGGTCGTGCTGTCGATGATCGGGTAGGTGGTGCTGCCCGAGCGGTGCACCACCGTTGCTCGAGCCAGCCAGTCGGGAGCCGAACTGGCAAGCTGCTTTTCGAAGAACGCCGGCTCCTCGACGCCGTTGGGCCAGCGCTTCCGGGTGACCGGCCGGCCCGCGATATGCGGCAGCATGACCTCGGCGATGGTGGTGTAGTAGGTGAAGACGTCGGCCTTGGTGGTTCCGGTGGCGGGGTAGAGCACCTTGTCGGCGTTGGTCAGCACGACCCGTGGACCCTTCGTCGCTCCGGGCGGCCACACATCATTCACCATCCCAACGTATTACCCACTGCTACCGTGGACCAGTGACCAGGATGCTGGCGGCGGCCATGTTGGCGGCTGCAGCACTGATCGGCGCACCCCACGCGAGCGCCGATCCGGAGATTCACGTACCGTACTGCTCCGGCGACCAGACGCCGGTGAACAACAACTGCCAGTACGCCCCCGGTGGCCGGGGATACACGGACAGCGCACCCGGCGCCAGCCCCGACGTCCCTCTGGGCCTGACGCCCGGAGTCGAGCCGGCCGTCTGACCCCGAGGCGACCCGTCAGGCCTGCATACTGGACATATGCGTTCCATCTGGAAAGGCTCGATCGCCTTCGGGTTGGTGAACGTCCCGGTCAAGGTGTACAGCGCCACTGAGGACCACGACCTGAAGTTCCACCAGGTGCACGCCAAGGACAACGGGCGGATTCGGTACAAGCGGGTCTGCGAGGTGTGCGGCGAGGTGGTCGAGTACCGCGACATCGCCAAGGCCTACGAATCCGACAACGGCCAGACGGTGATCATCACCGACGAGGACATCGCCACTCTCCCAGAAGAACGTAGCCACGAGATCGAGGTCGTCGAGTTCGTGCCGGCCAGCGAGATCGACCCGCTGATGTACGACCGCTGCTACTTCCTGGAGCCCGACGGTAAATCGTCGAAATCCTATGTGTTGTTGGCCAAGACGCTCGCCGACACCGAGCGGGTGGCCATCGTGCACTTCGCCCTGCGCAACAAGACGCGGCTGGCCGCCCTGCGCGTTAAGGACTTCTCCAAGCGCGGCGTGATGGTGGTCCACACGCTGCTGTGGCCCGACGAGATTCGCGACCCCGACTTCCCCGTCCTCGACCAGGAGGTGGAGATCAAGCCGGCCGAGCTGAAGATGGCCGGGCAGGTCGTGGATTCGATGGCCGACGACTTCCACCCCGAGCGCTACCACGACACCTACCAGGAGCAGCTCAAGGACCTCGTCGAGGCCAAACTCGATGGTGGCGAAGCGTTCACCACCGAGGAGCAGTCGGCTCAACTCGACGAGACCGACGACGTCTCCGACCTGCTGGCCAAGCTCGAGGCCAGCGTGCGCCGCCGCCGCGAACAGTCCGGCGGCACCGACGGTCAGGAGCCGGCGATGGAGGCACCGGCCAAGAAAGCTCCGGCGAAAAAGGCCGCCGCGAAGAAGGCGCCTGCCAAGAAGGCCGCGGCCAACAAGTAGCCGCCCGGGCTGCCCCAATCCCCTTTCCGACCAAACTAGAACGTGTTTCCATTGCCTTCGCAATTCGACGCCATCCGACGGCCCTTGTTGTTACGGTGTTCGCCGACAGGGGAAGAGAGTCACGTGATCCTCGACGAGTTCCGCCTTGACGGTCAAGTTGCAGTAGTCACCGGCGCCGGGCGCGGGCTGGGCGCCGTGACCGCGGTGGCCTTCGCCGAAGTCGGAGCCGACGTGGTCATCGGCTCGCGCACCCACTCCGAACTGGAGTCGGTCGCCGAGAAGATCGAAGCCGTCGGCCGGCGGCTGGGCGATCCGCTCGACATCGCCGCCGCTGCGGTCCATCTGGCCTCGCCCGCCGCGAGCTTCCTCACCGGCAAGATGCTCGAGGTCGACGGCGGTCTCATCGTTCCCAATCTCGACCTCCCGATCCCCGACCTGTAAGGAGACCCATGGCCATCCGCGTCGCACAGATCGGCACCGGCAACGTCGGCATCCACGCGTTGACCGCGCTGATCAACAATCCCGACTTCGAGCTCACCGGTGTCTGGGTATCGTCGGATTCGAAGGCTGGCAAAGACGCTGCCGAACTCGCCGGCCTCAGCGGGTCGACGGGGGTCAAGGCCACCACCGACCTGGACGAGGTGCTGGCCACCGAGCCGCAGTGCGTGGTCTACAACGCCATGGCCGACAACCGGCTCGTCGAGGCGCTCGACGACTACCGCCGCATCCTCGCCGCCGGGGTCAACATCGTCGGCAGCGGGCCGGTGTTCCTGCAGTGGCCGTGGGAGGTGATTCCCGAGGAGACGATCAAGCTGCTGGAAGATGCTGCCCGAGAAGGCAATTCGAGCCTCTTCGTCAACGGCATCGATCCCGGTTTCGCCAACGATCTGCTGCCCCTGGCGCTGGCAGGCACGTGTCAGAGCATCGAGCAGGTGCGCTGCATGCAGATCGTGAACTACGCGACCAACCACAACGCAACGGTGATGTTCGACGTGATGGGCTTCGGCAAGCCCATGGACGAGATCCCGATGCTGCTACAGCCCGGTGTGCTGAGCATCGGATGGGGTTCGGTGGTGCGCCAACTCGCCGCCGGCCTCGGCCTGGAACTCGACGGACTCGAGGAGCTGTACGTCCGCGAGCCCGCGCCGGAGGACTTCGACATCGCGAGCGGACACATCGCCAAGGGCACCGCTGCCGCCCTGCGATTCGAGGTGATCGGGCTCGTCGGCGGCGCACCGGTCGTGGTGCTCGAGCACGTGACCCGGTTGCGCGACGACCTGTGCCCCCAGTGGCCGCAGCCCGCGCAGGCGGGCGGCAACTACCGCATCGAGATCACCGGCGAACCGTCATACGCCCTGGATCTCTGCCTGTCCAGCCCCAACGGCGATCACAACCACGCCGGTCTGGTGGCGACGGCCATGCGCATCGTCAACGCCATCCCGGCGGTCGTCGCCGCCGCACCGGGCATCTGCACGACGATCGACCTGCCTCTGGTCACCGGCAAAGGGTTGTACGCTGCTGGATAGGGGAATTCGGGGAAGGACCTACCGATGCGGCTGCAGTTGCACCTCACGCTTCCGGTCGTTGTCGCGGCCGGGGCCGTGTCGGTTGTTCTCTCTGCCGTTGCCGGCGCCGATACGACGCTGATCGCCCCGACCGTTCCGAGTTGCGTCAACGCCGGCGGCAGTTCGGTCCTCGGTGGCCAGACCACCGAATGTGCCACTCCGGGCAACGTCGAATTGAATGCGACCCCGGAGGTCCCCGAGGATTTCGCCATTCCCTGGGGAGACGAGTTCTTCGGTCCCGCATTGATCTTCGGCGGCCCCGGCCCAGCCCCCGCGTCGCATGGCGGCAGGGGCGGCGGAGGCCGCTGAGCTCAGTTCCGTGGCCACGAAGGAGGCCAATCATGCGGACCACAAGGCGGCTCGCCGCCGCGCCGGTCGCGGTGGTCGCGGCGCTGCTCCTCGCCATCCCGGCGACCGCCGCACCGCAATGCACCGACACCGGGCCCTACACCACGATCTGCCAGACCCCCGGGCACGCCCAGATCACCACGTCGCCGAACCCGGCGCTGACCAACCCGTACCCCGGCTGGGGCTTCGGCGGAATCGGCATCGGCCTGGGCGGGATCTGGATTGGTTTCTGACGTCGCCGCCATCTAACGTCGCCGCCGGTGTCCGGGGTAACAGCACCGCAGCGAGGTCACTGCTACCTGGTCGCGCTCTGCGGTTTCGATGGGGCGGCGCGCTAGACGCACGCGTAGACTCGCACCGATACACAGGGAGGTATTCGATGCGCAGATTGTTGGCCGCAGCCGCGGCCGTCGCATCGCTGGCCACCGTGCCCGCTGCGATCGCCACCATCGCAACACCGGCAACCAGCAGCGCCGACGTGTGCGCCAGCGCCGGCCGACGGATCAGCGTGAGTGGCTGCGCCGACCTGGGCGAGGTGATGGCGCCGTACGTGCCGCCGCCCGCCTACTACGCGCCGCTGCCCGAGGACTATCCGCCGCCGCTGCCACCGGCGTACGTGCCGCCTCCCCCGCCACTGCCGAACGTCAATGTGTGCGCCAACGTCGGCCGGCGCATCAGCGTCAGCGGCTGCATCTGAGCGAGCGAGGGCGACCAGTCGCGACGCGGTAAGCTACCAGCCGGTCCGCCCTCGTAGCTCAGGGGATAGAGCACGGCTCTCCTAAAGCCGGTGTCGCAGGTTCGAATCCTGCCGGGGGCACTTCGTGCCGACGTGTGGCGAGACGACCTACAGCGCCGCCTCAGCTGGCGCGGGTGCGGCCGTCACCGCCAGAAGCGACGCGCCCGCGGCGACCGTGCCGTGGGCTGTCGGCTCGACCGAACCGAACTTCTTGCCGTTGAGCACCACAATCGGGGTGACCAGCGGATAGCCGGCGGCTTCGATGACCCTACGGTCAAACGTCACCAAAGCCGTTCCCGCGCTGACCTTTTGCCCCTTGGTGACCTTGACGTCGAATCCCTCGCCCTTGAGCGCCACGGTGTCGATCCCGATGTGAATGAGGACCTCGATCCCACCGTCAAGGACCAGACCGAAGGCGTGCCCCGACGGCGGGACGGCAACGACCACACCGGATCCGGGCGCGTAGGCCGTATCGCCGGACGGCAGCACCGCGACGCCCGGGCCCATGGTGCCTTTGCTGAACACCGGGTCGGGCACGTCGGCCAGTGGCACAACCGTGCCGGCCAGTGGGGAGAGGATCTCGGTAACCGCGCCGGCCCGGTCTGCGGCCTTGGTCTCGGCAGCGGCGACCAGCGTGTCGGTACTGGCCTCCGATATCGGGCCTTCCAGATCGGCGACCGAGACACCGGCGGCCACCCGCCGCGGCGGCCTGCTCCGGCGAGCGGTAGCCGGACAGGATCACCAGGACCATCGCGGTGAAGAAGGCCGCGAGCACCGCGGTCGCGTACAGTGCCATGCTGTTGAAGGCCGGGATGGTCAGCAGCGAGGTGAACACGAACGCGCTGGTCTTGACGCCGCCGCCGAGGCCGATGATGACACCGCCGACGAGGCATCCGACCAGCATTCGCGGGTAGATGCGTTTGAACCGCAGATGGATGCCGTACAGAGACGGTTCTGAGATTCCGCCGAGCAGGCCTGCTGCGAGGGCACCGATCGCGGTCTGACGCATCTGGGCGTCGCGCTCCCGCCAGGCCAGGAACAGCACCCCGGCGGTGGCGCCGAAGCAGGCGAAGTTCCAGGCACCCATCGGGCCCTGGATGTAGTCGTAGCCCAGCGTCTGGATGTTCAGCAGCATGATGGCGTTGATCGGCCAGTGCAGACCCAACGGCACCATGAACGGGTATGCCAACGGAATCAGGATGGCGAAGATGAACGGCGAGAAGTCGTTGATGGATTTGAGGACGTTGGCCAGGCCGGCACCGGCGTAGCCGCCGATCGGGCCGATCAGGAACGCCGTCAGCGGGATCATGATCAACATCGACACGAACGGCACGAAAATCAGCTGGACGTTCTCCGGGATGATCTTCTTCAAGAACTTGTAAAGCGGCCCCAGCACCGCGGCCATCAGCAGCGGCGGGAACACCTGCGAGCTGTAGTTGAAGATCGTCAGCGGCAACCCGAAGATGTGCACCACATCCACCGTCGAGCCGAAGACGTTCTTGGGCTCGGCGAAGTCCTTGAGCGCAGCGAAGCCCGGCAACATGACCACGGCCATGATCGCGAATCCGACCCACGGGTCGGCGTTGAGTTTCTTCGACGCGTTGTAGGCGACCATCAGCGGCAGGAAGACGAACACGCTCTGCCAGCACAGGTTGATGAACTGCCAGGACGGCGGCAGGTCGGTGCGGGGGTCGGCCCAGTTCGGGATCGCCTTGAGCGTGCTCATCAACGCCATGAAAGTGATGAACAACGACGCGCCCAGCAGAGCACCCAGGATCGGCGGAACGAGTCGGACAAGAACTCGAAGAACCAGTCCAGCCAGGTGAACTTGCCGCGCGGACCCTGGGCCCGGGCGGCGGCCTTGATCGCGTCGGCGTCCGGCGCGGCGGCCCCGCTCATGCCGGGCAACGCCAGGATGTCGTTGTAGACGCTCTGCACCGCACCGCCGATGACGACCTGGTAGCGGTCGCCGGCCTGTGGGACCGCCCCCAATACCCCCGGCACCGCCTCGATGTCGGACTGTGTGACGCCCGAGGCATCACGCAGCTGGAACCGCAGCCGGGTTGCGCAATGTGAGAGGCCCGCGATGTTCGCGGCACCACCGACGCTTCTGACGATCTCGGCAGCGGTCTGTGACGACATCAGATCCCATCCTTTCCCGGCCAGTTCCGTCCATGTCCGCGATCGAGTGATGGTATCGAGGCAACGGCGGGCCGGGACCGAAATCCGCTGACCGTCCTTACTCGGTCAGGTGGGCTTCCGGCGCTACCGCTGGGTCCAGCGAGTCGTCCGGTCCTCGGTGCGCCACTCGGCCGCGGCGATCGTCTCCCTCTTCTCCAGCATGCCGATCTTGGCCAGGCGTGGCGGCGCGAGATCGTCGCCATACTGCCCTCGTCCCAGTCGGGTGGGCATCGACTCACCAATCCGGCCCGCCACTCTGTTAGCTGTAGTAGCTTCGGGCCTATGGCGGGCACCATCTGGATCCTCGGCGGCAACCAGAGCGACGCCGCGCGCATCGAGGACGGTCCGGTGTGCAAACTTCAACAACCAGAACGGATTTCCAGCGGAACCCATTCGACGTGGGTGGGCGGTGAGTCCCTGCGCCGCTGGCACACCGCGGACATGGCCGCCGAGGCGATCGGACTGTAGTTGTCCAACCTCCTCGACGCCGACGTCCCCACGATCCTGGAACCCGACAGCACCAACGCCATCGGCCGCATGCTCGGGCTGCTCGGCGACGAATGGAACCTGCTGATCATCCAGCAGGCGCTGCTGGGTGCCACCCGCTACAGCCAGTTCATGGCCAGGCTGCCGATCTCGAATTCCGTTCTGACGAAACGGCTTGCGCTCCTGGTCCGCGAAGGGCTGCTGGCCCGCCACGAGCACGCATTCACCCGTACCCGGACCGAGTACCTGATCACGCCGCGCAGCCGCTCGCTGTGGCCGGCACTGTTGTCGATCTGGGAGTGGGAACGCAACTGGGTCACCGAGCACCGCGAAGCGCTCCCGTCGATGCAGCACGAGGTATGCGGGCAGCCCTTCGCTCCACAGTTGCGGTGCAACAGCTGTCGCGCCCATGTCAGCATCGCCTCGGTGAGTTTGAGCCTAGGGCCGAGCGGCACGTGGGAACGCTCGGCCCCGGCGGCGGCCACCCGCCGCCGCTCTGACTCGGACGCGGGCAACCGTGGGGCCGGCATGTTCCCCGAGACCATGAGCGTGCTCGGAAACCGCTGGGCCGCAGCACTTCTACTGGCATCCTTCCTGGGCACCACGCGCTTTACCGAATTCCAGGGGCAGCTCGGGGCACCGCCCAGCCTGCTGGCGGAGCGGCTGCAGACGTTTTGCAGTATCGGCGTGTTCACCACATCACCGGCCGACCGGAGCGGACCGGAGCGCGCCGCCTACCTGCTGACCGACAAGGGCCGGGCGTTCTTCCCGGTATTGGTCGCCGCCCTGCAGTGGGCTCATTGGTGGTTCCAGGCGCCGGAAGGCCCGGCCATCGTGCTCACCCACCACGACTGCGGAGAGCCGTTCACCGGCGAGTTGACGTGCGATCAGTGCGCCGGGCGGCTCACCGGCGCGCAGGTCGCTGCCCTCACTTAGGCGGAATCATCTGGAACCCCTTGATGATCGTCGCCGAGTCGGCGGCGTAGGCGGGGTTGTCCTTGATCGTCTGCACCGTGACCGTGGCGACGTAGTTGACGTCGCCGGCGTGATAGACCACCGCCACCGACGTAGCCTTGCGGGCCGGGATCTTGCCCATGCCCGGCGCGGTGTACGTACTGGTCTGAGCCGGCGAACCGCACACCTGGGCCGGGGCGGAGTTGAAGTCCTTGACCTTCAGCTTGGTCTTGAGCTGCTGGTTCTGCGCATCGAGGATGGCCTGCGGCTTGCCGAGGTCGGCGCCGACCTTCTGCAGCGTGACAACGGCGTTGGGGGTGAAGCCGTCGGCGGTCAGTCCCTGGTTGCGCAGGGCGAACCGGATGGTCTCGGAGTCCAGCTTGGTGGTCCGTTCCCAGCCCTGGGGCTGCGGGATCCGCAGCCGGGGTTCCTGGTCGGTCCTGGTGGGGATGTCGGTCATCGGCGCCGACACCTCCTCACACTTGGCCGCCGCGGGCTGGTCGCCCGAACAACCGGTGGCCGTCGTCACCACGGCCACCATCGCGGCGCCGACCGCTCCCACCACCTTGTGCAATCTGATCCCCTTCGAAGCCCGCAACAGCCTACCCGTGACCACGTCAATAACGGCCAGAAAGCATTAGCGCACTCCACGATCGAGCGCTAATCCCGGTGAGAATGACCGGCTCGACGAAGCGGCGGCTCACCGCGTCGACCCCCCGCCCGGGATAGCAACCACCAGCGCCCACGCCGAACAGACCACCGCCGCCAGCGCACACGCCGCGCCGATGTACAGGCCGTAGCCGGCAGCCACCGGGGGACTGACGTTGTGGTGGTAGTACCACCACGTCAGCACGCCGATCAACACCGAGATCACCAGTGCCGCCGTCGCGGCGAGCCGCGGGGAGAGATTGCGGGCGGCCATCGCACCGGTCACGATCAGCGTCGAGGAGAACAGGACGATCAGCTGGCCCGCCCCGAACCGGGGCGGTAGTTCGAGGCTGCCGATTGTGCCGCCGATCGCACTGGCGCGCCCGCCGCCCTGCGCCGAGGTGGTCAGCCACGGCAGCCATGCGCTGCCAGCCAGCAGGGCCGCGAACAACACCACGAACCAACCCGGTCGCAGGCGTGCCATTGTCAGACCCTAACCCTCCTCCACCAAGACACCCGGCAACCGCATCGACAGCGTCCTGGTCAGTTCCAGCCGGCCCAGGAAGTCCTCGTCGTGGCTGACCACGATCACCGCGCACCAGGCCCGGTTCGATCTGCGGGGCCACGGCACTGACGGCGTCGAGAACGCTGGCCCGCTCATCCAACCCGTCGAGACGCTGCGGCGGGTAACGAGCGGCCCACGGGCGCCGGGCAATTCGGCGATCCGCCGGCTGGCCGGAACACCGGGGTCGGGCAGGTCGATGCGAATGTGGTCCTCATCGCGCAGCCGGGCCTCGGCGTCGTCAAGCGCCTCCTGAGCCGCCGCCATCTTCTCGTCGAGATCGGTGCGCAGCTTTCCAGCCGCCACCTCCGCCGACATCGCCTAGGTGCGCATGACGATCTTGGCGGCGCGCTTGAAACCGAGATCGGTCAGGGTGATTGCAGATTCGGTAGGCATGGGTCTCCGTAGCGGTTGGCAGCGGGACGGGGCCGATGCTGAAATCCACGACGAAGACTGTCCTCTCCTCGATGACTGCGGTTGCCAGGCTAGGGAGCCGCCGCTGCGGTAGGCAACCGATTTATCTCTAGAGTGGTCGCAACACCGACCGAGGACGCATATGACAGAACTCCCCGACTGGGTTCGACAGCTCGACATGGCGCCCCACCCCGAGGGTGGCTACTTTCGGGAAACATGGCGCAGCGACCTCGTGATCGGTGAGTCGGTGCTGCCACCGGACTACAACGGCCCCCGAAACGCCGGCACCGCCATCTTGTTCGTCCTCATGCCCGGACAGCAGTCGGCGTGGCACACCGTGCGCAGCGCGGAGTTGTGGCTCTACCATCGCGGCAGCCCGCTGCTGCTGGAGTTCGGCAGCGAAAGGGACAGCGCGACAACGCATGTGCTGGGCCCGGATGTTACGGCCGGACAGCATCCTCAGCTTCTGGTACCGTCGGGCCACTGGCAGCGTGCCCGGCCGTGGGAGGCCGAGCCCGCCTTGGTCAGTTGCGTGGTGGTCCCGGGCTTCGACTTCGCCGACTTCGCGCTGGGCTCCCCTACCGACTGACCGCGGCCAGGATCCCCACAGCGGCCGCCAGTAGCGAGTCCGCGCCATCGCAGTCTGGGATGCAGGTGCACCGCACGGGCTCCCGCGGCGACAGCGGCATCGGCCAGCTGCTGCGGGGTCACCGGCAGGCCGGGAATTGGGCATACCCCCATCTTCTCCCGTCATCGCGGGGCATTCCGAAGTAGCGTTTCCCCATGCGCGGCCACACCATCGTCTGCGGGGACGATGCGCTCGCGATGCGGATCATCGACGAGCTGAACAACTCCGAGATCAGCGTGGTTCCCCTGCAGTCGCCGGCGGGTCTGCAGGAGGCCGGGATCTCGGTGGCCGATGCGATCATCTGCGTCGCCGACGACGACGCGGTGAACCTGGAGATCGCGTTGCTGGCCCGGCAGTCCAATCCGCGGGTGCGGGTGGTGGCGCGGCTGGCAAACACGGTACTGCGGGAGGCAGTGACCGCCGACAACGGGCCAGGCGCCATCCTCGACGTCGCCGACCTGGCCGCCCCATCGGTGGTCGAGGCGTTGCTGGAGCTCACCACCCATACCATCAATGTGGCCGGCGTCGACTTCGTCGTGTCCGGTGCGACCGCGACCGCGGAGGGAACCCTGCGGCAGATGTACGGCGACCTCGCGCCAGTTGCCATCATCCGTTCTGAGGCCTCGGCTCACCAGGGTGAGGTGATCGCCTGCCCCGGCCGCGACGTCGCCGTCCATCCGGGTGACTGGACGGCGATGATCGGTACCGCCGACGAGCTGACCGAACGCGGCATCACGATCGCCAAGCCGATTCCGGTGGCACCGCGGGAACGTCCGCTGGTCGCTCGCATCGCCGACACGGTGCGGGCGTTCCGCGACGACATCAACCCGATGTTTTACCGCGCGCTCGGGGTGGGGGCGCTGTTATTGCTCGGTTCGACCATCACGCTCCGGTTGGCCTACAGGAACCCGCGCATGAGCTGGATGGACGCGTTGTACTTCTCCACCGAGACCATCACCACCGTCGGCTTCGGCGACTTCAACTTCCTCAACCAGCCGCTGTGGCTACGGTTGTGGGGGGTGTGCATGATGCTGGCGGGTGTGGCCACCACCGCGATCGTGGTGGCGTTCGTCGCCGACGTGCTGCTGTCCCGGCGCATCACTCAGGCCGCCAACCGGCAGAAGATCCGCCACCTGCGTCGCCACGTCGTGGTGGTCGGTCTCGGCTCGTTCGGCATCCGGGTCGCGAGCATGATCAAAGCGGCCGGACACGACGTCGCGGTGATCGAACGCAACGAGGACAACCGCTACCTGTCGGGGGCGACCGAACTCGACGTGCCGGTTATCTTCGGCGATGCCACCCTAGGCCAGACGCTGGAGGCAGCCCGGCTCGAGCAGGCCAGGGCGGTCGCGGTGCTCACACAGGACGACATGGTCAACATCGAGACCGGCATCGTGATACGCGAGATGATCGGGAATCCGCGCGTGACACCGGAGCTGCACCGCCCCCATGTACCGATCGTGCTGCGCATCTACGACCAGCAGCTCGGCCACGCGGTCGGCCACCGGTTCGGCTTCGAGTTCGTGCGCTCCACCGTCGACCTCGCCACGCCGTGGTTCATCGGCGCGGCCATGGGCCTCGAGGTGCTGGGCACTTTCTCGGTGGGTCAGCGGTCGTTCATGGTTGGCGGAGTGAAGGTCCGGCCGGGCAGCGAGCTCGACGGGATGCGGATGTTCGAGCTGTCCACCCAGACCCGGATGATCGCCATCGAGCGGGAGGGCACGCCGGTGCGCCTGCGTCCGCGCCGCGAGACCCAGTTGGCCGCGGGCGACACCGCCTACCTCGTCGGGCCCTACCGGGAGCTGATCGAAACCCTGCGCAAGGGCCAGCGGGCCTCCCAGCCCGGCAAGATCAGGCGGCGGCCAACGAGGACAGGCTGAACACCGCCGCGGTCAGCCGGCCTGCACACAGGTCACCCAGCCGGCGTCGGCGAGCTCGGCGACCGTCCACCGCCTCGATATCGAGCCCATACTCGTAGGTCGCGGTCACCGACGCAGTCTAGAAAAAGTGAGCCGGCGGACGGGGGAGAACTCCGTCCGCCGGCTCTATGGCGCGCGCCGTGGGGTGCTAGTTCCGACGCGCGACAACCAGGGGGATGGTGACGGTGTGGGCCAGTGCGGTGCTGACGGAGCCGAGCAACATGCCGGCGAATCCGCCGCGACCGTGGCTGCCCACCACCAACAGCTGCGCGCTCTGAGCCTGTTCGGCCAGATACCGCGCGGGCTGATCGCGCACCACCACGCGATGCACGGTCACGTCGGGATAGTCCTCGGACATCCCGGCCAACCGCTCAGCCAACACCTCGTCCTCCCTTACCGCTACCGCCGCCCAGACCACCCCCGGCACCGCGAACAGGCTGTCGTCGCTCCATGCATGCACGGCAACGAGATCGACCCCGCGGCGGGAAGCCTGCGCGAACGCTACGGCGGTGGCCTCTGCCGAGGCGGGAGATCCGTCGATTCCGACGACGACCGGCAGGTGCGACGGCGGGGTCGGCCCGTCGTGGATCACCGCGACCGGGCAGTGGGCGTGTTGGATGAGGCCGGTGCTGATCGATCCGAGCAGCCCGCGGCGGAAAGCGCCCATGCCGCGGCTGCCGACGACGACCATGTCGGCGCCCTTGGACAGGTCGATCAGCGTGGGAACCGGTGACGCGTGATAGACGTCGGTGTCGGCGATGCGGACCGGTGCGCCGGTCTCCGCACTGACCTGGGCGATCAGTTCGGTGGCCTCGCGCAGCACCGCGCGGGCCTGGGTGTCCTGCCATTCCTCGAACTCGGCCGGCACCGGAACCATCACGTTGGTCACCGACGGCGCCGCGGCGATGTGCACCAGGCGCAGCGCCACGTTGTGCATGCCGGCTTCGTGGGCGGCCCAGCGGACCGCCGCATTGGACGAAGCAGACCCGTCGATGCCGACGACGATCTCGCCGGATGCGTTCGGGCCGTGGACCATGGAATAGAGGCTCCCGTGCGGTGAGGCCTGCCGCCAGCGTTGCAAGACCCTTCCCAACAAGGCGTTGGTCAGGCGTTTTTGGGACCAAAGTCCCTACCAGCCGGTGACGACTTCAAGTTTCACTGCGGTGTGATCAAGGTGTTCCTGGTCGATGACCACGAGGTGGCACGGCGTCGCCTGGCCGAACTCCTGGGCAACGACCCCGAAATCTGCGTCGTCGGTGAGGCCGGCACGGTGACCGAGACGCTGTCCCGGACCTCCGCGACCCGCCCCGACGTCGCGGTGCTCGACATCCGCCTTCCCGACGGCAGCGGTATCGACCTGTGCCGCGAACTGGTCGCCACCCACGAGGAGGTGCGCTGCCTGATCCTCACCTCGTTCACCGACGAGCAATCAACGCTCGACGCGATCCTCGCCGGCGCCAGCGGATACGTCGTCAAGGACATCCGCGGTATGGAACTGGCCCAGGCCATCAAGGCCGTCGGATCGGGAAAGTCGTTGCTGGACAACCGTGCCGCGGCGGTGCTGATGTCGCGGCTGCGCAAGGACACCGAGCAGGACGAACGCCTGCGCGACCTGTCAGCCACCGAACGCGCGCTGCTCCAGCTACTCGGCGAGGGCCTGACCAACCGGGAGATCGGCCAGCGGATGTTCCTGGCCGAGAAGACGGTCAAGAACTACGTGTCGCGACTGTTGACCAAACTGGGACTGAGCGGCCGGACCCAGGCGGCGCTGTTCGCCGCGGAAACCTTGCGCCGCAGCGATGTTTGACCTCGACGTCCGCGACGGTCTGATCGACGCGATGCTGGCGGTGTCCTCCGGACTGGAGGTCGAGCGCAAGCTGCACACCATCGTGCACACCGCGATGGGGTTGGTCAACGCCCCGCTACGGGGCGCTGGGCGTGATCGGCACCGACCCGCAGCCGACGCTGGAGCGGTTCGTCTTCGAGGGCATCGACCAGCCGACAGCTCAACAGATCGGGCCGCCGCCCACCGGCGATGGCATGCTCGGCGTCCTGCTCAATACCCCGAAAGTGATTCGCGTCCAAGACCTTTCCCGTCATCCGGCGTCGATCGGCGTGCCCGCGAACCACCCACCGATGCGGACCTTCCTCGGGGTGCCGATCCGCATTCGCGACCAGGTGTTCGGCAACCTGTATCTGACCGAGAAGGCCGACGGCGCCCCCTTCACCGAGGCCGACGAGGTGCTGGTGCTCGCACTGGCCGGGCCGCGGGTATCGCGATCGACAACGCCCGGCTCTACCAATCCGCGCACACCCAGCAGCTGTGGATCGAGGCCACCCGCGACATCAGCACCGAACTGCTGGCCGGTGACGACCCCGCGGTGGTGCACCGCCGGATCACCGCCAAGGCGGTCGCGTTGACCGGCAACGAGTACAGCTTCTGCGCGACTCCCGACCAAGCGGGTGATCTGGTGATCACGGTCTCGACGCGCGGGGATCTGCTCGGTCGCCGGCTGTCGTTGACCGGGACCACCGTCGGTCTGGCCTTCTCGGACTCGGTTCCGCTGCGGCTCAACGACTTCTGCGATCTGGGCGGGGACAGCGCGGCGGCCCGGGTGCTGCCGGTGTGTGAGGCTGAGGCGTCCACCGGGGTGTTGGTGTGTGTGGCCCCGCGTGGCCGGCAGTTCACCGAGAACGAATTGGACATGGCGGCGGCCTACGCCGCACAGGCCGGGCTGGCCCTGCACCTGGCCACCGCGCAGCGCCGGATGCGCGAGCTGGACGTGCTCACCGACCGCGACCGCATCGCCCGCGATCTGCACGACCACGTGATCTCACCGACGACGGCGTCGGCATCAGCGCGGACATCACCCGCAGCGGACTGGCCAACCTGTCGGCCCGAGCAGACGAATGCGGCGGACGGTTCTCCATTGCGCCACGATCGGGCGGAGGAACCCGGTTGGCGTGGTCGGCGCCGCTGCCCTAAAGGCGCTAGGCGGAGATCTCGACGGCCGGCTGCTTGGTGAACTGGGCCCGGCAGGAGCGCTCGACGAACAATGGCACAAACTCGCGGATCCGGGCCTGCTCGAAGCGCCGATGTACAGCGTCGACGGTCTCGGTGATCACGTGGTCCGGCACGTAGGGGAACGCCTCGGTGAGGCGATCCACCACATGCGCGATCTGGCGCTGCTCTTCAGCTCGGTCCACGCGGGACATCATCGAACGAAACCTGTCGTTTGCGCAACCACCAAGGTTGTTCTCGGTGGCGTGATGTTGACCATAAGATGAACGGACGGTGTCGTGGTTCGAGGGACTGCACCCAAGGAGCGGGGGTCTGCGGGATCGGATACAGTTCGGCCGTGACCCTTCCGATCGGCCCCGGGCCTCGCGTTGAGCCACTGTCCGAGTCAGCGGACCGGCAGCAGGCCGAACATCTGCGTATGATGCTCATCGCCCAGTGCGAAGAGCTCGACGCCGACCTGGCCACCTACGGTTCGGCCCTGGAGCGCTATCAGCGGCGCGGCGAGCACGCGCAGGCCCGCAGGATCCGGAGCGTGATCCGCGCCGCCGAGCGGGAACGCCGCGCGGTGCAGGACCTGATCGCCGGGCTGGAGAAACGGTTCCTAGCCGCCGCGACGCGCCCGGAGGACGGGCGGCATCAGCAGCCGCCGGCCGCCGCCCGGCACGGCATCGTCCGTGTGCATCCCCACCCCAGCCCGCACCGGGTCATCCGGACCTGAACTCAGGACGGCGCGAAGACCGTCTTGAACTTCTCCAGTGACTCCTGGATGTCACCGCGCAGCGCGCCGGCCACCAGGATCCCGATCGGACCGAACAACGCCGGCCCGCCGAGGTGAACGTCCATGGTGACCACCGAGGAGTCCGAGTCGGACTCGTGCGGGCGCACCTTGCCGATCAGCTTCACCTTGACGCCGCCCACCCCCGCGCCGTTGAGCGTCATCGCCTCCGGCGGCTTGAAGTGCACGATGGTCCACCTGATGCGGTTGGGCATGCCCTTGACCTCGACGATGGACTCCACGACGGTGCCCTTGTCGAGCGTCTCGGGCAGCTTGGACCGCCAGACCCGGTGAATGGTCAACCATTCCTGGTACCGGGACAGGTCCGAAGCACGCTGCCACGCCTGCTCAGGTGGTAGTGGAACGTCAACGGATACAGAGAGTTTCGCCATACGTCAGGTTTGCTGGTCGCCCTTGTCGGTCGCGTTCTCGACAGCCTCGCCGGACTTTTCGGAGCCCTTCTCGACGATGTTCTTGGCAGCGTCCTGCACCTCGTCCACGGCGTCTTTGAACTTGCCCTGGGTCTTCTCATCGATGATGTCGCCGGCCTTGTCGATGGCCGCCTCCACCTTCTCGGCATTCTCGCTCAGGACTTCCTTGGCTTTGTCGAGGAATCCCATCACTGCACCTTCCTGTTCATCGCACCCGCTCCATCTTGCACCGTAGCCTCGGCTCGCCACAAAATCCGTGGTTCGCCCAGCACTCGTCCCTGAATCCACCACAGCGCCTCGATGAGCCCGGCCGCGAGCAGGCCGATTCCCGCCGCGGTCGAGGTGATGGCGAGGTTGGACGGGTCGAGCATGAACTTCTCCCGGGCCAGCGGTATGGCGAAGATCACCACGTAGGCCAGCCCGGAGACGGCCACCAGGGCAATCCGCCACCACCGGTAGGGACGGGCCACCACGGCCAGCACCCACACCGCACCCATCAGCAGGGTGATCAGGGCGGCTGTGGACGCCTGCGTCTGCTCGAGCGTGGTGGCGTTGCGGCCGTGGTAGGCGATCAGGTAGGACACGAATGTCGCCGAGCCGATCACCACACCGGAGGGCAGTGCGGAGGTCATGACCCGCCGGACGAAGCCGGTGTGCGCCCGCTCGCTGTTGGGGGCCAACGACAGGATGAACGCCGGGATCCCGATGGTGAACCAGGCCGCGATCGTGACGTGGATGGGCTGGAACGGGTACAGCAGCGAGTCGGTGCCGAACAGCTTGGAGGACAGGCCGGCAAAGCCGACCAGAAGTGCCAGCAGCACCGAGTACACCGTCTTGGTGAGGAACAGGTTGGACACCCGCTCGATGTTGCCGATCACCCGCCTGCCTTCCCCCACTACATAGGGCAGCGTGGCGAACTTGTTGTCCAGCAACACGATCTGGGCCACCGCGCGTGAAGCGGGGCTGCCCGAGCCCATCGCCACTCCGATGTCGGCGTCCTTGAGCGCCAGCACGTCGTTGACGCCGTCACCGGTCATCGCGACGGTGTGGTCGCGGGACTGCAACGCATGCACCATCGCCCGCTTCTGGTCGGGCCGTACCCGCCCGAAGGTGGTGTACTCGGCCATCGTCTCGGCCAGCTCCTCAGGCTCCGAGGGCAGGTGGCGGGCATCCATGGTCTCGCCCTCCAGCCCGAGCGAGCCAGCGACCGCCCCGACCGAGACGGCGTTGTCGCCGGAGATCACCTTCACCGAGACGTTCTGGGAGGCAAAGTATTCCAACGTGGCGCGGGCGTCGGGTCGGACACGTTGCTCGAGGACCACCAACGCGACGGGGCTCACCTCGCCGGGCGCATCCGGGCTGTCGACGCTTCGGTCCGAGCAGCCCAGCAGCAGCACCCGCAATCCGCGCGAGCCGATCTCCTCAGCGCGGGCGGCCGCGGGAGTTTCCGGGTCGAGCAGCACATCGGGCGCGCCGATCAACCAATTGCCGTGCGCCCCATAGGATGCCCCGCTCCACTTGGTCGCGGACTTGAACGGCGCGGTCGCGGTGGCGGTCCAGCCCGGCGAATTCGGGTAGGCCTCGGCGATGGCCTGCATGCTGGCGTTGGGTTTCGGGTCGTCGGCGGCCAGCGACGCCAGCACGTCGGCGATCTTGTGCTCGGTGTCGTCCTGTCCCACGGCGGCGACCTCGGACAGCCGCATGCCGTTCTCGGTGAGCGTCCCGGTCTTGTCGGCACACACCACGTCGACGCGGGCCAGGCCCTCGATGGCCGGAAGTTCCTGCACCAGGCACTGCCTGCGGCCCAGCCGGATCACGCCGACGGCGAACGCTATCGAGGTCATCAGCACCAAACCCTCGGGCACCATGGGCACCAGCGCACCGACCATCCGCAGCACCGACTCGCGCCAGCCCACGTTCGTGGTGAACAGCTGGGTGTAGATGGTCAGCAACCCGGCCGGCCACAGCAGGTAGGTGATGAACTGCAGAATCTCGTTGATGCCGGTCCGCAGTTCGGACTTCACCAGGGTGAACTTGCTGGCCTCCTCGGCCAGCCGGGCGGCATAGGCCTCGCGGCCCACCTTGGTGGCGCGGTAGGCCCCGACTCCAGCGACGACGAAGCTGCCCGACATCACCTGGTCGCCAACGTCTTTGGGCATCGGGTCGGCCTCGCCGGTCAACAGCGACTCGTCCACCTCGAGGTTGGACGCCTCGAGCAGTTCGCCGTCGACCACGATCTGGTCGCCGGGTCCGAGCTCGATGACGTCGTCGAGCACCACCTCGTTCGGTGCGAGGGGCCCGGTTCCCGACTCACGGCGCACCGTCGGTTTGGCCTGGCCCACGATGGCCAGATTGTCCAGAGTCTTCTTGGCCCGCACTTCCTGGATGATGCCGATACCGCTGTTGGCGATGATGAGCAAACCGAACAGGCCGTTGATCAGCGATCCGGTGGCGAGCACGATCAGCAGCAGTACGCCGAGGATGGCGTTGATGCGCGTGAAGACGTTGGCCCGGATGATGTCGCCGACGCTGCGCGAGGCGCGGCTGGGTACGTCGTTGGTCTTGCCTTCGGCGACGCGGGCGGCGACCTCGGCGTCACTCAGGCCGGTGGCGATGCTGACGGTCATCGGGTAAACGTCCCCATCTTGTCGTCGTCGAAGTACTCCAGTGTCAGCTTGTCGCCGGCGAACCTCGCCGTGGAAACCGTTCCCGGCTGGGCGTTTTCGGTGACGAAGCCGAACGTGAACTCATCGCCGTCCCAGTGGGTCAGCTCATAGGTGTCCGGGCGCGGGCCAAGCGACACGGTGAGCTTGCCGTCCTTCTCAGCGACGGTTGCGGGTCCCCAGTAGTCGTTCTTGTAGGTGCCGACGTAGGCCACTGCCGGCTCGGCCGGAGCCGGGTTGGCGGGCGGCTTCTGACCGACCAGCGAGCCCTCCGGCTTGTCCATGTCGGCGAAGGCGTCCCCGTAGAGCCTGCGCCAGTCCTCGCGCACCTCGCCGAACTGGACCAGGTCGGCGAACTCAGCGGTCAGCGTCTCCGGGATGCCGGCCGGGGTGGCGTTGGTGAGGGCTACGATCGCGACGTCGGCGGAGGGAATGATGACGAAGTTGGTGCCGGCACCCAGTTCGAAGGCTCCGGAGTGGCTAATCTGGGTGCGTGCGGCCGAGGTGGTCCCGACGTTGAACCCGTAGCCGTAGAAGCCCGATCGCATGGCGGGCTCGCTGGCCGGACTGGAAACGATCTGAGGTGTCAGCGCGGGAAGCAGCGCGTCGGGTTCGATGATCTTCTGCCCGTTGTAGTTTCCGTTGGCCAGCACCATGGTCAGCCAGCGGGTGAGGTCGTTGACCGACGAGCTCACCCCGCCGGCGGGCGTTTCGGGATCGGGGTCGCGTTTGTAGAGCGGCCGGTACTTCCCGTCGATCCGGATGTGGCCGAGTGCCCTGTCGGCGCGGGCCTCGAAATCGGCGAACCGTGAACTGGTCGAGGTCATGCCCAGTGGGCGATACAGGACCTGCTGGCTCAGATCCTCCCACGACATGCCTGCCGCCGCGGCAACCGCCTCGGCGGCGGCAGTGAGCCCGAAGTTGGTGTAGGCGTAGGAGATTCGGAACGGATCGAGCGGAAGCTGGCGTAACCGCTCCAGGACGTATCGGCGGTCGTAGCCGAGGTCCTCCAGCTTGTCACCGGCGTGGTCGGGCAGGCCGGAACGGTGCGAGTAGAGGTCGCCGACGGCCACCATCTTGCTCACCGCCGGGTCGGACAGCGCAAACCACGGCAGCTTGTCGACCACGGGGGTGTTCCAGCTGATCGCCTTCTGGCCGACCTGGTGGGCCACGACGGTCGAACCGTCCAGCTTGGCCACCGCGTTGTCGACGGCGTTGTCCGGCAGCGCCATCGCGGGCACGAGCGGGGGCGGCAGGGTGGAGAAAGTCTTGGCCGTCTCGGGCTTGGTGGCGGTGTTGCCACACGCGGTGAGCGTGGCCAGTAGCGCGACGATCGCGGCGCGTCTTGCCAGAGCGGTCATGGCTTGCACCGTAGTGCGTCACAGCTGCCACCACGGCTCTATCGCTGGTGACGACCCCGTCACCACCCGGCTGCCGGGTTTGGGCACCGCGACGTTCACCCCGGCGCCGTCAGCGGCGGCGAGCAGGCGTTCGACGGGCTCGGCCCATGGGTGTGGCGCGAGTCGGAAGGTGCACCAGTGGATGGGCACGAGCAGCCCGGCGTCGGTGACGTCCCGGTGGGCCTGCACGGCTTCCTCGGGGTTCATGTGGATGTCGGGCCACGCCGTGTGGTAGGCACCGATGGGCAGCAATGTCAGGTCGAAGGGGCCGTGGTCGGCGCCGATCTCGGCGAAGCTGCGGGTGTACCCGGTGTCGCCGCCGAAGTAGGCCCGGTGCCGCGGGCCGACGATCGCCCATGACGACCACAGCGTGGTGTTGCGGGACAGGAAGCGGCCGGAGAAGTGCCGCGCCGGTGTGCAGACCAGGGTCAATTCGCCGATCCGGTGTTCTTCGTTCCAGTCCAGTTCGACGATCCGGTCCTCCGGGATACCCCACTGCCGCAGGTGCGCGCCGACGCCGAGCGGAACCAGGAACGGAGCCCGCTGGGTACGGGCCAGCGCCAGCACGGTGTCCATGTCGAGGTGGTCGTAGTGGTCGTGGCTGACCACCACGGCGTCCAGCGCGGTCAGCGACTCCAGCGGGGCCGGGACCGGGTGCAGCCGCTGCGGGCCGGCGGTGCGCGACGGCGAGCAGCGCTCGCTCCAGATCGGGTCGGTCAGGACCCGGTAGCCGTCGATCTCCAGCAGCGCCGTGGAGTGGCCCAGCCAGCTGACCGCCAGTGGTTCGGATCCGGCCGGCGCGGGCGGGTCGGCGAGCGGGACGGCGGCCCGCGGCCGGCTGGCCGAGCGGCTGGAGAGCATGTCGAACAGGACCAGCCGGTTCTCCTCGGCGTCCAGGCGCAGTGCCGAGGCAGGCTCGAGGTTGTGGAAGACGCCGTCGCGGTAGTGCGGGGAGCGGTCGGCAACCGGACGGATCGCACCGCGGCCCGCCCCGAGTGAGGCGGGTGCGTCGTTCAGCGCACGCAGCACCCAACCGCCGGTAGCCAGGGAGGCGGTCCCGGCGACGAGGCGAACGGCGGCGCGCAGCAGGTCAGGCGCCCTGGAACCTCGGGGCACGCTTCTCGATCCGCGCCACCTGGGCCTCGATCACGTCCTGGCTTCCCCACGCCTTGTCGAACAGTTCCTTGTGGAGAGGTCCCTGCTCCTCGTAGGCGCCGTCGTCGTTGAGCACCCGCTTGGAGGCCTGCAGCGACAGCGGTGCGAACCCGGCGATCTCGGCCGCCCAGGCCTGCGCGTCGGCCAGGTCCCCGATGCGGTTGGCCATCCCGGTCATCAACGCCGTCTGGGCGTCCAGCTTCTCGGCGCCCAGCAGCATGCCCCGGGCCCGGCCGTACCCGGCCAGCGAGCTCAGCCGCCGCACGCTCCAGTTGTCGAGCGCGAGACCGTACTTGGCGATCGGGAACTGGAAGTAGGCACCTGCTGAGACCACGCGCAGATCGCAGATCATCGCGAGCTGCACACCGGCACCGATCGCCGGGCCGTTGATGGCCGCGATGACCGGGAACGGCACGGCGTCGATCGCCTTGTTCAGTGCGATCGCCTTGTCCGGGAAATCCGCCGCGAACACATCACCGGAGAGGTCCGCGCCCGCGCAGAACACCGTGCCCTGACCGGTCAGCACGATGGCGCGGACATCCTCGCCGGCGGCCTTCTCGACGGTCTCCCGCAGCGTGTCGACGAGTTCGGAGTTGAGTGCATTGCGCCGCTCCGGGCGCTGCATCTCGATGGTTGTCACATCCCGCACGCGGTTGATCCCGATCATGGCTGCCAGCCTACTGGCCGGATAACCTCGACCGGTGAGCCGCATCGGAGCTGCCGAATTGCGCGACGCCGTCCTGGACAGCGGGTCGTTCCGCAGCTGGGACACTGCGCCGCTGGCCGTGCCGGCAGACGCCGAATACGCCGGTGAACTTCAGCGGGCGCGTGCCGTGACCGGCTCTGACGAGGCGGTTCTCACCGGCGAGGGCACCGTGTTCGGGCGCCGGGTGGCCGTCGTCGCCTGCGAGTTCGATTTCCTGGCCGGCTCCATCGGGGTGGCCGCCGCCGAGCGGATCACCGCCGCCGTGGAACGGGCGACCGCGCAGCGGCTGCCCCTGCTGGCCTCCCCCAGCTCAGGTGGCACCCGCATGCAGGAGGGCACCGTCGCGTTCCTGCAGATGGTCAAGATCGCCGCCGCGGTCACCCGGCACAAGCAGGCCCATCTGCCCTATCTGGTTTATCTGCGACACCCCACCACCGGCGGGGTGTTCGCGTCGTGGGGGTCGCTGGGCCATATCACCGTCGCCCAGCCCGGCGCGCTGATCGGGTTCCTCGGACCCCGCGTCTACGAACAGCTCTACGGCGAGCCGTTCCCCGCCGGAGTGCAGACCGCGGAGAACCTGCTGCGCCACGGGGTCATCGACGGCGTAGTCGGTCTCGAAGCGCTGCGGCCGATGCTCCACCGGGCACTGACCGTCATCGCCGACCCGCCCGGGCCGCCACCGGCGGCTCTGGCCGTTGAGGAAATCGCCCACGTCCCGGCGTGGGACTCGGTGGTGGCCTCCCGGCGGGCCGACCGGCCCGGTGTGAGCTGGCTGCTGCGCGAAGGTGCCACCGAGCGGGTGCTGCTGTCAGGTACCCACGGCGAAGCGTCGACGACGGCGCTCGCGCTGGCCCGCTTCGGCGGACAACCCGCCGTGGTGGCCGGCCAGCAGCGCGTCATCGGCGGCCTAGATCTATTCCCGGGTCGCTTCGCTCCCGCCCTCCGGACCGGCCCCGCGGCCCTACAGGAAGCCCGCCGCGGCATGGCCCTGGCCGCGAGTCTGCAGCTGCCGTTGGTGCTCGTCATCGATACCGCCGGGCCCGCACTGTCAGCCGACGCCGAACAGAACGGGCTGGCCGGTGAGATCGCTCGCTGCCTGTCCGAGCTGGTGACGCTGGACACCCCGACGGTCTCGGTGCTGCTCGGCCAGGGCAGCGGTGGTCCCGCGCTGGCCATGGTTCCCGCCGACCGGGTGCTGGCCGCCCAGCACGGCTGGCTGGCGCCGCTGCCGCCGGAGGGCGCCAGCGCGATCGTGTTCCGCGACACCGATCATGCCCCGGAACTCGCTGCCGCCCAAGGTATTCGGTCGGTCGATCTGCTGGCGAACGGGATCGTCGACGCGATCGTGCCCGAACATCCCGACGCCGCCGACGAACCCGTGGAGTTCGCCCGCCGGCTCTCGGCGGCCATCGCACTCGAGTTGCACCATCTGCGTCGACAGCCGCCGGCCGACCGTTATGCCGCCCGCCTGGAGCGCTACCGGCGAATAGGCTTACCCGCCTAGCGGTTTCAACCGCCGCGGCTCAACGGGTTCGCTCCAGCAGATCGCACACCTCCTCGTCAGAGGTCTGCCGAAAATCCCGATAGCCCTGCCCGACTGCGTGGAAGTTGGCCGGCGCGCCCAGGCAGACGACATCGTCGGCGTAGTGCCGCAACTCGGCCACCGTGTCCGCCGAGCCGACCGGCGCCGCCAGCACCACCTTGGCGGCGCCCTGCGCGCGGGCGACCAGGCACGCAGCGCGGGCGGTGGACCCGGTGGCGAAGCCGTCGTCGACGATGAGCGCCACCCGGTCGCGCAGCGGAATCTGCTCGCGCCCGCCGCGGTAGCGCTCGACCCGGCGCTGCAGCTCGGCACGCTGCTCGGCCTCGACCCGCGCGATGTCGCCCTCACTTACCAGTACGTGGCCCAGCACGTTTTCGTTGAGCACGCGGGCACCGCCCTCGCCGATGGCCCCGAACGCCAGCTCGGGCTGCGACGGCACACCGAGCTTGCGGACGACGAGGACGTCCAGCGGTGCGTCGAGGGCCTTGGCCACCTCGTAGGCCACCGGCACCCCGCCGCGCGGCAGACCCAGGACGAGCACGTCGTGCGCGCGATAGTCCTTCACTGCCTCAGCCAGCTGCCGACCCGCGTCGGCTCGGTCTGCGAATTGCCTCACAACTGTCCAGTATCAGGCTCTGGGTCATTCTCGAGGTAGCGCTAACTGGTCGGAGGCGTGGCGGCCCTCAGGCCTGGTGAACCGAGGGCCAACATTCTGGCTGCTAGCCAAGCGATTCCAGCCACGCGCGGTGCAACGCGGCATAACGGCCCTCGCCGTGCCCGATGAGTTCCTCAGGCGTGCCGTCCTCGACGATGCGGCCGTGTTCGAGGACCAGTACCCGGTCGGCGACCTCGACCGTGGACAGCCGGTGGGCGATGATCAGCGCGGTGCGGTCGGCCAGCACCGTGCGCAGCGCCCGCTGCACCAGGCGCTCGCTGGGAATGTCGAGCGAGGAAGTGGCCTCGTCGAGGATCAGTACCGCGGGGTCGGCGAGGAACGCGCGGGCGAACGCGATCAGCTGCCGCTGCCCGGCCGACAGCCGCCCGCCGCGCTTGGCCACATCGGTGTCGTAGCCGTCGGGCAGCGAGTCGATGAAGACATCGGCGCCGACGGCGGCCGCCGCGGCGCGCACCTCGGCAGCCGAGGCCGACGGCCGGCCGAATCGAATGTTGTCCGCGACGGTCCCGGAGAACAGGAAGTTCTCCTGGGTCACCATCACGACGTGCCGGCGCAGGTCGCTCTGCGCGAGGTCTCGCAGGTCGACGCCGTCGAGGGTGACCGAGCCCGAAGTCGGGTCGTAGAAGCGGGCGATCAGCTTGGCCATGGTGGTCTTGCCCGCCCCGGTGGTGCCGACCAGGGCGACGGTCTGTCCCGATGGCACGTCCAGGGTGAGCGCGGGCAGGACGGGTCGATCCGGCCCGTAGCTGAAATGCACGTCGTTGAAGGCGATTTCACCGCGGACCCGGTCGAGGCGGACCGGGTGGGCCGGGTCGGCGATGGCGGGCTCCTCGGCGAGCACACCGGCCAGCTTCTCCAGTGCCGACGAGGCGGACTGAAAGGTGTTGAAGAACTGCGAGATCTCCTGCATCGGTTCGAAGAACATCCGCAGGTACAGCAGGAAGGCCGCGAGTGTTCCGATCGTCATCTCGCCGTGCAGGACCCGGTAGCCGCCGTAGAGCAGCACCACGCCGGTGGTGAGGTTGCCGACCAGTTTCACGGCCGGCATGAAGATCGCCAGCAACTGGAAGGTCCTCTCGTTGACCTCCCGGTACTGGTCGGCGACGTCGTCGAAGATCTCCTGGTTGCGCGGTTCGCGGCGGTAGGCCTGTACCGCCTTGATGCCCGTCATCGTCTCGACGAACTGCACGATCACCAGTGCCGCGCTCTCCCGCACCTTGCGGTAGGTCTTGGCCGACTCGGTGGAAAACCACCACACCAGGGCGACCAGGATCGGGAAGGCCGCCAGACACATCAGCCCGAGTCGGAAGTCCAATACCACCAACAGGATTGCGGTGCCGAACAGCGTGAGAACCGCGGTGATCAGGCTGTCGAAACCGGTTTCGAGCATGTCCTGGATGGCCTCGACGTCGTTGGTCAGCCGGCTGACCACCCGCCCAGAGGTGTACCGGTCGTGGAATGCGACGTCCAGTCGCTGGAAGTGCCGGAACACGCGGCGGCGCAATTCCAGTAGCACCCGCTGGCCGATCCGTCCGGAGCGGTTCAGGAAGAACATCCGGCTGATCGCCTGCAACACCACCACACCGCACAGGGTGGCCACCACGAGGATCAACTCGCGGGCCGAGCCGCCCGCCGTGAGCGGCGGTACGGCGTGGTCGATGCCACGCTGCACCAGTATGGGAACCGACAGTCGCGCTGCGTTTTCCACGATGACCACGAGCGCCAGCAGCGCGACGGTGAGGCGGAACGGCCGCAGCAGCGAGCCGAGCAGGGCGCGGGCCTCGCGCCGGCGCGGCAGCGCCTCGTCGATCGGCAGGTCGTCGGGCTGCTCGTCGAGCCGGCCACGCCAGTCGGTGGCGGTCATCGCCGGCCCCCTTCCGAGGAAGCGTAATCGGCTGGCCGGCGGGGCTTTTCGCGCTCGGCGCAGGCCTCGTCGTAGGTGTGCTCGAGTCGTTCGCGGGCGTCGTCGTGCTCCCATTCCGGCCGCGGTTCACACCCGTCGTCGAGTTCGTCGTCGGCGGCCAGCAGGTAGCGGTACCGCGGGACCGCGGCAAGCAGCTCGGCGTGAGTACCCACGTGGGTGACGGTTCCGCCGTCGAGGAGGGCGACCTTGTCGGCCAGCAGCACGGTCGAGGCGCGATGCGCCACCACCACCCCGGTCACGCCGGCCAGCGCCCGCCGAAGCGCCTCGGTGACCGCCGCCTCGGTGTGGACGTCGAGCGCGGACAGGGTGTCGTCAAGCACCAGGATGCGCGGTGCGGACAGGATCGCGCGGGCCAGCGAAAGCCGTTGCCGCTGACCGCCGGACAGGCTCATGCCCTGCTCGCCGATGCGGGTCTGCAATCCGTATGGCAGGTCGTAGACGAACTGTGCTGCGGCGATGTCGATAGCGCGGGCCAGGTCCTCGTCGTCGGCTGGATTGTCCGGGGACCGGCCCAGCGCTAGGTTCTCGGCCACCGACATGGAGAACAGCGTCGGGTCCTCGAACGCGATGGCGACCACCGTGCGAAGCGCCGAGAGCGTCAGCTCGCGGATGTCGGTGCCGTCGACGCGGATCGAACCTTCGGTAACGTCGTAGAGCCGGGGCAGCAGCGCGACGAGCACCGACTTTCCGGAGCCGGTGGCCCCGACCAGGGCCAGGGTCTCCTCCGGTTCGACGGTCAGGTTGACGTGGCGCAGTGCCCAGGTGTCGGCTGGGGCCGGCCGGTCCGACTTCTCAGCGGCGCTCGAGCCTCGCCCCGCATCGTCGTCGAAGGCCGGGAACCGGAACCCGACGTCGACGAGTTCGAGCCGTCCACCGCTGGGCGCGACGCGGCCGTGCCCGTCGGTGATCTCGCGCGGCGCGTCGAAGATTTCGGCGATCCGGTTGGCCGCTGTCATCGACTCCTGGGTCATCGACAGTAGGAATCCCAGCGAGGCGATGGGCCACACCAGCGACAGCATCATCGTGATGAACGCGACCAGGGTGCCCAGGGTGACCAGTCCGTGCCCGGCGGCATACGCGCCGAATCCCAGGACGACGATCAGCGTGAGGTTCGGGATGACCTCGAGCAGGGTCCAGAACTTCGCCGACACCGCGACCTTGCGGATCTGGGTGTCGTAGAGCATCGACGCCTGCTCGTCGAACCTGTCGTAGACGTAGTCCTCGCGTCCGAACGACTTGACCGCGCGTAAGCCCAGCGCCGACTCCTCGACGTGGGTGGCGACGTGGCCCGCCTGGTCCTGCGCCAGCCGGGACAGCCGGGTGAACTGGTGCTCGAAGTGCAGCACGATGAGCGTGATCGGCGCGATGGAGATCAGCACGACGACACCCAGCGGCCGGTACATCGCGAGCAGGATCACCGTGACGATGGCGATCTGCAGAACGTTGAGGATCAGGAACACCAAACCGAACGACAACAGTCGCCGAATAGTGTTGAGGTCGTTCATGATTCGGGACAGCAGCTGGCCGGACTGCCACCGCCCGTGAAACGACATCGGCAGGATCTGAAGCCGGGCGTAGAGATCCTTGCGGATATCGGCCTCCACCCCCATGGTCGCCCGCGCCACCAGCCACCGCCGGATGAACCACAGCAGCGCCTCGGACACACCGATGGCCAGTGCCGCCGAGCCCACCACCCACAGTCCACGCTGATCGTGGTGGCGGACCGGTCCGTCGATCACCGCCTTGGTCATCAAGGGGATGGCGACGGTGGCCCCCAGGCTGACGACCGCGACGACGAGCATCGCGATCCAGCGCGCCCGGTAGGGCATCAGATAGGGCAGCAATCGCAGCAGGTCGGACACGGCGCGAGGGTGCGGACGCGGCGGGGCGATCCCCGGTTCGGAGGTCACCTCGCCCAACAGACCGTCTCCCTTGTCATCGACCGCCGCTACCCGCTGGCAACAACACCGCGGTCGCCCCCCCGATTCCGATGATTCCACGGGCGGCAATCGGTTATCGACCACGACTGTGATCGAGGTCAATTCGGCGAAACGTGTCCACGTCCGGCCTCCCACTGCACCGGGCGGCCATCAGGCAAGATGAGTCCATGGACAGTAGTTCGGCGTCACCGCGGGTGCTCGTCGTCGACGACGACCCCGATGTGCTCGCATCGCTGGAGCGCGGGTTGCGGCTATCCGGATTCGAGGTGGCCACCGCCGTCGACGGTGCCGAAGCGCTGCGGTCGGCGACCGAGACCCGACCCGACGCGATAGTGCTCGACATCAACATGCCCGTACTCGACGGGGTGAGCGTGGTGACCGCCCTGCGCGCGATGGACAACGACGTGCCCGTATGTGTGCTCTCGGCCCGAAGCTCGGTCGACGACCGGGTGGCCGGCCTGGAGGCCGGCGCCGACGACTACCTGGTCAAGCCGTTCGTGCTGGCCGAGTTGGTGGCCCGGGTCAAGGCGCTGCTGCGCCGGCGCGGGTCGACGGCGACGTTCTCCTCGGAGACCATCCAGGTCGGCCCGCTCGAGGTCGACATCCCGGGCCGCCGGGCCCGGGTCAACGGCGTCGACGTCGACCTGACCAAACGCGAGTTCGACCTGCTGGCCGTCCTCGCCGAGCACAAGACGGCCGTCCTGAGCCGGGCGCAGCTGCTCGAGCTGGTCTGGGGTTACGACTTCGCCGCCGACACCAACGTCGTCGACGTGTTCATCGGCTACCTGCGCCGCAAGATCGAGGCCGGCGGCGCGCCCCGACTGCTGCACACCGTGCGCGGCGTCGGCTTCGTGCTGCGCACCCAGTGACTTTCCCGACCTGATGCTGGCGCGCATCTTCCGCCGAACACCGTCCCTGCGCACCCGGGTGGCGTTCGCGACGGCGATCGGCGCGGCGATCGTGGTGACCATCGTCGGCACCATCGTCTGGATCGGCATCACCAACGACCGCCTCGAACGCCTCGACCGCCGGCTCGACGAAGCCGCCGGGTTCGCCGTCCCGTTCGTGCCGCGCGGCCTGGACCAGGCCGTCGCCGACGTGCATCATCATCGGCCTGCCCGCCGGTCTTCGGCTCGCCGTGGACAACGCGATCGCCAACGCGGTCAAACACGGTGGCACGACCAGGGTGCGGCTGTCGGCGGTCAGCTCCCGCGAGGGTGTTGAGATCGCGGTCGACGACAACGGCACCGGAGTCCCCGAGGCCGAACGCACCGCAGTGTTCCAGCGGTTCGCCCGCGGGTCGACGGCGTCACACTCCGGCTCCGGTCTGGGTCTGGCGCTGGTGGCTCAACAGGCCGAAATCCACGGTGGCACCGCGTCGTTGGAGAACAGCCCGCTGGGCGGAGCACGGCTGATGCTGCGGCTGCCCGCGCCGCGTTAGTGGATCTCCTCCCGCCGCGATCAGCGGAGGATCTTGTCCCACCGACAAAGGCACAGTTCTTCGCCAAGTGCTTCAGTTGTCAACTATCGGGTGCCGAGCAGGTCGATGACAAAGATGAGCGTCTTGCCGGAGAGTTGATGGCCCGAGCCGGCCGGGCCGTAGGCCTGCTCGGGCGGGATGATCAGCTGACGCCGACCGCCGACCCTCATGCCGGGAATCCCGTCCTGCCAACCCTGGATCAGGCCCCGCAGCGGGAAACTGATGGACTCGCCGCGATTCCAGGAGCTGTCGAACTCGTCTCCGGTGTCGTAGGAGACGCCCACGTAGTGGACGTCCACCAGGTCGCCGGGCTTGGCTTCGTCGCCGTCGCCCACCACCAAATCTTGGATGACCAGCTCGGTGGGGGCCGGTCCTTCGGGAAAGTCGATCTCGGGTTTGGTCGTCACCGCACCCACCCTAGTCGGGTCGAACTCGACGTTTCGGTGTCGTCGCAGCGCCGTTTGTCGCCCATTCGTCGGCCTGGGCGACGACGGTGACGGTCGAGGCCGTCGCGGTCAGGCGCACCCGGTCGGCGCGGAAGAGGTCATAGGCGTACTCGAACGGTCGGCCCGACGCATCGTGGGTGATCCTGGTGATGGCCAGCAGTGGCTGCCGGGTCGGGATGCCCAGCCAGTCGGCCTCCCGCGGGCGTGCGCTGACCACCTCGATCATCTCGGTCGAGGTCGCCGGAACCAGACCGTAGCGCACGGCCAGCAACTCGTAGAGCGATCCGCCCAGTGGCTGCTCGAGGAGATCGTCGACCTGCTCGGCCACAAAGCAGGCGAGGTCGACCGACAGCGGCACTCCGTCGGCGAAACGCAGCCGTCGGATCGCCAAAACCTCGTCTCCTGTGCTGATTTCGAGTGCGGCCGCCTCGGCCGGCGTGGCGGTCCGCCGGTCGGTGGCCAGCACCCGGGTCGCGCTGGTGTGCCCGCCGCTGCGC
Source organism: Candidatus Mycolicibacterium alkanivorans (assembly GCF_022760805.1). Lineage (NCBI taxonomy): Bacteria > Bacillati > Actinomycetota > Actinomycetes > Mycobacteriales > Mycobacteriaceae > Mycobacterium > Candidatus Mycolicibacterium alkanivorans. Next base: position 1,362,446 of record NZ_JAIVFL010000001.1, on the reverse strand, counting down.
AGCCGGGCCGGCAACCCGGCCAGTTCGGCGGCATTGCGCTGCACCACGTCGGCGCGGACGAAGGTGCCGCCGTTGCGGCCGGTGCGCCGCTCCAGCACGCCGGCCCGGCTCAGCGGCAGCAGCGCACTGCGCAGCGTCGACCGGGACACCGCGAACTGCTCGGCCATCTCGCGTTCGGTGCCCAGGCGTGAACCGGGCCGCAACGCGCCCTGCGCCAGCATCGACAGGACGCGCCGCCGGACGTCCTCCGCGATCGGTCCGCCCTCGGACTCCTCCACCGGTTACGGACGCACGGCGTCCGGCGACTCTGGCAGCACCTGCCCGCCGTCAGCGGCGATGGCCTGGCCGGTGATGTAGCCCGCCTCTTTGGTGGCCAGGAACGCCGCCAGGTAGCCGATGTCCTCCGGCTTGCCCAGCGCGCCGGCCGGGATCGCCCGCGTCATACCGGCGATGTAGTCCTCGCCCATGTCGGCGAGACCCTCGGTGAAGATATTGCCCGGCAGCACCGCGTTGACCGTGATGCCCTGCGACGCCAATTCGATTGCGGCGGTGCGCATGAAGCCAAGCTGAGCGGCCTTGGATGCGCCGTAGTGCGACCATCCCGGGAACCCGGTGATCGGCCCGGTGATCGACGAGGTCAGAATCACCCGACCACGCCCGGAGGCGATCAGCGCATCCAAGCAGGCCTGCACGGTATAGATGTTGCCCTTGACGTTGACGTCGAGAACCTCGGCCAGCTGGGCTGGTGTCATCGTGGCCAGCGGCGCTTCCGGGAAGATGCCGGCGTTGGCGCACACCACGTCGATGCCGCCGAAGGTGTTGATGACCTCGGCCGCCAGATTCGCACACGACATCGGATCGCAAACGTCGGCCTGCACCCCGAGAATCTTCCCGGCACCACGGGAGTCGAGGTCGGCCACCGCGGCGTCGATGTCGACGAGCGAGCGCGCCGCGATGGCGACATCGGCGCCCGCCTCGGCGAACACCGAGGCGATCCCGCGCCCGATACCCCTGCTGCCGCCGGTCACCAGAACAGCGGTCGACTGCAGATCAAACATGTGGAACCTTTCTGCCGGTGTACTTAGACGCGCGAGCCGAAAACGGCTTCCTGCAACCAAGTTCGGTCCTCGAGGTACCGCTGGGCCAGGCGCGCGGTGGCGGGAGCGAACTGCTCCCCCACCCCGATGGCGGCGTCGGCGTCGTGGTGCGAGGCGATCCATGCCGTGAGCATGATCCTGCGCATCATCACGAACGACGGGATGAGTTCCAGATGTTCGGCCGGGATAGAGCCCGCATCGAAGTAGCCGGCCAGCCAGTCGGCGATGATCCGCTCGCCGGCGGGGGTGTCCTCGATGAAGGAGACCGCCGCACCCAGATCAGCCAGATACCACGACCAGCCGCAGTCGTCGAAGTCGATGACGGTGATGCCGGCGGCGACATCGGCCGGGTCGACCATCAGGTTCGCCAACCGCAGATCGGCGTGCACCAGGCCGAATCGGTCTGGCCCGCAGCCGAACTCGGTGAGCTTGGCGGTGATGTCGTCGGCCGCCCGCTGGATCCAGCCGCGGTCGGTCTCGGTCAGACCCGGGGCCCGCCGCCAGTTACCCCAGCGGGCATGCGGACCCAGAATAGTCTCCAGATCCCACCGGAACCGCGTGAAACCGCTTGGCGCGGTCCACCTTCTGGAATGGTCGTGCATTACGGCGGTGATCCGGCCCAGCTCGTCGAACCCGACGGCATCCGGATCCTCTTCTGCGGTGCAGCCGGGCACGAACGTGACGGCATCGACGTGCAGCGCGCCGCCGGCGGCCTCGGCGACCACGACGTCGGTTCCGTCCCGCGCAGGGATCAGTTCCGGTGTGGTCACCGACGTTTCGGTCCGCAGTGCCTTCATCCAGGCCAACTCCGAGTGGATCGCTTCCAGCGAGTGATAGCCGGGGCGGTGCACCCGAAGCACGATCGGAGCGTCGTCGTCGGCGAGGTAGGTGGCGTTCTCGGACAAGCTGAGCAGTCGCAGCGCTGAATCGGGGCCTCGCCCGTAGGCCGGGAGTGCTGCGCGCGCAAACAACTCATGGGTCGGCGGCAGTCCCGGCATGCCCAACAGTGTGGACCGCAATGGGCCATCGAGCAGACCAAATCGGCACATTTAACGCGGGCGTTTCGCGGCGGGCCGATCGGAAACACCGCCTTAACAAGGGGAGGATTCCGCTGATTCTTCCTGTTGACCAGCCTATTTCGCTGGAGTAACAATGTCGGCGTCGTATCACAGCGTCGTCCTCGACATCACCAGCGCTCCCCGGACGCAGTCGCATCCCGGGCCAAACCAGACCAAAAGCAGCGCGACCACGGGTCGTGTTTGAGACGGGAAACCACATATGAGCGACATCATCGTCCCGCCGGCGGCGGAGGCCGGCACCAAACCCGACACCGTCCAGCGGCTCAAGCCCAATGCCGTCGGCCTGATCGGCGTGCTGTTCATGGCGGTCGCCACGGCGGCACCGATCACGGCGATGGTCGGCAATGTGCCGATCGCCGTCGGCTTCGGAAACGGAGCCTACGCGCCGGCCGGATACTTCGTCGCCACGATCGTGCTGACACTCTTCGCGATCGGCTACGCCGCGATGAGCAAGCACATCACCGCGACAGGCGCCTTCTACGGCTACATCTCGCACGGACTGGGCCGCATCGTCGGACTCGGCGCCGGCTTCCTGACCACCATGGCCTACATGGTGTTCGAAGCGTCCCTGATCGGTATCTTCGCGTTCTTCGCCAATGACACCTTCAACAGCCTGTTCCACCTGAACGTGTCGTGGATCGTGTTCGCGATCGGCATGCTGGTGGTCAACCTGGTGCTGACCTACTTCGACATCAATCTGGCCGCCAAGGTGCTCGGCGTGTTCCTGATCACCGAGATCATCATGCTGTCCCTGATGGCGTTCTCCGTGCTATTCACCGGTGGCGGACCGCAGGGCTGGTCGTGGGGATCGCTGAACCCGCTCGACGGTTTTACCAGCCTGTCAGGGTCGGTGACCGGACCGGACGGCAGCGTGATCGCGGTGGCCGGCTCGGCCGGAATCGGGTTGTTCTTCGCCTTCTGGTCGTGGGTCGGTTTCGAGTCGAGCGCGATGTACGGCGAGGAGTCCAAGAACCCGAAGAAGATCATCCCCATCGCGGTGATCAGCTCGGTGGTTGGTATCGGGGTGTTCTACGTCTTCATCTCCTGGATGGCGATCGTCGGCACCGGCCCGCAGAACGCCATTGCGCTGGCCCAGGATTCGACCACGGCCGGTGACATCTTCTTCGGCCCGGTCGGCAAGAACCTGGGCATGTGGGCCGTGGACATGTTCAAGATCCTGCTGATGACGGGCTCGTTCGCCTGCGGCATGGCGTTCCACAACTGCGCCGCGCGCTACATCTACGCCCTCGGCCGGGAGAACGTGGTCCCCGGTATGCGCAAGACCCTCGGCGCCACCCACTCGGCGCACGGCTCGCCGCACGTCGCCGGTCTCGCGCAGATCATCTTCGCCACCGTCGTGGTGCTGTTCTTCGCATTCACCGGCCGTGACCCCTATACCGGTCTGTACGGTCTGATGGCGCTGCTGGGCACCACGGCCATCCTGATCGTGCAGGCGCTGGCCGCGTTCGCGGTGATCGCCTACTTCCACGTCGGCAAGCACCATCCCGAGACGGCGCACTGGTTCCGCACCTTCACCGCGCCACTGCTGGGCGGTCTTGGCATGCTCTACGTCATCTATCTGCTGGGCAAGAACGCCTCGTTCGCGGCGGGCTCGGCGGCCACCGACTGGGTGTTCACCATCATCCCGTACGTCGTCGGCGTGGTGGGCATCAGCGGAATCCTGTTGGCCGTGTACCTGAAATACAAGTCACCGCAGCGATATTCCGAGCTGGGGCGGATCGTGCTCGAAGAGGCACACGAGCGCTGAGTGCACGGGCCGCGATCAACGAGGTGAAAGAGTAGCGATATGGGTTTCTCGAACATCATGGACTCCAATAGCTACTCCCCGGATCAGCCACTCGATCCCGCCACCGAATCGTTGATCGCGGCCCGCGAGCGCATGCTCGGGCGGTCCTACCGGTTGTTCTACGAACGGCCTGTTCATCTGGTTCGCGGTGTGGGCACCCGCCTTTACGACGCCGACGGCGCCTGCTACCTGGACGCCTACAACAACGTCGCCAGTGTCGGCCACTGCCACCCGCACGTGGTCGAGTCCGTCGGCCGGCAACTGGCCACCCTGAACACCCACACGCGTTACCTGCACAACGGCATCGTCGACTACAGCGAGCGCCTACTGGCCACCATGCCCGACGAGATCGGCCAGGTGATGTACGCCTGCACCGGCTCCGAGGTCAACGACCTCGCCCTTCGGGTGGCCGAAACTCACACCGGCGCAACGGGTGTGATCATCACGACCGACGCCTACCACGGCAACACCGCTGCGGTGACGGCGATCTCGCCGTCGATCGGCGGGGCGACCTCGATGGGTCCACATGTGCGCGCAGTCCCACCGCCGGACAGCTACCGGACCGCCACCGAGGAACTGGCCGGCCGGTTCGCCACCGACGTCGGCGCGGCGATCGAGGACCTGCAGGCCGCAGGCAACGGGGTGAGCTGCCTGATCGTGGACACCATCTTCTCCTCCGACGGCATCTACGCCGACCCGTCAGTGCTCGCGCCGGCGGTCGAGCTGGTGCGCCGGGCCGGCGGGGTGTTCATCGCCGACGAGGTTCAACCCGGCTTCGCCCGCACGGGTGCGGCGATGTGGGGATTCCTGCGCCACGGCGTGGTACCGGACCTCGTCACCATGGGCAAGCCGATGGGCAACGGGCTGCCGATCGCGGCGATGGCCGCCCGATCGGAGGTGCTCGAGGCGTTCGCCAACGGTGTCCCCTACTTCAACACCTTCGGCGGCAACCCGGTGACCGTGGCCGCCGCTGCGGCCGTACTCGACGTCCTCGAGGACGAGAAGCTGTTGGTCAACGCGGCCGAGGTCGGCGGTCAGCTGCGCGACGACCTGGCGGCACTGGCCGGCGATCACCCCAGAATCGGGGATGTGCGCGGAGCCGGGCTCTATATCGGTGTCGAAATCATCAGCGACACAGGGGAACCCGATCGTGCCGCCGCGCGTGCGGTGGTCAACGCCATGCGGGAGCGCCGGGTGCTGATCTCGGTGTGCGGCCACGACGGCAACGTGTTGAAGATCCGGCCGCCGCTGGTGTTCTCCGATTCCGACGTCGACTGGTTCTGCACGGAGTTCGCCGCTGTGCTGGCTTCGTCGTTTTGACGCGCACGCATCGGGCACATTGGAGGCAGCGTCGATGGTGGCGGCCAATGGCCGTGCAGCGGAAGTGAAGTCGAGCGTCGCTCCGGAGTGGAGTGACGCTCGGCGCGCACCCAAAGTCAGCGGCCGTCGATGGTGACGTAGTCGCGCTCGCCGTAGCCGATGTAGATCTGCCGCGGGCGCCCGATCTTGTTGGGCTCCTCGTGCATCTCCCGCCAGTGCGCGATCCAGCCGGGCAGCCGGCCCAGCGCGAACAGCACGGTGAACATCCGGGTCGGGAAGCCCATCGCCCGGTAGATCACGCCGGTGTAGTAGTCGACGTTCGGGTAGAGCTTGCGCTCGACGAAGAAGTTGTCGGTGAGCGCGATCTCCTCCAGCGCCTTGGCGATGTCGAGCAGCTCGTCGTCGCCGCCGAGCTTGCCGAGGATCTTGTCGGCCTGCTCCTTGACGATGCGCGCCCGCGGGTCGTAGTTCTTGTAGACCCGGTGGCCGAAGCCCATCAGCTTCACGCCGTCCTCGCGGTTCTTGACCTTGCGGACGAACTCGCGGACGTCGCCGCCCTCGAGACGGATCTTCTCCAGCATCTCCAGCACGGCCTGGTTGGCGCCGCCGTGCAGCGGGCCCCACAGCGCGTTGATACCACCCGAGATCGAAGTGAACAGGTTGGCCTGCGACGAACCGACCAGCCGCACCGTGGAGGTCGAGCAGTTCTGCTCATGGTCGGCGTGCAGGATCAACAACATGTCCAGGGCGCGTACGATCTCCGGGTCGACCTCGTACGGCTCGGCCGGGAAACCGAACGTCATCCGCAGGAAGTTCTCGACCAGGGTCAGCGAGTTGTCCGGATACAGGAAGGGCTGGCCCACCGACTTCTTGTAGGCGTAGGCGGCGATGGTCGGCAGCTTGGCCAGCAGCCGGATCGTCGCGAGCTCCACCTGCTTGTTGTCCAGCGGGTCCAGCGAGTCCTGGTAGTAGGCCGAGAGCGCATTGACCGCGCTGGACAACACCGGCATCGGATGGGCGTTGCGCGGGAAGCCGTCAAAGAACCGCTTGAGGTCCTCGTGCAGCAGGGTGTGCCGCTGGATCTGGGTGGTGAACGCCTCGAGCTGCTCGGCGGTGGGCAGCTCGCCGTAGATCAGCAGGTAGCTCACCTCGATGAAGGTGGACTTCTCGGCGAGCTGCTCGATCGGGATGCCCCGGTAGCGCAGGATGCCGGCGTCACCGTCGATGTAGGTGATGGCGCTCTTGGTCGACGCCGTATTGACGAAGCCCTGGTCAAAGGTCGTGTAGCCGGTCTCGGACAGCAGCGGTCCCAGCGCGATCCCGTCGGACCCCTCCGTCGCATGGACGATCGCCAGGTCCAACTCGCCGCCCGGATACTTCAGGGTGGCGTTGTCGTCGGTTGCGGCCACAAGAACCCCTTCTGCGGTCTTCGACTCCTGCTAAGGCAAGTCCGTACTAGGTGAAGGTAGTCGTTATTCTGCCTACTCGCTTGCGCGGGTCTGGCCGGGGGTGTGCCAGGGAGTCCACAGCCGGGCAAACATCGCATACGCGGACTCGATCCGCTCGCACAGGACCTCCACTTCGATCGGCGGCGCGCCGGGCGCACCGAGCCCCTCGCACGCGCATCCCATCGGCACCGCCCCAGGTGTCGAACACGATGCGCAGCGTGCGTAGAGCTGGACGGGCGACGAGTCGCCGCAGCACAGTTAGGGCTGCAGCCGCACGATACGGTCGCGCACTACTCGAATCCGGTTGTGGATCCGGTTCTCCCGGCCCTGCCAGAACTCGACGACCTCGGGCGCGATGCGGTAGCCGCCCCAGTGCGGCGGCACGGGCACCTGCTCGTCGGCGGCGAAGCGCTCGGTCACGTCGGCCAGCTTGGCCAGCAGCTCTGCCCGCGAGGCGATCGGGCGGGACTGGTCCGATGCCCACGCCCCCAGCTGGGAGCCCCGCGGCCGGTTGGCCCAGTACTCGGCGGTCTCCTCCGGGCGCACCTTGGTGACCGCGCCGCGGATGTGCACCTGCCGGCCGAGGGCAAACCACGGGAACGTCACCGACGCATACGGGGTGGCGGCCAGCTCGGCGCCCTTGGCGGAGTCGTAGTTGGTGTAGAAGGTGATGCCGGCCTCGTCGACGCTCTTGCACAGCACGCTTCGGCTGACCGGCTTGCCGTCCTCGACTGTCGCCAGCACCATCGCGTTGGGCTCCGCTACGCCACCCTCTTCTGCGTCGGCAATCCACCTGTGCAGCAACGCAAGCCAGCCGTCGGCCAGCCAGTCGACGTCGAGGTCGCTGCTGCCGTCCTGCTCGACCGAGCCGTACTCCACTCGCATCGCCACGAGGCGATCACCTGCTGGGAACTCCACGGGCATACGGTACGCCGCCGGTAACCGGCCGGTAGAGACACGGGCGCAGGCGAATGAAAGAATCCACTCATGACCCCGGTACCGGAAGACTTCACGCCCGGCCTGGAAGGCGTGGTGGCGTTCACCACCGAGATCGCCGAGCCGGACAGGGACGGCGGCGCGCTGCGGTATCGCGGCGTGGACATCGAGGATCTGGTCGCCAACCGCGTCACATTCGGTGACGTCTGGGCGCTGCTGGTCGACGGCCGCTTCGGCGACGGGCTGCCCCCGGCGGAGCCGTTCCCGCTGCCGATCCGCACCGGCGACGTCCGGGTGGACGTGCAGGCCGGCCTGGCGATGCTGGCGCCGATTTGGGGCTATCGGCCGCTACTGGACATCGACGGCGAGACCGCCCGCCAGCATCTGGCCCGGGCCTCGGTGATGGCCCTGTCATATGTCGCGCAGTCGGCACGCGGGATCTACCAGCCCGCCGTTCCACAGCGGATCATCGACGAATGCTCCACTGTCACAGAACGTTTCATGACTCGTTGGCAGGGTGAGCCGGATCCGCGGCACGTCGAGGCGATCGATGCCTACTGGGTGTCAGCGGCAGAACACGGCATGAATGCATCGACGTTCACCGCACGGGTGATCGCCTCCACCGGAGCCGACGTCGCTGCCGCGCTCTCCGGTGCCATCGGCGCGATGAGCGGCCCACTGCACGGCGGGGCACCCGCCCGGGTGATCCCGATGATCGAAGAGGCCGAGCGCACCGGCGATGCTCGAGCCGTGGTCAAGGGCATCCTCGACCGCAAGGACAAGCTGATGGGCTTCGGCCACCGGGTCTACCGGGCCGAGGATCCGCGGGCCCGGGTGCTGAGAGCGACCGCCAAGCGCCTCGCTGCGCCCCGCTACGAGGTGGCTGCCCAACTGGAGCAGGCCGCGCTGGCCGAGCTGCGGGAGCGCCGCCCGGACCGGGCGATCGAAACCAACGTCGAGTTCTGGGCCGCCGTGATCCTGGACTTCGCCCAGGTGAACAGCAAGATGATGCCGGCGATGTTCACCTGCGGACGCACGGCCGGCTGGTGTGCCCACATCATGGAGCAGAAGAACCTCGGCAAGCTCGTGCGCCCGTCGGCGATCTACGTCGGCCCCGCCCCCCGCACGCCGCAGGAGGTCGAGGGCTGGGACGAGATCGCCCACGCCCCGGTGTAGGCGCCGATGATTTGTCGCCGACCGGAGCGTCTATACGGGTAGCGGCCCGAGTGGGCCGTCACAAATCCCAAGGAGGCTCCCATGGCGAACGTTGTTCAACCTGCACTGTCCCCGCACCTCGTCGTCGACGACGCGAACGCGGCGATGGACTTCTACGTCAAGGCGTTCGGCGCCGTCGAACTCGGTCGCCTCGCCGGCCCGGACGGCAGGCTGGTCCACGGCGCCGTCCAGATCGACGGTGCCATCGTGATGCTCGCCGACGATTTCCCGGAAATGTCCGACGGCAAGTCGATGACACCGAAAGCCCTTGGCGGAACACCGGTCTCGATCCACCTCACCGTCACCGATGTGGAGAGCCGCTTCCAGCAGGCCCTGGATGCCGGCGCCACGGTGGTGATGCCGCTCGAGGACCAGTTCTGGGGCGACCGCTACGGCATGGTCCAGGATCCGTTCGGCCACCGGTGGTCGCTCGGGCAGCCGGTGCGTGAGGTGAGCTTCGAGGAGATGCAGCAGGCCGTCAGCCAGATGTGACCGTCAGAAGACGGCCTTCTGCACCTGGTCCGGGCCGCTGACCTGCCCGTCGGGAAGATCACCCAAGGCGTCGATGACGTCCTGGTCGGCGCCGTTCTTCTCGGCCAGATCGACCGGCTGTTGCTTGTCGGCCGGGCGGTCGGCGCCGGCCATGGCCCGGTTTCCCGCTTTGCTGAACGCCCTGGATTTCAGGGTTGGCGCGCCGACTCCTAGGCTTGAGACATGGCTGAACACCTCGTGATCCCCGAAAACCTCAAGCCCGGCGACGGCCGCTTCGGGTGCGGCCCGTCCAAGGTGCGCCCCGAACAACTGCAGGTGCTGACCACCACAGCCGCCGGGCTGTTCGGTACCTCGCACCGCCAGGCCCCGGTGAAGAACCTGGTCGGCCGGGTCCGCGACGGCCTGCGGGAGTTGTTCGCCCTGCCCGACGGCTACGAGGTGATCCTGGGCAACGGCGGCGCGACCGCATTCTGGGATGCCGCCGCCTTCGGCCTGATCGACAAGAAGTCGCTGCATCTGACCTACGGCGAGTTCTCGTCGAAGTTCGCCTCGGCCGTCGCGGCCAATCCGTTCGTCGGCGACCCGATCGTCATCAAGGCCGACGCGGGCAGCGCTCCGCAGCCGACCTCGGATCCGTCGGTCGACGCCATCGCCTGGGCGCACAACGAGACCTCGACCGGTGTGGCGGTGCCGGTGAAACGCCCCGCGGGCTCCGGTGATGCGCTGATTCTCATCGACGCCACATCGGGTGCTGGCGGACTGCCGGTCGACGTCAGCGAGGTCGACGCCTACTACTTCGCACCGCAGAAGAACTTCGCCAGCGACGGCGGACTGTGGCTGGCGCTGGTCTCCCCCGCGGCGCTGGCGCGCATCGAGTCGATCGCGGCTTCGGGCCGCTGGGTGCCCGACTTCCTGTCGTTGCCGATCGCGGTGGACAACAGCCTGAAGAACCAGACCTACAACACTCCGGCCATCGGCACCCTGGTGCTGATGGCCGAACAGATCGACTGGATGCTGGGCCACGGTGGCCTGGACTGGTCGGTCAAGCGCACCGCCGACTCCTCACAGCGGTTGTACTCCTGGGCCGAAGCCTCGTCGTACGCCACGCCCTTCGTCACCGACCCGGCACTGCGGTCCCAGGTGGTGGGCACGGTGGACTTCTCCGACGACGTCGACGCGGCCGCGGTGGCCAAGGTGCTGCGGGCGAACGGCATCGTCGACACCGAGCCGTACCGCAAGCTGGGCCGCAACCAGCTGCGCATCGCGATGTTCCCGGCCGTCGAGCCCGACGACGTCAGCGCGCTGACCGCCTGCGTCGACTGGGTGGTCGAGCGGCTCTGATCTGACCGTCGGGTGTAACTCCAGCGTGTCTTAACCGCTATTTTCGCCGCCCTGCGTTAGAGTCCCGACGAAGGAGGTCGGCATGCGGGAACTCAAGGTGATCGGGCTCGATGTCGACGGCAGGCACATCATTTGCGAAGGGCGCGACCCGGCTGACAAGTTCAGCTTGCCAGTGGACGACCGACTGCGCGCCGCGGCGCGTGGCGACCGGTCCCTGGGCCAGACCCTGAGGGACATCGAGGTCAAAACAGTGTTGCGCCCTAGAGACATTCAGGCCCGGATCCGAGCGGGCGCCTCAGTTGAACAGGTCGCCGAGTCGTCCGGCATGGACATCACCAAAGTCGAGCGCTTCGCCCACCCGGTGCTCCTCGAACGTCAGCGCGCGGCCGAACTGGCCACCGCGGCCCATCCGGTGCTCGCCGACGGGCCTGCGGTGAAGACGCTGCTGGAGAGCATCAGCAGTGCCCTGGCCGCCCGCGGGCTGAGCTCCGAGGCGACGTCGTGGGACGCCTGGCGTAACGAAGACGGCCGTTGGACCGTGCAGATGGCGTGGCAGGCTGGCCTGTCCGACAACGTCGCGCACTTCCGCTTCTCCCCCGGCGCCCACGGCGGCACCGTCACCGCCATCGACGACGCGGCGAGCGAGCTGATCGACCCAGACTTGGAGCGCCCGCTGCGGCCCGTGGCCCCGGTCGCGCAACTGCAGTTCGAGGAGCCGCCTGCCCCCATACCGGCTCCGGTCGAGGAGGAACCGGCTCCTCCGGTGCGCGCCAAGCGGGGCAAGGCCAGGCCGACGGTCCCGGCGTGGGAAGACGTGCTGCTCGGCGTGCGCTCCAGCGGTGAGCGCTGACCGGCCTGCGCTAATGCAGTGCGATCGCCAATAGGGCGATCCAGCCGCCGGCCACCCCTACCGCGGACCCGAGGACGAACCAGCGTCGCACCGGAACCCGGCGCCACCCCCACAGGGTGGGAGCCAGCCCGCCCGCCGCAATCAGATTGAGCACGACGGCGACCAACGGGTGAACGCGGATCATCCCGAGGCTGAGCACGACGATGGCGGCGCCGATGACGGCGGCGACCATCCCCGCGACCGTCAGCCCGGTCCCCCACGGCGTCGATTCCTCGCTCATCGTCAGACAGCCTAATTCCCGGGTCGCTTCGCTCCTGCCCACCGGGCCTAATCCCCTGACCGGGCCCGCTCGTAGAACGCTAGGGCTGCGGCGGTCGCGACGTTGAGCGAGTCGGTGCCCCGCGCCATCGGAATGCGCACCCGCGCATCGCTGGCCCGCATCGCCGTCTCGGTCAGCCCGGGGCCCTCGGCGCCCACCAATACCGCTACCTTCTGGCCGGCCAACCCGTCCATCACATCGGCCAGAGTCTGCGCAGCCGGATTCGGTGTCATCGCCAGCAGCCGAAAGCCGTTGTCGCGCAGACTGTTCAGATCCTGTGGCCACTGCTGCGCTCCCGCGAACGGCACCAGCAGGGCATGGCCCATCGACACCCGCACCGCGCGGCGGTACAGCGGGTCTGCACATCCGGCTCCGAAGATCACCGCATCGACGCCCAACCCGGCGGCGTTGCGGAAGATCGAGCCCAGGTTCTCGTGATCGTTCACGCCTTCGAGCACCGCAATGGTGCGCGCACCCGCCAGTACGTCGGGCACGGTGAGCTCGGGTGGTCGCCGTGCCGCACCGAGCACACCCCGGTTGAGGTGGAAACCCACCACCTCGGCCATCACCTCGGCCGAGGCGCGGTAGTACGGAACGCCGGCGTCCGCGAGGTCGTCGGCCAGCTCCAGAAGCCGACGTTCGGTGCCGAAGAAGGCGTGCGGCCGAAACCGCGAAGCGAGCATCCGCTGGGCTACCAGAACGCCCTCGGCGATGACCAGCCCCTTGCCGGTGGGCAGATCGGGTCTGCGGTCGACGCTGTTGAGGTCACGGAAGTCGTCGACCCGGGTGTCAGCCGGGTCGAGGATGTCGATGACGTCGAGGGCGCCGAAAGCCTTGCCGCTCACGCGTCTTCGTAGACGAGCACGGTCATCAGGTCCGCCGCGCGCCGCGCCCGGGCCGAAATGTGCAACTGCCGAACCGCCCGTCGCGCTGATCACCCCATCGGTTACCTTGGACGGCAATGCCTTCCGACCCCCTCGTGCCGAACCCACCGGCAGCGGACGAGCCCGAGCCGCCGCAGTTGCCGGCGGCACTTCTCGACCCGTGGCCCGTAATCGTGACCGGGGCCGCGTTGTGGGCGCTGGCCACCATCGGGGCATTCGTCGTTCCGGCTCTGGAGACGTGGCGTCCGATCGTGATCGCCGGCCTCGGTGTCGGGGTGCTCGGGACGTCGATTTTCCTGTGGCAGCGGACTGCCGCCCGGCGCGGCGCGCGGGGCGCGCAGACTGGACTCGAGCCGCGCGGACGGTAGATCACCATCCAAGTGTGCGCGAACAGCCAAGGAGAACCGATGGCAGCACCACTCCTCTTGCGGGCAGAGATCGAGATCAACGCTCCGGTGAGCAAGGTCTGGAGTCTGATCTCGGACCTGGGCAACATTCCGAAGTGGAGCCCTCAGTGCCGGCTGATGAAGTCGCTGGGCCCGCTGCGCTCGGGGACGCGCACGGAGAGCTGAGAGTCTCCGACTCGGCGGCCTCGACGGCGGGCTCGTCGACGTCGTCGACCGCCTCGACGGTCTCCACCACGTCGACTGCCTCGATGGCCGGCGCCTCGATCACGTCGAGCATGCCGTCGTCGTACGGGTCGTAGGCCGGTGAGCCGCTGCCGGGCGGCGGCGGGGTGTCGGAATGCGCGCCACAGCCGTATTCGAAGTCGACGACGTGTCCGTCGGCGGACAGCTCGTTGGCGCAGACACCGAACATCACCCCGAGCGCGCCGCCGAGCGGCACCATGAATCCGCAGTCGCGGCAGACCCGCTTCGTGGCGCGGGCCATCGGCGCAGCCGGACCGTGGTCGCCGTCGTGCCAGCGTTGCGCGGCGTCGTCGCGGCCGAAGGTGCTGAGCACCTGCTTGCGGCCCAGCCCGACCTCGACCGCGATGTCGTCGACCAGCGGGTCCCCGGTCGCGGTGTAACCCGGTGCAAGCCGCGGGTCGTAGGCCGGCGGGGCCAGCAGGTCACCGGCGCTCAGGTCGCCGGGTTTGACCCGGGTCTCCCACGGCACCCAGGGCGGCGCCAGTAGCGCGGTCGGCCCCGGCACCAGCACCACCTCGCTGACCGTGGCGTGGTCGGCGCCCAGGTAGGCCGCCACCACGACCGCCCACTGCCACCCCTGGTAGCCGGGCATCTTCGCCAAGAACCGGTGGGTCGCCGCCGTGTCGTCCTCGTACGCGACACCGAGGTACTCCCCGACGGTGTCGCCGCTGAACTCGATGACGGCCTGTCGGGCCTGCTCCGCGGCGCCGTTCAGGATTGCGGCAACCGCCTCCGACGGCTCGGCCGGGTGGGCCGGTGCCGCGGATTCGGTGGAGTCGATCTGGCTGTCCATCGTCACCAATCTTGCCTCACGGCGGGTTGTGGCAGCCACACCGGTCGCGTGTGCGCCCGGGCATGCCGCCATGGGGGAGAATCGTGACGTGTCTGGAAGGCGGCGTGAGCACCCGAACGCGGAACCGGGCCGTCGTCATCCCCCCGGACCATCCGGTGAGCACCCCGGCATGGCCAACTATCCGAGTGACGAGGAACTCGCCTACCGCGGCGCCGGCCGTCGGCCCCCGGACCCGACGCCGAGCGCCAACCGCTACCTGCCGCCGCTGGACTCCGAGCGCGGCCGCTCAGCGGGCCGATCCACACCGCCGCCGCGATCCCGCGGTGTGGGTGACAGCGCCGGCGAACGCATCACCGTCACCCGCGCTGCCGCGATGCGCAGCCGCGAGATGGGCGAGCGGATGTACTCGATGGTGCACCGTGCCGCGATCGCCGATGGGGCCGACGAATCCGGCCTGACCGCGCTGACCTGGCCCGTGGTGGCCAACTTCGCCGTCGACTCCGCGATGGCGGTGGCACTGGCCAACACACTGTTCTTCGCGGCCGCCACCGGCGAGAGCAAGGGCAAGGTGGCGCTGTACCTGCTGATCACGATCGCGCCGTTCGCGATCATCGCGCCGCTGATCGGACCCGCCCTCGACCGGGTGCAGCACGGTCGGCGCGCGGCGCTGGCCATGTCGTTCATGCTGCGGACCGCGCTGGCGATCGTGCTGATCATGAACTACGACGGCGCCACCGGCAGTTATCCGTCGTGGGTGCTCTATCCGTGCGCGCTCGGGATGATGGTGTTCTCGAAATCCTTCAGCGTGCTGCGCAGTGCGGTGACGCCACGGGTCATGCCGCCCACGATCGACCTGGTGCGGGTGAATTCGCGGCTGACGGTGTTCGGATTGATCGGCGGCACGATCGTCGGCGGCGGCATCGCCGCCGGGGTGGAGTATGTGTTCACCACGCTGTTCGAGTTGCCGGGCGCGTTGTTCGTGGTCGTGTTCGTCACGCTGGCCGGCGCCTCGCTGTCCATGCGGATACCGCGGTGGGTGGAGGTCACCGAGGGCGAGGTGCCTACCACCTTGACCTACCACGGCCACAGCGGGCCGCTGGGCGGACGGCCCGATGATGCGGCCACCGAGCCGATCAGCTCACCGCGACAACCGTTGGGCCGCAACATCATCACCTCGCTGTGGGGCAACTGCACTATCAAGGCGATGGTCGGCTTCTTGTTCCTGTACCCGGCGTTCGTCGCCAAGGCGCATCAGGCCAGCGGCTGGGTCCAGCTCGGCATGTTGGGCACCATCGGGGCGGCGGCCGGCATCGGCAACTTCGCGGGGAACTTCACCGCAGCGCGCCTGCGGCTCGGCCGGCCGGCGGTGCTGGTGGTGCGGGCCACGATCGCGGTCACGGGCGCGGCCCTGGCCGCCGCGGTGACGGGCAACCTGATCGTCGCGGCGGTGGCCACGCTGATCACCTCCGGGTCGAGCGCGATCGCCAAGGCGTCGCTGGACGCGTCGCTGCAGGACGATCTGCCCGAGGAGTCGCGGGCCTCGGCGTTCGGCCGGTCGGAATCGGTGCTGCAGCTGGCCTGGGTGATGGGCGGCGCCGTCGGCGTGCTGGTGTACACCGAACTGTGGGTCGGGTTCACCGCGATCAGCTCGCTACTGATCCTGGGCCTGGCGCAGACCATCGTCAGCAATCGCGGCGGTTCACTGATCCCCGGCTTCGGCGGAAACCGTCCGGTGCTGGCCGAGCAGGAGGGCGCATCGGCGGTGACCGACCAGTGACACGTTGGGTCCGCTGGGTTCTCGTCGTCGTCGTGGTGCTGGCGTCGGCGGGTGCGGGGGTAGCCGCCTGGGCGCTGACCCGCGGCAGTGCCGAGACGATGCCCGAGATCAGCGTCTACTCGCATGGCCACTCGGTTCGGGTGGGGCCGTATGTCTACTGCAACGTGGTCAACCTCAACGAGTGTCAGAAGTCGCAGACGCAGGGCGAGCTTGCGGTGGACGCGCGCTATCCCATTCAGCTGTCGGTGCCGGCCTCGATCGGCCGCGCACCCTGGCGTCTGCTGCAGGTCTACGAGGACGAGAGCAACTCGACCAGCACGACGTTCCGTCCCAATACCCGCCTGGCCGTGACGATTCCGACGACGGATCCGCATCGCGGCAAGCTGACCGGGATCGTGGTCCAGCTGCTCACCCTGGTGCAGGACCCCAAGGGCGAGCTGCACGACGCGCCGCATGCCGAGTGGTCGGTGCGCGCCGTCTGGAGCTAACCGGCGCCGTGACCGGCTGTCACCCGCTCGCCCTCACGGGTCGGGCCCGATCAATGTTCCCCGTTCGCCGAACGTGGAGCTACTGCTGGAAATCCACCGCTAAGCGTCGAGTTCGCGGGCGACGGCCTTGACAACCTCGGAAACCCGGCGCGCGACCTTGCGGTCGGGGTAGCGGCCCTTGCGCAACTCGGGCTGCACCGCGCCTTCGAGCAGCGTGATCATGTCCTCGACCATGCCGTGCAGCTCATCGGGGCTGTGCTTGCGCTCCGCGGCGGCCGCCTCGCGGCGGGTCCGGGTGATGCTCGGCGGAGGGTCGATCAGCTTGACGCTCAACGCCTGCGGGCCGCGACGGCCGGAGGCCACGCCGAACTCCACCTTCTGACCCGCTTTGAGACCTTCCACGCCGTCAGGCAGCGCCGAGGCACGCACGTAGACGTCCTCGCCGTCCTCCTGGGACAGGAAGCCGAAGCCCTTCTCGGCGTCGTACCACTTCACTTTGCCGGTCGGCACTGGTCTCACCTGCTTGTCTGACGGATCCGTGACAACGTGACAAAGCGCCCCACCGGTGCAGGACGCGCGTGGGAGATCCTACTCGGGAAGAAGAGACGGCCGAGCACCCCTGTTCAGTTCGGTAGGCTGGCCTAACCCCTGGAGGAGACATGCGCCTGGTCCTGAACATTATCTGGCTGCTGTTCGGCGGACTGTGGCTGGCGCTGGGCTACGCACTGGCCGCTCTGGTGTGCTTCCTTCTCATCATCACCATTCCGTTCGGGTTCGCCGCGCTGCGGATCGCCTCCTACGCGTTGTGGCCGTTCGGGCGCACCATCGTCGAGAAGCCCGGCCCCCGGCCGGGCGCGGTCATCGGTAACGTGATCTGGATTCTGCTGTTCGGCTTGTGGCTGGCGATCGGCCACATCGTCAGCGCGGTAGCGATGGCGATCACGATCGTCGGCATCCCGCTGGCCCTGGCCAACCTCAAACTGGTGCCGGTGTCGCTGGCGCCGCTCGGCAAGGAGATCGTTCCCGTCGACCAGACCAAGGCGGGCGTATGACGGTGACTGCGCTCGGGCTGCCCGCGATGCGCCGCGAGCCACCAGCGGGCATGCCCCTGGCCGGCCCGCTGGTCGACACCTTCGGACGGGTCGCCACTGATTTGCGGGTCTCCCTGACCGACCGCTGCAACCTGCGCTGCACCTATTGCATGCCCGCCGAAGGACTGGACTGGCTGCCCGGTGACGAGCTGCTCTCCCGCGACGAGCTGACCCGCCTGCTCAGCCTGGCCGTCACCCGCCTCGGTATCTCCAGCGTGCGCTTCACCGGCGGCGAGCCGCTGCTGTACAAGGCGCTCGAGGAGGTCGTGGCCGCCACCGCCGCGCTGCGACCCCGCCCTGAGATCGCGCTGACGACCAACGGCTTGGGCCTGTCCCGGCGCGCAAAAGCCTTGGCCGCAGCAGGACTGGACCGGGTCAACGTCTCCCTGGACACCTGCGACCCGCAGCGCTTCACCGCCATCACGCGTCGCGACCGCCTTTCCGACGTGCTCGACGGACTGGCCGCCGCGGGCGCCGCCGGATTGCGGCCGGTGAAGGTCAATGCCGTGCTCGACTCAGAATCCGGTCTCGACGACGCAGTGGAACTACTCAGATATTGCCTGCGGTTCGGCTATCAGCTGCGGATCATCGAGCAGATGCCGCTGGACGCCGGTCACCAGTGGCGCCGCGATGCGGCATTGCGCGCCGACGAGATCTTCGCCGCGCTGGCGTCGCACTTCGAGCTGACAGCGGACCCGGCGCCGCGCGGGTCCGCCCCGGCACAACTGTGGCGGGTCGACGGCGGCCCAGCCGCGGTGGGCATCATCGCCTCGGTGTCGCACGCGTTCTGCTCGGCATGCGACCGCACCAGGCTGACCGCCGACGGTCAGGTACGCAACTGCTTGTTCGCCACCGAGGAGACCGACCTGCGTGCGTTGTTGCGCAGCTGCGCCGACGACGACGCGCTCGAGGCGGCGTGGCGCGCCGCGATGTGGCGCAAGGCGGCCGGTCACGGCATCAACGATCCCGGCTTCGTCCAGCCCGAGCGCCCGATGAGCGCGATCGGTGGGTAACGTGACGGCGCCGTTGAAGCCCGTGGAGGTGACCGTTCGGTTCTTTGCGGCGGCACGCGCGGCCGCCGGCGCGGAATCGGATCTGCTCACCTTGGCCCCGGGTGCGACGGTCGCCGATCTGATCGGCGAACTTTGTTGCCGGGGTGACGAATTGGCACGGGTGATACAGAGGTGTTCGTATCTGTGCGATGGCGTCGCGGTCCGAAACCGGGCCATCTGCCTGCAATCCGGACAGATCGTGGATGTATTACCCCCGTTCGCCGGCGGATGAGCATGATTTGCGTCACATCACGATCAGGTCACGAGATGCCCACGGTCAGATTGACAGCCTGATCTACCAGGGACAACGTCCCCTCTTCGTGGGCCTTTAGACCTCTTTTAAGGTTTGCCGGTAGCAGAAACGCCAGATTTTGCAAAAGGTGACTGCGCTCTCGACACCCGTTACCGTCTGTCGGAGGTCGGCCCCCTCAACCAGGGCAGGCCCTCCCCGCCCCAAGCGCCGAGCTCCATCCATGGAGCGGGGAGACCGACGACAACCGTGGATGGAGGCGGGGGACCCAACCGGTCCACCGTAATCGGACTCGGAGCCCCTAGCGGCTCCTTGGGGTGAAGCCGACGTCGTTTCCATCCGGAAACAACCCGGCCGGGCAACCTCTCCAGCCCGAACCCGACAGCTGACCTCGCAGGCGCATCCAGAGAGGAATACACCGACATATGAGTGGACGGCATCGCAAGCCCACTTCTTCGTCCATCAGCGCCGCCAAGATTGCCTTCACCGGTGCCGTCATCGGCGGCGGCAGCCTTGCGCTCGCTGGCCAGGCTCAGGCGGCCCCCGACGCCGAATGGGATCAAGTGGCCCGCTGCGAGTCCGGCGGCAACTGGGCCATCAACACCGGCAACGGCTACCAGGGTGGCCTGCAGTTCTCCCCCGGCACCTGGGCCGCGCACGGCGGCACCCAGTACGCGCCGGCCGCGAACATGGCCACCAAGGACCAACAGATCGCCATCGCCGAGCACGTTCTGGCCACCCAGGGCAGGGGCGCGTGGCCTGCGTGCGGTCGCGGCCTCTCCGGTGCCACGCCGCGCAACGTCGTCAACGAGCCGGCTCCGGCCGCTCCGGCACCCGCCCAGGTCGAGAACGTCTCCAACGACGCCGTCCCACTCGACGCCCCGCTGCCCGACGCCCCGCTGCCCGACGCCCCGGCGCCCGCACCGGAGGCGCCCGCACCGGAGGCGCCCGCCCCCGCGCCCGAGGCCCCGGCTCTCGAGGCCCCGGCTCCGGAAGCTCCGGCACCGGCAGACGCGCCTGCCCCGCCGGCCGAGGCGCCGGCCCGCCCCGCAGCCTCAGATCACCGACGTCGCGACGCAGGACGCACAGCCGGCCGCCGCGCCGGTCATCGACACCGCGCTGCAGATGCCCGCTCCCCAGGCTCCCGCGTTGCCGGACGAGCAGACCGTCGTCATCGAGGCCACGTCCATCCACGCCCTCCCGCTGGCCCCGGCCGACCCGGCCGTGCCGCCGGTCCTGCCGACCACCCCGGCCCCGGTACCGGCTCCGGCGGATTCCGCCGCTGCCCCGGTCGCCGCCGGCACCAACGTCGACGCCTCGGCCCAGCCCGGTGGCGTCCAGCTGCCAGACGGAGTTCCGCACCTGTCGAGCCCAGACAACCCGCCGCCCGGCACCACCGACGTCCCGGTCGGCTCCCAGTCCGGTCCCAACGTCACCTACCTCAAAGAGCTGTGGCACGCGATCCAGACTCAGCAGGTCAGCCGCGGCGACGCCCTGCTGGCGTTGACGCAGCGTCCGCTGAACACCCCGGTGACCAACGATCCGAGCCTGGGCAGCGCCCCGGCTCCGGCCGACCCGAACGCACCGGTGCTGGTTCCGGGCGACCCCGCTCCGGCCGCTCCGGATCAGTAAGGCCTCAGGCCGAGTTCACCCACTCGTCGGTCCCATCGGCGAAGAACTGGTGCTTCCACACCGGTAACCGCTCCTTGATGGTGTCGACGAGTCGGGCACAGGTCTCGAACGCTGCCCCTCGGTGGTCAGCCGCAACGGCGGCCACCAGGGCGGCGTCCCCGACGTGTAGCGTCCCGATGCGATGGCTGGCCGCCATCGCCCGCACGCCGGTGGCCGTACCGGCCACTTCGGCGAGCACCTCGAAGAGCGTCTGCTCGGCCAGCGGGTGCGCCGAGTACTCCAGACGCACCACGTCACGACCGCCGTCGTGGTTGCGCACCACACCGGCGAAGCCGACCACCGCCCCGGCGGCGTCGCTGGCGACAAGCTCCTCGTGTTCGGTGAGCGAGATGGGGCCGTCGACAAGTGCGGCCCGCAGGATTCGGGTCATCGGGGGTGATCTCCTCCGGCCAGTTGGTCCAGGGCATGATCGAGGACGTCGGCCAGGACCGACAGGCCGTCGCGGACGCCGCCCGACGAGCCGGGCAGGTTCACGACCAGGGTGCGTCCGGCCACCCCGCACACCCCGCGGGACAGTATCGACGTAGGCACCTTCGGCAGTCCCGAACGCCGGATCGCGTCGGCGAGACCGGGAATCTGGTAGTCGAGGACACCCAAGGTGGCTTCCGGGGTGGCGTCGGTCGGCGAGATCCCGGTTCCCCCCGAAGTGATCACCACGTCGGCACCGTCGTCGATGGCCGCGCGCAACGCGTCGCCGACCGCACCACCGTCGACCACCACCGCGGCCGACGGCACCTCGAATCCGCGGTCGGTGAGCCACTCGACGACGATGGGCCCGCAGCGGTCCTCGTAGACGCCGGTAGCCGCGCGGGTGGAGGCGATGACGACGCGCGCCGACCGACTCACGTTGAACGCGTCCAGACGCCGGTCTTGCCGCCCTCCTTGCGCAGCACCCGGATGTCGTCGAGGCGCGCGGCCGGGTCGACGGCCTTGATCATGTCGAAGAGCGTGAGAGCGGCGACGCTGACAGCGGTCAGGGCCTCCATCTCGACGCCGGTGCGGTCGGTGGTGCGCACCGAGGCGGTCAGCCCGACCTCGCTCTCCCCGATCGCGAACTCGACGTCGACGCCGGTGAGCGCCAGGGGATGGCACAACGGGATCAGGTCACTGGTGCGTTTGGCCGCCAGAATCCCCGCGATGCGGGCGGTGGCGAGGGCGTCGCCCTTTGGCAGGCCGCCGGACGCGATGCGCGAGACCACCTCAGCGGTGGTGTGCACGGTCCCGGCCGCCACGGCCGTGCGGGCGGTGACAGCCTTCTCGGTAACGTCGACCATGTGCGCGGCACCGTGCTCGTCGACGTGAGAGAGGCGGCGCTGCGGCCCGCTGGTCACCGCTACCGGTTGACGACGGTAACCGGGTGCAGGTACGGCAGGTCGGAAGCCGGCAGCGGGAACGTGAGGTCGCCGAACGGGGACAGTGCGCCCACCCGGTCGGCGGCCAGTTCGCTCACCGCGTGGTCCTCGGGGTCCCTCGTCGGCCAGCCGTTGTCGACATACCTGGACTTACTCTTCTCAGCCACGGCATCATTCTGACACCAGTCACGCCGAGGTGTGAACATGGCCGCCTGTCTTAGGCTGGTCAGCAATGACCCAACCTCCCGCTCCAGCAGCCGTGCCGCTGGGCGCCTGGCTCGCTGAGCGCTCCGACGAGCGGCTGATCCGCCTGTTGGAACTTCGGCCGGACCTCGCCCAGCCCGCCCCGGGCAGCATCGCGGCCCTTGCCGCGCGGGCTGCGGCGCGCCAATCGGTGAAGGCCGCCACCGACCAGCTGGACTTCCTGCACCTGGCGGTGCTCGATGCGCTGCTGGTGCTGCACGCCGAGACCGCCCCGGTGCCGGTGGCGAAGCTGGTCACGCTCATCGGTGAGCGGGCCACCGAGCAGTCGGTGCTTGCCGCCCTCGACGACCTACGCGAGCGTGCCCTGGTGTGGGGCGAGGGCGCGCTGCGCGTTTCGGCGGAGGCGGCCGCCGGACTGCCCTGGTATCCCGGGCAGGTCATCCTCGAGGATGTCTCCCGGCCGGCGCCGGAAATCGCCGATGCCATCGACGCGCTCGACGAACCGCAGTCGGAGTTGCTCAACCGGCTGCTGATGGGTTCGCCGGTAGGCCGCACCCGAGATGCGGCGCCGGGCGCGCCGCCCGACCGGCCGGTGCCCCGACTGCTGGCCGCCGGGCTGCTGCGGCAGGTCGACGAGGACACCGTGATCCTGCCGCGCCACGTCGGACAGGTGCTGCGCGGCGAGGAGCCCGGCCCGGCACACCTGGTTCCACCGGACCCGGTGGTCAGCACCACCACGGCCGCCGACACCGACGCGTCGGCAGCGGGCGCCGTGCTGGATCTGATCCGTGAGATCGAGCTGGTGCTCGAAACCCTTTCCGCCACACCGGTTCCCGAGTTGCGCAGCGGCGGCATCGGAGTCCGCGAAGCCAAGCGGCTGAGCAAGCTCACCGGGATAGACGAACAACGGCTGGGCCTGGTTCTGGAGGTGTGCGCCGCCGCCGGGCTGATCGCCAGCGGCATGCCCGATCCCGAACCGCCGGACTCCTCGGGCCCGTACTGGGCGCCGACGGTGGCCGCCGACCGGTTCCTGGAGACCCCCACCGCGGCGCGCTGGCAACTGCTGGCCAGCACGTGGCTGGACCTGCCGGCGCGGCCGGGCCTGATCGGCAGCCGCGGCCCGGACGGCAAACCCTATGCGGCGCTGTCTGATTCGCTGCACTCCACCGCGGCACCGCTGGATCGTCGGCTGCTGCTGGAGTTGCTCGCCGAACTGCCGACCGGCTCCGGGGTCGACGCCCGGCACGCGGCACAGGCGCTCATCTGGCGACGGCCGAGGTGGGCGGCCCGGCTGCAACCCGGCCCGGTCGGGCATCTGCTCTCCGAGGCGCACGCCGTGGGCCTGATCGGCCGCGGAGCGTTGAGCACGCCGGCCCGGGTGCTGCTTGCCGACAGTCCCGACGCCGCCATCGATGCGATGACGAAGGTCCTGCCCCCGCCGATCGACCACTTCCTGGTTCAGGCCGACCTGACCGTGGTGGTACCCGGCCCGTTGCAGCGCGACCTCGCCGAGCAGCTCGCCACCGTGGCCACCGTCGAGTCGGCGGGCGCGGCGATGGTCTACCGGGTCAGCGAGCAGTCCATCCGGCATGCCCTCGACGCCGGCCGCACCGCCGGAGGGATGCACAGCTTCTTCGAGAAACACTCCAAAACCCCTGTCCCCCAAGGGCTCACTTATCTGATCAACGACGTCGCGCGGCGGCACGGCCAGCTGAGAGTGGGGATGGCGTCGTCGTTCGTCCGGTGTGAGGACCCGACGCTGCTCGCCAGCGCGATGGCCGCACCCGCACTGGAACATCTCGAGGTGCGGCTGCTGGCGCCGACGGTCGCGGTGTCGCAGGTGCCGATCGCCGAGGTGCTCGCCGCGCTGCGGAGAGCCGGCTTCGCCCCGGCCGCCGAGGACTCCTCGGGCACGATCGTCGACATCCGCCAACGCGGTGCGCGGGTGCCCGCCCCGCAGCAGCACCGGGCGTTCCGGTCGCCGCCCAAACCGAACCAGGACACGTTGGCCGCGGTGGTGTCGATGTTGCGCCGGGCGGACTTCGCGCCGTTCGCCAACCTGCGGCTGGACCCGGCCGTGGCGATGGCGCTGCTGCAGCAGGCGGCCATGGAGAACAAGGACGTGGTGATCGGTTACGTCGACGCCGCCGGGGTGGCCACCCAGCGCGTGGTGCGTCCGCTGGGAGTGAACGGTGGCCAATTGGTGGCCTGGGACGAGACGCAGGGCCGGCCGCGGGAGTTCGCCGTGCACCGGGTCACATCGGTGATGTCGGCGGACGCCGGATAATGGCCCTATGACGAGCGACGGCCCCCTGATCGTGCAGTCCGACAAGACGGTGCTGCTCGAGGTTGACCACGAGCTGGCCGGCGCCGCCCGGGCGGCCATCGCCCCGTTCGCCGAGCTGGAGCGGGCGCCCGAGCACGTGCACACCTACCGCATCACGCCGCTGGCGCTGTGGAACGCGCGCGCCGCCGGCCACGACGCCGAGCAGGTGGTCGACGCCCTGGTCAGCTTCTCCCGCTACGCCGTCCCGCAGCCGCTGCTCGTCGACATCGTCGACACCATGGCCCGCTACGGCCGCCTACAGCTGGTCAAGCACCCCGCGCACGGGCTGAGCCTGATCAGCCTCGACCGCGCGGTGCTCGAGGAGGTGCTGCGCAACAAGAAGATCACCCCGATGCTCGGCGCCCGCGTCGACGACGACACGGTGATCGTCCATCCCAGCGAGCGCGGCCGGGTCAAGCAGATGTTGCTCAAGATCGGCTGGCCGGCCGAGGACCTGGCCGGCTACGTCAACGGCGAGGCCCACCCGATCAGTCTCGAGCAGGACCGCTGGGAGCTGCGCGACTATCAGCAGATGGCCGCCGACTCCTTCTGGGCGGGTGGTTCGGGGGTGGTGGTGCTGCCCTGCGGCGCGGGCAAGACACTGGTCGGCGCGGCGGCCATGGCGAAGGCCGGCGCGACCACGCTGATCCTGGTGACCAACACCGTGGCCGGTCGGCAGTGGAAGCGCGAACTGGTAGCGCGGACGTCGCTGACCGAGGACGAGATCGGTGAGTACTCCGGCGAGCGCAAGGAGATCCGCCCCGTCACCATCGCCACCTATCAGGTGATCACCCGTCGCACCAAGGGCGAGTACAAGCACCTGGAACTCTTCGACAGCCGCGACTGGGGGCTGATCATCTACGACGAGGTGCACCTGCTACCCGCCCCGGTGTTCCGGATGACGGCGGATCTGCAGTCGCGCCGGCGCCTCGGGCTGACCGCCACCCTGATCCGGGAGGATGGCCGCGAAGGCGACGTCTTCAGCCTGATCGGGCCGAAGCGCTACGACGCACCGTGGAAGGACATTGAGGCGCAGGGCTGGATTGCACCCGCCGAATGCATCGAGGTCCGGGTCACGATGACCGACAACGAGCGGATGACGTATGCCGTCGCCGAGCCCGACGAGCGCTACAAACTGTGCTCGACCGCGCACTCGAAAATCGCCGTGGTCAAATCGATCCTGGCCCGCCATCCCGACGAGCCGACACTGGTGATCGGCGCCTACCTCGACCAGCTCGACGAACTCGGCACCGAGTTGAACGCCCCGGTGATCCAGGGCTCGACCAAAAACGCCGAGCGGGAGGCGCTCTTCGACGCGTTCCGCCGCGGCGAAGTGCGGACCCTGGTGGTGTCAAAGGTGGCGAACTTCTCCATCGATCTTCCGGAAGCCTCTGTCGCCGTTCAGGTTTCGGGTACGTTCGGCTCGCGACAGGAGGAGGCCCAGCGCCTCGGACGGCTGCTGCGGCCCAAGCACGACGGCGGCGGTGCGGTGTTCTACTCCGTCGTCTCCCGCGACAGCCTGGATGCGGAGTACGCCGCGCACCGGCAGCGGTTCCTGGCCGAGCAGGGCTACGGCTACGTAATCAAGGACGCCGACGACCTGCTGGGACCTGCGATCTAGCGCCGAGCAGCCGCAAAGTGCGCCATTTTGTCGGCGTGTCGGAGCCTTTTGCGTCTGCTCACGGAGGGACTAGACGTGCGGTCCAACGGATTTCACGACGGTCAGCAGCACGGCGGAGTCGTCCAGTGCGTGCAGGCCGTGCCGCGACTGCGGGATGACGATGTGATCGCCGGTGCTGCCCTCCCAGTGCGCCTGCGCACTGGCGACGCGGACTCTGCCGTGCAGCACCTGCAGGGTCGCCTCGCCGGGGCTTTCGTGTTCGTCCAACTCGCTGCCCGCGGTCAGCGCGATCAGGGTTTGGCGCAGCGAATGCTCGTGGCCGCCGTAGACGGTGTGCGCGCTGCGGCCACTGCTGGCTGCACGGGCGGCCTCGAGTTGCTCGCGCGCGAGTGAGGTGAGTGAAACCTTGTTCATCGTCGGTGCCCCTTCTAGACGACCGGACATGCCATCGAGCGTTTCACCGATGGATCGTCCAGCTTGCGATCCGTTGAAATCAAGCCATGACCAACAACACCATTCTCGTCATCGGCAGCACCGGCAAGACCGGAAAAGGGGTAGCAAACGAGTCGTTCCGGCTCGGCGATTTCACCCCGCAGAACGGCGTCGCACACCCGCGCCTGAGCCAGGTCTGCGGCGTGAGCGCGACGTGCGCACGCCGCGGCCGCGTCTCCGACGCGAAATCGATAGCGCCCGCACGATCGGCGATCAGAGAAGCGCCGGGATGACATCGCGCTCGAACAACTCGATTCCTGATCGGTCGTACGCGGCCTCGGGGAAGTAGCAGATCGCGTACTCGCATCCGAGCTCACGCATGCGCTGTAGCTTCTCGATGACCTGTTCGGTCGTGCCGCTCGCGGAATCGGGTGACGTGACCATCGCCAGCCTACTGTCGACAGCGGCTTCGTTCGCCTTGGCAACCTGCCTGGCGCGCAGCCGGGCCACCCGGTCGGCGACGTCGGCGTCCGATTCACCGACCACGGCGTCGAAGTTGACCGAACGCACGATCGCGCCGTAGTCGGTGCCGACATCGCGGCAGTGCTGCTCAAGCACCCGCGACTTGTGCGCGAACCCCTCGGGCTCGGATGTGAAATTTGTGTACTGCGCGTACTTGGCCGCGATGCGCAGCGTCACCTTCTCGCCGCCGCCCGCAATCCACAGCGGAATCCCGCCGTCCTGCAACGGTTTCGGCTCAACGATTGCGCCGTCGACCTGATAGTGCTTACCGTCGAAGCTGACGGTGCCGTCACGCCAGGCGTCGCGCATGATCTGCACGCCCTCGTCGAGCCGGCCCAGCCGCACCCCTGCGGACGGGAACCCGTAGCCGTAGGCGCGCCACTCGTGCTCGTACCATCCGCCGCCGATACCCATCTGGATGCGGCCGCCGGAGATGATGTCGGCGGTCGCCGCGACCTTCGCGAGGTAAACGGGGTTGCGGTAGCTCATCGCCGTGCACATCTGGCCGAGCTTGATCCGCGACGTCGTCGCCGCGTACGCCGACATCAGCGACCACGCCTCGTGGGTGGCCTCGCTCGTCGGCACCGGCACGGTGTGGAAATGGTCGTAGACCCACAGCGAATCCCATGGGCTGTCGTCGGCGTATGCCGCGAGGTCACGCATCACCGGCCACTGCTTGTCGGCGGGAATGTCCACCAGATCCAGACGCCAACCCTGCGGAATGAACAGTCCGAAGCGCATGAGGTCACTTTATGCGCAACCGTTGTCGTGCCGGGCGAAACCCCGTCGAACGGAGATCCGCATGAGCCGCAGCCGGACCGTGACCGCCGAGGCGAACCCGTATGTCTGGCCGCAAGACGGTGACATCCCCGGGGACCGAACGGCGTTGATCAACATCGGCTGGCAGGTCGACTTCTGCGGAAAGGGCGGCGACGTCGATGCGATGGGCTACGACTTGTCGCGGCCGCGTCAGGTTGTGCACCATCATGTGCGAGAAGTCGTTGATCTCCGCCAGTCCGTGGTGGTGCGGCTTGGCCGCGGTCGGCATCTCGAGGTGCCGGCGGTCAGCTTCGTCCGCCGCGGCCAGACACGCTTGCGGGTCGGTGGCTACCGATTTCTGCGACACGGTCGTGATCCCGCAACAATCACAGCCCTTCCGTAGAAATCGACGGCCGCAGTGACCTCCCCCGCCGCGACTAGCCTGGCGTACATGGCCCTCTCCAAGGAAGAACGCGAACAGTTTCTGGCCGAACCCCACATCGCCGCGTTGTCGGTGAGCGCGGGCGACAAACGCGGACCGTTGACCGTGCCGATCTGGTACCAGTACACGCCGGGCGGCGAGCCGTGGCTGATCACGGGCAACGGCTCGCGCAAGCACCGACTGATCGAGACGCAGAGGCAGTTCACGCTGATGGTCGACCGTGTCGAACCCACCGTGCGCTACGTCGCGGTCGACGGTCAGGTCAGCCGCATCGAGCCCGGCACCGACGAGCAGCTCGTCGAGTTGACCAAGCGCTATCTGCCGCCCGACAAGGTCGACGGCTATCTGGAGTTCGCGCGCCGCGAGCACGGCGAGAGCGTGGCGATCTTCCTCGAGCCCCGGCACTGGCTGTCGGCCGATCTGGGGGCGATCTGACCGTGTCGTCGAAACGCCTGCTGTTCAACGCGATGTACCGGCTCGGAATCACGCCGTGGGATGAACACCCGCTGGCCCCGCGCCTGCTGGAGCTCATCGAGGGCGACGCCGCCCTGCCCCCGGGCACCGCGCTCGACATCGGCTGCGGCACCGGCGACTCCTCCATCTACCTCGCGCGGCACGGTTGGAAGGTCACCGGTGTCGACTTCGTACCCAGGGCGTTGGACAAGGCCCGCGCGAAGGCCGCGGCCAAGCGCGCGGCGGTCGACTTCGCCCATGCCGATGCCACGCGCCTGCGCGCCGACGGCGTCGGGACGGACTTCGGTCTGATCGTCGACAACGGCTGCCTGCACGGCATGAGCGACGACGACCGCGACGCCTACGTTCGTGAGGTCACCGCGGTCGCGGCGCCGGGCGCACGGCTGCTGATCGTCGCGGTCACGCCGGGGTCGTTCCCGGTCCGCGGAATCGCGCAGGCGGACGTCGAACAGCGCTTCGGCCGCGACTGGGAGTTGCTGTCCACCGGACACGACCAAGGGCTGTCCGTGAACGACAGGTTCGACGCGCGCTCCTACCTGTTCGCGCGCCGCTCGTAGAGCGCGGTGACGTCGGGACCGCGTCCATGCGCACACCGAACCAGCGAATTCGGTTGCGGCCCTCGAACTCGATGCCCGGTCGGTCGCCGCAGCTCGTCGGGACCGCCGCGAACTTTTCGGTAAAGCTTTCGGGCACGTCGCCAATGTCGCTCGCGGCAGAAACTACAGCAGCGAGGCCGGCGGGTTGAACCGCTCGCCGTACTTGGCCGCCAGCTCCTTGGCCCGGGCCACGAACCCGGCCTTACCGCCATGCGGGTAGCCGACGATCAGCTGCGCGGCACCACCGGTCCACGGCGGGAAGCCGATGCCCATGATCGAGCCGATGTTGGCGTCGGCGGTCGAGGTGATGACGCCCTCGTCCAGGCACTTCTGGGTTTCCAGCGCCTCGGCGAACAGCATCCGGTCGATCATGTCCTGCAGCGGCGGCTGCGAGGTGCCGGACTTGAAGGTCTCCCGCAGGCCGGGCCACAGCCGGGTGCGCTTGCCGTCGACGTACTCGTAGAAGCCGGCGCCGGAAAGCCTTGAGGGACGGCCGATCTCGATCATTTTCTCGACGACGGCCTCGGCCGGGTGCGGCTCGTAGGCGCCGCCGGCGTCCTCGACACCCTTGCGGGTGGCGACGGCGATCTTGTGCATCAGTTCGAGGTTGAGCTCATCGGACAGCTGCAGCGGCGGTGCCGGGTAACCGGCCTGGGCCCCCGCATGCTCGATCGACGCCGGCTCGACACCCTCGCCGAGCATCGCCAGCGCCTCGTTGACGAAGGTGCCGATGACGCGACTGGTGTAGAAGCCGCGGCTGTCGTTGACCACGATCGGGGTCTTGCCGATCGCCAGGGTGTAGTCGAACACCCGGGCCAGCGCGTCGGCAGAAGTCTTCTCGCCCTTGATGATCTCCACCAGTGGCATCTTGTCGACCGGCGAGAAGAAGTGGATCCCGATGAAGTCCTCCTGGCGCTTCACACCGCTCGCCAGACCGGTGATCGGCAGCGTGGAGGTGTTCGAGCCGAGGATCGCGTTGGGCTCGACGATGTCCTCGATCTCCTGGAACACCTTGTGCTTGAGCTCCTGGCTCTCGAACACGGCCTCGATCACGAAGTCGACTCCCGCGAAGTCCGCGGCATCGGCCGTCGGGGTGATCCGGGCGAGCAGCGCGTCGGACTGCTCCTTGGAGGTCTTACCCCGCTCGAGGGCCTTGGCCTCGAGCTTCTCCGAGTAGCCCTTGCCCTTCTGCGCGGCCTCGCGGGTGACGTCCTTGAGCACCACGTCGAAACCGGCCTTGGCCGAGACGTAGGCGATGCCCGCTCCCATCATACCGGCGCCGAGTACACCGATCTTCTTGATCGGGGTCTTGCCGATGCTGTCGGGCCGCGAGCCACCGGAGTTGATGGTCTGCAGGTCGAAGAAGAACGCCTGGATCATGTTCTTGGCGATCGGGCCGGTGACCAGCTCGGTGAAGTAGCGGCTCTCGATGCGGCTCGCGGTGTCGAAGTCCACCTGCGCACCCTCAACCGCAGCGGCCATGATGGCCCGCGGCGCGGGCATCGGGGCACCCTTGAGCTGGCTGCGCAGCAGCGACGGGAACGACGGCAGGATCGCGGCCAGCGCCGGGCTGCTCGGGGTGCCACCGGGCATCTTATAGCCCTGGGCATCCCACGGCTGGGTGTGCACCTCGGGGTTGGCCTTGATCCACGCCTTGGCGGCAGGCACGAGTTCGTCGACGCTGCCGACGATCTCGTCGATCAGACCGAGTTCCTTGGCCTGGGCCGGCTTGAACCGGTTGCCCTGGGACAGCACGCTCATGAACGCGTTCTGGATGCCCAGCATCCGGACGGTGCGGGTGACGCCGCCGCCACCGGGCAGCAGGCCCAGGGTGACTTCGGGGAACCCGACCACAAGACCCTTCACGTCGGCGGCGATGCGGTGGTGACAGGCCAGCGCGATCTCCAGGCCGCCGCCCAGCGCCGCGCCGTTGATGGCCGCGACCACCGGCTTGCCGAAGGTCTCCAGGGTGCGCAGGTCGCGCTTGACGGCCTCGACCATCGCGAACGCATCTCCGGCATTCTCCGGGCCGAGATTGATCATGGCCTTGAGGTCACCGCCGGCGAAGAAGGTCTTCTTGCCGCTGGCGATCACCACGCCGGTGATCGAATCCTTCTCCGCGACAAGGCGTTCGACGGCCTTGTGCATCGACTCCTGGTAGTGCTCGTTCATCACGTTGGCCGAGCCGGTCGGGTCGTCCAGCGTCAGCGTGACGATGCCGTCGGCATCCTTGTCCCACTGAATAGTGTTTTCTGCCATGGTCTTTCGCTTACTCCCTTATTCCAGGCTCTAGACGCGCTCGATGATGGTGGCCACGCCCATGCCGCCGCCGATGCACAGCGTGATGAGCGCACGTTTGGCGCCGCGGCGTTCGAGCTCGTCGACCATGGTGCCGGTGATCATGGCGCCGGTGGCACCCAGCGGGTGGCCCATCGCGATGGCGCCGCCGTTGACGTTGAGCTTCTCGCTGGGGATGTTCAGGTCCTTCTGGAACTTCAGCACCACCGACGCGAACGCCTCGTTGAGCTCGAACAGGTCAATGTCGTCGACGGTCAGACCGGCGCGGTCGAGCACCTTCAGCGTGGCCGGCGTCGGGCCGGTCAGCATGATGGTCGGGTCGGCACCGGTGGTGGCGGTGGCCACGATGCGGGCGCGCGGGCTCAGATTTTGAGCCTTCCCTGCACTTTCGGAGCCCACCAGCACCAGCGCGGCGCCGTCGACGATGCCGGAGCTGTTGCCGCCGGTGTGGACGTGGTTGATCTTCTCGATCCAGTGGTACTTCTGCAGCGCCACGTCGTCGAAGCCGGCCATGGCGGCCAGCGCCTCGAAGGCGGGCTTGAGCTTGCCCAGGTTCTCCATCGTGGAGTCGGGGCGCATGTGCTCGTCATGGTCGAGGATCAGCAGACCGTTCTGGTCGCGGACCGGGACCACGCTCTTGGCGAAGTAGCCGCCCGACCAGGCCGCTGCGGCCCGCTCCTGGGACTGCAGCGCGTAGGCGTCGACGTCGTCGCGGGAGAAGCCCTCGATGGTGGCGATCAGGTCGGCACCGATGCCCTGCGGGACGATGTAGGCGTCGTAGGACGTGGCGGGGTCGGCCATCATGGCGCCGCCGTCGGAACCCATCGGGACGCGGCTCATCGACTCCACACCACCGGCCAACACCAGGTCGTCCCAGCCCGAGCGCACCTTTTGTGCGGCGATGTTCACAGCCTCCAGGCCGGAGGCGCAGAACCGGTTGAGCTGGACGCCGCCGACCGTGTCGGGCATGCCGGCCGCGATCACCGCGGCGCGGGCGATGTCGCCGCCCTGGTCACCGACCGGGGTGACGCAGCCCAGGATGACGTCGCTGATCAGGCTCTCGTCGAGATCGGGGAAGCGTGAGCGCAGCTCGTTGATCAGACCGACGACCAGATTCAGCGGCTTGACCTCGGTCAACGAGCCGTTGCGCTGCTTGCCGCGCGGAGTGCGGATGGCCTCGTAGATGAAAGCTTCTTCGGACATGATTCGTGCCCTTCCTGTCCTGTTCGGATTGTTCGGGGTCCGGCGCTTCGGAGCCTAGTCCTCTCTGAAGGCACCCTAACAGCCCACTCGGCCAACCTGTTGGTTGGGCGTCTGACGTGCTGGAACTGCGCCGCGCGGCGCGCCGATTTCATCCCCGGCGCCACACCCGGCCAGCGCCCTAGACTCAGGGCAACATGAGGCTGGGCAACATGAGGCTGGGCATCGACTTCGGCACCACGCACACGGTCGCGGCAGTGGTCGACAGAGGCAACTATCCCGTCGTGTCGTTCGACGGAGCCGACACGTGGCCGTCGTTGATCGCGGGCAGCGTCGCCGGCAAGCTGCGCTTCGGATTGGACGCCGCCGCGGTGCGCCATACCCCCGGCTGGTCGGTGCTGCGGTCGTTCAAACGCCTGCTCGACGATGCCGGACCAGACACCGAGGTGACCCTGGCCGGTCACTCCTACCCGGTGCCCGATCTGCTGACCAGATTCCTGGCCCAGCTACGCAGTGATCTGCACCGCCGCTCGAATGCCGGGCTGCCGAAGCGCGAACGAGTCGAAGCCGCCATAAGCGTGCCCGCCAACGCTTCCAGCGCGCAGCGTTTCCTGACGCTGGACGCCTTCACCCAGGCAGGCTTCGACGTGGTCGCACTGCTCAACGAGCCGTCCGCAGCAGGGTTCGAATATGCCCACCGATACCGCTCCACGATCACGGCCAAGCGCGAATACGTCTTGATATACGACCTCGGCGGCGGCACTTTCGACGCCTCGCTGCTGAGAATGACGGGGACCCTCAACGAAGTGGTGACCAGCCAGGGGATCCGCCACCTCGGTGGTGACGATTTCGACGAGGCCATCGTCGAGCTGGTTCTGAAGAATGCGGGACTGCGCGACATCGGTTCCGACGCCCGCGAGGCGATACTCGACGAATGCGTCGCCCGCAAGGAAGCGATGGGCCCCAACACCCGCCGCTTCCTGGTCGACCTCTCGATGGTGGATCATCCGACATTTTCCTGCGGCGTGGACGACGTCTACGCCGCCTGCGCGCCGTTGGTCCAAAAGACAGTCGACGCGTTGGCACGGGTCCTCCAGGACCCGGGTCGTGACAGTGTCCTGGACTGGGCTGAGGTCGCCGGCATCTACGTTGTGGGTGGCGCGGGCAGCTTCCCGCTCGTCAGCCGGATGCTGCGCGCGGCATTCGGCGACAAGCGGGTCAAGCGGTCCCCGCATCCGTTCGCCGCCACCGCCATCGGGTTGGCCGGTTTCCTCGACAAGGAAGCCGGATACACCCTGTCGGAGCGACTCTCCCGACACCTCGGGGTGTTCCGTGAAGCGCAGGCGGGCACCGATGTCGTGTTCGACCCGATCCTGCCGAAGGACACCGCTCTTCCCGCTGAGGGTGAACCGCCGCTCGTAGTGACCCGTAGCTACCGCGCCGCCCACAACATCGGACGGTTCCGCTTCGTGGAGTGCAGCCGGATCATCGACGGCCGCCCCGACGGTGACGTGACCCCGTACGCCCCGGTCTTGTTCCCGTTCGACCCTGACCTGCGGGCCGACCGGAATCTGGCGCGCCGGCCGGTCATTCGATGGAATGCCGCGCCCGACGTGGAGGAGCGTTACGTCATCAGCTCCGGCGGTGGCGTCGAGGTGTCGCTGACGACCCGGCCGGACGGTTTCACCCGCCGCTTCCGGCTGGCCCGTGGCGCTGCGTAACCACCATTCCGGTCAGCTCACCGACGATGTCGGCCACCGACATCGCACACCTCGACCCAACCGATAGGCTCGCCGGCTATGACGGTGTCGCGGCTGCAGCCCTATGCGGTGACGATTTTCGCCGAGATGTCGGCGCTCGCCGCACGCGTCGGTGCGGTGAATCTCGGCCAGGGCTTCCCGGACGAGGACGGTCCGGCAGGCATGCTCGAGGCGGCGCAGAAAGCGATCGCCGAGGGGGTCAACCAATACCCGCCGGGGCTGGGCATCGCCCCGTTGCGCGAGGCGATCGCCGCCCAACGCACGCGGCAGTACGGCGTGCAGTACGACCCGGAGACCGAAGTGCTGGTCACCGTCGGCGCCACGGAGGCGATCGCGGCCGCCGTCATAGGTCTGGTCGAACCGGGCTCGGAGGTGCTGCTGGTCGAGCCGTTCTACGACTCCTACTCCCCCGTCATCGCGATGGCCGGCTCGCAACGCGTCCCGGTGCCACTGGTGCCCGACGGCCGCGGCTTCGCCCTCGACATCGACGCGCTTCGCGCCGCGGTGACGCCCCGGACCAGGGCGCTCATCGTCAACTCACCGCACAACCCGACGGGCATGGTGCTCTCGGATCACGACCTGCGTGCCCTGGCCGCGCTGGCTGTCGAGGCCGACCTGCTGGTGATCACCGACGAGGTCTACGAACACCTGGTCTACGACGACCAGAAGCACATGCCGGTGGCCACCTACCCCGGCATGGCCGAGCGCACCGTGACGATCTCGAGTGCGGCCAAGATGTTCAACTGCACCGGCTGGAAGATCGGCTGGGCCTGTGGAGCGCCGGATCTGATCGCCGGGGTGCGCGCAGCCAAGCAGTACCTCAGCTATGTGGGAGGCGCACCTTTCCAGCCCGCGGTCGCCTACGCGCTGAACTTCGAGGAAGCGTGGGTGGGCGCGCTGCGCGATTCACTGCAGGCCAAGCGCGACCGGCTGGCCGCGGCGTTGACCGAATTAGGCTTCGGGGTGCACGACAGCGCGGGCACCTACTTCCTGTGCGCCGACCCGCGACCGCTGGGCTACTCTGACAGCACCGCGTTCTGCGCGAAGCTGCCGGGGCGGGCCGGGGTGGCGGCGATCCCGATGTCGGCGTTCTGCGATCCGGCGTCCCCACATATCGGGGCGTGGAAACACTTGGTGCGCTTCGCTTTCTGCAAGCGCGACGACACCCTTGACGAGGCGATCCGGCGGCTCGGCGCGCTACAGGGCGGCCGCGACCTCCCATAGCGCCTCCTTCGGCGCGGGAATCCCCGGCAGCGGGCTGAGCACGAGCTCGCTCGCGCCCGCGGCGAGATAGGATCGCAGCTGCTCGAGCACCGACTCGGCGGGCCCGATGGCCGCGAGGTCGGCGACGTTGTCGACCCCTTCCCTGGCGATCACCTTCCGGTAGGAGGGGATTGTCGCGTAGAAGCCGAGCGCCGCCTCCGCGGCTTCCCGTGCGGTGTCCACGTCGTCGGTGACCAGCACCGGGACCGCGGCGATGACCTGCGGCTGGGGGCGCCCGGCCTCGGCGGCCGCCCGCGAGATCGCGGGGACGATGAACTCGCGGATAGTGCGCGGACCGGCCAGATAGGGCAGCGTTCCGTCCGCCAGCTCGCCAGTGACCGCGAGCGCCTTGGGTCCCATGGCGGCCACGTAGATCGGGATCGGTGTTCCGCCGGGCACTCGCGTCGGCCACTCCGGACTCGCAGTGAACCGGGAGCCGTGGAAATCGACTGAGCCACTGTCGAATATCGAACGCAGCACGGTGAGGTGCTCGCGCAGTCGGTCGCCGGTGTTGGGCCACGACTGCCCGAACGCCGCCCGTTCGGGTCCATGCGCCCCGAGACCCAGGCCCAGGGTGAAGCCGCCGTGACTGGCGGCCTGCGCGGTCTGTGCCAGCGACGCCATGATCAGTGGGTGGCGCGGATTGATCGGCACCACGCAGGTGCCCACGCCCAGGCCGGGAACCGCCGCCCCGACCAACCCAGCCAGCGAAATGGCATCGAGGTCGAACTGCTGGGCGAACCACACCTGGCGAACTCCGCCCGCATACGCGCCGCGGGCCTGATTGATGACATCGTCGACGGCGTTCTCGGCGTCGGCGTTGGGCGAGATCACTGCTCCGGTCGTCATACCGGGGGCAACGCCAGCCGGCACGGCCCGAATTCCGAACTATTCCGGGTGACTCTAACTGTTGCCGCCCGAGCAGCGCACCGCCGCTGCGACTTCACGTCGAGGTCGACAACCCGCTTGCCGCGGTGGAACAGGTCGAAGCGGACCTTGGTCTTGTCGCCCTGCCGCGTGAGCGTGTACTTGGCGTCCTGGCATCTCAGCTGGCCGCGCGGGTCCGTGCCGGGCGGGACGTAGATCTCGTCGCTTTCGCACCCGCGGTACTCCTGTCTGACCCCGGAGTAGGCCACAGCGATCGCGGACATCACGGCGGTGCCCGACGTGCGACGGCTCCGTGACCTGCCGGCACCAGAGCAGTGCAGTCCATGGAGTTCGTATCTCAGCTGATGATCTCGACCGGGCACCGTATGCCTGGGGCCCGTGCAACACGGCGATCTGCGGTTACCAGGACAACTTCCAGCGCTTCGGCCAGCGCTACGTATGCAGCGTCATAGGCCGTGACCGACGCACGCAATTCCCAACAACGCGCCAGCAATGGCCGGTGCGCGGCGCGCTTCATCGGCAGTTCGGCCAGATCCAGCAGCGCGAGTTCCGCGCGCCGCGGGACCATGGAGCGGGCCCTCACCTGTCGACGCAACACCGACACGATCTCGAGGTCGATCAACTCCGGAGCGACAAGCGTCTGCCCGCTGAGAACCTCTCGCACCTTGACGCCATCTGGACCGTCATCAGCCAAAGCAACCGCCACGACGCTGGCGTCAACGACGATCACGATCGTCTCGGATCGCGTCGGCTGCTGCCGACAACGACAACGCCCCACCCGTTCTGTTAGCGGCCCGCTCCAGCACCTCGTCCACGGTTGGCGCGGCCGCTTCTTCAATCAACCTGCTACGCAAGTACTCCTGCAGCGACTGATGTGCACGCGCCGCACGCTGCCGCAACACCGCATGGGTCTCCTCTGGAACGTCTTTGATCTGCACACTCGGCATGGCGCCATTATGGCGCCAATGGCGCCATAATGCAAGTTCGCAGCGCGCTGGCTGGTGACCTCAGGCCAGTCAGGCCGGACTGGCGCCTTACGCAGACCCGGCGAGCGGGTGAAATCGGCGTCGTGGCCACCTGCGGACTCGATGAGCAGATCCGGCTCTATCGTCTGGCCGGGAAGCACGCGACCCGGCGAACGCGTGGGACATCCCCGCGCTCGGGTCGGGGCGACGGCCAAGTGGTGCTCCTGGCTCTCACCGCGCGCTGGACTGCCGGCCGGCTACTCGGTGGTGTGACCGCTACGGACGGACCGCCCGCTGCGCGACCCCGTGCCTGACCAGGTGCTCGATCAGCGGTGCCGCCCCGGCGGCCAGATGGTCCGACATCGCGGCGCGGGCATCGTCTCCGTCGTGGGCCTGCAGCGCCGCAAAGATGCGTCGGTGGTCGGCGACCGACCGGTCCGGCCATCCTTCGATCGCGGGGAACACCGACTCCGGTGCGTACCGGGTGATCTGCGACATCAGCTGGGCCAGCTTCGGTGAGTCTGCGGCCACGTTGATGGCGCGGTGGAATTCGTGGTTGAGCCGCACTGCCCGATCGCCGTCGTCGGCGTTGTAGGCGGCAGTCAGTTGGTGGTGGATGTCGGCCAGTTCGTGAAGTTGTTCGTCGGTGATGTTCAGCGCTGCCCGGGCCGCCAGTTCGCCGCCGACGTGTGCTTGCAGGTTGGAGACATCGGTGATGTCGCGGTCCGTGAACGGCAGCACGACGAAGCCGCGCCGCGGCAGCTGGTCCAGCAGCCCTTCGCCGCGCAGCTCGAACAGCGCCTCGCGTACCGGCGTCACACTGACACCCAGCTCGGCCGCCAGCTGGTCGAGCCGAATGTACTCACCGGCGGGATAGGTGCCGTTGAAGATTCGCCAGCGGACGAAGCGCGCCACATCCTCGGCCAGCTGCGGCCGCGGGGCGAAATCCGGTGCGCTCATGTCAGATCCGATAGTCGGCCAGCAGCCGCTTGCTGATGATGTTCTTCTGGATCTCGCTGGTGCCTTCCCCGATGAGCAGGAACGGCGCGTCCCGCATCAGGCGCTCGATCTCGTACTCCTTGGAGTAGCCGTAGCCGCCGTGGATCCGGAAGCTCTGCTGGGTGACCTCCGAGCAGAACTCGCTGGCCAGATATTTCGCCATTCCGGCGGCCACGTCGTTGCGCTCACCGGAGTCCTTCAGCCGAGCGGCGTTGACCATCATCAGATGTGCGGCTTCGACTTTGGTGGCCATCTCGGCGAGCTGGAAGGCGATGGCCTGGTGCTCGGCGATGGGCTTGCCGAAGGTGCTGCGCTGCTGGGCATAGCGGACGGCGAGCTCGAACGCCCGGATCCCGACGCCACACGCACGGGCGGCGACGTTGACGCGGCCGACCTCGACACCGTCCATCATCTGGAAGAAGCCTTGTCCCGGCTTGGCGCCCAGGACATCGTCGGCGCTGGCGCGGTAGCCGTCGAAGATCATCTCGGTTGTATCGATCCCCTTGTAGCCGAGCTTGTCGATCTTGCCGGGAATGGTCAGCCCTGGCGCGACTTCGCCGAAGCCGGAGGGCTTTTCGACCAGGAACGCGGTCAGGTTGCGGTGCGGCTTGTCCGCGCCCTCGTCGGTGCGCACCAGCGCGGCCACCAGCGTGGAGCTTCCGCCGTTGGTCAGCCACATCTTCTGGCCGTCGATGGTGTAGGTGCCGTCGCCGTTGTCGCGGGCACGGGTGCGGATCGCGGCGACGTCGGAGCCGAGTTCGGGTTCGGACATCGAGAACGCACCGCGGGTCTCGCCGGTGGCCATCCGCGGCAGGAAGCGTTGCTTCTGTTCGTCGGTGCCGTGCTGGCGGATCATGTAGGCCACGATGAAGTGGGTGTTGATCACCCCGGAGATACTCATCCAGCCGCGAGCCAGTTCTTCGACGCACAGCGCGTAGGTCAGCAGTGACTCGCCGAGCCCGCCGTACTCCTCGGGCACCATCAGCCCGAACAATCCCATCTCGCGCATCTGGTCGACGATGGCCTGCGGGTAGGTGTCGGAGTGCTCGAGTTCCTGGGCGTTCGGGATGATCTCCTTGTCGACGAATTGCCGCACAGTGGAGATGATCTCGGTCTGGAACTCGGTCAGCCCGAGCGTCTGCGCAAGTCTGGTCACGTGGTCACCCTTTCGAACACGGCGGCCAAGCCCTGGCCCCCGCCGATGCACATCGGCTCAAGTCCGTAGCCCGCTGGTGCGAGGCGACGGCCAGCTCATCCTGTTCCTCGCGGGAGATACCGTACTCGCGACGCAGGTTCTCGGCGGTCTCGAGCATGCCGCCCGGCGATCTCGGCGGTCCTCATCAGAGGTACCGTCCCCCGGTGACCTCCAGCACCGTGCCCGTCATGTACGACGAGAGATCCGAGGCCAAGAACAGCGCGACGTTGGCCACCTCCGAGGGCTCGCCGGCGCGGCCCATCGGAACCTCCGCGACCTTGGAGTCCCAAATACGTTGCGGCATAGCCTCGGTCATCGCCGAGCGGATGAGCCCGGGCTGGATGGCGTTGACCCGCACGCCCAGGTGCGCCAGTTCCTTGGAGGCGGCTTTGGTCATGCCCACGATCCCGGCCTTGGCCGCCGAGTAGTTGGTCTGGCCGATCATGCCGACCTTGCCGGAGATCGACGACATGTTCACGATTGCGCCACTCTTCTGCTCCCGCATGATCGACGCGGCCTTCTTCAGCCCGTTCCAGGTGCCCTTCAGGTGGACCGAGATGACCTGATCGAACTCGTCCTCGGTCATCTTGCGCAGGGTCGCATCGCGGGTGATGCCGGCGTTGTTGACCATGATGTCGAACCGGCCGAACTCGCCCAGCGCTGCGTCCACCAGGGCGTCGACGTCGGCATAGGCCGTCACGTCGCACTTCACCGCGCGGGCGACATCAGTACCGCCGAGCGTCTCCACCGCCGCTTTGGTGGCGTCCGGGTTGACGTCACCAAGAATGACGCGGGCGCCTTCGAAGATGAAGCGTTCGGCTATGGCATAGCCCAAACCCTGCGCTCCACCTGTGATGACCGCGGTCTGACCGGCCAGCAACGACATCTGAGCTCCCATTTCGTTCGGCGGACCCGAGAATCGGTCAACATGATATTTCATATAGGATCGCGTCCATCCACCGCCCCCCAGACAAGGAGAGCCCTGATGTCCGACGTCAACGCCGACGACTTCCGCGAGATCCTGGCTCAGACCCGGCACTTCGTGCGCACCGCGGTGGTGCCGCGTGAGGCAGAGATCGTCGCCGAGGACAAGGTTCCCGACGATCTGCGCGACCAGGCCAAGAAGATGGGGCTGTTCGGCTACGCGATCCCGCAGGAGTGGGGCGGGTTGGGCCTCGACATCACCCAGGACGTCGAGTTGGCGATGGAGCTCGGCTACACCTGCCTGGCGCTGCGGTCGATGTTCGGCACCAACAACGGCATCGCCGGGCAGGTGCTCGTCGGCTTCGGTACCGACGAGCAGAAGGCGCGTTGGCTCGA
Source organism: Candidatus Mycolicibacterium alkanivorans (assembly GCF_022760805.1). Taxonomy (NCBI): domain Bacteria; kingdom Bacillati; phylum Actinomycetota; class Actinomycetes; order Mycobacteriales; family Mycobacteriaceae; genus Mycobacterium; species Candidatus Mycolicibacterium alkanivorans. The sequence goes on along the minus strand of NZ_JAIVFL010000001.1, from coordinate 1,321,249 downwards.
GCCGATCGCCTCCGGTGACGTGGTGGCGTCGTTCGCATTGACCGAGCCGGGGGCCGGGTCCAACCCGTCCGGATTGAAGACGAAAGCCGTTGCCGACGACAATGATTGGGTGATCAACGGCCGCAAGCAGTACATCACCAACGCCCCGGTGGCCGATCTGTTCATCGTGTTCGCCCGTACCCGGCCCGCTGACGCCGAGGGCCCGGGCATCGCCGTGTTCCTGGTGCCGGCGAACACGCCCGGTGTCGAGGTGGGTCCGAAGGACGCCAAGATGGGACAGGAGGGAGCGTGGACGTCGGATGTGAACTTCACCGATGTCCGCGTCGGCAGCGACACGTTGATCGGCGGTAGCGAGGACATTGGCTACCGGGCGGCGATGACGTCGCTGGCGCGCGGGCGCATCCACATCGCGGCACTGGCGGTGGGATCGGCGCAGCGCGCACTGGACGAGTCGGTGGCGTATGCGGCGACCGCCACCCAGGGTGGCGCGCCGATCGGGAGTTTCCAACTGGTGCAGGCGATGCTGGCTGACCAGCAGACCGGAGTGATGGCCGGCCGCGCGCTGGTGCGCGACGCCGCACAGAAGTGGCTGCATGACGAGGACCGCCGGATCGCCCCCTCGGCGGCCAAACTGTTTTGCACCGAAATGGCAGGCAAGGTGGCTGATCTCGCGGTCCAGGTGCACGGTGGGGCCGGCTACATGCGCGGTGTGCCGGTGGAACGGATCTACCGGGAGGTGCGGCTGCTGCGACTCTATGAGGGCACCAGCGAGATCCAACGCCTGATCGTCGGCGGTGGACTGGTCAAAGAAGCGCAGCGCAACCAGTGAGGCTCGCCGGCAAGGCGGCCTTCAGCACCGGTGTTGCCGTCGAAGCGCTGCTCTACGTGGACAGGCTGTGTTCGGCGACCGCAATACTGTGCTTTACACGGCAACCCTGCAGCGCGCCACCAACTGGCCGACGCCGCTCTCGACTTGAAGTCCGCTCTCGACGGTCTATATGAAGCACGGGACCAGCTGCTGAAAGCCGCTGGCGCCGAACGCGTTACTTACGATTAGCGTCGGGCAATTGTCAGTGTGGCGCAGTAGATTCCCGCTATGATGACCTACCTGCTGAGCCACTGACGGCAACCCGCGTGGCGGTCGGGATCAATGAGAAGACGGGCAAGCGCCGTCGGCGAGAAGTCCGGCGGCGTCGGCGCCTACGCGACGAGCGCATAGCCCGACGCCTCACCGTGCCTTCGTAACTTTCGTAACTTTGCTACGCTGGGCCCAGTTCCGAAGGTGGGGCGAAAGGATAGTGAGACCCATGAGCACCACCGCCGCGGAGGTCGTCAGCCCGGTTCCGGCCGATGCCGATGGGCTTGCCAATGTCCTCAGCTTCATCCAGGCGCACGAGGCGCGTCCCGGGACCTCCCCAGAGCCCGCCTTCTTCCTGTCCGGCGCGGGCGAACATGACCGCGTCGAACTGACCGAGCAGCTTCACGAGATCCTCAAGCGTGTCGTCCACGCCCTCAGCCACGGCCAGTCGGTCAGCATCCTGACTCGCGACCAGGAAATCTCCACCCAGCAGGCCGCCGAACTCCTCGGCCTGAGCCGCCCCACGGTGGTTCGCCTCATCGCGGACGGCGAGTTGCACGCGCACGTGCCCGGCGCGGTCCGGCGCAAGCTCCGACTTGCCGATGTCCTTGCCTACCGCGAGGAGCTTCGCGCCCGGCGCAACCGGTTCATCACCGAGAGCTCAGCGGAGTTCGCCGACGCCGACGCCGACGCCGACGCCGACGAGGTCACCGAGTTGCTCGCCGAGGCGAAACGCAAGCGTTGACCTATCCGCCGCGTCTGAAAGACTCGCCCCTGTGTATCGCGCCGTCCTCGACACCTGCGCCCTTGTGCCGAGCCTTCGGCGTGACTTTCTGCTGCAGCTGCCCACCGAGGAGGCGTACGCGCCCGCGCGGGGGTCCGGGATTCTCTTCGAGCTGGATTACGTACTCGGCGGCCTGCACGACAAACGCGGGATCAGCGATAGCCCTAGTCGCCGACAGTCCTGACTGACCAGCGAGCAGGCTGAGAACCTTCGTTGAAGGCGCACGAAGAAGTGTAGCGATGGCCGCTCGGATCGGACATTGGCGTGGGTGGATCGGTCACTATGGCGCACCGCATCCCGACCCGACTGCTCTCAGCACGGGTGATCCACTGGTGGCCAGGGCCGGGATCGAACCGGCGACCTTCCGCTTTTCAGGCGGACGGGATAGCCACTGACCTGCGGTTTATCTGAGTCTATGCGTCGTATGCGCCGCATTGAGCTGCGCTGACGTATTCAGTCTGTCCGACGAACGGACATAAACCGGACACGGTGCTTGCGCTCCTGACCAGGAGCTTCAGTGCTGCCGTTTGCGTTGTGGGCGGCCTCGGAGGCTCCGGGGAGCAGGCATCCCGATGCCCAGATTCGCACCATCAGCCACCGTCTCGACACCACCGGCGGACGGCTCATCGGCACCTGATGGACCGCCATTCGGGCTCGGTTCCGCGGGTGCCGCGGTGGACGGGAGGTCGCGAGCGCCCGAGGCCGCCAGGCCGCAGGGCGGAAGAGCGCCAGCGGTCGGCCGTACGTCGACCGAGGCACCCGGCCTCAACCCGGCCGCGGCCGGCGGGCTTGTTATATGTGCCGAAAATGTCCGCGAATCGATCGGTGACGGGACCGCGACCGGCGAGCTGCGGGCGGTCGATGCGTTGGGTCTTCGGTTCCCGAGTCCCGAGATGGTCGCCGCCGCTGCGGCGTTGTTCGAGCCTGCGGCTCCGTGGGCATCAGGTCCTGCGCGTCGCGGGGTCGAGCCGGAATCCGGACGGTTTCGCATCACCGTCGGTCCTGGTGTTGTGCGACTGAGCTGGACCAATCCTGTTCGTGCCGAGAAGACCGCCGAACGGGCCTTTGGACATCACCAACGTGACGTTGACGATGCAGAGCTTCGAGTCAAGAACGATCTGGCTGCCGGGGACGATCATCGGGCTACGGAAAATGACCAGCGCAGTTCCGGCGGTGTCATCACCGAATGGTCCCGGAAATCACGATCCTCGATGTGCCGCACCTTCGCCGAACTCGACTACAGCCCACTTGTCGAATCCGGCCGCGTGCCTGCGATGGTCACGCTCACCTACCCCGGGGATTGGGAAGTCGTCGCCCCCGACGGGGCCAGCGTGAAGCGGCACATGGTGCTGTGGCGCAAGCGCTTTCAACGCGAGTACGGCGAGCCGGCTCGCTACATCTGGAAGCTGGAGTTTCAGCGACGCGGCGCTCCGCATATCCACCTGTGGATGGCGCCACCAATGTCACCGGGGCGCTCAGGTCAGAGCTTCGCGCGTTGGTTGTCCGAAACCTGGGTTCAAGTTGTCGACCATCCTGACGCCGAGCAGAAGGCACGGCACCGCCTCGCCGGCACGGCGATCGACGTGCGCAACGGACTACGGGCCTGCGATCCGAAACGGTTGGCCATCTACTTCACCAAGCACTCGTCGCCAAACCTGCAAGGCGACAAGGAATACCAGCACATCGTGCCCGAAGTGTGGCGGCGGCCCGGGCGCGGGCCAGGTCGGTTCTGGGGCGTGTACGGACTGAACAAGGCGGTCGCCGTCGTGGAAGTGCCCCAGGACGCCTACCTGGCTGCGCGTCGCATCGTGCGGCGGTGGTCACGCAACCAGGCGGTGTACGGCGATTCCGCTAGCCGCTTCCCCACCGCCGTTGTGCCGCGCACGGCCACGCGCCTGGTTCCACGCGTCGACCACAACACCGGCGTCGTCGTGCATCGGCGGATGCGGCGACGACGGAGCCTGTGCAATCGAGGCGGCCTCGCCGGCGGATACGCACTGGTCAACCACGGGCCGGCCTTCGCGTCGCAGCTCGCGACAGCTTTGAACCTCGGCTGAGCATCCGAACTAGCGCCTAGTTGGATCCCAAGGAGATTGGTTGGCACGGAAAACGGCAGGTGGAGACCCTTCTGGGCCCGACACCCCCGAATCATCCGACGCCAAGTGTCGGATGGCGCTGGGACCGTACCATCAGAGACACATTATTTACCGGCGACGGAGGGGAGGCGAAATGGCTGGGCTGGGCGAACACATCACCGCGATGGTTCGAAATCACGCAGCGGGCGACGATGCAGCCTTCTATTCCGTGGCACTCCAGATCGCCGCGCGAGAAGCCCGCCAAGGACACCACGTACTTGCCGCGAACATCAAAAAGGCAGTGGACTCGTCGCGCGAACGTGCACCGTTGGCCAACGTCACCACCCTTCCTCGAGTCCGCGGTGATCTGGCTGGTCTCGTCGAGGTCTCGAATCCGCAGGTCAAACTACGAGAACTCGTTGCCCCGGCCGAGCGCATCGCCCAGATCAAGCAGATCCTTGCAGAGCAGCGTCAGCGAAAGAACCTTCTCGAACACGGCTTCGCGCCGTCACACCGTTTGCTTCTAGAAGGTCCGCCCGGCACAGGGAAGACAATGACGGCGTCGGTGCTTGCGACCGAGCTCTCCTTACCGATGTACACCGTGCGTCTCGATGGCTTGCTGAGCAAGTTCATGGGCGAAACAGCCTCAAAGTTACGTGTCGTGTTCGACGCTGTGGCTGCTGAGCGCGCCGTCTATCTTTTCGACGAGTTCGATGCGTTGGGCGCGGATCGTTCCGGAAACGATGTCGGCGAGGCCCGCCGGATACTCAACTCGTTTCTTGTCTTCCTTGAGAACTCAAGCCCGGAGTCAATCGTCATCGCGGCCACGAATCACCGCGCGATCCTAGACAAGGCGTTGTTCCGCCGGTTCGACATGGTCCTCGACTACACGCTTCCGGATGCGCGTCAGGCCGTGACGGTCATGCGGGGACGGCTCGGCTCACTGGCTGCCAAGACAGATTTGACCAAACTCGGCAGGTACACCGACGGCCTAAGCCATGCTGATCTCGTCAAAGCTGCCGAGTCGGCGGCCAAAGCTGTGCTCATGCGTGGCGAAACACAGGTGGAGCGAGAGGACGTCATCGTGGCTCTGAAGGCTCGTCGATCGGCAACCCTTGGCTGAAGGGGGCGACTCGACAGCCGGGGGAGAACAGTACGACCATCTCTACGTTCAGGGATATTCGGGTTCTGAGGAGTTCCGTCGTTACGCCGACGGAGGTGGCGGCCCTAGCAAACGGCGCAAGGTCAATCGCGCTTCGCATGGAGCTGCCCTCAACGGTGAGCTCGAAGAGTCATTCACCGCCTCTGAGGCCGCGCGCGTGGCCACCGAGTTCACCGACGACGAGCTAGGGGCGCAGGGCACAATCGTCGTGCTTGAGGGGGAAGGTGCCGCTTATCCGCTAAAACTTGATTCCCTCAACAGCCTGACCAGGCACCAGAAGGTACCCAAACAGCCGAGGTGGCTACTCCTTTCAGTGCGGCCGGCGACGGAGACAGAACCCGAGCGAGCGACGGTGTGGGTTTCGGACAAACACCGCGCAGCATTCATGAAGCTCTTCGAGGACTATCTCGCCGAGAACACGAAGAAAGGCAATCCCAAAAACCAAGACCTGGTTGCCAACATCTCACGCATCCGTTCCGCAGTCCTGGATGACCTGTGGACGTCGGAGGGAGAGCCGCCTCGACATGGCCGGCACTGGTGGGAACTCTGGCTGGACACGGCCAGCGCGCACGTGGACATTATCCGTGGCTACGCTGTCGCACACGAACTTCGGATACAGTCGCGGTCGTTCCGATTTCGTGACCGCGCTGTTTTTTGGATTGAAGCTAGTTGGGCCGAGCTCCAACCATTGCCTTTCACCGCTGTGCCCGTAGCAGAAATTCGACGGCCCGAATTCATCGAAACAATCGAGGACCTCTCAACCGCTGAGCAGGGAGAATACGTTTCCGAACTTGCCGAGCGCCTTAGTGCGGCCGACGATGACGCGCCGGCCGTCTGCCATCTCGACACCGGGGTGTTTCGCAACCATGTACTTCTCGCCGCGTCGTTAGACCAGTCTGACCTGCACACTGTCATCGGCACTTCCGGCACCGACATGAACCCTTACGGACACGGCACATCTATGGCCGGCATCGCGCTGTTTGGAGACCTCGATGCCGCGCTACAGAGTGCCGAACCGATCCGACTGCGCCATCGCCTCGAATCGGTTCGTATGGAACCAGGACCCGATGAAGCGAGTTTGGATCCGCTGGACGACGGGAGCGCCACAGTCCAGGCCGTTGCGCTGCCGGAGATCACGGCCGATCGCCCGCGGGTGTTCGCACTGACGCTCAGCGCCGAGCCGGACAATCCAGGTGAGCCCACACTGTGGTCGGCTGCGATCGACGCCTTGGCGGTGGGCACTGACTCCGATCGCGACGGTGACCAGTTTCGACTGATCTCGTTACCGGACGCTGACGCTTCCCGGCTGATCGTTGTTGCGGCGGGCAATGTCGACGCCTACGTCGGTGATCACCTCACCAACTCGGACCTGTCTGCTATCGAAGACCCCGCACAAGCATGGAACGCTTTGACGGTTGGCGCCTACACCGAAATGACAGAGACTCCCCAGCATCCCCAGTACGCCGGTTGGAAACCTCTCGCCGAGCCCGGAGAACTGTCGCCACATAGCCGGACATCGATGTTGTTCAAGCACCGGAAGACACCGATAAAGCCGGATATCTGCATGGAGGGCGGAAATGTCCTCACCGACGGCGGGCAGATGTTCGAGGACAAACTGCCGATCCTCTCCCTGCGCTCCACCAGTAATACGAGTGACATTGCCCTGACCTCTGCAAATGCCACAAGCGCCGCCGCTGCCCAAGCCGCGCGTCTCGCCGTGCTGGCTATGGACAGATACCCCGCCTACTGGCCGGAGTCCATCCGGGGATTGTTGACCCACGAGGCGGACTGGACGCCCGCGATGGATCGGAGGATCCATCCCCCTCAGGGGAAGAAGAAGCGCCTCGAACAACTACGGCGTTACGGCTGGGGTGCGCCGAAGGAGGATGCGGTGCTGAATTCTTCAACGCGGGCAGTCACTCTCGTCACTCAAGACCAGTTCGTCCCGTTCGAAGGCGCGGACTTCCACATGAGGCAGTTCCGGCTCCACACCTTGCCATGGCCGCGCGAGGCGCTTGAGGAACTCGGCGCCGCGGATGTGCGGTTGCGAATCACCCTGTCTTACTTCATCGAGCCCTCAGCTTCGCGTCGGGGCTGGCGAAATCGGTATGCGTACGCTTCACACTCGCTGCGTTTCGACCTTCAGGGCCAAGTCGAGACCCGTCAGGAATTCATAAACCGCATCAATCGCGATGCGCAAGTACAGGAAGACGGAGGAGCCGGCGGAGCAACGACAACTGACCGATGGCTCCTCGGTGAGCAGCAACGCAACCTTGGGTCGCTCCACCAGGACGAGTGGACTGGATCCGGGAGTGAGCTGGCGCGCTGCAACTCAGTCGCTGTATTCCCAGTCGGGGGTTGGTGGAAGAACAACGGCCGGAGCGATCGGAAGGATCTTCCAGTCCGGTACGCGCTCATTCTGTCGTTGAGAACAGCGGAACTAGGGATAGACCTTTACACCCCGATCGCTACACAGCTGCAGATCCCGATCGAAACCGAGATCACCGCGACATAGCCCCTCGCCCAGTATTTTTCGGCCGAATGCGTACGCCCTAAGAACTTCAGATCGGTGGGCTTTGGGCGTTGCTAGAGTCGATTCGGCAGTCGTAGCGTCGGGCTATGAACGCTCCGTCACCGTTACTCCACTCACTTCCAAGGCGCCAACCAGTCTTGCGTCGATGGATCCTCACCGCCTTACACAAGTTCGATCAACGGACAATCAAAGACTGGGTTGGTCTCATGCGCGATCACCTCCGCCGGCCCGGCAACGCCACCGCAATCACGACCGCCAGATATACAAGCGACGTCATCGAATACCTTGAAGCCCTTCAGGAAGCAACCGAGGCGCTTTCCACGCTGGGCGACCCCGTGTCCCGCTCACAGTTGGCGGATGCCGCCCGTGACTTGAGTCAGGTACTTCGGAAGTTTTACGGAGCACGAGTGATTCTGATGAGAGTTGCTGGCCTGCAACCCTTTAACTACACAGACTGACTCCCCTTTCAGTCTGCCACCATAAGTGCCGACGGTCACGTAATTCCTCAGGGGTTGCCGTCACGTAATTCCCCGTGTTCGGGCGCTGCTGCTGGGCCGGTGGTGCGACGGCTTGTCAGGTGGTGGCTGGCCGTGGTCGTTTCCGGGGTCGGTAGGGCGGTCCGTCCATGAGGACTCGATGGCTGGTGTTGATCAGCGGTCGTGCAGTGTCCCTAGACGTTGGGCGTGGGGGACAACGATCGAGTGCAGTCCATGTCGATGAGGGTCAGTGTCGCAGGGTTACGACACAATGGTTGGGTGACAGGGGTGACATCGGATGCGTTCGCGTCGACTCGCCCCCTCGGGGGTGACGTCTCGAAAGCGAGCGCGAACATGAGCAAAGCGTCGGGACGGTCCCAGCGTCTGGCGGGAGGGGACTCGACCTGCAGAATGGAGAGCGCCGCGCCTCCGCCAGTGACTCCCCGCGGTGTGGACGGGAGAGACCGATGACGCAAGCGATCGTTGAGGAGCAGGCGGTAAAGTCCCGTCACCGAGTGAAGACCTACGGTGAGGTTTTCACGCCCCGTCACATGGTCCACCGGATGCTCGACCTGGTTCGAGACGAGTTGGAAGCCGGCCCGGATTTCGTCGACAAGACCTTCCTTGAGCCCTCGGCCGGTCACGGCAACTTCCTTGTCGCCATCCTGCAACGGAAACTCAGCGCGATCGAGAAGCGGTACCCGCCGAAGACATGGGCCGAGGAGTCCCTGTTCGCTTTGGCGTCGATCTACGGCATCGAGTTGTTGGAGGACAACCACCGAGACGCCAAGCAGGCCATGCTAAAGGAGTTCGTGCGCTTCCACACCAGCCACGACGTTCCGTGCCGTACGACCACGAACCTATGGCGAGCTGCGGCATTTCTTATCGACACCAACATCGTTCGCGGCGACACCCTCACAGGCCTGACCTGGCTTGGTGAGGAGCTCCAGTTTTCGTGGTGGAACCGGATCGTCGGGGCCGCCGCGATGGTTCAGCGCGAGCCGTTCAAATTTGCCGCGCTGCGCGAGGACAGCATGATTGACTTCACCGCCTACGACACTTTCGCGGAGTGCCCGATCGACCAGATTCATGAGCAAGCGAGGATCGGTGGCTAGTCCGGATATCAGAACGTTCCGCGAGATCGTTCCGCTCATCTATTCCTGGAAAACCCCCGACGTTCCCAAGTACGACGGCTGGGAAAAAATCGGCTACACCGAGCAGGCCAGCGCAGACACGCGCGTCGCCCAGCAGGCCAGCCAAATGTCCATCAGGAAGGAGATCGTCTGGTCCCGTCGTGCGATGTACATGACGGAAGCCGGCGGACGATTCACGGACACAGACTTCCACGCCTACCTCAAGCAGCAACGCGTTGAACGCGAGATCAGCCCGCGGACAGAGTGGCATAACTTCGCGACGGCCCCTAAGACGTCGAAGGAGTATTTCAACGACTTCGCAGGCCAGGACTTCACCCAATTTCGAAGCGACAGCGTGGAGGACGACTACGTCCTTCGTCCCGAGCAGCAGGCGGCCGTGGATCAGGCCGTCGACGCCTTCCAGGAAGGGAAGGCCGAGGTGCTGTGGAACGCCAAACCCCGGTTCGGCAAGACGCTGACGGCCTACGAGCTGATGCGGACCCTGGACGTCCGCACGGTGCTGATCGTCACCAACCGCCCGGCGATCGCGAACTCCTGGTACGACGACTTCGCGCGCTTTATCGCCCACCAGACCACCTTTCGATTTGTGTCCGAGTCACCTTCCCTGGCCGGTCGTTCTCCAATGACGCGCGAGCAGTGGCGCGCTTACTCCGCCAACCATCAGGATGATCATCCGCGCATCGTCGAGTTCATTTCACTGCAAGACCTGAAGGGTTCGCAGTACTTCGGCGGCTCCTATGACAAGCTCCAACACATCGCTCAGGTCGACTGGGACCTGCTGGTAATCGACGAGGCCCACGAAGGCATCGTCACCACCAAGACGGACGTCGCGTTCGATCAGATCAAGCGGCAGCGGACGCTGCACCTGTCGGGCACGCCATTCAAGGCGCTGGCGTCGGGCAGGTTCGGCCCAGACCAGATTTTCAACTGGACCTACGAGGACGAACAGGTTGCCCGCCATCAGTGGGAAGACGACGCTCGGGAGAATCCCTACGCGGCACTGCCGACGCTCAACCTGCTGACCTACCAGATCTCCCGGATGATTACCGACCGCCTATCCGAGGGCGTCGCCATCGATGAAGACGAGGCCAACATCGACTTCGCTTTCGATCTCAACGAGTTCTTCGCGACAAAGGAGACCGGGTTTTTCGAGCACGAAACCGATGTGATCAAGTTCCTCAACTGCATGACCACCAACGACAAATACCCGTTCTCAACGCCCGCACTCCGAGAGGAGATCCGTCACTCCTTCTGGCTGCTCAACCGCGTCGCGTCAGCCAAGGCGCTGCAGCGGTTGCTGAAGAATCACGAGGTCTTCAAGGACTACACCGTCATCCTGGCTGCAGGTGACGGGCGCTCCTACGACGACAATGACCCGGTCGCCGTAGGCAAGTCGCTGGAGAAGGTCCGAAAGGCGATCGGCGATGCAGAGAAGACTGGTGGCAAGACCATCACCCTGTCAGTCGGCCAGCTGACCACCGGTGTCACGGTGCCCGAATGGACAGCGGTGATAATGCTCTCCAACCTCTCGTCGCCGGCTGCGTATATGCAAGCGGCGTTCCGGGCGCAAAACCCCTGCACCTTCGAGCGTGCCGGGCAGGTGTTCCAGAAGCAGAACGCCTACATATTTGACTTCGCACCGGAGCGCACACTCACGATTTTCGACGCTTTCGCGAATAACTTGAACCCGAATCCCTCAGGCGACCTGGTCGTTCGGCAGCAGAACATCCGCCGGCTGCTCAACTTCTTCCCCGTGCTGGGAGAAGACTCCGCGGGTCGGATGATCGAACTGGACGCCTCCCAGGTACTGACCTTCCCGCAAGTCTTCAAAGCCCGCGAGGTCGTACGACGCGGGTTCCTATCGAACCTGCTGTTCGCGAATGTCGCCGGGATCTTCCGCTACTCCGAACACGTCACGAAGATCCTCGACAAATTGCCCTCCGCCAAGCAAGGCAAGGTCTCCACCGGGCAAGGCATCGAGATCCCCCACCCACCGCCCGTCACCGACCCAAACGGGAACGTCCAGGTCGACGTAGAGACAGTCATCAATTCCAAAGTCGCCGAGCTCGGTAAACCCGTATATAGCTCCGAGGACATCGCGACTGTCGAACCCGATACACCCGCGTACACGGCAGCGAGTCAGATCGCGAAGTCGGTCATTGAGCAGAGCCGCGAGAAGCGTCAGGAGTTGAAGGAAACATACGGGCTCACGGCCAAGGAGGTCGAGCGCGATGAGAAGCGGACCGAACAATCCGTGAAGGACCAAGTTGAGCGCGCCTACACCGAATACAACATCGCCAGCAAGCACCTCGATAACGAACTGAAAAACGCGGCCACCGAGGCTGAGGCCCAGGCCGTTGAGGCCAAGAAGGCTGAGAAGGACGAAGCGTTCAAGAAGGGCATCCTCGACATCGTCGACGGAACGATGGAATCGATTGTGCCAGAGGTGGTTACGCGCGAGGAGACAAGGAAGGAGCAAAAGCGCGCAAATCAGGCGATGGAGGACGCACGGTCGCACCTACGAGGCTTCGCGCGAACGATTCCAATGTTTCTCATGGCATATGGCGACGTTGGTATCCGGCTCTCAAACTTCGACGACTACACCCCCGATGACGTGTTCGAGGAGATCACAGGGATCACCGAAGCCGAGTTTCGCCTCTTACGCGACGGTCAGGAAGTAACCGACGAGAACGGCGTTGTAGCGATGATCCCGGGGTTGTTCGACGAAGCCGTCTTTGATGAGGCCATCCGCGAGTTCCTGGACAAGAAGGCGGCTCTTGCGGACTACTTTGACGATGCGCAGACCGAGGACATCTTCGCCTACATCCCGCAGCAGAAGACGTCGCTTGTCTTCACCCCGTCGCCAGTCGTGAAGATGATGGTCGACACCCTCGAGACTGAGGACCCGGACGTTTTTACCGACCCCACAAAGACTTTCGCGGACCTGTTCTCCACGGCCGGGCTGTTCTTGATGGAGCTCGTGCGGCGCCTGGACACCGGCCTTGCCAGTGTCTTCCCGGATCAGGATGTCAGGCTACGGCACATCCTGACTTCTCAGATCTTCGAGATGAGTCACAACGCGATCCTGCATCGCATCACCATCGAGGCCGTCTCCGGCGGAGTGTCGGAACGAAAGGCGTGGATCGAGGAGTCCGGTCACTTCAGGATCGGAGACCTGGCCCGGATGAGCAAGGCGGAACGGCAGAAGACGGTCGACGACATGCTGACGGGAGGCAACTGACATGAGCAAGAAGTTCGACGTCGTCATCGGCAACCCGCCCTTCCGTAGAATGTCGGTGTGTTGTGGCAGGTTCTGTTGCTGTGGAACAACACGACGACGGCTCCCGCTGGAGGCTGTGTTGGGCGCGGCAGCCTAGCCGGTCGCACACCGCGAGGTCCGATGTCCTTGCAGACTTCCCGGATCTAGCCGAGCGTGAGGCTGCGCTCGGAATACGTCCCGGGCAGCCGTTTCTCCTGATGGCCGATGGCCGGCCGGACGTTGAGGTTCTGGAGTTCTTCCGGTCGGCGGCGTTCCAATCGTTGGCGGCCGGCTCGCAGGAGTCCTATGCCCCGGACATCCAGCTGTTTCTCTCCTTCCTCTCCGTTCAAGACATCGACTGGAGGGCTGCCACATTCGAGCATCTCGCCGACTATGAGTTCTGGCGGCGACGCGACCAGCAGAACCCGGATCGAGTTGGTGCGGCCACGTTTTCACGGGATTTGGCTGCGATCAAGAAGTTCTACGACTGGCAACAGTGGCGCGGCAACGTGGCTGTTTCTCCTGTCGCCCTGCACAAACCCAGCTCGGCTGGGGACTCAGGCTCCACGCGGTTGCAACCGAGTGCTGTCCGCTCGGTCCAATTGAAGTGGCTGACGCCTCGGGCCTTCAAGCGCTGGCGCGACGTGGGCCTCGGCGGCTACCGCAGCGACGGGCGCCGGGATGCGATTTGGCGAGGACGCAACGACGGCCGCAACCTGGCGTTCGCCGAAGCACTGTGGTCGAGCGGACTGCGACTGCGTGAGGCCGGAACGCTGGTCCTGGGAGAAATCCCCAACGCCGACAGCGACGTGCGTTACGCCAAGGCCCGAGTCGGTCAAGCCGTGGCGAAGGGTCGCGGCCGTGATTTCTGGATCAGTGCCGCAGCATTGAAAAGCATTGACAACTACGTCATTTCAACCCGCGCGGCAGCGGTTCACCGGGCCCGATCTGAGGGGCGCTATGACGCGCTGACCGACATCAAGATCGTCGACACGGTGGACCATCACCGCCGCGTCCACTTCACCGACCGGGACGGCAGCAAGGGGACGGTACCGCTGGACAGTCTCGACGCGAATGATCGGCTCAACTTCTACATCACCACTGATCGCGGGCTTGAACCCTGGATGGTGTGGCTGTCCGAAGCCGGTCTGCCGATGCCCTACCGCACCTGGGAAGCGATCTTCACCACGGCCAATATGCGGTGTCAGACCCTTGGGGTAGACATCCATTGTCACCCGCATATGCTACGCCACTCGTTCGCCCTGAGGATGTTGGTCACGTTGATCTACGCACACGAACGCAAGATGGGCATCACCCCTGCCGAGCGGCGCGAGTATCGCCACATCTTCGGTGACCCTTGGGTTTTGGTTCAAACGCTACTGGGCCACGTGAACGTGGAAACCACTCGCAACTGCTATCTCGAACCGGTGTCGGGCCTGCAGGTGGACCTGTTCCTCAATGACGACGTGGCCGAGGATGCCTCGATCGCCGATTTCATCACGAACATCGCAGCGGCGGCTCCCGGAATTGTTGACGCCGAGGAGCAATGAGCGGTGGCCTCGCGTAGAACAGCGGCACTCCCGGCGGGCAAGTACGCCCGGCCCGCCCTGGCAGACCCTGAGCTTCGGCGGCTCTGCTTCACCGACGAGGCGGGACGCACGAGGACATTCTCATTCGATGACGTCGACGGGCCCGTTGAACTGATCGACGACCTCGTTACCGCGCTGGCGAACGGTTCCCAATCCGGTGGCCGTTGGCACACACTGGCGACCGTCGATGCGGCGGTGAGTGCCGTACGACAACTGATTGCCTATCTGGGCACAGAGTTCCCCGAGGTTCACTCGATCACCGACTTCGGTCCCGAGGTGTGGTGGGCGTGGCGGACTGTCAAGGAAAGCCAGGCCCGTTGGCCGGGGCAAGTGAACCTCATGCGGACCGTGCTGTCGGAGTCGCCGCGACTCCCCGAAACCACACGAAAGGCGATGCGAGCGAAGGCCGTGAAGCCTCGGAAACGCTTGCCGGAGAATGATTCCTACAGTCGCGACGAGTTCGGGCGGATCCGCAGTGCGGCCAAGGGTGAGGTACGTCGAGCGCTCCGCAGAATGCGGACCAACACCGAGAGGCTGCACCGGTACCGCGAGGTTGGTGATGTCGGTGACGGAATCACGTTCAATGTCGGCGGGGAGCGGTGGAGCACCGGATCGCTCTTGGAATATCTGTCGCGAAATGGGATGCTTCCCTCGCAGTACCTCGCGAACCGGGTGGTCCTCAAGGGCGGCTTCGATCTGACTGGCGTGTCGAATCCGGCGCAGGCGCTGTTCCCGTCGATACGGGAAATCTATTGCTTGATGGTCCTTCTCGTGTGCGAAAGAGGATTCAACCTCTCCGTCATGGACAACCTCACGGTCACCTCGTTCAGAGCATCCGACGGTGCCGGTGAAGACTCTGTATACACCGTCAACACCGACAAACCGAGAAGAGGAACCAAGCGCTACAGCGCAGAAATCCTCGCTGGCGAGGCCGGAAAGCTATGGGAGAATGCCGTCCGCTTGACCGAGCCATGCCGCACCGCACTGGCAGAGCTCGGAACCCCGTCGGAGAAGTTACTCATCGCCCACCGGCACAAGAACCTCACCGACGATGGCCCGTTCCGGCAGGAATGGTTGACCGCGGGCATCGGCGATCACTACATGGCCGATGCCGGCCTGTTGGCAGACGACGGGACACCCTTGCGGGTGAGTCTGCGACGGCTGCGATTGTCCGAGCAGGTGTTGAACCAACATGCCCGGCAAAACAGCGAATCCGTCAGCGAAGACATCTATCGAACCCCAGACCCGGCCACCGCCGAAGGGGCCGCCGACACCATCATTGACGGACAAGCCGATGCAGTGGCTCATGCCAAAGCCACGGTCACGATCCGCTCGCTGAATGCTGCTGAAGTGACCGCCGCACGCACCGACCCGGAAACCGCCGCGACACAGCTGGGTATCCCGGTGCCGACACTGAAGCTACTGCTCGCCGGAAGCCTCGACACCGCCACCACCGCGTGCACCGACTTCTTGAACAGCCCGTTCGCCGCCCACGCCGGCGAACCCTGCCCGGCCTCATTCTTCGCCTGCTTTACCTGCACGAACGCAGTCATCACTCCCGAGCATCTGCCGCGCCTGGCCACGCTGCTAGATGCCCTCGACAATGTCGCCACGCTCGTGTCCCCAGCCCGGTGGGAGACGAACTACCGAGACCACTACGCGCGTCTACAAGCGATTCTCGAACAGCACGCAACCAACGCCGAGATCGGCGATGCCCGCCGCCACGTCACCGACACTGACCGCGACATCGTCACAGCGCTCATCGGAAGGAAACTCGACGCGTGAGCACCGCAGCAGCCAGCCCGTGGCCACAGCAGACTGGTCACCTCGAACTTGACGACGCCGAACCGGTCATCGCCGACATCGAGCGCGTGCCTGAAAAGCGGCGAGGAATTCTCTCCACCGTGGGCGACAATCGCTGGGATCTCACAACGTTGGTGCAGAAACAGACCGTGGCGGGCACGCTGAGCATCGTCTTCGACACCTTCCCGCCGCGCTATGTCGCCACGGCCAAGCGATTGATCTGGGCGAGCATCAACAAGCCGACGCCGCTAGAGGATCTGGAACGCTCCTCGGCAGCGCGCAGTCAACTCGCGCCGGCGACCGTCTGCACCTTCGCGCGATTCCTGAGGCAGTGGATGACGTGGCTGGCAGAGAGAGACATTCACGAGTTCTGCGCGGTCACCGGCGACGTCTACGACGAGTATGCCGAGCACCTCAAACGACACCGCGGCTCACGGGAGAACGTGGGCAACGTGCTATTCGCCGTGACCCGTGCCTGGCTCTACGCTCCGTACCTTCCCGAAGTCGATCGCCTCGCACGACCGCCATGGGAGAGCAGCCATATCGGGCGCACCTCGGTGCTCGGCCCTGCGAACTGGTCGAGCGAGAACAAGACAACCCCTATTCATCCGCAGACGATGGCCGGCCTACTGGTGTGGGCGATGCGCTTCGTCACCGACTTCAGCGACGACATCCTTGCCGCAAAGACGCTGAAAGCCACACCCCGTGACGTCCCGCCGAGTCTTCAGGCCCTGACGCCCTATCAAAGGTTTCGCGCCTACGTCGAGCAGCGGCGTCGGGATTCACAGACGGTGCCTGGGTGGGTGGCTCCCAATCGGCCGCACATGCGCTCTCTGGCAAAGGGATTCATCGGCTGGCAGCTCGGTCTGTCCCGCGAAGAGACACAGGTGATGAATTCGCACTGGCCGATAGCCGGCCTGAGTGCCAGCGACGAAGCGCACCTCCCTATGCCGATCACAGGTTCCATCGACGGGAAAGACTGGACGCCGGCGATCGGCTTCTACGAAGTCGAGGAGTTGTGCCGCCACCTGGCGACCGCTGCGTTCGTGGTCGTCGCCTACCTGACCGGGATGCGGGGCGAGGAGTGCCGCGCACTGGAGCGTGGCTCCTGCCGAACCCACACCGATCCCGCGACCGGGCAACTCCATTACCGTCTTCACGGCAGAACCTTCAAAGGTGCACTTGATAAGTCGGGCAACGCAATACCCGTCGGCGTCGAACGGGAACAACCCTGGCTGGCCATCGCGCCGGTGGCGAAAGCCGTCGCCGTGATGGAAGCACTGAACCCCACTTCCCAACTTCTGTTTCCGATCGACGCGTTCTCGCTATGGCCCTGCGGTGTCAACGCGGGAAAGGCCGTGCACGCCCGCATGGTTCGGGACCGCATCCAGGACTTGATCGATTGGAGCAATCGTGCCGCCGTGAGGCTCGAACGTCCTCACGAGGTGATCCCTGCCGATCCCGAGGAAGCCGTGACCGTCAAGCGGTTCAGGCGCACACTGGCCTGGTTCATCTACCGCAAGCCAGGCGGCCGAGTGGCCCTCGGCGTGCAGTACGGGCACTTGCGCGGCTATACCACCGATGGCTACGGATCACGGGTCGCCAGCGGCCTCAGAGACGTCTTCCCGATGGAGGAAGCCCTCGCCCGAGCCGACTACCTCGAAGACGCACATCAACGCCTCGAAAACGGTGAGCAGGTGAGCGGTCCAGCTGCCGACCGATACACCCAGGCCATCCACCTCTTCGATCGGCAATTCCGCGGCCGCTACTTGAGCAATAAGCAGGCAGCCGCGCTGCGCACCAACCCGCAACTGCGGATCTACGACAACCCGCAACAGTTCGTGACCTGCTGCTACGACCAGGCCAAGGCCCTATGCCACCCCGACCGGCAGGTCACGGCAAGCCAGCACCGCTCACCTGATGTTTCACACTGCCAACCCGGATGCGGCAACATCGCTCGAACCGACCAGAACATCAACCAGATGCAGGACGCCATCGCGCGGCATGAGGCCGAGATCGCCTCGCCTACAACGCCGATACCCCTGCGCGGCCGACTCGAACAACGCATCACCGCCCTCCAAACCATCGTGGACGAGCATCAAACAACGGGGAGCCGTGATGACCGACCAGGCTGACGAACGGGTGCGCCGCGCGATCCGCGACGCGATGGACCGACTTATCGAGGGCAAGGCGCTGCATTCCGACGGCAAGCTCACCGTGAAGTCACTCGCCGAGGAAGCACGAGTCAAACGATGGCTCCTCACGCATCGGCATACCGACCTCCAAGACGAATTCCGCGCCCGCATCGCCAGCACCAACCCGGAGCCGCCGATCCTGCAGGCACTCCGCGAGGAGAAAACCGATGCTCAGAAGCGCGTGAAAGAGCTCACCGCCGAGGTCAGTGCGCTCACGGCGACGATCCATCAGCTGGAGCGCATCATCCAGGTCTTGGCGCTGGAGAACCAGCAATTCCGGTCAAGCGATCCGGACCTGCGTAAAGTCGTACCGCTTCGAACCGGAGCCGGCCCATGACGCCATGTCCGATGGCCTGAGGGGCGCGCGTAGCCCGACTTGCCTAGAAATGGTCTGGATGCTGACAAACTTGTCGCCGGGCGGGTACGCATCAGACCTGTCCACGGGCAGGAATGGCAGGTAAAGGAGCACGCCAGGTGGCGTTGAAGAAGTCGGATCTCTACTCATCGCTGTGGGCAAGTTGCGACCAGCTTCGTGGCGGAATGGACGCTAGCCAGTACAAGGACTACATCCTGACACTGCTGTTTGTGAAGTACGTCTCTGACAAAGCCAAGACCGATGCCAACAGCCTCATCGAGGTGCCCGCGGGTGGCTCGTTCGACGACATGCTCGCCGCCAAGGGCGACAAGGAGATCGGCGACCGCTTCAACAAGATCATCGCCAAGCTCGCCGAAGCCAACGACCTGCGCAACGTCATCGACCAGGCTGACTTCAACGACGAGGAGAAGCTCGGCAAGGGCAAGGAGATGCAGGACCGCCTCTCCAAGCTCGTCACAATCTTCAACGACCTCGACTTCCGGGGCTCACGCGCCGAGGGCGACGACCTGCTCGGCGATGCCTACGAGTACCTGATGCGCCACTTCGCCACCGAATCCGGCAAATCCAAGGGCCAGTTCTACACCCCGGCCGAGGTCTCGCGCATCCTCGCCAAGGTCGTCGGTATCGGACCGAACACCCGCCAGGACCAGACCGTCTACGACCCCGCCTGCGGTTCCGGCTCACTGCTCCTCAAGGCTGCCGCCGAAGCACCGCGAGGCATGACCATCTACGGCCAGGAAAAGGACAATGCGACCTGGGCGCTGTCCAAGATGAACATGATCCTGCACGGCAACGAGATCGCCGAAATTGAAAAGGGCGACTCCATCACCAGTCCGAAGTTCACCAAGGGTGACCGGCTGCGGACCTTCGACTACATCGTCATGAACCCGCCGTTCTCGGTGAAGTCCTGGAACAACGGCCTCGAAAACGACTACGGTCGCTTCGAATACGGCCGTCCACCAGAGAAGAACGGCGACTACGCCTTCCTGCTCCACGCCCTCACCTCGCTCAAGAGCACCGGCAAGGCCGCGATCATCCTCCCGCACGGCGTGCTGTTCCGCGGTCACGCCGAAGCCGGTATCCGTACCCGCCTGCTCAAGCAAGGTTTCATCAAGGGGGTCATAGGCCTGCCGACAAACCTGTTCTACGGCACCGGTATCCCGGCCTGCGTGGTGATCCTCGACAAAGAGAACGCGGTCGGCCGCACAGGGGTGTTCATGATCGACGCCTCCAAGGGCTTCATGAAGGACGGCAACAAGAACCGCCTCCGTAGCCAGGACATCCACAAGATCGTCGACACCTTCAACAAGCAGATCGAGATCGACGGCTACTCGCGCATGGTGCCGATGAGCGAGATCGCCGATCCGAAGAACGACTACAACCTCAACATCCCGCGCTACATCGACTCATCCGAGCCCGAGGACATGCAGGACCTGTTCGCCCACCTGCACGGCGGAATCCCCGACCGCGACCTCGACGCACTCCAAAGGTATTGGGACGCCTTCCCGCAGCTCCGCAGCCAAATCTTCACCCCGAACCGCCCCGGCTACAGCGGACTCGCCATCGACGTCAGCGCCGTGCAGCAAGCCATCTTCGCTGCACCCGGCTTCCACAAGCTCCAGGACGAAGCCACCGGGATTGTCGAGGATTGGTTCATCAAGCACCGCGACACCCTGGCCGGAATCACCGCCGACACCAGGCCGAACAAGCTGATCACCACCATCAGCGACGACCTGCTGGCACGTTTCAAGCCGACGCCGCTACTCGACGAGTACGACGTCTACGAACAGCTCATGACCTACTGGCACGACGCCATGCACGACGACGTCTACCTGATCATGGCCGACGGCTGGCAAGGTGCCGCCAAGCCGCGCAAGACCATCGAAGACAAAGAACGCAAGCTCACCGAAACCCCCGACCTCGTGGTCGGTTCCGGCCGCAGCGCCACCAAGTACAAGATGGACCTCATTCCGCCGGCAGTGATCGTGGCGCGCTACTTCGCTGATGACCAGGCGAAGATCGATGAGCTGGCAGTGGCGGCCGAAGAAGCCGCCCATGCCGTCGAGGAGTATTTCGAGGAACACGCTGTCGAGGACGGCCTGCTTGCTGATGCCATGGACGAGGACAAGATCTCCAAGGCGCTCGTCGCCACGCGGCTGAAGAACATCAAGTCCGGCGGTGACCCCGACGAGATCAATGCTCTGCAGCAGGCCATCAAGCTCTACGACGCTGAGGCCGCAGCCAAGAAGGCCGTCAAAGACGCCCAGACCAAGCTCGACCTCGCCACACTCAACAAGTACGGCGACCTGACCGAAAGTGGCGTCAGGACGCTCGTACTCGACGACAAGTGGCGCGCGACAGTCGTGCGTCGTATTGCCGGAGAGGTGGAGGCGCTCACTCTCGATTTGGTCGCACGCATCCAACAGCTCGGCGAGCGATATGCGGAGACCGTCGGAGATCTTGATGCTGAGCTTGACGAGCTTCAGGCGAAGGTCTCGCGGCATCTAGCTGACATGGGGTTGCGATGAGCGCGCCTCAGACTCTTCCGCTCGTATCGATCACGGACTGGTCCTCGGGTGGCACGCCAAGCCGCTCAAACGACGCGTACTGGAATGGCACGATCCCATGGATTAGCGCCGCAACCCTCAAAGGGTCACGGATCGGTGGTTCGGATCAACATCTGACTGAGGCTGGCCTTCGTGCTGGGAGCAACCTCGCTCCTAAAGGCGCCACCCTCGTCCTTGTTCGGGGAATGGCGCTACACCGGGAGACACGCATTGGACTGGCGCAACTCCCCGTTAGCTTCAATCAGGATGTTAAGGCGCTAGTCCCCAAGGCGGGGATCGTGCCTGAGTTCCTGCTTTACGCGCTGCAAGCGCGGACCAGCCAGATCCGCGAACTGGTCTCTTCTGCGGGGAGTGGTACAGGTGTACTCAATACGCAACTCCTTCAACGCCTACCGATTTGGGTTCCTAGCCAGGAAACGCAACGCACTATCGTCCAGGCGATGTCCGACGCCGATGATCTGATCGCCACCCTGGAGCGCCTCATCGCCAAGAAGCATGCGATCAAGCAAGGCATGATGCAGCAGCTCCTGACGGGCCGCACCCGCCTGCCTGGGTTAACTGCCGCGTGGGAGACGACCACGGTCGGCCAAGTCTGCGTCACTTTCAGTGGTGGCACTCCATCAACCGCACATCCCGAGTACTACCGAGGCGAAATACCATGGATAGCGTCGGGTGACCTGAACAAGCGGCGCATCGAGTCGGTCGATGGTCGCATCTCCAAGCTTGGTCTCGATCGATCGGCGGCAAGACTCGTTGAGGCAGGGACACCGTTGATCGCGCTCTATGGCGCAACGGCCGGAGTGGCGGCAATAACCGAGATTGATGGCGCTATCAACCAGGCCATTCTTGCCATGGTGCCGTTCGACATCAATGCGGAGTTTCTCTACCAATGGCTTGGTACCAACCGAGGTTCGATCATCGACCGATACACACAAGGGGGTCAGCCGAACCTCAGCGGGGCAATAGTCCGAGACATTGAAATACCTCTGCCATCTCCGAACGAGCAGAAAGCGATCGCTCAAGTGCTTGCGGACGGCGACGCCGAAATCGACGCCATTCGGGCGCGTCTCACCAAAGCCCGCGAAATCAAGACCGGCATGATGCAGCAGCTCCTGACCGGCCGCACGCGACTGCCTGTAGAGGCTGCGTCATGAGTGATGTAGGGCAGGCTGAACGCAAAGCCCAGAACCGCGTGGTGGCGCTGTTTCGCGACCGACTCGGTTACGAGTATCGCGGCAATTGGGAGGGGCGCGAGCACAACGCGAACGTCGAGACCGCGCTGCTGACCCAGAACCTCGCGATGCGCGGCTACGACGACAACCTGATCAACCGGGCCCTCGACCAGCTTGGCAAAGCCGCTTCGGTTGGCGCCGGCCACGACCTGTACGAGGCGAACAAAGATGTCTACGGCCTGCTGCGCTACGGCGTGAAGGTCAAGCCCGGCGTGGGCGAACAGACCGAGACCGTTTGGCTGATCGACTGGACGAACCCCGACGCGAACCACTTCGTCGTGGTGGAGGAAGTCACCGTCGCGGGACACCACACCAAGCGCCCCGATGTGGTGCTGTACGTGAACGGCCTTGCGCTCGCGACCCTGGAGCTTAAACGCTCCAAAGTTGCTCTGTCCGAAGGTATCCGGCAGACCATCGGCAATCAGAAGCCGGAGTTCATCCGCTCGTTCTTCTCGACAGTGCAGTTCGTCTTCGCCGGCAACGATGTCGAAGGGTTGCGCTACGGCGTCATCGACACACCGGAAAAGTACTGGCTGGAATGGAAAGAACCGTCCGACGTCGAGGATCCGCTCGACCGGGCGCTGCTGCAGATGTGCAATAAGCAGCGCGTGCTCGAACTGATCCACAATTTCATCGTGTTCGATGCGGGCGTGAAGAAGGGTCCGCGTCACAACCAGTACTTCGGCGTCAAAGCCGCCCAGGCGCGCATCGCGAAGCGTGAGGGCGGCATCATTTGGCATACCCAGGGTTCGGGCAAAAGCTTGACGATGGTGTGGCTCGCCAAGTGGATTCGCGAGAACCAACCGGATGCGCGGGTGCTGCTGATCACCGACCGCACCGAACTCGATGACCAGATCGAAAAGGTCTTCAACGGTGTCAACGAGCAGATCTACCGCACCAAGAGCGGCGCCGACCTGATCGGCACCCTCAACGCCAGCGAGGAGTGGTTGATCTGTTCGCTGGTGCATAAGTTCCGGGCCGCCGACAGCGATGCCGAAGACGACGAGGCGACGGCCGAGTTCATCACGGAGTTGCACGCCACGGTCCCGAAGGATTTCAAGGCCAAGGGCAACGTCTTCGTGTTTGTCGACGAAGCCCACCGCACCCAGACCGGCAAGATGCACACCGCCATGAAGGCGCTGCTGCCCGAGGCGATGTTCATCGGATTCACCGGCACTCCGCTACTCAAGGCCGACAAGGCCACCAGCATCGAGACCTTCGGCTCGTTCATCCACACATACAAGTTCGATGAAGCCGTCGCCGACGGCGTCGTGCTCGACCTGCAATACGAGGCCCGCAACGTCGACCAGAATCTGGCGTCGCCTGAGCAGGTCGACAAGTGGTTCGAGGTCAAGACCAAGGGCATGACCGATCTGTCCAAGGCTGAACTCAAAAAGCGTTGGGGCACCATGCAGAAGGTCGTCTCCAGTGAGCCACGCGCCAAGCAGATCGTCAACGACATCCTGCTCGACATGGAGACCAAGCCCCGCCTGATGGACAGGCGCGGCAACGCCATGCTCGTCGGCTCATCCATCTACCAGGCCTGCAAGTTCTACGAGCTGTTCTGCAACGCCGGCTTCAAGGGCAAGTGCGCCATCGTCACCAGCTATACCCCCAACGCCAGCGACATAGCTAAAGAAGACTCCGGCGAAGGCAAGACCGAGAAGATCCGCCAGTACGACATCTACCGCAAGATGCTGGCTGACTACTTCGACGAACCCGAAGACACCGCCGTCGGCAAGGTCGACGAGTTCGAGAAAGCAGTCAAGAAGCAGTTCATCGAGAACCCCGGCCAGATGCGGCTACTGATCGTGGTCGACAAACTCCTCACCGGCTTCGACGCCCCGAGCGCTACCTACCTTTACATCGACAAGAAGATGCGCGATCACGGTCTCTTCCAAGCGATCTGCCGTGTCAACCGCCTCGACGGCGACGACAAGGACTATGGCTACATTGTGGACTACCAGGACCTGTTCAACTCGCTGGAAGACGCCATTACTGACTACACCTCGGGTGCGCTCGACGGCTACGAGACGAAAGACATTGAAGGGCTGCTCTCCGATCGTATCGAGAAGGCCCGAGAGAATCTCGATGAAGCCCTCGAGCGTATCCGCGCTCTGGTCGAACCCGTTGCGCCACCGAAGAATACGCTGCAGTACCAGCAGTACTTCTGCGCTACGGAGCAGGGCAATGCCGAACAGCTCAAGGCTAATGAGCCCAAGCGTGTCGAGCTGTACAAGTCCGTGGCCGCCGTCACCCGTGCCTACGCCAACCTGGCCAACGACATGAGCGCCGCTGGCTACACCGCGGCCGAGGCCGAGGCGATCAAGTCAGAGATCGCGCAGTACGTCGACGTGCGCGCTGAGGTGAAGCTGGGTGCGGGCGAGGACGTCGATTTCAAGCAGTACGAGGCAGGGATGCGGTTCCTGCTCGACACCTACATCCACGCCGGCGCCTCAGAAGTCGTCTCCAATTTCGAGGACTCGGGCCTGATCGATCTGATCGTGAAGCTCGGTGCGGGAGCAATCGACAAGCTACCGGCCGGGATCAAGAAGGACCCCGAGGCGGTCGCCGAGACAATCACGAACAACATGCGCAAGGTGATCATCGACGAGCACGCGATGAACCCGAAGTACTACGACAAGATGAGTGAGCTGCTCGACGCCATCATCGAACAGCGCCGCCAGCAGGCCATCGACTACCGGGAGTTCCTGGCCAAGCTGCTCGATGCCGCCAACAAGCTCGGCAGTAAGGAATCCGATACCAAGTATCCCGACTGGGCAGACAACGGCGCTCGCCGCGCTCTGATCGACTTCGGGTGGCCTGACCCGACGATGCCGATCATGGTGGACACTGCGATCCTGACGAGCAAGCCGCACGACTGGGTTGGCAACACGATGAAGGAGAAGGTCGTCAAGCGGGCGATCAGCCGCACACTGCCTGACGACTTCGACCGGCTCGATGAACTATTTGACCTGGTGAAGGCTCGCGATGAGTACCGCTAACGCCTACCTCACCGTCCGCGGCATCGACGTCGACGTGATCTACAAGGACATCAAGAACCTGCACATCGGTGTCTATCCACCGATGGGCCGCGTGCGTGTGGCGGCGCCACGGCGGCTCGATGACGATCAAGTGCGTCTCGCTGTCATCCAGCGGCTGTCGTGGATCAAACGTCAACGCGCGCAACTACGTTCGACTGATCGGCAGTCTGAGCGCGAGATGGTCACCGGGGAATCCCATTACGTCTGGGGTGTGCGCCGCCGACTCAAAGTCGTTGAGCGGCCGGGGCGTGCCCACGTGGAGGCCGACGGTGATCGACTTATCCTGTATGTCTCGCCTGACCGTAACGCCGAGCAGCGCCGCACCATCCTCGACACCTGGTACCGGACGCAGTTGCGCGAGGCGATCCCCGGTTTGATCTCGACCTGGGAGTCAAAGCTCGACACACGGGTGTCGGACTGGATCATCCGTCGTATGCGCACCAAATGGGGAACCTGCAACCGCGAAACTCGACGACTGACGTTCAATGTCGAGCTCGCCAAGAAACATCCGGATTGCTTGGAGTACATCGTTGTTCACGAGATGATGCACTACTTCGAACGCAACCATGGCAACCAATTCACCAAGCTCATGGATGACGCGATGCCCGATTGGCGAACCCGACGCGATCGACTCAACGACGCTCCGCTGGCCGATGAGAAATGGGGGTAGTAGCGGTGTGAGCGAGGCAAGACCAGAGCACAGTATTCCTGCGCTGCCACGAAACATGCGGAGAATTGAGTAGTGACAGATCAATGGCCGTTGCTCGTCGCCGAACCCCTTGAGGGCGAACAACTGGTCAGCAGTCAACTGCGACCACGAGCTGGAGCCGTGGCGATCGACCGGTCGGACTACTCGTCGGCGTGCGATCGTGTGCGTGATCTCTGCGGCACCTGGGGTGGTGCCGGCACTCCGCTCATCCCGGTCAGCTCGTCGGAGAATATCGATCCGCGCTGGTCGAGAATTCTCAACGAGAGCAATATCGATGGAATCGAACGCTCCGATCTTCTGGGTGATGATGCGGTGGGCGAGTACACCGACCTTGAGGGCCCGGTCGCGGCACAACTCATCCGCATCGTGGTAGAGCTCGAACGGAAACTTACCGTACAGACCATTCGAGGTATGGCGCCAGACGATCCTTGGCATCTCGCGTATCTGGCTGTCGCAGGCGATCTCTCACCCCTTCCGCATCCACAAAACACGCAGAACGATCTTCGCCGCGATCTCAGCTTCGACGATGTCCTTACGATCCGCGGCGTTGCTGAAACCGGTTCTGCAGCAGGCCTTCTCGCGTTGCTGCGGGATTTCACGGCGGTGTCGGCAGTCGAGTTAAGCCGATCGAAGCTGCCGAGTGGGCTCCAGGGCGGCTACAACAAAGGCTTCCCATCATCATCGCGCTTCGAGTGGAGCGACGACGTCATCTCCCAACAGTTCGGGCCCAACATCGTCGTCGTCTACGAACCCGGAAACCCCGAAGACCTCGCGCTCATTTGGAACCTTCGCGCGAGATTCCTTCACCCGCCACGGTTTCCACTCGCCGTGCCGATGACACCGACAGTTGAAGATGACATCCGACATCTGAACGAGGCTGGCGCTGCCCACTACTTCGGTTTCGGCCACAACCTCGCACTGACATCAATGTCCATCGCCCAAGATCGCATCGCGACACTAGCCGCAAATGTCAGATTCGATGCCGTCGACCCGTGGGAACTCCTGCGGCCAATCGGTGGCTACTGCTCAATGTCCACCGACGTCGTGCGATTCACCGGGGGCAAGACCAGGATCGCCTCTTTCTCACCGAGTGACTTCCAGGCGATAGGAGGTGGATACCTCGGCAGCCACCAGGGCACCTGGATGAAGCGCAAAACGGTTGTAGTCGACGCACCTCTCCCGCCGTCTCGGACAATGAGACGCCAGGTCTACCACGGCGACTCGCATTACCTCGAAGGGCCAATCACCACCGGCGGCCAAACCGATGGCTTCACGACAGTACGCATGCCATCAGGATTGGAGGTTCTATCAGCCCTAGCAGTCGACCACGGGCTCCGATTGACCGAGAGCGCGCCCGGTAAGGCGGCAGAGCATCTGATCCGCGCGGCGGGCCAGCACCTCTCGATGTTCGCGGCGCCAGGTGTCGTTGAAACGTTGAGCGAGCTGACGCGCGGCCGCAACGTCAGCATCGTAAAGCGGCGACTGAACCAGTTCCTCGCTGATCCGCAACGCGACGAATCGTCCGACCGTTATCTGGCGCTCCTCGACCGCCTCGACCGAGGCCTCGGGTCTCCCGACGCCGAAGAACTCAGTTATCCCACGTTCGATCGGATAAGGCACTTGCTGCGCTTGCGTCGCGACGCAGCCCAACAATGGGTCAGCTGGGCCATGGCCGGCGGCCTGGTCCTCCGAGGCGTGGAAGCCAACTGCACCCGATGCGGCCACAAGCAATGGCGGCCTCTCAGCGAGGCCATTCCGTCGCTCGTGTGCCATGCCTGCGGCTGCACGATAGACAGTCCCCACGGCTACAACCAGATCAACTACCGCTACCGGGCGAGTGAACTCTTGCTGCGTGCAATCAGCCACGACGTGCTCTCGCACGTGCTAGCCATGCGGTACGTGTGCAACGAGCTGGGTGGCAGATCGTTTGTCTTCGGCAGCTATCCGGGAGTTGAGTTCCGGAAGCCCGACAACGATCGCGTCGAGGCAGAAGCCGACGTGATCGTTGTCCTTCGTAACGGGGAAATCGTTCTGGGAGAGTGCAAGACAAACGCGCGTGGCCTTTCTCCGGAGGAGTTGAACAAATTGTGGGAAGCAGCCGACCAGCTCGGCGCCCGAGCGACGTTCGCCGCAACACTGGATCGCGCCGCCAACTGCGGCCAAGAATGGCGAGTGACCGAGGGACCCACTGGACGGCCGCACTTCGCCCTCACCGCCGAGCACCTGTTCGACCTCCGCGGCGGGATGGGGTCACACGAGGATCTCTTCGCTTGGCGGGCCGACTACTCCCCGCGATTCAACACGAACCGCGAGGAAATCACCGGGGCGGAGCTCGCGCGTCGGATCGACGACGAGTTCGGTGCGTATGTGGAGCGGACCGCCACAGACTACGACCAACACACCCGTGCCCCGTGGATTAGATCGCCGAACGATTGACCGGAACCCGCTGAGTTCTCAGGCGAATGTCAGCCGCTTGAGCTAAGCGACTCCATGCGTGACTGCGGCGCGAATCGGAGGTAATCGCAACACGCCGAAACCCTGTACGGAACCCCCATACCAGGAAGAGGCGCAGGGTGAGGGTACTCGGGACACTCCCGTATATCACCTGTTCATGGACGCAGCCTACGAGGTCGGCATTAAAGCCGTTCTAATCACGCCCGCTCGTTTTCTGTTCAACGCAGGGTTCACGCCCAAAGCGTGGAACGAGAAGATGCTCGCCGACCCGCACCTGACGGCGCCGATCTACGTTCGCGACAGTTCGGAACTCTTTCCCGGCACAAAGATTCGCGCAGGAATCGCAGTTACATATCGTGACGACTCGCGCGTCGGCGTTCCGATAGGCACGTTCACGGCATACCCCGAACTCAATACGATTCTGCACAAGGTGCTGGAGTCGGGTGCGGTCTCCCTGGAGACCCTTGGAATCACGAGTTCACGTTCTTATCGCTACACAGAGAAGTTGTACGAGGACCACCCCGACGCGCGCGACATGCGCCCCGAGGGCAACGCCGCACTAGTCAACACAAACACTTTCGAGCAGTTTTCGTTCCTTTACCACGTCGAGGAGCCCAGAGACGATCACAAGTACGTGCAAGTCCTCGGGGTGATCAAGAATAAGCGACTCTTCCGCTGGATTCGCAGCGACTACATCAGCGGCCCGGCGAGCTTCGACAAGTACAAGGTCGCGGTGCCTGCCGCGAACGAGTCGAAGAAGTTGGGCCAGATGGCGGCTCCCCAGGTCCTCGGTCCGCAGGTCGGAGTCACGCAAACGTTCTTGACCCTTGGTGCATTCGAGACCGAAGCCGAGGCGCAAGCCTGCTTTGCCTACGTCAAGACGAAGTTGGCTCGCGCCATGCTTTACGTGTTGAAGGTGACGCAGCACAACCCGCGAAGCACGTGGAAGTTCGTCCCCAAGCAAGACTTCTCAAGCACGTCCGACATTGAGTGGACCAAGTCGATCCCCGAGATCGATGCGCAACTCTGCGCCAAGTACGGCCTTGACGCCGACGAGATCCGCTTCGTCGAGACGGAGATCACACCCATGGACTGACCCGCTGGCGACAGCGATCTCTCAGCGGAGGTTGCTCGCTGAGTGGAGACGCTACTCGGTGGTGCCGGAGTCGAGGCGTGGCCGCGGTCCGCTCATCAACACTCGCCAGCGTGTATGAGGCCGCACACTCTGCAGGCAGCGCGGCGCGCGACGGTAGCGCACCCACACCGATGGCAGTCCGGGCACTTGAATTCCTGGCAGATCCCGCACCGGCCGCTCGACTGCTTCGCCTGAAAGGTCGACTCGCACACCGTATTCGAGCACTCCTGCAGCGGGAAGGTCCAGGTTCCAGATCCGTTCACGGTCGTGGGCCGTAGGGCGATGAAGACGTACCGTTCTTCATGGTCGATCGCGGCCTCAATGCGCATACCGTCGAGTACCGCTCCGGTCTTGTACTCGATGCCCTCATGGAATTCCCGCCGCACAGCCGACTCCATCGCCTCGGCTGCGACACGCCTGAACCCCTCTTGCGCAAAGCCTTTCGGCGGCTGTGGATCGTCGTAGGTTCTCGCAGAGGTGATCACGACCCCGTCTAGGTCGGCGACCGCCAGGAGCCAACGGGAACCTGTGGGCAGCATCTCGCGCACGCGCTGCAGGACCGCGGTACGGGAGGCCTCCCAACGGGCAAAGAGACCGGCCATGACATCCGCCGGGTGGAACGAGGCGTCACGGAGGTCTGCGTCACCTACCGGCATCAGGATCTGAGCGGCGAACTGGTCGGACACCTGCTCCTCGATCTTGCGGCGCTCCCGGTCGGCCATGTCGATGAGCGCGAACCCCCACTGGTCATGCGACTGCTGTAGATGGTGACCAAGCTCGTGGAGAAGGGTGAAGTTGTCGCGGCGCGAGGTCGCTGGGTGCAGGTGGATCGTGGGCGGCGAGGGGCGGTAGTAGCCGCCTCCGCCGCAGCCCGTATTCGCGAGGCCGTCCTCGATCTCCACGGTGATCTCGGTGCTCCGCACCAGCGTCCCGAACGGGTCATCGCGCAGGGCCGCGAGGTTGAAGGTGGTGCACTCCGCGGCGATGCGGGCAGCGATCGCCCGGGCATCGCGCCCAGTTGCGAGGTCGTCCCACCCGTCCACGACGCTTACGTCCCGCCTCGTCCGGCGCGGTTGATGGCGTCGCGCAGCTTGGTCTCCCGTAGGGCGTCGCTGTCGTTGCGCGCCGCAAGGGCGAATTCCCGACGGGTCGAGCGGCGAATGTCGGCCTCCCCGATGCCAGTCGCCTCGGTGCGCGCAACGATGTCGCGTTTGTAGCTCGGCTGGGCGATGTCGATCACGACGCCCGCGAGGGGATCGGCTCCGACGATGGAATCGCCGTCGACCCCGAGGCGCTCCGCGACCGCGGTGAGCTGCTCTGCGGAGATCGGTTCGACACCGTCCATCAGCGACCGCAGCTCTGGCAGTGCCAGTCCCAGCACCTCACCGACGATCCGCGAGTTGCCGCCGGCCTGCTTGACCTTCTCCGAGTCGAGGAACGGACCCTCTTCGGCGCCGCCGGTGTTGAAGCACAGCTCGGTCCAGTGGTCGACCATCAGCCGGTCGGCGTCGAGGTTCGCGGCGTCGCGGGCCGAGCCCGACACGAAGACCAGTCCGGGGTCTTCTCCGTCGTCCAGCGCAAAGGAGATCGGTGGGATCCGATCGGGCGAGAGCAGCCGGCCCAAACCGCGATCTAGGAGGTGGTTGCCGATGCCCGTCTCCCGTGTAGGCCACACGGTAACGGGCACACCGAGCGGCGAGTCCTCCACGACCAAGCCGGGTGAGAACGCCAGCTCGCCGGGAAGCGTCACGGGCCAAGCCAACACGAACCCGTTCTTCGCGGCGGCGATCATCGCGAGCCCGACGACCACGCCGTCCCAGCTGAGAACCCACAGGTCGCCGGGGCGGACCTGCTGAGTCTGCGCGCCGCGATCCCAGAGCCCGTGCGCAGATGCCGGAATGCCTGCCGGCCGATCACCGCTGCTCACTGCTCACCTCCTACGGTCGTCGCTGCAAAAAGAATCGCCAGAGTACAGGTCATGAATCGAACAGCCGATTCTGGTAGACCTCCCTGGCCACCTTCACCTCGTCCTTAGGCAGCTGGCCCAGGTACTCACACTTGCCGGTATGCCCCGTGACCGCCTTATAGACCGGGTGGATGTACCGGGCCGTCCACCACCCCTGAGCGCCCAGGCGGGTCACGTGGATCTCGGGCATCGCCTTGCTGGGCTGGTCCTCCGGCTTCTCGTCGCTGGTGATCCGGGACAGACCGGCCCACGTCGTGTCCTCGCGTCGCTCCGCCATGCACGCCATCGGCCGCACCGGTTTGCCGACGCGCGCCGGGTTCTCGGTGGCCTCCTTGGTCACCCAATAGACGTCGCCGAACTTGGCATCCCCACCTGGCATGGGCGGCAGCCTACAAGCGCGTGCCGACAGCTCCGGCACGCCGCGCTGCGGGCGCCCGATACATCCTGAGAAGCCTCCGCGTCGTCCACCCCCACCTACGGGCCAACCCAGGCTCGGCACGCATCCGCAGCTCGGGATGAGGCCGGTCTCGAAAGGCCGTGACTGTCCGGGTGGCGCGATACGCTCCCCGCATGGCGACGGTGGAGGTGAGTGTGGCGTCAGTTGCGCGTCCTATGCCGCGGAATCTGAACTGACACCCAGCAGACAGAGTTCACCGGGTAAGGAGATCGACCCCATCATGCGCCCGTGACTGAGGCGCATCGTCGAAAGCGTCCAGCACACGCACACCAAACGCTGGAACCATCGCAGACTGCACTTCTTCCATTGTCATCCAACGGATTTGACGAGCTTCCTCGGTCGCGTGCGGCTCGCCCGCCGTTGGCCGACAGCGGTACACCAACGCGACAATTCCATGCGTCAAATTCTTGTAAACGCCCGTTAGCCGTTCGACGGCGACCTCAAGCCCAGTCTCTTCCAGCACCTCGCGTCGAACACCATCCTCAAACGATTCGTCGAGCTCCAGGACGCCGCCCGGAGCCTCCCAGTGACCGTTGTCGTCGCGTTTGATGACCAGGACACGGCCATCGCCACGAACCACGATGCCGGACACGCTGACCGAGTGCTTCGGTGTCGCTGTCATACGAGACTCCGTTCTCAGGCTGGTGAGTGACATCTGCGTGATGGTTTCTTAGGCTAGTCGTCTAGACGTGTAGCGGAAGGTACCTCAGTGTTGCAACTGGGCCAGATCGATCGAGCGGACGACAAGCCGCCCTACCGACAGATTGCCGGCATGCTGCGCGAAGCCATTGACTCGGGCCAATTGGACGCTGGGGAGCGCTTGCCGTCCGAGGCAGCATTGATCGAACATTTCGGCGTCGCCCGCATGACCGTGCGCCAGGCGGTGCAAGAGCTGCGGTCAGAGGGGTTGGTGATATCCGAGCATGGCCGAGGGGTATTCGTGCGTCCCGCACCTCCGATTCGGCGACTCGCATCCGACCGGTTCGCCCGGCGACATCGGGCTCAGGGCAAAGCGGCGTTCACCGTCGAGGCTGAGCAAGCTGGCTACACACCTCAAGTCGATAACATCACAGTGACCCGCGAGAGAGCGAATTCTGCTGTCGCCAAGCGTCTTCGGTTGACACCAAAGGACTACGTTGTTGTGCGTTCGCGCCGCTACCTCGCCGATGGGCGGCCGGTTGAGATCGCAACTTCGTACATTCCCGCCGCGTTCGCGAAGGGCACGAAGATCGAACAACCCGACAGCGGGCCAGGGGGCATCTACGCTCGCCTTGAAGAGGCCGGCCATCCCCTAGCCCGGTTCTCCGAAGAAGTCGCTGCACGGATGCCCACTCCAGAGGAACGCCGCGCTCTCCTGCTTTCAGCAGGCACTCCGGTCTTGACCGTAGTTCGCACGGCGTATGACAAGGAAGACGTGGCAGTGGAGGTGTGCGACACCGTAAAGGTGGCATCCGCTTACCTGCTCGAATACGACTTTCCCGCCCGCTGAAGTCTGCTCCAAAAAAGTTCGTATGGGCGTTGTTAGCAACTCCTCTAGACGACTAGGTTTCTAAGTATCCAGTCCGTCCCGAGAAAGGTTTCGCAATGTCCATCCCGAAATGGCTCCAAGTCGGCCACGACCAGGTGTTCTCGCTTGGCGCATTCCTCGTCTCAGAGGTGACTCCGATGATCGACTTTGACAAGTCCTCCGGCGAGAACCGCGTGCAAGCGAGGGATCGCGATACCGGCTTGCCGATGTGGCAGGTCGAAGTGCTTGACGGCGATCCGGCAGCACCGAAGCGCAGCCGAACCGTGACGATTAAGTTCGCCTCACCGACACCGCCGTCTGCACCCGCCAATTCCAGCGGAACACCCTTTACCCCAGTAGTTTTCGACGGGCTCATGGCGCTGCCATACGTCGAAAAGTCGGGCGACTTCTCCCGGATCGCCTGGTCGTTTCGCGCCTCCGACATGAGGGCACCGGGCAAGCCATCCGCGAGCTCAGCGACAAGCCGGGAATCGGCATGAATCCCGATCCGTACGCGCAGCTCGATCCCGACACCACTTTCCGGCTCGATCACGTGTTGAGTTTCCTCACCACTCTCGGCCTGTGGGTGGCGATCATCGTGGGACTCACCAGCGTTGCGCTCATCTCCTGGCGACTGCACTCACCCGAGACCTACAAGGAACGATTCGCAACACCGGCCAGACTGCTCCGCTGGCGACTCTGGGCTTACGCGTCCTGGCACCGGCTCTGCAAGCGCTGCGGCCTATCCGCTTCCGAGCAGGTCACTCGCCGTAACAAAGAAGGCCAGCAGGTCACCCTCACCCGCTGGTTCCATCCAAAGCTGCTGGGAACAGACGTGTCTCACAGCGCCCTGCGGCTCACAATACGAGCAAGGATGGGACAGACCGTCGAAGAGTTGGAACGCGCTGTCCCGGCGATCCGTGATGCCGCGGGCGCACATTCGGCGCGGGCGGTCGTCATCTCGCCCGGGACGCTGCGGATCGAGTTGGTCATGCGAGAACAGTTGTCGACGGTAGGTCACGCAGCGCCGCCAACCGCGGTCGCAACAACACGGGTCAAGCTCGGGCGCTGCGAAGACGGTTCCGCCTGGACCCTCCCGCTGAGCGGACGACACACCCTCACCGTGGGCTGCTCGGGCGCAGGCAAAGGTTCCGCCTTATGGGGCATCGCCTGCGGACTCGGCCCTGCTGTGGCCGCCGGGTTTGTTCATCTGATCGGAATTGACCTGAAGTACGGCATCGAGTTGTCAGTCGGCGCCAGGTTGTTCACCAAAATCGCCACCACCGAGGCCGATGCCGTGGAAACCCTTGCAGGGCTGGAGAAACTGATGGATAAGCGCGGCAACGAGATGGCTGGCCGCACACGCGCGCACCGTCCGACCAAGACGTCACCCCTTGTGGTGCTGCTCATCGACGAGCTGGCCGGAGTAACCGCGTACATGAGCGAACCGACCCTGCGCAAAGGAGCCGCCGCCTCGTTGTCGCGAATTCTCACCAAAGGCCGAGCGCCGGGAATCGTGGTCGCCGCGTTCCTGCAGGACCCTCGAAAGGAAGTCTTGCCGATGCGAGGCCTGTTCA
The DNA here is from genome assembly GCF_022760805.1 of Candidatus Mycolicibacterium alkanivorans. Classification (NCBI taxonomy): domain Bacteria; kingdom Bacillati; phylum Actinomycetota; class Actinomycetes; order Mycobacteriales; family Mycobacteriaceae; genus Mycobacterium; species Candidatus Mycolicibacterium alkanivorans. The sequence goes on along the minus strand of NZ_JAIVFL010000001.1, from coordinate 1,286,117 downwards.
CCCAAACCATCGCTCTTCGACTGCGGTCCCGCGACGAAGTCGCGATGGTCCTTGGAGATGGGATGGCCGACAAAGCTCCCGCGCACCGAATCAACCCCGACAAACCGGGCACCGGCTACGCCATCGCCGAGGACGGCCATGCGACCAAGGTCCGATCCGACTTCTGGTCCGACGATCAAATCCGCTCTACGGCAGAGAAATACGGAAATTCGCGGACCGCCGCAGACAGAGCACTGAATCACCGGTCCAGTTTCGGTTCACCTGAGGGCTCCGCGCGCACCCACGCCGGGTCCGACTCGATCCAAGCAACGAGGTGAAGCCATGGTGATTCACGGTCTCCGGGAAGCGCTCGTGTCCACCGGCAGTTTTCCTGAGCTGCTAACCGCAGATCAAGTGTCAGCGCTCCTCGGCGTCTCTGCTGCGACTCTCAACCGCTGGGCTGCACTCCGCGAAACGACGGGAGAGCAGATCGGGCCGCCCTGCTACACGTTGTCAGAGCGGGTGCGTCGCTGGGACGCGGCCGAAGTCCGTTCCTGGCTCAAGCAGGTGCGTCGGTAATGGCCGGCAACACCCCGCGCGGCATCCGGAAACGCCTCAACGCCGCAGGCGAGCCCCGCTACCAAGTCCGCTACCTGATCCGCGATCCCGACGCCCCTTCCGGTTGGGTTGAAACATCGGGCACGTTCCCGACTCTGCGTGAAGCCAAGGCGTTCAAATCCGAACGCGATAACGAAGCCGCCCTCGGTGGGCGTCGGTTCGACCCACGCCTCGGTCGCACACCGCTGCAGCGGATCTGGACGCAATTCTCCGAATCCAAGAAACCGGCGGTGTCGCCGAAGACCTGGAGCGGCTACACGCAGCACTGGGAACTGCGCATCAAACCGCGGTTCGGTCACGTGCCCGTCGATGAGATCACCCGCGCCGAAGTCCAGGCGCTCGTCGACGGCCTGACGGTCGGACCGTGGGCGAAGGTGTCGACGCTGCGACTCCTGCGGTCGATCCTCGACGTCGCACACCAGGACGGCCGGATCCATCGCAACCCAGCCCTCGGCGTCTCCGCGGGCCGCATTCCCGAGCGGGAGCGTCACCGATACCTGACTGCCCAGGAGGTCCAGACACTCGCGATCGCGTGCGGGGACCAGGGCGACGTCGTGACCCTTCTGGCTTACACCGGCCTGCGCTGGTCCGAACTCGTCGGGCTCCGCGTCAAAGACATCGACCTGACCGCCCGTCGTCTCTACATCCGACGCGCCGCACCCGAAGTGGAGGGGCGCATCGTCATTGGGCCACCCAAGACCCGCGCCGGAATCCGCACCGTGCCGCTCCCCCAAGTTGTCGTCGACATCCTCAAAACGAAGATCGGCGGGCGGGCACCTGACGAGCCAGCCGTCACCTCACCCAACGGAGCGATGTTGCGGTCCAACAACTGGCGCCGACATACGCATTGGAACAAAGCCCTGAAGAAAACCAACTTGGCTCCGTTGACCATCCACGATCTGCGCCATACCTATGCCAGCTTGGCCCGCAAATCCGGCGCTGATCTTCGCTACGTCCAGAAGACCATGGGCCACTCAACGCCGACCGTGACCGCGAACATCTACAGCGACCTCTACTCCGACGAGCTGGACCAAGTTGCGACCAACCTCGATCAGCTTCACGCAACCGAGATTCACTCACCGAAGACCGGACAAGAACCGGACGAATCGAACTGACAACCGAGTGCAGGACCCGTGTCAATGCAGGTAAAGAATGGTGGCCAGGGCCGGGATCGAACCGGCGACCTTCCGCTTTTCAGGCGGACGCTCGTACCAACTGAGCTACCTGGCCGGAAGGCACTGTGTCCAACCGACGTGCCTCACCACCAAAATGGCGACCCTGACGGGACTCGAACCCGCGACCTCCGCCGTGACAGGGCGGCGCGCTAACCAACTGCGCCACAGGGCCTTACCGTTACTCCCCCAGTTCGGCGTCGTACGTACCCCCTACGGGATTCGAACCCGCGCTACCGCCTTGAAAGGGCGGCGTCCTAGGCCGCTAGACGAAGGGGGCCTGAGCCGAATCTCTCCGGGGTACCCGCAACGAGTCAACGTTGGAGCGTCGTTAGCTTAGGGCACCGAGAGCGCAATCCCAAAACCAGGCCCCGCTTCGGAGGCAGTATTCTATCCGTCGCGCCCCTATAGCTCAGTTGGTAGAGCTACGGACTTTTAATCCGCAGGTCCTAGGTTCGAGTCCTAGTGGGGGCACTTTGTCCGGTGCATGACTTCGGTTGATGCTTTCCATCTTGTCTTCGGGTGATACCTGACACTGTTTCGGCTGATGGTTGACAGGTGCTTCGGTCGATCCTCGACGCTCCCCGGCACCTCGCCCTTCAGGCCCCGGTTGGTGCGAGGGCCTGGGCACCAGCATGGACCCGATGTTTACCGCGCGGCCGAACAACCAGTGCAGCCGCGCGCCGCGCTTGGACCAGGTGTGTAGCCCGTCAGCTCACGCACCGGCTCGTCGTACGAGCCCCCACCGTCAGCCACACCACGAACGGACCGAACACCTTCAGGTACTCCGCCCACATCGGGTCCGGAATCCATTGCAGTGAAGGATGTTTCGGCATCATCGAGAGGTCGAGAACCTGGCGGGTAGCCCAACTGTTCTCCAGCACCTCGCGGCGCATGTGGTCCCAGTAGACCTGGAAATCCTTGTCGTCCTCGGTGAGCCCGTCGCCGAAGTCCTCGGCAGTGAGGATGGCGCCCATGAAGAAAGCCCCGTGCGCCCGGTAGAAGACGTCGGAGTTCAGCGTGCTGTAGCGGCGGCCTTGCTCGCCCACTCCCCCGACGCTGACGGTACGTGCGGTGCGCCGGGAGGCCGGGCTGGCCGAACGCTACCTCTACGAAAGCTTCAGTGACAGAGACGAATTCGTGCGCACAGTGCACGACGACGTCTGCACCCGAGCGATGTCGATGCTGATGTCGGGGACCACCCCGAGGGAGGCTGTGGAGCGGTTCGTCGCGCTGATGGTCGACGACCTGCGCGAGGGCGGGTGCTATTGCCGGCTCCGGAGCTCGAGCCAGTGCTGATTCACTCCGCGACCAGCTTGATCGGCGCGTTGACGGCGCTGTTCACCGCCCACCTCGACCCTCGGCTCACGGCCTCCCACGAGCAGTTCACGCGCGTCAGCCGCCGGCAACCTGGCCTGCGTCACCCGGCACGTTACCGGTCTGCAGCAACTGGTCCTGCTCGTTCTGCCGGGCCCGAGCCTGCGCCTCGGCCAGCTTCTGCTCGTAGTCCGCGCGCGCTTGGCGGCCTTCTGGGCTGCTAATGGAGTTACCGGGGACGCCTGCCGCAGCGAAGCTATTGTTGCAGTTCAGGTACAGCAGGACCGTGCCGCCGGGGCTGGCACCGCTGGAGTCGAGGAAGTTGGCGCTGCGTGATCCCGTCACCAAGCACTGGTCGGTCGGGAGAAAGCTGCCGACTCGGGTGGCGATAACGGGCGACTGGCCGTTGCTGCTGATCGCCTGGGCGGCATCAGCGTACGATTGGCCAGCGTACTCATTGACTGCGTACGCGGTGCCGGAGGCGAAGAGGCCAAACGATGCCGCCGCAACACCGACGGCGCCGATGCCGAGGACGACGGGCTTCGTCATCTGAACGACCTCCGGCCGGACGTTCCTGTGCGTTCGGGTACGAAACGCGGGCTTCCCAATCGGAAGCGTACTCCGCCGAGTCGGTCCTTGCAGAGGCACCGACCAGGGATTTTGCTCGTTCAGATTTCGGTTACAGGATCCGACCCGGCACCCTGGTTCTGCTGAGCTTCGGGCCTGCTGTTGAGCCTTCTGATCTGCAACGACGGAGGCGTGGCCGCCGGAGGGCCGGGACTTCCCGCGCTGGCGGTGTGACTGGATTTTCCGACGTGTCGTGAGAGCAGGCCGCGGGGTCCACCGATTCGCCGTCAAGCTTACCGGTCGGTTCGTACCTCCCCCGTACCAATAACGACGCGCCCAAGCCCGGCAACTTGAATGTCACCGCGGTACACAGATATATTGGTGCAACTACTAGATACAGATAACTGGAGGGTTCATGTCGCCCGACTTGCCCAACGTCGATCTTTTGCGTGAGCTCGAGCCCGTCGCTGAGAAGCTGATCAACCGCCACATGTCGATGTTCAAGGAGTGGAATCCCCACGACTACATCCCGTGGTCAGACGGCAAGAACTACTACGCCCTCGGCGGCCAGGACTGGCATCCCGAGCAGGCCCAGCTTTCCGAGGTCGCCCGCACGGCCATGGTGCAGAACCTCCTGACAGAGGACAACCTGCCCGCCTACCACCGCGAGATCGCCATGAACTTCTCCATGGACGGCCCGTGGGGTTACTGGGTCAACCGGTGGACCGCCGAGGAGAACCGCCACGGCATCTCCATCCGCGACTACCTCGTCGTCACCCGCAACTGCGATCCCGTCGAGCTCGAAGAGCTGCGCATGGAGCAGATGACCCGCGGCTTCTCGCCGGGCCAGAACCAGCAGGGTGACCTCTTCGCCGAGAGCATCTTCGACTCGGTGATGTACGTCAGCTTCCAGGAGCTGGCCACCCGCGTCTCGCACCGCAATACCGGCAAGGCCTGCCAGGAGCCCGTCGCCGAGCAGCTGCTCGCCCGCATCTCCAACGACGAGAACCTGCACATGATCTTCTACCGGGACGTCAGCGAGGCCGGCTTCGACGTCGCCCCCAACCAGGCGATGCGCTCGCTGCACCGGGTGCTGCGCAACTTCAAGATGCCCGGCTACACCGTGCCGGACTTCCGCCGCAAGGCCGTCATCATCGCCATGGGCGGCGTCTACGACCTGCGCATCCACCTCGACGACGTCGTGATGCCCGTGCTCAAGAAGTGGCGCATCTTCGAGCGTGACGACTTCACCGGCGAGGCCGCCAAGATGCGCGACGATCTGGCCGAGCTGCTCAAGGAACTTGAGAACACCTGCGACAAGTTCGAGGAGGCCAAGGCCCGCAAGCTCGAGCGCGACGCGCGCCTGGCCGAGAAGCGCGCTGCCACGGCACTCGCGGGGGCGGCAACATAGTCGACGCCTCACCAGCCACCACCGGGCTGCGGATCGGGCCCTTCGCCCTCCGCAGCCCGGTTGTCTTGGCGCCCATGGCCGGCGTCACCAACGTCGCGTTCCGCTCCCTGTGCCGCGAGATCGAAGAAGCCAAGGTCGGCACCGTCAGCGGCCTCTACGTCTGCGAGATGGTCACCGCCCGCGCCCTGGTCGAACGCCACCCCGTCACCATGCACATGACGACGTTCGCCCCGCAGGAGTCGCCGCGCTCGCTGCAGCTCTACACCGTCGACCCGGCCACCACCTACGACGCAGCCCGGACGATCGTCGAGGAGAACCTCGCCGACCACATCGACATGAACTTCGGCTGCCCTGTGCCCAAAGTCACACGCCGCGGCGGCGGAGCCGCCCTGCCGTACAAGAGAAGGCTCTTCGGCCAGATCGTCGCCGCCGCGGTCCGCGCGACCGAGGGGACGACCGTGCCGGTGACGGTGAAGTTCCGCATCGGCATCGACGACGCCCACCACACCCACATCGACGCAGGTCGCATCGCCGAGCAGGAGGGCGCAGCCGCCGTCGCCCTGCACGCCCGCACCGCCTCGCAGCGCTACTCCGGCACCGCCGACTGGGACCAGATCGGCCGCCTCAAGGAGGCCGTCACCACCATTCCGGTGCTCGGCAACGGCGACATCTTCGAAGCCAGCGATGCCCCGGCGATGATGGCCGCCACCGGGTGTGACGGAGTCGTCATCGGCCGCGGCTGCCTCGGCCGGCCCTGGTTGTTCGCCGAACTGTCGGCCGCCTTCACCGGCTCCCCCATACCCACCCCGCCGACCCTGGGCGAGGTCGCCGACATCATGCGCCGCCACGGCCAGCTACTGGCCGCCCACTTCGGCGAGGACAAGGGCATGCGCGACATCCGCAAGCACATCGCCTGGTATCTGCACGGCTTCCCCGCCGGCGCGGACCTACGACGGGCATTAGCCCTGGTCAAGACCCTGGGTGAGCTTGACGCGCTACTCGACCAGCTCGACCGCGACGTCCCGTTTCCGGCCGCGGCGACCGGCCCGCGCGGGCGGCAGGGCTCGGCCGCGTCCGTCACGCTGCCCGAAGGCTGGCTCGACGATCCCGACGACTGCACGGTCCCGGAGGGCGCCGACGTCATGCACTCGGGTGGCTGAACCGACGCGGACCCGACATCGCATCGAGCTAGCGGCCTCTTATGTTGTCTCACTACGATGGTGATCTTGTTGTCGACCGCTCGACTGGCGGACCGACGGCGACTGCTGCTACAAGACGCAGGACGGTTGTGACGCCGCACGGCGGCGATCCGACCGAGGTGCCCCTGAAAACCGCACCGCGGCAGCGCACGCGCATCGTTGCGCAGGATCCACCAGAGTCGGAGGCCACTGGAACATGAGTGACGGCGACAACGCCACTCCCGGCCAGCATCGCGCTCCCGACCTGGACGGGCAGGAGCGGATGACCAGGACGCCGCGTCCGGGATCGGGCTCGGCCCCGTGGGAAGGTGTCCCCGCGTCCCGGCCGGCGCCGTCCGGAAACCACACCGAGGGCATCACCGTCGCCGACCTGATCGCCAAGATCGGCGGCGCCCCCACGCCGTCTCGTCGCCACGTCGCCCCTCCGCCACCCGACACCTCGACCGACCTCACCGAGCCCATTCCCGTCGTCCCGGCCGCCTACGCAGTACCCAACCTCGAGTCGCTCAACCGGGCCCGCGGCACCCTGGCCGCCGATCCGAGCCCGGCTCCCCATAACCGCCCGCCCACCCGCAAGAAGCCAGCCCAGAAGAGGAAGGCCACGTCCCGCAAGCCGGCCCTGCTGGCCGCGCGGTCGGCGGCCGCGGTCTTCGCGGTGTCGGCGCTGGCCCTGACCGGCGGGGCCTGGCAATGGCAGTCGACCAAGAACGAGCAGCTGCGCAACGTCGCGGCGCTGGACCCCAGTTCGCACGACATCCTCGACCCCAACGCCCAGTTCGGCGACGAGAACTTCCTGATCGTCGGAGTCGACTCCCGCACCGGCGCCAACAGCGACATCGGCGCCGGCACCACCGACGATGCCGAGGGCGCCCGCTCGGACACCATCATGCTGGTCAACATCCCGGCCAACCGGAAACGCGTGGTCGCGGTGTCCTTCCCCCGCGACCTGGCCATCACCCCGATGAACTGCCAGGCCTGGAACTCCGACACCGGCCAGTACGGCCCGGTCTACGACAAGCACACCGGCGAGTGGAGCGACGACTGGCGCTACACCGAGACCAAGATCAACTCGGCCTACGCCCTGGGCGGGCCGAAGTGCCTGGTGAAGGTCATCCAGAAGATGTCCGGGCTGTCGATCAACCGCTTCATGGCTGTCGACTTCGCCGGTTTCTCCAAGATGATCGACGCGCTCGGCGGTGTCGAGGTGTGCAGCACCACCCCGCTGGAGGACTACGAACTGGGCACCGTGCTGGCCAGCGCCGGGCGCCAGACGCTCGACGGGCACACCGCGCTGAACTACGTGCGCGCCCGTCAGGTGACCACCGAGGTCAACGGCGACTACGGCCGCATCAAGCGCCAGCAGCTCTTCCTGTCGTCGCTGCTGCGCTCGATGATCTCCAAGGACACGCTGTTCAGCCTCAGCAAGCTCAACAACGTGGTCGACATGTTCATCGACGACACCTATGTCGACAACGTGCGCACCAACGACCTCGTCGACCTCGGCCAGTCGCTGCAGGGCGTCAACGCCGGTCGGATCACCTTCGTCACCGTGCCGACCACCGGGATCACCGACTCCGACGGCAACGAGGAGCCACGCACCACGGACATCCGCGCGCTGTTCGACGCGATCATCAGCGACGACCCGCTGCCCGGCGAGAACGACACCAACGCCACGACCAGCCCGATGACGGCGGCCAAGTTGGCCGAAAAGGCCGAGCCGACGACGGCCCCACAGCCGGTGGAGACGACGCAGACTGAGCTGGTCAGCGCCATCACCACCGATCCGGGTGATGTCACGGTGCAGGTGTCGAACTCCACCGGTCGGGAGGGTCTGGGCGCCACCGCGACGGCCGCACTGCAGGAACACGGCTTCAACGTGCTCGAGCCCGACGACTACGCCAGCGCCGTAGAGGCGACTACGGTGATGTACTCCGCCGGCAACGAGGAGTCCGCTGCCACCGTCGCGGCTGCGTTCCCCAACGCCAAGATGGAACGGGTCGCCGGCCTGAGCCAGACCGTGCAGGTGGTCCTCGGACCGGACTTCACCGGCGTCAACACGCCTCCGCCCAGCGGCTCACCGATCAGCGTGCACGTCAGCCACAACTCCAGCGCCACCCCCACTCAGCTGCCCGACGACCTCACCGTCACCAATGCCGCGGACATCGCCTGCGAGTAGCCGCGCGCCGCGGTTTGCTTCCATTCACCGTTCGTTCACGTCTGGGGGCATACTGGACTCACCTTCAGAACGTAGGGTGCAGTCTATGCGGACCGCGTATCATGAGCAGCTCGATGCCCTGACCAACCAGTTGGCCGAGATGTGCCGGATGGCCGGTGTCGCGATGGAACGGGCGACACAGGCGCTGCTGCAGGCCGATCTGGTGCTGGCCGAGCAGGTCATCAGCGACCACGAGCAGCTCTCGGCGGCCAGCGCGCGCGCTGAGGAGGTGGCCTTCGTGCTACTGGCCCTGCAGGCGCCCGTCGCCGGCGACCTGCGCGCCGTCGTGAGCTCCATCCAGATCGTCGCCGACGTCGACCGGATGGGGGCGCTGGCGCTGCACGTCGCCAAGATCGCCCGCCGCCGGCACCCCCAGCACGCACTTCCCGAAGAGGTCAACGGTTACTTCGCCGAAATGGGCCGCGTCGCAGTCGAATTGGGCAACAGCGCCCGTGAGGTGCTGCTGTCGCGCGACCCGGCAAAGGCTCGTCGCATCCGCGAGGAAGACGACGCGATGGACGACCTGCATCGCCATCTGTTCACCGTGATGATGGACCGCGAGTGGAAGCACGGGGTGGCTGCCGCGGTGGACGTGACGCTGCTGGGCCGGTTCTACGAGCGCTTTGCCGACCACGCCGTGGAGATCTCCCGGCGGGTGATCTTCCAGGTGACCGGACAGCTGCCCGAGGAAGAAGAGATCCCGACCTACTGAGGGACGCCCCGGCGGCGCTATGCGCCGACCGGGACGCGCAGTTCCTCCAGCAGGCCGCGCACCCGTCGCTCGATCTCGTCCCTGATCGGACGAACCGCCTCGACCGTCTGCCCGGCGGGATCGGTGAGGTCCCAGTTCTCGTAGCGCTTCCCCGGGAAGATCGGGCAGGCGTCTCCGCAGCCCATGGTGACGACGACATCGGCGGCCTGAACGATTTCGTCGGTCCAGGGTTTCGGGTATTCGCCGGTGATGTCGATACCCACCTCACTCATGGCGGCGATCGCAGCAGGATTGACTTCGGTGCCGGGCTCAGACCCGCCCGACCACGCCACTGCCCGTTCACCGGCCAGGTGGGTGAAATAGCCCAGCGCCATCTGGGAGCGACCGGCGTTGTGCGTGCACAGGAACAACACCGTGGGCTTTCCGTCACTGATCTTGCCCTCGACCCGGGCGAGCGCGATAAGGCGTTGCAGCGCAAACCTTTCCGCCAATAGCGGCAGGAAGTTCGACACGCTGGCGCGACCGGCGAACTGGTCATACGACGAGTACAGGAACCGTTCGATGGTCTCCACACCGAACGTGCCGTCGAATTGCTGTTGCAGACGGGTGGCGGCAGTGCGCAGCGCCAGCTGTTGATCGATGCTCAGATCCCGGCGGTACTGGGTGACGGGGGTTTCGGTCATGAGTGACTCCTGTGTGCTCGAGGTGGTGAGGTGTCGCATGCGGATGCGGAACGACGACATCGTCGGCGCGGGCTTCGATCCCGGGATAGGGGGCAGCGACGAGCGCCAATCCGATGAGTGCGCCGATAATCCCGGGCGGCGCCGGACCGCCGGCCCAGCAGCCGTCTGCCGCGGTGACAACGGGATGGTCGTCGCGATCGACTTCGACACACACCGATATTGACACTTATCGAATCAGCCCGCAAGCGAACACTGCGTGAACATTTCGATCAGCGGCAGCACTTCGGGTCGAGCACCACGCACAGTGCGGCGACAGCGTCACTGTCCGGCCGGTGGTAGACATTCATGCCGCGCCGCTCCGAAGCCACCAGGCCGGCTCGGCGCAACTGACTGAGGTGATGACTGATCGTCGACTCGCTCAGCGCGAGAACGGTGGCGAGTTCTCCGCTGTTCTGCTCCCCGGCCGGGGAACTGAACAGCAGCGACATGATCTTGACCCGGGCCGGGTCGGCCAACGCCTTGAGGCGCAGCGCGACCTGCAGAGCATCGTGATCGCTCATCGGGCCAGCCGCCACGGGTGCACAGCACACCGGTGCGGTGGTGTCGACGACGGGCAGCGCCTTGGGCATGAAAACCATGCTGCCAGATGGGTTGACATATATCAAAGAGGTCGCCATGCTGGAGCCGGTACTACTTCGATATACGTCTCACAGGTGGAAGGGATCCGGAAATGTCACGCGTCCAGCTTGCTCTCAACGTCGACAACCTCGACGAGGCAGTTACGTTCTACTCCAAGCTCTTCAACGCCGAGCCGGCGAAACTCAAGCCGGGCTACGCCAACTTCGCTCTGACCGAGCCCCCGCTGAAGCTGGTGCTGCTCGAGAATCCCGGTAACGGCGGCACCATCAACCACCTCGGCGTCGAGGTCGACTCCAGCGACACCGTGCATTCCGAGATCGCCCGGCTCACCAGCGAGGGGCTGTTCACCGACGAGGAGATCGGCGCTACCTGCTGCTTTGCCACCCAAGACAAGGTGTGGGTCACCGGGCCGAGCGGTGAGCGCTGGGAGGTCTACACCGTGCTCGCGGATTCGGAGACCTTTGGGACCAGCCCCAAGCACCTCGACCTCAACAGCGAAGGCGCCGCGTGCTGCGGCGGCTCGGCCACGGATGAGACGACCGCTCAGGCGTCCTGCTGCTGACCAGCCCCCGTCAGGGCCTCCAGTGCCGGTATGCCGACGGGTTCAGTTGCCAGTAGGGGCACAACGGCGATCCGGTCGGCGTATTCGCTTCTGACCCTGGCTATTTCGGGAAGTTCGGCGAGGGCCCGCTGCCGCAGCAGCGGTGCGCTGGGATTGGCCGCGGCGAGGGAGTTGTTGATCACCCACGCCCACGGATGGATGCCGGCGCGTTCGAGCTCGCTCTGCAGACCGGCCGCTTCGAGCACCGGGGTGGTTTCAGCGAGTGTAACGATGACGACCTTGGTCAGCTCGCGGTCCTGCAGGCGCATCAGCGGAGTCGTGAAGTGTCTGCTTCCGAGCTGACGGGCGATTTCGCGATGGTAGGAGCCGGTCGCGTCGAGAAGCAACAAGGTGTGTCCGGTCGGCGCAGTGTCGACGACGACGAACTTCCGCCGCGACTCACTGATGACACGCGAAAATGCTTGGAAGACAGCCACTTCCTCCGTACAGGGCGAGCGTAGATCTTCGGCGAGCGTCGCCCGGCCCTGCTCGTCGAGAGCGGCGCCCTTGGTAGCCAGGACGTGGTCGCGGTAGACGCGGGTCGCCTCGGCCGGATCGATGCTCGACACCTGCAGGTTGGGCAGGGACCCCTCCAAGGTCTCGGTCAGATGACCGGCAGGATCGGTGGTGGTCAGATGAACGTCATGTCCCCGGTCGGCGAGGGCGACCGCAACAGCGGCGGCGACGGTCGTCTTGCCCACCCCGCCCTTGCCCATGCACATGATCAGTCCGTGCTCGGCGGAGGCGATCTCGTCGACCAGTGTCGCCAGCGGAGCGTACGGCGGATCGAGGTCGGACTGGGCTGGCCGGTCCGAGACGATGGTGTTCGAAGTGAACAACGAAACTATCGCGGTCAGCCCCACGATATTGGAGGGCTTGAGTTCGACCTGATCAATCGGCAAGGAACGCAACTCGTCGGGCATGGAGGTGATCGCCCGCTGCTCGCGGCGGTGGATCGCCGCGGCGAGCAGATCATCGTCGTCGGCTGGCGAGGGCAGTACGCCGTTGATGATGACGAACTGTCGCGCCAAACCGATCGATGCCAATTCACGGTGGGTGCGGGCGATTTCGGCCAACGTTGACTTCTGTGCGCGGGCGACCAGTACGACGCGGGTGCGCTGCGGATCGGCCAGCGCGGCCACCGCCTCGGCGTAGACGGTGCGCTGCTTCTCCAGACCCGCCAGCGGCCCCAGACAGGACGCGTCACCCTTGCCGTCGTTGAGGAAGTCGGTCCACGAACCGGGCAATTGCAACAGCCGGATGGTATGTCCGGTGGGCGCGGTGTCGAAGAGCACGTGGTCGAACTCGCCGATCTGACCACCGGAATCGGTCAGCAGTTCGGTGAATTCGTTGAACGAGGCGATCTCAGTGGTGCACGAGCCGGACAGTTGCTCGGTGATCGAGGCGACCTCCGCGTCGGGCAGCAGCCCCCGCACCGGGCCGATGATCCGTTCGCGGTAGGCGTCGGCAGCCTGCTCGGGGTCAATCTCCAATGCCGACAATCCGTCGACCGCCGGAATGGGGGTGATGGTGTTGCCGATACTCAACCCGAAGACCTGCCCCACGTTGGAGGCGGGATCGGTGCTTACCAGCAGCACCTTACGGCCCCGGCCGGCCAATGTGATGGCGGTGGCACACGCGATCGACGTCTTGCCAACCCCACCTTTGCCGGTGAAGAAGAGGAATCGCGGCGCACCGTCAAGGAACTTCATCTCAGCAGCATCCGGAGTTCCCGCAGCAGTCCTCGGCGGCGCTGGTGTCGGTGATGTCGAGCAGCCGGCCAGCCGGCGTGGGCATCTCGACGCCGGCCCAGGCGGCAAGCTGGCGCCGGTCGGGGTAGCGACCGGTCATCGCGGTGACCCCATCGACCAGCACCAGTGGTAAGCCGTCGGAACCGGCAACGTGCAGAAAGGCTTTCACCGCCTCGTTCTGGGCGAATGCCAACGGTTCGCTGGCAAGGTTGTATCGCGAGACGTCGCCGCCCCGGGTGCGCACGAAGTCCAGGTCGGCGGAGAACGTCACCAGTTCCTGTGGGACATCGTCGCCGCAGACCCCGGTGGCACAGCACAACGCTGGCTCAAAAACCTCGACCTTGCTCATCGGAATACTCTCCTCGGATCGGTGGATGTGTCGCCCGTAGCTCAGTGGCGAGCTGACGAACGCGCGCCTCGATGTCGTCGCGAATCAGCCGCATGCGTTCCATACCGTCGATGCCGCGCCGCGACGGCTCGTCGGTGTCCCACGTCTCGAACCGCGGACCGGGCACCGGCTCGACGTGGGCTTCCCGCCCCAACGTCACGACGACGTCAGCTCGGCGTAGCACGCCGGGATCGATCGGTTTGGGATGCTCGCCGGAGATGTCGATTCCGACCTCCCGAAGCGACTGCGCCGAAAGAGAATTCAGCTCCACACCCGGGCGCGTTCCGGCCGACGACACCTCGATCTCGCCGCCGGCAATCGTACGCATCAGGGCTGCGGCCATCTGCGACTTGCCGCTGTTCTTGACGCACACGAACAGCACTGCCGGCCTCGTCACGAGGGCTCTTCCGGTGCTGGGGAGAAGATCGGCGTTGAACGCCTCCACGCGGGCTTTGATCTCGTCGTCGCGCTCATACCTGCGGCACCGAACACGCACCGCTGTTCACAGCGGGACCCGCATCGACGCACAGGGTGGCCGAAAGTTGTTGCAGCGCTTCGGGAACTACCCAGTAGTACACCCAGCTACCACGGCGCTCGCAGCCCAACAGGCCCGATTCGCGCAGCACTTTCAAGTGGTGGGAGATCGTCGGCTGCGCCAGGTCGAACGACTCGGAGATGTCACACACGCATGCCTCGCCGCCTGGGTGGCACGCGATCAAACTGAGCAGGCGCAGCCGCGCCGGATCACCGAGAGCCTTGAACATGCGCGCAAGAACCCCGGCCGCGGCCTCGGTCAGCGGCTCCAGAGCCAGATTCGACACCTGTCAATATTGACAGGCATCGAATCTCCACACAAGTGCGCCGGTCCTGGCCTAGCCGAACCGCCCGGAGATGTAGTCCTCGGTGGCCTTCTGCGAGGGGTTGGAGAAGATCTTCTCAGTGTCGTCCACCTCGACCAGCATGCCGGGCTTACCCGTCGCCTCGAGGTTGAAGAACGCGGTCTGGTCGCTGACGCGCGCCGCCTGCTGCATGTTGTGCGTGACGATGACGATCGTGTAGTCCTGCTTGAGTTCAGCGATCAGATCCTCGACGGCCAGCGTCGAGATCGGGTCCAGGGCCGAACACGGCTCGTCCATCAGCAGCACATCGGGCTGCACGGCAATCGCCCGCGCGATGCACAACCGCTGCTGCTGACCACCCGAGAGCCCACCGCCCGGCTTGTCGAGCCGGTCCTTGACCTCATTCCACAGATTGGCGCCCTTCAGCGAACGTTCTGCGGTCTCGTCGAGGACCTTCCGGTTGCGCACACCCTGTAGCTTCAGGCCGGCGACCACATTGTCCTTGATGGACATGGTCGGAAAGGGATTCGGCCGCTGGAACACCATGCCGATGGTCTTGCGCACGCTCACCGGGTCCACGCCGGGGCCGTAGATGTCCTCGCCGTCGAGCAGCACCGATCCTTCGACGCGACCACCGGGGATCACCTCATGCATCCGGTTCAAGGCACGCAGCACCGTCGACTTACCGCATCCCGACGGGCCGATGAATGCGGTCACGCTACGCGGCGGCACAGCCAGTGACACATCAGCGACTGCGTGGAACGATCCGTAGTAGATATTGACGTCTTTGAGATCCAACCGTTTGGCCATAGTTTCTCCTTGAGTCTCAGGCCCGATTTCGCGTCAGGTATCGGTTCACGAAGGCCGCCGCTGTGTACAGCACTGCGACCAGCAAAATCAGGGTCAGCGCCGCCCCCCACACTCTCAGCCGCCCGGCGGGTTCCGGGTTGATCAGCTCGGTGTAGATGAGCAGGGGCAGCGACGCCATGTTTCCTTCGAGCGCATCGAAGTTGATCGACCTGGCGTAGCCGACCAGCACCAGGACGGGTGCGGTCTCGCCCATCACCCGGGCGAGCGCCAGGAGGATTCCGCTGATCATGCCGGGCAACGCCGTGGGCACGACTATGCGCACGATGGTCTTCCATTTCGGAACACCCAGGGCATATGAGGCCTCGCGCAGCTCGTCGGGAACGAGCTTCAGGATTTCCTCGGTGTTGCGCACCACGACCGGCAGCATCAACAGCACCAGGGCCAGGGCAACTGCGAACGCGCTTTGCGGGAATCCCAGCGTTGAAATCCACAACGCGAAGATGAACAGCGCGGCCACGATCGACGGCACACCCGCCAGGATGTCGACCATGTAGGTCGTCACCTGCGCAAACCGCCCGCGTCCGTACTCCACCAGGTAGACGGCCGCCATGATGCCGAGCGGAACCGAAATCACCGCCGCGATTCCGGCCTGGATGATCGTTCCGTAGATTGCGTGGTACACACCACCGGCGAACTGATCCGGCAACACGCCGGCCAGCGACCTGGTCCACCATCCCGGGGTAATGACCGCCTTGAAGCCGCGTTCCAGGACGGTGTAAAGCACCCACACCAGCGGCACCATGGCGATCAGAAACGACGCAGCGAACAGGATCGTGGCGAGGTTGTTCTTGATCTTGCGACTCGGGCTGATCGGGTGGAACGTCGGTGCCTTGACCGGCACATCGAGCGTGGCCTTTGTCATCCTCCGCTCACCCTTCCTCCAGCCGCTGCACGAGCCAGCGCGTTGACGATGAATGTCAAGATGAACAGGACCAAGCCGGCGGCGATGTAGGCACCCGTCGGCAACGGTGAGCTGAATTCCGATGCGGCCGAGGCGATCTTGGAAGCAAAGGTGTAGCCGCCGTCGAACAGCGACCAGTGGCCGGCTCGCGCGGCCGACCGCAGGATGATCAAGACCGCGACGGTCTCGCCGAGGGCGCGGCCCAAGCCGAGCATCGACCCGGCGATCATTCCGCTCCGGCCGTATGGGAAGACGGTCATGCGGATGACTTCCCACTTTGTGGCGCCGAGGGCCTGGGCGGCCTCGACATGCCCGCCCGGAGTGAGACTGAACACTTCCCTCGTCACCGAGGTGATGATCGGCAGAATCATCACGGCAAGAACTACTCCCGCAGTGAAGATCGTCCCACCACCGGCCAGCGAGACGTTGCCGGTGGCGAACAGGAAGAACCAACCGAGGCTCTTGTTGAGGAACCGCGCAAGCGGCTCGAGCCAGGGCGCCAGCACGAAGATTCCCCAGAGGCCGAACACGATCGAGGGCACCGCGGCAAGCAGATCGACCAGGATCGTAAAAGGCCTCGCGAACTTGCGCGGCGCGTAGTTGGTCAGGAACGCCGCGATGCCGATGGCAATCGGCACGGCGATCACCAGGGCAAAGACCGAGCTCAGCACGGTGACCTGGAAGAGGTCGGCGACGCCGAACCGCAGATTGTCCGCGTCGGTGGTCTTGAACTCGGAACCGGTGAGGAAGTTCGCCTTATTGACCTTAAGCGACGGCACCGCCCTAATGACTAGGAACAGCGCCATCAGTGCGATCGCGGCGATGATCGTGGCTCCAGCAGCGACGGCGATGGCGCCGAAGATCCGGTCGCCCCACCGGCCGCCACTGTCCCGAAGGCCCGACCCTGGTGGTGGTTTGGTAGGCATGGTCGCGCCCGCCCGCTGTGGGCTCGCCGACGTTGGCGTGCCCACAGCAGTCGGCTCTGGCTTGACGGTCATCGCGGGGTCCTATTGGGGTCCTATGGTCATGAAATGGCGTCGATAGCCGTGGTCAGCCTGGACTTGAAGGAATCGGGGATCGGAATGTATCCGTTGTCCGTCAAGCCCTCCTGACCCTTTCCGAGCGCCGCGGTCAGGAACGCTTTTACGGCTGGAGCAACCTGGCTGTCCGGGTACTTCGAGCAGACGATCTCGTAGGTTCCGAGCACGATCGGGTACGCGCCTGGCTCCGTCGGCTTGTAGAACGAGGAGGTATCGAGCACCAGGTCGTTGCCCTCGCCCTTGATCTTGACCCCCGCGATCGACTTAGCGGCCGACTCGGCGGTCAGTTCAACCGGATCCGGGCCGGCGGAGGTGATGATCTTAGCCATCTGCAGGCCCTGGTTCTTCGCATACGACCACTCGTTGTAGGTGATGGACCCGGCGGTGTTCTTGATCGCCGCGGACGTACCCTCGTTGCCCTTCGCGCCTTCACCGACGCCGCCGTTGAACGTCTTGCCGGCGCCCTTGCCCCACCCGCCGTCTGATGCGGCGTCGAGGTACTTCTGGAAGTTGTCGGTGGTGCCCGACTCGTCGCTGCGGAAGATCACGTTGATCGGCTGCGCCGGAAGCGTCTTGCCCGCGTTCAGTGCGGCGATCTCCGGTGCGTCCCAGGTCCTGACCGTGCCGTTGAAGATCTTCGCCACCGTCGGCCCATCCAGGGCGAGCCCGTCGACACCCGGCACGTTGTAGGTCACCGCGATCGGGCCGAACACCGTCGGCAGGTTCCAGGCGTCATTGTCGCCGCACCGTGCCTTGGCCTTGTCCACCTCGCCCTTGTCCGCGTTCAGCGGCGAGTCGGAGCCGCCGAGATCGGTTTGACCACCGATGAACTCGGACACACCGGCTCCCGATCCGCTGGAGGTGTAGTTGAGGGTGTAACCCGGGCACGCCTGCTCGTAGGCGTTGACAAACCGTGTCATCGCGTTGGCCTGCGCGGTGGCACCGCTTGCCTTGAGCGACTTCTTCCCCCCGCAGTTCACTGCGCCGGCGCTGCCGGAACCCGACGACGACGTGGTGTCTTTGTCACTACCGCACGCGGTGAGCATCATTCCGGTGATGGCGGTCGCCGACGCGGTCACGAAGAACGCCTTGCCAAACCTGTTCAGATTCACCTATCCCACTTTCTCCAGTGTTGCCCTGTTCGGCCCCGGTAGGAGCACACGCACCACTCGGGAAGTTAGGCGCTGGTGATGGACAGAACCCACCCGGAAGGTGAATGAGGGGTGAACAGGTTGACGAACGGGGTGACGCGAAAAGCCGCTAATTAGCTGTGACTCGCGGCGCCGTCAATATTGGCTGGCAAGGACGGCCGATACGCGGTGTCGACGCTCGACGTAGCAAATCCCAGTCGGCCATAGGTTTTCACCGCCGCGGCGTTGTCGGCTTCGACGTAGAGCATGACCTCGGGCTGCTCGTGGGAGAGCAGCCGCCGGGCAAGGTGTTCGAGGCCGACGACGGTCAGTGCCCGGCCCAGGCCGCGTCCGTGCGCGGCGGGGTCCACGCCGACGACATACACCTCGCCGAGCCCGGGATGGTCAGGGTGCACCTTCGTCCAGTGGAAACCGAGGATCGCACCGCTGTCGTCGTCGACGGCCAAGAAGAGGCCCTCGGGGTCGAACCAGGACTCGGTGCGTCGCTCGTCGAGATCGGACTGCTCCCAGCCGCCCTGTTCGGGATGCCACGCGAAGGCGGCGTTGTTGACCCGCAGCAGCTCGGCGTCGTCGGACGGGCCTCGGTACGTGCGGATGTGGATGCCCTCGGGTACGGCCGGCTCGGGGACGTCGCGCAGCGTCCGGCGCATCTGCATCAGTTCCCGAACCACGGTCATCCCGAGCGCGTCGGCCACCGCTCGCGCCGCGGGCAGGGTGCCGTGCGCCCAGAACCGAACTGCGCCGTCGGCGGCATCGGCGGCAGCCTGCAGCAGCGCCGTCCCGATACCGCGACGGCGGGCCCGCGGTTCGACGACGAGCTCACCCATCGCGTCGGCACCGTCGGCCCCTGACGTCAGATTGAGGTAGCCGACCACGTCCCCGTCATCGGCGGCCACCAAATGCCGGGCGCGCTCATACGGCAGTTCGCGCAGCACCTGCTCACCGACCGGGGCGACACCGTCGGATCGGGTGGCGGCATCGATCACCGCGCGCACCTGCTCCTGCTCGACCGGACTCAGGGCGGTGCGCCAGTACGGCGCCGTCACTGACTGCGAAGCGGGTGGGACATTGAGCCAGACCGCACCGCGGTGCGCATCGAGTCCGAGATGGCGTCCTCGCCGTCGCTGAAGCCGTCCTCCTCGTCGTCCTCCTCGTCGTCCGCGGCGAATTCGGGCTCGGTCGCAGGCGGACGGCCCCGGGCGGGCCGCACCGCCTTGTAGCCCACATTGCGGACAGTCCCGATCAGCGACTCGTATTCCGGGCCGAGCTTGGCGCGCAGCCGTCGCACATGGACGTCGACGGTGCGGGTGCCGCCGAAGAAGTCGTAGCCCCACACCTCCTGCAGCAGCTGCGCGCGGGTGAACACCCGTCCGGCGTGCTGGGCGAGGTACTTGAGGAGTTCGAATTCCTTGTAGGTGAGGTCGAGCGGGCGGCCGCGCAGCCGCGCGGTGTAGGTGCCCTCGTCGATGACGAGCTCACCGAGGCTGACCTTGCCCGCGCTTTCCTGGCTGGCCGAACCGCCGCGCCTGCCGACGAGCAGGCGCAGCCGGGCGTCGATCTCGGCCGGCCCAGTGCTCGGCAGCAGGATTTCGTCGAGGCCCCAGTCGATGTTGACGGCAACCAGGCCGCCCTCGTTGACGACGGCCACCACGGGAACCAATGTCCCGGTGGTGCCGAGCAGCCGGCACAGACCCCGCGCGGCAGCCAGATCGGTGCGCGCGTCGACGATCGCGACGTCCGCCGTACCCGCCTCCAGCAGCGACGACACCTCGGTCGGCGCGGAGCGCACGTTGTGCGCCAGCAGCGCCAACGACGGCAGCACCGACTCCGGACGCGGGTCGACGGTGAGAAGCAGCAGGTCCACAGAATCTCCAATGCGCTGGGGGACCATCGTCGACAGCGCCGTCGCGGTGACCTTCCAGACTCATGGGCGACATATGGCCGTTACCGACCATGGGTCTTCTAACTTTACCCCGCTACCTGCTATTTAGCCGATCCGAGCCGCCCTGGCCTGCTCCCGCCGGGCGCGCGACGGCGCGTCGCAGGTGGCCGTGGGCCAGAATGTCCAGGTGCGAAAGCTGCTGATCACCCTGGGCGCCACGCTGCTCGCCGTGGCCGTCGGGGCCCTCGGCGCCGACTTCGGAGCGACGATCTACGCCGAGTACCGGCTGGCGCGGACCGTGCGCACCGTGGCCGGCTTGTCGTTCGACCCGACCGGGGCCATCCTCGGCTTTCCGTTCATCCGCCAGGCGATGCGCCACCACTACGCGGAGATCGAGATCAAGGCCAACGGCGTGGAGCACGCCGTAGTGGGCAAGGCCTCACTGGAGGCCACCATGCACGACGTCGACCTGACCGAGGCGTCCTGGCTGATCAGGCCCGATGCGAACCTGCCCGTCGGCAAACTGGAGAGCCGTATCATCATCGACTCCGCCCACCTCGGGCGGTTCATGGGGATCAAGGACCTGATGGTCGAGGCCCCGGCCAAGGACACCAACGACGCCACCGGCGGCACCACCGAGTCGGGGATCTCGGGCGACAAGGGCCTGGTGTTCACCGGCACGCCGCGAAAAGCCGATTTCGACAAGCCGGTCAGCGTCACCGTCGACCTGTCGGTCACCGGCGCGGACCAGACAACGCTGGTGTTCACCGCCACCGGCGTGGCGACCGGAGCGGGCACCGCCGACCAAGGTGTGCCCGAAGACAAGAAGGCCGCCGTGCTCACGGCGTTCAGCGGCACCCTGCCGGGACAGAAACTGCCGTTCGGGGTCCGCCCCACTACCGAAGGTGCCCGTGGATCAGACATCATTATCGAAGGCATCACCGAGGGAGTAACGATCCGCCTCGACGGGTTCAAACAATCATGACCCCTGCAACGATCACCGCGATCGCGGCCATCGCGGCCGCGCTGGGAGTGGCCGCCGTCGCCGGCGTGCTGCACAACCGGCGCTCCGGTGTGCTGCGCGATACCGCTGCCCCGGAGGCCGTCGACACCAGCGATCTGGGCCTTTCGCGGACCGGACCGACCATCGTCCACTTCAGCGCCGTGTGGTGCGGGCCGTGCGCAGGAGTACGGCGGGTGGTCAACCAGGTATGCACCGACCTGCATGACGTAGCTCACGTCGAAATCGACATGGACGCCAATCCGGCTGCCGCGCGCAGGCTTTCGGTGCTCTCGCTGCCGACGACGTTCATCTTCGACGCCGAAGGCCGACAGCGATATCGGACATCGGGTGTCCCGAAGGCTGCCGACCTGCGCTCGGCTCTCGCACCTCTGTTGGCCTGAGACCAGGATTGGTGGGTAGCATGATTGCCGTGTCCGCCCGCCTCGAGCTCACGCTCACCAAGCGCCGTGCAGTCGATCTGTGCCGCGTCGCGGGTTGTTGCTGTTGTTGCTGTAGCTGCTGAGTAGCCGCGCCCTTCTCTTTTTGCGCCGCCGCTCTGGCGTAGCCATTCGTGGCGTGCCTCCACCCAGCCCCATTTCCCAGCAACAGGAGTAGACCCATGTCGACCTCGAACACCACAACAACCACCACCACCGCACCCGCGCAGGTCGACGTCCGCGGCCCGCGCTTCGCGGCCTGGGTCACCACCGCCGTGCTGCTCGCGGTGCTCGCCATCTCGGCGATCAGCACGGTTGCGGCGGCGATCCTGCTGGGCGCCCAGGCCGTCGTGTTCGCCATCGGCGCGCTGCGCGGACCCCGACAGCACCCCTACGGCCTGATCTTCGCCAAACTTGTGGCACCACGGCTGAGCCCGGTCACCGAGCGGGAACCCGTGCCGCCGTTGAAGTTCGCCCAACTGGTCGGGTTCATCTTCGCAGCGGTGGGGGTGGCCGGCTTCGCGTCCGGCGTGCCCCTTCTGGGCGTGATCGCCACGGCCTTCGCGCTTTTCGCTGCCTTCCTCAATGCGGCATTCGGTATCTGCCTGGGCTGCCAGATCTACCCGCTGGTGGCACGGTTGCGCCGCATCCCCACCTGAAGCCTGCACACCAGTCACCGAAAGGATTCCTTCATGGCTCGCTCCGACGTCCTGGTCTCAGCCGACTGGGCCGAGAGCAATCTCGACAACCCGAACGTCGTCTTCGTCGAGGTCGACGAGGACGTCAGCGCCTACGACACCGGCCACATCGCCGGTGCGGTCAGGCTGGACTGGCAGAAGGACCTGCAGGACGCCGTCAAGCGGGATTTCGTTGACGCCCAGCAGTTTTCAAAACTACTGAGCGATCGTGGCATTGCCAACGACGACACGGTGGTCCCTTACGGCGGCAACAACAACTGGTTCGCCGCCTACGCCTACTGGTACTTCAAGCTCTACGGCCACGAGGACGTCAAGCTGCTCGACGGCGGCCGCAAGAAGTGGGAGCTCGACGGCCGTCCGCTGTCGGCCGACACCGTCGAGCGGCCGGCGACCAGCTACACCGCCAAGGCTCCGGACGACACCATCCGCGCCTTCCGCGACGAGGTGATCGCGGCCATCGGCACCAAGAACCTCGTCGACGTCCGCTCCCCCGACGAGTTCTACGGCAAGATCCTCGCACCCGCGCACCTGCCGCAGGAGCAGAGCCAGCGTCCCGGCCACATTCCCGGCGCGATCAACGTGCCGTGGAGCAAGGCCGCCAACGAGGACGGCACGTTCAAATCCGACGAGGACTTGGCCACGCTGTACGCCGAGGCCGGGCTGGACGGGGAGAAGGAGACGATCGCCTACTGCCGCATCGGCGAGCGCTCGTCACACACCTGGTTTGTGCTCCGGGAACTGTTGGGGCACAAGAACGTCGAGAACTACGACGGCAGTTGGACGGAATACGGCTCCCTGGTGGGGGCCCCGATCGAGTTGGGAAATTGATCATCATGTGCTCTGCACCCAAGCAAGGACAGACCCTGCCCGCCGGTGTCGATCTGGAGAAGGAGACGGTGATCACCGGCCGCGTGGTCGACGGCGCCGGGCAGACCGTCGGCGGCGCGTTCGTGCGCCTGCTGGACTCCAGCGACGAGTTCACCGCCGAGGTGGTGGCCTCGGCGACCGGTGACTTCCGGTTCTTCGCCGCACCGGGCACCTGGAAGGTCCGTGCGCTGTCTACGGTCGGCACCGGCGACGTCACCGTTGCGCCGACCGGCGCGGGGATCCACGAAGTCGACATCAAGGTCGCCTGACGACGAAGCCGACGCGTCGTCGGCGAGGAGTCAGGCGATCAACTGCGCCTGACATATCGCTGACAGGCTCGGGCGGTTGATCCCGCCCGAGCCGTGCGCGGTTAAACTTTCACCGTGGTCCTTTTCTACGAGATCCTGCTGGTCGCTACCGTCGTGGTGATCACCTGGTTCGCGCTCTACGCGCTGTACCGACTGGTCACCGACGAGTCGTGACCTCTGAAAACATCCCCGGCAGCGGAGATCGCGCCGTCGCAGCAGCGGCCCAGCGCGCCAGAGAGACCGCTGGTCGCAACATCCCGGTTTTCGACGATCTTCCGCTCACCGACACCGCCAACCTGCGCCTCGGCGCCAACCTTCACGACGCGTTGCTGGCCCTGCTGCCGCTGGTCGGGGTGTGGCGCGGCGAAGGCGAGGGCCGCGGCGCGCACGGCGACTACCGGTTCGGCCAGCAGATCATCGTCTCGCACGACGGCGGCGACTACCTGAACTGGGAAGCCCGCTCGTGGCGGCTCGACGAGGAGGGTCGCTATCACTCCCCCGGCCTGCGGGAGACGGGCTTCTGGCGGTTCGTCGACGACCCCGACGACCCGGGCGAGTCGCAGGCTATCGAGCTGCTCTTGGCCCACTCTGCCGGCTATGTCGAGCTGTTCTACGGACGGTCCCGCACCCAGTCGTCGTGGGAGCTGGTGACCGACGCCCTGGCACGCAGCAAGTCCGGTGTGCTGGTCGGCGGCGCCAAGCGGCTCTACGGCATCGTCGAAGACGGCGATTTGGCCTACGTCGAGGAGCGGGTCGACGCCGACGGCGGCCTAGTGCCACATCTGTCCGCGCGGCTGTCGCGATACGTCGGCTGACGCGCCCACCAACTCCGGATTCAGCGCGCTGGTGATCTCGTCGACGCGGCGCCACAAATCGGCGCACGGTGGTGCAACGGAATCTGTGCCGAGCCCACTTGTCGGACGCCGCTCGTAGCATCGTGGACATGGGGACGAAGCGGCATCGCAACAACTCCTCGGGCGCGTCGGGACTGGGCTTCATCGTGCTTGTGCTGATCGCGATCGTCATCAAGTTCTTCTGGTGGATTCTTGGAGCGCTTGCTGCTGTGGCGGCTTTCTATCTGGTACGAGCGATCGCGCGGGAACAGCGCAAGCGGCGGGCCGCGTACGCCAGCAAGTGCGCAGCACTGGCAGCGCGGGCTGACCAGCAGCACAACTGGGTGATGCAGGGCGACGACCGTGGCGTGTACGGCACCGAAGGTGCACGGCTCATGCAGAACATCAAGAGTCCGCCCCGGGCGGCTTAGATGCGCTCCGTTCGCCGCCGTGCGGTGTTGGTGCCGATCGTGATCGCGGGAGCTCTGTCGGCGGCTCCGCCCGCCACCGCCGACCCGGTGTCACCGGTGGCGGGCAGCGAATCGGCCGCTGCCACCATCGCAGACCTGTGGGCGCAGGGCTACAGCGTGGCGGTCAATTGGGTGTTCGGCTACACCCGGACATCCCTGGACCGGTGTTCGGTGACCGGGATCCACAATCCCGACCGGTCCGACGCACCGCCATCTCGAGCGACCACCGTCTATGTCGACGTGTCGTGTCCCAACGACGACGACTGGTGAGGCCTGGGCCGGCCGCCAATGGCGATCCCCGGATATGGGGCAGCCCCCGAGCCGGTAATCCTGGTTGGACGAACCAGGGGCTCGGGGGCCGGGTAGCTGCCTGGAATTCGCCAGCGCGCTCAGGGGCGCAGGTGATTCCGGCACCTGGTGCTGCTAGCGGGCAGCCACCTCACATGTCCAAGAAGTATTACTCAAAATTCCGGACCACCTCCTTCCCTGTGCACGGCCGACCGTACCCGCGCAGCCAGGGGTGTGCCAACAGTTTTTCGCGCTCAGCGATCGCTGACGATCGCGGCGTCGACCAGGTCGGCCATCTCGGCGGCCAGCGGTGCCAGCGCCAGCAGCTTGCCGTCCAGGGTGTGCACGCGGGCGGCCAGGGTGATGCTCGAGACCAACCAAACCCCTTGGGCGGCAAACAGGTCCGCGGGCCGCAGCACGCGGTAGTCGCAGTCGTAGCCCTTGTCGCGGGCGACCTCGAAGATGGCCCGCTGCGTGGTGCCGCGCAGGATCGGGTACCACGGCGGCGGGGTGTAGAGGCAGGTGCGGCCGGAGCCGTCATCGCTCTCGGCGGCGATCACCACCGTCGACCGCGGGCCCTCGAGGATGCAGCCGTCACTGCTGACGAAGATGATGTCGCCGGCGCCCTTGGCGGCGGCGTGCCGCAGCGCTGCCATGTTGACCGCGTACGACAACGTCTTGGCACCGGCCACCAACCACGGCATCGCGTCGATGCCGGTGGCCGGCAGTCCGCGGTCCAGCAGCAGTGCGGCGATCCCGTCGCGGCGGGTGGCCGCCACGCGGTCGGCGAGCGGGCTGACCGTCAGGTAGGCCGTCGGTGGCGATCCGCTCTCGCGGCCGCGGCTGTAGACCAGTCGCAGCGCACCCTCGTCCGCAGTCCCAGCCGTCCACTGCTTGACCGCCACTTCGATGGCACCCCGCCACGCCGGCAGATCCGGCTCGGGCAGCTCCAGCATCTTCGCCGAGGAGACCAGTCGGCGAAGATGCGACTCGACGAGGCAGGCTCGGCCGTCGCGCACCAGCAGCGTCTCGAACACCCCGTCACCGCGCACCGCGGCGAGGTCGTCGGCGAGCAACAGCGGCTGCGCCGGATCGTGGACCTCGCCGTCGAGAGTGACGACCACCGATGACTGCCCGGACATGAGATCACAGCGTACTTGCAGGCTCGTAGAGTTGATATGTGTCCGCAGTCGCCGCCCCCGCCTCCAGTCCCGACGCCGGAGCGGTCTGGCATTTCGGTGATCCACTCGGTGAGCAGCGCGCCGCCGAGCACCAAGCCGTCGTCATCGACCGCTCCCACCGCGCGGTCATCACGCTCTCCGGAGCCGACCGGTTGACCTGGCTGCACTCGATCTCCAGCCAGCACGTCAGCGAGCAGGCCGACGGCACGGTCACCGAGAATCTGAGCCTCGACGGCCAGGGCCATGTCGAGGATCACTGGATCCAGACCGAACTGGCCGGCGTCACCTATTTGGACACCGAACCCTGGCGAGGCGAGCCGCTGCTGGCCTACCTGCGCAAGATGGTGTTCTGGTCCGACGTCACTCCCGAGGCGGCCGATTATGCGGTGTTGTCGCTGCTGGGGCCACGGCTGGCCGACGCGAAAGTCGTCGCCGCTCTGGGCGTCGACGCGCTGCCCGCCGTGTGGACCGCCAAGCCGGTTGCCGGTGGCGGTTTCGTGCGGCGAATGCCCGCTCAAGGTACGGAAATCGTCCTTGACCTGGCGGTTCCGCGAGACACCAAGACCGAGTGGCTGGCCCGGCTGGCCGAGGCCGGCGCGCGCCAGGCCGGGGTGTGGACGTATGAGGCCCTGCGGGTGGCGGCGCACCTGCCCCGGCTCGGGGTGGACACCGACGAGCGGACCATCCCCCACGAGGTGGGCTGGATCGGCCGGGCGGTGCACCTGGACAAGGGCTGCTACCGCGGCCAGGAAACCGTCGCACGCGTCCACAACCTGGGCAAACCGCCCCGAATGCTGGTCCTGGTCCATCTCGACGGCTCCGGGGAGCGGCCCGTCAGCGGTGATCCGCTGCTGGTCGATGGGCGTGTCGTGGGCCGGTTGGGCACCGTCGTGGACCATGTCGACCTCGGCCCGATCGCACTGGCCCTGGTCAAGCGCTCCATTCCGGCCGGCACGCCGCTGACCACCGGCGGAGAGCCCCAGGTGGCCGCGGAGATCGATGCCGATTCGCTACCGCCGGTCGACACGGTGGGGGCGGGGCGGCTGGCCGTCGAGCGTCTTCGGGGTGGTGGCAGCTGATGTTCACGGTCGGCCGAACGGGCCGGGCCAGCACATCGCAGCGGCGCACGGTATGGTGTTGACAGGACAATAACGAACAGACAGATCGGAGCCGCCCAAATTGGGGCCGCTCCGTTATTGCGCGAGGGGGTTCCCCCATGGGCCGCGGCCGGGCAAAGGCAAAGCAGACCAAGGTTGCTCGGGAGCTGAAATATAGCTCCCCGCAGACCGATTTTGAGCGGCTTCAGCAAGAGCTGTCAGGGTCGGGTTCGAGTGCGCCTGACACTGTCGACAACGGGTTCGAAGACGACCCGTGGGCCGACGAGGACAGCTGGCGGCGCTGAGCCGCCCTTCCCCTTCTCAGAACCGTGGGTGTTGTCCCACGAGCTTGGCTCGTGGGCCGTCTTTGCCCTTGGTGACTGTGCCCAGCATCCAGCTGCTCAGGTGCCTGGCGGTCAGGATGGCCAGGGCGCGATCGGTGTCCTCCGGAGCCACGACGGCGACCATGCCGACGCCCATGTTGAACGTCTTCTCCATCTCGGCACGCTCGATCCGGCCGCGCTGGGCGATCATCGCGAAAACCGGTGCGGGAGTCCAGGTTCCGCGGTCGAGCTCGGCGACCAGGCCGTGCGGGACGACGCGTTCCAGGTTGCCCGGCAAACCGCCGCCGGTCACATGGCAGAACGTCCGGACCTGGGTTTCGGCGGCCAGCGCCAGGCAGTCCTTGGCGTAGATGCGAGTCGGTTCGAGCAACTCCTCACCGAGCGTGCGGCCGAATTCCTCGACGTGGCCGGCCAGGATCATCCGGTCGATCTCGAGCAGAACCTTGCGGGCCAGCGAGTAGCCGTTGGAGTGCAGGCCCGAGGAACCCATCGCGATGATGACGTCCCCGGGGCGCACCCGCTCGGGGCCTAGCACGTCGTCGG
Organism: Candidatus Mycolicibacterium alkanivorans; assembly: GCF_022760805.1. Lineage (NCBI taxonomy): Bacteria > Bacillati > Actinomycetota > Actinomycetes > Mycobacteriales > Mycobacteriaceae > Mycobacterium > Candidatus Mycolicibacterium alkanivorans. The sequence continues at coordinate 1,258,113 of NZ_JAIVFL010000001.1, read as the reverse complement.
CCTCCACCACGCCCACGCCGGTGGCGGAGATGTCGTAGTGGTCGGGTTCCATCAGGCCCGGATGTTCGGCGGTCTCCCCGCCCAGCAACGCGCAGCCGGCCAGCACGCAGCCTTCGGCGATGCCTGAAACGATCGCGGCGACCCGCTCCGGAACGGTGCGCCCGACGGCGATGTAGTCCTGCAGGAACAGCGGCTCGGCGCCGCACACCACCAGGTCGTCGACCACCATCGCGACCAGGTCCAGGCCCACCGTGTCGTGTTTGTCCATCGCCTGCGCGACGGCCAGCTTGGTGCCGACCCCGTCGGTCGAGGCGGCCAGCAGCGGCTCCCGGTAACCGCCACGCAGGGCGAACAGCCCGGCGAAGCCGCCAAGCCCGCCGCGCACCTCGGGCCTGGTGGCCCGCTTCGCCAGCGGCTTTAACAGCTCGACCGCGCGGTCACCGGCCTCGATGTCCACCCCCGCCGATGCGTAGGAGATGTGGTTGTCGTCCTCGCGATCCGTCATCGCGGATAAGGCTACCGGTCGCAGTCCGCCACCGAAACGGGCCGTGCTTCAGCCGACGTTGCGCGCGATCCACTCGTTGAGCGGCCGTTCAGGGACGCCGCAGCGCCGAGACGTTGTCGTTGTCGGCCTGCAGCGGGAGACCGGTGCGGGCGGCAGTGGCCAGCATGTGCTCGACGACGTTCTTGCCCAGCTGCGCCTCGCCGGGCAGCTCGATCGGGTAGCTGCCGTCGAAGCAGGCGCAGCACAGCCGGGTCGGCGGCTGTTCGGTCGCGGCGATCATGCCCTGCTGGGAGATGTATCCCAGGGTGTCAGCGCCGATCGCGTGGCGCACCGCCTCGAGCATCTCGCCCTCGTTCTCCACCGCGTTGGCGATCAACTCGGCCGGGGTGGCGAAGTCGATGCCGTAGAAACACGGCCACTTCACCGGTGGCGAAGCGATGCGCACATGCACCTCGACAGCGCCCGCCTCGCGCAGCATCCGGATCAGCGCGCGCTGAGTGTTGCCGCGGACGATCGAGTCGTCGACCACGATCAGCCGCTTGCCGCGGATCACCTCTTTGAGCGGGTTGAGCTTGAGCCTGATGCCGAGCTGACGGATGGTCTGCGACGGTTGGATGAAGGTGCGCCCGACGTAGGCGTTCTTCATCAGGCCCTGCCCGAACGGGATACCGGATTCCTGCGCGTAGCCGACGGCAGCGGGGGTACCGGATTCGGGCACACCGATGACGAGGTCGGCCTCGACCGGCTTCTCGCGGGCCAGCCGGCGGCCGATGTCGACGCGCGCACCGTGCACCGAACGGCCGGCCAGCGTGCTGTCCGGCCGGGCCAGATAGACGTACTCGAAGACACAGCCCTTCGGCGTCGGGTTGGCGAAGCGGCTGGAGCGCACCCCGTCGGCGTCGATGGCCAGCAGCTCACCGGGCTCGATGTCCCGGACGAAGGAGGCGCCGACGATGTCGAGGGCCGCAGTTTCGGAGGCGACCACCCAGCCACGATCCAGGCGGCCCAACGACAGCGGCCGCACACCGAATGGGTCGCGCGCGGCGTACAGGGTGTTCTCGTCCATGAAGGTCAGGCAGAACGCGCCCCGGACGGTGGGCAGCAGTTCCAGGGCCGCCTGCTCGACGCTGGAGTCGGCCGCACCGTGCGCCAGCAGCGCACCCAGGATGTCGGAGTCGGTGGTCGCCGCACCCGGCATCTTGGGGTTGATCAGGCGGGCGTCGCGGGCGCGTCGCGCCAGATCGGTGGTGTTGACCAGATTTCCGTTGTGGCCCAACGCAACTCCGGTGCCGGCCGCGGTGTTGCGGAACACCGGCTGGGCGTTCTCCCAGGTGGTCGACCCGGTGGTGGAGTAGCGGCAGTGTCCGATCGCGACGTGCCCTTCCATCGCGGCCAGCGTCTGCTCGTCGAACACCTGGCTGACCAGGCCGAGGTCTTTGAAGACCAGCACCTGAGATCCGTCTCCGACGGCGATACCGGCCGCCTCCTGGCCTCTGTGTTGTAGCGCATAGAGGCCGTAGTAAGTGAGTTTGGCAACATCCTCGCCCGGAGCCCAGACTCCAAAGACGCCACACTCTTCGCGAGGCTCGTTTTCCAGTTGGCCGGTCACGATATGGGCTGCTCCCTGGCGGAGGTCGGTGGCGTAAACCCAGTCTACGGTGATCGGCCGAAATCACGGAATTGAACAGTAAGTGTCGGCCAGGGGTTCATTCGATTTTCACCAGCGGCAGAAGTGCCGCCACCTCACCGGCCCGGGACCCGGACAGCAGGAGTGACCCGTTCGAGGCCGCATCGGGCAGTGCGAGCAGCCCGGTCGCCAGCAGCAGCCAGGTGCGCGGGTCGGTTTCGACGACGTTGGGCGGCGTTCCGCGGGTGTGCCGGGGTCCCGAGACGCATTGGACAGCAGCGAAAGGTGGAATGCGGACTTCGACGCTGGCGCCCGGTGCGAGCCCGGCCAGGGTGCGGGCGGTGAGCCGGACGGCCGCGGCGATCGCGGAGCGGTCCGGGGTGGGCTCAGTGGCGTCGTGCAACCAGTGCGCCACTGCGCGCACCGCGGCCAGGGTCGCCGCGGGGTCGGCGGTGCGGCGGGACGACGGCATGGGATCAGTATTTCAATGCCGTCGACCGAGCATTGACATCAACAAAGTTGAGGTTCAAGCGTAGGCCCATGTCCTTCAAATCGCGCGAAATCGCCTACCGGGCCGCCACCGCCGGCCTTCCTCGCGTCGGGGATGCGCCAGAGCCCGAAGGCGAGCGCCCGGACCAACCTCCCGCAGGTCGGGCCGAACGCCCGCACCGCGGTGGTGTCGCTCATTGAAATTCAGGGCCGCCGGCCGCCATCACCTTCTCCAGCCACCTGCGGGTGCGGTCGGTGTCTGTGTGAGTCCATCCCGGTGGCGAGGCGACCGCCACCCAGCCATCGAGTTGGCTGTCGCCGTAGTTGTGGCCGTGTCCTATCGGGGACGATCCGGCGCTGCCGCCGCTGTTGGTCAGGTCCGCGCTCACCTGCCAGAAAGTGACGATCGGAAACCAGCGCATCGAAGCGCTGCGGTCGAGCCCGGCTGGTTCTTTCAACCAGTCCGGCTCGTCGAACAACAGGTCGGGTGACCACCACACCACAGCATCGGAGGCGTGCTGCAAGAACAGCACCCGCGTTCCGCGCCACGGCAGCGCGGCCACCGAGGCGATCTCGGCGGAACTCGCTGCCTGCGCGAACCGTACGGTGCGACCGTTGTCATAACGCGGCTGAACCTCGGGCGTGCCCGGGTCGCGCCGCACGGTCAACGCCTTCCACAACGGGCTGGCGTTCGGTGGCCCGACCCACAGCACCGAGGAGAAGTCCATGTCGACGACATCGGGCAAGTAGCCGAAAGCGCCCTGCCCCGACATCGATCCCAAACTTTCGCCGTAGAGCATCAACATGGGCCGGCTCTCGGCGGGCCACTGCTGCCAACGCTGGTGAATCGCGTCGATCACGGCCTTGCCGGCCTGCAGCGACTTCTCGTGATCGGCGACGAACGAAATCCAGCTCGGAAGATACGAATACTGCATCGCCACCAGCGCCGTGTCGCCGTTGTACATCGCCTCGATCGAGCGGGCGGCCACCGGATCCACCCAACCCGTTCCCGTGGTCGGGATGATCACCAGAACCTTGCGGTCAAATGCTTTCGTGCGCTGCAACTCCGAAAGCAGCACCGCAACCCTGCCCTCCAGCGAATCCGCCGATTCCAGACCCGCGTAGATCCGGATCGGCTCTTTCGCGGGCCGGCCGTTCAACGAGCTCAACTCCGCGGCGCGCGGCCCGGATGCCACGAAGTTACGGCCCTGGAACCCCAACGTATCCCAGGCCGCGAAAGACTCTGCGCTACCTGATCGTTGCGCCTCGACCGGCTCACTGATACCAGGGCGGGTGATGTCGTTCTTGGGCTGGAACACCGCACTGGCGCCCGCGACAAAGCCGCGGAACAGCACGCCGTTGACGAGGGTGATGACCAGAACGACGACGATGGCGGTGCCGATGAACATGGCCACCTCGTCGTTGATGTCCCATCGCCGGATCATCAGTCGCGCCAGGAACTTGATCGCGTCCTTGACGATGCGGGCCGCCCCGACGAGCACACCTCCGACAATCAAGGCGACGGCCAGTGCGCGCAGATAGCCCAGCGTCGCCGGGCCCTCGATGCCCATGATCGCCGCGATCTGGCGCTGCCAGGCCGCGGCAGGGATCAGCATCAGCGCACTTGCGCCGATCGACGCCACCACCGTGGCGGCTTTCAGCCCACCGAGCACTTTCGCGCTCGGCGGCCACCATGGGCGGTGATTGAGGAACAGCGCGCGAAAGACCCTGCCGGCCAACACGCCGATGCCGTAACCGATGGCCGCGTTGATGCCGCCGATCAGACCCGCCAGCGTCCATTCCCGAGGCATCAGCGACGGGGTCAGCGACAGGCAGAAGAACAGCGCCCCGAACGCGACACCGACGAAGTCCAGCCGCACCAGGCTCCACGCCCAGGCCGCCAGCGACTCCCCGTGCCGCCGCCGCTGCGGCGGGGCGTGCGCCTCACCGGTGACGTCGTCGACCGCACGGGTCATCCGAACAGCCCGGGCAGCACTTTCTCGGACGTGGTCCGCAACTCCTCCAGCGTCACCATGAACAGGCCTTGCACCTCAACGGAATCCGAGCCGTCATCCGAGACACCGATGCGCGTGACGGGCAGGCCGCGGGCCTCGCACATGGACCGGAACCGGCTCTCCTCGGTCCGGGGCACCGCGACCAGCGCGCGGCCCGCCGACTCGGAGAACAGGAACACGAATGGGTCGACGCCTTCGGGAAGCACGATGCGGCAACCGGTTTCACCGGCCAGCGCCGCCTCCACCACCGCCTGGATCAGCCCGCCCTCGCTGAGGTCGTGGGCCGCCGAGGCCAGGCCGTCGCGGGAGGCGGCGGTGAGCACCTCGGCCAGCAGCTTCTCGCGGGCCAGATCGACCCTCGGCGGCACACCCCCGAGGTGGTCGGCGGTGACCTGGGCCCAGATCGAGCCGTCGAATTCGTCGCGCGTGTCGCCGAGCAGGAACAGCGTCTCTCCCTGCTCGTTGCCCAGTTCGGTGGGCAGCCGCCGGCTCACGTCGTCGATGACGCCGAGCACGCCCACCACCGGGGTCGGTAGGATGGCCGTCGCCCCGGTCTGGTTGTAGAAGCTGACGTTGCCGCCGGTAACCGGAATGCCAAGGGCCGCACAACCGTCGGCGAGCCCGCGGACCGCCTGGGCGAACTGCCACATCACACCCGAGTCCTCCGGGGAGCCGAAGTTCAGGCAGTTGGTGACGGCCACCGGGGTGGCACCGGTGACGGCGACGTTGCGGTAGGCCTCGGCCAGCGCGAGCTGCGCTCCGGCGTACGGGTCGAGCTGGGTGTAGCGGCCCGAGGCGTCGGTGGACACCGCGATGCCACGGCCGGTGGCTTCGTCGATCCGCAGCACCCCGCCGTCGGCGTGCTCGGCCAGCACGGTGTTGCCGCGCACGTAGCGGTCGTACTGCTCGGTGATGAAGGCGCGGCTGCACAGGTGCGGACTGCCCAACAGTGCAAGCAGAGTCGCCCGCAGCTCGGCACCGCTCGATGGCCGCGGCAGCCCGGCGGTGGTGTCGGCGTTCAGCGCATCCTGCCAGTCCGGCCGGGCCAGCGGCCGCTGGTAGACCGGGCCCTCGTGGGCGACGGTCCGCGGTGGCACATCCACCACGCACTGCCCGTGCCAAGTGATCTTCAACCGGTCGCCGTCGGTGACCTCACCGATGACCGTCGCCAGCACCTCCCACTTGCGGCAAACGGCCATGAACTTCTCGACGCTCTCCGGCGCGACCACCGCGCACATGCGTTCCTGCGACTCGCTGGACAGGATCTCGGCCGGCGTCATGTTGGCCGCCCGCAGCGGAACCCTGTCCAGCTCGATGGCCATGCCACCGTCACCGGCCGAGGCCAACTCCGATGTGGCACAGGACAATCCGGCACCGCCGAGGTCCTGGATCCCGATCACCAAGCCCGCGGCATACAGTTCGAGGCAGCACTCGATGAGCACCTTCTCCATGAAGGGATCACCCACCTGGACACTCGGCAGCTTCTTGCGGCCGGGCCCGGACCCCTCGTCGCCGCCGAAGGTGTCGCTCGCCAAAACCGAAACCCCACCGATCCCGTCGAGGCCGGTGCGCGCGCCGAACAGGATGATCTTGTTGCCCTTGCCGGAGGCGAACGCCAGGTGCAGGTCCTCTTTGCGCAGCACCCCAACGCACATCGCGTTGACCAGGGGGTTGCCGGCGTAGGAGGCGTCGAACACCGTCTCGCCGCCGATGTTGGGCAGGCCGAGGGAGTTGCCGTATCCGCCGATGCCGCGCACCACTCCGTCGAACACCCGGCGGGTGTCGGGGGCATCCGCTGCACCGAAGCGCAACTGATCCATCACCGCCACCGGGCGGGCCCCCATCGCCATGATGTCGCGCACGATGCCGCCGACACCGGTGGCCGCGCCCTGGTAGGGCTCCACGTACGACGGGTGGTTGTGCGACTCGACCTTGAACGTCACCGCCCAGCCGTCGCCGATGTCCACCACGCCGGCGTTCTCCCCGATCCCGGCGAGCATGCCCGCGCGCATCTCGTCGGTGGTGGTCTCGCCGAAGTAGCGCAGGTGCACCTTGGAGGACTTGTAGGAGCAGTGTTCGCTCCACATCACCGAGTACATCGCCAACTCGGCGCCGGTGGGCCTGCGGCCGAGGATGTCGCGAATCCGCTGGTACTCGTCGTCCTCGAGGCCGAGTTCGCGGAAGGGTTGCGGGTGATCGGGGGTGGCCGCCGCGTGCTCGACGGTGTCGACTGCTCCAGTGGGCCCAGATGTCACGACCACAGCTTAGTGACCCCGCATGATCTCCCGGGTAACTGTGCGTCCGCGCCTGCGGCGAGGGGCTGGCGGTGACGCGCTCGACGGCACCGCCCCTCGTGGTGGAAAACGTCATCCGCTACGACCCTGCCGAGTTTCCCGGCTGAGCGGGGGACTACGGCGGCGACAGGAACGCGTGCAACGCGGCCGCATACGACGCGACGTCGGCGGCGCCCATGAGCTCGCGGGCGCAGTGCATCGCCAACTGGGCGGCCCCGACGTCCACGGTGGGGATACCGGTGCGGGCCGAGGTCATCGGTCCGATCGTCGATCCGCACGGCAGGTCGGCGCGGTGTTCGTAGCGCTGCAACGGCACCCCGGCCTGCCGGCAGGCCAGCTCGAAGGCCGCCGCGGTGCGCCCGTCGGTGGCGTAGCGCAGATTGGGCTGCACCTTGAGCACCGGTCCGCCGTTGACCGCGATCAGGTGACCGGGCTCATGACGGTCCGGGTAGTTCGGGTGGGTGGCGTGCGCCATGTCACCCGAGGCCACCGTCGAGGCGGTCAGGCGGCGCAGGAAGTCCTCCCGGTCGCCGCCGGCCGCGAGCACGATGCGCTCGAGCGCGGTCAATAGCAGGTCGGACTGCGCGCCGTGGTCGGAGGTCGAGCCGACCTCCTCGTGGTCGAACAGCGCCAGCACCGGCAGGTAGTCGCGGGGTTCGGCGACCAGGAAGGCCTCAAGTCCGGCGTAGCAGGTGCCCTGGTTGTCCAGCCGCGGTGCGCTGACGAACTCGCCGTCGACGCCGACGAGCGCCGATGGGGTCAGGTCGTGGGTCATCAGGTCGGCCGAGAGCAGGTCGGCGGGCGCCACACCGGCCCACTCGGAGGCGTAGTCAAGGAACGACCGGGGCGCGTCGCCCAGCCCCCACACCGCGTTGACGTGGCGCTGCGGATCGAGTGTGAGCGCCGCGCGGTCCTCTGCGAGGTGGATGGCCAGCTGGGGCACCCGCAGGATCGGCTCGTCGATCAGGACCAGCCGGTGCGAGACGCCGCCGTCGGCGTCCGGGTCGCGGACCGAGAGCCGTCCGCTGATCCCGAGGTCGCGGTCCAGCCACGAGTTGAGCCAGGCGCCGCCGTAGGGCTCGAGCGCGACCACCTGCCAGCCGGCCACCACCCGGTCGGGATGCTGCTTGACGCGCAGGTTGGGGCTGTCGGTGTGTCCGCCGATGATGCGAAACGGCCGCCGGGGATCCTCGCTGCTGTTCCAGGCCACCAGCGAGGCGGCCCGCACGGTGAAGAAGTTGCCCTTGCGGTCGGGCCAGCGATCGGTTTCGACCAATTCGGTGTAGCCGGCTGCGCTCAGTCGCCGCGCCACCGTCTGGCAGACGTGGAACGGCGACGGCGACGCGTCGATGAATTCGCACAACCCGTGCGCACTGGCCCCGGTCGACATGCTGACCATCATCGCCGACCGTGACCCGTTAGGGTCGAACAGTGCCCTCACCACTACCGCAACCGGTACTGGCGCCGTTGACTCCGGCGGCCATCTTCCTGGTGGCCACCATCGACGAGGGCGGTGAAGCCGCCGTGCATGACGCGCTGCCGGGCCTCGCGGGCCTGGTCCGGGCGGTCGGCTTCCGCGACCCGTCCAAGCACCTGTCGATGGTGACGTCGATCGGCTCCGACGCCTGGGACCGGTTGTTCTCCGGTCCGCGGCCCGCCGAGTTGCATCCGTTCGTCGAGCTGCACGGCGCCCGCCATCACGCCCCGGCGACCCCGGGGGATCTGCTGTTCCACATCCGCGCCGAGGTGCTCGACGTCTGCTTCGAGCTAGCCGGTCAGGTGGCCAAGTCGATGGCCGGGGCGATCACCGTCGTCGATGAGGTGCACGGCTTCAAGTTCTTCGACAACCGCGATCTGCTCGGCTTCGTCGACGGCACCGAGAACCCGGACGGCCCGATTGCGTTGAGCGCCAGCCAGATCGGCGACGAGGACCCGGTTTTCGCCGGCGGCTGCTATGTCCACGTGCAGAAGTACGTCCACGCCATGGCGTCGTGGGAGGCGCTGTCGGTCACCGAGCAGGAGCGGGTGATCGGCCGCACCAAACTCGAGGACATCGAGCTCGCCGACGACGTGAAACCCGCCAATTCCCATGTGGCACTGAATGTCATCGAGGACGCCGAGGGCAATGAGCTCAAGATCGTGCGGGCCAACATGCCGTTCGGTGAAGTGGGCAAGGGTGAGTACGGCACGTACTACATCGGCTACTCGCGGTCGCCGACGGTGACCGAGAAGATGCTGGAGAACATGTTCATCGGCGACCCGCCGGGCAACACCGACCGCATCCTCGAGTTCTCCACCGCGCTCACCGGCTGCCTGTTCTTCACCCCCACCGTCGACTTCCTCAACAACCCTCCACCGCTGCCGGGTACTGAGGCGGCAACGGCTCCCCCGGCACCGACCACCTCTCCCGACGGCTCCCTGGCGATCGGCAGTCTGAAAGGACGATCCTGATGAACAACCTCTATCGCGAGCTCGCCCCGGTCACCGAATCCGCTTGGGAAGAAATCGAATTGGAGGCCACCCGAACCTTCAAGCGGCACCTCGCGGGCCGGCGGGTGGTCGACGTCAGCGGTCCGGGTGGCCCGGTGACGGCAGCGGTGAGCACCGGGCATCTGCGCGACGTGTCCCCACCGGCCGACGGTGTGGTGGCCCACCTGCGCGATGCCAAGCCGCTGGTGCGGCTGAGGGCGCCGTTCACGGTGTCGCGCATCGCGATCGACGATGTCGAGCGCGGCGCGCAGGACTCCGACTGGGATCCGGTCAAGGAGGCCGCCAAGAAGCTGGCGTTCGTCGAGGACCGGGCGATCTTCGAGGGCTACGCACCGGCCTCGATCGACGGCATCCGGGGCTGCAGCTCCAACCCGCCGCTGGCGCTGCCCGCCGACGCGCGCGAATATCCGGACGTCATCTCTCAAGCACTTTCGGAGCTGCGGCTGGCCGGCGTGGACGGGCCGTACTCGGTCGCGCTGACTCCCTAACCCCGGGCGCGAGTGTGCAGTTTCATTCGAGCCTCAGACCGGGACGGCGTCCAAGGCGCTGTAGAACATCCCCAGCCCGTCATCGGACGGCCCGGTGAGCGGTTCGGTGGCGTGCTCGGGGTGCGGCATCAGACCGACCACGCGGCCGTTCGCCGAACTGATGCCGGCGATGTCGCGCATCGATCCGTTGGGGTTGTCGGCGTAGCGGAAGACCACGCGCCCTTCCCCTTCGAGTTCGTCGAGCACGGCCTCGCTGGCCACATAGCGACCCTCGCCCGATTTCAACGGCACCAGCAGTTCGGCGCCCCACTCGTAGCGCGAAGTCCACGCCGTCGCGATGGAGTCGACCTTGAGCCACACGTCACGGCAGACGAAGTGCAGACCGGCATTGCGGGTCAGCGCGCCGGGCAGCAGGCCCGCCTCGCACAGCACCTGGAAGCCGTTGCAGATGCCGAGCACCGGCATGCCGCGCCCGGCGGCGGCGATCACCTCGCCCATGACGGGCGCGAACTTGGCGATGGCCCCGCAGCGCAGGTAGTCGCCGTAGGAGAAACCGCCTGGAACGACGACGGCGTCGACACCCTTGAGGTCGGCGTCGGCATGCCACAGGCTGACCGCCTCGGCACCGGCGATCCGGACCGCGCGGGCGGCGTCGACGTCGTCGAGAGTGCCCGGGAAGGTGATGACCCCGACGCGGGCGCTCACGCCGGGTCCCGGGTGACCGACCAGTCCTCGATCACGGTATTGGCCAGCAGCGACTCGGCGATCTCAGCCAGCTGTTCGTCGCTGACCGAGTCGTCGACTTCCAGTTCGAATCGCTTGCCCTGCCGCACATCTGAGATACCGGCATGCCCGAGCCGGCCCAGCGCGCCGGCGATGGCCTGACCCTGTGGGTCGAGAATCTCGGCTTTCGGCATCACGTTGACAACCACTCGGGGCACAGAAGCTCCTCGCTGAAACGAATGTTGCGGCTCAACTGTACCGGCGCGCTACGGACACGACCCGACATAGGCCGTGCACAGCGGAGCGCCGAGCGCGTCGAGCACTGCGTCGTCGGCCGGTGACGGCCACGCCGTCCGCGGCGGTGCCGTCGACCACAGCGCCAGCTCGGTGACCGTGCTGTTGGCCGGGTTGGCCACCAGGTACTGGTGCAGGATCACCGGCCCGCTGACCACGGCGGCCATCCGGTCGGGCTCGACGGTGGTCAGCGACGGCGAGGCGGATGGGTTGGTGCGCTGGCAGGCGCGCAGTGCGGCGACGGCGGTGTTGAAGACGTCCTCGGTCAGTTGACCGCCCCGCCACGTCTCACCACGCCAGTGCAGCACCTGGGCCTGCAGCTGCCACTGCCCGTCCGGATTGACAACCACCGCCTTCTCGGCGACGGCATAGGAACGCGGGTCCTGGGCCACCGGCGGGCTGGCGCACAGTTCCTCGAACCGGAACCGGGGCGTGCTGGCTGTGACCGACAGACCGGGAAGACGCGGCCAGCCGTAGCGGGAGTTCAGCGGTATCCCCCACGGCGCGATCCAGGCCGAGTCGGGAATGCGGTCACATGTCGGCGGGCACGCCTCCGGTTCTGCGGCAGCGGGCGCAGCGATGGCCAGCCCGCAGGCCGCCAGCACCACCGCCAGGACCATCCGCATAGTGACGCCTCCCCTGAGCGCACAATCGTAAGCATGGAACTGACGCATTTCGGGCATTCATGCCTTCTCGCCGAACTCGGTGGCGCCACCCTGCTGTTCGATCCCGGCAACTTCTCCCACGGCTTCGAGGGCGTGACCGGCCTGTCGGCGATCCTGATCACCCACCAGCACCCCGACCACGCCGACCGGGAACGGCTCCCGGCGCTGGTCGAAGCCAACCCGGATGCCGCGCTGTACGCCGACCCGGCGACCGCCGCCGAACTCGGCGGCCCGTGGCGTGCGGTGCACGTCGGCGACGAGTTCACCGTCGGCGGGCTGACCATTCGCGGCGTCGGCGGCCGCCATGCCGTCATCCACCCGGAGATCCCGGTGATCGACAACATCTCCTTTCTGGTCGGCGACGCAGAGCATCCGGCCCGGCTGATGCATCCCGGCGACGCGTTGTTCGTCCCCGGCGAGCCGGTCGAGGTGCTCGCCACTCCGGCGGCAGCGCCGTGGATGAAGATCTCCGAGGCGATCGAGTATCTGCGCGCCGTGGCACCCGAGCACGCGGTGCCGATCCATCAGGGCGTTGTCGCTCCGGAGGCTCGCGGCATCTACTACGGTCGACTCACGGAGATGACCGACACCGACTTCCGCGTGCTGCCCGAGGAGAATTCGGTGCGATTCTGATGAGAGCGCTTCGCGTCCAACAGGAAACACAACATCAAGCACTTCTCGACCAGCCGCCGGAATAGCCGCGGACAACCGTCAGGAGACATCGTGAGCACAGCAGATCTGAACAACCTGTTCGGCTTGTCGGGAAAGACCGCCCTGGTGACCGGTGGCACCCGCGGCATCGGCATGATGATTGCGCGCGGCCTGCTGCAGGCGGGCGCCCGGGTGATCGTCAGCTCCCGCAAGGCTGATGCGTGCGAGCGGGCCGTCGAGCAGCTGTCGGAGTTCGGTGAAGTACTCGGCATTCCGGCAGACGTGTCCCGCCGGGAGGAGTGCAGCCGGCTGGCGGCCGAGGTGCTTGCCGACGACGACGAGTTGCACATCCTGGTCAACAACGCCGGCGCGACGTGGGGTGAACCGCTGGAGAGTTTCCCGGCCTCCGCGTGGGACAAGGTGCTCGACCTCAACGTCAAGTCGCCGTTCTGGATGGTCCAGGAATTGCTGCCCGGGTTGCGCAAGGCGGGCACCCACGACGACCCGGCCCGGATCATCAACATCGGCAGCATCGACGGAATCCAGGTTCCGGCTCTGCCGATCTACTCCTATTCGGCCAGCAAGGCCGCCCTGCACCAGCTGACCCGGGTGCTGGCCAAAGAGCTTGGTCCACAACACATCACGGTCAACGCGGTGGCACCTGGCCCGTTCCCGTCGAAGATGATGGCGGCCACGCTGGACGCCTTCGGGGACGCCATCGCCGCGTCGACACCGATGCGCCGCATCGGGCGCGACGACGACATGGCCGGTGTCGCGATCTTCCTCGCCGGCCGGGCCGGTTCGTATGTGAACGGGGCGATCATCCCGGTCGACGGCGGGATCGTGGTATCGGCGACGGGTTCAGGCCGCTGACGATGCGGGCCGAGCGGGGTCGGGCCCCCACCGATACACCGCCGGGATGCAGCCGTGCAGCAGCGCGAGGTCGACGACGTCCAGCATGGCCTGCCGCGGACCCGGCTTGCGCAACTGCCTGGCGGCAACCGCCACCCGTACCACGCCACCACGTCGGGCCGTGCGCTCCGCGGACAGCACCAGTGTCCGGCACCACCACGGCTCGGTGAGGAATCCTTCACCGATGCCGAGGACGCGGCCGCGAACGGTCGTGCGCTGCACCAGATCGGTGATGCCGTACAAGCCCGCCAGCAACCGGAAACCGTTGCGTGGCAACGCCGTCACCGTCCCAGCCGACACTGTCCAGCCGGGCGCGGCGAACAACCGCGTCCGCAGGCCGACGTGTTCGAGAACGCGGTCGGCGCCCATCAGCCGCAGGTTGGCCTCGTGCGCGGGCAATGTCGCGAACTCACCGCGCAGCCGCTTCGTGGCCGCTTCGTCGTAACCGTGCAGCACCACCGCGTCACCACCGGAGCGGCGCGCGCTCACCCAGTCGACGGTGGCGGGATCGCTCTCCAGCCGGTAGCTGTTCTTGAGCCTCGGAGCCACCAACAACGACACCGGAACGCCGCGCGCGTCGAGCATCCGGCAGAAGTCGTCGATGTCGGCCAGTGTCCGGTCGCGTATGCCGGATACCGAGACGATGAGCTCTCCAGCCACACCTTCAGTGTGGCAACTGCAGGTGTCCGGACGGTTGCGTCCAGTCAGATGTCAGACGACCATCCTGGTCAGTTTAGCCCGCGGCCGGCTTCCCGTAGTGCTCGGGGTCGGCGGTCGCCAGTAGCCACGAGTACTGGAACGCGGCCTCCTTCCACCGCTCGTAGCGCCCGCTGATCCCGCCGTGGCCCGCGGCCATCTGCGTCTTGAGCAGGACGGGATGCCCGTCGGTCTTGACGTGCCGCAGTGCCGCAACCCATTTCGCGGGCTCGACGTAGAGCACCCTGGTGTCGTTGAGCGAGGTCATCGCCAGGATGGCCGGGTAGTCTTTGGCCTCGACGTTCTCATACGGTGAGTAGGACTTCATATAGAAGTAGACGTCCTTGTTCTCCAACGGGTTTCCCCACTCGTCCCACTCCGTCACCGTCAGCGGCAGCGACGGATCGAGGATGGTCGTCAGCGGATCCACGAACGGAACCTGGGCCAGGATCCCGGCGAACAGATGCGGAGCGAGGTTGGCCACCGTGCCCATCAGCAGGCCACCGGCGCTGCCGCCGAGTGCGACCAGGTTCTGCGGCCGGGTCAGTCCGGTGTCGACCAGATGCTGCGCGACGGCGATGAAGTCGGTGAAGGTGTTGCGCTTCTCCAGCAGCTTGCCGCGCTCGTACCACAACCGGCCCATCTCACCGCCGCCACGGATGTGCGCGATCGCGAACACCATGCCGCGGTCCAGCAGCGACAGCCTGGCCACCGAGAACCGCGGGTCCTCGGAGGACTCGTAGGCGCCGTAGCCGTACAGCACTGTGGGGGCGGGCATCTCGATCCCGGCGCGGTACACCAGGGAGATCGGGATGCGGGTGCCGTCCTCGGCTAGTGCCCAGTCGCGACGCTCGACGTAGTCCTCGCGGCGGTAGCCGCCCAGGACGGGCTGCTCACGCAACAGGGTGCGCTCGCCGGTGCCGAGGTCCAGGTCGTAGATCCGCAGCGGGGTGATGAACGACGTGGTTCCGACCCGCATCTTGGGCGAGGACCAGTTCGGGTTGCCGGCCAGACCCGCCGAGGTCAGCTCGGAGTCGAAGGCGATCTCCTCCGGGGTCCGGTAGCCGTCACCGTCGATGGGCCACAACTGGATGCGCGGCAACGCTTCTCGCCGGTAGCTGACGACCAGATGATCAGCGAACGCGTCGGCACCGTCGAGGCGGACATCGTCTCGGGGCTCGATGAGCGTCCGCTGGGCGGTCGGGTCCTCGACCGGTGCCTCGACCAAGGTGAAGTTCACCGCGCCGTCGTTGTGCAGGATGAGAAAGCGGTCCTGCCCGCCCACGACGGCGTGCTCCACCGAATACTCCACGCCGTCGCGGCGCGGCAGGATCGTGTTGAAGGTGGCAGCGGGGTCGGCTGCGTCGGCGAAGCGCACCTCGGAGGTGATCGCCGAGCCCGCCGCAATGATGACGTACTTGTTGCTGCGCGTGCGTCCAACACCGATCCAGAACCGTTCGTCGGGTTCGTGGAACACCTTCTCGTCGGGCTGTTCTGAGCCCAGCCGGTGGCGCCACACGGTGTCCGGGCGCCACGCGTCGTCGACCGTCGTGTAGTACACCGTCGCGTTGTCGGCCGCCCACGTCACGCCGGAGGCGATGCCGGCGATCTCGTCCGGATACAGCTCGCCGGTACGTAAGTCCTTGAACCGCAGCGTGTAGCGCTCATCGCCGACCACGTCAACGGAGTACGCGAGCAGGTTGCCGTCCAGGCTGACGCTGCTGGCGCCCAGTGCGAAGAAGTCGTGGCCGTCCGCTTCGGCATTCTCGTCGAGCAGCACCTGCTCGCCGGGGATGTCGGTGTGATCGTCGAACACCGGCGGGTTCCAGTCGTCGGGGTCGGCGACCGAGCAGCGGCAGTGCGCCCCGTACTGCTTGCCCTCGAAGCTGCGCCCGTAGTACCACCAGTCGCCTCGCCGCGTCGGCACCGACAAGTCGGTCTCCTTGGTGCGCGACTTGATCTCGTCGAAGATCTTCTGCCGCAATGGTTCCAGATGGGCGGTCGCCTGGTCGGCGTAGTCGTTCTCGGCCTCCAGGTGGGCGATGACCTCCGGGTCGGACTTGTCGCGCAACCATTCGTAGGGGTCGACGAACACGTCGTCATGGTGGACGCGGTGGCTCTCGACGCGCTTGGGGACGGGTGGAATCATGCGGCGGGTCCAATCCAGTCGGCGAACGACAAGCCCGAAATCCGTTCGTAGGCTTCGATGTAGCGGGCGCGGGTGGCTTCGACAATGTCGTCGGGCAGCGGTGGTGGCGGTGCGGTCCCGCAACGGTCCCACCCCGACTCGGGACCGGTGAGCCAGTTGCGGACGAACTGCTTGTCGAAGCTGGGTTGTACGACGCCTTCGGTGTAGGTGTCGGCCGGCCAGTACCGCGACGAATCGGGGGTGAAGACCTCGTCGGCCAGCACGACCCGGTCGTCGGCGTCGAGGCCGAACTCGAACTTGGTGTCGGCGATGATGATGCCTTTCGTCAGCGCATGGTCGGCGGCTTGGATGTAGATCTGTAGCGTGCGCTCCCGCAACTGGTTGGCGCGCACGGCACCGACCAGTTCGACGACGCGGTCGAACGAGATGTTCTCGTCGTGCTCGCCGAAGTCCGCCTTGGTCGCCGGGGTGAACAGCGGGCTCTCGAACTTGCTGGCCTCTCCCAGACCGGGCGGCAGGGCGATGCCGCACACCGCCCCGGTGCGCTGATAGTCCAGCAAGCCGGACCCGGTCAGGTAGCCGCGGGCGACGCACTCGACTGGCATCATGTCCAGTTGCCGCACCACCAGCGCCCGGCCGAGGACCTCGCCCGGGATCCGCGGGTCGTCGGGCGGTCCGGCCAGGTGGTTGGGGGCGTCGATGTAGTCGAAGAAGAAGACGCTCATGGCCGTCAGGATCCGGCCCTTGTCCGGGATCAGGCTGTCCAGAATGTAGTCGAACGCCGAGATCCGGTCGCTGGCGACGAAGAGCAGGTGTTCCTCGTCGATGCGGTAGATCTCGCGGACCTTGCCACTGGCCAGATGCCGGTAGTCGCTCAGAGCGGGGCGCATCGCGTCAGCTTATCGGCCGCTGAGCCGACGCGATTGTGCTGGGATCAAGCCATGAAGTCGCGGTTTCTGCCCTATGCCACTACCCCCGGCCGGCTGCTGACACAGGTGCTCAGCGACCTGCTGGTGGGACTGTGGACCGCGCTGTGGGTGATGGTCGGCATGGGGGTGCACACCGCGATCGCGACGATCTCCAAGGTGGGTCGCCAGGTCCAGGACAGCGCCACCGGGATCTCGGACAATCTGCATTCGGCCGGTGACAGCGTGCATGGAGTGCCGCTGATAGGCGACACCATGTCCAAACCGCTGCGCGCGGCCAGCGAGGCCGCACTGGATCTGGCCGGTGCCGGCCACGAGCTGGACACCACGGCATCGTGGCTGGCGGTGTTGCTGGCCATCGCGGTGGCCGCCCCGCCGATCATGGCCATCGGCATGCCGTGGCTGTTTCTGCGCATCCGGTTCTTCCGCCGCAAGTGGACGGTGATCGCGCTGGCCAGGACGCCGGCCGGGGTGCAGTTGCTGGCGCTGCGCGCCCTGGCGAACCGCCCACCGCGCAGGCTCACCGAGATCAGCCGGGACCCGGTCGGCGCGTGGCGGCGCGAGGACCCGACTGCGGTCCGGGGGCTGGCTGCCCTCGAACTGCGATCGGCGGGTGTGGCCACCCCGCGCTACTGGTCCAATCCCGTGGTCTAGTTCCGCACCGATCCGGGCGGCGGGGGTGCGGTTTCGTACGCGACACGCCGCCTCGGCCGTATCGGATCGCACACTCGACGACGGGTGTGGAATGGGCAGCGTGGCCGATCACGACGTATTCGATGCGCACTTCCACGTCATCGATCCCCGGTTCCCGCTGGTTCCCAGCAACGGCTACCTGCCTGAGGCGTTCACCGTCGGCGACTACCTCGAACGGATCGGCGGTCTAGGTGTCACCGGCGGCGCTGTGGTCAGTGGATCGTTTCAGGGGTTCGACCAGACCTACCTGAAGGACGCTCTGGCGCAACTCGGCCCGTCATTCGTCGGCGTCACGCAGATCCCCGCCCACACCTCCGACGACGAGATTCGGGACCTCGACCGCGCTGGCGTCCGCGCGGTCCGGTTCAACCTCTACCGCGGCGGCTCGGCACCGCTGGCCGACGTCGACATGCTGGCCCGTCGCGTACACGACGTCGCCGGCTGGCATTCCGAGTTCTACCTCGACGCCGCCGACCTCGCGGATCTGGAACCGACGCTGGCCGGCCTGCCCCGAGTCAGCATCGACCATCTCGGGATGTCCGACGACACTTGCGGTGCGCTGTTGCGACTGGTGGAAGCCGGGACGGTGGTCAAGGCGACCGGATTCGGTCGCATGCATGTCCGCGACCCGGAATCGTCGATGCGCAATATCATTCGTACCAATCCGTCGGCGCTGATCTTCGGTACCGACCTCCCGTCCACCAGAGCACCAACACCATTTCGGGACACTGACGTCGACCGCGTCGCCCATGCTGTCGGCGGCGAGCATGCCAAAGCCGTTCTGGCCGACAACGCCCACAAGCTCTACCGGCTCGGTCGCAACTAGGCCGCAGCCACGCAGTGGCGCTGGCCGCCGAGGGCGCCGACACGTTGTCCAGGTCGGTGAAGTCGATGTCGTTGAGCGACATGGCCTTACAGGATCGCGCCAGGGGTGTACTTGGCGGCGTCGGGGTAGGCACTCACCAATTCGTCGACCGCGGCGATCACCTGGTCGACCTGACTGGCCGCCGCCCCAGTGAACGCCTGCTTGTCGGCGAGCGCGGCATCCAGGGCCGCGCGGTCCAGTGGCAGCCGCGAGTCCGCGGCCAGCCGGTCGAGCAGGTCCGGTTCGGCGCCGCGTTCGCGCATCGCCAGCGCGACCGCCACAGCGTGCTCCTTGATCACTTCGTGGGCGGTCTCGCGTCCCACCCCGGCGCGCACCGCGGCGATCAGCACCTTGGTGGTGGCCAGGAACGGCAGATACCGATCCAGTTCTCGCTGGATCACCGCCGGGTAGGCACCGAACTCGTCGAGCACCGTCAGGAACGTCTCGATCTGGCCGTCGATGGCGAAGAACGCGTCCGGCAGCGCCACCCGGCGTACCACCGAGCAGAACACGTCGCCTTCATTCCATTGCGCGCCAGCCAGTTCCGCGGCCATCGAGGCGTACCCGCGCAGCACCACCTGCAGGCCGTTGACCCGCTCGCAGCTGCGGGTGTTCATCTTGTGCGGCATCGCCGACGAACCCACCTGCCCGGGCGCGAAACCCTCGGTCACCAACTCGTGGCCCGCCATCAGCCGCACCGTATGCGCGAACGACGACGGGCCGGCGCCGAGCTGGACCAGCGCTGAGACCACGTCGTGGTCCAGCGAGCGCGGGTACACCTGGCCGACACTTGCGAAAACCGCTGAGAATCCGAGGAATTCAGCCACCCGCCGTTCCAGGCCGGCAAGCCGGTGGGCGTCCCCGTCGAACAGGTCAAGCATGTCTTGGGCGGTGCCCATCGGCCCTTTGATGCCCCGCAGCGGATAGCGGTCGATCAGCTCGCGGACGCGGGTCAGCGCGATCAGCGTCTCCTCGGCGGCCGAGGCGAACCGCTTGCCCAGCGTGGTGGCCTGCGCGGCGACGTTGTGGCTGCGCCCGGCCATCACCAGATCACGGTAGGTGGCGGCACGCTCGGCCAGCCGGGCCGCTACGGCGACACCGTGGGTGTGCACGAGTTCCAGGGAGCGGCGGATCTGCAGCTGCTCGACGTTCTCGGTGAGGTCGCGGCTGGTCATTCCCTTGTGCACGTGCTGGTGGCCGGCGAGTGCATTGAATTCCTCGATGCGGGCCTTCACGTCATGGCGCGTGACCCGCTCGCGCGCGGCAATCGAACCGAGGTCCACCCGCTCGAGCACCCGCTCGTAGTCCTCGATGACGGCCTCGGGCACGTCAACGCCCAGTTCCTTCTGCGCGCGCACGACGGCGAGCCAGAGCCGCCGCTCGGCCACGATCTTGGCCTCCGGCGACCAGATGGCCACCATCTCCGCACTCGCGTACCGGTTGGCCAGGACATTCGGAATGCTCACGAGCCCACAGCTTACGGTTTGCGGTATGCACTTCGTCGGCGTCGACCTGGCTTGGGGGCAGCGCAACCCCACCGGCGTGGCGGTCCTCGACGATGCCGGGGTGCTGCAACACGTCGGTGCGGCCGGTGCCGACGCCGACGTCCTGGCCCAGCTCGCGCCCTACACCGAAGGTCCGTGCGTGGTGGCCATCGACGCCCCGCTGGTGGTCACCAACCCCACCGGCACGCGGCCGTGTGAGAGCGCGCTGAACGCCGACTTCCGCCGCTTCGACGCCGGTGCCCACCCCGCCAACACCGGCCTGGCGTGGTTCGCCGACGGCGGCCGCGGCGCCCGGCTGTGCCGTGCTTTGGAACTCGACCTCGACCCGCTGTCCCCCTCGCCGAGGCGAGCCCTCGAGGTCTACCCGCACGCGGCAGCCGTCGTGCTGTTCGGCCTGGATCGCACGCTGAAATACAAGCAGAAATCCGGCCGCGATTTCGCGCACCTGCAGTCCGAGCTGACGAAGCTGGTTGATCTCACCGAGGCGCTGCCCGATCTGGACATCGCGGACCATCCCGACTGGCGCAGGCTCACCGCCGCGGTCACAGGGGCCACCCGCAAGGCTGAGTTACGCCGAGCCGAGGATCCTGTCGATTCGGTGCTCTGCGCCTACGTCGCTCGGTTCGCCACTCGGCGGCCCGCCGACGTGACGATCTACGGCGACCCGGCGAACGGCTACATCGTCACCCCTGCCCTGCGGGCGCGGAGCCTTCCCACCGCTCAGACCCGCAGGCTGCGTTCGTCGGTGGGGGCCAGGACGTCGATGACGTCGACCAGCGTGGCGCGCGCAATTTCGCGCGGCCCATCGCCGTCCCCGACAAGGGCGGAGACCACCGCACCATCGACCGCACAAACCATCGCGGTGAGCATGTCCACCCGCACGTCCCGACCGGACCGGGCGACGGCCTCGACCGCAGCATCGACCCGCTGCTGAAGCAGCCGGCGCTGGATGCTGCGCAACGCGGGCTGGCGCGCGCACGCGATGTAGCGCTCATACCGCGAAATCAGGTGTTCGCTGATCGGCTCTTCGGCGGGGTCGCCGACCAACAGATCGACCAGCACGTCAGCGGTCGCCTCGGCGCCGCGCCGGCGCCTGGGCAGCTCGTCGACCCGGGCCCGCAGCTGGGCGGCCTCCACCGCGCCGACGTGCTCGACAGCGCTTTCGAGCAGATCGTCCAACGACGAGAAGTAGTAGGTCGTCGAGGCCAGCGGCAGACCGGCGCGCCGCGCCACCGCACGATGGCGCACCGCGTCGAACCCACCCTCGCGCAGCAGCTCGGCGGCCGCGCTGACCAGCGCATACCGTCGTCGCTCCCCCTTGGGGGTCACCGCTGCGGTCATGGATCTGAATGCTGCCAGCAGGGCCCACCGTGACACTGCCCTTTCACCGAATCATTAACTTGCGGCCCCGCCAGCGCTCGGACGGAATTCGGCCCCCCGGCCCAGCCGATGGCAAGATGGCCCGCATGCCGAACCTGAGCCGTCGCGCAGTCCTGCGACTCGGTGCCGGAGCGGCCGCCGGGGCGTTTGCGATGGGCACGTTGCTCGAATCGAGTACTCGCCTCGCCGGGCACGACATCGCCATGACGGGGGTCGGCGCACCTCTGCTTCCGCCACCTCCCCTGGAGCCGGCATCGGCCGGCATAGCCGCCCCGACGATGGTCACCGGGTCGTTCGTGTCGGCCGCCCGCGGCGGTGTGGCGACCAACTGGGCGATCGCACGCCCGCCGGGCCAGACGGCCCCGCTGCGTCCGGTCATCGCGCTGCACGGCAAGGGCAGTGACGCCGCAGCGGTGATGGCTGGCGGTGTCGAGCAGGGCTTGGCGCAGGCGGTCAACGCCGGGCTTCCACCGTTCGCCGTGGTCGCGGTCGACGGCGGCGGCAGCTACTGGCACAAGCGCGCCTCGGGTGAGGACTCCGGCGCGATGGTGCTCGACGAACTCATCCCGATGCTGTCCGAGAGGGGCCTGGACACCTCGCGGGTGGCGTTCCTGGGTTGGTCGATGGGCGGTTACGGGGCGCTGCTGCTGGGTGCCCGGCTCGGTCCGGCCCGCACCGCGGCGATCACCGCGGTCAGCCCGGCGCTGTGGCTGTCGTCCGGCGCCGCCGCCCCCGGCGCGTTCGACGGTCCCGGGGACTTCGCGGCCAACAGCGTGTTCGGTCTTCCCGCGCTGGGGTCGATCCCGATCCGCATCGACTGCGGCGACAGCGACCCGTTCTACTCGGCCACCAAGCAGTTCATCGCACAGCTGCCCAATCCGCCGGCGGGCGGCTTCTCCCCCGGCGGCCACGACGGCGGCTACTGGAGTTCGCAGCTGCCCGCCGAGCTCACCTGGATGGCACCGTTGCTGACGGCCTGAGGCCTCAGACGATGTCCACGGCGTCGAGGAACGCCTTGGCATAGTCGGCGTCCCCGCTGACGGCGACCTCTCGGTCGAACACCGGCGCCCCAACACCTGGCTCCAGCGGCGGTACTCGACCGGGGCCAGCCCGGCGCAGAAGGCCAGCAGTTCGGCCCGCTCGGCCGTGAAGGCCGCACCGCGGTCCGGGGTACCGGCAGCCAGGCTCAGGCCACCGTGATCCGGCCCTCGGCGGCTGCCAGGCCAATATCGGATCGAAAGTGGCTGCCCGGCAATCGAATCGACGACATCACTCCGTAGGCGGCGGCGCGCGCGGCCGGCAGGTCGGCGCCAGTTCCGACCACCGAGAGGACCCGGCCTCCGGAGGAGACCACGGCCCCGTCGTCGCGGCGCGATGTGCCCGCGTGCAGCACCCCCTCGGTGTCGGACCCGGTGATCACATCGCCGACCCGGGGCCGGCCCGGGTAGTTCTCGGCGGCGAGGACGACGGTGACGGCGTAGCCGTCGCGCCACTGCAGCGGGCCGAAGTCGGCCAGTTGTCCCGTCGCGGTGGCATGCAGCAGTTGGCCGAGCGGGGATTCCAGCAGCGCCAGGACCGCCTGCGTCTCGGGATCGCCGAAGCGGCAGTTGAACTCGACCACGGCGGCGCCGCCCGAGGTGATCGCCAGGCCCGCGTACAGCAGGCCCGAGAAGGCACTGCCGCGGCGAACCAGTTCTGCCGCAACGGGTTCCACGACATCGCTGACGATTGCGTTCTTGACCGCCTCGGGTAGCCACGGCAGCGGCGAATAGGCGCCCATCCCACCGGTGTTGGGTCCGGCGTCGTTGTCGCCGACCCGTTTGAAGTCCTGCGCCGGCAGCAGTGGGACCACGGTCGCGCCGTCGACCAGACAGAACAGCGATACTTCCGGCCCGTCGAGGAAGGATTCCAGCAGTACCGGATGCCCGGAGTCGAGCAGGGCCGCGGCGTGCGCGCGCGCCTCGTCACGGTCGGCGGTGACCACCACACCCTTGCCCGCGGCCAGGCCGTCGTCCTTGACCACCCAGGCCTGCTGGCCGACGGCAGGCCCGAACCGATCCAGGGCAGCGTCCAGATGTGCGGGGTTGTCGACGGTCTCGCTGGTGGCGGTGCGCACCCCGGCCGCGGCCATCACGTCTTTGGCGAAGGCCTTGGAGCCTTCGATGCGGGCGGCGTCCTTGGACGGGCCGAAACAGGCGATGCCGGCGGCACGCACGGCGTCGGCGACGCCGAGCACCAGCGGAACCTCGGGTCCGATGACCACCAGGTCGGCGGCGAGCGTACGAGCCAGCGCCGCGACCGCCTCGGCCGAGGTGACCTCGACATCGTGCTGCTCGGCGATCGCAGCGGTACCGGCGTTGCCCGGTGCGACGGCCAGGAAATCCACCTCGGGGTCTTTGCGCAGGCCCAGCAGCAGGGCATGTTCGCGGGCACCGGATCCGATCACGAGGACACGCACAGGCACACCCTAGACGACCAGGTGTCGACGAACCGCCGTAGTGGCGGCAGTGGTCTGGCGGACCCGCTCCTCGCGCTCGGCGTCGTCGGCGATGGCGTCGAGATCCTTGCGCATCCCGAGCAGAAACGTCACCGAGTCTTCGTCGGCCAGCGTCTGCGTGACGGGTGCGATCGGGTAGGCGCGCCGGGATCGCTCGGGATCGACCCCACGGCGTCGGGGTCGGCGTCACCGAGCCCGTCGTCGACGTCGCGGCGCTGGTGTTGGGCGGCGATCGCGAACCGTCGGTACTCGACGAACGAGCCGGGGTCGACGAGGAGTTCGAGCGGCTGCGGTCGGGCTGCATCAACGGCGTCAAGGATCTGCCGGTCTCCTACCGCTAGGAGGGCACTGAATAACCCCTCCGGTGGGTGGCGTGTCTGACGGCCGTGGGTGGTGTGTCGTGTGATGATGTTGTGGTGCAAGGGATTACGCGGTCGGAGCGGGAGTTGTTGGACGCGCAGGCGCTGGTCGGGGAGCTGGTGCCGGAGGGGAGCGTGTTCGCGTTTCTGGCTGAGCACCGGGCGGAGTTGTTTCCGGATGAGTTCATCGCCGACCTGTTCCCCTCGGCGACGGGGCGGCCGTCGCTGCCGGCGGATCTGGTCGGGTCGGTGCTGGTGCTCAAGGAGCTCTACGACCTATCCGATCCGCAGACCGCGGAGGCGTTGCGGTTCGACATCCGGTGGAAGGTGGCGTGTGGACGGTCGTTGAGCCAGACCTCGTTCGATCCGTCGACGCTGGTGTACTGGCGCAAGCGGATCGCAAGGTCGGATCGCCAGGACCGGGTGTTCGACGCGGTCGCGCGGGTGATCGCCGACACCGGGGTACTGACCGGGCGGCGTAAGCGGTGCGTGGATTCGACGGTGTTCGACGACGCGGTCGCCACCCAGGACACGGTGACCCAGCTGGTGGCGGCGATGCGGAAGGCGGCGCGGCTGGTGCCCGGCGCGGCCGCGGTGATAGCGCGGGTCGCGAAGCTGGACTACGCGAAACCCGGCAAGCCGGACATCGATTGGGACGACCCTGCTGCCAAACAGGAGCTGGTGTCGGTGCTGGTGTGTGACGCGTTGGCGGTGCTGGCCGAGCTGACCGGACCGGACGCGCCGCAGCGGGAGGCGACCGCGGCGGACGCGTTGGGTTTGTTGGCGTTGGTCGCCGGGCAGGACGTGGAACCCGCCGACGGCTCCGACGGCACCGACGGGCGGTGGCGCATCGCCCGCAAAGTCGCCCACGACCGGGTGATCTCGACGGTGGACACCGAGGCCCGGCACACCCGCAAGTCGAAGTCAAACCGTAAGGACGGATTCCGCGGGCACGTCGCGACCGAACCGGAGACCGGGTTGATCACCGACACCGAGCTGACCAGGGCCGCCGGCGAGGAGGGCAGCGACGCTGTGGTCGGAGAGCAGATGATCGCCCGCGACAGCTACCACGGCACCGGCGCCGACGACGCGGGCCCGGACGCGGCCCCGCCCATCGCCGACACACCGGGCGGCACCGATGACGGTGCGACGCAACCGGATCCGGCCCGAAGCCGGCACACGGGCGAGGACTCCTCCTCATCCTCCTGGGTTGGTGCGGTTGTCGATGGGGTGGCCGCCGGGACCGCCGAGAACGGGCGCCGGTCGGGGCTCGAGGTGTACGGCGACTCCGCGTACGGCACCGGCGAAGCCCGCGCGAAGTACCGCGACGGCGGGCACGACACGGTGATCAAACCGAAGCCGCTGTGCCCGGCCGTGCCCGGCGGGTTCACCCTCGACGACTTCACCATCGACGAGCAGGCGCGCACCGTCACCTGCCCGGGCGGGCACACCCGGGTCATGAGCCCCAAACGCAGAGTGACCTTCGGCAAGCTGTGCGCCGGTTGCCCGCTGCGCGACCAATGCACCACCGCCGCCGACGGCCGGTCGATGAGCATCCACGAGCACCAGGCCCTGCTGCGCGCGGCCCGCGCGCAGGCCCGCACCCCCGAGTTCGAACGGGACTACCCGACCCGGTCCAGCGTGGAACGCATCATCGCCTGGGTCGCCACCCAGCGTGGGCGCCGGGTCAAGCTGCGCTACCTCGGTGTCACCAAGAACCACGCCTGGCTGCGCAACCGGGCCGCCGCGATCAACCTGCGCACCCTGGTCAACGCCGGCCTCACCCGTCGCGACGGGGCCTGGGCCCTGGCCTGACCGCCAGCGCCTCCCGACCGACCCAGTTCACCACCAGCCACCAAGTCACCGTGACGTCTGCTCCAGTTCCCGCCAACGCATTTCGAAAAATCCCGGACCACGGACGCCACACCGGCCAAGATCCGACCTACCCGTTGTTCAGTGCCCTCCTAGGGCGGCTACCATCCGGGCCATGGGTCATCCCTATCCCGGTTACCCGCCCTACCCGGGCTATCCGCCCCAACCCCCCGCAACTCCGCCGCGCTCGACCGCCGACCTGACGATCTCGATCATCGTTCTGGTCTGCACCGCGCTGCTGGGGGTCGTGGCGGTGTTCCTCGGGATCTTCTCGCTGGCCTTCCTCGACTACTGTCCGCCGGCGACATGCAGCGTCGAGGGCGCGGTGACCGCGGTGATGACCGCGCTGGCGGTGGCCGCGCTGGTCGGCCTGGCGGGAATGATCGTCACGATCGTCCAGCTCGCGCGCCGCAAGACGGCGTGGCCGTTCGCGGTCGGCACTCTGGGACTGTGCCTGGTGATCCTGTTCTTCGGCGGGATGGCGTACTCGATGGCAGTTGGCGGATGAGGTGCGTGCCCACGGCTGGTCGGGCTCGGCGCCGGCCAGCGACGAGGAGGCGGTGGCGCGGATCCTGGCCGCCGCCAACGGGGACATCGACACCCACGGCGCCGACCTGAGTATCGCCGCCATCGCCCGCACGCTCGGCGTCACGCGCCAGACCGTGTACCGCTACTTTCCGAGTACCGACGCGCTGCGACCGAATTCGGCGATGGTGCCCTTGATCGGATCGGCTTGGGCAGCAGTGGGACCCGGCGCGTTGAGGGTCGGGTCGACGGGATCGGCGTGCGCGGGAGAGGGCCACATCAGAGCGGCGAACATCACGCCCCCCGCAACCACTACCGGGGTGAGCACCCGCACCGCAGTGTCGATCGTCCCCACCCAGACCGAGACCCGGCCCACGGTCTTAGCGCGCTCGATCGTCGGCTCGGAGCTCCAGGTGCGCTCAGGTGTCTCAGTCCACCGGCTGAGCATGGTCGGCGCGGTCCACGAGTTCTGCATCGTCAGAGAAGTCATGGCCACACTCCTGCTCGTCATCAGGGCCGGCGACCCCGATTTCACTTTGGTAACAGTGGTACACAGAAGTCACGTTTATGACACGGCCCGATAAAGGTTTGCGATCTGCGCGTTTCCTTACCGTTGTCTTATCGGTCTCTTTGTTATGAGCCGACGACGGGCAGCCTTGCGTCTCTCGGCCGCCTTCTTGCGCTTGGCCACCGCCCGGCCGACGACCCCGTCGGACTTGGAGCCGAGCGCGAGACCGAGGTAGTGCGTCAGGAAGATTGACATCTCCTTGAGCTCGTCGGCACTCAGCTCCCCGTTGTGCAGGGCGGGACCGATCGGGCACTTCGGTGAGAAGGTACTGGCGCAGCCGCCGCGCGCAGGCCGGCAGATCGTGCTCCTCGTTGTAGACCGGCATAACGATCTCGAGAACGTAGTGATCAGGATTTTCTGCACCGCCGTCATGGGCAGTGGCCAAGCTGCCACGGAACTGCACCGGATCTGACAGGTTGCCGTGAGGCGGCCGTTTGCCCACTTGAAGCCGACCTATGCTTGGCCACATGTCCTCACTGTTCACCAGGATCATCAACCGCGAACTGCCCGGGCGATTCGTCTACGAGGACGACGAGGTGGTCGGGTTCCTGACCATCGAGCCGATGACGCAGGGCCACACCCTGGTGGTGCCGCGCGCCGAGGTGGACAAGTGGCAGGACGTCGAGCCGGCTCTGTTCGACAAGGTGATGGCGGTGTCGCAGAAGATCGGCAAGGCGGTGTGTGCGGCGTTCGGCGCCGACCGCGCCGGGCTGATCATCGCCGGGCTCGAGGTGCCGCATCTGCACGTGCACGTGTTCCCGGCCTACAACTTGACCGACTTCGGGTTCGCCAACGTCGACCGCAACCCGTCGCCGGAATCGCTGGACGAGGCGCAGGCCAAGATCACCGCCGCGCTGGCCGAACTGGGGTAAACCCCTCGGCCGCCTCTGCGTCGACTGTGCGGGTAATGCAGGAGAACACCGACAAAACACCTGCACAGCACCCACGTTCGACGCTCAGCCGATCGGCGCCGGGACATCGGCGATGCGCGGCAGGCTCACCCGGAAACAACAGCCCTGCCCGGGCGCGGTGGTCACGGTGACACGTCCACCGTGAGCGTCCACCAGCGAGTCGACAATGGACAGCCCGAGCCCGGTGCCGCCGCTGGCGCGCGCTCGCGAGGAGTCGGTCCGGTAGAACCGCTCGAATACGCGCCGGGCGTCCTCCTGGGTCATTCCCGGTCCTTCGTCGGCGACCTCCAGGACGGCGTCGTCGTCGGCGGTGCCCACCCGCACGGTGATGCGCGCGGTCTCCGGGGTGTGCTGCAGTGCGTTGGCCACCAAGTTGCCCAGCACCTGACGCAGCCGGGCCTCGTCGCCGAGCACCTCCGGAGTGCCGGGGCCGTCGAAGACTCGCATGGTGATGGTGCGCTGCGGTGCGATGGACTGCGCGTCGTGCACGGCGTCGGTGGCCAGTGCCAGCAGGTCGACCCGGCGACGCTCCAGGGGGCGTTGCGCGTCCAGGCGGGCCAGCAGCAGCAGATCATCGACCAGTAGACCCATCCGCCGCGACTCACTCTCGATGCGCGACATCAGCATCTCGACGTCCTTGGCGGCGCCCTGCCGGTACAGCTCGGCGAATCCCCGGATGGTGGTCAGCGGAGTCCGCAACTCGTGGCTGGCGTCGGTGATGAACCGGCGCATGCGTTCCTCGGACATGCGCGCCTGATCGGCCGAGGCGACCGACGATGCCATCGCACTTTGGATCTGGGCGAGCATTCCGTTCAGCGCCAGCGACAACCGCCCGACCTCGGTGCGTGGATCCCGTTCCGGCACACGGCGATCCAGCTGTCCGGCGGCGATCGCGGCGGCGGTCTGCTCGACTTCCACCAGCGGGCGCAGGCTGCGGTGCACCCCCCAGTACCCGACCACGCCCAGGATCACCAGCACGGCGGTGCCGATGGCGACCTGCGACCAGGCCAACGACCGGACGGTGGACTGCACGTCGGACAGGTCGATGGCAACCGTGGTCAGCTCACCGCTTGGTCCGCGAACCGATACCGTGCGCCACTGGACCGGTGACCCCCCGAGCGAGCCGACGGTCACCGGCACGCCGCCGACGTCGTTGTCGTCGGGGAGTGCGGGTTCGGCGTCGCGGTCGTTGACGGCCATCCAGACGTGGCCGTCAGCGTCGACGCCGCGGACATAGAAGTTCGACGGCGGGCGGGCAGGGTTGGGGCCTTCGTCGGGTGGGGGCATGTTGCGGCGCGGGGCCTGAGCCCAGCCGCGCGAGGCGTCGATCAGGGTCTGGTCGGCGCGGTTGATGAGGTCGTGACGCAGCGTTGAGGTGACCGCGACCCCGGAAGCAAGCAAGCCCTGACCCACCAGCAGCAGCATGGCCGCGACCAGTCCGACCCTCAGCGGCAGCGCTCGGCGATACGGGGCGGGCATCCCTCCATTGTTCGCGCCAGTCAGCGCTGTGCGCCGGATTATCGCGGCTCCCGCAGCACGTAGCCGACCCCGCGCAGGGTGTGCAGCAACCGCGTCTCGCCGGTGTCGATCTTGCGCCGCAGATACGACACATAGGACTCGACGACGTTGACGTCGCCGCCGAAGTCATAGCGCCAGACGTGATCGAGGATCTTCGCCTTGCTCAACACGGTGCCCGCGTTGATGACGAAGTAGCGCAGCAGGGTGAATTCGGTGGGCGACAGCGACACGGGTTCGCCGGCCTTCCAGACCTCGTGGGTGTCCTCGTCGAGCTCGATGTCCGCGAAGGTCAGCCTGGAGTTGCGCGGCTCCTCGACGCCCTTGCCGGCCCGGCGGAGGATGACGCGTAGCCTGGCGACCACCTCCTCGAGGCTGAACGGCTTGGTGACGTAGTCGTCGCCGCCGAGGGTGAGTCCGGCGATCTTGTCCTGCAGGCTGTCGCGCGCGGTCAGGAACAATGCGGGCGCGTCGATCCCGTCGGCCCGCAACCGGCGCAGCACGCCGAAGCCGTCCATACCCGGCATCATCACGTCGAGGATCACCGCGTCGGGCCGCACCTCGCGGGCGCGGTCCAGAGCGGCAGGACCGTTGGACGCGGTGTGAACCTCGAAGCCCTGAAACTTCAGGCTCACAGACAGCAGTTCGACGATGTTGGTTTCGTCGTCCACCACCAGGACACGTGCCTCGGGCTTGGTTTCAGGTGTTGCAGGAGCGGCCATGCTGTCAATTTCCTCTTACGTTGATGAATCCTGGCTGCCAGGCCACTGTGAGCTTCCTGTGAGTCGGATTGGCTGACTCTTCCGTGCACCGCCGGTTACGGCTTCTCGCCGCCCCTACACTCGTGAGATGGACCTGGCAAAGGCGCTGGTAGGGGTCTCGACCACACCGGTGAAGGTGGGACTGGCCGCGACTGAGGCCGGGCTCGACATCGCCAGAGCCGGCCTTGACCTGGCCAGACGAACCCTCGGCGAGCCGGCGGGCCCGGGTTCTGTCGCGCAGATGTTCGGCCTGGAGGAAACCCTCAACCGAGCGAACAAGATCGCGGCGCTGGTCGACGAAGATGCTCCGTTGGGGCGGGCACTGGCGCCGGACGGCCCCCTGGACCGGCTGATGCGCCCGGGCGGGCTGATCGACCGGCTCACCGCGCCGGACGGAGTGCTCGAACGGATGACCGCCGAGGGCGGCGGCCTGGAGCGAGCGCTGGCGCCCGGCGGACTGGTCGACCAGATGCTCGACGAGGACGGACTCATCGAGCGGGTGCTGGCCGAAGACGGCTTGGCCGACCGGCTGCTCGCCGAGGGCGGCCTAATCGACAGGCTGACGGCACGCCACGGACCACTCGAGCAACTGGCCGACGTCGCCGACACGCTCAACCGGCTGTCGCCGGGACTCGAGGCGCTGGCACCGACCATCGAGGCGCTGCGTGAGGCGGTGACCGCGTTGAGCCTGGTGGTCAACCCGCTGAGCAACATCGCCGACCGGATCCCGATCCCGGGTCGCCGTCGCTATTCGCAGCCCCGCACGATCACCTCGGAACGCGTGCACAGCGACCGGTTGGTCCACGACGAAGACGAAGACTGACCCGATAAGCTGAGACCCGGCTCAGGCCGCTTCGCCGGACCCGCCACGCCTCCTTAGCTCAGTGGTAGAGCAACGCTCTTGTAAAGCGTAGGTCGTCAGTTCAATCCTGACAGGGGGCTCCAACGGCAGGGCAAGGGGCTCGCGGCCACGCCAACTAGCACGACTAACCATCGGGTCGACCCGACTGCGGGTGATTTGCTCGCCGTGACCCCTACAATTAGCGCCGGCGCAGTTATCCACGTGGAAACACGTCCGGACCAGACGGGGGAAGGCAGGTGGATTATGTCGATCCTCCAGCGCGGAGCACGGGTCGGGGCGGCGACGTTCGTCGTCGGATTCTCGCTGGCTTGGCCGCAGGCAGCAGGTGTCGCCTCCGCCGATAGCCCTGGCCAGGACTCGTCCTCGGTATCGACGGGTCCGGCGAAGTCCACCGCACCGTCGACCGGCCACTCAGCCCGATCCGCTCGCGGCGGTGCCGCCGCGTCATCGTCAGCCGCAGTCTCGTCAGCCGCAGTCTCGTCAGCCGCAGTCTCGTCAGCCGCAGTCTCGTCAGCCGCGGCCTCGACGGGTGCCGCCAGGGCGGGCGCGGCTCGCTCAGCCGCCCCTGCCACGGCCGTCGCCGGCCGGACCGCAGTCACTCCGTTCGAGCGCGCGACGGTGCAGAATCGGCGGGCATCGAGCGCTCCGGTCACTCAGAGCGCGATCGCTGACGCGGTACTGAGCGCGATCGGAAACCCCCAGCCTTCTCCGGCGTCGACGGCGGGCGACAGTACAGCGCCGGCAGCCGTCGACACCATCGCCACCACGACGCCGAACGTCGTACGGGCGGCCGCCCCAGCCGCACCGGACACCCTCGGCGCACTGAAGGTGCCCGCGGCCAACGATCTGGCGTCGTCGATCAACGACATCTTCTCGGCGGTGGTGAACTCGATCCAGTCACTCGTCGAAGGCGTGGGACTGCTGGTGCGGCGCACCTTCTTCAATCAGGCCCCCACTGTCAACCCGATTCAGACCACCGGACAGACCGGGGGCGCGATCACTGGCAGCATCAACGCGGTCGATCTCGAGGGCGACGCGGTCACCTACGCCGTGACCCAGTCTCCGCAGCACGGCAGCGTCACGGTCGACACGAGCGGCAACTACAGCTACACGCCGAACCAGAGTTTCACCGGCGCCGACGCTTTCACCGTCGCCGCAGCCGACGTCGGTTTCCACATCAACCTGTTCGACCTCGGCCGCGCGGCGAGCACCGACGCCCTGGTGTCGGTCACGCAGAACACCGGCCCCCTCAGGATCGGGTTCAACTTCATCTTCGGCGCCGGCTCACAGTACTGGTCGAGCACCGCCCGTGCCGAACTGCAGTCGACCGCGATCTACCTCTCGTCCTACCTCATCGTCACCGATCCGGTGACCATCACCTATAGCGTCACCGGGCAAAACACACTGTTCGGCGGCACCCTGGCATCGGCCGGGAGCGATCTTGTCAGCAGCGATCCCGGTTTCTACGACACCGTCGTCCAGCAGAAGATCCTGACCGGGGTGGACGCCAACGGCTCGGCGCCGGACGGCACGATCGACTGGAACTTCGGGCAGCCGTGGGGCTTCGGCAACTCGGTGAGCGCCACCCAGTACGACTTCCAGTCCACGGCCATGCATGAGCTGCTGCACACCTTCGGCTTCCTGTCCGTCATCGACAGCGCCGGCAACAACACCGTCCCGAACTGGACGACCTTCGACAAGTTCGTCGTGACCTCCAACGGCACGCACCCGATCAACGGCAGCTACGTCTGGCTCGTCGCATATAACACGAACCTGACCGGCGGCAACGGCGGGTTGTACTTCGGCGGCCCGAACGCCGAGGCCGCGTACGGGGGCAACCCGGTTCCGCTGTTCACGCCGAGCCCGTGGGACTCCGGCAGTTCGATGTCGCATCTCGACGACGCCACCTTCACCGGCGCCAACGCAAAGCTGATGAACGCCAGGGCCGACACCGGACTGGGCATCAGGACCCTGAGCCCGGTCGAGATCGGCATCCTCAGGGACCTCGGCTACACAATTGCCGACCAGCCGCAGGCTCTGGCGATCTTCATCATCGGCTTCGCGTTCATGCGGCGCAGAAGGCGCAGCGCCGAGTGCTCCGCCTCATGAGCGACGCCGGTCTCCACTTCGAGCGCCGCGGGCCCATCGCGATCGTCTTCATCGACGCACCCCCGCACAACCCGATGTCGCTGGATCTGGGCGGGAGCGTACTGGCCGCGCAACGGGGTACTCGCTCTACGAGCGGGTGCGGACCGATCTAGCTGCGAGCTCTTCAATATCGGGCCGCATACTGGCGATCATGAATCCCACGCCGCCCCCTGGTGCGGCCGCTGCGGGCAGCCGCCGCGGCCGGCATCGGGGACGGCCCGACACCGGACGTCGGGTGATGCGGACGCTGGTCGGACTGATCGCCGTCGCGGTGGTGACGGCGACCGGTCTGGCCTACTCGCAGGCGCACGGGCTACTGGGGGGGATCACGATCTCGCGGGCACTGGACTCCAACGCACCGCGATCCAGCGGTGGCGCGATGAACATCCTGCTCATCGGGCTGGACTCGCGCAAAGACCAGGACGGCAACGAGCTGCCCGACGAGATCCTCGACAAGCTGCACGCCGGGGACTCCGAGGCCGGCGGCTACAACACCAACACGTTGATCCTGGTACACATCGGCGCCGACGACCGGGTGGTGGCCTTCTCGATCCCACGCGACGACTACGTCGCGGTCAGCGGGATCAGGGGCTACGACCACATCAAGATCAAAGAGGCCTACGGGCTGACCAAGTTCGAGACCGAACAGAAGCTCACCGACGAAGGTGTCACCGATCGAGCCGACCTCGAGACCGCCGGGCGGGAGGCGGGGCGCAAGGCCACCCTGCGGGCGGTGCGCAACCTGACCGGTCAACCCATCGACTACTTCGCCGAGGTGAATCTCGCGGGCTTCTACGATCTCGCCCAAAGCCTTGGCGGCGTCGAGGTCTGCCTCAACCACGCCGTCCACGACGACTATTCGGGGGCGGACTTCCCGGCCGGCCGGCAGCGGCTCGACGCCGCGCAGTCGCTGTCCTTCGTCCGCCAGCGCCACGGACTGGGGAACGGCGACCTCGATCGCACTCACCGACAGCAGGCGTTCCTGTTGTCGGTGATGCACGAATTGCAGCAGTCCGGATCGTTCACCGACCTCGACAAGTTCAAGAGCCTGATGAACGTCGCCCGCAAGGACATCGTGCTGTCGGAGGGCTGGGGCGAGGACCAGTTCCGCCGCATGGCCGCACTGGCCGGTGGTGACGTCGAGTTCCGCACGCTGCCGGTGGTGCGCTACGAGAACATCAACGGCCAGGACGTCAACATCGTCGACCCGGCCAAGATCCGGGCCGAGATCGCACGTGCCATCGGCGGTGAATCCACCACGACAACCACGACAGCTGCTGCAGCACAACCGCTTCCACCGGCCAACCCGCAGACCTCGGTCAGCGTGGTCAACGCCAGCGAGACATCGGGGCTCGCCTCGCAGGCCGCCGCGCTCCTGGGCAAGCACGACTACCCGGTCGCCGAGGTTCGCGACCGTGAGTCCGGTGAACCGGTGGACACCGTCGTCACCTACGGGCCGGGCGGCCGCACCGACGCACAGTCGGTGGCCACCCTGCTGGGCATCGACAACGCACCGCAAGCCAGCAGCGCCCTGGCCGCCGACCACCTCCGCGTCATCCTCGGCGACGGGTACGACGTCCCGACCGATCAACCGGTCACCGAGGAAGCCGCTGACATCACGACCGCCAACAGCTGGTACGGGATGACGACCTCACCCACGCCGGACCAGGGCAAACCTATTGACGGTGGCGGAATTCCCTGCGTGAATTAGCGTTTCGCGCGCGGCCCGACCGGAGTAGACGCCCGGCGACATCTCCTTCTCCGCCCCGGGCGACTCGAACAGCCCTGCCCGAGGTCCAGGGGATCCCTTGCACAGGCACAAACGCCGGTCAGTGCATAGGATTGCACGAAGAGCAGCAGCCTCCCGTCGTGGAGCCGCACTCGGGCATCTCGTCCAGTCCGTAGAGCGGAGTGCCGGCAAGGGACTCCGCCTACTTCTCAAGGAGTTGTGAAGTATGGCGAATTCCTCCTCAGCCGGTCGACGAATCCTCCTCGGGGGAGGGTTGAGCATCGCGATCGCAGCCGCTCCGGCGGCTGCTTTCGTGATGTCGTCACAGACCCCGGCAGGGTCTTCTGTGGCGTGCCCGGCCGGTGAGGTCGAGGACATCTACATTGGCGAGTGCGTGCCCGAGATGGTGCCGAACACTCCCGGCGGCAACTACCCGACTCCTGCCGGCACCGGAATCACGTCCTCGACGCCGGGTGACTCCCGAAGTCTTCCGGAAGTTCAGGGCATTCCGTGCACCGGCGCCAACACCGGGAAGTGCATCGGGCTGCAGGAGGACCAGGTCCCCGCGGTCGAGCCTCCCTCGAGCATTTCCTCCAGCCCATAGAAACGGAAGGGCAATGATGCCGCTCTACGTCAACCACGGGCGAGTAGTTCACCTACAGTTGAGTCATGCCAGCTAAATCAGATCCCGCGGATATCGACGACGTCGAGCCGCTGGCCGACAGTACAGCCCGCCAGGCCAGGCGCGTCGTCGCCGCCTACGCCACCGACGCCGCCGAGTGCCGGGTCTTCCTCTCGATGCTCGGTATTGGACCGTCAAAGCCAGAGGGCTAGACCGTGTCCGGAGGCCGGAAATCCACCAGCTCCGGAACCTCTGACTTCGTAGTGGTCGCCAACCGCCTGCCGATCGACATGGAGCGGCTGCCGGACGGCTCCGTCACGTGGAAACGCAGCCCCGGTGGCCTGGTCACCGCGCTGGAACCACTGTTGCGCCGTCGACGCGGCGCCTGGATAGGGTGGCCGGGCATCGTCGACGGCCCCGAGGACCCGATCGTCGAAGACGAGCTTCAGCTGTTCCCGGTGCGGCTGAGCGCCGATGAGTTCGCCGAGTACTACGAGGGGTTCTCCAACGCCACACTGTGGCCGCTCTATCACGATGTGATCGTCAAGCCGATCTACCGCCGTGACTGGTGGGACCGCTACGTCGACGTCAACCGGCGGTTCGCGGAGGCGACGTCACGGGCGGCCGCCGAGGGTGCCACGGTGTGGGTGCAGGATTACCAGCTTCAGCTGGTACCCAAGATGCTGCGGATGTTGCGCCCGGATCTGACGATCGGCTTCTTCCTGCACATCCCGTTCCCGCCGGTCGAACTGTTCATGCAGATGCCCTGGCGCACCGAGATCATCGAAGGCCTCCTGGGCGCCGACCTGGTCGGGTTCCATCTGCCCGGCGGTGCCCAGAACTTCCTGTTCCTGTCCCGACGGTTGGTGGGCGCCAACACATCCCGTGCATCGGTGGGTGTGCGGTCCCGGTTCGGTGAAGTCCAGCTCGGTTTTCGGACGGTGAAGGTCGGGGCCTTCCCCATCTCGATCGACTCCACCGACCTCGACCGAACCGCCCGTCACCGCGGCATCCGGCGCCGCGCCCGCGAGATTCGCGCCGAGTTGGGCAACCCGCGCAAGATCCTGCTGGGCGTGGACCGGCTGGACTACACCAAGGGCATCGACGTTCGGCTCAAAGCGTTTTCGGAGTTGCTCTCCGAAGGGCGGGCTAAACGTGATGACACCGTGCTGGTTCAGCTGGCCACCCCGAGCCGCGAGCGGGTGAAGAGCTACCGCATCCTGCGCAACGAAATCGAACAGCAGGTCGGCCACATCAACGGTGAGTACGGCGAGGTCGGCCATCCGGTGGTGCACTATCTGCACCGCCCGGTGCCGCGCGACGAGCTCATCGCGTTCTTCGTGGCCGCCGACGTCATGCTGGTCACCCCGTTCCGGGACGGGATGAACCTGGTGGCCAAGGAGTACGTCGCGTGCCGCAGCGACCTCGGCGGAGCGCTGGTGCTCAGCGAGTTCACCGGCGCCGCAGCCGAATTGCGCCAGGCCTACCTGACCAACCCGCACGACCTCGAAGGGCTCAAGGACACCATCGAGGCCGCGCTGAACCAGACCTCCGAGGAGGGCCGCCGGCGGATGCGCGCACTGCGGCGCCAGGTGCTGGCCCACGATGTCGACCGGTGGGCCCGGTCCTTCCTCGATGCACTCGCCGACGCCAAACCGGCCGGCCACAGCGGGCCCTAGATCGACCTCGTCGTTGGAGATCAGGTCCTGACCGTTGGGTCCGCGCCGTGTTGTCAGCAGGCCGACCTCGACCTCGGCGTCGTCCATCGCGGCGACGGTTCGTTGCGATCGGAATTCATCCACACGTCGACCGTCATCGCGTTCGACTGCAGACGCGGGCTCGCTCAACTGTTGCGAATGTCGGTTGTTTCGACGCGTGCGAAGACCGGCGAGATAGCAATGGTGAACTACTGAAGTTCGTCGCGTCGCACGCGACCAAGACTTCCTTCACGGAGCCTGACACCCGCCGTGGAGGCAGGTCCGGAGCTTCCCTCACGCGGGCGTGCGGATGTTGGTGTCGATCGCGTCCGCGGTGCTGGCGCTGACGGTAATCGCGGTCGTAGGGCCGCCTTCGCGGGTGCCGACGGCCGTGAGACTGTCCGCCGACTCGACCGCGTTGATCCTGGGCCGGTGTCACCGCCGGTCGATGATGTCCGTCACAAATCCCGACCTGCTCAGCTGTCGCGAATGTCGACCAACGTGCGCGTCGCCGCCTCGAAGCCCGACACCAGTTCGGCGACGATGTCGGCCACCGGCCGGATGAGGCTGCGCACCCCGCTGACCGAACTGGTCGGTATCGAGCATCCGGTCGTGCAGACCGGCATGGGCTGGGTGGCCGGCGCCCGGCTGGTCTCAGCCAGCTCCACCGCCGGCGTGGCGCCGTGCGCCGAACTGATCGAGACCATCGTCGGCGATGCGATCAAGCACCTCCAGTCGGCGGGCGCACTCGTCGAGTGACGCGTATAGTGTCCAGAAGCCTGCACGACGTCGGGGGAAGTCATGGCATTCGCACCGGATACCTGGCCACGCCAGTTCCGCGACCTGATTCGGCAGTCGAACAAGTATCTGCTCAATCCGCTGATGCTCCGATTGGCGGGCACCAAGTACTGGTACGCCTCGGTCGTCCACCACACCGGCCGGCGATCCGGCAAGCACTTCGCCACCCCGGTGGTGGCTGACCGGGTCGGCGACCGGTTCATCGTGCCCCTGCCCTATGGCACCCAGGTGGATTGGCTGCGCAACGTGCTGACCGCCGGAGGAGCTCGCATCACGACCAAGGGGCAGACCTTCGACGTCACCGCTCCGGAGATCATCAGCGCGACCGAGGCGCTGCCGCTGCTGCCGCGCGACCGGCGCCGGACGTTCGAGCGGACCGGGATCGAGCACTATCTGCGCGCCACCATCGACTCCACGTCGTGATGAAGCTGTGATGGCATCGACCGCGACGGACCCGCCGGCCTTCGCCGTCGGTGCCGAGTTCCAGGGCAGCTACCCCAACGTCGGGGCGGCCATCGACGCTGGCGTGCGGGTCCGCTTCG
The DNA here is from genome assembly GCF_022760805.1 of Candidatus Mycolicibacterium alkanivorans. Classification (NCBI taxonomy): domain Bacteria; kingdom Bacillati; phylum Actinomycetota; class Actinomycetes; order Mycobacteriales; family Mycobacteriaceae; genus Mycobacterium; species Candidatus Mycolicibacterium alkanivorans. The sequence continues at coordinate 1,219,340 of NZ_JAIVFL010000001.1, read as the reverse complement.
GCATCGGCTGGGGCGAGGTGACGGTCCTCGACCCGAACACCAACATCCAGGGCGGACCGGGCTGCTGATCGGCCGGCGAGGTGCTCGAGTGGACCGCCGCCGCCCAGCAGCAGCCCGCGCTGGCCACCATCCGCACCGCGTACCACAGCGGTGACGGCCACGGTCCCGACGCCAATCAAGGGCCACGATGTCGGCACAATCGCCGGGGTCGGCAGCTTCTCGCAGCAGGGCACAGGTTCCACTTCTCGGCGATCAGCTCTGCGCCGCGGAACTGCGAGATCTCCTGATTGCCCTGGCGGTACAGCCAGTTCTCCGACTCGTTGGTCGGCGGCGAGGCGATCCATTTCCACGGCGGCATCGCCATCACCTGGGAGCGCGACATCCAGCTGCACTTAAGCGGGCGCACGGCAGCGCACAGCTGTTCGGTCCGCCGAGCGACCAACTGCGCAAGCTGGAATCCGAGGTGTTCTAGCCTGGGTCCGGTGAACCATCACGTCGCGCTGCGGGCAGGCATTCCACCGTTCTATGTGATGGACGTCTGGCTGGCCGCCGCCGAGCGCCAACGCACCCACGGCGACCTGGTCAACCTGTCTGCCGGACAGCCCAGCGTCGGCGCTCCCGAGCCGGTACGTGCGGCCGCGGCCGCAGCCCTTGAGGCCAGCCAGCTCGGCTACACCGTCGCGCTGGGCATCCCGGAGTTACGGGAGGCGATCGCCGGGTCGTACGGCGACCGATACGGGATCGACGTGAGTGTCGACGACGTCGTGCTAACCACCGGCTCGTCGGGCGGATTCCTGCTGGCCTTCCTGGCCTGTTTCGACGTTGGCGACCGGGTGGCCATCGCCAGCCCCGGCTACCCGTGCTACCGCAACATCCTCTCGGCACTGGGTTGCGAGGTCGTCGAGATCCCCTGCGGGCCGGAGACGCGATTTCAGCCGACGGTGCAGATGCTGGCAGAGCTCGATCCGCCGGTGCAGGGTGTGATCGTGGCGAGCCCGGCCAACCCGACCGGCACGGTGATCCCGCCAGCCGAACTGGCCGCGATCGCGTCTTGGTGCGACGAGGCCGGCGTGCGGCTGATCAGTGATGAGGTGTACCACGGGCTGACCTATCCCGGCGCGCCGGAGACCTCGTGCGCGTGGCAGACATCGCGCAATGCGGTTGTGGCGAACAGCTTTTCGAAGTACTACGCGATGACCGGATGGCGGTTGGGGTGGCTGCTGGTGCCCGCGGAGTTGCGCCGCGCAGTGGACTGCCTGACGGGGAACTTCACGATCTGCCCACCGGTGCTGCCGCAGTACGCCGCGGTGGCCGCGTTCACCCCGGAGGCGGTGGCTGAGGCCGAGAGCCACCTGCATCAGTACGCGCTGAACCGGGAGACGCTGCTCAGTGGACTGCGCCAGATCGGGATCACCCGGCTGGCACCGACCGACGGCGCGTTCTACGTCTACGCCGACATCTCGGACTTCACCTCGGATTCATTGACGCTCTGCGAAAAGCTGCTTGCCGATACCGGTTTGGCGATTGCCCCGGGCATCGACTTCGACACCGTCCACGGCGGCTCGTTCGTGCGACTGTCGTTCGCCGGGCCGGCCTCCGACATCGACGAGGCGCTGCGTCGGCTGGGGCCCTGGCTGGAGCGTTAGCCGCCGATTCCGTTGTCGAGACCCAGTAGGTCACCGCAAGCCGGGTCAGCGCACCGAGGGTGGCAAGGCCGCCGAGCAGTCGCGGCCAAGCGCCCATCGGGACCACGGCACGGAAGAAGAACAGCGCTGCGGATGCGAACTCCGTCCAGGTGAGCTTCCAGCCGCCTTCTGTCCGAACGGCTTTCATCCGCAATGCGGCGAGATCAGAGCCGGTGCCCCGCTCGCTGAACAGCTGGCAGCAGATCAGTTCGCCGCGCAGTGTGGCCGGCACGAATCGATCGATCAGCTCCGCGTTGCGGCCGTAGGGCTTCGGCCAGTGCGGCGCCAGCAGGTTGTAGGCCCACTAGAACGTGTTCTAGTAGCGCCGGCAGGACAAAAGGCGCGACGCACGATAGCGATGCGTATCGTTTTCCACGAGCGCTCACGGAAGGAGCTGACCTAACCATGTCGTCGCCCGCGCAGAAGTCGTCGGCCGGTTCAGGGTCGCAGCGGCGTGAGGTGATGCCGGTGTCAGTACTCGCCGAATCGGAACTCGGTTCAGAAGCCCAGCGTGAACGCCGCGAGCGCATCCTCGACGCGACCGCGGCGATCGCCTCCAAGGGCGGTTACGAGGCCGTTCAGATGCGCGCGGTCGCCGATCGCGCCGACGTGGCGGTCGGCACGCTCTACCGCTACTTCCCGTCCAAGGTGCACCTGCTGGTTTCGGCGCTGGCCCGAGAGTTCGACCGGATCGACGCCAAGACCGACCGCTCGGCCGTCGCCGGCGGCACCCCGTTTCAGCGACTCAACTTCATGATGGGCAAGCTCAACCGGGCCATGCAGCGCAACCCGTTGCTGACCGAGGCGATGACGCGGGCCTACGTCTTCGCCGACGCCTCTGCGGCCGGCGAGGTTGATCACGTCGAGAAGATCATCGACAGCATGTTCGCGCGCGCTATGAGCGATGGCGAGCCGACCGAGGATCAGTACCACATCGCCCGGGTCATCTCCGATGTGTGGCTGTCCAACCTGCTGGCGTGGCTCACGCGGCGGGCCTCGGCCACCGACGTGAGCAAACGTCTGGACCTCGCGGTGCGGTTGCTCGTCGGCGACGCGTGCACGCCCTAGAACCGGTGGCTCTCCCCGACGATCTGCACCGTGCGCTGACCGACGTGGCGCGGGTCCCGCGCCTGCTGGTGGCCTCCGACTTCGACGGCACCGTCGCACCCATCGTCTCCAACCCGTCCGACGCCCGGCCGATCCCGTCGGCGGCCGAGGCGCTGGCCGCGCTGGCCGCGTTGCGGGAGACCACCGCGGCGTTGATCTCCGGGCGGGCGCGCCGTGACCTGACCGAACTGTCCGGGGCGCCGGCCGAAGTCCACCTGGTGGGCAGCCACGGATCGGAGTTCGACGCCACCTTCCTCGACGCCATCGACGACTCCGCCAGAGCGCTGCTGGTCGACCTCGAGCAGACGATGGCCGCACTGGCCGCGCGGTACCCGGGGGCGACCATCGAGACCAAGCCCGTCAGCGTGACCTTCCACGTGCGCAACGCCGCGCCCGAACATGCCCAGGAAGCCCTCGACGCCGCACTGGCCGCGGTCCGGGACTGGGACGTCCATGTCACCGAGGGCAAGGCGGTGCGGGAGTTCGCGGTGATCGACACCGACAAGGGCGAGGCGATCGAGCTGCTGCGCCGTCGGGGCGAGGCGGACGCGGTGGTGTTCTTCGGCGACGACGTCACCGACGAGAAGGCGTTTCGCCGGCTGAGCGGAGCCGACATCGGAGTCAAGGTCGGTTCGGGCGACACCCGGGCCGCCTACCGGGTCGATGCACCCGACGACGTGGCGGTTGCCCTTCAGGTTCTGCACGACATCCGGCGTGAGTGGCTGGGCGCCTAGTTCCTAGGCCGGCGGCCCGGCGGTGCGCCCGCGAACCAGCTCGGTGGGAAGGACCTCGATGACCGGCAGTCCGCCGCGCGGCGGGTTGTGCAGCAGCCGCCCGGCATGCTTGCCCTTCTCCAGAGTCGGCTGAGACACCGTGGTCAGACCCCGGCTCAGCGCGTCGGGGATACCGTCGAATCCGGTGACCGTCATCTGGCCGGGAACGTAAATGCCGTGGGCGCGAAGGTAATCCATCGCCGAGAGCGCCAGCACGTCCGCGGTGCACATCAGCGCGGTGAGGTGCGGGTTGGTCTGCAGCGCCAGTTCGGCGGCGCTGGCACCCGAGGCGGGCAGATGTTGGTAGCTCTCCACGAGGGTAAGCCGGTCGGGATCCAGCCCCGCCGCGGCCATCGCATCGCGCACACCGGCGATCCGCTCGCTTTGGACACCGAAGTGCGAGCTTTGCAACCGGTCCGGCGTGACGAGGCCTGAACTCTCGTCGCCGGCCCGGCGTTCACTGCCGAGCCGCATGGTCAGCAGGCCGATCTCGCGGTGGCCCAGACCGACGACGTAGTCGGCCAATTCGCGCATCGCGGCCCGGTCGTCAACCCCCACCCGGGAGGCCCCGGGGACATGTTTGGGCTGGTCGACCACGACCACCGGAACGTGTCGTTGCAGAACGGTCTGCAGATAGGGATCGTCGTCGGCGGCGGCGTACACGACGAAGCCGTCCACTCCTGCCGAGAGCACCGCATTGGTGCCATCGGACACGCTGCGGCCCGGACCGGCGGCGACCAGAAGCAGCCCCTGGCCGGCCTCCTCACACGATTCGGCTACCCCGGCAACGAAATTGAGCGCGGCGGGGTCGCTGAACGAGTAGGTCAGCGGCTCGGTGATGAGCAGCCCGGTGGCACCGGCCCGACGAGTCCGCAGCGAGCGGGCCACCGGATCCGGCCCAGGGTAGCCCAGGCGCTTGGCGGTGGCCAGCACCCGCGCACGCAGATCGGCCGACAGCTGATCGGGCCGGTTGTAGGCGTTGGAGATGGTGGTGCGCGATACCTTCAGCTCGGCCGCCAATGAGGCCAGGGTGGCCCGGCGCCGCGGCGCGGGACTTCTGGACATGCTCTGTGACGCTAGCGCATCAGCTTGCGCGAACCCGGCAGAAATGCACTAGAGTTATTGGAAACGGTTTTCATTTGTATTAGACGGTGAGGCGGAAGTGATGATCCTGCGCGGTGGTGCGGTTGCGGTGCTCTCGGCACTGGTGCTGTCGGCGGGGCTGAGCGGATGTGGCGGTGCGAAGAACGACGGGGCCGGCGCCCCGTCCACGATGCCCACCGTCGTCGCCTCGACCGACGTCTGGGGCAGCATCGCGCATGCGGTCGCCGGCGACCACGCCAAGGTGACCTCGATCATCACCAACGCCTCGGCCGACCCGCACTCCTTCGAGGCCAGCCCGTCGGACGCGGCCGCCATCTCCGACGCCACGCTGGTGGTCTACAACGGCGGGGGCTACGACCACTGGGTCGACGACGTCCTGGCCGACCACCCGGCCGTGGCCTCGGTCAACGCCTACTCGCTGCACGCGGCCGCACCCGGTGAACCCAGCCCGGCCAACGAGCACGTCTTCTACGACCTGGGCACCGCCAAAGCCGTTGCCGCCGCGGTCGCCGACCGGCTGGCTCAGGACGATCCCACCCACGCCGCCGACTACAAGAACAACGCAGCCGACTTCAACCGCAGCGCCGACGCCATCGCACACACCGAAAAGTCCATCCGCACAACACATCCCGGTGCGGCCGTGGCGGCAACCGAACCCGTCGCCCACTACCTGCTGGTCGCCGCCGGCCTGACCGACAAGACCCCGGCGGGATTCGCCAGCGCGGTGGAACAGGACACCGACCCCGCACCCGTCGACATCGCCGCCATGCTCGACCTGATCAAGAACCGTCAGGTGGCCGCCGTGGTGTTCAACAACCAGACCGTGACCGCGGTGACCAAGCAGGTTCAGGCCGCCGCCCAGAACGCCGGCGTTCCCCTCGTCGACGTCACCGAGACACTGCCCGCGGGCAGCGACTACCTGACCTGGCAGCGCGATACCGCCAACCGGTTGGCGGGCGCACTGCAGCAAAACCGATAATCACTGATTGTGGCTGCCGAAGTCGTCTCGTTGACCGGTGCCCGATTGGCCTTCGGCGACCGGGTGCTGTGGGACCACCTGGACCTGACGGTGTCGGCCGGGGAGTTCATCGCCATCCTCGGCCCGAACGGAACCGGCAAGACCTCGCTGCTCAAGGTGCTGCTGGGCCAGCTTCCGCTCAGTGCCGGCACCGCCGCCATCGAGGGCAGGCCGATCGAAGCGGGCAGCGATCGGATCGGCTACGTACCTCAGCACCGCGCCGTCGACCGCGGCCTGAGCCTGCGTGGACAGGATCTGGTTCGCCTCGGAGTCGACGGGCACCGCTGGGGTGTGGCGCCGCTGCGGCGCAGCGAGCGGATCCGGCGGCGCGAGGCCGTCGACCGGGCACTGGCCCAGGTCCACGCGCTCAAGCTGGCCCAAGTCGCCGTCGGCGTGATGTCCGGCGGCGAGCTGCAGCGGGTGCGCATCGCGCAGGCGCTGGCCAGCGACCCCGTCCTGCTGCTGTGCGACGAGCCGCTGCTCAACCTGGATCCAGCCAACGCGCGGCTGGTCGCCAAGCTCATCGACCGCCGCCGCCAGTCCGGCACCGCGGTCATGTTCGTCACCCACGAGGTCAACCCCGTGCTGCCGTACGTCGACCGGGTCATCTACCTCGTCGACGGCCGATTCCGGATCGGCACGGTAGCCGAGGTCATGACATCCGAGACGCTCTCGGAGCTGTACCAAGCAGACATCCAGGTCGTCCAGGTCGGAAGCCGCTACGTGGTCGTCGGCGAACACCTCGACCAGTCCGGGCACACCCTGGGGCACACCCATGACTGACAAGCTCTCGCACCTGCTGGACAACCTGTTCTCGTTCCACATCACCTCAGACCTGCTCAGCCGCGACTTCGTGCAGCAGGCCCTGATCGCGGCCGCACTGCTGGCATTGGTGGCGGGCCTGATCGGGCCCTTCATCGTGATGCGCCAGATGTCGTTCGCAGTGCACGGCTCCAGCGAGCTGTCGCTGACCGGTGCGGCGTTCGCACTGCTGGCCGGTCTCAACGTCGGCATCGGCGCGCTGCTGGGCTGCGGGCTGGCCGCCATCCTGTTCGGCGTCCTGGGCCAGCGGGCCCGCGAACGCGACTCGGCGATCGGCGTGGTGCTGGCGTTCGGGCTGGGCCTCGCCGTGCTGTTCATCCACCTCTACCCGGGCCGCACCGGAACCAGCTTCGCCCTGCTGACCGGGCAGATCGTCGGCGTCGGCTACTCCGGGCTGGCACTGCTGGTGGCGGTGACGGTGCTGGTGATCGCGGCGCTGGCAGGCAGCTACCGGCCGCTGCTGTTCGCGACCGCCGACCCCGAGGTGGCCGCCGCGCGCGGGGTCCCGGTGCGGGTGCTGGGCATCGTGTTCGCCGCGCTGGTCGGCGTGGTCGCCGCACAGGGCGTGCAGATCGTCGGGGCGCTGCTGGTGATGTCGCTGCTGATCACGCCGGCGGCGGCCGCTGCGCGGGTGTTCAGCTCGCCGGTGGCCGTGATCGCCGCGTCGGTGGTGTTCGCCGAGGTCTCGGCGGTGGTCGGCATCGTGCTGTCGCTGGCGCCCGGTGTACCGGTGTCGGTGTTCGTCACCACCATCTCGTTCGTGATCTATCTGGTGTGCTGGGCGATCAGCCGACGACATCACGACCCGGCGGCAGCCTGACGCCCACTAGGCTGGCGGAGTGCCATCTGTGGACTTGAACGCAGACCTGGGCGAGGGCTTCGGGATCTGGGAGCTCGGCGACGACGACGCCATGCTCGAGATCGTCACCAGCGCCAATATCGCCTGCGGCTTCCACGCCGGCGACCCGGTGCGGCTGGCCACCACCTGCCGGTCCGCCGCGGCCACCGGTGTGCGCATCGGAGCCCAGGTCGGCTACCACGACCTCAGCGGCTTCGGACGCCGCTACATCGACGTCGATCCCGAAGAGCTGACCGCCGACGTGATCTATCAGATCGGGGCTTTGCAGGCACTGGCACAGGCCGCAGGATCCGCCGTCGGCTACATCAAACCCCATGGGGCGCTGTACAACACGATCGTCAAGAACCGTGATCAGGCCCGCGCCGTCGCCGCGGCCGTCCACACCGTCGACCCGGGTATGCCGGTCCTGGGGCTTTCCGGTTCCGTCTTCTTCGAGGAAGCCCGCCGGCTCGGCATGCGCACGGTCGCCGAGGCCTTCGCCGACCGCGCCTACCGCCCCGACGGGCAGCTGGTCTCCCGTCGGGAGAAGGGTGCCGTGCTGCTCGACCCCAACCAGATCGCCGAACGCGTCGCGACCATGGTGACCTCCGGCCGGGTCACCGCAGCCGACGGATCGACCATCGAGGTAGAGGTGGAATCCGTTTGCGTTCACGGTGATTCACCAGGTGCGGTGGAGATCGCCACCGCGGTGCGCAAACGCCTGCTGGCCGACGGGATCGAGCTGGCGGCATTCATCTGATGCGGCTCGAGATCGGCCGCCCGGACGTCGACGACTAGTGGCAGTCTGCCTATCGGCGGCGCTGGCGGGCGATCTCGGCCAGCACCACACCGGCGGCCACCGAGGCGTTGAGCGACTCCATCGGTCCGGCCATCGGGATCGACACCACCGCATCGCAGTTCTGCCGCACCAGTCGCGAGAGCCCTTTGCCCTCGGAACCGACGACCACCACCAGCGGGCCCGACGCGTCGAACTCGTCGAGGACGGTGTCACCCTCGGCGTCGAGGCCGACCACCTGCAGGCCGGCGTCGGACCATTCCCTGAGCGTCCGGTTGAGGTTGGTGGCGCGGGCGACCGGAACACGGGCGGCGGCGCCCGCACTGGTACGCCACGCCACCGCCGTTACCGACGCCGAACGTCGTTGCGGGATCAGCACACCGTGGCCGGCGAAGGCCGCAACCGAGCGCACGATCGCCCCGAGATTGCGCGGATCGGAGATGTTGTCCAATGCGACGATGAGAGCGGGCTCGACGTCGCTGGTGGCCTTGGCCAGCAGGTCGTCGGGGTGGGCGTAGGCGTACGGCGGCACCTGCAATGCGATGCCCTGGTGCAACCCGTTGGAGCTCATCCGGTCCAGGTCGGTGCGCGGCACCTCGAGGATGGGGATGCCGCGGTCGGCGGCCAGCGTGACCGATTCGGTCATCCGCTCGTCGGCTTCGGCGCCCAGCGCCACGTACAGCGCCGTCGCCGGGGCGTCTGCTCGCAGGCATTCGACGACCGGATTGCGGCCGAGAACGATCTCGGTCTCGTCGGTGGGCTTGGCCGGCCTGCGCGTCTGCTTGGCGGCCCGGCGGGCCGCCGGATGCCCCGGGCGCATGTGCGCCGGCGGTGTGGCACCCCGACCCTCGAGCCCTCGTCTTCGCTGTCCGCCGGACCCGACGGTGGGACCCTTCTTAGTGCCGGCCTTACGGACCGCGCCGCGACGCCGCGAGTTGCCGGCCATCTATTTGCCTTCCTCGCGGAGGGACCACTGCGGCCCGTCTGCTGTGTCGGTGACCTCGATGCCGGCCTCGTTGAGGCGGTCGCGGATCTCGTCTGCCTGTGCCCAGTCACGGCTCTGCCGGGCCTCGTCGCGGCGCTTGAGCTCCGCGCGCACCAGGACGTCGACGGCCCCCAATGCCGCGGAGGTCTCGTCGCGATTCTCCCAGCGATCGTCGAGGGGATCGCAGCCGAGAATGCCCAGCATGGACCGGATCTGGCCGGCCTTGGCCAGCGCGGCCTCGTGGTCGCCGGACTCCAGCGCCCGGTTGCCCTCGGCCCGCGCGCTGTGCACCTCGGCCAGCGCGATCGGCACCGCGAGATCGTCGTCGAGTGCGGCGCCGAACCTCTCGGTCCAACCGGTGGGCACCACCGCACCGACGCGGGTGCGCACCCGGTGCAGGAAATCCTCGATCCCGGTGTATGCCTTCACGGCGTCCTGCAGCGCGGTCTCGGAGAACTCCAGCATCGACCGGTAGTGCGCACTGCCCAGATAGTAGCGCAGCTCCGCAGGCCGAACCCGTTGCAGCACAGCAGGTATCGCCAAAACATTGCCCAGCGACTTGCTCATCTTCTCGCCACCCATGGTGACCCAGCCGTTGTGCAGCCAGTAACGGGCGAAGCCGTCGCCGGCCGCGCGAGCCTGCGCGATCTCGTTCTCGTGGTGCGGGAAGACGAGATCCATTCCACCGCAATGGATGTCGAACTCGGCGCCGAGGTATTCGTGCGCCATCGCCACGCATTCGGAATGCCAGCCGGGCCGGCCGCGTCCCCACGGCGTCGGCCATGACGGCTCCCCCGGCTTGGCGCCCTTCCACAATGTGAAGTCGCGCTGGTCGCGTTTGCCCTCGCCGGCACCCTCGCCCTGGTGCACGTCGTCGATCTTGTGTCCGGAGAGGTTGCCGTACTCGGGGAAGCTCAGGACGTCGAAGTAGACGTCGCCGGCTCCGGTGTAGGCGTGGCCGGTGTCGACGAGCCGCTCGATGAGCTCGACGATCTGGGTGATGTGCCCGGTCGCCCGGGGCTCGGCCGACGGCGGGAGCACACCGAGCGCGTCGTAGGCGGCCGAGAACTCCCGTTCGTGGGTGGCAGCCCACTCCCACCAGGGCCGGCCGGCGTCTGCCGCCTTGCTGAGGATCTTGTCGTCGATGTCGGTGACATTGCGGACGAAGGCGACGTCGTAGCCCTTGGCGATCAGCCAGCGGCGCAGCACATCGAAGGCGACACCACTGCGGACGTGGCCGATGTGGGGCAGGCCCTGCACTGTGGCGCCGCACAGGTAGATCGAGACGTGACCGGGACGCAGCGGTACGAACTCGCGCACGGTACCCGTGTAGGTATCGTGCAAACGCAGCTCGCCGGTCACGACGCGCCAGCTTACCGGCCTATTCGCCGTTGCTCGGCACCGAGGCGGAACGGGCCACCACCAATGCGGTCGCCACAGCCACCATCCCCTCGCCGCGGCCCGTCAGCCCCAGGCCGTCGGTCGTCGTCGCCGACACCGACACCGGTGCGCCCAGCAGCTCGGAGAGCGTCCGCTGAGCCTCCTCACGGCGGGGGCGAACCTTCGGGTGGTTGGCGATCACCTGGACCACGGCGTTGCCGACCGTGAAGCCGGCGTCGGTGACCAGGTCGCGGACGTGGGCGAGCATCTGCGCGCCGGTAACACCGCGCCACTGCGGCTGGTCAACGCCAAACACCGCGCCGAGGTCGCCCAGCCCAGCCGCCGACAACAGCGCATCGCAAAGTGCGTGGACGGCGACGTCACCGTCGGAGTGCCCGGAGCAGCCGTCGGCGTCGTCGAACAACAGACCGAGCAGCCAGCAGGGCCGGCCCGGCTCAATCGGGTGTACGTCGGTGCCCATTCCGACGCGGGGAATCGTCACGTGCCCAGCACGGCTTGGGCCAGCCGGAGGTCCAGCGGCGTGGTGATCTTGAACGCGCGGGTGTCCCCGGCGACCGTGTGCACCGGGGTCCCGAGGAACTCGACCAGCGACGCGTCGTCGGTGACCACCGCACCGCCCGCCCGCTCGTAGGCACGACGCAGCAGCGCAGCCTCGAATCCCTGCGGCGTCTGCACAGCGCGCAGACCGGCCCGCTCAGGGGTTCCCAACACCACCCCGTTGGCGTCGACGGCCTTGACGGTGTCGATGACAGGCAGCACCGGGATGACCGCACGCAATCCGTCCCGCAATGCGGCGACGACCCGCTGGATCTGGTCCGCCGGAGTCAACGGGCGGGCCGCGTCGTGCACCAGCACGAAATCGGGATCCCCGATCACGGCCAGCGCGTGCCGCACTGTCTCCGGACGTTCCGAGCCGCCGGTCACCGCAGTGGCGCGGCCGTCGAGCAGCTTTTTGGTCTCGTCGACCCACTCGGCGGGCACGGCTACCACAACCCGATCCACGACGCCCGATGAGAGCAGCCCGTCGACCGCGCGTTCCAGCATGGTGCAGCCACCGAGATCGACGAAGGCCTTGGGAATGCCGGCACCAAGCCGTTCACCGGAACCGGCCGCTGTGACGACCGCGACCGTCTCCGTCACCGATCGCCTCACGTCAGTCAGGACGCGGCGGCCAGAACCTCATCGAGGATGATCTCAGCCTTCGCGTCATCGGTGTTCTCAGCCAGAGCCAGCTCGCCGACCAGGATCTGCCGCGCCTTGGCAAGCATCCGCTTCTCTCCTGCGGAAAGCCCGCGCTCCTGATCGCGACGCCACAGGTCGCGAACGACCTCGGCAACCTTGTTCACGTCCCCGGAAGCCAGCTTCTCGAGGTTGGCCTTGTAGCGGCGCGACCAGTTGGTCGGCTCTTCGGTGTGCGGTGCACGCAACACCTGGAAGACCTTGTCCAGGCCTTCCTGGCCAACGACGTCACGGACGCCGACGTATTCGGCATTATCGGCTGGAACTCGAACGGTCAGGTCTCCCTGGGCGACCTTCAAGACGAGATACTCTTTTTGTTCGCCTTTGATGGTCCGGGTTTCGATCGCTTCGATCAATGCAGCACCGTGGTGTGGATAGACAACGGTGTCTCCGACCTTGAAAATCATCAGATTCGAGCCCCTTTCACATTTCAATACTAGCACGGCGCCGGAGTGCGCGCGGAACAACGGTGCAGGTCAGGGGCACCGTAGGTGAAGATGGGGGGTTGACACGGCGACGAAAGCGTGCATGAAACGAGTGGTCAGACACCCGTTCTGGCAACGGTTCGAGATGCCGCTGGCGACATACGGCGACCCTCAGCTACCGCGGGGCCACCGTACCTACTACTCTGCATAGTTGAACCGCGGCGGCGAGAGCCTGCCGACCGCACCGGCCAAGCAGGAGGCTGCTGTGAACCGCTTGACGAATCGCCTCGTGGCAGCGACCGCCGGCCTGGCCGCCGCCGGCCTGCTTGTCACCGGTTGCAGCTCCGGTCAGATCTCCCAGACCGCCGGCCAGGAGTCGGCGGTCAACGGCAGCAAGGCCAACGTGAACAACATCGCCCTGCGCAATGTGCTCATCCAGGCCGTGCAGACCGGTGACTACCTCAAGCCGGGCCGCACCGTGCCGCTGATCTTCGTGGCCGTGAACACCTCCGCCGACGTCAACGACAAGCTGGTCGGCATCACCTCCGACATCGGCTCGGTGTCGGTGACCGGCCCCACCTCGATCCCGGCCGCCTCCTCGCTGATCGTCGGTTCGGCCGACGGCCAGGAGGCCGTCACGCCGATGGGCGACGCGCCGGCAACCGCCGCGGTGGTGACCCTGGACCAGCCGATCGCCAACGGGCTGACCTACAACTTCACGTTCGACTTCGAGAAGGCCGGCCAGGCGAAAGTCGCCGTGCCGATTTCGGCCGGTGGCGCACCTCGCCAGGAGGCCGCAGCCGCTCACGGCTGACGGCGAGTCAGCTCGGCAGGGTGTCGTCCACCCACATTCGCAGTGCAGCGACCGGTGCCGCCCCAGCGCGCCGCGCCAGTACCTCGCCGTCGCGGGTGATCAACAGCGTGGGCACCGCCTGCACTTCGAAGCGTTGCGAGATCTGTGGAGCCTTGTCGACGTTGACCTTCACCAGCTTCAGGCTGCCCGCTCGTTCGGTGGCAAGTTGCTCGAGCGCGGGGCTGACCATGCGGCACGGCCCGCACCAGGGTGCCCACAAGTCGACGAGCACGGGAACTGCGGACTTCTCCACCACTGCGGCGTAATCGGCGTCGCTCGCGTCGACGATCCAGGGCAGCCACTGCCTGCACTGCGCGCAACGCGGTTTCCCCGAAACTGCGGGCGGCACTCGATTGCGCTGACCGCATTTCGGGCATTCGACGATGTCTGAGGCCATATACCCAATTGTGCTACCGGCGGGCGGCCCGGGCGGGTTGATCCACGGATCTGTCGTACCCAGCCGATAGCGTCACGTCCGTGGCCAAGGCGCGATCGCAGTACCGCTGCTCGGAGTGTCGCCATGTCATGGCCAAATGGGTGGGCCGCTGCCCCGAATGCGGGACGTGGGGCACCGTCGACGAGGTAGCCGCGCTGGCGACCATCGGCGGCGGTGCACTCCAGCGCACGGGGGTGCCGTCCTCGCCCGCTGTTCCGCTCAGTTCGATCGACCCCGACTGCACCCGCCACTTCCCCACCGGTGTGAGCGAGCTGGACCGGGTGCTCGGCGGCGGGGCGGTACCCGGTTCGGTCAGCCTGCTGGCCGGTGATCCGGGCGTGGGCAAGTCGACGCTGCTGCTCGAGGTGGTCCATCGGTGGGCCAAGGCCGGCCGGCGGGCGTTGTACGTCTCCGGCGAGGAGTCGGCCGGTCAGATCCGGATGCGCGCCGAGCGCACGGGTTGCACCCACGACGAGGTGTTCCTGGCCGCGGAGTCCGACGTGCAGACCGTGCTCGGGCATATCGAGGCCGTGCAGCCCAGCCTGGTGATCGTCGACTCGGTGCAGACGATGACGGCCGGCGACACCGACGGCGTGGTGGGCGGAGTGACCCAGGTGCGCGCGGTGACCACGGCACTGACCGGCACGGCCAAGACCACCGGCGTCGCGATGATCCTCGTCGGCCATGTCACCAAGGACGGGGCGATCGCCGGTCCACGGTCGCTGGAGCACCTCGTGGACGTGGTGCTGCATTTCGAAGGTGACCGCAACTCGACCCTGCGGATGGTGCGCGGTGTGAAGAACCGGTTCGGCGCCGCCGACGAGGTCGGCTGTTTCATGTTGCAGGACAACGGAATCCAGTGCGTCGCCGACCCGTCCGGACTGTTCCTCGACCAGCGCCCCGAGCCGGTTCCGGGTACCGCCGTCACCGTCGCGCTCGACGGCAAGCGGCCGATCATCGGCGAGATCCAGGCGCTGCTGGCGTTCCGCAACGACCACGCCCAGCCCCGCCGGGCCGTCAGCGGCGTCGACAGTTCCCGCGCCGCGATGATCGCCGCGGTGCTCGAACGCCGCGCCGGCCTGAAGATCAGTGCCACCGACGTGTACCTGTCGACGGTCGGCGGCATGCGACTGCTGGACCCGTCGACGGACCTCGCGGTGGCGATGGCCATGGCGTCGGCCTACGCCGACCTGCCGCTGCCCGCCACGACTGTCGTGATCGGCGAGGTCGGCCTGGCCGGCGACCTGCGCCGGGTCACCGGGATGGACCGCAGACTGGCCGAGGCGGCCCGTTTGGGCTTCACCACGGCACTGGTTCCGACCGGTTGTGGCACGACGCCCAAAGGGTTCCGGGCCATCGAATCCGCCACGATCGGCGACGCTCTGCGATCGATGCTGGCGATCTCGAAAAGCCCCTACGACAACGTCGTCACGCCACTTAGGCGGGACAGGTCGAGTAACGACCCCGACGCAGTGGACAATAACTGGCTGTGAGCACCGTCAACCGGACCAACGGCTCGGCGCAGCCGGCGGCCGCCAACCTGCGCGAGACGATGGGGCGGCTGGCACCGGGCACCGCCCTGCGCGACGGTCTGGAACGCATCCTGCGCGGCCGTACCGGCGCGCTGATCGTGCTCGGCCACGACGAGCGTGTCGAGGCGATCTGCGACGGCGGCTTCTCGCTGGACGTGCGCTTCGCCCCGACCCGCCTGCGCGAGCTGTCCAAGATGGACGGCGCGGTGGTGCTGTCCACCGACGGCAGCCGGATCGTGCGGGCCAACGTCCAACTGGTGCCCGATCCCACGATCCCGACCGACGAATCGGGCACCCGGCACCGCTCGGCCGAACGGGCCGCGATCCAGACCGGATACCCGGTGATCTCGGTCAGCCACTCGATGAACATCGTCACCGTCTACGTCGCGGGCGAACGGCACGTCGTCGCCGACTCGGCGACCATCCTGTCGCGGGCCAACCAGGCGATCGCCACCTTGGAGCGCTACAAGGCTCGCCTCGACGAGGTGTCGCGGCAGCTGTCCACCGCTGAGATCGAGGACTTCGTCACCCTGCGTGACGTGATGACCGTGGTGCAGCGGCTGGAGATGGTGCGCCGCATCGGCCTGGAGATCGACTACGACGCCGTGGAACTCGGCACCGACGGCAGGCAGCTGCGGCTGCAGCTGGAGGAACTGCTGGGCGGCAACGACACCGCCCGCGAGCTGATCGTGCGCGACTACCACGCCAATCCCGACCCGCCGTCGAAAGCGCAGGTCGCCGCGACCCTCACCGAGCTCGACGGGCTGTCCGACACCGAACTGCTCGACTTCACCGCGCTCTCACGGGTGTTCGGCTACCCGTCGACCGCCGAGGCGCAGGACTCGGCGCTGTCGGCGCGCGGGTATCGGGCGATGGCCGGCATCCCGCGTCTGCAGTTCGCTCACGTCGACCTGCTGGTGCGCCGCTTCGGTTCACTGCAGGGACTGCTCGCGGCCAGTGCCACCGACCTGCAGTCCATCGATGGGATCGGCGCGATGTGGGCGCGGCACGTCCGGGAGGGTCTGTCGCAGCTGGCCGAGTCGACGATCGCCGACCGGCTGGTCTAGGACTTAGTTGCCTGGTCCGGGCGGAGGTCCGTGCGGAGCCTGCTGGTCGGCCGGCGGTGCGGCACCCGGCGGCGGGGCATCCGCCAGGATGAACGGCACCGACGCCGAGCGCAGATTGCCCAGCTGGACCACGAGGTTATAGGTACCGGGACCGATCGGCTGGCGTGGCAGGGGGCACTGCGGAGCCGAACCCATCCCGGTCCAGGTCACCTCGGTGGTGACCTGCTCACCCGGGTTGAAGGTCTTGACCAGCGTCTCGTTGGACGGCGCGCAGTCCAGGTTCGACCACAGCCGCTTGTTGTCCAGCGAGTAGACGTAGGCGGCCAGCACTGCGGCGCCGACATCGCGCTTGCAGGCCACCAGGCCGATGTTGGTGACGACCATCGTGAACTTGGGCTGATCACCGATCACGTACTGCGGCGCGTTCGTGATGCCCTTGACCGCCAAGGTGGAATCCGGGCAGTCGTCGCCCTCCTTGAGGATGGGAGGCGGCGCGACGGCTTCGGTGGGTGTCGGGGTCGGGGCGGGCGCAGCGGACGCCGGCGGCGGCGCGACGACGGGCGTCTTGTTCTCCGGCTGCGGATTCTGCGACGCCGAGGTCTTGACGGTGGTCTTGGTGTCCGAGCCTCCGGTGAACACCGCGAAGGCCACTCCGACGATGATGGCGAGAATCAGCACCACGATGCCGATCGCCAGTCCCCGGCGTCGCCAGTAGATTTGCGAGGGCAGAGGTCCACGCGGTTCCAGATCCAGCACGTCCTCACGGTAAGCCCAGGTCACCGCGAGTTGTCCGACCCCGCCCGGCGTGTCGCCTTGTTCGCCGGCGACTGATCACTCTCCGATGTCGCCGATGTGCTTCCGAAGGACGACTTTTCCGTCGGCCAAGTGGTAGGTCAGACCGACGATGGCAACGCTGCCCGCGTTGATCTTGTCGGCGATCGCAGACGAGCGCGCCATCAGCTGTGCTGCGGTTTCGGTGACGTGGCGGGCCTCGAATTCATCGATGCGCGTGAGCCCGTCGCGGCGGCCCAGCAGGATCGACGGGGTGACCCGCTCGACCACGTCCCGCACGAATCCGGGCGGCACCTGCCCGTCGTCGAGGGCGGACAGTGTGGCTTTGACCGCCCCGCAGCTGTCGTGTCCGAGGACGACGACCAACGGCACGCTCAGGACCGTCACCGCGTACTCGATCGAACCGAGCACAGCCGAGTCGATGACGTGGCCCGCAGTGCGGACCACGAACATGTCGCCGAGACCCTGGTCGAAGATGATCTCGGCGGCCACCCGGCTGTCGGCGCAACCGAACACGACCGCGGTGGGCTGTTGCGAATCCGCGAGGCTGGCCCGGTGTTCGATGCTCTGGCTGGGATGCTCGGGCTTACCCGCGACGAAGCGCTCGTTACCCTCTTTGAGTGCCTTCCACGCTGTCACCGGGCCGCTGTTCGGCATGTCCCTCATTCTGCACCGCCGGGGATCCGGTCTCGCGATGAGCATCGTCTCCGACGAACTGGTCAATTGGTGGGGCCGCGCTCGGCGTGACCTTCCGTGGCGGGCGCCGGGGGTCACTGCCTGGCAGATTCTGGTCAGCGAGTTCATGTTGCAGCAGACGCCCGTGGCACGCGTGGCGCCGATCTGGCTGGACTGGGTCGCGCGTTGGCCCACCCCGCCGGCGACGGCGTCCGCCAGTGCCGCCGACGTGCTGCGGGCATGGGGAAAGCTGGGCTACCCGCGGCGCGCGAAGCGACTGCACGAGTGTGCGACGGTGATCGCCACCGAGCACGACGACGTGGTGCCCGACGAGGTCGACGTATTGCTCACCCTGCCCGGTGTCGGCGCCTACACCGCAAGGGCGGTGGCGTGTTTCGCATACCAGAAGCGAGTTCCCGTGGTGGACACGAACGTTCGGCGGGTGGTGGCGCGCGCGGTGCACGGCCTGGCTGGCGCGGCAAGCCCGTCAGCGGTCCGCGACCTCGCCGACGTCGAAGCGCTACTGCCGGCCGACGAGTCGGCGCCGGCGTTCTCCGCGGCGCTGATGGAACTAGGTGCGACGGTTTGCACGGCGCGATCGCCCAAGTGCGGGATCTGCCCGCTGACCTTCTGCGCGTGGCGGGCGGCCGGACATCCGGCCGGATCGGGCCCGGCGCGGCCGGCACAGCGCTACGCGGGCACCGACCGTCAGGTGCGCGGCCGGCTGATGGATGTGCTGCGCGCCAGTTCCGCTCCGGTGCTTCGGGCCCACCTCGATGTGGTGTGGCTGTCCGATCCGGCGCAACGCGATCGGGCGCTGGACTCGTTGCTTGTCGATGGTCTGGTGGAGCAGACGGCCGACGGCCGGTTCGCGCTGGCGGGTGAAGGCGGCTAGCGCCTAGGACGCCGCCCGCGCGAAACGGCGCCGGTAGTCCGACGGGGTGACGCCGACGAGCCGGCGGAAATGGTGCCGTAACAGCGTGGCGTTGCCGAAGCCGACCCGCTCGGCGATGCGGTCGACGTCGAGATCGGTCTCCTCGAGCATCCGCCGCGCATAGTGCACCCGCTGGTCGGTGACCCACTGCATCGGCGTGGTCCCGGTCTCCTCGACGAAACGGCGCGCGAACGTACGCGAGGACATTCCGGCGCGCTTGGCCAGGCTCGCCACCGTGTGCGGTGCACCGAGGTTGGCCAGTATCCAATCCAATTGCGGGGCAAACCCTTCCGAGCACCGAGCCGGGATGGGTTGGTCGATGTACTGGCGCTGGCCACCATCACGCTGAGGCGGAACCACCATGCGGCGGGCGATGATGTTGGTGACCGCGCTGCCCATCTCGCGGCGCACCAGGTGCAGGCTCGCATCGATACCCGCGGCGGTGCCCGCGCTGGTGACCAGGTCCCCGTCGTCGACGAACAGCACGTTGCGGTCGACGATTGCGGTGGGAAAGCGACGCGCGAGTTCGTCGGCGTGCATCCAGTGCGTGGTACATCGGCGCCCATCGAGCAGGCCCGCGGCGCCCGCGATGAACACCCCCGAGCAGACCGTCAACACCGTTGCGCCCGCTGCGTGGGCGGCCCGCAGCGCGTCCAACGCCTCGGCCGGATAGTCCTCCGGCGGCCCCGCGACCGCGGGCAGCGCCACCACATCGGCACCGATCAGGCCGTCGAGCCCGTGGTCGGGCGCCAGCTGCGCACCGACGCTGGTGCGCAGCGCCTTGCCGGCCTCGGGGCCACACACCTTGAAGTCGATCGGAGGCACTCCGTCGCCGGTGCGGTCGATGCCGAACACCTCGCAGATCACCCCGAACTCGAAGACCGTGACACCGTCGAGGACCAGAGCCGAGACGCTGTTCAATGCCATGGCAGCATCTTAACGCATACTGTCACTACTGCCGCTGTTGGCCGGATATTGGCGGGCGAAGACTTACTGCCATGACCGCGCTGATCGCCATCCTGCTCCTGACAGTCGTCCTGCTCGCCCCGGTCGGTGTGGTCGCCGCGATCGCATCGGTCGCACACCGCGACGGCACGCTGCGCCTGCACATCGGCCAGTTCAGAGTCGGCGCCCCGCTGGTCGGCCGGCTCTATGACGACGGCTACGACGCCGACGCCCGCCGCGTCGAACACGATCTCGATGCCGTGCGCACCCGATTCGAGGAGCACCCGGTGTGGCCGTCACCCGGCGTGCTCGGGGAGCGCCGCTAAAAACGACTCGACGGCCTCCCGGTAGCGCTCGGGGGCGTCGTCGTGCACAAGATGCCCGGCACCGGGCACCAGCACATACCTCACCCGCTCCCCCGCGAGCTCCTGCATCCGGCGCATCTGGCCCGGCGGTGCCACCGAGTCGCCCGCTTCGATCAGGAGCACCGGCGCGCGCAGATCGCGCCACTGCTGCCAGTAGTCCCGAGTACCCCATTCCGCGGCGATCTCGATCCAGCGAGCGGGCTGTCCGTGCAACCGCCAGCCCGCCCGCGTCCGGTCGAACGCGTCCAGGAAGTACCGGCCGGCCACCGGCCCGAACTCTGCGAAAACCTGTTCAGCCGAACCGAATTCGATAGGCAGCGCGTGCAGCCACGGCTCCCACGGTCCAGTGGTGCGGCCGACGAAGTCCGGAGCCGTGTCCTCGACCACCAGCGCACTGACCAGTTCGGGACGCTGCGCGGCCAGACACCACGAATGCAGGGCACCCATGGAGTGCCCGATCAGCACGGCCGGAGCGGCCAACCGCGCGACTGCGTCACCGAGGTCGTCGACGAACCGCTCGGTGCTCACGGGGGCCGGATCCTCGACGTCGCGGCCCCGGTGCCAGGGGGCGTCGTAGGTGTAGACCGCGCCGAATGCCGTGAGCCACGGCACCTGCCGCGACCACGTGCTGCCCCGGCCCATCAGTCCGTGGGCCAGTACCAGCGGGCGGCCGGCGCCGCCGCGGTAGGTCAGCGGTTCGGGTGTCACCGTTTCATCTTGCGCGGTCGTCCGGCCCGTTCGGCAGCGCGGTAGCCTTGCGCCATGTCCGTGGTGAAGATCAACGCAATCGAGATTCCGCCGGGCGCCGGGCCCGAACTGGAGAAGCGGTTCGCCAACCGCGCCCACGCCGTCGACAACCAGCCGGGGTTCCTCGGGTTCCAGTTGCTGCGGCCGGTCAAGGGTGAGGACCGCTACTTCGTGGTGACGAAGTGGGAGAGCGAAGAGGCCTTCCAGGCGTGGGCAACCGGCCCCGCCATCCACGCGCACGCCGGTGAACGCGCCAATCCGGTGGCCAAGGGCGCTCACCTGCTCGAGTTCGAGGTTGTGCTGGACGTTGCCGGCTCAGGCTCCGACGCGTAGCGCGCGCCGGGTGCGCCGGAGCGCGGTGGCCCTGGCCACCGTGATCGCCTCGGCCGCCGCCCTGGCGAGCGGCTGCGCACCGGCCCCCGCGCCGCCGGCCAACGCCGGCACGGTCCGTATCGACCTCAACACCCCGCAGGGTGTGCGGGCCAAGCAGGTCATGGACATGCTGAGCTCCGATTGGCCGATCGGTCCCGTCAGCGTCAAGACGCTGGCCGCACCCGACATGGTCGACCCGGTGGCCGCCGCCATGGACTCGCTGTGGTGGGACCGGCCCTACACGCTGGCCGGCGTTGACATCGGCGCGGGCGTGGCCACGCTTCACCTGCTGACCTCATACGGCGCGCGCCAGAACATCGAGTTGCGCACCGGCGACGACACGTTCATCAAGCGCTTCGAGGTGACCACCGAGAAGCCGTCGATCAAGTCGTGGCAGGACGTCGACGCCGCGCTCAGCCAGACCGGTGCCCGCTATTCGTGGCAGGTGTCCAAGGTCGACAACGGCCGCTGCGAGAAGGTTGCCGGCACCAACACCGCCCAATCCTTGCCGCTCGCTTCGATTTTCAAGACCTACGTGCTCTACGCGGTGGAGACCGCCGTGCGGGCGGGCACGTTGCGCTGGGACGACAAGTTGACCATCACCGCAGAGGGCAAGAAGCTGGGCTCCTCCGGCTTCGACAAGCTACCCCCGGGAGCGCAGATCACCGTGCGGCAAGCAGCCGGCAAGATGATCTCGACCAGCGACAACATGGCCACCGACATGCTGATCGGCCGACTGGGGACCCATGCCATCGAAGAGGCGCTGGTCAACGCCGGGCACCACGATCCGGCCAGCATGGTCCCGTTCCCGACCATGCGCGAGATCTTCGCAGTGGGCTGGGGTAACCCGGACGTCCGCGATCAATGGAAGACGGCCACCCCGGCACGCCGCGCAGTGTTGTTGCAGGAAGCCAATTCCCGTCCCTACGACCCCGATCCGCAACGCACGCATGCCCCCGGTTCGGCATACGGAGCGGAGTGGTACGGCAGTGCCGAGGACGTCTGCCGTGTGCACGCCGCCCTGCAGCGGGACGCCGTCGGGCCGGCCGCGCCGATCAAGGACATCATGTCGGAGATCGCCGGCATCGACCTGGACCGATCCGAGTGGCCCTACATCGGCGCCAAGGCCGGCAACCTGCCCGGCGACTACACGTTCAGCTGGTATGCGGTGGACCGCACCGGGCAGTCGTGGGTAGTCAGCTTCCAGCTGAACTGGCCCCGCTACCACAGTCCCAACGCCGGTGGTTGGGTGATGACGATCATCAAGCAGGTGTTCGGGCTGCTGCCCGCCTACCGCTGACCCCGGCGATCAGGATGGCCGCGCCGGGTACGAAACCGCACAGTGGGCGGGTATGCGAAGGCCCCCGGCGCACTGCCGGGGGCCTTCGCGTGAACCACTACTCGCTGGGTGTGCCCGCGCTGGCCAGATCGGGCTCGGCCGTCTCGGTGCGCTTGGGTCCACCGGCGAAGGTGAACTTCGCGTCCTCGCCGGCTCCCTCGCCGTCCCAGTTGTCGACGTCGACCGTCACCAACTGGCCGGGGCCGACCTCCTCGAAGAGGATCTTCTCCGAGAGGGCGTCCTCGATCTCGCGCTGGATGGTCCGGCGCAGCGGCCGGGCACCCAGCACCGGGTCGAAGCCGCGCTTGGCCAACAGCGACTTGGCCTGGTCCGTCAGCTCCATCTCCATGTCCTTGGCCTTGAGCTGCTTGGACACCCGGCCCACCATGAGGTCGACCATCTGGATAATCTCGTCCCGGGTGAGCTGGTGGAAGACGATGATGTCGTCGATGCGGTTGAGGAACTCCGGCCGGAAGTGCTTCTTGAGCTCGTCGTTGACCTTCTGCTTCATCCGCTCGTAGTTGTTCTCACCGCCGCCCTGGGTGAAGCCCAGACCGACCGCCTTGGAGATGTCGGAGGTGCCCAGGTTCGAGGTGAAGATCAGCACGGTGTTCTTGAAGTCGACCGTGCGGCCCTGACCGTCGGTGAGACGGCCGTCCTCGAGGACCTGCAACAGGGTGTTGTAGATCTCCTGGTGTGCCTTCTCGATCTCGTCGAACAGCACGACCGAGAACGGCTTGCGGCGCACCTTCTCGGTGAGCTGGCCGCCCTCCTCGTACCCGACGTATCCGGGCGGGGCACCGAACAACCGCGACGCGGTGAAGCGGTCGTGGAATTCGCCCATGTCGATCTGGATCAGCGCGTCGTCGTCACCGAACAGGAACTCCGCGAGCGCCTTGGACAGCTCGGTCTTACCGACACCGGACGGACCGGCGAAGATGAACGAGCCGGACGGGCGCTTGGGGTCCTTCAGGCCGGCACGGGTACGACGGATCGCCTTGGATACCGCCTTGACGGCGTCCTCCTGGCCGATGATCCGTCTGTGCAGCTCGTCCTCCATGCGCAGCAGCCGAGTGGTCTCCTCCTCGGTCAGCTTGAACACGGGGATACCGGTCCAGTTGCCCAGCACCTCGGCGATCTGCTCGTCGTCGACCTCGGCCACGACATCGAGATCACCTGAGCGCCACTGCTTTTCACGTTCCGCACGCTGGGCGACCAGCTGCTTCTCGCGATCCCGCAGCGAGGCGGCCTTCTCGAAGTCCTGCGCGTCGATCGCGCTCTCCTTCTCCCGGCGCGCGTCGGCGATCTTCTCGTCGAACTCGCGCAGGTCCGGCGGAGCGGTCATCCGGCGGATCCGCATCCGGGCGCCGGCCTCGTCGATCAGGTCGATCGCCTTGTCCGGCAAGAAGCGGTCGTTGATGTAGCGGTCGGCCAGGGTGGCGGCCGCGACCACCGCGGCGTCGGTGATCGAGACCCGGTGGTGGGCCTCGTAGCGGTCACGCAGACCCTTGAGGATCTCGATGGTGTGCGCCACCGACGGCTCGCCGACCTGCACCGGCTGGAAGCGGCGCTCCAACGCGGCGTCCTTCTCGATGTACTTGCGGTACTCGTCGAGCGTGGTCGCGCCGATGGTCTGCAGCTCGCCGCGGGCCAGCTTGGGCTTGAGGATCGAGGCCGCGTCGATCGCGCCTTCGGCGGCACCCGCGCCGACGAGCGTGTGCAGCTCGTCGATGAACAGGATGATGTCGCCGCGGGTGTTGATCTCTTTGAGCACCTTCTTCAGGCGCTCCTCGAAGTCACCGCGGTAGCGGCTGCCCGCCACCAGCGACCCGAGGTCGAGGGTGTAGAGCTGCTTGTCCTTCAGCGTCTCGGGGACCTCGCCGTGCACGATCGCCTGGGCCAGGCCCTCCACGACGGCGGTCTTGCCGACGCCGGGTTCGCCGATCAGCACCGGGTTGTTCTTGGTGCGCCGGCTCAGCACCTGCATGACCCGCTCGATTTCCTTCTCCCGGCCGATGACCGGGTCGAGCTTGCCTTCCATGGCGGCGGCGGTGAGGTTGCGGCCGAACTGGTCGAGGACCAGCGAGGTGGACGGGTTGCCCGACTCGCCGCCGCGGCCGCCGGTACCGGCTTCCGCGGTCTCCTTGCCCTGGTAGCCGCTCAGCAGCTGGATGACTTGCTGGCGCACCCGGGTGAGCTCGGCGCCGAGCTTGACCAGCACCTGCGCCGCAACGCCCTCTCCCTCACGGATCAGGCCGAGCAGAATGTGCTCGGTGCCGATGTAGTTGTGGCCGAGCTGCAACGCCTCACGGAGGCTGAGCTCGAGCACCTTCTTGGCACGGGGGGTGAACGGGATGTGCCCCGACGGCGCCTGCTGACCCTGGCCGATGATCTCCTCGACCTGGCTGCGGACACCCTCTAGGGAGATGCCCAGCGATTCCAGCGACTTGGCGGCTACGCCCTCACCCTCGTGAATAAGTCCCAACAGGATGTGCTCGGTCCCGATGTAGTTGTGGTTGAGCATCCGGGCTTCTTCTTGAGCCAGGACGACGACCCTGCGGGCACGGTCGGTAAATCTCTCGAACATCGGTGGTTACCTGCTCTCCATCACGATTAGGTACGACGGTAGGCACCGCGCACCTGTCGTCCACTCTAGTGGTCGCTTCGGGGAGGCGCTCTCCCTTGCTACCCGTACCGCCCAGGACGGCGGTGGACACAGCAGATCAACGCGGGAGAACACGGATTCGTTTCCGGTTATCAGGGGCCACCCGCTTCGCCGCGAGCGAACGCCGCTGACGAGACGGTGACGACTGGTGGCCACCTAGGTGGCGGCGTGGAATGCGTCGATGATGTCGGCCGGAATACGGCCGCGCGTCGACACCTTGCGACCGTTGCGGCGAGCCCATTCTCGGATTGCGGCGCTCTGTTCGCGGTCGATGGACGCACCGCCCCGTCCGGGAAGGGCGGAACGACCGCGACGACGACCGCCGACACGACGGCCGGCCTCGAGCCACGGCTTGAGTTGGTCGCGCAATTTCTGAGCATTTTTCGACGAAAGGTCAATCTCGTAGCTGACACCATCGAGCGAGAATTCCACCGTTTCGTCGGCGGCGCCTTCGCCGTCGAAATCGTCAACGAGGGTGACGGTAACTTTCTTGGCCATTAGCTCACTGGGTCCTTCTGCCTGTGCACGACAAGCGATTGTCGAACGCCCGCCCCATGTGCACTAATGTGCCACATTGCCGTACGGCATTCAACAAGCCACCTATCGGTGCAGTTCAGTTGCCGTGGCGGCGAACAATCGGGAACAAGACTGTCTCCCGAATTGACAAGCCGGTGAGAACCATCAACAAGCGATCGATCCCCATTCCCGTTCCCGTCGTGGGGGGCATCGCATACTCCATTGCGGCCAGGAAATCCTCGTCGAGTGCCATTGCCTCGTCATCGCCCGCGGCGGCGGCCCTGACCTGTGCCTCGAAGCGTTCCCGCTGGACAACGGGGTCGACGAGCTCCGAGTAACCGGTGGCAAGCTCGATTCCGCGAATATAGAGATCCCATTTCTCGGTGACGCCCGGGATGCTTCGGTGCTGGCGGGTAAGCGGTGTGGTCTCGACCGGAAAATCCTTCACGAACGTCGGAGACCACAATGTGTTGCCGACTGTGTTCTCCCACAGTTCTTCGACGACCTTGCCGTGTCCATACCCGCGATCTCGCGGGATCTCGATGTCAAGTCGGTCGGCAATAGCGAGTAGGTATTCCAAAGACGTGTCCGGAGCGATCTCTTCCCCGAGGGCCTGCGACAGGGACGGATACATTTGAAGCGAGGGCCATTCGCCGTCGAGGTCATAGATTGTGCCATCAGGCAATGGGACTTGACGGGTGCCGATAGCCTCGTCGGCGACCTCTTGAATAAGCTCGCGGGTGATGACGGCGGATTCGTCATAGGTACCCCACGCCTGATATGTCTCGAGCATCGAGAATTCGGGCGAATGGGTGGAATCGGCGCCTTCGTTCCGGAAGTTGCGATTGAGCTCGAAGACTTTTTCCAAACCGCCGACGACGCACCGCTTGAGGAAAAGCTCCGGCGCGATTCGCAGGTACAGGTCGGCGTCGAGCGCATTGGAGTGGGTGACGAACGGCCGGGCCGCCGCGCCACCGGCCAGCGTCTGCAACATCGGCGTCTCGACTTCGAGGAAGCCACGGCGCTCCAGCGCGTTGCGCACGGCGCGAACCACCGCGATTCGCTGCCGCGCGACCGCGCGCGCCTGCGGACGAACGATGAGGTCGACATAGCGCTGCCGGACCCGGGACTCCTCGCTCATCTCCTTATGCGCGACGGGCAGCGGCCGCAGAGCCTTGGCGGCCATCTGCCAGGAGTCGGCCAGCACCGACAGCTCACCGCGACGGGAGCTGATCACCTCACCGTGCACGAACACGATGTCGCCGAGGTCGACGTCGGCCTTCCACTGTTCGAGAGCGTCCTCGCCGACACCGGCGAGGCTGATCATCGCTTGCAGCTGCGTGCCGTCGCCCTCCTGAAGAGTTGCGAAGCACAGCTTGCCCGAGTTGCGGGCGAACACCACCCGACCGGTGACGCCGACGACGTCGCCGGTGCTGGTGTCGGCGGCCAGGTCCGGATAGGCGGCCCGGATCTCGGCCAGCGAATGGGTGCGCGGCACCGCCACCGGATAGGGATCCTTGCCCTCGGCCAGCAGACGCTCCCGCTTGCCCTGCCGGATGCGGAACTGCTCGGGGACCTCAGATCCCTCGCGGTCGGTTTCCGGTGCATCAGCAGAGCTCACGACGTGCCAGCTTAAATGAGCCCACGAAGTCCCTCATAAACGCGGCCGCGGTGGCAGCCCTGGCCGACGACCGGGTGGACTGGCGGGACAAGGGCCTGCCCGCCGGATGGTCGGGCCTGACCCCCGCCCAAATCTGCGCCGGTGCGCCCGACCTGTTCGACGCTGGACCGCTGGGGCCGGTGCGCGTCCTCTCGGCCGCGGCGCTGAGCCACAACCCGTCCACGATGGCCGGCTGGTGTGCCCGGTATGGAGTCGAGCTGGCCCCGCACGGCAAGACAACACAATGAGGTTTTCTCAGTAATTTCCCCCCTGAAGGGTTGACAGGACGATTGCGGCAGCAACAATCTGGCCAAATCTGGTTGGGCACAGTCTGATTCGCCGAAGACGCCGCCGGCGTTCTTTGAGTTCGGCATTGGCGCGTTCCCCGATCGCCCGAATCGCGGTGAGCAGCGTGTTGTAGCTGCGATTGCCAACGGCGAGGTCACGGCCTTTGACCGCGCTGTGCACCCCGATCCCGGCCCCTTGGTAGCCCTTGTCCGTCAGCGTCGGCAGACCGTCGGCGGCGGCCTCGTACAACGCGCCCAAACAGTGCGCGCGGGCAGCGGTGATGTCATGCACGCTGCCCGGTTCGACCTCGCTCGACCACATCGGGAACCCGCCCGGGTCGGCGAGGATCTGCACGTTGCCGCCCTGGGTCTCGTGCTTGCCCGAGTACCACAGGTGATGACCCTCGTCGGTGCGCTCGTTGACCCGGTCGATCTCGATCAGCGTCCCGTCCAGCGTCAGATGCGACCAGCCTTGCCCCTTCGCCCGGTCGAGCACGTCGTGCAGGTCGGGTGCCTGCTCGGCGATCACGTCGATCACCTCGTGCAAATACCGGTAGCAGGTGGAGATCGCCAGCCCGGCCTCGAAGGCCAGCAGTCGGATCGGGGCGTCGTCGCCGAACCAGCGCAGCACCAGCTTGGCCTGCGTGCGGCTGAACAGGGACACCGCCTTGGACGCTGCGGCATAGGCGAACACCGCATGACCGGCCTTCGCCTCGTCTTCGAGCCAGTCCCCTAGCGAATCGGCGTCCTCGTCGGCGACCTGCTGAAGGCGCGCAACGGTTTCGGGTGTCGTGATCCCCATCGCCTCCTCGGCCGCCAAGATGCGTTGCAAGGATTCGTCGGGCTCGGCCTGTCCATGGACGGCGGCAACCAGAAACGTCCCGCCGTATAGGTCGTACTGCCACGCGCTCGCAACGGACATGCCGACTGCCGCGAGCAGCCGCGTCAATGTGGTCAGTGACTAGTACGCGAAATGCCCGTGCCGCAACGCATTCCATTGCCCCTGTTCGGCGATTGTGACGATGGACTGGCGCTGCAGCAGCAAGACGCCGCCCTTACGGGTGGCTTCTGCCCGCCGCGCAAAGGAGCTGCGCTGGTCGGGTTCGTCCATGATGCCGAAGCAGTCGAGCACCACGTCCGCGTCGGATGCGACCTCGGCCTGATCCCGCAACGCCTGCGGCTCCACACCAAGCGACTCCTCGATACCGGTGTCGTCGTCGGCCAACTGCGCCAGGCCACAGGCATGACAAAGCTCAATGGCCAGCCCGTGACGCGCCTCGGCTGCGTGCCCGAGATCTGTCACGAGCGGGAAGTGGTCGGGCGCAGGCACCTTCCCGAAGTCCAGGACCCGGGTGAGCGCGGATTCACCGCATCCTCGGCACTCGTTCATGGCACCATTTCCTCGTGCGTATTGAAAAAACCGACCTTGCGGACGTTCTCGTTCTTATTCCGCAGCCGTCGCGAGACGACCGCGGCCTGTTCACCCGCACCTTCGACGCGGAGATCTTCGACGACTATCTCGGCAGGGAGGGAACTTCTGCTTCGTTCATCCAGGACTCTCAGTCGCGCACGGTGAAGGGAGTTGTCCGCGGCATGCACGGACGGTCTGGTCGTGGCGAAGCGAAACTTGTCCGATGCGCAAACGGCGCCGTGCACGACGTCCTGGTCGATATTCGCAAGGAATCCCCGACCTTCGGTTCTACGCAAACATTTCTCCTCGACGACAGGGACTTTTGCCATCTGTACGTGCCACCTGGTTTTCTGCACGGCTTCCAGGCGCTGACGGCAACGGCGGACGTGTGTTATCGGATCGATCGCCCGCACGACCCCTCCGAGGACTTGGGCGTCGCATACAACGATCCCGATCTGGGTATCACTTGGCCCACCACGGTGACGTTCGTCTCTCAACGGGACGCGACCGCGCCTAGCTGGAGGGCGCTGCTCAAGCATCTGCCTTGACCCACCGCATCGACTCGTCAAGGGAACCTGACGAACGCAGCGCATCCAGATGAGGTAGCCGAGTGAACCTCCTGGTGAAGGTGTGCTCGGTGAGACCTTCGGATACGTACGCCTCGAATAGCTCAGCAGTGGATCGAGTTGAATCGGCTATCGCCGACGCTTAGCATGGCGCCGTCGGTTCCGTGCCCGGTGGGCTCGGTAGCGAGTCCGGAACCGCATCGGCGACGAGCACCCAGTCTCTCTCTCTCACGAAAATTCACGTGACCACAGCTGGTGAGGCGTGCGTGGGTGACTCGCCAGCTGTGGCGGGTGGGGTGATCGAGGTTGGCGCGTTGTTGTTATGCGGTGTTGGTGAGGGGTTGGAGGCTGACTCGGTAGCCGAGGGATTCGAGCTGACTGATCGCGTGTGCCTTGGTTTTGGCTGGGATACGGCGGGTGAAGTAGTCGGCGCCGGGATCACGGTAGAACTCGCCGTTGGTGAGCATGTTCCACACCGCCACGAGGATGGAATGTTCGAGTGCAACAAGTGCTTTCATCGGACCTCGACGGGCGGCGATACGCCGGTATTTGGCTGAGAGGTAGGTTCCCTTCGAGCGGGACGCGGCTAGCGCGGCAGTCCCGAGGGCCCCTTTCAAATACCGGTTTCCGTGCCGGGTTTTGGTCGACTTCACCTTGCCCGCGGACTCGTTGGATCCGGGTGCGGTGCCCGCCCACGACGCCAGATGCCCGGCGGTGGCAAATACGCTCATGTCGGCGCCGGTCTCGGCGAGCAGCACCTCAGCGACGATCCTTGAGACGCCCGGGATGCTCGTCAGCAGTTCCCGGGCCGCCGCTAAAGGTGTCACCGCCACGCCGATCCTGTCATCGAGGTCGGCTAACGCCTGCCCGTACTGGTCGATCAGATTCAGGTGCATCCTGATCAAGTATCCGTGGTGGGGGGTGAACCGGCCGGTCAGCGCCTCGGTGAGGGTCGGGATCTTCGAGCGCATCCGGCGTTGGGCCAGATCTGCCATCGCCGCCGGCCCCGACTGGCCCGCGATGAGGGCCTCCAGCATCGCCCTGCCCGAGACTCCCATGATGTCGGTGGCGACCGAGGACAGTTTGATGCCGGCGTCCTCGAGGACTTTCTCGATGCGCTGCACCTGCCGTGCGCGGTCGCGGGTCAGGGTGGTGCGGGCGCGGGTGAGATCGCGTAGTTCCCGGATTGGTTGGGGCGGCACCAGCGATCCGCGTAGCAACCCGTGCGCACCCAAATCGGCCAGCCAGGCAGCATCGGAGACATCGGTCTTGCGGCCCGGCATGTTGCGGGCGTCGTGGGCGTTGACCAGCATCACCGTCAGGGTGTCTTCGAGGAGGTAGAAGTACGGCTTCCAATAATCGCCCGTCGCTTCCATCACCACACAGTTGACCCTTTGGTCGAGCAGGTGCTCACGCAACGCCAGGATCTGACCCGACATCGCACCCCACGTCGTCACCGTGGCCGATGTCGGTGTGCTCCCAGAGCCTTGGACCCGGACGCAGACTTTGGCGTCCCTCTTTGAGATATCTATTCCCGCGCACCGCGGATGTATCACTTCCATCGCCGATCACCTCAGCATTCCCATTGCAGTTTCATTGCAGGCGTGTGGGTTACGGGGAGGGCGGGGGTAAAACAGAAATCTCTCACTCGTGCTCGAAGGCAACACTCCACGGTCCCCGCGGATGACGATCATGCCCTCCACCACCATGCTGACACGCAGGCTCACCGGCACCACAGGCTGATCGGGGTTGGCCGCAACACACACCTGGAAAGCCTGCACCCTTCACGCGGTATCACGCCAGAGTCGGCGTCGACCATCGGCACAGGTGAGGTCGCCACCATTTTCCGTCCCCACGGAGGGGCCAGCGCAGCGCCCCTGAATTGCTGACACGAAAATTGGGTGACCACAACGGGTGACCCTGCTTGTTTGGCGGGTTATGCAGACTGGGTGAGTGGTTCCAGTGTGACTCGGTAGCCGAGGGATTCGAGTTGGTTGATTGCCCGGGATTTGGTTCGGGCGGGCTGGTGGGCGGTGTAGTAGTTCGCGCCGGGGTCGCGGTAGAAGTCGCCGTTGGTGAGCATGTTGTGGGCGGCGGTGATCATGGCGTGTTCGATGGCGACGATGGCGCGCATCGGGCCGCGTCGGGTGGCGATGCGCTTGTATTTGGCGGACAAGTAGGTGTTCTTGGAGCGGGCTGCGGACAGCGCGGCGATTCCGAGGACGCCCTTGAGGTAGCGGTTGCCGGGCCGGGTTTTGGTGGATTTGACCCGTCCGGCGGACTCGTTGGAACCGGGCGAGACTCCCGCCCAGGATGCCAGATGCCCGGCGGTGGGGAACACGCTCATGTCGCCGCCGGTTTCGGCGATGAACACTTCAGCGACGATCCGGGAGAATCCCGGGATGCTCATCAGCAGGTCCCGGGCCGGGAGAAAAGGTTCCATCGCCGCCTCGATGCGCTCATCGAGTCGACCGATGTCGGCGGTGTGGGCGTCGATGCGGTCCAGAAACAGTCGCGCCATGAACGCGTGGTGGTCGTTGAAGCGTCCGGTCAGCGCTTCGGTCAAGGCCGGGATCTTCGAGCGCAGCCGGCGCCGGGCCAGATCGGCCAGGGCAGCGGGGTCACGCTGGCCCGCGATCAGCGCTTCGAGCATCGCCCGGCCCGAGACGCCGGTGATGTCGGTGGCCACCGAGGACAGTTTGATGCCGGCGTCTTCGAGCAGTTTCTCCAGTCGCTGCACCTCGCGGGTGCGTTCGCGGGTGATCACGGTGCGGGCGCGGGTCAGATCGCGCAACGCCCGGATCGGCGCCGGAGGCACGAACGACGCCTTCACCAGCCCGTGGGCGCCCAGATCGGCCAGCCACGCGGCATCGGAGACGTCGGTTTTGCGGCCGGGTAGGCCTCGCACCGAGGCGGCGTTGACCAGCACCACGTCGAGTTCGTCGTCGAGCAGGTAGTAGAACGGTTTCCAATAGTCGCTGGTGGACTCGATCACTACGCAGCTGACCTTGGCTGCCACCAGGTGCTCACGTAGCGCCAGGATCTGGCTGGTCGTCGCGCCCCAGGTCGTCACCGTCGCTGCGGTGGCCCGCCGGCCTTGGCCTTGCACCCGGATGCAGACCTTGGCATCCTTCTTCGAGCAGTCGATCCCCGCGCACCGCGGGTGCGTCACATCCATCACCCATCACCTCAATCTGATGTACCGTAATTCGTTGTTGTGGAGGGTGTTTCGGGGAGGGCGGGAGTGAAACAGGAATCTGACACTCGTGCTCGACGGCAACATTCCACGGTTCCCGTGGACAAGATGTGCCCTCCACCCCAAGCTAGCCTGCGGGCTCACATGGCAACATAGAGCGACCGGGGTCGACCGAAACACTCCATCAGCATCAACCCGGGCCACCGCTGAGACAACCCCGTACCCGACCGGCGGACGAGCAGCAAATTTTCGCCCACCACGGCGGGGCGCAGCCCCTCAGAAGCTAGCCTAGCCGTCGGCGCGGTGTACGTCGCAAGCCCGGTCGGCACGATGCCCAAGTCGGTAGCCGTCCCGGTGCGCGGGTCGAACCGTGACAGTTTCGCAGTCCTCCCGGCGAGCCTCGACAGGTCGGCGTCAAAGGCTCCGCCGTCGGGGCTATAGACCATCGCATAGGAGCCGTCGGAGGCGCTGATCGCTTGCGGCCGTGACGAACCGGTGCCGATCGGGGAGGTGATGATGTTCTGGTCCGGAGCCCCCATCCACCAAGGGTGCGACGTCACTAGCGCCACGAGGTGCCGCATCTGCCTCGTGTTGGGTAAATCCGGCAATTCCAGCTCGCGACTTCATCGCTTGTCCTGGTCGGTTGGATCGAGCGACTGCGGCGCTCACCCTCGGGCACCGGGCATGCGGTCACTAAGGAATCGCGCAGTAATTGATTAGGTTTTTCCGTTTGGTTTGTCGACACTTGTGGTATGACGCTGCCTGCTGTGGACTCCGATCCGGTCGCCGCCCGTTTGTTGTTGATCCGCCCGCATCTGGATGAGCGGGCGTGGCGGTTGTTGCTCGGCGCGGAGGCCAAGGTGCTGGGTCGGGGCGGGATCAAGCTGGTCGCGGCGGCCGCTGCGGTGCATCCGGATACCGTGGCGGCCGGTGTGCGTGAGTTGGATTCCGGCGAACCGATTCCGGGGCGGGTGCGCCGGCCGGGTGCGGGGCGCCCGCCGATGGCGGTGACCGACCCCGATCTGGTCGCCGCGCTCGACGCACTGGTGGATCCGGTCACCCGTGGTGATCCGGAGTCGCCGTTGCGGTGGACGACCAAATCGACGGCGAAGCTGGCCGCCGAGCTGACCGCCAGGGGACATCGGGTGTCCGCACGGACGGTGGCCAAGCTGCTCAAACAGGCTGGTTACAGCCTGCAGGCGAACTCGAAAACCCTGGAAGGCACCCATCATCGGGATCGGGATGGGCAGTTCGGCTATCTCAACACCCACGTCGAAGGATTCCAGGCCGACGGGGACCCGGTGATCAGCGTGGACACCAAGAAGAAAGAACTCGTCGGCAACTACACAGCTGCCGGCCGCGAATGGGAGCCCGCCGGGTCACCCCGGCAGGTGCAGGTGCACGACTTCGCCGACAAGGCCCTGGGCAAGGTGGCCCCCTACGGGGTCTACGACATCGCCGCCAACACCGGCTGGGTCAACGTCGGCACCGACGCCGACACCGGCGCGTTCGCGGTGGAATCGATCCGCCGCTGGTGGACCACGATGGGCGCCATCAGCTATCCCGGCTCGGACAAGCTGCTGATCACCGCCGACTCCGGCGGCTCCAACGGATCCCGGCTGCGGCTGTGGAAAACCGAACTCGCCGCCTTCGCCACCGAGGCCGGACTCGACATCACGGTCTGCCACCTGCCGCCCGGCACCTCCAAATGGAACAAGATCGAACACCGGCTGTTCTCCGCGATCAGCCGCAACTGGCGCGGACGCCCCCTGGAGTCCCACGAGGTAGTCATCGAAACTCTCAGGGCGACAACCACATCCACCGGGCTGACCGTGAACGCGGTGCTTGACACCACCACCTACGAGCGCGGCATCAAGATCACCGACAAGCAGATCGCCGCCCTCGAAGCCACCCGGCTGAACCGTCACGAATTCCACGGCGACTGGAACTACACGCTCACAGCCGACCACACCGCGACACGCCCAACAGAACCCACCTAATTACTCCGCGCTCCCTAAGTTCACCGACATCCGGGAGATAAGGGCAAGACCGCGGCGACGGCGGTTTCAGCGGTCAGCGTCGTCCGTCGATCGCGACCATCACGGCGCCCAACCGCGACGACGCGACGGTGCGATGCGCTCGACGGGCCGGATCGTTTGATCGGCAGTAGACTTCGGTAGCAGCCGACCGCGTCTGGATGAGCGCGTCTGGATGAGTGCGTGACGTAGCTTCGTCAACGAAGGACTATTGCGTGCGGACTAATGATCAGCTCGGGTTCATCGCGCCGATGCCACGGTTATCGAATGACGGTGCAAGTTGGGTGTCGGAGCTTCGTCGACTAGAGAATCTCGGATTCGACACGGTCGCCGTTTCACACCACGTGACCAAGGGATGGCAGCTGGGCCCCATCGCAGCGATGGCGTTTGCCGCGGCCAGTACAACACGCTTACGAGTTCTGTCACTGGTCGTGCAAAACGCGTTCCAGCACCCCGCATTGCTTGCCAAGGATATTGCGACGATCGATCGGCTCTCTGAGGGCCGTGTCGAACTCGGCATCGGCGCCGGCTGGCTGGTCGATGATTACGTCGCGGTGGGGATGAACATCGAGCCGGGACGCGTTAGGGTGGCCCGGCTGGCAGAGGCTCTTGACGTGATCCACAACTATTTCACGACGGATCAGGTCGATTACGCAGGTAGCTACTATCGCGTCAACGGCATGGAAGCATTGCCCCGGTGCGTTCAGCAGCCGAATCCGCCGATACTGGTCGGCGCTGGTAGTCCGCGAATGCTGGAGCTCGCGGGCCGTCGTGCCGACATCGTCGGTTTGCAAGCGCGAATGGTCAGTGGACGCATCGACCGGGAAGCAGTCGCTGATCTGGCCACTCCATCCATAGAAGCCAAGATCGAACGTGTACGGGCCGCTGCCAAAGAGGCTGGAAAGTCAACTCCGCGCATCCAATTCAGCTGCTACCACCTACACGTGACAGATGCGGACAGACCGCCGCGCCATCGGTCATCTTGGGCGGAAGCCGTTCAGGCGCAAATGGACGTGTTGGAAGGATCACCCGCCGTTCTCGTAGGCACGGCGGCGGAGTGCGCGAAGAAGATCCTCGAGTGGCGTGAACGATTTGGGATCAGCTATTGGCACCTCGGGCCGGATGTCGATGCCGCTAGTCGAATTGTCGAACACGCCCGCTAGAGCCGGTCACAGTCGGCCATCGTCGTCCAAAGCTCTACTCGCCGGTGACCATGATTCGCGTTATGCACATCCGAGCAGCTGCAAGGCGCGTGGTTCAGTCCGTCATTCGGTGATCTGAACCGTCGCCTGCCAAGCGGCCTCGTCGTCGAGGGCGGACTTCCAGTCGCCGACTGCGCCGAGCGCGGCCGGACCGCCGCTGCCCAGGAACTGCCAGATGCTGTGGTGGCCGTAGGTGTGACCTGCGGCACCGGCGAACACGGCCCAGTAGGCGTCGCGCCGCACGTCGATGGGAGTGGAGTAACCCTCGGGCGGGCCGGTCCCAGCAGTACGGCATCGCCGCGTAGATCGGTTCGCCGTCCAGAAACGGCCTCGTCGGGTTGGTGGTGTAGGCCGCGTCGAGGAGGGCGCGAAGCTCGTCATACCGCAGACAGTGTCCGCCCTGAATCATGTCCAAGTCCAGCCACGGGTCACCGAAGAACCACCGCGTGCTGCTGGAGCCTCCCACCGAGTGGTAGGTCATCAGCGTCGAGCTGCTGGCCGCCTACAAGTACCAGCCCAACCTGGAGAAACGCCACGCCCAGCTGAAAGGCACCCAGGCGGGCACTCGGACGTCATTGTGGTAGGTGCCCACGTGCGGGTCCGGGATCCGCAGAATGTCGAATTGGTTTGCCATACCCGCGCCGAAACGTGCGCGCCGTTGTGCTCCGTCCGGAACGTCGGGCCCTGCGCGAACCAAGCCGCAGACTGCACGCAAGTCCCGCTCAATCGGTAAAGTCGTCCACAAACAGGATCGGGTCTCGTCGAGTTGAAACTGCGGCGGAGCCGCAGGTTGTTCCAGCGGTTCCTACCCGACCTGATCGACCTCGCGTCGGGCGACCGCCCGCTCGGGCCGCCGACATTCACCCATCGCTCACCGACCGGATGACGTGTCACGCAGCCTCAGGTCGGCGTGTGCCACGCGCTCGGCTGCGTTGTACGCCGGATGGTCAAACACGTGCATCAGGTGGACGTGCCGCGGCCAATTCGCCCAGTGCGCGCTGCCGCCCAGTGTCTGCTCGAGATTCTCCACCCGACCGATCTTGCGCGTATCCGACACCTGGTTGAAGTCGTCGATGGCCGCGCGCTCGCCGGTCTGGGTGGTGTAAGGGTAGCCCGACAGGTCATCGAAGTACATCGGCACCCGAGGCAGCACGGCTTCGACCGGCAACGCGCCGAGCGCTGTCAGCGCCGCGAGGGTGCCCCGGTAGACGTCCAGGTCGTGCGCGACGAACCCGAGCGGCGGAAGATCGCCGTCGGCGATCCTGCTCGTCAGCGACGTTACCGTGGACTCCACGTCCCCGAGCACGAGCTCGATCCCCTCCAAGTGTGGCGCGAGGGCCGCGTGATCCATCGCGAATTCGCCCTCTTGCAGGGCGAAGGCGCAGTCCCGAGGTTCGGACGAGGGCAGCAGTCCACCGCCAGAATCCAGCCCAACGATCGTGACGTCGAGCCCGTACCAGGCGCTCACGACCTGAGCGTGCCGCTGCATGGCACGTAGCCCATTCCCGCCGGCCACCCCGAATTCCAGCGCAGTCACGGCGTTCACCCCGACCGCCTGCGCCGTCCGGGCCGCCGCCAGCAGGCCATAAAGGTACGCCGGGTATGACAGGACGCCCCGCCCCTTTTGCTCGCACCGATACAGTCCGACGGCAGCCTCGTCGAACGGCCAGGGCTTCGGCGCGACCACCTCGCGCACCCGCCAGGCCAGTTGTACCAGTTGTGACGGTGCTCGGTCCGTAATTCGACGGACTACCTCGGTCAGTGCAGTGCCCATGGTCAGTCCCCCGTTTGACAGCATGCACGGCGCGGGATCGATTCTGCCGTGAGGTAACTGAGGATAATGCATGACCCCTCTGCTGCACCATCTCCGAGAGAGTGGCCACAGCGACGACGAACGACCTGGCATAGAAGCGGCCGCCGCTCGTCTGGGCCCCGTCGGGTCCAACTTCGGCTCAGGCCCACGCCGTGCGAATCACCCTGGTGCGGCGTTCGGCGTCGTAACGCGACCTGTCGCTGCCCGTCTCGCCCGTCGCGAAGTCCGGCCAGATGCGTTGCATGCCGGTCCATCGACGGATGCGGACGCCGGCCCAGCGGGTGCAACTTCCGACCGCGATAACGACCCGTAGCTGTGCTGCACGTGCACGATCTCGCTGCCGTATGTGGCGCTGAGCCCCAGCACCCTCAGCGTCCAGGGTGGGGTAGTTGAACCGGTATGCGTGTGTAGCGGCGTCCCGACCTTAAGCAACGGCGAGATCCCATGTGGGAGTGTAGAACATCGCGTCAGAGCCAATTGACACGTGAGCGCGGCGACGCGGAAGGTCCAGGTATGCGCCCAACGCCCGGTCCGGGCCTCCGGTGCGGTCCGGTCGAAATAGCGCTCGAGGCTCTCCCGCGTCGTCGCTCGCATCGGCGGAATACGTGCGAACGCCGCCTCGTGACTGTAGGCTCCGATGATCAGCGGGACGCGCGGGACATCGCCGTGGGTTACCAGTGCGGCGACCCAACAGGTGCGACACGTTCGCCAAGGCCGAAATTGCTTGTGTCAGTGGTTCCTGTATCAAGTATTCCTGGATGCAGGCGACGAGATCCGGCACGGAGCGAAAGAGATTGCGCCGCAACGCTTTGTCGGTTAGTCCACCAAACCGGCGGTCGACGAGGTTGAGCCACGACACGAGGTCGGGGCGGCGTGAAGTGGCTGTAGAGGATCGCGGTCTGGATGTCGGTCGGCTTCAGCCTGGACTGCGCCCACAGCTGCTTGAACGTCGGGCCCTGCGCGAATCTAGCCGCAACTCCACGCAAGTCCTGCTCAATCGGTAAAGTCATCCACAAACACGATCGGGCTGGCTTCGTGGGGCAGTCGCGAGATCCACGGGGAGAATCGGGCTAGATGATCAAGTATGTCGCCATCAGCACTGCGGCTAAGGCCTTTTCTCTAAACGACACCACGCGCGCCGCCTATCGGAAACTGGGCAATGTCGTGTTAGAGAAGATGCGGGTCTCGGGCGGAATTACTCAGCCGTACGTCGATCGCGCCGTGCGCCTCGTCAACTACTGCGACCGGCTGGAACTTCTCGCGCCCGGCGACAAGGTCCTGGAACTCGGCACAGGCTGGGTCCACTGGGAGGCTACCGTGCTGAGGCTGTTCTTCGATGTCGAGGTCGCCCTTTACGACGTCTGGGACAATCGATTGCTCGGCGCCTACACGTCCTGGCTCGCGCAACTCCACGACCGGATCGACGACGAGTTCGCGCACCTTTCGGAAGCCCGCCGCGGGCAGGCCAAGAAAATCGCGCGGCAAGCCATGCACGTCAGAACCTTCGAGGAGCTCTACCGCACGCTGAACTTCACCTACGTCGTCGACCCGTCCGGCACGCTGAAAGGTGTGCCGCAGAACCACTATGCGCTGGCGGTGAGCGCGGACGTTCTCGAACACGTGCAGGGCGAGCAGCTGCCGAGCTACCTTGCCGACATGCGCCGGTGCCTCGTCCCGGGCGGGGCGTCGGTGCACCAGATCGACCTGGTCGATCACTTCCACTACTTCGACACCAAGGCCTCTCCTAAGAATTACTACCGCTACTCCGATAAGGCCTGGCGCCGCTGGTTCGAGAGCGACGTGCAGTACTTCAACCGGATCCAGCGGCCGACGTGGATTCGGCTTTTCGAGAACGCCGGCTTCGAGCTCGACGTTGCCGACAACGTGTCTGCCCACCTGGCACCCCTGAAGCTTGCGCCCATCTACCGCGACCTCCGTACCGAGGACCTGGATTGCATGCAACTGCTCATCGTCCACCACAATCCCAGCAGCTGAACGAGTGACCGACGCGCTCGCCACCGCCGCGGAGGGTGTGCCGTGTGGGTTGAGCATCCGCCCCGGACCCGGTTCTCCTGCCCGGATAGCGATGCCGTGCTGTCGGTTTATGACCACTCGGCTGAGCGGGCGTGGCGGCTTTGGACTCGTGTGCGTTATTGACCTTCCTGCATGCAAGTCCGCCGCGGGTGCACTGTCCCGAACACGGGGTGCGTCAGGTTGGGTTGCCGTGGGCCGGGCCGCACTCGCGGTTCACGACGTTGTTCGAGCGGCTGGCCATTGACGTGCTCACCGCCTGCGACGTAGCCTCCGCCGCCAGGTTGCTGCGCATCAGCTGGGACCAGGCGTGGCACCTGATGGACCGTGCCGTGGCCCGCGGCCTGGCCGCCAAACCGCTGAACGTACCGGCCCGTGTCGGGGTCGACGAGAAGGCGGCCAGGAAAGGATCAGGACTACATCACCGTGGTCAGTGACCTGGATGCCGACACTGTGGAATACATCGCTGACCAGCGTCGACAGGCCAGCCTGGTCGGCTATTTCGAGAAGTTCACCACCGAGCAGCGGGCCGGTATCGAGCCGGTGGCGATGGACATGTGGGAGCCGTTCGCCGCCTCGGTACGCACGCACCTGAGCGACGGCGAGGACAAGATCGTCTTCGACCGCTACCACCTGATGGGCTATCTGACCAAGGCCGTGGACACCGTGCGCAAGGCCGAGAACCGGGCGTAGGCCGTCACCGGCGACAACAGCCTGGCCCGCTCGAAGTACCTGTGGCTGTACTCGGCCGAGAACCTACCCGAGCGTCACCAGGACCGCTTCGCCGCCCTGCGGGCCAGCGACCTGCAGACCGCCCGCGCATGGGCCATCAAGGAGAACCTACGGCGCTTGTGGTCCTACCGGCGCCGCGGCTGGGGCGCCAAGCATTTCACGCGCTGGTACTTCTGGGCCACCCATTCCCGGCTGCAACCGATCATCGACGCAGCAAAGACGTTGAAGCGCCACGAAGCGGGGCTGCTGTCCTACTTCGCGCAGCCGATCACCAACGCCGGCGCCGAAGGCCTCAACTCCCGCATCCAGGCCATCCGAGTCTCCGCCCGCGGCTACCACAATCGAGAGCACCTCAAGACCGCAATCTACTTCCACCTCGACGGATTACAGCTCTACCCGGTCACACCATGACCCACAAACTTTCCCGGAAGAACCTAGTATTGAAAGTTAAGTGCCCAAAGGCCACTCGACCCCATCATCCCGCGGAGGCAAGTCCCGGTGACAGTTCGTCCGATCTCAATCATGCTGTTCTTCGTGCTGGTCGGTTGGATCTCATTGAGTTCGAACCATGACCCGCCCGCCCAGGCCTCGCCCGCCCAGGCCCCGTCTACCCAGGCCCGTCGGCGGCGGCCACCTACGACTGGGGCGAGCCGGACGCTGATCTGAGCCACGAGTTCAGCGGTAGCGGCCCTCCCTCCCCAGATGTCTGGAACGCATATTCGTCGGTCGGCCACGACGGCAACGGGCTACGCCGGATCGAGCAGACCACAGTTCAGGACGGTTACCTGCAGATCGCCGGCCTGTCGAACGCGATTTCCGGCGGCATGATGAGTCACGCGGTGTACCCGCCGTTCGGCCGGTGGGAGGCCCGGATGCGCGTCGACAAGCAGAGCCCCGGGGAGGCCTACCACGCGGTGATCGCTTTGATCCCTGCCGGTGTCCCCTACGACGGCGGCGCTGGCGATCTCGACTTCGCCGAAGCCGACGCCGGCAGCGGCCTCGTGCATGTGTTCGTCCACTACCCACCGCGTCAGCAGGCGTACGCGGCGGTGCATGTCGATTTGGCCGAATGGCACACGTACGCCATCGAAGTCGCTCCTGACCACATCTCGTGGTTCGTCGACGGCAAAATTGCGATGACTACCACTCAACGTGCCGCGATCACCGGCGTCGACTGGACGATGAACATCCAGCTCGACGCCTACTATCCCTCGGGCCTTGCACCATCGAACATGCAGGTCGACTTTTCCCGTTACTACCCGCTCCCAAAGTCGGGGGCGCCGCTCATCCAAGGGCCGGCACCGACAACCAGCGACTACCGCCCTTAGGAGACTCCTGAATTATGTGGGCTTTGGGGGACGTTCGATGCACACCTCCTTTCTTGGGAGGTGTGCATCACATGCCGAGCAAGTACGACCCGGAGACGCGGGCGAAGGCTGTTCCGTTTGGTGTTGGAGCATCGCGATGACTATCCGAGTGAGTGGGCGGCGATCGCTGCGGTGTGCAAACGGCTGGGATGAACGCCGAGACGCTGCCAGTTCGGCGTTGCGACGTTTGAGCTGGCGGATCTCTGCGGCAGCTTCGCTGGAGACCCCTTCACGCTGCGCGTCGTCGACCTGCTGCTGACGGATCCAGTTCCGCCCGCAGACCGAACTGGTCCAGCGGCAGAACCCTCCCGAGTTTCATGCACACTCGGGGTTCTGTGAGCCAGCCGGTTGGCTGGCGTCCAATTGATCGCAGTATTCGGCTTCTGCCTCGGCGAGTGGGATGCGCCCCAAGCGGCGATGGCCAATATCAGGGGGTGTGCGACACGAATGTAGGTGCTTGGAGTAGGCGCTGGCCGCTGGATAATCTGGTTGTGTGTCAAACAACCCTGGAGGTTTGATGTGACCGAGCCGTCGATGGGAGACCTGTAACAGCAGCGCGACCGGTTGTATGACACAGCTGCCGCGACCGATGATTTCCGGCGCGGTGGCGGTCGACAGCCCGGCTCGATCAGCGAGAACTACCGCCGCTGCGGGAAGCCGAACTGCGCGTGCGCGCAACCGGGTCATCCCGGGCACGGGCCGCGGTATTTGTGGGCCCGCACGGTGGCCGGGCGCGGCACCAAGGGCCGGCAGCTGTCGGCCGACGAACTGAAGAAAGTGCGCGGCGAGCTGGCGAACTACCCGCGGTTCGCCGCGGTGTCCGAGCAGATCGTGGCGGTCAACGAGGCGATCTGCGAGGCGCGCCCGCCGAACGCGGACGCCACGGTTGCGCCCACGGCCGGCACGGGGGGACGAAATGGGGGGCCCCGCTACCAGGTCGCCGCGGAGTTCGCGGCGGAGGTAGCGCGCCTGTCCGAGGTGCCGGTCGCCTCGTTGGCGTCATCCGGCGACGGGCTGGAGGCGGTGGAGACGGCGATCCGCACCGCGATGCTGCGCCTGGGTGGGTCGCTGTTGCACCGGTTGCTGGCCGCCGACGCCGGGCACCGCGGACCCCCGCATCGACTGCGGCAACGGCCATCAGGCAGAGTTCGTGTCCTACCGAGCCAAGCAGATCAGACCATGCTGGGTCCGGGGAGCGTGTGGCGCGCGTACTACCACTGCGCCCAGTGCGGGCGCGGCGTCGTGCCGCGCGACGACGAGCTCGGCGCCGCGGGTGCGTCGCTGTCGCCGGGCTGCGCAAGATGACCGCGCGCACCGCCGCCGCCGAGCCGTTCGCCACCGCCGCCGGCCTGCTCGCCGCCCTGGCCGGAATCCGATTGCCCACCAAGCGGATCGAGCGCTCGGCCGAGGCCGATGGCGGCATCGCCGCCGAACGCATCGCCGCCGAGGCCACCGCGATCACGCGCCGACAGATCGGTGTGCTGCCACCGTCGGCACCGCTGCCGGACAAGCTCTACCTCGCCGTCGACGACAACGGGGTGCGCATGGTGCCCGCCGCCACCACCGACCGCGCCGGCAAGGCCCCCGACGGGCGAGCCTGCACCCGCGAGGTCAAACTGGCGTGCCTGTTCACCCAGGCCACCCTCGACGAGAAGGGTCGACCGGTGCGCGACCCGGACTCGACCAGCTACCTGGCCAGCTTCGCTCCCGCGAGCGAGTTCGCCACCCTGGTGCACGCCGAAGCCCGCCGCCGCGGCGCCGACCACATCCGTCAACTCGTCGTCCTCGGCGACGGGGCACCCTGGATCTGGAACCTCGCCACCGCGATCCTGCCCGATGCCACCCCGATTGTGGACCTTCACCACGCCCGAGAACACCTGCACGCCCTGGCCGCCCAACTCGCCGGCACACTCGGCGACGACCACCCCGGCTGGCTGGCCGACCGGCTCGCCGACCTCGACGCCGGCGACATCGAAACCCTCGTCACCGCCACCCACCGGATCCCCCTGGCCGACACCCAGGCCTCACGAGCGCGACAAGGCACTGGCCTACTTCCCCACCAAGCCTTCACAACCTCCGCTTCCGGTCGCCGACGGAGGTAGGGATCGCACGCGGATATGATGTCCCTCGAGAGCTGAGTTTGCTCGGTATACTTTATCGTTCGGTGTGGCGGCCATGAGTAGCTGAGCCGATTGGTTTGCCTCACACGCGAGCTCACGGAGATACCTCCAGATGCCGGCCATCCAGTTCGAAGACCCCTATCGCCGCATCGCCGTGACGAAGGACGCCCCCAACCCGACGCGACGCGAGTCGCCCACGTTGTCGGCGTTCGCCTGCAGAACAGTCGATTTCCCCGGCCCCGCCCGACGCTCCC
This sequence comes from Candidatus Mycolicibacterium alkanivorans, assembly GCF_022760805.1. Classification (NCBI taxonomy): domain Bacteria; kingdom Bacillati; phylum Actinomycetota; class Actinomycetes; order Mycobacteriales; family Mycobacteriaceae; genus Mycobacterium; species Candidatus Mycolicibacterium alkanivorans. The sequence goes on along the minus strand of NZ_JAIVFL010000001.1, from coordinate 1,175,234 downwards.
AGCGGTATCGAGCGCCTTCTCGATTTCGTGCTGCAATGTTGCATCGTCGGGTTTCGAATCGCAGGCCACGAAAAGGGTTGATATTGAACCGATCCAGTTGCTCACAGATGGCACCGGCGAGTTGGCACTCGGCGGTCGGATGTGACGCGCAAACCAACAACGGTTGCTCGCTGCGGACGGTCATGAGGCGATCGAGCCAAATTTTATTGGCATGCAAGGTTGATCCGACTCAGGCCTTTGCATTCAGCGTTGTCGGCGATTTCATAAGAATGCGTTCAACGCTTGGTCAATAACTGGACGAGCCAGTGAGTTTCATGTGTGATGGGTGGGCTGACATCTGCCACTGGTCCGTCGGTACCGCGGCTGGCCGATACCCGACCACACGGGGGAGACACAACAATGGATTCGGCTGCGCGGAGCACGAGGACATCGACCACCAGGAGACGGCACGGCCGTCACCGCGTCAGAAAGCAGCGGGTGCCGGTGCCCTACGCCTGGCTCGGGGCCAGCGCCGTGAGTCTGGGCATCGGCGCAGCGTCGTTCGCTGGCTTGGGTGTCGCGCAAGCCGACGAATCAGCGGCCCCCTCGTCGACTGCAGGTGATAGCGAGCCCTCGACGGAGCAGTCGTCATCGAGATCGACGACTCACGGCTCTGCTTTGGATGCCGGGGCAGACGACCCTTCGTCCAAGCCGAAGGCGCGCGGCGCTGCCGGCACGCCCGCCACCGAGATTGGTGACCGGCGAGACGGGGTCACCAAGAACTCGCCCAAGAAGCCCACACCAGTCAGCAATCCTACGCATTCCAGCAGCGACTCGGGCGAGACCAGCCGGTCCGATGAATCGGAAGCGTCTGACCAAGTAGCGGCACACGGGAATGGCGCCGGCGACGCTGCCCCGACTAAACCCTCATCAACGACCGTGACGACTTCAAGACTGGGGCTGCACCGCTCATCAACCGCTGACGTCTGCTCGGTGAGCACGGCGGATTCGCCAGGGTCTGGACCGTCGGCCGCGTCGACGACGACGCACGTGGACCCTGACCAGATCTCGGTCCCGCCGAGAGGTACGCAGAGAAGTAATGCTGTGGCTGCGAAGAAGCCGGACACGTCGGCAGCCTCAGAAGAATTGCAACCGGCGGCTGCCGTCCTGTCTAATGCCAGCGGCTCTGCAGCTCCCGCGTCGTTGCCCGAACCTGCACCGACCCCATCGCCGCAGGCTGACGCTGAACCACGGCTGCTATCGGAATCGCGTGACCAGGTCGCTGTCGATGTCAAAACGCGAGTCGCGCAGGCGATCGTCAACGGGTCCGCAGTCACCCAACCGGTGCAGCAACGAGTTATGCCCATGGCGGCGGCGGTTCGCGATGACCCTGTGCAGGTGACCCTCCACCGGTTCGTACGGACGTTCTTCAACAAGACACCCACCGTTTCGTTCGCGCCTGGAGAGACGACCAGCCTGAAGAACGGAACGATCAGGGGAGTCATACGCGGCGCCGATGCTGACGGCGACATGCTCACCTACACCGCAGGTCCGACCACCAACGGTGGCACCGTCGCCATCAGCACCGACGGAACGTTCATCTACACACCTGGGGCTGGGTTCGCATCCAAGGACACCGACACGTTTCTGGTCACGGCCAGCGACTTGGCCGCGTCGAACGGATGGCACATCCACGGCCTATTGGGTTTGTTGATGCCCAGCTGGCAGGCGACGGCGACTACGAGGGTCACCGTCGGCCGAGCTGTGACTCCGACGGGCCCAACGATTCCTACGACCCCGCAACCGCCCAATGGTGTCCCGCCCACTAATGCTCAATCCGCGGCGGCCGCATACGGGTGGGGCGCGCCTGACGCCAGACTGAGCGACGAGTTCAACGGCAGCGGCACGCCCTCCGCCACGGCCTGGAACCTGTATCGGTCGCCCGGCCACGCCGGCAACGGGCTTCGCCGGCCAGAGCAGATCACCGTCCAGGACGGCTATCTGCAGATCGCCGGCACGCCGAACGCCACCTCCGGCGGCATGATGGGTAGCGCGGTGAACCCCGCCTACGGCCGATGGGAAGCGCGTATGCGAGTCGACAAGCAGGGCCCGGGGAATCCGTACCACGCCGTCGTCGCCCTGATCCCCTATGGCGTCCCCTACAACGGCGGGGCGGGCGACGTCGACTTCGCCGAAGCCGACGTCGACGAAGGCCGCGTGTATGTGTTCATCCATCATCCGACGAACAAGCAGACATACGCCTCGACAACCCTCGACTTGGCCGCGTGGCACACCTACGCGATCGAGGTCGCTCCCGACCACATCTCGTGGTTCGTAGACGGAAAGATCACCATGACGACGACCAATCGAGCCGCGATCACCGGTAGGCAGTGGACGACGAACGTCCAGCTCGACGCCTTCTATCCCTCGGGGTTGGCACCGTCGAACATGCAGGTCGACTATTTCCGGTACTACCCCCTGCCGACGTCGGGGGCGCCGATCGTCCCAGGGGCGGCACCGAACATTGGCAACTACCCCTAGTGTCGCCGGTGCGCGGCGCGCGCAGTCTTGGTTCCTCCGGAGGAGATCCCCACCAGGGCGTCGATGTGCGCCTTGGCGAGCCGCTGCACCGGGAACTGCCGGTACCGCTCCCGCAGCGGCCCAAGGTCATATTCCAGCTCGGCGCGCGACGAGGCCCTAGTTTGTGCCGGCTACGCAAGGTAGTCGGCGCACACCCGCTCGACGGTCAGCGTCGACCGGACAACGAACTGGACCCTTTGCGGTGGTGTCGGTGATCTCTGCCAGCGCCGTGCGAGCGTCCCATTCGGTGGCGTACCGGCGCCGCGCCTTGCCGTGGCAACCAGTCTGGGGGTTGATGCCGTTGTCGGTCGCAACTTGGTAGCGCACAACGGGTTTTGCGGTCGTGCGGTCGTTGATCGTGACCTTCTCGATCTGCGGGGGAAGCTGCTGGCTAGTCCTAATTGGAAGTGGCCGCGGTTCTTGGTGATCTTGCGCAGCTACTGGCCAAAAAGGTAATTGACCCTGGGCCGAGCAGAGGGCGGCGTGCAGGCAGCTGGACTCGCAGGAGGATTCACCGGCCGGGGCACCGCGGCGGAGGCGCAGAGAAGATCCGCGCGTCCAGCCAACGGCTCGGAATCAGCTACTGGCATCTGGGACAGGACGTCGAAGCCGCGGGCCGGATCGTCGCACACCTACGCTAGGACGGGGGTTGAGCAGTGGCCGCGTCGGCAACAAGGACCCAGTCCTCCGCTGTCGGAGGCTTGTATTCTTGCGAGGCCGCGCCCACCATGCCGAGGTCAATGGACTCGCCGGTGCGGGGATCGTACCACGACATGCGTGTGCTGGGTCCGATGGACGATGCGATGTCGACGTCGAACGGCTCGCCGTCCGGGCTGTAGACCATCGCATACGATTTGTCGGAGGCAACGATCGCCTGCAGCTGTGCGACTCCGTCGCGTGGCTGATCGGTGATGATGTCGTTGTTCGGGACTCCCTTCCACCAGGGGTGCGACTCCATCAGCTTCACGAGAAACTGCATCTGCCAAGCGGACTCGTCGTCCATCGCCGACCGCCAATCACCGACCGCGCCCATCAGGGCCGGGTGGTCGGTGGCGCCCAGGAATTGCCACACGGTGTGGTTTCCGTAGGTGTGCCCAGCGGCACCCGCGAACACCGACCAATATGCGTCGCGCCGCACGTCGATTGGTGTCGAATACCCGTCGGGTGGGTTGTCCCAGCAGTACGGAACCGCGGCGTAGATCGGCTCGCCGTCGAGGAACGGCCTGGTCGGTGACGAGTTGTACGTTGCCGCGATCAAGGCGCGACGCTTGTCGTATCGCAGACAGTGGCCACCTTGCAGCATGTCGAAGCTCAACCACCGGTCATCACCGAAATATTGCGAGCTGCTGTGGTCGGCGTACGGGTGGTAGGTCATCAAGAAGATGTTGTAGTTCTCCTCGCGCGTCGCACCGATTGCGATGCCGCGGGCCAAGTTCCGCCAAATTTGCTGCTCGCCGTCGGCCGCGTGGTCGCCGCCCAACACCCAGATGACCCGCCGATCGTGGAAGCGGGCACCGATGAATGCGCCAAACCCCTCGGCGTTGGACTTGGTGAGGAGCGTACCCACTTGGCGGTCTGCCCAGACGGGAACCAGCGCAACCCGTAGGCCGCGGGCATTCGCTTCGGAGATGATGAAGTCCAGGTGGTCCCAATAGTCGTACTGTTGGGGGTCGCTGGGGTCGGCGCCATCGGTGACGACGGGCTCGGACAAGCCGCTGGGGCCGTAAGGCCAGTCACCGTACCGGTTCGGACCTGGTCCGCCCGCCTGGTTGAAGATGGCGACGGTCTGAATGACGGTGAAGCCCTGCGCAACACGCTTGTCGAGATACTCCACCACCTCGTCCCTCGTCAGGCTTATCGGCATGCTCCACGCCGTGTCGGCCATCCAGAAGAACGGATCACTGGCGGCATCGACGAAGTAGCGGTGGTTCGCACTGATGGTGAGGTCGGGAATCAGCGGCGTCTGATAGGCGGCCGCGTCGATACCGCTCTTCACCCCCAGCCCGGCGAAGATCAAGGTCGGCAAGGCGACGACGGCCAGGGCGGTACGCCCAACGAACTTGAAAGACTTGCGGGGGCGCTTTTGCGCTTCCTCTGGCTGCTCGTTGTTCAGCGGCGGATCCTGTTTCAGCACGTTTACCTCTTCTTCGGGCTGTACTCGAATATCACGGTGTCTCCGCCGTCGACGACCTTGGACCACTTGGGCCTTTCGGAAAGCAGTTCGATCAAGCTGGGAACGAACGTCGGTGGGAACCATCCGAGGTATTGGCCGTAGGCGTCGGCCTGCTGCGGCAAAATGAAGTAGAGAGTGTGGGCGCGCCCCTCCTTGGGCAACGTCTTCTCGAGACGATCAACGTCCGACGGCGTGGCGAAGTCCTTGTGCAGCAATGATGGCCGAACTGCGTTGACTGCGGCGTCGTATGCGGGATCTATCAACTTCAAGCGAACCGAACCGGCGGTCGCCCCCTCCGGCCACCCCACCGGTTGCGCAAGGGTACCGATCACGTAATGCCCGTCGCTGGACGCCGGCAACGCACGATTGAGCTCCACTTGCGACTTGCTGACGGTGACGTAACTCCAACCACCGTAATAGCCCTGCAGCCCAACGGCACCCACCCCGAGGATGAATGCCGTGGAGATCACGACACCCACCGTCTTCCGCCACGAATTCTCGAGCTCGAAGATCCTGGCAATGACGATCGCAACGAGGATCGCGCAACCCGCTATCGAATAGAGAAAGACACGAATGATCCCTTCGCCGCCGTAGTCCTGGCCGGCGAGTATGAGGACTGACGAGAAAGCTGCGACGCCCAAACCCCAAGGGGCGCCGGAGCGACGCCAGACCACGACGAAGCAAACTGCCGCCAACAGCCACAGGCCGACGAAGAGGCCACGCTCCAGGAGAACTGTGAAATCGCGACCGGCGGACCCCCGGTCCTCCGTGACGACGGTGCTGTTCTTGACGGGGTCGAACCCACTGAAGAAGTTGAAGGTGGCCGTCCGTTCCAGTCGCGGGCCCACGTAGACGGCCAGGATCGCGGCGTGCACGAGGAGAAGCCATCTCGGCCGCATTTGGTTGAACACCACGAGGCCCACCTCGCTGATCACGACCCAGAAGGGGGTGAGCTGATGGGTTGCGACGAGCACGGCGAACACTGGCATCGAAAGATAGCCAGCGAGCGGCGCTTTCTTCGAGTACAGCAGCAAACTCAAGATCGAAAGTGCGAGGATCAGGCCAGCAGCCTGCGGTGAGTAGTAGTCCTGCCCAGTCCAGTTGAGGATTACGGCGAGCATTGCCGCGATCAAACTCGCCCGCCTGCCAAATCCGGCGCTCACGGCGAGCACACCGACCAGAAGCGCGATCACCGCCGTCGAGAATGGCGCGAACCAGTGCGCCACGGTCAAGGGATCCAAGCCGGAGACAGTGCTGAACCAAGCCATCCCCGAGAAGAAGCCGGGCCAGTCCCCATAGATCTGTACGTGCGGCGAAAAATGGTCCTCGATCATGAAATTCACGATGCCGATGTGTTTGTACGTCCACACGTAGATTGGCATCTCGGTCAGGACGGTGGCCGTCACTCGTCCGATGACCGTGGCCACGACGATCGCGAGAACAGAGTACGGTGTGCTGTCGATCGCAAGCGCCCAAACGAATGCCAAGAGCGCAACCAATGCACTCACCAGTAGGAGCAGACCCCCCTTGGTCGCCAACAAGCCGTACTGACCGGCGATTTCACCGCGCATCAATTCGATTGCGGGCCACCATATGCCCACGGCAATCAGTAAGAGCAGGCCGGGACCATAGCGTCGGTTCAGAATCGGTTCACCGGTAAGCGCAAGCGGCGCTGGGTCGCCGATGGCATCCCGCGTCTCGAGGTTCACCATGGCGTGGCGCTTTCCGTCACCGGCTTTCGCAACGCCCGCAGTCGGACGAGGCCACTGGTGATGACCGCTGCCGACAGCACCAGGCAGGAAGGTACCGGTCCCCAGAACGGCACCCACGCCATGGCGACCGCCGTCGCCAACACCGACGACACACTCAGGCCGACGACCGCAGCCACGGTGACCGCTGGGGGAAGCGCGGCCCAGCACATCAGGGCACTTCCCGGTCCGGTCAGCAGGAAGACGAGTAGCAGCAGCGCCTGTAACGGTGGCCAGACCGGCACCGTCGACAGAATGCCGCATGCCGCGGCGTAGATCGCCACCTTGGCTACGGCGTCAGCGTGTTCCCCCGGTGTCATGGTGCGTCGATTCCATTCATTTCGATTGATCGCCGGTCGACCTCCGCCAGGGAGCCCTCTGTGCTGGCCCGCTCGGGAAGCCCCAGATACATCCGTTTCCGAAGCCAGTTGGTCACGGGAACGATCAGCACGACCGCCGTCACCGATTCCGCGGCGAGATAAGCCCATCCGACGCCGGTGGCACCCAGGTAACGCGTTCCGACGAACGATCCGCAGATGACGATCACCGTGGAGACGAAGGTCATCGTCAGCTGCAGGCGTAGTTTGCGTTGGGCCCGGGCAAACCCTTCGTAGGCAGCACCGACCACCGAGAGCGGGACAAAGACCGCAGCGAGCTGCAGCAGAGCCTCGCCACCGGTTCGGTATTCAGCGCCTACGAGTGAGAGCATGATGGGGCCCAAGAGCAGCAGCCCCGCACTTCCCGCAACGGCGATCGCGATCAGCATGCGTACCGTTCGCCACGACAGGGCGACCACTTTGTCGGGGTGCGTGGCCACTTCCGCGACGTAGGGACTGACGACGAGGTGCACCGTAAGATAGAGCGCGCCGACGAACTGCCATGCGATCTGGAAGTACGCGTTTGCGGTGGGACCCGCCTGTGCGACCACGATCAGCGGAACTACCAGGGCCCCTATCGATAGCATCGCGGTGATCCCGAATGAAGAACCGAAGTACGACCAAAGCTCGCCCCATGGAGGAAGTTTCGGCGTCAACTGGAACCGAGGGTGGTCACGGCAGCGGCGGCGGATCGCCACGAACAGGCATGCCACGATGACCGCCGCGGTCCCGCCCCACGCCGCCACGATGGCGGTCGAAGCGGCCGCGGTGCCCGCCAAGGCGCCGGCGGAAGCCAATAGAGCGATGACGATGAGGACGACCAGCTTCAACACTGCATGGATGGTGTTCTTCGCCGCTGCCCAGCGGGCCACCCCGAGGCCGGCCACGACCTTGTCCTGGAGAATGAAGACGGCGATGACCGTGACGAAGACCGGGTAGGCGGCCATCACCCAGCCCGACGTGAACAACGCGTGCCGTGGCCCGAGGACGATAAGGCCGACCCCCCCTGCCGTCGAAACGGTAGCGACGATGAGGAATCCGCGCGTCAAGAATTCCCCGGCTCGGTAGCCAGCGACCGGAAGAAACCGCTCGTAAAACCGGTCGATGCTGAGGATCGACAGCGTCGACAGCATCAATGCGGAATTGATCAGCGCCGCCGCAACACCGACGTAGTTGGCCGGGAAGACTCGGGCGGCGACGCCCCAGAAGCAAAGGCCCAGCACGCACGTCACCCCGTTGGACAGGATGAGCGAGATCGTGTTGACGTTCAGGTTGGATTCCGCGGCCAGCTCGCCACCTACCTCCGGCTTGAAGCGGAACCTGCCGGCCGTTATCACCGGGCTCGCCTGGTCGGCAGCCAACGTCGCGCCTTGGCATTCAGGTAGCCGGACGTCGTGACCGCGAGCCCCAACACCATGACCCCGGCCCTGGCGAACCCATCGCCGCGCATCGACATCGATTCGCGCAAGATCGCCCTCGGGAGAACGCCCAGCGTGTAGGAACGCTCCGTGCTAAGCGCCTTGGTCGCCTGGGCCAGCTCGGTCACGACAGCCTTGGACATGCCTTCGTGATAACACCGGCGACGAAAGTAGCGCAGCGTCGTGCGATCAGCCGAGACATGGTGTTGGACGCGTGCTTCCGGATCGAACAGGATCATGGCCGACGGATCGTTCGCGGCGATGCGGATGCAGAGCTCGGTTTCCTCGCCTCCCACTGGGTGTGAGCCGATCCGGCCCACCTCCGACCTGAAGCCCCCCACCGTGTCAAGCACTGACCGACGAAGGGACATGTTGCACCCCAATGGGTTCCGCACCGCCGCCAATTCGGTCGGCTGTCCCGTGTAGCTGCAGCCGACGACCCAGTCGAACTCGGTCGGCATCCACGCCGGCCGGTGCTCAGGCCAGACGGGAGCCGCGTATCCGCCCACGCCAGCCACCCGTTCGTGGCGATAGTGGCGCATCAGGGCTCGCGCCCAGCCCGGTTCGGTCACCGCGTCGTCATCGACGAACGCGATGACGTCGCCGTCCGCTGCTTCGACCCCGGCGTTGCGTGCACCCGACAGCCCACGCTCTTGGCTGCTCTCGAGCACGGTCACCCGCTCCTCGGAGCCGAACCGGTCGCAGGCCATCTGATACAGCTCCAGGCAGTGGTCGATCACCACGACGACATTCGAATCCGTGAAGTCTTGGGCCAGAACGGATTCCACTGACTGGCAGATGTGCTCCCAACGCGCGGTGGTGTACGCGCAGATCACCGTCGTCAGGCTTCCGACCGTGCCGGACGACTGGACACCCGAACCCGCGTCGACGACTTCCTTGAGCGCGATAGGTCGACGACCTCGTCGCTTGACGCGCCACGTCGTCGAGGCGAACAACACCGTCCGCCGCAGCGTTTGCTCGTAGCACCGCACTCGGCCACGCACTCGATCCGCGGTTGAGATGCTCCACCGGGGATCAGCGGCGAGCAGTCTGTCGAACTCGATGGATTGGGCGAGCTGTTCACGTGCCGACGTCAGCCCGTGCATCGACCCGCGCCGGATCCGAAATGAAGCGTGCGTTCCTGGCACGCCGTAGAAGTCGCCACGACGAAGCAGCCGCACCCACAGGTGCATGTCCGCAAGGAAGGGGTAGTTCGGGTCGAATCCGCCGGATCGCTCGAAGTCGGTGCGTCTGAACATTACCGACACGGGGCCCCCGATCGGATTTGCGCCGCTCCGGATGATCTGTCGAACCACCCGGTCGGCAGGAACTCGTCCGACGATTCCCGGCAGTCCCCGTGATCCCATGACCACTTCTCCGTCGTCGTCGATGTAATCGGTCCTGACCGAGACCAGTGCCACCTCGGGTACGCTCTCGAGCACCGCGGCCTGCACGCCGATGCAGCCCGGCCCGAGCGCGTCGTCGACGCAGATCAGCTTTACGAAGTCTCCCCGCGCCTGGCGTACGGTGAAGTTCCAGTTGTCGAAGACTGGCAAGGTGGTCGTGTTGCGAATCACGCGCAGTCGGTCGTCCTTCACCGCCTCGAGAATCGCGCGGGTGCCGTCACTGCTGTTGTTGTCCACGACGACCAGTTCCAGGTCGGGGTAGTCCTGGGCCAGGATGCTGTCCACCACGCCCTGCAGGTATTGCTCGGCCTGGTAGGCGGGAATGCACACCGACACCTTCGGGTGCCGGTTACCGAGCTGACTGTGCTCATCGTCCAACTCTTTGGGTACAGCGGTCATAGCCCGTGCGCCCTCCATCGTCCGTCGAGTTCGGGAAAGCGCGCGCTCACCTCGGGCAGTAGATCGGCAAGCGTCAGCAGCACCCGATCGGGGTTGGCGGCAAGCAGCTCGGCGGGCGAGACGATCGGAATGTCGGTTGCCGGCATCCGTCGGCCCTGTTTCGCCGGTGAGGCATCGGCGACCGCCGTGACCAGTCGTGTCGTGATTCCTGCGCGGCTGAAGAGCGAGACCGCCTTCGACGCAGCGGCATACGCGTAGACCGTATGGCCGGCCGCCGCCTCCTCCTCGAGCCAACTCACCAACGAGTCGACATCCTGGTCGGCGGTCTCCTGCAGGACAGCCAGCGACTCTGCGGTCGTGATGCCCATCGCCTCCTCCTTCGCCAGCAGGCGCCGCACCGATTCGTCGGGCTCGACGTCTCCGTGCACAGCGGCTACCAGCACCGTTCCGCCGTAGAGGTCGAACTCCCATAGGCTCGCGATGCTCATGCCGGCGTCTTTCAGCATCCGCGCCAGCGTGGTGACCGAGTAGTACGCGAAATGCCCATGCCGCAACGCATTCCACTGCCCTTGCTCCACGATCGTGACAAGGGATTGGTACTGCAGAAGCAACACCCCGTCCTCGCGTGTCGCCTCGGCACGGCGTGCGAACGAACTCCGCTGGTCTGGCTCGTGCATGATGCCGAAACAGTCGAGCACCACGTCAGCATCCGATGTGGTCGTGCTGAATCCGTACTCAGTGACAAGCGGAATCCACGTGCCGCTGTGCGGGCTCTCGAACTCGAGCACGGTGTCTCCCCGCAACCATCCCGCCGCCGCGACGTGCTTAACTGCGACCTCAGCCTGATCCCGCAACGCCTGCGGCTCCAAACCGTGCAACTCCTCACCCGAGGTGTCGTCGTCGGACAGCTGCGCCAGGCCGCAAGAACCGCACAGGTCGATGGCCAACCCGTGACACGCCTCGCCAACCCCGATCGGCTCCGTTACGAGCGGAAAGTGATCCGGTGCAGGGACATTGCCGAAGTCCAGCACCCTGACGGTGGTGGGCTCGCCGCACCCTCGACAGCCGTTCGTGCCCTTGCTCATACGGCTGCCTTGACCCACCGCATCGACTCGTCGAGGGAACCTGACGCACGCAGCGAATCCAGATGAGGTAGCCGGGTGAACCTCCTGGTGAAGGTGTGCTCGGTGAGACCTTCGGATACGTACGCCTCGAACAGCTCAGCAGCCCCGTCGCGCACCGACCACGACGTCTCGAAACCGAGCGCGCGCCGGAAGGCCGAGAAATCCACCTGATAGGAGCGCGGATCCGACCCTGTCTCTCCAGTGATCGACAACTTGGCGCCAGGTACCACGTCGGCGACGGACTGCGCAATGTCGGCCACGGTCAGGTTGTTCGCTTCAGACCCGACATTGTATGCGGTGCAATGGATCTTGCTGATTGGCGCCTCCATCGCGGCGAGGAACGCCGCTGCGATGTCTCGGGCGTGCACCAGCGGACGCCACGGTGTGCCGTCTGAGAGGACTCGAACCTCGCCAGTGAGCACGGCGTGCCCCACCAGGTTGTTCAGCACGATGTCCGCGCGCAGCCGCGGCGAGAAGCCGAACGCGGTGGCATTGCGCAGGAATACCGGCGAAAAGGACTCGTCGGCGAGCGCGGCGACGTCGTCCTCCACTCGGACCTTGCTCTCGGCGTAGGGCGTCAACGGTTGCAGCGGAGCATCTTCGGTCACCAGGCCATCGCCCGCCGCACCGTAAACCGAGCACGTCGAAGCATAGAGAAACCTCCGCACTCCGGCGGCCTTGGCCGACCGCGCCAACCGGACCGACGCGTGATGGTTGATGTCGTAAGTGATCTGCGGCGCCAGCGCGCCGAGCGGATCGTTGGACAACGCCGCAAGGTGAATGACCGCGTCGAAACCGACCAATTGGTCGACGGTCACGTCGCGCAGGTCCACCCGGATGCCCGGCGGATCCTTCGGTTCCGGTCCCAGCACACACTCAGCGAAGAACCCGCAGTCCAAACCCGTCACATCGTGCCCAGCCGCCTGCAGTATCGGCACCATAACCGTGCCGAGGTAACCCTGATGACCAGTGACCAACACGCGCATAGTGCTACTCCCCCTCACGTTGTTGACGACTCGGGAGCGCTGCGCTGTGCAGTGTGGGCAGCGGAAAGACCAATTCGCCACCCCACTCCGCGATATGGGCGAGCTGCCGCACCAGCTCTGGTTCGAGGTTCCACGGCAGCGCCAGCACGACCTCGGGCTGGTCCTTGTCGATCTGGATCGGATCGAGGATTGGGATTCGTGTCCCTGGAGTGAACATGCCCTGCTTATACGGGTTGAGGTCCACGGTGTACTCAAGTAGGTCGCTGCGTATCCCGCAGTAGTTGAGAAGTGTGTTGCCCTTCGCCGGCGCTCCGTAGCCGACGACGCGCTTACCCACGGCGCGACAATCCAGCAGGTATCTCAACAGCTCCTGGCGGATCGCCTCAGCCCTGGGGCGCAGTTGCAGATACCCGTCGACGTGGTGCAGCCCCTCCTGTTCCTCGATACGCAGCGCTTCGGTGACGCGTTCACTCGGAGCTCCTGCGCTCTCCTGCGGCCGCGCCCACGCCCGGATCGAACCGCCATGTGTCGGTATCAATTCGACATCGACGACCTTGAGACCGGCAGTGGCCAGCGCTCGCGTAATGGACAACACCGTGTAGTACTGGAAATGCTCGTGGTAGATGGTGTCGAACTGACCCAACGCTACGAGGTTCAACGCGTGATGCACCTCGATGCTCAGCCAGCCGTCGTCACTCAGCAGTTCGCGCAACGATCGGGTGAAGCCCAACAGGTCTGGGATGTGCGCGTAGACGTTGTTGGCCACCACCAGATCCGCCGGCCCCATTTCTGCCCGGACTCCCCTGGCCACTTCTTCGTCGAGAAAGGAAGTTTGGGTGGGAACGCCACGCTTGCGCGCGGCGGCGCCGACGTTCACCGACGGCTCGATCCCCAGGCACGGTATGCCCGCGGCCAGAACGTGCTGGAGCAGGTAACCGTCGTTGCTGGCGACCTCGACCACAAACGATTCAGGGCCGAGCCCCAGGCGTCCCGCAGCGTCGTCGACGAAGCGCTTCGCGTGCTGCACCCAAGTGTCGGAGTAGGACGAGAAGTACGCGTACTCGGTGAAGGTGTCCTCCGACGTGATCAATGCCGGAACTTGAAGCAGCAGGCAGGACTGGCACAGCCGAAGGTGAAGCGGGAACGTCGGCTCTGGCGCATCGAGTCGATCGGCGGTCAGAAAGCTCTGCGAAGGCGGACTCGCGCCCAGATCAAGCACGCTCAGTAGGCGATTCGAATCACACAACCGACAACGCATCTAAATCACTTCCCCTCGGATTCGTAGTGGAAGGCCGTGGTATTCAAGGGTTTTCACGCAGCCTCGTCCCAGATCTTCCACGGAGCTTTGTCGTTCTCCCAGAGCTCGTTGAGGTAGATCTTGTCCCACAGTGTGTCCATTCCCCGCCAGAAGCCGTCGTGCTGATACGCCGACAGTTCACCGTCGGCTGCGAGTCGCTGCAGCGGCGCCTGCTCGAACACGGTGTCGTCGCCTTCGATGTAGTCGAGCAATGACGGCGAGGCCACGAAGAACCCGCCACTCACCCAGCCGCCATCCCCGGTCGGCTTCTCCAGGAAGGAGACTTTGTCAACGCCGCCATCGTCGAATTGCAGCTTGCCGTAACGCGCCGGCGGCTGGACGGCCGTGACGGTCGCAATTGAGCCCGAACTGCGGTGGAAGTCAATCACTTTGCGGACATCGAGGTCGGTCACGCCGTCGCCATACGTAAACGAAAACGTGTCGTCGCCGATGTGTTTCTTGGCGCGGAGCAGCCGCCCACCGGTCATGGTGTCGGCACCCGTATCCAGTAGGGTCACCGTCCACGGCTCCGTCTTCGACTCAAGAGTCTGGACCGCGTCGGTGGCCAGGTTGATCGTCAAATCCGAGCTGTGCAAGAAGTAATTGGCGAAATATTCCTTGATCATGTAGCCCTTGTACCCGAGGAGCACGACGAAATCCGTGACCCCGGCGGCAGCATAAATCTTCATGATGTGCCAGAGGATCGGCTTGCCGCCGATCTCGACCATCGGTTTCGGTCGGCTTTCCGACTCTTCGCTAATTCGTGTGCCCCGCCCACCGGCGAGAATTACGGCTTTCATCGACGCCCCTTAACTGGTGATGGCAATCTTGATGCGGCTTATGCCGATTGCAGAATGGCGACGGTGCCGTCACGACCCGGTCGGCGCCAGGGACGCCGGCCGCGCGCCCGAAACGCGTCGGTTCGCCAGAGCCTCCAGAACGTTCCCCGAGCGGTGACCCTTCAACACCGTGCGCAGCACCCTCATGCCGTCACGAACCGCACGCAGGTTCGACTTCCCGTGTCGCCGAGGAAGTTCCAGACTGGGAACCTCGGCTACCCGCAGGCCTGCCTGCATGGCGCGCACGGTCATCTCAGCCTCGATCTCGAAGCCAGTTGCCGACAATTGGAGCAGCTCCAGGTAGCGACGATGAAACGCGCAGAATCCGTAGCAGAGATCGGTCAGGTCGGAGTCATAGACCGAGTTGAACACTGTCAGCAAAAACCAATTGCCCAGCCGACGGAACGGGGTGATGTCCAACGAGCCTCCGCCCCCGATGAACCGTGACCCTTTGACGAAGTCGTAACCGTTGGAAAGGAAGTGCACGTAGTGGCGGATCTCTTGGGGCGCCATGCTGCCGTCGGCGTCCATCATCACGATGAGATCGCCCTTGGCGGCCAAGAAGCCCGTCCGCAGCGCACTCCCCTTACCCGGGCCGTCCTGCGACACCACCCTGATGTCGGGCCGATAGCTGCGAGCGGTGATCAGCGTTGCATCGGTTGAATCTCCGTCGACGAGAATGATCTCGTCGACGTCGTCTGCGATCTGTTCGAGTACCCACGCGATGTTACGGGCCTC
Source organism: Candidatus Mycolicibacterium alkanivorans (assembly GCF_022760805.1). Taxonomy (NCBI): domain Bacteria; kingdom Bacillati; phylum Actinomycetota; class Actinomycetes; order Mycobacteriales; family Mycobacteriaceae; genus Mycobacterium; species Candidatus Mycolicibacterium alkanivorans. Next base: position 1,160,170 of record NZ_JAIVFL010000001.1, on the reverse strand, counting down.
GTTTCTGACCGGGATGACTAGGCTCACAGTCTGGCTGGGCGCTGTGGTACGCATCCGCGTGTGCGACTGGCCCATGTACCGCAATGGATTCGGCGCGTGCTCTTCGACCGCCATGTCAGTTTCTGCGGGTGATGAGACATCGCCCGTTTCGTTTACCCCCAAAGGATGGGTCATGATCCAACCCCAAATCTCTTTCAGCTGTACGTTTTTAGGTTCTGTCACCGGGTCAGCCGATGCTGACGCTCAGCAATTCACACGCTGCCGGCCACAGGCTCGAAGCCTCGAGCACTCGTATCGACACCACGCAAGCTTTATGCGTGCCACGGGCCAAAGCGGCTCGGTGCAACACATCCGCACCAGCCCAATTTGGCCCTCAGAACGACGATCTGTCGCGCTTTTCGCAAATCTACGCTGATTAGCTACTGCCCCATTGCTTCAGTTGCGACGGGCGGAACGCTACCAGCGGTTGGACACGCCCGCAATAGATCTGCCGACCCCAAATCGATTTGTAAACATCTAGGGCATCTAAGTGGTGTGCCAGTGCAAACCGATATGCCACTGTGTCCTGTCCAACCCCGCAAGCTGGGTAAAACGCCCATAACTAAACCCACATTTGGCTGTGTAATTTTGGCGGCCGGGTGACCGGATTCACCGCCTGCTCACCTGCGTAAACCGGGTGTTGCGGCCACCACACATACAGTCAGAAGCCTCGCCGTACAACGAGTGCGACACGCAAGCGAGCAAACATCTGTCCCTCCGGCGATTTCCCAAGAGTTAACTTGTTATCCCCGGGTTGTAACAGACTTCCCCGAGTTCACTGTTTCCCGAAGGCGAGACTGGACCTACCTGACGCATGGACAGCGCGAACCCGGTAGATGGCGAGCAGCCGGTTGACCCGGCGCCCAGACCGATCCGTCGGACGTTTACCGCGCAGTACCGCAACCGGATCCTCGATGAATACCTCGCAGCTCCGCACGGCGAGAAAGGCGCGGCGTTGCGCCGCGGGGGTCTGTACCAGTCCCAGATGCGGGACTGGGCCCGAGCCAGGGAAGCGGCCGGCTCGACCCGCAACAACCGAAAGTCCTTGCCTGCCAGTGGTCCCGAAATGGCCGACTACGTCGCCATGCAGCTCAACACCCGGCCCCGCAAAACACTGGGCGTTGAAACACCGGCCGAAACCCTCGACGAATTACTTATGTCGGCGGATGAACTCACCGGGCGGACTTGATCCGGCCGCGCTGGTTGTCGCGGTTGCGCTCGTAGACCATTCGCAGCCCGTCGAGGGTGAGGTGCTGATCGTAGTGCTGCACGGTGTGCAGATCGGGCAGCATCAGCGGGGCGGAGTGACCGGTGGCGACCACAGTCACATCGGAGCCGGCGAACCCGTCGACATCCTCGCGGATCCTGTTCACCAATCCGTCTACCAGGCCGGCGAATCCGAACAGCGCACCTGCCTGCATGCACTCCACGGTGTTCTTGCCGACCACCGAGCGTGGCCGGGTGAGTTCGACGCGGCGCAGCGCCGCGGAGCGGGCCGCGGCCGCGTCGGAGGAGACCTGAACACCCGGAGCGATTGCGCCACCGAGGAATTCGCCCTTGGCGGAGACGACATCGACACAGATCGAGGATCCGAAGTCCACCACGATGGCCGGCGAGGAGAACTTGGCGTAGGCAGCCAGGCAGTTCACGATGCGGTCGGCACCGACCTCTTTGGGGTTGTCGACGAGCAATGGGATCCCGGTGCGAACACCCGGCTCGATGAGCACGTGCGGGACCGAGGGCCAGTACTGCTCGAGCATCAACCGGACCTCGTGCAGCACCGAGGGAACCGTCGAAAGGCCGGTGGCGCCGGTCAGCCGTTCGGAGTCGTCGCCGATGAGCCCTTCGATGGTCAGCGCGAGTTCGTCGGCGGTGACCTCGGATTCGGTGCGGATACGCCACTGCTGCACGACTTTTGCGTGATTACCCGACCCGGAGATCAGACCCACCACAGTGTGGGTGTTACGGACGTCGATTGCCAGCAGCACGGTTACCGCACAATCCGCGGGTCGAGCAGGCCGGCGGCGTCGTCGGGGACGCGGGCCGGGTCGTCGCCGAGATCGATCTGCCGGTTGTCGGCGTCGACGAACACCACCCGCGGGCGGTACCGGCGCGCCTCCGCGTCGTCCATCGCGCCGTAGGCGATCAGGATCACCAGGTCACCCGGGTGGACCAGATGCGCTGCGGCTCCATTGATCCCGATGACGCCCGAGCCTCGCTGTCCGGTGATCGCGTACGTCACCAGCCGGTTGCCGTTGTCGATGTCGACGATCGTGACCTGCTCGCCCTCGACCAGGTCCGCCGCCTCCATCAGGTCGGCATCGATGGTCACCGAGCCGACGTAGTGCAGGTCGGCATGCGTCACCGTCGCACGATGGATCTTGGACTTCAGCATCGTCCGCAACATCAGTTTCTCCAGGTTATGTCGTGATGGTCGCCGCGGCCGACGCCCGGCGGGGCCTCATTGGTGGACAGGTCGACGGCGATGTTGTCCAGCAGACGGGTACCGCCCAGGCGTGCTGCGATCAGCATGCGAGCCGGGCCGTACGACGGAGCCGGCTCCAATTGCGGACCCCGTACCTCGAGGTAGTCCACCTCGATGGCAGGCACCTCGTCGAGGACGGCGCGAGCTGCGTCGAGAGCGGGCCCGGGCCCCCCGGATGCGGCGTACATGCCGGCCAGCAGTGCCGAGGACAACGCGCAGGCCTGCTCACGATCCTCGGGGTTCAAATAGCGGTTGCGCGACGACATCGCCAGCCCGTCGGACTCGCGCACCGTCGGCACGCCGACGATCCGCACGTCGACGTTGAGGTCGGCCACCATCTGACGGATCAGAACCAACTGCTGGTAATCCTTTTCACCGAAGAACGCCCGGTCCGGCCGGACGATCTGCAGCAACTTCAGCACCACGGTCAGCATGCCGGCGAAATGGGTTGGGCGGGAAGCGCCTTCGAGTTCAGACCCCAACGGTCCGGGGTGCACGGTGGTCCGGAAGCCGTCAGGGTGCATCGCCGAGGCGGTCGGGGTGAACACCACCTCGACGCCCTCGCCGCGCAGCAGCTCGAGATCGGCGTCCAGGGTGCGCGGGTAGGCATCGAGGTCCTCGTTGGCCCCGAACTGCAGCGGGTTGACGAAGATCGACACCACGACCACCGCACCGGGTGCCCGCTTGGCTGCGCGGACCAACGCCAGGTGACCCTCGTGAAGCGCCCCCATGGTCGGCACGAGCATGACCCTGCGCCCGGTGTGGCGCAACGCCCGCGTGACGTCCGACACCGACTGGGGGGTCGGATAAACGTTGAGCTGTCCGGCGCTGAACTGCGGCGCCGCCTTGCTCACTGTGGCCGTCCTCGGTCGGCCGACCAGTCCGCCAACACCGCAAAGACCTCCTCGGGGGCGTGCGAACGTTGCGCCGTACGCAAAGAGTTCGCGCAATATCCTTGTGCCAGTTCGGAATCCACCTCACCGAGCGCGACCAGGTGGCCGGCGACGGCCGTGGCGTCACCGCGGGCAACCGGCCCGGTGAGCGCCGCCTGCCCACGCTGGAGGGTGTTCTCCAGTGCGGCACGGGCCAGCGGGCCGATGATCCGTTCGGCCAGCCCACCGGGTCCGTCGCCGATGAGTTCCTGGCCCAGAAGTTCCTGACCGGACAGGGCCGCGCGCAGGGCGTCGAGTGCGTCGGCGACCACCGTGACGATGTGGTTGCTGGCATGGGCCAGTGCGGCGTGATAGAGCGTGCGCGCATCCTCGCGGACGCCGAACGGTTCGCCGCCAATCTCCAGCACCAGCGACTGGGCGACGGCGTAGCCGATCTCGTCGGCCGCTGTGATGCCGAAGCAGGTGTCGGCCAGCCGGGCGACGTCCTCGTCGGAGCCGGTGAACGTCATCGCCGGATGAATCGCCAGCGGGATGCACCCCCGTGTGGTCAGCGGAGCCAGGATGCCGATGCCGTTGGCGCCGGAGGTGTGCACCACGATGGTCCCGCGGCGCACGCAGCCCGTCGCCGCCAGGCCGTTGACCAGCCCGGCCAGCTCGACGTCCGGCACCGTCAGGAGCAGCAGCTCGGCACTGTCGGCGACGTCGGGAACCGGCAGCACCGGGGTGTCGGGCAGCCGGCGCTCGGCCAGCCGGCGAGAGGTGTTCGAGATGGCGCTACACGCCACCACCACATGGTCGGCGCGTTCCAGCGCAACGCCCAGCGCAGTGCCGACCCGGCCGGCGGAGATGATGCCCACCTTGAGCCGTGCCGGGCGCAAGCCATTGGGGGTCCCCACGTAGACGACCTCGCTGACGTCGATGAGTGTTTCGTTCCGGTCCTGCTATGCCGGTACCGGACGGTCGGGACAACTTTACCGCCGTGCCGCGCGGCGGCCGGTCCGCCCTAGTCCTCGCGCCTGCGGCGACGGCCACCGCCGCCTGTCCCGTTCGCCTGCAGGCGCGCCAGCAGATCGCCAACGGACTGGCCGCCGGCGTGCAGACCTCCCGAACCCTCGTCCGGCTCTGTCGCGGTCTCCGCGCCGCGATGGCGCGGTGCGGGGGGCGGCGGAGACGGCGGGCTCGTCATGGCCGGCGCGGACTGGCCGTTTCCCGGTGCCTCCACCACGTGGCGGGGCCGCGGGGCAGCCGGCTCGGGCTCGGGCTCGGGCTCGGGCGCCGAGACGGTGACCGGTTGCGGTTCGGGACGCTGTGGTGGCGGCGGCGCGAAAGGTGGCTCGGGTGCCGGCAGGCGTTCGCCGTTCTCCGGATTTTCCAAGGACCGCCGGTGCGAGCCGCGGTAGTCGGTTTCGAGGTACGGCTGGTCCTCGGTGTGACGCCTGCGCGGAGGCGGCGGACCGTACCGCTGCTGCGGCGGCTGCGGCGGAGCCAGTGGTTCCTCGGGGACGTCGATGATCGGGTTCTCCGCGGTGTCGCCGGTGCTGTCCTCCTCGGTGACCGGCGTGATGCGGCTACTTTCGACGCGGCCCGGGGTGGGCGGCATGGTGGCGGTGTCACGGGTCCAGTCGCCGTAGCCGGCGGCCACCCGATCACCCTCGAGCGCCGGGCGATCGCCGAGGTCGGCGTCGAAGAGAATCTCCAGGTTCGCGCGCAACGCCGCCAGCTCGGCGCGCAGGGCGGCCACCTCGTCGGCGGCCTGCGCGCGCAATTCGGACGCCAGCTCGCGACGCAGGTGGGTCTCGACAGACAGCTCGTACTCGCGCCGCGCAGAGATCTCGCGATCCAGCTGCAGGTCGTAGACCAGCTTGAGGTCGCGCGCCCTGGCCGCGTCGACATCGCTTTGCCGGCGGTAGATGACCGACACGAACGCCGCAATCACAGCCGCCCACAGCGAGAGGATGACCGCCAGCTTGAGCAGCTCGACCTCGTTGGTGAACACCAGCGCGGAACTGGCCACGATGGCCAGGACTAGCAACGTCGTCAAGAGCAGCCAACCCGGCCTGCGGCCGCGCCTGTTACGGGCGCCGCGGGACAGAACGGTCATGGGCTGACTGTACCCGCGCGTCGTCGCTGCGCGTGTCGTTGAACTGCGGCGATTCGCAGCGCGTCACTCCGGAGCGGCTTCGCCGTTGTCGGTCGATTCCCCGGGGGACTTGCAGCAGTGCTGCAACCACAGCGCCGCGGCCACCAGGGCCAGCGCGCTGATCGCGGCCACCGCCGCGCCAGGGGTGTCGGCACCAGCCACCCGCAGCTCGACCCGGCGCGGCAAAAGGTACACCAGCACCCCGATCCACCAGCCGAGCATCAGCGCACCAACCCAGGCTGAGGCCTTGGCCACCACGACGCTGCGCGCCACGGCCAGCGGGTGCAGCCGCCCGCCGCCGACGCCGATCTCACCCTCGCGGATCTTGGCCCGCACCGACACCCCCCAAGCGGCCTCGATGGCGGCGACGGCCAGCAGCGAGAGTCCGGTCCACACCGTGATCGGCGGGAAGTAGCGGTAGAGCAGGTGCACCAGCAGGTAGGCCAGGACCGCGACCCCGGCGACCGCGGCCGTCAGGTCGCGTTTGCGTGTGGGTCCCATCAGCCCTCGTGGGCTTCGTAAACGGGAGGGTCGGGAAGGTTCAGCAGCAGGCCGGTCAGCCGGACACCGTCGCGGTCGGCGGGCTCCAGTTCGGCGAGCAGACGCTCGACTGGCCGGCTCTCACCCACCACCGTGAGCGAGGCCTCGGGGTCGACGGCCAGCCAGGGGATCATGACGAACGCCCGCAGATGGGCGAGAGGATGAGGCAGGGTCAGCCCCTCGTCGCGGGAGAACACCTCGGTGTCCCCGTCGTGGCAGCAGACCAGGTCGACGTCGAGGGTGCGCGGCCCCCACTTCTGTCCACGGACCCGGTCGTTGGCCTGCTCGAGCGCATGCGCCCGCCGCAACCAGCCGGGCCCGTCGAGGTTCGGGTCGTCGGCGACGACGATGGCGTTGAGGAACGGGCCCTGCTCGACACCGCCCCACGCGTCGGTCTCGTAGATCGGCGACAGGGCGCGCACCGAGCCGCCGAGCCCGTCGACCGCGGACTGCAGGCGCGCCAGCCGGTCACCGACGTTGGAGCCGATCGAGAGCACCACCCGCGTCATGTGGCACCACCGGCCGGAACGACCTGTCCGCGGCCGCCGCGGCGCGAGCGGCGTGCGGCGACGGCAACGTCGGAGAAGGACAACGGAATCGGGGCCTGCGGCTTGTGCACCACCACTTCGACGGCGTGCACCCGCTGGTCGGTCATGACGTCCTCGGCGATCTCGGCGGCGACGGTCTCGATCAGATTGCACGCCGGGCCGCCCACCACGGCGGCCGCCCGCTGGGCCAGGACTCCGTAGTCGTAGGTGTCGGCGAGGTCGTCGCTGGCGGCTGCATCGGCGAGGTCGATCCACACCGTGATGTCGATGACGAAGTCCTGCCCATCGCGCCGCTCGTGGTCGAAGACGCCGTGGTTGCCGCGCACCGTCAGGCCGCGCAGCTCGATGCGATCAGCCATCGCTGCCCTCCCAGGCCGCAACGACTTTGAGCGCGTCCACACTGGCCTGCACGTCGTGCACCCGGACCCCCCACGCACCGCCCCGCGCGGCCAGTGCCGAGACGACCGCGGTGGCGGTCTCGCGCCCGTCCGGCGGTCGCGGCGTGCCGTCGGCATCGGCCAGCAGAGTGCCGAGAAACCGTTTACGCGACGCCCCGACGAGCACTGGGATGCCGGTGGCGACGAACTGCGGCAACGCATGCAGCAGGGCCCAATTGTGTTGCGCTGTCTTGGCGAAACCCAGACCCGGGTCGATGATCACGTTGGCCTGGTCGACCCCGGCGGCCAGCGCGGCGTCGACGCTGGCGAGCAGTTCGTCGCGCACCTGCCTCACCACGTCGTGGTAGTCCGGCACGGCGTGCGGCTGATCCGCCCCGACCGAGCGCCAGTGCATCATCACCCACGGCACCTTAGCGTCGGCGAGTAGCGGCGCCATCGCCGGATCGGCGCGACCGCCGGAAACGTCGTTGACGATGCTGGCCCCGTTCTCCAGCGCCGCGGCTGCGACGGCGGCATGCATGGTGTCGATGCTGACGGTAATTCCTTGGGCGGCAAGTTCTTTCACGACCGGAAGAACCCTGGTCGTCTCGACTCCCGGATCGACCCGCACGGCGCCGGGGCGGGTGGACTCCCCGCCGACGTCGACGATCGCCGCCCCGAGGGCGGCCAGCCGGACGCCGTGCTCAACCGCACGGACCGGGTCGAGATAGCGCCCACCGTCGGAGAAGGAGTCATCGGTGACGTTGACGACCCCCATCACTTGCACCGGGATGGATTTCACTTGCGCAGAATGAGTTCCAGCGCCTCGGCTCGCGATGCCTTGTCGGTCTTGAACTGTCCGCGCACCGCTGACGTCGTGGTGACGGCACCGGGCTTGCGGACACCGCGCATCGCCATGCAGAGGTGCTCGGCCTCGACCACCACGATGACTCCGCGCGGCTTGAGCTTGCGCACCACCGCGTCGGCGATCTGACCGGTCAGGCGCTCCTGCAGCTGCGGGCGCTTGGCGTAGAGGTCGACCACCCGGGCCAGCTTCGACAGGCCGGTGACCCGGCCGTCCTCACCGGGGATGTAGCCGACGTGCGCGAACCCGTGGAAGGCGACCAGGTGGTGCTCGCAGGTGGAGTACATCGGGATCTGCTTGACCAGAACCAGTTCGTCGTGCTGCTCGTCGAACGTGATCTCCAGGACGGCATCCGGGTCGGTGTACAGGCCGGCGAACATCTCCCGGAACGCGCGTGCGACGCGAGCCGGGGTGTCCTGCAGACCCTGCCGTTCGGGGTTCTCCCCGACCGCCAGCAGTAGTTCCCGGACCGCCGCCTCAGCGCGGGCCTGGTCGAACACCGGAGTCTCGAGTGTGACCGAGGTCGGCTGCGCCATGGAAGCTCCGTTCGTCAATCAACCGTTGGCCGGCGGGATGGGCCGGCCGCCGTCGTCACCGGCATCATCCTGCGGCGCAGGTGCGGACGGAGTATGTCTGGGCGCGGGGTAGGGCTGATACGGCGGGTACGGCTGCTGTCCCTGTTGCTGCGGCGGTGCCCAGTCGGGCGGTGGCGGCGGGTACCAGTAGCCACCGTGCTGCTGGTTGGGCGGCGGCCAGCCGGGAGCGTGCCAACCGGCGGGCACACCGTAGTCGGGCTGGTTGCTGGGCTGCTGGTACTGCGGGCCGGCTGCGTGCGCGCCGTTGCCGTTGCCGCCGTTGGGCTGCTGCGGCTGGGCGGCGGCACTGGCCTGGGCGATCGCCTTCTTGAAGGCCGGCTCCGGCATCGGCTTGGGCCAGGGCTCGCCGCGCTCGATGGCCAGCTCGCCCGGGGTCTTGATCGGCGGCTTGTCCGACGGGATGCGTCCACCGAAGTCGTCGAACACCGTCAGTCGCGGCCGCTTCTTGACGTCGCCGAAGATCGCCTCCAACTCGGCGCGGTGCAGGGTTTCCTTCTCCAGCAGCTCGCCGGCGAGCACGTCGAGCACGTCGCGGTACTCGGTGAGGATGGCCCACGCCTCGGTGTGGGCGGCCTCGATGAGCTTGCGCACCTCGTCGTCGATGTCGCGGGCCACCTCGTGGCTGTAGTCGGACTGGGTGCCCATCGTGCGGCCCAGGAACGGGTCGCCGTGCTCGGTGCCGTACTTGACCGCCCCGAGTTTGGAGCTCATGCCGTACTCGGTGACCATCGCACGCGCGATCTTGGTGGCCTGGTCGATGTCGGACACCGCGCCGGTGGTCGGCTCGCGGAACACCAGTTCCTCGGCGGCGCGGCCGCCCATCGCGAACACCAGCCGGGCGATCATCTCCGAGCGGGTCATCAGGCCCTTGTCGTCCTCGGGCACCGAGACGGCGTGCCCGCCGGTGCGCCCGCGGGCCAGGATGGTGACCTTGTAGATCGGCTCGATGTCGGGCATCGCCCAGGCCGCCAGGGTGTGGCCACCCTCGTGGTAGGCGGTGATCTTCTTCTCCGTCTCGCTGATCACCCGGCCCTTGCGGCGGGGGCCGCCGATCACGCGGTCGACGGCCTCCTCGAGCGCGGCGCTGGTGATCACGGTGCCGTTCTCGCGGGCGGTCAGCAGGGCGGCCTCGTTGATGACGTTGGCCAAGTCGGCGCCCGACATGCCGACGGTGCGCTTGGCCAGCCCGTCAAGGTCGGCGTCGGGGGCCATCGGCTTGCCCTGGGAGTGCACCCGCAACACGGCCTTGCGGCCGGCCAGGTCGGGATTGGATACCGGGATCTGGCGGTCGAAGCGGCCCGGCCGCAGCAGAGCGGGATCCAGGATGTCGGGGCGGTTGGTGGCCGCGATCAGGATGACGCCCTGGCGGTCGCCGAAGCCGTCCATCTCGACGAGCAACTGGTTGAGGGTCTGCTCACGCTCGTCGTGACCACCGCCCAGGCCGGCGCCGCGCTGGCGGCCGACGGCGTCGATCTCGTCGACGAAGATGATGCAGGGTGCGTTCTGCTTGGCCTGCTCGAACAGGTCGCGCACCCGGGATGCGCCGACGCCGACGAACATCTCGACGAAGTCCGATCCCGAGATCGTGAAGAACGGCACCCCGGCCTCGCCGGCGACGGCGCGGGCCAGCAGGGTCTTGCCGGTACCGGGTGGGCCGTAGAGCAGCACGCCCTTGGGAATCTTGGCGCCGAGTGCCTGGTAGCGCGACGGGTTCTGCAGGAAGTCCTTGATCTCGTAAAGCTCTTCGACCGCCTCGTCGACGCCGGCGACGTCGGCGAAGGTGGTCTTGGGCATGTCCTTGCCCAACTGCTTGGCCCGCGACTTGCCGAAGCCGAAGCCCATCCGGCCACCGGTTTGCATGCGGGAGAACAGCACGAACAGGCCGACCAGCAGGAGGAGCGGCAGCATGTAGACCAGCAGGGAGCCCAGGATGCTGCCCTGGTTGACCACGGTGTTGGTCTTGACGTTCTTGGCGTTCAGGGCATCGAACAGGTTGACCGCGTACCCGGTCGGGTACTTGGTGATGACCTTGTTCGAGTCCTCGGTGTCGCTGTTGGCGCTCTTGAGCTCGAGGCGCAACTGCTGTTCGCGGTCGTCGATCTGGGCGCTCTTGACGTTGTCGGCCTTGATCTGGGCCATCGCCACCGAGGTGTCGACGGGTTTGAAGCCGCGGGTGTCGTCACTGAAATAAAAGAACGACCAGCCGAGCAGCAACACGACGGCCACCACCGTCAATGTGCGGATCACGTTTTTCCGGTTCATCTACATCGGCCGTCGTCGGCCCGGTCCTTCCGATATGCGCAGCTGGAATAGTTCAGGCTACCGCGAGACCAACGTGCGGAAGTGGCCTGATGGTTTCCGTCAGCGTTTGGTTCTCGTTCGCTGTGCGGTGAAACGCCCCTTTCCGGCCGATCCGAAGCTGTGCTTGGCCGACACCGCGGGCGCTCCGACCGAACGGTTAGTCGACGTCGACGGGGTTCGGTTGCGGGTTGACACCGCCCACCGACGCGTTCCGCCGGATCTGCGGCGGAGCGAGTTCACCCGCACCGGGTTCACCGGGCCGCTCAACTGGTACCGCTGTTTCGACCGCGACTGGCACATCCTCGGCCGTCCGGTGACCCAAACCATCACCGTCCCAGCGCTTTTCGACGACTCAGACCGGCGACTGCCGGGCCGCGCGCTACGGTGGCAGACATGTCGATCGCCCGACGGTTTATCAGTGTGGTGTTCGCGACGAGTGTGGCCGTCGCGGCGGTGAGCGGCTGCGACTCGAACGCCGGCCCGGTCGGCGCCAACCCGCGGCAGGTCACCGTCGTCGGTTCCGGTGAGGTGACGGGCGTTCCGGACACGCTGACCGCCGACGTCAGCATCGAATCCGTCGCGCCCGACGTCACCACTGCGATGAACCAGACCAACGACCGCCAGAACGCCGTGCTGATGGCGCTCGACTCCAGCGGCATCGACGCCAAGGACATCAGCACCACCGGAGTCAGCCTGCAGCCGCGATACGGCGACAACTCGGCGATCACGGGATACCGCGCCAATAACTCGATCCAGGTCAAGATCCGCAAGCTGGACAGCGCCTCACAGGTGCTGGCGAGCATCGTCAGCGCCGGCGGTGACGCCACCCGGCTGAACTCGGTGAGCTACTCGATCGAGGACGACTCGAAACTGGTCAGCGACGCACGGGCGCGGGCCTTCAACGACGCCAGGGACCGCGCCCAGCAGTACGCCCAGCTCTCCGGGCTGTCGCTCGGCAAGATCATCTCGATCAGTGAGGCCCCGACCGGTGGCCCGCCGCCGGTGCCGATGCCGCGCGGCGCGATGGCCACCGAGGTGCCGCTGCGGCCCGGCCAGCAGACGGTCGGCTTCTCGGTGACCGCGGTCTGGGAGCTGAGGTAGGGGTTACGGAGACAACCGCTTTTCTCGCGGTGCGGCGGACACGGCCTAGTGCTGGTAGACCTTCGGGTCCAGCGTGCCGATGAACGGCAGGTCGCGATAACGCTCGGCGTAGTCCAGGCCGTACCCGACGACGAACTCGTTGGGGATGTCGAAGCCGACGTAGCTGATGTCGACATCGGCGCGCACGGCGTCGGGTTTGCGCAGCAGCGTGCACACCCGCAGTGACCGGGGATGGCGGCTGGCCAGGTTGCGCAGCAGCCACGACAGGGTCAGGCCGGAGTCGACGATGTCCTCGACGATCAGCACGTCACGGTCATGGATGTCGCGGTCGAGATCCTTGAGGATCCGCACCACACCCGACGACGAGGTCGACGAGCCGTAGGAGCTGACCGCCATGAACTCGAGCTGGGTCGGCAGGGGAATTGCCCTGGCCAGGTCGGTGACGAACATCACCGCACCCTTGAGGACGGTGACCAGCAACAGGTCCTGCCCGTTGAGGGCATCGGCGTAATCCTGTGCGACGAGCGCCGCCAGTTCCCCCGTCCGGGCTTGAATCTGCTCTTGGGACAACAAGACCGATTGGATATCCCCGGAGTACAGGTCGTGCACCGACACGAGCACACTGTGCCATGCCAGGGGTCTGACGACCAATTACACGGGCTGGGAGTACAGCACCAACCTGCCGTCGCGCCGGCCGGCGAACAGCCGCTGGTGACGCAGATCCGAGCCGACTGCCACCCCGCCCTGCCCTCGCCACGTCGTGACCAGCGCGTCCACCGCCCGGATCTGCTTGTCGGTGAGCCCGCTGGCGCCACCGCGGAGAAGCCAGCGCCGGATCACCCGCCGGCGTACCGCAGTGGGAAGACCGACCAGCGTGGCAACGGCGACGTTGGCCCCGTCCTCGGCGTCACCGAGGGTGCGGTCGGCCAGCGCGTCGAGGGCATCGGTGTCCTCCCGCAGGGCGGCCGCGGTGCGGGCCAGCGCCTCGGCGACTCCGCCGCCCAGAACGTCTTCGAGCAGCGGCAGCACCTCGGTGCGCAGCCGTACCCGGGTGAACCGCCGGTCGGAGTTGTGCGGGTCGTCCCACGGGGTCAGCCCGAGCTCGGCACACACGGCGTGGGTGAGGCTGCGCCGTTCACCCAGCAGGGGCCGGTACCAGGGCGGGTCGCAGGTCCGCATGCCGGCGATCGACCGGGCGCCCGAGCCGCGGCCCAGGCCGAGCAGCACGGTCTCGGCCTGGTCGTCGAGGGTATGGGCCAGCAGCACCGGCGCGCCGCCTCGGGCAGCGTCCAGTGCGGCGTAGCGGGCGGCTCGGGCCGCTGCCTCCGGCCCACCCTCGGTGCCGACCCGGACGGCCAGCACCCGGGCTGCCACGCAGCCCAGCTCGAGAGCGCTGCGCCGGGCGGTCTCGGCGACCTCGGCCGAGCCGGGCTGCAGGCCGTGGTCGACGATCAGCGCGGTGGTGGGCAGCGTCGCGGCGGCGGCCGCCGTCAGCGCCAGCGAGTCCGGACCGCCGGACAGGGCCGCGCACCATCCCGTTGCCTCAGGCAGGTGTTCTGCGGCGAAGCCGGCCAGCGCGACCCGCAGCCGGGCTAGAGCACCCGGTCGATCCACCGCTGCGGGTCTTCGATCTCGTCGGGCAGCGGCAGCGTGTCCGGACCCGTCCACACGGTGTTGAACCGGTCCATACCGACCCGGGTCACCACGTGGTCGACGAAGGCCTTGCCGCGGGTGTACTGGCTCATCTTGGCGTCGAGGCCCAGCAGCGCGCGAAGCAGGCGCCGCAGCGGTGGCTGGTGACGCTGGCGGCGCTGGTCGAAGCGCTGCCGGATGGTCTGCACCGAGGGCACGACCGCGGGTCCGACGGCGTCCATCACGTGATCGGCGTGACCCTCCAGCAGGGTGCCGAGGACGAGAAGTTGGTCCATCGCCTCGCGCTGCGGTTCGGACTGCACCGCGCGCATGAAGCCGAGAATGCCGGCCTCGCTCGGGTCCTGCGCGCCGCGTCGGCGCTTCCTGACGAAGTCGGCCAGCCGCGCGACGACCGCGGCGACGTCGTCGCCGGCGTCGGAGGTCAGCACACCCAATGCGCGCGACATGTGTTGGGACAGCCAGGGATTCGCGCTGAACTGCACCCGGTGGGTGACTTCGTGCAGGCACACCCACAGCCGGAAGTCGGACGGCGACACCCGAAGCTGGCGCTCGACGGCGATGACATTCGGGTAGACCAGCAGCAGCTCGCCGCCGGGGTGCGACCCGGTGGCGAAGGGGTCGAACTGTCCGAGGATACCCGAGGACACGAACGCCAGCACCGCGCCGGTCTGGGCACCGGTGATGCGGCCGGTGATCGGGTTGCTCGGCCGATCGGTGCCACCGGTCATCACCCGCATCGAGTCGGAGGCGGCGCGAATCCACTGCTCCCGGTCGACGACGCGGGCGTCGGGCACGGCGTCGTCGTTGCCCAGCCTGGTGACCTCGCGCACCGGGCGCTCGGCGGCGCGGGCGGCGGTGGCCAGTTCGTCGACGGCCTGCCGACAGGTGTAATCGGTGGTGGGCGGTCCGGGCCGTACCAGCCGGGTGCCCACGGTGCCGGCGAACTGCCAGTCAACGGCCCGGCCGACGGTGGGAGACGAGGCGTCGGTCATGCGCCGCAGCCGCAGGTGCGCAGGGTTCCGGCCAGCGCGTCGATGGCGATGCGGCCCATCGGGCCGGCGTCGTTGGAGATGAAGGCGAAGGTCAGCACCCGGCCGCTGGCGTCAGTCACGATCCCGGCCAGCGAGTTGATCGCCGTGAGGGAGCCGGTTTTGGCGCGCAGCCATCCGGCCGACGAGGTCTTCACATCGCCGGTGAGAAAGCGGTCCGACAGCGTGCCGCTGCCGCCGGCGATGGGCAGCAGGTCGAGCAGCGGACGCATGGCCGGTTGATTCGGGCCGGCCGCGGCGCCGACGACCTCGTCGAGGGTTTTGGCGGTCAGCCGGTCGAGAACCGAAAGTCCGCTGGAATCGACCAGGGTCGCGCCGGTCATGTCGATGCCCGCAGACGCCAGCTTGCTGGTGACCGCGTCGACACCGCCGGCGAAGCTGAGCGGGCGCCCGGTCGCCTTGGCCACCTCGCGGCCGATGGTCTCGGCCATCACGTTGTCGGAGGCGTTCATCATCTGTCCCAGCCGCTCGATCAACGGTGCCGACTGCACCGATGCCAGCTGCCGTCCGGTCGGCGGACCGGGAGCGAAGACGACCTTCGCGGGATCGACGCCGAGCGCCGTGGCCAGCGCCCGGCCGGCGTCGAGGGCAGGGGTCGTCGAGCGGCGCGACTCGTCGGTTGTCGGCTGGGTGCGTCCGGCGTCGATCATCACTGACTGGATCGGGGCGATGTCGCCGCCGGAGATGTCGGCGGGGTCCCAGCCCGGCGCGAAGTCCGGCCCGCTGAACAGGGAGTTGTCCACTTGGACCGCCATGACGGTGATGCCGCTCTTGCGTACCTGACCGGCGAGGTCGCTGATGCGGGCCGCGCCACGATACCAGGTTTCCTCGCCGGGCGGGGCGGCCGACAGGATCGGATCTCCACCGCCGACGAGCACCACCACGCCGGGCTGACGGGTCTGGTCGGCCGCGACGACGGTGGTGGTGAGGCGTTCGTCGCGGGCGAGGGTGAGCAGGGCCGCGCCGGTGGTGAGCATCTTGTTGGTCGACGCCGGCAGCATCGGCATACCGGCGCGCTGCTCCCAGAACTGCTCGCCGGTCTTGGCGTCGGAGATCCGGCCGGTGACGTCGCCGAGATTCGGATCGGCGACGGGTCCAGCCAGCGCGGCGGCCACACCGGCGGCGGTGGGCGCGCCCGCGGAGTCCGACACCGGCACGACGCCCGGGTTGGCTGCCGCGGGCGGCCGGGCGGCGGGGACCTGCGCATTGCCGGTGTTACCGCCGGTCGTGAAGACGGCCACCACCGCCACGACGACGGCGACCAGCGCCACGACCGATGCGGCGACCATTGCGTGGGTGGAACGCCGCCACCGAGAGGGACCCATGGATCTCCTGACTGCTTTGTTCATTGTGCCCACCCTGTAGCGCAGGGTAACCCCGCGTTAGGGTTAGGCGCCGTCGCCGCCGGGCGACAAGATTCAGCGGGAAGGAGTCGCGGGGTGGAATTCGACGTCACCATCGAGATCCCCAGGGGTCAGCGCAACAAGTACGAGGTGGACCACGACAGCGGCCGCCTGCGGCTGGACCGCTACCTCTACACCCCGATGGCCTACCCCGCCGACTACGGCTTCATCGAGGACACCCTCGGCGCCGACGGCGACCCGCTCGACGCGATGGTGCTGCTTCCCCAGCCCGTGTTCCCCGGCGTGCTGGTGGAGGCGCGGCCGGTAGCGATGTTCAAGATGGTCGACGAGGCCGGTGGCGACGACAAGGTGCTCTGTGTGCCCGCCGGTGATCCGCGCTGGGACCACATACAGGACCTGCATGACGTGCCGCAGCACGAACTCGACGGCATCAAGCACTTCTTCGCGCACTATAAAGACCTCGAGCCGGGCAAGTTCGTGAAGGCCGCCGACTGGGTGGGCCGCGCCGAGGCCGAGGCTGAGGTGGAGAAATCCCGGGCACGGTTCGCTGCCGAGGGCCACTGAACGTCCCCGACGTGACGCTGCTCATCCGCATCCGGGCATATTTAGCCTGCCCGTAACATCCGGTAACCCGGTTGTGGTTTGGCACTTCGATGATGGCTGTGTGTTGTTACACCAGGGCATCGGACTCGAGGCGTTCAATGAGCTTCCCGAGAAGAAGGCCCTGCATGCACTCTACGAGTGCTGCAACAGCGTGACGCTGGCGCGCGACCTGGCTCGCGGGCGCCCCTACGCCGACCACAACGCGCTGTTCCGCCGAGCCGACGCGCTGCTGTTCTCCTTGTCGGAGACCTCGATCGACGACATCCTGCAGGCCTACCCGCACGTCGGCACCCGGCCGCGCAGCACCAAGTCCGCCGCCGAGCACTGCTCGGTGTGGGACGACCGTCCCGAGGTGATGGCGGAGCTGAACACCGTCGTCAACGATTACGCCGAACGCTTCGGCCACCACTTCGTCATGCACATCGGCGGTTTGGCTCCCGAGCATCGCGCGGAGTCAGTCATCGCCGCCGTCCGCGACCGTATGCACCACGATCCGGAGACCGAACGCAAGATGGTGCGCAACGAGCTGGCCCGGATCAACCGCAGCCGCCTCGAGCGCATGCTCGGCCCCGAGGGCGGCTACGACAACTGGGCCTGAGAACTACCCCGCAGCCCACTGGATGGCTCGGTCGAGCTCGTCGAGACCGAACACCGCACACTCGCCCGGGACCAGCCACGCCAGCGCGTGCAGCGTGTGCGCCACCCAGTCCTTGTCGGTGACGATTGCGATGCGCTTGAAAGCCGCGTGGTGCGGATAGACCGTGCCGAAGCCCATCTTGAAGTCCTCGAGCAGCCCGCCGGGGCCGAAGCCCTCGTAATCGGAGCCGATGACCTCGACGATCCTGATGTCCTCGCCCTTCTCCAGCGCCGCATCGAACCTCGGCCGGAACTGCTTGAGCTCGTCCCCGCTGAGCCGGCCCGAGACCCGGAATCCCGTGACGCCGGCCGGCATGTCCGGAAGTACTTCGATCATCGTGATGCCTCCCTCCGGATACCAGGGTAGGCGGCGCGGCGCCTAGCTAGGCGGCCGGGATCCGCAGCCGGCTCCGGATGCGGCTCAGCGCGTCCCGGGCGTACCCGCGCACGTCGTCGTCCGGAGTCACCGGGATCAGCGTGACACCGTCGGCGACCCCGGCGACGTAGAGGTCGGCGACCAGGCCGGCCAGCCCGTCGACCGTGCCGGCGTAGGCGACGGTGGAGTCACCGGCGCGACCCGACAGCGCGGTCAGCGCGGCGCGGGAGTCGTCGGCCACCGCGACCGCGACATCGAGGACGACGGTGACATCGGCGGGCAGCCTGCGGCGCCGCCGGCGCGCCTCCTGCAGGTCCGGTGCGCTCAGCCGCACCACCGGGTGCCCACCTCCGGTCAGCTCCGTCCACCGGCCCACCGGGTCGGTGATGAACACTCGCAGCGCACGTCGTCCGCGCGTTCGGGTCTCCGGCATGCCCGTCACGCTATGGGCGCCGGCCGACGGCGCCAAGGGTTGTGATCACCGGGAAGGGAAAGGCTCGGACCTGTCAGGCCTTGTCGATCACCCGGGTCTTGACCAGGCTTGCCACCATCGTCAGGAACAACGTCAGGATGATCACGGCCAGGCTCAGTAGCGTGGGGATCTCCGGGACGTCGACGTGTTCACCGCCGTTGACGAACGGCAGGGTGTTGTCGTGCAGCGCGTGCAGCACCAACTTGACGCCGATGAAGAACAGGATGAACGCCAGGCCCTGCGACAGGTAGACCAGCCGGTTCAGCAGGTCGCCGAGCATGAAGTACAGCTGCCGCAGGCCCATCAACGCGAACAGGTTGGCGGTGAACACCAGGTAGGGCTCGCTGGTCAGCCCGTAGATCGCCGGGATCGAGTCCAGCGCGAAGAGCAGGTCGGTGGTGCCCAGGGCGACGACGACCAGGAACATCGGGGTCATCAGCCGCTTGCCGCCGTCTTTGACGTAGAGCTTGAGCCCGGCCCACTTGTCGGTCGTGTTCAGGTACGTCTGGGCGAAGCGCACCACCGAGTTCTCGGCGTCGTCGCTGTGGTCGGTGTCGCGGACCAGCCTGATCGCGGTGTAGACCAGGAACGCGCCGAAGATGTAGAAGATCCACGAAAACTGTTTGATCGCAACGGCACCCAGCGCGATGAAGATCCCGCGGAAGATCAGGGCCAGCACGATACCCACGAGCAGCGCCTGCTGCTGGTAGACCTTCGGCACGTTGAAGCTGGCCATGATGATGATGAAGATGAACAGGTTGTCCACCGACAGGCTGTACTCGGTGAGCCAGCCGGCGAAGAACTCCAGCCCGAACTGGCTGCCGTGGAAGTTCCACACCCAGATGCCGAAGGCGATCGCCAGCCCGACGTAGAACGACAGATACAGAGCGCACTCGCGCATCGACGGCTCGTGCGGCCGCCGGGCGATCACGATCACGTCGAACAGCAGGACGGCGACCGTCACACCAAGGGTGATCAGCCACTCGAGCTGGGACACGTTCACAACCGACCTCCGGGCGTCACAAAACGTCCGAGGTCTCTTCCGTCGCGATGCGACCCGCGGCACCGGACGGTCGATGACGACCGCCGTGGTGACGACACCGCGGCCGAGGAATACTCCCCTCTGACAGCAGTCTGTCAGAGGGGAGCTCTCGCGCACAATCCGGGCCGCGTCCAGCGCTGCCCCGTCGTCGGCGCGGCCTAGTATCCACAGTCGTGGCGATGCCGGAAATTCCCGCTCAGTACCTGTTGTCGGAACGCGCCCCGGCGCCACGCACGCTGATCGACATCCTCTACGCCACCGCGGTCCGCTACCCGGACGCGCCGGCCATCGACGACGGCAGCGTGGTGCTGACCTACGCCGAGCTGATCGCCGACATCGAGGCCAGCGTGGAATGGCTGGGCGCGCGGGGCATCGGCCGCGGCGACCGGATCGGCATCCGGATGCCGTCGGGCAACTATGCCCTGTACGTGGCCATCCTCTCGACGCTGGCCGCTGGGGCCGCCTACGTTCCGGTGGACGCCGACGACCCCGACGAGCGGGCCCATCTGGTGTTCGGCGAGGCCGGCGTGGTCGGCGTCATCACAGAAGCCGGCCTGTCCCGGGGCGACGGATCCTCCCGCGGCTGGCGGGCGACGGCGCCGCTGGGCCGCGACGACGCCTGGATCATCTTCACCTCGGGATCGACCGGGACCCCCAAGGGCGTTGCGGTGACGCACCGCAACGCGGCGGCGTTCGTCGACGCCGAGGCGCAGATATTCCTGCAGGACAACCCGATTGGTCCCGGCGACCGGGTACTGGCCGGGCTGTCGGTCGCGTTCGACGCCTCGTGTGAGGAGATGTGGCTGGCCTGGCGGCACGGTGCGTGCCTGGTACCCGCACCGCGTGCCCTGGTGCGCAGCGGCATGGACCTCGGACCGTGGCTGGTGGCCCGCGACATCACCGTGGTCTCGACGGTGCCCACGCTGGCCTCACTGTGGCCGGCCGAGGCGCTGGAGTCGGTGCGACTGCTGATCTTCGGCGGCGAAGCCTGCCCGCCCGAGCTGGCCGAGCGCCTGGCGGTCGAGGGCCGGGAAGTGTGGAACACCTACGGGCCGACGGAGGCCACGGTGGTGGCCAGCGCCGCCCGCCTCGACGGCACCGGCAGGCAGGAGCGGAGCGATCCGGGGTTAGGACCGAGCCCGGTGAGCATCGGACGGCCGCTGCCGGGCTGGGATCTGGCGGTGGTCGACGCGGCCGGCGCACCTGTTCCCCTCGGCGGCGTCGGTGAGCTGGTGATCGGCGGCGTCGGGCTGGCCCGCTACCTCGACCCGGAAAAGGACGCCGAGAAGTACGCGCCGATGGAGTCGCTGGGCTGGGCGCGCGCGTATCGCAGCGGTGACCTGGTCCGCCTGGAATCCGACGGGCTGTACTTCCAGGGCCGCGCCGACGATCAGGTGAAGGTCGGCGGGCGGCGCATCGAACTGGGCGAGGTCGACTCCGCACTGGTGCACCTGCCGGGGGTCAGCGGCGGCGCGGCGGCGGTCCGTCGCACCGCGAGCGGCACCCCGATGCTGGTCGGCTACATCGCGAGCACCGACCCGGACTTCGACCTGGCCGCGGCGCGGGCGCAGCTCGCCGAGATCCTGCCGGCAGCGCTGGTGCCGCGGCTGGTTCTGGTCGACGAACTGCCCACCCGCACCTCGGGCAAGGTGGACCGCAATGCGCTGCCCTGGCCGCCGCCGGGCTATCGGGAGAACGAACCCGACCTCGACGGCACGACGGGGTGGCTGGCCGGGCTGTGGCGCGACGTCCTCGGTGCGGTGGTCGACGGGCCGGAGGCCGACTTCTTCGCACTTGGCGGAGGTTCGCTGTCGGCAGCCCAGTTGGTGGCCGCGCTGCGCGCACACTATCCGCAGCTGACCGTCGCCCAGCTCTACGACCATCCGCGGCTGGGATCGCTGGCGGAGTTCCTCGACGAGCTCTCGCCGGCGGTAGCCGTCACCCCACGCGACGTGCGGCCCACGCCGGTCAGCACCCAGGTCGCCCAGATGCTGCTGTCGGTGCCGCTGGCGACGCTGACCGGTCTGCAGTGGCTCACCTGGCTGGCGTTGATCAACAACGTCGCCGCCGCCGTGCATCCACTGCCATGGCTGGTGCCGCTCAACTGGTGGCTGATCGCGGTCGCGTTCGTGTTGTTCATCACCCCGCTGGGGCGGATGGGCATCGCGGCTCTGGGCGCGCGAACGCTGCTGTCCGGGCTGGAGCCGGGCACGTACCGCCGCGGCGGCCCCGAGCACCTGCGGGTGTGGCTGGCCGAGCGGCTCGCCGACGCCAGCGGCGCGGAGAACCTGTCCGGCGCGCCGTGGCTGGTGTACTACGCGCGGGCACTGGGTAACGAGGTCGGCAACGGCGTGGATCTCCATTCGGCGCCCCCGGTGACCGGCATGCTGCGGCTGGGCCACCGCTGTTCCATCGAACCGGAGGTCGACTTGACCGGGCACTGGATCGACGGCGACCTGTTCCACGTCGGGCCGATCACCGTTGGCAACGACTCGACTATCGGGGCGCGCACCACGCTGTTCCCCGGTGCGGTGGTGGGCAAGGACGCCGACGTGGCACCCGGCTCGGGAGTGGTGGGCAAGGTCAAGAACGGCCAGTACTGGAAGGGCTCGCCCGCGGTGAAGTCCGGCAAGGCGCGCCACCCGTGGCCGGAGCACCGGCCCCCGCGCGCCGCGCAGTGGCTCGTGGTCTACGGCCTGACCTCGGTGCTGCTCGGCGCGGTGCCGCTGGTGTCGCTGGCGGTCGGGCTGGCGGTCCTGCTGTGGCCGGCCCGTCACTGCGCGACCTTCGGTTCCGCGGTTGCCGTTGCGGCGCCATGGATCCCGGTCGCGACTCTGGCGGCGATGGCGTTCTATGCGTTGCTGACCGTGGTCACCGTGAGGGTGCTGTCGATCGGCCTGCGGGAGGGCTATCACCCGGTGCGCAGCCGCATCGGGTGGCAGCTGTGGGCCACCGAGCGGCTGATGGACGCCGCGCGCAACTACCTGTTCCCCATCTACGCCAGCCTGCTCACCCCGTGGTGGTTGCGGCTGCTGGGCGCGAAAGTCGGTCGCAACACCGAGATTTCGACCGCACTGCTGACCCCGAAATTCACCGTCATCGAGGACGGTGCGTTCCTGGCCGACGACACCATGGTCGCCTCCTACGAACTGGGCGGCGGCTGGATGCACGCTGCGAAGGCCACCGTCGGCAAGCGGGCATTCCTGGGCAACTCCGGGATCACCCAGCCCGGCCGCCGGGTTCCCGACGACGGGTTGGTGGCCGTCTTGTCGGCCGCACCGCACAAGGCCAAGGCCGGTTCGTCGTGGCTGGGCAGCCCGCCGATCCGGTTGCGCCGCCACGCCGACGAGGTCGACGCCTCACTGACGTATCAGCCGTCTGCGCGGCTGAAGGTCATGCGCGCGACCGTCGAGACCTGCCGGCTGATCCCGGTGATGGTGACGTTCGCCATCGGCGTCGCGGTGCTGGCCGCCCTCCAGGCGCTGATTCTGCACTTCGGCTACGGCTGGGCCGCGCTGGCCTGCGGCGTGCTGCTGCTGGCCGCCGGCGCGGTGGCCGGCGGAACGGCCGTTGCCGCGAAATGGATCGTGGTCGGCCGCATCCAGGCCGTCGAGTACCCGCTGTGGTCGTCGTTCGTCTGGCGCAACGAGGTGTCGGATACGTTCGTCGAGAGCGTGGCCGCGCCGTGGTTCGCCCGGGCCGCCTCCGGCACTCCGGTGATGAACCTGTGGCTGCGGGCACTCGGTGCCCGCATCGGGCGCGGGGTGTGGTGTGAGACGTACTGGCTGCCCGAAGCGGACCTGGTGACGCTGCAGTGCGGCAGCACCGTCAACCGCGGTTGCGTGGTGCAGACCCACCTGTTCCACGACCGGATCATGCGGATGGACACCGTCGTGCTGGAGGACGGCGCAACGCTGGGCCCGCACTGCGTGGCGTTGCCGGCTGCCAAGATCGGCGCCGGTGCCACCGTCGGGCCGGCCTCGCTGGTGATGCGTGGTGACGAGGTGCCCGCCTCGACTCGCTGGCAGGGCAATCCCATTGCACCGTGGGTGGTTTCCCGCAAGAAATCCCGTGACGGCGACCGTGCCGGGCAGTCCAGGGATACCGCGGCGTGAAACGACCCGTCAAGAAGGCCGTCAAGAAGAGCGGCGCGGCCCCCGTCATCGACCCGTACCTGCCGAACAACGGCAACTTCGGATACCGGGTGTCGCGCTATGAACTCACCCTGGAGTACAAGGTGGCGATCAACCGGCTGGCCGGAAGCGCCACCATCACCGCTGTCACCTTGACCTCGCTCAAGACGTTCACCCTCGACCTGTCCGATGCGCTGTCGGTATCCAAGGTGACCGTCGACGGCCGTCGGCCGGCGAACTTCCGCGCCGCCCACCGCAAGCTGCACATCACCCTCAACTCGGCGTTGCCGGCCGGGGCGGCGATGTCGATCGAGGTGCGCTACAGCGGATCACCGCGGCCCCTCCGAACCCCGTGGGGCGAAGTCGGTTTCGAAGAGCTGTCTAACGGGGTTCTGGTCGCGGGCCAGCCAAACGGGGCGGCTTCGTGGTTTCCCTGCGACGACCATCCCAGCGCGAAGGCCAGTTACCGCATCCAGATCAGCACCGACAGTCCGTACCGGGCGATCGCCAACGGCGAGCTGGTGTCGCGCCGGGTCCGCGCCGCGCAGACCGTGTGGACCTACGAGCAGCCCGAACCGACGTCGACCTATCTGGCGACGCTGCAGATCGGCATGTACGGAACTCTCAAGTTGCCCAAGGCGCCAGTACCGATGCAGGCCGCACTGCCGGATCGCCTGCGGGCCAACTTCGATCACGACTTCGGCCGTCAACCGCAGATGATGAAGCTGTTCATCACGCTGTTCGGGCCCTATCCCCTGAGCAACGGCTACACCGTCGTGGTGACCGACGACGACCTCGAAATACCGCTTGAGGCCCAAGGGATTTCGATCTTCGGCGCCAACCACTGCGACGGCAACCGCGGCTCGGAACGGTTGATCGCCCACGAGCTGGCCCACCAGTGGTTCGGCAACAGCGTGACCGCGCGGCGCTGGCGCGACATCTGGCTGCACGAGGGATTCGCCTGCTACGCGGAGTGGTTGTGGTCGGAGAACTCCGGCGGCCGGAGCGCCGATGAGTGGGCGCGGCACTACCACCAGAAGCTGGCCAACTCGCCGCAGAACCTGCTGCTGGCCGACCCCGGGCCGCAGGACATGTTCGACGACCGCGTCTACAAGCGGGGCGCGCTCACCCTGCACGTGCTGCGCACCGCCATCGGTGACGACAAATTCTTCGCCCTGCTGCGGGACTGGACCACCCGTCACCGGCACAGCACCGTCGTCACCGACGACTTCACCGGTCTGGCGGCCAACTACGCCGAGGAGTCGCTGCGTCCATTGTGGAACGCCTGGCTGTTCTCGACGGAGGTCCCGCCGCTGTGACCGACGCGGGTGCGTCGTTCGACGCACTGAGAGTCGCGGGCGCCGGCCAGGTGCGCGGCGCGGCGATCACCCGCGGCAGCGTGGCCCGCGTCGGCGTGGCCACCGCCATCTCGGCACTGTGCGGATATGCCGTGCTCTACCTAGCCGCCCGCGATCTCGACCCGGCCGGCTTCTCGGTGTTCGGGGTGTTCTGGGGCGCTTTCGGGCTGGTCGGCGGCGCGGCCTACGGACTGCTGCAGGAAGCCACCCGCGAAGTGCGGTCAACCGGTCACGTCGAGGTCACCGAGGGCCCGCAGACCCATCCGATGCGGGTCGGGGCCGGGCTGGGCGTGGTGGCGGCCACCGTCATGGCAGTCACCGCACCGCTGTGGGCGCCGCACGTCTTCAGCGAGTCCAGAGCCCTGTCGGTGATACTGCTCAGCGCCGGCCTGGCCGGCTTTTGCGTCCATGCCACACTGCTGGGTTTGCACGCGGGACTGGGTAATTGGGGTCAGTACGGCGGATTGATGGTGACCGACGCGGTGATTCGCGTCGTGGTGGCCGCCGCGACGTTCCTCCTGGGCTGGGGTCTGCTCGGCTTCCTGTGGGCGACGGTCGGCGGCGCGGTGGGCTGGGTGCTGCTGTTGCTGGTGTCGCCGGCCGCCCGGATGGCCGCCCGGGTGCGTACCCCCCGCGGCACCGGGACCTTCCTGGCCGGGGCAGCCCACTCGATCGCCGCCGCAGGGGCCAGCGCGATCCTGGTGATGGGCTTCCCGGTGTTGTTGAAGGCGACCTCGGGTGAACTCGGCGCCGCCGGCGGCGTGGTGATCCTGGCGGTGACGTTGACCCGCGCCCCACTGCTGGTGCCGCTGACCGCGATGCAGGGCAACCTGATCGCCCACTTCGTCGACCACCGCGGCCACCGGCTCAAGGCGCTGATCGCTCCTGCCCTGGTGGTGCTGATGCTCGGTGCGGTCGGCGTGCTGGCCGCGTGGCTGGTGGGCCCCTGGCTGATCCGGGTCGCCTTCGGCGCGGCGTACACGCCAGCCGGTTCGCTGCTGGCGTGGCTGACCGCCGGCGCGGTCGCGATCGCGTTGCTGACCCTGACCGGCGCGGCGACCGTGGCCGCCGCGCAGCACCGGGCGTATTCGATCGGCTGGGTGGGGGCCACCGCGGCGTCGGCGGCGCTGCTGAGCCTGCCGCTGGATCTGGAGCAACGCACCGTCATCGCGCTGCTGTGCGGGCCAGTGGTCGGCATCGCCGTACACCTGGCCGCGCTGGCCCGCGCCGGACGCTGAGCGTCCCCCGGTCAGCGTGTACCTTGTGGGCATCGACACGCCCTACCCCGACGTCTGGATCATCATCCCGGCGTTCAACGAATCCCAGGTCATCGGCGGCGTCATCGCGGACCTGCGCCAAGTCTTCGACCACGTGGTGTGCGTAGACGACGGCAGCCGCGATGACACCGCCGACGTCGCACTGCGCGCCGGTGCCCACGTTGTGCCCCATCCGGTGAACCTGGGCCAGGGCGCGGCCATCCAGACCGGTGTGGAGTACGCCCGGCGCCAACCCGGCGCGTCGGTGTTCGTCACCTTCGACGCCGACGGCCAGCACCGCGTCAAAGACGTCGTCGCCATGATCGACCGGCTGTCCAACGGCGACGTCGACATCGTCGTCGGCACCCGCTTCGCCGAGACGACGGTCAGCCACACCCCGCCACTGAAGCGGCTGATCCTGCGCACCGCCGCCGCACTCAGCCCGAGTAGCCACCGGCTCGGGCTCACCGACGCCCACAACGGGCTGCGGGTCTTCAACAGATGCGTTGCCGACAACCTCAACCTGACGATGAACGGCATGAGCCACGCCAGCGAATTCATCAAGATCATCGTCGAGAACAACTGGCGGGTGGCCGAGGAGCCGGTCGAGATCCTCTACACCGACTACTCGATGTCGAAGGGCCAACCGCTGCTCAACGGGGTCAACATCATCTTCGACGGGTTCCTGCGAGGAAGGATGCGCCGATGAACTGGATCCAGGTGCTGCTGATCGCCGCCGTGATCGCACTGCTGGTGTACCTGCTGCGGGCCCGCACCAACGCCAAGGCCAAGGCGTGGGTGAAGGTGGGCTACGTGCTGTTCGTCATCGCCGCGATCTATGCGATCCTGCGGCCGGACGACACCACCGTGCTGGCCAACTGGCTCGGTGTGCGGCGCGGGGTGGACCTGCTGACCTACGCCCTGATCATCGCGTTCGTGTTCACGACGATGAGCACCTACATGCGGTTCAAGGAACTCGAGTTGCGGTATGCCCGGCTGGCCCGTGCAGTAGCGCTAGAAGGCGCGCGCGTGCCCGAACAGCCCTAGGCGATTTCGCGGAAGTACTCGACGGTGCGCCGCACGCCCTCATCGAGGCGCACCTGCGGATGCCAGCCCAGCACCATCTCGGCCTTGCGGACATCCAGGCACGAGCGGTTCACGTCGCCGAGCCGGGGCGGGGCGAACTCGGGCTCGTCGGGCGCGCCCGCGGCCTTGGCGACCGCGCTGTGCAGCGCACGGTCGGAGGTTTCCACGCCGGTGCCGATGTTGAACCGCTGGCCGCCACCGGCTGGGCCGGAGGCCCGCACGAAAGCGTCCACGACGTCGTCGACGAACACGTAGTCACGGGTGTTGGACCCGTCACCGAACACCCGGGTGGGCCGGCCCGCCAGCAGCGCGGTGGAGAAGATGGCGACCACCCCGGCCTCGCCGTGCGGGTTCTGCCGCGGACCGTAGACGTTGGACGGGGCGATATGCGAGCAGTCCAGACCGTAGAGGTGACGGAAGGTGTTCAGATAGGTTTCACCGGCGAGTTTGCTTGCAGCATAAGGCGACTCAGGGTCAGGAGGGGCGCTCTCGTTGGTCGGGTAGTTCTTCGGGACGCCGTAGATCGCCCCACCGGAGGAGGTGAACACCACCTTGCGCACCCCTGCGCGCCGGGCCGCCTCGGCCAGTCGCACGGTGCCGACGACGTTGACCGTGGCATCGAACTGCGGGTCGAGGACCGAGCGGCGGACGTCGATCTGTGCGGCGAGGTGGTAGACGACCTCGGGCCGGTGCCGATCGAGCAGCCCGGCCAGATCCGCGCTGACGATGTCGGCCTCGACGAACTCGAACCCGTCCTGGGTGCGGGCGCCGTCGAGGTTGGCCGCCGCGCCGCTGCTCAGATCGTCGAGGCCGACGACGGTGTGCCCGTCGGCGAGCAGGCGGTCGACCAGCGTCGATCCGATGAACCCGGCGGCGCCGGTGACCAATACCTGCATTCGTGTCACCCTACCGAGGGGCCGTACAGTCGAGGCGATGGCAGTTCCGGCTCGGGTGGCGCGCGTGCCACCGGTCGCGGCGGCGGCCGTCGCCTTGATGGTGCTGCAGCTGGTGGTGCGCGCGGTGCTGGCGTTCGGCGGCTACTTCTACTGGGACGACCTGATCCTCGTCGGGCGCGCCGGCACGCAGGGGCTGTGGTCCCCCACCTACCTGTTCGACGACCATGACGGTCACGTGATGCCCGCGGCGTTCCTGGTCGCCGGGGTGATCACCCGGCTCGCCCCGCTGGTGTGGGCGTGGCCGGCGGTCAGCCTGGTGGTGCTGCAGCTGCTGGTCTCGCTGTCGGTCCTGCGAACCCTGTACGTGATCCTGGGCTGGCGCCCGGTGTTGCTGATTCCCCTGACGTTCGCGTTGTTCAGCCCGCTGGGCGTGCCTGGCTTCGCGTGGTGGGCGGCCGCACTGAACTCCCTGCCCATGCTGGCCGCGATGGCCTGGGTGTGTGGCGATGCGATCCTGTTGCTGCGCACCGGAAATCGGCGGTATGCGGTCAGCGGGGTATTGGTATACCTCGGTGGTCTGCTGTTCTTCGAGAAGGCGGCCGTCACCCCGTTCGTCGCATTCACGGTTGCCGCGCTGCTGTGGCATGTGCGCGGCGAACCGGTGCGCGCGGTGTGGCGGGCCGGTATACGGCTGTGGGTTCCAGCGCTGGCGTTGACCGGTGCATGGGTGGCCGTCTACCTCGTGGTCGTCGACCAGCAGCGGTGGAGCTCGGATCTGGCAATGACGTGGGATCTGTTGCGGCGCTCGCTCACTCACGGGATCGTGCCGGGATTGGTGGGCGGTCCGTGGCGGTGGGAGCGTTGGGCGCCGGCGTCCCCGTGGGGCGTCCCACCGCTATCGGTGATGGTGCTGGGCTGGGTGGTACTGGCCGCGGTGGTGGCGGTGTCACTGGCACGCAAGCAGCGCATCGGGCCGGTCTGGCTGGCGGCGCTGGGTTATGCGGTGGCCTGCCAGATCCCGATCTACCTCATGCGGTCCTCGAAGTTCACCGCCCTGGAGTTGGCCCAGACCCTGCGCTACTTCCCCGATCTCGTCGTCGTACTGACTCTGCTGGCCGCTGTCGGGTTCTGCGCTCCCAACCGTGCCGGGTCGGGCCGATTGGACCCGTCGGGCTCGCGCACCGCGGTCACCCTCGTCGCGGCAGTGGCGTTTGTGGCCAGCAGTCTGTACTCGACTTCGACGTTCCTCACCAGCTGGAAGGACAACCCGGCGCAGCCCTATCTGCAGAACGCGGTCCGCGCGCTGGCGCAGGCGCGGGCGGCGTCGTCGGCGCCTCTACTGGACCAAGAGGTGGACCCACTGGTGCTGCAGCGGGTGGCTTACCCGGAGAACCTGGCCAATCACATGTTCGCACTGATTCGCGACCGGCCCGAATTCGCCAAGTACACAACGCAATTGCGGATGCTCGACACCTCCGGCCACTTGGTGGACGCCAACGTGGCCTGGGTGCGCACGATCGTGCCGGGCCCCAAGCCGGGCTGCGGGTACTTTGTGCAGCCCGATGTCGCGGTGCAGATGCCCTTGGACGGGCCGATGCTGCCGGCGGAGTGGACCGCCGAGATCAACTACCTGGCCAACAGTGACGGCTCGATGTTGATGTCGCTGTCGGAGGGGCCCGAGACCAAGGTAGCGGTGCACCCCGGGCTGAACCGGGTGTACGTCCGGCTGTCCGGTGCCGGCGATGCGATCACCGTGCGCGCAGCCACCACCGCGCTCTCGCTGTGCCTGGCGTCGGGCCCGGTCGGCTTTCTGGCTCCGCGCTGAGCGCACCCATGTGGCCCCGGAAAAAGTGGAGCCGCCTGGGGGAATCGAACCCCCGACCTATTCATCCTGGGTAACAGCCGACCTGCGGTTTCTCAGAAACGCCCGGTTGCATAAAAGCGCAGGTGAAGGCCTGGATTGCCCGCCCAAGTCCCGCCTCGTTTACAGAATCGCGCTCCGTTTCCGCGGCGTAACCGCGCCACGCCGAGGAGTTTCCGCGCCCTTCCCGGACGCCGGGCCGCCGCCGGTCAGTAGCCGAGGCGCCGCGGAGTGGTGCTTCGCGGCGGCGACTCCCGCGCCGGTACACCGCCGCAGTCGGTGAGGTAGGGATAGACCAGGGTGGGCATCTGCCCATCATCGCCGACGCCGCGGCCGCTGCCAGCACCGGTGCGCCCCTTGGCAGCCGTCGCTCCGTGCCAGCAAGGCGTTGCCGGTGCAGATTCCATGCCTGTAGCAGTCGTGGCTTCAGCGCATCATTGCTACACTTGCTACATGAGCGTTGCCGATTCCCCCACCTATGAGGTGCAGGAGCGCGGGGATCATCTGGAAGTGCGCGGCGTCAGCCGGCGTGAGGTCCTCGAGGCGCTCCGCTTGCACGCCGAGGTTCAGGTAGTGAGGGCCGCCCGCGTCGCGGAAGTCCGCGACAACCTGGTGCAGACCCTGATGGCTAAGAACGTGTCGCTGATCCCGCCGGCGAGCCTGGCGCAGGCCCAGCGGCTGGCCGCCCACCGAGACGCGCTGCTTGCCACACCGGCCTACACCCACGAATCGCTGCAGCAGGTGCGCGGCGACGCCCGCGAGTCGAGCACCCGCACGTGGCTGTCGCGGCGCAAGGACGCCCGGGAGCTGTTCACCGTCAAGCACGACGGACGCACGATCATTCCCGCCTTCCAGCTCGACGCCAACGCCGAGCCGCGGCCCGAGCTGCAGCCCGTCCTGCAGACGCTGATCGACGCCGGCGTGCAGAGCTGGGCGCTGTGGACGTGGCTGACCGCACCGACAAGCCTGCTCTCCGGGGAGATTCCCGAGCAGCTCGTGCGCTCCAACCCCCAGCGGGTGCTGCGCGCGGCTCAGCGGTTCGCCGCGGCCAACGCGGCCTGAGCCCGCCCGCGTTGGCCAAGACGCCGCCGCCGCAGGACCTCACCTGCCCCGACCCCGACGGCTGCACGGTAGCACCGGACCTGCCCCCGCTGCGGACAGTGTCGCTGGCGAAGGGAACGACATGGTATCGCGTCTACGACGCGACCTGGGGCTACGACGAGCACAACCCCGGCTACGGTGACGCCCGGTTCTCCCCGATCAACGATCCGAAGACCACGCAGCGCCTGCCCAGCCTCTACCTGGCCGCGACACCGACCGCGGCGCTGCTGGAGACGGTGTTCCACGACGTGCACCAGAGCAGCGACCGCATCGTCTACGAGCGCGACCTGCGCGGCAAACTGCTTGCCCACGTTCGGGTTCCCGCGATCGCCGCGCTGGCCGATCTGCGAGACGCGCAGCTACGGCGGCTCGACTTGCCCAGGGAGGCCGTCGTCTCCTCCGCCGCCGAGCACTACCCCTGCACCCGCAGGCTGGCGGTGTCCGCACTCGGCCGCAGCAAGCGGCTGCACGGCTTCATCTGGCATTCCCGGCAATCCGAACTCGCCCACCGCGAACCGGCCGAGGTGGTCGTGCTCTACGGGGAGCCGCGGTACTCCTCGCAGCGCGGCAGCTGGAAGCTGTTCGGCCCCGGAGCCTCGTCGCTCTACGATGGTCCCGGGCGACTCCTCGCCGAGGAGGTCGCCGAGAGCCTCGACGCCGTCATCGAACGCGAAGATTAGCGCCGAGAACGCACAGCACGGTTCTGGCCCGAAAGCATCAGCCCCCCACTTGCGCCGGGTGGCCCGCACCGTCTCACCTGCGTGGTTCCGTGCGCACATCCTGCCGCTGGAGACCTGGGGCAGCTGGGATGAGGCCGAGCCTGACCTGCTGTCCGACCCCGACCCTCAGCTTCGCATCAACGAGCTGGCCGCTGACCTGGCCACCACCGGCTTCGAGCATCCGCCCCGGGAGACTCCGCGGCGGGCGAAGTGCGGTTGCTGCTGCCGCGCTGGCCACAGCGGCGCGACGAGGTCGCCGAACGGCTGCGCGAGGGCCGTCAATGACCCGGGCACCGCCACTCGACGTCGCCCTTCTCGTTCGACCAGTGCGAGGTGATGTAGGGGGACGTCGCAGCTGGCAGAGTAGGTGAACACGTGGGGTTCTCTTGCGGCAGAACGGCTTTCTTGGTCGAAACCGATCCTTGAGCAGGAACCCCACGTCCTGCTCTCGCGACACGCCGGAAACTCCGGTCACACCAACCTCACACGCCCCAGGTGAGAAACCTCATTATGCGGGATTCAGTTTTACCCGCTAGTCTGCTGCGGTGCTCGGGGGCAGTGTCGCTTCGCGAATCGATCAGACCGCCGAACCGAGAGGAAACCAATGCCGCTGTCGTCGCTTGGGGCGAGCCTCGGGCCGGTGACCGCGTCAGAGGACCCCGCGACGTCGGCCACACACACCGCGGCAACGCCGCCCGGCGATACCGGTGCCCCGCCTGCAGCCATGCCGGAGACAGAACCCGCTGCTCGACGTGCGCGCGGCCGGTTGCGACGCGGGCTCCTGTCGCGGGTCAGCATCAAATCCAAGCTGATCGTCATGCTGCTGGTCTCCAGCATCGTGTCGGCGGCCGTGGTGGGGTTAATCGGTTACGAGTCGGGCCGCACTTCGCTGCGGGCATCTGTGTTCGACCGGCTGACCCAGGTGCGGGATTCGCAGAGCCGGCAAATGCAGGACAAGATCAACGACCTAAGGAATTCGCTGATCATGTATACCCGCGGGTCGACAACCATCGATGCGCTGGGAGCGTTCACCGCCGGCTTCGACCAGCTCGCCACGGCGAGCATCAACCCGGCGCAACAGCAACAGGTCGCCGACCGCTACAACCAGTTCGCCAAGAACACCGAACAGAAGACCGGCAAACGGCTCGATCCGCTCGCGTTGTTACCGGACTCCAACGCCCAGAAATACCTGCAGGCCTACTACAGTGCGCCGGTCGGCTCCGCCAACAACGCGATCGACCTCGACGATGCCCGGGACGGCAGCGCATGGACCGCGGCCAACACCCGCTACAACGACTTCTTCCGCGAGATCGTCGACCGGTTCGGCTTCATCGACGCGCTGCTGCTCGACGGTCGCGGCAACGTGGTGTATTCCGCCGACAAGGGCGTCGACCTGGGCACTAACCTCCTGACCGGGCCGTATCGGGAGAACAACCTGCGTGGCGCCTACGAACAGACCATGGCGTCGAACGCGGTGGACTTCGCGGCGGTCACCGACTTCCAGCGCTACCAGCCGGCCGGGGATGCCCCAACGGCCTGGATGGTGGCGCCGGTGGGGGTGCACGGGCGCGTCGACGGCGCACTGGCCCTGCAGTTCCCAATCACCGGACTGAACCGGTTGATGACCGTCGACAAGCAGTGGCAGTCGACCGGCCTAGGTACGACCGGTGAAACCTATTTGGCCGGGCCTGACGATCTGATGCGGTCCGATTCTCGGCTGTTCCTGCAGAACGCGGAGCAATATAAACGCGACGCCGTCGAAGCGGGCACCCCACCCGACGTGGTCGACGAGGCGGTCCGGTTGGGCGGCACCATGCTGGTGCAACCCGTCGCCACGGACGCCCTGCACTACGCTCAGCGAGGGCAGAGCGGCACGCTGATCACCTCGGATTATCTCGGACACCAGACGCTGCAGGCCTATGCCCCGGTCACGCTGCCCAACACCGACCTGCACTGGTCGATCATCGCCAAGATCGACACCTCCGAGGCGTTCGCGCCGGAGTCGTCGTTCACCCGCACCCTGGTGCTCACTTCGACCGCGCTTGTGTTCGTGGTCTGCATCGCGGCCATGCTGCTCGCCCAGCTGTTCGTGCGGCCGATCCGCAGGCTGGAGGCCGGTGCCCAGCGCATCAGCCGCGGAGACTACGCCGTTTCGGTACCGGTCGAGTCGCGGGACGAGATCGGCGATCTGACGGCGGCCTTCAACGAGATGAGCCGCAATCTCGGCATCAAGGAGCAGTTGCTCGCCGAGCAGCGCAAAGAGAACGATCGGCTGCTGCTGTCTTTGATGCCCGAGCAGGTGGTGCAGCGCTACCGGGAGGGCGAGCAGACCATCGCGCAGGATCACCAGGACGTCACGGTGATCTTTGCCGACATCGTCGGCCTGGACGAACTGTCCGACGAGCTGCCGTCGGAGGAATCGCTGGCGATCTTCAACGAACTGCTGCGACAGTTCGACGCAACGGCAGAGGGCCTGGGCGTAGAGCGGGTGAGGACCCTGCGCAACGGCTACCTGGCCAGCTGCGGGCTGAATGTGCCGCGGCTGGACAACGTCCGGCGCACGGTGGACTTCGCCCTGGGGATGCAGCGCATCATCGACCGGTTCAACGGGGAGACCGGCCGCCGCCTCGACATCAGGGCGGGCATCGACACCGGCACCGTGACCAGTGGGCTGGTCGGCCGGTCGACCATTGTCTATGACATGTGGGGTGCCGCGGTCAACCTGGCCTACCAGGTGCAGAGCGGTTCCCCGAAGCCGGGCATCTACGTGACGGCGGATGTGTACGAGATCATGCGTGACTCGCGGCATTTCGCCCGGGTCGGCGTGATCACCGTCGACGGGGCCGAGGAGCCGATCTGGCGACTGTCGGAGCGTCAGTCATGACGGCCCTGTTGGACTCCTCGTGGTTCTACTGGGCGATCGGGGTCGCCGTTGGCCTGCCGGTCGGGCTGATTCTGCTTACCGAGTGGCAGCACGTGCTGGTCCGCAGGCAGAGCATCCTGGCCAGGCCGGTCAGCCTCCTGCGCAACTATCTGCTTCCGCTGGCTGCATTGCTGTTGTTGCTGGTCAAGGCCACCGAGGTGTCGGCCGAGGCCACCTCGGTGCGCGTGGTGGCCACCGTGTTCGGCTTCGTCGTGCTGGTGATGCTGCTGTCAGGGCTGAACGCGACGGTCTTCCAAGGCGCGCCCGAGGGCAGTTGGCGCAGACGGTTGCCGACCATCTTCATCGACGTGGCCCGCTTCGTGCTGATCGCGCTCGGCCTGGCGATGATCTTCTCCTATATCTGGGGCGCCAATGTCGGAGGTCTGTTCACTGCGCTGGGAATCAGCACCGTTGTTCTGGGCCTGGCGTTGCAGAACTCCGTCGGCCAGATCATCTCCGGCCTGCTGTTGCTGTTCGAGCAGCCGTTCCAGATCGGCGACTGGCTCGACACCCCGACGGCGCGGGGCCGGGTGGTCGAGGTCAACTGGCGGGCCACCCATATCGACACCGGCAGTGGCATGCAGGTCATGCCCAACTCGGTGCTGGCCGGCGCGTCCTTCACCAACCTGAGCCAGCCTGCCGGGGCGCACAAGATCTTGATCACCACGACGTTCTCACTGGTTGATCCGCCCGACGTTGTGTGCGCGATGCTCAACCGGCTAGCCAACATGCTGCCGTACCGCAAGTCCGACGTGGCGCCAGTGAGCGTCGCAGTCGGCGGCAGCGAGTACCGCACCACCGTCGCGCTGCAGTCCCCCGCCGACGACGCCGCCGCGCGGTCCATGTTCCTGCGCTGGACGTGGTACGCGGCCCGGCGCGAAGCCCTGCACCTGGACGGGGCCGTGGACGAGTTCTCCACCCGGGACCGTGTCGAGAAGGCGCTGCGCGCCGTCGCACCCAAGCTGCGGCTTGTCCACACCGACCTACAAGAGCTGGCCGCGTATGCCACGGTCGCCCGCTTCGGCGCCGACGAGATCCTTCAGCATTCGGGCGAAGTGCCCACGGCCATGGCCTTCCTCGTTGCAGGTCGGGTGCGCATAACAGCGACGGTTGACGACGGATCACTGATCTCAGTCGGCACGCTGGAGGAAGGGGCGTTCCTCGGCCAGACCGCGCTGACGCGGCAGCCCGTACTGGCCGGGGCGTATGCCCTCGACGAGGTCACCGTGCTGCAAATCGACCGCGCGCACATGGAAGAGCTGGTACTGCGCAAGCCCGTGCTGCTGCAGGAGATCGGCCGCGCCATCGAAGATCGGC
The DNA here is from genome assembly GCF_022760805.1 of Candidatus Mycolicibacterium alkanivorans. Classification (NCBI taxonomy): domain Bacteria; kingdom Bacillati; phylum Actinomycetota; class Actinomycetes; order Mycobacteriales; family Mycobacteriaceae; genus Mycobacterium; species Candidatus Mycolicibacterium alkanivorans. The sequence goes on along the minus strand of NZ_JAIVFL010000001.1, from coordinate 1,124,440 downwards.
GGGCCAACGTCCTGCGGGTATTGGCTATGGCCGGCGATTAGGTGGTGGGCGCCAGTTAGCGCCGATTTTCACTCAGCGAATTGACCCTCATTTTGATGCCTGCTCATGCGAACTCGTAGCGCACGGTGCGGCCGCCGAGCCAGGGGACGGAGGTGGTGGGCAGGTTGGCTTGGCGCAGTACGGGTGAGTAGGTGCGCCGGTCGAGGCGGACCACGATCTGGTTGCCGTGGTTGAGGATGTGCCCGCCGGTGGACAGGAACCGGCGTTGCAGGGTGTCGGGGGTGGCGGTTGCGTAGCCGGGGATGCGGCGGCGCAGGGCGGCGCAAAGGGTGTGGGCAAGGACGGTGAGCACGACGTCGAGGTCGATGTTGAGGGGGACGGCTCCGGTGAGGGAGTCCAGGTGGAAGGAGCGGATCGCTTCGGCGAGGCGTTGCTCGATGTTCATTCTGCGGGAGTAGGTCTCGATGACCTGTTTGGCGGGCATCGAGTGCTGGTTGGTGATCAGGATGGTGGGCTCGTCGTGGCCCAGGCCGGCGACGGCGAGTTGACGCAGCGTGCCGGGGTAGGTCGATAGTCGCGCGGCGGGGTCTTCGATCATCTGGACGCGGCGGGTTCGGCCGCCGGCGCGGGCCACGGTCAGCTTCGTCCAGGCGCTGGTGGGTAGCGCGTGCAGGTGGGCGGTGAGTTTGGGGGTGCGGGCGCGCAGGGTGATGAAGCCGATGCCGCGCTGGGTCAGTTCGCCGAGCTGGGTTTGGGTGGTGACCTTGGAGTCCATGACGAGCAGGGCGGGGTGGGTGCCGGTGACGGTTTTCCAGTGCTCGGCGAAGTCGAGGACCTCGTTGTTCTGGGTGGCTTTGACGAGGTCGGCGTTGGCGTAGAGCAGGGCGTGGGAGTCGGCGTCTTCGGCGAAGAAGGTCAACACGCTGCGGGTGCGTTGCGAGCGTGAGGGCACGTAGTGTTTTTCCAGCGCGGCGTCCTCACCCCAGTGCATGACGGCATGGAAGTCCAGGTTCAGCACCTCGCCGGTGGCCAGGCCCGCGGCGACGGAAGCCTTGTCCAACGCGGTCAGGAACTTCTTCTGCTTGGCGTGTTGCAGGCGGTAGGAGTACGTGGTCAGCGCGGTCGTCTTGGGCAGGGCGGTGAGCCCGGTGAACAGCGCGGCGCCGGGGTCGGCGGCCAGATCGTGCACGTGGGAGACACGGCGGGTGCCGGTGAGCTTGACCGCCAGCAGAGCGAGCAGGTAGTTGATCGCGGGGATGTCGCGGGTGCCGGGGTAGCCGGCGGCGGTGACCAGTGCGGGCAGGTCCACGGCGAGCAGGTCGGGCAGCACGAGCAGCAGCCCGGCCATCCGGGTGGGCGCGTCGGTGGGCAGCTGGGCGTAGTCGTCGGCGGCCAGTGCGCGGGCCCGGGGCAGGTCTTGGCGCCGGGGGCCGCCGCGGGCGGCGTCGGGCCGGCGCCAGATCCGGGGTAGGCCGGCCTCGTTGATGACCTCGCTGATCCCGGTGCGGTTCAACCCGATGCCCTCGGCGGCCAGCTCGGCGGCGATCTCATCGATGGAGTACCCCTGCGCGCGCAGGGCGATGATCCGGGTCCGGGCGGCGTCTTTGCCGGGTGCGGTCTTGGGGCCGGGACGGGCATCGAGGAAGAAGTTCTTCGCCCCGGCGCGGAAGTCGGCCACCGCCGAGTGCAGCCCGGCGGTGGTGTAGCCGAACCGCTCGGCTACGGCCGCGGCGGGTTCACCGTCGAGCAGATAGGCCCGCAATGCCTCGTAGCGGGTCTGCGGGCCCACGGCGGGGACGGCGAAGAACTCGCCACCCACCCGGGCTGCTTGCGGGGCATTCGCTGACTGGTCGATACTGATAGTCAACCGTGCTCGGTCACGGCGATCAAGGACCTGCGAACGCGTGTCGCCCGACTCGGGGGTTGATCGCGCCAGAACCCTTGAAATAGCAGCAATGTAGTTCCAGTTGCCGTCGGTTGACATTCGGGTCCTTCGACCGGATGGGATCAGTGCCAGCCGGGTATTAACTGATCAGTCAGCGATATGCCTTCACTATGTCGCGCCGCGATCACATCACCGCGCACCGAATCGCCTTGCTACGCAACCCATCCAAACCTGGCGACGCCATCAGCTACGATCTGCGCGAACCCACGATCAGATAATCACCGCTCCGCGAAAATCGGCGTTAGTAGTTGACCCTGCACCGACCCGGCGGAGGCCGTGCTGATCGAACTCGACGAGCGCGGCGTCGAGGATCGATCCGGTCGCCTGGTCAGGCATGCCCCGCCTGCGAAACCCGCTCTGGCGTAGCCGTTGTAGCGGACCTTCATCGGCAGATGATCCCACGTCCAGTTGGCCGGACGCGAGCGCCCGGCGAGCATCACGAACAGATCTTTGGGCACGTCGCGGTCGATGGCCTTGAGGAACTGGCCGCCGCCGCGGCCCCGCCGGTACCGACGATGAACTGACCCCAGAGTCCGCCGTTGAGGATCTGCTGACGCACTGGCTCGCGACATGCCAGGCCGACACTGAGTTGGCCATCGCCGACGGCGCCAGTCCGCGCAAAACCACGGACACCCTCGACGGCTACGCGGATGTGACCGAGCGGACGATTCTGCCGGCGCTGCGGCAGGTGCGGCTGCGCGTCCTCACCCCAGAAGATGTAGTGGAGATGCGGCGTCGGATCGTCGAGTGGCAGGGCGACACCTCACGCCTCGGCCCGCGGCGCGGTGTTCCCCACCCGCAACGGCACGTTCCAGTCGGAGGCGAACGTGCGCTCGCACTGGCGGGAAATCCGCGGCGACGACCTCGCCTGGGTGGTCCCCCCACTCAGTGCGTAAAACGGTGGTCACCGCGGTGGAGCGGGCGTTGGGACTGGAGGCCGCTGCGCGTCAGGCTGGGCATGGCAGCAGCGAGATCACGCGCCGGCACTACGTCGAGCGGGCCGTGGTGGTGCCGGATTACACCGCCACTCTCGACGAGTATTCGCGGCCTATCCGCGCCCTACGGGCCGTTACGGACGATGCAGCGGGGTAACCCACCCCCTCTGAGCTGTACTTATGGAGCCGCCTGGGGGAATCGAACCCCCGACCTATTCATTACGAGTGAATCGCTCTACCGACTGAGCTAAGGCGGCGCGGCCTTCAGGCCGAGCAATGAGTCTACAGGTCCGAACGCAATGCCTGACCAACGGTCGCCACCAGCGCATCGACCGCGAACTTCGGCTTGACGTTGGTGGCCAGGGCCTCCCGGCACTCGAGCACCGCCTCGATGCAGCGCAGTAACCGCTCCGGGGAGGCGTGCACGGCCAGCGCCGCCACCTTCTCGGCCATGTCCGGATGGTTGGGCACCACCGCATCGGCCCCCTCAGCCACCAGCAGCGCGTCGCGGAAGTACGTGGCGAGGTCGATGAGTGCGCGGTCCAGCGCATCGCGCGAGGCACGGGTCTGCCGGGACTTCTGCCGTCGTTCCAGGTCCTTGATCGCACCCGCCGCTCCACGCAGCGCGCCCGCGGTGCCCTTGCCGGTTCCGCCGGCCCCCAGAGCCGTGCGCAGCTCCTCGGTCTCGGCCTCGTCGCGGCCGACGGTGAGCGCTCGGGCCTCGGCCTCCGCGGTGGCGACCAACTCCTCGGCGGCGGCGAACGCCCGGGCCGGCGTGGCGGCGTCACGGGCCAGCCCCAGCGCCCGGGCACGACGCTCGCGGGCGTCCGGGTCGGTGGCCAGCCGCCGGGCCCGCCCGACGTGCCCGCCGCTGACAGACGCCGCCCACCGCGCCTCCTCGGCGGACAGCCCGTCGCCGGCGACCAGCACCTGGGCGATCGCCTCCGTCGACGGGGTGACGAGGGCGACATGGCGGCAGCGCGAGCGCAGCGTGATCGCAATGTCCTCGGGATCCACCGAGGGCGCGCAGAGCAGGAACACGGTCGACGGCGGCGGCTCCTCGACCACCTTCAGCAACGCGTTGGCCGCACCCTCGGTGAGCCGGTCGGCGTCCTCGACCACCACGATCTGCCAGCGACCGGTGCCGGGCCTGCGGGACGCGATCTGGACGATGCCGCGCATCTCGTCGACCCCGATCGACAGGCCCTCGGGGATGATGCGACGCACGTCGGCATGGGTGCCGGCCATCGTCGTCGTACACGCCCGGCACTCACCGCAGCCGGGGGTGCCCTCCGACGTGCACTGCAGCGCCGCCGCGAAGCACAGGGCCGCAACCGAGCGACCCGAGCCGGGGGGCCCGGTGATCAGCCACGCATGTGTCATGGTGCCGGTGGCGAGCGCATCGCGAGCGGAATCACCCCGAGCGGCGCGGGCGGCGGCCACCAACTCGGCTTCCACCGCGCCTTGGCCGACCAGCCGCGAAAATACCCCGGACATCACCTCCAGACACTAGTGTGATCGGGCGACACTGCCGTTCCGCGGTCCGTCGCCAAGGTGCAGATCGGTCACTGTGGACCGATACGGTGAACTGGTGAGCACCGAGCCGGTCACTCCCGGGCGAATCAGCGCATTCGTCCGCTGGGTGGCGCGTACACCGTGGCCGGTGTTCTCCCTGGGCATGCTGCAGGCCGACATCATCGGCGCCCTGCTGGTGCTCGGTTTCCTGCGCTTCGGACTGCCGCCCGCCGACCGCATCATGCTGCAGGATCTCCCGAAGCTGAACCTGGCGATCTTCCTGAGCTATCTGTTCATCTCGTTCGGGGTCGCCGCGTTCTTCAGCCTCATGCTCCTAGTCCCGGTTTTCCGCTGGCAGCGCCGCGACGCGCTGCTGGCCGAGGACGACCCGGAGGCCACCGAGGCAGCTCGGCTGCGGGCCCTGCGGATGCCCACCTACCGCTCGGTCATCAGCATGACGAACTGGGTGCTGGGCGCGATCGTGTTCATCGCGGCCAGCTGGCCGGTCGCCAGCCGCGCCGCCCCGGTGCTGGCGGTCGCCTCCCTGCTCGGCGCCGCAGCGACGTCGATCATCGGCTACCTGCAAGCCGAGCGGGTGCTGCGGCCAGTCGCCGTCGCCGCTCTGCGCGGCGGGGTGCCGGAGAAGTTCCGCCGGCCCGGCGTGGTGCGGCGCCTGGTGCTGACCTGGCTGCTGTCCACCGGCGTTCCGCTGCTGGCAATCGTGCTGTCTGTGGTGGCCAGCAAATTCTCCCTGCTGCAGGCCTCGGCCGACCAGCTGTTCACCCCGATCCTGATGATGGCCGTCGCCGCCCTGGTGATCGGCCTGGCCGGCAACGTGCTGTCAGCCATGTCGATCGCCGACCCGCTGCGCCAGCTGCGCTGGGCGCTCGGGGAGGTCCAGCGCGGCAACTACAACGCCCACATGCAGATCTACGACGCCAGCGAGCTCGGCCTGCTGCAGGCCGGCTTCAACGACATGGTGCGCGACCTGTCCGAGCGGCAACGGCTGCGTGACCTGTTCGGCCGCTACGTCGGCGAGGACGTCGCCCGGCGCGCGCTGGAACGCGGCACCGAGCTCGGCGGCCAGGAGCGCGACGTCGCCGTACTGTTCGTCGACCTCGTCGGCTCGACCCAACTGGCCTCGACTCGCCCGCCCGGCGAGGTCGTCAGCCTGCTCAATGACTTCTTCCGGGTGGTGGTCGAAACCGTCAAGAAGCACGGCGGATTCGTCAACAAGTTCCAGGGTGACGCGGCGCTATGCATCTTCGGCGCCCCCATCGAGCACCACGACGCCTCCGGCGCGGCACTGGCCGCATCGCGCGAACTGCACGACGAACTCGTCGAGGTGCTCGGCCAAACCGACTTCGGTATCGGGGTCTCGGCCGGGCGGACCATTGCTGGGCACATCGGCGCCCAGGCTCGCTTCGAGTACACCGTGATCGGGGATCCGGTCAACGAGGCGGCCCGGCTCACCGAGCTTGCCAAGCTGGAGACCGGCCACGTGCTCGCCTCGGCGATCGCGGTCAGCGGTGCCCTCGATGCCGAGGCGCTGTGCTGGAACGTCGGCGAGGTCGTCGAACTGCGCGGGCGAACCGCCCCGACACAGCTGGCCCGGCCGACGAATCTGGCGGTTCCGGCCGAGCAGCGTCAAGTCGGCAGCGACGTCTCCGACTAGCTGCGCTTGGCCGCTTTCTTCGCCGGCGCCTTGCGCGTCGTCTTCTTGGCGGTCGCCTTGACCGGGCCGCGGGCGCGGCGGTCGGCCAGCAGCTCCGAGGCGCGCTCGTCGGTGATAGTCGGCACGTCGTCACCCTTGCGCAGGCTGGCGTTGGTCTCGCCGTCGGTGACGTACGGGCCGAACCGGCCGTCCTTGATCACCATCGGCTTGCCCGACGCCGGATCGGTGCCCAACTCGCGCAGTGGCGGCGCCGCCGCACCCTGCCTGCCACGGCGCTTCGGCTCGGCGTAGATCTTCAGCGCGTCTTCGAGGGTGATGTCGAAGATCTGATCCTCGGTGGCCAGTGAGCGAGAATCCGTGCCGCGCTTGAGGTACGGACCGTAACGCCCGTTCTGCGCGGTGATCTCCTCGTTGGTCTGCGGGTCCACACCGACAACGCGGGGCAACGACAGCAGCTTCAGCGCGTCCTCGAGAGTGACGGTCTGCAGGTCCATCGACCGGAACAGCGAGCCGGTGCGCGGCTTGGGCCCGGTCGGCTTCTTGCCCTTCTCGGCGGTCCCGCCGCCGTCGTCCTCCGGCGGCGGGGGCAGCACCTCGGTGACATACGGGCCGTACCGGCCGTCACGCGCGACGATCTCGTGTCCGCTCTCCGGGTCGACGCCGAGAACCCGGCCCTCTTGCGGTATCGCGAAAAGGGTTTCGGCCAGTTCGAGGGTGAGCTCGTCGGGAGTGATCTCGTCACTGAGGTTGGCCCGCTGCGGGGTCGGCTCACCGTCGTCGCCGGTGATCATCCGCTCCAGGTACGGGCCGTTCTTGCCCACCCGGACCACGATCGGGCGGCCGTGCTCGTCGTCAAAGAGCTTGATGGAGTTGACTTCTCGGGCATCGATACCCTCGAGGTTGACACCCACCAGCTTCTTGAGGCCACCGGCGCGGGCAATGGAGTCGGCCACCCCGTGCTCGCCGCCGAAGTAGAAGTTGGACAGCCAGTTGGTGCGCCGCTCGTGTCCGGAGGCGATCTCGTCGAGCTCGTCCTCCATGGCCGCGGTGAAGTCGTAGTCCACCAGTCGGCTGAAGTGCTGCTCGAGTAGGCCGGTGACGGCGAACGCCACCCACGACGGCACCAGCGCGCTGCCCTTCTTGTGGACGTACCCGCGGTCCTGGATGGTCTTGATGATCGAGGAATACGTTGAGGGACGGCCGATTCCGAGGTCCTCGAGCGCCTTGATCAACGACGCCTCGGTGTAGCGCGCCGGCGGGTTGGTGTTGTGGCCGTCGGGGGTCAGCTCGGTGGCGTCCACCCGCTGACCCTGGCGCAGCTGCGGCAGCCGGCTCTCGGCGTCGTCGGCCTCACCGCCGGCGAGCTCGTCGACGGTTTCGACGTAGGCCTTCAGGAATCCCGGGAAGGTGATGGTGCGCCCGCTCGCACTGAACACGACCTCGCGCCCGTCGGGCTCGGTGCCTGCGATCCGCAGGCTCAGCGTGGTGCCGCGGGCGTCGGCCATCTGAGAGGCCACCGTGCGCTGCCAGATCAGCTCGTAGAGCCGGAACTCGTCGGTGCCCAGTTCTGGGTGCAGCGCCCCCGGGGTGGCGAACGTGTCACCGGCGGGCCGGATGGCCTCGTGGGCCTCCTGAGCGTTCTTCACCTTGCGGGTGTACTGCCGCGGCGAAGGGTGCACGTACTCGTCGCCGTAGAGCTGGCGGGCCTGGTTGCGTGCGGCGTCGATGGCCGACTGCGACAACGTGGTCGAGTCGGTACGCATGTACGTGATGTAGCCGTTTTCGTAGAGCCGCTGAGCCACGCTCATGGTGCGGTCGGAGGTGAACCGCAGCTTGCGGCCCGCCTCCTGCTGCAACGTGGAGGTCATGAACGGCGGATACGGCCGGCGGGTGTAGGGCTTCTCCTCCACCGACGCCACGGTCAGGCTGGCACCGCGCAGCCCGGCGGCCAGCAAGCTCGCAGCTGCCTCGTCGAGGACCAGCACCTCGTCGGGCTTGCGGACCGCACCGAGGGAGTCGAAGTCGCGACCGGTGGCCACCCGCTTGCCGTCGACGGTGACCAGCCGGGCGTTGAACCGCGACGGCGAGGCGTTCTTGTCGGACACGCTGGCGTCCAGCTCGGCCAGCACGTCCCAGTACGAGGCGGTGCGGAACGCCATGCGGTCGCGCTCGCGCTGCACGATGATGCGGGTCGCCACGGACTGCACCCGCCCGGCCGACAGCTTCGGGGCTACCTTCTTCCACAGCACGGGGCTGACCTCGTAGCCGTAGAGGCGGTCCAGGATGCGGCGCGTCTCCTGCGCGTCGACCAGGTCGTTGTCCAGGTCGCGCGGATGCTCGGCAGCGGCGCGGATGGCTGGCTCGGTGATCTCGTGGAACACCATCCGTTTGACCGGCACACGCGGCTTGAGAGTCTCCAGCAGGTGCCAGGCGATGGCCTCGCCCTCACGGTCGCCGTCGGTCGCCAGATAGAGCTCGTCGACGTTCTTCAGCAGGTCTTTGAGCTCGCTGACGATGCTCTTCTTGTCGGGGCTGACGATGTAGAGCGGCTCGAAGTTGTGCTCGACGTTGACGCCGAGGCGGGCCCACGGCTCGGACTTGTACTTCGCCGGCACGTCGGCGGCGTTGCGGGGCAGGTCGCGGATGTGTCCGCGGGACGACTCGACGATGTAGTTGGAGCCCAGGTAGCCGGCGATTTTGCGCGCCTTGGTGGGCGACTCGACGATGACGAGCCGTCGGACACGGCCATTGCCGCCGCCGCTGTCGCGGGTTTCCTCGTCAGCCAACTGCGCTTACGCTCCACTTCTGTCTCGCCCACCGGCACCCCCGGGTCCGCAGGCAACTGACAATTTCGCACCCCGAGCGGGCAGACGCAAACCGACCCCCCGAACGGAATCTCTCAGATCCTGGGCCACGCTGACACTGCCTCGGTGTCATCCGGCGGCTCCCCCACATTCTCTACCAGGCGCGATAGCCGCTTGCGACCGCTTATTCTCAACGCCGGCCGAGAGCCCCTGGTGCCGATCAGCGTCGGCGCGATTCCCACCCGCATCAACGCCGACGCCAGCGGCGAATGGGTGTCGGGGGCGTGCGGGTCCAGCCCCAGGAGATATCGGTCGGCCTCGGGGACACCGGCGGCCAGCGTCCATGCCCTCAGCTCGCGCGGACCGGGCAGCCACTGAGGTGGCACGGTCTTGACCGCCCCGCGGGTCCAGTCGGCGGCGATTCTGACCAGTCGGACCTCCACCGCGGTGCGTACCAGGGGGGTGTTCTCCTCGGTACTGGCGATCTCCGCCTCCAGTCCCGCCTCGGTCATCATGTCGGCCAGCGCCCGGGCCCGCCAGAGCTCCTCGACGACTACCGACAGTCGCGCACCGCCACCGACCATCACCACCTGACCAGCCGCCGCGAGTATCCCGGTGAGATCGGCGACCGCAGGCGGCACCGACTCGGCCGAGAAGAAGGACAGCTGGCTCACGATTCGACAGTAAGCCAGTAAGTGACGACTGCCACGCCGCCAAGCCGTCCGGCCGGCGAGGAGACGCGATGCGACAACACTGGATGCCCGGAAAACGAAGCACCCCCGGCGGGGCCCGTTACCAGGACGCTCGGGGGTGATTCCTGTTGTCGTTGCAGATCAGATGGAGCGCACGCCTGTGGCCTGCGGTCCCTTGGGGCTCTGACCGACCTCGAACTCGACCCTCTGGTTCTCCTCGAGGGTGCGGAATCCGGACCCTTGAATTTCCGTGTAGTGGACGAACACGTCGGCAGAACCGTCCTCGGGAGCGATGAACCCGAAGCCCTTCTCCGCGTTGAACCACTTCACAGTTCCCTGTGGCATCTTTCGTACTTTCCTTCTCTTGCTACCGGGTGCGGACCACCGAGGTTTTCGGCAGACCGGGCCCCGTTCCGACCGCCATCCTTCGTGGAGTCGTCGGAACTGACCCGACCTACAGACCCTCGCAGGAACCGCGATCGCAACGTCGATCCTGCGATTGTGAAGACACGAACACAGAAGCTGCGACCGCCCTTATCCAATCACGTTCAGCGCTTCTGCGACAGTCTCGGTGCTACCAACTGATGAACAATTCGATACAAGGCCGTTCTCAGCGGCCACAGAACGGGAAAGGGCGGCGTCGATGGTGAGTTTCGGCAGCGCACTGCTCGCTGCGGCCGTCGCCGGCGCCGAGTCCTCTCCCGTCGCGCTGCGCCATGTCGCCGAGTTGCCCGCGCGACCGGCCAACGCGGTCGACTGGCCGGCCTGGGTACAGCCAGATGTGCTCCGCGCCTTCCATGATCACGGAATCGCCGCCCCATGGTCACACCAGGTACAGGCCGCCGAACTCGCGCACCAGGGACGCCACGTCGTCATCAGCACGGGCACCGCGTCGGGCAAGTCGCTGGCGTTCCAACTTCCGATAATGGATGCCCTGGAGCGAAATCCGCGCGCGCGGGCACTGTATTTGTCGCCGACGAAAGCGCTGGGCCACGACCAGTTGCGCGCCGCGCACTCGTTGACCACCGCGGTGCCGACCCTGGCCGACGTGGCGCCGACCTCCTATGACGGCGACACCCCTACCGAGATACGCAGATTCGCCCGCGAGCGGTCGCGCTGGCTGTTCTCCAACCCCGACATGATCCACCTGTCGATGCTGCGCAACCACGCTCGGTGGGCGGTGTTTCTGCGCGGTCTGCGCTACGTCGTGGTCGACGAATGTCATTACTACCGAGGAATATTCGGCTCCAATGTGGCGATGGTGCTGCGGCGGCTGCTGCGCCTCTGCGAGCGCTATGCCCCGGCGTCGGGGCACCGGCGGGCAGGAGCGGAGCGACCCGGGGTGGTATTCGGTCCGACGGTGATCTTCGCCAGCGCCACCACCGCCGCACCCGGAGAGACGGCCGCTGAACTGATCGGAGAGACGGTCGCCTCGGTGACCGAGGACGGTTCGCCGCACGGCGCGCGCACCGTGGCACTGTGGGAACCGGAGCTCCGTACCGACCTGCTGGGCGAGAACGGTGCACCCGTGCGGCGTTCGGCGGGATCGGAGGCGGCCAGGATGATGGCCGACCTGGTGGCCGAAGGGGCCCGCACTCTGACGTTCGTCAGGTCGCGACGGGGAGCGGAACTGACCGCGCTCGGCGCGCGCTCTCGGCTCGAGGAGATCGCTCCGCAGCTGAGGGACACAGTGGCCTCGTATCGCGCGGGCTACCTCGCCGAGGAGCGCCGGGCTCTCGAGCGGGCGCTGTCCGACGGTGAATTGCGAGGTCTTGCAACGACGAACGCGCTCGAACTCGGAATCGACATCGCAGGTCTGGACGCGGTGCTGCTGGCGGGGTTCCCGGGCACGGTCGCGTCATTCTGGCAACAGGCCGGCCGCTCCGGCCGGCGCGGGCAAGGTGCCCTGGTGGTACTGATCGCGCGCGACGACCCGTTGGACACCTATTTGGTGCACCATCCCGAAGCGCTGCTCGACAAGCCGGTGGAGCGCGTCGTGATCGACTCGGCCAATCCGTATGTGCTTGGCCACCAATTACTCTGCGCAGCAACAGAATTGCCACTAGACGAGACGGAGGTACGACGGTGGGAGGCCGGGCCGGTTGCCGACGCGCTGGTCGACGACGGTCTGTTGCGCCGGCGTGGCGCGCGTTACTTCCCGGCCGCCGGGCTCGATCCGCATCCGGCGGTGGACATCCGCGGTTCGGCCGGCGGCCAGGTGGCGATCCTGGAGGCGGAGACCGGGCGTCTGCTGGGCAACACCGACGCCGGGCAGGCGCCGGCGACGGTCCACCCGGGCGCGGTGTATTTGCACCAGGGCGAGAGCTACGTGGTGGACTCGCTGAATCTGGAAGACGGTGTGGCACTGGTCCATGCCGAGGATCCCGGCTACTCGACCTACGCCCGAGAGATCACCGGCATCACGGTGACCGGCCCGGGTGAGCGGGTGTCGTTCGACGCGGCGACCCTGGGGCTGGTGCCAGTATCGGTGACGCATCGGGTGATCGGCTATCTTCGGCGACGACTGTCGGGAGAAGTGATCGACTTCGTCGAGCTCGACATGCCCGAACACTGTCTGCCCACCACCGCGGTGATGTACACCATCACACCGGAAGCGCTGGTGGACAAAGGGCTTGAACTGCGTCGCATATCGGGCGCACTGCACGCCGCCGAACACGCGGCGATCGGACTGCTGCCGCTGGTGGCCAGTTGCGATCGCGGTGACATCGGCGGGCTGTCCACGGCGATCGGCGAGGGTGGACTTCCGACCGTGTTCGTCTACGACGGCCATCCGGGTGGTGTCGGATTCGCTGAACGGGGTTACCGGCTGGCCAGCACGTGGCTGGGCGCGACGGCGGCTGCGATCGAAGCCTGCGAATGCCCTCAGGGTTGCCCCTCATGCGTGCAATCACCCAAGTGTGGCAACGGCAACGACCCGCTGGACAAGGCCGGCGCCGTGGACGTCCTCAACATCGTGCTGGCCGAACTCGCGGCAGCAAGGCGCTGAACCCAGCGTCCGCCCCCTCCGACGGGTCGGACGTAACCGAAAAATACCGAAATAGCTGGGGCGGCGCAAGGAAACGGGAAAACAGCGAGTACATGCTGCGCGGTCGGTGTCAGTCGATCCGTTACCTGCGAATTTCGTGCCAGCGAGCCCTAGGTGGCGCCATTACACTGCCTCGCATGAACCACGACTGGCTGCTGGTGGAGACACTCGGCACCGAACCCGTGGTCGTCGCGCAGGGGCGTCAGATGAAGAATCTGGTGCCCATCGCGGATTTCCTCCGACGGAAGCCGAACCTGGCGGCCGTCCAGACCGCCATCGCCGAGACGGTGGCCACCGGCAAGAGGCTCGCCAGCATCACCCCGAAAAGCGACCGCGTCATCCGGACCGAGCCGGTCCAGATGTCTGACGGCAAGGTGCACGGGGTCCACGTGTGGATCGGTCCTGCCGACGCCGAGCCGCCCGAACGGCCGATCCCCGGCCCGCTGAAGTGGGACCTGACGACCGGCGTCGCGACCGACACGGTCGAGTCGCTGGCGAACTCCGGGTTGGACCCCACCGAGGAGCGCACCCACGGGCGCGCGTTCGCCGAGGATCTGCCCAGTCGCGATCTCAACCGCGACGAGGCCCGCGTGCTCGCGCTGGCGATCGATCCTGCGCCCGACCGGACTTGCTGCACCTCCTGGGACTTCACCGATAAGCAGGGGAACCTCCGACGGGTGGGCTTCGTCGCGCGCACGGCCATGGAGACCGCCGACGACGGCACCGAGCACCTGATTGCTCGCGCGATGAACCTGGAAGGTGAACTCGACGGAGCCGCGGCGCCCGCCGACCACCTGGCCCAGCGGATCCTCAGTGGGCTGTCCCAGCCGGGCGTGCACCGAGCGCTGGTCGATCTGGAGACCTGGCACCTGCTGCGGTGGCTGGACGAACCGTGTCCGCATTACGACTGGCGGCAGAACATGCGGTTCCATCCCGACGACCAGCGGGAGCTGGAACCGATGACCACCGAGTTCCAAACCGGTTCCACCAGCAGGGTGCTGAGGCTGCCCGGCCTCGAGGGCGGCTGGGTGCCGATGCACGTCGCGGTCAACCGGGTGGAATTGGACAACGGTGTGTTCGCCGCGCTGATCAGCGTGCGGCTGCCGACCGACACCGAGCTGGCCGAGGCCGAGCGGCGCGGCCCTACCTGACGACCGGTCCGGCACGGGCCGAGGCGCGCGCCTGTCCTCCGCTCCAGCCGCCGACGGCGACGGCGACAGCGACCACGACGTCGAGTTCCGCCACGTCGCAGCCGGCCAGTTCGGCGCCCATGGCGCCGGTGATTCCGCGCGCCCCCTCGCACGCCGCCGCCGGGCCGTCGGGTAACCGCGCCGCCGCCGCCAGCGCGGCCAGGTCGGCGGCCGCCTGGGCACGGTGGCGGGCGACGACCGCACTTCCGACCCGCACGCCGGCCATGGCGATGGTCACCACGACAACGATCATCAGGGCGGCTAGCACCGTGGCGGCACCGGTGTCGTCACTGGCCGGGTTCGGCCGCGGCGACCGCGGCGGCAGAGATGACGACACCGGGCAACAGGGCCGAGCGGCTGCTGACCCTGGCGACGACGAAACCGCCGTCGCGCCGTACCTCCACCGTCGCATTCGGCGGTGCCACGGTGCGGGCCACCGATCCGGCCGCCGCCTCGTCGCCTCTCGCGGCGAGCCTGGCCGCCTCTCGCGCGGCATCGACGCAGCGAACCTGTGCTGCGACCGCGGTGACACCGCTGGCGCAGATGACGACGACGACGACCAGCGCGGCGATTGCCAGCGCGGCCTCGACGGTGCTGAATCCGGCATCGCCGGCTACACGTTGGTGTTCAGCGCGCGGTTGATGATGTTGGTCAGCGCACCGACGATCGAGTCGCCGGTGACCACGCTGTACAGGATCGCCCCGAACGCCGCCGCCGCGATCGTGCCGATCGCGTACTCCACCGTCGACATACCCGATTCGTCTGTCGCCGTGACCAACAGCCGTATCTTCAGCTTGCGAAATATGTTGTGCATCATTTGTTTTCCCTTCTCTCATAACAATCCTGACCCGAACACGTCACTGGCGAGCCCGGCCACCACCGGAACGATGCCCAGGCAGATGAACGCCGGAAGGAAGCACAGACCGAGCGGTCCGGCGATCAGCACTGAGGCCCGTTCCGCCGCCGCCGCCGCGGCGTGGGTGGCCTCCTGACGGGAGTGCTCGGCAAGGTCGGCGACACCTTGCGCCAGCGCACTGCCCGACGACGCCGACCTGCGGGCCAGCCGGGTCAGCGCCTCACCCGTGGCGTCAGCACCATCGGCCGGCACCCCCCATGCGACGTCCGGGTCGGCGCCCAGGGCCAGCAGATCGGCGGCCCGTCGCAGCACCGCCTGAAGGCCAGGCGGAGCCGATGCGGACGTCGCGGTTGCCGCAGCCGGAACCGACATCCCGGCCGACAGGCACACCGACAGCACGTCGAGTGCGGACGCCGTCGCTAGCGGGTCACCGAGCTGCTCCCGGCGGCGACCCGGACGGGGACGCGGTGTCGACACCCCGAGGCGTCCCCGCACGACGGCGGGACCCGCGCCGAGCAGCAGTGCGACCGCCAGCATCATCGCGGCGGCACTCATGTCAGCATCCGATCGGTGAGGCGGTCCGCCCAGACCAGGCCGACGCACACCAGTGCGACACCCACGACCAGCAGCCAGCCCCCGACTCCCCCGCCGACGAGGAAGCCGATCGGCTCGGCACCGATCAACTGACCCAAAAGGACTCCGACCACCGGCAGCCCGGCCAGGATGACCGCGGTGGCGCGGGCCCCGGCCAGGCCCGCCTCCACGCGGTCGCTGAATCGCTGCCGTTCCACGATGTCGCGCTGCGCCGCCCGCATCAGCACCGACATCGCCAGCCCGTGTTCGGTGGCCAGCTGCCAACAGACGGCCAGCCGATTCCATTGCGCCGGAACCGAAGACGACTCGGCCACCGCTCGTAGCCCGCCGGCGACGTCGGCACCGAGGCGGGCCCTGGCAGCCACGGCTCGCAGCGAGTCCCCGACCGGCCCATCGCATTCCGAGGCCGCGACACCGAACGCGGTGACGGGATGGGCACCGACGCGTAGTTCGCCCACCAGAGTCTCCAGCGCAGCAGCCAACCGCTGACCGTCTACCCGCCGCCGCTGGCGGCGCCGCCCGCGCTGACGGCGCGCACCGAGGGTGCCGCCCAGGATGCCGATCGCCATCACCGCCGCCGGCGGCAAGAGCACCACGGTCAGGATCGCGACACCCAACAGAGCGGGCAGGCGGCCTGCCGTCCGCGACAGTCTCGGCCGCAGCCGCCACCGTGGCGGCGGCGCCGTCAACAGTGCCGCCGCCAGCAGTCCGGCGGCGCCCACGGTGCCGCTCATCGGGCCAGCCGTCCATCGATCAAGGTGCGCAATCGGTCTGCCCCGCAGTCGAATCCGCGGCCGACTTGCCATACCGTCTCGGCACGGACGTGTGCGTTGTCGTCGCGTCGCAACACCGCGATCTCACTGAGCCGGCGCCGCCCGTCGCGACCGCGGCTGACGTGCAGCAGCACCTGAACCGCGGCGGCCAGCTGGCTGTGCAATGCGGCGCGGTCGAGTCCTCCGAGGGCGGCGAGCGCCTCGAGGCGGGCTGGTACCTCAGCCGGGTTGTTCGCATGTACCGTTCCGGCCCCGCCGTCGTGACCGGTGTTCAGCGCGGCGAGCAGATCGATCACCTCGGCGCCGCGCACCTCCCCGACGACAATGCGATCCGGCCGCATCCGAAGCGCCTGGCGGACCAGCTGACGCAGCGTGATCTCGCCTACTCCTTCGACGTTGGCGCTGCGGGCCACCAGCCGCACCAGGTGGGGGTGCCGCGGCGCCAGCTCAGGTGCGTCCTCGACACACACGATCCGTTCGTCACTGCTGACCGCGGCGAGGGTGGCGGCCAGTAGCGTGGTCTTACCGGCCCCGGTTCCGCCCGAGACCAGGAACGCCAACCGAGCGTCGATGACCTCGGCCAGCAGTTGCCCTGCTTCCGGTTCGATCGCGCCGGCCCGGGTCAAGGCCGCGAGGTCCTGCGTGGCAGGGCGCAGCACCCGCAGTGACACACACGTGCCGGCAACGGCGACCGGCGGCAGTACCGCGTGCAGGCGGACCGAGACGTCACCGGCGCCCAGCCCGGACAGTTGTCCGTCGACCCAGGGCTGGGCTTCGTCGAGTCGTCGTCCAGCGGCCACGGCGAGCCGCTGCGCCAGCCGGCGCACGGACGCTTCGTCAGCGAATCGCACGGCGCTGCGCCGCAAACCGCCACCGTCGTCCACCCACACCGCGTCGGGAGCGGTGACCAGGACATCGGTGGTGCCGGGCGCGCGAAGCAATGGTTCCAGCACACCGGCACCGGTCAGCTCGGTCTGCAGGACCCGCAGGTTGGTCAGTACCTCGGTGTCACCGAGGACACCGCCGGACTCGGCTCGGATTGCCGCGGCAACCGCGGTCGGGCGCAACGAGCCGGACTCGGCGGCGAGCCGTTCGCGGACGCGGTCGATCAGCGAGGCGCTCATGCCGCCACGGCTCCCCGATGCAGTACGCCCAGCACGTCGCGAGCCGCCGCGGCCAATGGCGATCGGCGACCGAGCCGAAGTCCCCTTCGTTCCAGGCGCTCGGACAGCATCGGCTCGGGACGCATGGTCGCCAGCAGTGGCAGGCCGATGATCTCGGCGACCTCGCGGGCCCGCAGCCCGCCCGGCGACGGTCCGCGCACCACGAGGCCGAGGTTCGGGTTGATCGTGCGCACCACGGGGGTCATGGCCGAAGCGGCCGCTACACCACGCACATCGCAGGTGGTGATCACCACCACCAGATCTGCGACGTCCAACGCGGCCGTGGCGGCGGACGTCGTTCGCCGCGGCACATCACAGACCACCATCACCCCGCCGCGCCGGCCGGCGTCGAGAATCGCCTCCACCGGGCCGGCGTCCATCTCGTAGCACGACCGGGTGCCCGACAACACGCTCACTCCCCGGTGGTTCGGCAGGGCGTCGCGAACCGCGGGCCAACTCAGCCGGCCACCCTGCAGGCTCAAATCGGGCCAACGCAAGCCGGACACCGACTCGCTGGCCAGCAGGAGGTCGAGACCGCCGGCCCACGGGTCGAGGTCGACAAGAAGGGACGCGGTGGCGGTCTGCGCCACAGCCGCGGCGAAGACCGACGCACCGGCTCCACCGCGGCCGCCGATGACGGCGATCACCCGGCCTTCGCCGACATCTCCGCGAGCTGCTTCGGCGGCGTCGGCGAGATTGCGGGTCAACAGGTCCTCCTGCGCCGGCAGAGCGCAGAGGTGCTCGGCGCCGACGGCCATCGCCGCCTGCCAGGTCGACTCCTGCGGCTCGGCTCGGGACACCAGGATCAGTCCGGCGCGGCGCGGCATGCCCACGCAGCGGCGGGCACCCGGCTCGTCGAGAACCACTGCCGCTGTCGCCGACCACGTCTTCCTCGTCAGCGTTGCGGGCGCGCTCAGCGCCCGTAGCCCGACGGCTGCCGCTACCCGCTCGACGGCCTCGCGCAGTTCGATGTCGTCGACCACAGTCAGCACGGTGTTGGCACTCACTTAGCCACCATGGCGCCGAACAAGTCGCAACCGAAAGGCGCAGACTGCCCGGCTGTGGATGAAGCCGAGTCTGGGGATGGACCGTTGCAGGCCTCTGCTGGTTCACCGCCGAATCGGAATCCGGCCCCGTCCAGCGTTGACCCACGCCAGAGGTGCCGATGGGTCCTGCAGAACCATGGCCAAAAGCGAAAATCTACGCGGGCGTGACGTTTTGGCAACGTCCCGAGACTCAACCAAATGAGCGCGGGAGCTTAGCGGAGAAAGGGGACGACCCCCGCCAGGGGGGAGGAGGCGGAGGTCGTCGCGAATCAGCCCCGGGGGGTCGGGCTGATTCACACCCGGCGTTAATCCGAGCAACGCTTACTATACACGCGCCGATGCGGAGTCGCGCAAGTACTCAACACGCATAAAGCCGTGATTTTGCTGTGAAAATGCAGGCTTGGACACGTGGCTTGATCTGCCATTTTGGCCGTACCCCCCGATTACGGGGCAAGGCGGACCTATCCTGGCTTGGTGACCGACTCCCTCTCGGCCGCCGGTCAGCTAACCGCTCCGCAAAGCAGTCCCGGCGCGGCGCCCACACGCCGTGCGGCAGCCTTCTTCGACCTCGACAAGACCGTGATTGCCAAGTCAAGCACACTGGCTTTTAGCAAACCGTTCTTCAATCAGGGGCTGCTCAATCGCCGGGCCGTCCTCAAGTCCAGCTACGCGCAGTTCCTGTTCCTGATGGCCGGCGCGGACCACGATCAGATGGACCGGATGCGCTCCTATGTGACCAGCATGTGCGCCGGGTGGGATGTCGAGCAGGTCAAGGCGATCGTCAACGAGACGCTGCACGACATCGTCGATCCCCTGGTTTTCGCCGAGGCTGCCGAGCTGATCGCCGATCACAGGCACTGCGGCCGCGACGTGGTGATCGTCTCGGCGTCGGGCGAGGAGATCGTGGCTCCCATCGCCCGCGCACTGGGAGCCACTCATGCGATGGCCACCCGGATGGTGGTCGAAGACGGCAGGTACACCGGAGACGTCGCCTTCTACTGTTTCGGCGAGGGCAAGACAGCCGCCGTACGCGAACTGGCGGCCCACGAGGGCTATGCGCTCGAGCACTGCTACGCGTACTCCGACTCGATCACCGACCTGCCCATGCTCGAGACGGTCGGGCACCCGAACGTCGTCAACCCCGACCGCGCCCTGCGCAAGGAGGCGGCGGCACGCGACTGGCCCGTGCTGACCTTCTCTCGGCCGGTGCCGCTGCGTGACCGGATCAACGCGCCCTCCGGTGCGGCGATGGCGACGACGGCCGCACTCGGGATCAGTGCCCTGGCGGCCGGAGCTCTGACGTACTCGGTGTTGCGGCGCTTGATCTTCTAGCGTCCAAACCGTTGCCCGCCAAAGGCTTGATGTGCCGATCGTCACGTAGTACAAAGGAAGCACGGACGCCCAGTGAGGCCAAGGTAGCGCCGGAAGAGAAGGCACTATCTCCCGAGCCAGGCGACCCAGCACGGTTCCCGGCACCCACGCGGAGCACGCCGCGAGATGGCATAAGTGTTGCGGGCCTGCGTAATTGCGAAAAGCGGACGGACTTGACGATCTCTTGGGTGGGATCGCAACCGTAGCGCATCGCAAGACCGCCGAGGCCAACCCACGCAGCCCACGTTGCACGCTTGGTGACCGGCCTACCGTGCTAGCGGGCGGCGAGCCGAACTCTTCTCGGATCGTCGCCCGCTTCATGTCTGAGGTCGGCCGGACGGCCTACTTGGTTGCGGCTTCGGCGATCGACAACGCTTCGCGCGCACCATCTTCCAGCGCCGCACAGCACATCAGCAGCCAGGCGCCGACCGCGTCCGGGGAACCCGACGCGAAGCCGGCGGCGGCGGAGCGGTACTCGTCGGCGCGGCGCATCCAGTACACCTCCGGCACACCCAGGCCGTGCGGGTCCAGACCGGTGGCCATGGTCACCAGCCGCGATACAGCCCTCGCGACGACGCCGTCGCCGGAACCGAACGGCGCCAACGCCAGCAGCTCGCCGTGCGCGACCGATGCCACCACCGGGGCCGGGGCCGAACTGGCACCGGCCGCAAGACGGGTGACCAGATCGAGGCGGGCGGCCACCTCGGAGACCTGTCGCGGACGGCCGAGCCCGTCCTCGTCGATCAGGTCCGCGGCGGCCAGTGCGTGCAACCGCGCCAGCGCCTGCAGCGGAGCCCGCCGCCACACCCCCACCAGAGCGGTCGTACCGCCTTCCAGAGCCTGACCCACCCGCAGTGCGCCGGCCAGCACGGGGTCGTTGGGTTCGGCGCCGGCGGCGTCCAACTGGACGGCGCCACCGTCGATCGCCGACGACGACCGCGCGCCACGAATGGCCGACTCCGCGG
This sequence comes from Candidatus Mycolicibacterium alkanivorans, assembly GCF_022760805.1. Lineage (NCBI taxonomy): Bacteria > Bacillati > Actinomycetota > Actinomycetes > Mycobacteriales > Mycobacteriaceae > Mycobacterium > Candidatus Mycolicibacterium alkanivorans. The sequence goes on along the minus strand of NZ_JAIVFL010000001.1, from coordinate 1,103,870 downwards.
CCGTAACGGGCCAGTTGCGCAGGTTCGCGCGATGCCGGTGCGCCTTGGCCAGCGCATCCCGGGCGGCCTCGGCAGCATCGGACACCCCGGGCAGTTCGAGCAGCGGCGCCAACAGGTCAGTCACGCCCGGTCACGCTATCGGCGGGCGTGGGCTGGGCTTGCGGTGGGTCCGGTTCGACCGTTCGGCGCGCGACACGGACCGCCCGCCGACGAATGTGACTCAGCAACGCAGATGCAACCTAGAGTGACTACGCTCACAGACATGACCGAGGCGCACACTGAAGTTCAGACTTACTACCCGCCGTCCGCGGACTTCGCCGACAAGGCCAACGCCACAGCCGATCTCTACGACGAGGCCGAGGCCGACCGGCTGGCGTTCTGGGCCAAGCAGGCCAACCGCCTGTCGTGGGACACCCCGTTCACCGAGGTGCTCGACTGGTCCGAGGCGCCGTTCGCGAAGTGGTTCGTCGGCGGCAAGCTCAACGTCGCCTACAACTGCGTCGACCGGCACGTCGAGGCCGGCAACGGCGATCGGGTCGCGATCCACTGGGAAGGCGAGCCGGTCGGCGACGCGCGGTCGATCACCTACGCCGAACTCAAGGACGAGGTGTCCAAGGCGGCTAACACGCTGACCGGTCTGGGCCTGGTGGCCGGCGACCGGGTGGCCATCTACATGCCGATGGTGCCTGAGGCGATCGTCGCGATGCTGGCCTGCGCCCGCCTGGGACTGATGCACAGCGTGGTCTTCGCCGGCTTCTCGGCGTCGGCGCTGCGGGCCCGCATCGAGGACGCCGAGGCCAAACTGGTGATCACCACCGACGGGCAGTACCGGCGCGGGGCCGCGGTGTCGCTCAAGGACGCCGTCGACGGGGCCGTCAAGGACCAGCCGTCGGTGGAGCATGTTCTGGTGGTGCGCCGCACCGGAATCGACGTGGCGTGGACCGACGGCCGCGACCTGTGGTGGCATGAGACGGTCGACAAGGCCTCTCCCGAGCACACTCCGCAGGCGTTCGACTCCGAGCAGCCGCTGTTCCTGCTCTACACCTCGGGCACCACCGGTCAGCCCAAGGGCATCATGCACACCTCGGGCGGCTACCTGACACAGGCGTCCTACACGCACCACTACGTCTTCGACATCAAGCCCGAGAGCGACGTGTTCTGGTGCACAGCCGATATCGGTTGGGTCACCGGCCACACCTACATCGCCTACGGACCGCTGTCCAACGGTGCCACTCAGGTGGTCTACGAGGGAACCCCCGCCTCCCCCGACGAACACCGTCACTTCCAGGTCATCGAAAAGTACGGTGTGACAATCTATTACACCGCGCCGACCCTGATCCGCACCTTCATGAAGTGGGGTCGCGAGCTGGTGTTCGAGCACGACCTGTCGAGCCTGCGGCTGCTCGGGTCGGTCGGTGAACCGATCAACCCGGAGGCCTGGCGCTGGTACCGACTGGTGTTCGGAGCCGACTCCACCCCCATCGTCGACACGTGGTGGCAGACCGAGACGGGTGCGGCGATGATCTCGCCGCTGCCCGGTGTGACGACCTGCAAGCCGGGTTCGGCGATGCGTCCGCTGCCGGGCATCTCGGCCAAAATCGTCGACGACGACGGAAATGAGTTGCAGCCCAGTCCCGATCAGGGCGAGCACGTCACCGGCTATCTCGTACTCGACAAGCCGTGGCCGTCGATGCTGCGCGGCATCTGGGGCGATCCCGAGCAGTTCAAGGAGACCTACTGGTCACGGTTCGCCGAGCAGGGCTGGTACTTCGCCGGCGACGGCGCGCGCTACGGCAGCGACGGCGAGGTGTGGGTACTGGGCCGCATCGACGACGTGATGAACGTGTCGGGACACCGGATTTCGACCGCCGAGGTGGAGTCCGCCCTCGTCGGCCATGCCGGTGTCGCCGAGGCCGCAGTCGTGGGTGCCAGTGACGCCCACACCGGCCAGGCCATCTGCGCGTTCGTCATCCTCACGGCCCACCACGCCGACATCTCGACCGCCGACATGGTCAACGAGTTGCGCGCCGAGGTGGCCAAGGAGATCTCCCCGATCGCCAAGCCGCGCGAAATCCACGTCGTCCCAGAGCTTCCCAAGACCCGCAGCGGCAAGATCATGCGCCGGCTGCTGCGCGACGTCGCCGAGGGCCGTGAACTCGGCGACACCTCGGCGCTGCTCGACCCGACGGTGTTCGAGGCCATCCGGGCCAGCAAGGCCAACTGACCCAGCCCGTCGAACTGGATTAAGCGGCGGGCGTCGGCTCCAGGTTCGGCGTCGGCACGAAGCCGGTGCCGGGGCGGTCTTTGGCGGCGACGTCGCCGAGGATCTCGTTGATCGACATCGTCACCGCAGGGGTGTGCAGCGGGATGAACTTGATGACGCACGTCGGCAGGTCCTCGCTGAAGGCGCCGTGGATCATGCCGACGAGCTTGTTGTTGACGGTCACCGGCGCACCGGAGTCACCGGGCTGGCCGCAGACCTGGTTGACGATGGTGCCCGGATCCTGACCGGGACCCCACGTCACGCCGCAGGAGTAGCCGGTCGTCCGGCCGAGCTTGCACGCAACCTGCCCGAACACCGGGTCCGGCCCGAGGCCGTCGATGAGGAAGCCCTTGTAGTTCGCCACCGGCTGGACCTTGGCCGGGTCGAACCGGATGACGGCGTAGTCCAGGCTGTCGTTGCCCGCGACCATGGTGCCGATCACTCCGTTGTCCGGATTGGCCTCCGCGGCGACCTGGGCCCCGGGTCCGCCGCAGTGGGCGGACGTGAAGCCGATGAGGGCGCCGGTTTTGTCGGTCCCGATCGACGTCAGCGTGCAGTAGGTGTCGCCGTTGACGACGATGCCCGCGCCGCCGCCCATCTCAACCTTGTCGTCGGCACCCGCTGTCGATACCGGGCTGACAAACAGTGCGCTGAGCGCAAGGACCGCAGCCCCCGCCGTCACCCGCACACGCGCGGTCGTCACTGTAAGCAACCTCCATCTACACCCACCCCGACAAGGAGTCTACCGGCTTCACACCAGTAACTTGCGTAACAGCTCAGTGGGTATCCCGTCGCGGACCGGGCATGGCAACATGAGACCCGCGACGACAGCGACAGTTGGAGGACAGCCGTGAGCAATGGTGACCGCAAGACCGGGGTGCCCACCACCGTGACCTCGATACCGTTGGTGGACCCGAATGCGGTTCCGGCCAATCCCTCCATCGGCGACCTGGTCAAGGACGCGACCACCCAGGTGTCCACCCTGGTGCGCGCCGAGGTCGAACTGGCCAAGGCCGAAATCACCCGGGACGTGAAAAAGGGCCTGACCGGCAGCGTCTTCTTCATCCTCGCGCTGGTCGTGCTGTTCTACTCGACGTTCTTTTTCTTCTTCTTCGTCGCCGAACTGCTCGACACCTGGCTGTGGCGGTGGGTGGCCTTCCTGATCGTGTTCGCGCTGATGGTGGTGACCACTGCGGTGTTCGCGCTCCTGGGCTTCCTGAAGGTGCGCCGAATCCGCGGGCCGCAGCAGACCATCGAGTCGATGAAGGAGACTCGCGACGCGCTGACCCCCGGTCACGACCGCGCGCCCACAAAGGCGGTGGCACGGACCAACGGCGGCCCGGCACCGGCGCCCACTGACCCGTCGGGCTGGTGATGACGCAGCCGGACCCGTCTGTCACCCGCATCGCGGGGCCCTGGCGTCATCTCGACGTCCACGCCAACGGCATCCGGTTTCACTGCGTCGAGGTGGACAACGAGCCCCACGGCGCCGCGCCGGGCACCGCCCGGCGCCTGGTGATCCTCCTGCACGGCTTCGGCTCGTTCTGGTGGTCGTGGCGCCATCAGCTCCGCGGATTGTCCGGAGCGCGGGTGGTCGCGGTGGACCTGCGCGGCTACGGTGGCAGCGACAAGCCACCCCGCGGCTACGACGGCTGGACGCTCGCTGGTGACACCGCCGGCCTGATCCGCGCGCTGGGCCACAGTTCTGCCACCCTGATCGGCCACGCCGACGGCGGCCTGGTGTGCTGGGCGACCTCGGTACTGCAGTCACGGGTGGTGCGAGCCATCGCCCTGGTCAGCTCGCCGCACCCCGCCGCGCTGCGCGCCTCCGCGCTGACCCGCCGGGACCAGGGCCGCGCACTGCTGCCCACCCTGCTGCGCTACCAGCTGCCGCTGTGGCCGGAGCGTGCGCTGACCGCGCACAACGCCGACCAACTCGAGCACCTCGTCAGCAGCCGCGCATCGGGCAAATGGCTTGCCTCCGAGGACTTTTCCGAGACCATCGCGCATATGCGCCGCGCCATCCAGATCCCGTCGGCGGCACACTGCGCCCTGGAATACCAGCGCTGGGCAGTGCGCAGCCAACTACGTTCGGAGGGCTGGCGCTTCATGAAAGCCATGAACCGCCAGCTCGACGTTCCGATGCTGCATCTACGCGGCGACGCCGACCCGTACGTCCTGGCCGATCCGGTCAGCCGGACGCAGCGTTACGCACCGCGGGGCCGGTTCGTCGCACTGGCCGGAGTCGGCCACTACGCACACGAGGAGGCCCCCGAGGAGGTCAACGACCACCTGCGCCGGTTCCTCGACCAGGTGTACGGCCCGGCTAGCTGACGCAGGCCCCGGTGGGCATCTTCTGGGTGTTGCCGATCTTGGCCAGCTGACGGGACACCTCGTTGGCGGTCAGGACGAACCCGGTGTCGTTGTCGTCGACGGCGGCACCGAACACCACACCGAGGACCTGCCCGGCGCGGTTGATCATCGGGCCACCTGAATTACCTTGCCGCACAGTCCCTCTGATGGTGTAGACCTCGCGGTTGACGGTAGTGGTGCGGTAGATGTCGGGCCCGTTGAGCTCGATGATCTCGCGCACCCGCGCCGGGGTTGCCGCGAAATCGCCACCCCCGGGGTACCCGAGCACCACCGCGTCGGTGCCGGACGTGGCGGGCTGTTCGGCGAACACCAGCGGACGCTGCGGCAGGTTGGGCACGTCGAGGATGGAGATGTCGGCGTTGGGGTCGTAGGAGACGACGGTGGCGTCGTAGCTCTGGCCCTCGGCCTCCACCGTGACGCTGTCCGAGCCCGCCACCACATGCGCGTTGGACATCACGCGGTTCGGCGCGATGACGAAACCCGTTCCCTCCAGGACTTTCTGGCAACCGGGCGCCACGCCCCGGATCTTCACCACGCTGGGGCGGGCACTGGCGACGACGAGGCTGTCGGCCAGGGAACCGTCGGGGGCGTCGACGGCCTGGATCGGGGTGCGGCCGAACGGCAGCAGAACGTCGGGCAGGCCCGAGGTGCTCAGCAGAGTGGACATCCGCTTGGGCACCGACTTGAGCCATTCCGGCGCGTACTTGTCCACCTGCGCAAGCACTTTGGAGCCCCGCACCGCAGCGGCAAGGTTGGGCTGATCGGACGACGTCAGCGGAGTGGCCAGCAGCCAGGCGGCGACCAGCACGACCACCAGTTGCAGCGCCACCCCGATGATCGAATCGACGGTGCGCACGGCACGGTTGCGGATGGCGCCGCGGACGGCGCGGCCCAGGACCACGCCGGCGACCTCGCCGATGACCACCAGCGCCAGGATGAGGAACAGCGCAGCGAACAGCTTGGTGCGCGGCGAGTGGATGTGGCTGACGATGTGCGGGGCCAGCATCACCCCGGCGATGGCCCCGAGCACCACTCCGACGAACGACATCAAAGAGCCCATCGCCCCGGATCGCCAGCCGGAGATGGCGGCGATGAACGCCACCACCAGCACGGCGATGTCCAGCCATTGCGAACTCGTCACAGTGGCCCCTCACTGTTGTCGCCGACAAGCGCCATCGCCTCGTCCAGCTCCCGGATGTCGTCGGTGTCCCACGGTTGTGACCAGCCGGCCACATCGAGCATCGCCGAGATTACGTGACCGGTGAACCCCCATACCAACATCTCGTTGAGCAGGAAGGCCGGTCCGGCGAATCGCCGTCCCGCTCGGGTGCGGTACACCATCAGCCGGTTCTCCGGATTGACGAACGCGCGCACCGGAACCCGCGCCACGACGGCGGTCTCTGCCTCGTTGACCACGGCGACCGGCCCCGGGTCGGGTGAATAGGCGAGCACGGGCACAACGTGAAAACCGGAGGGCGGGATGAACATTCGCTCCAGGGTCGCCAGCGGGTGCAGCCGGCCGATGTCGATTCCGGTCTCCTCCCGGGCCTCTCGCAGGGCGGTGGCCACCGGCCCGGCGTCTTCGGGGTCGGCGGCGCCGCCGGGGAAGGCGGCCTGCCCGGCGTGATGGCGCAGGGTGTTGGCCCGCACGGTGAGCAGCAGGTCGGCTTCGTCGGGCAACTGCCCGGCCGGATGGTCGGCGTGGGGTCCGGAGAACAGCACGAGCACCGCGGCGTCACGGCCGGGGCGGTCGGCAGTGCCCGGTCCGGTGACGGCTGCCAGCAGTTCGGGAGGCACCTTGCGGCGGTACGCATGCGGCACCCGGTCGACGTTCTCCACCAGTGGGGCCAGCCAGGGCGGCCGGAGTTCCGGATTCAGCGGCACCCCACCGGTCACCGGCGCCCCCTGTCATCGAAGTGCACTGTTCACCGCGGCAGCGATCTCGTCGGCGGTGGTGAACGCCTGCGGCAGGATCTTGGCAACGCTACCGTCCGCGCGCAGCACCACCGTCGCGGGCATCACATTGGGCACACCGAGCGCCGCGGCGATCCGGCGCTGACCGTCCTGCAGCGTCGGCAGCCGCACTCCCAGCTCGGCGAGCCGCAGCAGTGCCGCGGTCTCGTTCTCGTCCTGGTGCACGGTCAGCACGGTGACGTCGTCACCCACCCGCCGCCGGTAGTCCGCCATCGCCGGCAACTCCTGTGCGCAGGGCCCGCACCAGTAGGCCCACTGGTTCAGCACGGCCGGCCGGCCGGCCAGCGCACGGGCCACGTCGACCGGCGCACCGTCGGCGGCGCATTCGACGACGATGCCGCGCAGCTCCGCCGGCCCGGGCTTCGGCCCACCCGCGGGACACGGCGGCAGGTCGGCGCGCTGGCGCGGACCCGCGAGAGCCTGCAGTGTGTCGGCGTCGCGGTGTGCGCGGGCCACCTGCGCCCCCGGGGTGCCGCCGCCGGCGGACCGCTCGTCGCCGAGTTCGACGAACAGCGCCGCAACCAGGACGGCCACCGCCGCGACCACGACGAGCGTCCAGCGACCCGATCTGGTCATCGGCGGCGCACGAGCCGGGCGATCACAGCCCGGCCAGCGCGAGCAGGTGCTCGGTCTCGGGACCCTTCACCAGGGCCGCGGCCACCAGCGGCTCGGTCGGTCCGGTTCCGAACGACGGACAGTCCTTGGCCAGCACGCACACCCCGCAGGCCGGCTTGCGGGCATGGCAGACCCGACGGCCATGAAAAATGACGCGATGGCTCAATAACGTCCACTCGCTGCGCTCGATCAGTTTCCCGACGGCATGCTCGACCTTGACCGGATCCTCCTCGGCGGTCCAGCGCCAGCGCCGCACGAGCCGACCGAAGTGGGTGTCGACGGTGATGCCGGGGATGTCGAAGGCGTTGCCGAGGATCACGTTGGCGGTCTTGCGCCCGACACCGGGCAGCGTCACGAGTTCGGCCATGGTGTGCGGGACCTCGCCGTCGAACCGCTCGACGAGTTCCTGGCCCAACCGCATCAGCGAGTTGGCCTTGTTCCGGTAGAAACCGGTGGGCCGGATCAACTCCTCGAGCTCGGTGCGGTCGGCCTGCGCGTAGTCCAGTGCGGTGCGGTACCTCTTGAACAGCGCGGGGGTGGTCAGGTTCACCCGCCTGTCGGTGGACTGCGCCGACAGGATGGCGGCGACCGTCAGCTCCAGCGGATTGGTGAAGTCGAGTTCGCAGTAGACATGTGGGAAAGCCACAGCCAGCGTCCGATTCATCCGGCGGGCACGGCGGACCAGCCCGAGGGGGGTCTCGGCGTCCCATTTGGAGTCGGTTTTCTTCGCAGCCACTGGCACGCTGCCAAGGGTACTGACGAGCAACGACGAGTACCGAAGGACCGCTGCCGAGCTGGGGACAGACCGGTGACAATTCGTAACCTCGCCGAGACCTTGCCCGTGTTCACTTTCCCGGGTGACCTGGTTGCTCGCAGTGTGTGTTCCAGGGCTGATGATGCTCACGACGTTCGGTTTGCAACGGCTCGAGAGCGGCCTGCACACCGACCGCACGGCTGCCGATGAGGCGGTCGCCGAGGACCTCCGACGCGCCGAGGAGGCGCGCAAGCAGGCGCCGCCGCGCCCCGGGTCGGACCAGCCGCGGGCAGTGGAGATCCATCGCCGGCTCGACGTCGACGAGCCAGGTTTGCCGACACGTTCGTATGCCCACGCACGGCCAAATCCGCAGTTTCACCGGACTCGATACGCCAATCCTGTGTAGCGTTGGCTCGTTGCTAGACCGGCCTACCTCTAGACTGACGAGCGAATCAGAGCTGGCCTGAGTGCGACCGATCGTCGATGAGCTAAAGAGGGGCAACGTGGACGAGATCCTGGCGAGGGCAGGAATCTTCCAGGGGGTTGAACCCGGCGCCGTTTCTGCGCTGACCAAACAACTGCAGCCGGTTGACTTTCCGCGTGGGCACACCGTCTTCGCCGAGGGCGAGCCTGGCGACCGGCTCTACATCATCATCTCCGGCAAGGTGAAGATCGGTCGTCGCTCCCCCGACGGCCGGGAGAACCTGCTGACGATCATGGGTCCGTCGGACATGTTCGGCGAGTTGTCGATCTTCGACCCCGGCCCTCGGACGTCGAGCGCCACCGCCATCACCGAGGTGCGCGCGGTCTCGATGGACCGTGATGCGCTGCGGGCGTGGATCGCCGACCGCCCCGAGATCGCCGAGCAGCTGCTACGGGTGTTGGCGCGCCGGCTTCGCCGGACCAACAACAACCTGGCCGACCTCATCTTCACCGACGTGCCGGGCCGGGTCGCCAAGCAGCTGCTGCAGCTGGCGCAGCGCTTCGGTACGCAGGAGGGCGGCGCGCTGCGCGTGACGCACGACCTGACCCAGGAGGAGATCGCGCAGCTGGTGGGCGCCTCCCGCGAGACGGTGAACAAGGCACTGGCCGACTTCGCCCACCGCGGCTGGATCCGCCTGGAGGGCAAGAGCGTGCTGATCAGCGATTCCGAGCGGCTGGCCCGCCGAGCGCGCTAGCGATTCGGGCGCGCTTATCGCCGCGCAGCGGGCGTAAGCGCGCCGAAATCACGAACGTAGGTAGTCCAGCTGGGCGTGCACGGACTTCTCCGCGGCATCCCACAGCTTCTCGTCGACGTCGGTGTAGACGTGCTCGACCACCTGGCGTGCGGTGGCGTCCTCGCCGAGCACCCGCAGCGCCTGCCGAACCTGCTCGAGCCGCTCCTCGCGGTGCGCGAGGTACATCGCGCTGACGGCCTCGAGGTCGTCGAGGTCCGGGCCGTGGCCGGGCAGCACCTTGCGGCGGCCCAGGCCATGAAGCCGGCGCAGCGAGTCGAGGTACTGAGTCAGGCTGCCGTCCTCGTCGTCGATCACCGTGGTGCCGCGGCCCAGCACCGTGTCGGCGGTCAGCACCGCGTCGTCCAGAACGAACGACAGCGAGTCGGCGGTATGGCCAGGGGTGGCCATCACCGTGATGCGCACCCCGGCGGCGTCGATGACCTCGCCGTCGGTCAGCGGCCCGCCCAACCCACGCAGGAAGCCGCTGCCGACCCCACGCACCGTGGCCCCCGACGCGTCGACGATCTTGTCGATGCCGTCGGTGTGGTCGCCGTGCTTATGGCTGATCAGCACCAGCGAGATGGTGCCGAGCTCGGCGAGCCGGGTGATGTGCTCGTCGTCGTCGGGTCCGGGGTCTACGACGACGATCTCGTCGCTGTCCGGCCCGCGCAGCACCCAGGTGTTGGTGCCGTCGAGCGTCATGATGCCCGGGTTGTTGCACAGCAGCACCGAAGCGGTACCGGTGACCGGCCGCAAGGTCCCGTACGCGGGATGCTCGCTCACGCGACCTCGACGATGAGCTCGACCTCCACGGGCGCGTCGAGCGGCAGTTCGGAGACGCCGACGGCCGCGCGGGCGTGGGCGCCCGCCTCACCGAACACCTCGCCGAGCAGCTCCGATGCCCCGTTGACGACGCCGGGCTGTCCGTTGAATCCGGGGGCGGAGGCGACGAATCCGACTAATTTCACCACGCGGGTGACGGTGTCGATGCCGACCAGGGAATCGACAGCGGCCAGCGCGTTGAGCGCGCACACGCGGGCGGCGGCCTTGGCGGCCTCCAGGGTGACGTCGGTGCCCACCTTGCCGGCCTGGCTCAGGGCGCCGGCTTCCAGCGGCAGCTGACCGGCGGTGAAGACCAGGTTTCCGGTACGCACGGCAGGAACGTAGGCCCCCAGCGGCTTGACCACGGTCGGCAGGGTCAGACCCAGCTCGGCAAGCCGCGCCGACGCGCTCATTTCGGCCGCTTCAGGTAGGCCACGTGCTGTTCGCCGGTCGGCCCGGGCAGCACAGCGACGAGTTCCCACCCGTCGGCACCCCACTGGTCGAGGATCTGCTTGGTCGCGTGGGTCAGCAATGGCACCGTGGCGTATTCCCACATGGTCGGTTGGCTCATGGCCGAAGCCTATCGCCGAACCCAATCGGTCAAGGCCCCGCGGCGGCTTGGCTAGCATGCAGAGATGGCCACCACTGATAGCGGCGGCAGCGCCGTCGGCTGGCCCTCCAGCCTGAACAAGGCGCGCCTGCACTTCGTCACAGGCAAGGGCGGCACCGGTAAGACCACCGTCGCCGCCGCGCTGGCGCTGACGCTGGCCGCCGGCGGACGCAAGGTCCTGCTCGTGGAAGTCGAAGGGCGCCAAGGCATCGCGCAGTTGTTCGACGTGCCGCCCCTGCCCTACGAGGAGCTGAAGATCGCCACCGCGGACGGCGGAGGGCACGTCAACGCGCTGGCCATGGACATCGAGGCCGCCTTCCTGGATTACCTCGACATGTTCTACAACCTGGGCATCGCCGGGCGGGCGATGCGCCGGATCGGGGCCATCGAGTTCGCCACCACGATCGCTCCCGGCCTTCGTGACGTGCTGCTCACCGGCAAGATCAAGGAGTCGGTGGTGCGGTTGGACCGCAACAAGAAGCCGGTTTACGACGCGATCGTGGTCGACTCGCCGCCGACCGGGCGGATCGCGCGCTTCCTCGATGTCACCAAGGCGGTGTCGGACCTGGCCAAGGGCGGACCGGTGCACTCCCAGGCCGAGGGTGTGGTGAAGCTGCTGCACTCCGAGCAGACCGCAATTCACCTCGTGACGCTGCTCGAGGCGCTGCCCATCCAGGAGACCATCGAGGCCATCGAGGAGCTCGAGGAGCTGGACCTGCCGATCGGCAGCGTGATCGTCAACCGCAACATCCCGCCGTTTCTGCCTCCCGCGGACCTGGCCAAGGCGGCCGAGGGTGACATCGACGCCGACGCCGTGCGCGCCGGGCTCTCCAAAGTGGGAATTGCGTTGGAGGACGCGGACTTCGCCGGTCTACTGACCGAAACCATCGAGCACGCGACCCGGATAAAGGCCCGCGCCGAGAGCGCCGAACAACTCGAGCGGTTGCACGTGCCGCGGTTGGAGCTGCCGACGATCGCCGACGGCGTCGACCTGGGAAGCCTGTACGAACTCGCGGAAACACTTGCGCAGCAAGGCGTCCGATGAACACCAGTGAAGAGGACAATTGGGAGGAAGTCGATGATGAGCGGCGCACCTGCGGCCCTCGACATGAAGTCGATCCTGGCCGATAAGTCCAATCGCGTCGTGGTCTGCTGCGGCGCCGGCGGAGTGGGCAAGACCACCATTGCGGCGGCGATGGCGGTGCGTTCGGCCGAGTACGGCCGCACCGTGGTGGTGTTGACCATCGACCCGGCCAAGCGGCTGGCGCAGGCGCTGGGCATTCGCGAGTTGGGCAACGAGCCGCAGCGGGTGCCGCTGGCACCGGAGGTCTCCGGCGAACTGCACGCGATGATGCTCGACATGCGGCGCACGTTCGACGACATGGTCATCGAACACTCGGGACCTGAACGCGCGCAAGCGATTCTGGACAACCAGTTCTACCAGACGGTCGCCACTTCGCTGGCCGGCACGCAAGAATACATGGCCATGGAGAAGCTTGGACAGCTGCTCGGGCAGGACCGCTGGGACCTGGTTGTGGTCGACACTCCGCCGTCGCGCAACGCGCTGGACTTCCTGGATGCGCCCAAGCGGCTGGGCAGTTTCATGGACGGGCGGCTGTGGCGGCTGCTGCTGGCGCCGGGGCGCGGGATCGGCCGGATCGTCACCGGTGTGGTGGGCCTGGCGATGAAGGCGATGTCGACGATCCTGGGTTCGCAGATGCTCTCCGACGCCTCGGGTTTCGTCCAGTCGCTGGACTCGACGTTCGGCGGCTTCCGGGAAAAGGCCGACCGCACGTACGAACTGCTCAAGCGGCGCGGCACCCAATTCGTGGTGGTTTCGACAGCCGAACCGGATGCGCTGCGGGAGGCGTCGTTCTTCGTCGACCGGCTCTCCGAGGAGAACATGCCGCTGGCGGGCCTGATCCTCAACCGCACGCATCCGACCCTGTGCCCGCTGAGCGCGGAACGCGCCATCGACGGCGCCGAGGAATTGAAGGCCGGATCCAACGGCGACCGGCTGGCCGCGGCAGTGTTACAGATCCACGCCGACCGGGCGCAGACCGCCAAGCGGGAGATCCGGTTGTTGTCGCGGTTCACCGGCGCCAATCCGCACGTGCCGTGGGTGGGCGTGCCGTCGTTGCCGTTCGACGTTTCCGACCTCGACGCGCTGCAGGCGATCGCCGATCAGATCACCGGCGAGAGGTCCTAGCCGACGCCGGGTACGAACCGGTCTTTGCCGAGGTCACTACCCCGTCAGAGTCGGGAGTTAGCTGACGCTGCGGTGCTTGCGCTGGGCGGCGAAGAACTCGGCCCAGGACACCACCTCGGGATGCTGCTTGAGCAGGGCGCGGCGCTGACGCTCGGTCATGCCGCCCCAGACACCGAACTCGACACGATTGTCCAGCGCATCGGCCCCACACTCGGCCATCACCGGGCAGTGCCGGCAGATGACGGCGGCCTTGCGCTGGGCGGCGCCACGAACGAAAAGCTCATCAGGATCGGTGGAGCGGCACAGTGCCCGAGATACCCACGCGATGCGAGCCTCCCCGTCCACCCCGTGAACTGAACCGTGTACCGACGCTGCGATTGTCCTGCGAGCAGCGGGCCGAGTAGCTGACACCGGCGATCCCCTTCGTCCGGGCCGCCCTCCGGCGGCTCACTCTCCACGGTGTAGAACCCGCATGCGATCTACACCACATTGCGTCTGAGTGTTACCTGAATCGCACTGTCAGTTTAAGTTAGGTGGTCAGGTATCTTTTGCGCAACAGGTAGATCACAGCTTTTTTGGGACGATCGTGCCGACCTAGTGTGAAATGCAATTTCTGACTCCCCCGTAAATTCCCCGCCGATATCTTCACCCGCGACGGAACGGTCCGCAAGCCCCCGACTGACCTCAGTACTCTGTAACCCATGTCGGAACGCCCCCCGGCCGGCGCCACAATCATCAAGCTGGCCTGGTGCTGCCTATTGGCCAGCGTGATACTCGCGGCGCTCCTGTTTCCGGTGGTTGGCGGTCTGGGCCTGGTGTCCAACCGTGCGTCCGATGTCGTGGCCAACGGTTCGACGCAGCTCGTGGAGGGTGAGGTACCCGCGGTGACCACGATGGTAGACGCCAAGGGCAACACCATCGCCTGGCTGTATTCGCAGCGCCGATTCGAGGTGCCCAGCGACAAAATCGCAGACACGATGAAATTGGCAATCGTCTCCATCGAGGACAAGCGATTTACCGAGCACAACGGCGTGGACTGGCAGGGCACACTGACCGGCCTCTCCGGCTATCTGTCCGGAAATCTCGACACCCGCGGCGGCTCTACCCTCGAACAGCAGTACGTGAAGAACTACCAGTTGCTGGTGATCGCGCAGACCGACGCCGAGAAGCGGGCCGCCATCGAGACGACGCCCGCGCGCAAGCTGCGCGAGATCCGGATGGCACTGACACTGGACAAGACCTTCACCAAGCCGGAGATCCTGACCCGCTACCTCAATCTGGTGTCGTTCGGCAATGGGGCATTCGGTATTCAGGACGCCGCCCAGACCTACTTCGGCGTCGACGCCTCCGCGCTGAACTGGCAGCAGGCCGCGCTGCTCGCAGGCTTGGTGCAGTCCACCAGCGCATTGAACCCTTACACCAATCCCGACGGCGCGCTGGCCCGCCGCAACCTGGTGCTCGACACCATGATCGAGAACCTGCCCGACAAGGCCGACGAACTGCGGGCGGCCAAGGAGCAGCCGCTCGGCATCCTGCCGCAGCCCAACGAACTGCCCCGCGGCTGCATCGCGGCCGGCGACCGCGCGTTCTTCTGCGACTACGTCCAGGAGTACCTGGCCCGCGCCGGTATCAGTAAGGACCAACTCGCCAAGGGCGGCTATCTGATCAAGACCACCCTGGACCCCGACGTCCAGAACTCGGCCAAGCAGGCCGTCGACTCCCTGGCGCCACCCGACATCCAGGGCATCGCCAGCGTCATGAGCGTCGTGCTGCCCGGCAAGACCGCCCACCCGGTGGTCGCGATGGTGAGCAACCGGACCTACGGCTTGGACACCGCGGCCGGCGAGACCATGCAGCCGCAGCCGTTCTCCCTGGCGGGAGACGGAGCCGGGTCGATCTTCAAGATTTTCACCACCGCGGCCGCCATGGACATGGGTTTGGGGATCAATGCCAATCTGGACGCGCCGGTGCGCTTCGAGGCCAAGGGGCTGGGCAGCGGCGGCGCGAAGGGCTGCCCGAAGGACACCTGGTGCGTACAGAACGCTGGCAACTACCGCGGCTCGATGAGCGTCACCGACGCGCTGGCCACCTCGCCGAACACGGCGTTCGCCAAGTTGATCTCCCAGGTCGGGGTGCAGCGCACCGTCGACATGGCGGTCAAGCTCGGCCTGCGGTCCTACGCCGAGCCCGGGACCGCCCGCCCTTACGACCCGGAGAGCAACGAAAGCCTCGCCGACTTCGTCAAGCGCCAGAACCTGGGCTCGTTCACGCTCGGCCCGATCGAGGTCAACGCACTGGAGTTGTCGAACGTCGCGGCCACGCTGGCCTCCGGCGGCGTCTGGTGCCCGCCCAACCCGGTCGACAAGCTCTACGACCGCCACGGCAATGAGGTGGCGGGGACCACCGAAACCTGCGACCAGGTGGTGCCAGAGGGGCTGGCGAACACGCTGTCGAACGCCCTGAGCAGGGACGACACCAGTGGCACCGCCGCCGGCTCCGCCGGTTCGGTGGGCTGGAACCTGCCGATGTCGGGCAAGACGGGTACCACCGAGGCCCACCGGTCCTCGGGTTTCGTCGGCTTCACCAACCACTACGCGGCGGCGAACTACATCTATGACGATTCGCCCAACCCGTCGGACCTGTGTTCGTGGCCGCTGCGACAGTGCGGTGACGGCAACCTCTATGGCGGCAACGAGCCGGCCAAGACGTGGTTCACCGCGATGAAGCCGATTGCCGAGAGCTTCGGCGACGTGACACTGCCGCCGACCGATCCGCGCTACGTCGACGGCGCCCCCGGTTCGAAAGTGCCCAGCGTCTCCGGTCTGAGTCAGGACACCGCCCGTGACCGACTCAAGGAGGCCGGTTTCCAGGTGGCCGAACAGGCGACGCCGGTGAACAGCGCGGCGTCCTCCGGCACCGTCGTGGGGACCTCGCCGGCCGGCCAGACGGTGCCCGGCTCGATCGTGACCATCCAGATCAGCAATGGCATCCCGCCAGCACCTCCCCCTCCGCCGCCGGGTGCTCCACCGATCCCGGGTCTGGACGGCCAGCCACCGCAGCTGGGCTCGACCGTCGTGGAGATTCCCGGCCTGCCGCCGATCACGGTTCCGCTGCTGGCGCCACCGCCACCGCCGTGACGTATGCCTGACCGCGCATCTTCACACCGATCACGACCCGCTGATCGAGGGGCGATGGCAGTACTCTGACGGTATGGCTGTGCCCTCAGCAGTGAAGTCCTCCGCCCTCGTGGCTGCAGGTTCGGCCGCGCTCGCGGTCGGCTACGCCACCGTGATCGAGCGCAACGCCTTCGTGGTGCGCGAGGTGACCATGCCGGTGCTCACGCCCGGCTCCACCCCGATGCGGGTGCTGCATCTCAGCGACATCCATATGCGGCCCGCCCAGCGGCACAAGCAGGCCTGGCTGCGGGAGTTGGCGCGCTGGGAGCCCGATCTGGTGGTCAACACCGGGGACAACCTGTCGCACCCCAAAGCGGTGCCCGCCGTCGTGCAGTCCATCGGTGACCTGATGTCGTTCCCGGGTGTGTTCGTGTTCGGCAGCAACGACTACTTCGCGCCGAAGCTGAAGAACCCGGTCAAGTACCTGACCGATCCCGGGCATCGGGTCTATGGCAAGCCGCTGCCCTGGCAGGACCTGCGGGCGGCGTTCACCGAGCGGGGCTGGCTGGACCTGACCCACACCCGCCGCGAGTTCGAGGTGGCAGGTCTGACCATCACCGCCGCCGGTGTCGACGACGGCCATCTGGACCGAGACCGCTACGACACCATCGCCGGACCGCCCAACCCCACGGCCAACCTGAGTCTCGGTGTCACGCACGCGCCCTACACCCGGGTGCTGGACCGCTTCGCCTCCGACGGCTATCAGCTGGTGATGGCCGGTCACACCCACGGCGGCCAGGTGTGCCTGCCGTTCTACGGGGCACTGGCCACCAACTGCGACTTGGACCGCAAGCGGGCCAAGGGCGCGTCGCGGTGGGGCGCCGACACCGCTTTGCACGTCTCGGCGGGTGTCGGCACGTCCCCGTTCGCCCCGTTCCGGTTCTGCTGCCGGCCGGAAGCCACCTTGCTGACGCTGGTGGCGGCGCCGACCGGCCGCCGCGACGAGAGCCGAGGTGTGGTGCGGTCCAGCCCGACCGCATCGATGCGCTGACTGCCGGCGATGCGAACCGTCGCCGTCGACTGGCGGGGCAACAACAACATCGCCGAGTCGATCATTGCGACCATCGGGCGGTGCATCCGGTAAGGCCGTCGCGACTCGAAATTGGGTGTGATCGAACCGGAGCGTTCGGCGTTCTTCCGGTCCTACGCCGAAGGCCGAGATGACGTGGTGGTCAACGGGGTGGGTGGATCACGACCTCGACCCGAGCGAGCACGCCGGCGCGCTGGTCGAATTCGAGGGATCCTGCACCTGGTCCTGATCAGTGCTCTCGGCGATGTCGTAGTCGCCGGTGACGATCAACCACAACGCCGCAAGCAAGAAGAAGCCCCCGTACACCACAGCCCCCAAAGCGGTCATGATCGACCCCACCTTTCACTTGCCGGCGTTGTTGTCGCGCCGCTAGATTGCACAACACCACCGACCGCCCGAATCCTTCCCAGGACACCCCCCGGACAGGAAGCGCGCCGGCGAGTGCGGCCGTTTGGCTTCGCGCGGGCCCGGTGCGATACGCTGTCGTGGCTTCACGCGGGGTGTGGCGCAGCTTGGTAGCGCGCTTCGTTCGGGACGAAGAGGTCGTGGGTTCGAATCCCGCCACCCCGACGCACAAAAAGCTCTGAACCTTCTGGTTCAGAGCTTTTTCGTTGGACCGGTCAGAGACCTGGCAGACCTGGCAGACCTGGCAGACCTGGCAAACCTGGCAAACCTGGCAGACCTGGGAGTCCCGGTGGCGGCGGCAGCGCCGGCGGCAGCGGCAATGCCGGCGGCAGCGGCAATGGCGGCGAACCGGGCAGGAACGGCACCCACGGTGGCGGCGACAGCGGGGGCGGCCCAGGCAGCGCCGGAGGGGGCGGCAGCGCTGGTGGCCCCACCGCGGGAGGTGGCGGCAATGCCGGAAGCGCGGCGGCCCACAGCGCCGCGGCGGCAGGTGCAGCCGCAGCCGAGGAGCCATTTGTGAAGTTCTGCACCAGGAGGTAGGCCAGCCCGGACGCCGCGCCCGATGCCGCACCTGAAGCCACGCCGGTCGCACCGTTGGCAATCGGAACCGCGACGCTTGTCGCGATGTTGGTCGCCTGCTGCTGGGCGATGGTGTCGCGCGCGGCTTCCACCTGTCGCCCGACACTGTCGTTGAACGATTGCGACAAGGTGTCGAGGAACGACTGCAGGTCGTTGGGGTTTCTGGACGCTTGGTCGGTGGACTTCTGTTCGGCCGGCAGGATCGTGTCGTCGTTGTCGGGAGCCGCAACCGCCGTAGCGCTGGTGGCCAGCAATGTCCCGATGCACAACGACGCAGCGGCCGCTACACGCACCGACGTGTGCCGAACGCCCATGATCACTCCTAATGGCAGGCTGTGGCCCATAGTATCCGCCTCATCGAGCAAACAACACCGATCGCAATCTAGGTCCGCTTGCGAGGAGAAGGGGGCCTCGGTATCGAGTTATCTCCTGGAACCGGTCTTCCCGGCTGCCGTGGATGCGATCGACGAGGCGCTGACCCCGGTCATCAATCTGGGCTACTCCGAGTTGACCCCGAACGCGGGCCCGCATCTCGGCCCGGAGCTGATGCTGTTCAATTCCGACGGCACACCGGTGGCCTCCACCCCGCACAAGCCGAGTCCCCTTCCGCGACCGCATCCTCCGGGCCGCCAGTTAGGCGAGCGCCCCGGCCGCCCAGTCGGCCAGCGACACCGAGCGCCCCCACCGGGCGAAAGCCACCTCGCGGCGGGGCTGTTCCGCGGAAATAGCATAGCGCACAAGCTCTTTGGGTCCACTTTGCTCGGCCATCAGGGTGTATCCGAAGCGCGTCATACGCGACGGATACCCGCGGCGCCGGCTAGAGTCGGTCCTTGACGGCCGCCGACAGCCTGGAGCCGTCGGCCTTGCCCGCGGCGATCGCGGTGGCCGCCTTCATGACCATGCCCATCTGCTTCACCGACGGCCGCTCCCCGATCTCTTCGGCGACCTGAGCGATGGCGGTGTCGACCACGTCGGCCACCTCTGCCTCGGTCAACGGTGTGGGCAGGTACTCGTCGATGACCCGCGCCTCGGCGTGCTCTTCGGCGGCCAACTCACCGCGACCGTTCTGGGTGTAAATCTCAGCGGCCTCGCTGCGTTTGCGTGACTCGCGGGCCAGCACTTTGAGCACGTCTTCGTCGGCGAGTTCGCGCGCCTGCTTTCCGGACACCTCCTCGGTCTGGATCGCCGCAAGCAGCATCCGCAACGTCGCGGTTCGCAACTTGTCCTGACTCTTCATCGCGTCGGTGAGGTCCGATCTCAGCCGGTCTTTGAGCTCCGCCATGCCGCAAACGCTACGCGCCCGGAATCCTGGGGCGTTGAGAAATGCCCCGCATGTCGACAGGATGGGTCCATGAGCAGCGACGTCGGGGCCGTTGGCCGGTGACCACACCACCTGTGGGCCCCGGGGGGCCGCCGCCGCGCTGGCCTGGTCAGCCGCCGTTCTCGCCGCCGCCGTATCCGCAGGCAGGCCCTGGGGCCGGCTACCCGCCACCGGGCCACCCGCCCCCGGCTACGGCCCGTCCGGTTACCCGCCGCCCGGATATCCCCGCCCGCGGGTTATCCGCCGCCCGGTTACGGGGCCTTCGCACCGATGGCTGTCAAGCCCGGCATCATCCCGCTGCGGCCGCTGTCGCTCAGCGACATCTTCAACGCGGCCGTCGGTTATATCCGCGCCAATCCGAAGGCCACGCTCGGCCTGACGACCGTGGTGGTGCTGATCACCCAGATCCTGAGCCTTCTGCTCCAAGTCGGTCCGCTGGCGTTCACCGGCCAGGTCGGCGCCGCCGGCGGTGAGGAGATGAGTACTCCGATGTTGCTGGGGTCCCTCGCCTCCGCCATGGCCAGCGCGTTGGCGACTGCGCTGGCGGCCATCCTGCTCTCCGGCATGCTCACCGTCGTGGTGGGCCGGGCGGTATTCGGCTCCACGATCACCATCGGTGAAGCCTGGCAGCGGGTCCGCGGCCGGCTGCCGGCACTGCTCGGGCTCAGCGCCCTGGAGGTCGTCGCGGCACTGCTCCTGGTCGGGGTGGTCGTGGCGGTCATCATCGGAGTGGCCGTCGCCGCCAACACCACCGCCGCGGTGATCTTCGGTATCCCGCTGGTGCTGGCGCTGATCGCGGCGCTCGCCTACCTGTTCACCGCACTGGCCTTCGCGCCCGTGGCCATCGTGTTGGAACGCAAACCGGTGATGGCGGCCGTCAGTCGGTCATTCGCCTTGGTGCGCAACCACTTCTGGCGGGTGCTCGGCATCCGGCTGCTGGCTGCGGTGGTCGCCGTCGTCGTGGCCGGCGCTGTTGCCGTACCGTTCAGCATCGCCGGTCAGGTCCTGGCCTTCGGCGCCAGCACAGCCGGACCGTTCATCCTGGCGACGGCCATCACATCCGTCGGCAGCGCGATCGGCCAGATCGTCACCGCCCCGTTCACCGCCGGCGTGGTCGTGCTGCTCTATACCGACATCCGCATCCGCGCCGAAGCCTTCGACCTCGTCCTGCAGACGGGTGCCGTCGGGACCCCGGCGGGTGCCTCGACGGACAACCTGTGGCTCACCGCTCCGCGATGAGGTCCTGACACCGTGCCCGCCATCGACATCGACCGCGAAGCCGCTCACGAGGCGGCCCAGCGCGAGCTGGCCAAGCCGATCTACCCGCGGCCGTCGCTGTCCGACCGGCTCAGCGAGTGGCTCGACGAGTTCCTCTACCGGCTGATCATGAAGGGTTCTTCGATCCCCGGCGGCTGGTTCACCATCGCCGTGCTGGCGCTGCTCGTGGTGGTGGCTTTCGTTGTTGCGGTGCGCATCGCCCGGCGGACCATGCGCACCAACCGCGGCGATGGTCACGGCCTGCTCGGCATCCACGAGCTCAGCGCTGCCGAGCACCGTGCCACCGCTGAAGGCCAAGCCGCCCAGGGCCACTGGGGCGAAGCGATCAGGCACCGGCTCAGAGCGGTGGCCCGCGGCCTCGAGGAGACCGGGCTGCTGAACCCGGTTCCGGGGCGGACGGCCAACGAACTGGCCCGCGATGCCGGCGAGCTGCTACCCGGCTTCAGCGCCGACCTGCGCCGCGCGGCAACGGTGTTCAGCGACGTCACCTATGGGGAACAGCCGGGCACCCAGTCCGACTATCGCATGGTCGCCGACCTGGACGACGCACTGCGTCGCCACTCCGCCCCGTCGAGTGCCACCGCGGCTGATCCGGTGGTCGCCGACACCTGGGCGTCGCTGCGGTGAGCGCGACCAATGGAGCACGGCGGCGCACCGGACACTGGATCGCTCTGGGCCTCATCGTGATCACCGCCCTGGCGGCGGTGACCGCCTTTCTCACCGCACCCAGGCCGGGCGGACGGATGGATCCAGAATCGACCTCGGCCGACGGCGCGCACGCCATCGTCAGCCTGCTGCGGGACCGCGGTGTGGAGGTTGTGGTCGCCCGGACCGTCGCCGACGTGGAACGCGCCGCCCGCCCGGACACGCTGCTTCTGGCCGCCGAGACCTACAACACCCGGGGCGATGACCTGTTTCAGCGGCTGGCCGCTGTCCCCGGGGATCGGCTGCTGCTGGAACCGACCGCTCGAGCACGCGCAGCCCTGGCGCCGGGCGTTCGCACCGGCGGCGCCGAGCTGCTGAGTCTGGAGCCGAAATGCGCTCTGCGCGAGGCGAATCGGGCCGGGTCCGTGCAGCTGGGATCCACCGACACCTACGAGAAGGTCGGTGACGTCGACCTGACCCGGTGCTACGGCGGTGTGCTGGTTCGCTACCAGGCCGGCGGCCGGACGATCACAGTGGTCGGCAGCGCCGATTTCATCACCAATGGCAGCCTTCTCAAAGCAGGCAACGCCGCGCTGGCCATGAACCTCGCCGGTGACCGATCCCGTCTCATCTGGTACGCACCGCAGGAAGCCGAAGGGCAAGGCACCGCCGGATCGACGATCGGCGACCTCATCCCCGACGCGGTGACCTGGCTCGTGTTCCAGCTCGGTGTGGTGGTCGTGCTGCTCGCGCTGTGGCAGGGCCGCAGACTGGGACCGCTGGTCGCCGAGAAGCTTCCGGTGGTGGTCCGGGCGTCGGAGACCGTCGAGGGCCGCGCCCGCCTCTACCGGTCACGACGGGCCCGCGGACAGGCCGCCGACGCACTGCGCACCGCCACCCTGCAGCGGCTATCCCCTCGACTGGGATTGGGCGCCAACGCATCTCCGGCAGCGGTGGTATCGGCGATCGCGGCACGCTACAGCGGCGGCCAGAACACGGTGCACCACCTCCTTTTCGGCCCGCCCCCGTCCACCGATGCTGATCTCCTCCATCTGGCCAACGCACTCGACGACATCGAAAGGCAGGTCACGACGTCGTGACTCACTCCGCCCCGACTGCTACCCACGACGGGGCACGCAGTGCCCTGCTCGCGTTGCGCGGCGAGATCGCCAAGGCCGTCGTCGGCCAGGACGCCGTGGTCAGCGGTCTGGTCATCGCGCTGTTGTGCCGCGGGCACGTCCTGCTGGAAGGTGTCCCGGGCGTGGCCAAGACGCTGCTGGTGCGGGCCATGGCCGCCGCTCTGCAACTGGAGTTCAAGCGGGTGCAGTTCACCCCCGACCTGATGCCGGGCGACGTCACCGGCTCGCTGGTCTACGACGCGCGCACCGCGGCGTTCGTGTTCCGCGAGGGCCCGGTGTTCACCAATCTGATGCTGGCCGACGAGATCAACCGCACCCCACCGAAGACGCAGGCCGCCCTGCTGGAGGCCATGGAGGAGCGGCAGGTCAGTGTCGACGGCGAACCCAGGCCGCTTCCGGATCCGTTCATCGTGGCCGCCACGCAGAACCCGATCGAGTACGAGGGCACCTATCAGCTGCCCGAGGCGCAACTCGACCGTTTCCTGCTGAAGTTGAATGTGCCTTTGCCGCCGCGCGATCAGGAGATCGCGATTCTGAGCCGCCACGCCCACGGCTTCGATCCGCGTGATCTGAGCGCAATTCGGCCGGTGGCCGGTCCGGCTGAGTTGGCCGCCGGCCGCGAGGCGGTCCGTCAGGTCCTGATCGGCGACGAGGTGCTGGGCTATATCGTCGACATCGTCGGTGCGACAAGGAATTCGCCGTCGCTTCAGCTCGGGGTCTCGCCGCGTGGCGCCACCGCCCTGTTGGGCACGGCGCGGTCGTGGGCGTGGCTGTCCGGGCGGACCTACGTCACGCCCGACGACATCAAGGCGATGGCCCGTCCGACACTGCGCCACCGGATCGCACTGCGGCCCGAGGCCGAACTGGAGGGCGCCACTCCCGACGGAGTGCTCGACGGGATCCTGTCGGCCGTGCCGGTACCGCGCTAGTGGTCCTGACCGGCCGCACCGGGCTGATCGCGCTGCTGTTCGCGGTGCCGATCGCGTTGTCACCCTGGCCCGCGACGGCATTCGCCGTTCTTCTCCTAGCGCTGGCAGCACTGGTGACCCTCGACGTCGCATTGGCCGGAAGCCCCCGGGCCCTGCGACTGGACCGAGCCGGTGATACCTCAGCGCGACTGGGCCAGCCCGTCGACGCGGTACTGCGGGTCCGCAACGATGGTTTGCACCGGTTCCGTGGGGTGCTGCGCGACGCGTGGCCGCCGAGTGCCGGCGCCGCACCCCGTGCGCACGCGATCGCGGTGCGCCCCGGGCAGACCCAGACCGTCACCACCCGGCTCGCTCCCCGGCGGCGGGGCGAGCAACGCTCGGAGGTGGTGACGGCCCGCTCGATCGGTCCGCTGGGCCTGGCCGGCCGGCAGCGCTCCCTTCCAGCGCCGGGCCAGATCCGCATCCTGCCGCCGTTCCTGTCCCGCAAGCACCTGCCGTCGCGACTAGCCAAGCTGCGCGAGATCGACGGCCTGCTGCCGGTGCTGATCCGCGGGCACGGCACCGAGTTCGACTCACTGCGCGAGTATGTCGTCGGTGACGATGTCCGGTCCATCGACTGGCGTGCCACCGCCCGGCGCGCCGACGTGGTCGTGCGGACGTGGCGGCCCGAGCGCGACCGCCGGGTGGTCATCGTCCTGGACACCGGCCGCACCTCGGCAGGGCGGGTTGGCGTGGATCCCACCGCACGCGACCCCGGCGGCTGGCCCCGGCTGGACTGGTCGATGGACGCCGCCCTGCTGCTGGCGGCGCTGGCCTCGCGCGCCGGTGACCACGTCGACTTCCTGGCCCACGACCGGCTGACCCGCGGGGCCGTGTTCGGAGCCTCGCGCACCGAGCTGCTGGCCCAGTTGGTGGACGCCATGGCACCGCTGGAGCCGGCGCTCATCGAGTCCGACGCCACCGCGATGGTGGCCGCCGTGCAACGGCGGGTGCGGCGACGGGCACTGGTGGTGCTGCTGACCGACCTCAACGCCTCAGCCCTCGAGGAGGGCCTGCTGCCGGTGCTGCCCCAGTTGTCGGCCAAACACCAGGTGATCGTCGCCGCCGTCGCCGACCCGCGGGTCGATCAGCTCGCCGCTGGACGGGCCGACGCGGCGCAGGTGTATGACGCCGCAGCCGCCGAGCGGGCCCGCAACGACCGGCGCAGCATCGCATCGCGATTGCGGCACAAGGGAGTTGAGGTGGTCGACGCCGCGCCCGAGGACCTCGCGCCCGCGCTGGCCGACCGCTACCTGGCGATGAAGGCCACCGGCCGGCTATAACCGTATCCGCGCTACCCCGTCGGCACGATATCGGGTGCGTCCTCGAGGTCGCCGGTCTCGCCGGCCAGGCTGGCCTTGCGCCCGAAGTAGATGATGTAGGCCAGGAACGCCGCCTCGGCGATCACACCGATGCCGATGCGAACGAACGTCGGCAACGGTGAGGGGGTCACTAGTGCCTCGATCAGACCTGACACCAGCAATACCCCGGCCAGCCCGACGGCCGCGGAGACCACCGCCCGGCCCTGTTCGGCCAGCGCCTGGGTTCGTGGCCGGTCGCCCGGGGAGATCACCGTCCAGCCCAGCCGCATGCCGACCGCGCCGGCCAGGAACACCGCCGTCAACTCCAGTAGCCCGTGCGGGGTGAGCAGCCCGAACAGGACATCGGCCTTGCCCGCATCAGACATCAGTCCGGCGACGACGCCGAGGTTGGCCGCGTTCTGGAACAGCACCCACGGGATGGGGATGCCCAGCAGGATCGCGAAACCGATGCATTGCGCGGCCACCCACGAGTTGTTCACCCACACCCGCAGCGCGAACGATCCCGCCGGGTTCTCCCGGTAGTAGGAGGCGAAGTCGTGGTTCACCAATTGGTCGATTTCTTCGGGCGTACTGAGCGCTGACTGCACCTCGTGACTGCCCGCCACCCAGACGGCGACGGCGACGGCGACGGCGAAGAACGCGACCGCCGTGGCCAACCACCAGCGCCAGGCCCGGTAGGCGACCACCGGAAAGGACACGGTCCAGAATCGCGTGAACTCGCTCCACAGCGGGGCGTGCGCTCCGGTGACCGCGGAGCGGGCCCGCGCCACCAAGGTGGACAACCGGCCGATCAGGACGGTGTCCGTCGAGGCGGACCGGACCATCGACAGGTGGGTGGAGACCCGCTGATAGAGCTCGACGAGCTCGTCGACCTCGGGCCCGGACAACTGGCGACGGTTCTTGACCAGCTGCTCCAGCCGATTCCAGGTGTCCCTGTGCGCCAGGACGAACGCATCGACGTCCACCGGGCAATGCTAGTCGGCTAGTAGCGTGGGTTCCTATGGTGCCGGTGCCCGAGACCGTGGTGACCGGGGACGCTGTCGTCCTCGACGTGCAGATCGCGCAGCTGCCGGTGCGGGCGGTCGGCGCGCTGATCGACATCTGCATCATGGTCATCGGCTACCTGGTTGGCATGATGCTGTGGGCGGCGACGGTCACGCAGTTCGACGAGGCGCTCAGTGCGGCGATCCTCATCATCTTCACGGTTCTGGTGATCGTCGGGTACCCGGCGATCATGGAGACCGCCACCCGCGGCCGCTCGGTGGGGAAGATGGTGATGGGCCTGCGGGTGGTATCCGACGACGGCGGCCCGGAACGCTTCCGTCAGGCGCTGTTTCGCTCGCTCGCCGGGTTCGTCGAAATCTGGATGTTCTTCGGCGGCCCCGCGGTGATCTGCAGCCTGGCCTCGTCGAAGGGAAAGCGCATCGGCGACCTGTTCGCGGGCACGGTGGTGATCAGTGAACGCGGACCCAAACTTGCGCCGCCCCCGGTGATGCCACCTGCGCTTGCGTGGTGGGCGTCGTCGCTCGAACTGTCCGGACTGGGTCCCGAGCAAGCCGAGCTGGCACGCCAATTCCTCGGCAGGGCAGTACAATTGGATCCTTCCGTCCGTGACCAGATGGCCTACCGGATCACCGCCGACGTGGTTGCGCGAATCTCACCGCCGCCGCCGCCGGGGGTGCCGCCACAGTATGTCCTGGCCGCGGTGCTCGCCGAGCGGCACCGCCGCGAACTGGTGCGGCTGCGCCCGCCCGCACCGCCGTCCGTGACCTTCCCGCCACCTCCGTCCATGACCGGACGGGGTCCGGCGGCGGGACCGCCGCAGCACAACCAGGGCTTCATCCCGCCGAGCTAGCGCCGGGCGGCAGCCGCGAGATCTACCAGATCCTCGGCGAATCCGACTAGCGATTTCGGCGCGGTTTCCTTCGCGCCGCGTTGGAAACCGCGCCGAAATCCTCAGACCTCGACCCAGTCCAGCGTGCGCTGCACGGCTTTGCGCCACCCGCCGTAGCCGGCGGCGCGCTGTTCCTCACTCCACGACGGCGACCACCGGCGGTCCTCCTGCCAATTGGCCCGCAGGTCGTCGGGATCCGCCCAGAAGCCGGTCGCCAGTCCTGCCGCGTACGCCGCGCCGAGCGCCGTCGTCTCGGCCACCACCGGGCGCACCACGTCCACACCCAGCACGTCGGCCTGGATCTGCATGCACAACTCGTTGAGCGTCACCCCGCCGTCGACCTTCAGCACCTCCAGGTGCACGCCGGAGTCGGCCTCCATCGCGTCGACCACATCACGGCTCTGGTAGCAGATGGCCTCCAGCGTCGCGCGCGCGACGTGCGCGCTGGAGTTGAACCGGGACAGCCCGACGATCGCACCGCGGGCATCCGAGCGCCAGTAGGGCGCGAACAACCCGGAGAACGCCGGCACGAAATACACGCCGCCGTTGTCCTCGACCCGGGCCGCCAGCGTCTCGCTCTGCGAGGCGCTGCTGATGATGCCCAACTGGTCGCGCAGCCACTGCACCGCCGAACCCGTCACCGCGATCGAACCCTCAAGGGCGTAAACAGGTTTCGCGTCCCCGAACTGATAGCACACGGTGGTCAGCAGTCCGTTGTCACTGCGGACGATCTTCTCGCCGGTGTTGAGCAGCAGGAAGTTGCCGGTGCCGTAGGTGTTCTTGGCCTCCCCCGGGGCCAGGCAGACCTGCCCCACCATCGCGGCCTGCTGGTCACCGAGGCTGGCCGTCACCGGCACCTGACCGCCGGCCGGCCCGTCCGGATGCGTCATCGCATAGGGGTCCGGTGAGGACGACGGGCGGATCTCGGGCAGCATCGCGCGCGGAATCCCGAAGAACGACAACAGTTCCTCATCCCAGTCCAGCGTCTCGAGGTTCATCAGCATGGTCCGGCTGGCGTTGGTGACGTCGGTGACGTGCACCCCGCCCAGCGCACCTCCGGTGAGGTTCCACAGCACCCAGGTGTCGGCCGTACCGAACAGCGCCTCACCGCGTTCGGCGTCGGCGCGGACCCCTTCGACGTTGTCCAGGATCCACTGCAGCTTGCCGCCGGAGAAGTACGTCGCCGGGGGCAGGCCGGCCTTGTGCCGGATCACCTCGCCTCGGCCGTCCTTGTCCAGCGCGGCGGCGATGCGGTCGGTGCGGGTGTCCTGCCAGACGATGGCGTTGCAGTACGGCCGGCCGGTCTTGCGGTTCCACACCAGCGTGGTCTCACGCTGGTTGGTGATGCCCAGCGCGGCGAGGTCCTCTGCGGACAGCTTGGTGGTGTTCAGCGCCGACTGAACGACGGTCTGGGTGCGTTCCCAGATCTCCACCGGGTTGTGCTCCACCCAGCCGGCCTTGGGCAGGATCTGCTCATGCTCGAGCTGGTGGCGCCCGACCTCGACACCGTTGTGGTCGAAGATCATGCAGCGCGTGCTGGTGGTGCCCTGGTCAATCGATGCGACGAAGTCGGCCAACGGTGCTCCTAGAAACGTGGTGGTGCACCGTCCATGATGGCCTACGCGAGGTCGCCGACCTCGCCGACCCGACGGTCCTGGAGCTGGGCGCCGGTCACGGTGGACCGTCGCGCAAGATTCTCGAGTCGGTGCTCGGACAGTTCCTTGCTGCGGCTCACCAGACGGTGGTGGCGCGCCGCAAGCGGCGATCTCCGCGATTTGCTTGCGCGCTGGTCATCGAGACGGTTGCATGGCCCCGTGGGCGAAGAGGTCAAGCACGCCAGCTACAACCGTGCGCACCGGCAGGAATACCGCCGCAAGGTTCAGCTGTGCCTCGACGTGTTCGAAACCATGCTGGCGCAGTCCAGTTTCGAATTCGACCGCCCGCTGACCGGCATGGAGATCGAGTGCAATCTGGTCAACTCCGACTACCAGCCGGCGATGTCCAACCAGGAGGTGCTGGCTGCCATCGCCGATCCGGCCTACCAGACCGAATTGGGCGCCTACAACATCGAATTCAATGTTCCGCCGCGACGGCTACCGGGCCACACCGCGCTGGAACTGGAATCCGAGATCCGCGTCAGCCTCAACGCCGCGGAGACCAAGGCCAGCACCGACGGCGCGCACATTGTGATGATCGGCATCCTGCCGACGCTGATGCCCCAGCACCTGACCGGCCACTGGATGAGCCCGTCGCTGCGCTATCAGGCGCTCAACGACTCGATCTTCACCGCCCGCGGCGAGGACATCCTCATCGACATCGCCGGACCGGAGCGCCTCAGCCTGCACGCAGAATCCATTGCGCCCGAATCAGCTTGCACCAGTATGCAATTGCACCTCCAGGTGTCGCCCGCCGACTTCGCCAGCAACTGGAACGCCGCGCAGGTGCTGGCCGGACCGCAACTGGCGCTGGGCGCCAATTCGCCCTACTTCTTCGGCCACCAGCTGTGGGCGGAAACGCGCATCGAACTCTTCGCGCAGGCCACCGACACCCGGCCCGACGAGCTCAAGGCGCAGGGGGTGCGGCCACGGGTGTGGTTCGGCGAGCGCTGGATCACCTCGATCTTCGACCTGTTCGAGGAGAACGTCCGCTACTTCCCGTCGCTGCTGCCGGAACTGTCCGACGAGGACCCCGTCGCCGAGCTGGCCGCCGGGCGCACCCCGCATCTGCCCGAACTGCGGCTGCACAACGGCACGGTGTACCGGTGGAACCGGCCGGTCTACGACGTCGTCGGCGAAGGTCTGGCTGGCCGCCCGCACCTGCGGGTGGAGAACCGGGTGCTTCCCGCCGGGCCGACGGTCATCGACATGATGGCCAACTCGGCGTTCTACTACGGGGCACTGCGGATGCTGTCCGAGGAGGACCGTCCGCTCTGGACGAAGATGAGTTTCGCCGCGGCGCACGACAATTTCATCGAAGCGGCGCGTCACGGCATGGACGCCCGCCTGTACTGGCCCGGCCTGGGCGAGATGACCGCAGACGAGCTGGTGCTGCGCACCCTGCTGCCGCTGGCCGACGAGGGACTGCGACGCTGGGAGGTGGCCGCCGAGGTGCGCGACCGCTATCTCGGGGTGATCGAGGGCCGCGCCAAGACCGGGCGCAACGGTGCGGCCTGGCAGGTCGCCACGGTGCAGGCCTTGCAGGAGCAGGGGATGGCCCGCCCGCAGGCGCTGGCCGAGATGCTGCGCCGGTACTGCGACCTGATGCACAGCAACTCCCCGGTGCACACCTGGGAGCAGCTCACACCGTGACGGTCTGGCCCCGTCCGAGCTCAGGTAGGCACGCCGTCCCCGGTGCAGGAAGTTGGGGTCGGTGAGCACGGTCAGGCCAGCGCACCGGATCAGGGTCGTCGCGTTGCCGATGAAGGTGACGGTAGTAGGTTGTGATGCATGACCTCTGAGGTGATGGACTGGGAAGGCGCGTACAAGCAGGAGGGGGCCTTTCCCGGCCCGCCGCCGTGGAACATCGGCGAGCCGCAGCCCGAACTGGCGGCCCTGATCGCGGACGGCAAGGTCAGCGGTGACGTTCTCGACGCCGGCTGCGGCCACGCCGAATTGTCGTTGGCGTTAGCCGCGCAGGGCTACACCGTCGTCGGTATCGACGTCGCACCGTCAGCTGTCGCCGCGGCCACCAAGGCCGCCGAGGAGCGCGGGCTGAGCAATGCGACGTTCGTCTGCGACGACATCACGGCCTTCACCGGCTACGACGACCGCTTCTCGACGATCATCGACA
Source organism: Candidatus Mycolicibacterium alkanivorans (assembly GCF_022760805.1). Lineage (NCBI taxonomy): Bacteria > Bacillati > Actinomycetota > Actinomycetes > Mycobacteriales > Mycobacteriaceae > Mycobacterium > Candidatus Mycolicibacterium alkanivorans. The sequence goes on along the minus strand of NZ_JAIVFL010000001.1, from coordinate 1,073,487 downwards.
GCACACTGTTTCACTCGCTGCCCATCGAGGGTCGTGACGGCTACCTGCGCTCGATCCACCGGGCCGCCGCGCCCGGCGCGCAATACTTCGTGCTGGCGTTCGCAAAGGGTGCCTTCCCACCGCATCTCGAGACCAAGCCACACGAGGTCGACGAGGACGAGCTGCGCGAGGCGGTGTCGAAGTACTTCGAGATCGACGAGATCCGCCCTGCGACAATCCATTCACACAAGCCGCAGTTTCCCGACATGCCCGACGGCCCGATGCCGTTCGACGTCGATGACAAGGGCAGGCTGAAGATGCCTGCCTTCCTGCTGCGCGCGCACAAGGCGAGCTGAGCACCGCCTGCAGCGGGTGCGCTATGCGGCGGTCACGACGGCGAGCGCCGCGGCGAACGATTCCAGATCCTCGCCGGTGCTGTCGACGTGCGGCGCCACCCGCAGCACCGGCGCGCGCATTTCCAGCGGGGCCCGTTCGATCCCGGCCGCGGTGGTGACGATGCGGTGCTCGGCGATGAGGCGCGCGCGAACGGTTGCCGGGTCGGCACCGTCGGTGGGCTCCAACGTGGTGATGGCGCTGCGTTCGTCCTCCGGTTCGATCACCCGCCACCCGCGAACCCCGGTGAGTATGGTGCGGGCGGCGCGGCCGAGTTCGGCCAGACGCTCGCGGATCAGTTCCGGTCCGGCGGCCAGGTGCTCCCCTACCGCCACCGAAAAACCCACCCGCGCAGCGATGTTCGCCTCGCCGATTTCGAGGCACTGCAACGCCGACAGCGAGGCGGCCCATGCCGGGCAGTGCAGGAGGTCCGCCAGGGCCGGACGCACCGCGAGGACACCGACCCCGCGCGGGCCGGCCAGCCATTTGCGCGAGGACGAGTAGACGGCGTCAGCGTCGCCCACACAGTCGATGTGGCCGAGCGCCTGCGCCGCGTCGACGATCAACGGCACCCCGATGTCGCGGCAGATCGCGACCATGGCCGAAACGGGTTGCACCACACCGCGGTGGCTGCCCAGGGCCGTCAGATGCACCATCGCCGGCCGGGCGTTGCGCAGCGCGACTTCGGCGGCCGCGGGGTCCACCCGCCCCAATGCGTCCACGGGCAGCGGGGTGCGGGTGAACCCCCTGGCCGCGAACTGCGCCAGGTTGGGCCCGTACTCGCCGGGCAGACAGGCCACCGTGCGAGCCAGCGGCCACACGCCGAGCAGCAGGTCGAGAGCGTTGCCCGATCCGGTGGTGAAAACCACGTCGCCCGGCGACATTCCGGTCAGTGCGGCCACGCCGGCGCGTCCGGCCTGCAATGCCGGGGAGGCTGCTTCGGCCGCGACGTATCCGCCCACCTCCGATTCGTGGCGGGCGTGCGCGGCCGCGGCCTCGATCGCGGCCAAGGTCTGCCGCGAGCATGCCGCACTGTCGAGGTGCACACCCGCGACGGGAAGGCGGGCGTCGCGCCAGCGCTGGGCCAGTGTGCTCATTTGACGGCCAGAGACAGCCCGAACTCGCCGGCGTCATCAGTCCACCAGTGGGTCCGCCGCAGCCCTGCGCCGGTGAGTTCGGCGGCCACCGCTTCCGGCCGGAACTTGCACGAGACCTCGGTCAGCATCTGCTCGCCGGCGCCGAAGTCGACCGCCGAGCCGAGCGCACCGATGTATACCCGCTGCTCGGATGTGGCGCGAAGCCACATCTCGATGCGTTCCTCGGCTGCGTTCCAGCGGGCGACGTGGGTGAAGGCGTCGGGGTCGAAGTCGGCGTCGAGTTCACGGTTGACCACTGCCAGCACATTGCGGTTGAACCGCGCCGTCACGCCCGCGCTGTCGTCGTAGGCGCGGACCAGCCGGCCGGCGTCCTTGACCAGATCGGTGCCCAGAAGCAGCGCATCTCCGGGCTCCAGTACATCGGCGAGGGCGGCCAGGAACTCGGCACGCGGCCCAGCGGTGAGGTTGCCGATGGTCGATCCCAGGAAGACGAACAGCCGGCGGCCGCCGTCGGGGATCTTGGCCAGGTGCTCCTCGAAATCGCCACACACCGCCTCGATCTCGAGGCCCGGGTACTCCCGCTGTAGCGACTCGCCGGCCGACTGCAGCGCGCCAGCGTCGACGTCGAACGGAACGAAGCGCCGCAGTGTCGCGTTGTCGCGCAGCGCCGACAGCAGCATCCGGGTTTTCTCCGAGGTGCCGCTGCCCAGTTCGACGAGAGTGTCCGCATCGGTTTCGGCAGCGATGGTGGCCGACCGGGCGCGCAGGATCTGCGCCTCGGCACGCGTCGGGTAGTACTCGGGCAGTCGGGTGATCTGGTCGAACAGGTCGCTGCCGACGGTGTCGTAGAACCATTTGGGCGGCAACGACTTCGGTGTCTGGCCGAGGCCCGTGCGGACGTCCTCGCGCAGCGCGCGGGTGGCAGAGTCGGCGGCCAGGTAGTTGGACAGCGTGAAGCTCACGACGATCCTTTCAGCGGGGTCAGCGTCACTTGGCCGTCGACCACCTCGACCAGGTGACGGTCGGGAACGTCCTGCCAGTCCGGGTGATCGTCGTACGGCTCGCTGGCCAGTACGACGCCATCCGTGCGTCGCAGCATCGACAAGGTGTCCCCCCAGGTGGTGGCCAGCAGCCGGGAACCGTTGGCGGCCAGGATGTTCAATCGCGCATCGGGGTCGGCGGAACCGACCTCGGTGACGGTGTCACCCAGGTTGTCCAGGCCGCGTTCGAAGATCAGCGCCGCCAGCAGCGCGCTGTCGACGCTTGACTCGGCCGCCGGGCTCGCCGGCAGCACGGCGCGGTCGACGATGCCGTTGTGCGACAGCAGCCACCGGCCGTCGGTGAACGGCGCCGAGGCACTGCTCTCGATCGGCATGCCGACGGTGGCCGAGCGCACCGCGGCCACCACGCATCCGCTGCGCAGTGCCGGTGACACCGAGGCGAAGGACACGTCCCCCCACAACGGTGCGGCGCTGCGCCACCGTCGCACCTGCGTGTCGTCGAAAAAGCCCACACCCCAACCGTCGGCGTTGAGCAGTCCGTGCTTCTGACGGCGTGGAGCGTAGGACTGCAGGCGCAGTCCGCACGGCGGGTCCAGAACGAGGGAGGCGATCGAGACCGGGCGGCCCAGCCATCCAAGATGTCGGCACATCAGGCGTCCCAGGCCAGTCGCACGCCGGCGAAGATCTGCCGCCGGATCGGGTGGTCCCAGTTGCGGAAGCTCGGTCGCAGGATGTCGGCGGCGACCGCCCACGACCCGCCCCGCAGGACTTTGTAATCGCCGTCGAAGAACGGCTCCGAATAGCGTTGGTAGATCATCGGAGTGAACCCCGGCCACGGCAGCAGCGGCGAGGTGGTCCATTCCCAGACGTCGCCGAGCATCTGCTCGACCCCGTATGCCGACGCCCCGTCTGGGTACGCCCCGACTGGGGCGGGCCGCAGCGCGTCACCGCCGAGGTTGGCGTGCCGGGCGGTGGGCTCGTCGAAGCCCCACGGGTAGCGGCGGCGGGTACCGGCCGCCGCATCCCAGCCGCAGGCCTTCTCCCATTCGATCTCGGTGGGCAGCCGTGCGCCGGCCCATGCCGCGTAGGCCTCGGCTTCGAAAAACGTGATGTGCTGGACGGGTTCGTCGGCGGGGATGTCTTCAACGTGGCCGAAGCGGGTGCGGCTTCCGTCGGGATTCCAGAACTGCGGGGCGCTCAGCCCGGCCTCGAGCCGGTGTTGCCACCCACGCGCCGACCACCAGCGCTGCTGTGTGTAGCCGCCGTCGTCGATGAACTGCCGCCACTCGTCGTTGGTCACCGGCACCCGCCCGATCCGGAACGCCGGCACGTCGACGACGTGGGCGGGGCGCTCGTTGTCCAGCGACAGCGGCTCAGTCTCGGCGTCGACCCCGAGTAGGAATTCACCGCCGGGAATCAGAACTGACGTACCGGCCAGACCGGGGCGGCCGCGCCGAACGGTGATCCGCGGGGTCAGGATCGGGGCGCCGGTGCGCAGATTGAGTGCCTGCAGCATGGTTTCGTCGTGCTGGTTCTCGTGGCTGATCACCAGCCCGAACCGGAAGGCGATGTCGTCGTCGTCCTCGGGCAGGGTGTCAAGAGCGTCGAGCGCAGCGGCGCGCACGGTGCTGCAGTAGGACCGCGACTGCGCCGGGGACAGCAACGGCAGGTCGACCCTGCTGGCCCGGGAGTGGACGAACGCGTCGTAGAGGCCGTCGACCTCGGCCGACAGCATGCCTGGGCGCGCCGGGTTGCCGTCGCGCAGCAACCACAGCTCTTCTTGCTGACCGATGTGGGCGAGGTCCCACACCAGCGGGCTCATCAGTGGGTTGTACTGGCGGCGCAGCTCGGCGTCGTCGAAGTCGGTGAGGGTCAACGTCCGGCGGCGGGCGCGTTCGAGGTCGCGGGCCAAAGCGTCCCGGGCGATCACGCGGTGTCCCGCGCGAGTTGCAGCACTGCGTTTCCGATGCCGTGCCGGATGACACGATCGGCGAAGTCGTCGGCAGGACTGCGGCCATCTTCCACGTTCTGCACCAACCGCCGCATCGAGTCGGATAATTCCGCCGGCGCCCGATCGGCGACCGCCGCCACGCACCGGGTGGCCGCGGCGTACAGCCGCTTGTCGGCCAGGCCGACGCGGGCGGCGAGGTCCCACGCGTTCGCGACCGGCTCGACGGCCTCGGCGGCGATACCGGCGGCGGCCGGGTCGTCGAGCAACGTAACGAGCATGAACACGACCGCCGGCCACAACACGTCGGGAACGCTGTCGAGGTAGCGGATCTCCAGCCACCGTCGGGGTCGCACGGGCGGGAACAGCGTCGTCAGGTGGTAGTCGAGATCGTCGGTGGTGGGCCGGCGATCGCCGAGCAGCACCAGCCCGTCGGCCCAGTCGGCGAACGGCACGTGGGTGGTCAGCGGCACCGCGTCAGGTGTGTGGACGAGCATCACGGGGGCTTTCAGCGCATAGCGTGCCCAGTCGATGCACGGGTCGTCCCCGCTGGCGCCGAGGACGGGGCCACAGCGCGCGGAGTCCAGCTGCCCCCACACCCGCTGCCGGGTGGACTGCCAGCCGGTGAACCTGCCGGCCAGCAGCGGCGAGTTGGCCGTCAGCGCGATCATGGTCGGACCGAGCGCGTGCGCGAGGCGGACCCGGTCGGCCCAGCCGTCGCGCGGCCCGGCTTCCACGTTGATCTGGACCGAGGCCGTCGACGTCATCATCGCCGACCCGGCTCCCGCGGTGCGGCTGGCGATGAAGAACTGCTCCATGGCCTCATAGCGCGGGCCGGGGTTGATCCGGTGAGCCCGGCGCAGCGGATCCGCACCGAGGAGCACCAGGCCAAGACCGGCGTCGGCGAAGACCGAGCGCAGCGCCTCGCGGTCGGCGGCCATCGCGCTGATCGCGGCCACCGGCCCGGCCAACGGCGGACCGGACAGTTCGACCGCGCCGCCCGGTTCGATGGTGATCGCACTGCCACCCGGCAGTGCGCCCACCCCGTCGGTCACCCCGGTCACCTCGGCCCAGGACGGTCGGCGGTGCGGATCGGCGAGGTCATAACAGTGAGCTTCGAGTTCCAGTCCGACCCGGCCCAGCTCGCCCTCGCGGAGCGAGGCGCCGGCGATTTGCAGAGCGGCCGCTGAGGAGCTGGTCAACACCCGCTCGTCAGCACCCGGCCCGCAGTGCGATCGGCCCGGTCGGGAGGTGACGGCGAACGTCATGGGTTCCATCTTCCAGACCGCACCGACAAAACTCCCCGATCCCGGCGTGACACGTCACTGACGTGTACCCAAACCGTCGAAGCGTTACTGCTGCTGACCAAGCGTGTTCTGCATGGCCCCGGCAAGCACGTTCACCGCGGGCCCGCCGTTGCCGGACTGACAGACCTTGGCCTGCAACAGCACGTTCTCCCGCAGGCGGGTCTGGGTGAAACAGCGCCGATCACTGTCGGCCTCCTGTTTGACCCACACTGCGTCGGTGGCACCCGGCTGCGCGCCGCTGAACGACCACACCTCTGTGCGGCCGTCTTCGAGGTGCATCGCGGTTGTCTGGCCGGAACACCCCACCGTGCGATCGACAACCCGGAGGAACGCGCGGGTCGCGGCGTCGTTGGTGGCGAACACCCCGATGGCTTGTTTGACCAGGTGGCCCTGATCGGTGGCCGATGTCTGGGTCGTCGCACCGTTGAACGACGCCAGGTCCGGGTCGTTGTAGACCTCCGGCAGCCCGATGTCGGCCCAGTTGTTGCAGACCGCGAGTTCGACCCAGTAGGCCTGGAACGGTTGGGTGAAGACCGACTCCCAGGTCATCGGGGCGCCGACGATGTTGCCGACGGACCCCTTGCCCAGCACCGCGTAGGTCACCACCCCCGGATCCGACGGGCGCGCCGCCGCCGGAGCCGCAACCCCGACGGCGACACCCAGCGCGGCCAGTACCGCGGCGGTTGTGCGCACGATGTCAGACCTTGACCGACAGGGTCACGTCGATGTTGCCCCTCGTGGCCTTGGAGTACGGGCAGACCTGGTGGGCCTTGTGCATCAGGTCCTGGGCCTGGCTGTGTGTCAACCCGGGCAGGTAGCCGATGAGGCGGGCGCTGATTCCGTAGCCGCCGTCGGCGTCCGCGCCCAGCGCCACCTCAGCGGTGATGCCCGACGCGCTGCACCCGGCCTCCTTCGGCGGCCGGGTGTCCAGATCGATGCGGTCGTCGGAGGATTTGACGTGGCCGTCGCGCCCTCCGCCGCTGGCCGTCGACTCTGCGGTGTAGATGACCTCGATGCCCATGGGTCGATCATGCCAGCCGGCGGACGGACGGCAAGGCGTCGATGCCCCCGCTACTGGTCGGAGTTGGCGCGCACTCCTTCCTCGATCGCCTTGCCGAGGTCGGGGCCGATGTTGCGCCAGTACTCGAAGACCCGCGAGAGCACCGGCTCCGTGACACCCTGTGATCCATGACCGATACCGTTGTGCGCCAAACGATCCCGCGCAGACAACGACCCCAGCGCCCGAGAGTGGAGCGCCGGGTTCTTCGTAGGTCAGGGACGCGGCGTCGGGGTGGCAGTGGCGCCAGGCCCGCCGGCGCCCGGTCCACCCGGAGTGAAGCCGGGACCGGGACCCATGCCAGGGGCACCCGGGCCGCCCGGCATCATCGGGAAGGGCATCATCGGCGGACCGCCGCGACGCTCGAATTGCTCGTTGTCGCCGCGATGATGCCGCCAGCCGCCGTCGTGTCCGCTGTGCAGGCCGAGAGCGAAGCCGGTGAAGAACACCGCACCGACGATGAAGATGACTCCGGCCATGATCGCCACCCAGGCAGCGGCCTGATAGAGCCGGTTGGGGCGATCTGCGCGCGGCGGTTCGACGTAGGCGGGAGGCGGGGGAAGAGTGGCGACGGGGCCGGTCGCGGGCTCGTCGACCCGCTCTGGTGTATCGGTCATACATCGATCATGCGAGCGACGCACATAGCGCGGCGTAGGTGGCGCCTTTGAAACGCCTGTGAAAGACCGTCCGAGTTCCTCTTGATTGGCGACGCGGAGCCTAGGCGCCCAGATCCCACGGCTTGAACGGGTTGACCGCGAACTGCAACACCCGATACGGCGCCCGGTCGCGGGGCGCGGTGTTCCACTGGCTGACGAACACGCGGACCTCGTCCAGGGTCGAGCCCGGCGAGATGTACCCGCCGTAGGGCTGGGCCAGCCGGTTGTCGTCAGGGGCCGGAAGACTTTCCGCCGGCTCGGGCCACGAACCGGCCTGCACCACCGTCGTCGCAGGAGCAGCTCCCAGGCCGGTCGGGTCGTAGGCCACCCGGACCTCCATATTGCCCGTGCTGGCATTGAAGTACGACAGCACGGCCTTGCCGTCGATCTCGCGGATGCTCATCTCCCCCACCCGGTCCGGCCACAGTGGCGTCGGTGTCTTGTTCCAGCCGCCGCCGGGGCCGGAAGCCCAGCCCTGCCACCGCGATCGGTCAGTGAACGCCTGTGGCGCAACCCGGTAGAGCACCACCGGTCCGGACCGGTCGAAGTTGTTGGCGACGATGTAGACCCAACCGGTCGGCGAGTCCGCGGTCGGAATGGGGTCGTAGTAGCCACTGATCTGGCTCTGCCGGCCACCGGCATAGCCGGCCGTACGTTGCGATCCGGGCACGGTCGTCCAACCACCCTGTCCCACTTCGGCTTTCACGAGCCGCGACGACTTCGGCACCAGGTTCTTGGTGGTGGTCACCAGCAGATAGTTCTGCCGGTTGATCTGGACGACACCGGCCGGCAGTTGCGAGGAGCCCTGCGGGGTCGGGTCGGCCAGCAGTGGCTTGTCCACCCCGGTGACCCCGGTGTAGCGCACACCATCCGGGTCGTCCACGGAGTCGCCTGCGACGCGCAGGGCAACGGGCGAGAACCAGCCGCCGAAGCCGACGCCCTGGCCGGCGAAACTGTCACCGCAGATCTGTAGCAGTTCGGTCGGGAACTGCATGAACTCGCAGAGGTCCGTCGCGCCGATCCCGTAGTCGCGGGTGGGCGTGCCGGTCCCGGCGGTCGGGCCGATCCGGACCACCTGTCCCAGCGCCAGCGGCGGGAGGATCGGGTCCGGCGCCGGACTCGGCGGGTCAGCGGAGGCGACCGGAGACGCACTCACCAGGGCCGAGATCGACGAAATGGCGCAAACCACCTGCACTTTCACGCCCAAACGTCGGTTCCGGCGCAATGCGGATCAGAGCTCGGCGGCCAGCAGCTCGGCGATCTGAATGGTGTTGAGGGCAGCACCTTTTCGAAGGTTGTCACCCGAGATGAACAACGCCAGACCACGCCCCTCCGGGACACCGGGATCGCGGCGTATCCGGCCCACCAGCGACTCGTCGGCGCCGGCGGCGGCGAGCGGAGTCGGTACGTCGACCAACTTCACGCCGGCTGCACCGGCGAGCAGCTCACTGGCACGCTCCGGCGAAATGGGTTGGGCGAACTCGGCATTGATCGACAGCGAGTGACCGGTGAAGACCGGCACCCGCACACAGGTTCCGCTGACCGCGAGGTCGGGGATACCGAGGATCTTGCGGGTCTCGTTGCGCAACTTCTGGTCCTCGTCGGTCTCCCCAGAGTCGTCGTCGACCAGCGAGCCGGCCAGCGGCACCACGTTGAACGCGATCGGTGCGACGTACTTGTTCGGCGCCGGGAACTCGAGCGCGGATCCGTCGTGCACCAGATCCTCGACGCGAGAGATCACCGCGCGCGCCTGAGTGGCCAGTTCCGCCACCCCGGCCAACCCGCTGCCCGAAACCGCTTGGTACGTAGAGGCGATCATCCGCACCAGTTGCGCTTCGTCGTGCAGCGGCTTGAGCACCGGCATAGCCGCCATCGTCGTGCAGTTGGGGTTGGCGATGATGCCCCTGGGTAGCCGCTTGCCGAGCACGTCACGGGAGAAGTTGACCTCCGAGACGACCAGTGGAACGTCGGCATCGTTGCGCCAGGCCGACGAGTTGTCGATCACGACCACTCCGGCCTCGGCGAACCGCGGCGCCTGTACCCGCGACATGGTGGCGCCGGCCGAGAACAGCGCGATGTCCAGACCGCTGGGGTCGGCGGTCGTGGCGTCCTCGACCTCGATCTCCTGACCGCGGAACGACAGCTTGCGGCCTTGTGAGCGCGCCGAGGCGAAGAACCTCACGCCGGTCACCGGGAAGTCGCGCTCCTCGAGCAACGCGCGCATCACCTGGCCGACCTGGCCGGTGGCGCCGACCACACCGATGTTGACCATGGCTAGCGCCCCGTTCCCGCGTAGACGACGGCCTCTTCCTCACCGTCGAGGCCGAACGCCTCGTGCAGGGCGGAGACAGCCTTGTCGAGCTCAGAGTCCTTGACCAGAACCGAGATCCGGATCTCCGAGGTCGAGATCAGCTCGATGTTGACGCCGACTCGCGCCAGCGCCTCGCAGAACGTGGCGGTGACGCCGGGGTGGCTGCGCATCCCGGCGCCGACCAGTGACACCTTGCCGATGTGGTCGTCGTAGAGCACCTTGGTGAAACCGATCTCGTCCTGCAGCGAGGCGAGCTTCTCCACCGCGGTCGGGCCGACGTCGCGCGAGCAGGTGAAGGTGATGTCAGTCTTGCCGTCCTCCACCTTCGAAATATTCTGCAGCACCATGTCGATGTTCACGTCGGCGTCGGCGACGGCGCGAAACACCTTGGCGGCGTAGCCCGGTACGTCGGGCAGCCCGACGACGGTGACCTTCGCCTCGCTGCGGTCGTGTGCAACTCCGGTCAGGATGGCGTCTTCCATGGGGATGTCCTCGATTGATCCGGTGACGATCGTGCCGGGCTTGTCGGAGTACGACGACCGGACATGAATCGGAACGTTGTAGCGGCGGGCGTATTCCACGCAGCGCAGCATGAGTACCTTGGCGCCGGCCGCCGCCATCTCGAGCATCTCCTCGAAGCTGACGGTGTCCAGCCGGTGCGCGTTGGGCACGATCCGCGGGTCGGCGGTGAAGACACCGTCGACGTCGGTGTAGATCTCGCAGACGTCGGCATTCAAGGCCGCGGCCAACGCCACAGCGGTGGTGTCCGAGCCGCCGCGGCCCAGCGTGGTCACGTCCTTGCTGTCCTGACTGACGCCCTGGAAGCCGGCGACCAGCACGATCTGACCCTCGTCGAGCGCGGTGCGCAGCCGGCCCGGCGTGACGTCGATGATCTTGGCGTTGCCGTGGGCGCCGGTGGTGATCACGCCGGCCTGCGAGCCGGTGAACGAGCGGGCGTGTGCGCCCAGCGACTCGATGGCCATCGCGACCAGCGCGTTGGAGATCCGCTCACCAGCGGTCAGCAACATGTCCAGCTCGCGCGGCGGCGGCGCGGGACACACCTGGCCGGCCAGATCGAGCAGTTCGTCGGTGGTGTCGCCCATCGCGGAGACCACCACCACCACGTCGTTGCCCTGCTTTTTGGTCTCGACGATGCGCTCGGCGACCCGCCGGATCCGCTCGGCGTCAGCCACCGAGGATCCGCCGTACTTCTGCACGACGAGCGCCACTGTCTGCCCTTTCTGCAAGCGTGGGGTTGCCCATAAGGATAAGGGGTCCACGCACCCGCTTTTCTCGCCGAGATAGGCGGTAACGTCCGAGCCATGCCCGACCAACCTGCGGACCGTTCCGCCGAAACCCGGGTGCCGCTGCATCCGCCGATCGCGGCCAGGTGGAGTCCGCGGGCCTTCGACCCCGGCGCCGTCCTGACCGCCGAAGAGCTCGTCGCACTCTTGGAAGCCGGCCGCTGGGCCGCCACGTGGGGGCATCGTCAGCCGGTGCGATTCGTGGTCGGGCTCCGGGGAGACGACACGTTTTCAGTGGTATCTGGCCTGCTCAGGCGTGGGAACAGCTACGCCATGGCGGCCGGTGCGCTGATCGTGGTGTGTGCCGACGAGGGCGAGGACGAGCACACGGCGCTGTACTCCGGAGTCGACGCCGGTGCGGCGATGGCCAACCTGGCGATCGAGGCGGTGTCCCGCGGCCTGATCACGCATCCGATGGCCGGGTTCGACGTCGACGGGGCCCGCGTCGCCTTCGGCCTGCCGGCCGGGGTACGGCCGCTGGCGGTGGTCGCGGTCGGCTCGCTGGGTGACTACCGCCACATGCCGCCGGAGATCATCGAACGCGACTCCCGCCCCCGCGAACGAGCACCGCTGGAGCAGATCGTGCTCAACTGGTCAGGAACAGGCCTTTGACAGCTGCGAGATCTGCTCACTGATCTGGTCGTTGAGCGCCGACATCTGGTAGACCACGGCCGGCGCAGGCGCACCAGGGGCGCGAGACTGGGTCTCGGCGCGCATCCGCGGCAATCCGGCGACGAACTCGTTGGCCAGCTGAGCCAGCTGCGTCGACTGCGCCGCGAGGCCCGGGTCGGTCACCTTCTGGGCCCGCTCGGCCAGACCGTCGGCCCACTGCTGGTATGCGGTTTGCTCCGCTTCATTCGGCGCCCCGTCGCCGCCCTTGGAGCTGATCAGTTCCGACTGCGAACGGTTGAAGGCCAGCAGGTCGGTCACCGGCTTGCATTTCTCCGGCGGCTTGTCGAAGAACGTCGCCCAGACGGCGATACCTACCGCCACCACCGCCACGCTGATGGTGAGGATCCAACGGGGCCGTCGTCGCATGATGGTTCAGCGTAGCGACTCCGCACGGCAAGGCCGCGCGCGCTGACGAGCAGCAGGACCGCCAACAGACAGGCCCGGACTTTGGCCTGGTGACGCATCCGGAGTACAGTACGACCTGTGCAGCGGGTGCTCCTCCTCGGGCGCCGCGACGGGGTCTGATCCAGACTGGCTTCCTGTCGCGGGTGTTCGCGATGCGCCGGTCTGAATTCCAATCCAAGACACCCGGAGCCAATCGTGACCACCCATTCACCCTCGTTCGACTCGCTGGATGCCTACGTATCCGCCCGAACCATCAAGACTCCCGCCGGACCGCGCCAGGACGGCCAGTCGGCGTACAACACCCAGCGCAACACGTCGATGCCCGTCTTCCGCTACCGGCCCTTTGCACAGGAAGTCGAGACCGTCAACCTGCCGGACCGCACCTGGCCGGACAAGGTCATCGACCACGCGCCGCTGTGGTGTGCGGTCGACCTGCGCGACGGCAACCAGGCGCTGATCGACCCGATGAGCCCGGCCCGCAAACGCCGCATGTTCGAACTGCTGGTCAAGATGGGCTACAAGGAGATCGAGGTCGGCTTCCCGTCGGCCAGCCAGACCGACTACGACTTCGTCCGCGAGATCATCGAGCAGGGCGCGATTCCCGACGACGTCACCATCCAGGTGCTGACGCAGTGCCGTCCCGAACTGATCGAGCGAACCTTCGAAGCCTGCGACGGTGCCCCGAACGTCATCGTGCACTTCTACAACTCGACCTCGATCCTGCAGCGCCGCGTGGTGTTCCGCGCCGAACGCGACGAGATCAAGAAGATCGCCACCGACGGCGCCCGCAAGTGCCTGGAGGAGGCGGTCAAGCACCCCGGCACCCGCTGGCGCTACGAGTACTCGCCGGAGTCCTACACCGGCACGGAGTTGGAGTACGCGCGGGAGGTGTGCGACGCGGTCTCCGAGATCATCCAACCCACCTCGGACTGGCCCCTGATCGTCAACCTGCCGGCCACCGTGGAGATGGCCACCCCGAATGTCTACGCCGACTCGATCGAGTGGATGAGCCGCAACCTGGCGCGCCGCGACTCGATCATCCTGAGCCTGCATCCGCACAACGACCGCGGAACTGCCGTCGCCGCAGCAGAATTGGGCTACCAGGCCGGTGCCGACCGGATCGAAGGCTGCCTGTTCGGCAACGGTGAGCGCACCGGCAACGTCTGCCTGGTGACGCTGGGGTTGAACCTGTTCTCCCGCGGCACGGACCCGCAGATCGACTTCTCCAACATCGACGAGATTCGTCGTACCGTGGAGTACTGCAACCAGCTGCCCGTGCACGAGCGTCACCCGTACGGCGGCGATCTGGTCTACACCGCGTTCTCCGGAAGCCACCAGGACGCCATCAACAAGGGCCTCGATGCCATGAAGGTCGCCGCCGACGAGGCCGACTCCGATGTCGACGACATCCTGTGGCAGGTGCCGTATCTACCGATCGACCCCAAGGACGTCGGCCGCACCTACGAGGCCGTCATCCGGGTGAACTCGCAGTCCGGCAAGGGCGGGGTGGCCTACATCATGAAGGCCGACCACGGCCTGGTGCTGCCCCGGCGCCTGCAGATCGAGTTCAGCCAAGTGATCCAGAAGATCACCGACGGCGAAGGCGGCGAGGTCTCGCCCAAGGAGATGTGGGACGCGTTCGCCGACGAGTACCTGGCGCCGATCCGCCCGCTGGAGCGGATCAAGCAGAAGGTGATCGGCTCGGAGGTCGACGGCGGTGTCGACATGATCGAGGCCACGGTGAAGATCGACGGCGTGGAGACCGAGATCCGCGGCGAGGGCAACGGTCCGCTGGCCGCGTTCGTCGACGCGCTGGGCACAGTCGGTATCGACGTGTCCGTGCTGGACTACTCCGAGCACGCGATGTCGGCCGGCGAGGAGGCAGCGGCCGCAGCCTACGTCGAAGCCTCGGTCGGCGGTCGCACGGTCTGGGGTGTCGGAATCGCCACCTCGATCACAACTGCGTCTCTTCGGGCCGTGGTCTCTGCCGTCAACCGAGCTGCCCGGTTAGGCTGACGGTCGCAACACAACTGAGGGGAGTTGCGCCGTGAACTGGGGTTCGCCCCTGGATCACGGCGCTGATCTACCTCATCGCGCGCGGTCAAGGCATGACCGAACGCGCCCGCGCGGCCGCCCAGCAGGCGAAGAGGGAAACCGACGACTACATCCGGGAAACCGCCGGACGGTCGCCGGCCCAGGAAATCGAGCACGCCAAGCAACTGCTCGATTCCGGCACCATCAGCCAGGCGGAGTTCGACTCGCTGAAGGCCAAGGCCCTCAGCTAAGGCTCAGAACAGGGCGAACTGTTGGCCCTGGTCCGCCGAGGGCTCGAAGTCGTCTAGTCCGGTGCCGTTGGCGACCGAATCGACCGACGACATGAACTGCTGATCGGACACCGTCGGTACGCCGAGCTCACGGGCCTGGTAGCCCCTGCCCTGATCGGGCCGTGGCGCGTTGCAGATCACCAGGGAGGTCTCGGGATCGACGGCGTCGCTGTACGCCAGACCGGCGTGCAGGATGCGTTCGACGAGCTCGTCGTGCGTGCGGTCGACTTCGGCCGACAGTGCCACACGCATGCCCTGGACCAGGGGTCCGCCGCGCTGGTAGCGTCCGGGGTTCTGGTACGGGCAGGGCATCCGCGAAGCGAGCATCTTCAGCGGACGCAGCTCGTCGTGCGTCACCCGCCCGTTCGGCCAGCGCCGCCGGGTTGCCGGGCGTACCGGAAGCCACACCCCGCGGTCACGGGCCCGTTCCAGGGCCGGGCTGAGCAGCCGGGACAGCACCAGCGCGTCGTCGAACGCGTCGTGGGCGCGGGTCTGGGCGACGTCCCAGTGCCGGGCGAGTGTCTCCAGCCGCAGGTTGTCCAGGCCGAGGTCCAGGCGGCGGGCCAGTTCGACGGTGCACATCACGGCGTCGATCGGCAGCGCGGTGTCGGCCATCTCGGCCTCGGTGGCCAGGAACGCGTAGTCGAAGGCGACGTTGTGGGCGACCAGGGTGCGCCCGTTCAGCAGGTCCACGACGTCACCGGCGATGTCGGCGAAGGTGGGCTGGTCCTCGAGCATCTCGGCGGTCAGGCCGTGGATGTGGGTGGGGCCCGGGTCGACGCCGGGGTTGAGCAGGCTGACGACCGAGTGTTCGACCTTCCCATCGGGGTCGAGTGCCAGCGCGGCCAAACTGATGATCCGGGCGTGACCTGGCCGAAAGCCCGAGGTCTCGACGTCGACGACGACCCAGCCATCCCCCGGTTCGGAGGCTGGTCGGCCCCAGGTGTGGCTCACACAGTCAGGATGGCACGCACCCCCGACAGCACCCGGTAGATCGGGTCCGTGTCGGGCTGACGCTGGACCGTCCGCATAAACTGCGTTCCGATGCCCAGGCCGACGATGACGATGCGGGGGCGCGCCGCGCTGGCCGCCGGCTCCGCCGCGCGCTGGGCCTCCCGCGTCACCGGCCGCGGGGCGGGCGCCATGATCGGCGGCCTGGTCGCGATGACCCTGGACAAGTCGATCCTGGGCCGGCTGGCAGCGGGCCGGCGCACCGTTGTCGTCACCGGCACCAACGGCAAGTCGACCACCACTCGCATGACGGCGGCGGCGCTGGGCACCTTGGGGCCGGTCGCCACCAACGCCGAGGGCGCGAACATGGACGCCGGGCTGGTGTCGGCGCTGGCGGGATCTCGTGATGCCGCGCTGGCCGCCCTCGAGGTCGACGAGATGCATGTCCCGCACGTCTCCGACGCCGTGCACCCGGAGGTGATCGTGCTGTTGAACCTCACGCGCGACCAGCTCGACCGGGTCGGGGAGATCAACCACATCGAGCGCACCCTGCGCGCCGGGCTGGCCCGCCACCCCGATGCCGTCGTGGTGGCCAACTGCGACGACGTGCTGGTGACCTCGGCCGCCTACGACTGCCCCCACGTGGTGTGGGTGGCGGCCGGCGGCGGCTGGGCCAACGACTCGGTGAGCTGCCCGCGCAGCGGCGAGGTGATCGCGCGCGACGGGTCGCACTGGTACTCCACCGGAACCGATTTCAAGCGGCCGACTCCGCGATGGTGGTTCGACGACACCAAGCTCTACGGACCTTCCGGGCTCGAGCTGCCGATGCGGCTGTCGCTGCCCGGTACGGTCAACCGGGGCAACGCCGCGCAGGCGGTGGCGGCGGCGGTGGCGCTGGGCGCCCACCCCGCTGCGGCGGTGGCTGCGGTGTCGACGGTGGACGAGGTCGCCGGCCGCTACCAGACCGTGCCGATGGGCGAGCACACCGCGCGAATTCTGTTGGCCAAGAACCCCGCCGGCTGGCAGGAGGCGCTGTCGATGGTGGACGACAGCGCCGACGGCGTGGTGATCGCGGTCAACGGCCAGGTCCCCGACGGTGAGGACCTGTCGTGGCTGTGGGATGTGAACTTCGAGCACTTCGAGGGCGTGCCGGTGGTTGCTGCCGGTGAGCGCGGGACGGACCTGGCGGTGCGGCTTGGGTATGCCGGTGTGCCGCATACGTTGGTGCACAACACGATTGATGCGATCACGTCGTGCCCCAAGGGGCACGTCGAGGTGGTGGCCAATTACACCGCGTTCCTGCAGCTGACCCGGGCGTTGGCGCGGATGCGATGACCGATTCGACGGTACGGATCGGGTTGGTGCTGCCCGACGTGATGGGCACCTACGGCGACGGCGGCAACGCGGTGGTGCTGCGGCAGCGGTTGCGGCTGCGCGGAATCGCGGCCGAGATCGTCGAGATCACGCTGGCCGATCCGGTGCCGGACTCGCTGGACCTGTACACCCTGGGTGGCGCTGAGGACTATGCGCAGCGGCTGGCCACCAAACACCTTCTGACGCATCAGGGTTTGCAGCGCGCGGTCTCGCGTGGCGCGCCGGTGCTGGCGATCTGCGCTGCGATCCAGGTGCTCGGCCACTGGTATGAGACCTCAGCCGGTGAGCGGGTCGAGGGCGTGCGACTGCTGGACGTGACCACGTCTCCCCAGGATCGGCGGACGATCGGCGAGGTCGTGTCCACGCCGCTGGTCGACGGGTTGTCGCAACAGTTGACCGGCTTCGAAAACCACCGCGGCGGAACGGTTCTGGGGCCTGATGCCCGTCCACTGGCCGCGGTGGTCAAGGGTGCGGGCAACCGCGACGGCGACGGGTACGACGGCGCAGTGCAGGGCAGCGTGGTGGCGACGTATCTGCACGGGCCATGTCTGGCCCGCAACCCCGAGCTTGCCGATCTGCTGCTGTCGCGGGTGGTCGGACAGCTGCCCCCGCTCGAGCTACCCGAGGTCGAGCAGCTGCGCCGCGAGCGCCTGGCCGCCCCCCGCCGGGTGTAGCTCCTCTCCCCTTTTCGCCCAAACCGACGTTACGCAGCGAAAGTGCGAGGTGCTTGGACTCACGCCGATTCTGAACCGGGCCCGGGGGCGTGTTTGCCAACTAGTCTGGTCGGGCATCTGCAGACGGCAGCGGCGGATGGGCCGATACCCGGTACCGACCTCCCGCCGCCAATACCAGGGCCGGTGTGGTGAAGAGAGGGCTAGCGACATGACAGCAGCAGTAACGGATGTCGACTCGCTGAGGGTCGACGAATTGCGGCTGCTCGAGGCTGAGGCCGTGCACATCATCCGGGAAGTGATTGCCGAACTGGAGCGCCCGGTGTTGCTGTTCAGCGCCGGCAAGGATTCGATCGTGCTTCTGCGGTTGGCGGAGAAGGCCTTCCGTCCGTCGGCGCTGCCGTTCCCGGTCCTGCACGTCGACACCGGACACAACTTCGACGAAGTGATCGAGTTTCGCGACCGTCGGGTCACCGGGCAGGGTCACAAGTTGATCCTGGCGTCGGTGCAGGAATCGATTGACCGAGGGCGCGTCGCCGATCCCGGCCCTGGCGGTTCCCGCAATCGTCTGCAGACCCGCACGCTGCTCGACGCATTGGAGGACGGTGGCTTCGACGCGGCGTTCGGGGGCGCCCGCCGCGATGAGGAGCGCGCCCGCGCCAAAGAGCGCATCTTAAGCTTCCGTGACGAGTTTGGCCAGTGGGATCCCCGCGCCCAGCGCCCCGAGCCGTGGTCGCTGTACAACGGCCGCATCAAGAAGGGTGAGCAGGTTCGGGTGTTCCCGTTGAGCAACTGGACCGAGCTCGACGTGTGGCGTTACATCGCACTGGAGAACCTTGAGTTGCCCTCGATTTACTTCGCGCACCAACGTGAGGTGTTCGAGCGCGACGGCATCCTGCTGGCGGTGTCCGAGCACGCCAAGCCCACCGACAGAGAATCCGCTGCCGTGGAATGGGTGCGATACCGCACCGTGGGGGATCTGACCATCACCGGCGCGGTGCGCTCCCAAGCCACCGACATCGAAGGGGTGATCGTCGAGATCTCCGCTGCCACCGTGTCCGAACGCGGTGAGACTCGCGCCGACGACCGCACGTCGGCCGCGGCCATGGAGGACCGCAAACGCGAGGGATACTTCTGATGCCGCAGGCGACCATTTCTCGGCAGCTGCTGCGCATCACCACCGCCGGTTCGGTGGACGACGGCAAGAGCACGTTGATTGGGCGACTGCTCTACGACACCGACAGCGTGCCGCTGGACCACCTCGAGGCGGTCACCGACACCGAAGGTACCGCCGACCTCGCCGCGCTGTCCGACGGTCTGCGGGCCGAGCGTGAGCAGGGCATCACCATCGACGTCGCCTACCGCTTCTTCTCGACGGAGTCGCGCAGCTACATCCTCGCCGACACGCCGGGCCATGAGCACTACACCCGAAACATGTTCACCGGCGCCTCGAACGCGCACGTCGCGGTGCTTCTGGTCGATGCCCGTGCCGGTGTGCTGCGGCAAACCAACAGGCACGCGCGCATCGCCAAGCTGCTGGGCATCACCCACTTCGTCGCCGCGGTCAACAAGATCGACCTGGTGGACTTCGACCGGTCCCGCTTCTTCGAGGTGGAAGAGCAGTTGCGGCAGCTGGCGACACGCCTCGGCGGGATCGACATCACCGTGATCCCGATCGCGGCGAAACTCGGCGACAACGTCGTGAACCGGTCAAAGCACACTCCGTGGTATCACGGGCCCACGCTGCTGGAATACCTGGAAGGCGTTGAGCTTTCGGCGCCCCAGCCGGAGGCTTCCAAACTGCGACTACCGGTCCAATGGGTCTCAAGGCCCACCGCCGAACAGCGCCGCCGATACACCGGGCGGCTTTCTGCGGGAACGCTGAGTGTCGGCGATCCGGTGGTGAGCCTGCCGGCGGGCACCCGTTCGACCGTGACCGTCGTCGACACCCTCGACGACGACCGGCCGACCGCCGTTGCACCCCTGTCGGTGTCGATCGAGCTGGCCGACGACATCGATGTCGGACGCGGTGACGTGTTCGTCAGCGCGTCCGAGGATGCGACCCTGCCGGTGCTGGCACGCGAACTCGACGCGACGGTGTGCTGGTTCAGCGAGGCCCCGCTGCGGGCCGGCGACAGGCTGGCGCTCAAGCAGGGCACCCGTACCGTCCGCGCGACGGTGCAGGCGCTGCGCAGCCGGCTCGACCCCGAGACGCTCGGCGAAATCGACAATCCGGTCGAACTGGTCCTCAACGACATCGGCTCGGTCACGCTGCGCACCAGCTCCGTCGTCGTTGCCGACGCGTATGCCGACAACCGCGACAGCGGCGCGTTCATCGTGATCGACGAGTCCAGCAACGACACCGTCGGTGCGGGCACCATCACCGAGGCGCGCGAGGTCAAGCCGGGTGTGCAGACCCGCAACGACATTCGCTGGCATCCGTCGTCGCTTGACCGCGACCATCGCTGGGTAGCGACCGGCCAGCGAGGTGCGACCATCTGGTTCACGGGCCTGCCCGCGTCGGGTAAGTCCACCATCGCCGTCGCCGTCGAGCGGGCACTCGTCGAATCCGGTCAGGTGGCCTACCTGCTCGACGGTGACAACATCCGCCATGGGCTATCCGACGACCTGGGCTTCTCCGCCGGCGACCGGGCCGAGAACATCCGCCGGGTCGGCCATCTCACCCGGCTTTTCGCCGACGCCGGGGTGGTAGCGCTGGCCTCACTGGTGTCGCCGCTGAAGTCAGATCGCGACATCGCCCGTGCACTCAACGACGCCGCGAAGCTGCCGTTCCTCGAGGTGTATGTGGCGACCCCGCGCGAAGAGTGCGAGAAGCGCGACCCGAAGGGCCTGTATGCCCGCGCCCGCGCTGGTGAGCTGAAGGGCCTTACCGGGGTGGACGCACCCTATGAGCCGCCCGAGCATCCTGACCTGGTGCTCGACACCACCGGCGTGGCCGTCGACGACCTCGTTGCCCAGGTGTTAGCGGCCCTTGATCGCCGCCGCTGACCGCGGCGATCGACCAGGCCAGCGCGTGTCTGGCAACCGCAGCGGGCGGACCATCAACGGCGTGGAGGTAGCTACCGATGAGCGATCACGCGCTGGCCGCGCGGCTGGCCACCGAAGCCGGACAACTCTTGTTGAGAGTGCGTGAGAACTTTTCCGACGCACCCACGGAAGTGCGAAAAGCCGCGGGAGACAAGCACTCACACGACTTTCTGATCGAGGAACTAGCCGATCGCCGGCCCGCAGATGCGGTGCTGTCTGAGGAAGGGGTCGATGATCCGGCTCGGCTCAGCGCGCGGCGGGTGTGGATCGTTGATCCGCTCGACGGCACCCGCGAGTTCGGTGAACTCGGCCGGGATGACTGGGCAGTGCACGTCGCGCTATGGCAGACGGGGCAGCTGGTGGCCGGCGCGGTCGCACTGCCCGCGCAACGGATCACCCTCGCCACCCCAGACGTCGCGCCCCCGCCCAAGGCGTCGACCGCTCCCCGTGTGGTGGTGTCGCGAAGCAGACCACCGTCCATTGCGCTGGCCGTACGTGATGCGCTTGGCGGCACATTGATCGAGCTCGGTTCGGCCGGCGCCAAGGTGTTGTCGATAGTGCTGGGACGCGCCGATATCTATGTGCACGCCGGCGGCCAATACGAATGGGATTCGGCCGCACCTGTCGCTGTGGCACGCGCGGCGGGCCTGCACACCTCCCGCATCGACGGTGGACCCCTGTTGTATAACCAGCCGAACCCGTCATTACCGGATCTACTCGTGTGCCGCCCTGGACTGGTCGAGGCGGTGCTCGCGGTCACGGCATGACGATCCCGCTGGCATACGTCCGGTGACTGCCGGAGCGGAGTGTGTGCTCAGGTATTGCCTCAAGGCCCGTCCCCCTCGTGATCTGTTTGATGGCTTGCCGGCCAAGGGGTACCGGCGAAGACCCGATGACGGAACGGGTTACCGCAATCCGCGCAGCCGCTCTCGGCTCGCAGGACCTCCTCGCCGGGGTTGAACTCGCCCAGATTTAAATAACAGCCGCGCGCGGCTGAGAACATCGTCCCCTCAACCAATTCGGTTGCTTGCGCACGGGATGCGCCATCGACAGCACCTGCCTCACCTGGATTTGGTCAGTCTTTCTGCCGCGGAACGCTTCTCACAAGCGAATTTGGATAGCACAGTCGGCTGGGTGTGTGGGCGCGCCTATGAGGGCTGCGGTGCACCCGGCGGGCCCGCCGACGACAACGATGCTCTCGACCGCTGACTGCGGCTGATTAGGCTGTCGATGTGAGCCTGCCTGTTGTGTTGATCGCCGACAAACTTGCCGAATCGACCGTTGCCGCTCTCGGTGACCAGGTTGAGGTGCGCTGGGTGGACGGCACCGACCACGAAAAGCTGCTTGCCGCGGTGCCCGATGCGGACGCGCTGCTGGTGCGATCGGCCACCAAGGTTGGCGCCGACGTGCTGGCCGCCGGCACCAAGCTGAAGATCGTCGCCCGCGCCGGCGTCGGGCTGGACAATGTCGACGTCGACGCCGCCACCGCGCGCGGTGTGCTGGTGGTCAACGCACCCACCTCAAACATCCACAGCGCCGCTGAGCACGCCCTGGCTCTGCTGCTGTCTGCGGCCCGGCAGATCCCCGCGGCCGACGCGTCGCTGCGCGAGCATGCGTGGAAACGCTCGTCGTTCTCGGGCACCGAGATTTTCGGCAAGACCGTCGGCGTCGTGGGGCTGGGCCGCATCGGCCAGCTGGTGGCGCAGCGGCTGGCCGCGTTCGGCACCCACGTGGTGGCCTACGACCCGTACGTGTCCCCGGCGCGTGCCACCCAGCTCGGCATCGAGCTGCTCAGCCTCGATGACCTGCTTGGCCGCGCCGATTTCATTTCCGTGCACCTGCCCAAGACTCTGGAGACGGCCGGACTGATCGGCGCGGAGGCGCTGGCCCGGACCAAACCGGGTGTAATCGTCGTCAACGCCGCCCGCGGCGGTCTGGTCGATGAGGCGGCGCTGGCCGAAGCGGTGGCCACCGGCCACGTCCGCGCCGCCGGGATCGACGTGTTCGCGACCGAACCGTGCACGGACAGCCCGCTGTTCGACCTGCCCCAGGTGGTCGTCACGCCGCACCTTGGGGCCTCGACGGGCGAGGCCCAAGACCGGGCCGGCACCGACGTCGCCGCCTCGGTGAAGTTGGCGCTGGCCGGGGAGTTCGTGCCGAATGCGGTCAACGTCGGCGCCGGCGTGGTCAGCGAAGAGGTAGCGCCCTGGCTGGACCTGGTTCGCAAGCTCGGGCTGCTCGTCGGCGCCCTGGGTGCCCAGCCGCCGGTGTCGCTGACCGTGCAGGTGCGCGGCGAGCTGGCAGCAGAAGATGTTGCGGTACTGCGGCTTTCGGCCTTGCGGGGATTGTTCTCCGCGGTTGTCGAGGACCAGGTGACGTTCGTCAACGCCCCGGCCCTGGCCGCCGAACGCGGCGTGGCCGTCGAGATCAGCAAGGCCAGTGAAAGTCCCAATCACCGCAGCCTGGTCGACGTGCGGGCGGTCGCCTCGGACGGCTCGGTCGTCAACGTGGCCGGCGCGCTGTCCGGGCCGCAGCAGGTGCAAAAGATCGTTCAGATCAATGGCCGCAACTTCGACCTGCGCGCCGAAGGTGTCAACCTCGTCATCAACTACGCGGACAAGCCGGGCGCGCTGGGCAAGATCGGCACCCTGCTGGGCGCCGCCGGCGTCAACATCCACGCCGCGCAACTCAGTGCCGACGCCGACGGTGCGGGTGCGACCGCGATGCTCAGGCTGGACCGAGAGGTTCCCGCCGACGTGCTGGCCGCCATCGGCGCGGCCGTCGACGCCGTCACGCTCAAACTGGTCGATCTGTCCTGAAGCTCGCCGTCATCTCCGGCGACGGCATCGGCCCGTGGTCACTCGCCGCGGCTGTCAAAGTATTCGACGCGGTGCTGCCCGGTGTCGAGAACACCAGTGACGACCTTCCAACAGCGTCAGTACCGCGGGCCGGTCGCAGAGCACCGGGTAAGGCCGCGGTCGCCTGCTCGGGCGCGCGTGAGCATTCCGGCAGCACCGGGTGAGCGAACCGCTCGACGCACACACGTCAACGTCGGCCGGCGAGGCCAGTTGTTCGAGGGACGCCACGGCGCGGGCCTGAAGTCCTGGGCGACAACACGCTTTGATCTCGACATCGAATTGGGTTTGGCCGAGGCGGGCCTCGTCGCCGCGCACTGCCGCCCGCAGTCGGTCGTCGACGCGCAGGGGTGTCTTCGGCAGAAGGGCCGTCACCTTCACAGAGGATGCGTGCGCCATCGACGCAGAGTCTAACGACTTTGAGTTCCCCCATGCCGAGCTCATCCGAGCCCCAGCGTCGGGCCTATCTTGGCGACTGTGGTACTCGGCTGCGCGTCACCGGGCTGACACACTGGTGGTGATCAGAGCCGTTCGACGACCCAGTCGATGCAGGCGGTGAGGGCGCTGACGTCGTCGGGCTCCACGGCCGGGAATGTCGCGACGCGCAGCTGGTTGCGGCCCAGTTTGCGGTACGGCTCGGTGTCCACGATGCCGTTTTCCCGCAGCACCTTGGCCACTGCGGCGGCGTCGACCTCGTCGCTGAAATCGATCGTCCCGACGACCTGCGAGCGCAGGTGCGGATCGGTGACGAACGGTGTGGCGTAGGAGGTCGACTGTGCCCAGGAGTGCAGCCGCTGCGAGGAGTCGGCGGTGCGCTTGACCGCCCAGTCCAGCCCGCCGTTGCCCAGTAGCCAGTCCAACTGGCTTTCGAGCAGCACCAGCGTGGCGATTGCGGGCGTGTTGTAGGTCTGGTTCTTCCTGCTGTTCTCGACGGCGATCGGCAGGGACAGGAAGGCGGGAACCCAACGGCCGCCCGCAGCGATGGACTCGATGCGTGCCAATGCTGCGGGGCTCACAATCGCCAACCACAGTCCGCCGTCGCCGGCGAAATTCTTCTGCGGGGCGAAGTAATAGGCGTCGGTGTCGCTGATGTCGACCGGCAGGCCGCCGGCGCCGGAGGTCGCGTCGATGACGATCAGCGCGTCTCCCGAGCCCGCAGGCCGCTGCACCGGCACGGCGACGCCGGTGGAGGTCTCGTTGTGTGCCCAGGCGATCACGTCCACCGACGGATCCGACTGCGGCGCGGGCGCGGTGCCGGGGTCGGCCTTGATGATGATCGGATCGCCGACGAACGGGTTCTTGGCCACCGCGGAGGCGAACTTCGCGCTGAACTCGCCATAGGTCAGGTGCAGCGACCGCGTGTCGATGAGCCCGAACGCGGCAGCGTCCCAGAACGCGGTCGCCCCGCCGTTGCCGAGGATGACCTCATAGCCGTCTGGCACCGAGAAGTACCGGCGGAGCCCGTCGCGGACCCGGCCTACCAGGTCTTTGATCGGCCGCTGCCGATGCGAGGTGCCGAGTAGGTGACCGGCGGCGACCAATGCCTGCAACTGCTCGGGTCTCACCTTCGACGGGCCGGACCCAAATCGTCCATCCCCGGGCTTGATGCCCTCGGGGATGGTGAGGGTGTTCGACGAGCCGCGTACACCAATAGTTTCAGACTCGGCCATGCCATCCAGACTAGGATCTGGACCCACCGACGTCGTTGTCGGTGTCGGTGTGTCGGCATGAGGAAATACCCTCTGAGCTGCGATGATTATAGTTCTCACACAAATAATCCGACCAGCAACAAAAGGCGCTTCCGGTCGGCACAGGTTCACGCTCGCGTCGGTGGTGTTTCGACGATGCCAATCTCGTGTCGAGCGCGGGCCCGGTGCCAGGTGATGACACCGGCCGAGCGGACACCCCCCGGTGGCGTTGCTGGCGGAGAAGGTTCGCATTGCCGAACCGAAGGTCAAATCGGGTGCGGCGAACCCGGCGCTGAAGCTGGTCACGCTGGCCGCCGGGATGTGCGCGCGGGACAGCATCGACGACATCGACGCGGTGCGCAGCGGCGGGACGACGACCTTGTTCGGTGGCATGTGCGCGAACTCGCGAGTGGAACCTTGTTGGCGGAGTTCACCGGCGGTCACTCCCCCAGCCCGGGTGTGTCTACGTCACTATCTGGGGGCGCCGTGCGAGCGGATCGATCTGCTGCCCCCGGGGCAGATCAAGGGGAGTTCATCGACATTGATTCGCTGCTGCGTCTGGCTTACGGGGTGGCGGCGCGGTCGGTCTGTACTCGTCCCGAGCGGCGGCCATCAGCGCAACAGCTGTAGGCGATACGTGTGCCGGTCGAGGCCGTGCGGGGGTGGCAACCTGACACGCCTGAATCCCTCGTGCCGTGTGGGTGGGCGGAGGAATGCCGGCCGGGTTCTCAGATGTACATGGCGGGATCGACGTAGGTGGTCGGATCGACCCCCCGTTCCCGCTGCTTGGCGGTGCGCGGACCTACGATCGCGGGGATGCCGGTCGCGACCGAATCTGCCGGAACATGATGAGTGACGACGGCATTGGCACCGATGGCGCTGTCGTCGCCGACCTGCAGTGGCCCGAGGACTTTGGCCCCGGCACCGATCGTGACTCGGTTGCCGATCGTGGGATGACGCTTGCCCTGGTGCAGAGACCGGCCACCGAGGGTCACACCGTGATAGACCATCACGTCGTCGCCGATCTCGGTGGTTTCCCCGATCACCACACCCATGCCGTGATCGATGAAGAACCGGCGCCCGATGGTCGCCCCCGGATGGATCTCGATGCCGGTGAGGAAACGGGTGAGCTGCGTGAGAACGCGCGCAGGCCCACGCAAAGCCGGCTTCCCCCACATGCGGTGGGTCAGCCGAAATGACCAGATCGCGTGCAGACCGGAATAGACGAGCACGTTCTCGAGATTTCCACGCGCGGCCGGGTCATGGATGCGCGCGTTGTGCAGGTCCTCGCGCAGTGCCGACAGGACAGTCATGGCCTCATCACTCCCTGATGTGCTCGAACAGTGCGGTCGAGATGTACCGCTCACCGAAGTCCGGGATGACCACGACGATGAGCTTGCCGGCGTTTTCCGGGCGCTTGGCCACTTCCAGCGCCGCCCACACGTTCGCACCGGAGGAGATGCCGCCGAGAATGCCCTCCTCGGTGCCCAGCGCCCGCGCGACCGTGATGGCGTCGCCGAACTCGACATCGATGATCTCGTCGTAAACTCCTCGGTCGAGGACCTCAGGGATGAAGTTCGCGCCGATCCCTTGGATCTTGTGCGGTCCGGGGTTGCCGCCCGTCAGGATCGGGGAATCCGCCGGCTCGACCCCAATGATCGACACCCCCGGCTTGCGGGCCTTGAGGTTGTGCCCGACCCCGGTCAGCGTGCCGCCGGTGCCGATACCGGCGACGAAGATGTCGACCCTGCCGTCGGTGTCCGCCCAAACCTCCTCGCCGGTGGTGCTCTGGTGGATCGCCGGATTCGCCGGGTTGGCGAACTGGTTTGCCGACACCGCGTTCTCGGTCTCGGCGATGATCTGCTTGGACTTGGCCACCGCGCCGGCCATCCCCTCAGCACCCGGGGTCAGGACGATCTCGGCACCGTAGGCACGCAGCATCACCCTGCGCTCGGTGGACATCGTGTCCGGCATCGTCAAAATCACCTTGTAGCCACGCGCGGCACCGATCATCGCCAACGCGATGCCGGTGTTGCCGCTGGTGGCTTCGACGATGGTTCCCCCGGGCTTCAGCTCACCGGAACGTTCGGCGGCGTCGATGATCGACACCCCGATGCGGTCCTTGACACTGTTGGCGGGGTTGTAGAACTCGAGCTTGGCCACCACCTGCGCGGCGAGTCCCTCGGTCAACCGGTTGAGCCGAACGATCGGGGTACGCCCGACCAGCTCGCTGACGTTGTCATAGATCCTGCCCATGGCTCATCCCTCCTCGTGGCGCGGTATCACCGGCGCCATCTGCAACAGGTCCTGCACGCGTCGCTGCCGCGCAGGACCTCTACCACGACCGAGGCCGCACGCACGCTCTCGCTCATCTGCTATCCCTTTCCAGTAACCGGTCACTCTCCATTTCGCGTGCCGGCCTCGTCTTCCCCTCGAGACGAGGTACGGCAACCGCCAGCCTGTCAGGCGTTCGTCAAGCTCGCCTCATCTCGATCGGTTCTCGGCACCTGCGCCTCTCCGGCGATCCGCGGCACCCGGGTCGCCCGCACATACACCATGTCACCGGCGCGCAACCCCAACGCCTCAACGTCGCCGCGGGTGATCTGCACGGTAAACGGTGCGCCGGTGGTCGCATCGCTGAGCGCGACACGCACCTCGAAGCCCAGATAGGCGACACGGTCGACGGTTGCGCGGACGGTGACCCCGCTCGAACCGGCGCCACCGTCACCGCCCGCGACCGCCAGCTCGGGGCTGCGACCCAGCCGAATGTCGTGCGGGCGCACCAGGACACCGCCCAGCAAGGACACCTCGCCGAGGAATGACATGACGAAGGTATTCGCCGGGTGGTCATAAACGTCGGTCGGCGAGCCCACCTGCTCGATGCGCCCCTTGTTGAGCACCGCGATCCGGTCGGCCACATCCAACGCCTCGGTCTGATCGTGGGTGACCAGCACGGTGGTGACATGCACTTCGTCCTGCAGCCGGCGCAGCCAGGCCCGTAGGTCCTCGCGCACCTTGGCGTCCAGCGCGCCGAACGGCTCATCGAGAAGCAGCACATGCGGATCCACCGCCAGCGCGCGCGCCAGCGCCATGCGCTGCCGCTGCCCACCCGACAGCTGCGACGGGTAACGGGCCTGCAACCCACCCAGGCCCACCACCTCGAGCAGGTTGTCGACCTTCGCCTTGATCTCGGACTTCGGGCGCTTGCGGACCTTCAGGCCGAACGCCACATTGTCCCGGACCGTCAGGTGCTTGAACGCGGCATAGTGCTGGAAGACAAACCCGATGCCGCGCCGCTGCGGCGGCTCATCGGTGACGTCGCGCCCATTGATGGTGATGGTGCCCGAGTCGGGCTCGTCGAGGCCCGCGATAGCGCGCAGCAGCGTCGATTTCCCCGATCCGCTGGGGCCGAGCAACGCCGTCAGCGAACCGGTCGGTACCACGAAGTCCACAGTGTCCAGCGCGACGAAATCGCCGTAACGCTTGCTGACACCACGCACAACGATCGCGTTGGTCATCTCCAGCTCTCCTTGATGTGCCGACATGCAGTTGGGCTCGGTTCCCGCACGCCGCCGTCGAGGATCGGCTGCATGGCTTCACGGGTAAAGACCACGAATCAGTACTCGGCCAGATACGCGAGAGCTACTGAAGCCAGACCACAGACGGGCGTGCAGTCAGCGACAACAACAGAGAATGACAGCGTTACTACTCACGGCGATGAGTCCCACGACGGGGAGAATCGGGTTGCCGGACGCTGCGTACATGGCGCTGACCCTAACAGAAGCTAAGGCGGAAGAGCCCCCTATGCGCCCCGCCGGCAGCGGAATCGGCTCTGCGATCACGAAACCTGGGATAGTGCTTTCGTGACGGCGGTGCCTGTGCTCGGCTTTGTCGCGGGGTTAGCCGTTGCTGTCGTGACGACGCCGGTTGGGGTGTCGGGTGCGGTGTTTCTCCTGCCCATTCAGCTCAGCGTGCTGGCAATACCCAGCCCTGCGGTAACCCCGACCAACCTACTGTTCAACGTAGTGTCAATTCCCGGCGCGTTGTTCCGATACGGCAGGCACCGTACGTTGAAAAGCCCGCTTACCCGCGTGCTACTGGCCGGCACGTTGCCCGGTGTGATTGCCGGCGCGGCTATCCGCGTTTTCGCGATTCCCGGTTCGCAAGCATTCCGGCTTCTCGTGGCCGCCGTGCTACTACCGCTGGGTATCTGGCTGTGCGGACGAACGCTCAGCAATACTCGCGACGTTGCCGTCAGGCCACCGTCCACCCGATCGGTAGTCGCGCTTGCGCTCGGTATCGGCGTAATCGGCGGGATTTACGGCATCGGCGGCGGCTCGCTACTGAGCCCGATCCTCGTCGGGCGCGGAATGCCAGTCGCCACAGTGGCACCGGCGGCACTGACATCGACGTTCGTCTGCTCGATCGCGGGGGCGGCCACCTATACAACGCTGGCTCTGACCACTTCGGGTCATGATATCGCGCCGCAGTGGATCACCGGAATCGCTTGCGGTGTAGGAGGTCTCGTCGGCGGATTCGTCGGCGCGCACCTGCAGCCGCTGCTCCCCGAGAAGGCGCTTCGTCTAACTCTGGGCGAACTTGCCATCCTGACCGCCGTAACTTATTCACTGCAGG
This sequence comes from Candidatus Mycolicibacterium alkanivorans, assembly GCF_022760805.1. Lineage (NCBI taxonomy): Bacteria > Bacillati > Actinomycetota > Actinomycetes > Mycobacteriales > Mycobacteriaceae > Mycobacterium > Candidatus Mycolicibacterium alkanivorans. Next base: position 1,043,811 of record NZ_JAIVFL010000001.1, on the reverse strand, counting down.
TGCTCGCCTGAATCGCTCAACCCGCGCGCACCGGTAGCACAGGCACAGGTGCTCAACTCGGTTATCCGCACGATGCGCCGAAGTGAGCTTTGGGGCAAGGCCCGCCTCGGCGTCCTTCATGGCCGAGTGAGCTGGACTCACCGCGAGCCAATCCGTGGCATCGGAATGGTCAGCGCTCCACGATGTCAATACGACAACAGAGCCCAGTGCGACTCGGAGGTGAAACACGTTGACTCGGCAGAGTAGCTACCTGAGTTCGCCTTCGCGGACGGCTCGCCAGCAGCTCCCCCGGCCGCTGGCCGGGGACTGGGATTGGCAGCTGTCGGCCCGATGCACCAACTTCTCGCCAGAGGTCTTCTTTCCCGAGGAGGACGGTCGACGCGATCAGCGCCGGCGTGAGGAGGCGGCCAAACGCATCTGCTGGGGTTGCCCTGTCATCGCCCGCTGCCTCGAGCATGCGTTGCGGGCGCCAGAGAATCATGGCGTCTGGGGTGCGACGACCGCCAACGAGCGCGCCCGAACGCGGTAGCAGCGCGGCGCGCAGTCTCCGCGGGCCACGCGGGGGTCGGGCGCGCGACCCGCCCCAGATCAAACGCGCTGTCTGACTGACGCCGTGCGCCCGCGTGCCGAGCCGCAGCGCTCTCCGTCGCCGATCTCCAGTACCGGACGCGGCCCTCCCGCGTCAAGCGCTAGGTGGGCCATGGCCAGCCCTGACGTTGCTTCGAATGAACGACGTTACCCGGTGTTGGTGCCGCCTTCGGCGATGCGGCGGACGGCGTTGAGGAAGACGTCGATCTCGTCGAAGGTGTTGTAGAACGCGAACGAGGGCCGGACGGTGGTCTCGACACCCATGCGTCGCAGGATCGGCTGGGCGCAGTGGTGTCCGGCGCGCACGGCGATTCCTTCGGCGTTGAGTGCCTTGCCGACCTCGAGCGGCTGGTGGCCGGCCAGGACGAAGGACAGCACGCTGGCCTTCTCGTCGGCGGTGCCGACCAGGCGCACCCCGTCGATGTCGGCCAGCCGCGGGGTGGCGTACTCCAGCAACGCGTGCTCGTAGGCGGCGATGCGGTCGATGCCCACCTTCTCGACGTAGCGCAGCGCCTCACCCAATCCGACGGCGTCGGCGATGTTGCCGGTGCCGGCCTCGAACTTGTTCGGCAGACCCTGATACAGCGAACGTTCGATGGTGACGTCGGCGATCATGTTGCCCCCGCCCTGCCACGGCGGGGTCTCGGCCAGGGCCTCCTCGGTGCCGTAGAGCACCCCGATCCCGGTGGGCCCGATGATCTTGTGTCCGGAGAACACGAAGAAATCCGCCCCGGTCGCGGAGACGTCGATCGGGATGTGGGGGGTCGACTGGGCGCCGTCGATGAGCACCCGGGCGCCGTAGCGGTGGCCGAGTTCGACGATCTTGTCCACCGGTGTCACCGTGCCCAGGGCGTTGGACACCTGGGTCGCGGCAACCAGTTTGGTCCGCGGACCCAGCAGGTCCTCGAACTCGCCCAGCAGCAGATTGCCCGCGTCGTCGACCGGCGCCACCTTGATGATGGCCCCGGTCTTCTGCGAAATCATCTGCCAGGGAACGATATTGGCATGATGCTCGAGAATCGTGATGACGATCTCGTCACCGGGTCCCAGGTGCTTGGCGCCCCACGACTGCGCCACCAAGTTGATCGCCTCGGTGGTGCCGCGCACGAAGATGATCTGCTCGTCCTTTGGCGCTCCGATGAAGCGCCGCACAGTGTCGCGGGCCTCTTCATAGGCGTCGGTGGCCCTGGCGGCCAATTCATGTGCGGCCCGGTGGATGTTGGAGTTCTCGTGGGCGTAGAAGTAGGCCAGCCGGTCGATGACCGCCTGCGGCTTCTGCGTGGTCGCCGCGTTGTCGAACCAGATCAGCGGCTTGCCGTGCACCGTCTCGCGCAGGATCGGGAAATCCGCGCGAATCGCGTTGACGTCGAAAATCTCATGGTCGTCGCGAATCTGCGGAACCGGTGCGGAAAGCGCCGGTACCCCGGAGGTGAAGTAGTAGTTCGCCTCATCTCCCGTCGGGGCGGAGGTCAATTCGGGTGCCGACAGGAAACTGAGGTCCGGGATTCCCGGAACCCCACCCAGCCACCCCGGCACCGAACCCCGCGGGGCGACCGGCGCGCTCGGCGTCGGCCCCGCCAGCACGCCGGGCCCCGTCGGCACGATGCCGCCGGGCACGGCGAATACCTCGAGATGCGGTGGGGTGAACACATCGACCACGCCCACCCCGGCATGCCCCGCTGACGGCGCGGTGGTCAGATCGGGTGCGCTGCCACGCGGCGCGACGGGCACGGCGCCGGGTGGAATCGGTTCTGGCCCAGGCGAACTCGGGGGCGGCAATGTCACGCCGGGCGCTTCGAGGAATACCGCGGGCGGCGCGAACGGTTCGGCGCCGGCAGCCGCTGCGGCATACGACGCCGCCGAGGTGGTGTCGGGAACCGACCCGCGCGGCGCAGGCGGAACAGTTTGTGGCGGTGAGTCGTTACCCGGCCGGATACTGGCCGCCAGCAACTGTGTCGCCAGGGCAGCCAGCTCGGCCTCGCTGATCGGGAGGTCGCCTTCGGCGGCTACCGATCGATACTCACTTGTACTCATGGTATTGGTCCACCGCTGCGCCCTCGAGCACCGCAAGCGCATCATCGGTCAACACGGCCAACGAGGAGTACAGCGTCACCAGATACGACGCGATACCGGAGCGGTCGATCCCGGTGAACCGCACCGACAAACCCGGCGCCTGCTCACCGACCAGACCCGGCTGGAACAGGCCGACCACACCCTGACGCTCCTCACCGGTGCGAACCAGGATGAACTTCGTCTTGCCCTTCTCAACGGGCACCTTGTCGCTGGGGATGATCGGGATGCCGCGCCAGGTGACGAACTGCGCCCCGAACAGATTGACCACCACCGGCGGCACACCACGATACGTGGCCTCCCGGCCGAACGCGGCCACACCCAGCGGGTTGGTCAAGAAGAACGCCGGTGTCTTCCACACCTTGGTGATCAGCGCGTCGAGATCGTCGGGAGTCGGCGCGCCCTTGAGCGTCTTAATGGTCTGCTCGGGAGTAACCTGCGACAGCAACCCGTACTCGGGGTTATTGATCAGCTCGGACTCCTGGCGCTCCTTGATCGTCTCGATGGTCAGCCGCAACTGCTGGGCGATCTGATCGTGCGGGCTGGAATACAGATCCGAGACCCGGGTATGCACATCGAGCAAAGTGGAGATCGCACGCAGCGTGATCTCCCGCGGGCTGGTCTGATAGTCGACATAGGTCTGAGGCAACGGGTCTTCGATGTTCTCCCCACCGACCTCGGCGTGGATCGCCACCCGATCCGGGTTGACCACCCGGTTGACCCGGTAAATACCGGCCTCCACCGGAACCCAACTCAACAAATGCAGCAAAAACCGCGGGGTGATGGTCTCCAACTGGGGGACCGTCTTGGTGGCATTGGCAAGCTGCCGCGCAGCAAGCGCGCCAAGCGCCTGGGACTCGTTCTGGGCCGACGTCATTGTGCTACCTCCGGGGTGGCTCGGGAACTGCGGTCAGCGTATCGACAGGTTCGTCACTACATTGAGCTTATCCGCCTGCCGCCTGGAGCTGCCCCCCCCCCGGGTGGCCATCGCGCAGCGGCACCCGCGCAGCGAGAACGGCTGGGTGACCGCTACGCTGGTTCACGGCGAAAGTGACTGCAACACCCGACATCTTGGATGCTCTAGCTTGGTACACGCCGATCCACTACTTCGGCCTCGGCTCTGCCATCTACATTCGCGAAGCGACCGTCTTCGTCGTAGCCGCCGCCATCCTCAACCGCCTGCCGGCACCGCGGGCCCTGGCGTAAACATCTGCAGCCCAAGGGGCTAGACCATTTGCCGGCGGCCGGACAGCGCGCGGCCCAGCGTCAGCTCGTCGGCGAACTCGAGGTCCCCGCCCATCGGCAGACCCGACGCGATCCGTGAGATGGTCAGCCCCGGGATGTCGCGCAGCATCCGCACCAAATACGTTGCGGTGGCTTCACCCTCGGTGTTGGGGTCGGTCGCGATGATCACCTCGGCGATGTCCACGCCGTCGACGCGTTCACCAATCCTGTTGAGCAGCTGGCGGATTCGAAGCTGGTCGGGTCCGATGCCGGACAACGGGTCCAGCGCGCCGCCCAGCACGTGGTACCGCCCGCGAAACTCCCGCGTGCGTTCGACGGCCTGCACGTCCTTGGGCTCCTCGACCACACACACCTGGGTCCCGTCGCGGCGGGCATCGCTGCAGATTCGGCAGCGCTCGGCGTCGGAGACGTTGCCGCACACCTCGCAGAACTGCACCCCGTCGCGAACCCGCGAGAGCACCGCGGTCAGCCGGTCGATGTCCGGCGGTTCCACCGACAGCAGGTGGAACGCGATCCGCTGTGCACTCTTTGGCCCGATACCCGGCAGCTTGCCGAGCTCGTCGATCAGGTCCTGGACGGGGCCTTCGAACATGGGGGAGGCTCAGTCCTCCGGTTTGCGGTGCGCGCCGCCACCGCCGCCACCGACACCGGGATTGCCCGGAACCCCCGGGATTCCGGGCGGCGCCTGGCCGGCCAGCGGGCCCAGGTGGGTCTGCGCCAGGATGGCGAACTGTCGCGAGGCGTCCCCAAGCGCGCCGACGATCAGGTCCTGAAGCGTGTCGATGTCACTCGGGTCGACGACCTTGCGGTCGATGCGCACCCCGACAACCTGCCCGCTGCCCTTCATCGTCACCTGGACCAGGCCGCCACCGGCCTGCCCGTGGACCTCCGAGGCCGCCAGCTTCTCCTGAGCTTCCATCAGTTTCTGCTGCAGATCCTGTGCCTGCTGAAGCGCAGCCTGCAGACCCGGCATCAGCTGATCGCGCACCTGTTCGGCGCGTTCACGCAAGGCCTCCAGGTCAGGCACTTCTCCGGGCTGCATGACAGTCTCCTTGCGTCTTGATCTCGGCTTGGTTTCGCCTGGGGATTCGGGCGCTCAGCGACTTCAAGCCTAGACGCCGAAGAGTTACGGTGACGCGCGTGCTTATGTCCGTACGCTCGCGTGTCGTGGCCGCAGCATGCACTGGCCTGTTGCTCGCTGCGTCGACGCTGTCCACGCCCATCGCCCACGCCGCGCCGTCGAACATCGCCGGGATGATCGTCTTCCTCGACCCCGGCCACAACGGCGCCAACGACGCCTCGATGACCAAGCAGGTCCCGACCGGCCGCGGTGGCACGAAGGACTGCCAGACCAGCGGCACCAGCACCGAGGACGGCTTCACCGAGCACACCTTCAACTGGGACACCGTCCTGCTGATCCGCCAGGCGTTGACGCAGCTCGGGGTCCGCACCGCCATGTCGCGCGGAAACGACGACCAGGTGGCGGCCTGCGTCGACGAGCGCGCGGCGATGGCCAACTCGCTGCAGCCCAACGCCATCGTCTCGATTCACGCCGACGGCGGCCCGGCCACCGGGCGGGGCTTCCACGTCAACTACTCCAGCCCGCCGCTGAACCAGGCTCAGGCCGGGCCATCGGTCCGGCTGGCCCGCACCATGCGCGAGCAGCTGCTGGCCTCCGGCCTGCCGGCCGCCAACTACATCGGGTCCGACGGTCTCTACGGCCGCGCCGACCTCGCCGGGCTGAACCTGGCGCAATACCCGGCCGTGCTCGTCGAGCTCGGCAACATGAAGAACCCGGCCGACTCGGCACTGATGGAAAGCCCCGAGGGCCGACAGAAGTACGCGGAGGCCGTGGTCAGAGGGATCGCCGCGTTCCTGGCGACCCAGCCCGCCAGGACCAGCTAAGGCGCCTCGACCTCTTTTTTGAGGTTGGCCAGCACCTCGTCCTGAATCCGGCGCAGACCCAGCGGCGCGAACGTCTTCTCGAAGAAGCCCTTGACCCCGGCGGCGCCGTTCCAGGTGGTCTTGACGGTGACGCTGGAGCCCGCCTCACCCGCGGGCGCGACGGTCCAGTTGATCACCATCGAGGAGTTGGCGTCCTTTTCGATGACGGTGTGGCCGGCTACGTCGACGTTGGCCTGCACCTCCCGCACCCGTGACTCGGTGGCCTGCAGCTTCCACTTGGCCACGGTGCCTTGGCCCTGGCCGCCCTGCAGCACCTGGTACTCGCTGTACCGCGGCGACAAGATCTTGGGACGCACACTCTGGTAGTCGGCGATCGCATTGAGCACGGTCGCGGGATCGGCGTCGATCAAAATCGTGCTGGCCGCGCTGACCTGTCCCATCAGACAGAACTCCTCTAGTCACAGTGACATGTCGATGTGATCAGACAGCCGTGCGGTCGCATCGGCTGTGGCTGGCGACTAGCGTAGTCGTGTGACTGTTGACGCAGCACTCACAGTTCACGCCGAAGGCGTGGACCGGCTCCTGGCCAGCTATCGCGCCATACCCCCGAACGCCTCGGTACGTCTGGCCAAACCGACGTCCAACCTGTTCCGTGCGCGGGCCAAGCGCGACGCGCCCGGCCTGGACACCTCCGGACTGACCGACGTCATCTCGGTCGATCCCGACGCCAAGACCGCCGACGTCGCCGGGATGTGCACCTACGAGGACCTGGTCGCCGCAACCCTGCCGTACGGGCTGTCCCCGCTGGTCGTCCCCCAACTCAAGACCATCACCCTCGGCGGGGCGGTGACCGGGTTGGGGATCGAGTCGGCGTCGTTCCGCAACGGCCTGCCGCACGAGTCGGTGCTGGAGATGGACATCCTGACCGGCACCGGCGAGGTGGTCACCGCCAGCCGCGACAAACACCCCGATTTGTTTCGTGCGTTCCCGAATTCCTATGGGACGCTTGGCTATTCGGTGCGTCTGCGAATCGAGCTGGAGACTGTCAAGCCGTTCGTCTCGCTCAAGCACATCAGGTTCCACACGCTGGCCGACCTGATCGCCGAGATGGACCGCATCATCGACACCGGCGGCTACGACGGGCAGCGGGTGGACTACCTCGACGGCGTGGTATTCAGCGCCGAGGAGAGCTACCTGTGCCTGGGCCTGCAGACTCCCACACCCGGGCCGGTCAGCGACTACACCGGCCAGGACATCTACTACCGGTCGATTCAGCACGCCCATGGCGCGAAGGAGGACCGCCTGACGATCCACGATTACCTGTGGCGCTGGGACACCGACTGGTTCTGGTGCTCACGGGCGTTCGGCGCGCAGAACCCGAAGCTGCGCCGCCTGTGGCCGCGGCGCTACCGGCGCAGCAGCTTCTACTGGAAGCTCATCGCCTACGACCAGAGGTTCCACATCGCCGACCGCATCGAGGCCCGGCATGGGCGTCCACCGCAGGAACGGGTGGTGCAGGACGTCGAGGTGCCCATCGAGCGGACCGAAGAGTTCATCTCGTGGTTCCTGGACAACGTCCCGATTGAGCCGATCTGGCTGTGCCCGCTGCGGCTGCGTGACGACGGAGGCTGGGCGCTGTACCCGTTGCGGGCCGGGCACACCTACGTCAACGTCGGCTTCTGGTCGTCGGTGCCGGCCGGACCCACCGACGGCTACACCAATCGCCTGATCGAGGCCAAGGTCAGCGCCCTCGACGGCCACAAGTCGCTGTATTCGGACGCGTTTTATGGCCGCGAGGAGTTTGACGAACTCTATGGCGGCGAAACCTACAAGACCGTGAAGAAAACATACGACCCCGATTCGCGACTGCTCGACCTCTACGCAAAGGCAGTGCAACGACGATGACAACGTTCCGCGACAACCCGCTCCAGGCGCCGGGAAAGCTCAGCCTGGCCGAGATTCTCGAGATCTTCACCGCCGGTGACGGCCTGCCGCTGAAGTTCAGCGCCTACGACGGCAGCACCGCCGGACCCGAGGACGCCGAGCTGGGCTTGGACCTGCTCACTCCGCGCGGCACCACCTACCTGGCCACCGCGCCGGGAGATCTGGGCCTGGCGCGGGCCTACGTCTCTGGCGACCTCGAGATCCAGGGTGTACATCCCGGCGACCCGTACGAACTGCTCAGGGCGCTCGGCCAGTCGTTGGACTTCAAGCGACCGCCGGCCCGGGTCCTCGTCGACATCGTCCGCTCGATCGGCATCGAGCGCCTCAAGCCGATCGCGCCGCCCCCGCAGGAAGCACTGCCGCGCTGGCGCCGGATCGCAGAGGGCTTGCGGCACAGCAAGAAGCGCGACGCCGAGGCCATCCACCACCACTACGACGTGTCGAACAGGTTCTACGAATGGGTGCTCGGCCCGTCGATGACCTACACCTGCGCCTGCTACCCGAATGCCGAGGCGACGCTCGAGGAGGCCCAGGACAACAAGTACCGCCTGGTCTTCGAGAAGCTCAACCTCAAGGCCGGCGATCGCCTGCTCGACGTCGGCTGCGGCTGGGGCGGGATGGTCTGCTACGCCGCGCGGCAGGGTGTCAAGGCGATCGGTGTGACCCTGTCGCGCGAGCAGGCGATGTGGGCGCAGAATGCGCTTGCCGAGCAGGGCCTGGCCGACCTTGCCGAGGTGCGGCATATGGACTATCGCGATGTGCGCGAGTCCGGCTTCGACGCGGTGTCTTCGATCGGGCTCACCGAGCACATCGGCGTGGCCAACTACCCGGCGTACTTCGGGTTCCTGAAGTCCAAGCTGCGCACCGGCGGACTGTTGCTCAACCACTGCATCACCCGGCCGGACAACCGCACCGGGCCCAGCGCGGGCGGGTTCATCGACCGCTACGTGTTCCCCGACGGCGAGCTCACCGGTTCGGGTCGCATCATCACCACGGTGCAGAACATCGGCCTCGAAGTGGTGCACGAGGAGAACCTGCGCCATCACTACGCGCTGACGCTGCGGGACTGGTGCCGCAACCTCGTCGAGCACTGGGACGAGGCGGTCGCGGAGGTCGGCCTGCCGACGGCCAAGGTGTGGGGGCTCTACATGGCCGGCTCGCGGCTGGGCTTCGAGACCAACGTCGTTCAGCTGCACCAGGTTCTGGCGGTCAAGCTCGACAGCAAGGGCGGCGACGGCGGGCTTCCGCTGCGCCCGTGGTGGACGGCCTAGCGGTCAGCTGTCGATGCGGCGGGCGCCCAGCTCGTTTTGCAGCAGTTCGAGTGCGACCTCTTCGGGGTCGCGCCGCGGCGCGGCCTCGTCGTCATGGCCGACCTGGGCGATCATGCTGTCTTCCTCGGCCCGCTGCGCCTCGACGGGATCGGGCGCGGGCTCCGGCGGCAGCGGTTCGGCTTCGGCGACGAGCTGACCGACACCGGCCTCGCAACGCACCCGCCAGTCCACCCCCAGGGCGTCCTTGAGGGCGTCGCGGATGACGTCGGCGTTGCGCTGTTCGGACAGCCGCTTGGCCAGCGGGGCCGACTCGTGGGCGAGCACCAGGGTGTCGCCCTCCACCGCCCGCACAATGGCTCCGGCGAGCATCACCTCGGTGGTGCGGCTGCGCTGACGGACCTTCTCCCGCACCGTCGACCACATGCTGCGCACCGCGGTGGCACCGGGCTCGCCCGAGGCCGCGGGGGCGGGGGCCGGCTCGGCAGGCGTGGCAGCCGGGGCCGGTTCAGGCTTGACGGGCTCGGGTTTGGCGACGGGCTCAGGCCTGGCCACCGGCTCCGGCCGGGCGACGGGCTCGGGAGCCGGCTGCAGCGCCTGCGTCTTGCGCACGTACTGCCGGGCCGGGGCCGCGGCCTCGCCGGCCATCGCCGCCTCGCCGGCCGGGATCGAGATGTCCAGCCTGGTCTCGATGCGCTCGATGCGCTGCAGCAGCGCCGACTCGGTGTCGCTGGCCGAGGGCAGCAGCAACCGGGCGCAGACCACCTCGAGCAGCAGCCGCGGCGCCGTCGCGCCGCGCATCTCGCCGAGGCCGGCGTGCACCACCTCGGCGTAGCGGGCCAGCGTCGCGGGGCCCACGCGGGCCGCCTGGTCGCGCATCCGCTCCAGTACGTCGTCGGGCGCGTCGACCACGCCGCGGCTCGCGGCGTCCGGAACTGCTTGCAGGACAATCAAATCCCGGAAGCGCTCCAGGATGTCGGTGGCGAACCGCCGTGGGTCGTGGCCGGCGTCGATCACCGACTCGACCGCGCCGAACAGCGCCGCCGCGTCACCGGCGGCCAGTGCGTCGACCGCGTCGTCGATCAAGGCGACATCGGTGGCGCCCAGCAGCGCCAGCGCCCGCCGGTAGTGCACCCGGTTGTCCTGCACACCGGCGAGCAGCTGATCGAGCACGCTCAACGTGTCGCGGGGTGAACCGCCGCCGGCCCGGATCACCAGTGGGAAGACGGCGTCGTCGATCTCGACGTCCTCGGCGGCCAGAATCCGCTCGATCAGCGAGCGCATGGTGCGCGGGGCCAGCAGCCGGAAGGGGTAGTGGTGGGTGCGCGACCGGATGGTCGGCAGCACCTTCTCCGGCTCGGTGGTGGCGAACACGAAGATCAGGTGCTCGGGCGGCTCCTCGACGATCTTGAGCAGCGCGTTGAAGCCCGCGGTGGTGACCATGTGCGCTTCGTCGACGATGAAGATGCGGAAGCGCGACTGGGCCGGCGCGTAGAACGCGCGGTCGCGCAGTTCGCGGGTGTCGTCCACACCGCCGTGGCTGGCGGCGTCGAGTTCGACGACGTCGACCGAGCCCGGACCGTTGGGCGCCAGTGCCACACACGAGTCGCACACCCCGCACGGCGTCGGCGTGGGCCCCTGCTCGCAGTTGAGCGAGCGGGCCAGGATGCGCGCCGAGGAGGTCTTTCCGCAGCCGCGGGGCCCGGAGAACAGGTAGGCGTGGTTGATGCGCCCGGCCGACAGCGCCGTCGACAGCGGTTCGGTGACGTGTTCCTGGCCCACCACCTCGGCGAATGTCGCCGGTCGGTACTTGCGGTAGAGCGCCACGTGAGAAGGCTACCGACCGTCTCTGACAGTGCCCACAGCCAGCAGCGACTCGGTGGCCGCCAGCAGCGCGCAGGTGGCCAGGCCGTCGATGGCTTCGGCCAGGTCAGAGGTGGGCGGGAACGTCGGAGCGATGCGAATGTTCTTGTCGTCCGGGTCGTTTCGATAAGGGAACGACGCTCCGGCCTCGGTGACCGCGATGCCGGCGTCCTTGGCCAGGGCGACCGTGCGCCTGGCGGTCCCGGGTAGCACGTCGAGGCTAATGAAGTAGCCGCCCTTGGGCTCGGTCCAGGACGCGACCTTGGAGTCGGACAGCCGCTTGTCGAGGATCTCCAACGCCAGCGCGAACTTGGGCGCCAGCAGCTGCTGGTGACGCCGCATCTGCAACCGCACGCCGTCGGCGTCCTTGAAGAACCTCAGGTGCCGCAGCTGGTTGATCTTGTCGGGCCCTATGGACTTCTTGCCCGCGTGCTGCAGGTACCACGCGATGTTGCCCAGCGAACCGCCGAAGAAGCTCACCCCGGCACCGGCGAAGGTGATCTTGGAGGTCGACGCGAACACGTACGGCCGGCTCGGGTGCCCGGCCTTGTCGGCCAGTCCCAGGATGTCGACCTGGCGCGGGAAGTCCGGCGTCAGCGTGTGCACGGCGTAGGCGTTGTCCCAGAACAGCCGGAAATCCCGTGCCGCCGTTGGCATTTGGACCAGCCGGCGCACCGACTCCCACGAGTAGGTCGTTCCAGTCGGGTTGGAGAACACCGGTACGCACCACATTCCCTTGATCGCCGGATCGGCGGCGACGAGCTCCTCGATGAGGTCGACGTCGGGGCCGTCCTCGAGCATCGGGACGCTGATCATCTCGATGCCGTAGGTCTCGGTGATCGCGAAGTGGCGGTCGTATCCCGGCGAGGGGCACAGGAACTTCACCACCGGCTCCTTGCTCCACGGCCGTGGCGAGTCCACCCCGCCGTGCAGCAGCGAGAACACCACCGTGTCGTGCATCAGCTCGAGGCTGGCGTTGTTGCCGGCGATCAGGTTGGGCACCGGAATGCCGAGCAGCTCACCGAAGACCGCGCGCAGTCCCGGCAGCCCGTGCAGGCCCCCGTAGTTGCGGGTGTCGGTGCCCTCGTCGTCACGGTAGTCGTCACCACCGGGCAGGCTCAGCAGGGCGTTGGACAGGTCCAGCTGCTCACTGCACGGCTTGCCGCGGGTCAGGTCCAGGGCGAGCTTCTTGGCCAGCAGGACGGCGTAGTTCTGCCGCTGCAATTCGTGTTGGGCTCGCAGTTCGCCGGGGCCCAGGGACTGGAACGACACCATGCGCCTTTCAAGAAGGGGACCCCGCGCACCCGCCAGAGCCCATTGACCCTTGCTGCCTTCCGGCCCTGGGGGAGTTCACAGGATAGACGCCGCGCGGGGTCCACAGCGAGTGTAATACCAGCCCCGAGGAAGCCTGTCAGGCAGCCGGGATCGAGGACTTCCCCAGTCGGCTACCATTGCCGACGGAGGATTCGCCTAGTGGCCTATGGCGCTCGCCTGGAACGCGGGTTGGGTTAATAGCCCTCGCGGGTTCAAATCCCGCATCCTCCGCACCTGATCCGGGGTGCGATCAGGGGTCAACAAAACGCCCTGATCGCATCTCGGATTCCGAGCATCAGGAGAGGTATGGGTCGCTTCACCGCGACGGCAGTGCACCTATCGGTATGCCTGGTCGGGGGCGTCCTGTATTTCCTGTTCGTCCTGCCGCGATGGTGGGAGCTGATGGGAGATGTCTCCCACACTCTCGGCACCGCGCTGCGCATCGTCACCGGTGTGGCGCTCGCCCTGGCCGCACTGCCGGTGCTGCTCACCTTGATTCGCACCCGAAGGCCCGGGTTGGCGACGCCGGAGCTGGCATTGCGGCTGCGGCTGTGGTCGGTGATCCTGCACGTCACCGCCGGCGCCCTCATCGTGGCGACGGCGGTCACGGAGATCTGGGTCAGCTTGGACTCCGCGGGCCCCTGGCTCTTCGCCGTCCACGGCGCGGCCGCAGCCCTGGTGATCCTCGGGGCGTTGGCGTTCTATCTGGCGTTCGTCGCCGAACAACCGCCGAAGCCGGCGAAGGGGAAGAAGCGTGGCAAGAGGGGCGAGGCCGAGGAGACGACGGCTGACGACGATGCCGAGGCCGCCGAGGCGGAGACCACCGAAGAGCCAGCGGAAGTTTCCGCAGACGCCGACGAGCCCGAGACCGAAGCCAGCGGTCTTCGCAACAAGCGACCGACCGGCAAGACCAGCCATCGCCTGCGCCGGCGCAACCGCGGCGGCGTCGCCCTCGACGACTGAACAGCCATCCCGGCCGTCGTCGCGGCCGCTCCGGGTATCGCGACCTACAACGACCTGCCGCTTCCGAACGCGCGCGGCGGCACGCCGCTGGGCCGGAAGGTCTAGAGGCAGAGGCTTCCGCTGACGTAGCCGAACGGGCCGGTCGCGTTGACGCACGCCGACGGCGGACCGTAGTAGGCCGGGCCGTAGTAAGGGCCGCGCCAGTCACCATGGTCGTCGTCGTCGTCCCAGCCCCCGTCGCCGTGTCCGTGGCCGTGCCCCGGATCGGCGTAGGCGATGCCGGTTCCGAGCCCCAGGCCACCGAGGGCCAGTGCTCCCGAAAGTGCCGCTGTTGCTGCGATTCTCGTCAGTTTCATCGTGCTATCCCCTGCAAACTCGAGCGTCCCGACCCATCACGCACTATGACGACAACACCGATGGTAGTCGAATCATGTCCGCCCGCAACGTCTTCAGATCCGCAGTTGCCGTACGCGAATTTGCCCACTGATAACCTTGGCTCCCGGCGTGGCTGAGCCGCGCTAAGTACATCGGCTCCGGACTGGTTAGTCAGGGCGCGCCGTATGCGGCATCGTCGCTCAGGTAATCGGCGTCGTCTCAGGTGTCACGTTGCCCGGGTCGATCGTCGGGATCGACACGTTGACGTCGGAGATGTTCACCACGCCGAACGCGGTGAAGTTCTCGAATGCCGTCGCCGAACTGGTGATCTGCAGCGTCAGCGAATCGGTCGGCGCGTAGGTGTAGGCAATGTCGTTCAGCGGAACCGGCACGGTGATTTGGTGGCTCCGGCCGTCGAGAGTGACTGGGATGGGTGTGACGATATTGCCGACCACTCGGCCCGTGTTGTTGTCGACCACCTGGGCGTAGACGAATCGGCCGGTGCCCAGGCCCTGGTAGTCGAACGTCACCGTCGGAGCACCGGCGATGTACTCGGTAGTTCCCGGTGCGGCGATCGGAACGTTGATCGCATTGCTCGCCGGTGCGCCCAAGCCCAGCGAGTAGGGCAGCGACGCCTTGGGCGAGGGACCCGAACCGCCGACGAGCGGAACGATGCCGAGCAAACCGCCGGCCGCGGTGCCGGTGATCGCTCCGCTGTTGAACGTCGCGTCCGACGGCAGCTTGCCCGAGTAGTAGAAGTTGCCGTTCTGGTCGACCCACTGGAACTTCGGGATGCCGTTGACCGGACCACCGTTGACGTACTGATCCAGCCACGCCATCGTGTCCTGCTTGATGACGTCGCTCTGAAGCGGGGTCTGCGGGTTCAGGCAGACACCGTGACCGCCGCAGTACCAGATCATCTTCACCTGATTGGGTGGCAGGCCGGTCAGCTGCTGGGAGTTCGCAATGGCCGCGTTAAGCGGGAACAGCACGTCGACGGTGCCCTGGATGAACAGGGTCGCCGCCTTGACGTTGGCCAGGACGTAGTCCGGGCCGGCGTTGCCCAGCGCCGCCAGCGCGGTCTGGCTCAGCCAGCCGAGCAGGTCACCCGTGGCGATGCCGAGGTAGAGCTGGTTGTTGATCCGGGCGCCTGTGGTCACCAGCGACAGCAACAGCAACGACGCGTAGGACGTCTTGAACGCGCTGTCCGGGTACAGCGAGGCGGTCAGTGAGTTCCACGCGATGCCCGGCACGATGGCGTCGATGCGGGGGTCGATGCCTGCGGAAGCCAACTGGATGCCGCCGCCGTACGAACCGCCGACCATACCGATCTTGGGATCACCCGGGGAGTTCAGCGCGATGTTGCTGACGTACGGGTTGTCGACGCCGGCGGTGTTCAGACCCGCCGCCCAGCTGATGATGGACTTGACGTCCTGACCCTCGAACGCGGGGCTGTCCAGCTGCAGCACGCCGCCGGACGCGAACTCACCGCGCGGGTCCCAGGTGATGACGTCGTAGCCGGCGTCGCGCAGCGGCTTGATGCCGACCACCAGGTTGCTGGCACCGGCCGAGGTCCACTCGGCGAAGGGGTTCGTCGCGCCCGGGGAGGCCAGGCCGGGCCCATTGAGGATGGTGGGTGCGGCGGTGCCCAAAGGCACTCCGGTCGCGGGGAAGAAGTTGGTGCTGATCGACGTCCCGTCGAACGACGTGATCATGGCGGTGTAGGCCAGCGGTGCGCCCAAGGTGTTCAACGCCGACGGATCAGCGGTGTACGCCGCGACCGTCGAGACGCCGATGAGCGGCGCCAGCAGATCGCTGAGGATCGGCACCTGGTGCAGTGTGTCGATCACCGGTGACACGACAAGGCCGAGGATCGGGATGCCGGTGACGAACTGGTCGAGCTGACTGACCTGCGAGACGCGGATGCCGAACGTCTCCGTTCCGGACGAGAGGACGGACACGTCCGGCAGGTAGGTGAAGCTGCCAGGGGTGGGGGTCGTGAGGAAAGTGATCTTGCCGCCGGCGCTGGGCGCGTTGACCACCGTGTACGTATAGGCGCCGGCCGGAAGGCCCGCGCCCGGGTCACCGGTGATGATTCCGTCGGCCAAGAACAGGTTGGCGTTGACCGGCAGCCCGCTGCTTAGCGAGGCGGTAGGGGTGGTCTGGCTGGCCGACGTGGTGGTCTGCGCGGCCGTCGGGGAGACGCTGGCCGCGGACAGCGCCTGCCGGCGGGTGACCGCCAGGACCGCCCAGGACAGCGGGGAATCGGCCGGTGCACTTGGGCTGTTGCCGCCGGCCGACGGGTCCAACAGGTTGGTGGCGGCGGCGGTCAGGATGCCGGATACGGCTGCAGCCGGGGTGGCGGGAGCCGGGTCGCTCGACGGCTCGGACGTGTCGGTCGTCGCCGAGTCAGCGTTGCCGGTGTCGGTCTGCTTCGGCGAAGTGGAATCACCGGCGCCCGTGGAGGTGCTGCTGTGCGGGCCACCTCTGCTCGTCAGTCCACCGGTGGAAGACGCGTGCGACTTCTTCGACCCGCGAGTCGAGGCCCGCGGCCCTGCCTTGGTGTCCGACGCCTGGCTCGTATGCTGCCGGGCGCCTCCCCCGGTCCCGGAGTCCGAGGACGCACCGCCGTCGGCCCAGGCCACCCCATTGCCGGTGAAGACGGCGACACCGACTCCCAGGGCTACGGCCAGACCGCCGACTCGTCCGACAAATCTTGCAGCGCCCACTGTTCCTCCTGGAGCCCACCCACCTGAGCGGAGGGTAGCCGGAATCGAAGTGCCGCGACCGGCAATTATCAAAATCGTCGGTAACGGACCGCTTTGGTTGGCAACAACCAGGCGCGGACTCGCAGGTACCTCCTGGGTTCAGGAGTAGTCGAAGACCGTGTAGCCGGAACCGTTGTTGCCGGTGTAGTCGATGTAGACCGGCCCCTGCTGGTAGGCGTAGTAGCCGGTGTTCATGTAGTCCGTGGTGCTGGGGCCGACGCTCGACGGGGCGTACGGGGCGCTACCGGTGGTGAATGAGTAGAGGAAGGTGCCGTCCGGGGCGTACACCGCGATGTTGGTGCCCGCCGGGACGTAGCTTCCGTCGGGGGTCACGATGTCCGACGGCATGGTCCCGTACACGCCGCCGGAGTCGACCAGTGCCATGACGTCCTTCTTGGTGCCACCGTTGATCGACACCTGCAACGGAGTGATCGGTGTGCCGGTTAGCGTCGCCCTGGCCGGCAATGCGTTCGGGCCGAAGACCATGAAGCCGCCGAGCCCGAACGGCCAGAAGTTCTGGTAGAGCAGAACACCGTCGCTCAGCTCACCGGGTAGTGACGTCGTCGGAATACTGGGACCCGGACCGTAGGTGTTCGCTCCGATGCCGAGGACACCGACAGCTCCAGCGCCCCGGAGATACTCTTCGAGCGTAGAAGGATTACCGCCGTACGTCGCTGAGGTGACAACGTTCACTGTGGTGGTGTCGGGGTCGGACACAACTCCATTACCGAAATCGACTGTTGTGTTCTTGTACGTGTCGTAGGTGTATTTGAACCCACCGCTATAGGCACCTGACTGATTCGTCGCGATTTTGTTGTTGGGGTCAAGGTTGCCTGCGTTCTTGGCGTCGATCACCAGGCCTGAGGAGCCGGTGTCGACCAGAACGGGCACGCTGCTTCCGCCGTTGACCGCGACGTTGACCAGCGGCTCGGTGGTGTTGTACATCCGGACCGGCACCACGGCGTAGACCTGGCCATTGCTCTGGGCTCCACTGAGCGCCGTCTGCGCCGGGGCGATCGACGCCCCGAACAATCCCACCACGGGCAGCAGGAAGTTCGCCACGTTGAGCGAGAACTGCGACGTCGCCGGCAGCAGCATCGTTCCCACCAGGGTCACCTGGGCGATCTGATGGATGATCGGGATGCCTGCGGTGTTGGCGAAGAATCCCTGCGCGCCCGGGTTTGAGCCTTCCCAGGCCGACAGTTCGAACGACGCCGCCGACAACAGCACCTGCGGTGCGACCGCCGCCAGTCCGCCGAGGATATTGCCGGTCCCCCAGGTCGCCGCGTTGAGAGCGCTCTGCGCGGTGGCGATATCGCTGTATGCCTGCTGAACGTGCGCGTAGGGGGGAACGGTCGGCGTCGAGGGCGCGTAGGGCCCAAATGGGGGCGTGGCATCCGGCGGCAACGGTGGTAACGCGGCTGCGGTGGAGTGTTGGGTGACGGACGCAGAACCGGCCGACGAGGCCGTGCTGACCGCCGCAGTCGGGACCGAGACGGCGACTGTGCGCGCGACCGACTGGCGGGCGCTCGCGGCCGTCGCCGTGGGTGCGCCGGTGTCGCTTCCGTTGTCTGACGTCGACCGAAGCTGAGGTGTCCGCAGCGACAGCGTGCGCTTACCCGCGACGGGTGCCGCGGCAGTGGCCGCGGCGGGGCGCTTGGCCGCCCGCGCAGACCTGGGCGAGGACGCCGAGTCGGTGTCCGCCGACCGGCTGTGCCCGATGCCCGAGGCACCGGAGTTGGATGCGTCGTCCGCGTGGGCGATCGCGGTTCCGCTGGCCATCGCGGCCCCGAGGCCGAGCGTCATGGCGCTGGCACCGAGCCAGGCAAACGGCTGGATGCGGCGCCCGCCGCGGCGTCGTCCGGTGCTGTCGCCGACTTTCCTGGTTCTCTGCGCCATCTCTCCCCCTAAGTGCGGCGCGTCTCCGCACCTGAGACTTCCCTGAGTTTGCTGCGTGTCTATCACACCCACTTGAGGATCGGTTGCCGACGCGTCAAAAATCAGACGGAGAAATTGCCTCCGCAACCCGTCATCCCACCCAGCATTCGGCCGCTTCCAGTGTTCTCGCAGGTCGACGAGCCACCTCGGAGGCAGCTGTTCCCCTGTGCCGCTGGGCGACTGCTAACAAATTCTTATTGAAAACACAACGGTCGCAATGGCCCTCGCTACCCTCTCGCCGATTATTGGTCCGCACCAGCGGGGTCTCATACCACGCGCCGCACGACGCGGGACCGACGTCACTGGCGGATTTGCCAGCCGGCCGCCGGGTCAACCCGGATACCCGAGAGGTCGACCGCCTCGAACGTACGGCGACTCGGCAATCACAGCGATCGGCATATAGGCGAGTAAATACAACTCGACCAAACGACGCTTGCGTGACCGCAGCGCCTCAGGTCGGGTGTTGAGGTCGGCGACCCGTCTCGCGAAGTGCTGTTCCTCCCGCGGGGCCTCTCCGTACTGCATCGGTGATCGCGGTCGCGGGGTCGCCTCGGCTGCAATGGTTTCCGTCACGACCTATCCGGGTGCAAGGTCGTCGCGGCGCTGACTCCGTCAGACCGTGGATTCGGCCTGCTCCTGATTGCCACTACATAGTGGGCGTGATATAGCTTAGGCGTGGCAAAGAGGCAGCTGGATGACGACGCCAGCGACTGCATCGGCGAGTTGCTCGATCACGCCATGGATCTGACGGCGCGGTTTCTGACCGACCGCGCCGACTTGAGCGCCTCCGCAGCGTATGCGTTGAACAGGGTGTGCCGTGAAGGGCCCATCCGGCTCACAGTGCTGGCCGCCAAAGAGGGAGTCAGCCAGCCGTCGATGACGCAGCTGATCCAGAGGCTGGAGCGCCAGGACCTAGTCGGCAGGCTTGCCGACCCTGATGATGGACGCGCCACCCTGATCGGCATCACCACGCATGGGAAGAGGCTGCTCGATGATCGGAAGCGACTCCGTCGAGAACGCCTCGCGGCGTTGCTTGCAACGCTGACTTCGGTGGAGCAAAACACGTTATGGCTTTCGGCGCGGGTCGCCGATCCAATCGTGTGTCGGCTCGCCGCGAACGCTGACTGTCCACCGGACAGTGTTGTGGCGGACCCGGACGTGGCCGAGAAGGTGGGCACACGTTGCCAGGCTTAGCTGCGGTGGTGGCGGCGGCGGTCGTGACACGACCGGTTGATCGGCGGAGGGCGGTCGGGTGAGGGCTGGTCCGGTGGTGGGTCGTCTCTTGAAAAGAGTGTGGATCCCGGTGGTTCTGGTGGTTGTGCTGGCAGTCTCGGGTTTGGTCGTTTCGCGCCTGCACCGGATGTTCGCTTCCCAGGACCCCAACGCCGGTGCCGGTTCCGGTGTCGAGATCGTCCAGTTCAATCCGAAGGTCGTGGTCTACGACGTTTTCGGCGCATCGGGCACCAATGCCCAGATCGGCTACTTCGACCCGGATGCCAACGTGCACGTGATCACGGTGCCTCTGCCGTGGTCGATCACCTTGTCGACGTTGTTGCCGTCGGTCAGCGCCAGTCTCATGGCGCGGACCGATGGTGACCAGATTGGATGCCGCGTCACCGTGAATGGGACTGTCCTTGAGGAGCGATCTGCCGAGGGCATCAACGCCCAGACGTACTGCCTGGTGAAGTCCGCATGACCCGCACGATGCCGCCGGCCGAGCCCACCGTCGCCCAACCCAGACGGCCGTTCCTCGCCCACGGTCTACGCATCCTTGCGCTGCCGATCGTCCTGTTCTGGGTCGGCATCGCAGTGCTGGTCAATGTGATCGCGCCGCAACTCGAAGTGGTCGGTGAGCTGCATTCGGCTCCGATGGCTCCGGCCGATGCGCCGTCGATGATCGCCATGAAGAGGATGGGCGCCAACTTCAAGGAGTTCGATTCCAACAGCACGGTGATGATCGTGGTCGAGGGCCAGCGGCCCCTTGGACCGGACGCCCACGCGTATTACGACGAGATCATTCGCAAGCTGCGCCAGGATCCCGAGCATATCCAGCACATCCAGGACTTCTGGGCCGATACGTTGACCGCGGCCGGAGCTCAGAGCGCTGACGGCAAGGCGTCGTACGTGATGCTGAACCTCGCCGGCGAGCAGGGCCAGACTTTGGCCAACGAAGGCGTGCAGGCCGTCCGTAAGGTCATCGCGGACACCCCTGCTCCGCCGGGGGTCCAGGCCCACGTCGCTGGCCCGG
The DNA here is from genome assembly GCF_022760805.1 of Candidatus Mycolicibacterium alkanivorans. Lineage (NCBI taxonomy): Bacteria > Bacillati > Actinomycetota > Actinomycetes > Mycobacteriales > Mycobacteriaceae > Mycobacterium > Candidatus Mycolicibacterium alkanivorans. The sequence continues at coordinate 1,023,322 of NZ_JAIVFL010000001.1, read as the reverse complement.
CAGCGCTCACCAACGATACGCACGTCATCGGCAACGCCAGCCTCATGCAGATCACGCTTTTCACCCTCATCGGGATCGCCGCCATGTTGCTGGTGGTTTATCGCTCGATCGTTACCACGCTGATCCAGCTCTTCATGACGTTCCTGCAGTTGCTGACCGCGCGCGGAGTGGTGTCGGTGCTCGCCAGCCATGACGTGTTCGGGCTCACGACATTCGCCGGGAACATCCTGACCATGCTGGCGATCGCGGCCGCCACCGACTACGGCATCTTCCTTTTCGGTCGGTATCGCGAAGCCCGCGGCATGGGTGAGGACCGGGATACGGCCTACTACACCACGTTCCGGTCCGTCGCCCCTGTCATCATAGGATCGGGCCTGACGATCGCCGGGGCGACGTACTGCCTGAGTTTTGCCCGGCTGCCCTATTTCACCACCATGGGCGCGCCCGTGGCGATCGGGATGATCGTGGTAGTGGCGATTTCGGTGACGCTTGGCCCAGCGATCTTGTTCCTCGGCAGCAGGGTCGGGTTGTTCGAGTCCAAACGGCCTCCCCGGAGCCGGTTTTGGCGACGGGTCGGAATCGCCGTGGTTCGCTGGCCAGCGCCTATTCTGGTGGCGAGCTTGTTCGTGGTGCTGATCGGCGTCCTCGCCCTTCCGGGATACAAACCTGCCTACAACGACCGCTACTACTTACCGGCGGATGCCCCGACCAACATCGCCTTCGCCGCTGCCGACCGCCATTTCTCCCAGGCCAGGATGAATCCCGACATCCTGATGGTCGAGGCCGACCATGACATGCGCAATCCCGCCGACATGCTGGTGCTGAACAAGATTGCCAGCAACGTCATGCACACCGAGGGCATTGCGATGGTGCAGAGCATCACCCGGCCGCTGGGTATTCCGATCCAGCACAGCTCGATTCCGTTCCAGACGAGCGTGGCGGGTCAGACCAGCAACATGAACCTGCCGTTCCAGCGGGATCAGTTGGACAACCAGCTCAAAACCGTTGATTCGATGAACGTTTCGATCGACATCTTGGAAAAGCAGTACCAACTCGCCCTCAAGCAGACCCAGCTCACCCTGGACTCGGCAGCCAAATCCCAGGCCCTGCTCGAAACCACCAAAGAGCTGCGAGACACCATCGCGAACTTCGATGACCAGTTCCGGCCCATGCGCAACTACTTCTACTGGGAACCGCACTGTTTCGACATCCCCATGTGCGCCGCGATACGGTCCGTCTTCGACTCTCTGGACGGGATCGACAAATTGACCGATCAGACGGCGGCGGTGCAGGGCAACACCGACCAACTGGCTAACCTCGCTCCGCAGCTGACCGCACTGCTGCCCCAGACGATCGCGTCGATGAAGGTCAGCCGGGACCTGGCGCTGGCGTCGTACAACTCGCAGAAGGCCTTGCTCGACCAGATGCAAGCGACCAACGACACCGCACTGGCGATGGGTGAGAGCTTCGACCAGGCCAAGAACGATGATCTCTTCTTCTTGCCGCCGGAAGCCTTCCAGAACCCCGACTTCAAGCGCGGTCTGGAGATGTTCCTTTCGCCGGACGGCAAGGCCGCCCGCATGTTCATCACCCACCAGAGCGATCCCGCAACCGTGGAAGGCATCGCCCGGGTCGACGCCGAACGCAAGGCCGCCCAGGAGGCCTTGAAGATGACCTCGCTCTCGAACGCCAAGATCTACCTGGGCGGGGTCGCGGCAACCTACAAGGACATGTCCGATGGAGCCCGGTACGACCTGATGATCGCCGTTGTGTCGTCATTGACGCTGATCTTCTTGATCATGCTGATCCTGACCCGAAGCGTGGTGGCCGCACTGGTCATCGTCACCACCGCGTCCAGTTCGATCGCCGCTTCGTTCGGCATCTCGGTGCTGCTCTGGCAGGACCTGTTCGGCAAGCAAGTGCAGTGGCTGGTCATGCTGATGTCGGTCATCATCCTGTTGGCGGTGGGATCGGACTACAACCTGCTGCTGGTGTCGCGGTTCAAGGACGAGATCCACGCCGGACTCAAGACGGGCATCATCCGCTCGATGGCGGGTACCGGCAGTGTCGTGACCTCGGCCGGCCTGGTCTTCGCGGCCACGATGGCGGGGATGATGGGCAGCAAGCTGATCGTGCTCGCACAGATGGGTTGCACCATCGCGATCGGACTACTGGTCGACACCTTCATCGTGCGCTCGCTGCTGATGCCGTCAATCGCGGCGCTCCTGGGTCGGTGGTTCTGGTGGCCGCAGGTCGTCTACCCGCGCGGCGACAATCACTTCCGCAAACCACGACCTGCAACCGAAAACACCGACAACGTGGCCTTGTCGGCACACGAGTAGCAGATGAAGGGCCGTCAGCCCTTGCGGTCTCGCGCCTTCAAATCGGTATCGCGGCTTGGCTGGACCCGTTTCGGTTCGCCCGGCATCTTCGGATAGTTCGGCGGGTAGGGCAGGTCACCGAGACCGCGCTCCGCGTCGGCGTCCGCCATCGCCAGCAGCGACTCGATCGACTGCGCCACCGAATCCAGTCCCGCCATCGGATCGCCCCGCTCGGCAACCAGAGCAGGCACCGTGGCGATGGTGTAGTCGTCAGGATCGGCGGTGCCCAGTTCCTCCCAGGTCAGCGGCGTCGACACCGTCGCGATGGGGGTGGCGCGCACCGAGTACGCCGCAGCGAAGGTCCGGTCCCGCGCATTCTGGTTGTAGTCGATGAACAGCCGCCGCCCGCGTTCCTCCTTCCACCACGACGTCGTCACCAATTCGGGTGCGCGCCTTTCGATCTCGCGAGCCAACGCAATCCCGGCGCGGCGCACGGCAGTGAAGTCCCAGTCGGTGCGGATGCGCAGGAACACATGCACGCCGCGGCCGCCGGAGGTCTTGGGATACCCCACCAACCCGAGCTCGTCGAGCAACGGTTTGAGAATGTCGACGGCGACGGCGCGCGCCTGCGCGAAACCGGTACCGGGCTGCGGGTCAAGGTCCACCCGCAACTCGTCGGGGTGGTCGGTGTCGGGGCAGCGGACCTGCCACGGGTGAAAGGTGATGGTCCCCATCTGCGCGGCCCACACGATCGCCGAGGGGTGGGTGACCATCAGCGCGTCGGCCGTACGCCCAGAGGGAAACGTCACCCGGCAGGTGTGCAGATAGTCGGGATGCTTCTCTGGCACCCGCTTCTGGTAGATCTCCTCGCCCTCGACGCCATCGGGAAAGCGCTGCAGATGGGTCGGCCGGTCGCGCAGCGCGGTGAGCAACGAGCCGCCCCCGACCGTTCGGTAGTACTCCACGACCTTGCCCTTGGTGCCGTTGGACCCGAGTTTGGGAAAGTACACCTTGTCCGGATTGGTGAACCGGACCGCGACACCGTCGACGTCGAGTTCTTCTGCCTTGGTTGCCATCAGCGCGTCTCCAGCACGTCGTACAGGTCGTAGTTCAGCGGGACGTCGAGCTGGTCGAAGGTGCAGCTGGCCGGGTCGCGGTCGGGCCGCCAGCGCACGAACCGCACGGTGTGCCGGAAGCGTTGCCAGCCGGCGTTACCCTCCATCTGGTCGTAGGCCACCTCGGCGACCTTCTCCGGGCGGATCGGGATCCAGCGCTTGTCGGCCGCCGAATTCCACCGGCTCGGCTCACCGTCGTAAACCACGTCGTCGCCCTTGCGCAGAGGCTCGAGCTCAGTGAGCAGTCTGATCCGGTCCCTGACGGTGAATGATGCTGCGCCGCCGACCATTTGAAGCTCGCCGTCGTCGCGGTACAGACCCAGCAGGATGGAGCCCACCCCTTCGCCGCTCTTGTGGATCCGGTATCCGATGGCCACACAGTCGGCATCGCGGGCGTGTTTGACCTTCACCATCTCGCGCTTGCCAGGCACGTAGGCGCCGTCGAGCCGCTTGGCGATCACCCCGTCGAGCCCGGCGCCCTCGAAGGTGGTGAGCCAGCGGGCACCCTGCTCCGGATCGTCGGTGGTGCGGGTGACGTGGCACCACTTCCTGCCGCCGACAGCCTCGGCCAGGGCGTCACGACGGATTCGGAACGGCTCGCCCATCAGCGAGCGGTCGCCGGTGGCCAGCGCATCGAAGCCGATGAAGTGCGCCGGGGTCTGTTCGGCCAGCATCCGCACCCTGCTCGCGGCGGGGTGAATGCGCTGCGACAGCGAGTCCCAATCCAGCCGGACACGGCCCTCGACGTCGCGGGGGACCACCACCTCGCCGTCGAGAACGCAGCGGGGTGCGACTTCCTCGCGCACCGCCTCGATGAGTTCCGGGAAGTACCGGCCCAGTTCCTTGCGGTTGCGCGACTGCACCACCACGTCGTCGCCGTCGCGGAACACCAGCGCCCGGAACCCGTCCCACTTCGGTTCGTACGACCACACACCGGCCTCGCCGGGCACGCTCGTCGCCGCTTTCGCGAGCATCGGTTCCACCGGCGGCATCACGGGAAGCTCCACAGTTACTCATCCTGAACTATCGGGGGCCCTCCCTGTCTAGACCTCCGCCCGGGCCCGAACTCATCGGTCACCCATCTGCCACCGCGGGCATGCCTCGGGCTACATTGCGGGCGTGACCCGCCCAGCACCGGGCGCGGGCCGGTTCGCGCCCAGCCCGTCGGCCGACCTGCACATCGGCAACCTGCGCACGGCGGTGCTCGCGTGGCTGTTCGCCCGCTCGAGCGGACGGCGGTTCCTGCTGCGAATCGAGGATCTCGATGATCGCGCCCACGACGACGTCGCGCGGCGGCAACTGGCCGATCTGGCGGCGATCGGCATCACGTGGGACGACGAACCGCAATGGCAATCGCACCACCGCGACTGCTACGACACCGTCGTACACGCTTTGAGCGCCCGCGGCCTGGTCTACGAATGCTATTGCAGCAGAAAGGACATCCTCAGCGCGCCGCGTGCACCACACGCCCCGGAGGGTGCCTACCCCGGGACCTGCCGCGAGCTGACCGAACCCGAGCGCACCGCTCGGCGGGAGAGCGGCCGGCCACCTGCGTTGCGGCTGCGCGCCGACGTCTCCGAGTTCACGGTGACCGACCTGGTCCACGGCAGCTACACCGGTGTGGTCGACGACTTCGTGCTGCGTCGCGGCGACGGGGTACCGGCCTATAACCTGGCCGTGGTGGTCGACGACGCGGTGTCGGGCGTCGATCAGGTGGTCCGCGGGGACGACCTGCTGTCGTCATCCCCACGCCAGGCGTATCTGGGCGCACTGCTCGACTACCCGCCGCCGGTGTACGCCCACGTGCCGCTCGTGCTCAATCCCGAGGGCAAGCGGCTGGCCAAACGCGACGGTGCCGTCACCCTCGCCGAGCTGGGTGCGCTGCGCGCTTTCAGCGTGCTCAGCGACTCGTTGGGCTGGCCGTCGGCGAACATCACCGAGCTGCTGGGCCAGTTCGATCCGACGCGGCTGCCGCGTGCGCCGTGGACATACCAACCCGTTTGATTCGAACCATTGGCGGGCACCCCACGCGTCATTAACCTCTGCCGAATTCGTCACCTCCCACGCGCCGCGCTGCTGGCCATCGTGCTGGTGGTGACCGCGCTCCTCGGCGCATGCGGCTCGAAGTTCGATGGCGGCGGTCCGATGTCCTCCGGTGTGCTGCGGGTCGGCACCGAGGGCACCTACGCACCGTTCAGTTACCACGATCCGGTCACCAGGCAACTCACCGGCTACGACGTCGACGTCGCCAAGGCCGTCGGGGACAAGCTCGGCCTGAAGGTCGAGTTCGTCGAGACCCCGTGGGATTCGATCTTCGCCGCCCTGGAGGCCAACCGGTTCGACGTCGTGGCCAACGAGGTCACCATCACCCCGGCGCGGAAGGCGAAATACGCTATCTCCGAACCATATTCGGTGGGCGAAGGGGTGATCGTCACCCGTGCTGACGACAACTCGATCACGTCGCTGGTCGATCTTAAAGCAGAAGCGGCCGGCCGAGGAGGTCCGGACGGAGGCCGTCGCGCTACTGGACCAGGTCGGGCTCGTCGATAAGCGCGAGCAGTACCCGTCTCAGCTCTCCGGCGGCCAGCAGCAGCGCGTGGGCATCGCACGGGCGCTGGCGCTGCGGCCCCGCGTGGTGCTGTTCGACGAGCCGACCTCCGCACTGGATCCTGAACTGGTCGGCGAGGTGCTCTCGGTGATCAAAGACCTGGCCGTCGAGGGCTGGACGCTGGTCATCGTCACGCACGAAATCCAGTTCGCCAAGCAGGTTTGCGACCAAATGCTGTTCACCGACCAGGGAGTGATCCTCGAGCAGGGCACGCCCGCAGAGGTGGTCGGCAACCCGAAGGAAGCCCGCACCCGGCAGTTCCTCGAACGGGTGCTCAACCCGCTCTAGATTTCTCAGCGCGAGCAGACGCAAAGTGTCCCGACACGCCGGGAAAATGGCGCACTTTACGTCTGCTCGGCGGGAAAGTCCTTGAGTCCCCAGGGCGAGCGGTAGGCGGTCAGCAGCTCCAGGAACGGCACCGAGTCGAAGCACTCGGGGCCAAGGACGCCGACCTCGCTCCACGTTCCGTTGGCCAGAAGTTCCAGTGCCACAACGGGATTGATCGCGGTCTGCCACACCACGCACTGGTGGCCGTACTCGGCCATCGACCATTCGTTGTCCACCACGTGGTAGAGGTAGGCCGAGCGCGGATTGCCGTCCTGGTGCGACGACGGCGTCGGCCGAGCCGGCGTCCACCTGCGTCGCCGAGAACCGCGAGTCCTTCACCGCGTCCGCGGCCTGACGGGCCTTGGCCTCGTTGTAGTCGGACACCACGATCTGCTCGAAGAAGTCCCGGCGTTTCGCGACGGCACAGAACGCCGACCCGACCCCGCCTGCGCCTATCAGCAGAATTCTCGTGCCGTGCAAGCTAGCTCAGCGCAACGGGCAGCGACGCCATTCCGCGCAAGGTGACATTGGGTTTGTACGCCGGTTCGCCGGCCAGCCGCGCCCGCGGGAAGCGTCGCGTCACGGCCGAGAGTGTCACCGCCGCTTCCATGCGAGCCAGCGGCGCACCGAGACAGAAGTGCGGCCCCTTGCCGAATGCGAGATGCCGGATGGCCTCGCGGGTGGGGTCGAAGTCGTCCGGCCGCTCGGTGACGCCCGGGTCGCGCTGGGCGGCGGCGAGCAGCAGCATCATGGTGTCGCCCTTGGGAATTCGAGCCTCTCCGATGGTCATGTCCGCACCGGCGACGCGGCCCACCAGCTGCACGGGCGGGTCGTAGCGCAGGGTCTCCTCGACGATGCCCGGCGCCCTGTCGGCATCGGCGGCCAGTGCGGTCCACTGCTCGCGGTGGCGCAGCATCGCCAGGATGGCGTTGGCGATCAGGTTCACCGTCGTCTCGTGTCCGGCGATCAGGAGCAGGTTGCAGGTTGCGACGATCTCTTCCTCGGTGAGCTGGTCTCCGGATTCCTCGACCGCGATCAACCCGGAGATCAGATCGTCGGCCGGTTCCGCGCGCCGTCGCTCCATCAGGTCGCGCAGGTACCCGCGCAACCACAAGCCGGCCTGGAGGCGTTCTTCGGCCCCGGGCGATTCTCCGGTGAACGCGATGAATGGGTCGAGCCCCTGACCCAGCAGCGCCGAGGCCGAACTGAATTTGGGCTCGTCTTCGATCGGCACACCCAACAGCCGGCAGATCACCGCGACTGGCAGCGGGTAGGCCAGATCGGCGATGGCCTCGAATTCGCCCGCCTCGGCCACCTCGTCGAGCAGCCCGTCGACCATCGCGGCGATGTCGGGCTCGAGTGCCTTGACGACTTTGGGCGAGAACGCCTTGCCGACCAACCGGCGCAGCCGGGTGTGGTCGGGCGGGTCGAGAAACAGGAAGCCGGGTGTGCCGAAGGGCCGCGGATGCTGGCCGGCGGCGATGGCGCGCTGGGCGGTGGTCGACTTGAGCCGGTCACTGCACGAGGCGGGATGACGTAGGACTTCGTCACAGTCGGCGAAGCTGGAAAAGACGTGCAGGTTGTTCTCCGGCATCTGCAGGGGGCCGCCGTCGAGGATCTGCCGGTACACCGGGTACGGATCGGCGCGCTGCGCCGGGTCGAGCAGTGTGACGAGCAGCGCCTGTGACGGCGCGGGAACAGTCATCTCTCTATTGTGCACGCGTCGAGTAGTAGCGGCCGAGGACGTGGTCGCGCAGTTCGTCGAACTCACCGGCGATGATCGCAACACGGATCTGGTCGACGAGGCGAATCACGAAGCGCTCGTTGTGGATGGTGCACAGCGTGGAGGCCAGCATCTCCTTGGCCTTGAACAGGTGGTGCAGGTAAGCCCGGGTGTAGTGACCGCAGGTGTAGCAGTCGCACTCGGCGTCGATCGGGGTGAAGTCGCGTCGGTGCCGTGCGGTGTTGATATTGAACCGGCCCGTAGGCGAATACACCGCGGCGTTGCGCGCCACCCGCGACGGCGAGACACAGTCGAAGGTGTCGGCGCCGGCCTCGATCGCCGCGAACAGGTCGTCGGGCTCGCTGATCCCCAGCAGGTGCCGCGGTTTGGAGTCCGGCAGTTCGTCGATGCACCAGCCGACGATCGTGGCCAGGTTCTGCTTCTCCAGCGCTCCTCCGATGCCGTACCCGTCGAATCCGCGGCCGTCGGCGTCGAAAATGCCGGCCAGCTCCCGCGACGCCTGCCGGCGCAGGTCCTCGTATTGCGCACCCTGCACCACGCCGAACAATGCCTGCGCCGGTCGCTCGGGCCGCTCCGCGGTCAACCGGCGGTGCTCGGTCAGGCACCGCTGAGCCCAGGCGTGCGTACGCGCCACCGACTCCTCTTGGTAGCCACGGGTATTCACCAGAGTGGTCAGCTCATCGAAGGCGAAGATGATGTCCGCGCCGATCTTGTGCTGGATCTGCATCGACACTTCGGGAGTGAACCGGTGGGTGGAGCCGTCGAGGTGGGAGATGAACGTCACGCCGTCATCGTCAACATGGGCCAGCCGCTTCTTGCCCTCAGCGATGATGTCGTCGGCCTGGACGCGATCGGCGTCCATCGACAGCACCTTGCGAAACCCCGCGCCCAGCGAGAGCACCTGGAAGCCGCCACTGTCGGTGAACGTCGGGCCGGGCCAGTTCATGAACGCACCGAGCCCGCCCGCCTCGTCGACGATGTCGGGACCCGGCTGCAGGTATAGGTGATAGGCGTTGGCGAGCACCGCCTGCGCGCCGAGTTCGCGCATGGTTTCGGGCAACACGGCCTTGACCGAAGCCTTGGTGCCAACGGCAATGAACGCAGGCGTGTCGATGTCACCGTGCGGGGTGTGGATCACCCCGGTGCGACCCCGCCGGCCCGGCAGTTCGGCGTTGACGGTGAAGAAGGGCACGCCGACATCTAACCAGCGCGGCGTAGCTAAGCCAGCAAGTCCACAATGTGGCTCGCCGGCGTCCACCCGTCGGCGCGCTTTCGATGGCTTCCCGGAACCGCCACCACACATCGGGCATGTTGAAGTCACCGGTCGGCAGACTGGTGTTGGCGACGACGAGGTGGCTGAAGTGAGCGCGCATACCGGGGCCATCGTTCGACGAAGGCACTGACTCACCCCCGTTGGGCCCGCGCTGATGGGGGTTCGGCGCGCTGTAGGGCCTGGTACACAGTGGCGCGGGCGAAGCCCGCGAGCGCGGAGATCATCTTGCTGCGCCGCAGTCAGATTCACTGCCAGCGTCGAGCTCCATCGCCGTTGCAGGCTGGCTTGATGGACTGGGGGCACGGCGGATGGGACGGGTCAGTCTGCCGCGCCCCGGCCCATCACGGTTCTACGAGTGGGAAGTCAATCTCGGTGTGCGCCACGTTGTTGAAGTAGTTGGTCAGCACGTTGAGTGCGACATGGCCTATCACCTCAGCGATCTCGGCGTCGCTGCCGCCTGCTCGGCGCACAGCCTCGCGATCAGCATCATCGATCTGGCCGCGCCGTTCGTTTACCGCCACGGCGAAGGCAAGTATCGCAGCGGTTTTCGGGTCGTCGGCATCGGCCTTGCGGGCCGCCTCGACCTGTTCCGCGCTCAGCCCGGCAATCCGCTGGCCGGTGTAGGTGTGCGCCGACAGGCAGTAGGAGCAACCATTGGATTGCGCGACAGCGATGGCGAGACGTTCCCGGGTAGCAACAGGAAGCGCACCGCTTTCGAGGCTGGCAACCAAGCCCAGGTACCCCTGAAGCAGCGCCGGGCTGTTGGCCATCGCCCGAGTCAGATTGGGAACAGCGCCAAGTGTTCGTTTCGCCGCCGACAGCGCCTCCGCCTGATCGGTCGTCGCGGTCGCGTCGGTGATGAGGGGCATGGTGCTCATAATTTCCTCCAGTATCCGGAATCGTTTGGACCTCGCCGGTGTTCACATCGGCGGGGCTAGTGTTCAGACTCCGCAATGCCGTGCGGTGTTACAACCGGAGGTAACCAACTTCGTGGAGCGAGGATTCGAGACACCCGCGACGGCAGGCGCTGCACGCTTGCGCACCGTTATCGATGATCGATGGGCCACCGACGAGGACCTGATCGCGGCGCTTCGGGCGGGTGACAAGGACGCGTTCCGAGCCCTCGTCGACACGCTGCACGCGCCGCTAGTGCGGCTGGCGCGGATGTATGTGTCCGCCGCCACCGCGGAGGACGCCGTGCAAGATACCTGGGTGTCGGTGGTACGTTCCATCGGCTCCTTTGAGGGCCGTGCGAGCCTCAAGACCTGGGTGTTTCGGGTGATGCTGAACCGGGTGCGCACACTGGCCCGCAGGGAATCAACAACGGTGCCGTTCGCCGTTGCAGGATTCGAGTCTGACTCGCGTCCTTCGGTCGATCCACGGCGGCTCGTTCATCCCGACCTCGGCGCGCACCACTGGGTCGGCGTGCCGGCCCGCTGGGATCTGCTGCCCGAGCAGCGGCTGATGTCGGCCGAGGTGCGCTCGGTGATCGCTGACGCCCTGCAGAAAGTACCGAACGCCCAGCGTGAGGTGCTGACCATGCGTGATATCGAGGGGTGGTCGAGCGAGGAAACCTGCGATGCACTTGGCATTTCGGCGGTGAACCAGCGGGTACTGCTGCATCGGGGCCGTGCCAGCCTGCGCGTCGTGTTGGAGGATTATCTAAATGACTGAGGACGACTTCGTCAGCAACGAATTGCGGATCACCTGTTCGGACGCGGTGGCGCTGGTCACCGAGTATCTGGAGGACGCGCTCGAAGAGGCGGATCTGCATCGATTCGAGCAGCACCTCGGGGGATGCCAGGCATGTCGGGTCTACGTCGACCAGATCCGTCGAACCGTGTGGATCGCCGCGGCAGCGCGCGATGAATCGGTGGAGGTACGGCCGGCGAACCTCGACGCGCTCATGGCGGAATTTGACCGACTCAATCGGGACTGAGACTCGTTGTAACGCCTGGCCCGGCTCGCGAGTCGATACCTGCGACGGTCGCAGACTAGCGACCCGCCCGGAAGGAATCGTCATGACCCGCAACCAAATTTTTGCCTACGCGTCCGCAGCCATCTATTTCGCTGCCGGAATCATCGGCTTCGCGGTGACCGGCTTCACCAGCGAACACCACACGAAGGTCCTGATCCTCGCAGTGAACCCGATGCACAACATCGTCCACTTGGTGTTGGGGGCGGCGTGGCTGGGCGCTGCAATGATGCCCTCGATCACCCGTATTGCCAACGTGGTACTCGGCATCGGACTGCTGGCCGCATTCGTGCTGGGCGTCTCCGGCGCGTTGGGCTTCCTCAACATTCATTCGATCGGCGAACCCGACAACTACCTGCATCTCGTGTACGGCGCCCTGAGCATCCTCGTCGGCTGGAAACTCACCGACACCGCTAGGAGTGTGTCCCCCAACTAGTTGGCAGGGAGTTGGTGTCGATCGCGTCGCGCATGCGGGCGTCGACGGTGAACCCGACGAGAACCCCACCCCTTGCTGCGACATTCGGCGGAGAACTGGTGCGTGGCACCGGCGGAATCCGACCGCACCAGGATCTTGTGGGCGGTGGGGTCCTCCGGGTCGGGTCGGGTCGGTAGGCGGCCGGCAGCGATTCCAGCGCCCGACCCAACACGGTGCTGTGATCGGCGGCGGTGTTGCTGCTGGCGTTGCCCGCTCGCAGCAGCCCGGCCAGCGCTTCGCCGCCGGCGACCTCGGGGCGGTCCATTCGTTGGAGAAATCCGCTATTCCAGCGAACCGCTCTTCGGGCGCGCGAAGCGTCTTCATCGCGGTGATGATACCGGTGCCAGCTCAGGTTACTGCTCAGGTTACTAATGTCGCTGATGTGTTGCGGCGCACCAAGACAAACAATCCGGTGGTGGTCAGCTAGTTCTCAGACGATTTTTTCTTCCAATCCGAACATCATTTGCAAACGGGGTTCCATACTTTTTGCGATGATCCGCCAGTTCGACGGGTCACGTCACCAAAGGAGAAACCCGTGAAGCGTGGCTGTGTGGTTGCCGTTGCCGGCGCCGCGGTTCTGGTCGCCGGGATGTCCGGTTGTTCCAAGGATGCGAAGAAGAGCGAGTCCAGCTCCAGCTCGTCCGCAGCGGCAAGCGCGAGCTCAAGCGCCGCCGAGAGTCCCGGCGCCAGCACAGGCGCAGGCACCGCCAAGGTGACCATCGACGGCCAGCCGCAGAACATCAACGGCCAGGTGGTCTGCGCGACCGCCGGCGGCAACTACAACATCGCCATCGGTGAGGCGGCGACCGGTATCGCCATCGTCATGTCTGAGGATGCGTCGACGGTTCACTCCGTGGGGCTGGGCAACGTCAACGGTGTGACGCTCGGTTACACCGAGGGTGTGCCGGGCGGCGCGAACGCCTCCGCCACCAAGGACGGCAAGAACATCAAGGTCACCGGCACCGCCACGGGTGTGGACATGGCCAACCCGATGCAGCCGGTGAACAAGCCTTTCGAGATCGATGTGACCTGCCCGTAGCGGCAGCACCCGAACGTGGCAGCGACGAACCTGAGGGGCCGTCGCCGCCTTTTTCGTGCGCTTATACCCCGACCGCCTCCTCCAACCCGGCCAGCGAGTCCTCGAGGTGTCCGAGAAGCCGCTGCAGGTGCGGGATGCTGCGCCGGCACCCGACCAGACCGAAGTCGAGGTTGTCGGCGTTGCTGGACAGCGTGATGTTGAGCGCCTGGCCGTCCAGCGCGATGGACATCGGATAGTTGCCGTCGAGGCGGGCCCCGCGCCAGTACAGCGGCTCGCGCGCGCCCGGTATGTTGGAGATCACGATGTTGAACGGTGGCTGGGCGGCCTGTGCCAGTGACGGCACCAGAGCCAGCGTCAACGGAGCCAAGTTGAAGGCCGAAAGCGCCAGCTGCTGAAACCCGGGCAGCTGGGTGAACACCTCTTTGTTGCCACGCATCGAGGCGTGAATAGTGCCCAGCCGGTGCGCCGGGTCCTCGAGGTCGGTGGCCAGGCTGCACAGGATGGCGCCGACCATGTTGCCCCCGCTGAAGGCATCGTCCTCGGAGCGCAGATTGACCGGCACCATCGCGATCAGCGGGCGGTCGGGCAGGGCGTCCTGCTCGAGCAGGTAGGCGCGTAGCGCTCCGGCGCACATCGCCAAGATGACGTCGTTGACGGTGACGCCGCAGGCGTCCTTGACCGCGACGACCCGTTTGAGGGGCCAGGACTGTGCCGCACAGCGTCGAGCGCCTCCGATCGGAACGTTGAACATCGTCTTGGGCGCCCCGAACGGCAACGTCAGCTGCTGTTCGAGCAGTGCGGCACGAGCAATTGTCAGCACCGAAGGAACAAATCCTGCAACGGATCCCGCGACCTTCACCAGATCACCCAATGGCGAGGAGCGCTTCTTCCTGCCCTTGGCGCGCTGGCGCGGCCCGATGGTCCAGGGTGCCAGCAGTTCGGTGTTCTGCGGATCGTCGGACAGCGACCGGCGCATCAGCTTCATCGCCGACACGCCGTCGAGAAGCGCGTGGTGGACCTTGGTGTAGACCGCGAAGCGTCCGTCGTTGAGGCCCTCGACGAGGTGGGCCTCCCACAACGGGCGGTGCCGGTCGAGCAGGCTGCCGTGCAGCCGAGAGGTCAACTCCAGCAGCTCGCGCACCCGGCCCGGAGACGGCAGCGCCGAACGGCGAAGGTGGTACTCGAGGTCGATGTCCCTGTCGAACGACCAGGCGACATTGGCGATGCCGCCGAGCAGTTCGGCCGGGTGCTTACGAAAGGTCGGCTGGACGTCCCCGTAGGTCAGCATGGTGGCGTAGATGTCGCGGATGAAGTCCGGCCCGGCACCTTCGGGCGGCTCGAACAGCTGCAACCCACCGACGTGCATCGGGTGCTCGCGCGACTCGGCAAGCAGGAATATCGAATCCGCCGGTGATATCAGTTCCATCGATGTCCTCCACGTCCGCTGTGCCAACCGTCTGCCCATTACACCGGCCCGTTACGCAGGCCTGGCAGCTTTCTGCCTGATCGACGACCTCAAGGCTGTTTTCGGGCCGAAAGACCCTGTCTGCCGACGGGCCGCTGCGCGCACTGTGAGGCCATGGCGACCGATCGTCGAGGGATGGTGGCGGCGGTCGCCGTCATCGCGGGCGCCGCACTCGTCGGTCTCGGGCTGTTGGTGGTGGGGTTTGCCGGCATGGCCCGCCACCCCGTCGCAACACCTCGAGCCGCGCCGCCGATCGCGTCGAGCACCACAACCACGTCATCGTCGGCGCTGACCGTGGCGATGCGCGAGTGGGAGTCGCGGGCCGGTGACCACTTCAAGGAATCGGCGCGGGCACTCGATCAGGTTTCCCAGGCCGCCGGCCGAGGCGACGACGCTGCCGTGCGGGCGGGGTGCACACGGCTGCACGACGCCAACGCGGTCGGTTTGCAGGCCGACCTCCCCACCCCGGATCCCGTGTTGACCGCCGAACTGCAGCGGATGATCGACGACGTGAACACCGCCGCGCACGCGTGCCTGCGGTTCTCCGACACCGGACACCACGCCGACGCCTCGACGTACCAGATCTATCTGGAGCGGGCCATCGATCACCTGTCGACAGCCAAACAGATCCTCAACGAGGACCTGGGTCAGCGCTGACCGCCGCCGCCGCCACGGCCGCCGGGAACGGCGTTGAAGCCGGGCTCGGCAACCTCGGCTTCGGTCAGCTGATCGCTGGTGTCGGGGATGATCGTCGGTGCGCAGTTCATCGAGAAGCTGTCCTCGGTTTCGGTGTCCTGGCACTGGGCCATGACGTGAGGCGCTTGGGCGCCCAGTCCAGCGAAGACCGCCACTGCGGGCGTCACTGCAATCGCCACACCGACGGCGCCGAAGACCAACCTCCGCCCGCGAGCCGAAACGGTCGCCATACTCAACAACCCCCAAACGGTTCTCGAGACGTCTGGCCCGGCGCACTGCGTCTTCGCAACGCCAGGGTAGGCCAGCTTCCTGGGAAACGCGACGCGTTGCTGGCGCCGTAGGGCCGCTCGGTTCGCCAGTGTGCGGATTCGTACGCCCACGACGGCGTGTCGCGTACGAATCTGCACACTCGGCGGCCGGGTTGGGCCTTCTGCAAAGATGGCGGTGGCGGAGGGATTTGAACCCTCGGACGGGGGTTACCCGTCACACGCTTTCGAGGCGTGCTCCTTAGGCCGCTCGGACACGCCACCGCCGAGAAGTTTACGGCCGGGCACCGGACTAACCCAAATCGCGCTGACGGGTGAAAAAGACCTCCAGCAGCGCCGCACACTCCTCGGCCAGCACGCCGCCGCGCACGTCCGGCCGGTGGGTGAGCCGCCGGTCGCGCACGACGTCCCACAGCGAGCCCACCGCGCCCGACTTGGGCTCCCATGCCCCGAACACCAGCCGGGCCACCCGCGCCATCACCAGCGCACCTGCGCACATCGTGCACGGCTCGACGGTCACCGCGATCGTCGCGCCCTCCAGCCGCCACCCGTCGCCGGAAACCCGGGCGGCGGCCCGCAGGGCCAGGATCTCGGCGTGCGCGGTCGGGTCGCCCAGCTTCTCTCGGGCGTTGGCGGCGCGCGCCAGCTCGGTCCCATCCGGGCCGAACACCACCGCACCGATCGGCACGTCCTCGGGACCCGCCGAGCCGGCAGCGGCGATGGCCGCACGGACCAGGGCGTCGTCCGAGGTCACCGATCGAGACGGTCGAGAACCGCCGCGAGCTCCTCAGCGAACCCCATCTCCCGAGCGATCCGGCCGAGCTGTTCGTCAGCGTACAGGTCGGTCTCGTCGAGAATCACCCCGAGTACGGCGTCGGGAAGCCCGATATCGGCCAGCACACCTAGATCGCCCTCCTCGAAGGGCTCCGAGTCCTCCAGGTCCTCCGGTGTGATGTCGGCATCCAGCGTTTCCAGCGCCTCGGCGGCGATGTCGTAGTCCAGTGCCGCGGTGGCATCCGACAGCAGCAAGCGGGTCCCCGACGGGGCCGGCCGGACGATCAGGAAGAACTCGTCATCGATGTCGAGCAACCCGAATACCGCTCCGGCGCTGCGTAATTCGCGCAGCTCGGTCTCCGCCGCACTCAGGCTCGTCAGGACCTTGCGGCTCATCGGCGTGCATCGCCACTTGCCCTCTTCGCGGACCACAGCCACGCCGAAGCCGTCCGGGGTGTCCGCCGACCCCGGTGCTGACGCTCGCTGTGCCTCCATGGCCGCATACGGTAGTCGCTGATCAGGCCTGTTGACCAGGTAACGGGTGGCGCGCAACGTCGGTGTGCCAACCTGGAATGCGTGACGAAGACACCCGTGTGCGTGCTCGGGCTGGGGCTGATCGGCGGATCACTGATGCGCGCAGCGGTAACCGCAGGCCGCGAGGCGTTCGGGTACAACCGCTCCGTCGAGGGAGCCGAGGCCGCCCGCTTCGACGGCTTCAGCGCCACGACCGACCTCACCGAAGCGCTGGCCTGGGCCGCCGAACACGACGCACTGATCGTGCTCGCCGTGCCCATGCCCGCCGTGTCCTTGCTGCTCGGCCACATCAAAGACACCGCCCCGGACTGCCCGCTGACCGACGTCATCAGCGTCAAGGGCGCGGTCCTCGAGGAGGTCCGGGCGGCTGGTCTGCTGGACCGCTACGTCGGTGGCCATCCGATGGCGGGCACCGCGCACTCCGGCTGGAGGGCGGGCGACGCGCGGATGTTCGACGGGGCGCCCTGGGTGCTCACCGTCGACGAGCACGTCGACGCGACGGTGTGGGCCCAGGTGATGCGTTTGGCCCTGGACTGCAGTGCCGTCGTCGTCCCGGCCAAGTCCGACGAGCACGACGCCGCCGCCGCCAGCATCTCGCACCTGCCGCACCTGCTGGCCGAGGCGCTGGCGATCACAGCGGGCGAAGTTCCGCTGGCATTCGCCCTGGCGGCCGGGTCGTTCCGCGACGCCACCCGTGTCGCGGCTACCGCCCCGGACCTGGTGCGTGCGATGTGCGAGGCCAACGCCGAGCAGTTGGTGCCCACCTTGGACCGGGCCCTGGAGCTGCTCCACCACGCCCGGCAGTCGCTGGTGGGGAAGAACTCGGTGGCCGAACTCGTCGAGGCCGGGCATGCCGCGCGTACCCGCTATGACAGCTTCTCACGCCCGCAGATCGTGACGATCGCCCTCGGCGAGGAGAACTGGCGCGAGGAGCTGGCCGCCGCCGGCCGTGCCGGCGCAGTGATCAGATCCGCTTTGCGAGGCCCGGATAGTCGATGATGAACCCGTCGTCGTCGACGGTGACGGTGGTGTCGGCCGCCGGCGAGTGCAGCTTGATGCCTTCGGCGCTGTCCAGCCCCGAACTGCTGTAGCTGATCGAGGCCTGCTCGACCGTCAGGTCGGGCAGATTGACATAGACCACCGGCAGCGTCACCGAAGCCGCCCGGCGGTACAGCCCGGTGCGCCGGATCGGCAGGGCGTTGAAGAACGGGCTGAAGACCACGTCGACGTCCAGCGCGCCCTGGTAGGACCCGCGTGACTGTCCCTGGTGGTCGGTGATCAGCCACATGTTCTCTTCGTCGCGTGCGATCGACAGCTGCCGGTCCCGCTCGGCCAGGGTGACGCTCAGCGACAGCCGCGTAGTGGCACCGCCGTCGTCGGTCACCAGGTCGTAGGACGCGCTGAACGCGGGATGCGTACCGGAGGCGGCGGCCACGATTCGGCCGTAGGCCTTGATCCGGTTACCGGACAACTGGACGCGGGCGGACTCCATCCGCGAGTCGTCGTGTGCGCGCCAGGTCAGGATCGCCGGCCAGGCGCTATCTGTCGCTTCGGTGGCTGCACTCACCCGTCTACCGTAAGCGACGGGTCTCCGCGCTCGTAGCGAGGTCTCGAAGTGCGAGCCAGCTGTGACGCGGGCGGTCCGGACTCCAGGCTCACCTCGTCGTCGAGCAGCGGCTGCTGCATCCGACGCAACCGCCCTGCGCCGGGAACGGACGCCCAGACGGTCAGGGCCAGCAGCCCGTCGAGCACCAGCGCCAGCACCGTCACCAACAGCGCGCCGACCAGGGCGATGTGGAACTGGCGGATCTTGATGCCGTCGATCAGATAGCGCCCGAGCCCCCCGAGGCTGGCGTAGGCGGCCACCGTGGCGGTCGCCACCACCTGCAGGGTGGCGGTTCGCAGACCGCCCAGGATGAGCGGCAACGCGTTGGGCACCTCGACGCGGGTGAGCACCTGGCTCTCGGTCATGCCCATCGACCGCGCCGCGTCGACCACCTTCGCGTCGACGTTGGCGATCCCGGCGTAGGTGCCCGCCAGCAGCGGCGGGATGCCCAGCAGCATCAGCGCGATGGTGGGCGGCAACAAGCCCAGCCCCCACAGCAGCACGCCGAGCAGCAGCACACCGAGGGTGGGCAGCGCCCGCAACGCGTTGACTCCGGTGACCACCAGGAAGGTGCCCCGCCCGGTGCGGCCGATGAGAAGACCGACCGGAATCGCGATGAGCGCCGACACGGCGACGGCCACCGCGGTGTACTGCAGGTGCTCGAGAATGCGGGCGGCCAGACCGGCTTTGCCGCCCCAGTTGGCGGCGGTGAAGATGTAGGCCAGTGCCTGGTGCAGGAAGTTCATGACCCCGCCTTCGCCCGCGCCCACGGGGTGATGGCGCAGCCGGCCAGCATGATGAGCACGTCGATGACGATGGCTAGCACGAAGATCGCGATGATTCCGGCGACGATCTGATTGCTCTTGTCGGCCTGATAGCCCTCGGTGAACCACGTCCCGAGCCCGCCGATACCGATGACGGAGCCGACCGAGACCATCGAGACGTTGGTGACGGCCACCACCCGCAGCCGGATGTCACCGTCTCGTTGCACGTTTGGTTGTTTCTTTCTCGGTCAGAAGGGGCAAAGATGGCGTCATGAGCAGCGAACCGCAGCTATCGCCTACCGAGCCGCCGCCGGGTTCGCCGGTTCCCCCACCGCCGCCCGAGCCAATGGTCAAGTCCGTGGACGAGGTCAAGCTGACCAAGGCGGCCGCCATGTGGTCGTCGCTCATCGCCGGCTTCCTGATCCTGATCGTCCTGCTGGTCTTCATCGCCCAGAACACCGAGTCGGCGTCGTTCGCGTTCTTCGGCTGGCGCTGGACCCTGCCGCTCGGGGTGGCGATCCTGCTGGCCGCGGTCTGCGGTGGACTGCTCACCGTGGTCGTCGGCGCGGCCCGCATCTTCCAGCTGCGCAGAGCCGCGAAGAAGAACCTCAAGGCCGCTCTGAAGGGCTAGCCGGCCCTCCCTGCATCGACGCGGTACCTTGACGACTTCGTCAACACCGCGAGTTAGCCCATGGCGGCCAGGCCGCCGGCGACAAGCACAGCGACCGCCCGACCCAACAGGTCGGCAGCCTGCTGATCCTGCTCGCCCCCTTCGGCCATGCGCCTGCGGAAATCGATGCCCGCCACGATGATCCCGAGCTTGAAATAGCCCAGGGCCATGTGGAAGTCCCAGTGCGCCAACGGATGTCCCGACACCACCGAGTAGCGGTGCGCAAGATCCTCCGGCGAGGGCATCGTCGGAGCCGACCACGCCATCTCCTCACCGAAGATGAGATTGAGCGCGGGGTCGCGGTGGACGCACATCAGCGCCGCGTCCGATAGCGGGTCACCCAGCGTCGACAGCTCCCAATCGAGAACGGCGCGAACGATTTTCGGATCCTCGGCGTCGAGCATCGTATTGTCGATGCGGTAGTCGCCGTGGACGATCGAGGTGCGACTCTGCGGGGGAACGGACTCGGCCAGCCGGGTGTGCAGCCGCTGCACGTCGGCGTCACGCGGGTCGTCGGGCAGCCGGATGTGCTGCCACTGCGAACCCCAGCGGCGCACCTGACGCTCGAGATACCCGCTGGCCTTGCCGAAGTCACCGAGCCCGACGGCGTCGGGGTCGACCTCGTGCAGGTCGACGAGGACCCTGATGAGGCTGTCGACACAGTCGCTGACCACCTCCGGGCCGCCGAGCGCCTCAAGTTCGGCGCGGGTGCGCACCACCTGCCCGGGGACATACTCCACCATCTGGAACGGGGCGCCGAGCACCGAGTCGTCGTCACGCATCGTCACCGCGCGCGCGACCGGTACCGGGCTGTCCGCCAGCGCGGCGACCACCCGGTACTCGCGGGCCATGTCGTGAGCCGACGGCGTCAGACCGTGCAACGGCGGCCGGCGCAGCACCCACTTGGACTCGTCGTCGTAGACCAGGAATGTCAGGTTGGACCGTCCGCCCGAGATGAACTCGGCCCGCAGTTCGCCGGCCCGCGGGATTCCCGCCGCGCGCAGGTGCCGGTCAAGTGCCGAAAGATCCAGCCCATCGAGGGAAGTCATCCGATATGTATAACCTCAGCGTCTGCTCGCGGCTCCGGGGAGCAACCCGGTCACGGGGTGATGATGTTGAAGTTCGGATCCGGCCGATCCAGCACACCGAGCAACGCCTGCAGAGCCTGGCCGTCGCCGCTGGTCTCCAGTCCCGGCGAGGTGAAATCGCCTGCGGCGGCGGCCAACAGCCGCATCTTGTTGGCCAAGGTGGCGGTGGCGCTGGCCGTCGACGCATCCGCGGGGCACTTGCGGTAGACCAGCACACCGTTTCGCAAGGTCAGGCGGTAGTTGGCCGCGACATCGGTGAACGTCAGGTCCACGGTGATGTCGAGATCCCAGGCGCGCGGCCCGTTCACGCTGATCGCCAGGGTGTCGAACATCTGCTCGGGGGTGAGCTGTTCGAGCACCGCCATCGAATTGCCGCCCATCGGCGTGCCGAAGTTGCCGTCACGCAACTCGGTGGCACCGGAGACGAAGAAGTTGCGCCAGGTCGCACATTCGGCCCCGTAGCCGAGCTGCTCGAGGGTGTCCGCATACAGCTCGCGGGCACCCGCGTGGTTCTCGTCGGTGAAGATCGCATGATCAAGAAGGGTTGCCGCCCACCGATAGTCGCCGGAGTCAAACGCGGCACGCGCGATCTCCACAACCCGGGCGATACCGCCCATCGCCTCGACGTAGCGGGGACCGATCGCTTCGGGCGGGTGCGCCCACAACCGTCCGGGGTTCCCGTCGAACCAGCCCATGTAGCGCTGGTAGACGGCCTTGACGTTGTGGCTGACCGAGCCGTAGTAGCCGTGCGCGTGCCAGGCCTTGTGCAGCGCCGGCGGCATCTGGAAGGTCTCGGCGATCTCGATGCCGGTGTAGCCCTGGTTGAGCTGCCGCAGCGTCTGGTCGTGCAGGTAGGCGTACAGATCACGTTGCAGCGACAGGAAATTGACGATGTTGTCCCGACCCCAGGTGGGCCAGTGGTGGGATGCGAACACCACGTCGGCGCGATCGGCGAAGGTGTCGATGGCCTCGGTCAGATACCCCGACCAGGCGTGCGGGTCGCGCACCAGCGCCCCCCGCAGGGTCAGAAGGTTGTGCAGGTTGTGGGTGGCGTTCTCGGCCATGCACAGCGCCCGGAACTTCGGGAAGTAGAAGTGCATCTCGGCAGGCGCCTCTGTGCCCGGCGCCATCTGGAACTCGATCTCGACACCGTCGATGGTGTGCGTCTCGCCGGTGGTCGTGATGTCGATGGTCGGCACGATGATGGCGACCTCACCAGTGGAGGTCTGCTGACCCAGCCCGCACCCGACCTGCCCGCGCGGCCCCCGGTCGAGCAATGTGCCGTACATGTAGGAGGCGCGGCGCGCCATCGCCGTGCCGGCGTAGACGTTCTCCTGCACCGCATGTTTCACAAATCCCTCGGGGGCGATCACCGCGACCTTGCCGGCGTCGACGTCGGCCTGCGTCGTCACGCCCAACACCCCGCCGAAGTGGTCGACGTGGCTGTGGGTGTAGATGACAGCGCTCACGGCACGATTTCCGCGATGGGCCCGGTAGAGCTCGAGCGCGGCCGCCGCGGTCTCGGTGGAGATCAGCGGGTCGATCACGATGACGCCGGTGTCGCCCTCGATGAAGCTGATGTTGGACAGGTCCAACCCGCGCACCTGGTAGATGCCTTCGACCACCTCGAAGAGACCCTGCTTGGCAGCCAGGATGGACTGCCGCCACAGGCTGGGATGGACCGACGCGGGTGCGTCACCGCCGAGGAAGTCGTAGACGTCGTTGTCCCACACCACCCGGCCGTCGGCGGCGGTGACCACGCACGGCTGCAAGGCGGCGATGAATCCGCGGTCGGTGTCGTCGAAGTCGGCGGTGTCCTCGAACGGCAGCGAGTTCAGGTGCTCGCCGTGTGCGGCCTCGATGACCCCGGTCGGTGGTTTGTGCGCCATGCTGCGCATTATTCATCAAACTCCGGGGGGTTGGTTATTCGGATCGGCCGACCGTCGGGTAGAACAGCACGGTGGCCAGTGGATCGATCAGCGTCGCGGGGGCAACGGCGATCGGCGTCGGCAGCATGATGGGCGCCGGGCTGTACACCCTGCTCGGCCTGGCCTCGACCACAGCCGGGGTGTGGCTGCCGGTGGCCTTCCTCATCGGCGGGGTGGTGTCGGTCTTCAGCGTGTACTCCTACGCGAAACTCGGCGCGCGCTATCCCAGCCGCGGTGGAGCCGCACAGTTCTTGATCCGCTGCTTCGGCGACGGCATCGTGGCCGGCGGGCTGAACAACTTCCAGTTCCTCGGCTGGATCATCGCGATGGCTCTGTATACCTCCGGGTTCGCCGGCTACCTGCTGGCCCTGCTTCCCTGGTGGGCGCCGGACTGGGCCGGCAAGGCCGTCGGCATCGGACTAATCCCAATGCCGCTCAGTTAAGGGTGTGACTGTTGGGTCAAGTGTGACGGGTGCGGCGTGTCGGGGAGTTGGGGCAGCGGAACTCCCGGTATGGATGGATTGTCCGACCAAAGACACCATCTCACCTGGGAGTTCCGCTGTCTGTTCAGTCTGTCATTCGTGGTTCGGTGGTGGTTGGTGCGGGTCGGTTCGCGCCCGGTCACCTCGGTGGGTTGACCCAGATCGTCCCGTTCGAGATGGTCGATGCGGTGCTGGAATCGACCCGGACGGTGCAGGCCAGGGTGCGGGCGTTGCCGTCGCGGGTGGTGGTGTACCTGCTGCTGGCGGCGGCGCTGTTCGCCGAGCTCGGCTACGGCCAGGTGTGGGCTCGGATGACCGCGGGCCTGGACGGGATCGACGTCGCCGATCCGGTGTCCTCGGCGTTGGCGCAGGCCCGTCGCCGCATCGGTGTCAAGCCGCTGCGGGAGCTGTTCGACCTGGTCCGCGGTCCGGCCGCCGGTGCGGCGCGATGGCGGGGCCTGCTGGTATGCGCGATCGACGGCACGTCGATGTTCACCCCCGACACCGCGTCGAATCTGGCCGCGTTCGGCCGGGTCGGCGGCGGCAACGGCCCGTCGGGGTATCCGATGCTGCGGATGCTGACCGTGGTCGCGTGCGGCACCCGCACCGTACTGGGTGCCGTCTTCGGCACCTTGAGCGTGGGCGAAACCAACTATGCACCAAAGCTTCTGGGCTGCCTCCGCCAGGGCATGCTGCTGCTCGCCGACCGTAACTTCGCCGCCGCGGGCCTGATCGAGCAGGTCGCCGCCACGGGCGCTGACCTGCTGTTCCGCGCCAAGACCAACCGCAAACTCCCCGTGATCGGCCACTGCGGTGACGGCTCGTGGCTGTCGCGGATTGACACGACGACCGTGCGGGTGATCGACGCCCAGGTCGCCGTGCGACTCGCCGGGGGCCCACGTCGCAGCGAGCGCTACCTGCTGATCACCACCCTCACCGACCACCGGCGATACCCCGCCACCGAACTGGTCGCCCTCTATCACCAGCGGTGGGAGATCGAAACCTCCTACCTGGAACTGAAATCCACCATCCTCGGCGGCCGGGTGCTGCGCGCCCGCACACCCGACGGGATCGCCCAGGAGATCTATGCCCTGCTGGTCACCTACCAAGCGCTGCGCATCGCGATATCCGATGCCACCGCCACCGCCGCCGCCACCACTGACCGCGCGGGCTTCAGCATCGCGCTCAACACCGCCCGTGACCAGGTCATCCAGGCCGCCGGCGTCATCGCCGACACCACTATCGACCTCATCGGCAAGATCGGCCACGCCGTGCTCGATCACCTGCTCCCGGCCCACCGCCGCAGAACCAGTCCCCGCGTCGTCAAACGCGCCATCTCCAAACACCGCGCCAAAGGCGACATCGACCGCAACAGCTACAAGATCACCGTCGACGTCACCATCAACGGCCAGTTGACAACCGGCCCATGACCTTAACTGAGCGGCATTGGGACTAATCGCGGTTATCGTCGCGGTGAACCTGGCGGGCAACAAGCTCGTCGCACGATCCGAGGTCGTGGTTGTCAGCGTGGAACTGGTCATCCTCGTCGCGTTCGTCGCCTTCGCCTCGCTGAAGGCCGATCCGGCCCGCTTCGCCGACAATGCCGGCCACTCATTCGTGGGCGTGCTGTTCGCCGCCGGCCTGCTCTACGTCACCTACGAGGGATTCGGAGTGGTCACCAACTCCGCGGGCGACATGCGCAACCCGGCGCGTGAACTGCCGCGGGCGATGTTCGCCGCCCTGGGCATCGTGGTGGCGGTGTACGTGGTGGTGAGCTCGCTCGTGGTGATGACGATGACGCTGCCCGCCATGGACGCCAGCCAGGGTCACGTCTTGTCCGAAGCGGCGCGGCAGGTGCTCGGCCGGGCCGGCTTCGTCGTCATCGGGCTGGCCGCCCTGCTGGCCACCGCGTCCGGCGTGAACGCCACCATGTTCGGCGACGCCAACCTGGCGTTCCTGGTGGCGAAGACCGGTGAGATGCCGAGCAGTTTCGCGCGCGGGGTGTGGCACGGCGGTACCGCAGGGTTGTTCACCGCCGCGGGGCTGACGGCCGCCTTCGTGTTGTTCTTCCCGTTGGCCGCCGTCGGGCAGATGGCCAGCTTGGCATTTCTGATCGTGTACGGCACGGTCAACCTGGGCCACCTGCGGGTGTGGCGAGAGACCGGCGCCAAGCCGGCATTGCTCGTCACCGCGGTGCTGCTGAATCTGGCGTTGTTCGTCTTGCTGCTCGGCTATACGGTCCACACCGGACCGGCCAGCACGTGGATCACCTTGCTGGGCGTCCTGGTGGTCAGTTTCGCCTTCGAATACGGCTACCGTCGGCGCACCGGGCGGCGTCTGCGCGTGGAGCCGAGCGTCGGCTAGGTCGGCCATTCGCCTCCGGGTGACCCTGGAATGGTTCATGATTGCGCCGATGAAAGTGCTGTCGGGGCTCACGAGAGGAAATGTCGGCACAGAGGTGCTGGCGGGCATCACACTGCTGGCCATCGCGCTTCCGCTGAACATCGGCTATGCACAGATCGCCGGTCTACCGCCGACGGCGGGTCTCTATGCACTGGTGCTGCCCTCGGTGGCGTTCGCACTGTTGGCGTCGTCGCGGCACCTGGTCGCCGCACCGGACGCCGCGGCAGCGGCGCTGGTGGGTTCGGCGCTGGCCGGCCTCGCCCCGGCCGGCAGCGCCCAGTACCTGGCCATGGCCGGCGCCCAGGCGATCGTGGGCGGCCTGCTGTTCGTGGGCTGCGCGGTGTTCCGGCTGGGCTTCCTGGCCGACTTCCTGTCCAAGCCCATCCTGATCGGTTTCGTCGGCGGTCTGGCCACCGACATCCTGCTCAGCCAGATCGCGAAGATCATGGGCATGAAGGTCCCCAGCGGGGCGGAGTTCTTCGACCGGCTTGTCCACCTCGTCACCAAGATCGGCACGGTGCACTGGTGGTCTTTGGCGCTCGGCGTGGCGGCCGTCGCGGTGCTGGTGCCGGCCCGGCGGAGGTGGCCGACGATCCCGTGGGCCCTGATCGTCCTCGTCTCGGCGACGCTCGCGTCGTCGGCGCTGCACCTGCCGGGAAAGGGCGTGGCGGTGCTGGGCTCGGTCCCGTCCGGACCGCCGGTGCTGGCCGTGCCGCAGCTGAGCTGGTCTCAGTGGGTCTCGGTCATCCTGCCCGCCATCGCGATCACCACCGTCACGGTCGGCGAGGGTCTGCTGCTCGCGCGCTCCTACGTGGACAAGTACGGCTACCGCACGTCCCCCAACCAGGATCTGCTGGCGTTCGGTGCGGCCAACATCGCCTCCGGACTGTCCTCCGGGTTCACCGTCGGTTCGTCGACGTCGCGGGCTGCTGCCATGGACCAAGCCGGCTCACGGACTCAACTCCCGCTTCTGGTGATGGCCGCGGGCGCGCTAGCGTTGCTGCTGTTCGGCGCCGACCTGCTGGCCGGCATCCCCTCCCCCGCTATCGGCGCGATCGTCGGCGTCTCGGTGGCCAAGCTCATGGGGTTGCGCGAGTTCCGTCACCTGTGGCAGCTGTCACGCTTCGAATTCCTCATCGGGGCAACCTGTTTCCTCGGTGTGCTGCTGATCGGGCCACTGGCCGGAATCGTGCTCGCGTTCGTGCTGTCGCTGATCAACTTGCTGCGCAAGGCCGCTCGTCCGGCGGTCGACGTGCTCAAGGGTTCCGACGATCCCCACGTCTCGCTGACTGCCGGCGAGGACGGCGTCGACGAGACCGTGCCCGGGGTGATTGCGATGCGATTCGCCGCCCCCATCTTCTTCGGCAATGCCCAGACGTTGAGTGCGTCGATTCGCCGAGCCGTCGCCGAAGCCCCCCACCCGGTCTCTGCGTTCATCCTCGACATGGAGGGTGTCACCGACGTCGACGTGACCGGCACCGAGGTGCTGGCCAAGGAACTGCAATGGCTGCAGGGCAAGTCGATCACCTTCGCCTACTCCCGGGTCCGTCCTGAACTGGCCGCCAATCTGGCCCGCATGCATCTGCTGCAGGGACATCAGGTGTTCGAGACCAACCGTGCCGCCGTCGCCGCGCTGCGCCCGGATTCCTCGGTTGCCGGCGGATCTGCCCGCCAGCGACGTTATGACCCCGCTGCGAGTCCCGACGCCTGAAATTGACGCTGGCTCAATGAGAACCGTTGGTGTTAGCCCGGTTTGTGCATGGCAGCCGGACGATGAACTCGGTGCTGCCGGGCACGCTCTGCAATCCGATGTTACCGCCGTGGGCCTTGACGACCGCCGAGGCGATCGCCAGGCCCAGACCGGTCGAACCGCCCTTGCGGGAGCGGGACGTGTCCCCCCGGGCGAAGCGCTCGAACACCTCGGACTGCAGGTCGGCCGGGATTCCCGGGCCGTCGTCGAGTACCCGCAGCACCGCCGCACCCGGTTCGGCGTTGAGTGACAACGTGACCGACGTGCCAGGCGGGGTGTGCGTGCGGGCGTTGGCCAGTAGGTTGGCCACCACCTGATGCAGGCGCGCGTCATCACCGGTGACGTAGAGTGGGTCGGCCGGCAGATCGAGCTTCCAGCGATGTTCGGGCCCGGCGGCGTGGGCGTCGCTGACTACGTCAGCGGAAAGCCTTGACAGATCTACCGGTTCGCGCTCGAGCGGGCGCCCGGAGTCCAGCCTGGCCAGCAGCAGCAGATCCTCGACCAGGTTTGTCATCCGCACGGCTTCGGACTCCACCCGGCTCATCGCGTGCGCGACGTCATCGGGTACCAGATCGCGCTTGCGTTGCGCCAGTTCGGTATAGCCGCGGATCGCCGCCAGCGGGGTGCGCAGTTCGTGGCTGGCGTCGGCGACGAATTGCCGGACCCGGCTCTCACTGGCCTGACGCGTAGACAATGCGGCCGCGATGTGGTCGAGCATCCGGTTGAGCGCCAGGCCCAGCCGGCCAACCTCGGTGTGCGGGTTGGCATCCGGCTCGGGCACCCGCACCGGAAGCTTGACTTCACCGCGGTCCAGCGGCAGGTTGGCGACCTCTCCGGCCGTGGCGACCACCCGGGTCAGCGGGCTGAGCGCCCGGCGGATCACCAGAAGTCCGAGTGTGGTGGCGACGATCAAGGCGGCCGCCGTGACGACAGCGAAGATCAGCGCGACCCGCAGCAGCGTCGCGTCGACGTTGCGCATGCTCAGGCCGATCACCAACCTGTCGCCGGTGAGCCTGCTGCGGGCGGCCACCACGCGATAGCGGCCCAGGCCGTCCAGATTTCGGGTAGTGGCGTGGCGTTGGCTGGCGGCCTCGGCGAGCTGCTGCATCGCGGACGGCGAGAGCCCGATCCGGACGCCGCCGGAGGTCAGCACGCCCGCGTTGGTCGTCACACCGTCGATCACCACCCCGGCGAGCAGTCCGATCGGCTGCCCGGGTGCGTCGAGGAACTCCGGACCGGGACCCGGCCTGGGCACCGCCGGACGATTCTCTCGCCACGGACTCGGCGGTGGCGGCGGCAGTGGCTCGCCGTACATCATCGCTGACCGGTGTGCGGTCTCGCGCAGCTCAGCGTCGACCTCACCGGCCAGGTACTGGTAGAGCGCAACCAGGGTGACCGCGCCAATGCCCGTGCAGACAGCAGCCAGCAACAGCACCTGACCGACGAGCAACCGTGCGCTCAGCGACCAGGTGCTAGCACGCAGGTTTGAGGACATAGCCGGCGCCGCGCAGCGTGTGAATCATCGGTTCGCGCCCGCTGTCGATCTTCTTGCGCAGGTATGAGATATAGAGCTCGACGATGTTGGACCGGCCACCGAAGTCATAGCTCCAGACCCGGTCCAGGATCTGGGCCTTGGACAGCACCCGCCTGGGGTTGCGCATGAGGAAGCGAAGCAGTTCGAACTCGGTGGACGTCAGTGCGATCGGGTCACCGGCGCGGGTCACCTCGTGGCTGTCCTCGTCGAGAACGAGGTCGCCGACGACGATCTGGGCGCCGCTGTCCTCGGTGGTCACACCGGTGCGCCGCAGCAGCGCGCGCAGCCGTAGGACGACCTCCTCGATAGAGAAGGGTTTGGTGACGTAGTCATCCCCGCCGGCGGTCAGTCCCGCGATCCGGTCCTCCACCGCGTCCTTGGCCGTCAGCAACAGCACCGGCAGATGCGGGCTGTGCGCCCGCAGCTGGCGCAGCACCTCCAGCCCGCTCATGTCGGGCAGCATGATGTCGAGCACGACCGCGTCCGGCCGGGTACCGCGCGCCGCGCTGATGGCGGACGCCCCATCGGCAGCGGTGGCGATGTTCCAGCCCTCGTACCGCAGCGCCATCGACACCATTTCTGCGAGCACCGCCTCGTCGTCGACAACGAGGACGTTGATCGGGTTCCCGTCGGCCCGACGCATTACGACACGTTCAGCGGCTGAGGAGGTCATATTTCCAGTATCAGCTGGGCGATGAGCCGATTCTATGCCATCCCTATGCGCCGGCTGTGAAATCCGTGCAGTCCATAGCCTGCGACAAACGGGACGGCCCCCGCCACGGCGGTGCTACCGGCTCGATAGGGTTCGCGTTCCTATAATTCCAGCGATGAACTTCTTCGAGGTCATCGAAACCGTGGGCAAGACGATCGACGGAGTCGGCGTTGCCATCATTGCCGTGGGTGCGTTGATCTCGGCCGCCGGTGTCATCCCGCGGCTCAAGACCGGCGCTGCCTACCGGGTGTTCCGCGAACAGCTCGGTCGCTCGATCCTGCTCGGGCTGGAGTTCCTGGTCGCCGCCGACATCATCCGCACGGTCGCGGTCACTCCCGACGCCCGCAGTGTGGCGGTCCTCGGCGGCATCGTGCTGATACGGACGTTCCTCAGCTTCTCCCTGCAGTTGGAGGTCACCGGGTACTGGCCGTGGCAGAAAGCCCGCCAGCGGCAGGACACCGCCGCGACGGACAGACAACCGGTATCGAACTCGAACGGGTGACGGACACCAACGATCTGCGGCCACCGGCCTCCGCGGTACTGAGCGAGGTGGGGCAGGCGTCGTGCTACGCCTAATTGTGTTTGTCCCCAGCATGTTTGCACCAGGGCATGGGCTTCATGCTGGCCCAAAACGTGATCGTCCTGCAGCAGTGCCAGCTGGGGATCTGGTGGGAATGCTGGGCTCTGGACACCGGAGCCAAAGGCCGACCCGAGAATTCGATGGTGAAAGCCTATGTCTCCGACGATGCGGGGCACAGGCCGCTTACAGCGCCTCCAAAGCGGGCATCATCGGCCTGATCCGAGATCTCGCCGAGCAATGGGGGCCGCGCAAGGGAATTCGCGTCAACCCGCTGGCTGCCTGGATTCTCCGGCGGCCAATTACGTCACAGGGCAGACGATTGCGGTCGACGGCGGTTTGACGGTTACGTAAGTGATTGTCACGCAACGGTAACCATTAAGCGTCGATTGCATTCCTCTCAGACGCTTCACGGGGATAGATCATGATCCCCACAGGGGCCTCTGCCACTCTGGGATTACTGGTTCCCGAGCCGAGAGGTCCCGTCCCTGTGTGGATCACCCTGTACCTCATCACGGCGGTTGTCGTCGCGTTCCTCACGTGGCACATGAGCCATCACCTCCAGTCCTTCGACGGGCCGACCGATGAGGCCCGCGCATTCTGGTCGATCGTCGCTGGCGCCATCTGGCCGATAGTCCTGGTGGGCGTCGCGCAGATGCTGGTTGTTCACCTGATCACCGCGCGTCTGCGGCGTGCTCCCGCTGCCCCGGTGGAGCCGGTGCCCATGGCGACCGCGGACGTCGCCGCCCACTACTGAGCGGGTCGACGCCCCAGTCGGGCCCTCGCGACGTCGGCCGCACCGTTCCCGGCGCGCAGGCGGCAATCCGCGCCAACGTGCCCGGCGGGGTGCGTCGGCGACGAGAGTGCGCCCGAAGGGATTCGAACCCCCAACCTTCTGATCCGTAGTCAGATGCTCTATCCGTTGAGCTACGGGCGCTTTCATATTCAGTTGTTCGTGGCTGACGAGTCAGCCGCGGCGGAGGCGAGAGGATTTGAACCTCCGGTCCCCTTTGAGGGGGACAACTCATTAGCAGTGAGCCCCATTCGGCCGCTCTGGCACGCCTCCTGAACCACCTGAGCGTACCGGAGCCTGGTTGAGCCCCGGAACCGCCGATCCGACAGAGTACACAGGCCGGATAACCAATGGCAAAGCGGTTCTGGAAGGACCCTAGACTTGGGCAGGTGACCGCCCGCCTGCGCCCCGAACTGGCCGATCTGCCGGCCTATACCCCAGGCAAGACTGTGCCGGGTGCGATCAAGCTGGCCAGCAACGAGACCGTGCACGGCCCGCTGCCCAGCGTGCGCGAGGCCATCGCCGCCGCCGCCGAGACCATCAACCGCTACCCGGACAACGGCTACGTCGAGCTAAAAGAACACCTGGGCAAGCATGTCGATTTCGCACCCGAGCACATCGCGGTGGGTTGCGGCTCGGTGAGCCTGTGCCAGCAGCTCATCCAGATCACCTCGTCGGTGGGAGACGAAGTGATCTTCGGCTGGCGCAGCTTCGAGGTGTACCCGCTGCAGGTGCGGGTGGCCGGCGCCACCCCGATTCAGGTGCCCCTTCGCGACCACACCTTCGACCTCGACGCGATGCTGGCCGCGATCACCGACCGGACCCGGCTGATCTTCGTCTGCAACCCGAACAACCCGACCTCCACCGTCGTCGCCCCTGACGAGCTGGCCCGGTTCGTGGCCGCGGTACCGTCCGACATCCTCGTCGCGATCGACGAGGCCTATGTCGAGTACATCCGCGACGGTCTGGCGCCCGACAGCCTGGGGTTGGCCCGCGCTTACCCGAATGTCGTTGTGCTGCGGACATTCTCGAAGGCTTACGGGTTGGCCGGCCTGCGGGTGGGCTACGCGGTCGGTGATCCCGAGGTGATCACCGCTCTGGGCAAGGTGTATGTGCCCTTCACCGCCACCACCGTCTCGCAGGCCGCCGCCATCGCCTCCGTGCACGCCGCCGACGAATTGCTGGCCCGCACCGACGCTGTGGTCGCCGAACGCCAGCGCGTGGCGGCTGCGCTGGCCGACATGGGCTACGACTTCCCGCCGACGCAGGCGAACTTCGTGTGGCTGCCATTGGCCGAGCGAACGCTGGACTTCGTCGAGCAGGCCGCCAACGCCCGCGTCCTGGTCCGGCCCTACGGCACCGATGGCGTGCGGGTGACGGTCGGCGCACCGGAGGAGAACGACACCTTCCTGGCCTTCGCCGCCGACTGGATCAAGACGGGCAGCTGACCGGGACCCGGCCGGTCGCAGACGCGTAATCCCACGCGAGAACGAGGAATTCGAGCGAGAGGACGCCGGAGCTTCGGGTCCTGCGGTGAGTTCGTCGGCCACACCCCAACGGTACGGCGGCCCACCGACACCCCTACAGCGCGGCGGACTCTTCGACGGACCACTCGACGTCGAACTCGACCACGAGCGCAGCCGGCACGGCCAGCGCCAGCGGCGTGTATCCGCCGGCGACCTCGTCGCGGGCCACGCCGGTGATCACCCGGCCGCCGAACCCGGCGGCGCATCCGGGCACCTCGACGGTCAGCGTCGCGGCCACCGCGCCGGGACGAGCCCGCAGAAAGAACTCGGCACCCGGCTGCAGCGGACCGATGATCTCAGCGCCGTCTGCGTCGACCACCGCGTGGCCGTCGGACGCCCGCACGGCCGCGGAGTCGGTGGTGGCGAGCCGGAGTGGCCCGACGATGGAGTCCTCGACCGTCGCAGCCGCTGCCAGAAGCGACGGAGTCACAGTCAGGCGGCGGGCCGAACGCGCACCCGTCAGCAGGTGGTCGGAGAGGAACACGATCGGTTCGGCATTGCGGTAGACGCGCGAGCCGTGCAGCTGGAAGCTCAGCTCACCGATGGCCGCAGCACCGTCGATCACCAGCCGGTAGTGGCGGTAGCCGTGGCTGGCCCGGCCGTGCCGGCTGTCGGACATGGTGCTGCCCACGCCCAGCACCTGGCGGACCTCTCCGACACCGCCGGTCACCCGCACTTTTGAGGAGGCGACGTCCTCCCACGCCAGACCGTCGGCGGACTTCTGCAGAGTCAGCACCGCCTCACCACTCGACGTCACCACCGCGGCGTAGCCGGCCAGCTGGCGCTCGCCGTCGAACTCGATGCTCACGGCGTCGGCGCCGTGGACCACCCGGGTCGGGACGTTGAGCGGACGGTCGTCGAGCTCCAGGCCGTTGGTCAGCCGCCAGATCGCCGCCTGAGTGCCCGCGATCGCCTCGTGTTCGGCGATGTTCCGGTTGCCCAGCGGATATCCCGCGGCCCGCAGCCGGCGGCTGATCTCGGTGGTCGACAGCGTCGGGAATGAGTTCCGCAGGATCCAGTCCACCTCGGCCTCGTGCGCACGGGCCTGCAGATGCGGAACTGCCGACCAGGTGTCGGCGCGGTAGCGCGACGGCCTGCTCGGTGCGATCCCGGCGAAGTCCAGCGAGTAGGCCTCGATGTTGGGGTTGAGCCGGATCAAATCAGTGCGCGCCGAAGTGCCGTCGGTGAAGACGATGGTGTCGACGGTATGCGAATAGGTGCCCGGCCTGTAGCGGGTCATCCGCGAGAGGTCGACCGACGGCGTCGGGCTGACGCGGCGCCGGACGGCGACGGGCGCGGGGGCGTCGACTGGCAAAGACAAGATAGTCATCGGGTTGATCTCTCTGGATTCGTCGAACAGCGCAATCAACGCTGCCGAGGAGGCAGCGGACTGAGCGCAGGGGATTACGGCGTCAGAAAAATCAACAACAACAGAAGCGCGCGACGAGGCAGCCCGTGGAGACAAGGCGCAGCGTTGCGTGCAGTTGCATGTCCAATACCATACGGCACATGAGACGAGGCCCGTACCCGGCTTCGCATCACGATGCGTACCAACTCTGTGCAAGATCGCGTCCCGCGGTCCATAATTGCCCAGTCCATTAGTCGGGAGGAAGCACAATGACGTCGGCCCAGAACGAGTCCCAGGCGCTTGGCGCGCTTGCTGCGCGGCAGCTTGCCAATGCCACCAAGACGGTCCCCCAGTTGGAGACCATCACCCCGCGGTTTTTGCTGCATTTGTTGAGTTGGGTTCCGGTGGAGGCCGGTATTTACCGGGTCAACCGGGTGGTCAACCCGGATCGGGTGGCGATCCACGCCGAGGTCGGTGGGGAGAACATCGAAGACCCGTTGCCTCAGACCTATGTCGACTATCAGACCAGCCCGCGGGAGATCACGCTGCGTGCGATCTCCACTTTGCTCGATGTGCATACCCGGGTCTCGGATCTGTATTCCAGCCCGCACGATCAGATCGCCCAGCAGTTGCGGCTGACCATCGAGACGATCAAGGAGCGCCAGGAGTCCGAGCTGATCAATAACCCCGAGTACGGGTTGCTGTCGCAGGTCACTCCCGAGCAGACCATTAAGACGCTCAAGGGCGCGCCGACTCCCGACGATCTCGACGCGCTGATCACCAAGGTGTGGAAGACACCGGCGTTCTTCTTGACCAACCCGCTGGGTGTGGCCGCGTTCGGCCGGGAGGCCACGTATCGTGGTGTGCCGCCGGTGGTGGTCAATCTGTTCGGGGCGCAGTTCGTCACCTGGCGCGGCATCCCGATCATCCCCAGCGACAAGGTGCCCGTTGAGAAGGGCAAGACGAAGTTCATCCTGGTTCGCACCGGTGAGGAGCGTCAGGGTGTGGTCGGCCTGTTCCAGCCGGGTCTGGTCGGTGAGCAGGCGCCGGGTTTGTCGGTGCGGTTCACCGGGATCGACCGCTCCGGTATCGCGTCGTATCTGGTGACGCTGTACTCCTCGTTGGCCGTGTTGACCGATGATGCGCTTGCGGTGCTCGAGGGCGCAGCGGTGGACCAATACCATGAGTACAAGTGAGTATCGATCGGTAGCCGCCGAAGGCGACCTCCCGATCAGCGAGGCCGAGCTGGCTGCCCTGGCGACACAGTTGCTGGCGGCCAGTATCCGGCCGGGTAACGACTCACCGCCACAAACTGTTCCGCCTGCGCCGCGCGGGTCGGTTCCCGACACCACCTCGGCGGCGTCGTATGCCGCAGCGGCTGCCGGCGCCGAACCGTTCGCGCCGCCCGCGGTATTCCTCGAAGCGCCCGGCGTGACATTGCCGCCCCCGAGTTCGCCTGGGCCAGAACCGATTCCACCCGGCGCCGTGCCCGTCGCGCCGCGTGGCAGCGCACCCGATCTGACCACCGCGCCGTCAGCGGGGCATGCCGGGGTGGGCGTGGTCGATGTGTTCACCCCACCGCATCTCGAGGTATTCGCCGTGCCCGGCGGCATCGTGCCGACGGGGCCCGGCGTGCTGGCGGGGCCGACGCCGAGCGCGCCGGTCGCCCCGCGGGGTTCGGTGCCGGGGTGGCTGGGTGGGGTTCCGGGAATCCCGGACCTCAGTTTCCTGTCGGCACCCGAATTGACCTCCGCCCCGACGGGAGATGAGGCGAACTACTACTTCACCTCCGGGGTACCGGCGCTTTCCGCACCGGTTCCGCAGATTCGCGACGACCATGAGATTTTCGACGTCAACGCGATTCGCGCGGATTTCCCGATCCTGCGCGAGACGGTGCACGGCAAGCCGCTGATCTGGTTCGACAACGCGGCGACCACGCAGAAGCCGCAGGCGGTCATCGACCGGCTGGCCTACTTCTACGCCCACGAGAACTCCAACATCCACCGGGCCGCACATGAATTGGCCGCCAGGGCCACCGACGCCTATGAAGAGGCCCGCGACACTGTGCGGCGCTTCATCGGAGCGCCAAAGGACGAGCAGATCATCTTCGTGCGCGGCACCACCGAGGCGATCAACTTGGTGGCGCAGTCGTGGGGCGCCAAGCACCTGGGACCCGGTGACGAGATCGTCATCACGATTCTCGAGCATCATGCCAATATCGTTCCCTGGCAGATGATTTCGCAGAAGACCGGGGCCATCATCAAGGTGGCGCCGGTCGACGACGCGGGCAATCTGCTGCTGGGCGAGTTCGAGGACCTGCTGGGTCCGCGGACCAAACTGGTTGCCGCGACCCAGGTGTCCAACGCCCTGGGCACGGTGACACCGGTGGACAAGATCGTCGAACTCGGCCACCGCTACGGCGCCCGGGTGCTCATCGACGGCGCCCAGTCGACCCCCCACATCCCGATCGACGTCTCCGCGACCGGGGCGGATTTCTTCGTGTTCTCCGGACACAAGATCATCGGGCCCACCGGGATCGGGGTGCTCTACGGCACCGAGGAGGCCCTGGCCGAGACCCCGCCGTGGCAGGGCGGGGGCAACATGATCGCCGACGTCACCATCGAACGTTCGCTGTATCAGGGTCTGCCGAACAAGTTCGAGGCCGGCACCGGCAACATCGCCGACGCCGTCGGATTGGGTGAGGCGCTGCGCTACGTCGAGAAGGTGGGCATCGACCGCATCGCCGCCTACGAGCACGCGTTGCTGGAGTACGCCACCCCGCGGCTGGCCGACATCGACGGGGTGCGCCTGGTCGGCACCGCCGACGAGAAGGCCAGCGTGCTGTCCTTCGTCCTGGCCGGCCACCAGCCACTCGAGGTCGGCAAGGCACTCAACGCCGAAGGAATCGCCGTGCGCGCCGGACACCACTGCGCCCAGCCGATCCTGCGACGCATGGGTGTCGAGACCACCGTCCGGCCCTCGTTCGCGTTCTACAACACCTTCGACGAGATCGACGTCTTCCTCAACGCCGTCCGCCGCATCGCCGAAGGCGGCACCAACACCGGGTAACGTCGCGGCCGGAACGACGCGACACTGTTCCGCCGCGAAGTGTCGGTGGTACCGCACGAGAAGGGACACTCAACCATGGGCAAGATCTACGCCAACGTCAGCGAGCTGATCGGCCGCACACCCCTGGTCCGGCTCAACCAGTTGACCAAGGGCCTCGGCGCCGACGTCACCGTCAAGCTCGAGTTCTACAACCCGGCCAACAGCGTCAAGGACCGCATCGGGGTGGCGATCATCGACGCCGCCGAAGCGGCCGGCGAGCTCAAGCCCGGCGGCACCATCGTCGAGGCCACCAGCGGGAACACCGGCATCGCGCTGGCCATGATCGGCGCGGCCCGCGGCTACAAGGTGCTCCTCACCATGCCCGAGACGATGTCCACCGAGCGGCGTGTGATGCTGCGCGCCTACGGCGCCGAAATCGTGCTCACCCCCGGCTCGGAGGGCATGGCCGGCGCGGTGGCCCGGGCCAAGCAGATCATCGCCGAGACCGACAACGCGGTCTCGGCCGACCAGTTCGCCAACCCGGCCAACCCGGCCATTCACGAGAAGACCACCGCAGAGGAGGTCTGGGCGGACACCGACGGCAAGGTCGACATCTTCGTCGCCGGAATCGGCACCGGCGGCACGATCACCGGAGTGGGGCATGTCCTCAAGTCACGCAAGCCCGGGGTCCAAATCGTCGGGGTCGAACCGAAGGACTCGCCGCTGCTGACCGAGGGCCAGGCCGGACCGCACAAGATCCAGGGCATCGGCGCCAACTTCGTACCCGAGGTGCTCGACCGCAGCATCTACGACGAGATCATCGATGTCGAGCTCGACGATGCCGTCCGGGTAGCCCGCGACCTGGGAACCGAGGAAGGCATTCTCGGTGGTATCTCGTCGGGCGCGATCGTCTGGGCCGCTCTGGAACTCGCGAAGCGCCCCGAGAACGCCGGCAAGCTGATCGTCGCCGTCGTCTGTGACTACGGCGAGCGCTACATCTCCACGGTGCTCTACGAACACATCCGGGATTGATCCGTGAGTCTGCTGTCGACGCTGCGCGAGGATCTCGACAATGCCAGGGGCCACGATCCGGCCGCGCGCGGCGACTTGGAGAACGCCCTGGTCTACTCGGGCCTGCACGCGATCTGGTCCTACCGGCTCACGCACCGGCTGTGGGCTAGGCCTGCGCTGCGCGGTCTGGCGCGGTTGCTCTCCCAGCTGACGCGTTTCCTGACCGGAATCGAAATCCATCCCGGGGCCACCATCGGCCGCCGGTTCTTCATTGACCACGGCATGGGTGTGGTGATCGGGGAGACCACCGAGATCGGCGACGACGTGATGGTCTATCACGGTGTGACGCTCGGCGGCCGGTCGCTGGAACACGGCAAGCGCCATCCTACCCTCGGTAACCGGGTCACCATCGGCGCCGGCGCGAAGGTGCTGGGGCCGGTCTACATCGGTGACGACAGCGCCGTCGGCGCCAACGCGGTTGTCACCCACGACGTGCCTGCTGGGTCGATCGCCACGGGCATCCCGGCGGTCGTGCGTCCCCGCACCGAGAAGCAGCGCGAACAGCTTGTAGATCCGACGACCTACGTCGATCCCGCCATGTACATCTGAGAATCCGCCGCCAGTTCGGCGACGTCCTCGGCGTCCTGTTGATCGGTGAGGTCGCGATCGTGCTGGCGCTCGACGCGCCGTCATCTTCACCGGTGGCCACGAGGGGTTGTCCACCGGCATCGTCGCACCGTCCGAAATCGTCTCGGGCGCACCGGGTATCGCGCTGCTATTCGCGATCCTGAGCTTCATCGGGTTCGAGGCAACCGCGGTGTTCCGCGACGAGGCCCGCGATCCGCTGCGCACCATTCCGCGGGCGACCTACCTCGCGTTGGCGTCGTCGCCCTGCTGGTCGCCTTCTTCGCCCTCGGTGCCGGGATCGCGACGCGACGCCCCCAGGTGACGCTGGAGTGAGGCCACGTCGTAGCCTCGTGCCATGAGCGAGCCCTACGAATCCCTCACTGTCGAGGTGAAGGACAACGTCGCACAGGTGACGCTGATCGGCCCCGGCAAGGGCAACGCCATGGGGCCGGCCTTCTGGGCCGAGATGCCGGTGGTCTTCGCCGAGCTCGATGCCGACCCCGAAGTCCGCGCGATCGTGCTGACCGGCTCGGGCCACAACTTCAGCTACGGGCTGGATCTGGTGGCCATGGGCGACACCCTGTCGGGAATGATGGGCGGCGAACTCTCGGCACGCCCCCGCGCGGAGTTCCACACCCGGCTCAAGCAGATGCAGCAGTCCATCACCGCCGTCGCCGACTGCCGCACGCCGACCGTCGCGTCGATACACGGCTGGTGCATCGGCGGCGGCGTGGACCTGATCAGTGCCGCGGACATCCGCTACGCGAGTGCCGACGCGAAGTTCTCCGTGCGCGAGGTGAAGCTCTCCATCGTCGCCGACGTGGGCAGCCTCGCCCGGCTGCCCTACATCCTGAACGACGGGCACCTGCGGGAGTTGGCGCTGACCGGCAAGGACATCGACGCCGCGCGTGCCGAGAAGATCGGCTTGGTCAACGACGTCTTCGACGATGCCGAAGCCAGCCTGGCCGCCGCACACGCCACCGCCGCAGAGATCGCCGCCAACTCCCCGCTGGTGGTGCACGGCATCAAGGACGTCCTCGACGAACAGCGCACCGCCGACGTCTCCGCCAGCCTGCGCTACGTCGCGGCCTGGAATTCCGCGTTCCTGGCATCCAAGGACCTCACCGAAGCGATGTCGGCGATGTTCGCCAAGCGCAATCCCGAGTTCACCGGCGAATAGCCGCCCCGACTACTTGCCCACCTCGATGGCCGGAACCGCCTTGGACGTGCGGTGTAGCCGTCCATCATCACTGCCCACCGCACAGTCTGGTTGTTCGGGCAGCTCGGACAGAGCTTCGGTGACATGACGCTGGGGAAGCACCGCGCAGCGCGAGCAGCGGTGGCGGAGGGATTTGAACCCCCGGACGGTGTTAGCCGTCTCTCGCTTTCAAGGCGAGTGCATTAGGCCGCTCTGCCACGCCACCGCCGACAAGCGTAGCGGTGAGCGGTGCAGCAACTCCAGTGCCCGGTCAGACGCGGCCGAACTTGGCCGAGGCACCGCTGACCTTCAGCGAGGCGCTGATCCGCCGGCAGTTCTCGCCCATCGCGGCCATCTGCGGCCGCGACAGCGGGCCAAGGAAGTTCTCGCGCACTCCCCTGGCGTACGTCAGCATCGCTTCCTCGACGACCTCGCGGCCCCTGCCGGTGATGCTGGCGAGAACTCCGCGGCCGTCGTCCGGGCTGGCATCACGGCGCACCAGTCCGGCCGTCTCCAGCCGACGGATCTGACGTGTCACCCGACTCGGCAACGACATGAGCTGCTCGGCCAGATCCCCCATCCGTGCCGAACCGGCCTCGGAGGTCGCCAGGATCGCCAATAACCGGACGTCGACGAGTGTCAGCTTGTGCTCGTCGACCAAGCCTCGATTCAACGTTCCATAAAGTCGTAGTGCCGCGTCCAAAAAATTCTGCCAAGAACGTTGCTCAGCAATATCCAAACCCGGCATTTCACTAGCGGTCCGCCCCGCAATAACCCCTCCCATAGCGCAATCGTAAGCGACGCTACCGAGTTCGAGGTGAAAATGACCGGTAGTACCGTTTAGCGCATGTACGCCATCGTCGCCGAGTCCGCCGACCAGCTGTTGTGGCAGGAGGTCCCGGACGTCGTGCCCGAGCTCGGCGAGGTCTTGATCAAGGTCAGCGCGGCGGGTGTGAACCGGGCGGATCTGCTGCAGGCAGCCGGCAATTACCCGCCGCCAGCGGGAGCCAGCGACATCCTCGGGCTCGAGGTCTCCGGAGTCGTGGCGGCAGTCGGCGGTGGGGTCACGGAATGGAAGGTGGGACAAGAGGTTTGCGCGCTACTGGCCGGCGGTGGCTACGCCGAGTACGTAGCGGTGCCTGCCGGCCAGGTGATGCCCCTGCCGCCCGGGGTGGGCCTGCACGACGCCGCCGCCCTGCCGGAGGTGGCGTGCACCGTCTGGTCCAACCTCGTCATGACCGCGCACCTGGCTCCCGGTGAGTTCCTGTTGGTCCACGGCGGCGCCAGCGGCATCGGCACCCACGCCATCCAGGTGGCCCGCGCCCTTGGCAATCGCATTGCGGTAACTGCAGGCTCTCGAGCCAAACTCGGTCTTTGCGCTGAATTGGGCGCCGAAATTCTCATTTCTTACCGAGACGAAGATTTTGTCGAGCGGGTCCGCGAGGCCACCGGCGGCATCGGCGCCAACGTAATTCTCGACATCATGGGGGCGGCCTACCTCGACCGGAACCTCGACGCCCTGGCTCTCGACGGCCGACTGGTCATCATCGGTATGCAGGGCGGGGTCAAGGGCGAGTTGAACATCGGCAAGCTGATCGGCAAGCGGTTGCGCGTCATCGGCACCGCGCTGCGCGGCAGGCACGTCGGCGGTGCCCACGGCAAGAGCACCATCGTCGACGCCGTCGTGGCCTCCGTCTGGCCGATGATCGGCGACGGCCTGGTGCGTCCGATCGTCGGCGCGCGGTATCCCATCGAGCAGGCGGCCGACGCCCATCGCGCGCTGGCCACCGGCGACGCCTACGGCAAGGTGTTGCTGACCGTCAGCGAGTGAGCGTCAGCCCAGCGACGCCAGGGCGCGCACCAGCTGGTCGACCTCGCCCATCGTCGAATAGTGCGCCAGCCCGATGGTCACCGCACCGCCGATGTCGTTGACCCCGAGGAGGTCGAGCACGCGCGAGTTGGCATTGCAGATCGCCAGGATCCCGTTGTCGGCCAGCCGCTGAACCACCCGCTCGGCGGGCACACCGGTGACGGCGAAGCTGATGACCGGGATGTGCACTTCGGGGTGGCCGATCACCATCACCAGCGGCAGGGAGCGCAGCGAAGCCATCAGGTAGTCGAACAGCTGGCCAAGGTAGCCGGCCGCGGATCGCATCGACACCGCGAGTCTTTCGCGCCGGCTGCCACGCGCCGACTCGTCCAGCGCGGCAAGGTATTCCACGCTGGCCACCACCCCGGCGAGCATGCCGTACTGGTGGCCGCCCAGTTCCAGGCGGGCAGGCCCACTGGCGTGCGGATTCATCGACACCGAGCCGAACGAGTCGATCAGCGACGGGTTGCGGAACACCAGCGCGCCGATCGGCGGACCGCCCCAGGCAGGCGCGTTGAGCACCACCACGTCGGCCTCGACCTCGTTGATGTCGAGCAGTTGATAGGGAGCCGCCGCGGAGTGATCGACCACCACCAGACCGCCGACGTCGTGCATGAGCTTGGTGACGGCCCCGATGTCGGTGATCGTCCCCAATGTCGAGGACGCCGTGGTCATCGCCACCAACCGGGTGGGCGGGGTGATCAGGCTCTCCCACTGCCAGGCCGGCAGCTCGCCGGTCTCGATGTCGACCTCGGCCCATTTCACTTTGGCGCCATAGCGGTTGGCCGCGCGAAGCCACGGAGCGATGTTCGCCTCGTCGTCGAGCCGGCTCACCACCACCTCGTAACCGATGCCGGCCCGCGACGAGGACGCGTCGGCCAGCGAGGTCAGCAGGATTGAACGGTCGGCGCCGAGCACCACTCCGGCGGGGTCGCCGTTGACCAGGTCGGCAATGGCCTGGCGCGCCGCGTCGAGCACCGCCACGCTGCGTCGGGCCGATGGATGCGGGCTGGCGATGTTGGTGGCCGAACCCCGGAACGCCGTCGACACCGTGGTCGCCACCGACTCGGGAATCAACATCCCGGCCTGAGCGTCGAAGCGCATCCAACCGTCGCCCAGCGCAGGGTGCAGACCACGCACCCGGGCAACGTCGTACGGCATGCAGTCCACCTTCAAGCGTCAGTGATTTCGCTGCCGGAACAGCGATGGTGCCTCCGGCCCCCGCCGACGGCCTGAGGCCAGGGTCACCTGGGCAGCCATACTAGTCCAGTGAACTTCGGGTTCGGCGTCCTGATCGCGGTCCTGTTGCTGACCCTGCCGGGTGCCGTCGTGGCGCGGGCGGGGCGGCTGAGCTGGCCCGTCGCGCTCGCCGTCGGCCCGGTGCTGACGTACGGCGTTGTGGGGCTGGCCATCGTCCCGTTCGGCGCCGTCGGGATTCCGTGGAACGCGCTGACCGCACTGGCCGCTCTGATTGTTGTCGCGGCAATCGTCCTGGGTTTGCGGATTCTGCTGGCTCGGTTCCGCGACCGCGACACCGAGGCTCCCCCGGTCGGGGTGCGGCCCGCCCTGACGGTGGCCGCGGGCGTGGTGATCGGCGCGCTCGCCATCGGCTATGCGGCCTGGCGCGGGATGCCGCACTGGCAATCGGTCCCAAGCACCTGGGACGCCGTCTGGCATGCCAACACCATCCGCTTCATCCTGGACACCGGCCAGGCGTCGCCGACCCACATGGGTGAATTGCGCAACGTCGAGACCCACGCCGCGCTCTACTACCCGTCGACGTTCCACGCCCTCGGTGCCGTGCTGGCCCAGCTCACCGGTGCGGCGCCCACCACCGCCTACACACTGACCTCACTGGCTGCAGCGGTCTGGCTGTTCCCGCTCAGCGCGGCGCTGCTCACGTGGCAGCTGCTGCGCAGCCGCACCGCCGAATGGCGCACCGCAGGGGCGGCCGCCACCGCCGCCGCGCTCTCGGCGTCGTTCACCTCGGTGCCCTACGTGGAGTTCGACACCGCCTCGATGCCCAACATGGCCGCCTATGGCATCGCGGTGCCGGCCTTCG
This sequence comes from Candidatus Mycolicibacterium alkanivorans, assembly GCF_022760805.1. Classification (NCBI taxonomy): domain Bacteria; kingdom Bacillati; phylum Actinomycetota; class Actinomycetes; order Mycobacteriales; family Mycobacteriaceae; genus Mycobacterium; species Candidatus Mycolicibacterium alkanivorans. Next base: position 979,713 of record NZ_JAIVFL010000001.1, on the reverse strand, counting down.
TGCTCGTCACCACCGCACTGCGCGACCGCGACCGCGTCCCGCTGGCGGTGATAGCGCTGATCGGGGTGTTCTCCGTCCACATCACCGGCGGAGTGGTCGTGGTGACGTTCGTGGTGGCCTGGTGGCTACTCGACGCCCTTCGGCGACCGGTGCTCGGCCGGGTGCGCGACTTCCTGACGCTGGTCGCCATCGCGGTGGCGACGTTGGCGGTGCTACTGCCGCAGTTCCTCGGGGTGCTGCAGCAGGCGGAGATCATCGTCGGACATGCCTTCCTGACCCATCAGGGCCGCAAGCGGGCGTTGTTCGACGCGATCGTCCAGCACACCCGCCACCTCAACGACTTCCCGATCCAGAACTTGCTCATCGCGCTGGCCGCCGCGGGTTTTGTTCTGCTGCTGATCAAGCGGATCTGGTGGCCGGCGGCGGTGTGGGCGCTGCTGGTCATCTCGATCGTGCACTCCTCGGCACCGTTCGGCGGCCAGGTCGGGGCGATCACCGGCAGGTACAGCGACCTGTTCTACAGCGACCCGCGCCGGCTGTCTGCGGTGGTCACCATGCTGCTGGCCCCGATGGCCGGTGTCGCGCTGTGGTCGCTGGCGCTGCTGGTGGTGGCGGGAGCGCGGCGGCTGACCCGGCGACTGTCCGACCGGGACCCCGACCGGGGATTCTGGATCGGCGCGACGGCGGTGTTCCTCATCGCCGTCGTGTTCGGACTCACGTGGCATTACTTCCCGCGGCATCGCCACCTGATGGGCGAGAAGTACGACCGGGTGATGGTCGACGACAAACTCCTACAGGCGATGGCCCATCTGGCCACGCTTCCGGGCGCCCACGACACCCTGATCGGCAATGCCAACACCGACGGCACAGCCTGGATGTACGCGGTGGCGGATCTGCATCCGCTGTGGACGCACTACGACTACCCGGTGCAGCAGGGGCCGGGCTACAACCGCTTCATCTTCTGGGCCTACGCCGACGACGCCGACCACGATCAACGGATCGCCGAGGCGGTCAAGGCACTGAACATCCGCTACGTGCTGACCGGTAGCCGGGTGGTCCGCGGGTTCGTGATGCCGGACGGACTAGTGTCACTAGGCAAGTCCAAGTCGTGGGCGAAGATCTACGACAACGGCGAGGCCCGCATCTACGAATGGCGCGGACCTGTACCGGCGGACCCCCAATGAACCTGGGACCAGAGGGAATGCTCACCGCATGACGACCAATGCCGACGACGACAACATCGAGATCATTAGCAGTCCCGACGCCGAGCAGGCGCGGGACGACGAGGACGAGCGCTCGATCACCGACCTGGTCGAGCAGCCGGCCAAGGTGATGCGGATTGGCACCATGATCAAGCAGCTGCTCGAGGAGGTGCGCGCCGCACCGCTGGACGAGGCGAGCCGCAGCCGGCTGCGGGAGATCCATGCCACGTCGATCCGCGAGCTCGAAGACGGCCTGGCTCCCGAACTCCGCGAGGAGCTGGAGCGCCTGGCGCTGCCGTTCTCCGAAGACAAGGTGCCTTCGGATGCCGAACTGCGCATCGCGCAAGCCCAGCTGGTGGGCTGGCTGGAAGGTCTGTTCCACGGCATCCAGACCGCGCTGTTCGCCCAGCAGATGGCTGCGCGCGCGCAGTTGGAACACATGCGCGGCCAGGGTGCGCTGCCGCCCGGCATGGGTCAGCCCGGTCCCATGCCCGGAGGGCCCGGTCATGGGACCGGGCAGTACCTGTAGCAAAGACGTCCGGTGACAGCCGATCCCTTCATCGAAACCCGCGACGCCTGGGTTGAGTTCCCCATCTTCGACGCGAAGACCCGCTCGCTGAAGAAGACGTTCCTCGGCAAGGCCGGCGGGGCGATCGGACGCAACACCGAGAACGTCGTCGTCATCGAGGCGCTGCGCGAGATCACGCTGACGCTGAAGATGGGCGACCGGGTCGGACTGGTCGGACACAACGGCGCAGGCAAGTCCACCCTGCTGCGGCTGCTGTCGGGAATCTACGAGCCCACCCGCGGCTCGGCCACCGTATGTGGCCGCGTCGCACCGGTTTTCGACCTCGGCGTCGGGATGGACCCGGAGATCTCCGGATACGAGAACATCATCATCCGCGGGTTGTTCCTCGGGCAGACCCGCAAGCAGATGGCCGCCAAGGTCGACGAGATCGCGGAGTTCACCGAACTCGGCGAGTACCTGTCGATGCCGCTGCGCACCTATTCGACGGGTATGCGCGTGCGACTGGCGATGGGCGTGGTCACCAGCATCGACCCGGAGATCCTGCTGCTCGACGAGGGCATCGGCGCGGTGGACGCCGACTTCCTGAAGAAGGCGCAGTCACGGCTGCAGAGCCTGGTCGAACGGTCCGGAATCCTGGTGTTCGCAAGCCATTCCAACGAGTTCCTGGCCCGGCTGTGCAAGACCGCGATGTGGATCGACCACGGCACCATCAAGATGACCGGCGGAATCGAGGACGTGGTGCGCGCCTACGAGGGCGAGGACGCCGCACGCCACGTGCGCGAGGTGCTCGAAGAGCACGAGAGCGATTGGTCCTCGGCATGACCGACATGGTCTGCGCCGTCGTCGTCACCCACCGCCGTCCCGACGATCTGGCCAAGTCCCTGGATGTGCTGACCACCCAGACCCGCATGGTGGACCACCTCATCGTCGTCGACAATGACGACGACGAGCGGGTCCGCGACCTGGTGGCGGGTCAGCCGGTGCCGACGACCTACCTCGGTTCACGCCGAAACCTCGGTGGCGCAGGCGGATTCGCGCTCGGCATGCTGCAGGCGCTGGCGTCGGGCGCGGACTGGCTGTGGCTGGCCGACGACGACGGGCGGCCCGCGGACGCCGCGGTGCTGGCCACCCTGCTAGCCTGCGCGCAGAAACACGGGCTGGCCGAGGTGTCGCCGATGGTGTGCGATCTGGACCATCCGGACCGGCTGGCGTTTCCGCTCCGGCGCGGCCTGGTGTGGCGCCGCCGCGCGGACGAACTGGGTACCGGAGATCTGCTGCCTGGGATCGCGTCGCTGTTCAACGGCGCGCTGTTCCGCGCGGACACCCTGGAGGCAGTTGGGGTGCCGGACGTCCGGTTGTTCATCCGCGGGGACGAGGTGGACGTGCACCGACGTCTAGTGTTGTCGGGGTTGCCGTTCGGTACCTGCCTGGATGCGGTCTACCTGCATCCGTACGGCACCGACGAATTCAAGCCGATTCTCGGGGGCCGCATGCACACCCAGTATCCCGACGACCCGGCCAAGCGCTTCTTCACCTACCGCAATCGCGGCTATCTTCAGGCCCAGCGCGGTATGCGCAAGCTGGTGCCGCAGGAGTGGCTGCGGTTCGGCTGGTTCTTCCTGGTGCAGCGCCACGATCCGGCGGGATTCGCCGAGTGGATTCGGTTGCGGCGCTTGGGCAGGCGAGAAAGGTTCTCGAGATGACGTTCACCGACGCCGCCGCCCAGTCGAGAACCTTCACCCGCGCCCGGGGTGACCTGATCGGCGGCTTCCGCAAGCGTGAGCTGTGGTTGCACCTGGGCTGGCAGGACATCAAGCAGAAGTACCGCCGGTCGGTGCTGGGGCCGTTCTGGATCACCATCGCCACCGCCACCACCGCCGTGGCGATGGGAGGTCTGTACTCCCAACTGTTTCACCTCAAGCTGTCCGAGCATCTGCCCTACGTGACGCTCGGGCTGATCATCTGGAACATGATCAACGCCTCGATCCTTGAGGGCGCCGACGTGTTCATCGCCAACGAGGGCCTGATCAAGCAGCTGCCCACTCCCCTGAGCGTGCATGTCTACCGGCTGGTGTGGCGGCAGATGATCCTGTTCGCGCACAACATCGTGATCTACGTCGTGATCGCGTTCATCTTTCCCAAACCATGGTCTCTGGCCGACCTCTCGGTGATTCCGGCGCTGATCCTGATCATGATGAACTGTGTTTGGGTGTCGTTCTGCTTCGGCATTCTGGCCACCCGCTACCGGGACATCGGGCCGCTGCTGTTCTCGATCGTGCAGCTCTTGTTCTTCATGACCCCGATCATCTGGAACGACGACACCCTCCGGCAGCAGGGCGCCGGCAAGTGGGCCAAGATCATCGAACTCAACCCGCTGCTGCACTACCTCGACATCCTGCGGGCACCCTTGCTCGGCGCGCATCAGGAACTGCGGCACTGGATCGTGGTGGTGGCGCTCACGGTGATCGGATGGCTGGTCGCGGCATTGGCGTTGCGTCAGTTCCGGGCTCGGGTTCCGTATTGGGTGTAGGTCTCGACCATTTTGTCGGAGGCCGGTGACATACTCGAACACATGTTCGATAGTGAGCTGGTTTCCGCTGATGACGCCGCAGTAGTGGCCGCCATTGAGGAGTGGGCGGCCAGTGAGGCGCAGGCGGCCGCCCGCCGGCTTGCGGCAATCGGTGAGCTGGTCCGTCGCCGTTGCAGCGACGACGAGCAGGCGCGCTGGGCCTGCGATTCCTGGGATGCGGCGGCCGCCGAGGTCTCGGCTGCGCTCGGCGTGACCCATGGCCGCGCCTCGGGTGAGATGCATCTGAGCCAGATACTGCGTCATCGCCTGCCGCGCGTTGCCGAGCTGTTCATGGCCGGGCGGCTGAGCTACCGGGTGTGCAGGGCCATCGCCTGGCGTACGGACCTGGTCGAGGACGACGAGGCGCTCGCCCTTATCGATGGTGCGCTGGCCGAGGCCGCGCTCGGTTGGGGTCCGCTGTCGGAGTACAAACTCGAGCAGGCCATCGATGTGTGGATCGACCGCTACGACCCGGGCGCACTGCGGCGGACGCGGACGAGCGCCCGCAGCCGCGACGTCAACGTCGGATCCCGGAACGACGAGACGGGTACCACGTCGATCTGGGGTCGGCTGTACTCCACGGATGCCGCAATGCTGGATCGCAGGCTCACCCAGATGGCACACGGTGTCTGCGAGGACGACCCCCGCTCCATCGCCCAGCGCCGGGCCGACGCGCTCGGCGCCCTGGCGGCCGGAGCGGACCGGCTGGCCTGCACGTGCGGATCGCCGAACTGCCCCGCGGCCGACGACGAGCGCGCGGCCGGCGTCGTCATCCATGTGCTGGCCGAGGCCGCCGCACTGGATGCCGAACCCGACCCGGCCATGTCTGGAGAGTCGGCTCCGCTGCCGCGCGTCACCAGGGACACGACGCTGGCCGAATTGTTGGCCCCCCGTCCGGAACCCGCGCCGGTCGCGGCCCCGTCCACCGCGGTCATCGCCGGCCGCGGGGGGATCGTCCCGCCGCCACTGCTGGCGGAGTTGATCCGGTCCGGGGCCAAGGTGCGCTACGTGCGACGCCCCAGCGACAAGCCGGAGCCGGGCTATCGGCCTTCCACGGCGTTGGACGAATTCGTCCGCCTGCGGGACTTGACGTGTCGGTTCCCGAATTGCGATGTCCCCGCCGAGTTCTGCGATGTCGACCACACGATTCCGTGGCCCTGGGGTCCGACGCACGCGTCGAACCTCACGTGCAAATGCCGAAAACACCACCTGCTCAAGACTTTCTGGGCCGGATGGTCCGATCGACAACTGCCCGACGGCACCCTCGTCTGGATTTCACCAGCCAGCAAGAAGTACGTGACCCATCCCGGCGGTCGGCTGCTCATCCCGCAGTGGAACACGACCACCGCTGACCTACCTCGTCCCACCGGCGACCCACCGCGAGCGACCGGTCTGATGATGCCGGCGCGGCGACGAACCCGGGCCGCGCAACGCGCCTACCGCATCAGATGCGAACGCGCGCTCAACGATGCCTACGTCGCGGAGCGAAACAGAGCGGCGCCGTTCTAGCTGGGATACGACCCGTGGTCGGGTTCCGGGCCGAATTGGAAATGCCGACCGGAGATCTCGTAGGGCGTGATGCGCACGAAGCGCAGCTTCTCGGTGGGCACCCAGGGCAACAGTTGTGCGCGCTCGGCGTCATGAATGTCGTCCGACGAGGTCAACATCTGGGCGGTGCCACGAATGATGACGCTCCAGCCTTCGGCGACGGTGTGATCGTCGGCCTCGAAGAGCACCTTGTCGTTCATGACCGTGCTGAACAGCTTGGTGCCTTCGGCGGTTCGGAACAGCACCGTGCCGTCCTGAGTGACGAAGTTGACCGGGAAGATCTCCAGCTGATCGCCGATATGCGTGACCAGCCGACCCAGCGAGACGCTGTTCAGCAGATTCCAGCTCTCTGCGTCGCCGAGTACCGTGATCGGGCCCTGTTCGTCTGCCATGGGCAGATTTTGCCCTGGCAAGCCAGAATGCGCATAGGGTCCAACGACCCTTCGCGTTATCTTCCGTTGCTGAGCAACACCGAGATCCGCAGGCACCTTCAACTTCGTGTAGTCGGTCAGCGTGGCCAACTCGGCCCGCAGGTTGCCCTGCGCCGCGCCCTCCCACTGTCCGCGGGCCCGCTCGGTGCGGAATACCCCCTGCCCCTCGAGCAGACCCACCAGCACCTGCAGGCGTCCCTTCCGGAAGACCTCGTCGGGGATGTGCGCATACTCCGCGCGGATGTCGGCGGTGTTGAGCACGTACCGCTCCCGAGGCACGGCCAGCGACGCCAGATCCGCGTCGGAGAGGACCTCCCCGTTGTGGTCGCCTGGCGCGGGATCGTGGGTGATGGTCATCCGCACCAGTCGCGCCACCTCGTCGATCAGCTGTGGCTCCAGGTCCAGCTCGGACAGATCCTCCTCGGCTCGGCGGGCGCTGCGCTCCTCGTCATCGGGCAGGCCCGCATATACCGAGTCGTGGTACCACGCGGCGAGCCGCACGGCATCGGCGTCGTCGGCATAACCAGCAAGTTCCTCGGCGTGGGCCAGGATGTCGCGCAGGTGGCCGACGCCGTGATAACGCCGGTGCGGTTCGGACCAGGAGGCCAGCAGCTCGCGGCCCACCGCTGCCACGCCCGGGTTCGCGGTGTGCCGGGCCAGTAGCGCCGCCCATGTCTCGAGCAGATCCTGCACACCACCATGGTGCACATCCCAGCGGGGTAGAGCGAAGCGACACGGAAAGAAACTAAGCTTCCCGGGTGTCCGAGATAGCCCCGCCGACACTCCTGAGCCTCAAGGCGCAGGTGGTGCGGTTCGTCGTCACCGGTGGGTTGTCGGCCATCGTCGACTTCGGGCTCTACGTGCTGCTGCTGCGTCTCGGATTCCGCGACGCCGTCATCCTCGGTGTCCCGGGGGTCAACGTCGCCAAGACCATCAGCTTCATCGCAGGCACCATGACCGCCTACCTGATCAATCGGCGCTGGACGTTCCAGGCGACGGCCAGCAGGGCCCGCTTCATCGCGGTGATCGTCCTCTACGCGACGACCTACGGCGTTCAGATCGGCATCAACTACCTTTGCTATCTGAAGTTCCAGGGCCAGCCCTGGGGCGTGCCGGTGGCCTTCGTGATCGCACAGGGCACCGCGACCGTGATCAACTTCATCGTCCAGCGGGTCTGGATTTTCCGGCTGCGCTGACCGCAGGGCCCCGCACGGTACCCTCGTCACGATGTCCGCAACCACGACAACCCGACGTCTGACCGGCTGGGGGCGTACCGCGCCCACCGTTGCCGAGGTGTTGTCGACGCCGGATCCCGAGGAGATCGTCAAGGCCGTGGCGCGCGCCGCCGACGGCAGCCACCGCGGCGTGATCCCCCGCGGTCTCGGCCGCTCCTACGGCGACAACGCACAGAACGGCGGCGGCCTGGTCATCGACATGACGGCGCTGGACCGCATCCACTCCATCGACGCGGAGAGCCGGATCGTCGACGTGGACGCCGGAGTGAACCTCGACCAGCTGATGAAGGCCGCACTGCCGTTCGGGTTGTGGGTTCCCGTGCTGCCCGGCACCCGGCAGGTCACGGTCGGCGGCGCCATCGGCTGCGACATCCACGGCAAGAACCACCACAGCGCCGGCAGCTTCGGCAACCACGTGCGGTCCATGGAGCTACTCACCGCCGACGGCAACGTCCGCACCATCACCCCGGACGGCGAGAACGCCGACCTGTTCTGGGCGACCGTGGGCGGCAACGGACTGACCGGCATCATCCTGCGCGTCTCCATCGAGATGACGCCCACCGAGACGGCCTACTTCATCGCCGACGGCGATGTCACCGACGGCCTCGAAGAGACCATCGCCTTCCACAGCGACGGCAGCGAAGCCAACTACACCTACTCCAGCGCCTGGTTCGACGCGATCAGCGCTCCCCCGAAACTGGGCCGCGCCGCGATCTCCCGCGGCTCACTGGCCCACCTGGACCAGCTGCCCGAGAAGCTTCAGAGGAACCCGCTGAAATTCGACGCGCCGCAACTACTTACGCTGCCCGACATCTTCCCCAACGGGCTGGCCAACAAGTACACCTTCGGCCCGATCGGCGAACTGTGGTACCGCAAATCGGGCACCTACCGCGGCAAGATACAGAACCTGACGCAGTTCTACCACCCGCTGGACATGTTCGGAGAGTGGAACCGGGCCTACGGACCGGCCGGCTTCCTGCAGTACCAGTTCGTGGTGCCGACCGAGGCGGTCGAGGAGTTCAAGGCGATCATCGTCGACATCCGGCGTTCGGGGCACTACTCGTTCCTCAACGTGTTCAAACTGTTCGGCCCCGGTAACCAGGCGCCGCTGAGCTTCCCGATACCGGGCTGGAACGTCTGCGTGGACTTCCCGATCAAGGGCGGACTCAACGAGTTAGTCACCGAGTTGGACCGCCGCGTACTGGAGTTCGGCGGACGGCTCTACACGGCCAAGGACTCCCGCACCGCCGCGGAGACCTTCCACGCCATGTATCCGCGCATCGACGAGTGGATTGCGGTGCGCCGCAAGGTGGATCCCGACGGGGTGTTCATGTCCGATATGGCCCGACGCTTGGAGCTCTCCTAAATGGTCTTCGACGCCACCGGCAACCCGCAAACCATCCTGCTGCTCGGTGGGACCTCCGAGATCGGCCTGGCCATCTGCGAGCGCTACCTACGCAACGCCAAGGCCCGGATCATCCTGGCCGACCTGCCGAACGCGCCCAAGCGCGAGGCCGCTATCGCACAGCTGGAAGCCGCCGGCGCCAAGTCGGTCGGATATCTCGATTTCGACGCTCTCGACACCGCGAGCCATCCCGCCGTCATCGAATCTGCCTGGGCGGGAGGCGACGTCGATGTGGCAATCGTGGCATTCGGCGTCCTCGGTGACGCCGAGGAACTGTGGCAGAACCAGGCCAAGGCAGTGCTGTCCGCCCAGATCAACTACACCGCAGCGGTTTCGGTGGGGGTACTCATCGGCGAGAAGATGCGCGCCCAGGGCTTCGGGCAGATCATCGCCATGAGCTCGGTCGCCGGTGAACGGGTGCGCCGGTCCAACTTCGTCTACGGCTCGACCAAAGCCGGCCTGGACGGCTTCTACCTCGGACTCGGAGAAGCGTTGCGCGAGTATGGGGTTCACGTCCTGGTGATCCGGCCCGGGCAGGTGCGCACCACCACCACCCTGGAGCACTGGAAGGCCACCGGCGCCAAAGAAGCGCCGTTCACGGTCGACAAGGAAGAGGTAGCCGAGCTTGCGGTGGCATCCGCGGCGAAGGGCAAGGACCTCGTCTGGGCGCCCGGACAGGTGCGCGTGCTGATGTCGGTGCTGCGGCACATTCCGCGGCCGATTTTCCGCAAGTTGCCGTTCTAGGCGCCCGCGTGCGCAAAGCTGTGGCCACCGTCGGCCAGATGATCGCGGCAGTCGCTGTGACCGTCGCGGTTTCAGTGGTCTCGCTGATCGCGATCTCGAGCGTGGAGTGGCCCGCGTTCCCGTCGTCGAATCAGTTGCACGCGTTGACCACAGTCGGACAGGTCACCTGCCTGCTCGCGCTGCTGGCCGTGGGCTTCCTGTGGCGGCGCGGCTACCAGTGGCCGGCGCGAATCGGCGCCGCGGTGTTCCTCTCGGCGTTCGCGGTGGTGACCCTCGGCATGCCGTTGGGCGCGACCAGGCTCTACCTCTTCGGCATCTCGGTCGACCAGCAGTTCCGCACCGAGTACCTCACCCGGCTCACCCACAGCCCGGCCCTGCACGACATGACCTATGCGGGATTGCCGCCCTTCTACCCACCGGGCTGGTTCTGGATCGGCGGGCGTGCCGCCGCACTGACCGGCACCCCGGCTTGGGAGATGTTCAAACCTTGGGCCATCACCTCCATCGCGGTCGCCGTGGTACTTGCGATGGTGCTGTGGTCGACGCTGATCCGCTTCGAGTACGCACTGATCGTCACGACCGCCACCGCAGCGGTGACGCTGGCCTACAGCTCCCCGGAGCCGTACGCCGCGATGATCACCGTGCTGATCCCCCCGGTGCTCGTGCTGGCCTGGTCGGGGCTCAGGGGTAAGACCCGAAACGGCGGCTGGGCGGCTGTCGTCGGAGTCGGCGTCTTCCTCGGCGTCGCCGCCACTTTCTACACGCTGCTGCTGGCCTACACCACGTTCACCGTCGCCCTGATGGCCGCGCTGGTCGCGATCGCCCGCCGCAGTGTCGAACCGCTGCTGAGGCTGGTCGTCATCGGCGCGCTGACCGCCGCGATCGGCGCCATAACCTGGCTGCCGTTCCTGCTGCACGCCGCCCGTTCCCCGATGAGCGACACCGGCAGCGCGCAGCACTACCTGCCCGCCGACGGCGCAGTGCTGACCTTCCCGATGCTGCCGTTCTCGCTGCTGGGCTCGCTGTGCATGCTCGGCACGCTGTGGCTGGTGTGGCGGGCACGCAGCTCGGTGCGCGCGGCGGCGCTGGGCATCGGCGTGCTGTCGCTGTACGCCTGGTCGCTGCTGTCGATGCTGACCACGCTGGTCGGCACGACGCTGCTGTCGTTTCGGCTTCAGCCCACCCTGACGGTGCTGCTGTCGGCGGCGGGCGCGTTCGGCTTCATCGAGATGGGCCTGGCGCTGGCCGCCCGCTCCAACCGCGGGGCCATCGGAGTGACGGCCGCGATCGGTCTCATCGGTGCCATCGGCTTCAGCCAGGACATCCCCGACGTTCTGCGGCCCGACCTGACCGTGGCCTACACCGACACCGACGGCAACGGCCAGCGCGGCGACCGCAGGCCGCCCGGTGCCGAGAAGTACTACCCCGAGATCGACGCGGCGATCCGTCGGGTCACCGGCAGGCCCCGGGATGCGACCGTCGTGATGACCGCCGACTACAGCTTCCTGTCCTACTACCCCTACTACGGCTTCCAGGGCCTGACGTCGCACTACGCCAACCCGCTGGCCGAGTTCGACAAGCGCGCCGCGGCCATCGAATCCTGGTCCGCCCTGAAGAACTCCGACCAACTGGTCAAGGCGCTCGACGCACTGCCCTGGCGGCCCCCGACGGTGTTCCTGATGCGCCGCGGCGCCAACGACACCTACACCCTGCGGCTGGCCACCGACGTCTACCCCAACCAGCCCAACGTGCGGCGCTACACCGTCGAGCTTGACGCCGGTCTGTTCTCCGGTCCGCACTTCACCGTCAAGACCATCGGACCGTTCATCCTGGCCATCAGGAATCCATAACGATGGTCCCCTCGAGCGGCCAATTACCATCTACCTCCGTGACCGAGACGCGGGCGAATCATCGAACCGCCCGTCTCGTCGCCGTCGTCGCTGGCCTGCTGGGCGCGGCGCTGGCGATCCTGACGCCGTTGCTGCCGGTCAAGCAGGCCACCGCGCAGCTGAACTGGCCGCAAAACGGTGTGCTCGACAGCGTCACCGCTCCGCTCATCAGCTACGTCGCCACCGATCTGAAGATCAGCATCCCCTGTGCCGCCGCGGAAGGACTCGAGCGCACCGGCCGCACAGTCCTGCTCTCCACCGTTCCCAAGCAGGCACCCAAGGCCGTCGACCGCGGCTTGCTGATCCAGCGCGCCAACGACGACCTGGTGGTCGTTGTGCGCAACACTCCCGTCGTCGTGGCGCCGCTGTCCCAGGTGCTCAGCCCGGCCTGCCAGAAGCTGACGTTCACCGCCCACGCCGACAAGGTGACCGCCGAGTTCGTCGGACTGACTAAGGGATCCGACCGCGACGACCCGGGCGCAGCGCTGAAGGGCGACCGCGGCGGCTACGACTTCCGGCCGCAGATCGTCGGCGTGTTCACCGACCTGTCCGGCCCGGCACCCCCCGGCCTGAGCTTCTCGGCCACCATCGACACCCGCTACAGCAGCGCTCCGACCGCACTGAAACTGGCGGCGATGGTGCTCGGCGTGGCACTGACGATTGTGGCGCTGATCGCCCTGCACATCCTGGACACCGCCGACGGCATGCGCCATCGGCGGGTCCTGCCGCCGCGCTGGTGGTCGGTGACCGTCCTGGACGGGATCGTCGTCGCGGTCCTGGTGTGGTGGCACTTCGTCGGCGCCAACACCTCCGACGACGGCTACCTCCTGACCATGGCCCGGGTGTCCGAGCACGCCGGCTACATGGCCAACTACTACCGCTGGTTCGGCACCCCGGAGGCACCCTTCGGCTGGTACTACGACCTGCTCGCGATGTGGGCGCACGTATCGACGGCCAGCATCTGGATGCGCCTGCCCACACTGGTGATGGCACTGGCCTGCTGGTGGATCATCAGCCGCGAGGTCATCCCGCGGCTGGGCCACGCCGTCAAGACCACGCCCGCCGCGGCGTGGACGGCCGCCGGGATGTTCCTGGCGTTCTGGCTGCCGCTCAACAACGGCCTGCGCCCCGAACCCATCATCGCCATCGGCATCCTGCTGACCTGGATCTGCGTCGAGCGCGGGGTGGCCACCAGCCGGCTGCTGCCGGTCGCCTTCGCCTGCATCGTGGGCGCGCTGACGCTGTTCTCCGGCCCGACCGGCATCGCCTCCATCGGCGCGCTGCTGGTGGCAATCGGACCGCTGCGCACGATCCTGCACCGCCGATCCCGACCGTTCGGCCTGCTGCCGCTGCTCGCGCCGATCCTGGCCGCCGCGACCGTGACGATCATCTTGATCTTCCGCGACCAGACCCTGGTCGGTGAGATCCAGGCGAACATGCTCAAGTCCGCCGTCGGCCCGAGCCTGAGCTGGTTCGACGAGCACCTCCGCTACGAGCGCCTGTTCATGGCCAGCCCGGACGGGTCGGTGGCGCGGCGCTTCGCGGTGCTGGCCCTGCTGGTCGCACTGGCGATGTCGGTGGCGATGATGCTGCGCCGCGGCCACATCCCGGGCACCGCGGGCGGCCCGAGCCGGCGCATCATCGGGATCACGATCATCTCGTTCCTGGCGATGATGTTCACGCCGACCAAGTGGACACACCACTTCGGGGTGTTCGCCGGTCTGGCCGGCTCGCTCGGGGCACTGGCCGCCGTCGCGGTCACCGCCCACGTGCTGCGTTCCCGACGCAACCGGGCCGTGTTCGCCGCCGCCGTGCTGTTCGTGACGGCGCTGTCGTTCGCCAGTGTCAACGGTTGGTGGTACGTCTCCAACTTCGGCGTGCCGTGGTCGAACCAGTTCCCCGAGTGGCACTTCGGGTTCACCACCGTCCTGCTCGGACTGACCGTCCTGACGCTGCTGCTGGCCACCTGGTTCCATTTCTCCGGTCGCGACGACGGCGAGAGCGGCACGCGGCGGTGGTGGTCGGCCGCGGTCGGCTCCCCGCTGGCCATCGTGGCCTGGCTGCTCGTCGTCTTCGAAGTGCTGTCGCTGACGCTGGGGATGACCGAGCAGTGGCCGGCATGGTCGGTGGGACGGTCGAATCTGCAGGCGCTGACCGGCAAGACGTGCGGGCTTGCCGACGACGTGCTGGTCGAACTCGACCCGAACGCCGGGATGCTCAGCCCGATCGGGGTGCCCGGCGGTGACGCGCTGGGTGCGACGACCGCAGAAGGCTTCTCCGCCAACGGAATTCCCGCCGACGTCTCAGCCGATCCGGTGCTGGAGCCACCCGGCGGCGGCAGCCTCGCCGACAACAACGACGGCACGGTCACCAGCAGTGAGGCCGGAACCGAGGGCGGCACCACCGCCGACGCCGGCATCAACGGATCGAAGGCCCGGCTGCCCTACGGCCTCGACCCGGCCCGGACCCCGGTCATGGGCAGCTGGCGTTCGGGCATTCAGCAGCCCGCCATGCTGCGCTCGGCCTGGTACCGGCTGCCGTCGGACTGGGCGTCCTCGCCGCTCCTGGTGGTCTCGGCCGCCGGCCGGTTCGACCAGGACGAGGTCCAAATCCAGTGGGCCACCGACCAGCAGGCCGCCGCGAACAAGCCGGGCGGGGCTCTCGGATTCGCCGACATCGGCGCGGCACCGGCCTGGCGCAACCTGCGGGCGCCGCTGGCCGCGATCCCGCGTAACGCCACCCAGATCCGGCTCGTCGCCTCCGACGACGACCTGTCTCCGCAGCACTGGATCGCCATCACCCCGCCACGCATCCCGAACCTGCGGACGCTGCAGGACGTGGTGGGCTCCAAAGACCCGGTCCTGCTCGACTGGCTCGTCGGCCTGGCCTTCCCGTGCCAGCGGCCGTTCGGCCACCAGAACGGTGTCATCGAACCGCCGAAGTGGCGCATCCTGCCGGACCGGTTCGGGGCCGAGGCCAATTCGCCGGTGATGGACAACGTCGGAGGCGGCCCACTGGGCATCAGCGAGCTGCTCTACCGATCCGTCACGGTGCCCACCTATCTCAAGGACGACTGGTTCCGCGACTGGGGTGCACTGCAGCGGCTCAACCCCTTCTATCCCAACGCCCAGCCCGCGCGGCTGGATCCGGGCACCGCCACCCGCAACGGCTTGTGGAGCCCGGCCCCCCTGCGCCCGACGTAGCATTCCCGTCTCAAATCGACGCACGTCCGCAGGCCTTCCGAGCGTCCACAACCGCTTGGCCTACGATCGACCCTCGTGCCCAGCGACAGCGCCGCCACCCCACGGATCGCGCGGATCGTCGCCGTTGTCGCAGGAATCCTGGGTGTGCTGCTGTGCGGATTGACTCCGCTTCTGCCGGTCACCCAGACCACCGCGGCGATCCAGTGGCCGCAGGCGCCGGGCCCGGACGGCAACGTCAGCGACATCACCGCGCCGCTGGTCTCCGGGGCACCGCAGTCGCTCGACGTCTCCATCCCCTGCCCGGCGATCGCGTCGCTGCCCGCCGACGGCGGCCTGGTGTTCTCCACCATTCCGCCTGCCGGTATCGACGCCAGCCGTAACGGCCTGTTCGTCCGGGCCAACGCCGACACCGTGGTGGTGGCGTTCCGTGATTCGGTGGCCGCCGTCGCACCGCGCGCCGCGATCCGCACGCCCGCGTGCAGCACACTGCACATGTGGGCCGCCCCCGGCGGTGTGGGCGCGGACTTCGTCGGCGTCCCGGGCGCGACGGGCACGCTGTCCCCGGAGAAGAAGCCTCAGGTCGCCGGGATCTTCACCGACCTGAAAGTGCCCGCGCAGCCGGGCTTGTCGGCCCGCATCGTCGTCGACACCCGGTTCATCACCGGCCCGACCCCGGTCAAGCTCGGCGTGATGGCACTCGGCATCGCCTGTGTGGTGGCCTCGATCGTCGCGCTGGGCGCGCTGGACAACCGGTCGGGCCGGAAGCCGGCCCGGGCGTGGCGACGCCGGTGGCGCGTCGGATGGTCGACGTGGCTGGCCGACATCGGCGTCGTCGGAATTCTGTTGCTGTGGCACCTGATCGGCGCGATCTCCTCCGACGACGGCTACAACCTCACCATCGCACGGGTGTCCGGTGAGGCCGGCTACACCGCCAACTACTTCCGGTTCTTCGGGGCCACCGAGGCTCCGTTCGACTGGTACCAATCGGTGCTTGCGCAGCTCGCGTCGGTCAGCACCGCCGGGGTGTGGATGCGGCTGCCCGCCACCGCCGCCGGCATCGGCACCTGGCTGATCCTCAGTCGTTGCGTGCTACCGCGGCTGGGCCGGCGCCTCGCGCTCAACCGGATCGCGGTGTGGACGGCCGGCGCGGTGTTCCTGGCGGCCTGGCTACCGTTCAACAACGGCCTTCGCCCCGAGCCGCTGATCGCCTTCGGCGCGCTGGCGGCCTGGATCCTGGTGGAGAACGCGATCGCCACCCGGCGGCTCGTCCCGGCGGCCCTCGCCGTCGTCGTCGCGGTGTTCTCCGTGACGCTGGCCCCCCAGGGCCTGATCGCCACCGCCCCGATCCTGGTCGGTGCGCGCGGCGTCGCCCGGGTCATCCAGAGCCGGCGCCCCATCGACGCTCTGCTGGCACCGCTGGCCGCACTGGCCGCCGCACTGTCGGTCATCTTCGTCGTCGTGTTCCGCGACCAGACGCTGGCCAACGTCGCCGAGTCCGCCCGGATCAAGTACGTCGTCGGACCCACGATCGCCTGGTACCAGGACTTCCTGCGGTACTACTTCCTCACGGTCGAAGACAACGTGGAGAGTTCGCTGACCCGCCGCTTCGCCGTTCTGGTGATGCTGCTGTGCCTGTTCGGCCTGTTGACCGTGCTACTGCGGCGTGGCAGCGTGCCCGGCGTCGCGAACGGGCCGACGTGGCGGCTCGTCGGCAGCACCGCGATCGGCCTGCTGCTGCTGACGTTCACCCCCACCAAGTGGGCGGTGCAGTTCGGCGCGTTCGCCGGCCTGGCCGGTGCACTTGGCGGGGTGACGGCGTTCGCGTTCGCGCGGGTCGGACTGCACAGCCGGCGCAACCTCACGCTGTGGGTCACCGCCCTGCTGTTCGTCCTGGCCTGGGCGACCTCGGGGATCAACGGCTGGTTCTACGTCGGCAACTACGGCGTGCCGTGGTTCGACCGGCAGCCGGTCGTCGCCCACCAGCCGGTGACGTCGATGTTCCTCGGCCTGGCCGTGGTGACCGGCCTGCTGGCCGGGTGGTTGCACTTCCGGATGGACTACGCCGCCGGGCACACCGAGGTCAAGAACACCCGGCGCAACCGGGCGCTGGCCTCCACACCACTGCTGGTGGTCGCACTGATCATGGTGCTGCTCGAAGTCGGCTCGATGACCAAGGCCTTCGTGCAGCGCTACCCGGTCTACACCACCGCCAAGGCCAACATCTTCGCGCTGAGTTCGGGCCTGTCGGAGACCAGTTGCGCGATGGCCGACGACGTCCTGGTCGAGCCGGACACCAATGCCGGTATGCTGCAACCGGTTCCGGGTCAGAAGTGGGGCCAGTACGGCCCGCTGGGCGGGGAGAACCCAATCGGCTTCACCCCCAACGGAATCAGCGACACCCTCGAGCCGGCGGAGCCGTTCGTCGCCAACCCCGGCATCGTCAACTCCGACGGCTCGCCCAACAAGCCCAACGCGGGCATCGCTTTTGCGGCGGGTACCGGCGGCGGCTACGGACCGGAAGGAGTCAACGGATCCCGGGTGTTCCTGCCGTTCGGCCTGGACCCGAAGACCACACCGGTGATGGGCAGCTACAAGGAGAACACCGTCGCGGCCAAAGCCACCTCCGCGTGGTACCGGCTACCGCCCCGCACCCCGGACCGGCCCCTGGTCACCGTCGCCGCGGCAGGCGCGATCTGGTTCTACGACGAGGAGCGCCAGTTCAACTACGGGCAGTCCCTCAAGCTGCAGTGGGGCGTACACCGCCCGGACGGCAGCTTCCAGGCGCTCGGCTCGGTGCAGCCGATCGACGTCATCGCCCAAAAGGCGTGGCGGAACCTGCGTTTCCCGCTCGCCTGGGCGCCGCCGGACGCCAACGTCGCGCGCATCGTCGCCGACGACCCCAACCTCAGCGATGACCAGTGGTTCGGTTTCACCCCGCCGCGGGTACCGGTGCTGCAGACCGCGAGTGAGTTCCTCGGCTCGCAGACACCGATCCTGATGGACATCGCCACCGCTGCGAACTTCCCTTGCCAGCGGCCGTTCGCCGAACACCTCGGTGTCGCCGAACTGCCGCAGTACCGGATTCTGCCCAACCTCAAGCAGGTGGTGGTGTCGTCGAACATGTGGCAGTCCGCCCGCGCCGGCGGCCCGTTCCTGTTCATCCAGGCCCTGCTGACGACGGCGACGATCCCGACCTACCTGCGCAATGACTGGTATCGAGACTGGGGCGCCCTCGAGCGCTACATCCGGCTGGTGCCCGCCGATCAGGCACCCAACGCCGTCATCGATCAGGGCGCGGTGAAGGTGTTCGGCTGGAACCGCAACGGACCGATCAGGGCACTGCCATGACACAGACTCTCGCGGCCAACGCCCGCGACGCAGCCCACGACGTCAAGATCACCCGATGGGTGGCGACGATCGCTGGCCTGCTCGGCTTCGTGCTGTCGGTGCTGACTCCGCTGCTGCCCGTGGTGCAGACCACCGCGACACTGAACTGGCCGCAGGACGGACAGTTCAGCAATGTCACCGCACCGCTGATCTCCCAGGCACCGGTGTCGCTCACCGCGACGGTGCCGTGCGACGTGATCGCCTCGATGCCGCCGCAGGGCGGGCTGGTGCTGGGCCTCGCGCCGAAGAAAGGCAAAGAGGCGACGCTGAATTCGCTGTTCGTCAACGTCACCGCCCAGCGCGTCGACATCACCGACCGCAACGTGGTGATCGCGAGCGTGCCGCGGTCCAGGGTTGCCTCCCCGCAGTGTCAGCGCATCGAGATCAGCTCGACCACGGCGGGCACCTACGCGACCTTCGTCGGGCTTTCCGGCGGGCAGGAGCGAAGCGACTCAGGGAGCGATTCGGCTCCCACCACGGGCAAGGAGCAGCGCACCGGCTTCCCCGACCCGAACCTGCGCCCGGCCGTTGTCGGGGTGTTCACCGACCTCACCGGGCCGGCCCCGCCCGGCCTGACCTTCTCGGCCACCATCGACACCCGATTCTCCACCCGGCCAACAGCTTTGAAGCTGGTTGCGATGTTGCTGGCGATGGCCGCGACCGCCGTCGCGCTCGGTGCGCTGTGGCGGCTGGACCGCCTCGACGGCCGGCGTATGCACACGTTGATCCCGCAGCGCTGGCGCACCTTCACCACGGTCGACGTCACCGTCGTCACCGGATTCCTGGTCTGGCACGTCATCGGGGCCAACTCCTCCGACGACGGCTACATCCTCGGCATGGCCCGCGTCGCCGATCACGCCGGCTACATGTCGAACTACTTCCGCTGGTTCGGCAGCCCCGAGGATCCGTTCGGCTGGTTCTACAACGTGCTGGCCCTGATGACCCATGTCAGCGACGCCAGTATTTGGATGCGGCTGCCAGACCTGTTCTGCGCCTTGCTGTGCTGGCTGCTGCTGTCCCGCGAGGTGCTGCCCCGCCTCGGTCCCGCCGTCAAGTCGAGTCGGCCCGCTCTGTGGGCCGCCGGGCTGGTCCTGATGGCGGCGTGGATGCCGTTCAACAACGGCCTGCGACCCGAAGGCCAGATCGCCACCGGCGCACTGATCACCTACGTGCTGATCGAGCGGGCGATCATCTCCGGCCGGCTCACGCCGGCCGCGCTGGCCATCATCAGCGCCGCGTTCACCCTCGGCATCCAGCCCACCGGCCTGATCGCCGTCGCCGCGCTGATCGCCGGTGGCCGCCCCATCCTTCGCATCCTGGTGCGCCGCCGCGCAATCGTGGGCACCTGGCCACTCGTACTGCCGCTGCTGGCCGCCGGAACCGTGGTGCTGACGGTCGTCTTCGCCGACCAGACGCTGGCAACGGTGTTGGAAGCCACCAGGATTCGCACGGACATCGGACCCAGCCAGGCCTGGTACACGGAGAACCTGCGCTACTACTACCTGATCCTGCCGACGGTCGACGGCTCGCTGTCGCGGCGGTTCGGCTTCCTGATCACCGCGCTGTCGCTGTTCGTCTCGATGTTCATCATGTTGCGCCGCAAGCGGGTTCCCGGCGTGGCCCGCGGACCGGCTTGGCGGCTGATGGGTGTCATTTTCGCGACGATGTTCTTTCTGATGTTCACCCCGACCAAGTGGGTGCACCACTTCGGGTTGTTCGCCGCGGTGGGCGCGGCCACGGCGGCGCTTGCCACCGTGCTGATCTCGCCGAAAGTGCTGCGCTGGTCGCGCAATCGGATGACGGTCGTCACCGCGGTGCTGTTCGTCGTGTCGCTGTGCTTCGCCACCACCAACGGCTGGTGGTACGTCTCCAGTTACGGCGTGCCGTTCAACAACGCGATGCCGCGCATCGGCGGAATCACCGTCAGCACGATCTTCTTCTTCCTGTTCGTGGTCTCGGCACTGTACACCGTGTGGCTGCACTTCAACTCACGCGAGCACCGGGAAGGTCGCATCACGGGTGCGGTCACCGCCGCACCGATCCCGCTGGCGGCCGGTTTCATGGTGCTGGTGTTCGTCGGCTCGATGGTCGCGGGCATCGTGCGCCAGTACCCGACGTACTCCAACGCGTGGGCCAACCTGCGATCGTTCTCCGGTGGCTGCGGACTGGCCGACGACGTGCTCGTCGAACCCGACCCCAATGCCGGTTTCCTGACCCCGTTGCCCGGCGACTACGGCCCCCTCGGCCCGCTCGGGGGCGCCAAACCCATCGGCTTCACACCCAGCGGTGTGCCGGAACACATTGTGGCCGAATCGATTCGGATGACCAACCCACAACCGGGTACCGACTACGACTGGGATCAGCCGATCAAGCTGGACGCCCCCGGCGTGAACGGCTCGACCGTGCCCCTGCCCTACGGCCTGGATCCGGCGCGGGTCGCGCTCGCCGGCAGCTACCTCGTCGGCCCGCAGCAGGAGGCCACGCTCAACTCGGCCTGGTACGCCCTGCCGCCCAACGACAGCGGCCATCCGCTGGTGGTGGTCACCGCCGCCGGCACGATCGCCGGCCGCAGCGTGCTCAACGGCTTCACCGACGGGCAGACCGTCGATCTGGAGTACGGCAAGCCTGGCCCCGACGGCGCCCCGGTGCCGGCCGGCCGGGTCAGCCCGTATGACCTGGGCCCGGCGCCGTCGTGGCGCAACCTGCGGTTCGCGCGCTCGGAGATCCCCGCCGACGCCACCACGGTGCGGATCGTTGCCAAGGACCGGTCGTTGTCCCGGGGTGACTGGATCGCGGTGACCCCGCCGCGGGTGCCCGAGCTGCGCTCGGTGCAGGAGTACGTCGGCTCCACCCAGCCGGTGCTGATGGACTGGGCGGTGGGTCTGGCCTTCCCGTGCCAGCAGCCGATGCTGCACGCCAACGGCGTCACCGAGGTGCCCAAGTTCCGCATCACGCCGGACTACACGGCCAAGAAGCAGGACACCGACACCTGGGAGGACGGCCGCAACGGCGGCCTGCTCGGGATCAGCGACCTGCTGCTGCGCCAGAACGTGATGGCCACCTACCTGTCGCACGACTGGGGCCGGGACTGGGGCTCGCTGCGCAGGTTCGACACGATCGTCGACGCCCAGCCGGCACAGCTGGAGCTGGGCACCGCCACCCGCAGCGGGTTGTGGAAGCCGGGACCGATCCGGATCCAGCCGTGATCGGCGGGTTTCGCGTTGATCTTGTGATCGGCGCGGAACAATCCGAGGCATGGCGAAGGACGCGGCAATCATTGACCCCTTGATGCATGGCCTGCGGTCGAAGGGTCTGAAGAAGGGATCGGTGTCCCGCATTCTTCCGCGGCGAGACGCTGCCGAAGGAACGTACCTGACCGTCCGCTAACGGCAATGGGGCATCCTAGGGGCGATCGTAGACGACCCGGCTGCCCACCGCGATGTCCTCTGCACCGACCGCCGCTGCCGGTCGACAGCAACCCACAGCAACCCGATCGGAACCAGAACGCAGGCGATCGCCCGCACGACAGCCACACTCAGCCGCAGTTGCTGAGCATCGCGGCCCACCACCCGGACACCCAGCAGGACCGCACCCACCGTGCGGCCTGACAGGGTCCAGCACCCGGTCAGGTAGAGCACCGACACCGCGATCGTCACTGCGGTGGAGAAGATCACGTTCGGCGCCGGGAAGCGAAAGGACGTCGGGTTGACCATCAGCGTGCTCAGCGCCAGCCCCAGATAGAGCAGACCCATCGTCACGACGACGACCAGCATGTCGACAAGCGCGCCCAGGCCTCGCGACACGATGCCGGCGTTGGTCACTCTGGGTCCTGCGGCCGCGGGGTGCGGCCCAGCATTCGGTCGACGAAACCGGAGACGACATCGTCGGCCCTGGCGGTCTGGGTGCGCACGTCGGTCATCACCTCGGCGGTGACGGTGCCCGTCGACTCCCGGATGATCGCGGGAAGGTCGACACCGTCGATGACCACCTCGGCCAGGCCGATCAGGTCGATGCGCGCGATGCCCGCCCTGGTCGCCTCGACGCGGGTAGACCGCAGCCACCCGCCGATCAGCGGCAGTTGCTCCCAGGGCATCCCCGGCATCGTGGTCAGATCACAAGAGTTGAACTGGCTCGTCGGCTCAGTTCATGTTCCAGGGTTCGCCGTAGGTGGTGACGGAGTCACCGGCCTTGGAGATCAGCCGGGCGAAGGGGCGCAGCAGCACACCGCCGGCCGCACCGGTGACGGTGCCGTGGGCGTTGGCCACCGCCACCGAGCCGTTGGGGCCCGAAACGTCGACGGAGAAGGTGGCGACCTCCTGGATACCGGGGCCATTGCCCAGATCCGCGCTGATCGACACACCCGGGAACAGGTTCGGGGTGATGACCGAGCCCAGCGGATTGAAGTTGCCCGGGGAGATGCTGGCGTCGTCGAGCAGGATGTTGGGGGTGGTGTAGCTGAAGTTGATGCCCACACCCAGCGACCACGGGAAGCCGACCTGGTAGCCCAGCTCCAGGGTGCCGGCGAAGTCATCGGCACCCGGGCCGACCACGCTGTAGACGGCCTTGCCGGAATGGAACCACTCGCGGGTCAGCCGGTTGCGGTCCAAGGGGAACACACCGTCGAGGAAGGTGTCCCACTGCTGGACCGTCATCGTGCGGCCACCGCCGTCGACCAGACTCAGCTGATTGTCCAAACCTGCGTGCGAGGTACCTGCCCCGGCGAACAACGCCGCGACGGCGGCGACCAACGCCACCAGCACTCGACCGATGACCTTCATGCTCCCCCTAGCTTCTCGACGGTGAACTCGCGGATCACCGAGCGGCGCCTCGGCAGCCTACAGGGTGAACCTGAGTTGTGATCAGGAGTCGGCCGGCGCGGGGCTAGTCCGGGTAGTCCATCGGCACGCCGAGGGTGTTGAGCCACATCGCCAGCGCGTCATACTGGCCGACCAGCATGACGAACTCCATCAACTGGCGACGGTCCAGATAGCCGGCCAGCCGCTGCCAGGTCTCGTCCGACATCGCCCGGGTGGTCAGCAACTCGTCGACTCCGGTCAGCATGGCCTGATGCCGGGCCGAGAGCCGGTCGGCCGCCGGCCAGGCGAACACCGCAGCCTGGGTCTGAAGATCCACGCCGCGCTGAAGCGCGATCCGCCGGTGCTGCTGCAATTCGTACTCGGAGTTGCGCACGCGTCCCACCCGCAGGATCACCACTTCGGTGTCGCGGCCGGGCAGGCGCCCGCGCCGCAGTAGCACCCAGCCGAAGGGCGCCCAGGTCCAAAACATCCGCCGGTGCTGGGCGAACACCGTGAAGAGGTGCATCTCCGGCACGCCCGCGATCCGCGAGGCCAGCTTGCAGAACAACCAGCCGATCAGACCGAGTTCGCGACGGCCCCCCGGTGGAATCCTGGGCGGAACCACCGCGGGAATCGGTTCGGGCGGGTTCGCCGGTAGGGATTCCGAGGACGTCATGGTCCGCCTTTCGCCGTGGCACGACGACGTGCCGTCCCGGCCGCCATTACACATCACCGAGAGGGTTCGCCCGCAAACCAGTCGCACAGTTCGCTCACAGCGACGGCCGGGCCGGCGAATGATGGTCCTGACGTCAGCGTCAGCTACGCTTGCGACAACTGTGCGAGGCGATCTGCGCACAAGCCAGGGCAGCTGTAGCTACTCATGTCGGCGCGGCGTGCGGCCCCTGGGAGACATCCGAAAAGCGAAGGACCCTTGTGGTTGAACCCAAGGTCACACCGATTGCGGTGATTGGAATGGGCTGCCGCCTGCCTGGCGGCATCGACTCCCCCGAACTGCTGTGGGAGGCGCTGCTGCGCGGCGATGACCTGATCACCGAAATCCCCGCGGACCGGTGGGACCTCGAGGAGCACTACGATCCGCAGCCCGGTGTGCCCGGGCGGTCGGTCTCGCGGTGGGGCGGCTTCGTAGACGACGTCGGTGGTTTCGATGCCGAGTTCTTCGGAATCGGGGACCGCGAAGCGGCGGCGATCGACCCGCAGCACCGCCTCATGATGGAGACGGCCTGGGAAGCGGTCGAGCACGCCGGCCTGTCCCCCGCGTCCTTGGCGGATTCGTCGACCGGTGTCTTCGCCGGCCTGTGCCACGACGACTACACGCTGGTGTCCAACGAGGCCGGCGCCATGGCGGGCCCGTACGGCTACACCTGCACCCCGTACAGCATGGCGTCCGGGCGGATCGCCTACGCGCTGGGTCTGCGCGGCCCGGCACTGACCATCGACAGCTCGTGTTCCTCGGGTCTGCTGGCGGTACATCTGGCCTGCCGAAGCCTGCATGAGGGCGAAAGTGACTACGCCCTGGCCGGCGGCTGTCAGGTGATCCTCGAACCGTCCGTGAGCGCGTCGGCGTCGGCGCAGGGCATGCTCTCCCCGACCGGGCGATGCCGGACGTTCGACGTCGGCGCGGACGGTTTCGTGCGTTCCGACGGCTGCGCGGTGGTGCTGCTCAAGCGCATGCCGGACGCGCTGCGCGACGGCGACCGGATCCTGGCGGTGATCCGCGGAACCGCCGCCAATCAGGACGGTCGCTCGGTGACCCTCACGACACCGTCCTTGGACGCCCAGGCCGACGTCTACCGGGCGGCACTGGATGTGGCGGGCGTCGACGCGGCCACCGTCGGCATGGTCGAGGCGCACGGCACCGGCACACCGGTCGGCGACCCGCTGGAGTTCGGCGGCCTGGCGAAGGTGTACGGCACCGACGGACACCGCTGCATCGTCGGGTCGGCGAAGAGCAATCTCGGCCACACCGAGTCCGCAGCCGGCACTGTCGGGCTGGTGAAAGCCATCCTCGGACTGCGCCACGGTGCGGTGCCTGCGATGGCACATTTCACGCGGTTGCCCGACGATCTCGGTCAGATCGAGACAGGTCTGCTGGTGCCGAAGGAGATCACCCCCTGGCCGACCGATGGCCACCAGCCAAGACGGGCGGCGGTGTCCTCGTTCGGCATGTCCGGGACGAACGTGCACGCCGTGCTCGAGCAAGCACCGGAAACCGCGGGTTCCGACCAGACCGCTTCCGCCGCGTCGGGGACACTGCTGTTCCCCGTATCGGCTACCTCCGACGAGGGGCTGCGCCGGACGGCACTGCGTCTGGCCGACTGGGTGGAGCAGCGCGGCCACGGCCTGGCGGCATCCGACCTGGCCTACACGCTGGCACGGCGGCGCGGTCACCGGTCGGTGCGCACCGCGGTGCTGGCCACGGACCTCACCGAGCTGGCCGCCGGTCTGCGTGAGGTCGCCGAGAGCGAGATTCCCTATCCGGACGCGGTGGGCCAGGACGACCGGGGACCGGTGTGGGTGTTCTCCGGACAGGGTTCGCAGTGGGCCGCGATGGGCGCCGAACTGCTGGCCCGGGAGCCTGCGTTCGCCGCGCGCGTCGCGGAACTCGAGCCGCTGATCGCCCGGGAGTCCGGTTTCTCGGTCAGCAAAGCGATGTCGGCGCCGGAGACGGTGACCGGGATTGACCGGGTTCAGCCCACCTTGTTCGCCATGCAGGTCGCGCTTGCCGAAGCGATGCGGTCCTACGGTGTGCATCCGGGCGCAGTCATCGGACATTCGATGGGCGAGGCCGCGGCGGCCGTCGTCGCCGGAGCCCTGTCGCTCGAGGACGGGGTGCGCGTGATCTGCCGCCGCTCCCGGCTGATGTGCCGGCTGTCCGGCGGCGGCGCGATGGCCTCCGTCGAGTTGACCGCCACGCAGGTGCGCGACGAACTCGCCGCCCGGGGCGTCAGCGATGTCGTGGTATCGGTGTTCGCCTCGCCGGAGTCCACCGTCATCGGCGGCGCGACCGACACCGTCCGCGAGCTGGTCGCCGCCTGGGAAGCCCGTGACGTCATGGCCCGGGAGGTGGCGGTGGACGTCGCCTCACACTCCCCGCAGGTCGACCCGATCCTCGCCGACCTGGCCGAGGAACTCGCCGAACTGGCTCCGATGGAGCCCAAGGTGCCGTACTACTCGGCAACCCTCGACAACCCGCGCGCTCGACCGGCATTCGACGCTCTGTATTGGGTCGACAACCTCAGGCAGCCAGTGCGTTTCGCCAACGCAGTGCAGGCAGCGCTGGATGACGGCCATCGAGTGTTCGGCGAGCCGGCTCCGCATCCCCTGCTGACGCGCGCGGTCGAGCAGACCGCCAACGCCGCAGACATCTCGATCCATGCCGTCGCAGGTATGCGTCGGGACCAGCCGCTGCCGCACGGAGTACGGGTGTTCGTCTGCGATGTGCACAACGCTGGCGCCGCCGTCGACTTCGCCGTCCGCTATCCGGGCGGACGTCTGGTGGACGCGCCGCTGCCGACGTGGACCCATCGTCACTTCCTCATCGAGTCGGACGGCCAGGACTCCCTGGTTGGCGCGTGCACAGCGTTGGTGCACCCACTGCTGGGCGAGCATGTGCGGCTGCCGGAGGAGCCCGAGCGGCACGCCTGGCAGGCTGACGTCGGCACCGGGAAACTGCCGTGGCTGGCCGACCACAAGGTCAACAATGTGGCCGCCTACCCAGGTGCCGCGTACTGCGAGATGGCCCTGGCCGCAGCCGAACTGGTGTTCGGCGAGAGCAGCGCCGTCCGGGACGTCCAGTTCGAGCAGTTGATGCTGCTCGACGAGCACACCGAAGTCACCGCCGTCGCAGCGGTCGCCGGCACCGGTGTCGCGGAGTTCGCCGTGGCGGCCGACCAGGACGGCGAGCGCGTCCGACAGGCGGTGGCGACCCTGAGCGCGGTCGACGACGAGGCCCGCCCCGCGCCCCAGGACATCGCCAGACTGCTGGCGGCGTATCCCAACCGGATTGCCGGTGACGAGGTGCGCCAGTGGTTCGCCGGCCGGCGAATCCAGTTCGGTCCCGCGTTCACCGGCTTGGTCGCCGTGCACACTAGTGCGGGCGACGACCGGTCCACTCTGCTGGCCGAGATCGCGCTGCCCGGCGACATCCGCTCCCAGCAGGCTGGTTACGGCATTCATCCGGCGCTGCTGGACGCCTGCTTCCAGTCGGTGGCCGCCGTGATCAGTGCGGCGGGCCGCACCGACGGCGGGCTGATGCTGCCGTTGGGCGTGGCCCGGCTGCGCCGGGTGGGCCGGGGCCGCGACGCGCGGTACTGCGTGGTGCGGGTGCTCTCGGCCGACGCCGCCGCGATCGAGGCGGATCTCGACATCCTGGACGCCGACGGCGAGGTCGTGTTGCAGGCGGCGGGTCTGCGGATCGGCGCCCAGGAATCCAAGAGCAGGCAGCGCGAGCGCATCTTCGCCGAACGTCTGCTCACCGTCGAGTGGAATCAGCAGCAGCTGCCGGCGGCCGGCACCGCCCGCGGTGCCTGGCTGCTGGTGGTTGCCGACGATGGCGACAAGCTCGCTGTGCGGCTCTCGGAGGCGATGGCCTCGCATGGCGCCGACTGCCGGACGGTGAGTGCCGGTGCCGTGTCCGGCGGCGAGCTCGCGTCCGGAGCGTTCACCGGCGTGGTGGTGGTTGCTGCACCGGCCGAAGGCGACCCGAACCCGGACCGCGGACGCGATCTCGTGGCGTCGCTGGTCGGCATCGCCGGCAAGCTGGCAAACACCGATGGTGAACCGCCGCGGTTCTACGTCATCACCCGTGGTGCGCTGGCGGCGGCCCCGGGCGACACCGTCAATCTCGACCAGGGCGGCGTGACCGGCCTGTTGCGGGTCATCGGCGCCGAGCACCCGCCACTTCGGCCGACCCAGATCGACGTCGACGCCGACACCGACGGCGAGGCCGTCGCCAGCGAGGTGCTCAGCGGATCTGACGAGGACTCCACGGCATGGCGGCAAGGTTCGTGGTACACCGCTCGGTTGCGACAAAGCCCGCTGCGGCCCGACGAGCGCCGGACCACCACTGTCGACCCCGAACGCGACGGGATGCGTCTGGTCATCCGCACTCCGGGTGACCTCGACACCCTCGAATTCGTCACTGCGGACCGCGAGCCGCCACAAGCCGGGCAGATCGAAGTCGCCGTCGATGCTTCCAGCATCAACTTCGCCGACGTGCTGCTCGCCTTCGGCAAGTCCTTCACCGTCGACGGGCAGCGCCAGGGCCTCGGCGTGGACTTCGCAGGTGTGGTGACCGCGGTGGGTGCCGGTGTCACCGACTTCAAAGTCGGCGACCGGGTCGGCGCCCTCGCCGACACCGCCGCCTGGAGCACGTTCGTCACCTGTGATGCGCGACTGGCCGCACCTCTGCCGGAATCATTGACCACCGAGGAGGCGGCGGCGGTGTCCACCGCGTACGCCACCGCGTGGTACAGCCTGCACCAGTTGGCCCGGATTCAGCCCGGCGATCGGGTGCTGATTCATTCGGCGACCGGTGGCGTGGGACAGGCGGCGATCGCGATCGCCCGTCATGCCGGAGCGGAGATCTTCGCCACCGCCGGAAGCGATGACCGTCGCGAGCTCCTGCGGCAGATGGGCATCAAGCGCGTATACGACTCTCGGACAACAGATTTCGCCGACCAGATCCGGAGCGACACCGACGGCTACGGCGTCGATGTCGTGCTCAACTCGCTGACCGGTGCGGCGCAGCGGGCGGGCCTGGAACTGCTGGCCTTCGACGGTCGTTTCGTGGAGATCGGTAAGCGCGACGTGTACGAGCACACCCGCGTCGACCTCTACCCGTTCCGCCGTAACCTGGCCTTCTACTATGCCGATCTGCTGCTGATGAGCAACAGTGCGCCGGGTCAGATCGGTGATCTGCTGCGCACGGTGTACGGCCTGGTCGCCGACGGGACTCTGCCCACCCCGGAGTACTCGGTCCGGCCTCTCACCGAGGCCGACACCGCCATCCGCGAGATGAGCGCCGCCCAGCACACCGGCAAGCTGATCCTGACCATCCCGCGCGGGCCGCAGACCGGTGTCGCCGTGCCGCCGACCCGGGCGCGGGTGTTCCGCAAGGACGGTTCCTACATCGTCACCGGCGGGGTGGGCGGACTCGGGTTGTTCCTGGCGTCCGCGATGGCCTCGGCCGGCTGCGGGCGGATTATCCTGACGTCGCGCTCACAGCCAAACCCGCAGGCGCAGAAGACGATTGACCGGCTGCGGGCCAACGGTGCCGATGTCGTCGTCGAATGCGGCAACATCGCCGACCCGCAGACCGCCACCCGGCTGGTGTCAGCTGCCACCGCCACCGGTCTGCCGTTGCGTGGTGTGCTGCATGCCGCTGCCGTCGTCGACGACGCGACTCTCGGCAATATCACCGACGAGCTGATCGACCGGGACTGGGCGCCGAAGGTGCACGGCGCCTGGCATCTGCACCGCGCCACCGCCGGGCAGCCGCTGGACTGGTTCTGCAGCTTCTCGTCCGTCGCCGCGCTGTTCGGCTCACCGGGCCAGGGCGCATACGCCGCGGCCAACAGCTGGCTGGACGCGTTCACCGCGTGGCGACGCACCCAGGGCCTGCCCGCCACCGCAATCGCCTGGGGCGCATGGGATCAGATCGGCCGGGGCGCTGGACTCGCGCAGCGGGGCGACACCGCGATGATCACTCCCCAGGAAGGTGCCCACGCCTTCCGCGCACTGCTCCGTCATGACCGCGGTTACACCGCCTATCTGCCCCTGACCGGAGCGCCGTGGCTCGCCGCGCTGGCAGCCCGAAGCCCTGTCGCTGAGGCGTTCCGCTCGGCTGATGCCGGCGCGGAGACCAGCGGCGCGGCGCTTCTCGCCGAGCTCCGCGCGCTGTCACCGGAGCAGCGGCCGGACCGCTTGCGGCGGTTGGTCACCGACGAGGTGGCACTCATCCTGCGCCGGGCGATCGACCCCGATCGCCCGTTCGCCGAGCACGGGCTGGACTCCCTGGGCAACCTGGAATTGCGCACCCACATCGAAACCCAAACCGGCGTGCGCGTCACGCCGAAGACGATCGTCACCTACAACACCGCTCGCACGCTGGCGGGGTATCTGACCGAGGCACTGTCAGCCGGGCAAGTGAGCTAGCGTCAGCTCAGCCTTCAACCAACCGCCCGGACGCCGCGACCATCAGCCGCGTGGGCACCACCCGGGTGAGTCCGCGCCAGACCAATGCATTCACTGCGCCGTCCACGAAGCTGGGCTTGCGGCGGGACAGTACGCGCATCGTGCTGTCGACGACCTGCTTGGGAGTGCGGGTGAGTCCCAGCGAATGCGACAGTGACGCCGCGCTGACCGCCGCCTCGCCCGCTGCCTCGAAGAACGGGGTATCGGTCACACCCGGGCACACCGCCAGGACACGAACACCGTGCTTGCGCTCCTCTGCCCACAGCGCCTCGGTGAAGGACAGGACGAAGGCCTTGGACGCGCCGTACACCGCCATCTTCGGCAACGGCAGAAACGCCGCAGTTGATGCCAGGTTGATGATCGTTCCCCCGCCCCTGGCCCGCATCTGAGGCAGGTAGCGGGCCGTCGTGCCGACCATGGTCCGGCAGTTGAGTCCGACCTCCTGCTCCAGGCGGTGCGGGTCGGCGTCGGCGATGTCACCGTGCGTACCTGAGCCCGCGTTGTTGACCAGCACGTCGACCTCAAGGCCCAGACGGTTCGTCTGCTCCCACAGTTCGCCGGCCGCAGTGGGCAGCGACAGGTCCATCGCCAGCACGGTGACGTTCACGCCGTGTGCCGACCGTAGTTGCGCGGCGAGGCTGTCGAGCCTGTCCGCACTGCGGGCGACCACGACGAGGTCGTGCCCCCGGGCGGCGAACTGCCGCGCGAACTCCGCGCCGATCCCCGTCGACGCACCGGTTATCAAGGTCACCATGCTCATATCCAATCACCGGTGAGCACTGGTGAGCACGTAGCATGCAAGGCGTGCGACGTCCGCAGCGGCTCAGTGGACTCGATGCCAGTTTCCTCTACCTGGAAACCGCGAACCAGCCCGTCCAAGTGTTCATGGTGATAGAGCTGGACGCCTCGACAATTCCCGGCGGTTACAGCTACGACCGGTTACGCGAGGCGCTCGCGGCGCGGATTCAGGGGATACCGGCATTCCGGGAGAAACTGTCCGATACGTTCTTCAACCTCGATCATCCCGCCTGGGCCCAGGACAGCAACTTCGACATCGACCGCCACGTGCATCGGGTCGGCCTTCGGGCGCCGGGAGGTCCAGCTGAGCTGGCCGAGATCTGTGGCGTCCTGGCCGGTTTGCCGCTCGATCGTCGCGCGCCGCTGTGGGAGATGTGGGTGATCGAGGGCGCCGACGGCTCGCTCGACGGCGATCGCCTCAGAGTCTTGCTCAAGGTCCATCACGCCGCGGCCGACGGTGTGACGTTCGGCGACTTTCTCTCGCTGCTGTGCACCGCCGAACCCGACCCACCGCCGACGGCGCTGGTGCAGGCGGCCGCGGCGGTCGGCCCGGTAGCGATGGCGGTAGACGGGCTGGCACGATTCGTGAGGCGACCGGTGCTCCTGGTCACCCGAGTGGTGCCCGCCACTGTCAGTGCCGTGGTCGACATCGTCCGGCGCACCCGGGCCGGCCGCGCGATGGCCGCCCCGTTCTCTGCTCCCCGAACCAGGCTCAACGGCGTTATCAGCGCGCGTCGCAACGTCGCCTTTGCCCAGCTCGATCTCGACGACGTCAAAAAGGTCAAGAACCACTTCGGGGTCACGGTCAACGACGTGATCATGGCCTTGGTCTCCGGGGTGATCCGTCAGTTCCTGCTCGAGCGCGGGGAGCTGCCGAACTCGTCGCTGGTGGCATTGGTGCCGGCCTCGGTGCACGAGGCGACGGATCAGCCTTCCCGCAACCAGGTTTCGGGCATGTTCGCCCGGCTGCAGACCCAGATCGCCGACCCGGTGGAACGGCTCAGGGCCGTCGCGGAGGCCAACGCCATTGCCAAAGAACAGACTTCGGCGATCGGTCCGGCGCTGCTGCAGGACTGGTTCGAGATCTTGGGCTCGGTGACCCTGGGTATCGCGAGGCGGATCTACGGGCTGCTGACGCGGTTTCGCCCGATGTACAACGTCATCGTGTCCAATGTGCCGGGGCCGCCGCTGAAATATTTCCTGGGAGCCGAGCTATTGGCGGCGCACCCGTTCGGACCGGTGCTGTTCGGTGCGGGGCTCAACATCACCCTGGCGAGCATCAACGGGAAACTCGACTTCGGGTTGATCTCGTGCCCCGACCTGGTACCGGACCTCTCGGAAATGGCCGACGGTCTGGCCGCGGGCCTGACCGAGTTGCTGGGTTCTACCGCAGAGTCTGCTACTCCGTCACCCACGCGTACCGCGACGGGATAGCAGCCAGCAGCTCGTGGATCGCGCCGACGTAACGATCGCGCTCGGGCCCGTGGCTGTGATAGGTGATCACCAACCGGCCGTCATAGGCTCCGACGGAATACATATCGATAACCGCCGACGTCGATGCGAACAGCACCTCGACGTCGTACTGTTCGACCATCAAACCGGGCGGTGTCCGTAGCGGCGGCATCTCACCGGCGTCCGTGGTCATGACGACGTCGGGTAGACCGGGCGGGTTTCCCTGGTACTGCTCGCCGAAGTGCAGGAACGACTGCTGAATCACGCCCTCGGCCAGATCAGAACGGAACGCCTCGATGATGTCACGGGCCAAGTCCATGATGTCGGTCTTCGGGTTGATTTCGGCCAGGTACATCGCCATTCCGACCGGGTTCGTGGCCTCGGTCGAGCCGACCGGCGGGTTGAGGAAGAAGCGCAGATCGACCGGGTAGATGAAGGGAATCGGAAGGTGCGGGGTTTCCCGTATCGTCCACTCGGCCATCAGGATCGCGGCGGCAACCAGGGCGTTGAGGCTGACCCGACGGTCCGCGCAGATGTCGACCAGAGCCTGGGTCTCCTGGCGGGAGAGCCGACAGTTGGCTGACGGTACGCGAACCGACTGAGGGCCGACACGTCCGGCGTTTCGCCTCGACGGGGGCAGGTCGTAGGCGAAGATCGCGGGCAGGAAGCGCTCGAGGCCGAACCGCTGGAGTTTGACGATGCCACGCTCGGAAAGGACCGTCTCCAACGGCTCCGGAAGGGGCTCGGCCTTGACCGGGCCGATACCGGCGCCGGTGACTATCTCGGTGTAGGAGTTGAAAAGCTTTTCCAGCAACGCGAACTGGTGCTTCGCGTCGGCCAGGGCATGGTGGGTGAAGAGGGTGAGTTCGGAGCGCTCCGCACCCAGTCTCAGCCGCAGATTGACCAGCGCTTCCGACTGACTCGGCAACCGCTCGGCGGGCGGGTCGTCGATCTTCTCGAGCCAGATCCCCGGATGCTCGTAGTCGTCGACCATGATCTGGTGCCTGCCGTCGGCGCCTCGCTCGAGATGACCGGCGTGCGCGGGATGTACCCGCATCAGGGTGTCGAATGCCTCCGACATCGCAGCAACGTCCACCGGACCCCGCAGAGTGACGGTGAAACCGATGAAGTTCTCCGCTTTCGCGTAGAACTCCTCGCTGGGCGACAAGTAGCGGATCGGCGTTGAGCCAAACAACCTCGGTGACCTTCCCTTCGAATGTCCCGCCGTCAGCGGCTGGTGCTCGCCCGTCGATAGCCCACCATGATGGGCCACAGGCAGATCACGAAGATCGCGCCGCACCACACCAGCGTCGCGATCATCGGGGCCAGAACCGGGCCGCCCACCGACAGTCCCCGCATCGCGTCGACAGCCAGCGACATCGGCTGGTTCCGGACTATCGGTTGGATCCAGTCCGGATACTTGTCGACCGGAACGAACCCGGTGCAGAACGTCGATCCGAGGATGATGACCGGCTGAACCGCCTCCACCATGATGGCTTTGGACCAATACAGTGCGGCGGTGGTGACCACCGCGGCGAACGCCACACCGAAGATCACCGGAATTACCAGCCACAGCAGTGCCGCCGCCGGTCCCTGGTGGAAGCGGAACCCGAGAATCATCCCGGTACCCGCGATGACCAGGGTGGTGACCAGCAGACGTACTATCTCGGCACCAAGCCGTGCAAGCAGGCCGGCGGCACGATGAATGGGCAGCGACCACAGTCGCGCGAGGAACCCATCGAGGCTCTCGGCGTTGATGCCGACCATGCCCGTGGTCGACCCCGCCATCGTGGCGACCAGCGCCACCAACGGGACGCTGCGGTACAACGCGTTCTCGCCCGTGACCGCGGTGACCGAGTCGCCGAAAACCACTTTGAGCGTCAGCAGGAACGCGACCGGCAGGATCACGGCGTGGACGAGCGTCATGGGGGTTCGCGCCGACCGGACGAGCAGTCGCCGGATGAGCACCACGGTCTGCGACAGCAGTGCGCGCAGCGACTTCTCCGAATGCCGCTCGGCGACAACGGCCGCGCCGGTGAGTACCGCCATCAGCTTCTCCGCCGGTAGACCACGACTGCCCATGGCAGTGTCACCGCCATGATGCCGGCCACCCATGCCAGCGCCCGCGCGATCACCGCCCAGGTGACCGGAGGTACCCCATCACCGGAGTCACCGGCGAGCGCCTGCAGAGCGTAGACGAACCGGGAGATCGGCTGGTTGTCGACGATCGGCTGAATCCAGTGCGGAAACCGGTGCAGCGGTTGGACTCCCACCGACAGGAAGCCGAAGATGAGCTGCGGCAACAACAACCACTGTGCGGTCGCGGCCGGATCTCGCGAGTTCGTGCCCAGCGTGTCGCCGAGGAGCGCGAGAGCCAGGCCGACCAAGAACGCCAGCAGACAGAACGCTGCGGCATGCCACAGTCCCCGGTGGAACCGGAAACCGATGACATAACCACATGCCAATGCGACCGCCAGCCCGATTGCGCAGCGGTAGACGCTCGCTGTGATCCGGGCCGCCAACGGCGTCAGCGGCGGGATCGGTAAGGACTGGAACCGGCGGTTGATCCCCTGCACCGAATCGGTCGCTGCCCGGAACGCGGTGGAGATCGACGCGAATGCGATGGCCTGCAAGACAATCAGCGGCACCAGGTACTGCGCGTAGCTGCTCATCTTCAGGTCGGGGCCAGCCATCAGCCGGTTCAGCGGGATGTAGAGGCTGGCAGTCGCGGCCGCCGAAACGGCCACACCCACCGCAACCTCGCCGTTGCGCAGGGTGGGAACGATCAGCCGCGCAGTCAGGACCCACCACTGCTGAAATGCGGATGGGGTCGGACGCGTCGTGGTCAACGCGGTCACGACATCACCTCGCCGACCATGCGGTCAGCGTCAGCGTCCGGGTTGGTGGCCGAATCCCCGGTCAGGGAGAGGAATACGTCGTCGAGCGACGGGCGGCGCAGCGCGATGTCGGCAAGTTCGATGTGAACCGCATTGAGCCGAGACAGGGCGGTGCTCAGTGTGCTCGGGCCCTCGGGGGCAGGCAGGCTTACGCGGTCCGACTCCGCGCTGAGTGCGACGCGACTGCTCGCGGGCAGGAGCGAACCCAGCGCCTCTGCGATGGCGACGACGTCAGCCGGGTCGCGCGGCACGATCTCGCAGACGGTCCCACCGGTGCGCTCCTTGAGCTCGTCGGCGGTTCCCTGCGCGACGATGGTGCCGTGATCGATGACGATGATCCGGTCGCTGAGGGCGTCGGCCTCCTCCAGGTACTGGGTGGTCAGCAGGGTCGCGATGCCGGCGTCCTTGAACGTGGTGACGAGTTCCCAGATCGCTTGGCGGCTGCGCGGATCCAGTCCTGTGGTCGGCTCGTCGAGGAACACGACCGCGGGGCGGACCACCAGTCCGCAGGCGATGTCGACGCGTCTGCGCATGCCCCCCGAGTAGGTACCGACCCGTCGCTCGGCGGCATGTTCCAGGTCGAACTCCTTGAGGAGTTCACGGGCCCGCGCCTGGGCGGCGGACTTCTTCAGGCCCTGCAACCGGCCGAACATCACCAGGTTCTCGTAGCCGGTGAGCATCTCGTCGAGCGCGACGTGCTGACCGGTCAGCATGATCGAGCGACGTACCCCGGCCGGGTCGGCGACCACGTCATGACCGGCCACGTGGGCACTGCCCCGGTCGGGCTTTGTCAGTGTCGACAGGATCTCCACGGTGGTCGTCTTACCCGCGCCGTTGGGCCCGAGTAGTGCGACGACCTCGCCGCGGCCGACCTCGAAGGAGATGTCCCGCAACGCGTCGACCGATCCGAACGACTTGCCGATGCGGTCGACATCCACACCGTTGTCGGACTCCGACATCGCCTACCTACTCATCGTCGTCGAAAACGGCCGCCGACAGGTCGACCAGCGCCAGCGCCTCGTCTTCGGCCTCGTTGTCGTCACTGCCATCGTCACCCATCAGCGCGTCACCGAGTAGCTGCATCAGTGCGGCCGGGAACTGTTCTGCGAGCGCCTCGGCGGTGCCGCTGGGCACCCGCCGACGGTCGTACCACCAGTCCGCGTGGAGCACGCCGCCGTGCCGGTAGGACCGCAGTTCCAGCGGATGCCCGAGACCCGGCAGGGTCTCTCGCACGGTGCGTTCGCTATCGCTGTCGAACTGCACCGGCCCGTAGCTGTCCCGCCATTCAGGGATCATCCCGAGATAGGACAGGTAGACGTCCGCGGTGCCGGCGGCTCCCAGCAGCCGTGCGGTCGGGGCGTGCAGATAACGCAGCAGCCCGTAGCCGATGCCGTGGTGAGGCACCGCATTCACGGTCTGGCTGACCTCGGCGAGCAGTTGGGCCGCGCTCGCACCCGGTACGCCCATGCACGGCAGGGCGATCGGATAGATCGTGGAGAACCAGCCGATCGTTCTGCGGAAGTCGACCTCCGGGCGCAGCACCGCTCGGCCCGCACCGGCGAGGTCGACGGTCGCAACGCCTTCACCGACGGTGGCCGCAATGCTGCGGGCCAGCGCGGCCAACAGGATCTCCTCGGTCGAGGCCTGCAATACCCGGCGGGCGTTGTCGATCTGCGAGGTCTGCTCGGGGGTGAGGGCGAACGCCAGTCTGGTCAGATCCCCGGCACCCGGCGCACCGGTGACACCGGCATTCGCCAGCCGCACCGTCGCCGCGGCCTCGGTGTCGATCCAGTAGCTTCGCCGGGCGAGCACCGCCGGGTGCGCGGCGAGCGCCGCGCACCGTTGCGACCACGCCCGCCAGCTCGTGGTGGCCGGTTCCAGCGCGATGTCGTTGCCGGCGAGCTGTTGTCCGAACGCGGTCAGCAGGTCGGTCATCAGCACCTCCCGCGAGGTCAGATCGTCGACCGTGCCGTGCGCGGTGAGGACCAGGAACCGCGGGGCTCCGGCAGCGTCGACGACGAAGGTTGCCGTCAACGGCCCGCTCCTCAGCTCCTGCGCCGCTATCGTCTCGGAGACGATGGCCTGCAGCGATTCCCGCTCCTGGGCGCTGCCCGCCGCGGCGTCGGCGGGCAGCGCCCGCTCGGTCAGGTCGGTGAAGTCGCCGGGTGCGTCGATGTGCTGTTCCCACACCCCGGCCCGGTTGACCACGCGCATCCGCAACGCGTCGTGGTGGTTGACCACCGCGGTCATGACGGCGCGGACGGCACCGGCACTCACGCGAGAATCGAGGCGGAGCACCAGCGGTGCCCGCCAGCGTCCGGGATCGGCCAGTCCGCCGTCGAGGAAACGCAGAATGTTCGGCGGTACCGGGGGATTCAGCTCGTCGGTGTCCTGACTGGCCAACCCGCCGGAGGAGTGCCGTGTCACGAGCGTGTCGGCCAGCGCGGCCAGGGTGTTGTTGTCGTAGAGGTCCTGCGGAGTGAGCTCCACACCTTCGTGGGAGGCGGTCATCGCAACGCCGATCGCCACCAGCGAGTCGCCGCCGAGTTCAAAGAAGTTGTCACCGACCGCCACCGATTCGACACCGAGGCACTGCGACCAGATCCTCTGTAGGGTGGCCCGCATCTGCGCGCGGGCGTCGGTAGGTGCGACCGCCTGGCTGTTGGCCGCGGCGGTCTGAGCGGCCGCATCCGAGGCCGGGCCACCGGGCCTGCGCACGGCAGT
Source organism: Candidatus Mycolicibacterium alkanivorans (assembly GCF_022760805.1). Taxonomy (NCBI): domain Bacteria; kingdom Bacillati; phylum Actinomycetota; class Actinomycetes; order Mycobacteriales; family Mycobacteriaceae; genus Mycobacterium; species Candidatus Mycolicibacterium alkanivorans. The sequence continues at coordinate 941,689 of NZ_JAIVFL010000001.1, read as the reverse complement.
GGTGTCCGGGTCGATCCAATAGCGCTGCCGCGCAAAGGCATAACCGGGGAGGGTGACGCGCTGCGGGTGCTCACCGTACAGGCGCGACCAGTCGACGTCGACTCCGGCCGACCACAACCGGCCCAGGGCGAGCAGGAAGGCGTCCCGGTCGTCGCGGGTCTGAACGGGGTGGCGCATCAGGCGGACCGCGCGGTGGGTGTCCGCCCAGTCGGGCATCCGCACGGCCGATCCGGTCAGGCTGCCGCCGGGTCCGACCTCGACAAGGACACGGTGGGTGTCGCCGAGCAATGTCTGAACCTCGTCGGCGAACCGCACGGTGGAACGGATGTGCTGGGCCCAGCGCTTGGGATCGGTCGCCTCCTCGTTGGTCATCCAGGTGCCGGTCACGTTGGACAGCATGGGGATTCGCGGCGCGTGCAGGGTCAGAGTGGACAGGAACTCGGCGAACGGCTGAAGCACCGAGTCCATCGACTGCGAATGGAAGGCGTGCGAGGTGCGCACGCGACGGGCCACGATGCCCACGGCGGCAAGGCGATTCGCGAACTCCTTGATCGCCTGCTCCGGGCCTGCCACCACGCAGCTACCGAACTCGTTGACGGCGGCCAGGTCGACATCGGCGGCCATGTGCGCGGCGATGTCGTCCGGACTCGACGCCACGGCCACCATGGCACCGGCGGGTGCGGAGTGCATCAGGCGGGCCCGCATCGCGACGGCCTTGATCGCCGAATCCAGGTCGAACACCCCGGCCACGGCGGCGGCCACGAGTTCGCCGATGCTGTGGCCGGCCAGCGCCGTCGGGGTGACCCCGTAGGACATCACCAGTTGCGCCAGGGCGTATTCCACCGCGAACAGCGCCGGCTGGGCCAGGTCGGTGGGCTCCAGGCCGCTGCCCTTTCCCGAGTCGCTTCGCTCCTGCCCGCCGGTCCCCTCCAACACCTCGGCTTTGAGGTCGATGCCAAATTCTTCACCGAATCCTGCGGCGCAGCGATCGAAGGTCTCCCGGAACACCGGCTCGGTGTCGTAGAGACCGCGGGCCATGCCGACGTGCTGGGCACCCTGGCCGGGGAACAGGAACGCCGTCCGCTGCGCGCCCGGCGCTGCGCCCGGCGGGCATTGCGCGACCGACACATTCTCGTGCTCGGCCGCGGTCAGCACCGCACACGCGTCGGCACGGTCGGCGACGACGGCTGCCAACCGGACCTCGTGCGTCCGCCGGGTGGCGAGGGTGAACGCCACGTCGGGCAGCGAAAGCCGCTCGTCGCGGGCGAGTTCGCCGGCCAGCGCCGCCTTCGCGTCCTGCAAGGACTCCGCCGTGCGGGCCGACAGCAGCAACACCTGCGGACCACTCGGGGCCGCTGGCGCGTTAGAGGCGTCCGGCGCCTCCTCGACGACGACGTGGACGTTGGTGCCGCCCACACCGAAGGAGCTCACCCCGGCTCGCAGCGGCGCTTCGGACTCCCACGGCAGGTAGGTGTTCGAGACCACGAACGGCGTGTTCTCCAGGTGCAGTTCGGGATTGGGCGCGGTGAAGTGGACCGTCGGCGGGATCGCCTTGTTCTTCAGGCACAGGATGGTCTTGACCAACCCGGAGACACCGGAGGCGGCGTCAAGGTGGCCGATGTTGGACTTCACCGATCCCAGTACGCACGGGCCCGGCCGTTCGAGCTCCGAGAGCTCGAAAGCCTGTCGGAGGGCCTCGATTTCGATGGGGTCGCCGAGCGGGGTCCCGGTTCCGTGCGTCTCGACGAAGCCGATGGTCGAGGCGTCGACCTCGGCGACGGCATGGGCTTCGGCGATGACCTCGGCCTGGCCGGCGACCGCCGGCGCCGCGTAGGTCATCTTCATCGAGCCGTCATTGTTGATCGCCGAACCACGGATGACGGCGTGGATGCGGTCGCCGTCGTCCAGCGCCGCCTGCAGCGGCTTGAGGATCAGCGCCGCCACGCCGCTGCCGAAGATGGTGCCGTCGGACCGGACGTCGAACGGTCGGCAGTGGCCCGACGGCGAGACCATCGCGCCGGGCTCGTAGGTGTAGCCCACGCCGTGCGGCACCCGAATCGCCGAAGCACCGGTCAGCGCCATGTCGCATTCGCCGGACAGCAGGCTCTGGCAGGCGAGGTGCACGGCGACCAGCGACGACGAGCAGGCGGCCTGCACCGTGAGACTCGGCCCGCGCAGGTTCAGCTCGTGCGACACCCGGGTTGCCAGGTAGTCCTTGTCGTTGAGCAGGACGAGGTTGAACATCTCGACGGTGATGCCCTCGCCGACCAGTTTCTTGGTGTCGCGGTGCGACATCAGGTTGTCCATCAGATAGCCGCTGGCGGTGCTGCTGGCGAAGACGCCGATCGCACCGTCGTAGGTGGCGGGGTCGTACCCGGAATCTTCGAGGGCATGCCAGGCGGTCTGCAGGAACAGCCGCTGCTGCGGGTCCATCATCCGGGCGGTGTACGGGGTCATCCCGAAGTAGTCCGCGTCGAACTCCTCGATCCCGTTGAGCATGGCCGCACGCCGAACGTAGGCGGGGTCGTCCAGCGTCTTGGCGCTGACTCCGGCGGCGGTCAGCACCTCTTCGGACAGGGTGGTGACCGACTCCACGCCGCGGCTCAGGTTGTCCCAGAACTCCGTGACGGAGTCCGCGCCGGGGAACTTCCCGGCCATCCCGATGACCGCAATGGCATTGGGCGGCAATTCATTCGATCCGTCATCGTAACCGTCGTGGGTGCTCACACCACACGTCCTTTCCGTCTGTTGGCCGCGGCCCCCTGGCGGGCACGGGCGCGTTGCTGCGCTCGGGCACCCAGTCCGGGGCGAACCGCAGCCGGGGATTGCTCCGCAGTCGCGTAACCCATCCGCTCGCACAGGGCGTCGGTCAGCGACGAGATGGTCGGGTATTCGTAGATGAGCGCTGCCGGCAGCGCGATGCCCAGGCTCGCGCTGAGGCGGCGCTGGAGTGTGACGCTCATCAACGAGTCCATGCCGAGTTGGAAGAAGCCCGCTTCCGGGTCGACTGCCTGCTCGGGCGACAGTCCGATGATGGCGGACGCCATCGCGACGATGTGGTCGGCTAGGACCTGGCGGCGACGTTCCGGCGGGCACTGACGCAGTTCCTTGCGGAACTCGCTCTCGGGAGCGTCGCCGTTGACGGCTTCCTGACGGGCCAGCACGTCGTCGACGATGCGCAGCGCACCGCGGGTCCGATAGGCCGCTGCCAGCAGCGGCCAGTCCGCGTCGACGACCGTAGTCTGCACGGGCGCATCAGAACCCATCGCCAGCGGCAGCGCACGAATGGCGACCTCGTCGCGCATCGGCTTGAGGCCGGCGTTGGACATCACCTCACCGGCGTCGGACTGCTGCTCCGCCAACGACTTCCACAGACCCCAGTTCACGACCGTGGCCGGCAGACCCAGGTTGCGTCGGGCATAGGCGAATGTGTCGAGGAAGTTGCTGGTCGCCGTGTAGTGCGCCAGCCAGCGCGAGCCGAGCAGACCGGAGATCGACGAGAACATCACGAAGTGGCGGACATTCGTCCTCAGCGACAGCGCGTGCAGCACGCCGAGCGCGTCCAGCTTCGGACGGAACATCGTGCTGACGTCGTCGTCGGTCATGTCGCGCAGGGTCACCGGGCCACCGGCGAACGCCGCGAGGTAAATACCTTCCAGCGGCGGCAGATCGGAGCCGAACCGGTCGAACAGCGCCGCCATCGCGGTCTGGTCGGTGACGTCGGCGGCGACCTGGACCAGCGTGGTGCCCGTCGAATCCAGTTGCCGCCCAAGCTCTTCGAGTCGATCGCCGGGGTTTCGCGACACCGCGACGATCGTTCCGGCGCCCATCTCGGCGAGTTGGCGGATCAGAGCGGGACCGATGTGGCCGGTGGCTCCGATGACGAGGTGGCTGCTGTCCTTGGCCGGCGCGGCATCGGACGCCGTTGGGGAGGTGGCCTTCAGTCGGGGCACATGCCGGGTACCGGACCGGTAGACGACCTGGTCCTCCCCGTCGCCTGCGGTCGCCTCGTCCCGCACGAGACGGGCCGCCAGCACTGCCGGCATCGACTCGTCGACATCGATGACCCCGCCCCAGATCTCGGGATGCTCGAGGGCCAGCGTGCGGCCCAGGCCCCACAGCACGGCCTGGACCGGGTTGGCCCGGTCACCGTCGGCCACGGGCTGGGCGTTGCGGGTCAGGAAGAACAGTTTGGGTTGTGACGGCCGCGCGATCAGCTCGGTGACGAGGCGCCGCGCGTCGTTGAACAGCTTGTAGGCGGCGGCGATATCGATCGACGAGTCGGTGGCGCGCGGCGCGTAGAGCACGTTCGCCACATCGGTGATCGGGCCGCTGCCCAGCTCGGCGGCCAGTTCGTCGTCGCCGACTACCAGCCACGAGCCGGTGCTCGCGGCGGGCTCGGTGGGCAGCGGACGGTTCGGCCAGCTGGGTTCGTAAAGCCAATCCACCGGCACCGGACAGTCCTCGGCGGCCAGCGGCTTGCCGCGGCGCGGGCCGAATCGGTTGCCCGACAATGCAGGTGTGAAGTCGAGCCAATGCCTGGTGTGGCGCCACGGCGTGGTCGGCAGAGCAGGGTGCGGCTCCGGCGGATGTTCGCCCACCGGCGGCCTCGCGGTGAATGTTGCGTTCAGCGAGGTGTGGAATGCCACGGTGTCGTTGGTGTCGCGCAGCAGGGTGCCGAGGCTGTGGTGATGCTTGTTGCCGGTGTCGGGGTCATCGAGGGTGTCCGAGATGGCCTTGATGAGCAATGGGTGCGGGCTGATCTCGATGAACGTGGAGTTGGTGGCACCGGCGGTGGCGATCGCGTCGCTGAACCGGACCGGGTTGCGCAGGTTGGCCACCCAGTGGTCGGCGTCGAACTGCGGTGCGTCCCCGGCATTTTCGACGGTGGAGATGACTGGGATGACCGGGAAGCCGGGGATCAGATCAGCCAGCGCGTCCTTCAGCTCGGGCAGGATCGGGTCCATCATCGCGTGGTGGGATGCCACGTCCACGTTCACCCTGCGGGCGAATGTGTTCTGCGCGGTCGCCCGGGCGACGACGGCGTCGACGGCCTCGGTCGGCCCGGCCACGACGGTCTGGCGCGGTGAGGCGTACACGGCCACCGTCACGTCCGGGACGTCGACGAGCAACGCCTCGGTGGCGGTCGCGTCGAGTTCCAGCAGGGCTATCGCGCCGGTGGCGGCACGGCGGGACATCAGCTGCGAGCGGGTGGCGATCACGCGGAAACCCTCGGCCGGGGTCAGCGCCCCGGCCGCGACGGCCGCGCTCACCTCGCCCATCGAATGTCCGATCACCGCATCGGGTTCCACCCGGTAGGAACGCCACAATGCGGTCAGCGCCAACTGGATGCCGACCAACACGGGCTGGATCTGCTCGATGCCGGTCGGCTCTCGTCCCTCGGCAAGCACGTCGTGCAGAGAGAACCCGACCTCGGCGACGAAATCCGGCTCGAGTGTCGCGACGGCCTCGGCGAATGCCGGCTCGTCGGCAAGCAACTGCCGCCCCATCCCGGCCCACTGGGAACCCTGACCGGAGTAGACGAACACGACGCCAGGACCGCACGCGCCCTGGTGCGGGCCCACCACGCCGGGGCCGGTCTGGCCGGCCGCCAGCGCCTGCAGTCCGGCGACGGCCTCGTCGCGGTTGGCGGCGCAGACCGTCGCGAACGTCGGCTGGTGGGAGCGGTGGTGGTTGAGGGTGTGCGCCACGTCGGCCAGCGGCACCTGTGCCCCGGCGCCGGTCATCCAGTCGGCCAGCATCGCGGCCGTCGCCGCCAGACGCTCGGGACTCTTGCCGCTGACCACCAGGGTGGTCACCGCCGGCTCGGCCTCGGCCGGGGCTGCCGGGACCTGCGGCGCCTGCTCCAGCACCACGTGCGCGTTCGTGCCGCCGAAGCCGAATGCCGACACACCCGCCAGTCGAGGCGCTCCCGTCACCGGCCATTCGGTCTGCTCGTCGACCACTTTCAGGCAGAGGTCGTCGAACGGGATGTGCGGATTGGGGTTGTCGAAGCGCTGATTGGGCGGGATCTCGCCGCGCTGCACCGCCAACGTGGTCTTGATCAGACCGGCGATACCCGCGGCCGCCTCGAGGTGGCCGAGGTTCGTCTTGGCGGCGCCGACCAGCAGCGGCTCCGGCTGGCGTCCCCGTCCGTAGACGGCGCCAAGCGCACGGGCCTCGATGGGGTCACCCAGCAGGGTTCCGGTGCCGTGCGCCTCGACGTAGTCCACCTGGGTGGGCTCGACACCGGCGTCGGCGCAGGCGGCCCGCAACACGGCGGCCTGAGCGGCCGGACTGGGTGCCATGAGGCCGTTGGACCGGCCGTCCTGGTTGACCGCGGAGCCACGCACGACCGCGAGCACCCGATCGCCGTCACGCAGCGCATCGGAGAGGCGCTTGAGCACGGCCACCCCACAGCCCTCGCCACGGACGAATCCGTCGGCCGCCGCGTCGAAGGCGTGGCAGGCGCCGGTGGGCGACATCGCCGCAGCCTGGTCGAAGCTGCGCGTCACGACGGGTGAGAGCAGCAGATTGACCCCGCCGGCGATGGCCAGCTCGGATTGACCGGTGCGCAGGCTCTGGCAGGCCAGGTGCACCGCCACCAGCGACGACGAGCAGGCGGTGTCGATGGTCAGCGAGGGCCCACGCAGGTCGAGAAAGTAGGACAGCCGGTTGGCGATGATGCTCAGCGATCCGCCGGTTCCGGTCCAGGCCTCGATCCGGCTGAGGTCGCGCGAGGCCAGGTACCCGTACTCGCTCACGCAGGCGCCGACGAACACGCCGGTCCGGGAGCGCTGCAGCGACTCGGCCGGGATGCCGGCGTGCTCGAGCGCTTCGACGGTCACCTCGAGTACCAGCCGCTGCTGAGGGTCGATGTAATCGGCCTCGCGCGGCGTGATCCCGAAGAAGTCGGCGTCGAAACCCGCGACGTCATCCAGGAACGAACCCCACTTGGTGGTGCCCGCCAGCGCCTGCGCCGTCTGCGCGGACCCATCGTCGAACGGCTCCCACCGGTCGTCGGGCACCGTCGTCACCGCCGAGCGGCGCGCCGCCAGCAGGTCCCACAGTGCGTCGGGTCCGTTGACGTCGCCGGGCAGCCGGCAGCCGAGCCCGATGATGGCGATCGGCTCGGTGAGGGTTGCAGGATTGCCTTCGGCGGCGCGGGCCGCCTCGACGTCGGGATGGGTCAGCGCGTGGGCCAGGCCGTTCACCGTCGGGTTCTGCCAGATGTCGATCGGCGACACCGGCCGCCGCATGAGCTCGGCCAACTCGCCGGACAGCACGACGCCGTCGCGCGATCCGACGCCGAGTTCATTGAACGGAATGTCGAGGTCTACCTCGTCGGGGTTGCAACCGATCGTGGTGACCAGGTAGTCGACCAACCAGTGGCGGAGTTCGGCTTCGTCGTCCCCGAAGGACGTCATACCGCGATGTCCAGTCGGTGGAACTCACCCTCGCGGTAGATCTCGACACAGGACGAGCGACGGATCTTGCCGCTGGTGGTGATCGGGATGGAGCCGGGCGGGACCAGCACCAGGTCACCCATGCGCAGGTTGTGGGACTTCCACACCGCGTCGGCGACCTCGTGCTTCACCGACTCCAGCTGCGGCGCCGGCTTGACCTCGACGATCGCCACCAGGTTCTCGGACGCCTCGTCCTCGACCGCGATGGCGGCGACCCGGCCGCCGGTGACCTCGCGGATGGTGGCCTCGATGTCCTCGGGGTAGTGGTTGCGGCCGTCGACGATCAGCAGGTCCTTGAGCCGACCCATGATGAACATCTCGCCGTCGCTGATCGCGCCGAGGTCGCCGGTACGCAGCCACGGCCCGGCCGGGGTGCCTTCGGACGGGTTGTTGATCCGGGCCCGGAACACCCGGGCGGTCTGCTCGGACTTGCGCCAGTAGCCGAGTGCCACGTTGTCACCACGGGTCCAGATCTCGCCGATGGCTCCCTCGGGCACCTCGATGCCGGTCTCCGGATCCACGATGCGGACCGGATACGCCTGCGGCGGGCCGTAGCCGACCAGCTGGGTTCCGCTCTCCCGCCCGGCATCGCAGCGCTGCGCGACGCCGGCGGCGAGCTGCTGCAGGTCGAAGCGGGCGGTGCCGACGGTCTCCGAGACCGGCGGCGAGGCGACGTAGAGCGTCGCCTCCGCCAGGCCGTAGGAAGGCCGGATGACCTTCTCGGTGAGCCCGAACTTGGCGAAGCGGTCGACGAACCGCTTGACGGTGCTGTAGTGCACGCGCTCGGCGCCGCTGAGGATCGCGTGCACCTGGCTGAGATCCAGGCCTTCCAGGTCGGCGTCGGTGGTCCGGCGCATCGCGAGCTCGAAGGCGAAGTTGGGTGCGCCCGAGAAGCACATCGTGTTCTGGGCCATCAGCTGCATCCAGCTCGCCGGCTTGGCCAGGAACGCCAGCGGGCTGGTCAACACCGCGTCGCACCCGGTCACCAGGGGCGAGCAGACACCCATGATCAGGCCCATGTCGTGGAAGAACGGAAGCCACGACACCACCGCGGCCTCGTCGGGCACCGTGCCGCCGTACTCGACGAAGTAGTCGCTGACGACCTGCTCGATGTTGCTGGTCACGTTCTGGTGCGAGACGATCACGCCGGCCGGCGTGCGGGTCGAGCCAGAGGTGTACTGCAGGTAGGCCGGGCCGTGCCGCGAATCGTCGGTCTCGTCGAGCGCACGGGTGACATCGACGTCGATGACGTCGACCTCGATCACGGTGGGCGCGGGGCGGCCGCCGTGCGGGTTGGCGTACTTGTTGACGTCGGCGACCGCGGCCGACGTGGTCAGCAGAACCGACGGTGCGCTGTCCTCGAGCGCGGACTCCACCCGCTGGTCGTGGACACCGAACATCGGCACCGACAGCGGCACGGCGATCATGCCGGCCTGCAGCGAGGCGTAGAAGGCGACGACGTAGTCGAGCCCCTGCGGAGCCAGGATCGCGACCCGGTCACCCTTGGTGGCGACGTGCCGCAGCTCCTCGGCCAGCGTCAGCACCCGGCGGTACAGCTGATTCCAGGTCAGACTCTCGGGGTGGCCCGTCCCGATCACCGCGCCGTCCATGAAGGAGAAAGCCAGGACGTCGCCCTGGGTGGTCGCCTGGTGGCGCAGCAGGGCGGGGAGTGTCATTTTGGTGTTCAGCATGGGTTTGGTGACCTCTTCGCGTCTCCCTGTTTGCTCAAAGCGGGCTCACCCGCCCGAGTCACAGGGTCCGAATTGGAGGGGACACGCGTGACAGGTCTGCGAGCGCGTGGGGGCTTTGCAAAGTTATCAGGCGCGTTACCGCAACGACGAATCAGCGATCTTCCCGGGGAGCTAATCAGGGTCCCGATGGACCGCACGTGAGCTTGCTAACGGACATCGCGGCCGCGCCGCCTCCATCACATTAACCAGTAGGGCCTGCATAAATGCCGGTTAGCCGCACCTGCGTGCCCCGGTTCTTGTTTGCTGGCGCGCGAAGCTGTGAGGTTCATTAGCAAACTGGCAAAAATATGTGAACAGGCAGCGAACCCAGGTCAGCAGGTCCCGACGCCTACGTGTCGCCGCAGCTCGGGACGATGCGCTCCTCGACCCACTGGGACAGCTGGGGCAGGTTGGAATTGATGTAGAAATGGTCTCCCGGGAACTCGGTGAGGCCACAGGTAGCCGTGGTTCGCTGGGCCCACGGGGCCATCAACTCGGCGTTGGCCAGCTCGTCGTTCTCGGCCATCAGCCCGTGGATGGGACATGAGACGGTGGCGTCCGGCGGGCATTCGTAGGTCGTCACCGCCTTGAGTCCGCGCAGTGTCGGCAACAGGGTCGCGGCGAACTGGTCGTCCTTGAGGAACTCCGGATTTGCGCCGGTGACGTCACTGATCATGCCGAGCAGCTGCAGATCGTTGGAGTCGGTCATGTCGACCCGCTGGCGCCACAGCCCGGGGGCGGCGCTGGCCGACACGAACAGCGCGGCGATCGGGTTGCCGGCCTGCTCGAAGCGCAGGGCAACCTCGAAGGCGAGCAACGCTCCCATGCTGTGGCCGAAGAATGCCACCCCGGCGGCGGGGGTGTCGGCCGGCTTGAGCATGGCGCACAGCTTGTCCGCCAGGTCCGGGATGCTCGTGTACTGCGACAAGTCCTTACCGGCGCGCTTGCCCGGGTACTGGACCGCCACGCATCTGGTGCCGCCGGTGAACGCCCGGGCGAATGGCACGTAGAAATCCGCCGAGCCGCCGGTGTGCGGGAAGATGTAGAGCCGCCGCTCGCTGGTCACGGTGGTCACGGTAATGCAGTCAACGCGCGCGGGTCGGCGACCACACCCGCACCCAGCCTGGTCATGCTAGATCGGGATCAGGCCGTGTTTGCGCTGGACTCGCTGAATCTGCTTGTCGCGCAACAGCTTCAATGACTTGCGCAGCAACAGGCGGGTTTTGTGCGGCTCGATGACGGCGTCGATGAAGCCGCGCTCTGCAGCGATGTAGGGGATGGCCATGTTGAGGTTGTAGCCCTCGATGAAGTCGGCACGGATCTTCTGCACCTCGGGTGCTTTCGGGTCCGGGAAGCGCTTCATCAACAGCTGCGCGGCGCCCTCGGCGCCGATCACCGCGATGCGCGCCGTCGGCCAGGCGAAGTTGAGATCGGCCGTCAACTGCTTGGAACCCATCACCGCGTACGCGCCGCCGTAGGACTTGCGGATGGTGATCGTCACCTTCGGCACATCGGCCTCCACGACCGCATAGAGGAACCGGCCGCCGCGCTTGATGATGCCGTTCTTCTCCTGCTCGACGCCCGGCAGGAAGCCCGGGGTATCGACGACGAACACCAGCGGCACGTTGAACGAGTCGCAGAACCGCACGAAGCGGGCGGCTTTGTCGGAGGCCTCGTTGTCGATCGCGCCGGACATGTACATCGGCTGGTTGGCCACCACCCCGACGGGACGGCCGTCGACCCGCGCGAAGCCGGTGATCATCGCCTGGCCGGCCTGGGCGGCGACGTCGAGGAAGTCGCCGTCGTCGAAGATCCGCAGCAGGATCTCGTGCATGTCGTAGGCGGTGTTGTCGGCGTCCGGAACGATGCTGTCGAGCTCGAGGTCGTGCGGGGTGATCTCCGGTTCCAGACCGGGGTTGATGATCGGTGCGTCGTCGAAAGTGTTGGGCGGCAAGAACTCCAGGAAGTCGCGGACGTAGGCGAAGGCGTCCTTCTCGGAGTCCACCACCTGGTGGATGTTGCCGTAGCGGGCCTGGTGGTCCGCGCCGCCGAGCTCGTCGAGGGTGACGTCCTCACCGGTGACGTCCTTGATGACGTCGGGACCGGTGACGAACATGTAGCCCTGGTCACGGACGGCGACCACCAGGTCGGTCTGGATCGGCGAGTAGACCGCACCGCCCGCGCACTTGCCCAGGATGATCGAGATCTGGGGCACCGCGCCGGACAGCAGTTCGTGGCGGCGGCCCAGTTCGGCGTACCAGGCCAGCGAGGTCACCGCGTCCTGGATGCGCGCCCCGCCGGAGTCATTGATGCCGATGATCGGGCAGCCGACCATGGCGACCCACTCCATCAGCCGGGCGACCTTGCGGCCGAACATCTCTCCCACCGAACCGCCGAAGACGCTCTGGTCGTGGGAGAAGACACCCACCGGCCGGCCGTTGATGGTGCCGTGGCCGGTGACCACACCGTCTCCGAAGAGTGCGTTGGGGTCACCGGGGGTGCGGGCAAGCGCGCCGATCTCCAGGAAGCTGCCCGGGTCGAGCAGTGCGTGGATCCGGGCCCGCGCGCTGGGAATGCCGCGCTTGTCACGCTTGGCGGCGGCCGCCTCACCGCCGGGTTCCTTGGCCAACTCCAGCTTCGCGCGGAGTTCGGCCAGTTTCTCGGCAGTTGTGCTGGCGGTCACTTGCTCTGCGCCTCCTCAGCATCTATGCGGTTGATCGCCTCGCTCATGTGGGCGCCCACCTTGGCAATGTACGGCTCGTCGATGGCCTGGATGTGCTCACCCCCGATCGGCACGATCTCCAGGGCGGAGACGAACTCACCCCAGCCGCCGTCCGGCTGACGGATGGCGTAGCGCGGCTCGAACATGATCGCGTCGTCGTGATAGCGGTCGGCCATGTACAGCGCGACATGGCCGTCGTAGGGCTCGATGTTCGCGGTGTCCAGCGCGCGATTGTCGAGGTACGACGTGCGCTGGTGCTCGATGATTCCGCCCGGGATGTCCACGCCGCTCTCCTTGACGGCGTCGAGGACGAAACGCACCTGACCCTCGTCGTCGAGCTCCTCGAGCTGCTCGTAGGGGATCGCCGGGATCTCGACGTTGAAGGTGCGCTGGGCGAACAGGGCGTAGCGGTCCCAGCGGGCGCGGATCTCCTCCTTGGTCTGCGGGACCTCCTCGCCGGCGCGCACGGTGTCGATCAGCCCGACGAAGCGGACGTCGCAGCCGTGGCGCTTGAGCCCCACCGCGCAGGCGTAGGCCAGCGCACCGCCCAGCGACCAACCGGCCAGGAGGTACGGGCCCTTGCCGTTCATCTCCATCAGCTTGGGCACGTACTCGGCCGCGCGCTCCTCGATGGAGCCCTCGACCCGCTCCAGGCCGTAGACCGGGGTGTCGGCCGGCAGGCGTTTGAGCAGCGGTTCGTAGACCACCGTCGAGCCACCCGCGGGGTGGAACACGAACACCGCAACGTGGCGGGTTCCCTCTTTGGGCGCGCGCAGCGTGCGCACGAAGCCCTCGAGTTCGCCGGCCTCGAGGAACTGCCGCACGGTGGTGGCCAGCTGCTCGATGGTCGTGGCGGCCCGGACGTCCTCGACGGTGATGTTTCCCTCGGCACGCTCGGAGAGCCGCTCGGCGATCTTGGCCGCGGTGTCGTCGTCGACGGCGGGCAGCTCGTTGAAGATGCCACCCGGGGACTTCCCGGTGACGATCGCCCACGTCGCGAACGTCACGCGTTCGGCGGCCTCACGCGGGGGCACGTCGGCGCCGAGCGCCTGGGTGACGGCCTCCTGGGTCAGGACCTTGGCAGCCGCGGCGCCGGCGGCGGACTTGCCCGGTCCGGACGGATCGGTAGGCGGCGGCGGGATGTTGGGCCCGGCCGCGGCAACGAGTGCAGCCTGCTCGGCGGCGATCTCCCCCGGCGTCATCGCCTTCTGGTGCTCGGCGTAGTCCTGCACCTCGTCGCGGTGCTCGATCGCGTACTCGATCAGCTTCTCGACGTTGTAGAGGTTGGCGTCCCGCACGGCGGTCAGCTGGATCGGCGGCAGGTCGAAGTCGTACTCGACGCGGTTTTTGATGCGCACCGCCATCAGCGAATCCAGGCCCAGCTCGATCAGCGGCACCTCCCAGGGCAGGTCCTCGGGCTCGTAGCCCATGGCCCCGCCCACGATCGCGGCCAGCCGATCGTGCACCGTCTCACCGGAATCCGGTGACCACTTGGCGAAGCTCGCGGCGAGGTTGGCACCGGCAGCCAGGTTGTCGGTGAGGATGGTCGGAGCCGCTCCGGCGGCGACATCGGTGGCGACATCGGTGGCGACCGCCGCCGGCAATGCCGACACGGCACCCGAACGGGCGACGATCGCGTCGTAGACCAATGTGAACGACTCGTCGATGCGGGCGTGCACCTGCACCGACGCCCCGCCGGGGTGCCGGGTCAGCGTGGTCACCAGCCGGGCGCGGTCACCGGGCACCGCGCGCTGCTCGGACGCGGCCAGTACGGCATCCGGAAGCACCTGTGCGGCAGCGGCTTTCACCAGTGCGGCCAGGTCGGTCTGGCCCTGCGCCGCGTACTCCCAGACATGCTTGCCGTCCGGGGTCGCGACGTGCGAGCCCGGGATCATCGACGAGCCGTCGGCGGAGAACTTCGCGTTGAGCCAGTGCTCCTTGCGCTTGAACCGCGTCGGCGGAATGTCGGCGTAGTCGCCCGGGCCGAACAGGGTCCGGACGTCGAGGTCGTGGCCGTAGACGTAGAGTTGCGCCATCGCGGCCAGCATCGACTCGACGTCGTCCTGTTTCTTGGCGAGGGTCGCGATCAGCTGCCCGTCGTGCAGACCGGCCGCCGCCGTCGTCAGACCAACCTGCATGAGCGCCACCGGATTCGGAGCCAGCTCCAGGAACGTGGTGTGCCCGTTGTCGACGGCATTGCGGATGCCCTGGGTGAAGTAGACGCTGTGGCGCAGACCCTTCTTCCAGTAGTCGACATCGTGGATCGGGTCGCCGCCCGGACGGATGTAGCTGCCCTCGTGGACGGTGGAGAAGTAGCCGGTGCGCAACGGATGAGGTTGGATCCCTTGCAGTTCCGCAGCCAGCTCACCCAACAGCGGATCCATCTGGGTGGTGTGGCTGGCGCCCTTGGTCTGGAACTTGCGGGCGAACTTTCCTTCGGACTCGGCGCGTTCGATGATCGCATCCACCTGTGCGGGCGGGCCGCCGATCACCGTCTGGGTCGGTGCCGCGTAGACGCACACCTCCAGATCCGGGAAGTCGGAGAACACCGTCTTGATCTCCTCGGCGGAGTACTCCACCAGGGCCATCAGCCGGATGTACTCACCGAAGAGCATCGCCTCGCCCTCGCCCATCAGCCGCGAGCGCGCGCAGATGGTGCGGGTGGCGTCGGCCAGCGACAGGCCGCCGGCGAAGTAGGCCGCGGCCGCCTCACCGAGTGACTGGCCAACTACCGCAGCAGGTTTCGCGCCGTGGTGCTTGAGCAGCTCGCCGAGGGCGACCTGGATCGCGAAGATGGTGACCTGGGTGGTCTCGATGCCGTAGTCCTGCGAGTCGTCCAGGATCAGTTCGACGATCGAGTAGCCGAGCTCGTCCTGAATCAGCGAGTCGACCTTGTCGATCCACTCGGCGAACACCTCGTTGCGCAGGTACAGGTTTTTGCCCATCTTGCGGTGCTGCGCACCGAATCCGGCGAGCACCCATACCGGGCCGTTGGTCACCGGGCCGTCGGCGCTGTAGACCAGCGGGCTCTGCTTGCCGTCGGCGATCGCACGCAGACCCTTGATCGCCTCGTCGTGGTCGTGGGCCATCACGACCGCGCGGGAGCGGCCGTGGTTGCGCCGCGACAGCGAGCGGCCGATCGACTCCAGCGACGCAGCGCGGCCGGCCGGGCTGTCGATCCAGTCCGCCAGATCGGCGGCGGCAGCCCGCTTGCGGGAGGTCAGGAAGCCCGAAACAGTCAGCGGGACAACGGGAACGGGTTTCTCGGCGGCTTCCCACTCGGCGCGGGCGACCTCGAGCAGCTCCAGCGCCTCGCCGGTGAGGCCGGGCAGTTCGGGCTCCCGCTCGTCGGCGTCGTAGCGGTGCTGGCCGAGCTCCTCGGCCTCGTCCTCGTCGACGAACTCGCCGTACTCGTCCATCCGAACCCCGCCGACGTACACCGCCTCGGCATCGGACTTGGCCGAATCGTCGGCGATAGGTACCGAATCTTCCTCGGGCTCAACGAGATCTGATGGAAGCACCTCGCGCAACACCAGGTGTGCGTTGGCGCCACCGAAGCCGAAGCCCGACACACCGGCGATCGCGTGACCGCTGTAGCGGGGCCAGTCG
Source organism: Candidatus Mycolicibacterium alkanivorans (assembly GCF_022760805.1). Lineage (NCBI taxonomy): Bacteria > Bacillati > Actinomycetota > Actinomycetes > Mycobacteriales > Mycobacteriaceae > Mycobacterium > Candidatus Mycolicibacterium alkanivorans. The sequence continues at coordinate 926,162 of NZ_JAIVFL010000001.1, read as the reverse complement.
GTCGCGGTGTCGGCCACCTTCAGCCGCACGCCGTCGAAGTCGATGTAGGGGTTGGGTCCGGCGTAGTTGATCGACGGCGGAATCTTGTTGCGGCTCAACGACAACGCGACCTTGGCCAGGCTCGCCGCGCCGGCCGCCGACTCCAGGTGACCCACGTTGGACTTGACCGCACCGAGCAGCGCGGGCTGATCGGCGGGCCGTCCCCTACCGACCACGCGGCCGAGCGCGTCGGCTTCGATCGGGTCGCCGAGAATGGTTCCGGTGCCGTGCGCCTCGATGTAGTCGACGGTGCGCGGGTTGATACCGGCGTCGTGATAGGCCTTGCGCAGCACGTCGGCCTGGGCGTCGGGGTTCGGGGCCAGCAGACCGTTGGACCTCCCGTCGTGGTTGACCGCGCCGCCGGCGATCACCGCCAGGATCTCGTCGCCGTCGCGGCGGGCGTCCTCGAGCCGCTTGAGCACCAGCATGCCGCCGCCCTCGGAGCGGGCGTAGCCGTCGGCGTCGGCGGAGAACGACTTGATCCGTCCGTCGGCGGCCAGCACGCCACCGACCTCGTCGAAGCCCAGCGTGACCGCGGGGGTCACCAAGGCGTTGACCCCACCGGCGATGACGACGTCGGCCTCACCGGCTCGCAGCGCCTTCACGCCGTGGTGCACGGCGACCAGCGAGCTCGAGCAGGCGGTGTCGACGGCCACCGACGGGCCGCGGAAGTCGTAGAAGTAGGACACCCGGTTGGGGATGATCGAGCTCGCCGTGCCGGTGATGGCGTAGGGATGCGCGGTCCGCGGATCCATCATCGCCAGATAGCTGTAGTCGTTGGTGGAGCTGCCGATGTAGACCCCGACGCTCTCGCCGCGCAGGCTCGACGCCGGGATGCGCGCGTTCTCCAGCGCCTCCCAGGTGAGTTCGAGGGCCATCCGTTGCTGCGGATCCATGTTGTCGGCCTCCATCTTCGACAGTGCGAAGAACTCGGCGTCGAAGCCCTTGAGGTCCTTGATGTAGCCACCGCGGGTGCGCGCCTCGGCGATCCGCTCGGCCAGCCGGGGCTCGTCCATGAACTCCGACCAGCGGTCCTCAGGCAGGTCGGTGATCGCGTCGCGACCCTCCAGCAGCGCCTGCCACATCTCGTCGGGGGTGTTCATGTCGCCGGGGAAGCGGGTGGCCAGACCGACGACGGCGATGTTCAGGCGCCCTTCCTCGGCCGCGGTCGTGTTCCGCGACCAGTCCTCGGACTCGTCATAGCCTTCGGCTTCCGGCTCGCCCTCGATGATCACCGTCGCCAGCGACTCGATGGTCGGGTGCCGGAACGCCACCGTGGCGGTGAGCGTGACGCCGGTGAGGTCCTCGATGTCACTGGCCATCGCGACGGCGTCACGGGAGGACAGGCCGAGCTCCACCATCGCGGTGGACTCGTCGATCGCGTCGGGTGCCTGCCCGGTGGCGTTGGCCACCCAGTTGCGCAACCAGTCCCGCATCTCCTGCACAGTCATGTCGGTGCGGGCGGGCGTCAGCTCCTTTTCGGGTGCGATCGTGAAATCGTCTGGTGCGTCGGACGTGTCGGGCGTGTGTGATTCAGACATGAGGCCTCACCTCGTGCGAGGGAGCGCTGCGCCACGGGCTCGTGCCGAACGCCCCTTCGCCCATCTAGGAACTTCTTTCGGTCGTCATTCCGTCTCGTCCGGGAAGGCGTTGGCCACCTTCCCGCTGCGCAGGCTGCCGTCCAGGTAGGCCGAGCGGCAGGCCCGCCGGCCGATCTTGCCGCTGGAGGTGCGGGGGATCGCGCCGGCCGGGGTCAGCAGCACGTCACGCACGGTGACACCGTGGCGCACGGCGATGGCCGCACGGATGTCGTCGGCGATCGGCCCCAGGTCCAGCTTGTGCGAGCCGGGGGCGCGCTCGGCGACGATCACCAACTGCTCGGAGGTGTCGTCGGGGTCGCGCTTGAGCCCGGCGTGGGCGTTTTCGAACACCTCGTCGGGCAGCCGGTTGGCCGGCACCGAGAACGCAGCGACGAATCCGGTGCGCACCGCCTTGGTCGCCTCCTGGGCGGAGTACTCGAGGTCCTGCGGGTAGTGGTTGCGGCCGTCGATGATGACGAGGTCCTTGGTGCGGCCGGTGATGTAGAGCTCACCGTCGTGGTAGGCCCCGAGGTCGCCGGTGCGCACCCACGTCGCGTCATCGGCCGCACCTTCGGCGTGCGACGGGGTGGTCCGTGACTTGAGGATGTTCTGGAACGTCGCGATGGTCTCCTCCGGCTTGTTCCAGTAGCCGGTGCCCATGTTCTGGCCGCTGATCCAGATCTCGCCGATCTGGCCGTCCGGGAGCTCGGTGGCGGCGTCGTTGTCGACGATCACCGCCCATTCGTCGACGCCGATCTTGCCCGCGCCCGCCTGGGCCACCGCCGTCGGGGAGTCGTCCGGAACCTGGACGAACTTGCCGGCGTTCAGCTGATCGCGGTCAACCGCGATGATCGTGGGCTCCTCGGCCGATGGGGTGGTCGACACGAACAGCGTGGCCTCGGCCAGGCCGTAGGACGGCTTGATGGCCTTGGGCTGAAAGCCGAACGGGCCGAAGGCCTCGTTGAACCGCCGCACCGTGGCCGCCGAGATCGGCTCGCTGCCGTTGAGGATGGCCTTGACGTTGGACAGGTCAATCGGCTCCTCGCCGTCCTTGGGAACACCGCGGGCGGCGGCGTGGTCGAACGCGAAGTTCGGGGCCACCGAGATGGTGCCGCCGGTGTCGCCGGGCTTGCGGGCCAGCTCGCGGATCCAGCGACCGGGACGGCGGACGAACGCGGCCGGGGTCATGAACGTGAAGTAGTGGCCGATCATCGGGGAGAGCAGCGCGGTGATCAGACCCATGTCGTGGAAGAACGGCAACCAGGACACGCCCCGGTCGCCCTCCTCACCCTCGAGGGCCTCGATGACCTGCACGATGTTGGTGGCCAGGTTCAGGTGGGTGATCTGCACGCCGGTCGGGATCCGGGTGGAGCCCGAGGTGTACTGCAGGTAGGCGATGGTGTTCTCGTCGACCTCGTCGTAGTGCTCCCAGGTGGCACCGACCTCGTCGGGAACGGCATCGACGGCGATGACGCGCGGGCGCTCTTTGGCTGGTCGGGTGCGGAAGAACTTGCGTACCCCTTCGGCGGCCTCGGTGGTGGTCAGGATCGCCGACGGTGTGCAGTCGTCGAGGACCGCGTGCAGGCGGCCGACGTGGCCTGGCTCCGCCGGGTCGAACAGCGGCACCGCGATACGGCCGGAGTACATGGTGCCGAACATGGCGACCAGGTACTCGAGGTTCTGCGGGCACAAGATGGCGACCCGGTCGCCGGGCTGGGTCACCTGCTGCAGCCGGGCGGCCACAGCGCGGTTGCGGACGCTGAAGTCCGCCCAGTGCAGCTCGCGCACCAGTCCGTCGCGTTCGGTGGAGAAATCCAGGAAGCGGTAGGCGAGCTTGTCACCGCGGACCTTGGCCCAGCGCTCGACGTGCTTGACCACACTGGCGCCCTCAGGGAAGGTGATCCGTCCGTTCTTGATGAACGGGTTATGGAACGGCATACCACTCTCCTGTCAGAACACATTCGTGTCCGGCTCCGCGGCGGCCGCGCATGCCATCGCGCCACCGGTCGCCCTGCGATCGACGCCGCAGCTCTTATTTTGTTCTTAATGTTAGGCGCAGTAGCGGGCGCGACCAAATCGGATCGCCGTGCCGTGCCCGCGTCATCCGTGTTTGGGGTGCGGGGCGGTCTCGATGACGTCACGCGCCCAATTCAGGGTCCATGACGTGGCGGTTTGGCCGTCGAGGTTCCAGAACTGCGGCGTGTTGTACATCGCGTGCACCGGCTGCCCGGCACCGCCGGCCAGCACGTCGAGGGTGCTGGGCAAGTTCGTGATGTTGAATGCCTGATCCGGCGCCGCGCAGATCAGGTCGCCAGGCGCGCAGATCTGGTTGGTGCGGTTGTTCAGCGCACCGAACCCGCCGGGGCGCTCGCCGGTCATCGTCAGACCCAGCGCCGACAGCGTCGGAACCTCGTGAAGGGTGATCTCGGCGCCCTGGCCGGGCGGGTTGGGGCCGATGTCCTGCCCGACGCCGTCCTGGCGGCGGCCGTCGGCGATCAGGGTCACCCCGAGCACCAGGTCCTCGTCGACCGGACCACGCCCGTTGCCGATGTCGCTGGCAAGGTCACCGGCGATCACCGCACCCTGCGAGAAGCCGATCAGCACGTAGCTGGTCAGCGGGCAGCGGTCGTTCATCTCGGTCATCGCCTTGACCGTGGCGCGGACGCCCTCGGCGCGACTGTCGTTGTAGGACATCTGCTTGTCCGCGGCCAGCGGATTGTGGAACTGCGCGGTGTACGGGACGGTGTAGACCTCGAGGCGGTCGGTCCCGAGCTGGTCGCTGAGCGGCCCGGTGACGTTGCGCAGCAGCGCGATGGGGAACTGCGTGGGATTCAGCGGGTCGTCGGTGGGCGAGGACTCCCAGGTGCCCGGAATCGCGATCATGTCGACGTCCGGGCAGCTGGCGTCCTGGAACTCCGGTCGGGGCTTCTTCTGCCCGGGTCCGGGCTGGCTGGTCGGTGGGAGGGCAGTGGGCGGCACCGCGGTCGGCGGCGGCTCCGGCCGGCGCACGACGATCACGATGATGGCGACGATCAGGGCTACGGCGACGGCCATCGCGCCCGCGGCGATCAGGCCGAGGATGCGATGGCGTCTGCGCCGGGCGTTAGTCCGGTTGTTTCGAGCCATTTGAGAGCGATTGTCTTCCTGCTAGCAGAGCCGCTGAGTCGCGATGACGATGTAATCCGCAGTCGCCGCGTTCAACTGCACGTCGGACGCCGTTCGAGGTGGCGGCGAACTGTTGGTATCGGCGACATCGCTGCGCACCATGGGCGCGATGTACTCCCACACCGCCTGGTCGCTCTGGCCCGCGGCGCGGGCCTGGCAGACCGACGAGCCGATGGACAACGCCTGCAGTTCGCTCGACGGGTGTACCCCGGCAGCTGACAGGGCGTCGAGGAAAGCCTGCTGCGGCGGTGTCACGTCGAGCTTGGCGGACTGGTTCTCGCTGTCCGGCAACAGCGGTATACCCGCCCCGTGGACGGTGCCCGCGGCCTGCTCGGCCGGGGCGGTCGCCGTGGTCACCAGATCCTCGCCGGAGCCGCAGCCGATCAGCAGCCACGCCGTCGGCGCCAGGAGGCCGGCCGTCAGCAATGCGTGCCGGGGCACGCCGCAGAGCGGCATCGCGTCTCCGGCAGCTTTGCCGACGGAACGGGTATCCGAGCGCTGCACGCCTCCACGGTACCGGCTCATGCGCGGTACTCCGGAGCTCCGACTGATTGCGGATGGCTAACAGTTCACCACCAGTCGTGACCTATTTGATGGCCGCCGCAATGTCGTTCGCCATCGCACCGAGCTGAGCGGACCAGTTGCCCCAGTCATGCTCGCCGCCGGTCGGGAAGGCGAAGTGCGCATTCCTGCCGCCCAGCGACCGGTAGTGCGCGTAGAACGTGCGGTTGCTGCCCTGGGCCTGGTCGCAGTAGCCGATCATGGCCGGGACGTCACTGCACGTCAGGGTCTGCGGGCTGAAGATCCACAGCCGGGTGTTGTTGTCGACGAGCAGCCGCGCATGCACGTCGGGGTCATGCCACTTCCACCGGCCCAGCTGGGCGGCGCCCCACATGGCCTGGGTGTTCACCCCGCCGAACTCGTTCATGCCTGCGGTGATGGCTCCGTTGAGGAAGGTGTTCGACGGGGTCAGGAAGCCTGACATCGAACCGCCGTAGCGGTAGCGGTCGGGGTGGAAGGTCGCCTCCATCAGCGCGCCGGTACCGCCCTGCGAGGCGCCGACGATCGCATGGCCGCTGGGCGCGAGGCCCTTGTTGGCGGCCAGCCAGGTCGGCAGCTCGTCGGACAGGAAGGTCTCCCACTGCCGGGTGCCGTCCTGCTCCCAGTTGGTGTAGAGGGTGAAGGCACCACTCGCCGGGGCCACCACGGAGATGCCCTTTCCGGCCAGGGTGTTCATCGCGTTGCCCGCGGTCACCCAGTTGCTGACACCTTCGCCGGCGTTGAAGGCGTCCAGCAGCACCACGGCATGCGGGCCACCGGCCATGAAGGCCACCGGGATGTCGCGGCCCATCGCGGGCGACGGCACCATCAGGTACTCGATGTCGGCGGCGGTCGCGCTCGGAGCAGCCGCTCCCCACAGACCCAGGGTCAGGACGGCGGCGCCCACCGCCCGAAACAGCTTCGACAGACCTCTCATTTCCACCTCACGTCGCTGTCCCGCGATGTTTCGCAACTCTGCCCGCCCGCACCGTAGTGAATCACACCGCTTAAGAGCGTGGTCCCGCTTCGCCAGACGCCAACGGCGACGACCCGAAGGTCGTCGCCGTTGGTCGGTCGTCGATCGTGGACGATCAAGCGGTCGGGGTGGCCCCGAGAACCCGCTGGATGTCCGGCTTCATCTGCTGCAACTGCTGTCCCCAGTAGCCCCAGCTGTGAGTGCCGTTGGCCGGGAAGTTGAACACTCCGTTGGTGCCACCATCGGCCAGATAGGTGTCGCGGAACGTCTTGTTCGTGCGCAGCGTGAACCCTTCGAGGAACTTCGCGTTGAACAGGTTGCCCGCGCTGGTGCCGGCATCCAGGTCGGACGGCCTGCCGGCACCGCAGTAGATCCAGATGCGGGTGTTGTTGTCGATCAGCTTCGGGATGTTGACCATCGGGTCGTTTCGCTTCCAGGCGTTGCCCGGGTCGCCGGTCTTGCCCCACATGTCGTCGGCCTTGAAGCCACCGGCGTCACCCATGGAGATGTTGACCAGCATCGGCCACCAGCCCTCGGAGAGGTTCAGGAAGCCCGACAGCGAGGCGGCGTACGGGAACTGCTCGGGATGCCAGATCGCCAAGGTCAGCGAGGCCGAGCCCGCCATCGACAGGCCGACGGCAGCGCTGCCGGTCGGCTTGACCTGACGGTTGGCCGCCAGCCAGGCGGGCAGCTCCTGGGTCAGGAAGGTTTCCCACTTGTAGGTCTGGCAGCCGGCCTTACCGCATGCCGGGCTGTACCAGTCGCTGTAGAAGCTGGACTGGCCGCCGACGGGCATGATCACCGACAGGCCCGAGCCGTAGTACCACTCGAACGCCGGGGTGTTGATGTCCCAGCCGTTGAAGTCGTCCTGCGCGCGCAGACCGTCGAGCAGGTAGACGGCCGGCGAGTCGGGCCCACCACTTTGGAACTGGATCCGGATGTTGCGTCCCATACCGGCGGACGGCACGTCCAGGTACTCCACCGGAAGGCCCGGCTTGGAGAACGCTCCGGCCGTTGCGGAGCCGCCGACGACGCCGATCAGGCCGGGCAGCACGGCGGCAGCCGCGGTGGCGACCGTCAGCCGGCGTAGCCATCCGCCGCGCAACTTCTCACCGAACTTCATGCAACTGTTCCCATCCTTTTTGTGTGAGCCGCACCGCACGCGATCCGCGCAGCAGGTGCCCTGGTAGTCAACCACATGTGATGTGATCGTTCCTCTTCAGAGATCTCCTCGTGACCGCCTTTTTACCGGTTGATCGTGGCGATGAGGTCGGGTTTCAGTGCCGTCAACTGGGCCCCCCAGTACGGCCACGAATGGTTGCCGGACGGCGGAAAGTTGAAGGTCGCGTTGCGGCCGCCGGCTTGCGCGTAGGCGGCCTGGAAGTCCTTGTTGCTATTGATCGCCATCGACTCGAGGCTGTTAGCCGAGAAGGACTGACTCGGGTCGGCATTCTGGTCCAGATCGGTCTGCCCGCCCGGCGCGCAGTAGATCCACAGCCGGGTGCCGTTGCGGGCGATGGTCGCCGCCTGCCGCACCGGATCGTTACGCTTCCACGCCGGGTCCCAGGGGGCGCCCCACATGTTGTCGACGTTGTATCCGCCCGCGTCGAGCATGGCCACCCGGATGGCCTGTTGCATCAGCAACGCCGACGGATTGAGGAAGCCCGACAGTGAGGCGGCGTAAATGAACTGCTGTGGGTGATACGCCGACAGGATCAGCGCGGCGCCGCCGGACATCGACGTCCCGACCACACCGTTGCCGGTGGTCGAGACCTTCTTGTGCGCAGCCAGCCACTGCGGCAGCTCATTGGTGAGGAATGTCTCCCATTTATAGGTATAGGGCTGCTTGTTGAGGCTCGACGGCGAGTACCAGTCGCTGTAGAAGCTGGACTGCCCGCCGACGGGCATCACAACCGAGACGCCGGTGCGGTAGAACCACTCGAAAGCCGGGGTGTTGATGTCCCAGCCGCTGTAGTCGTCCTGGGCCCGCAGTCCGTCGAGGAGGTAGACGGCCTTGGTCGGTGCGGCAGGCGGTGCCTGCGCCCCCGCGGCTCCGTCGCCCGATGTCGCCGCCCCCGCGGCTCCGTCGCCCGATGTCGCCGCCCCCGCGGCTCCGTCGCCCGATGTCGCCGCCCCCGCGGCTCCGTCGCCCGATGTCGCCGCCCCCGCGGCTCCGTCCTGGAACTGCACGCGGATGTTGCGACCCATCGCCGCCGAATAGACGTCGAGGTACTCCACCGGCAGACCGTCGCGGGAGAACGCTGCCGCCTTCGGCGTCCCGCCGGTCATCGCGGCGACCGTTGTCATCGACAGGACCGCGGCGACCGCGACGGCCAGTCGGTGACAGAAGGCGCGCACGCCTGTGCTACTGGATGCCCAAACCATCGGTTGCTCTACTCGTCCGTTCCGCGGCATGCGTGCGCCGCCATCAGCCGACATTGGTCGCGCCAGGCGCTCTCGCACCTCACCTTGTATCGCCGCGACCTGACCGCAGCGTTACCGGCAGGAACCCACCTAGCTAACGCTCCCCCGACGGCTAGGGTCCCGTGGCCGGTAAGCCAGTGTACGGGGTGCCATCCAACGGAGGCTCATCGAGACCGCAGCGCAGCAGTTCGTACTGGGGCACCCGATCGATGCGAAAGCGGGTGAATTCCAGCGAGTGCAGCGCGTTCGACAGGAACCGGCGGATGCCCAGCGGGCTCCGGATCGACTCGAGCATGCGGTCGGTCTCGGGGCATTTCAGCGCGACACCGGCCTCCTTGATCCACCCCTCGGCCAGATACGGCGGGACATACGGGTGCTCCTTGAGCCACGGCCCCTCGGCGACCGCCCAGTCCGGGAACAGGTTCTTGTCGTGCCCGATGCGGCCGTCCTCCAGGCGCGCGGTGTGTGCCGCGAGCGGATTTGCCAGGCCGATCTGGTCGATCACCCGGGTGTTCAACCCGACGTTCATCCCGACCATGCCGAGGTTGGTGAAAAAGACTGTGTGCTGGGCTATTTGGCGACGCCAGCTGTCCATCGAGACGCCGGGCGGCGGCGGTGGGGGCGGGACGGCCGGGACGACATCCCACACGTCGTAGTTGCCCGACGGCAGCAGCAGGGCGCCGTCGGGGGTGTTGTTGATGGCCACGATCACCGCGCGCATCCGCGGGTAGTCCAGATAGTCCGCGGCGGTCAGCGGATGTGCGTGCCCGGTGGCCTGTGAGTAGAAGCGCCGTTCGTCGACGATGCCGGAGTAGGTGACGCGGGTGGCGTCGGCGCCCATGCCCGGCGAGTTCGCCGCCCACAGCGACCACCCCACCAGCGCCAGCCACACCGCAACGGCCGCACCGGAGAGCAGACTCCCCTTCTCGCGGGAGAGCCTGGTCCCGTCAGGCGTCACCACAGGAATGACCGCGACCGGGGCCAGCAGGCAGAACACCGGCGTCAGCAACACCCGGCCATGCATGAAATCGCCGCCCTGGCGGATCCAGTAGAGGCCTTGCACCAGACCGCTGACGAGCATGAAGATCACGACCGCAGCCGGGCTCTGCACCCGTTGGACCAGCCCGTTGTTGCTGGGGGCTTCGGAGCCGTGGATCCACCCCGGTCTGCTGCGCCCGGCGACAAGGACCGCACCCAGCGCGATGAGAAGCAGAGCCGGGATCCACAGCGCGTAGGGCTTGTTGAAGTTGGCCAGATAGATCAGGCCCTGGCCCCACTTGTCGCCCGAGGCGTCCTTGGCCAGCGCGGTCTGCGGAACCAGCAGGCCGTAGTAACCCATCCGGAAGATCTGGTAGCCCACCGGCAGCAGACCGCCGGCGACCACGATGAGGACCCGCCGCTGCAAGCCACGCGCGGCGATCAGCATCATCACCAGCGCCAGGCCACCGATCAGCGCAAGTTCGGGACGAACCAGCACACTCAGTCCGGCGACCACGGCCAGCGCGGCGAGGAACCAGGCCTCGTTGGGCCGCCCCCGCAGGTGCTGTGACCAGCAGACCATCATCCACCACAGCAACCCGATCCAGGCGATCACCAGACCGTTCTCCAGTCCGGAGGTGGCGAAGTCGCGGGCGGGTGGGATGGCGATGTAGACCAGCACACCGGCGGGCAGCAACAGCGCCCGACGGCCCCGCAGGCTCGGCACGTAGAGCCGGGCGGCGCCGAGCATCACCAGCACCACACCGGCGACCGACAGGCTCAGCGCCAGCGCAAGGGCCACGTACTCCAGGCGCACCGGTCCGCCGGCGAGGCCGCCGAGGTAGACCAGGTAGGTCCACAACGTCGAGGTGTTGGACTCCACCCGCTCGCCCGCGTTGAACACCGGGCCGTTGCCGGCGAGCAGGTTGCGCACCGTGCGCAGCACGATCAGTCCGTCGTCGGCGATCCACCGTCGCTGCCAGGCTGCCCACCCGAACAGGGCGGCGACCACGACCACGCTGACCCACAGGCTGATCCGGGCCAGCGTTGCGGGCGCGGCGTTTTCGGACGAGCCCGGGGAGGCGAGTATCGGGCTAGCCGAAGGCGACGGCAGCAATGATGGTTCCGATCCAGGCCAGTGCCAACAACTGCAGCACCCGGTCGCGCAGCGCGATCTCCTCGGGCTCGCCGGCCAGTCCACCGTCGACGTCGACCGCGTAGCGCAGGATCGCGATGGTGAACGGGATCATCGAGATGACGAACCACGACCCATGGTCACCATCGCGCTCGAAGGCCCACAGCCCGTAACAGAGCACCACCGAGGTGGCCGACAGGGTCCACACGAAGCGCAGGTAGGTGCTGGTGTAGCTCTCCAGCGACTTGCGGATCTTGGCGCCGGTGCGCTCGGCGAGCTGCAGTTCGGCGTAGCGCTTGCCGGCCGCCATGAACAGCGAGCCGAACGCCATCACCAGCAGGAACCACCGCGACAGCGGGATGTCGGCGGCCACACCGCCGGCGATCGCGCGGATCAGGAAGCCCGACGAGACGATGCAGATGTCCAGTACCGCTTGGTGTTTGAGGCCGAAACAGTAGGCGAGCTGGATGGCGATGTAGATCCCGATCACCAAAGCCAGCTGCGGTGTCAGCCACCAGGAGATGGCCAGCGAGGTCCCAGCGAACGCGACAGCGATGCCATAAGCCAGGCCGACCGGCAGTACGCCGGCGGCAATCGGCCGGAACCGCTTGGTCGGATGGGCCCGGTCGGCCTCCACGTCGCGGGCGTCGTTGACCAGGTAGATCGACGACGCCGCCAGGCAGAACGCCACGAAGGCGATCGACACCTTGTACAGCACGTCGCGGTAGTCGTAGGTGACGTTGCCACCGAGGGCGGCCAGCGGCGCGGCCAGCACGAGGATGTTCTTGGACCACTGCCGTGGCCTGATCGCCTTGACGATTCCGCTGGCCAGGTTGCTCGGCGGTCCGGTCACCGGCGCGGCTTCCCCACTCATGTCGCACTCACTTCGGCGTCTCCTTCTGCGGTGAGGCGAGGTGGGCGGCCGTCCGCGCGACCGCAGCGCCGACAGCGGTCCCGGCGAGCACGTCGGTCGGGTAATGCACACCGAGCACCAGCCGCGACAGGGCCATCGCGGGTACCAGTACCAGAGGTAGCGGTGAGCGGGTGACCCGGCACAGCAGCATAGCCGCGGCAGTTGTGGACGTGGCGTGCGCGGAGGGGAAACTCAACGCGCTGGGGGTCCCCACATTGACCGCGATCGCCGGGTGGTGGGGCCGCTTGCGCCGGACCACCAGCTTGATCGCGATGGCGGCCGCGTGCGCGGCCACCGCTCCGATACCGACCAGCAGCCAGTCGCGGCGCCGCTTCGGAGCGGCCAGCGCACCCAGCGCCGACAACGCCACCCAGCCCTGGGCATGTTCGCCGAAGTGGGACATCGCGCGGGCGACGGCCACCAACTGCGGGGTGGCCAGCCTAAACTGAACGGCCACCAGCGCGGCGACCTCGCCGGTCGGCGGCGGTGCCACCGGTTGGGGAACGTCGGTTGCCTCAGGCATGAACCGAGGGTTTGTCGAGCAGCACGGTCTCCCACTTCTCCTTGCTGGACAGCACCGGCAGAGCCGTGCGGTAGACCTTGCGCATCCGGTTGTACTTGCGTGCCAACCGGATGTGCTGGCGCATCGAGTCGCGCAGAAGGGCAAACATCTTGGCCCGGTCGCGCTGACGGAACACCACGCCCCGGCCGTCCGCGGTGGTCACGGTGACACCGTCGACCTTGCACAGCAGGAACCACCGGGCGTCCTGGGTGGGGACGTTGAGCTGTGGGCGTTCATGATGGTCGGGTTTCTCCTTGCGCAGCTGGTGGATCACGCCACGGGCGAGACGAAAACCGATGGCGGGCAACGACACCGGCGGCTTGTGAACCTTGGTGCGGCCACTGGGCTTGGGTAGCGAGGTGGCGCCGGGCAGGACCACCGCATCGGGGTACAGCTCACGCATCTTGCGAACCTCAGGCAGGGCCGACTCCAGGATGGAGAAGATGTGCTCGGGGCCGGCCAGGAAGTCCGCAATCGCCCGGTTCTGGATCGCGACGGTCGAATACTCAAGGCACAGAAGGTGTTTGAACGTCGCCTTGAGGGAGCTGGCCAGCAGTCCACCGATCGGGGCGTCCCAGTGCAGCGCCGAGACCACCAGCCGGTTCCGCAGGTGGAAATAGGCCTGCCAGTCGATGGCGTCATCCTTGTCGCTCCAGGCCATGTGCCAGATCGCGGTGCCGGGCATGGTGACTGTGCCGTAGCCGTGCTCGCCGGCGCGCAGACCGTAGTCGGCGTCGTCCCACTTGATGAACAACGGCAGTGGCTGGCCCAACTCCTCAGCCACCCGTCGCGGGATCATGCACATCCACCAGCCGTTGTAGTCGACGTCGATACGGCGGTGCAGCGCCAGGCTGCGCGCGCCGTCGTCGGCCAGTGGGTACTTGGCGAAGTTGTGGTCGTACTCGGTGTAGGGCGCATTGGTCCACATGAAATTCGACCGGTCCACGACCTCGCCCATGACGTGCAGGTGCGACGGCTCCTGAAGGTTGAGCATCTGCCCACCGACCAGGGTCGGTGCCTTGGCAAAACGGTTGAGCGCCAACGCCCGCAGTATCGAGTCCGGTTCGATGCGGATGTCGTCGTCCATGAACAGGATCTGTTCGCAGTCGGTGTGCTTCAGCGCCTCGTACATGACGCGGCTGTAGCCGCCCGAGCCACCGAGGTTGGGCTGGTTGTGGACCGCGAGCCGGTCTCCGAGCAGCGCGGCCGCGGCCGGGAAATCCGGATGAGCGGCCGCCTTGTTCGCGCCCTGGTCGGCGACGATGACCGCGCCGATGACCTCGTCGACCAGCGGGTCGGATGTCAAAGCCTTCAGCGCGTTGATGCAGTCGGCCGGGCGGTTGAAGGTCGGGATGCCGACGGCGATGTCGGCCCGGCCGGGTGCCGGCACCGGCGCGTACCAGGCCGCCTGGTGCAGGACGACCTTGGTGTCGGTGGTGATGTCGAACCAGGTCCAGCCGCCGTCCTCGAACGGGTCCAGCCCGATCTCGAACTCTGCGGCGGCGTGCTCCCCGGACACCTCGGTTCCGCCGACGGTGATCCGGGCGCCGGTGGCCTTGGACCGGTAGACGTCCACCCGCGCCGTTCCGGTGAGCTCGACGCGCAGCACCACCGACTCCAGCGTCGACCAGCGACGCCAGTAGCTGGCGGGGAAGGCGTTGAAGTACGTCGCGAAGGAGACCTCGGACTCCGAGCCGATCTCCAGGGCGGTGCGGGTGGGTGCGTGGGCCCGGCGGGCGTTGGTCTCCGATTCCTCGATGTAGAGCTTGCGGACGTCGAGGGGCTCACCCGGGCGCGGCAGGATCACGCGGGCGAGCAGGCTCACCGCTTTGGATTCGCCGGCCGCGATGGGCCCGGACGGGATGTCGCTCATGCTGTGCTGCTTTCGTCGACCGTCAGCGCCGTGCCGTCGCGCAGGTGGGGCGCCAGGATGTTGTCGTACATGCTCAGCGCGCTGGCGATGGCCATGTGCATGTCCAGGTACTGGTACGTACCGAGCCTGCCACCAAAGAGGACTTTCGCCGAGGCGGTCTCGGCCTTGGCCCGGGCTCGGTAGGCGGCCAGCAGCGCGCGGTCTGTCTCGGTGTTGATCGGGTAGTACGGTTCGTCGTCGTCATCGGCGAAGCGGGAGTACTCCCGCATGATCACGGTCTTGTCGGTGGGATAGTCGCGCTCCGGATGGAAGTGCCGGAACTCGTGGATGCGGGTGTAGGGCACGTCGAGGTCGCTGTAGTTCATGACGGGTGTGCCCTGGAAATCGCCGATGGGCAGCACCTCGACCTCGAAATCGAGTGTGCGCCAACCCAGCCGGCCATCGGCGTAGCCGAAGTAGCGGTCCAGCGGCCCGGTGTACACGACGGGCGCTTCGGGGCTTTCGGCGCGCAGCCGCTCGCGCACGTCGAACCAGTCGGTGTCGCACCGCACCTCGATGCGGTCGTCGGCCGCCATGTTCTCGCACCACGCGGTGTAGCCGTCGGCCGGCAGGCCCTCGTAGGTGTCGTTGAAGTAGCGGTTGTTGAACGTGTAGCGCACCGGCAGCCGGGTGATGTTGGCCGCGGGCAGTTCCTTGGGATCGGTCTGCCATTGCTTGGCGGTGTAGTTCTTGATGAAGGCCTCGTAGAGCGGACGGCCGATCAGCGAGATGGCCTTCTCCTCGAGATTCTGCGCGTCGACGGTCTCGATCTCGGCGGCCTGCTCGGCGATAAGCCGGCGCGCCGCATCGGGGGTGAAGTACTTGCCGAAGAACTGCGACACCAGCCCAAGGCCCATCGGCAACGGGTAGGCCTGGCCACCGTGCAGCGCGAACACGCGGTGCTGGTAGCCGGTGAAGTCGGTGAACTGGCGGACGTAGTCCCACACCCGCGCGTTGGAGGTGTGGAACAGGTGGGCGCCGTACTTGTGGATTTCGATCCCGGTCTGCGGCTCCGGTTCGGAGTAGGCGTTGCCGCCGATGTGCCCACGTCGCTCCACGACGAGAACGCGCTTGCCGAGCTGCGTGGCCACCCGTTCGGCGATGGTCAGGCCGAAGAAGCCACTACCGACGACGAAGAGGTCGAAGGGACCTGAGTCGACCACAGAATCTGGAGAGGTCATCGGCGCCTAGGGTATCCGACCGCGGGTGTGTGACCCGCATCGCAAAGCGGGGCGGCACTCGGAAGTCGCTGCGGCCACTAACGAATCAAGGTCGCAATTAGCTCACGATTCCGCATCGTCACTCTAGCCGCACTAGTCACAGCTGTACCATCGAACACGTTGGCTTCGGCGTCGGCGCACGGCCGTATTTCGGGGCTTACGGAGAAGTTCAGACATGAACGATGTAGTCCAGATTGAGGAGACTTCCGTGCCGAACCGTCGTCGACGCAAGCTCTCGACAGCCATGAGCGCAGTCGCCGCCCTGGCCGTCGCAAGTCCGTTTGCAGCTGTTGGTGCGATCGAGCTGACTTCCAACCAGAAGACGCCCGAGCACCGCGATTTCGTCCAAGCCGCCGTGGTCACCGACCTGCCGAATGAGCTGATGGCTGCGTTGCAGCAGGGCCTGTCGCAGTTCGGGATCAACCTGCCGCCGCTACCGACGGGCCTCAGCCCGGCAGGTGCCCAGCCCGTGCAGGCCGGCCCGACACTCACCACCCCGGGCCTGACCACCCCCGGTCTGACCACGCCGAGCCTCACCACGCCCGGTCTGACCACGCCGAGCCTCACCACGCCGGGTCTGACCACGCCGAGCCTGACCACGCCCGGTCTCACCACGCCGAGCGCCTCGGTGCCCCCGGGGGCGGCCTCGCTCACCGACCCGTCGCTGACCAACCCGGCCCTGACCAGCCCCCAGCTGGGCACGACGCCGGGGCTGACAACGCCGTCGGCCACGGGCCTTGGGATCCCCGGCGAGCAGCCGATCGGTGCCCCGCTAGGACCGGTTGCCGGCACCTATCCGATCCTGGGTGACCCTTCGCTCGCCGTGCCTTCAGCGCCGACCAGCTCCGGCGGGATCATCAGTGATCTGAGCAGCGCCGCCAACCAGCTCGGCGTCGGACAGGCCATCGACCTGCTCAAGGGCATGGTCGTGCCGTCGATCACCCAAGCGATTCAAGGCGCCTCGTCGGCGGCAGCCGCAGCTCCCGCGGCTGCCCCGGCGGGCTAAAGCCTGCATCGGAACGGCACCGCAGGGTGGGGCCGACCGTTTGGTCAGACACCCGGAGAGGCCCCTGCGGTGCCGTTGCAGACTCAATTATCACTTTCTTCACACTGGTCCGTGTCGCAACGCCTGCATCAGTCGGCGCATACGTAACATCGCCTTGTGCCGTCACGCCGACCCACACCGACGATCCTGTTCACCGCGATCGCGGCGACCGTCGTCATCCTGCCGTGGGCGGTCACCGGCATGCCCGGATCGCACCACAAGGACGGGCCCGGCGCGGCTGACACACTGCTGAACCAGCAACCGCTGACCGGTCTGGGCGGAGGAGAAACGGTCCGGGAGATCAGCCAGTCCACCCCGTTCTCGATGGTGGCGCTGACCGGCTCCGACCTGACCGGCACGACGGCGCGGGTCCGGGCCAAACGGCCGGACGGATCGTGGGGGCCCTGGTACGACGCCGACGCCGTGGAGTCCAACGCCGACGACAGCCAGCATGGCGGCCCGCGGGGCACCGACCCAGTATTTGTCGGCACCACCACCACCGTGCAGATCGTCGTCACCCGGCCCGAGGGCGCCCCGGTCACCACCGCGCCACCCGAAACCGGAGTCGACGCGGGCAAGGAACTCGGCTACGTTCCGGCCAACGTCGAACAGCCGTTCTCCCAGAACATCTCGGCCGTCCTGATCACGCCGCCGAAAGCGCCCGTCGACTCCCAGTGGACACCGCCGACCGCCGCGCTCGGCCCGGGGCAGCCGCCTAACATCATCAGCCGTGCCCAATGGGGTGCCGACGACCGCATGCGTTGCGGTGGACCGTTGTACGGCAACGGAATTCGGGCAGCCGTGGTGCATCACACCGCGGGAAGCAACGACTACGCGCCGGAGGACTCCGCGGCGATCGTGCGCTCGATCTACGCCTACCACACCCGGACACTGGGCTGGTGCGACATCGCCTACAACGCGCTGGTCGACAAGTACGGCCAGGTGTTCGAGGGCCGCGCAGGCGGAATCACCAAGGACGTCCTGGGGTCTCACACCGGCGGGTTCAACCGCGGCGTGTGGGGTGTGTCGATGATCGGTGACTTCGAGACGGTTCCGCCGACCGATATCCAGATCCGCACCGTCGGCCGGCTGCTCGGGTGGCGGATGGGTCTGGATCACGTCAATCCATTGGGCACAGTGCAATTAGCTTCCGCTGGCGGCAGCTACACGGTCTACCCGGCCGGGGCGACACCCACGCTTCCGGAGATCTTCGCCCACCGCGACGTGGGCGACACCGAGTGCCCGGGCAACGCCGGTTATGCGGCGCTACCCGCCATTCGCGACATTGCCGCGCGCTTCAACCGTCCGCCCGACATCGTCGATTCGCTTCGCGGCGGAGCGATCTTCGCCCGTTGGGAAGCCTTGGGCGGCAAGGACGGTTCACTCGGGGCGCCGACCACGCCGGAGGCCGCGGGCGAAGGCGACGCCCGGTACGCGACGTTCGAACGCGGCGCCGTCTACTGGTCGCCGTCCACCGAGGCGCAGCCGCTGACCGGTGCGATCTACGAGGCTTGGGCGTCGCTGGGCTACGAGCGCGGTGCGCTGGGCCTGCCGACCAGTGGCGAGATTCAGGAACCCGAGTGGATCGTGCAGAACTTCCAGCACGGCACCCTGAACTTCGACCGGCAGACCCGCAACGTGTTGCGCGTGGTCGACGGGTTGACGCTGGTGCTGCCACCGCCGCCGGCCGACGGTCCTCCGGTGCAACTGGAACGCTTCAGCCGCGTCGAGAACCCGGTGCTCGAGCCGGCCAGCTAGCGCCTGCTCGCCCGAGCTAGAGCCACCAGCGTTCGAGCACCCGCGCCAGGCCGTCGTCGGTATTCGGCGCGGTCACCTCGTTGGCTGCCGCCATCGCCTCGGGATGGGCGTTGCCCATCGCCACGCCATGCCCGGCCCACCGCAGCATCGGCACGTCGTTCGGCATGTCGCCGAACGCCACCACGTCTTCGGCGGTGATCTCCAGCGGGCGGGCGATCTCCTCGACCCCGGTGGCCTTGCTCGTGCCGATCGGGTTGACCTCGATGAGCCCGTTGTTGGTCGAGTAGGTGATATCGCCTTCCACCCCAATGTGTTTGGCGAGAACCTCGGCCATGTCCGAACTGCGCGCGCCAACCTTGCGGATCAGCAGCTTGACTGCCGGTGCACTGAGCAGGTCCTCCATCGAGACCTCGGTGTTGTCCGGGTTCAGCCAAGCGTGCTCGTAGCCTGGGGAACTCACGAATTGCGGTGTGGCTGAGTCGTGCGCGCTGCGTCCCACCCGCTCCACCGCCAGGCCGACACCGGGGATCACCCTCGTCGCGATCTCGGCGAGCTCACCGAGCACGTCGACGGACAGCGTGCGCGCCGAGACGATACGGTCGCGCTCGGCGTCGTAGATCACCGCGCCGTTGGCGCACACCGCCATCGGCGCGAAACCGAGCGCCTCGACCACCGGCGGGATCCAGCGCGGCGGCCGCCCGGTCGCGAGCACGAAATGTGTGCCGGCGGCGACCGCGGCGCGGACGACGTTGCGGGTGCGAGCAGTGACGCGCTCGTCTTCGTCGAGCAGCGTTCCGTCGACGTCGGTGGCGATCAGCGCGGGCAGCATCAGTGGCGCTCCGCAGCTCGGCGGGCCCGCTCGGCCAGCTCGGCTACGTCGAGCTTCCTGGCCTGCTCCAACGTCGGCGCGCCACCCCCCAGGCTCTCCGGCACCCACCACGCCCCGGCCGGATGCGGGTAGACCAGCTGCACCTCATGCAGGATGACCGACATCCGCTCCCTGAGCCGGGCGTCCAGCTCCGCCGGCGTCCCAGCCGGTGGCAACGGTTCGCCGTACCGAACGGTGAAGGGAATCTTGTTGCGGCCCACCTTCTTCGGATGATCCTTGGTCCACACCCGGTGTGCGCCCCACACGATGCAGGGGATGATGGGCACCTGCGCCTCCAGTGCCATCCGCGCCGCCCCGCTCTTGAAGTCCTTCAATACGAACGCCCGGCTGATCGTCGCCTCCGGGTACACCCCCACCAGCTCGCCGACCTTCAGCTCGCGGACCGCGTCGGCGTAGGCGCCCGCGCCGGCGCGGCGGTCCACCGGAATGGTGCCGGTACGCGAGATCAGGAAATTGACGATGCGCACGTTCTGCATCTCCGCCTTGATCATGAAGCGAATGCGGCGTTTACGCAGACGAGTGCCGAGCGCAGCCGGCATGAAGTCGACGTAGCTGGTGTGGTTGATCGCGACGACGGCGCCGCCGCGCGACGGGATGTTCTCCAAGCCTTCATAGGTGATCTTGGTCCCGGCCGCCCGGACCGCGATCGAGGAGGCGATCTCCAGAGTGCGGAAGACGGGTTCCATGGCTGCTACCCCGGTCCTGCGGGCCCGTCTCGCTGAGCGCGGCGAGCGGCCTTCTCGGCAGCCTCGGCCGCCTCGAGTTGCGCGGCCTCGGCCAACGTCGGAGCGCTGCCGCCCAGGCGGTGGGGCACCCAGAATTCGCCCGCGGGATACGGGCCATAGCGGTCCTGGACCTGCTCGAGCAGGTGCTGCATACGCGAGCGCAGCAGTGCGGTCAGCTCGGTGGGCGGCAGAGTCGGCGCGATCGGCTCACCGACCGCGATGGAGATCGGCACCTTGGGCCGCCATATCTTGCGCGGGTGTCCCTTGGTCCAGATCCGCTGAGCGCCCCACACGATGTGCGGGACGATCGGTACGTCGGCGGCAATCGCCATCCGCGCTGCGCCGGACTTGAACTCCTTGAGTTCGAAGCTGCGGCTGATCGTCGCCTCGGGATAGACACCCACCAGCTCCCCGGCCTTCAGTGCCAGGCAGGCCGCGTCGAACGACGCCGCGCCGCTGGCCCGGTCGACGGGGATGTGGCGCAGGCTGCGCATGATCGGACCGGTGACCTTGTGGCCGAAGACCTCCTGCTTGGCCATGAACCGCACCCTGCGGCCCCGGCCCTGCAGGTACGCTGGCAGGCCGGCGAAGGTGAAGTCGAAATAACTGGTGTGGTTGATCGCCACCACGGCGCCGCCGGTCACGGGCAGGTTCTCGACACCGGTGACGGTCAACTTCAGACCCTGCGCACGCCAAACCAGGCGAGCGAGTTGGATGACAGTCCCGTATACCGGTTCCACAGCGGCCAGCCTAGCCTCGTGCGGTCGGGCGGCTAAGCTCGTGTCGGGTGCCACGACCACTGGAGAGGGAATTCGTGCAGGTCACATGCATCGGTCACGCCGGCTTTCGGATCGACACCCGGGCGGGAAGCATCCTGTGCGATCCGTGGCTTCACCCGGCGTACTTCGGCTCGTGGTTCGTCTTCCCGGACAACAGCGGCCTGGACTGGGACGCACTCGGTGACTGCGACTACCTCTACGTCTCGCATCTGCACAAGGACCACTTCGACCCCAAGCTGCTGGCCGAGCACGTCAACAAGGACGCCGTCGTGCTGCTGCCCGACTTCCCGGTTCCCGACCTCAAGCGCGAGTTCGAGAAACTCGGCTTCCACACGTTCTACGAGACCAGCGACGGCGTCAAGCACCGGATCAGCGGGCCCAAGGGTGAGCTCGACGTGATGATCATCGCGTTGCGGGCGCCGGCCGACGGGCCGATCGGCGACTCCGGCCTGGTGGTCTCCGACGGCACCACCACCGTCTTCAACATGAACGACTCTCGTCCGCTGGCCGTCGACACGCTGGCCGAGCAGTTCGGCCACATCGACGTGCACATGCTGCAGTACTCCGGCGCGATCTGGTACCCGATGGTCTACGACATGCCCGAACGTGCCAAGGCTGCGTTCGGCAGCCAGAAGCGCCAGCGCGGGATGGACCGCTGCCGCCAGTACATCGCCGACACCGGTGCGACGTGGGTGATTCCGTCGGCCGGACCGCCGTGCTTCCTGGACCCGGAGTTGCGTGACCTCAACGACGATCACGGCGACCCGTCCAACATCTTCCCCGACGAGATGGTGTTCCTGGACCAGATGCGTCAACACGGGCATGAGGGCGGACTGCTGATGATCCCCGGCTCCGTCGCCGATTTCACCGGCCCGCAACTGAATTCGCTCACCCACCCGATCGCCACCGACGAGGTGGAGGCGATCTTCACCACCGGCAAGGCCGACTACATCGCCGCCTACGCCGAGCGGATGGCCCCGGTGCTCGCCGCCGAGAAGGCCAGTCGGGCGCCGGCCACCGGCGAACCACTGCTGGAACCGCTGCGTGCGCTGTTCGAGCCGATCATGCTGCAGAGCGACCAGATCTGCGACGGCATCGGTTATCCGGTGGAATTGCGCCTCGGCCCGGAGGCCGTGGTGTTGGACTTCCCGAAACGTGCTGTGCGCGAGCCTATTGCGGACGAGAAGTTCCGCTACGGCTTCGAGATCGCTCCGGAGTTGGTGCGGACCGTGCTGCGAGACAACGAACCAGACTGGGTCAACACCATCTTCCTGTCCACCCGGTTCCGGGCCTGGCGGATCGGCGGGTACAACGAGTACCTGTACACGTTCTTCAAGTGCCTGACCGACGAGCGCATCGCCTATGCCGACGGCTGGTTCGCCGAGACCCACGACGACACCACCGACATCACGTTGGACGGGTGGGAGATCCAGCGCCGCTGCCCGCATTTGAAGGCCGACCTGTCGAAATTCGGTGTGGTCGAGGGCTCGACACTGACCTGCAACCTGCACGGCTGGCAGTGGAATCTGGAGAACGGACGATGCCTGACCACGAAGGGTCACGAGATTCGGTGTTCACGAAAGTGACCGGCCCGCCGCGTCAGTACTACGACGACGGACTGGTTCAACTGGACCGCGAGGCACTGACGTTGCGGCGCTACCACTTTCCGTCGGGCACCTCGAAGATCATCCCGCTTCGCGCGATCCGCGGCTACAAGGCCGAGCCGCTCGGGATGTTGATGCAGCGGTTCCGACTCTGGGGCAGTTCGGATCTGCGCCGCTGGCTACCGCTCGACGTGCGTCGGCCACTGAAGGGCACACTGGTCACCCTCGACGTGCCCGGAACCTATCCCGCACCGGCGTTCACCCCAGAGGAACCGAAGGAGTTCCTCGCGATGCTCGACGAGGTGCTCGGCGGCTAGCCGCGCCCGTGTGTCGGTTTGGGCGAAAGGGTTAAGGTTCCCGGACCAGTTGGCGCAGTTCGGAGGCCGCGTCGCTCTCGGTGTCGTAGACCCGCACGATCGCCTCGTCGCCGGTCTTGAGATAGGTCGTCTCGCCGAGCTTGGTGTAGCGGGTCGCCCCGATGCCGATCAGCACGTTCTTCGGCCGGCCACAGGCCGCCATCAGCGCGCCGACATCCTCCAAAGGCGTTTCCGGCGAACCCTTTTGGTTGGCCAGTCGTTCGACGATCCAGTCCAGCAACACCTCGCCGTAGTACGAGTAGCCCAGCAGCGGGCTGTCCACGCCGTATTCGTGGCGAACCCCGTCGGCGGTGCGCAGGGCGCACAGCAGTCGCAGCGTCGCGGTGGGGCCGTCCGGCGTGAGGTCGCTGACGTCGAAGAACTCGTGGGCAACACCTTTCGAGGCCGGCCCCCAGTTCTTCTTGTAGCTGATTTTGGGTGCGTTGGGCCGGCGGATCGAGCAGTCGTTGAACGCGCCGAGCGCGAACGGCCGCAGTGTCACGACGGTGTCGCCCTCCCACACCACCTCGCAGGCAAGCCCCACCTCGGGCTCGATCTGCAGGTTCGGCGGACCGTCGGCTTCGGTCGTCTTCGGCACCATCAGCGCGTCGTGCGACAGCGGGAACTCGCCCAGGAAACTGTCGTAACCCGGTGCGTACCAAGGGAAGATGCCCTTCGGAGCACCCTCCTTGGCCTCAACGGTCGCGAAGTCGACCGCCTCCCCGGCCTGGTCGAGATGACCGGCGAAGTTGCCCGCCACACCGAAACCGAACCAGCCGCGCAGTTCGTCGAGGTCGAGTTTGATCACGGTTGAAGGACCTCCGTCCCCACATAGGGCACCAGGGCGGCGGGCACCTGCACGCTGCCGTCGGGTTGCTGATGGTTTTCCAGGATCGCCACCAGCCACCGGGTGGTGCCCAGTGTCCCGTTGAGGGTGGCGGCGATCTGCGGCTTGCCGTTCTCGTCGCGGTAGCGGGTGGCCAGCCGGCGAGCCTGGAACGTCGTGCAGTTCGACGTCGAGGTCAGCTCGCGGTAGGTCTGCTGGGTGGGAACCCAGGCCTCGCAATCGAATTTGCGTGCAGCCGAGGAGCCGAGATCGCCTGCGGCGACGTCGATCACGCGGTAGGGCACGTCGATGAGTTCGAGCATCTGGCGCTGCCAGCCCAGCAGCCGCTGATGTTCGGCCTCGGCCTCCTCCGGGCGGCAGTAGACGAAGCCCTCCACCTTGTCGAACTGGTGCACCCGGATGATGCCGCGGGTGTCCTTTCCGTAGCTGCCCGCCTCGCGCCGGAAGCACGACGACCAGCCGGCGTAGCGCAGCGGACCGTTCGACAGATCCAGGATCTCGTCGGCGTGGTACCCGGCGAGCGGCACCTCCGACGTGCCTACCAGGTACAGGTCGTCGGCCTCGATGCGGTAGATCTCGTCGGCGTGCGCGCCGAGAAAGCCGGTGCCGTTCATAACTTCGGGACGCACCAGAACCGGTGGGATCATCAGGGTGAACCCGTTGTCGACGGCGACCTTCACCGCCAGCTGTAGCAGTCCCAGCTGCAGCAGGGCACCGCGGCCGGTGAGGAAGTAGAACCGCGACCCCGACACCTTGGCGCCGCGCTCCATGTCGATCAGGCCCAGGCGCTCGCCGAGTTCGAGGTGGT
Organism: Candidatus Mycolicibacterium alkanivorans; assembly: GCF_022760805.1. Lineage (NCBI taxonomy): Bacteria > Bacillati > Actinomycetota > Actinomycetes > Mycobacteriales > Mycobacteriaceae > Mycobacterium > Candidatus Mycolicibacterium alkanivorans. Next base: position 901,907 of record NZ_JAIVFL010000001.1, on the reverse strand, counting down.
CCTTCGGGTCGTGGATCACCGGCGGCTCACCAACCACATCGAGCACGACGAAGTCGTCTTCACCACCTGCCGGGACGCCGTCGATGACGACGTTGGGGATCGCCATGTGCACGGCGGTGAATGCGTCCTCGGCCTGGGCCTGGTCCGCTTCAGCCGTCTTCACCGCAGCGGCAAGCTCTTTGGCCCGCTCCAGCAGGGCGGGGCGCTCGTCGGGTGATGCCGAGCCGACCTTCTTGCTCGCGGCCTTCTGCTCGGCCCGCAGCGAATCGGCGGTCGAGATCGCGGCCCGGCGGGCGGTGTCGGCATCCAGCAGTGCGTCGACGAGGGCCGGGTCCTCGCCGCGACTGAACTGGGACCGGCGCACCGCATCCGGGTCGTCGCGCAGCACTTTCAGGTCGATCACGACCTGAACCCTACTTTCGCCCCCGGAGCACTCTGTCGGCCCCTCCGGCTCGCGCGGTACCGACCGCACAGCACAACCCCATAACATTACAACTGCATCACTTGTCACAGCCCTCGGCGCGCCTGACACAATGGACGCGATGTTGCAGCTACCTGAGCGCCAGCAAGCGGCGTCCGCGCAGGCCACACCGGTGCCGCCGCGGCGCACGTTCCTCGGCACCTTGCAGGCCACGTCGACCCGGCGTGCGCTGCTACTGACCGCGCTCGGCGGCCTGCTGATCGCCGGCGTCGTCACCGCTCTGCCCATCGGCTTGAACAACCGGCTCACCGGATACCCCGGCGCCGACCCGCTGTCCGGCATCGACTCGAAGGGCAACGCCGCTTTCGCCAACGCCAAGGCCGGCTCCTGCCTGGCCTGGCCGGACAAGACTCCTGACGCGGCCGCGATCGTCGACTGCAAGGACGACCACCGCTTCGAGGTCGCCGAGTCCGTCGACATGCGGACGTACCCCGGTACCGAGTACGGCCCCGATGCCGCACCGCCGTCGGCCGCACGCATCCAGCAGATCAGCCTCGAGCAGTGCCAGCCTGCGGTGGAGCGCTACCTCGGCGACAAGTACGACCCGAACAGCCGGTTCACCATCAGCATGCTGTGGTCGGGCGACAAGGCCTGGAAACAGTCCGGCGAGCGACGGATGCTGTGCGGCCTGCAACTGCCGGGCACCGACAACCAGCAGATCGCGTTCAAGGGCAAGGTTGCCGATCTCGACCAGTCGAAGGTGTGGCCGGCGGGCACCTGCCTGGGCATCGACCCGTCGACCAACCAGCCCAACGACGCGCCGGTGGACTGCGGCGCTCCGCACGCCATGGAGGTCACCGGGTCGGTGAACCTGGCCGAGAAGTTCCCCGGAGCCCTGCCTGCCGACGCCGACCAGGACGCGTTCATCAAGGACGCTTGCACCCGGATGACCAACGCCTACCTGGCTCCGCTTCGGCTGCGCACCACCACGCTGACCCTGATCTACAGCACGATCTCGCTGCCCAGTTGGAATGCCGGCAGCCACCAGGTGTCCTGCAGCATCGGGGCCACCCCGGGCAACGGTGGCTGGGCGACGCTGATCAACCCGGCCAAGGGCCCGCTGCTGATCAACGGCATACCGCCGGTGGCGCCGCCGGACATTCCCGAGGAGCGGTTGAACATGCCGCCCATCCCGCTGGTGCCCGACGCCCCGTCCACCACCTACTCGCCGTCGACAACGGACAACTCGCAGTACACCGGCAGCCAGCAGCGGCAGCAACAACAACCCACTCAGCATCTGCCGCAGCAGTCGACCGCACCGACCAGCCAGTCGCAGGCGCCCGCGCCCGCACCGGCACCGGAACCGGCACCCGTATTACCTGGGCCGGCACCGGAACCGGCACCCGTGTTACCTGGGCCGGCACCGGACAATCAGGCCCCGCCGATGGAGGGTGGTGAGGCACCGCCGCCGCCACCACCGGCCGGCCCGCCGCCCGGGCCGGTCGAACCCGTGATCCCGCCGGCGGCTTAGTGCCCGTATCGATGACCCCGCAGCGGTTCGAGGAACTGGTCTCCGATGCGCTGGACCTCATCCCGCCCGAACTGGCCGCGGCCATCGACAACGTGGTGGTGCTGGTCGAGGACCGCCACCCCGACGATCCCGAGCTGCTGGGTCTGTACGAAGGTATCGCGCTGACCGAGCGGGACTCCATGTACGCCGGCGCGCTGCCCGACACCATCACGATCTACCGCGAAAGCTTGCTGGAGATCTGCGACACCGAGGCCAACGTGGTCGAGGAGGTGGCGATCACCGTGATCCACGAGATTGCCCACCACTTCGGCATCGACGATGACCGGCTACACGAACTAGGTTGGGGCTGAAGACTTTTCAGCCTCCATCAGCGCGGCGGGTCGCCCTTCCAGCTGAAGCTGTTGACGTACTTGCCCATGTCCTGGGCGAGCTGCAGGTTGACCCCCGACGGCAGTCCGGGTCCGAAGTCGGGACCGAACGCGTGATAGGGCCCCACCGCACCGGCAACCAGGGCCAGGTCGTTCTTGACCGCCACCAACAACACGGTGCGGATCCGGATGTAACTATTGGCCGTGCCCTGCGGCCAGCTGTCGGCGACCTCGCCGTAGCCCGGCTGATAGCCCACCATCGCATTGGGGATCTCGTAGGCGATCTTGGCGTCGGGGAACTTCCTCTCAAGCAGGTCCGAGGCGATGTCGCGGGGTTGCCGGCCGCGGGCGGGCTCGGAGAACAGTTGCAGGACACCGGTGTCACCCGCGGTGAACTTCGCCGTGATCCCGCGGCCGTCCTTGGACACCTCATAGGCGGCCTCGGGCGACGGGTAGGACACCGAGAACGATCCGTCGGGCGCGGTGTACCTCGGCAGCGCGGCGACGGGTGTACCGGTGGGCGGGCGCCCGCACTCCGGCGGGCACATGAACCGCGGCGCCTTCTTGGTCACCATCAGCGACACCCCGACCAGCGCGGCAGCCACCACGACGATTCCGGCCGTCCACAGCCCGAGCGTGCGGCGCAGGCCCGCGTGCTTGATCTCCGGGGCGACGTAGGTCCCGGGGGGAACCGCATAATCGGTGTACTGCTCGGAGCCGGTGTGCGCCGGTTGCTCGTCGGTCACGAACCCTCCGCGGCGACCTGGCGCACGGGCCGTGAGTCGCGCCGGTCCTTCCGCGACGACCGCGACGAGGCCCGGGCCGCGACACCACAGGCCGGGCAGAACGCCATATCAGGGACGACGTGCTCGCAGTGCACGCACAGCAGGGGTTCGTCCTCCTGGATTGGGTCGCGCGCCTCGTGCAACAGCGCCGTCTGCAACGCGATGCGCAGCAGCACCAGCACCACCGCCGTCATCACGACGTGGATCGCCAGCATCTGCATCTGCGGCATCCCCACGATGTCGGTCACCGCAACCCCGACGTAGATCAGGACCACCAGGACCGCCAGCAGCCAGAGCTGGGCGCGCGTCCACCCCGGATGTTCGTGCGGATTGCCGTCCTGACCCTTGAACCACAAAGCGACACCGACCAGGCCGCCTGCCACCGCGGCGGTCAGCGGGATGGTCGCGCCGCAGATGCCGGCCTCGACCAGTAGTCCCCCGACGGGGCGGCTGTGGGCCAGCAGGCCGGTGGCGAACTGCGGGGCCAGCCGCGTCAGAGTCGCCCCCGCGCTGAAGGTCAGTGCGGCCAGCGCGCCGATCACGAAGCCGTCCAACGACTCTCGCGACTTCGGCTGGGACAGTCGCACCAGCAGCGTCGGCACCAGCGTGAGGATCATGCCGCCCGCCGGGATGATCACGCCTTCCCTGACCAGGTGGTGGATGGCAAGGCCGGCGGCGATCGGCACGCCGTAGGCGCGCGCGACCATCTCGCCGGTGAGCAACACCCAGCCGACGCCGAAACCCGCGCCCAGGATGCCAGCGACGGCCAGTGCCGCCACGGAAACGTCGCGGAAGACGTCGGATTCGGACAGGTAGAGCAGGAACAGGAGCGGAAGCCCCAGTGCGGCAACGGTGATCAGCGCCGCGGGCAGTCTGAGGAACGCGAACCCGACCAGTCCGGCGAGCACCAGTACCAGTCCGATCCGGAACGGTGTGCGGGAGCGGTTCGGCAGGTGCGGAAACAGCGAACTGGCGATCGAGGGCACCAGGACGCTCTCGTTTGGTGCCGCACCGAAGGTGTCCTGACGCAGCCAGTGCGGTCCGCGGCTCGGCTTGGATGTCAGGTGCCCGCCGCACAGGCCGCAGAAGGCTCCGGCGGGGACGTCGACCTCACAGACCGGGCATACGACCCGGGCCACACCGTCGGGGGCGGCTTCGGTACTCACCCGATCACCTTCTGGGTCACCAGAATATTCTGGGCCAGATTGTCGACATCGGGTGTGCCGAGCCCGGTCACCAGGTCATATCCGGGTCCGGCGATCGCGACGGCGTTGCCGCCCAGGGTCACGTCACGAAACGCGGGCAACGGTGCGCCTTCGGCGATGTGGTACAGCAGCGGATTGAGGTCGCCGATGCGGTGGCCGCCGCGATCGAGCAGGAACTGGTTCATCAACGCGGTCAGCCCGGCCCAGACCGGCGCCGACAGCGACGTGCCGCCGCCGACGATGACCTGCTGGTTGAAGACGATCTTGACCCCGGTGAACGGATCGGCGACCGCGGCGATGTCGGGCGTCAGTCGCTGACCGGCGCCGGTGGTGACGCTGAGGTTCCGCTGCCATTTCGGGCGCTCGAACAACGCCGAGACTCCCCCGCCGGTGCCCTGCGACAGCGGCAGGTCGTACCACGACTGTTCGGCAAGCCACCCACCCTTGGCATCGGTGGACAACGTTGTGCCGCCGACGTCGGTCATCTCCGGCATGGACGCCACCGCATCCAGGCCGACGTCATCGGTGCTCGGCGGCGCCGACCATTCCTGCCCGTCTTTGCATTCCAGGCCGGCCAGGTCCCCGCTGGCGTCGAACGCCGTGGTGCCCTTCTTGTGCGCCTGGGTCAGTGCGGCACGTACCGGCTCGAGGTCGGCGGCGGTGATCAGCTTGTCGCAGCCCCACCCGATGGAGAAGTTCCACACCGCGCCCGGATACCGGCGTGCGGTGTCTTCCATCATCGTGGCGATCTTCTCGTAGGACCCGTCGCCCTCAACGGTGTTGCGGGCGTTCACCAGAACCTTCTTGGCGTCCGGCGCGATCGCGTGAATGGCCTCGAGGTCCATCGTCGCCTCGCCGCGCCGCGACTCCGGCTGACCGCCGACGACGTCCGGGGTGAACTTGGGCAGGTTGAACGTGGTCGAGAACATGTCCAGATCGGCCTGGTCGAAGCCGTCGAACGCGAACACGACGACGGTCTGCCCCTTGCCGCTGAATCCCTTGTCCCGCAACGGAGTTGCGTTGTAGGTGCGAAGTAGGCCACCGGGTGTCAGGCCTTGGTCGGGGACTTCGAGCGGCGGCATCGGCGGCTTGGACTCGCGATGCGGCGTGTAGCCGAGAATCCGGCCGAGCCCGGAAACCTCGACCTGCAACCCCACCGGCACGGCCGGCTGTTGCGGAGAGGCGTAGAAGACCTGGCCGCGTTTACCGCGGTAGTCGTGCACTTCGACGTCTAAGGCGCCGGCGATAGCGGCGGGTGCACCTTCGAGGATTGCCCAGGTGTCACCGGGGCGCCAGCGCACCGACAACCCCTGCTGCTGCGCCCAGCCCATCAGCAGGTCGGGGCGCGACGCACCGCGCAGGGCGGCGGTCAGCTGGACGTGGTCGGTGCGGGCCGGGCCGAGATCGGTGGAACTTGCCAGCAGAGCCGCGTAAGGGCCGCTGATCACGCCGGACTCGGCCGGAGCCGAGGAACGACGTACATCAGCGACCAGTGCGGCCACGGCCAGCACAGTCAGCAGCCCCACCACCGACAGCGTTCGGGAACGATGTGTCCTGATCACTGTCGGTCAGCGGGTGCTGCGGACGGTCGCAGTCCGAACGGCTCAGTGGTGGCCGGGCACCGCGGTCGGTGCCGGCGGAGCCTTGACCGTGGGCGTGAAGGAGTTGGGGCCACTAGGCGACACAGCCTTTTCGGTCGGCGACGGCGCGGGAGCACTCGTGCTGGTGGGCGAGGTAGTCTCCGGAGCCTTCTCCTTCGACTTGCCGCAGGCGGTCAGCGAGCCCATACCGATGATCGCGAGCCCCCCGGCAAAAAGCGCAATCTGACGAGTCAGACGACTTGACGTCATGGTCAGTCCTTTCTTCCGATGCCGGGTGACAGGTGATCACTGGCTGGGCCCGACAGTTAACCAGCCCACCCCCGAAGGGCAAATAAACTTAACTCACCTCACCAGCAATTGCATCCCGCTTTCGCCTCCGGCGAAAAATGCGGCTGACCTCTCAGCGCGGCAACAGCGCTTTGTCGGAGTGCGGTGTTATGAACAAACCGTGGGGATGAACTGCCGCAACTGCGTCGCCGGGGTGGCGCATTGCCACGGCACACTGATTCAACATCACGGGCACCGGCCGGAGTGCACAGAGCCTGACTGTGACAACCCAGAGCTAATTTTGCACTCCCTGGTGATCGATTGCGACGCGGTCGGCTGCGACTGTGCCCAGCAAACCGAGGAGCGGCTGGCGGTCTGAACCGGCGTCAGCCCATCGGATCGACGGACTCCAACGCGTCCTCGACCGGGTGCACATCCGGTTCGGGGTAGAACGGCGGCTTCATCGCTCCCCATTGCAGGCAACTCCACCGCCCGTCGGTGATCGGTGCCAGCACCACCGATTCGGCGTTGGCCAGGTGGTGGTCGAGCACGAAGCTGCTCTCCACCCCGGCCAGGATCGCCGCGGCCAGCCGGATGGCGGCGCCGTGGCTGACGACGACGATGTCCTCGGTCCACCCGTGGTCATCCAGGTAGCGCAGACGCAGGTCGGTGATCACCGGCAGATACCGGTCGAGCACGTCGCGGCCGTTCTCCCCACCTGGCATCGCGACCTCGAGTTCGCCCTGGTGCCAGCGTTGGTAGACCGTATTGAACTCGGCGATCGCGTCGTCGTCGTCGCGGTTCTCCAGCTCACCGGCCTGAACCTCGTGAATGCCCTCGAACTCCGCCGTCGCCACGCGTAGTTCGGAACCGATCTCGGCGGCGGTCTGGGCCGCGCGGCGGGCGACCGAGTGGATCAGCAGTCCAGGCGGACGGTCGCGCTCCCGGGCGAACGCGCGGGCCTGGTCGCGGCCCAGGTCGGTCAGGTCCGCACCCGGCGGGCGGGTGTCCAGACGGCGTTCGACGTTGCCGTGGGACTGGCCGTGACGAACCAGGATCAGCCGTCCGCTCACGGTGCGTCCCCGCGTCGCAGTCGTTCCAGCCACCGGTCCGCCTCGTCGAGCTGAGGTGGTACCGCACCGGTGGCCGATCCCGTCGGCCAGGACCCGAGGTATCGCACGTCGGCACAACGCCGGTGCAGCGCCTTGAGCGCCTCGGCCACCGCGTTGTCGTCGATATGGCCCACACAGTCCAGGAAGAAGATGTAGGTGCCCAATTCGGTTCGGGTGGGCCGGGATTCGATGCGCGTCAGGTCGATGTCGCGGATGCCGAATTCGCTCATCGCCGACACCAGCGCGCCGGGGGCGTTGTCGATGCTCAGCACCACCGAAGTGCGGTCGGCGCCGGTGCGTGCCGGCGGGGGTCCCGGCGGGCCGACCAGGACGAAGCGGGTCCGGGCGTTGGGTTCGTCGACGACTCCGTCGGCAAGGCTCGCCAGGCCGTATCGTTGCGCGGCGAGCGCCGTGCTCACACCGGCGTCGGCGCGGCCCGCCGCGACGTCCTGGGCGGCGGCGGCGTTGGAGTTGGCCGGCACGATCTCGACCTCCGGCAGGTTCTCGGCCAGCCATCTGCGGACCTGAGCGGCGGCCACCGGAAACGCAGCCACCGTGCGTATCGGCTGCGCGTCTGGATCGGTACGGGTGACGATGCTGAACGCCACGTCGAGGGTCAGTTCACCGTAGATCTGCAGTGGCGCACCGACGGCCAGGCTGTCCAGTGTCGGCAGCACACTGCCCTCGATCGAATTCTCGATCGGAACGCAGGCGAAGCCCGCCGAGCCGGCTCGCACCGCGGCCAGCGCGGCCGGGGTGCTGTCCATCGGCAGGGGCGTCAGGTCGCCACCACCGGGGATCACACCCGTGGCGACCATCTTCAGCAGCGCCGCTTCAGTGAAGGTCCCCTCGGGTCCGAGGTAGGCGATACCGGCCACGGTTCAACCCTATCCGGTCACGCCGCGGGCAAGCCTCGCGTCGCTCCCAGAGCGCCGACCACAGCCGTTACCGTGACGGGGTGAGCGCGCCCCACCACGAGCCGGTCGACACCCACCACCGGCGGGGGCTGCGGATCGAGGTCGGCGTGATGCTGGCCGTCAGCTTCGGGGTGAGCGCCGCGATCGCGGTCCTGCAACTGATCGACGCGGTGCTATCCGGGCTGTCCGGGCGCCGGGTGCGGCTCAACGAGAACCTGTCCCGCTACGACCTGATCAACCTGGGGCTGAACCTGGCGACGGTCGCCCAACTGGTCGCCTGGGGTGCGCTCGCGCTGTACCTGTTGTGGCGCGGCGGCATCACCCCGGCCCGCATCGGCCTCGGCCGGCTGCGCTGGCCCGCCGACGTCCTGGCCGGCCTTGGCCTGGCCGCCCTGATCGGGATTCCGGGCCTGCTGTTCTACCTCGCGGCGCGCTGGCTGGGGATGAACGCCGACGTGGAACCCTCGGCGCTGCACAACAGCTGGTGGCGGACCCCGATGCTGATCCTGGCTGCGTTCGCCAACGGGTTCGCCGAGGAAGTCGTGGTCGTAGGCTACCTGATCACCCGGTTGCGGCAGCTCGGCCTGAGCCAGAACCGGGCGATCCTGGCCTCCAGCGTGCTGCGCGGTCTCTACCACCTCTATCAGGGGTTCGGCGCGGGGCTCGGCAACCTGGTGATGGGCCAGGTCTTCGGCTACGCGTGGTGCCGCACCGGCCGACTGTGGCCGCTGGTGATCGCCCACGGGCTGATCGACACCGTGGCGTTCGTCGGCTACGTCCTGCTGGCCGGCCACGTTGGCTGGCTGAAGTGAGCCGGGCACGTAAATTGACGTGGTGAGCGAGCCCTCCCAGGTGATCCGGCGCGATCCGGCCTATCGGCCCCCGCCACCGCCCTCTCGTCCTGCCCCGCCCCCGCGTTCCGCTCCCCACCACGCCCACCGCCACGGCGTCCGCCTCCGCCGTGCAAGCCCGGCCGGCCGAAGAAGAAAATCCGTTGGGTCCGAAGGATTTTCGTCGCCCTCGTGGTGATGCTGCTGCTGGCGGTGACCGCTGCGGTGGGCACCGCGGTGTGGATCGACTCGTCCCTGCGGCGGATCCCGGTGTTCAGCAACTACGCCGACCGGCCGGCGGCGGGCGCCGGCGCCACCTGGCTACTGGTCGGCTCGGACAGCCGTGCGGACCTGACACCCGAGCAGCAGGCCGAGCTGACCACCGGCGGCGACCTGGGCAACGGCCGCACCGACACGATCATGGTGGTCCACATACCGGCGCTGGGATCCGGCGCGCCCACCACGATGGTGTCGATCCCCCGCGACTCCTACGTCGACATCCCCGGCTACGGCAGGGACAAGATCAACGCGGCCTTCGCCGAGGGCGGCGCGACCCTGCTCGCCCAGACCGTCGAAGAAGCCACCGGGCTGCGCCTGGACCACTACGTGGAGGTCGGTTTCGGCGGCTTCGCCGGGCTGGTCGACGCGCTCGGCGGCGTCGACGTCTGCCCTGCCGACCCGATCGACGACCCGCTGGCCGGCATCAATATGCCTGCCGGCTGCCAGACCCTTCGCGGACGCAACGCGCTCGGCTACGTCCGCAGCCGCGCGACACCGCGCGCCGACCTCGACCGGATGGTCCACCAGCGGGAGTTCATGGCCGCGGTGCTGCACCGGGCGAGCAGCCCTCCGGTCTGGCTGAATCCGTGGCGCTGGTACTCGGTACCGCGCGCCGCCGTCGCATCGCTGACCGTCGACACCGGCGACCACGTCTGGGATCTGGCCCAGCTGGGCTGGGCACTGCACGGGTCGACGACCACGCTGACCGTGCCGATCGGCGAGTTCACCAGCAGCGACTCGGGGTCGGTGGTGGTGTGGGACACCGATGCGTCCAAGCAACTCTTCGAGGCACTGCGCACCGACTCGGCCATCCCGCAGCAGGTGCTCGACTCGCAGCCCTGATCTCCGGTCAGTCGCCGCCCGGCACGGCCAGCCCGTTCTGCAGCCACGCCTTGGTGCGACCGGGATGGTTGGTGGCGATCCAGCCAACACCGAGGTCGCGGCAGAAGGCCACGTCCTCGTAATGGTCGACGGTCCAGCAGTACATGGCCCGACCCTGCGCGGCGGCGCGGTCGACGAGTTCGGGGTGCTCGCGCAGCGTGGCGATCGAGGGGCCGACGGCGGTGGCGCCGACAGTCGTGGCGGCGCTGCCGCCGAGAAACCGGGAGGTCTCGCCCAGCAGAACGGTCGGCAGCAGCGGGGCCGCGCGGCGGATTCGCCACACCGCGGCGGCGGAGAACGACATGACCACGGCGCGGGACAGATCGGCCGACGCCGGTGCGGCGATGCCGTAGCGGTGCAGCAGGGCCAACACCTTGCTCTCCACCAACGCGCCGTAGCGGACCGGGTGCTTGGTCTCGATGAACAGCTTCACCGGCCGGTTCCAGTCGAGCACCAGGCGCACCAGGTCGTCGAGCGTCAGCAGGCCGGTGTCGCCGACGGTCCCGTCGGCTCGCCGGCCACCGTGCCAGGCCCCCCAGTCCAGCCGCTTGAGCTCGGCCAGCGTCATCTCGCTGACCAGGCCGGTGCCGGTCGAGGTGCGGTCGACACGCCGATCGTGCACGCAGACGAGATGTCCGTCGCGGGTCAGCCGTACGTCGCACTCCACACCGTCGGCGCCCTCCTGCAATGCGAGTTCGTATGCGCCCAGCGTGTGCTCCGGGCGGTCGGCCGACGCTCCGCGGTGGGCGACCACGAAAGGGTGCCCGCCGTGCCCTGCGCCGGCCGACGTCATAGACCTATGCTGCCGGTTCCCGCTGGTCGGACTCAACCGCTGCGGAAGATTCGGCTTCGGCCGGCTGGTCCGGGGCGACGATCACCCAGCGATGCAGCGGCCGTTCGACCGGCTTGCGCACGAACCCGTCGAACACCCGCCACAGCAGCAGCACGGTGGCCAGGCCCACCAGGTAGGCGACGATCGCGGTTACCGTGTTGTCGGCGATCCCCTGCGGTTCGGTGGTGAAGCTGGTGGCGATGCCGAAGATCGAGATGCCGGTGGAGAACAGCCACGCGATCCACCACGTGGTGATCGGGCCGCGCAGCCGTGCCTGTGACTGCTCGGCGTGCGCCAGCTCGATGAGGAACACCGGCGCCCACACCAGGTTGAGGACCGGCGTCAGGCAGCCGACCCACAGCGCCCAGGTGGGACGCGGGTCGTCGTGTCCACGGAAGTGATACACCGCCGAGCGCCGACCGCTCAGCCACGACGTCATCATCACCGCGGTCAGCATCACCGACACGATGGCGGCCAGGCTGAACAGCACGCCCAGCCACAAGGCCCCTCCGGCCACCAGCGGCGGCAGCAGCGACGTCCGATTGACCAACAGCAGCACGTACCGGACCACATGGATGACCGCGGCGAGGCCGAAGATCGTCGCCGTCGACAACAGCGCCGCCCGGATGACAGTCGGCGGAGCGCCCTTCTTGACCGTCGCATCCTCGGCGTCTGTCGAGGGTGCGACGTGGTCGACGAGTCCCCAGCGCGGGATCGACAGGTATCGCGGGGTCGGCCCGAGCGGACGACGACGACGCCGGGGCGGCGGAGGTGGGCCAGGGCGCACCGCGATCCAGCGGAATCGCGTCGGCAGCCGGGGAGTGTTGCCCTGCTGTGTGGGCGGGTGTGTCGGGGGATGTGTGGTGGCGCGCGGACTCCAGCGCGGATCCGCCGCAGTGCCCGGCGCCATCAGAGCGCCGTTGCAGCGCGGGCACCAGAGGCGCTGGCGGTCGCGCACGTTCCACCGCGTTCCGCACTGGGAGCACACCTGAATCACCGGACCAGCCTAGCGAGCAGGGCAACGTACGGCGGTAACGACGAAATTCGGCGATCGCTGACCGGGGTGAAGTGGCGGCATGCAGTGCCTCTTCAGCCGGTTGGCTCGTACAGCAATCAGTGGCTATCCACAGTTTCCACAGGTTTATCCACAGCACCTGGGGGCGGCCGATCGCCGCTAAACGCACTACGCGGGCCCACGAGTGCATGGACGCTGTGGATAACCACACCGTCGCGGGCAGCAGCGATCCACAACTTGATCACGGCCGAGCGAAATCGCTCGGCGCCCTAACCGTTGACGGCGGGGTATGATCGCGCTCGCAATCTCGGCTGTGACTAATTTCACGGGCGGGGTAGTTGAACACACAGGTCGGGACGGTTTGGTGGCGTCGCAATCACTCGGGCCGCGGTCGGCGTCGCAGTCGTCCAACTGGTACGCGTCGTCGTCGACGTGTAACCGGTCCTACCTGATGGCGGACTGGCGGGCCGGCGTGATCGCACTGATTCTGCTGGGCGTTCTCGCGCTCGTCGTGTGGTTCTGAGCCCGCTCGTCGCAAAGCTGCCCGTTAGCACTCGTGTCCTCTTGTGTGCCAGCACGCGTGTAGCTCATGCTGATCCGACCGACCCGCTGGCGTGTCGCACACCGGAGAACGCAAAGTGTCGCGGAGGCGAGATGGAAACTGGTTCCGGGCGAGCGGTTGAAGTCGCCCCCTTTCATTCTCGTGGTGCCCTGAAGGGCTTCGTCGTGTCGGGCCGTTGGCCCGACTCGACCAAGGAATGGGCGCAGCTACTCATGGTCGCCGTCCGGGTCGCCTCACTCCCCGGATTGCTCTCGACGACAACCATTTTCGGTGTCCGCGAGGAGCTGCCGGAGAAACCGCAGCCGGGAACGGTGGGACTGGTCCTGGCAGAGGGCACGGTGGTCGGCGAATCCGCAGTGCCGCCAGGGCATTTCGCCGAGAGGCTACCTCTTGCTCTGCTGATGCTGCATCCCCCGTCGGAGACCACCCCGTCACTGCCCGAGTGCTCCGGTGCAGCGTCGGGATGCGTCCTGCTGCCCGGCCTTCCGCACCTGGGGCTCGAGCACCGGGCGGCATGGGTGGAAGCGGAGTCCGACGGCACCATCACCAGCATGGTCAGCCGCGTCGGTGTCGACCCGATCAGTCACCCGGACACCGCAATCCTGGCGTTGCTGCTGGCCGCGTGAAGTTGAGGGCGCTCGAACTTTTTTGGTTGGTATCCCAACACTGTTGCTGCGGTTGCCCTTTCGGCTGCACGCATTGCGCCGGCAGGGCTGCTGGCCGTAAAGTGGGCGTCATCGAAGGGGAGTAGCCCCCAATCGGACAGTCGACATACTGGCCGGGCAATGCGCCGGGCCCGGTTGTCCGGCCGGCACACGCGCTGGTGGGCGAGACTTTCGGCCATGAAACCGTTGTTGGTTGTTGGCCGGACGCGTCTACCCACGTCCCCCGACCGCAGCCAACCCGAACCGGGGAGTCCTGGGTGCTGGCAGCGTTGTTCCTCAGTTTCGCCGTCATATTCGTCGCGGAGTTGGGCGACAAGTCCCAACTGATGGCGATGACCTTCGCCCTGCGCTACCGCTGGTGGGTGGTGCTCGGTGGCATCTCCGTCGCCACCACGGCGGTACATCTGATCTCGGTGGCCGTCGGCCACTACCTCGGCGCAGCTCTGCCCACCCACCTGCTCGGCCTCCTCGCAGGTGTCGCGTTCGTCCTGTTCGGACTGTGGACGCTGCGGGGCGATCGGCTCTCCGATGACGAGGCCACCCGGGCCGAACGTACGACCGCACCGGCGTTCTTCGCGGTGAGCTCGGCGTTCCTCCTGGCCGAGTTGGGTGACAAGACAATGCTCGCCACGATCACCCTCGCCGCCGGCAACGACTGGGTCGGGGTGTGGATCGGCTCCACGCTCGGCATGGTTGCCGCCGATGCACTGGCCATCCTCGTCGGGGCAGTGGCCGGCAAGCACCTTCCGGAACGGGTCATCCAGCTCGTCGCGGCCGCCTTGTTCCTGCTCTTCGGTGCATACATGCTTATCGAGGGCGTTTTCCCCGAACTGTCCGGGCCGGTGATCGCAGCGTTGTCGGTCGTCGTGGTGCTCGGTCTCGGTGCGGCCCTTCGCGCCATGCCGCGCGGTATCCGCCCGGCGGTGTTGAGCCGTGCAGAGTCGGCCTCGGCACGTCATCCCGAAGGTCGGTAGTTCAGCCAGGCGCGGGCAACTGACGTTGCCGCAATCCAGCCGGGCTGCGCAGCAAAGCAAAACCCACCATCTGCCGGTTTCCGGTGTGGTTGCCCGGCGGTACCGCTGGTATCTGCCGCACCCCGTCCGGCGCGGAAGCTGAGCCGCATCGCCCCGACCACTGCATTCTTTGCCTGTGACGACGCTGGCAGTGGTGCCCGGGGGCTCCGGCGGACATTTCCGACGTTTGCCGAACCCCAAAAAATGTCCGTCGGCGTCAATTTTGCGATCGTTTGCACTTGGTTGTCGGCACATGTGTCGCTACGATGATCAGCAAATAAGCCAACGGAAACGATCGCTCTTCATGCAAGTGGAGGTAAAAAGATGAGCACGACGTTCGCCGCGCGTCTGAATCGCCTGTTCGACACGGTGTATCCGCCAGGTCGCGGCCCTCATACCTCCGCCGAAGTGATCGCCGCCCTCAAGGCCGAGGGCGTCACGATGTCGGCTCCGTACCTGTCTCAGCTCCGCTCAGGCAACCGGACCAACCCGTCGTCGACGACCATGACGGCGCTTGCCAACTTCTTCCGGATCAAGCCGGCCTACTTCACCGACGACGAGTACTACGAGAAGCTCGACAAGGAGCTGACCTGGCTCGCCAACATGCGTGACGAGGGTGTGCGCCGGATTGCCGCACGCACCGTCGGACTGTCGCCGGAGGCTCAGCAGGACGTCGTCGAGAAGGTGGACGAGTTGCGGCGCCGAGAACACCTCGACGTTTAGCCCGATGCTCCCGCCCCGGGAGCGTCGGCAACGTAGAGCCGCTGTTTCAGGCCCGTTCTGCGGGCCATGTCGCAGACGTCGTTTTTTCCAGCGCCAGGTACTGCCGGGCGATCTCCAGAATCCACTCGCGGTCCGAGTAGCTTTCCGGTTGCCGCAACCAGCCGCGACCGGGAAACGTGCCCTGTCCGGCGGGCCGCGCCAGCCGCGGGGTGCTTCGCCCGGCATGAATCCACTCAGCGATTACCCTGGCTTGATCGGCCGGACTGACTGCGGGCCGCTCGACGTCGCCGGGATCCTCCACCTCGGCGCCACCCAACACGCCCGGATGGACGTGCTGGGCCTCGGTGGCCTCCAGGTAGAGCGCGTCGGAGATCAGCGACAGCCGCTCGGCGACGCGGAACATCAGCGGACCGCGCAGGCGTTCCCCGATGCCGACATCGGGTTGGCGCCGCTCCAGTTCCTGCAGCAACGGTTCGATGAGCCGCAGTTCGCGCCGGCCGCCGAACCAGTCCTCCACGGCGGGTAGCAGCGACCCGGCGGCCACGATCACCATCGCCGCACCCAGCAGCGTGGCCGCCGTCCCCACGCCCACGAGATGGGTGGTGCCCGCGGCTCGGATCAGGAAGAACGAGCTGGCAGCGACTATGAGCGCGATCCCGGTGGTGAACACGAACAAGGCACGGCCCCGGCGGGTTCGGTTGGAATGACGCATCCCGACCCACAGCACCAGGGTCAGTGCGAGCAGCACGTAGAGCAACGGCAGCAGCCAGGGCAGCGAGGTGTTGGACGACCCGAGGTTGCGGCGCAGGTACTCCTGCGGCGCCATCTCCGGCTGCTGACCGCCGGCGAAGAACAGCACCAGCGTGATCGCCGCGATCACCGCGGCGACGAGGTACTGGACCAGCGCGATCCACCGGGTGGCGCCGGGGCCGCGGGTGGACGCCGCGCTGGTGATCATCACGCAGCTGCCGGCGGCGCAGCCGATCAGCGCGACCTGGCTCAGGCCGATCGAGATATTGGGCCAGTGCAGGGCGGTGTCGAGCAGCAGCGTCAGCGGTGGCCAGTTGAGCGCGGCGACCACCGCGAGGCTGCCGAGGGCGACGATCATCGCGGTGCTGACCACCGATTGCTTGTTGACCAACGCCCACCCGATACGCAGGCCGGTGGCCATCCCCAGCAGCCCGGCGATCACCCAGACGATCAACCAAACGCCTCTCCGAGGCGGACTTGAACGATCGACGAACGGTCTGACGGCAGCCGGCCGAGCCGGTAGAGCAGCAGTGCGGCGAAGTCCTCGGCCTCCTGCTCGGCGTCCTCCCCGCTGGGCCCCATGCAGCCGGTGCGCTGGTTGAGCATGTAACCGATGAGGCCATCATCGGCGACCTCGGCGAGCTCCCGGGCGGCCTCGGCGACCGGGATGCCGTAGTGCCCGAGCACCAGGTGCCCGAGCTCGTGGGCCAGGGTGCGGTCCCACGTCGGCAGGCCGCGCTGGATCAGGAAGACGTCGTGATCGCCGTACTGGCGCCACTGCCCGGTGACACCCGGCGGCAGTTCGGCCATGGCGATCTCGATGGGGCGGGCCCGGTCCTCGCTGACCGCGGCCACCAGCTTGATCAACGACACCTCGCCGTGTCGGGGAGCCAGATCCAGCACGTCGTTCACCGCTTTGGTGACCTGACGACTTGCCGACATCTCATCCCCTTCCCGATCTGGTTTCTGACGTCGTTACTGCAGGAAACGGGCGGTCCCGGCGACCCGCACAAAGTGGCCGGCCCTTGCCTGGCGGTACCCGACGACGCCCCCGAGCGCCGTCAGGGCGAGCAGGCCGGCGACTCCAGGAAGGGCCAGGGCGGCGACCTCACCGGTCTTGGCTTCCCGGAGGTACTCGGGATAGCCCACCCTAGACGAAGCGGGTGCCTCCGTGGCGTTTCCGACGCTGGCCGGTGGCCGCTGCCGAACGGTGGCCGGTTCCTTGGCCGGGGCCGGGCGCCCACCCGATCCCGTCTCGACTGCCGGGCCGTTTGCGCCCGGTGCGCCGACCGGGCGCAGTGGCGCCTCCAGCACCGGCGGAGCGCCGATGATCGGCGGCATCTCGATCGTCGGCGGCTCCCTGGCCGGGGGCGGCTCGTGGCTTCCGCCGCCGGCAAGGACCGGGGTGGGTTCGCCGGGTTGTCCAGGCACGGTCGGCGACGGGATGGTCACGGCGATACCGCCGCCGCCCCCGCCGCCCCCGCCGACGGCGCTCTTCGGTGGCGCCGTCCTGCCGAGGCGCGTCCGCGGCAGATTGGCGACGCCGTCGTCGGTCCGGCGGATGCAGGGTGGCCAGGGCCACGGCCAACCCGGGTCTTCCTCGCCCTCGCCCGGGATCTGGTCGCCCGGGACGGCCGGCGTGGCGGCCGCGGGAGACGGGCGCAGTCGTGCCCCTGGTGCGGGCCCGACTTTGCTCGGGCTCTCCTGGGTGTGGTCACCGGCCGGGCCGCTGTCGGCGGTGGCCGGCGCCGTCCCGAGCGTGCCCGCACCGCCGTAGAACAGGCTGGCGGCGATCATCCAGCACATCGCGGCAGCCCTCATACACGAGCGGTCCACGGGGTTCCTCGAGTCAGCGGCGCACCGGTGCGCCCGGGTCGGAAGCTTTCCCTCATTGTCGCATATCCGCAGGTCGTGATCGTCCCGCTCGGCCCGGGCGATAGGGTTAGCTCACCCGGTCGCGAGTCCGTCTCGCCGATCGCCGACGACTACTCGGGAGGCAACAGGGATGGGCCTGTTCACCAAGCGTAAAAGCCGCGCGACACGTCGTGCCGAAGCCCGCGCGATCAAGGCGCGCGCCGAACTCGAGGCCCGGCTGGCGGCCAAGAACGAGGCCAAGCGGATCAGGGCGGCCGAGCGCACGGAGAACAAGGCGATCAGGGCGCAGCTGAAGGCGGCCCGCGACGCCGATCGGGCCGCGGTGAAGGTTGCCGAGACCGAACTGAAGGCCGCCCGCGAGGGCAAACTTTTTTCCCCAACCCGGATCCGCCGGGCGCTGACCGTCTCACGGCTGCTCGCCCCGGTGGTAGTGCCCGTCGCCTACCGCGCGGCCATCGCCGCCCGCGGTGTCATCGACGAACGCCGCGCCGATCGCCTGGGAGTCCCACTGAGCCAGCTGGGGCAGTTCTCCGGCTTGGGCGGCGAGCTCTCGGCGCGCGTCGCCGGTGCGGAGAACTCCTTGCGGCTGGTGGCCGACAAGAAGCCCAAAGATGCCGAGACCAAGCAGTTCGTGGCGGCGGTGACAGAGCGTCTCGCCGCGCTGTCGGCCGCGGTGGCCGCTGCGGAGAACATGCCGGGGCCCCGCCGGCGCGCCGCGCATACCGCCATCGCCGAGCAACTCGACGGTATCGACGCCGACTTGATGGCACGCCTGGGCGTGCTCTAGTCGATGTGCTGACCGGTGGCCAGGTGGCCGGCCATCTGATGCTGGCCGCCTACCGCTCGGTCACGTTCACCGCGACACCCGGCGCGGGCATCGGGACCGGCCAGTTCGAGCTCTTCCCCATCTCGATCCAGCTGCCGAACACCGACACGGTGGCTTTCCCGGCGGTCCAGACCTATGCCGACGGCAGCACCGTGCGCCGGGACCAGCCGCCGCTGGCCACCGGTGACGAGCCGGAGTTCCCGGCGCCGGCGCTCACCCTGACGGCCGGGCCGCACGACCCCGAAGAACACCACGCGAACCACGCGGCCCCCCGGCCTCGCCGGCAGCCCCGTCGGTGAGCGCCAGGCGCCGGGCATGAGGCGACTCACCGCAACGGTCCTGCTGATTGCCACCATGGCGGTCAGCGGGACCCCCGTGGCGCGGGCGCACGCGGTCCGGGTGGCCTCCGACCCGGCCACCGACGCGACCGTGAGCAGCGGTCCCGCTCGGGTCAGCGCCTACACGGTGAACTACCGGGTGACCTCGGCCGACGGTCACGCGGTGTCCGGGTCGTGGGCGTTCACGCTGACGGCGGCGGGCAAGGGAGCCCCGGGTCCGTCCGCCTCGGCGGGCTCCGGCGACAACGGTGTGCCGGTGTGGCCGTTCCTGCTCGGAGCTGTTCTGCTGATCGGGGGCGGGGCGGCCTGGGCGCTGCGGCGCCGCGCGTGAGCCTGGCCGCGCGGCGGTTGCCGGGCCGGCTGAGCCGCCGAGTGGCGGCAACCGGCCTGGCATGATGGGGGCACTGCCGGTGTTCGCGACTAGACACTGCAAAGGAGCAGCCTGATGGCAGAAGCGCAGGACCCGCCCAACGAGGGCGAGGCCACGCCACCCGCGCCGCAGCCGCCGGAGTCGGCCGCGGTGAAGAAGACGCCGGCCGACAAGACGCCGGCCAAAAAGGCGCCGGCCAAAAAGGCGCCGGCCAAAAAGGCGCCGGCGAAGAAGGCTGCCAAGAAAGCTCCGGCCAAGGCTGCCGACGCCGCCAGGAAAGTTCCGCCGAGGAGAGCGCCGGCCAAGAAGACTCAGCCCGCGCTCGAACCGGCGGTGGAGCCGCCCGCGCTCGAACCGCCCGCCCCGCACGCTGCCCTGGTCGCCGGAAACGGTTCTCCGCCGCTGGCCGAGGCGGCGCGGGAAGCCGCCGCCAATGCCAAGTCCACCGTCGAGCACGCCACCAACCCGGTGTCTCGTCCGCCGGCTCCGGCGGTACCCGAGGCCGGACGCTCGCCGCTGCCATTCGCCGTCGGCATCGCCCTGGTCGTGCTGATCGCGCTGATCGTGCGGCGGTTGTGGCGCGACGACGAGTGAGCTCGACCCTGACGCGGCGAGATCGTCGTCCATCGGGGCTTGCGATAATGGCCGGGTGACGGTCACCTTCCGCCCCACTGCCGACCTCGTCGACGACATCGGGCCCGACGTCCGCAGTTGTGACGTCCAGTTCCGCCAATTCGGCGGTCGCACCGAATTCGCCGGGCCCATCAGCACGGTGCGCTGTTTCCAGGACAACGCGCTGCTGAAGTCGGTGCTCTCCGAGCCGGGCGCCGGACGGGTGCTGGTGATCGACGGCGACGCCTCGGTGCACACCGCCCTGGTGGGTGACGTCATCGCCGAACTCGGACGCTCCAACGGCTGGGCCGGGATCATCGTCCACGGCGCCGTGCGCGATGCCGCGACGCTGCGCACCCTCGATATCGGCATCAAGGCGCTGGGTACCAACCCTCGCAAGAGCACCAAGAGCGGCGCCGGGGAACGGGACGTCCCGGTCAGTTTCGGCGGGGTGACGTTCCACCCCGGCGAGCTCGCCTACAGTGACGACGACGGGATCGTCGTCGCCGCCGCCGGCTAAACACCTGCGGCAGCACGGCTTTTCGAGAAGTCCAGAGCTTCGTCGTCAACCTTGCCATGCCGGATCAGCCGTAGGTCGAGCAGATAGTTCTGCTTGAGCCGCCACGGTGACCGTGAGCCGGCCTTGGGTAGACGGTCCAGTGCCCGCAGCACGTAGCCGGGGGTGAAGTCCAGTAGCGGGCGCTCGTCGATGCTCGAGTCGGGATGCTTGGGCACGACGTGGTCGTAGCCGCGGGAATCCATGAAATTAAGTACCCGGCAGACGAACTCGGACACCAGGTCGGCCTTGAGCGTCCACGACGCGTTGGTGTAGCCGACAGTGAACGCCATGTTCGGAACCCCGGACAGCATCATGCCCTTGTAGGCCATGGTGGTGGTGAGATCGAGCGGATGGCCGTCCATGCGGATGTCGGCGCCGCCGAACAGTTGCAGGTTCAAACCTGTTGCGGTGACGATGATGTCGGCCGCCAGCTCCGCACCCGAGCTGAGCTTGATGCCGGTTTCGGTGAAGCGGTCGATCGTGTCGGTCACTACGTCGGCGCGGCCCTTGCGGATCGCGCGGAACAGATCGCCGTTGGGCGCCAGGCACAGCCGCTCGTCCCAGACCTTGTAGTTGGGGCCGAAATGCCTTTGGACGTCATATCCCTCGGGCAGTCGGCGTTGCGCCATCGTCATCAACTGCTTGCGCATGAAGTCGGGGAAGCGCCGCGCAATGCGGTACTGGGCGGACTGGAACACGATGCTCTTCCAGCGGTTGACCACGTAGCCGGGTTTGGCCGGCAGCAGTTTGTTGACCCGGGCGGCGAGCGGGTCGACGGCGGGCAGCGCACTGATGTAGGTCGGCGAGCGCTGCAGCATCGTGACGTGCCCGGCACCCGAACTGGCAAGGGCGGGAATCAGAGTCACCGCCGTGGCGCCACTGCCGATGACGACGATTCGCTTCCCGGCGTAGTCGAGATTTTCCGGCCAGTGCTGCGGGTGGACGATGGTGCCGCGGAAATCCGCCGCGCCTGGGAACTCCGGCGAGTAACCCTCGTCGTAGTTGTAGTAGCCGGTGCAGGCGAACAGGAACGAGCAGGTGATGTCCTCTTGCTCGCCGTCGACCTCGGCGCGGACCGTCCATCGGTTGTCGGCACTGGACCAGTCCACGCCGAGCACCCGATGGCGATAGCGGATGTGTTTGTCGATCCCGCACTCGTCGACTGTCTCGGTGAGATACCGCATGATCGAGGCCCCGTCGGCGATCGCTTTGGGATCGGTCCACGGCTTGAACCGGAAGCCGAGGGTGAACATGTCGGAGTCCGAGCGGATGCCCGGGTACTTGAACAGGTCCCACGTACCACCGAGGTTCTCGCGGCGTTCGAGTACGACGAACGACTTGGACGGGCAGCGCTGCTGGAGGTGCCAGGCGGCACTGATGCCGGAGATCCCTGCACCGACGATCACAACATCGACGTGTTCGGTCATGACGGCCACGCTATCAACGCGGTGTCGAAATAATTTGGTCGCCAAGGAGACAGTGCTGGTGCGGTTGTTCGAGCGGATGATCGCCGCCGCCGACCCGGCACAGCACGCCCGCGCTGGCGGAGGACGCCGTCTTGGAGGCCGTCGCCCACGTGTGGGTCGCCAGCATCTACGGCTCGCCGACGCGGGGCACGTAGACGTGAGTCCCATTTTTATCGACTGATGTCCCCACTTTTGTTTACGCCTTCGTGAATGGGATGGACGGCACAGCCGGTGCCCCTAGTCTGGCGGTCATGTCCGAGGAGTCAGACGAGGAGGCTCAGCAGCCGTTGACGCGGGGGCAGACCCTTGCGAGGATGGCGTTGTTCTGCCTGTTGGCCGGGGTCCTGATGGCGGCGTTGCTGTTTCCGCTCGCGGGTGGCGCGGGCATCGTCGTCAATCACGCCTCCGAAGTGGCCACCCAGGACTCCGCGCAGATGATGGAAGGTGACGTACCCACCATCTCGACGATGGTCGACACAGCCGGCAATCCGATCGCCTGGATCTACGCCCAGCGTCGCTGGCTGGTACCCAGCGATCGCATCGCCGACACCATGAAGCTGGCGATCGTCTCCATCGAGGACAAGCGCTTCGCCGACCACAACGGCGTGGACGTCCAGGGCACCCTGACCGGCCTGGTCGGCTTCCTCAAGGGCGATGTCGACACCCGGGGCGGCTCGACCATCGAGCAGCAGTACGTCAAGAACTACAACCTGCTGGTCAACGCGCAGACCGACGCCGAACGGCGGGCGGCCGTAGAGACCACTCCGGCGCGCAAGCTGCGCGAGATCCGGATGGCGCTCGCGCTGGACAAGGTGCTCTCCAAGCCGGAGATCCTCACCCGCTACCTCAACCTGGTGTCGTTCGGGAACGGCGCCTACGGCGTTCAGGACGCCGCGAAGACCTACTTCGGGATCAACGCCACCGACCTGAACTGGCAGCAGGCCGCACTGCTGGCCGGGATGGTGCAGTCCACCAGCGCACTCAACCCGTACACCAACCCCGAAGCGGCTCTGGCCCGGCGAAACCTGGTGCTCGACACCATGATCGAGAACCTGCCCGACAAAGCTGACCAGCTACGCAAGGCCCGCGAGCAGCCGCTGGGCATCCTGCCCCAGCCGGCAACGCTGCCCGAGGGCTGCATCGCTGCCGGTGACCGCGGGTTCTACTGCGACTACGCGCTGCAGTTTCTGGCCAGAGCCGGCATCAGCAAGGACGACGTGGCCCGCAACGGCTATCTGATCAAGACCAATCTGGACCCGAAGGTGCAGAACAGCGTCAAGAAGGCCATCGACACCGTCGCCAGCCCGACGCTTGACGGCGTCGCCAGCGTAATGAGTGTCATCCGACCCGGCAAGGACGCCCACAAGGTCATCGCCATGGGCGACAACCGCGGTTACGGCCTGAAGCTGGCCGCCGGGGAAACCGTTCAGCCGCAACCATTCTCGTTGGTCGGCGACGGCGCCGGCTCGATCTTCAAGATCTTCACCACCGCCGCCGCCCTCGACATGGGGATGGGCATCAACGCTCAGCTCCAGGTGCCGCCGACGTTCCAGGGCAAGGGCCTGGGCACCAGCAACCTTCCCGGTTGCCCGCAGCAGACGTGGTGTGTGAAGAACGCTGGCGGTTACCGGTCCCCGATGAGCGTCACCGACGCGCTGGCGCAGTCCCCCAACACCGCCTTCGCCCGGCTCATCCAGCAGATCGGGGTCAGCCGCGCAGTGGACATGGCGGTCAAACTCGGTTTGCGCTCCTACGGCGAGCCGGGCACCGCCCGCGCCTACGACCCGAACAACAACGAGAGCCTGGCCGACTACATCAAGCGGCAGAACCTCGGCTCGTTCACTCTCGGTCCGTTCGAGCTCAACGCACTCGAATTGTCCAACGTGGCCGCCACTCTCGCGTCGGGGGGAACTTGGTGCCCGCCCAGCCCGATCGACAAGGTCTTCGACCGGCACGGCAAGGAGATCGCGGTCGAGACGGCCAAGTGCGAGCAGGTGGTCCCTCCGGGTCTGGCCAATGCCCTGGCCAATGCACTGAGCAAGGACACCACCTCCGGCACCGCCACCGGGTCGGCCGGGTCGGTGGGCTGGAACCTGCCGATGTCGGGCAAGACGGGAACCACCGAGTCTCACCGGTCGTCGGGCTTCCTCGGCTTCACCAACCAGTACGCCGCGGCGAACTACATCTTCGACGACTCCCCCCAGCCGGGCGGGCTGTGTTCGTTCCCGTTGCGCAAGTGCGGTTACGGCGACCTCTACGGCGGCAACGAGCCTGCGCGCACCTGGTTCCTGGCGATGCAGCCGATCGCCAACGACTTCGGCCCGGTGGCACTGCCACCGACCGACCCGCGCTACGTCGACGGCGGCTCGGGCAGTGAGGTCCCCAGCGTCACCGGGATGAATCTGGAGACGGCCAAGAAGCGGTTGCGCGAGGCCGGCTTCCAGGTGGCCGACCAACCCACCCCGGTCAACAGTTACCTGTCGGCGGGCACGATCGTGGGCACCACCCCGAAGGGCAAGACCATCCCCGGGTCGATCATCACGATCAACACCAGCACCGGGATCGCCCCCGCACCGCCGCCGCCGGTGTACCGGCCGTCGCCGGACGACTCCGGCCCACCACCGGACGCCCGCCGCCCCCACCGGACTTCCAGGTCATCGAGATCCCCGGCCTGCCGCCGATCACGATCCCGATGCCGGCGCCGCCACCGCCGCCCCCCGCCGCCGCTCGAGCCGCCACCACCGCCGCCCCCGGACGCTCCGCCGCCGCCCTAGGCGCGGGATCACGCTGATCGGCTTCGCTTCCGGATTGAGCCCAGCCGACCAGCTTGTCCACCGACCAGGTGTTGATGATCCGGTCGACGGGAACCTCGGCGTCCAGCGCCCGCTGCGCGCCGTAGCCGAGGAAGTCCAGCTGCCCCGGCGCATGCGCATCGGTGTCGATCGAGAAGTCGCAGCCGATCTGCAGGGCGAGATCGAGCAGCCTGGCCGGTGGGTCGCGTCGTTCCGGGCGCGAGTTGATCTCGACGGCGGTGCGGTGGTCACGGCAGGCGGTGAACACCTGCTCGGCGTCGAACGTCGACTCGGCCCGGATGCCACGGTTGCCGCTCACCAGCCGGCCGGTGCAGTGGCCGAGGACGTTGACGCGCGAGTTGGACACCGCGCGCACCATCCGCCGCGTCATCGACGGCGCGTCCATCGCGAGCTTCGAGTGCACGCTGGCGACGACGACGTCGAGGCGGTCCAGCAGTTCGGGATCCTGGTCGAGGGTGCCGTCTTCGAGGATGTCGACCTCGATGCCGGTGAGAATGCGGAACGGCGACACCTTCTCGCGCAGTTCGTCGATGACGTCGAGTTGGCGCCGCAACCGGTCCGCCGACAGTCCGTGGGCGATGGTCAGCCGCGGCGAGTGGTCGGTCAGAGCGCAGTACTCGTGGCCCAGCGCCGCGGCGGTGGTCATCATCTCCTCGATGGCCGCCGAGCCGTCCGACCAGTCGGAGTGGGTGTGCAGATCGCCGCGCAGCGCTTCGCGAATGTGCCCGCCACCGATATCGGCTGCGCTGCTTCGGAGTTCAACCAGGGCGTCGGGCACTCGGCCGGCCAAGGCCTGGGCGATGACCTTGGCGGTCTTGGGTCCGATACCGGGCAGCGCCTGCCAGCTGTCGGCCCGGCCGTGCCGGTCACGTGCCGGCTCGTCGAGCGCCTCGATGAGATCTGCGGCCTTGCGGTAGGCCATCGCCCGGCGGGGGTCCTCCCGGGCACGGTCCTTGTAGTACGCGATCTCGCGCAACGCGGTCACCGGGTCCACGACTCCAGTGTGCCCTCAGAGATCGTTACCCGCGTAGGACAGGTTGAAGCTCTTGTTGGCCAGGGGGAAGTCCGGGACGATGGTGTCGGTCATGGCGACAGGCAGCGCCGGCCAGTTGAACCAGGAGGGGTCGACGATCTTGGCCCGCCGGATTCGGCCCGCATCGACCTCGACACGGTGCACGATCGTGCCGCGCCAGCCCTCGGTGATGCCGACACCACTACCCGATCCCGCGGCCGGCGGATCGCAGGTCCGGGTCAGCGGCCCGGAATGTGACCGCACCACGTGCTCGATGAGATCTGTCGACGACGCGAACTCGTCCCGCCGTACGGTGTAGCGCGCCAGCACGTCACCGTCGGTGCTGCCCGCCTCGGCCACCGGAAGGTGGGTGGTCGGATGGTCCAGCCTCGCGTCCCGTCGCAGCCCACTGGCCCGCGCGACGTAACCGAGACAGCCCAGCATCGTGGCATCGTCGGCCGAGAGCACCGCGGTGCCGGCGAACCGGTCGTGGATCACGCTGTTGCGCAACGTCAGTTGCGCCACTTCGGCGAGGTCGACGGCGATCTCGCGCATCAGTTCCGGATTCGGCAGGGTAGCGAGCCGCACGGCACCTGGACGGATTGCACCCCGCAGCAGCCGATGGCCGGTCACCTCGGCGTTGACCCGGAGCAACCGTTCACGGATCCGCTGGGCGTGTGCGTTGGCCAGGGCGAACCCGACGTCGTTGGCCAGGGCACCCAGGTCCGCGCTGTGGTTGTAGAGCCGCTCCAGCTCCACCACCAACGCCCGGAGTCGGTGCACGTCATCGGGCACCCGGATTCCGAGTGCCTCCTCGACGGCCAGGCTGTGGGCAAGCGCATGCCCGGCGGAGGTGTCCCCGCTGATACGTTCGGCCAGGTCGACGGCGCCATCGGCGGCACGCCCCTCGAAGAGCCGCTCGACTCCGCGGTGAACGAACCACAGGCGCGCCTTGAGTCGCAGGATGGTCTCTCCGACGACGGAGAACCGGAAGTGCCCGGGTTCGATCAATCCCGCGTGGACCGGTCCGACCGGGATCTCATAGACGCCGGAGCCGCCCACGGTGACAAACGGGAAACGGCCGGTCTTGTCGAGTTCCGGCGCGGCTCCAACACCAGCGCGCATCGCGTACCACGTCTCCGGCCACTGCGCGTGCCGCACCAGCCGACGTGGCTGGGGGTGCCCCAACGGCACGATTCCGTACAGGTCCAGCATCTCCCGCTCGAACCGGCCGATCGGGAAGGAGATGTTGGCCAGGGACGGCACCGTCGGGTGGTCCGCCGGCGTCGACAGTTCCAATTCGACCCGCCGGTCCGGCCGGCCGGCCAGGAACAGGTACACCACCCGAAGCCGGTCGCCATCATCGTGGGCAGCCACCAGCCCGGGCCGAAACCCCTGGGCGACAAGCTGTTCAGCCTCACCGACGAGGTCATCGCCGGAGACGCGGCGGCGCTCTGACCGGGAGCTCATAGCAGGCCGCTGACGTTTGTAGCCGCCGCGCGCAGCAGGCCGGCCAGAGGTCCGGCCGTGACACCCAACAGCAGCGCCGCTGCGATCCCGGTCACCAGGGCCGTCGCGACCGTCGTCGGCACCGCGATCTGCGGTGTCCCAGCCGCAGGATCACCGAACAGCATCCGCCCGGTGTTGCGCAGCAGCGCGGCGAACGCGATCGCGATCATCAGCATCGCGCCGGCCAGCGCCCAGCCGAGCCCGGCGTCGGACAGCGACCTCGCGATCGCCAGTTCACTGGCGAACATCGCGAACGGCGGAAGACCGAGCAAGACGATCGACCCCGCCGCGAAGGAGTAGCCGATGACTCGCGAACGGCCGAGAACACCGGTGATCGCCGCGATCTCGGTACTGCCGTGCGCGGCCTGCAGCTGCCCACCGGCCAGGAACAGCACCGTCTTGCCGATGCCGTGGGCCAGGACGTGCAGCAACAGCGCGGCGATCGCCGCCCGCGTTCCGGCCGCGAGCGCAATGGCGATCAACCCCATGTTCTCCATCGACGAGTAGGCGAGCATCCGCTTGAGGTCGGGTGTCACCGTGAGCATCAGCGCCGCGACCGCCAGCGTCGCAAGGCCGACCACCAGCAGGCCGGTCCGCAGATAGGCCGGTCCGACGGCTACATCGATGATGGGTTTGACCCGTATCAGCACCGAGAAGGCCACGGACAGCAGCACTCCGCTCATGAGGGCAGACACCGGCGCCGGTGCCTGGCTGTGCGCATCGGCCAGCCAGGTGTGGAACGGGATCAGACCGACCTTGGCGCCGTAACCGATCAGCAGCAACCCGCCGGCCAGCCTGGCGACCCCGGGGTCGAGACGGCTCGCGTAGCCGGCGAGCACATCGAAGTTCAGCGCCTGCTCGGCCGGCGCGCCGGCGTGCAGAGCCGCGAAGTAGAGCAACACGGTACCCAGGAAGGCGATCGCGATGCCGACCGAGCAGACGATCACGTACTTCCAGGTGGCTTCCAGTGCGGTGCGGGTCTGCCGATGCCCGACCAGGAAGGCGGTGATCACGGTGGTGGCCTCGATCGCCACCCACACCACCCCGATGTTGTTGGCGGAGACCGCCAGAACCATCGCGGCAAGGAAAGCCGGCGTCAGGGTTCCGTACAGCCTGGCGCCTTTAGCATCGGTGAGACCGTGTGACAGCTCGTGGTCGATGTAGCCGATACTCGCCCAGGTCGCCAGCGTTCCGACCGTACCGATGACGATGAGCATCGTCGCCGACAGCGCGTCGACCCGCAGCAGACCGCTGAACAGGATCGCCGGCTCGGATCCGGTGCGGATGGCAAGCGCGACACCGGATGTCAGCACGCCGATCGCGGAGAGGACGGTCGCCATCGCGCCTGCGGTGCGCCACCCCACAGCGAGGTTGACCAGCGCGGCGACGAGGGGGCCGGTGAGCGCGACGAGGAGCAGTGCGGTCATCAGTCGTGCAACTCCTGCAACTGGTCCAGGTCGGCTCCGCCGAACGCCCTTCTCAGACGTCCGGTGAGCACACCGATGACGATCACGGCGAACAACACATCCAGCGAGGCACCCAACTCGACGATCAGCGGCACGCCCGCGGTGAGCAGGAACGCCGAGGCCGCAATACCGTTGTCCAGCATCAGGAACCCGGCTGCCTGCGACACGGCGTGGCGGCGCGTGGCCATCACGAACAGCGCGATCAACACCACGGCGAAGGCCGCGGGCACCGCACCGGTGGTCGGTGCGGGGTCCAGTGCCACCACCGGTCTAGTGATGGCGAACGCGACTACCGTCAGGGCCGCCGAGATCAGCAGCGAGCTCGTGGTGTTCACCAACGGGGTCGCCTCCCTCCGGTCGTCGCCTTCGGCGGCGACCGCGCGGGTCAGCAGCCACGGTAGCGCCACCGCCCGCAGCACCAGCACCGCCGTGCCGACCGCGACGAGTTCGACGTCCACGTCCCGGATTCCGCGGATGATCGGAATGGCCGCCAGGGCCACCCCCTGCCAGGTGAGCAGCCGCACGATGGAGGGCAGTTCGCGGCGCCACACCACGAGTACGGCGGCCAGCAGCAGCCCGCCGGCAGCGAAGTCGACGGAGGAGGCAAACATGTTGTCACCCATGGCTTTTCTATCCCGCCTGCGAGCTGAAGAAGTTGGCTGCGGTGACCGCCAGCAGAGCGAGCAGGAACGAGCCGGCAAGCAGTTCGGGCACCCGGAACAGCCGGAGCTTGGCGAGAAAGACCTCGCCGGCGGCCAGCAGCCCGGCCAGCACCACCACCTTGACGACGATCGCGACGATGCCGATAGCGATTCCCCCGGCGCCCGGAGTGGAGCCGGCAATCCCCCAGGGCAGGAAGAGGTTGGCCAGCAATGCCAGCAGGACCGTCAGCCGCATCGCGGCCGCCCACTCCACGAGCGCCAGGCGGGGCCCGGCGTACTCGAGGATCATCGCTTCGTGCACCATGGTCAGCTCGAGATGCGTCGCCGGGTTGTCCACCGGCAGGCGTCCGGTCTCGGCGATGATGACGATCACCAACGCGGCGAACGCGAGCACGCCGGCCAGCGAGGCCACATGGCCCGGGTGGTGGAGCGTGTTGGCCACCAACGCACCGAGATTCGCGGACCCGGCCGGGATCGACAGCGCGAAGACGGCCAACAGTATCGTCGGCTCGACCAGAGCGGCGATCGTCACCTCGCGGCTGGCCCCCATCCCGCCGAACGACGTGCCGGTGTCGATACCGGCCAGCACCAGAGCAACGGTGCCCAGGAACAGCAACCCCACGACCGCGAACAGGTCGGCGACCGGGTCCAGCGGTGAGCCGGTGGCCACGATCGGCAGGACGGCGGCCACCAGCAGCGCGCTGCCCGCGACCACGGCGGGGGCGGCGAGAAAGATCACCGTGGTGCCGTCCGGACGAATCGATTGCTTACCCAACTGCTTTCGCAGATCACGCCACGGCTGAAGGACACCGCCACCGGTCCGGCCTTCTGACCATGCCCGGATCTGGCGCATCAGCCCGATGACCACCGGCGCCCCCAACACCACCAGCGCAATCTGAACGGCGCCTGCGAGATACGACATCGCGTTCACAGCGCCACCAGCAGGACGACGAGCACACCGAGCGCGCCGTAGGCCAGGTACAGATGCACGCTGCCGTTGTGCGCCAGGCGAACCCAGCGTGCCATGGCGGCTATCGCGGCGATCACCGGCGTGTAGAGCCGGTGTTCGATGGCGTCGGCGATGCGGGCGCGGTAGGTGATCGACTGCACCATGTAGCGGGATTCCTCGAGGTGGGTGATCTCCACGTCTGAGTCGGGTTGCAGCACATTGTCGAAGACCCGCTGCAGCGGCTCGGCGAACGACGTCGCGGTGTACTGCATACGGGCGGTCGACTCCTCGGATCCGCACGCCCACAGCGGCAGGGCGACGGGTTTCGGACGCCGCCACGATCGCAGGGCCGAGAGCACGACGGCCGCCATCACCGCGGCCAGCAACGCGGCTGCGAGCAGCCCCGGCGCGATCGACCCCGACATGCCGGGCAACCGGATGACGGCGCCGAAGTCGTCGAGCACCGCCGCGTTCGACACCGGCAGTTCGGCGACCAGTCTGCGCAGTGCGGGCGCCAGCGCGGCCGGCGACAGGGCCACCACCACGCAGGCCGCCGCCGCGATGCACATCCCGCCGATCATCGTCGGCGACGCCTCGCGGGCCAGTTCGGCCGGAGTCGACCGGGGCCGGGCCAGGAATCCGATGCCGAACGCCTTGGCCATCGCCGCCACCCCGAGCCCGGTGGTCAGCGCCACCGCCCCGACCGCCAGCGGTGTCGTCAGCGCCACCACTACGCTCGCGCCGGCGTCCGCGTGGATCAGCGACTGCACCAACAGCCATTCACTGACGAAGCCCGCGCCCAGCGGCAGGCCGGATGCGCCCAGGGCCGCCAGGCCGAACAGGATCGTGGTGGCCGGCATCCGGCGCGCCAGACCGCCCATCAGGTCGAGATCACGCAAACCGGTGGCAGCCAGAACCGCACCCGCGCCGAGGAACCCGAGACTCTTGAACGCCGCGTGCGCCGCAGTGTGCAGCACGGCGGCTGCCATCGCCACCGTCGCCGGCCCGGTGCTGCCGGAATCGGCGAACAACGCCGCCGCACCGATGGCGACCGCGATCAGTCCCATGTTCTCGGTCGTCGAGTACGCCAGCAGACGTTTGATGTCGGCGGCGACGGTGGCCTGCAGAACACCGTAGAGCGCCGACACGACCCCGACCGCCAGCAGGGTGAGCGCCCACCACCGCGGTCCGGGTCCCAGAACCTGCACGTCGATCCGGAGTATTCCGTAGATGCCGAGGTTGACCATGGCAGCGCTCATCAGAGCCGAGACCGGGCTGGGGGCCTCGGGATGTGCCCGGGGAAGCCAGGCATGCAGCGGCAGCAGGCCCGCCTTGGAACCGAAACCCGCCAGCGTGAGCAGGAACACCACGGTCCGCACCGGCCCCGAGACGCCGGCCATGTCCACGAACCGGTCGGTGCCGGCCGCCGTGGACAGGGCCATCAGGCCGACCAGGATGGCGACGAAGCCCAACTGCGTCATCACCCCGTAAACCAAAGCAGCGGAACGGACGTCGCTGCGCTTATGATCGGTGGCCACCAGCAGCAGCGAGGCCAGTGCCATCAGTTCCCAGCCGAGCAGGAAGGTGGGTACCGACCCCGCGGCCGGGACCAGCAGCATCGCCGCCACGAAGAGCGGCAGGACAGCGAGCGGAAGTCCGGTCAGGTGCTCCCGACGGGCATACCCGATCGCGTAGATCCCGACGGGAACGGCCACCGCGCCGGTGACGGCCATGAAGAATCCGCCGAGCGGACCCATCTCCAGGTCGACCCCGGACAGTGGCAGCAACCAATCGAGGTGAACCCGCCGGATCGTCCCGAAAATGCCGAGCAGACCCAACCACAGGCCGATGGCACCCACGAGCATCGTGGCCACCCCGGACAACACCGGCCCGAGCAGGACCGGGGATCGGGAGTGCCCGGCCCCGACGGGAACCGCTGCCAGCGTCGCGGTCATTTGCCTGTCACGGTCCTCAGCCCGGTGACGATGTCATCGGGACTCGGCGGACAACCGGGAATCTCGACGTCGACGTCGACCACCTCGCCGACTGCTCCCGCGACGGCGTAGGCGTCGGCGAAGACACCCCGGTTGATCGCGCAGTCACCACAGGCGATCACCACGCGCGGGAGTGGTGTTGCCGCAACGGTATTGCGCAGCGGTTCGAGCATGTTGCGCGTCACCACCCCTGTCACCAGCAGCGCGTCGGCGTGCCGTGGTGAGGCGACCAGCCGGGCACCGTACCGCTCGGCGTCGTACACCGGCCCGAAGGCGCCGGAGATCTCCACCTCGCAGCCGTTGCACGAACCGGCGTCCACATGGCGCACCTGCAGCGAGCCACCCACCCCCGCAGGCGGCTCCAGCGGTGCGGCCGGCGCACCGGCGGCGGGCTCGACGACGCGGCCGGTCCGCAGGATCTTGCCGAGCCAGCCCTTCATCGGTTGGTCTCCGAGATGTCGGCGCGCAGATCTTCCAAGACCGCGATGCGGTCGGTGAGCACGCTGCCGAGGACTTTGCGGGCGATGGCCAGCAACTCGGCGATGTCGGCGGAGGCGATCGAGTAGATGACCGCGCTGCCATCCTTGCGCGCGGCGACCACACCCGCGCGGCGCAGCACGCCGAGCTGCTGGGACAGGTTGGAGGCCTCCAGACCCAACTCGGACAGTAGTTCGCTGACCGACCGGTCGCGGACCGCGAGCAACTCCAGGACCCGGATGCGGGTCGGATGGCCGAGCGTCTTGAAGAACTCGGCCTTCAGCTTGTACAGCGGTTCGGATTCCACGGCTGTCCTTGAATACTTCTGTTTTCCATTAATCCATCAATTGATGGATTCATCATATGCGATGGTCGCGGGGTTTCGCGTTCGAACCCCGTGTACGGACAGGACTACGCTCGGCCTAGTGCGATTCGCGTTCAAGACCTCACCGCAGAACACCACCTGGGCCGACATGCTCGCGGTCTGGCGGGCCGCCGACGACATCGACGTGTTCGAGTCCGGCTGGACGTTCGACCACTTCTATCCGATCTTCTCCGACCCGGCCGGCCCGTGCCTGGAGGGCTGGACCACGCTGACCGCCCTCGCGCAGGCCACCACCCGGCTTCGGCTGGGCACCCTGGTCACCGGGATCCACTACCGCCACCCCGCTGTGCTGGCCAACATGGCTGCGGCGCTCGACATCATCTCCGGCGGGCGGCTGGAAGTCGGGATCGGCGCGGGCTGGAACGAGGAGGAATCCGGCGCCTACGGCATCGAGTTGGGCAGCGTCAGGGAGCGGTTCGACCGGTTCGAGGAGGCCTGCCAGGTCCTGATCGGTCTGCTCAGCAACGACACCATGGACTTCGACGGCACGTACTACCAGTTGAAGGCCGCGCGCAACGAGCCGAAGGGTCCCCAGCGTCCCCATCCGCCGATCTGCATCGGGGGCAGCGGGGAGAAGCGCACGCTGCGAATCACGGCCAAGTACGCCGACCACTGGAACTTCGTCGGGGGCCCGCCCGAGGAGTTTGCCCGCAAACGCGACGTGCTCGCCTCGCACTGCGCCGACATCGGCCGGGACCCGAAAGAGATCAAGCTCTCGGCACACATTCGGCTCGACTTCGACCGCGGCAACCGGGCGGTCATCGAGGACGCCATCGCACTGGGCGCCGAGGGCTTGGACCTCGCGATCATCTACCTGCCGACGCCGCACGACCCGGTGGTACTCGAACCGCTGGCGGAGGCGATCCGGGAATCAGGGCTGTGGCGCCCGGCCAGCTGAGCCAGATCACAGCCCGATAACCATCCGGCAAAATAACGGTCACGCCAAACGCCGCCGAAATGCGTTGCTAGAAACCGAAGCGCAGGAGTTCATCGGCAGTGACCAGGCGTTCGTGCTTGGCGGGAAACTCCCGACTCCTCACCGGGTGCCGGAACAGGGACCAGGCCATACGCGCGACCCGCGACCGAGAGATCTGGTTGAGGTGCACGAGGAACACTCCTGTGGTCGGCTATCCAATGACCGGAGCGCTACTTTACCGCAGCGACCGCTTCAGCAATTAGACCTAGATCACACCGCGAACCGCGAGAGGCGCGCCGGTAGATTATTGGATGATTCTGGTGTGACTCAAGTGGCGGGAGTGGCGGCGCGGCGCGTCGAGATGGAAGCCACACAGCCTCCTACTCGCACTTCCTCTGCGTGAGTTCTGTCTCGGTGCAGGCGGCTAGCGCTGCGGCGCTGCGGTCGGCTTGATGGGTGCCGGCAGCGCCGAGTGGCCCATCAGATAGCGGTCCACCGCGGCGGCGGCGGCACGGCCTTCGGCGATCGCCCAGACGATGAGCGACTGGCCGCGGCCCATGTCACCGGCCACGTAGACGCCCTCCACCGAGGTGTCGAAGTCCTTGCCGCGGGCGACGTTGCCGCGCGCGTCGAGCTCCACACCCAGGTCGGTCAGCAGGCCCGGCCGCTCCGGGCCGACGAAGCCCATCGCCAGCAGCACCAGGTCGGCTTCCAGTTCGAAGTCGGTGCCCTCGACCTTCTCGAACTTACCGTCCTTCATCACCACTTCGTGGGCGCGCAGTCCGGTGACCTTTCCCTCGTGGCCGAGGAACTTCTCGGTGTTCACCGAGAACACCCTCTCGCCGCCCTCCTCGTGCGCCGAGGACACCCGGAACATCACCGGGTAGGTCGGCCACGGCGTCGAATCGGCCCGGGTCTCCGGGGGTCGCGGCATGATCTCGAACTGGTGCACGCTGACCGCGCCCTGACGGTGTGCGGTGCCCAGGCAGTCGGCGCCGGTGTCACCGCCGCCGATGATGATGACCTCCTTGCCCATGGCGGTGATCGGCGGCTGGCCGTTCACGTCGAGCACAGGATCGCCCTGCTGAACCTTGTTGGCCCACGGCAGGTACTCCATGGCCTGGTAGATGCCCTCGAACTGGCGGCCGGGGATTGGCAGGTCGCGCCAGGCGGTGGCACCGCCGGCGAGCACCACGGCGTCGTACTCGTCGCGCAACTGCTCGGCGGTGATGTCGACACCGACGTTGACGCCCGGCCGGAAGGTGGTGCCCTCGGCCTCCATCTGCGCCAGGCGGCGGTCGATGTGACGCTTCTCCATCTTGAACTCGGGGATGCCGTAGCGCAGCAGCCCGCCGATGCGGTCGGCGCGTTCGAAGACGGTGACGTCGTGGCCGGCGCGGGTCAGCTGCTGAGCGGCGGCGAGCCCGGCCGGACCGGAGCCGACGACGGCGACCTTCTTGCCGGTGATGACGTGCGGCGGCATCGGGACGACCCAGCCCTCGTCGAAGGCGTTGTCGATGATCTCGACCTCGACCTGCTTGATGGTGACCGGGTCCTGGTTGATGCCCAGCACGCAGGAGGCCTCACACGGCGCGGGGCACAGCCGCCCGGTGAACTCCGGGAAGTTGTTGGTGGCGTGCAGCCGCTCGATCGCGTCGCGCCACCGGTCCCGGTACACCAGGTCGTTCCACTCCGGGATCAGGTTGCCCAGCGGGCAGCCGTTGTGGCAGAACGGAATTCCGCAATCCATGCAGCGGGAAGCCTGGTGCTCCAGGGTGTCGTGGGAGAAGTCCTCGTAGACCTCTTTCCAGTCCTTCAGGCGCAGGGCCACCGGCCGGCGGGTCGGTAGCTCCCGGTGGGTGTACTTCAGAAAGCCGGTCCGGTCAGCCATGAGCGGCCGCCATGATCGCCTTGTCGACGTCCTCGCCAGCGGCTTCCGCCTCGGCAATCGCGTGCAGTACGGCCTTGTAGTCGCGCGGCATCACCTTCACGAAATTACCTACCTGTCCCTGCCAGTCGGCCAAGATCCGCTGGCCCACAGCCGAATCGGTGGCGTCGGTGTGCGCGACGATCATGTCGCGCAGCCACTCGATGTCGGCGTCGTCGAATTCGTCGAGGTCCACCATCTCGGTGTTGAGGTTGTCCGGCAGCTTGCCGTCGGGGTCGTAGACGTAGGCGATACCGCCGGACATGCCGGCCGCGAAGTTGCGTCCCGTCTCGCCGAGGATGACCACCCGTCCGCCGGTCATGTACTCGCAGCCGTGGTCGCCCACGCCCTCCACTACCGCGTGGGCACCGGAGTTACGCACTGCGAAGCGCTCACCCACCGTGCCGCGGATGAACGCGGTGCCGCTGGTGGCACCGAACAGGATGACGTTGCCGCCGATGATGTTGTCCTCGGCCACATAGCCTTCCGGCGCGGAGTCCGACGGACGCAACACGATGCGCCCACCGGAGAGGCCCTTGCCCACGTAGTCATTGGCGTCGCCGTAGACCCGCAGCGTGATGCCCTTGGGCACGAACGCACCGAAGCTGTTGCCGGCCGAGCCTTCGAATGTGATATCAATGGTGCCATCCGGAAGACCGTTGGCCCCATAGGCTTTCGTGAGCTCGTGGCCGAGCATGGTGCCGACGGTGCGGTTGGTGTTGGCGATGGTTGTGGAGAACCGGACCGGGGTGCCCGAGTCCAGAGCCTCGCGGCTCATCACGATCAGCTGCTGGTCGAGCGCCTTTTCCAAGCCGTGGTCCTGACGCGAACTGCAGTACAGGTCCTGGTTCATGAACGCCGACTCCGGCTCGTGCAGAACCGGGGCAAGGTCGAGCTTGTCGGCCTTCCAGTGCGCGGCAGCCTGCGCGGTGTCCAGCGCGTTGACCTGACCCACCATCTCGTTGACGGTGCGGAAGCCCAACTGGGCCATCAGCTCGCGGACCTCTTCGGCGATGAACATGAAGAAGTTCTCCACGAACTCCGGCTTGCCGTTGAACCGCTCACGCAGCAGCGGGTTCTGGGTGGCCACCCCAACCGGGCAGGTGTCGAGGTGGCAGACCCGCATCATGATGCAGCCCGACACCACCAGTGGTGCGGTGGCGAAGCCGAACTCCTCGGCGCCCAGCAGCGCGGCGATCACCACGTCGCGGCCGGTCTTGAGCTGGCCGTCGACCTGGACCACGATCCGGTCCCGAAGTCCGTTGAGCAGCAAGGTCTGCTGCGTCTCGGCCAGGCCGAGCTCCCACGGCGCACCGGCGTGCTTCATCGACGTCAGCGGGGTGGCCCCGGTGCCGCCGTCGTGTCCGGAGATCAACACCACGTCGGCGTGCGCCTTGGAGACACCGGCCGCGACCGTGCCGACGCCATTCTCCGACACCAACTTCACGTGCACGCGGGCCTGCGGGTTGGCGTTCTTCAGGTCGTGGATCAGCTGCGCCAGGTCCTCGATCGAGTAGATGTCGTGGTGAGGCGGCGGGGAGATCAGACCGACACCCGGCGTCGAGTGCCGGACCTCGGCCACCCACGGGTACACCTTCTGACCCGGAAGCTGACCGCCCTCACCAGGTTTGGCGCCCTGGGCCATCTTGATCTGGATGTCGGTGCAGTTGCTCAGGTAGTGCGACGTCACGCCGAACCGGCCGGAGGCAACCTGCTTGATCGCGCTGCGCCGCCAGTCACCGTTGGGGTCGCGCTCGAAACGGCTGGCCGCCTCGCCGCCCTCGCCCGAGTTCGACCGCGCGCCAAGGCGGTTCATCGCGATCGCCAGCGTCTCGTGTGCCTCGGCCGAGATCGAACCGTAGCTCATCGCGCCGGTGGAGAACCGCTTGACGATCTCGCTCGCCGACTCAACCTCCACGATGGAAATCGGTTTGCGCCCACTGTCATTGGGGTCTTTGAACTTCAGCAGGCCGCGCAGCGAGGCCATCCGCTCGCTCTGGTCGTCGACCAGCTTGGTGTACTCCTTGAAGACCGAGTACTGGCCGGTGCGGGTGGAGTGCTGCAGCTTGAACACCGTGTCCGGGTTGAACAGGTGGTACTCGCCCTCGCGGCGCCACTGATACTCGCCGCCGACCTCGAGCTCGCGGTGTGCGCGCTCGTCGGGCCGGTCCAGGTAGGCCAGCTGGTGGCGGCTGGCCACGTCGGCGGCGATGTCGTCGAGGTCGATGCCGCCCACCGGGCAGCTCAGCCCGGTGAAGTACTCGTCGAGCACCGACTGCGAGATGCCGATGGCCTGGAACAGCTGGGCACCGGTGAAGGAGGCCAGCGTGGAGATGCCCATCTTCGACATCACCTTCAGCACACCCTTGCCGGCGGCCTTGACGTAATTGGACAGCGCCTTCTCGCGGTCGATGCCCTCGATCACACCGCGGTCGATCATGTCGCTGATCGACTCGAATGCCATGTAGGGGTTGACCGCCGCCGCGCCGAAGCCGAC
Source organism: Candidatus Mycolicibacterium alkanivorans (assembly GCF_022760805.1). Taxonomy (NCBI): domain Bacteria; kingdom Bacillati; phylum Actinomycetota; class Actinomycetes; order Mycobacteriales; family Mycobacteriaceae; genus Mycobacterium; species Candidatus Mycolicibacterium alkanivorans. The sequence goes on along the minus strand of NZ_JAIVFL010000001.1, from coordinate 863,496 downwards.
CAGCGCCGCCATGTGGTGGACCTCGCGGGCGTCACCGCTTTCCACCACCAGACCGACCTGGGTGCGGGTGCGTTCGCGGACCAGATGGTGGTGGATGGCCGAGACGGCCAACAGCGACGGAATCGGTGCGAGGTTCTCGTTGGAGTCCCGGTCGGAGATGATCAGGATCTGCGCGCCCTCGGCGATGGCCTTCGAGGCCGCGTCGCGGATGTCGTCGAGCGCGCGACGCAGGCCCTCGCCGCCCTTGGCCACCGGGTACAGGCAGCGCACGACGGCCGAGCGCATGCCGTGCTTGTGGCCGCGAACCTCGTCGTCGGGGTCGAGGTTGATCAGCTTGGCCAGCTCGTGGTTGCGCAGGATCGGCTGCGGCAACACGATCTGGTGACACGACTCCGCCGTGGGGTTGAGCAGATCGCCCTCCGGGCCGACGGTGCCCTGCAGGCTGGTCACCACCTCTTCGCGGATGGCGTCCAGCGGTGGGTTGGTCACCTGGGCGAACAGCTGCTGGAAGTAGTCGTAGAGCATCCGCGGACGCGCCGACAGCACGGCGATCGGGGTGTCGGTGCCCATCGAGCCCAGCGGCTCTGCGCCGGCGCGCGCCATCGGCGCGACCAGCAGGTTGAGCTCCTCGTAGGTGTAGCCGAAGGCCTGCTGGCGCAGCACCACGCGGTGGTGCGGCATCCGGATGTAGGGCCCCTGCGGCAGCTCGTCGAGGTGGAACAGTTGCTCGTCGAGCCATTCCTGGTACGGGTTCTGCGCGGCCAGCTCGGCCTTGATCTCCTCGTCGGCGACGATGCGGCCCTGGGCGGTGTCGACCAGGAACATGCGTCCGGGCTGCAACCGCATCCGCTTGACCACCTTGGCCGCGTCGAGGTCGAGCACGCCGGCCTCCGACGCCATGACCACCAGGCCGTCGTCGGTGACCCAGATGCGCGAGGGCCGCAGACCGTTGCGGTCCAGAACCGCGCCGACGACAGTGCCGTCGGAGAAGCACACCGAGGCCGGGCCGTCCCACGGCTCCATCAACGAGGCGTGGTACTCGTAGAAGGCACGCCGCGCCGGGTCCATCGACTCGTTGCGCTCCCAGGCCTCCGGGATCATCATCAGCACCGCGTGCGCCAGGCTGCGCCCGCCCAGGTGCAGTAGTTCGAGCACCTCGTCGAAGCGGGCGGTGTCCGAGGCGCCGGGGGTACAGACCGGGAAGACCTTCTCGACGCCGGTGCCGAAGACGTCGGTCTTGATCAGCGCCTCGCGGGCACGCATCCAGTTCTCGTTGCCGGTGACGGTGTTGATCTCGCCGTTGTGGGCAATCCGGCGGAACGGGTGCGCCAGCGGCCACGACGGGAAGGTGTTGGTGGAGAACCGCGAGTGCACCACGCCCAGCGCGCTTTCCAGCCGATCGTCTTGCAGGTCGAGGTAGAACGCCTTGAGCTGAGGCGTGGTCAGCATGCCCTTGTAGACCAACGTCTGACCGGAAAGGCTTGGGAAATAGACGGTTTCGCGTCCCGGGCCGTCCTGGCCGGGGCCTTTGGAGCCCAGCTCGTGTTCGGCGCGCTTGCGGATCACGTACGCCTTGCGCTCCAGATCCATGCCGGAGGCGCCACCGACGAACACCTGACGGAAGGTGGGCATGGCGTCACGCGAGAGCGCGCCCAGCGAGGAGTCGTCGGTGGGCACGTCGCGCCAGCCCAGGACCTCCAGGCCTTCGGCATCGACAATCTTGCCGACGGCCTCGCACGCCGTGGCGGCATCGCGGGCGGACTGCGGCAGGAAGGCGATGCCGGTGGCATACGAGCCCTCGGCGGGCAGTTCGAAATCGACGACCGCGCGCAGGAACGTGTCCGGGACCTGCAGCAGGATGCCCGCGCCGTCACCGCTGTGCGGTTCGGCGCCCGCGGCTCCGCGGTGCTCGAGGTTCAGCAGGGCGGTGATCGCCTTGTCCACGATGTCGCGGCTGCGCCGCCCGTGGATGTCCACCACCATGGCGACGCCGCACGCGTCGTGCTCAAAAGCGGGGTTGTACAGCCCGACTCTCCTGGGCATCTGCACCTGACCCTTCAAAGCTTTTTCGCGCTGCGGTTCTTTGGACGTCGCCGCGCGCCCCGTCAGGGATCCCTCCGTGCGTCGCTGAACGGTGGTCCTTCTGTGGTGTCAACAAGTCGTAAAACGATATGACAGACACAGCCTGACATGCCAACTTAGTCGTACCTAACTTGACTGTTCAGGAGCGCACCGGCAGCCGCTGCCCGCTCACCGCCTCCAAGCTGCGGAATTCGTCGTCTACGTCGTCTTTTGGCGCAGGCTTCGGCCACGCCACACGTCGAGTGCCCGGTCTGCCTCCCGAAACGGGCAGAACGGGCGGTCCGGAATTTGCGCAAAGTCTGCCCGGATTCTTAGGAACCGGCCCGTCACCTACGCGATTGCGGGTACCGCGATACTGATGCCATGCCAGAAGTCGTAGCCTCGCGAGAGCGCTGGTGACCGGGCGCGACGACGTGCCGGGCGACTCATTTCCCAAGCCCAGGCCCACCCGCGGCCGGCGGCGCGCGCTTCACGCGGCGACGTTCGGATTGGTTCACCCCGGCCCGTCTCGTGCCGAGAAGCGCCGGGCAGCGATGGAGGCCATGGTCGCGGCCCCGCTGCGTGGCCGCTACAAGATCGGCGTGCTGGGCAGCCGGATCGACCCGACGCCCGCTAGCGTGCTCGCACCCGGCACGCTCGTGGACGACTACGTCATCGAGTCTGTCCTGGGGTCCGGCGGCGTGGGCAGGGTCTGCGTTGCCCGGCAACGTTATTCGGGTGCAGTGGTCGCCCTGAAGGTGCTCAACGCCGAGGTGTCGGACGATCCCGGCTATCGGCGCCGGTTCGCCGACGAGGTATGGGCCGCCCGGGCGCTGCACCACCCCAACATCGTTCCGGTATACGGGTCCGGCGAGTCAAAAAGCGGAATGCTCTGGCTGGCAATGCAGTACATCGCCGGTACCGATGCCGACCGGGAGTTGCGGGCCGGGCGCATGTCACCGCAGCGGGCGGTGCACATCATCGCCGAAGTGGCCGCGGCGCTGGACTATGCCCATGGCCGTCACTTCGCGCACGGCGACGTCAAGCCCCCCAACTTCCTACTGGGCAACGACGGCGCTGTCCTGCTGGCAGACTTCGGCCTGGCCCGCACCACCGACGACGGCAGCTCCTGGGGTGAGAACGGCATGGTGCTGACCTCGGCTGCGTACGCCGCGCCGGAGATGTTGCGCGGAGGAGCCGTGGACGGCCGCGCCGACGTGTACTCGTTGGGCTGCTCGCTGTTTCGGCTGCTGACCGGCAAGCCCCCGTTCTTCGACGCCGGCCCCAAAGACGCTGTCGTGCAGGCTCAGTTGTACCGGACCCCGCCCCGTGCCACGCAGTACGCGCCCTGGCTGCCCCCCGGGATCGACGGCGTCATCGCCACCGCGATGGCCAAGGATCCCGCTGCCCGCTTCCAACACGCCGGGGAACTTGCCGACGCCGCCGACGCCGCATTGGGAGCTTCACGAAGCTAACGACCGCCAGGTCAGAGTGCGACGGGCACATGCTTCTCGGCGCACGCGTCCCCGACCGCCGCGACGATGTCCTGGGTGCGTACCGTCTCGAGGTCCTCCACGGTGACCGATCCCCGGCTGGCGCGGTTCTGCGCCGCGACCCGCGAATCACGCAGCCGCTCGGCACGTTCGACGACATTGCGGGCGAATCGGCCGTTCTGCATGACGTCGATACCGTGGGTGCCGTCGGGTGACAGGTAGGCCCGAAGGCGGCGGCAGGCGGCGTTGAGTGCGTCACGGGCGCCCGGCTCGATCACGGTCGCGCGCGGCCGGCCGTAGCGGACCGCGATCTCGACGATCTCGTCGGGGCTGTACGACTCGAACCGCAACTTGCGGTTGAAACGTCCGGCCAAACCCGGGTTCACCGTGAGGAACTCGTCGACCTCTTTCTCGTACCCCGCGCCGATGAAACAGAAGTCGAAGCGGTGCACCTCGAGGGCCACCAGAAGCTGATTCACCGCTTCCATGCCGATCATGTCCGGCCGGCCGTCGTGGTGTCGCTCGACCAGCGAATAGAACTCGTCCACGAACAGGATCCGCCCCAGCGACCGGGCGATCAGCTCGTTGGTCTTCGGACCCGATGATCCGATGTGCTCGCCGCAGAAGTCGGCCCTCTTGACCTCGATGATCTCCGGATGCCGGACGATCCCGAGTCCGGCATAGATCTTGCCGAGGGCTTCGGCCGTGGTGGTCTTGCCGGTACCCGGCGGCCCGACCAGGAGCATGTGGTTGGTCTGGTTGGTCACCGGCAGGCCGTGGGCCAGTCGCAGCGCCCGCACCTCGATCTGATCCTCGAGTTCGGCGACGGCCCGCTTCACCTCGGCCAGCCCGACCTGATTGTTCAGCAGCGCGCGGCCTTCGGCGAGCAGCTCGGTGCGTCGCTCGGCGTTCTCCTCCTCGGTGCGATCGTTCGCAGACAACTCTGTGGTGACATCCCACTTGTCGGTGCGGCTGTTGATCGTCTCCTCGTCGGTGACCACGAGCTGAAGCCGTGGGTCAGCCAGTGCCTGCTTCGCCGGCTCGATCAGGACACCGTTGATGGTGGCCTTCGACAGCCAAATCTGTGCCTTCTCCTCGTCGCCGAGCTGGCGGTGCGCCATTCCGCGGACGTAGGCGAGATCGGCTGCGATGAGGGGGAATTCGATTGGATCGATGGCCGTCACCGCGGTGTCCATCAGGCTGTGCCTGCGAGCCTCCGCCATTGCGCCCCGCTCGGCGCGCAGCTCCACTCGGTCCGCCCATTCCAGGGCGACCCTGGCCTGCCCGAGGTGGGCGGCGGCGTGCGCCGCCAGCGCATCGGCGGCCGCGGTGACGGCGGACATGATGATCGCCTGCGGAGGCAGAACCCGGGCGGCCTCGGCGACGACGTCGGGCCAACGTTGGGTCGCGAACATCAGATAGCCACGGATGTATTGCTGCCACTGGTGGTTCTCCCAGGTATCCAGCAGAGCCGAATCGTTCAGGACCGCTGCGGCTTTCTCGAACTGCCCGTCGTCGATCAGCGCGCTCGCCAGCGCCAGTCCGGCATGCGAGGCCTCGGTGACGGTGATCGACAGGTACGGCCCTGCCTTGATCGGCGCGGCCAGACGCAGGCCCAGTCGATTGGTCTCCCGGTGCAGGCGGGCCCCGTAGGCGTACACCTGCTGCAGGGTGTCCAGGGCGTCGTCACCGGTGGCGATGCGGCCCAGCCACGCGTCGGCCATCGAGGGGTCGACCTCCGTCGCCTCACGGAAGTGCCGCTGGGCCGAGGTGGGATCGGTCTCGAAAACCGCCATCGCCTGGTCGAATTGGCGACGAGCGGCTGCTGTGGAGGCGCTGCTGGTCATGGCCTACTCCACCGGCTCCAATTCCGTCGACCACAGCGATGTCGGTTCGCTGGACACATAGCGGTTCTCGGCACGGAACAGTTCGACCTCGACCTCGTACACCCGGCCCGCGGCGTTGACCTCGACGATGGCCGGACCGGTCTGAGTGATCACCACATCAGCCGATCCACGGGGCGGCTCAGTTGGCCCGCCGATGGCGATCACGGTGTTGGGCCGCGGAGCGGGCGACACGGTGCCGTCCACCACACTCACGGTGGTGCCCGACGCCGGCCGCGGCTGATCGATGACGGCCACGTGCGGCATCCGGACACTCTCCCAGCGCCCAAGGTCACGGGTATGGACGGTGATCCGATCGCCCGCACCGGCGATGCGCACCACGATGCGTTTGGCAATGGCGTCCTCGGCCGCGACGTGAATCCGGCTGAACTCGCCAGGATCTCCCATCGGCAGCAGTAGCCGGTCACCGGCGCCGATCTTGCCAAGCAGGACACCGGACGGGCCGATCGGCAGGATCAAGGATGCGGGCAGTGGGCCTCGGCTGACGCCACGCAGTTCGGGCCGCGGGCCGCACATGTTCGCGGCGACGGCGTTGGCCTGCTCACCGGGCAGCGTCTTGAGGATGACGCTCGGCGGCGCGGTCGGCGGCTGAGTGCTGCGCACGGTGATCGTCGCCGTGGCGGTGCCGTCCGGGAGCAGCGTGATGTTCTGGGTGATGCCGTCGGCGCGCAGTGACCACGCTTGCGCCAGAACGTCGGCGTTGATGTCACGCGGCTGGTAGGCGTAGGTGGTGAGCCAGCCTGCATCACTACGCGCCGTGCGCCAGCGCTGGTTGTGTGGCTCCAGGGCGGTGCGGCCCAGGCGCCGTTCCAGTTCCACGATGTCGGTGGCGGTAGCCACCTTGGCCCGAATTCCGTTGCAGCGCAGTCCCGCCGCGACGCGCTGAGCGGCGGCCAGCGCGGCGGTGCCCACGCTGGTGCGCCACTGCAGGGCGTCGGCGTTCTCGAGGGCACCCAGTCGCAAAACCAGCCACGTCTCGCGTTGACCGGCATAAGGTGGTGTGCCGATCAGGGTGTCGTAGACGCGGGGGTAGTCGCCGGTGCTGCGGCGCCGCGAACCGACGCTGACGACGCTCAGCGACTTTAGTGTCAGGCCCAGGCTCTGGTGCATCGCAGGCAGGAGTTCACTGACGTCGACGGTGTTTCGGGTCTCGGTCGACGTCGATCCCATGAAAATGGTTGGTGTGTGCGCCTTGCCGAGCAGCTGGACGGCGACCACGGCAACGCCGTCCTGGTAACGCACACCGCCGCCGGAGCGATCGTTGGCCACCGTCACGGGTTCGGACAGCTCGATCGCCTTGTTGCGGTGAAGGTACAGGGCCGCCCACGACCACAGCGGCCGGCGCCGCCACGGGACGGCGAAGAGGACAAGGCCGAGCAGCAGACCCAGCGCGGCACCGAGGTAGCCGTCGACACTCCAGCCGATCAGTCCCAGCAGCAGGACCGCCACGATCACGGCCAGCTGCACCACCTGAGGTCTCATCGCGCCCGCCTCAGCCGGGCGATGATGGCTGCCAGTAAGACGGCGCCGACAACCGCTCCCGCGAACCCCAGCGCGACATTGCGGGCCCGATGGTCCGGCGCGGCCGGTGGTGCCGGTGGCGGTACGACGCGGGTCTGCGCGCCTGGGGCGACCGCGTCACCCGGCGGAACGTTGAAGGTCAGCGCCGCAACCGGGTCGACCACCCCGTAGCCGACCTGGTTGTCGACACCGCGGGGCGGATTGTGCGCGGTCTGGAGGATTCGATGGACGACCTGGTTGGCCGTCAGGTTCGGGTACTTGGCCCGCACCAGCGCGGCGACGCCGCTGACGTAGGCGGCGGAGAAGCTGGTCCCCCAGAACGGCATGTTCTTCTCGCCCGGCCTCACCGGCGGGTGGGCGTTGACCGGTCCGCCGGTCTGCGGCGATAGACCCATGATTCCCACGCCGGGCGCCGCGGCCGCGACCCATGGGCCGGCGAGGCTCTCGCTGATCGGCGCACCGGTGTTGTCGACTGCTCCCACGGACAGGACGTAGTCGGAGAACCACGACGGTGACGACACGGTCTTCACCTGATGCCAGTCCCGTGGGTCGTCGGTGTTCAGCGGGTCGAACGACGGGTTCTGCGCGCAGCCGTCCTCACCTTCGTTGCCGGCCGCGGCGACGATCACGGCGTCCTTCACGGTGGCGGCGTACCAGACCGCGGCGCCGATGGCGCGTTGGTCGAGCGGGTCGGCCGCCGACACACACGCCGTCACGCTGACGTTGATGACCCTGGCGCCCATGTTGGCGGCGTGGACGATGGCGCTGGCCAGCGTCGCCACGGTGCCGGCCTTCTTGCGCGCCTCGCTGTCACCAGGTGACGGGTTCTCCGGTTCGAATGCCCGCGACGACTGGCGGATGGACAGCACCGTCGCGTGCGGAGCCACGCCGGCCACGCCGTCGGGTGTGCCGGGCGCCGGCGGCGGAACCTCGGGGTCCTCGGGTCCGCCGGGTTCGGGGTCACCGGGACCGTTGGAGGGCTGGTCGGGTGGCGGCGGAGGCTCTGCCGGCGGGGCGGCGGGGGGTGCCTGCTTGGTCTCGGTGACGGTGACCGGCGCCGGCGGTGGCGGTGGCGCGGGCGGGGCCGGTGGCGCACCGGGCGGAGGTGGCGCGTTGTTGACCGGCGGCGGGCCGGCCGGGGCGGGAAGGCCGGGTTGGGCGGCATCGGGGCCGGCATGGGGCTGCCCTGCGGTGCGGCCGCGATCAGCGAGGCGACGATCGTGCCGTGCGAGTCGCAGTCCATCAGACCGTCGCCGCCCATGATGTAGTCGCCGCCTGCGACGACGGGCAGGCGGGGACTCGGGTTGACCCCGGTGTCGATCACCGCGACGGTCACACCGTTTCCGGTCGAGTACTGCCAGGCCTTGCTGATGTTGAGCATCGTGAAGCCCGGAGCGGGCAGCGCGACGTTCGGGTCGGCGACGGTGATGGTGCGTGCGCAGATGTTGCTCTGCCGCATCGGCTGGTCCGGCCGCGGCGGGCCGTCCGGGGGAACAACCGACGGGTCGACCGCGGGTGGTGGAATGGCCTGTGCTGAAGGCACGTTGGCCACCACCCCGGTCAGCAGGACGACCATTGCCGCCGCCGCCATTCGTTGTGCCGGTGAAGTGCTCATCGCATGCGGACCCAGCTGAACAACCCGCCGATCCAGGCGGCGAGCGGGAAGGCGGCGACGATCGCCACCAACTCCAGCCATTCGGCGAGCATGCGGACCAGAGGCGTGAACCGGGTGACCGGGACCAGCAGGGCCGCCGTGAGACCCACTCCGGCGAAGGCCACCAGGACCAGCGCTCCCCACAGCAGTGCTGCTCCCGAATCAGCCGGTGCTGCAACGACATAGCGGATGACAGCCGCGCAGAATGCACCGGCCGCCCCGCCGACCAGAGCGACCGCCTGGCGTCGGTCGGCGAAGGCGCGCCCGCGGCTGGTGAAGATCAGGACGAACAGTCCCGCCAGGACCGAGGCGGCGGTGCTCTTGCCGCGACCCGGGATGAGGGTGGCCCACACCGCTGGCGGCAGGGCCAATGCCGCGGCGACGCAGATGCCGGTGAGCACACCGTTGGCTCGCTTGGCGGCTTCGGTGATCGCCGCACCTCGCGGTGTGGTGTCCGGGTTCGGCTCGTCCTCGGCGTCCTCGTCGACCGGGGAGACGGTGTCGACGGGCAGGCCATCGCCGCGGCGGAACAGGTCTCGTCCAGTGATCGAACCGAAGTGCGGCGGGCGAATTCGTGCCGCCCGCAGCGCGAAGGTGGGACCGAGAGTCAGCAGCAGCAACAGGCCGATCAAGGTGAGCATGCCCAGCCACTGAGCCGGCACGGGCCGCCACATGCGCGCGGCCGCCACCAGGCCCCCGATCACGCACAGCGTGACCACTGTCGCGGCGACAGCGACATGGCGTTGGGTGATCGCGACCACCCCGCAGGTGAGAACGGCGGTCGCCAATGCGGCAATGAACAGGTGTGCCGCGCCGACGCCGCCGGGCGCAGCCGCTGCGAAGGCCACTGCCAGAAGAGGGACTGTAAGCCAACCCAATCCGTTCAGCAGATCGGTCCGGCCGGGCCACCAGCGCCAGACCGCGATCGTGCCGAGCCCGAGCAGCAGCCCCCCGACACCGGTGACCACAACAGGTGCCGGTGAATCGCTGTGGAGGCGGGCGTGGACTGCGAGCCCGAGGATCGTCAGCGCCACCATCGTGAGCACGGCCATCGCGGTGTGCACGGCGGTCTGCGCGGTCACCGGCGCGAAGAGCCGCTTGCCGATCCGGGCCAGGCCGGTCGACAGGGATTCGTACTGCGGCTCGAAGGATTCACCCTCCTGGGCGGGCACCAGGACCAGCGTGGCACCGTCCTCGACGCCGAGCTCGTCCAGCGTCTTGGTGACGTCGAGCCGGGTCCCGTTGGCGCGGTTCAGTTCATAGGCGATGCCCGGGTCCAGGCCGGCCACCCCGCGTCGCTTCAGTTCCTCGTTGAGCAGCTCGACGATATTGTCGATGAACACCTCGACCGGAACCGACGCCGGATAGACCTGGGAGACAAGGTGTTCCCCACAGATCACCGCGATGGCGCAACGGGCCGGAAAGAAGACCGTCGGCATCAGCGTGGCCTGTCGGCGTCCGGAATGTACTTGTCGGCCAAGGACGCGGTGATCTCGAACAGCCGCAGCCGCGTCTTCTTCTGCAGTTCGTGCTGCGCGTCGATGATGCCGCCCTTGGCCAGATGCGGATCATAAGGCATGAATTCGACGGTGGCGCCGGACTGCCCGAACCGCTCGGTCAGATACGCCCGCGCGTCCGCGTCGTAGTTGTTGCGGCTGTCGTTGAGGATCACCATGCTCCGCGACACCAGATCGTGGTAACCCATCGACCGCAGCAGGTCGATGCCGCGGGTCACCGGCAGCGAGGTGTCCGCGGTCAGACCCGAGACGAACACCAGGGTGTCGCAGGCGTCTAAGACCGCCTTCATGACCGGGTGCTCGAGATCGTCGGCGGTGTCGACGAGGATCACGTTGTGGGTGCGCCGCAGCCGTGACAGCACCCCGGTGAACATCGCAGGCACCAGCGGCCGGGGTTGGTCGGACGCCCGGTTCCCGGCGAGCACGTCCAGCCCGATCTGGTTCTGCCCCAGGTGTTCCCGTATGTCGGCATAGCCCTGGACGTCGGTGTCGTTGAGCACCGCCGAATAGTCACCCGGCGGGGACTCGTCGATGCGGCCGGCCAGCGTCCCGAATCCCGGTGCCGCGTCGATCGCCACGACGTTCTCCGGGCGGCACTCCCGAAAGATCGCGCCGATGCTCGCGGTCATCGTCGTCTTGCCGACGCCGCCCTTACCGGAGACGAAGCCGATCACGTACTGCTTGCGGATGTGCCGGCGAATACGCTCACGCAGTTCGCGGTAGTGCCGCTCGGCCGGGGACTCTCCGAGGTTGATCGTCTTGAACGAGACGTTGTAGAGGAACTTCCGCCAGCCCGAGCCCGGCGGGATCTTGCGCGGCGCAACCATGTCGGAGATCCGCAACGTCCCCGAGACGGAGTCCTGCTGCTGGCGGTGGTGCTCGCCGAACGGATCGCGCCGGGTCTCACGGGGGTCTGCGGAATGCCCCGGCTCGTTCCAGGGATTCGTCACCTAGACAACCTTTCTGTGGGAGTACCACTCGTCCTCAGCCGGAAGGCGGCGGACCATCTTCTGCACCGCCTGAGCGATGTTGCCGGTGGACCCGGGACTGACGATCATCCACGACTTGCCGCCGCGGCTGACGTGCTCGGAGACCAGCCGGCCCTGCGGAGTGTCGATGATCGTGACCGCGCCCTGCTCGATGTGCGAACGCGCCGGCCGGTTGGCCACTCCCGACTGGATGGCCACCACCGAGGCCTGCGCTGAGTGCTCGGTGTCGGCCGCCAAGGTCAGGGTGGCGATCTGGTCGCCGTCGAGCTTCTTGTCGACCAGGAAGGTACGCAGACTGGCCCGATCACGCACGGCGCCAAGCAGTTCGGCGACGTCGAGGGTCACCGGCCGCAGCGGGGCGGGCTTCATCTCTCCGCACAGCCGCTCGATCTGGGAGTTGACCAGCATGCCGGCCGAACCCTCCGACGTCGCCGTGCCGACACCGCTGATCCGGACCATGATCCCGCTGCGCTCCAGAGCGACCCACCATTGCGCGAACCGCGCCAACAGAACTCGGTCCGGCTCGGTCTCGTGGGCCGGTGTCTGTGCGTAGACGAGCAGGGCTACATCCCGGCGCGACAGCACGGTCAGCCACTCCAGGACGGCCTCGTCGACACAGCCGCTGTCGGTGATCACCCCCACGGCGCGCAGCTCGGCGGCGATCGGGTGGGCGAGTGCCATCTGCTCAGTCTCCACACTGGGCAGATGCGGCCGCAGGCCGAGTTCGGGTGCCAATACCTCGATGCCGGACAGGACCTGTAGCACCCACAGGCCGTCCACGGTCGTCGTCAACATAGGTTTCCCAACGCAGACTGCAGGGGCGCACCGAATGTGCGCCCCCACCGGCTGAGGATGTCCGGTTAGAAGAGGTTGCCCATCATGACGTCGGTCTGATGAGCGCTGTCGTTGACACTGCTGATGGTCGAGCCGTGCTGGTTCATCGTCTCGATGAGCCCCTGCAGGCCCTGCAGCATCTGCATCTGCGCCTCGTGGAACGACGTGGCGGCCGACCCCTGGAAGAAGTCGGCGATCGCGTTGGTGCGCTGCAGGATGTCGTCGTGGATCTCCATCAGCTGAGCTGAGCGGGAGCCGACCTCGGAGGCGAAGTCAGCGACGCCGCCGTGGTTGTAGGTGATGTTGTCCGACATGACAAGTCCTTCCGTAGGTGGGTCCGGGGATCAGGCGTTGGCGGCGAAGCTGGTCAGGCTGTGCGCGGCGTCGGCCTCGTGCTGCTCCATCATCGAAGCGGCCTGGCTCAGACCGTGCGCGAGCCGAGTTCCGCCGGTGATGGTCTGCTGAAGGTCGTGGTTGATCTGCGCGGCGGTGTTGACCGACGCCAGTTGCGCCTGCCCGCCCCAAACGGCCGAGCCGATGCCCTCATGGCTGCTGAGGTAGCCGTTGGCGATGGCCGTCGCGTGCTCGAGCGCAGACTCGATGGCCTGCTGGGTGCTGCGCAGCACCTCCGGTGTGACGACGAGTGTCATGTCTTCTTCCTTTGCTGTGTTCGATCCCCGGGCTGGGGACATGTGGACGAGTATCGGGCGCTGCAGCGCAGCTGTCACTTCACCCTCTGGCAAACGTTGACGGAAGCACCCCCTTGGACCAGAGCCTTAGCTGAGCCTCGGGTCCCGCTGGGGACCCTGGTCCGCGACGATGCGGGCGTGCGCCACCTCGTCTTTGCCGTTCCCCCCCTTGCCGTGGGCCAGCATGCCGGCGTGCGCGGGCGAGACCGGCATTCCGCCGCCGGCCGTCCCGGGGGTTGTGGGGCCGCCGAGGTCGGTGGCGCTCAACAGCCCGGCCTTCAGCGAGGTCGGGCGCCCCGAGTTCTCCGGAGCAAAGCTGCTCGTCGGCCGGGTGTAGCTGGTCAGCCCGGCGCCGGGGAAACCACCGGCTCCCCCGCCGCCACCACCGCCGGCCACACCGCCGCCGAGCCCCCCGAGCGCTGACTTTGACGAGTTCGGCCGCGGGCATCGCCGCGTCGCCGGCCTTCGTCCCGTTGAACATGCCGCCGAGTGAGCCCATCATCGACTGGGGCAGGCCGGACAGCCCCTGGAAGGCCTGCACAGGGGCCTGGAACATGCCCATCAGCGGCTGCATCGCACCCATCGCAGCCTGCATCGGCTGCATCATCATCGAGCTCATCTCGCCGGCCCCGCCCGCCGCTTTGGCAGGAGCCGCGGCCGTCTGACCCGCCATCTGGGTGACCTGGCCGGACTCCTTCATCGCCTCGCCGGCCGCGGTCACCCCGGCCGTCTGCGCGACCGCCGCCGCGGCAGTGGCCGGCGCCGCGGGCGAGGCGCCCAGGGGCGATATCGGCGGCGGAACCGTCAAGGCGGCCACGAGCGCGGCCAGCGCGGCGCCGTAGGCGGCACCCGCGCCTGCGTTGTGCGGCCAGTGTTCGCCGAAATACTCCGTGTCCAGGGCGACTATCGCCGGTGTGAGCGCACCAAGCACCGCCGGATTGATCGCGACGTCGGCGGCCTGCTCGGTGCGGTTGGCGATGGAGACCTCGGCCGGGATCATCGAGGACACCGCGGTCTCGTACGCCGACACCGCGCTCGCAGCGATCGGCGGCTTCTCCTGCGCCCAGCCAGCCAGCAGCTGCAGCGCGGTGTTCAGCCCGGTCACGGCGGTGGCGGAGCTGAGACCGCCGACGCCCTCGAAATTCAAGGAGGTGACCGCGGTGTTCAGCGTCGAGAGCGAGAATGCCAGTTCATTGCTGCCCATCAACGCCTGCCACGCCGCCCCGTTGGCCATGGTCGAAGCCGTGCCAGCTGCCCCTGGCCCGACCAGCCGGAGGTAGTTGGTTTCAGGCGACGAGCACGGCCAGGCCGGATCGGGCATGGGTCAGGCGAGTCCGAGCGCGGCGTTGTTGATGACGTCGGTGGCGGTGTAGGTCGCCGCCGCCAGGTCCTGAGCGCCGGCGAACATGCCGCGGTTGGCCAGGTGCTCGATGGCGGTCCCGATGTAGGACGCACCTGCGGCGTTCAGGGCCGCAGCGAACTCGGCGGAATCCAGGTCCGCACCCATCGGCATGACGCCGACCAACGCCGCGGACGCCGCGGCCGTGGCCGAGCCCATCTCCGCGCTGATCCCGGTCTCGGTGGCCGCAGAGGTACCGATCGCGGCGGCGTTGACGTTCATAACCATGTTGCTCTCCCTCTGTGATTACAGGGCGTACCTGCAATATCGTCGTATTGTAAAGTGTGCTGGCGACATATGTCGACTTATGCTTTCGAGTCCTTCAGCAAACCCGAAGGTCGCCGCTCAGTCCGGTGTTCCGACGAGCACTCCTTCCATCGCGCCGTCCGTGGTCACCAGCAGACCGCGACCGGGCGGCAATTGCTGAGCGCTGGTGCGGCCGAAGACCTTCACGGTCTGGGGGTCGTTGTCCATGAACAGAGTCGGGGCGCGCGAACCCGTCAGCTTCTGCAGGAACGGACTCATTGCCGAGACACCGGCCCAGTTGCCCGGCAGACGGGTGGCGATGACGTGCAGCCCGATCTCCCGGCTGCGCTCGATCAACGGCCACAGCGGGGCGGTCGCAGCCGGCTTGGTGACGACACCGGTGGTTCGCAGTTCCTGCTCGTCGTCGATGAGCAAGAAATGGTGCGGACCGCTCCACGGCGAACGGGTGAGCAGTTCTTCCTGACTCAGGCCCGACGGCGGCAGGCGGTACCCCATCATCTCGGCCAATTCGGCGAGCACACGGTCGATGTCATCGGGCGTGTAGGCATAGGCACGGACGTGTTCGCCCTGGATCTTGCCGATCAGGCTGGTCTTGGGATCGACGATGGTGATCTGTGCCTGTTCGGGCGACAACCGGGCGGCGATGGACTGCCCGAACGCCGCCAGGGTGCTGGTCTTGCCGCAGCCTTGCCGGCCCACCACGAGCAGGTTCGGCATCTGCCTGCTGGGCAGCGCAACCGCCTGCAGTGCGCTCTCGCCCATGGCGAACGGAATGTCGAGGGCATCGCTCTCAGCGTCCGCTGCATAGGCCGCGACGACGTCACGCAAGGCGACGCGCTGCGGAAGGCGAGCCAATGTCTCGACCTTACCCGCGCCGGTCTGAGCGGCGATCGCCGCGCCGATCTGCCGGGTCGTCACCCGCTCTCCATTCGGCCCGACGATCTCGGGGACACCGATCAGCAGTTCCTGTCCCAGCCGGGTCACGCCGAACCCCGGACGGTCCAGGGTGTGCCGCGCGGCCCTGCGGTGCTCCATACCCGAGCCCATCTGGGTTTCGTCAGGATTGCTCAGCCGCAATTGAATTCGGGCGTTGGACACATTGAGCAGCGCCTGCTTCTGCCCGACGAGCCAGCCACTGGCGCTGGTCGCCACATGCACGCCGTACGACAAGCCCTGCCGGGCGATCGCGATGGCGCGATCACCCATGCCGTTGTCCTTGTCGTAGAGATCGCCGAAGTTGTCGATGACGAGGAAGACGTCACCGAACTTGTCGTCGGGGTCGGTACCGCCCCCTCCACCCGGTCCGAACCGCCGCTCTCGGAATTCCGAGATGTCCATCTGGTAGCGCTTGAACGAGGCTTCCCGCACCCGGATGATAGCCTCGACGGTGGCGAGGGTGCGCGAGACACCCTCGATGTCGGTGAGGCTGACGACGCCGGCCACGTGGGGCAGATCTTCCACCGGGTAGAGCGAGGCACCCACGCAGAAGAACGTGACCCGCTCGGGACGGTACATCAGCGCCGCGGAGGTCATCAACGTCATCAACGTCGTCGACTTACCCCGTTGCGCGGTCGCGACCACCATGATGTTGTCCATCTCGGCATCGACGATGTGCACCCGCTGGGCATGCTCTTGGGGGAAGTCTTCGATTCCAACGGGAAACACCAGGCCCGGGTTCTGGCCGTAGTCGGTCCACCACGGCTTGCCGCGCCACCTCCGGACCAGCGCGTCGGCGGTCTCACTGACCTCCAGTGGGGGAAGCCAGATCTGGTGCGGCGCCCGGGCGGGGTGCGACACCAGCGACTCGCGGATGACGTCGAGCAGCTTCTTCTTCTTGAAACCGTCTGGGTGGTAAAGGAATTCGTCGGGCTCATCCGGCGCGTCCGCCACTGCAAGGGCCGCACTGTCCTCGTTGGACAACGGTTGGTACTCCCAGGTCAGCGGACGGGGCTGGGTGAAGCTGACGTCGACGGTCTTGTCGGTCGTTGCCGTCTTCTTCGGCACGACGAACGGCGCCGAGACGTAGAAGCAACGGAACTGCTCGAGGTCGCGTGGGCCAACCTTCAACAGCGCGTACCCGTTTTCCTTGGACGGCAGGTGTAGCGCGGCGTCACTGCCGATCACGTCACGCGAGTCCTCCGCGGTCTCCGCCCGCAGGGCCACGCGGAATGCGATGTTGCTCTTGGCCTTGCTGAGCGAGGACAGGTCGAGCCGCTGTCCGCCGAGGGTGAAGAACACATTGCAGCCGCGTCCCTCCTGCCCGATATGGATCACCAGATCGATCCACTCCGGATGATGATGGAACAGCTCGAGGTACTCGTCGATGATGACCAGCAGAATCGGCACGGGTTCCAGATCCCGGCCGGCCAGCCGCATCTCCTCGTACTCGTTGGCATCGCGGGCGCCGGCATCTTTGAACAGCCGGTAGCGACGCGCGATTTCACCGTCGATGGCCTTGCGCATCCGCTCGGCGAGATGGCGGTCGTCCTTGCCCAGATTGGACAGCGAGCCCACCACGTGCGGCAGGCCCTCGAGGTCCTGGGCCGCCGACTCGAACTTCATGTCGACGAAGATCACGATGAAGGTCTCCGGCGAGTGAGTCAGCGCGATTCCGTTGCACAGCGATAGGAAGTACTCCGACTTGCCGGAACCCGACGTGCCGATCACCACCGAGTGGAAGCCGAAGCCGCCGAAGTCCTTGGCCCGCAAGATGACGTACTGCAGTTCGCCGCCGGGCTTCACCCCGACCGGAACCATGGCCCAGCGGGGATCGCCGCGGCCGCGACTGTCCGCCCACAGACGATCGACGTCGAGCACTCTGGGATCGCTGATTCCCAAGGCGCGCAGCAGCTCTCCGCCCTGGCTGTCGGTCTCCGAGAGCTCGCCGGCAGTCATCGGCGACCAGCGGGCCAAGGCACGTGCGTATCGGTCGGATGTGCTCTCGGCGAGCATGTCGGCGACGGCATAGAAGGCGCCGCGGTGGCAGAGCCGGCCCTCGCGCAGCTCGAAGCGCTCGTCGCCGTCGGCGAACCCGACGCCGACTCCGGGCCGAGTGGCCAAGCGTAACACGGTGATTCCGGCCATACCCTTCTGACCGGTGACACCCTCCCACTGCTCGGGTGTGCCGACGTTGTCGTCGACGATCACCCAGTGCGGGCCCAGCGCCGAGCCGGCGATCGCGGACTCCATCGGGGAGAGCATGGTCGTCGGGCTCGAACCGCTGGGCGGTGCCCACGGGCCGCGCCCCTTGCGGTGAAGCTCGGAATCCAGGGCGTCTTCCAGCTCTGTCGGTGATCCGAAGACCAACCTCCGCATACCGCAGGCGTCGAACATCTCGTCGTGCTGGTTGTGCGGCAGCCACACCAACCACGACCACAGCTCGGGGTGGCGGGTGACGACCATCAGCTTGATGTCGCTCGGGCTGTGGCAGACGGCAAGCGAACACAGCACCGCGCGCATGAACGCGTGCAGCTGCGCCGGGTCCTCACCGATGAAGCTGAAGCCGGGCTTGGAGCGCAGGCTCAGGACCTTGCCGATGCCCCGGATCTTGCTCTGCTCGAGGATGAAGTCGCGCAGTGCGCGACCGGTCACCGGCTCGAGCTCCTCGCCGACGGGCACCTCCGGCCATTGCAGGGATACCGCGGAGTCGGCGGTCGACTGCACGCCGATGCCCAGGCGCACGTCGAGGAAGTCCGGGTCCGTCGGCCGTCGCTCCCACATCCGGGGGCCGCCGATCACGGTGTCCAGCCCCTGCGGGTCGCCGTGCACGAACAACTGGCTTCGGCGTTGTTCCTGTGCCGCGCGCTGGACCTCGTCGCGGTCCTCGTCGAGTTGGCGCAGATAGATTCGGCGCTGCTTCTCCTGCTCACCCCAGCTGATCCGCCGACCGCGCCCGAAGCGGCCGCTGAACATCAGGGCGCCGAAACCGACCAGGCCGATCATCGGGAAGAAGCCGGACTGCAGGGAGCGGACGCCGGAGGTGTACATCACCACGAGGGTCCCGATGATGCCGACCAGGAGCGCGGGCAGCGCGATCATCAGCAGGATGTTTCGGGGCTCGCGCTCCGGAAGCGCCAGCGGCGGCGCCACGACGACACGCGCGGGCGGAACCGTCGGCGCCGGCGTACGCGCGCCGCGAACGAATCCCCTCTTCGACACCGCTAACCTCCCGCGTTCGGTTGGTTGCCGGCCGCCACCGGGGCGACGGCACCGCCGGCGTCGATGGTGTCGCGGGCCAGCAGCGCCGTCGCTCGATTGATCGCCGGGCCGGTCGCGAAGGTCCGCAGGATCGGCCACGGCGCCTGGTCGGCCCTGCCGGGATCGATGCCGAGCGCCTGCAGGGTGCTCTGGTCCCATTCGATGCCGTACCGAACGCCTTGCGGCGAAACCCAATACAGGCTTTCGCGGGTGTCGGCGGTGATGACCCCGGACGTGGATGCGACGAAGTTGGCTGCTCCGGGCAGCATCAGGGTCTGGTTGGCCTCCACCGAGTCCGGGTCCCGGCTGTCTCGGACCAGCCGCACGATGTGGGAGTCCCTACTCTCCGGCGTGGGCAGACCGCGCCCACTGAAGAACGTCACCGACGCCTGCCGGTCGGTGGTCTGCTTCTTCCAGCCTACGCAGGTCACCGGATTGGCGTCGGTGTCGACGAAGTCCAGCCTGCCGGTCGGATAGAAGTCCACGTCGAGGACGGAGACCTCGGGGATGTCGACGAGCTTGTCGGGTGAAACCAATTGCGGCGTAGTCGATCCCTGGCTGTCGGCGGTGCGCAGCAGGTCGGCGACGAAGCCGGTGATCTTCTGCACGCCGTTGGGTAGCAGCGCATAAAAGCCGCTGACTGCGCCGCCGGCATCCTTGGTCTCCAGCACGCGGCCGACTACCGAATCGGGTAGCCATCGTGACGGAGCGCCTGCCTCCGGGATGGCCGGTACGACAAGCGGTTCGGTGGCGGGCATGGCGTCGAACAAGGCGTTGGAGATCTGGATCGGCCGGGTGACACCGGGATCGAGTCCGAGGTTGAAGGTGACCGACCGGTCGGCCGGATCGATCTGGGTGCGTTGGCCGTTCCAGATCAGATAGGTACCGTCCTTGTGGGTGGCCAGCACGGCCTGGTTGGGCTTCATCGCCGCGGCGCGCCCGCCTGTCGAAAGTTCACCGGCGATGGCGGTCACCACGGGCGGCTCGCCGCTGCCGCGGGTGGCCGCGGTGTCGCACAGCGACCATGCCGATACGGGGTTGGCCGCAATGGTGAGGTCGTCCGGGATACCCGCAATCCCGATCATCGGACCGGTCGGGTACTTGCTGATCTCCTTGGCGTTGACCCAGGTGGGGACGGCCGAGTTTCCGGTCGCCAGGCGCGCCGAAGTGAGGTTGAGGGCCGGATAGAGGCGGCCGTCGATCTTGGCGTACAGGGCGCCGGTGTCCCGGTTGCCGATAATGGACGACTGCCCGACCAGCCCCGCCGGCTTCATGAAGTGCAACAGGGCCATCCAGCCGCAGCCGATGAGGACGAACACGAGCGAGAGCACCACCGCCGCCTGCTGCTTGCGGTCGTCGTGTTTCATCCGCACCGAGAAGCGGGTGATCGCGGCGCGCAGTCGGCGGTTGTAGAAGAGGTGACCGGAGTTCTGGTCTCTGTTGGCCAGGTTCAGCGGCACGGACGACGCCCTTTCGCCAGCAACTCGACACCGGGCCCGGCCAACGGGGTGGGCAATGTCATCGCAGGCCGCCTCCGTACCGGGCCTCGTTGTCGGATTCGGCCTCGTGACGCAGCGCACCGAACGCCAGGTTCAGCCGATCGCTGAGCTCTGCGTGGGTGTACTCGGTGGTGACGGCGGGGTGCAGAGTCAGCCCGATGAGTTTGCCGTCGGAGTTCACGACAGCCTGCACTTCGCCGAGATCGACGCTGTAGGTGACAGTCTCGGCCTGCGCGACGAGCGCCTCCCACCGGTCGGCTGCCTCGCTCAGCTCGCGCAGGACCGCGTCGACGAGATCTTTCTCGCTAAGCTGGTCACCGCTCCCGGGCCGGGTCACGTTCCAAGTATGTCGAGCGTCACCACCTGCGTCAATTCACCCCTGTGAAGACCGGACGGGCAGCCACCGAAATCACCCCAGCAACCTCAGTGTGTCTCTCCCGTCACGCCTGCTCGCTCCACTGGCTGGCCGTTGGCGCGCTGAGGGCCTCGAACCAGGCGAAGTGATAGTTGGCCGAAAGCTCGTCACCGGTCGCGATCGCCTCGGTGGCGGCCAAAAGTAAGCAGTTGCTCAGCATGGCCGCATCGACGTCCGGATACTGGGCCAGCAACTGGTAGCGGGCGGTGTCGGAGTGCACCCGCAGGACGTCGATCTCTGCGTCGACCACGCCGGTGCCCGCGGCCCCGGCCTTCGCCAGGGTGTGCACGATGCGTGGCAAACCGTCCCGCCAGTGCGTCGCCTCGCCGAGCTTCCAGCCGAGGTCGTCGACGGCGGGTAGTTGACGAGCCGTGGGCGAGGACACCGTGGCATCGTAGGCAGTTCCGCCGAACGGGTCGCCGGGGTGGTATACCGCCGTTCGCACCACGTCACCGAGGAGTTCACCGACCCGTCCGCCGCGCCTTCCCGGTACAGGCAGTTCGACGCCGGCGGGCAGCTTCACGCCGGGCGGAATCCAGCCGTGGGCGAGGTCGGTGACCAGCACCGTCGCTCCGTCAGGCCGGTCGCCCACGGCCCAGCGCAGACCGGGCTCCTGGCGGGCCACATACTCGAGTAGTCGGGCGAGACGTTCATCGTCGGGTTCCGGTTCGACGGCAGCGGCCCGCTCTATCGAGGTGACCGGCTGCATCGCCTCCGGCTGCACAGGTTCGGGCGCCACCGCGTCGTCGCTGAACTCGATGAACTGGGTCGCGTCGAAAAGCGCCGGCGGCGACGGGGACTTGGGCGCGGCGGTCAGGCTCGCGTACTCCGTGCCGATAGTCAGTGACTCGTTGCGCAATTGGCGGACAGTGGATTCCACCCGCAACACCGCAAAAGCCCGGGCCACATTGATGATGCGGGCTTCCTCGGCTCGGGTGGCCTCCTCACCGAGGCTGGCGTGCCGCAGACCGCGGATGCGTTCGTTGGCCGAGTTCGCGATGCTCTGCAGGTCGTTCTTGAGGTATTCGGCGATCATCGCGGTCTGCAGTGTGACGGCCTCCAGTTCGGCGGGCCACAACCCGCCGATCACCCACGGTGTGCAGTCGGTGGGGGTGTCGAACGTCGGCGCGGAGAGCGCTCGGCGGGTCGCCCTGCGCAGGCGCTGACGCGCCGAGTTCCGACCGAATCTCGCCACGCGGCAAGCGTACCGTCAATTGTTCGGCAGTCAGTTCGGACGAGATGGGCTTGCCCTCGAACGTATTTGGCTCGGCCCGGGCGCGGGCCGAGGCCCGAAGGGCGTCGGTGACCGCGACCCAGCGCCAGTCCTCCCGTTCGACCGGCCGATTCAGGTCGAGCCGCCCGCGCACCGCGCGGGTGGTCGACAGCAGTTCGTCCACCGTTGAGATGCCCATCGGCCGTGTCTACCTCGGTCAGCGGAATCGCTTGAGATAGGCCTGCTCGTTCCAGGTCGACAGGAATGACGCGGCCGACTCGTAACCACGGGCGTACAGCGCGTCGATCTCGGTGCGAGAGATGCCGAAGTCGAGCACACCGACCTCCGTGGCGTCCACCCGGATGGTCCTGGCACTGACCCACGGCAGGCCGAGGTAGGCCTGGTCGCGGCCGACGAGGACCGTGGTGATGACATCCTCCAGCAGGCTCGGACCGCCGAACAACTGCAACGGTGCGAGCGCGGGGATCACCGTGTCGTTGTGCTCGGGCAGGTTGGGCAGAAGCGTCACCCCGAAAGTGGGCCACCGCGGCTTCTTGCCGTCCAGGCGGTCCAGCGAGTCGATCGGATAGTTGGACAGCAGGCCGCCGTCGACCAGCGTCGATTTGCGGCCCGCCGCACTGGTCAGGGTGACCGGGCGGAAGACGAACGGGATCGACATCGACGCCCGCACTGCGTCGGCCACCAGTTGCTCGTCGGGATCCAGGTCGTACACCCGGCGGTAGTCCCACGGCAGCCGCACCAGCTGGCCGGTGGTCACGTCGGCGGTCGTCACCACCAGCCGGTAGCGGCGCTCCTCGGGCAACTCGTCGTCGTCGAGCTTCAGGTCGCCGAAGGTGCGCACGCCGAGTTGCTCCAGCTGGTCGGCAACGAAGGTGCGCACGTAATCGCCTCGGTAGATACCGCTGCCCTGCAGGATGGCCCACGACGGGCCGAGCAGCGGGATGCGCTCGACGGGTCCGCGGTCGGTGAACTTGCGGTAGTCGATGCTCAGCGCGAGGTCGCGGACCTCCTGCGGCGTCATCTGGTCGTTCCTGGCCGCGGCTGCCACCAGTGCGCCCACGATCGAGCCTGCCGAGGATCCGGCCACCCGGTACGCGCGATACCCGGCCTCCATGAGCTTGACGACGGCGCCGACCAGGCCGATGCCCTTGACCCCGCCGCCGGCGAGGACTAGATCGACCGGTCGTGTGGTGACGTTGGGCATCGGGTTCCCCTCTGTACGGCAATCGCTTTCGCTGTGTCCCCGGTCCTACCGACAGGGTAGGGAAGGCGGCGATCAATTGCTGCCAAATCGCGTTCAACTGCTGCCATCGGAACTAAACCGCTCACCGCGCGGCGTTGTCACGGTCAGGCCGGCAGGAAGACACTCACCGGCCGAACGGGAAGAAGGAAAGAAAGTGAAGAAGTTCGGAATCGCCACCGCCATCGCCAGCGGACTGACCGCAGCCGTCCTGAGCATTGCCGCGCCGGCACAGGCCGATCTGGGCCACAACACCTGGGTCCATCAGATCGGGCCGACCGCGACCGCGCCTCAGGTCGACACGAGTGTGCACGGGAGCCGTTGATCGGCCGCACCGACACGGCGAGGGGCACCCGATCGGGTGCCCCTCTTTCGTTCGTGCAGTGGTGATCAGCCGCGGTGCCACTGGTGTGGTGCTGGGTGCGGCTGCCCAATCGGGGGACAGATGAGCTCAGGCCAGGATGGCGTCGATCGCGCGGTAGATCCGCTGCTCGCTGACTGGGCGCGGCGTGCCCAGCTGCTGTGCCCAGAGGCTGACCCTCAGCTCCTCGATCATCCTCGCGATGTCGCGGACATCGTCCCCGGCCGCCCGGGCCGGTGAAAGTGCTTGCCGCAGTTCGTCGTATGCACCCTGAACCGAGTGCACCCGGTCCATCCGCTCGCGGTCGGCACCCAGAGCGTGCGGCAGCCGTTCGAGCCGGCGTCCTACCGCTGTCAGGTAACGGGTGAGATCCGACAGGTGGGCCGCACCGGTAGCCGTGACGAACCGTTTGGGCAGCAGCCTATGCAGCTGACCGCGGATGTCGGCGATCGCGTCGGCCTGCGCGGCGGAGGGCTGAGCCGGCAGCGCCACCTGTACCTCCTGCAGCGCACTGAGCACCTTGCCGACTCGGACCATGATGTCGCGGGTGGTCGCGACCAGCCCGGCGGCCACCCGCTCGCGCAGAGCATCGAACTCGGCTTTCGTCCACGCCGGCTTCTGCGCCAGCACGTCCACCGCGGCATCGGTGCAGTCGTCCACCAAGGCGGTCAGCGGCCCGTCCGGGTTGGCGCCGAGCATCAGCCGGGTGCGCGGGTCCATGCCCTTCTCCAATGACTTGACCGGCGAGGGCACCGAGAGCCTCAGCAGCCGGCGGGTGCCCGCGGCCATCGCCGGATCGCGCTCGGCCTCGGTGGCGAACACCGTGATGTCCACGGCGGTTCCTGCGTCGACCAACGCCGGGTAGCCCCGCACGACGTGCCCACCCACAGTGCGCTGCATAGTGCGCGGCAACTCGGTGAGGTCCTCGGGCCATCCGCGCAACCCGGTGCGTTCGACCTCGCCGCCGACGGTCGCCGCAACGGCACGCCGGGCCGAGCCGGCAAGCCGGTTCTGCAGGGCTTCGATGTCCTTACCCCTGGCCACCTCGGTTCCGTCGGGCGCCTCGACGGCGAAGGTGACCCGCAGATGGGCGGGCAGCTTATCCAGGTCGAAAGCGGTGATCGGCACCAGAATGCCGGTGCGACGGTGCAATTCACGCTGCAGCACCTCCAACAGCGGCTCGTGTCCGGGTTCGATCGACGCGAGGACCGCACGAGCGGTGTCTGGCGCGGGAACGAAGTTGCGCCGCAAGTCTTTTGGTAGTGAGCGGATCAAGGCGGTCAGGAGTTCCTCGCGCAGCGCGGGCACCTGCCAGCCGAACTGGTCACCGCCGAGTCGGGCCAGCACTTCGACGGGAATGTGTACCGTCACTCCGTCGTCGGCCGCGCCCGGCTCGAACCGGTAGGTCAGCGGCAGTGACAGGTCCTCGGCCTGCCAGGTGTCCGGCCGCTGCGCATCGGCATCGTCGGTTCTCAGCAGGTCGTCTCGGGTGAAGGTCAGCAGATCAGGTGACTTGTGGCGCTGCTTCTTCCACCACCCGTCGAAGTGGCGGGCCGAGACCACATGCGCTGGAACCCGGGCATCGTAGAGCGCATAGATCTCGTCGTCGGTGACCAGCAGGTCGCGGCGCCGGGCCCGTTCCTCGAGTTCGGCCAATTCCGCACGCAGCGCGGCATTGTCGCGGAAGAAGTGGTGGTGGGTCTCCCAGTCGCCGTCGACCAGGGCATGGCGGATGAACAGCTCCCGGGACAGCGCGGGATCGACCTGCCCGTAGCCCACGCGCCGGCGCGCAACGAGCGGCAGTCCGTAGAGCGTCACCCGCTCGTACGCCATCACCGCGCCGCGCTTGGCGTCCCAGTGCGGCTCACTGTAGCTGCGCTGCACCAGGTTTCCTGCGACGTGTTCGACCACTTCCGGTTCGATGCGCGCGGCGATCCGGCCAAAGAGCCGACTGGTCTCCACCAGGTCGGCGACGACGATCCACGGCGGTGGCCGTTTGGTGAGCACCGAGCCGGGCGCGAGCACGAACTTGGAGTTGCGCGCACCGGTGTAGTCGCGCGAATCCCCCTCGCGCAGACCGATGTGTGACAGCAGACCGGCCACCAGCGCCGCGTGCACGCGGGCCGGGTCAGCCGGTTCGGGGTCGCCGGATTCGCGGATTCCGATGTCGCGGGCGATGCTGCGCAGCTGGCCGGTCAGGTCCTGCCACTCGCGGATCCTCAGGTAGTGCAGGAACTCCTCGCGGCACATCCGGCGAAAGGCACTGCCGGAACGCGCCTTTCGCTGCTCACCCAGATAGCGCCACAGATTGAGGTAGGAAACGAAATCGGAGTGCTCGTCGGCGAATCGGGCGTGCTTCTGCCGAGCCGCCTCCTCACGGTCGGCCGGGCGTTCGCGCGGGTCGGGAATCGACAGCGCCGCGGCGAGCACCAGCACCTCACGGACGCAACCTTCGAGGTCGGCCTGCAGGATCATCCGACCCAACCGCGGGTCGACGGGCAGCTGCGCCAGGCGGCCGCCGACGTCGGTGATCGCACCGGCGGAGTCGAACGCGCCGAGCTCCTGGAGCAATTGAACACCGTCGCGGATGCTGCGCTGCTCCGGCGGGTCCAGGAAAGGGAAGTTCTCGATGTCGCCCAGTTGCAGCGCCGCCATCTGCAGGATCACCGCGGCGAGGTTGGTACGCAGGATCTCCGGATCGGTGTAGCGCGGGCGCGCCTCGAAGTCCGCCTCGGAGTACAACCGGATGCAGACGCCGGGCGCGGTGCGTCCCGAGCGGCCAGCCCGCTGCGCGGCGGATGCCTGCGAGATGGGTTCGATCGGAAGCCGCTGCACCTTGGTGCGGCGGCTGTAGCGGGAGATACGTGCAGCGCCGGGGTCGACGACATAGCGGATGCCCGGCACGGTCAGCGACGTCTCGGCGACGTTGGTGGCCAGCACCACCCGGCGCCCGGTGTGCGGTTGGAACACCCGCTGCTGCTCAGCGGTCGGGAGCCGCGCATACAAGGGCAGAACTTCAGTGTTCTTCAAGTGCCGCAACGCTTCTGCGGTGTCACGGATCTCCCGCTCCCCGGACAGGAACACCAGCACGTCGCCCGGCGGTTCGGCTTCCAGCTCCGCTACGGCGTCGACGATCGCCTCGGTCTGGTCGCGCATCTCGGTGCGCACGATCTCGTGGTCGGGGTCGTCGGGATCGTCGGCGTCATCAGAGGACACCGCGACTTCCAGAGGGCGGTAACGTATTTCGACCGGATAGGTTCGCCCAGAGACCTCGACGATGGGCGCTCCGCCGAAGTGCGCGGCGAACCGCTCGGGTTCGATGGTGGCCGAGGTGACGATCACCTTGAGGTCTGGGCGGCGCGGCAGCAGCTCGCGCAGGTAACCGAGCAGGAAGTCGATGTTGAGACTGCGTTCGTGTGCTTCGTCGAGAATCAGCGTGTCGTAACGGAGCAGCCGTCGGTCACGCTGGATCTCGGCCAACAGGATTCCGTCGGTCATCAACTTGACCAGGGTACGGTCGCCGGCCTGGTCGGTGAACCGCACCGTGTATCCCACGGCCTCGCCCAGCGGGGTGGCGAGCTCGTCGGCGATCCGCTGGGCGACGGTGCGCGCAGCCAGCCGACGCGGCTGGGTGTGGCCGATGGTCCCGCGAATGCCGCGGCCGAGTTCCAGGCAGATCTTGGGCAACTGAGTGGTCTTGCCTGAGCCCGTCGCCCCGGCGACCACCACCACCTGGTTCCCGGCGATGGCGCTCGCCAGTTCGTCACGGTGCTGGCTGACCGGCAGATCCGGATAGGTGATCGCCGGTACGGCCGCCACGCGGGCAGCGACCAACCCCTCACCCGCGGTGATCTGCTCGGCGATCTCGCGCAGCGCATCCGGGTTGGATGCGCGCAGCGACTTGAGCCGGCGGCCCAGCCGGGCGGCGTCCCGGATGGTCAGCCCGTCCAGGCGAGCGCGCAGCTCGCGCACCTGGCGCGCTTCGTCGCTGGACGGTGGGGACACTCGCGCCAGGATATGCGTAGGCTCGGTCGCAATGACCATAGCCATCGTCGTGGGCCTGCTGGTGGTGGGCATCGGCATCGTGCTCAGCCAGCTGTTCCGGCTCAAGGACTGGCTGAACCGCCAGCCGCCGCCCCCACCCGCCGAGCACCCGGACGACCCCGAGCGTTAACCGAACTTCCCGCCGCGGTTGTCAAGGCGGTTCAGGACCGAGTTCGGCGCGGTTGTCGCCGGTAGGCGGCGATTAGCGCGCCGAAATCGCTTGGGGCCTCAGCGGGGCGTGAGAACAAGTCGACGAACCGCAAGTCCCCTAGTGTGATGCGTTGTCGGCAGAAGATTCGGGCGGAGGAGTTCGCTGTGGTGCGCATACCAACGGTCTGGGCGGTGGTGATGGTCGGAATCCTCGCGACGGGATGCGGCGGCACAACGGCGCCCGCCCCGTCCTCGACCACCCAAGCGGAGTCGCCGACCTCGAAGACCCCTCGCCCCGCCACCAAGGTCGACGACGCGGGGGGCCGGATGGTCGTCACCTACGAGGACGCGACCACCCCCGAGGCGAAGAAGGGGCGGAACCTGATGGAGCGAACGCACTTTCTCGACGAGATCACCCAGGCTGTCACCGACTCCTTCCGCCTGCCCTTCGACGTTCCGGTGGTCGCCTCTGAGTGCGGCGAGGCCAACGACTACTGGGACGGCGAGGAGAAGAAGCTGGTGATGTGCTACGAGGACGTCGATGAAAGCATTCGCGTCTTCACCGAGTCCGGGGACCCCGATCCCGAGGACACCGCACGGCGCATCGGTATCGCGTCGTTCTACCACGAGCTCGGCCACATGGCGATCGACATTTACGACCTGCCGGTGACCGGACGCGAAGAGGATGTGGCCGACCAGCTTTCGGCCTACGAGCTACTTGCGCCCGACGACAAGGGCGACGTCGATGCGGACTACGTGCGGGCCGCCCGCGACATCGCCAGGGAGTACACCGTGCTCAGCGACGCGGGCGGTGAACTGGAGAAAGAGGCGTTCGCCGACGTGCACACCCTCGACCAGGCTCGTGCCTACAACTTCACGTGCTGGATTTACGGGTCGGACCCGGAGACCAACGCCGACATCGTCAAGAACGGGCTGCTGCCCGAGGACCGCGCCGACGGCTGCGAGGGCGAGTGGGACCAGCTGACCCGAGGCTGGAGCACCCTGCTGGAACCACACCTGCGTTAACTCAGGTGTGCGCCCTGACACTCAAACCGGAATGGTGAGCTGGTTGCGGATCAGCGGTGCGATCTTCTCGGCCAGGTAGGCGTGGCCGGCATCGTTGGGGTGCACGCCGTCGCTGCCGATGAGGTCAGGTCGCCCGACGAACCAGCCCTCGGCGAGCGGATCGACGAAGACCGCGCCGACCGCCCGGGCCTGGTTGCGCAGGCTGTCGCGGATCGCCAGCACGTCGGCGGGCGGGTCGGCCGTGGGCCACGGCGGGCCGATCACCAGGAACCTGGCCGACGGCGCCACGCGCCGGGCGATCTGGAAGGTCTCACCGACCATGACCGGGAACTTCCGCTGGTCGACGGGCTGGTCGTTGCGGGATCCGAAGAACACCACCAGCACGTCGTCGCGCTTGACGGCCTTGACCGTCAGGTCTTCGAAGACGCTGCCGCGGTTGCCGCGCACGCTGTAACCCGCGCCACCTTCTGCCACGACGTCGGCGTCGACCTTCAGGCCTTCGGAGGCCAGCAGCTGCCATGCCTGGGCGGTCCATGAATGCGGCCCCCGGCCACCCTCGTCGGTGCCGGTGGTGTACGAGTCGCCGACCACCGCGACACGGTTCTCCACCGTGCCGCGGTGGACCAGTTCGTATGGGTCCGGTGTGCGGGCGTACCCGATGATGGCCGCGATCACGACTGCGGCCGAGACGACCGCCGCGCCTGTCCGCGCAAGTGCGTCGCTCAGCGTCAATGACACCTCACTGATTCGTGCCCGACGCTGCAGCCTAACGCCGGCCGGTGACGGTTGCGTGTCGACGCGCCGTCGGGAAGTCGTATGAGGTCGGAAGCCTTTGGCGCGCAGCACCGCTGGGGTCGGGTGGGATGCGTCACCCGGCGCGCGCGGAGTGCGGCGGGCGGTTCTCCCGGGCGCCGTCGATGGAGGCCAGCTTGCCTGCGGCGGGATCGGCCGGCAGCTCGGCGCGGATGGTCTTGACGTCACGGAAGTCCACCATCCGGCGCATCCAGCGGCGGGCCGGTTCCTCCACGGTGCGGAACAACAGCATCGCTGCGCCCAGGGCCGCTGCGATCAAGCCGACCACCACGAATTTCTGCGCGGCCTTGGAGATGTCGAGGTGGTATTCGGCCACCGCCCAGTTCCACGAGGTGTGGACCAGTTCGTGAACCATGTAGAGGCTGAAGGAAATCTGGCCGCCGTAAACCATCAGCCGGGTCGACAGCAGCGCCGGCAGACTCCCCACTCCGATCGCCAGCATCACCACCAGCGGCATGAACAGCACGTCCACCACGCCACCGGGGTCGATCATGCCGTTCACCGGGTGCGCCTCGTAGAAGTAGAGAATCGCCACGATCACCGCGATGATCAGGATCGCGCAGTAGCCGGCGATGCGCCGGCTACGATCGCTCAGGCGCAGCCGCCGGACCGCAGCACACGCCAGCGCGCCGGCCAGGAACTGGGCCCCGATGCGCGGCAGCCAGCTCCACGGGGTGTAGAAGTGCCCGCTGGCCAGCAGCAGGACGGTCGGCGGCAGCGAGGCGACGAACGCCAGCATCAACAGGGTGCGCGCCCGGGTCACCGTGGCCATCCGGAAGATCACCAGGATCATCAGGCCGAACAGCAGATAGGCCAGCCACTCGGCGCTGATCGACCAGGCCGGCCCGTCCCAGCTGGTGCCGTCGAAGAACGGTGCGAACCACAGCTGGACCATGAACAGCTGGCGGACATAGCTGATGGCGGTCAGCTTCTCGACGTCCGGGGACGGTGTGGTGCCGACGTGCAGTGTGAAGATGATCCACAGCGCGGCGATGTGCATGGTGACCAGATAGATCGGCCAGACCCGAGAGAGCCGCAGCCACAGGAAGTGCAGCGTGGGCCGCAACGCGAAGGACGGCCCCATCCGCTCGAGATAGTTCCACGTGAGCACGAAGCCGCTGAGGACGAAGAAGAGGTCGACGCCCTGGGCGCCGGCGTTGAACAGCGGCGCCAGGTCGTCTTTCAGGCGCGGTGAGGCTTCCCAGATGAGCGGCCGGAAGTGGAACAGCACGACCCACATCGCGGCGACGATGCGAAGACCGGTCAGCGCCTTGATCTCTCCGGTTCGCACGACACCCATTTCCGACACTTGCTAAATTCTCGACGCCGACACCGGCTCGACTGCCGGGCACCCGCTCCCCGCGATAACCTCACCGGCGACCCTGGCAGCCTATCAGCGCGGCGGTCCTGACCTCGGCTTCGCCATGCTGTGCGGTCGTTGAAAATGTGGCGCTTCCGGGTTTTCTCTGGGTCCGATGTGGGCGTGATGGGCGCCGGCGGCAGGGCTCACCCATCGTGCCGGTCGTCGCGATGGACGAACGCGAGCCGGGTAACGTCGTACCCGGGGACGCTGTCGGCACTGGAGCCGGATCACCTCGGGCGCAGCGTTTTTCACCGCCAACAGATTGGAGTTGCCCGGTGGAGGTCATCATCGCCGAGGACGCCGCGCAGATCGGCGGAATCGCAGCCGACGCCATCGAGGCCCTGCTCACCCGCAAGCCGGCGGCGGTGCTGGGGCTGGCGACCGGTTCCTCGCCGCTGGTGATCTACGACGAGCTCGCCGCCCGGTGCGCGGCAGGCCGGATCTCGTTCGGCCGGGCCCGTGGGTTCACCCTCGACGAGTACGTCGGCCTGCCCGCCGACCATCCGGAGCGCTACCGCAACGTCATCGACACGGTGTTCGTATCGCGGGTGGACTTCGCCCCCGGGGCGGTCGCCGGCCCCGACGGTCTGGCCGCCGACATCCCGGCCGCATGTGCGGCCTACGAGGCGGCGATCGCCGAGGCCGGCGGCGTCGACCTGCAGATCCTCGGGATCGGGACCGACGGCCACATCGGCTTCAACGAGCCCGGTTCCTCCCTGGTCTCCCGGACCCGGATCAAGACGCTGACCCGCCAGACGAGGGTCGACAATGCCCGCTTCTTCGACGGCGACGTCCACCGGGTGCCCACCCACTGCCTGACGCAGGGCCTCGGCACGATCATGGACGCCCGGCACGTGATCCTGGTTGCCACCGGACGCACCAAGGCCGAGGCGGTGCACCAGCTGGTCGAGGGACCGGTCAGCGCGATGTGGCCCGGGACGATCCTTCAGCACCATCCGCATGTGACGGTGCTCCTCGACGGCAGCGCGGCCCGCCGACTGCGGCTGGCCGACTACTACCGGGGGGCCTACCGGTCCAAGCCCGATTGGCAGGGCATCTGAGTGCTGCTGACCGCTGAGACGGTCCTGATCGGCCGGGAACTGTTGCGGCCGGGCTGGATCGAGGTCGTCGGCGAAAGCGTGGCGGCAACGGACTCGGGTGTTCCGCCGCGGCCACCCGACCGCGATCTGGGCGCGGTGACGGTGGTTCCCGACTTCGTCGACGCCCACGTGCACGGGGGTGGCGGTGCGGAGTCCTCGGCCGCCGATCCCGCCTCGAGCGCCTTGGACTTCCATCACCGGAACTGGTCGCCGGCGCGCGCGCCGACCTGGTGGTGCTCGATACGGAATTCACCGCGGTGGGCGTTCTGCAGGCGGGTTCCTGGGCCTGACCAGGCACTCGAACGTGTGTTCGGATTTCTGTCGGACCCCTGGTGCATGGTGTCGGTACCCCGACAGAGAGGACCAACCCATGTGCTGGATGTGCGACCACCCCGGCAGCACCGTTGCCGACTTCCTCGACGTGATTCGCGCCAAGATCGCCAAGCGGGGTTGGGCCGTGCAGTACGTCGAAGACCCGAGGATGCCGTTCGCCTACACCGCCGGTATGACCGGGTTGCTGTTGCCGGAACTGTTGATGACGAACGTATCCCCCGCTCGGGCGGCTCGGGTGCTGAACGGTGTGGCCGGGCTGCTCGTGGACGGGCTGGAGTTGTGGCCGGGGCGCCAAGTCAGCCTTCCCGGTGGCCCGCTGGTCGAGGTCGTGGAGGTCGACCAGCCCGATGTGCATCTGCCTGCAGCGGTGGCGCTCCACGGGCCCATCCGCGCATTCCAGCTGGTCTGGGCCGACGGTCGCGGTCGCTGGCCGTGGGCGGCGGACTTCTGCGATCAGGAGAGCCGCCAGCCGGTGCTCGGCATGCGGACGACCGCTAGTCCCGGTGCTCAACGACGTTGAGCACGTCGCCATCACAGAAGCGCATCACCTCGTCGGCGCAGCCTTCGAACATCAGAAAGGTGGTGATCTTCTGCAGTTCCAGCCAATGATTGGTCGTCGACCGCACGTTGGGTCCATGCCGACAAGTCCTTTGCAGAGCGGCGACAAGAACCAACGGCGGCCCTACCCCTTAGGACCGCCGTGGATCGACATCGGAGAGTCAACAAGGCAAATCAACCACAAGAGCCGTTGCTCGTGGCGGTTTGCCCCTCACCGGCGGCCGTGGCTGAACCTCCGCAGGTTGCCGTAGCGGAATTGTTATTGCCGATAGCTATCGCAAGGCTCAGGTCAGTAGGGTAGCCGTTAGTCGCCGTCGCGGTGTTATTGTCGCCTCCACCGGCGATAGCTGAACCGTAATTGGTTGCCGTCGCGGTGTTGTGGTCCCCGTAGTATGCCGTCGCCCCACTGCCGCTTAATGCCGTCGCGGTGTTGTAATTTCCGGCGTAGGCCTCGGCGATGCTAGGACGATCGAGCACGGAACTGCCGTCGCTAGCCGTGGCGGTGTTGTAGCTTCCGTCGTACGCCGTCGCCGTGGCCGTGTTCGTTGCAGCAGCAGTGTTGTAGTCACCGTTATAGGCCGTCGCGATGCTGTTGTTCGTGGCGGTGGCGGTGTTGTTATTCCCGTTGATGGCCCAGACCTTGCTGTGGTCGGTGGCCCTCGCAGTGTTGTTGTCGCCGTAGGCGGCGACCGCCGTGCCGCTGTTCGTGGCCCTCGCAGTGTTGTTGTTGCCGTATATCGCTACGGCAAGGCTGTCGTTGGTCGCGGTCGCCCGATTACCCGAGCAGTTGCAGAAGGAACCGTTTGGATCGCCACCGGCGTACGCCTGGCTGTTGTCTCGGGCGATGGCGACGTTGGCACCTCCTCCGGCGCTCGGTTGGGAGTAAGCGATGGTGTTTGTATTGCTGCTCGTCTTTACATCGCGCCCGTTGATCGATATCGACATGTCGGGACCATGTGAAGAGGGGGCAGCTTGTGATGATGCTGCCCCGCGTGACGGCGCGCTGTCTGTGCCGGTTGACGGCTGAGCCGATGCTAGGCCGGCAAGCGGGACAGATATGGCACCGGCAGCGAACGCGCCGACAAATATTCTAGTGAGCAATTTTCCCCCTCGGAATTTTGCAGGTCCTCTCCGACCCACACATTCCAACGCTGCCCGACCAGTGAAATCACGGATAGGGTCTTTTGGCTCTATTGCCATGAATGTGGATGACCTCATGTGCGGTAAGGGAGTTCGAGGGTGACCGGCCCGCAGACGAGCATGATCATGGCGAGTGCGTGCTCGGCGTTGTGGTAGCCGTAGGCCCTGCGGATGATCAGCCGGACCTTGTTGTTGAGCCCTTCGTGGTGGCCGTTGGCCAGGCCGCGCTCCACTGCGGCTTGGATGCCATCGAAGTGTTTCTTGATGGCTCGGCCGACCTTGACGAACTGCGGGATCCGGCACCGTTGCGCCCATGAGCACCATTTCCCGAGCATGTCGGTGACGGTGTCGGCGTCGAGGTCTCCGGCGAACACCGCCCGCAGCGATTCCTTGAGCTCGTAGGCGCGGACCAGTGCGCCGCCCTCGCGTTTGAGCTGGGCGAGGGTGGCTTTCTGTGTGTCGGTGAGGGATTCGGGGTTCTTCAGCAGCGCCCAGCGGGCTCCCTTGTAGGTTTTGGCGACCTGCTTGTTCGAGAGCTTGCGCGCGGACTGCCATACCTGACGGCGAACGTCGTCGAGGGCGTCGGTGGCTAGTTTGACGACATGGAACGGATCGAAGCAGATCACCGCCTGCGGGGCATGTGCGCGAACGGATTTCGCGAATGCCGGCCCGAGGTCCATCGACACGGCCTCGATCTTCTTCGCACCGCCCTCGGGCAGGGCCGCGGTGAAGAACGCGTCGAGAGTGGCTGCCTTCTTGCCCGGCGCACCCCACACGATTGTGCCGGTGTCGTGGTCGGAGACCAGCGTCAGATACTTGTGGTGCTTGCGCCAGGAGATCTCATCGACGCCGATGTCGACCAGCCCGGCCAGCCGGTCGGGGTCCAGTTTCTCGGCCACTACGCGCGCACATCGCCCCGACGGTGCGCCACGTGACGCGGCAGAACCTCGACACCGTCTTCTTGTCACACTTGCCGGCCAGCCAGACCGCAAGGTCCTCGAAGTCGCGGGTGAACCCCGATCCCGGCCGCGCGAACGGCACTGACTCGGCCAAGACACCGTGCTCGGGGCAGCGCAACCGACGTCGCCGCAGTTTGAGCACACATACCCGCCCACTTAGGTCCAGGTGCCGCCACGCCGAATCCACCATCCGTGTGTCGTAGCGGTGCCGGGTACGGAAGTCGCAATGCGGACAGGACATCACCCGCTGTTGCGGGCGCACCCACACCGTCACCTTGTCGCCGAACTCGACGTCGCGGACCGTGGTCTTCGGCAGGTCGAGGACACGGTTGAGTAAAGTGGTCGCGCGCACGGGCAAGCTCCTTGGTACGAGGTGTAGGAGCTTTCGAACCTATGAGCTACCCGTGCGCCCAGACCGCTCCGCCACGCGAGACATAGCACACCCCACCCGACCCACATTCATGGCAATAGAGCCAAAACAACCCCCCAACCGGTCTCTTCAAGATTGGTCGGGTCGACGTCCTCTATCGGCCCCAACGACTTGTAGAGGCTGCGTTCGTAACGCCGCTTGAGTTCCAGCAGATGTACCGGGTCAAGCTGCTCGCCGAGCGCAACCTTGGTAATATCCCCACTCGACAACTTCGGGAAGAAGTAGTCTCCCGTGAGCGCATTGACGCCATTGAATACAAATAGTTCGGAGACCATACAATGTCGTCCCATTCGAATAGATTTTCGGCGGCTACAGGAACTTAAGAATCGCCGGTCGCCCTTCGCGGCGACCTCTCGGCAGGAGCTTTCCGTACTGGCGCCTTCTTCGCTGGCTCCTTTTTCGCAGGAACCTTCTTGGCCGGAACCTTCTTCACGAGCGGGGTCTTCCGTGGCGCGGTCTTCGTCGGAGCCTTCCGCGGTGCGGTCCCGCCCGTCGGCTCCAGATCCCGCGGCCCTCCGGCGCCTGGCATCGGGATCTTGAATTGCATGACGTGGTAGGGCCACGATCCCGGGTTACGCCATTGGCTCAGGAAGATGTGGAAACCGCTACCGGGTCGCGATCCAGGGATGATCGATGGGCCGTACAACTGCGCCACGGAATCGCCGCGTTCCTGGCCCCAGTCGCCACCCACGATAGGGCTGGTCGTCGGCCAAGTGTTGAGATCGCTGTTCTCGAAGTCGGGGAAGACTTTCACGTCGAGTCGGTAGTCGCGGGCGTTGAACGCCACCAACACCCATTGACCGTCGATGCGGCGCAGGCACAACTCGCCGTATCCGCCGTCCAGCACGGGCGTGGGCTCATGGCCCCATGCCCATCCAAACTGACCGAACTCATCCGGACCCCACCCCCATCCCTGATACGCCCCTGGGTCGTCGATCCGGTCGGCGGGCACGCGCCGCAGAATGATCGGCTGATCCCGTTCCCTGCGGAAGCCGGTCGACATGATGTACACGAACCCGTCGTCGCCGCGATCCCACGTCCACAACTGAGCCAGCCCGCCATGCAGGAATGGGTCTTCCCATCGAGGGCCGTGTCTTTGCCATGTCCGACCGTCGTCCACCGACTTCCAAATCTCGGTGAATCCGACATAGCCGAACGGGAAGTGCGCGCTGGTGTGCAGGTAGATCGTGTTGCCGATGGTCATCACGTCCGACGGCAGGACGGTCGAAAACTCCCCAGGAATAGGAGTTGGGATGTGCGGGTAATCCCACAGCTGCCTCGCGTTGTTTGGATTTGGGCCGGCGGCCTCGGTCCAGACGATGCCCCCGTCGAGATTCTTGGTGTCCGAAATCAGGCCGACGGTGGCACGCCAGTCGTCACTGGGCACCCACGGATCGCGGAAGGTGTCCCCGAAGACCGCCAGGATCCGGCCCGACGGCGTCTGGGTCAGGACGCCGAGATCGGTTGCGGCCATCCCGAAGCGGTCGGTCAGCCCCGGACCCGTCACGTCGCCGATCTTCATGGCGTGATCTACGGGCCGCCCCGGGTCGATCGGCTCGAAGGCACGCAAGGCCCCGGGACCGACGTCGATCCCGCGTGTTCGGGGGAGATCCCTTGCCGTCGGTAACGGGGTACGTCGCCCAGTGACATACCTGCCGCGCTGGTTGTGGATGGTTTGCGGGTCGATCCACTGGGGCTGGTCGAGGCTTCGGGTGATGCCGAATTCTCCGAAATGGCCCAGATTCCAGTAGTCGCTCCTTCCTGGGCCGGCGCTCGGCGCCGGTTGCCCGCCGTCCAAGGATCTGGTGCCGATGCCACCGCCGCCGTCCTCGCTACTACGAGCGAGCAGTTCTTCGAGGCGCTGGGTCAGCGGCCCGAGATCGCGAAGAAGCTGGAGCAGTTCCCCTTGTTCTGAAGCGTCGAGCGACATGTCGATTCCTTCTGTGGTTGTGGTATCGAGGGACCGCCGACCCGGAACGAGGATGCGGTCGATGGGGAATGCAATACGTTCGCGGACCATCTCCCGGAGCGGTGGAACTCCGATGAGTTCCGGATCGCGGCCGCAGAGTCGGATGAGATCGTGAAGGGTGCCGTCGAACTTGTTGACGTCGCACCTCGACTGCAAGCCCACGTGGCCGTCTTCGGTGAACTGAAGAATCCGCGGTTTGCGACCCGACATCACGTTCCAGCCGGGCGCGGTATCCGTCACGCCCTCGTACTGCTGCCGGAAGGGCCGGGGGTCTCCCGACCCGTTGTAGTTGGCGTTCCAGATGTCGAAGCCGGGCGGCAAGCCGTTGCCGTACTTGGAGAATGGCGCGTAGGCGATGACGTATCCGAAGTTGCCCCGCCTGGCCAGGCGATCCCGCACCGCAGCCACGGCCCGCGCGACCTCATCTGCGCTGGGCGGCGGAGTATCCTTGGATCCCTCGGCGTCGATCTGCCAGATCCATGGGACGTCCTTCCACCACGGTGTGCGCCGCTCGACGTAGTCCAGCCAGAAATCCACTTGGCCCTCGATGTTGCCGGGCCACAGGAAGTGGTAGGCGCCCAACACCGGAATTCCAGCCGCCCGCGCACGCTCGAGCGCGGTCTGGAAGTTCACGGCCTGCCAGTCTCCGCCCTCGGTCGTCTTGTGGATGAAGAACGAGATCCCGTCACGCTGCGCAGCTACCAAATCCATCGGACCGCGGTTATCGGACCAGTCGTAATCCGAAGCGTCCCAACCCCATACCGGTTTGGTACACGGTATCGCAAGTCGCTGCAGTGGCGACGGGCCCGCCCCCTGCTCCATGGCCGTCATCAGGGCGGCAGAGGTGCCCCAATGCACGTGGTTGCGGTGTTCACTCTTGGTGGCTTCGCCGTAAACGGCACCGCCCGGATAGCGTTTTTGGTTCTTGACGTAGAACCCGTTGTCGTCTTGAAAGGGCGTCGTGTGAATGAGCTCGACGGTGTAGTCGGCGAAATTGTCGTACAGCCAGCGGGCGATATCGCGCATCTTCGCCGAACCTGCGGGAAAGCCACCGGCGCCGATGTCGATCGCCACCGTCCGCGATCCCTTGTACCACCATCCGTAATGGTGCGAAACTTCGCCGTGGTCCCCGTCCATGGCGCTGGTGATGTATATCTCGTCGGCCTTCGGATAACGCTCCAGGAATCTGATCATCCGCTCGCCGAGCAGACCCGTCCTGACTTCGTCCCACCGCGCAATAGCCATGGCTCCCCCACCTCACGATGCGTGATGCCCGGTCAGTCCAGTATGGCGCCCATGGGCGCCATACCTTCGGTGAACCGCGCCGCCCGCCCCGTCGTCGAATCCAGTCGATTCCGAACGGCGCTCCAGGCCCCATCCGCCGTACCGGACAGCGCTCATGATGTCCCCTGAAATATGTTCGTATTCCGGTATTCGGAAAATTGACGCCTTCGCGTACTAAATTCGTCATTCGAACGGCGACTTCGAACCTTCGTTGAATGCCGCAAGGGGGTGGGTAGCCCGCGACGTCCTGTCCGTGGTGGGTAGTCGAGTGTTGGTCGTTCGCGGCAGTGTCACGCCGAACCTGGGGGATTGATGAGTGCAGAGCAGTCGACACCGAGCATCTTCGACGACAAGACCTTCAAGCAGAATCACCGTTGCTTCGACCCAACCGATACCCGGATCATCGGTGGCGTCCCCACCACTGAGTTTCCCGAGTGTGTCGCCGTCGGCGGGCTAGATCGATATTGCTGCACCGGCACGCTCATCGCGCAGCAGGCGGTACTTACAGCCGGGCATTGCGCGGCCCACGGGTGCCGTGAGCGGATCTTCATCGGCAACAATGTGGAGCAGCAAGGGACCGAGATCCGCGTACAGGACGCCATCATGCAGCCGGACTATGTTCCGAACTCGAGGGTGCAGCCGTTCGACGACATCGCCGTGCTCATTCTGGTCGAGCCGGTCCAGACAGTCGAGCCCGTGCAGATCTGTTCGTTGGATGCGATCGCCGCGGCGCGCTCCGTGAGGCTTGTTGGCTTCGGCAATACCGACCCCGGCTCGACTACCGGCTACGGGATCAAACGGATGGTAGACGTCGGAGTTGCCTCCGAGAATGCGGGTTTCGGCGCGCGCTTTGAGACCGAATTCGTCGCCGGAGCCCCAAATCTCGACCACGACACGTGCAACGGCGACAGTGGCGGGCCCGCGTACGTCCTGGTGGATGGGCGGTTCGAACTCGCGGGCGCCACCTCACGCGGAACTCGGGGAGCCCAGCGGAATTGCGGAGACGGTGGGGTGTACACCCGAGTTCCCGCCTATCGGAACTGGCTCGTGGCCACCGTGGGGCCGCTCGGCTAGACCGACCCTTTCAGGCCGGACCATCGGTATGAAAGTGGTTGATCTTCAAAAAACGATCTTGACCGAGTACGAGGGGGAGAGATGGAAACTCAGTCCTTCGCCGACGGGACGTTGCGCGTCACCTATCCGGATGCGTTCGACCCACCGACCGAACTGCGCGAGGCCGTGCCGGGCCTCAGGGATGCGGATCCATTGACCCTCGCCGTTGACGACCCCACTGCCCTCATCGTGGGCGCATTGGGCGAACAGCAGTTCACCCTGGTTCGGCCCCTCGAGCTAGCGCCGACGCCTGGGCTCGGCGGTGCGCGGATGGCTTCGCCCGAATCAGCCACGTGGACAGTCAATCTCGACGTCGCGGCCGACGAGAATGCCGTGATCCTGCTCGATCACGACGGCGTGGTGTCTTGGCAACTGCCCGACAGGCGCACCGAATCCAAAGCCCCGCCCACACGCGGCCGAGCGGACGTCGCACGCTCGACCGTGACCTTCGAGCTCACGGTCGGTGACGACACGTCCGCTGGCGGAGGACTTAGGGATGCGACTGGCGGGCTCCTTCCCGCCATCGGGCGCCTGCGCGCCCATGTCCTGAAGTTCGTCGCCAAGGCGGTCGCCGGGCAGGCGATGACCTTTCTCGAGCGAGACGTGCAGCGCGGTCTCGTCGTCATCAAATCGCACAACCCGGTGCAGTGGGAGTTGGTGTCGACGCTCGCCGACGTGAACCTCCCGTGCGACCGGCCCGCGCGAATCCTGCTCTTGGTGCACGGTACGTTCTCGTCGACACTGGGCAGTTTCGCGGGACTTGCGGCAACCCCCGAGGGGCGCGACTTCCTCGAAGGAGCGATCAGTTCCCACGACGCGGTTATTGGATTCGACCATCCGACGCTCAGCCGTGACCCGATGGAGAACGCGACCGATCTGCTTACCCGATTACAGGCCGCGCAGCTTCCCGTGCCTCCCACCATCGACGTGGTGTGCTACAGCCGTGGCGGGCTCGTCGCGCGGAGCCTCATCGAGTACCTGTTGCCGTCGTCGACGTGGCGTGCGAACGCCGGCCGGGTGGTCTTCATCGGCGCCACCAATGGCGGTACCTCCATGGTGGAACCCGAAAACTGGCGCGAGTTCATCGACCTCTATACCAATCTGGCGATGGCCTCGACCCGCGCCATCGGGCTCATCTGGGGAAGCTTGCCGATCGCCGAGATCGCCCGCGGCGTGATCGACGGCGTCGGGGCGCTCGTGAAGTATCTGGTCGCGTACTCCATCGACGGTGGAGGAGTTCCCGGCTTGGCCGCGATGAAGCCCGATGGTGACTTCGTGCGACAGATCAACCAGAGCCAGCCGGGTCAACCTGGCTCTGGCACACCATGGTTCGTCATTTCGTCCGACTTCGAGCCACGTCTGGTCAGCGATGACGACAGATTGCGAGAGCTCCCCGCCCGCCTGATCAAGAAACTCGTCGACGGACTCGCTGATCAACTGTTCGGGACCCCGAACGACTTGGTCGTTGACACGAAGTCGATGAGTTCGATCGACGCCGAAACCGGCGGCTTCGTGGCCGACAGCCTGGCCTTCGGCGCCAACGGCCGCGTCTACCACCTGGCCTACTTCATCCAGCCCGAGGTTGCCCGAGCGCTGACGGACTGGTTGGTAGGCCAGCGCGGCTCGGGCGTCGTTCCCCCGGGGAGTGTGGTCCAGGCAAACCTGCCACGGGCGGCGCAACGCGACATCGCGGTGGTTGACATCGACACCCCCGTGTCCGACGTACGGCGAAGGCTCAACAGCAATACCACCTGGTTGGTGGTGCGGAACACCGGCGGTTCAATTTCTCGAGGAGGCGGCGGCTTCGACCGCTCGTCCGGCAGCTTCATCAACTATCCCTTTGATCGAGAGATGATCTCGACGCACATCCAGGGAGTGCCGGGCACGCGCTCCTTGAATGACGCCATCAATTTCGACGATCTGCCGGGCTCACCAATCATCGACATCGGCGAGGTGACGCCTCAGCCGGCCATAGCCGCTGACGACAGACCCCCACCGGACACCGTCGTCGTCGACGGCGGCCGTCCAATCGCGGTCATACCCCAGCCACTGCCGCCGATGTCCCTCGACGAAATGGTGGAACGCCCGCAGCCTCCCGGAAGGCCTGGCCCAGCGCAAGCCGACCGTGCCGAGGACGCGGGGGACCGGGCGCACCTGACCGCGCAGATGCCGGACCGGGTCAAGCTCGGTGGAACGGTAACCGTTACCTGCACGCTGTCCCACGAAGGCGTCATCGTGAACGCCGGTGAAACATTCGGTGAAATAGAAGGCTTCTTCCCGCGGGATCCCAATCGTGCTGTTGTCATTCAACTGATTCCGATGATCAATGCGGAAATCGTTGGAGAGGGCCGAGTTTCGATTGCCATGCCCAAATCGGGTCACGTCGCGCCCTTGTTCTTCGACTTCATACCCACGCAACTGGGTTCATGCGAGGTGTGGGTCGTGGCTCGACAAGGGGAACTGCCACTGCTGTCCTTGAGCCTGAAGGCAGTTGTCGAGCAGGAACTCTCGGGCGAACCGACCACGCGGCCCGCGGAGGCGGGTGTTCCCGTCGCGCCCCCCGCCGAAGCGGAGCGGGCTCAAGTGCTGACCATCTTCGAGACCGTTGACGGCAACAAGGTTCGGTACGAGTACGACATGTTCGACGAATCGCTCGACATCTCGACCCACGGGGTGTCGCCGGATCTTGGCGATCGGGAGCAGTACGTCAAGGGTCTCTTCGCAGAGATCGAAGCAACGCGGCTCAACAGCCAAGAGGACGCGAACAACTTCCTGGAGAATCTTCAAGACATCGGCAGCAATCTGTTCACCCAGATCTTCCCCGAGAATCTGCAGAGGGAACTCTGGAAGCACCGAGACGATCTGAAACGACTGGTCGTACGCTCTAGCGAACCGTTCATCCCCTGGGAACTCATACATCTCAAGGATCCCGACGCGGCAGCGCGGCCCCAAGCTGCGCTCTTCCTCGGCCAGCTGGGTCTGGTGCGCTGGCTGAACCTGCCGAAGGTCGGGTACCTGCCGAGGACGTTGCGGCGACGTCACGGCCGCGTCCGATCACTGTGCGCCAAATATGGGAACCGGTATACGTCGACGCTGGCGCAGATCGAGGAAGAGGAAAAATTCCTGAAGGACAAACTGGACGCCACACCGGTCGACCCAACCGCGGGCGCTCTTCGAAAGATGCTGAACGAAGGCGACTTCGACATCTTTCACTTCGCAGGGCACGGACTCGCGAAGCAGGACGGGTCGAAACAAACCGTGATCCAGCTCGGCGATGTGAAGCAAGCGGACGGGAACTTCAAGGGCATCTTCTTCAGCGACGACAACGTCCGGGCGAACGCGGAGCTTAACAAGGACGGCAGCGGCGGCCCCTTGGTCTTTCTCAATGCCTGCCAGGTGGGTCAGCAAAACATCGAGCTCGGAAGCATGGGTGGTTTCGCGCACGCCTTCCTCGGCG
The DNA here is from genome assembly GCF_022760805.1 of Candidatus Mycolicibacterium alkanivorans. Lineage (NCBI taxonomy): Bacteria > Bacillati > Actinomycetota > Actinomycetes > Mycobacteriales > Mycobacteriaceae > Mycobacterium > Candidatus Mycolicibacterium alkanivorans. Next base: position 820,483 of record NZ_JAIVFL010000001.1, on the reverse strand, counting down.
GCGGTGCGGGCGCCTTCGTCAGCACGCTGTGGTCCGTGGGCGACAAGCTTGCGCGGACCTTCGGTGAAGAGTTCTATAAACAGCTTCTGGCTGGCGAAACGGTTTCAGCCGCGGTGCGGCTCGCGCGCGAAGCGGGGCGGCAATCACCGGACATCAGTTGGCTCGCGTACGTCGTCTACGCGAATCCGTCAGCCAAGCTGGTAGCTCCGCCGGAGTGAAGGCGGGAAGCCTTGAACCGTCCCCGGTTTTATGCGCACTTCCTTTGTTGGGAAGGATGGCGCGATGCCGAGCAAGTACGACGAGAACACCAAGGCCAGGGCGGTGCGGTTGGTCCGCGAACACCGTGACGACTACGACAGCGAGTGGGCGGCGATAAAGGCCATCTCTGGCCGGCTGGGGATGAACCCGGAGACGCTACGCAAGTGGGTGCGCCAGGCCGAGGTCGATGCCGGTGAAGTCGCCGAACAGGCACCCGACCTGCACGAACTCGCACCTGTCGAGCACGCGCCGTTACCAGTTAACCAATGCGAGTTAGCTTGTGCAACAACAACATTCACTACTAGGTGAACGTTCAAGATCTGTGGATCGGGTGAACACGTGGGGTCCTCTTGCAGCGGAACGGCTTTCTTGGTCGAAACCGATCCTTGAGCAGGGACCCCACGTCTTGCTCTCACGACACGCCGGAACTCCAGTCACACCCCAACCTCACACGCCCCAAGTAAGAAAACCTCAGTATCGGCATCGATAGACAGCGTAACCCGGCCGGCCCGAACACTCGAATATTGGTTTGCGTCAATTTGCTTCAGCTGTCGGACCGCCTGCAGGGCCGGCCGTGAGAAGATGCTTCCTTCACGACCTGGTGGGGAGGCGGGCCTTGGCTGGACGGATCGTTCTGGTGGACAGCTCCACCGCGATGACGCTCGCGCAGATCCTTCCGATCCTGCTCTTGACTTTCGCTGTGGAGTTGCGGCGCACACGGCGACATCGGAGTCTGTCGCGCATCCGGCAAGCGGTGTTCTTGGTGCTGTTCGGGTTGGTCGAGACGACTCTCGTGCTCTCGATCGACGGCGCGTTGTACCCGTTCCAGTGGTTCGACATCTTCTCGGCGTTCATCATCTCCGCCCTGCTCGGGCTCATCTTCCTGATGTCGTTGTCGGATCCCGCGCTCGAACCCGACGATGATGACGATGCGTAAACCTCCGACGCGCGCTCGCCGAAGTTGATGACCTCACCGCGGTTGATCGACACAGGCAGTGGCCGTCGGGGAAGAACGCGTACGGGCAACATGACGTCGAAGTGGAAGTCCCCCGACTCCGGGCGCCCGGTCACATCGTGAACCTCAGGTTGCGGGCGGCGCGATCGCCGATCTCGTCGTCGCCGCTCCAACTGACTGCGCCGGAGTCGATCTGGGCCTGCGGATCGATTCGGCCGCAAGCGAGTTGGATGAAGGTGGTGGAGTCCGTGGCCAACGTCGCGTCCGGGTGCTCCAGGTGCTCGACGCGCTGGGCGCGGCCGTCGACACGCACGTCGATCTCCCGGACGATCGGCCCAGTCAGCCGGATGGCCAAGCTCTTGCCGTCGGGCAGACCGACCTTCTTGCCAACGATGTAACCGATGGAGCCCTCCACCTCGGCCAGCGCGATCTCGGCGGCCAGACCTGAGTCGTCGGTCTTGCGGCCGAGCGGGGTGCTGATGTCGCGCTCGTGCACCCAGAAGTCGAACACCCGGATCTCCAGGAATCGTCCGTAGGTGCCCCGGCCGGTGGGCATCCACGACGGGCGCTGCAGATCCTCGGTGGTCAGCTTGCCCAAGTCAGCGCGCCTGCTGTCGTAGACTCCGCGGACCTTCTCGACGAGCACCGCGGGGCCGTCGGTGCCCTCCAGGAACTTGGCGGCCTTCTCGAACGGCGGCGGTGTGGCGTCGTCCTGCGGCAGCCAGCCGGCCATCACAGCCTCGATGCTGGTGACGTGCTGGACGACCTCGTGGACGTTCCAGTCCGGGCACAGCGACCGGGTCTGCCACTCGGCGTCACCGAGGTCGGCGCACAGCGCCTCGAACTGCGCGTAGCAACTCTCCAATGCGGCACGGATCTCCGGAAGGCTCCTCATTTCGAAGACCCTATCGGTCGGCGCCGGTCCCGCCGAGGTCCACCGCCTCGCCGATCACGTGCTTGGAACCACCGGGCGTCTGCACGCACTGCCGGGCCGCGACGATGGGGTCATCGTCCCGAACCGCACCGGCAGCAGACACCCGGGGCCAAAGCAGCGATCCCGGATTCACCCTGCCGGAACCGCCGGTGATCCCCTTCCCGTGAGAATTCGATGCGGTGGACCGCCCGGATAGGAAAGACTCGACGTGATGAGTCCTTTCCGGGTGGTCGCGCCGCTGGCCGCGGCCGCGCTCACATTGACCCTGGCCGGCTGTGGCCACCCCGCGACGGCGCCCGTCGCGCTGGTATCGACCACCGCGGTCGCGGCGGCCGAGCCGGCTGCCCCGGTCACCTCGCCTCGGCTGGCATCGGATCCCGCCCGGATCGGCGACGACCTGGTCGCCGACGAACTGGCGCTGCGCGACCCGTCGACACCGGAGGACGCCCTGGTCGCCGCCGCGCATCGCCAGCAGGTGGCCTACCGTGCCATCGGCCGTCACCCGGACTGGGACGGGATCATCCGGCCCAAGATCCCGCCGGAACTGCTCGGCTTCTATGACCGCAACATCGAAGCCCGCCGTCAACTGGCGGCGATGGCCGTCCCGAGCGACACTCTGCCGGCCTGGCGGATCGAACCGCCGCCTCCCGCCGACGAGCTGCTCGGCTACTACCGCGAGGCCGAAGCGGCCACCGGCGTCGGGTGGAACTACCTGGCCGCGATCAACTTCATCGAGACCCGGTTCGGCAGCATCCACGGGGTCAGCACCGCCGGGGCAGAGGGCCCGATGCAGTTCCTGCCGTCGACCTTCGCCGCGTTCGGCGAGGGCGGTGACGTCCGCAATCCGCGCGACGCCATCATGGCAGCCGGGCGCTACCTGGCCGCCAACGGTTTCGCCACCGACCCCGATCGCGCGATCTTCCGGTACAACAACGCCAGCCAGTACGTGGCGGCCGTCAGCCAGTACGCCGCGGCGATGGCCGCCGACCCCGCCGCCTTCGGCGACTACTACCGCTGGGACGTCTACTACTTCTCCACTGCCGGAGACATCCTGCTGCCCATCGGTTTTGCCGAGACCGAACGCATTCCCGTCCAGGACTACCTGGCCACCCATCCGCAGTGAGTCCCCACTACCGGCGGCCGCGCACCGTCCACACCACCCGATAGGAACCGGCCGCGGGCACCCACCCGAAGCGCCGCGAGTCGACCACACCCGGCGCGCCCGGATTGTCCGAGCACGCCTCGAACGCTGCGCCACGTCCACTGCCCCGCACCTCGCCGACGCGTTTGACCAGCCAGCGCGACGGCAATCGGGGGTCGGGGAACACCCGCAACTGGCCCTGCCGCGGCCTGCCGCCGCGCACCGAGAGCAGCCCGTCGCCGGGGTGCAGCGTCGGCCGCATCGAGTCCTCGACCACGACAAACCGGCGCACGGGCCAATACCCAAGCCCATGGTTATGACGCATGATCAAAGGGTAAGTTAGGCGCATGCTGCAACGACTTTTCGCCGACGCCACCGAAGCCCATGCCCACTGCGATCTGTACTGCGGCGTCTATGACCCCGCGCAGGCCAAGATCGAGGCACTCTCGTGCCTGAAGACGCTCCAGAAGTACCACGACTCCGACGACGAGCACTTCAAGACCCGCGCCATCATCATCAAGGAGCAGCGGGCCGAGGAGGTCAAGCATCACCTGATGGTGCTGTGGGCCGACTTCTTCGCCAAGGAGCACTTCGAGCAGTTCCCCAACCTGCACCAGCTGTTCTGGGACGGCGTGCACGGCGCGGGTGACGTGAAGAAGTCGCTCGACGTCGCCGTCGCCGAGAAGCTGCTGGCGACCATCGACAAGATCTCCGACATCTTCTGGCAGACCGAGAAGGCCAAGGGTATGGGCGTCTACCCGCCCGCCTGATCCCGGCAACCCATTCGTCGACGAGGCCATGTCGACACACCGACGTAGCAGCGCTCCAAGCGCGCTCGCCGCGTGGGTCGATCACCTGGTTGGTGATGCGGTGCAGCGTGTGCGCGGCCCGGCATGCGCGAGGTCCATGAACACCGTGGCGGCGTCGATACCGTCCCAGACACCAGGACTCCTGACGTAGCTCAAGAATTGGTGTGCGGTCGTCGGTGGGATTTGATGCTGTAGCGCAGGGTCAGGTCGGTGCCGGGGTAGACGGTGTTGGTGTCGTTGAGTGCTTGGCAGAGTTCGTCGATGGCGGCGGTGTGGCGGGGCGCTGGTAGCGGGTCGAGGCGGATGTGCAGGGTGTTGGTGTCGTGGTCGGGGATGATGTCGCCGGAGCCGGCCAGTGCGGTGCGGATCAGGGTGTGGGCTTCGTCGTCGCCGCGGGTGTAGCCGGTGTCGGTGAGGATCGCCCGCGCCAGCGATTGTGCGGTGTTGAACGCGGCGATGCGGATGGCGTGGTGGATCAGCTTGGTTTCGGTGTCGAGGACCTGCTGGCCGGGGTGGACCTGGGCGAGCGGCAACCGGGCGGGGATCGCGTGGTGGGCGGCCTGTGCCGCCTGGAGCGCGGCGTGGGCGGTGTGGGCGTCGGCGGTGATGGTGTTGATCATCGCGTTGGTGAGCACGGTGGTGGTTCCCGGCGGCGGCGTCGACGCGGTCAACAGTTCACGATCCCGGGTGGTTTCGGCCGAATGCAGTGCCCGCCTGGCTTTTTCGACCTGTTGGTAGGCGAGCTTCTTGGCCGGGTTGGGCACCATCCGGTCCGGGTCGTCCTGGGCGGCGCGGTAGCTGTCGTGGGAGTCGAGGTCGAAATGCATGCGGGCGTAGCGGTAGTGGTTCTCCTGACGCCAGCGCGATCCCATCTGGTAGCGGATCTGCGCGGCGGGCAGGTCGCGCCGGGTGGTCAGGATGTGCATCTGCCGGCTGCGGGCGCGATCGTGGAGGCTGATCTGTCGCATCGCGAACACCTCACCGGCGCGGGACCCGTCGGTGATGGGCAACTCGACGGGGGTGTCGGCCAGTGCCCAGGTGTGGGTGCGGCCGTGTTCGTCGATGTGGGTGTGTTCGGTGAACTGGTGCTCGTCGAGGTCGGCGATGCTGCCTTTGCGCCAGGTCAAGGTGTCGAACCCGGCCGCGTGCAGGTCGGCGAACAGGATCGGTGACCAGCCGCCGCGGTCGAACCCGACCAGCACCCGGCGCTCGTCGCCGACCATGGCGCGCAGCTGCGGGATCAACCGGCGCAGCTCGGCGGCCAGCGAGGCGCCCGGTTCGGCCATCACCACCAGCAGCGGATCCCCCGCGGCGTCGGCGACCCAGGTTTCCACCGTCGCGGGGGCGGGGAACTTCAACCGCGGCACATGGGTTTTGGCGATCTTGCGGGTGCCCTGATAGGCGCGGACATGCCCGTCGACATACAGCACCGCCGCCTGCTCGGGCCGGTCCTCGACATGCCGGGCGGCCATCGCGGCGATCCAGTCGCCGGCCCGACCCGCTTCGGCGAGCAGCCCGATCTTGCGGCGGATCGTCTTGACCTCCGGGGCCCGGTCCAAACCCAGCACCCGCCCCAGCGCGGGCGGGTCGATCCGGGCGGCGCCCTCGGCGCGAGCCTCGCCCAGCAGGGCGCGGAACACGCTCTCGCACAACATCGTATCCAGCGAATAAAACCCGTTGGGCAACCCGCCGTAGACGGTGTGCGCGCACTCGAGCAGCCCGGTCGCGGCCAGCGCGGGCAGCGCCAGCAACACCCCGGCCAGCGGGGCCCGCCCGCACGGCGTGAACACCGGTGGCGCGGACGGGATCAACCCGAACCGCGCCAACGCGCGCTCCCCGCCGCGGTCGACCGGATCAGCCAACACCGGCACCTCGGTGTTGGCAGCAGCAGCGCCAGTGTCGGTGACCGGCACATCGGACATCGTTGCCGGGCAATCCTGCTCGGCTTCCACCTCGATCTCGACCTCGGGTTCGACCGCGATCTGCGGTTCCGACAGCAGGTGAGCATCCGAACCCGTTGGGGCGCCAGGATCTTCGGTGTCGGTGTCGGTGTCGGTGTCGGTGTCGGTGTCGGTGTCGGTGTCGGTGAGCGCGTTGCGGACGCTACCCGCCGACACCCCGGTCGCCGCGGCGATGGCGCGGTAGGACGCCCCACCGTCGCGTAACCGGCGGATCGCGGCGACGGTGTCGGCGGTCAGTTTCGACTTGCGTTTGGGGCCCTTGCGTTCGCCGAGCAGCCCGGCCATACCGCCGTCGGTGAGCCGGGCCTCCCAGCGCCGCACCGTGGCCGGTGTCACCGCGAACGCCTCGGCGACCTGCAGCTGGGTGGCCGCCTTGATCCGTATCAGCGACACCGCCGCGAACCGGCGCCCCGCGGTGTCACCGGCGTCCCACGCGTAGGCCAGATTGCCGTGCACGAACACCCGGCCACCGTCGTCGTCCTCGACGATCGCTGCGGCCGTGCCGACCGGGCGCGCATCCTCGGGCACCAGCGGCAGGGGCGGCTGCACGGTCATCACGGTCATCGTCCACCACCCCCCGTAATCGTGCGAAATAGCTATTTCTATTATTAATCATAGAAGCCAAAGTCGTGCGCCGACACACCGAGAAATCCGCAGATCAGAGCACTAAATTACCGACCGGACACAGGCCCTATGTCAGGAGTCCTGGACACCGATCTGTCCGCAGTAGCGGCGGCGCCGCGGTGGCCAAAGCCGCGACCGCGCCTCAGCCGGCGCTCAGCGCGAGCGTAGACGCCGGTGTCCCGGACACATTCGTCACGAGCTTGTACAAGGGTGCTACCCAGCCGTGCCCACCACTGGCGGCCGGGAAGTACGACGTGTGGATGGCGATCGCTGCGTCGGTGACTTTGGTATCCGGGTCGTAGTCGCACACCGGATCGCCGGCGTCGCAAACGCTGACGGTGCGCGCGCCGATCGCCGGGGGCAACATCGCGGTGTTCGTCGACGCGAGGAGCGAGTGCTCCTGGGCGACGCCCTTGCCGCGAGCCTGTGCGCCGGCGGCGGACCCCAGATCGATGGTGTTGTCGGCGGGCAGGCGGTCACCGTCGGCGATCAGCAGCGCGGCGGCGACGTGTGGGTCGTCGGCGAGCTTGAAGAGGTTGCGGTGCACGACCATCGCGCCCTGCGAGTAGCCGGCGAGGACGACCTTGGTGTCGGGGCAGCGCTCGGCGAAGGTGTTGAACTGCTGGGCCACCGCGTCGGTGCCGTCGCCGACGCTGCCGAGGAACTCCAGCCAGCCACTCAGTCCGCCCTTAAGCGGAACGGGAGCAGCGGGGTACTGGACGGCCTCCGCGTCGATGGTGTGTCCACTGGCCGCCAGGTCATCCCGCAACTGTTGGTAGGACTGATACACCACGTCGCCCATACCGCCGTTGGCTGTCAGCCCCGCCCCGTCGCGCTGTCCCGAGCCGGCCGCGCCGATCCAGTGGTAGTCGGCACACGACGGTGCGGCGGCGGCGGTACCGGTGGCCAGACCGGTGACGGCGATCCCGGCCAGTAGCGCAGCCGAACCCAAACGGCGAAACACGACGAAACCCTCCAATGTGATCAGCAGGTTGATCGTCGCCCGGCAGCCTACCGTTACCCCGATCCGAACCACCTGGTGAGCGCCGTATCGAGCCGACCGCCGGTCCGGCTCCCAGCCAGGCGACGTGTCCGTCGGGCCGGATCACCGCCATGGTCGGTTCAGTAACCTCATCGAACACGGAAGTTCCCATTTACCGACGTAGTTGGCGTCGACCTGTCGGATTCGGCTGCCCGGAGCCACGAGTACCCGGAGCACCGAGGTTGAGCAGCACCGGGGGCGTCGTAGACACGTCCGATGGGCCCGCTGCGGCTCTACTCGCTGCTCCGTCCACATCGGAGGTGATGGCCAGGCCCAACATCATCGCAGCAATCCGCTTGCGGGGTTCGTCCGCGCCGTCGGGTGAGGTCCGGCGGATCACCTGAGCCAGCCTGTGTGGTGTCGCGATCAGCTACCCTGACCCGGAATTCGCCGCCAACTCCCTCGACGTGCCGCGTAACCGGCTGGACCAGAACTTCGTCTTCAAGGACAGCTGACGCCTGGCGGTCAGGACTTGGTCGCCACCAACGACGGTTGTCCGACACCGATGCTGATTCGGGGATCCTGCGCCGGGTCGAGCCAGTTGAGTACCGACTTCATCTCGTCGCGGCCGATCGCGACGCATCCCCACGTGGGATTGCCGTCGGTCACGTGCAGGAAAATTCCGGCCACGTTGCCCGGGATGCGCTGCGGATTGGACGCGATGTTGACGGCGTAGTCATACACTGGCCCGGAGTCATACAGGTTCTCGACGACGGAGGAGGGCTGGTCTGCACTGCGCACGTGTGTGTTGTACGTCGGCGACTTGGGGTCCTCGTCCCACCAATCCTGCTTTGTGGCTTGGAAATATGGCATCTTCGTGCCGGGATTGGGTTGTCGGCCGAAGGATTGGTCGAAGGCGAAGGTGCCCTCGGGGGTGCGGTAGACACCGTCGGCGGGAGCTCCGACACCCAGCTCACCCACGTGGGCCGGAGTCGGACCGAGGACAGCTTTCCACTGCTGGCCGTCACGTTGGTACGCGATCAGCGTGCCCGTCGTCGCATTCGCCGCGGGCACGCCGACGACGATCCACTGCGCGGGCTGGGCTGCGGCGGGTTCGGCGGATGCGGGCGCGGCGAGGGGAAGACTCAGCGCTACCAAGCCAATTCGCCCGACGACGGTCGCGACGGTCTTGGGAAGCTTCACAGTGGATTCATGCTATCGGCCTGCCGTAACGGAATTGGCTCGCTCAAGACTCTGCCGAATAACGAATATGGCTCGACTTGGTGTGCACTCCGTTACAGAGTGGGCGCCGAGGTCAGCTACGCCCGCGACGTCGTCGCATCGCGATCACCGACACCCTCGCCAAGTCACCGGAGTTCCCGCAGCGCCCCGAACGCTTGCAGGTCCAGGGCGCACTGGAACCGGTCGCCCGCGGCGTGCTGCTCGATCGCGACGACGTCAGCGGCCATGTGACCCGGCCGGTGAAACTCGGTGCGGCCACGCGGCGCTGACGATTAGTGCTGATCGATCTTCGTCACCGCGAAGGTCGCAGCCTGGTCGGTCATTCCCGACTGGGCGTAGGAGACGTGCGCCAGGATGTTGCCGCCCGGGGAGCAGATCGGGTCACCATCGGCACACAGGTCGATGGTCTTGGCGGCATATGCCGGATTGGTCGTGGGCAGCAGTTCACCGCCGGCCAGCATGCTCGCGAAGGAGCTCGACGGGGTGCCGAACAGCGCGACAGCTGCGACATGGTCTGTGGTCTTCGGCGGCAACGCGGCGGTGGCCAGATCGGTCACTGCCGCGCCCTGCGAGTACCCGCCCACGACCACCTTGGTAGCCGGGCAGCTGGCAACGATGTCCTGGATGTGCGTGCGAGCGTCGTCGGAGCCGTCCGCGGCGCCGCTGATGTAGTTGTCGCTGGCGGGGTAGTTGACCGCATATACCCCGACCGAGCGCCCACCGACCTGTGAGCTCAGCGAGTCGATGAAGGCCTGCCCCACCATGCCGACGCCGGGGGGCTCGTTCGTGCCGCGGGCGAACACCACCTCGACGTCAGAGCAGGGTTGCGCGGCGGCCGGCACGGCGGCGGGCAGGCTGACGAACACCGGCGCCGGCAGGAACAACACCGCCGCGAGGCGGGCAACACGAGGTGAACTCACCACCACATGCTGACACAGCGGCATGGCCGGTCGTCCGCTGACCTTGGTCGCCTAATGCCCGGCGTTTCCGGCCAGGCTGATGGCGTACTGGCTCACGAAGCGCCCCACAGGCGGTTCACCGCGATCGCACGACCCATCGGATTCACCGGGGCGCTTGATCCACAGATAGGCATCCGCATGTTCTTCCGCGGTGACCGTGCTGGGCGGGGCGCCCAGCGCCCGGCCGCTCGGATTACACCAGCTGAGCGGGGAGTCGAGGGGCGGTCCGGCGCCGTTGCGGCCGGTGTCGATGACGTAGTGGGCGCCGTTGGTCGCGCCGGAGATGGCCTCGCCATAGCCGATCTCCTCGTCGGTGGTGAAGAAGTTGGAGGTGTTGAGGCTGAACCCGCGCACGCGCTGCACACCGACCTCGTTGAGGCGGGCCGCCATCGCGTCGGCACTGACCCAGCGGGAGTGGCCGGCGTCGACGTACACGGCGGCGGCTGGGTCGCGGGTCAGTGTGTCGACGGCGTAGCGGATCAGGTCGAAGCGCTCCTGGCGCTGGTCGGATGACAGGCAATCGGCCATGGCCAGCGCATCGGGTTCGACGACGACCGCGGCCGGCGAGGAACCCAGGCCTGCGGCGATCCCGTCGATCCACTGGCGGTAGGCCGCCCCCGACCCGAACCCACCGGCGGCGAAGCTGCCGCAGTCGCGATGCGGGATCGCGTAGAGGGCGAAGATCGGCATCGCGCCGGCAGCCTGCGCAGCACCGGTGTACTTCCCGACCGTGGCTGCGACCGTTGCAGGAGAGAACGCCTGGTCGAGCCAGTACGCCGTCGGAGTGTTGGCGATGGCGGTCAGCTCCGCGCTGGGCGGGTTGGCGTTACGCGCGGCGACCGCGGCGGCCGAAATGGGGTCGACGTAGAAGGGCTGTGCGGCTAGTGGGTTGGCCTCGTCGGCCAGCAGTGCCACACCGCCGAGCTCGGCGTGGATGGGGTTGGCGGCGAGGCTCATGACCGCAATGGTGGCGACCGCCAGGAACGGGGCGACCAACCGCGCGACGGAACCGGCAGCTGAAGACATCACTCCAGAAAAATAGTGGTGCATGTCAATATGCACCAATCCTGGTTTCGCACAACATGCTTCGTAGTCGCATCTGCCACATTGGTCACATTGGCGGATTGCGGAATACCCGGCCGCCCGGCAGCGTTGCGGGCGACGTGACTGAGCATGCAGAGTTGAGCCCCACCGATTGGGTCCGCGAGCAGACCGAGCGCATTATCGAGCAGGGAACGACTGACGGGATCAAGATCCTCGACCGTCCCGTCGTCCTGTTCACCACCACGGGCGCAAAGTCCGGCAAGAAGCGCTACGTGCCGCTGATGCGCGTCGAAGAGAACGGCCGCTACGCCATGGTGGCCTCCAAGGGCGGCGACCCCCAGCACCCGTCCTGGTACCACAATGTCAAGGCCAACCCGCGGGTGACGGTGCAAGACGGCGACAAGGTCACCGAGCTGACCGCGCGCGAACTCGAGGGCGCCGAACGTGAGCATTGGTGGAACCTCGCGGTGCAGGCCTACCCGCCCTATGCCGAGTACCAGACCAAGACCAGCCGGCTGATTCCGGTTTTCGTCGTCGAGTAGCGGCGGTCAACACAGGCCCACCGGTCGATGCCTCCCAGATCGGCGGCATCACAGCGATGGGCGAGGCGAAGACGCAGCCGACGCCGACCGGGTCGCTGGTTGGCATGGCGCGCTCCATCCTGGCTCGCGCTATCGGGCGGCACGAAGCTGCGGAGATCGTAGGCTGACCGGGGGGACGGCGGGCTGAAATCCAACGGGCGCTCGCCGCGGCTCGGACGCAAATTCGGGATGCCGTCGAAGCGCGTTAGTGTGCTTTGGTCGGCTTCAGCGATCAAGCCGATAGAAAAGATGAGCAATTCATGACTGCACCAGCTGACACGTCGCCTCTCGAATTGCGGGTCGGCCACTACTACCAGATGGACGGCACCTACCTGGTCGGCCGCGAGAAGGTACGTGAGTACGCCCGCGCCGTGCAGGACTACCACCCCGCGCACTGGGACCTCGCCGCTGCCGCCGAGCTGGGTTACTCCGGTCTGGTGGCGCCGCTGACCTTCACGTCGACTCCCGGCATGGCCTGCAATCGCCGCATGTTCGAATCGATCGTCGTCGGCTACGACACCTATCTGCAGACCGAGGAAGTCTTCGAGCAGCACCGCCCGATCGTCGCCGGCGACGAACTGCACATCGACGTCGAGCTGACCTCGGTTCGCAGGACCGCCGGCCGAGACTTCATCACTGTCGCCAACACCTTCACCGACTCTGCCGGCGAGCGGGTGCACACCCTGCACACCACGGTCGTGGGCGTGACTGCCGACGACCTCAACCCGGCGGTCAAGCAAGCCGTGCAGAACGCGATGATGCACGACGTCAACATCCTCGACATCGACGGATCCGACGCCAGCTACCACAAAACGGTGCGCCCAGAGGGCGAGGTCCGCATCGCCGACGGCTCGACCGGCACACCGGGGACGGCGTCGTTCGATGATCTGAAGGTCGGCGACGAGCTTCCCGTGCACCACACCCGGCTGTCCCGAGGCGATTTGGTGAACTATGCCGGAGTTGCCGGTGACGCCAACCCGATTCACTGGGACGAGGACATCGCGAAGCTGGCCGGGCTACCCGATGTGATCGCCCACGGAATGCTCACGATGGGGCTAGGTGCTGGATTCGTCTCGTCGTGGTCGGGTGATCCCGGTGCGGTGACGCGCTATTCGGTGCGGCTGTCTCAGCCGGCGATCGTGTCGGCCAAGGAGGGCGCGGACATCGAGTTCAGCGGGCGGATCAAATCGCTGGATCCCCAGACCCGCACCGGTGTCGTGATTGTCGGCGCAAAGTCCAGTGGCCGCAAGATCTTTGGGCTGGCGACCATGGACATCCGCTTCCGCTGACCCCGCAGATATCCGCGCGGTATCGATGTCCTCGCATGACGGCACGATGCTGAGGATGCTACTACCGGCCTCCACCTGAAAAGGTGCGCGCCGGGTCAGGACACCGTGATGTGCACGTGGTTGAAGTGGTCGGCCACCCGCCACATCGTGTACTTCACACCGAAGCGTTCCGCCTGGCTTTGAACGTCGGCGTTGATGACATCGCCGAGAGCCATGTCTGAGCCGATCATGATGTCGATGGCGTGGCCGCTCGGGTGGTCAGGAAGCGGATCCGAACGCACACCGCCGATGGTCTGCACCCCGGGGTAGGTGGCAATGATGTACGCCGCGAGGACACGGGCGTTGGGGACCAGACCGCCCATCCCGACCCTGGGGACCGCTCCGCCAGGGCCCAACAACGCCTGCTGTGCGGCGGGCAGCGTGTAATAGGTCGCCTTGACCAATCTGACCTGGGTGTCCAGCTGCGATTGGACGCTCTGCAGGTCCGTCCGCAGGGCAGCAGCAGCGTCGGCGGCCGCTTCGGCGGCGGCCGCGGACTCCGCCGAGACTGCCTCGATGATCCCAGCCTGCCGCTGGGCCTCGCGGAAACCACGCAGCTTTACGGCCATCTGGTCGGCCACCGTCCTCTGGAAGGCTAGCTCGTCGATCAGGCTCTTCGGCGAGTGGGCAGTCAGGAATGCACTCACGCTGTCGGTGCGTCCGCCTACGTAGACCGCAGCGGCTGCGTTGTCGACGATCTCCTGGTAGGCGGCCAGCTGCGCCTTGGTGGCTTCGAGTTCAGCCAGATCGTCGGCGTGCCTGTTCTCCGCCTCGTGTTGGAGCCGCTGCTTCCTGTCGAGGTCTTGCTCGGCGGCCTGGACGGACTCGATTAGCTGCTGGGCCTGTTTGGTCAGCTCGTTCAGCTTCGCCAGTTCGTCCTGCGCCGGGTCGGCGTGGGCGGCACCCGCCCACACCATGCAGAGGGCGGTCAGGATCGCGATTGCGGCGGCCGCCGTCCGGCTCGGGCCCGATTTCGCCGCGAAGGGCGGTTGGAACGTCACGACTGCGCATCCTTTGACTGCCGTCGACATCATTCTTCGTCAAACTGCGGACTCATTGTGCCTTGAGTCTCGGAAAGGTTACGAAAAGGCATCGACCTTGTCCAACCGCAGGCCACCTGTCCGGCACGCGGGTCGCTGGCATCGGCACCGGAGCCCCTAGAGTGCCGATGAATACTCGGCGTCAACTGCCGCGCGCCCGGCGATGTTAAAGCTGCGGTCGCTCCCGCGCGCCGGGTGACCGGTAAGCCGGTGATCATCTACCCCAACAGCGGGGAGGTGTGGGAAGTGGCTAGCGTCCGATGAGGTCCGGAGGCCGGCGCCATCGACAAGCCCGTCATGAACGGGGCTATCAACTAGGGGACGTAGCAGGGGGCGTCGCCGGGGGTGTAGTAAGGCAGGCCGGTCGGAGAGATGCACGGCGCCTCTCCGGGGAATGACGGGACCAGCGCATACGCGTAGCTCGCCGGGAAGCCGTAGCGAGCCCAATCATTCGCCACTGCGTCAGCCGCCCCGGCCGCCACGGCCGCGTCCACGGCGTCGTCGGCGAAGCCCGGGGTGCAACCGCCGATGGCCACGTGCCGACCGCCGAAGTCGCCGCACACGTCGGCCTGGGCCACCGGGGCGATCGCTGCGGGGATTGCCGACAGGGCAGCCAGGCTCAGCAGGATCGCTGCAGTTTTCTTAGACATGCCGTCAGTATCGCCGATTCACAGACGCGCGTTACAACTAGGGCGGCGACGACCCTGCCTGTCCGGCTGCTCATGTCCGGACCGCGACGGATCTCGCAGTCTGACCCACAGCATCGGCTCCCTCGAAGGTCACGGATGTAGGTTTCACTGGCCGCAATCTGGGGCCCAGGCCGCGATGCGCAAAACGCCGGCCCCCGTCTTGGCCTGCGCTGCAGCCAGATCGGCGTCCTCGACCGGTCCCTCCCGCACCACCGTGGCTCCGTCGGCGGACCAGCTCTCCAGCACGGCCGAACGAATTACCGTCTGTGTCCGCGGCGGTCGCCACGTTGAGCACGACCCACACCAACGCAAAGGTGAAGACGAACTCGCCCACCAACGCCGGGCCCACCGCGGGCAGCAGGGGCGCTTGGGCGGGAGCAGCGACCAGCACACGGGTCACAGCAGCGCCCAGCAGACCGCCAGCGGTTTGCGCTCCCCAGTAGGGCAGCAGGTCGCGAGCGGCCAGCTTCCGCGCAGGAAGACACCCAGAGACACAGCCGGGTTGAAATGCCCGCCCGAGACGTGCCCCCCAGCGAAGATCATCGCCATCAAGACGGCCCCGATAGCCAGCGGTGCGACCGCCAAACCTGCACTGACCGTCGTCCCGACAGTGAGCACCAGAAAGAACGTTCCGATCAGGTCAACGACGTATTTGCGCACGATTCCTCAGCTCCTCTTGCGAACGGCCGGTGGTGGTCCACCGCGAATCGCAGCCATGTCGGCACGGGCCTGAAGGAACGCTGAACGAGACCAGCCCCCGCGGTTGTGGTGATGGATCACACAGATTCCTCACCCTGCGCCGGTCAATCTCCGTGTTGGTCGCCCCGCATCATGGTGTAGAGGTGATGGCTATACACCTGCAGACCGAGAGTCGCCTCGACGTACGCACGCCGCTCGGCCGTCGTGACCCCGCCAGTGAGGGCGGTGAGGCGGTCGAGACGCGTTTGCAGCTGCCGTCGCAGTTCAGCGGACAGGAACTCGTAAAGCTTGTCAATCGACTGGGTATCGATCGCCTCTTCTGCTAGTGGGATCACCGGCCCCACGTCCAAGCCGGCGGGCTTGAGTCCGGTGAACGGCGCACCCTCACCCGCTCGATGCAGCCGCACCACGGTGTCGAAGAAATACAAGTCCGCCACCTCGTGCGTAAAGTGCCCACCCTCCGCCTGAGCGGCCCTGGTGCGGTCGAACGCAGCCCTTACTTGGTCTTCGGCGGACTCGGGCACGAACGGCAGAATCAACTCCGCGTTGTCCTCGGTCAAAGCTGCCTTGGCCGCCGTGACGACGGGGCCGTCGAGGGAATCGCAGTGTGGAGGCATACTTCAACCTTGCCCGGTTCACCATCGTGGGGTGTAGGGGCGAAGGGCCCAATCCTGAGCGGACACGTTGCGAGGCGGGCGCCCCCGGCGCGACACCCACCTCGGTGACCAGAGCACGCGGGTTAGTGTGATTGGTCGGCCTCAGTGGACAGGCTGGTAGAAACGTAGAGCACGTTCATGACCGAACCAGCAGAAACGTCGGCGCTCGAATCGCGGGTCGGCCACTACCACCAGATGGACGACACCTAACCTGGTCGGCCACGAAAAGGTGCGGGAGTGCGCCCGTGCTGTCCAGGACTATCACCCCGCACATTGGGATGTCGCCGCCGCCGCGGAGCTGGGCTATTCGGGCCTGGTGGCGCCGCTGACGTTCACGTCGGTCCCCGGCATGACCTGCAATCGCCGGATGTTCGAATCCGTGGTCGTCGGTTATGACACCTACCTGCAGACCGAAGAGGTCTTCGAGCAACACCACCTAATCGTGGCCGGCGACGAACTGCACATCGACGTCGAACTGACGTCGGTGCGCAGGACCGCCGGCAGAGATTTCATCACCGTCACCAACACCTTCACCGATGCTGCCGGCGAGCGGGCGCACACCCTGCACACCACCGTCGTCGGCGTCACCGCCGAGGATGTCGATCCGGCGATTAAGACCGCCGTGGCCAACGCGATGGTGCACGACGTGAACATCCTCGAAATCGGCGAACACGACGCCGCCTACCGCAAGACGGTGCGCCCCGAGGGCGAGGTTCGGATCGCCGACGCAGGCATGACCCGCACGCCGGGAACACCGTCCTTTGACGCCGTGAAGGTTGGCGACGAGCTAGTGCACCACGCCCGCTTGTCCCGCGGTGACCTGGTGAACTACGCCGGCGTGGCCGGCGATGCCAACCCCATTCACTGGGATGAGGGCATCGCCAAGCTGGCCGGGCTGCCCGACGTGATCGCACACGGGATACTCACCATGGGTCTGGGTGCGGGGTTCGTCTCCGCATGGTCGGGCGACCCCGGTGCGGTCACCCGCTATGCGGTGCGTCTCTCCCCGGCCCGCGATCGTGTCGGCCACCGAGGGTGCAGACATCGAGTTCAGCGGCCGGATCAAGTCGCTGGACCCGCAGACCCGCTCCGGGGTCGTCGCCGCGAAGTCCGCCGGTCGGAAGATCTTCGTTCTGGCGACATTAAACGTCCGCTTCCGCTGAGCTGACCGCCCTTTATCGACACAAGCCGCCTGCATCGTCAAGACGGCGGCGGCGACCAGAGCTGCCAGTGCGCCCAGTGCGCCCAGTGCGCCCAGTGCGATGCCGATGCGGGCCCAGTGAAACCGGCACCAGGTGATCCGTAGCCGTTCGACTCGATCGGGCGCCTGGCCTTCGGGAAGCCGCCGACCCACCGCGTAGATGAGGATGGCCCCGCTGTAAAGCCCGCCGAACGCGAGCATCACCCACGCCGCCGGTTGCGTGACCGTCATCGCGGCGCACTCCCGACGTCGCCACGAGAGTGCGTCGCGCCGCGGCGTTCGGTTCGCCAAAGCGACGGTGCCGCAACATTTTTGCGTGACAATGCGGGGGCACCGATAGCGCCGAACTTCATGTTGTTGTCCTCCACGCCGGCTGTGCCTCATCCTGCGGGCCCGCCCACGCCGCCGTTACCCCTCGCCGTGAGGGATTTCCGTTGAGGGCGTGACGGTTAGCCTGGTCGTCATGGGGACAGACGCCCTGCACCGCGCGGCCCGCAACGCGCTCGGGCGGCTGGCCCGTGCCCAGATCGACAACGACGTCTTCCGCTGGGTGGCCGCCGAGGTCCTGCGGCGCGCGATCGGGCGGGAGATGCTCGGCCCCGGCGGCCTTGGCGACCAGCTTGGCGCCCCCTTGCCGCTGACGGTGTGTGCTGGGCCTACCTCAGCCTGTATCGCGACGCAGGCCGCGCCTGGTTCGACGCCGACGACGCCGCCTTCGTCGCCAGCGTGGCACCGATGCTGGCGGCCCGGCTGCGAGCCGGGCTGCGCCACATCACCCCTGGCGGCACCGATCCGGGCGAGCCGGGCACCGTCATCGTCGACTGTGACCTGAAGTTGGTCGCCGCCACCAGCGACGCCTGGCGCTGGATCGCCCGGCTGGGGCTGGAAAAGCCCAGTGAAATACGCCATCAACCTCCAGGCCGCGACCGCTGCCGAGCTCACCCACGTGCTGATTCCCGCGTGGAATCTCACCTGACGAAAACGCTTCGGTGCCCGGGTCATTAGTGATGGCCTGAGAGCGCCGGAAACGTGATCCGGCCGATTTTGGAACGGCCGGACCGAGGCAGCCGGGTGAGGTTTGGCTCGGTGGCGCGTCGTCTTCCAAGTGACCGACACACTCTTGCCTGAGCAAGAAGTCGCCACGTACTAGCCGCAGCTAGCCCGCCGGGGTGATCAACCCGTAATGCCCGTCGTAGCGGTGATGCAACACGCTGGCGCGGCCCTCGGCGGCATCGATGTAGAACAGGAACGGCAGGCCGAGTAGGCCGAGCCGCTCGGCGGCTTCCTTCTCGGTGAGGCATGGCGCCGGCTGGGGGCTGATCGTCACGGGCAGCTCGAACGGGCTCAGCCGATCCGCAGGCGCCGGTGCTACCAGCGCCAGGCGATAGCCCGTCGGGCCGCCCCGATAGAGGACACCGGCGCTGACGGTGCCTTTCTCGGTGAACAGGTGGAAGTCATAGTCGAGCAAGTCCATTCGAGCGCCGCCTCGTCGACCGTGCAGGGCGCCATGGCGAAGGACTTGCGGCGGATGACACGGCGTTCATCGGCCGGCCGGACAAAGTATCTCGGTCGGTGTGTGGGCTCGGAGTCGTGCCGCCACTCATGCGGACCGGCCGCGGCTAGCTCACCACGCCGCGCTTCCCAGTGTTCGGCGGCCCGTTCAAGCAGGTGCCGCAACCTGGCCTCGAGTCGATCAATCGCTTCGTGCGCGGTCGCGGCCTCAACTTGAGCATGGACCAGTCGGCCTTGCACGTCCAGATTGGCCTGCGCGACCACGGGTCGCTGCACCGCCGGATCGTGATGCGCGGTTAGTTTGACATGGGCGTGCAGCACCGGTCGGTGGGTGAGCCGCCCGAGCTCACCGATCTTGCTGCGCGCGTAGTCGGCCGCACCGGGCAGTTCGCCGTGCGTTGTCACATCGATCTCGATGACCGGAGGCAATTGTGTTCTGTGGCACACGCTCTCGTTGGTACGCCGCGAACCTGCATGCTGACGAGAGTCAAAAGTCACCGCCGGTCAGAACTCGCATGTCCGCCCGACGCATCCGCCGCTGAATTCCGTGTCTGCCTGGGCCAGCACCGGTTCGGGTGCCGCGTAGGACAGCACCTGGCCTTCACGACTGCCGTAGCGATACACCGTGATGCCCTTGACCTTCGCCCTCCACGCGGCCAAATAGATCGCGCGGACATCGTCGACGGTAGCAGTGGCGGGCAGATTGACCGTCTTGGACACCGCGGCATCGACATGGCGCTGCACGGCCGCCTGCATCCGCAAGTGCCACTGCGGCGCGATCTCGGCTGCGATCGGGAAGGCCGCACGTACCTCGGCCGGCAACTGTGGATAGCCTCGCACTCCCCCTCGCTGCGCGATCTCAGCGATCAGCTCATCGCGATAAAACCCCCGATCGCGGGCCAGCCGGTCGAAGCACGGGTTGACCTCCAACAGGTGCCTGCCGACGACCGCCCGGGTGAAGGCGATGGCGAACATCGGCTCGATCCCCGCAGTAGTGCCCGCGATCAGTGAGATGGTGCCGGTCGGGGCGACGGAGGTGACCTGCGCGTTGCGCCGCGGTCCTGAACCCGCGAACCGGCTGTCGGCGAATACGGGAAACGAGCCCCGTTCTTCGGCCAACCGCCTCGACACAGCGTGCGCCGCCTGCTGAATGCGGCGCATCACCTGGCCGGCTAACCGCACGCCGTCTTCGCTATCGTACGGAATGCCCAGTGTGGCAAGTAGTTCCGCCAAACCCATCACACCGAGCCCGATCTTGCGGGTCGCCCGGGTGGCCTCGCCCAGCTCCCGGAACGGGTACCGGCTGACGTCGATGACATCGTCGAGAAACCGCACCGCCACCGCGGCAACGTCGGCAAGCCGGTCGAAGTCGACGCGACCATCGGTGACCATGCGAGCCAGGTTGATCGAGCCGAGATTGCACGACTCGTACGGCAGCAGCGGAACCTCCCCGCACGGGTTGGTCGCCTCGATGCGGCCCCTCCCCGGCACCGGGTTAGCCCGATTGATCGTGTCCAAGAACACCAGCCCGGGATCGCCGCAGGCATGTGCAGCTTCACAGATCGCATCAAAGAGCTCTGCAGCCGGTATCCGTGCGACGGTCTTGCCGGTTCGCGGGTTGACCAGGCGGTGCGCGTCCTTGCGTTCGACGGCGCGCAGGAACGCGTCGGTGACGCCTACGGACAGGTTGAAATGCGTTAGATTGCTGGGCGATTCGGCCTTGGTGGTGACGAAGTCATAGATGTCCGGGTGTGACGCGTCCAGCACCGCCATGCAGGCACCGCGCCGACGTCCGCCCATGGAGACGACACCCGCAGCTGTGTCATACAGCCGCAGAAAGGACACCGGTCCGCTGGCCGTGCCGCCCGTGCTGGCCACCCGATCCCCGGCGGGTCGCAGGTGGCTGAACGAATAGCCGGTGCCGCCGCCGCTCCGCTGAATCTCAGCGGCCTGTCCCAAAGTGGTGAAGATCGAGTGTAGCGAATCCTCAACCGGCAGAACGAAACAGCCAGAAAGCAGGCCAAGTTCAGTGCCGGCGTTCATCAGCGTGGGCGAATTCGGCAGAAACTCAAGCTTGCGCAGCAGCGCCGAAAACTCTTCGGCCCGCCGCGTCGAGGAGCCGGGCAGGTAGTCGTCCTCGGCCGCTGCGACGAAGCGCGCCGCCCGATCCATCATCTCGCCAGTTGACTCGCTCGGCATACCTTTCTCGTCGCGCAGCAGATAGCGTTCGCGTAGCACCGTCACGGCAGCCAAGCTCAGCTTCAAGTCGTCACGGACCCCGAGCAACGCTTTCGCTGCACGCAGCTCGGCGCGCTGCTGCCGGTAGATGATGTAGGCGCGTGCGACGTCATCGAGACCGGTTTCGCCCAGCCGCGCCTCGACGAAATCCTGGATCTCCTCGACGGGCGCAATCCTGGGCCCTAGTGCATCGGCAACGGCCCTCGCAACGGTGACCGGCATATCGGGGCCGTCATATGCCACCTCGCGGGCCGCCCGCGCGATCGCGGTCTCGATCCGGGCGACGTCGAACGGGACGAGTGTCCCGTCCCGCCGCCGGACCTTCGCGGGCCACCCGGCCGTCGTCGCCGACTTCATCGCCCGACCCCCGCAGCCGCCTATTTGCTCTTGCCGAGGAGAATCTCCGACTGCACCGCCCCGAATCGGTGTTGCGCGCGCTCGTCGGCTTCTTCCTGCTCTTCCGCAGTGACGACGACCGCGTCCGGCCCCGGGAACACCGTGGCCACGTGCTCCGTTTCCAGCCACCGCACCAGATACGGTGGTGAACCATCGGACGAGTGAACCTCGGTGATTAGTCCACGCTGGTCCGGTAGATCGATCGTCGTGCCCTTGATCACCAGCCAGTCTCCGATTTTTGCCTTCATGAGCATCCCCTTCCCTCGGGTGTTCGATCGTGCACGCCGCCACTGCGCTGGCGGGAGGGCAGCAGGCCACCCGTCCTATGTCCAAAGGTCCCTTCGGTTGCGACCCAGGACATTCATCCGGTTTCGGCCCCTACCCCGATGGGGTGGTCCAGGCGCCGCGCCTTTAGGGTCCCGAACATGCCCCCGGCGATCGGCCCATCCCCGCAACCGGCTGCTCGCGCAGGCCGACGACGTCGTGGAACAACACAGGCGTGCCGCAGCCGGGCGAAATACTCCTGGCCCAACGCGGGGAAGTACGCCCGTACTGGGTTCAGCTGATCTACTGACAGGCGCTTGCAAGATGCCCGGCACACCGAGGCCGTGGTCACCGTGGAAATGGCTCAGGCATAGTCGAGTCACACTACTTGCCGCGACGCCGGCCAGCGTCAGTTGCCGCTGGGTCCCCTCCCCTGGGTCGAACAACAGCCCCTCGCCGTCCCAGCGCAGCAAGGACCCGTTGTGGTTGCGATGACGGGTGGGGCACCTGACTGGCGGTACCGAGCACGGTCAACTGCCGGATCGACACAGGTCGAGCCTACGGCCGGTCGTTGCGCGTTGGGGCTAGCGGATCCGGGCGGCCAGATTCACTCTGCGCGGACCGGTATCGGCTGCCCGGCACCCATGTGACTTTGGTCCACCCGGACTGTGACCTGCGGCTCTGCCAGGCCGATGCGCGACCTGCGCATGATCACACCGGCGTGACCGAGAGGAGCAGGCGATGAAAGCTAAGGCGGGCGACTGGTTGGTGATCAAGGGCACCCATGTTGATCAGGCGGATCAGCGTGGGCTGATTACCGAAGTGCATGGCGCGGACGGCGCGCCACCCTACGTGGTGCGCTGGCTGGCCACCGACCACGTGGCCACGGTGGTTCCTGGCCCTGACGCCGTCGTCGTCACCGCTGCTGAGCAGCAAGGCGCCGATCAACAGGCGCGGTCGCGGTTTGCGCGGACGCAGATCACGCACCACACTCCGACCGACTAGTAGTCATGGCTGCCGATGTAACGGCCTGGTGGTCGTCGTAGCTGTCGCAGCGGCGTTGCTGCTGCTGGCCCTATCGGTCCGAGTGGTCAAACAATACGAACGCGGTGTGCACTTTCGTCTGGGCCGGGTCATCGCCGTCCGCGAACCCGGACTGCGGCTGATCATCCCGGTCATCGACCGACTGTGGCGGGTATCCATGCGTATCGTGACCATGCCGGTCCAGTCGCAGGGAATCATCACCCGCGACAACGTCAGCGTCGATATCGCCGCGGTTGCCTACTTCCGGGATGTCGATGCGCGAAAGTCAGTGGTTGTCATCGAAACGTGGCCGCTGCGATCGATCAGATCGCTCAAACCACCCTGCGCAACGTCGTCGGACAGCATTCCCTTGACGAGACCCTTTCGGAGACGTCGGTCATCAACGCCAGCATCCGTCAAATCCTCGACACCACCACCCTGGAGTGGGGCGTTGAGGTCACCCTGGTGGAACTCAAAGACATCCGCTTGCCCGACACCATGAAGCGCGCGATGGCCCGCGAGGCTGAGGCCGAACGCGAAAAGCGGGCCAAAATCATTGCCGCAGAAGGAGAAGCACGAGCGGCCGCCGCACTCGGCGAAGCATCCGACACCATGATGGCCCAAGTCAGCCGCGACCAAGCCCACACAATTCGCCGGATAAGGGCGTCCCTACCGCCATCACCGAGCGGTGATCTTAGCAATACGCACAGAGGCCGATGTGCAGCCGTATCCTGTTCGCCCCCGCGGTCAGCGACCGACGAACACAGCGGGCTCGAAGACTGAGCTGCTGCGCGGTATTAACGTGACGTATATGACCATGCTCAAGCTGGCTGTGCCAGCCACCGTCGACATCGGAGAGCTGGAACACGAAATCGTCACCGCTGTGGCGGACAGGCTCAGGGATGACTACGGATACGAGTTGATGGCACGGTCGCGTCCGCGCGCCTCGGCGACGGCAAACACGTACCGGCTACATCCAACCGGCAGCATTGTGGTCGACAAGGAGCACGACGTGCTCAAGGTGAAGCTGCACGGCATCAACGTCGATGCGGATGATCTGTTCACTGCGGTGAGCAGCGAACTGGAGCAGCGCCACGACGGTCTCACCGTTGAGATTGGTTGATGGTGACGATCTTCACCGGTTGCCCGTTTGCGGTGTATCGGATCCGTCCCAGGTCGGTAATACCGGTGCTGGACCAACGCCCCACACGCGGACGAGCCTGTCGCATCGAGGACAACGCGAGATACGGTGGCATGCCTGGCCGCCGGTGCGACGCCTAACGCCTTATCCAACAGTGTGTTTCACGCCCCCCGTACGCGGGCAATGTCGGTCGCCCGGATGGCGCCGTCCGGGGGACTTGTGAAGCGATATCGACCGGCTCTGGCTGCCGTCGAGTTGGCCCTCGGCACGGCAGCGGATCGACAACGACTACTGGCCGTTGTGATGACTTTTGTCACTATTCGCGCTGCGCCAAAGACGAAACCATAAATCCATCACCAGCAAGGAAGTTGGCCCGTGAGAAGCGATCCATCGGCCGATCGGCGCCCGGGCGTCACATCCGCCGGCAATGGCGAGGCATCACGGCCGAACTTGCAGCTGCCGGGTTGGCGTCGTCGTCACCAACCGCCACACGCACCGCATTTCGTGATCCAACATCACGCAGCAACCAGCGATCACTACGATTTTCGGCTTGCCGTCGGTGATGTGCTGGTGTCTGGGGCAGTGCCCAAGGGGCCCTCGACGAATCCGAAGGACAAGCGCATGGCCCGCCGCACCGAGGATCATCCGCTCGACTACGAGTGGTTCGAGGGCACCATCCCCGAGGGCCAGTACGGTGCCGGGCGTGTCATCGTCTGGGACCGCGGCACGTACATCAATGAGAGCCGCTACGACATGTCGGAGGGCCTCCAGCGCGGGCACCTGTCGTTTTGGCTGGACGGCCAAAAGTTGCGCGGCGGTTATGCGCTCGCCCGCATCCGCGATGGTGCGGACGAGACGTGGCTGCTCGTCAAAAAGTCCGATGAATACGCCGACGCGCGCAGCAGCCCGGTGCGCAGCCAACCGGAATCCGTCCTGTCGGGACGCGCCCTGGCTGATCTATCGTGATCGAGCGTCTACCGGACGAGGTGCGCGCTCTGTTGCGCCCGGAGACCGTGCCCGCTTGGCGGCCTCCCATGTTGGCCACGCTGACCGGCAAACGGTTCTCCGACCCACGTTGGATCTTCGAACTCAAATTCGACGGACAGCGATGTCTGGCGTTGCGCGACGGCGACCCGGTACAGCTGTTGTCGCGCAACCGTCAGCCCCTCAACGGCACCTACCCCGAATCCCGGTGTCCTACTGTCTTTTCGATCTATTGCACCTCGACGGCTACAGCACCACCAGGTTGCCGCTGATCTGGCGTAAACGCCTGCTGCACGACACAGCCCCGGTGGGGCGATCTGTTGCGCTATACGACGCACCGCTGGACGGACGGCCAGGACGCCTACCGAGAGGCCTGCGAGCACGGCGACGAGGGCGTGATCGCCAAGCTGGCCGATTCCAGATACGAGAAGGGCCGTCGTTCACGGAACTGGCTGAAATTCAAATGCACGCTCGATGAGGAGTTCGTGATCGGTGGCTACACCGCCCCGAAGGGCAGCCGAATCGGGCTCGGTGCGCTGCTGGTCGGATACTACGAGGGGCGCGACCTGGTCTACGCCGGGAAGGTGGGCACCGGCTTCGATGACGCCACGCTACGTAGTCTTCACCAGCGTCTATCCGGCATCGAGCAAGACACCTCCCCCTTCACTCGCGGCCCGATACACGCGGCCGACACCCACTGGGCACGTCCACAATTCGTGGCCGAGGTCGGTTTTTCCGAATGGACACGCGACGGCAAACTGCGCCATCCCCGCTACATCGGCCTCCGCACCGACAAGGACCCCACCGACGTGGTGCAGGAGATGCCCTGATCCCCCTCGCGCCCGCTCGAGACCACCTCCCCGCACAGGCGGGACCCGCTTGCTACCTCATCGAGCACGCCAAACACCGACGCCAGGAGACCGTGCAACGCGCACACCAGGCACTGGCCGAACTCGCCGAGACCGGCCAGTCGGTAACCGTCGCTGAACTGGCCACCAGGGCCGGCGTTTCACGGTCATGGACTTACACCCAGCCCGAGCTGCTCGACCAGATTCAACAACAGCAGCGTTCGCGCCGTCGAACACGGCTGCTGGATCATCGAAGTGGAGCTCACCTGCTCCGACCAAGACGAACACAGACGTCGCGTCGAGGGCAGTTCATCCGACATGCCCGGCCTGGTGTTACCCACCTGGCAACAAGTGCGCGAGCGGCACTATGCGCCCTGGGACCGCGACCACCTCGTCATCGACACCGGCAGCACGAGCGTTGATGACGCTGTCCAGCGCATCCACGAACACGCCAGCAACACCAGGCACCCGAGATAGCAGTCCACCCATCGGAGCTCGCTCGCCCCCAACACGTCGAAGACAACCGTCTAGAGTGCCACCAGGGTGGCATCACGCGGTGTGCCGCGACGTTCCAGTGCCCGCAATAATACCGAGCATCAGGCTCCGGCTGTCATTTCGGCTTGTCCTCCGGAGCCGGAGGTTCCGGTTCATGCTTTTCGGTCTCCCTGCGTGAACGGAAATACGTCTCCGCGCTGAGCAGGCGCTTGAGGGCTTCGAGGTAGCGGTTGGTGGTCATGTCAGCCCGGCCTTCCCACTGTCGTCGTGCCCGGGATCGATTGAGTCCACCGCGCCAGCGCGGCATGGCCCATCTGGGCGTGATTCTCAGCAGTATACGTAACGATGACGATGGTGGATAACGAGCGCTGAGCGAGCGGGCAAGGTGACGCTGTGCCATCGGCGCTTCGAGGCGAACCGACTGATCCGGTGTCGCGAACGATGCAGCGCGAACGATCCGAATGTGGCCATTAGCGACGGCGAAAACGCTAGGCCGCAGTCGTCACGTCGACGCTCAGGTCCTCGCCAATGGCATGTGCGGCGGGCCAGTCGCCGGTGCGCACGGCCCGTTCAACATCGGCGACCAGTGGGCTGTGGGCGCCTAACCTCGATTTTGCGTGCGAATTGGTCGGAGTGCGGTTCGGGGTCGGCTGGGGCTGTTCGGGCGCGGTTTCGGTGGGTGGGTGTGACGGTTTGGCCGGTGTCGCTCGGTGTGGCGGGCTTTCCAGGGCCGGTGGGTCTTTCGGGTCGTGGTGGACGTGTGGTGCGGTGGTCAACCGAAGGCGGTGCGCAGACGCTGCCATGCGGTGGCGATGGCGTGGGCCCAGCGCCATGTGGCGTCGATGCGCAGGTGGGTGCGTCGGGCGGCGCGGGTGATGCGGGCGGCGACGTGCAGGACGCGGTAGCGGAAGGTGTCGATCTCGCAGCCGGCGATGTCGGGCTGGTCGGCGAAGCCGATGAGTTTGGTCCAGGCCACGAGATCGGTTGCGGTGAGGATGATTTCGAGCCAGGCAGCGTTGGCATCGAAGCCGTGGCAGGGCAGGTTGCGCAGCCCGGTGGTTTTGGCCTCGCGGATGCGGTCCTCGACGCGGGCGTGTTGGCGATGCCGCAGCTCCAGGCCGGCGAGTTGCCCGTCGACGACGCCGTTGGGTGTGTCGGTGATGAAGGCGGTGACCCGCATCCCGTCGGCGTCGGTGAACCGCAGCTGCGCGCCGGGGTGGGGGCGTTCCCTGCGCAGGATCAGCCGGGTGCCCTCGGGCCAGCTGCTCATCTCGACCAGGCCGGTGGCCTCGGCGACCCAGGCGCCGTCGCGGATCGCGCCGCTGGAGTCGATCGCCGGATACCAGGCCTCGGCGAGGTTGAGGGTGTCGACCGCGTCGCGCACGCGGGCGTCGACGGCGAACCCGAACGAGAACCCCACCCCTTGCCTGCGGCATTCGGCGGCGAACTTGTGCGTGGCACCGGCGGAATCCGACCGCACCAGGATCTTGTGGGCGGTGGGATCGTGCGGGTCGGGTCGGTAGGCGGCCGGCAGCGATTCCAGCGCCCAGCCCAACACGGTGATGTGATCGGCGGCGGTGTTGCTGCCGGCGTTGCCCGCTCGCAGCAGCCCGGCCAGCGCTTCGCCGCCGGCGACCTCGGGGCGGTCCAGGAACGCCAGCAGCGGGTGGTGACCGTAGGTCTTCTTCCAGGTCGCGGCCGCGTTCTCCTTGTTGTCGGAATGGTCGATGGTGATGGTGGCGTCGAGGTCGATGTGCAGCCACCTGCCAGCGGCCGGCGCAGCCCCGGCAGCCCACGCCGCCGCCCGCGCATCGCAGCGCGCCGCCCGGATCGCCGGCAGGTGCGCGGCGTCGATCCGCTCGTCGACCAGCCGCCACATCGTGGTCGTCGAGGCGGCCGGACCGAACACGTGCTCACGGTCCCCGCACAACTGCCCGACCCCGTCGATGCAGGTCGCGCCGTCAGCGACCGCCGCGGCGAGATCGGCGAACACCGCCCCCGGCGGGTAGATCCACGGGCCCCGATAGGTGTCGGCCAACGCCGCGGTGACCCCCGCCGACAGCCCGGACAGATCCGCCAGTTCCCGCAGCATCCCCACCCCGGCGTGAGACACGACGCCATGACCATCCGCGGACACTTTCACTCGGGAAACCGCTGCGCTACTCTCCACCTGCGAAGTGCCTTCCAGCCAGGCTAATGGAACCGTTAAGAAGTCCTATTATTCCTTGCAGGACAGGCACTTTCGCGTATCAACACACTCCACCCGGGGCATTGCGCGAAAAATCGAGGCTAACTCCGCCAACCATGCGGAGACGGTGAGACCGATGCCATTGGCCGGCACGCGGACTGTGCGTGCTGAGTGCAACCGGTCGGATATCTGATACAGGGTCGCCGATGTCACTGCTGCACAGGTTCGGGGGTTCTAAGGACGCCACAGCGACCAGAGGTGCACGTCGGCTTCGGTATGACGAACCCACTGTGGCCACCTCCTTGAGCACAACCCTGTCGATTCGATTCGACTCGTCCCGGGCTTCGGCGAGCAGGGTTCAAAGGCACTGGCCTGGCGGGACCTGGGCGGTATATGAATCCTGGCCGAAGTCCCAAGGCGCCCGAGACCTTCGTCCCTGCCGTGACTGGCCAACGTCCCCAGGGTCCCTGGGGCAAACCATTGCGCACCATGAGCGGAACTCGCCCTCGCCCACGCACGTTCATCGCCGATTCGGTCCTCCCGACAGGTGGCGCGCCATGGTTGCAGCAGCAAGGGGGTTGTCGCGAATATGAGCACTTCACATGGCCGGGCCGCACCCAACCATGCCGACCAGTGCAACGGCCAGCTGGCATCAAGGATTCCGTGTACGGCCTTGGTGCCCATAGACTTTGACGGTGACACGCAAGATTGCCGATAACCAGAACGTGGCCCACGCGACACCATGCGTTCTCTTGATCGATCTCCTGACCGCGGTCGGGTCATGGTACCCGCTGCTGTCATCGGCGGCGGTGGCGATGCGTGCCTGTCAGCTTTCAACACGGCGGCGCTGTGGCGAGTTCCGATGGTCCCTGCGCTGTTGGGTCTTTGGTCCCTATGT
This sequence comes from Candidatus Mycolicibacterium alkanivorans, assembly GCF_022760805.1. Classification (NCBI taxonomy): domain Bacteria; kingdom Bacillati; phylum Actinomycetota; class Actinomycetes; order Mycobacteriales; family Mycobacteriaceae; genus Mycobacterium; species Candidatus Mycolicibacterium alkanivorans. The sequence goes on along the minus strand of NZ_JAIVFL010000001.1, from coordinate 791,393 downwards.
ATCTCGCCTCGGTGGGTTGATTCTTGGGGTGTCTGGACACCGAGATGGGAGGGAGCAGCAGACATGTATGCGTTCGGGATGATCGCCTTGCTTGGGCTGGCGGTTCTGGTTGTGTGTGGGATCGTGGCCCGGTATCTGGGGATGGCACGGGAGTTGACGGCGGCGGCACTGGTGGTGCTCGGTATCGCCGCGGTCTGGATCGCTGACTTCGATCTATTCGGGGCGTGGGGACTCAATGTCCGCAACCACGCGCTCGGATTGGTATTCACCGGCCTAGTGGTGGCGGGCGCGGCATACTTCTGGCAGCCGCTACTGGCGTCGTTTGAGGCATACGCCCGCAGGCAGAGCGACGAGGCCCAGACGCTGGAGAAGACGCAGAACCTGCGTCGGGTCGCGTAGCCGTCTTTCGTGCCGGGCCGGTCGGGAGCTCGCCTCCTGACTGGCCGAGTGCATTCGTGTCGTTCTGCGTTGTCACGCTTGGTCATTGACGGCGTTCGATGCTCGCACAGACGGCCGGACCATGGGTCAAAGGGTCACGCGATGAAGGGACTTTCGCCACTCGCGCGGTGGGTCGTGACGGCCATAGCCTCGGCGAGGTCATCATCGGTTGTGCGGGTTTGCTTGTGCGAGCGCCAACCAACACCTCGACAGAATGGGGAGTTCGATCATGCCTGAGACAGCACAGAAGAGCGCGCCGGCATGGGACGAATTGTCCGACGACGTACTCGAATCGGTCGAAACGGGACGCAAGGGCGCCATCGAGGCCGTGCGCAAGTTCGCCGATGAAGTGACTCCCGTGCTCGCCGATCAGTCGCGGCGCAGGACCGTCATCGACGCCGCCTTGGACATGGCCGAGGAGCTCCTTACGGCACGGATCGAGTTCCCGCGCAGCGTCGTACGAAGTGCAGGCCAGACGCTGAGCAAAGAGTGAGCGTTGCCAGCGAAGAACGCGCCAACCTCATCCTCGAACTGGTACGGGCGCTAACCGCCGAGGTCCACCCGCACGCATCGCGGCGCCCGGTAACCCTCGACAGCCCGTTCGACGAACTGGGCATCGGCAGCCTCGAGCTGGCCGAGCTGCTGCTTCGAGTCCAACATGCGTTTGGGGTGGCGTTGCCCTCGCACCTGCTGGCCGACGCGGAGACGCCGCGTGATCTCCTGCAGGCTGTCATGCGCCACCATGGGCCGGCCGGCGAAGACGTCGGCCTCGCGCTTCAGGCCGCGAGGGCGGGCGGCACGGCACGGGTGTCGCTGCCCGGGGTGCGGCGCCTGTCCCCTCCGATAGCCGCGTCGACGTTGATCGACGCCCTCGACTGGCACGTCGGCGCGGCCCCGCATCGGATGCACATCCGCATCCTCGACGAGTCGGGCAGCCCGATAGAGGTGAGCTATGAGGCGCTGCGCCGGGACGCCACCGCCGTGGCTGCGGGGTTGCTGGCCCACGATGTCACGCCCGGCGACACGGTCGCCATCATGTTGCCGACCACCCGCGCGTACTTCGTCACGTTCACCGGCGTGCTCCTCGCTGGTGCCGTGCCGGTACCCATCTACCCGCCGGCCCGGCCGTCGCAGCTGGCCGATCACCTGCGCCGTCACACCGGCATCCTCGCCAATGCCCGAGCCGCGCTGCTCGTCACCGTGCCCGACGCCCTCTCCCTGGGCCAGCTGCTGCGTTCCAACGTCGAGGGCCTGCGCCATGTCGTCGTCCCCGAATCCCTCACGGGTGTGACCGACGTTGCGCTTCCTCGGCCCCGGGCAAGCGACCTCGCGCTGGTGCAATACACCTCGGGCAGCACCGGCCAGCCCAAAGGCGTTGCGCTCACCCACGACAACCTATTGGCCAACATCCGGGCGATGGGCCAGGCCGCGGCGGTATCGGGTGCGGACACCTTCGTCAGCTGGCTGCCGCTCTATCACGATATGGGTCTGATCGGCGCGTGGCTGTCATGCCTGTATTTCGGCATCCCGCTGGTGGTGATGGCACCGCAGGCGTTCTTGACCCGCCCGTCGCGCTGGCTGTGGGCGATCCACGCCAACCACGGCACGATCTCGGCCGGCCCGAACTTCGCCTACGAGCTGTGCCTGGCCAAGATCGACGACACCGAAATCGACGGACTCGACCTGAGCTCGTGGCGGTTGGCCTTCAATGGCGCCGAGCCGGTCAGCCCGTCGACGATCGAGCGGTTCATCGAGCGCTTCGCCCGCTACGGGTTGCGGCCGGAGGTGATCACGCCGGTGTACGGGCTGGCTGAATCTGCGGTCGGGCTGGCGTTCCCACCGCTGGGCCGCGGGCCGCTCATCGACCGCATCGACCGCGACAGGTTCGGGCGTTCGGGGCGCGCCGATCCGGCCAAGCCCGACGAGGCCGACCCGCTTCGGTTCGTCGCCTGCGGCCAGCCCCTGCCCGGGCACGAGATCCGGGTCGTCGACGCCACCGGCAACGAGCTGGGCGATCGCCGGCAGGGCCGCATCGAGTTCCGCGGCCCCTCGGCCACCGCCGGCTACTTTCGCAACGCCGCCGCAACGCGGCGGCTGTTTCACGACGACTGGCTCGACACCGGCGATCTGGGCTACCTGGCTGACGCGGACCTCTACGTCACCGGCCGCATCAAGGATGTGATCATCCGGGCAGGCCGCAACCTGCACCCCACCGAACTCGAGGAAGCCGTCGGCAACGTGGCCGGGGTCCGCAAGGGGTGTGTGGCCGTATTCGCCTGCCCCGATCGGACCGGGGGCGCAGAACGGCTCGTGGTGATGGCCGAGACCCGGGCGACCGACGACGAGACGACCGCCGCGTTGCGCTCCGAGATCATCACGACGGCGGTAGATCTGCTCGGCGCGGCCCCCGACGACGTGGTGCTGGCGCCCCCGCGCACCGTCCCGAAGACCTCCAGCGGCAAGATCCGCCGCGCCGCGGCCCGTGAGCTCTACCAAAGCGGAAGGGTCGGTGCCCGACCGCGGCCGCTGTGGTGGGAGCTGGCCCGTTTCCGTCTGCGCGGAGCTGTGCCATCGGTGCGCCGCGCACGTCAGACGGCGGCCGCCCTCGCGTTCGCCGCCTACGCGTGGGCGCTCTTCATCGTCCTCGGGGCGTCGGTAATCGCTGTGCTACCGCTGCTACCCCGGATCCGGTGGCGTCGGCGGTTGGCTGTTGGCGCCGTCCGAGTGTTGGCGCGGCTCACCGCGACGCCGGTCACCGTGCACGGCCTGGCCGGTCTGCCTCGCGGGCCCTCGATCGTCGTGGCCAACCATCCGAGCTGGCTGGACGGGCCGGGACTCGCCATGGTGCTACCCCATGCTTTCCGGTTCGTTGCCGGCGAAGTACTAGAGCACGAGGCGCTGACCGGATTCGTGCTCAGTCGGCTGGGCACCGAGTTCGTCGAACGCTACGAGCGTGAGCATGGCGTGGCCGACACCGACCGGGTTGTCACCCTCGTCCGGGGTGGGCAGTCAATTGTGGTCTTTCCCGAGGGGCATCTGGCCCGCGCCCCTGGGTTGCGGCCCTTCCACATGGGCGCGTTCGTCGCCGCCGCCCAGGCCGGAGTGCCGGTCGTGCCCGTCGCCATCCGCGGGACCCGGGAAGTGCTTCGGCCCGAGCACCGCTTCCCGCGGCGCGGGGCAGTCGACATCATGATCGGTGCGCCGATCCAGCCTCTAGGCACCGACTGGTCAGCGGCGGTCGCATTGCAGCGCGCCGCGCGAGATGCTGTCCTTCGTCTCTCGGGTGAGCCCGACGTCGAATAATCCAGGGAGGGAAGACGAGATGACCATCGGAGTTCTTCGCATTGTCGCCGGCAGCGCCAATCCGGGCCTCGCCAGCGCGGTCGCCAACCATCTGGGCGTCGAATCTGACGGCGCCAACCTGGCACGGTTTCCCGATGGCGAACTTCGCCCGACGATCGAAAACGTCTGCGGCGCTGATGTTTATGTCATTCAGCCAACGGCGCCACCGGTCAACGAGCACATCATCGAATTGTTGTTGCTGCTGGATGCCTGCCGCCGGTCGCGCGCCGCGCGGGTGACCGCGGTCGTGCCGTACTTCGGCTACGCCCGCCAGGACCGCCGCACCGCCGCAGGGCAGGCCCTTGGCTCGGCGGTGGTCACCGACGCGATCGCCGCCGCAGGCGCGGACCGGCTCGTGGTTGTCGACCCGCACACGCCCTCCCTGGAGGCGCAGTGCCGAATCCCGGTCGAAACGCTCACCGCCGTGCCCACCCTGGCAGGTGAGCTCGTTGCCGAGGTGTCGGTGGGCGCCGTGGTGGTCGCCCCCGACCTGGGTGCGGTCAAACTGGCCGAGCGGTATGCCGAAGTCCTGCGTGGACCGGTGGCGGTCGTGCGCAAGCACCGCGAGAGCGGGGCCGCGGTCAGCGCATTGGACATCGCCGGCGATGTGGGAGGCCGTCCCGCCGTGGTCATCGACGACATGATCACCACGGGCGCGACGATCGAAGCCGCGGTCGAGTTACTGCGTGCGCATGGCGCGGCGCCCGACGTCGTTGTGGCCGCGACCCACGGGCTTTTCGTCCACGCCGCCGTCAACCGTCTGCGTGACCTCGATTTGGGGCGCGTGCTCGTCACCGACACCGTGACCCCCAAAGACGCAGGCCCAGCGATCGAGGTGTGCTCGATCGCACCGACGTTGGCGATGGCCATTGCCTGCCTGCACAACGACGAGGCGCTGCACCAAACACGCACGCCCGCGCGATAATCGGCCATGACATTGCGCCAGCACCTCTCCGCGCTGTTCACCGACCTCTACGAAGTCACGATGGCGCAGGCCTATTGGGCCCAACGGATGTCGGGCACCGCGGTCTTCGAAACCTTCTTTCGCAAACTTCCACGTGGCCGGTCGTATGTGATGGCGGCCGGCTTGGCCGATGTGCTCGACTTCCTCGAGGGGCTCCGATTCGACGAGGCGGACCTGCACTACCTGCGCGGGTTGGGTCTGTTCTCCGATGAATTCGTCCAATGGCTCGCCGGGGTGCGTTTCACCGGAGATGTCTGGGCCGTTCCGGAGGGCACCGTCGTCTTTCCGAACGAGCCGATCGTGCAGGTCATCGCGCCGATCGTCGAAGCCCAGCTCGTCGAGACGTTGGTCCTGAACCAGATTCACTGTCAGAGCGTGCTCGCGAGTAAGGCGGCACGCGTGGTCGACGCCGCGCGCGGTCGGGTGGTGGTGGACTTCGGGGCGCGGCGAGCGCACGGCATTGACGCGGCGCTGACAGTCGCGCGGACAAGCTATCTCGCGGGCGCCACCGGCACGTCAAACGTGCTCGCGGCGCGCGAGTACGGGATTCCGGCGTTCGGCACGATGGCGCACAGCTTCATCCAAGCCTTCGGCACCGAAATCGATGCCTTCGAGGCGTTCGCTCGGCTCTATCCGGGCACGACTTTGCTCGTCGATACCTACGACACGCTGCGCGGGGTCGATCGCGTCATCGAGTTGGCCAAGCGCCTGGGGCAGCGCTTCGATGTGCGCGCGATCCGCCTCGATTCCGGCGATCTCGGTGCGCTATCGAAGGCGGCGCGGGCACGGCTGGATACCGCGGGTTTGCACCGGGTCGGGATCTTCGCTTCGTCGGGTCTTGACGAGTACCGGGTTGCGGCGCTTCTGGACGACGGCGCTCCCATCGACGGGTTCGGTGTGGGCACGCGGCTGTGCGTCGCAGAGGATGCGCCCGCACTGGACATGGCGTACAAGCTGGTCGAGTACGCCGGAGTCGGGCGCACGAAATTCTCCAGCGACAAGGTGATTTACCCGGGCCGCAAACAAGTGTTCCGCAGGATCGAGGACGGAACTTTCGCGGGCGATACGATCGGCGAGCCCGGCGAAGGCCTGGCCGATGAGCAGTTGTTGGTGCCCGTCATGAAGGACGGTCGACGCATCACCGGGTATGACGCCGGCCTCGAGGCGGCGCGCGCCCACGCACGGCAGCAAGTCGACGCGCTTCCCCCACAGCTACATTCGCTTGAGGATGCTCGTTGGTCCTACCCCATAGCCGTCAGCGCCGGGGTTGCGACTGAGCTCGAAACGTTACGCCACCAACAGCGATTGGTCGCCGAGGAGAAGAGGTGAGCAGCGCTCACCAGTAGCTACAGCAGGCCCTCGACGTCGGCGGTCGCCAGGAGCGGGCGCTTCGTCCGACTAGGACCTTGTGTGACCCCAGCAGGACATGTGCCCCAGCGGCGCGTTATCACAGTGCAGCATACCATTTCTGCCGCTACAGGCTCGAAAACCCTTCTCCCGCACGATCCTTGGTTTGTTCGAAGTTGGCAAGTGGCACGATCAGTTTCAGTGCCCGACCCGCGGGTGTGGAGACGCGAGCCGGTACACGTCGATCAGTCGGCTCAGATCGCTTGCGGTGACAATGCCGGCCAGCTGGCCGCCGCTGACGACGAGGGCGCGGTTACCGCAACCCGGCCCCAGACGCTGCAGCAGCGCAGTGAGCGGTTCGTGCGGTGCCGCCGTGGGCACCTGGGGTAGGGGGATCGCGACCTCACGCACCAAGGTGGCAGCGCGCTGGCTCGGTGCGACGCCGCGCAGTTGCGCCAGGGTAATCAGCCCGATGATCGATCCGTCGCGGTCGGCGACCGGGTACGCCGAGTGGCGGTCGCCCAGCAGGTAGCGCTGGATGAAATCCTCGATGGTGATGTCGGCGGGGGCAGTGTGGGGCTGGGCGGTCATGACGTCGGCGACCCGGACACCGGCGATGGCTTGCTGGGTGGTCACCTGCGCCTCCTCTTCACGGGAAGCGGCGAAGATGAACCACCCGAGAAACGCCAACCACACGCCACCGACCAGGACCCCCGCCAGAAACTCCACCAGCCCGAGCGCGATCAGAATGAACGCGAGGACGCGCCCGGCGCGCGCCGCGCCGACGGCGGCGCGCACGGGATCGCCGTAGCGGCGCCACAAGTAAGCCTTCAGGACCCGCCCGCCGTCCAACGGAGCGCCGGGTAGCAGGTTGAACAGGCCAAGCAGCAGGTTGATCCCGGCCAGCCACCACGCGACGCCGAGGACGATGTGTGCGACCCCCAGCGCGCCGAGTCCATAAGCCGCACCGGCGAAGACCACCGCGAGCGCCAGGCTCATCAGCGGACCCGACACCGCGATCCGAAACGCCCCCTGAGGTGTCTTGGCTTCGCCGCCGAGCCGGGTGACGCCCCCGAACAGCCACAGCGTCACGTCGAACACCTCCACGCCGGCGCGGCGCGCGAGGATCGCGTGCGTCAGTTCGTGGGCCAGCAGCGACCCCAGCAATATCAGCGCACCGCACACCCCCGCCAGCCAGTACGCCCACGTCGAGTAGCCCGGCACTGTGCCGGGCAACGTGGAGGCCAGACTCCAGGTGAACAACCAGAGGATCACCAGCACGCTCCAGTTGACGCTGACCGGAAATCCGGCGATCCGTCCTATCGGGATGCTGCCCATGTTAATTAACCTCCAAAGATGGTGCCGGACAACGCATTAGTGGCGGGCGACGATCACCGGGTCGCGGGCTGCATGCACCACGGCGGTGCTGACCGAGCCGAGCAGGGCCCGCTGTACCGCGTCCTGCCCGCGGCAGCCGGTGGAGCTCAGCAGGGATCGGCACGGCGGGCCAGACGGCCAGCGGGCTCAAGCCGTGCACGACGGTCAGTCCGGCGTTGCGCATCGTTGCCTCGCGTGCGGCCCACCGCACGGCCATTATCGAGGACGGAGACCCATCGACACCGACCACGACTGCCGGCTGTGTGCTGCGATCAGACATTTCACCGTCTTTCGTGTTTGGACACGGGTGCGCCAGGGTGCGATGTCGCAGACGGTAGATGGTCGCCGATCAGCGGTCAGGAGGCCTTGGTCCCGATGGAAGTGGCCATACGGCCCTTCGACGCATCGACCCATCGCGCCACACTCGAGGGATGAAGCCCTTCGATGCCGGTCGTCAGCGGGCTGAACGGCTGAAATCGCCTGCGCGTACCGGAAAGTGAGTACAATGGATCTCAGGTATCATGCCCGTCGTGCGCAGCGGTTATGAAGCACGCCTGCGCCGTATGGCAGGACGGGTGGACCTGCGTCTCAAGAAGTCCAGAGCTAGACACCCCGAGTCGCCGACGAGGGGCACCTATCGGCTGGTCGAGGGGCTGCCGTCAGACAGCGCTAGCGGGCGCAGCCGTGTGCTCGTGGCCGGTGAACGACCACGGGGTACGGCCTGACACTCGATGACGTCCACTCGTTCCTCATCGAGCGCGGCAAACACGACAACTAAACTAAATTCCTCGCGGACGCGAAAGCCCGGCTCCATCGAGCCATTCCTAGGGATCGCCGCAACACGGCTTGATTTGGGGCGGGTGTTCTACGGCACCCACCTCTGAGTCAACCCGCCTTGGGCCCGGTCAGGAACACCAAACGGAACTTGTCGATCTGGATCTCGTCGCCGTTGCCTAACGCCGCGGATTGCACCGGTTTGCGGTTGAGATAGGTTCCGTTGAGGCTGATGCAGCTGGAACCGGGAACCCGCGTTGGGCCCGCGCTTGACGACGAGAGCGGCCGAGCCGCTCGGCAACCCTTCGACTCCCCACACCCCCGCCTCGGCAGCGGCGCTAGAGCCGCGGCGTCGAGTTCGCCCAAAGGATCAGCGCGGATCGCGGCGGTCGTGTCCCCGGCGGGTTGATCAGGTGATTGCTCGTTGTTTTCTCTTGGCTCACTGGCTGTTCCTTGTCGGCCGTTCTGGCGGGTATGGCAGGCCCGTCAGCTCGCCGGTGTGCTTTCAGACGTTACCGCGGGGTCCCGCTGATGGTGGTGGCCGTGCTGGCTCGACCTTGCCTTGATGGTTTCGGCCGTCAGGTTCGCACCCGCAGTGTGCATCTGCCCGTTATCGACAACCACCGGTTGGTGGGCGCTTGTCAGGGAAGCCGACATCGTACGGCGTCTTGCCCAATACGCCATCGCCGGATTCGTCAAGGCCATCTGTTCACAGCAGGCCACTACCAGCCGTCGATTCATGCACACTGCCGACCTCGTGCACGCAATGGCCGAAGGCGATGACAATGGTTCCGATCAGTCGTGGGTGGCTCGATGCGCCAGCAATTCGTCCTCCCACACCGCCACTTGCGACGCCGATTCCTTGTCGGCGATGGTGTCATCTAACCAGCGGGAAAAGTCCGCGCGTTCGAGGTGGTACTGCAGCGCTCGTGGATCGAGATGTCTTATCGCGGTGCGGAAATCGCCCATGGTGCCTGCTGCGGCGATGACTTGGCCGTCGGCTGGCCGGAAGTAGAACCGCCGTTCCCTGGGCAAGGAGACGTCGGCATATTTGTGGCGATGCCGCACGTGGGTAGCCCCGCGCTCTGCGATGGTGAACGAACGCGGCGGCCCGGCGCCAAAACGCACACAGGCCCGCCGCCTCGTTCGGGAGACGACATCTTCTGCGGTGTTGGCGTCGTCGAGTGTGAGCAGGACGTCGGTGTCGTCGACCTCGTTGGCGGGCAGTGACGCCGGCGCGAATGATGACAACACGCAGCCGCCACGATGTGTCCAGTGGGCTTCCGGGTGATGGCCGAGCAGGTGGGCCCCGTCGTAGATCGTCCAGTGTGGGAATCCGCGCGCTTCGCGGTGCACGCTGGCCGCCGACCGCAATCGATGCAGGTAGTCGACCTTGTGTGGGCTGGTGAGCCCGGACAGATCCACCACGATGCTGATGTGCGGATGCAGCGTGTCGACCAACTCGTGCGGCTCGGGCAGGTGGTGGCGGGCATCAACAACCTGCACCCGGGCGAGCTCCCCAAATTCCACGTGGTCGCCCTCGGGGTCAAGGACAAGCACACAGTAGCCACTCTCGATCCATCGCTCCGCCAGCAGGCCGACCAGGTAACTCTTGCCTGACCCGGCGGGTCCGGTGACCAACATCCGCGCCTGGCTGCCCGGTATCTTCACCGGTGTTCCGTCGTCGAAGGTGCCGATCTCGACCCACCAGCGTGGCGGACACCAGCGTCGGACTCCGCTGAGGTACGCGCCGGTGAGCAGCTCGGCGACCCCGGCTCCGTTGTCTTTGTCGAGGACGAGGTCGGCATGGTCACGCACAGAGGGGGACGGCGTTGGCCACGGCGGCTCCGATCTCAGCCATCCCGAACAGCGACTGATGGCGCACGCCCACAAGGGTGACGGCCCGCGCCGAGGCGACCTGCTCAGCTACCTGTACTTCGATCCCGAATTCATCAATGCCTCTGTCGAACTGGGCCAGCGCGACGCGAACGCATTATTCGACGGCGCGCCCGACACCGAAGTGCCCTGGCGGACCAACTGATTCGGGCGATCCCTAGTAGATCGCGGCCTGGCGCTACTGAGCGGCGCCGATCATTGCCAATTGAGATCTTCGTCCAGCTGCTGAACGTGACCGTCACGTTGGTCTGCGGAACGGGTATCAACCGTGATCTGTTGCCAATACGCCGGACTGTAAAGGTGAATATCCTTGCCGCAGTTGACCCTTAGCACACCGCTTGCGAGCACTTGATAGGTCGCGCCGCCGGAGAATTCGACATCCTCATCGCGGTCGCTGACTTGTATCCACATTTTCATAACGGAAGGTATCCTGCACATCGTCCGATCGGGATTCTTGACGCTACCGGCGGCACGGCTGGCTGCACGGAGCCGGAAGTCCCGTCAATGTGTGGTCGGAAGTCCCCAAAGCGAGGTCTTTGGGCTGCTGGCAGACAGGCATGATCGGACCATTCTGTCCCTTGTGCGTTCGAATGACACTGCAGCCGAGGCGCTGCAGGAGCTGGCCGATCTGATCGCAATCTCGGGCGGCGATCCGTACCGGGTGCGTTCATACGAGAAGGCGGCCCGTGCGGTCGCCGGTTGGCCTGCTGATCTCGACAGTCTCGACCGCAACGGCTTGATAGCCATCCCGGCCGTCGGTGCGCACACCGCCGACAAGCTGCTTGAGCTCCGGAAAACCGGCCACATCGCCGCTCTCGAGGAGCTCCACGCACAGGTGCCAGCAGGCCTGCGCGCACTACTGGGCATCCCCGGGCTCGGACCGAAACGGGCCCACCAGGTCTATGTCGAGTTGGGCATTTCGTCGATGCCGCAGCTGCTGGCCGCGCTGCACGACGAACAGCTGCGCCACCTCAAAGGATGGGGCCAGATCAGCGAGCGCAACCTGGCCCGCGCGATTCGCCAGATGCAGGAAGTCGGGGGGCGCATGCCGCTGGCGGTCGCCCTCGACATCGCCGAGGATCTGGTCGCCCAGCTCGCAGCACTGCCGCAGGTGACTCGCATCGACTACGCGGGATCGCTGCGGCGCATGCGTGACACCATCGGCGACATCGACCTGCTGGCGGCCGCAGACGAGGACCCGGGATCGGTCATGGAGCACTTCTGCACCATGCCGTTGGTGGATCGCGTATTGGCCCACGGCCCGACCAAGTCCTCCGTGGTGACAACCAAGGGTGTCCAGGTGGACCTGCGGGTCGTGCCCGCGGCGGTGTGGGGCGCGGCCCTGCAATACTTCACCGGCTCGAAGGCACACAACATCCGCATCCGCGAATTGGCCGTGCATGCCGGGTTGAAGTTGTCCGAGTACGGGCTGTTCCGCGTCGACGACGGCCAATTGCTGGCGTCGGCAGACGAAGCCGATATCTACGCCAGACTCGGGCTGCCCTGGATCCCCCCGACATTGCGCGAAGACCGCGGCGAAGTCGAAGCCGCACTGGATGACCAGCTTCCCGATCTGGTCGAGGTCACCGACATCGCCGGCGACCTTCATATGCATACCGATCTCACCGACGGCCTCGCCGGCCTGGATGACATGGTCGCCGCCGCGGCCCGCCATGGATACCGCTACTGCGCCATCACCGACCACGCCCCGATGATGGCCATGCAGCGGATGACCCGCGACAAGGCCCTCCACCAGCGAAGCAAGCTACCCGAACTGACGCGCCGACACGGCATCACGGTGTTGCACGGCTCCGAACTCAACATCGGCGCCGACGGCTCCCTGGACTGGGATGACCAATTCCTCGCGAGTTTCGATGTCCTCGTCGCTTCGGTGCACTCCGATTTCGATCAGAGCCGCGAGGAGATGACCAAGCGCCTGCTCGCCGCCATCGAGCACCCCTACGTCAACATCATCGGCCATCCGACCACCCGACTTCTCGGCCGTCGTCCCCCCATCGATTTCGATGTTGATGCCGTGTTCAAAGCGGCCGCGCGCACCCATACCGCCCTGGAAATCAACGCCTTCCCCGACCGGCTGGATATCAACGACGATCTCGTGCGTCGTGCCCGCGATCATGGCGTCGTCTTCGCGATCGACACCGATTCCCACGCCGTCGGCCACCTCGACTACATCCGCTACGGCGTCGCCGTCGCCCAGCGAGGCTGGGTAGCAGCCGACGAGGTGATCAACACCTGGCCACTGAAGCGGCTGCGCCGGTTCCTCGCAAAACGACGCCACTGCCCTCCCACACACTGACGATCTACCCTCGGCGGCGGTCATCATCGATGTCGCGGGTCGGCATCTGGGTCCCGTTGGGCTGCTGGTGAATTCGCCACCGAAATGGTCACGCGGTTATTTCGTGTTGTCGTCGACGATGCGAACGCCGGTGACGATCTCGGGGTTGATGGCGATCACGGTGTCCATGGCCATGTTCACCCACGGCTGCAGCAGTTGTTGGTAGCGGTGGCGCCGGCGGGCACTATGTCGCGTGCAGTGGTCATGACTTCCTGGCGGGTCGGTGATCAGCCCTGCCCGCGGTCCCGCCGTGACCACGCCGGTTTCGACTTTGACGGTCTTTCCCGTTGCGGCCACCGCCGCCTGGGCGGCGCGCAACATCGGTTCGGCGTGGGTGAGGTGTCGCCCGAAACACTCGCCCGGCCCGGACGGAACTGCCGCGACGTCGGCGGCGTGGATCAGCCGCAGCGGCACATCCCGGGCAACAGCCTCCTCGGCGGCCCACCGCGCCGCGGCGACGGCGGCGTCAGACCCATCGATGCCCACGACGATCGGCGACGGCGCATGCGGACGGGTCATATCGGCTCTCCATGGCGGCGGATCTCGGCCATCGCAACCCTTCGTGGTTGATCTTCGGTGGCGCCACCGGGACGCGTTCCACCCACTTCGGCTCCCTCCATCGCGCTGTGATGTCATCGTCATGGCTGCGCCATGTCCCGACACCGTTATCCGCTCACCGATAGACCGCACGAGGCTGTTGGCTCGAGTTCAGCCCTGCCCAACTCTGGTCACCGGCCGGCTGACCAAGCGAGGGGCCGAAAGTCCTCGATCACACCTGGGCCGCCGCCAACTGTTGCAGTGTGCCGATCGGCAGCCCGACGTGCAGCGGCAGCGCCATCCACGCCGTCAGCAGGCTGTCGCGGCCAAACAGGGTCATGAACCACGGCGCGCCAGCCGCGACGAACGCCCGGCCGCGACCGCCGAGGTTGGAAAGCGTTACGGTCTCCCGCCGGCCATCAGCCACCAACCGCTCGCGCACCACCAACAGCGTGCTGTCGACCAACCCGGCGTGCGGCGCCCGGCGCAGAATGCATTGTGCGGCAAAGGCTTCCGACGACTCGACCGACACTGATTCCGCGACCTGGCCGTCGACGCGCAGTTCCCATCGCGACAGCACCCGTGCATGGCGGAAGAACAGCCCCTGCGAGCCGCCCGCCACCGTGTCGCCGTGGCGGTCTGACAGACAAGACGTCGCGCCTTCGACCAGCGTGACCGTGTCGCTGCCCGCCCCGATGCGAGCCGGTTCGCCGCTGTTCAGCGCGGCCGGTACCGTCATGCGCTGGCCCGCCGATTGATCCGGTCAACGCATCATGGTTTCCGACCGGCTCCTCCCACGGCACCCGCAATAGCAGACAACGTGCATCTGCTACCAGTTTGCGCTTGCTAGGCCTCTGCGCGCCCGCACAGAGAAGGGCGTTTAGCCGTCGCTCGCGCCGACCTCAAGACTGCGGTGTCGGTAGTGCACCGCACTGATAGCAGCGGAGAAGAAACGTCGGACGTGTGTTCGCAAGTGCCGCGGTCGCCGGTGTTGCTGACGTCGCCTCCAAGGGAGGTCATGCGGCGCCCAGGTGCTCGATTGCGCCGGTCGTCTTCGGTCGGATTCTGCGGGTTTGCTTGGCGGAGCGGGTAATTCGCTTCTGCAGTGTGTCGGCTGCCAGAACCGCGGGGGCGGCGAGCGCGGCGGCGAGAACGCCGGCGCCGCTGGGGGGCGACTGGCCGAGCAGATGTGCGAGGGGCGCGATGTAGAGGAACGCGGCGAGCATGGCCAGCTCTGCTGCGACGGCCCCGATCAGCAGCCGGTTGCTACGCAACGGGATCTGCCAGGCGAATCGGACGGTGCTGCGGCAGGCGAACGCATTGCTCACCTGGCCGAAGACGATGGCGGTGAAAGTGGCGCCCGAGGCCGCGAGCAGCGCTGCCCCGGTCGGGAAGGGTTCGCCCAACCACCAGCCCGCGGCGAGGAAGGAGACGACGAATGCGCCAAGCCCGATGATGGCTTCGACCGAGCCGAGGATGGCGAATGCACGGGCGAACAGGCTGCGGTCGATCAGATGTCCGCGCGTCGGCGGACGGTCGAGCACGTGCCGGGCGGGTGGTTCGGCACCGAGTGCCAGCGCGGGCAGCACGTCGGTTCCGATGTCGAGGGCGAGCACCTGCAATACACCGATGGCCAGCGGGAAAGCCCCGCCCGAGAGCGCCCACATGATAAACGGGGCGAGTTCGGCGACGTTGTCGGTGAGGTGGTAGGTCAGGAACCGGCGGATGTTGGCGAACGTCGACCGGCCCTGCTCCACAGCCGCGACGATGGTGGAAAAGTCGTCGTCGAGCAGGACAAGGTCGGCCGCCTCGCGTGCGACGTCGGTGCCGGAGCGGCCCATGGCGACGCCGATCGCGGCCTCCTGCAGGGCGGGGGCGTCGTTGACCCCGTCACCGGTCATCGCGACGACGTGCCCACGGGCCCCCAGGGCTTCGGCGATACGCAGTTTGTCCTCCGGGGTCACCCTGGCCACGACGGTGCCGTCGCGATCCAACAGCTCCCCCAACTGGGCCCGGTCGGCGGGCAGCTCATGCCCGACGAGGACCCGGTCGCTGCTGCCGGCGAGCCCGACCTCGCGTGCGATCGCGCCCGCTGTGTCGGGGTGGTCGCCGGTGATCATGGCGACCCTGATGCCCGCGCGCCGGCACGCGGCAAGCGCGGCCGCGGCTTTCGGGCGGGGCGGGTCTTCCAGCGCGACCAGCCCCAGCAGGGTCAGGTCGGTTTCCGCCTCGTCGGCCGATGTGGGCAGAGCGCCGGTGAATGCCCTGGTGGCCACCGCGATGACGCGCAGGCCGCGCCCGGCTAGCCGCGCCAGCGCCTCGGTGGCCGCCGGTGCTGGCCTGCACCGGGAAACGATGGCATCGGGCGCGCCCTTGACGAGCACGCGGTTGCCGACCACGACGGACATCCGGCGCCGGCGGGCGTCGAACGGGAATCGCGCTCGTTCGGGCGCCGCCTGAATTTCGGCGGCGATGTCGACGCCGGCGCGGCGGGCGAACGCGTCGAGGGCAGCTTCCATCGGGTCGCCTTGGGCGATCCATTGCCCGTCCTTCATCACGGCATGGCCCGTTGAGCAGCGCCGCGCGGCCAGCGCAATGTCGGTCAGCGCGCCGCGGCAGGCCGGCGGTGTGCAGGTGAGCGCGCCGGTGGGTTCATAGCCGTTGCCAGCCACGGTGGCCGTGCCGTCGGGCATCCAGATCTCGACGACCGACATTTCGTTTTGGGTCAGCGTTCCGGTCTTGTCGGTGCAGATGAACGTGGTCGAGCCGAGGGTTTCCACGGCTTCGAGGTGCCGCACCAGTGCGCGATGCTCGGCCATCCGCTGCGCGCCCATGGCCAGCGAGAGGGTAACGGTGGGCAGCAGGCCCTCGGGGACGACGGCCACGGTGACGCCGACCGCGAATAGGAATCCGTCGGCGGCGGGGGTGCCGAGGAGCAGGGCGATGGAGAAGAACCCAACGCCGACCGCGATCGCGACGGCCGCGATGATGCGCGACACCCGGTCCAACTCGCGTCGCAGCGGGGTCGGCGGGGGTCGCTGCGTCTGGGTGAGTTTGGCGATGCCGGCGAGCCTGGTTCGCGCCCCGGTTGCCACGACCGTTGCGTGGGCTTCCCCTTCGACGATGAAGCATCCCGCGTAGACGTGATCGGCTGGCGCGGGGTGTTCAGGAACGCTTTCCCCGCTCAGTGCCGAGGTGTCTACCGCCAGCGCGTGGACCGTGTCCAGGCGCAGATCCGCGCAGATGCGGTCGCCTTCGGCCAGCAGCACGGCGTCGTGGGTGACGAGGTCTTCGGCGGGGACCTGCATCGTGGTCGCGTCGCGCACGACGGTGACCTGGCGCGGCAGCAGGCCGCGCAGCCGTTCGGCGGCGTGTTCGGCCTTCTGTTCCTGCGCGAAAGCGAACACCCCGTTGAGCACGATGACCGCGAACACCGCAATGCCCAGCTGCGGCATGCCGGCCAGGAAGGCCAGCCCGCCGGCCACCCAGAACAGTAAGGCGAAGAAGTGCACCATCTCGGATACGAGCAGTCGCCACGCCGGCATCTTGCGTCGCACCGGCAGCGTATTGGGACCTTCGGCGGCCAGGCGTCTGGCCGCTTCGGCCGATGTCAACCCTCGTGGCCCGGTCACACGATCACCGCGCTCATTAACAGCACCTGGGGCGGTGTCATGGGCGCTCGCGCCTGCCCGCCACGTGGGAGATTGACCGTTGGGCATGCGGGGGATGGCGTCGGGTCCACCAGAGGGCGACCGCCACCGCAAGCGCACACACGATCGCGGCAAGCGCGACCGCCAACATAGACAACGCGATGAGTTCGACGACCGTCATCCCGGCTCCTCAACATTGGCGATCCAGTGTCAATTGCGCTCGATTCTGCAGGGTCGCAGGCCACCTGGCGCGGGGCGGAAGTCCGGGACTGTCGAGGACTTTCGGTCCTTTCGCGCGGTATCCGCCTAACATCGTCGGGCATCGTTCGCGAAGGAGCAGACGCGGCTTAGCCTTTCACCACTCCTAGCGGGATGAGTCGGGCGACCTTGCGGGCGAGCCCGGCTTGGTGGCTGGTCTCGATGACGGCGTCGATGTCCTTGTAGGCTTCGGGTTTTTCCTCGGCGAGTCCGCGCCGCGAGCTGCCCCGCACGAGGATGCCGTGCTCTTCGAGACCTCTGCACAGGACATCCGCATTGGTGCCGCGGGCGGCTTGGTGGCGGCTTTGCACCCGGCCGGCGCCGTGCGCGGTGGAAAAGAACGCAGGATTATCGGCGACGCCCACCAGCACGTAGGAGGCGGTGCCCATGGTGCCCGGTATCAGCACCGGCTGGCCGACCTGCGCCAGTTCGGCGGGCAGATCGCTGTGATGGGGCGGTAGGGAGCGGGTGGCGCCCTTTCGATGCACACACAGGGTGCGCAGGTTTCCGTCGACGGGATGGGTCTCGATCTTGGCCAGGTTGTGGGAGACGTCGTAGAGCACCTGAAGCGAGGTCGCGGTGTGCGCCTCGAACACCCGGCGGGTGGCCTCGGTGAGCAGCTGGCGGTTGGCGCGTCCGTAGTTGGCCGCCGCGGCCATCGCCGCCAGATACGCCTGGCCCTCGGGGGAACGCACGGGCACACACGCCAGCTGCCGATCGGGCACGGCAATTCCGTAGCGGGCCATCGCTTTTTCCATCTGCCGGACGTGGTCGGTGCAGATCTGATGGCCCAGCCCGCGTGAGCCGGTGTGGATCATCACGCAGACCGCGCCCTCGGCCAGCCCCATCGTGGCGGCCACGGCCGCGTCGTAGACGCGGTCCACGGTTTGCACTTCCAGGAAGTGGTTGCCCGAGCCGAGGCTGCCGATCTGCCCGAGCCCGCGTTCCACAGCCCGCTCGCTGACCGCGGACGCGTCGGCTCCGGCGAGCACGCCGCCGTCCTCGCAGCGCTGCAGGTCTTCTGCCACACCGTGGCCCTGTTCCACCGCATACTCGGCGCCACCGGTGAGCACACGCTCCAAGGCTGCGCGGTCCGGCAGCCGCCACACGCCTTTGGTGCCCACCCCGCGCGGTATCGCCCGGTCGAGGTGATCCATCACCGCGCGGATCCGTGGCGCCAGCCGCTCCCGGTCCAGCTCGCGGCTGATCAGCAGCCGCACCCCACAGGAAATGTCGAAGCCAACCCCACCGGGAGAGACCACCCCGCCGTCGTCGATGTCGGTGGCCGCCACGCCGCCGATCGGAAACCCGTATCCCCAGTGAATATCGGGCATCGCATACGACGCGCGCACAATTCCCGGCAGCGTGGCGACATTGACGACCTGTGCCAGCGCCATGTCGCCGTGTTCGTCGGGCAGCAGCGATCTCGACGCGAAGACGATGCCAGGCACCCGCATCGCGCCTTCTTGCTCGATCCGGAACCGGTACGGGGTCTCCTCGATGATCTTCACGCGCTTGGCCTCACTCACACGTCAAGGGTGACCAGGCACCGCCAGCCAGCACTGCCGTGCGACAGCCGAATATCGTTGAGGGACACCGCCTTTGGTACGGCCCCCAGCTGGGGCAGCATGGTCGCGTCGACCATCGCAAACCTGACCTCCACGCCGCCTTCGACGTCGCGCAGGGTGAGGTCGACCGGCGCCTCTGCTTCGGTGTCCAGCAGGTAGATGACCTCCTCGAGCACCGCGACCAGCAGATCGTCGTCACGCTCCGCGGCGAGCCGGCACCGGTGAGTGCGTTTCGGGTGCGCCGACGTGGTGTCCAGGAAGCTCTCGACGGTGCCGAGCACCGCCTGCTTGATGCAGCCGTCACGGGTGGGTGCCCACGCCTCAATCCGCAGGTCCGCGGTGTGCGGCACGCTGCGATGCCCTGATGGGCTGTGCGCCATGGCTTTTCGTGGTCCACTATGGGTTTGCGGTCGCGGTCACCCGGCTCAGGTGATCGATGAACCAGTCGCGGGCCAGCACCGCCACCTCTTCAAGGGTGCCGGGCTCTTCGAACAGGTGGGTGGCTCGGGGAACCACCACGATCTCGCACGTACCCGGGATCACCGACCCCGCCCGCCGACTCAGATCGAGGACGATGTCGTCATATCCGCCCACAATCAGCAGCGTGGGCGCGTGCACCCTAATCAGCGACTCACCCGCCAGATCGGGCCGGCCGCCGCGGGACACCACCGCTGCGACGTTCACCTGGGGATCGGTCGCCGCGACCAGCGCCGCGCCCGCCGCGGTGCTGGCCCCGAAGTAGCCGACCGGCAGCGCCGCGGTGTCGGGCTGGCCGGCCAGCCAGTGCGTGACGTCGACCAGCCGCCCCGCCAGCAGGCCGATGTCAAAGACGTTGGCGCGGTGACGTTCCTCGGTGAGAGTGAGCAGATCAACCAGCAGCGTCGCCAACCCGGCCCGGTTCAACACCTCGGCCACATACCGGTTACGGGGGCTGTGGCGGCTGCTGCCGCTGCCGTGCGCGAACACCACCATCCCGACCGAGTGCTGCGGGATCGTCAGATGCCCGGCTACCGTCACCGGCCCGGCAGGTACCCGGATTTCCTCATCGCGCAGCGGCGCGTCGGCGGCGACGTCGACCGCGGCCGCGTCGGCGAAGTCGTTGCGGGCTCGGTCGAGCAGTGCGATCACCTCGTCGTCGGGGGTGTGGGTGAAGTTGCGGTAACCCTGCCCGACGGCGAAGAAGGCCGCGGGGGTCTGCAGGCAGACCACCTCGTCGGCGTATCCGGTGAACCGCGCGCCGATGTCCTCGGGGCCGATCGGTACCGCCAGCACCACTCGGTGTGCTCCGCGCGCACGGACGACCAGGCAGGCCGCCTTGGCTGTCGCGCCGGTCGCGATGCCGTCATCGACAATCACCGCGATGCGCCCCCTCACCGAGATGCGGTGATGCCCGCAGCGGAACCGTTGCGCGCGGCGGCGCAGTTCGATCCGCTGTTTGCCTTCGATCGTGTCCATGGTGTCGCCGTCGAGATGCGCTTGGCACACGACGAGATCGTTGAGCACCCGCACGTCGTCCTCGCCGATGGCCGCGAAGGCCAGATCGGGCTGAAACGGCACCCCGAGCTTGCGCACCATGAGGACATCCAGTGGTGCCTGTAGCGCTTTGGCGACTTCGAAGGCCACCGGGATCCCGCCGCGCGGCAGGCCCAGCACGACAATGTTCTGGCCGCACAGTGATTCCAACCGCTGCGCCAGCCGGCGCCCGGCATCGACACGATCGTCGAACGGCCTCATCTCATCGCGCAACGAAGCCAGCCGGTGGGCCAGTTGAGGCTCGGCATCCTCGCGATCGTCGGACTGCGTCATCGCCTGATTGTGTCGCGCTGTGTCGGCGCGCCGAAGGGCCATATGGCCCATTTTCCATCACGACCAAGGCCTCCCGATGACCGCAAGTGAGGCGACCACTTGCAGCGTCCGACTGACCCTCATGTTCGTCTCAAGGCCGCTAGCGGCGGGACCGTGATCGTCGCCCACGAACACTCATGCGTTGTCCGACACCGTCTTTGCGCTGTTCGACTCAGGCGACGCCATCGCGACCGGAAAGGTGACAGGATCCCGCTGGGAACGCGTCACCTGATCTTGTGCGGACAAACCCGGTCGGCAACTGAGTCGGCGGGAAATGTGACCTTTGGGCGCGGTCTCAAGGACTTTCGACCCCTCGCCACATGGTTGGCTAGGGTGCGATGGTTTCGGTGCCAGGGAAACTCGGTGGTCTGTCCCGAACAGCGGCGTGGTCGAGTAAGGCCAATAGGCTTGATCTTGACCTCAGCGTGGCAAAACGCGCATGCCGCCTTCGGGTAGATCTATTTGTAGCGCGGCGATTGACGGTGAGTGGCGGGGGTCCGGCGTGGTCGGCAATTCCGATGTAGTGACCGTGCTGCTGAGCGGGGATGTCATGCTCGGCCGTGGCGTCGATCAGATCCTGCCCCATCCCGGCGAACCGGTACTACACGAGCCGCATATGCGTGATGCGCGGGGGTACGTGCGGCTGGCCGAGCACACCAACGGGCCGATACCGCGGCCGGTCGATTGGACCTGGCCGTGGGGCGAGGTGCTGGCGGTCCTCGACGACGCAGCGCCCGATGTTCGTTTGATCAATCTGGAGACAACGATCACCGATGACGGCCACTTCGCCGACCGCAAGCCGGTGTGCTACCGGATGCACCCGGATAACCTGCCCGCGCTGACGGCGTTGCGGCCCGACGTGTGCGCGCTGGCCAACAACCACATTCTCGACTTCGGCTACCAGGGGCTGACCGACACCGTCGCGGCTCTAGACCGGGCTGGAATCCAGGGCACCGGAGCGGGGGCCGATCTGCCCACCGCGCGCCGCCCGGCAGTGGTGACCGTTCACGATGGGCACCGGGTGCTGATCGGCTCGGTGGCGATGACATCGGCCGGCGTACCCGAATCCTGGGCCGCGAGCTGGCAGCGCCCCGGGGTGTGGCTGATCCGGGATCCCTCACAGCGAGACGCCGCCGACGACGTGGTGGCACAGCTGCGGGCGCGCACCCGCGACGGCGACGTCACCATCGCCTCGGTGCATTGGGGATCCAACTGGGGGTACGCCATAGCACCAAGTGAAATCGCGTTCGCACACCGGCTGATCGACGCCGGCGTCGACATCGTTCACGGACACTCCTCGCACCACCCCCGCCCGATCGAGATATACCGCGGCAAACCCATCCTGTACGGGTGCGGTGACGTCGTCGACGACTACGAGGGCATCGGTGGGCACGAGCCGTTCCGCCCAGAACTTCGGCTCCTCTATATGGCGTGCACCGATCCCGCCACTGGGAAACTCGTTTCGCTGCAGTTGATTCCGCTGCGCGTGCGGCGGATGCGACTCGAGCGCGCCACGCAGGCCGACGCCGAATGGCTGCGCACCACCATGGAGCACACCAGCCGCCGGTTCGGCACACATGTCACTTCTCGCTCCGATGGTCTACTGGAGGTCGTGTCGACGCGCAGCGACACGAATACTCCGATGACTCCGGCTAGTGCCGGCGGCTGACGACGATCGGCGCCGCACCGGCGGCATGTGAATCCTGATAGTGACCGCGAGCGGCCACAGAGTAATGACACGTACAGTTGCCGGTGCTGAGCTGTTGGCTGCGCACACTTGCCGCATTGATGCCGCGTCCTGGCCAACTGTCGTGACACAACACGTCTGTCCGGCGTGGTGGCAGGACCTGGATGATCTTGGCTGCATCGGGCTCCCTCTGTTCCCCTTCGCCGCGGCGGCGTGGCGCAACCGCTTGGCGCTCTCGCAAATCCAGTGCAACGAGCATGTCGAACCTGATTCTCGCCCGAAACCCCAAGAGCGCCAATGGCCCATCCCGGTATGACGTATGGCCGGCCGCGCCGCACCTGATCGATGTACGGCGTGGCCGGTTGTCTTGCGCGTGAAGCCCGACCGGCTGGCGTTTACTTCTGTTCGCCGTCGGACTTGCTCAGCGCCCGGTCGGCACTGCGGATCAGGTTGCGGTTGAACTGGTACTGCGCGGCGACGAGCTTGTCGGCCAGTTCGATCGCGGCGTCGACGAGCTTCGTGCGCAGCGGTTGGACTGCCTCCGGAATGGCCTCATCGATGTGGCGCTGCTCCAATTGGGGTTACGACGTGCCGTCCAGCCACGTTCGCTTCGCGCGCCGACTGATCGACGCCGGAGTCGACCTCGTGCACGGGCACTCATCGCATCACCCACGACCGATTGAGGTGTACCGCGGCGAGCTCATCCGGTACGGCTGCGGGGACGCCGTCAACGATTACGAAGGCATCAAGGGCTTCGAGGCCTACCGAAATGAACTGCGGCTGCTCTACTTTGCCACGATTGAGCCCGGCAGCGGCGCGCTGGCCACACTGCATATGACGCCGCTGTGGGCCCGCAGAATGCGGCTTGAGCACGCCTCGCATCAGGATGCCGAATGGCTGCGCTCCACCCTGCAGCCGGCGCTTCGAGACGCGCGGCGAGCTCGACAGCGACGCCAACCTCACCGTCCGCGCGTCGTGATCAATCGCGATCCTCGCCGTGCCGATGTCCCGTTCTTGCAGGGCCTTCCATCATTTCGCTGCACCCTGCAACATCCCACACCGGGGGGAGCTGGACAATGATCGGCCGTTAGCGACGGCTCACATGCGCGGATTTGTTGCCCGCGCATGGCTTTCAGCGGTTTACATGTCGGCGGGTGTTCGACTCAGGTGCTCGATGAACCAGTTGCGGGCCAGCTCCGCGACCTGTTCGAGCGTGCCGGGTTCCTCGAAGAGGTGGGTGGCGCCGGGGACTACGGTGAGCTCGCACGGCCCGGGTATGGCGGCCTGGGCCCGTTGATTCAGGTCGAGTACCAGTTCGTCGCGGCCGCCGACGATCAGCAGCGTCGGTGTGACGACGTCGCGCAGGTGTCCGCCCGCGAGGTCGGGCCGGCCTCCGCGGGAGACGACCGCTGCCACCGTCACTCGGGGATCGGTGGCCGCGACCAGCGCCGCGGCGGCGCCTGTGCTGGCGCCGAAGTAGCCGATCGGCAGTGACGCGGTATCGGACTGGGTGGCCAGCCAGCCGGTGACGTCGACCAGCCGTGCGGCCAGCAGCTCGATGTCGAAGACGTTGGCGCGGTTATGTTCCTCGGCCGGGGTCAGCAGATCGAACAGCAGGGTGGCCAGTCCGGCCTGGTTGAGCACCTCGGCGACATAGCGGTTGCGGGGACTGTGGCGGCTGCTTCCACTGCCGTGTGCGAACACCACGATGCCGCGCGGGTTTTCGGCGACCGTGAGATGCCCAGCCACCTCGACCAGACCCGTTGGTACCCGGACTTCTTCATCGCGCACCGGCGGATCGTCCAACGCGCTCACCACTAATTGCCGGTAACCCGTGTGGGCGCGGTCGAGCAGCGCGACCACCTCATCGTCAGAGGTTCTGCGGAACCTGCGGTAGCCCTGCCCGACAGTGACATACCCGTAGAAGGTGGGCGTTTCCAGGCACACCACCTCGTCGGCGTCTGAGCTCAGCATGGCAACGACATCTGCCGAGCCCACAGGCGCGGCGAGCACAATCCGCGCGACGCCCTGCTCGCGAGCCGCCCGGCACGCAGCCTTGGCGGTGGCCCCGCTAGCGAACCCGTCGTCGATGATCAGCACCACTCGCCCGGCCAGCGGGATCCGGTCGCGGCCGCGGCGATACAGGTCAATCTGCCGCCGCAGCTCGCTCTGTTGGGCGCTTTCTACGTAACCAATCTCTTCAGCGCTCAGCGCGGTCTGCTCCACTATGGGGTCGTTGATCACCCGCACCCCGCCCTCGGCGATGGCGCCGAAGGCTAACTCGGGCTGAAACGGCACGCCGAGCTTGCGCACCACCAGCACGTCGAGCGGGGCCCGCAGTGCCTTGGCGACCTCGAACGCCACCGGCACCCCGCCCCGCGGAACGCCCAATACGATCACATCCTGGCCGCGGAACGACTCCAAACGCTGGGCCAAACGACGTCCGGCATCCGCACGATCATGGAACAACAACTGCATGTCGTCGAGTGTGTCGCGATGTGCTGGCACATCGAAGGGTCCTATGGCCACTCCCGGCGGGGACCAATGCCTCCTGAGCGCGTACTGCCGGACGGCTAGCGTCGGCCGAATAGCCGGCGGCTGCACCCGATATTCCGAGGAGAACGGACGGCGAAATGACTAGTCACATCACACATCGGGGAGTCGTCGTCGGTGCTGACGGCTCCCCGTTCGCCACGAACGCCATCCGATGGGCCGCACACGAAGCGGCGATGCGCAACGTCGCGCTGACCATCGTCCACGTCGTCTCCACTCAAGGCCTCGTCTGGTCCGCCACCGCGATCCCTGCCGAGTTCTATGAGCGCCAGGAAGAAGACGCCCGACGCATCATCGCCAAGGCGATCAAGATCGCCGAGGACAGCATCCCGGCCAGCGGCCGCGTGCAGATCAACAATGAGCTGCTTTCCGGGCCGGCCGTGCCAACCCTGGTCGACCTGTCCAAGGAAGCTCAGATGATGGTAGTGGGCTGCCGCGGGCAGGGCGCTTTGGAGCGGGCCCTGCTCGGCTCGGTCAGCACCGGCGTGATCCACCACGCCCATTGCCCCGTCGCGGTGATCCACGACGAAGTTCCGTCATCACCACAACGGGCGCAGCTGCCGGTGTTGGTTGGCATCGACGGGTCGCCGGCATCAGAGTTGGCCACCGCGATCGCCTTCGATGAAGCCTCTTGGCGCGGTGTTGAATTGGTGGCCCTGCACGCCTGGAGCGACGCCGATATGGCGGCGGTGCCCAGCATGGATCCCGCGGGCATACGATCGGCGGCCGAGAAGACGCTCGCCGAAGGCGTCGCCGGCTTCGGCGAGCGCTACCCTGACGTGGCTGTGCGGCGCCTGACCTATTACGACCACCCAGCCCGCCATCTTCTCGACGAATCCGAGTCGGCCCAACTTGTCGTGGTCGGCAGCCACGGCCGCGGCGGATTCACCGGAATGCTGCTCGGCTCGGTCAGCACCCTCGTGGTCCACACCGCGCGCATCCCTGTGATCGTCGCTCGCCAGCACTAACGCATCGTCTGGCACGACAGGGTTTCCGCTCGGCGTCGGCTGGAGCCTACTGACCGGCGGCAGGTGGGCTGAAGTGAAGCGGTGACACTTCAGCGGAGGTGAAACCCGCGTGTTCGCAACGGACTTCACGCTCCACGACACGCACATCACCGAACAGCGCGCCGTCTCGCTCCACGTGGCGAGCAGTTCACGCCTGGGGCTGTAAGAGGCTGCGGATGTCTACCGGGAGGTGATCGAGGGCCTTGTGCACCTGGGCGGCCGGGAGGTGGCGCGACACCGCGGCTGTGGTCGCTGCGGCCGCCTTGCCGACATCGTTGACCGCGATGCATGCCTCTTTGGCGAACCGCAGCGCGTACACCTCGGCGTCGTACTTGTCGGGGACCGCGTTGGGATTCCAGCCCGCATAGAAGACACCCCTGATCAGGTCGGGCAACTGCGCCGCAAACTGGGCACTCGCTTCCACGGTGAGCCGATCGCGCAGGGTGTGCAGCCATGCCCGCAACACCCCGTAGGCGAATTCCCGATCGTCGGTGTCGAACTCCTTGGCCACCTCGTTGACCCAGATATGTGCTGCCTGCAGCGCGTGGTCAAGGGCTGACACCCTCGTGTTTTCGGACATGGCTGCCTCCCACAATCGGTGTTGTACTGCGCGCAGTCGGTGCAAATCAGCTGACTGCCCGTCGCGCTTGCCAGTCGGCTGATGTGCTGTATCAGAAGCCGTTCGAGCAGGTAAATTCCTCGGCTTTTTTCGGGATGACCGCCACGGTGATGTCTTCGCCGACGAGATCGGCGCCGGCCAGCTCAAACGGTTCTGCCCCGGCGGATCCTTGGGCATCGTCGATTTCGACCCAGCCCGACCATCTTGGCCGGGCAGAATGTCCTCCAGCGTCTGCTCATTGCGCAGTTGGTTGTCGTCGTATTCCCTGCTCATCGGCCGCGAAGCCGTCGTATCGGAGGGCAACGACCGAGGCCGTCGCCGGGCGTGCAGCATACTCATTATCTCCCCCACTCCCTAAATCTCATGGCATGGCTTCCGATCAGACCACGACACATCGGTCCACAAATAGGGTCCGAAGTCCCAGGCGCCGTGGCGAGGGGCGGTCACTCCTGGCGATCACCGAGGCTGGAGGCATTGGTCCCGAACGACGATGGCCGAACGGCCCTTAACCCCGACACGACGTAACGCGGACAAGCCCGTCGCCTCCGGCTCCGAGGGACCCTAGTCAGTCGGCCACGGGACTTAGTTCCATATCCGCGGGTCATCACATCGCGACATACTCGGAGGATGACGATGTTTGACGATCGCGGAGACGCCGGACGCCAGTTGGCCCAGCGTCTGGACTATCTGTGCGGCCAGGACGTTGTCGTCCTCGGCCTGCCCCGTGGCGGCGTGCCCGTGGCCTTCGAGGTTGCCAGGGCGCTGCAGGCCGCCCTCGACGTACTCGTGGTGCGCAAACTCGGCGTGCCGTTTCAGCCCGAACTGGCCTTCGGCGCCATCGGCGAGGACGGCGTGCGGGTGCTCAACGATGACGTCGTGCGCGAGGCACACCTCGACGGTGACGACATGGACGCCGTCGAACGCAAGCAGCGCATCGAACTGCAACGCCGCGCGGAACGCTTCCGCCGCGGGCGTGACCGGATCCCATTGACCGGGCGGGTCGCCGTGATCGTCGACGACGGCATCGCGACCGGAGCGACCGCCAAGGCGGCATGCCAAGTCGCCCGCGCGCACGGGGCGAGCCGTGTGGTGCTGGCGGTTCCGATCGGCCCTGACGACATCGTCGCGAGGTTCGCCGGTTACGCCGACGAGGTGGTGTGCTTGGCGACGCCGGCGTACTTTTTCGCGGTCGGGCAGGGTTACCGCAACTTCACCCAGACCACCGACGACGAGGTGATCGCGCTGCTCGATCGCGCCCAGCACGACTTCGCAGAAGCTGCCGCGATCGACGCCGCCGCCGACCCACCGCTGCGCGACGAGGAAATCCAGGTAACCGCCGGATCGGTCTCGTTGGCTGGGCATCTGACGATCCCGCAGAACCCGGTCGGGATAGTGGTGTTCGCGCACGGCAGCGGCAGCAGCCGCCACAGCCCCCGCAACCGTTACGTGGCCGAGGTCCTCAACCAGGCCGGGCTGGCCACGCTGCTGTTCGACCTGCTCACCCCTACCGAGGAACGTAACCGCGCCAACGTCTTTGACATCGACCTGCTGGCTGGGCGACTCGTCGATGTCACCGGCTGGCTGGCCGGCCAACCCGACACCGCGGCGCTGCCCGTCGGCTACTTCGGGGCGAGCACCGGGGCGGGCGCGGCGCTGGCCGCGGCGGCCGATCCCCGGGTCGACGTGGTTGCGGTCGTTTCCCGCGGGGGGCGGCCCGATCTCGCGGGCGACTCGCTGGCCAGGGTCGGTGCACCGACACTGCTGATCGTCGGCGGTCGTGATGACGTGGTGCTGGAATTGAATCGACGAGCCCAGGCCGCAATGCCCGGTGAGTGCGATCTCGCTGTGGTTCCCGGCGCCACACACCTTTTCGAGGAGCCGGGCACGCTCGAGCAGGCCGCGGTGCTGGCCCGCGATTGGTTCATCAACCAGCTGAGCCCCGCTATCGCACACCACTAGATGCGCCAAACCCCATGGCGGACACTGCATCAGGACATCGTAGCGTTGCGCACACAGCCGTCTCGCGGATCGAGGCGTGGGCCCTGCGCGAAAACACCTGCGCGCCGCGCTCAAAGCCAACGGAAAGGGGCGGAGGTCACTGTCGCTAAGGACCAGGTGCCCTAGGTCTGTGCGGGGTGCCGAGCACACGATCGCACCATGACAACAGCTGGTACCGATTTCCTGCTCATCGAATCGGCCATGCCGACGTTCGACGCCATGATCGCGCAGCACGTGGTGGTCGCCGCCGACCCGTCGACCACATTCCGCGCTGCACGGTCCCTGGACCTGCTCACCGTTCGAACACCGTTGTTGACGGCTTCGATGTGGATTCGTGGTCTGCCCGCCCGGATGTCGGGTAAGGCCGCACCGCCGCTGCCCCGTCTTGTGGTCGGCGAAGGTCTGCGGTTGCAAGGCTGGCTGGAGCTGGGAATTTTACCGGATCGCGAGATCGCATTCGGCGCCGTAGGAAAGTTCTGGCTGCCGGTCATTGAATGGCGAGAAGTCATGCCGGAGGATTTCAGTGCCTTCGCCGAGCCCGGTTGGGGCAAGATCGCGGCCAATTTCTCCGTCATGCGATACGGGGAGCACTCTACGCTGCTGAGCTACCAATGCCGCACCGTCACAACCGATCCCGAGTCCCGGCGGCAGTTCCTTCACTACTGGTGGCTGATCCGGCCATTCGTCACCCACATCATGCGGGCAACCGTGAACAAGATCAAAGGCAATGCGGAAAGCGCGGCCCGGCAACAGGGGTAGATGATGGGTGTTCTCGTCGTATTCGGTTCCAAGCGGGGCGGCACGGCTGGGCTGGCAGACATGATCGGCGACGCCCTCACGGAGACCGGATGCGACGCTTTCGTGTGTCCCGCCGACGGTGTAGCTGATTTCGTTAGGGTGGACGCGGTGATCGTCGTCGGGGCGCTGTACGCCAACCGGTGGCACCGTGACGCTCGGCGATTCGTCCGGCGCAACGCCGAGGCGCTTCGCGGCCTGCCAGTGTGGCTGGTCAGCAGCGGTCCCCTGGACGATTCGGCTGAGCGCCAAGACATTCCGCCAACCAAACAGGTGCTGAAGTTGGTCGACGCGGTGGGTGCGCGCGGTCACGTCACGTTCGGCGGCCGCCTGGCACCGGACGCGAAGGGCTTTCCCGCAAGCGCGATGGCCAAGACCAAAGCCGGCGATTGGCGCAACCAGGCCCACGTCCAGCGCTGGGTCGAAACCGTGGTGAACCAGCTTCAATCGCTCAAGCCCGGACGCGCCCAGTCTTGACGGCGAGCGCTTAGCTAAGCGCCCTCGCTGCTGGTGACACGGCTCAAGCACGTCCGAGGGATTGAGCGAGGACATCTAGTGGTGGCGCCCGCACCGAACGCACATCATTTCGGAAGACCTCGCGTCACAACTACGCGTGCTCGGGAGACCTATGGACGTTGTCGTCGATCCACTTTGGGGCCCATACCCCCACACACTGCTCGCGTGCCTTGCGCCATCAGGGCATTACCTGAGCGTGGGATCGGCTGCCGGCGCAACGAGTGACATCACTGCGAGCCGGCTGCGCGGTAACCACCTCTCAATCACCGGCTTCACTGGGACGACGTCAGCCATCGAGCAGGTAGCGCACACGTACGAAATCATCGCCAAGTTCGCCGCCAACGGCCAGTTCGATCTCCCACTCAAGACCCACGGCCTCGCATCGGTGCAGGAGGCGTGGATCGGCCAGCGCCGACCAAACGGCCACAAGATCGTGGTCGAGATCGACCAATGATGACCGCCTCCGCTTCTGGGTCATGGCTGTCCTGCAAGGCAATTCATCAAGAAGGGCCAACTGATCAGGCCGCGGCCGCGTTCCTGAAAGCGGTGGCCTCCACACGCTTCAGACCGCCGTTGCGAACTCCAGGGTGGCCTGTGCGAGCTCGGGGATCAGGCGCCCCGATGCCATTCGGAAATGGCCTCGGCGACTAAGGCTGGATTGTCCGATTGTGGGAAGTGGAGGCCCCACGGCACGGTCAGGTCGGTCATGGTTGGGCGAATGCGACGCCAGCCGCGGCGGAAGGAGAAGTAGTCGCCGAACTGCCCGAAGACCGTCATCGTGGGCCGTTCGGCCAGCGCCGTGATTCCGCGTTCCGCGGCCTGCGATGTGGCGCGGTCTTTGGCGGCGTCGGTGAACATGTGATGCAGGAACCGACGTCTGGCGTGCGGGCGCAGACAGCGTCGCCAGGCTCGCTTGGTGGCCCGGTCGAAGTGTCGGCCGACTCCGAACCGGGTGGCGCTGGCCCAGGCCAGGAACCCTGTCCGCACCGTGAACTCACGTATCGCGGCCGAGCCCATGAACAACAGGGCCAGCCGCAACACGCCGCGCGGTCGCCAGCCGAAAGTGTTGACGGCGACCACCCGTGACACGCGGTCGGCGCGTGACTGCTTAGCGCCGACCGCGGCCATGGTCGCCCAGCCGCCGGTATCATGCACCACCAGGCACACGTCGTGGAGATCGAGATGATCGGTGAAGCGTCCGATCGCGTCCGACGCTGCGGCCAGCGTGGCCGGTGCGGTGTCGGACAGACCGGAACCGGGCACGTCGAGCGTGATGCAACGGAACCGAGGCGCCAGCTCTGTGATAAGTCCCTTCCAGAGCAGCGACCACAATCCCACGTGCACCATCAACACGACAGGGCCGCCGCCGCCGGTGTCGGTGTACACCAAGCGCCGGCCGTCCACGTCGAGTTCGTGCAGGGGAAATGGCCAGACGGTTTCGGGAAGCCAGTCCGGACGTGCCGGGGTGTGGAGGGCTGCGTTGCGAGGATCGTTGATGTGAATGTTCATGCTCTCAAGGACGTTCGGCGCGGCCGCGATGTGACGGTCACACTTTCCGGTCCCGGCCCGTCCTGGATGACATGACCGATTCGACCGTGGAAGCCCTCTGGCACGAGCACCGCAAACGCGTCCTGGATGTCAGCTACCGCATGCTGGGTACGCTGACCGACGCCGAAGACGCGATGCAGGAGACGTTCGTGCGGCTGACGCGTGCCGGCGTCGAAGGAATCGAGGACGTCGAGGGTTGGCTGGTCACCGTCGCCGGACGGGTCTGCCTCGACATGCTTCGGGCGAGCGCGACCCGCCGCAGATACGTAGGTCCCTGGTTGCCCGAGCCGCTGATCGAGCAGTTCGCCTCCGCACCCGACCCTGCCGACCAGGTCACCCTCGACGACACCGTCAGGATCGCGTTGCTGGCCGTGCTGCACACTCTGAGTCCCGCCGAGCGGGTCGCCTTCGTACTGCACGACGTGTTCGGGCTGACTTTCGAGGCGATCGCCGAGATAGTCGGGCGCTCGCCGGCGGCAACACGCAAGCTTGCCAGCCGTGCCCGCGCGGCAATCCGCGACGATCCCGAGCCGCGCTTCGACGTCACGGCCGCACAGGCCCAGTCGGTGGCCGAACGGTTCGCGGCGGCCTGCGCCGGCGGCGATATCGCCGACCTCGCCGCGGTGCTGGCCCCCGATGTCGTCGGCGAGTTCGACTCCGGCGGCCGCATCGCGGGTGCACCGCAAAGCGCCCGGGTCGGCGCCGGACTCGTGTCGATCGTGCTGGCCAATTCGCTCTTTGGGGCGGGTGCGGACTTCCGCGTCGCCGACGTCAACGGCCAGCCCGGCGTCGTCGTGTCACTGCGCGGTCAGGTGATGGCGGTCATCGACCTGGAAACCGACGGCCACCTCGTCCGCGCCATCCGCACGATCGGCAATCCGGAAAAGCTTGCTCATCTCAACCGCTGAGCGGGCATGAGGTCCAGACGTCCCACTACCTGACTCAGCGCCTCAGTGACCTCAGCATAGAACTCCACACGAACGCCGCACGTTGGTGGCTACGTCCCACCGAGAAGTACCGAGATGCCCACGAACGAGGTTGTCCCGGGTCTCGTAGAACTTGAGGTGGCGGTCCCCCGCTCGAAACCTGCCGTGTGGTAGGTGTCGGGCGTTCCGCCAAGAACACCAACAGCAAGGGGACCACCATGAAGAAGAGTAGCCAGATTCAGTCCGCGGACGCGATCGTGTCGGCGATGCCGGAGCAGGTCAGCGTGGCGATGGGCGAGATCGCCGGGAACATGCAGGAGGGTCTGCTGGCGTTGGCCGTGGGCGCCGGCCTGCAGGTGATGGCCGCGTTGATGGAGGCCGACGTGGCCGAGCTGGCCGGGCCGAAGGGCAAGCACGACATGACGCGGACCGCGGTGCGGCACGGTCGCGAGCGCGGGTCGGTGACCCTGGGCGGGCGCCGGGTGCCGGTGACCCGCCCACGGGTGCGCGCCGCGGACGGGTCCGGGGAGTTGCCGGTCGCGTCCTATGAGCTGTTTAGCTCGACGGAGATCCTGGGCAAGATGGCGATGGAGAAGATGCTGGCCGGGCTCTCGACGCGGCGGTACCCGGTCGGGCTGGAGCCGGTGGGCGAGCGGGTCACCGAAACGTCTTCGGCCACAAGCAAATCGGCGGTTTCTCGCAAGTTCGTGGCGATGACTGAAACCGCGCTGGCCGAGCTGCTGTCGCGGGATCTGTCCGGGCTGGATCTGGTGGCGTTGATGATCGACGGGGTGCACTTCGCCGAGTCCTGCTGTGTCGTGGCGTTGGGCATTGACATCGAGGGCACCAAGCATCCGCTGGCGCTGGTGGAGGGCTCCACGGAGAACGCGACCTTGGTCACCGAGCTGCTGGTGGACCTGCGGGAGCGGGGCCTGGACGTGACCCGCCCGATGCTGGTCGGCCTGGACGGGTCCAAGGCCCTGCGCAAGGCCGTGGTCGACGTGCTCGATCACCCGGTCATCCAACGCTGCCAACTGCATAAGATTCGGAACGTGAAAGACCATCTGCCGCAACGACTTCGGTCCAGTGTCGGCCGGAAGATGACCGACGCCTACCACGCCGGATCGGCGTTGGAGGCCGAGGCCGCGCTGCTGGCCCTGGCCAAGGAACTCGACCGCACCCACCCCGGGGCGGCAGCGAGTCTGCGTGAGGGCCTAGATGAGACCCTCACGGTCCTGCGCCTGGGTGTACCGCCGACGCTGGCGCGGACGTTGCGCTCGACGAACTGCATCGAGTCGATGATCTCGGTCTGCCGTGAACACGCGAGCAATGTCAAGCGCTGGCGCGACGGGCAGATGGCGCTGCGCTGGTGCGCCGCCGGGATGGTCGAGGCCGGCAAGCAGTTCCGCCGCGTCAACGGTCATCAGCACCTACCGACACTGCGAGCAGCCCTCGAGCGTGAGTGCGCCGAATCTGTCGGACCCGTCGTGCACAATGACCAAGTGAGCGCAGCCTGATGCTCACCGGACCGCCACCGAAGTTCCACGGAACTCGGGACAACCTCCCACGAACGGCTGCGCGACACTACGGCCGGCATGACCGCGCCGCGGCATGCGCCACCCCGGCCGAGTGCAGGACCGTCGAGTGGCCGCTTACAACGGGCCGGTCAGTGTCTCGACGACGGAGTCTGCCGTAACCGTAGGGTCTACGGTTCCCCGTTGCTGGGCGCGGCGTACGTTCTCGGCGGTGTGATGGACCAGCGATGACCAGAACCGTCCGGCAGCGTCTTTGAGCACTGGGTTCGGTGCCTGCGGCGACTTGGCGGACGAGCGCCTCGGTCGCCGGGTTGGCGAGGGGAGTCGCTGTGCAACTGTGCGCAGATCCTTCTCGAGGTCGCCACTGTCTGGCAAGGGCGTGCCGGCGGCGGTGATCTCACTAAGGAGGTCGGCGAGCGCGCCTTCGCTCGACATCCAGCGCCGATAGATGGTGGTCTTGTGCACGCCGGACTGCTGCGAGATCCGATCGACGCTCAGCGCACAGGGATCACCGGATTCGAGCCCTTCGCGCAATGCCGCAGCGAGCCCGGACGTCTGCGCTGCGGCCACCGCGGCGCGTCTCGACGCGGTCGATCGGCACTCCACCTCCTTAAAGCTACTTTTGTAGTGCCAACATCCTATGGTCAGAGAGACATGTCGTGCGCAACCTCTACGAGCAATGGCTGCCCCAAGGGATATCGACAGCCTCCTCACGCATGTCGCGGTCGACTTCCACAATCACGCCTCGGTGGCGACCGCCCAGGGCCGAGATGGTTTTGGCACCCTGTTGCGTGGGACCGCCGAAGCGTTTAGCCCGCAGCGCTTCACGGTTCACCACATCCTTGGCGAGGGCGATATCGCCGCGATCAACCTGACCTGGTACGCCACCCACTCGGGTGAATTCCAGGGCGATCCCCCGACGGGAAAGGAGGAGTTTTCCTCAGCGCAGGCGCACTTTTTGCCTTCCGCGGCCCCTTGCTGAGTGAGCATTGGGGTCGCCGTGACGACCTCGCCATGCTGAGGGCGATGAATGCCGCCCGCTGAGGCAGCACGCACCACTCATCAGTCCGACTGTGGCGCGGCACGTCGGCTCGTCTCACCACCATTACAAATTCGAAGTCCGTTGGAAGTCATCCGTGAGATTTTGAAGAGCGGCGTGAGAACCTACAACACAATTGTAGGTTCGCACGGCCGATGACATTCCAGCGGTCGCAGACCTGGGATGTTCCGAGGTGTCTCACGATGCTCGCGACGCAGTTTGTCTCACGGATGGCCTCATTTCCCAAGATGCCCCGTCCAGCAGCACGGCGCTGATCCCCGCCGCAGGCCGCGTAATGCCAATGCTGCAGTGCTGTTCGGCGGTCGCCGCGGCCGCTGCGTGCCCATAACACAGACGGGCTCGTGGACGACGCGATAACTTACGACCGTGCCAACGGATGCGCTCGGATCTGATCTGCGCCGCCTGATCGGATCAGATGTAGTTCTGACTGACGAGGCGGCTCGTGTCTTGGCCGGGACGGATTTCATCACACGCCGCGGCACCCCCGCAGCGGTAGCTCGACCGACATCGACCGATCAGGTCGTGGCACTGCTTCGCTATGCATCCGAGCACGGCGTTGCTATCGTCCCGCGGGGCGCCGCGACGAATCTTTCCGCGGCGATCGCACCCGGCGACGATTCACTGGTTCTCGATCTCGCGAGCATGAATCGGATCGTGGAGATCGACGCCGCGGGGCGGCGTGCGGTCGTCGAGCCGGGCGTCATCAACGCGGACCTCAAGGCCGCAGCCGCGCCAGCAGGTCTGGTCTATGCGCCGGATCCGGCGTCCACTCCGATCTCGACGATCGGCGGCAACATAGCGGAGAACGCCGGTGGTCCTGGGTGCATCAAGCACGGTGTCACGTTTCACCACGTGCTCGGGCTCGACGTCGCGCTCGCCGACGGCCGCCTGGTCACCTTCAGCGAGCATGACGACGTCGACCTGCTGGGGGTGACGATCGGGTCCGAGGGGATCCTCGGGGTGGTGACGCGTGCCGTGCTCAACTTGATGCCGATCCCGGCGGCACGTTGGACGGCGCTGGCGTCATTCGACCGCGTCGAGGACGCTGCAGTGACCGTCTCCGAGATTATTGCCGCGGGGATCTTGCCGGCGGCGCTGGAATTCGCCGACAAGAGGTTCGTAGAGGTCATGGAGGCGCACCTTCCATCTGGCTATCCGACAGACAAGGAGGCGATCCTGATCGTCGAGCTCGACGGCGAGCCCGACGACTTGGCTCGCGAGACGCCTGCACTCGAGAAGATCTTGCGGCGTTGGGATCCCGCGCTGCGCACTGCTGCTGACGAGCAGCAACGCGCCGCGCTGTGGGCCGGCCGCCTCGCTGCGGCGTTTGCCCTGCGAGCGACCGGCAAGGCCTACTACGTCTGCGACGCAACGGTGCCGCGCCAGCGGGTCCCCGAGATGATGGCGCGCAGCCGGCAGATTGCCGCTAGCTATGGACTTGACGTCCCAATACTGGGGCACGCCGGCGACGGCAACTTGCACCCGGTCGTTCTCTACGAACCTGGCCAGCTGGCCACGGTCGACGCAGTCGCAGAAGAAATTGCCGACGCGGCGCTTGACCTCGGTGGCACGCTGACGGGCGAGCACGGCATCGGCACCGCGAAGCGGGAGCACATGCGCCGCGCCTTCGGCCCAGTCGAACTGGCTGCGTTCCGCGCGATCAAACGGGCCTTCGACCCAGACGGGCTCCTAAACCCAGGTGTGATGTTGCCGCCACCCACCGGCGAGGAGCCAGACCTCACAGACTTCGGCGAAGCGGTCAGGATGGCACTTGCCGGCGGGCCAAGGGGTGTTCCGACACCAGCGGCTGATACTCCCCGCGACACGACGGTCGACGTCGACGCCGAGAACATGAGCCTCACCGCCGGCGGAGCTGCCTTCTGTCGTGTCGCCGCCGCCGCGGCCAGGGCCGCGGGACTCTCTTGCCCTGCGATGGAGAGCGACGGTGTGGTAGCCGACGCCATCGAGGGCGCCGGACATCGCCAGCCAGCGCGAAGAGCTCTCCTGGGCGTTGAAGCCACGCTGCGCGGAGGATACCGCGCGAAATTCGGTAGCGCGGCGATGAAGGACGTCGCGGGACTCGACGCCAAGCGACTCATTGCCGGTTGCCGTGGAGCCTTCGGCCGAGTGGAACGCGCGACCCTAAGAGCGATACCCCACCAAGACTGATCACTGCGGCACACCCCCCGGCCGGCAGCGTTCAGTCGAGGAACTCGGCACGCTGCTCACCAAAGCTGACTTGCGGCCGACCGGGAGGGTATTCAGCGCGGGTGCCCACCACTTGGTGGAAGCGATGAAGCGCTAGCTACCGCGAAGGCACCGCCGTTTGTCTCACGAGCCGCTGCATTTCCTAGGACCTCGGTCCGGCAGAACCATCAACGGCCACCATCGCCACACGGCCCGCGACTGGAAGCCGGTCCCGTGCGTTTGCATCACGAAGTGCTGGATTTCCTCGGGCTCAACACTGCCGGGCCAGAACGCCGGCATCGGCCGCGAAAGCGGGCCGAAGGGCGTCGAACACCATTCTGCCAGCCGACGAGCGTGCTGCTGCCGATGGGCTACTCGTCTCGACAGCTAACCGCCGGCGCAGCTAACCGCCGGCGCGGGTAGCGACGACCTCGAGGTACTCCGCGTGGACCTCGGTCGTGTTGTCGGTCGCGCGGTTGTGCTGTGACCACAGCTGCGCGAGGTCGCTGCGCAGCGCGGCCTGCCCGTCGGTGTCGAGCCGCTCGAACGCACGCTGCGTCGGACCGTAATAGGTGCGGTAGAACTCGACGACGTCGCCGGGCGGAAAAGGATACTTCAACTGGTTGATCCGCCGCGTCAAGCGCAGGTCGGCGATTCCATCACGAAATCGGTGACGCACGGTCTGCTCGTCGCCCCATAGCACGGGTGGTGGGACCACGGTGGGCGGCGGTGCGTGTTTGGCGGAGGCCTTGAACATCTCGCCGACGAATCCCTGCGGCGTCCAGTTCGCCATCGCGATCCGCCCACCCGGCCGGCACACCCGCACGAGTTCGGCCGCGACCCGTTCGGGCCGCGGCGCGAACATTGCCCCGAACATCGTCACCACCACGTCGAAAGCCGCATCGCGGTAGGGCAGATTCTCGGCGTCGCCTTCTTCGAACTGAATTGTCAGGCCTTCCGATTCGACCCGCGACCGCGCCTGCTCGAGCAAGTTTGTCGCGATGTCGACACCGGTGACAAGCGCGCCCGCCCGCGCCGCCGGTATCGACAGGTTACCGGTTCCACAGGCCACATCGAGCACTCGAACACCTGGCTGCAGCGCAAGTCGGGCGATGAACTCTTCGGCGCCCGGCTCGCTGTGCTTGGCGATCCGGCCAAAATCGCCGGTCGTCCACATGGCCTTGAGTGCGGGTTTCAGCGATTCGATCTCGGGATCGGTTGCGCTCACAGTCCATACCTCACAGTCCATACCTCACAGTCCAAACATTGTCGTCGGTGACACCAGCCGCCGCACGAGAATCCGCTCATCACCGACTTCGGGGGTACTCATTTGGACGCGAGACGCTGCTGTTGTCACCGAAGACATCCCCAAACAACTAGGAGGAAATCCATGCAACGTTTCGCGAAGGTTCTTGCCATCGGTGCCGCTCTCACCGGGCTCGGCC
Source organism: Candidatus Mycolicibacterium alkanivorans (assembly GCF_022760805.1). Taxonomy (NCBI): domain Bacteria; kingdom Bacillati; phylum Actinomycetota; class Actinomycetes; order Mycobacteriales; family Mycobacteriaceae; genus Mycobacterium; species Candidatus Mycolicibacterium alkanivorans. The sequence goes on along the minus strand of NZ_JAIVFL010000001.1, from coordinate 753,165 downwards.
TCGTGGTCGCCGGCACCGCGCTCGCCAACAGCGCCGGCCCCAGGTTCCGGCCCACGGTCGCGGCGCCGGTACCCGTCGACTGGCCGTTCGACGACGCGCTGGACGATCTCGATGATTACGTCCAGGGCCGCTGCACATTCCCCACGGCTTCGTCGCGCTCGACGACGACTGGGACGACGACGACCGGGGCGGCGACTGAGTCGCTGCGGCCCCCGCTACCTGGAAGATTCTGGTCGTAAGGCGCGGCCCTCACCAGCCTCGGGTCGTGGGCGCGGCCAGGGCAGTCGCCGACACCGGCAGCGCGCTGCCGGCGGCTCCACCCGCCACCACCACAATGGCACCGGCCCAAACGCTCCTCATTCCACTCGACCCGCCGTTGCGGAATGACGACATGGTCGACTGAATCGACAAAGTTGTTCGGCCGATTCCTGTCCCCATGTTGTCTGGCCTGGCCTGGCCTGGCCCGGGCTGGGCCGACGACTGTACTCGTCGAGCGGCTTTGACAGGCCGGCACGCGCAGTGCGTTGCGCAACCAAAATCGCCGCCGAGACGGCGCAACTCGGGATCGACATTCGCGCCGGATTGACGGGTGAGTGCGAACGGCGCGGCGCCGACGTGGCCGGGCTCGCCGTGCACATCGGTGCGCGCATTGGCGCACTCGCGGGTCCTCGGGAAGTGCTCGTCCCACTGATCGGGGTAGCCGCTGGCCGGCAGCGCCGAACCGAGCGCCCCGCGCAGGTCGGCCCAGGTGACGTTGCAGCGGTGCGCGGTAGCCTCCAGCCACGAGTCAGGGCTCCGGCGTTGTTGATTTACGGGTCCGTGACCTGGGCTGATGGTTATTCGGTGACACGCCGTCGAGGCTGGTGAGCAGGCACGGGCGGTCCGAGGACGATGGAGTTGCTCAGACCTCATCGATCACTCGGAGTTGCCCGTGCCTGCCCTGTCAGTATCACCCGTGGACTCGATCACCGAGGCGTTGGCTCGCTGGCAATCCGGCGAACGCGTCCGTGTGCTGCGCACCGAGCTGTTGGACGTGCTGGCGCAGGTTCCTGATCCACGTGATGCACGTGGCGTGAGGTACTCATTGATGGCGCTGTTGGCGGTGGCGATCCTGGCTACGGCGGCCGGCATGCGCTCCTACGCGGGGTTCGCCACGTGGGCAGCGAGTGCACCGCAGGATGTTCTCGCGCAGTTGGGTATTCGGTATCGACGCCCGAGCGAGAAGACGTTTCGGACCGTACTGTCGCGTCTGGATGCCGCCGACCTGGACCGCCGCCTCGGTGCATACTTCACCGCGCTGGCTGTCGCGCAGTCCGCCGCCGGCGACGCGCTGTTGGTGGTGGCGCTGGATGGCAAGACGTTGCGAGGAGCACGCCGCGCCGGAGCGGCGGCGGTCCATGTGGTGTCGGTGTTCGCCCATCACGCCCGGCTGGTGCTCGGGCAGCTCGCCGTCGCGGACAAGAGCAACGAAATACCCTGCGTCCGTGCGCTACTCAGACTGTTTGGGCACGTCCGGCTCCTGGTGACCATCGACGCAATGCATACCCAGACCAAGACCGCCAAGCTGATCTGCAGCACCCTGAAATCCCACTACCTGATGACGGTGAAGTCGAATCAGCCCAGCCTGCTGGCCCGCATCAAGGCCATGCCGTGGGCGCAGGTGCCAGTTACCTTCGCCGAGCCGTCCGAACGCGGTCACGGCCGCATTGAAACACGAACACTCAAGACACTGACCGCATCCCGCGGAATCGGGTTTCCCTACGCCAAGCAGATCGCCGAGGTCACCCGTGAACGGGTCGTGACTGCCACCGGTGTTCGCTCGATCGAGACTGTCTATGCCATCTGCAGTGTTGCGTTCGAACAGGCCCCAGGGCTCCGGCGTTGTTGATTTACGGGTCCGTGACCTGGGCTGATGGTTATTCGGTGACACGCCGTCGAGGCTGGTGAGCAGGCACGGGCGGTCCGAGGACGATGGAGTTGCTCAGACCTCATCGATCACTCGGAGTTGCCCGTGCCTGCCCTGTCAGTATCACCCGTGGACTCGATCACCGAGGCGTTGGCTCGCTGGCAATCCGGCGAACGCGTCCGTGTGCTGCGCACCGAGCTGTTGGACGTGCTGGCGCAGGTTCCTGATCCACGTGATGCACGTGGCGTGAGGTACTCATTGATGGCGCTGTTGGCGGTGGCGATCCTGGCTACGGCGGCCGGCATGCGCTCCTACGCGGGGTTCGCCACGTGGGCAGCGAGTGCACCGCAGGATGTTCTCGCGCAGTTGGGTATTCGGTATCGACGCCCGAGCGAGAAGACGTTTCGGACCGTACTGTCGCGTCTGGATGCCGCCGACCTGGACCGCCGCCTCGGTGCATACTTCACCGCGCTGGCTGTCGCGCAGTCCGCCGCCGGCGACGCGCTGTTGGTGGTGGCGCTGGATGGCAAGACGTTGCGAGGAGCACGCCGCGCCGGAGCGGCGGCGGTCCATGTGGTGTCGGTGTTCGCCCATCACGCCCGGCTGGTGCTCGGGCAGCTCGCCGTCGCGGACAAGAGCAACGAAATACCCTGCGTCCGTGCGCTACTCAGACTGTTTGGGCACGTCCGGCTCCTGGTGACCATCGACGCAATGCATACCCAGACCAAGACCGCCAAGCTGATCTGCAGCACCCTGAAATCCCACTACCTGATGACGGTGAAGTCGAATCAGCCCAGCCTGCTGGCCCGCATCAAGGCCATGCCGTGGGCGCAGGTGCCAGTTACCTTCGCCGAGCCGTCCGAACGCGGTCACGGCCGCATTGAAACACGAACACTCAAGACACTGACCGCATCCCGCGGAATCGGGTTTCCCTACGCCAAGCAGATCGCCGAGGTCACCCGTGAACGGGTCGTGACTGCCACCGGTGTTCGCTCGATCGAGACTGTCTATGCCATCTGCAGTGTTGCGTTCGAACAGGCCCCACCCAAGCTGATCGCCTCCTGGCTGCGCCGGCACCAGGACTCCTGACATAGGGCCTGTGTTCCGGTCGGTAATTTAGTGCTCTGATCTGCGGATTTCTCGGTGTGTCGGCGCACGACTTTGGCTTCTATGATTAATAATAGAAATAGCTATTTCGCGCGATTACGGGGGGTGGTGGACGATGACCGTGATGACCGTGCAGCCGCCCCTGCCGCTGGTGCCCGAGGATGCGCGCCCGGTCGGCACGGCCGCGGCGATCGTCGAGGACGATGACGGTGGCCGGGTGTTCGTGCACGGCAATCTGGTCTACGCGTGGGACGCCGGTGACGCCGCGGGGCGCCGGTTCGCGGCGGTGTCGCTGATGCGGATCAAGGCGGCCACCCAGCTGCAGGTCGCCGAGGCGTTCGCGGTGACACCGGCCACGGTGCGGCGCTGGGAGGCCCGGCTCACCGACGGCGGTATGGCCGGGCTGCTCGGCGAACGCAAGGGCCCCAAACGCAAGTCGAAACTGACCGCCGACACCGTCGCCGCGATCCGCCGGTTACGCGACGGTGGGGCGTCCTACCGCGCCATCGCCGCGGCGACCGGGGTGTCGGCGGGTAGCGTCCGCAACGCGCTCACCGACACCGACACCGACACCGACACCGACACCGACACCGACACCGACACCGACACCGACACCGAAGAGCCTGGCGCCTCAACGGGTTCGGATGCTCACCTGCTGTCGGAACCGCAGATCGCGGTCGAACCCGAGGTCGAGATCGAGGTGGAAGCCGAGGTCGAGATCGAGGTGGAAGCCGAGCAGGATTGCCCGGCAATGATGTCCGATGTGCCGGTCACCGACACTGGCGCTGCTGCTGCCAACACCGAGGTGCCGGTGTTGGCTGATCCGGTCGACCGCTGCGGGGAGCGCGCGTTGGCGCGGTTCGGGTTGATCCCGTACGCGCCACCGGTGTTCACGCCGTGCGGGCGGGCCCCGCTGGCCGGGGTGTTACTCGCGCTGCCCGCGCTGGCCGCGACGGGGCTGCTCGAGTGCGCGCACACCGTCTACGGCGGGTTGCCCAACGGGTTCTATTCGCTGGATGCGATGTTGTGCGAGGGGGTGTTCCGCGCCCTGTTGGGCGAGGCTCGCGCCGAGGGCGCCGCCCGGATCGACCCGCCCGCGTTGGGGCGGGTGTTGGGTTTGGACCGGGCCCCGGAGGTCAAGACGATCCGCCGCAAGATCGGGCTGCTCGCCGAAGCGGGTCGGGCCGGCGACTGGATCGCCGCGATGGCCGCCCGTCATGTCGAGGACCGGCCCGAGCAGGCGGCGGTGCTGTATGTCGACGGGCATGTCCGCGCCTATCAGGGCACCCGCAAGATCGCCAAAACCCATGTGCCGCGGTTGAAGTTCCCCGCCCCGGCGACGGTGGAAACCTGGGTGGCCGACGCCGCGGGGGATCCGCTGCTGGTGGTGATGGCCGAACCGGGCGCCTCGCTGGCCGCCGAGCTGCGCCGGTTGATCCCCGAGTTGCGCGCCATGGTCGGCGATGAGCGCCGGGTGCTGGTCGGGTTCGACCGCGGCGGCTGGTCACCGGCGTTGTTCGCCGACCTGCACGCGGCCGGGTTCGACACCTTGACCTGGCGCAAAGGCCCGATCGCCGACCTCGACGAGCACCAGTTCGCCGAGCACTCCCATATCGACGAACTCGGCCGCACCCACACCTGGGCGCTGGCCGACACCCCCGTCGAGTTGCCCATCACCGACGGGTCCCGCGCCGGTGAGGTGTTCGCGATGCGCCAGATCAGCCTGCACGATCGCGCCCGAACCCGCCAGATGCACATCCTGACCACCCGGCGCGACCTGCCGGCCGCGCAGATCCGCTACCGGATGGGATCGCGCTGGCGTCAGGAGAACCACTACCGCTACGCCCGCATGCATTTCGACCTCGACTCCCACGACAGCTACCGCGCCGGCCAGGACGACCCGGGCCGGATGGTGCCCAACCCGGCCAAGAAGCTCGCCTACCAGCAGGTCGAAAAGGCTAGGCGGGCATTGCATTTGGCCGAAACCACCCGGGATCGTGAACTGTTGACCGCGTCGACGCCGCCGCCGGGAACCACTACCGTGCTCACCAACGCGATGATCAACACCATCAACACCGACGCCCACACCGCCCACACCGCGCTCCAGGCGGCACAGGCCGCCCACCAGGCGATCCCCGCCCGGTTGCCGCTCGCCTACATCCACCCCGGCCAGCAGGTCCTCGACACCGAAACCAAGCTGATCCACCATGCCATCCGCATCGCCGCGTTCAACACCGCACAATCGCTGGCCCGGGCGATCCTCACCGACACCGGCTACACCCGCGGTGACGACGAAGCGCACACCCTGATCCGCACCGCACTGGCCGGCTCCGGCGACATCATCCCCGACCACGACACCAACACCCTGCACATCCGCCTCGACCCGCTACCCGCGCCCCGCCACACCGCCGCCATCGACGAACTCTGCCAAGCCCTCAACGACACCAACACCGTCTACCCCGGCACCGACCTGACCCTGCGCTACAGCATCAAATCCCACCGACGACCGCACACCAATTCTTGAGCCATGTCCGGAGTCCTGGGCACTGGGGCATCGAGAATTCGGTGCACTGGGTACGTGATGTCAGTTACGACGAGGACCGCTCGACCGTGCGCACCGGCACCGCGCCCCAAACCATGGCCGCTCTACGTAACACCGCCATGAATCTGCACCGCCTCGCCGGAGCCACCAACATTGCCGAAGCCTGCCGCACAACGGCATTCAGCAGCAACAACGCCCTGCAACTCTTCACGAATCCACATATCCCCAGCTCACAGGCATGCTAATCAACAACGCCGGAGCCCTGGAACAGGCCCCACCCAAGCTGATCGCCTCCTGGCTGCGCCGGCACTGGGGCATCGAGAATTCGGTGCACTGGGTACGTGATGTCAGTTACGACGAGGACCGCTCGACCGTGCGCACCGGCACCGCGCCCCAAACCATGGCCGCTCTACGTAACACCGCCATGAATCTGCACCGCCTCGCCGGAGCCACCAACATTGCCGAAGCCTGCCGCACAACGGCATTCAGCAGCAACAACGCCCTGCAACTCTTCACGAATCCACATATCCCCAGCTCACAGGCATGCTAATCAACAACGCCGGAGCCCTGAGCCACGAGTCGATCGATTCACCGGGAGAAACGGCTCGAGAGAAACGCTTAGAACGACTAATCAGAATCTCAAGTTCCTGTCATTTATGCCATCGAGATGACACGACGATGAGATTTATGTCATCAGAAATGAGAACCGACAACAATTGTAGGTTCTCACGTTCGGCTCAGGGTGCCGGAATTGTCGGGTTTCATGAGGTCAGGACCAGTGTGAGGGCGTGGTCTGGGTGTCTGGCGTGGTGGCGTAGGCCGGCGGCGATGTTGTCCCACCCGGCGATGCGCAGCATGCTGATCGCGAGGTTGCGGCAGGTGGCCATCACCCGTGGCGCCTGCCCGGTACGTACCTGTGAGGCGTCCTCGTCGAAGGTTACGTCTCGAACCCAGTGGAGGCGGTTTTCTATGCCCCAGTGGCCTTGCACCCAGGTGGCGAGTCGCTGCGGCGGCGCGGCGGTGTGACGTGCGGAGGTGATCAGGTAGACGACCTCGACGGTTTTGGTTCCTTTGTCGGTGACGGTGCGGCGAAGTTGGGCGACCTGGGCTGCGCCGGGAAAGTCGATCCAGTCGGGAACATCGGCGACCTTGATTGTGCGGGTGACCCGCCGGCCACGGTCGGTGGCCCTGGCCGTGTGGGCGGGGATGTCCTTCCACGGCAGCTTCTTGAGCTTGTGGTGCAGGGTGGGCATGTTCGCCTTCACCGTGAACACGTAGTCGCCGCCGGCTGCGGTGATGGCTGTAGCGGTATCGGTCTGGGTGTGCATCGCATCGAGAGTCACCACCACGCCGTCAAGTTCGAGAGATCCCAATAGTGTTCGGGCGGCGGGGATTTCGTTGCTTTTCACATCGACAGCGACCTGTCCGAGGACGACGCCGGCATCATGGTCGAATGCGGCGAGGAGGTGCGGCGCCTTACCGTCAGGGCGGGTACGCGCGCCTCGGACCGTCTTGCCGTCCAAGGCAATCACCCGGCGCCGATCAACGGTGAAGGTCCGCGTCCACATCCACAGGCCCAGCGCCCGGTCGAGGGCGTCGGCATCGAGGCGGGCGAACAGTTTCCTCAATGTCGACTCGTCGGGAGCGCTACCGCTGGGGAGTCCGAAGGAGGCCAGCTTGTCGGCTGCGGTCTCTGCGGCCCACTGACCGATCGCCGCGAACGAGCGGCACCCGGCCATGGTGGCGGTGACTGCGAGCGCAAGCACCCCGGCCAACGGGTAACGCACCCCACGCCGGTCGCGTGGGTCGGGCACTGTCTGCAGGGCTGCCAACAGTCGTTGGTGGCGCGTCGTGTTCGTATCGGCGGGCAGTGTCGGGGAAGATGGCACGCGGGTGTGACCTCGAGTTCGGATGGATGGCTTCGCAACCTGCATCCAAACCCGTTGGTCACACCCGCCACAGCAGCCACGCCGATCACACGGCGATAAATCCCAAGGTCAAAGAGCCGCGCATCAACCTTTCCGGCACCCTGACGTTCGGCTGCATCTGCCCGCAACGCTGACCTGGAGATTTTCAATTTGTCTCACGACGGAGGCGGCGCGGTTTGTCTCACGAAGCGCTTCATTTCCTAGGAGAGTGCAGCAACTGCGAACTTAGGCCCGGTCAGCGTGCTTCATTGAGGTCGTACCGCCACGCGCGCAGCGACCTGGTCACGGACTTGGCTGTAGACGTCGACGTTGATAGTCGGGGCTACCCACAGTGAGACTGCTACGGCAAAGTCCACAGTGCGTCCACCAAGTCCGCCAGCTTGTTCATAACACTTCACCCGAATGTTCATATCGCTTCCTTGACCTGAAGCGAATGTCTTTTCGAGTTCCCATGTTTGGTGCTGTACGGTTGCTGCGCCGCGAGTGGTCACGGCCGATGGATGGCCAGCTGGCGTACCAAGCGTTGGGATAGCACCACCCGGTGTGACGAAAGATAAACTTGCGCAACGGTACTGGCGGCTGCGCCAGTTGACTGGCGTAAGCCAAGCAAGGGTCGCATCGATCCGTTTAGTCTCGCGAACATTAAGCCCGTCAGGCAACGAAACAACAGCGCTTGCTCTTCTGCTGCCCCAATTGAGCCGAGGTAGAGGATCACTGAGGTTTTCTCACTTGGGGCGCGTAAGGCTGGTGTGACTGGAGTTTCCGGCGTGTCGTGAGAGCAAGACGTGGGGTCCCTGCTCAAGGATCGGTTTCGACCAAGAAAGCCGTTCCGCTGCAAGAGGACCCCACGTGTTCACCTACTCTGCCATCTGCGACGTCCCCGAGGAAACCCTGCTTCATGTGACTACGTTGCTGCACGCGCACCGGCGCGAGATCGGCACCCGCGCCGGGCGACGCGCGGGCACGGTGCGCACGCAGGCCAAGCTGGTGCTGCGCTGGTTCGGCGACGACGCCCCGATCCGACTGCTGGCCTTCGAGGCCGGGCTGCCGATCTCCACCTGCTACCGGTATCTGCACGAGGCGATCGACGTGATTGCCGAGCAGGCACCCGACCTGCACGACGTGCTCGACCGGGCGAAGGGGCAGGGTCGGTCGCGTCTGACGCTGGACGGGACGCTGATCGAGATCGACCGGGTGAACGAGCGCGCCGAGGCCGGTCATCACCTGTGGTACTCGGGTAAGCACAAGACCCAGGGCGGCAACGTGCAGATCCTCGCCGACCCGCGCGGGTTCCCGGTGTGGTCCAGCGAGGTCGAACCGGGCAGCGTGCATGACATCACCGCTGCCCGCGCGCACTGTCTGGGCGCGCTGTACAAGGCCGCCGCCGACGGTCTGCCGACCTTGACCGACAAGGGCTACCAAGGGGCCGGGATCGGGGTGCACAGCCCGATCAAGGGCCGCGACCTCGCCGTTGACAATCGCAGCTACAACACGCTGCTCACCGCGATTCGGGCAATCGGGGAACGCGCCAATGCCGAACTCAAGCAACGCTGGCGGTGTCTTCGGCGAATCAGACTGTGCCCAACCAGAATTGGCCAGATTGTTGCCGCCGCAATCGTCCTATCAACTCTCCAGAGGGGAAACTACTGAGAAAACCTCACTGCCTCGTTACTGGCACATCCGTCGGCGTAGTCCCGTGATACGACGCCATTTCCGATGGCGATCTCCGGGGATAGGGGATCGTAGGCTAGATCGGGCGGCCACGCAGTGCCATGCACCAGCAATGCCTTTATCGCCGCCGCTCGCTGGCGGCGAGTTAGGGAGGTTCCCGCCGCGACTTCCTCGACGACATCGTGAAGGCGTGCAGCCTGTCGCGATACGAATGCTGCAGCGAAACTTGTTCCTGCTACATGAGTTTCATTGAGCCCCGGCGGAGTCGCCACCTTGAGTCCGGGGCCGAGAGGCGAGAGGCCACGTAGCGTGATCACTTCTTGGGCTGTTGCACCGTCAACATAGAACGCTCGACCACCCTGGGCCATTACGTCCGGCTTGATGCTGCGGCGATATCCACTTCCCGTCGCGGTCACGGGGCTGATACTCGGGTATCCGTCCGCCGGGTCGACGAGGTAACCCTGCGCGACTGCGTTCGAACCATCTTCGTGAGTGGCACCCACGGTGATTGCGTTGACAGATTCCGCCGGAGCAAGCAGCCTCCGCTCACTCTGTCGACGATCGATCGCTTCCAGTAGTACCTGGCGCCGGTTAGTTCCCACCGCTCCCGTGAGATCGGTTGACACCATTGGACTTAGTGGTCTCGCTCGTAAGTTCGTCGGGGGTCAGGTTTAGGCGGTCGGGTCGTCGAGGTAGAGGCCGCAGGCTGTGTCGAGTGCGTCTTCGGGGGCGCCGGCGGTGAACCCGGTCGGCAGAATCGAGTCTTCGTAGCCGTCCTTGCTGGCGAGGTAGATCGCGAAGCCCCAGCGGGCGGCTGATCCGCCGTAGCGCAGCCGCATGAGCGGTAGGCGGTCGCCGTCGGGCAGGCGTGCGCTGACGTAGGCGAAGACACCGCGAAAGCGCACGTCGACGCCGTCGAGCTGGGGCCACCGTTCGTGGGCGTGCGCAGTCAGCCGTTGCTGCAGCGACGTTTTCGTTGATGCGGGCGGTGCGGCCATAGTCAGCGATCGTGCCCGATCGCGTGTCGCTGAGCAATGAAACGCACGTGATGAATGAGGCTCAAGTGGCAATTGTGAATCTTCGCCTCGTGGAGCAGACGACATGCCACCCGCCGACCGCATCAACTTGACCGGCTCGCAGCGACGGGAACTCAAACGCCTGATCCGGGCCGGCCGCACCGAGCAGCGCATGGTGATCCGGGCCAAGATCGTGCTCGCCGCCGCCGACGGGCACTCCAACGCGGCGATCGCGCGGTTACTGGCAGTAGGCGAGGACACCGTGCGCAAGTGGCGTGGCCGCTGGCGCGCCGCACCCGGGGTGGCGTCGCTGGGCGACGCGAAACGGTCCGGCCGCCCGCCGAAGTTCACCGCAGTGCAGGTCGCGCGGGTGAAGGCGATCGCCTGCACCCCGCCCCGGGAGGCGGGGCTGCCGCTGGCGCGGTGGTCGTGCCCGGAGTTGGCCCGCCACGCCGTCAGCGACGGGGTGTGCGCGTCGATCTCGCCGACAACGGTGCGCCGGTGGCTGTCCGAGGACGCGATCAAACCCTGGCAGTACCGGTCGTGGATCTTCATCACCGACCCCGACTTCGAGGCCAAGGCATCCCAGGTGCTCGACCTGTACGCCCGAACCTGGGACGGGAAACCGTTGGGGCCCAACGACTACGTGATTTCCGCCGACGAGAAGACCTCCATCCAGGCCCGCTGCCGCTGCCACCCCACCCTGGCCCCCGGCGCGGCGCGGGCGATGCGGGTCAACCACGACTATGACCGCGGCGGCGCGGTCGCCTACCTGGCCGCCTACGACGTGCACCGTGCCCGGGTGTTCGGCCGCTGCGAGGACACCACCGGCATCGAACCGTTCAGCCGCCTCGTCGAGCAGGTCATGACCTGCGAGCCCTACGCCTCCGCCGAGCGGGTGTTCTGGATCGTGGACAACGGCTCCTCCCACCGCGGGCAGAAAGCCGTCGACCGACTCGCCGCCCAACACCCGAACGCCATCATGGCGCACACCCCCGTGCACGCGTCCTGGCTCAACCAGATCGAGATCTACTTCTCCATCGTGCAACGGAAAGTGGTCTCGCCCAACGACTTCACCGAACTCGACGAGGTCATCTACCGCCTCGCCCGATTCGAAGAGCGCTACAACCACACCGCCCGCCCGTTCATATGGAAGTTCACAACCATCGACCTCGACGACCTTCTCAACAGGCTCGACAACCACACACCCAAGCACGACCCCGCCCAGCCCCGCGCAGCCTGACCCCCGAGGAACTTACGGGCGCGACCACTTAGTGTCAGCTTGCCATGATTTCCTGCGGAAATTACGACGAGAACACCATATTCGTAGCTCAACCAGTCGAGCATGCGTGCCCAAGAAGACAGGACGGTCTCGAAGGGCACCGCGGGGTCACCTACTGAGATGTTGACGATAGCAACGGAGGGTGCCGCGGCGGGCCCGCTCGGGCCGTCCTCGAACAATTCGCGGAATATCCGCCACATCAGATCTGGTACCAGCTCGTTGGATGGCAATTCCTCCGTCCGATCGGCTGTCTCGTCCGATGGAACCAGCACGGGGCGAACTAACACAGGCCGAGCCGCTGACGATCGTTCCCATGAACGCCAGATCGGTGCATTCGGCCAATTCGGCGTCCGCAGGCACCGGTTGGGAAGACTTCTCCGAGCCCATCGATTCCCCGGTCAGGATGCTTTCGTTGCATTCCAGGCCGGTGGCCTCGATCAATCGCAGGTCCGCCGGTACGACCTCGCCGAGTGACAGCCGGATCACATCACCGGGGACGAGTTCGGTGACATCGACGGCGACGAAGGCTCCGTCGCGGCGCGCGACCGCGGTGTGGCGCACCCCGGAGTGCAGGGCAGCGGCAGCCCGTTCGGCCCGGTACTCGTTGATGAAACCCAGACCGATGCTTGCCGCCAGGATCACCCCGATGATGATCGCTTGGATGCTGTCGCCCAGGAAGTACGAAACGACGGCCGTTGCCGCCAACAGGATGAGCACGGCGCTGCGCAGCTGACGCCCCAGCACCGCGAACGCGTTGACAGAATGGGTCCGAACGGCATTCGGGCCGTAGCGCCCCCGTCGGGCGGACACTTCCGCACTGGACAATCCCTGCGCGGAAGCGTCGAGCAAGCCCAAGACCTCATCAACCGGGGCCGCCGCGACCCGCACCGCGGTCAGCCGATCGGGCAGCGCCGGAGCCGGCGCCTTCGGCGTCATAGACATAGCAGGGCTCCCGAGGAATCGGTTGACGAAATGCGTGGCGTCGCACAACGAGTTGTCCTCCTCGCCGAGCGAACTGTATCCCCGTCGAACAACTCCCGCCACGAGCACCTGGTGTTCACGCCAGTGACACGTGCGGGCAAACTGATTCTGGGCGAGGAACTCTCGACTATCCATCGACGGGTTCCACGTTCCCGTGGCGTGATCACGCGACAGGGTCTTTTGGCCCTGATGCGCTCCGGGCTCGCGTCGTTAACCTCGGGCTGAGGTTTCGACCGCCCTAGGTCGATTCCCACACCAGGGAGGGCAGACACTATGAGCACTGAGGATAAGGCGAAAAACAAGCTCGACGAGCTTGGCGGCAAGGTCAAGGAAGCGGTCGGCAAGGTCACCGGCGACCAGAGCACTGAAAATGAGGGCAAGCGCGACCAGACGAAGTCCAACCTCAAAGACGCCGGCGAGAAAATTAAGGACGCCTTCAAAAAGAAGTAAATGCCGCGTCGGCAGGTAAGTCGGGTGACGCGGGATCTCACCCGTGGATCGTTTGCAGCACCCCACCGGATGCTAACTAATGACACCATTCAGCGCATTGCAAAGGACCGGAACCCATGATCGTCGTTGGAATCATCTTGCTGCTCGTCGGCTACCTCGCACCCCTACCCGCATCAATCGACCAAATCGCCATCGTCATCGGCTGGATCCTCGTCGTTGTCGGGGCCATCCTGCTGATCCTCGGCGCAACAGGGCGGAATGTCGGCGGCAGACGCTACTGGTACTAGTCCGCTGTGGCGGGCGTTGGTGGGGTCAATGCCGCAGCCGTCGTCGGTGACGTCGATCCGTAGCTCGTCGGCGACGTGGATTTCTACGGTGAGGTGCTGCGCCCCGGAATGGCGCACCGCATTGCTCACGGCCTCGATGATGACGGGGAGCGCCTGTTCGGCGAGGTGCTCGTTGATGGCGCTCAGCGGTCCAGACATGCGCACTGTCGTTTGGATGTCGCGGTCGTCGGTGAGTTCGGTGATGGCGGTGTGCACCTGTTGACGAAGGTCGCTCGTGGTTCCGGTGGCGTGCAGGGCAAAGATCGTGTGGCGAATCTCTTCGATGGTGGTCTGCAGGTCATCGACGTCACGGTTGAGGCGTTTGATGATCTCGGGTGAACGAGCGGGCGATGGTCCCCTGCAGGTTCATGCCCACCGCGAAGAGTCGCTGGATGACGTGGTCGTGCAGGTCGTGGGCGATGCGGTCTCGGTCGGCGATGATCGTCAACTCGCGGGCCTGTTCGCGGGTGGCGGCCAAGGTCAGTGCTACTGCGGCGTGGTCTGCGAAGTCGCTCATCAGCTCGAGATGGCGGGCGTCGAAGGGTGGTTGGCTCTCATTGCGGGCCACGGCCAGGACGCCGAGCACTGTGTTTTGGGCGCGAAGCGGCATGACGATTGCGGGTCGTTGGCCGACGTCGGTGAACGCTTGGATGGGGTGGTGGAACGACTCGGTGGTGATCGGTATGCCGGAGCGGAACACTTCACCGGATGTGGACCCGTGTACCGGTTTCTCCTGGCCCAACAGTTCCTCGGCCCACAATCCGACGGCGGCCGAGACGACCAGGGTCTCGACCTGATCTGCGGGCAGGTCGGCATCCTTGGGGACGAGCACGATGGCCTGCTCGGCCTGGGTCAGCTCGCAGGCGCGTTCGGCGATCAAACGCAGCGGCTGCGCCACCGGATCGGCATCGGTCAGCGCCGAGGTCATCGCGCGACTGGCTTGCACCCATGTCGCCGTGGCGCGGGTCTGCTCGAACAAGCGGGCGTTGTCGATGGCGACCGCCGCCGCCGACGCCAAGGCGCGCGCCACGACTTCGTCGGAGCCAGTGAAGGCTTGCCGCGCTGTCGGTTCGGTCAAGTAGAGGCTGCCGAACATCTTCTGTCTGATGGTGATGGGCACGCCGAGTAGTGCCCGCATCGGCGGGTGATGTTCGGGAAATCCGACCGCAGCCGGGTGTGCGTTCAGGTCGTCGAGCCGCAGGGGTCGGGGTTCGTCGAGCAGCACACCCAGTACGCCTTTGCCGACCGGCAGGTGTCCGATCCGGGCCACGGTCGCGTCATCCATGCCGGAGTGCAGGAACGAGACCAAGGTGCCGTCGGCTCCCAGTACGCCCAGTGCGCCGTATCCGGCCCCGGTCAGTTCGATGGGCGGCGGTCACGATCCGGTGCAGGGTCGCGTCCAGGTTGAGGTCTGATGCGAGACCGACGATGACCCGGAGCAGTTTTTCCATCTGGTCGCGGGCACTGAGTAGCTCGTCGAGCTGGCCTTGGATGCTGCTTGTCAGGGAACGGCGTCCCAAATCGGCAAATGCCGAGTCGTCCTCACTCACGTGCACCGCCACAATCGCGCCTCCAGGGGCTGGGGCGACAATGCAAACGGTAGACCTAATTGACGATTGACGCCTGTGCATAGGCGACGGTGCATCGATCTTCGCTCAGGCCATTGGTGTCAGCCATGGTTGCGGAGTTCATCGTAAGCAGTTCGCCCGCGCGCAAAGGTTGCGGCGTCTCCTCCTTGATCGGGGTGTGAGCCGTCCCGGCATTTCCGGAGACTCTGGACGGCTCATACTGTCTCGTTTGTTTAGTTCTCTCTCTCTCTCACGAAAATTCACGTGACCACAGCTGGTGAGGCGTGCGTGGGTGACTCGCCAGCTGTGGCGGGTGGGGTGATCGAGGTTGGCGCGTTGTTGTTATGCGGTGTTGGTGAGGGGTTGGAGGCTGACTCGGTAGCCGAGGGATTCGAGCTGACTGATCGCGTGTGCCTTGGTTTTGGCTGGGATACGGCGGGTGAAGTAGTCGGCGCCGGGATCACGGTAGAACTCGCCGTTGGTGAGCATGTTCCACACCGCCACGAGGATGGAATGTTCGAGTGCAACAAGTGCTTTCATCGGACCTCGACGGGCGGCGATACGCCGGTATTTGGCTGAGAGGTAGGTTCCCTTCGAGCGGGACGCGGCTAGCGCGGCAGTCCCGAGGGCCCCTTTCAAATACCGGTTTCCGTGCCGGGTTTTGGTCGACTTCACCTTGCCCGCGGACTCGTTGGATCCGGGTGCGGTGCCCGCCCACGACGCCAGATGCCCGGCGGTGGCAAATACGCTCATGTCGGCGCCGGTCTCGGCGAGCAGCACCTCAGCGACGATCCTTGAGACGCCCGGGATGCTCGTCAGCAGTTCCCGGGCCGCCGCTAAAGGTGTCACCGCCACGCCGATCCTGTCATCGAGGTCGGCTAACGCCTGCCCGTACTGGTCGATCAGATTCAGGTGCATCCTGATCAAGTATCCGTGGTGGGGGGTGAACCGGCCGGTCAGCGCCTCGGTGAGGGTCGGGATCTTCGAGCGCATCCGGCGTTGGGCCAGATCTGCCATCGCCGCCGGCCCCGACTGGCCCGCGATGAGGGCCTCCAGCATCGCCCTGCCCGAGACTCCCATGATGTCGGTGGCGACCGAGGACAGTTTGATGCCGGCGTCCTCGAGGACTTTCTCGATGCGCTGCACCTGCCGTGCGCGGTCGCGGGTCAGGGTGGTGCGGGCGCGGGTGAGATCGCGTAGTTCCCGGATTGGTTGGGGCGGCACCAGCGATCCGCGTAGCAACCCGTGCGCACCCAAATCGGCCAGCCAGGCAGCATCGGAGACATCGGTCTTGCGGCCCGGCATGTTGCGGGCGTCGTGGGCGTTGACCAGCATCACCGTCAGGGTGTCTTCGAGGAGGTAGAAGTACGGCTTCCAATAATCGCCCGTCGCTTCCATCACCACACAGTTGACCCTTTGGTCGAGCAGGTGCTCACGCAACGCCAGGATCTGACCCGACATCGCACCCCACGTCGTCACCGTGGCCGATGTCGGTGTGCTCCCAGAGCCTTGGACCCGGACGCAGACTTTGGCGTCCCTCTTTGAGATATCTATTCCCGCGCACCGCGGATGTATCACTTCCATCGCCGATCACCTCAGCATTCCCATTGCAGTTTCATTGCAGGCGTGTGGGTTACGGGGAGGGCGGGGGTAAAACAGAAATCTCTCACTCGTGCTCGAAGGCAACACTCCACGGTCCCCGCGGATGACGATCATGCCCTCCACCACCATGCTGACACGCAGGCTCACCGGCACCACAGGCTGATCGGGGTTGGCCGCAACACACACCTGGAAAGCCTGCACCCTTCACGCGGTATCACGCCAGAGTCGGCGTCGACCATCGGCACAGGTGAGGTCGCCACCATTTTCCGTCCCCACGGAGGGGCCAGCGCAGCGCCCCTGAATTGCTGATACGTGATAGGCCCACAACCGCGCACATCACGTCGTCTCGCCGCAGCAGGCCGAAATGGATGTCGATTACCCGATGCCCGTGCGGCGCGCGAATGTACTGGTCCAAGCAGTTGCTGTCCGCGGTCACGCTCCCGCCGCCGCCCAAGACGGCCATCGGGTTTGAATATGCGACCTCAGGTATTGGCAATGTCGGCAAGGTGTGAATGAAACCAGTGCCTCACCCGCAGGGAGGGGGGCTCAATAGCCGTAATCCAGAGGGATATCCAACACACATGCGCCGTGAACCCGGGTGGATTGTCGGGATCGCTGCGTGCGGGCCGGTAGCGTCTGGGTAATGTCTGGCACTTCCGGTGAGGCGATCGTTGCTGCTGTGCGGCAGGTTCTTTCGGTGCGCGGCCCGATGGCCGAGGACGACTTGCTGGGGGTGCTCGACGCGGAGGGTATCGATCTGGGGCCCGATCCTGACGGCCTGCTCGCCGACGTTCTTGACCAGGACGCCGAGCTGGTCATGCCGCTGGCCGACGACCGGTGGGCCTGGATTCCCGCTCTGCTGGGCGGGAGGATCTTCACCCACCGCCTCAGCGCGGTGGAGGCCGAGCACGACCTCATCGCGTTCGGTCCCGATCTGGCACCGCTGTCGATGCTGACCGAGTGCGAGACCTATCAGCGGCTCACCGACGGCTCGCCGATCGCGGACGTGTCCCCGTTCCTCGACGGCGACCTCCTCGCCGCACGCGGCGTGCCCGAGACTGCTGTCGACGGCGAGGGAGCGTTGTTGTTGTCGCCCGGGCGGTTTGCCGCGCTGGGCGTGGCGGCCGGTGATCTCGTCGGGCTGCGCGTCACCGCGCACGGGTTCGAGCTCGCCGCGGTCGCGGAGCTGACGCCGTGCGACATCGGCGCGGCGCTGGCTGCCCTGCTCGAGGAGCGTCCCGATCGGCCCGAGATGCTCGACGTTGCCGTCTGGACGGTGTGCGCCGGGGACGACGGCGTGTTCCGCGAGCCGGCGGCACCGCTGGGCGATGTGCTTTCGGTGGCCGGGCTGGCCTGTGAGGGCGACTGGGTTGCGTGCGGCGGCTTCGATTTCGGCGCGTGGCGCGTGGTGGGCCGGATCGAGACGATCAAGGCGCGCTACCAGCTCCACGATGACGAGGCGCTGGCTGTGCTGGCAACGGTGCGGCTCTACGAGCAGACACTCGACCTGGTTGACGCCGTGACGACTGCTCAGGACAGCGGCGACGACCAAGAACTCGCCGGCATCGTCTCCCAACTTGCACCGCGGTTGGACCCGACGCCGTCCAACGGCGAGCAGGAGCACAACCCCGACCGCACGACGGTGCGCGCGACCCTGGAGTTCCTGGCTGAGCCAGTCGTCGCGGCCGCCGTGCTGGCCGAGACGAACACTGGGCAGGATCGTGGCGACGTCGCGTTGGGGTTGTTTGCTGAGTCGCTGGAGCCGCTGGCACCGCGGGTAGCGCGCCCGGCACTGCGCTGGCTGCGGGCCAAGGCCTACGAGCGCCTCGGTGACCTCGAGCAGGCCGAGGCGACTTACTCCGCCGCAGAATCGCTGGATCCGTCGTGGCCGGTGACGCTGATGTCGTTGGCCCGCTACGCCAGCGACCGCGGCGATGCCGAGCGCGGCCTGAGTCTGCTGCGCCGGGCCGGGGCGACGGCCGAGCACGAACTGGTGGCGCTGCTCGAGCATTTCGCACCGGCGCCGCGTCCGGGTCTGGGCCGCAACCACCCGTGCTGGTGCGGCTCGGGCCGCAAGTACAAGGTGTGCCACCTGCACCGCGAGCAGCTGCCGCTCGCGGAGCAGGCCGCGTGGCTTTACCAGAAAGCAGGGGCGGACCTGCTCGAGGGCCCGTTCGGTCCACTGCTCCTCGAGACCGCGCAGGCGCGGGCGCGACTGGGATTCCCCCGGCGCGCTCGAGCGGGCGGTCCAGGACCCTCTTTCCTGCGACGCGGTGCTGTTCGAGGGCGGCGCGTTCGCCGACTTCCTTGCCGTGCGCGGCTCGTTGCTGCCTGCCGACGAGCGGTTGCTGGCCGGGCAGTGGCTGCTCGTGGAGCGTTCGGTGCACGAGGTGGTGTCCGTTCGGCGCGGCGAGGGCATGACGGTGCGCGATGTGCGTACCGGCGACGTTCACGAGGTGCGCGAGCGGGCCGGCAGCCGGCAGGTGAAGGTGGGCGAGCTGTACTTCGCCCGGGTCGTCCCGGCCGGTGAGACGATGCAGATCTTCGGCGGGATCGAGCCGGTGGCGGTCGGCGAGCGCGACGACCTGATTGCGCTGCTCGATGACGACCCGGACCCTGTTGAACTCGTTGCGTTGCTGTCCCGCCGATTCGCCCCGCCGGTGCTGCAGAACACCGAGGGTGAGTCGTTGGTGATGTGCAATGCGACGCTGCGGGTCGGTGACCCGGCCGGGCTGGCCGAGGTGCTCGACGACGCCTACGACCGCGGCGACGGCGAGCCGGACGGCACGCGGGTGCGGTTCGAACACGTCGTCACCCACGGCATGCAGCGGATCCGGGCACACCTCGAGCTCAGCGGTGACCAACTGCACGTCCACGCCAACAGCGAGGCCCGCTTCGAGCGTGTCCTGGCCACGATTCGCGCGCTGGACCTGTCGGTGAGCGTGCTGAGCCAGACCCGCGAACCCGCCGGCGACGTCCGGGCCGTCGGGCGGCTCGCCACGCGCAACTCGGCGACGCCGGCCACGTTCCTCGATCCGGCCTCCGACCCGGCGATCGCTGCGGCCCTCGACGAGATGGCCCGCAACTACGAGGCGGCCTGGCTCGACGAGCCGATTCTCGCGCTAGCGGGTCACACGCCGCGCGAATGCGCCGACGACCCCACCCGGCGCCCCGACCTGATCCGGCTGCTCGACTCATTCCCGCAGGACACCGGTGCACCCGGCACAGGCTCGCCTACGGGCCTCCCTGGGCCTGAGCTGACGCTCCTGCCCTCGCTCGCCCGGGCATCAAACCACGGTCAGAACAGCTGGGCTCGATGGTTACAACACCTATCGCCGCATTGCCGAAAACAGCGGATTCGAATACGGCAGATTACCGGTAATAATCGTTATCACACTGTGGCACAATGTGATTCATCTGCTCCGGAAGTACCGATGAGTTTCAAAGGGAGGGCAGGAAGTCGGAGAGCAGGTAAACGGGGCTACCCTCGTCGGCCCACCCGACAACCCCGGCGTCGCGGTTCTTCGCACACTTTAGTGTATACAATGTGTATGATGGGTGTATGTCGCGGACCAATATTGATATCGATGACGAGCTCGTCGCCCAGGTGATGCGAAGATACGGGGTTGCCACCAAAAAGCAGGCCGTTGACCTGGCCCTACGGCGTCTGGTTGGAGTCCCGTTGAGTCGCGAGTTTCTTCTGAGTCTGGAAGGCATCGGTTGGGACGCTGACCTTGACGACATCCGGCGAGGGCGGCCCAGCGAATTCTGATGATCCTGATCGATACGTCGGCCTGGATCGAATACCTTCGCGCGACCGGGTCGGCCGCCGCGATCGAGGTGCGCCGGCTGCTGTCAACCGAAGCGGATCGGGTCGTCATGTGCGAGCCCGTCGCGATGGAGATCTTGTCGGGCGCAGTCGACGACGACAAGCACGCGAAGCTCGAGCGGCTGGTGAACGGGCTACCCTCGCTGAAAATCGATGATGCAGTCGACTTCCGCAGTGCTGCGGCGATCTACCGGGCGGCCCGGCACGCCGGTCAGACGATTCGAAGTATCAATGACTGTCTGATTGCCGCTTTGTCGATTCGCCACGGCGCCAGCATCATTCACCGCGATGCAGACTTTGAGGTCGTCGCGGCGATCACAGGTCTTGAGGCGAAATCATTCCGGTGAAGCAGGAGCATCAGCCGACCGCGTCAGCGCTGCCAGGCACCCCGGCCTGGGCGCCGCGCCGGTGCTGTTCCTTCCCCGTTGGATGCGGTTAATGGTGCCTTTGCCGCACAACGATGAAGTAGACGGTTAAGACAGCCACCACCCCGAGTTGGGCCAGGGCGCCGAACACCGCTGATCCGGCTTTGAGAAGTCCCGCAAATGCGGGTCCGCCCGAGCCGTTCAGCGTGTCTGTGATCCGCTGGTGGAGGTGGAAGCGGTCGTTGAGCCGGCCGATCACCGAGGAGTGGTCTTTAGCCTGCTGCAGGTAGTGCGGTGCCTGCTCGACGAATTGGCGTGCCTGTTCGGCAAGCGGGGGAATCGCCGCCGCCACGGACCCGGCGACAAGGGTGAACGTCACCAGCACCACCAGGGTGACCGCGAGCCATCGGGGCAGTTTCCGGTTGACCAGCCACGATGCCGCGGGCTCGAGTCCCAGCGCGAAAAAGAACGCCACACCGATCAACACCAGCACCCCGGACATTGACCCGAGGACCCGCACCGCTCCATAGGTCACGGCCACCCCGGCCGACGCCACCAACCCCACGTAGAACGGAGAGCTTCGATTAATTCGCCGCCCCCGCGGGCCAAGCGGGTGCTCGCCGGAACGCATTTGAGCGGCAAGGTGTTCGGCTTCGGCGATCGGGCCTTCATCTTCGCTGTGAGGTTGACCCACCAGATGGTGATGACCCTGACCGGCAAGGTCGGGTTCAGGCCCGTCACCATGCCCGGTGTCAACCAATTTGCCGTGCCCCCTTATCAGGCGGAAGTGACCTCATACTTCCGCGACGCCCCGGTTATCGGCAACCCCGCCGAAAGCCGGAGTGGGGACCGGCCGTCACTCATCGGCGCGCAGGAGAGGACCGCGCAGGAGAGGACGGAGCCGCTCAAGTCTTCTTCGGCGTCCACCCCGAGGGTGCCAGGTCGGATGCCCGGGAGACCAGTGAGCCGGGTCCGGCAGCAGCACCGCGACCACGGACGTGTGAGGTCTCCCAGGACGCAGCACGATGGTTTCGATTGCGCCACGCGTGGGTGAATGGCTTGATCCGGTCGAGTAATCAGCGGCGATGGCGTGGGCGGCGTTCACGACCGTGTTCGCCGGGCTCAGGCCGCCACTTCCATCAGTACAACGTCGGCATCGCGTTACTCGCCGGAGTCGGGGCGGTGGGGCTGCGCGGGTCGGAGCGGCAACGGCGTCATCCTGCGGTCGCGATCGCGTACGAGGCGGCGGCCGCGCTCGCCGTCGACGAACTGGCGCTGTTGCTGAACCTGGAGGATGTGTACTGGGCCTACGACGGCCGCAAAGGCGTGGATGCGGCGGTCGGCGTCATCGCGGTAGGCGCGACGGTCTTGGCCGGGCTACCGTTCTGACCGCCGTGATGACGCCCATCTGTGCGCCGAGCCAGCACTGTCAACCCCCGACGTCAACGCGCTATCCGGTGATTATTTGGCTCCCCTGACACTTCCGTGGGTGGGTTTTTGGTGTAGGTAGGCGCATGTCGTTGTCGCTTAAGGTTTCTGGCTGAGTAAAGGTCAGGAACCGAAGGAGCGGGCAACGACGTGCGCAATGTGAGGTTATTCCGTGCGTTGCTGGGTGTCGACAAGCGGACGGTGATCGAGGACATCGAGTTCGTCGAGGAGGATGACGGCGCCGAGCTGGTGGTGGCACAGGTGCGCCCATGCAGCGGGGTGTCGCGCCGCTGTGGCCGCTGTGGCCGCAAGGCGCCCTGGTATGACCGGGGTGAGGGTCCGCGCCGGTGGCGGGGGCTGGATTGGGGCACGGTGCAGGTGGTGCTGGAGGCCGAGGCGCCCCGGGTGAACTGCCCCGCCCACGGGCCCACGGTGGTGGCGGTGCCGTGGGCGCGCCACCACGCTGGACATACCTACGCCTTTGATGACACGGTGGCCTGGCTGGCGGTGGCCTGTTCGAAAACAGCGGTGTGCGAACTGATGCGCATCGCCTGGCGCACCGTCGGGGCGATCGTGGCCCGGGTCTGGGCCGACTCCGAAAAGACGGTTGATCGGTTCGCGAACCTACGCCGGATCGGCATCGACGAGATTTCCTATAAGCGCCACCACAAGTACCTCACGGTGGTGGTCGACCACGACAACGGGCATCTGATCTGGGCCGCCCCGGGACGCGACACCGCCACCTTGCGCCGCTTCTTCGACGCTCTCGGCGCCGAACGGGCCGCGCAGATCACCCATGTGTCTGCCGATGCCGCCGACTGGATCGCCGACGTCGTGGCCGAACGCTGCCCCAACGCCATCCGCTGCGCCGATCCCTTTCACGTAGTGGCTTGGGCCACCGAGGCGCTCGATACCGCGAGCGGCGCCGGGCCTGGAACGACGCGCGGCGCTGGCCCGCACCGAGACCAAATGGGGCCGTGGCCGGCCCGCCAAGAACGCCCTGCGCCCCGTCCAGGACATGAGCGGGCCCGCAAGCTCAAAGGCGCCCGCTATGCGCTGTGGAAAACCCCGAAGACCTCACCGAACGCCAAAACCGAAAAGCTGGCTTGGATCGCCAAAACCGACCCCGCCTACATCGCGCCTACTTGCTCAAAGAAGGCCTCCGACACGTGTTTTCGGTCAAAGGCGAAGAAGGCAAGCAGGCCCTGGACCGCTGGATCTCCTGGGCACGGCGCTGCCGGATCCCGGTGTTCGTCGAACTGGCCCGACGCATCATCAAACACCGCGAGGCCATCGACGCCGCCCTCGACCACGGCCTCTCCCAGGGACTGATCGAATCCACCAACACCAAGATCCGGCTGCTGACCCGCGTCGCGTTCGGCTTCCACAACCCCGCCGCGCTGATCGCCCTGGCCATGCTCGCCCTCGGCGGCCACCGCCCCGCACTACCCGGCCGCCGCTAACACCCCACCAAAAGACGCCCCCGGGTATCCCATCCCGATCGTCGCCGATCCTGCGCCACGAGCAACTATCGGGAAAAGGAGAAACCATCCAACCTTTGCCGGCTGCCTACCATCAACCAGCCGTGCCCCACGGATACGTCAGGAGCGCCAACTTTTCAGCTGAATTCGAAGCGTAGGGTTCGGTTGTCCCACCAGGGGACTGGGGTGTCTTGGGGGAGGTCGGCTTTGCGGAGGACGGGGCTGTAGGCGCGGCGGTCGAGGCGGACGGTGATGGTGTCGGCGCTGGTGGTGATGGTGCCGGGGGTTTCGAGGAAGCGGCGTTGCAGCACGTCGGGGGTGACGGTGGCGTAGCCGGGTAGGCGGGCGCGGAGCGCGGCGATGAGGGCTTGGGCGAGCACGCAGAGCATGATGTCGAGGTCGACGTTGAGGTTGACCGCCGAGGACAGCGCGTCGGCGTGGAAGGCCTGGATGATCTCGGCGAGGCGTTGTTCGATGGTCATGCGCCGCGCGTAGTGAGTGATCAGGGTCTTGGCCGGCAGGTCGTGGTCGTTGGTGATGATCACGGTCGGGGCGTCGCGGCCGAGCCCGGTGACGATGAGTTGACGCACGGTGCCGGGGTAGCCGGTCAGTCGGATTCCGGTGGCGTCGTGGACTTTTGGCCGGTTGAACTTTCCGGGCCGGTCCAGGGTGACGGTGGCGAAGTCGGTGTCGGTGAGGGCGTCGATGTGTTTCATCAGGGTGGGTGAGCGCATGCGCAGGGTGAGGAAGGTGACGCCGCGGTTGTCGAGTTCGCCGAGCACGGTGTGGGTGGTGACCTTCTGATCCATGATCAGCATGGCCGGGTCGGTGCCGGAGGCGGTTTTCCAGTGGTCGCAGAACGCGATCACCTCGCGGGCCTGGGTGGATTTGGTGATGTCGGCGTTGGCGTAGATGAGGTTGTGGGTGCCGCTGTCCTGGGCGAAGAAGGTGAGCACGGAGCGGGCGCGTTGGGAGCGGGTGGGCACGTAGTGCTTCTCCAGGGCGGGGTCGTCGCCCCAGTGCATGACGGCGTGGAAGTCCAGGTCGAAGATCGCGTTGTCGGCGGTGGCCAGCCCGCGCTCGATCATCCGGGCGTCGAGGGCGGCCAAAAAGCGGCGCTGGTGGTCGTGTTCGGTGCGGTAGGAGTACTCGGTGAGCGCGGACTTCTTCGGCAGTACCGCCAGCCCGGCGAACAACGCGGCGGCGGGGTCGGAGATCAGCAGGTCGTCGACGTGGGAGACCCGGCGGGTGCGGGTGAGCTTGAGCGCCAGCAGCGACAGCAGCCACGAGGTCGCGGGCACCAGCCGGGTGCCTGGGTAGCCGGCGCGGCGCACCAGCTCGGGCAGCCCGAGTGCGACCAGGTCGGGCACTAGCAGCAGTAATCCGGCCTTGCCGGTTTCGGTGGTGGTGGGCCAGGATTGGAAGTCGATCCGCGCGGTCCGGGGCAGCCGGGTGTCGCGGCCGTGCGTGGCCGGGCTGGTGCTCGCGGCCGGCTGCGGGTGGCGCAGCAGCCGACCGAAGCCTTCCTCGGCGAGGATCTCGCCCACGCTGGTGCGGTTGAGCGGGGTGTGTTCGGCGGCCAGCCGGGCGGAGATCTCGTAGGTGGACAACCCTTCCCGGCGCAGCTCGATCACCCGCCCGCGCACGCGGTCCTTGGCCGGCGCCGACCCCGGCACCCGGCCCGGTTTGCGGGGCGGGGCGAACAGCGTCAGCTTCCCGTTGCGGTAGTCGCGCACCAGGTTGATCATCGCCCACCGGGTGTAACCGAACCGGTCCCCGGCCTCGGCGTGGGACAGCCCGTCGACGAAGAACGCGCGCAGCGCCTCGTAGCGGCGGTGGTTCACCTGCTCCGGCGCGGTGAACGCCGACGCCTCATCGTGTTGTGCTGATTTCGCTGGCACAACCCTGTTCTACCAGTTCCACCTATTGGCGAAGCGAGCACAGCGGGGATCATCGAAAGTGTTGTGCTGCAGCAATTCTCGTGATAGATGGGTGGATCGCTTGACAGGAAATCCGAAGATCACGACACGATAACGATCTGATCAAATCGCAGTGCAGCAGCTATATCGGAGCAACATAACCGAGCGGAGACATGCCCGGATCACACAAATCCCCAGGTCAGCCGCCTGCACCCGCCGCGAGAGATTGCCCCGAATCAGCTACGCGGAAATCCGCGCTAATCACCCCCGGCGGTCAGCCACTAAGGGCGAAGGTCACAAAGCAGGACGACGCCGATGGTCCCCTCTGATGCGTTCGGGTAGTCACAGCCGCGGGACCGTAGAGGACGTGTCGCTATCAGCCGTCACTGATGGCGGCTGCCACCACCGAGCCGGCCCCCGCGGATCATGCGTGTCGTGCCAGAATGACTAGCCGGAAACCATCGAGGTTGGATCTATCTGTCGCACCGCACGGAGAGCAGCCTCTGTGCGACAACTCAATTGACCGGCGACAGTGGCCAAACACTCTGCGCGGATCAGCGAAGCTGTCTTGCTCACGATGAGGGACAATCGCTAGCGTCCAAATCCGAGCACTTGACGGCAGGAGCGTTTACAGCGCCTCGAGACAAGCAGCCTTGCTGGCTGCTCAAATTTCTTGCCTCACAGGTGAAGAGGTATCGACGTTGGCCGTTACGAGTTCGCGCCCTCACCGGTCGGCGGCGATGCCTGCCGCCCGCGCAGCGCTGCTTGACTTAACCGGCGGGCACTTCGTCGGTCCAAACCCTGAAGCTGGTCAATGTGGAGGGGCCGAAGGTATTGCTCAGCGCCACGTCAGCAGCGTCGCGGCCACGCGCGATCAGCACCCTGCCGATGCGCGGCGTGTTGTGCCGCGCGTCGAAGGTATGCCATCGCCCGCCGAGGAACACCTCAAACCAGGCAGAGAAATCCATCGGTTCGTCCACCGGTGGCACACCGATGTCACCGAGATACCCGGTGCAGTAGCGCGCGGGAATGTTCATGCAGCGACAGAAAGCAACAGCAAGGTGGGTGAAATCACGGCAGACCCCGACTCGGTCGGTGAAAGCCTCCAGCGCCGTGCGGGTCTTGCGCGCATGCTGATAGCCGAACGTGACATGTCGGTGCACGAAGTCGCAGATTGCCTGAACTCGGCCCCATCCCGTCGGTGCCTGCCCGAAGAGATTCCACGCCGTCTCAGACAGCCGATCGGTTTCGCAATACCGGCTCCCGAGTAGGAAGACCAGCGTGTCCTCGGGCAGGTCTGGTACCGGGATCTGTTGTGCCTCCGGGACGATGACGTCGGGCAGTCCAGTGTCGTTGACGATGGCATTGGCCATGACGCGGGTGCGGCCCGCGGGTGCAACGATGCGGGTGCACCAGTTGCCGAAGCCGTCGCGATAGGCCGCCATCGGGACCGGCGGGTCGAATACCAGCTCGTCACGGCCGACAAGATCAGACACTCGGGTGAAGTGGACGTTGAGGTTGAAGATCATCGCGGTGGGCTGTGGACAGTCGTAGATCATCTCGAAGCCGACGTGGATTTGCATCAGTTGTTCCCTCTGTCGCCCAGGTGAGGTCGCGCATGGCTGCCGGTGCGGGTGGTGAAAAGTGTTCTCACTTGTGTTATTTGGTGCACGCCGTTATTCATGGCGCGCTCACCTGGCACATGCGGTGCCTAACGAGTCGATTAGCACGCGCCGCAACGCTGCCCAATGCCGGCCCGCGGCCAAGACGATGGCCTGGTTGATTTCCAGTTCGATTCCGACGTAATCGCGCTGCGCGAAGCGCAGCCGCAGGTGCGATGTCAACCCGTCTCCTTTGCCGGCATAGGGGTAATTGCGGCGTACGCGGAGTTCCGGAGCGGATGCGGCGAGCGATTCCTTCCAGCGGGCGCACATCTCGGCCTCCCCGCGCCGGCCGGGGTGGTAGAGCAAACCTACGTCGGCGCTGCGCACCTTGCCGTCTAGCTCCGGGGTGAAGCTGTGTGACGAGATGTGGATCACGCGGTGCCCGCGCGACACCGCTTGCCCGACGAGACGCTCAACCTGCGCGCGGTAGGGCTGGTAATGGCGTTCGACGATCTGCGCCCGGGTCGCTGTCGGGGTGCCGCGTGTCGCGGCCGAAAAGAGTTGTGGGTGACCGATCGAGCGATTGAGGTCGATCAGCAGACGGCTGGTAGTCGACGCCACCAGCGGCGCCCGGCAGGCATCGGCGAGTGCCGTCGCCATGGTTAGCGAACCGGGGTCGTAACCGCGGTGGGAATCCAGCAGCGCCTTACTTTCTCGAAATAGCCGCCGATAGGACGTCGGGATCTGGTTGCCGCCGTGTTCACAGGTGATGATGACACGATCCATCGTCGTGACGACCCGTCACCAGCGTAAGTCGGGTAAATCGCGGAACACCTGCCGCACACCTTCGCCCCACTGTTGACTGAGGGTGGTGAAATAGGGGTCCCCCTCGTCGAATCGCCGCCGCCACTGCACTTCGAGGCTGTCTCTTTCGTAGCAGATCAGGTCGATCGGCATACCCACCGATAGATTGCTGCGCATGGTCGAATCGAACGACACCAGAACACATTTCGTGGCATCTGCAAGGGGCGTGTGTTGCGTCAGCACGCGGTCGAGGATGGGCTTTCCGTACTTGGTTTCACCGGTCTGAAAGAAGGGCGTGTCGATCCCGGCTTCGATGAAATTGCCCTCAGCATAGATCCGGAACAGCCGGATCGGCTCGCCCCGGATCTGCCCACCGACGATGAACGACGCGTTGAAGCGAATGTTGTTCTCGGCCAAGTACCCAGCGTCGCGCTTCTCGATATCACGCATCGCATCCGCGACCAGACTCACAACGTCGAACATGGTCCGGGCACCCAAAAGATTAGCCGCAGAGGCGCCGTCGGCACA
Organism: Candidatus Mycolicibacterium alkanivorans; assembly: GCF_022760805.1. Taxonomy (NCBI): domain Bacteria; kingdom Bacillati; phylum Actinomycetota; class Actinomycetes; order Mycobacteriales; family Mycobacteriaceae; genus Mycobacterium; species Candidatus Mycolicibacterium alkanivorans. The sequence goes on along the minus strand of NZ_JAIVFL010000001.1, from coordinate 724,828 downwards.
ACGCTGCGTCAAGACGCTGACGACAGCCTGAGTTCCGGCCAGGTTTCCCGAACTCAGCAGCACAATAACGCGGTCGCCAGCGCGCTCGAATACTGTCATCTTGCAGAACTTGGCGAAGTTGTCCACGCCCGCATTCGTACGGGAGTCCGAGGCGAAAATCATTCCCTCGTCCAACATGACGCCGATGCAATACGTCATGCAATTCGCCTGGTATGCACTCGACTCCCCGTTCGTAACGCCACGTGCTACTGGCAGAGACGCAGGTGAACGATTCCCCATTCCGGATTTGATCCGGCCCCGATGCCGTTGAGATTACCAAGCCTAAACCGCTCGGCCGTGCGTGACGAACCTACGTTTCCTGACTGCTGCAATGGCCGTGCTGTGATTTGTCCGAACACACGGTGCACCAGCTCAGCGCTGGCGTAGTGGGGCAGTTCGCTCCGACCGGCGGACGTACACCACGACGTAACCGGAGAGCGGAACCCGCGTGCCGGCATGATCCCCGAACTGGTTGCACAACGACCCGTCTAGTGAAGTAGCCACTCGACTTCCTCCGCCAGTTTGTGGGCGTGGTGCCGCCGGGGCGGCGATTGCGGTCAGCCGATTATCGGACAGCGGCGCGTGGTGGCGAGCTCGTTGAGCCCTTTCTGCATCACGCAGCGCACGTGCGCGTCGACCTCATCAACGTCGGGATCCTCACCGAACTGCGCGACGATGTCGATCGGCTTGAGCACCCGGGTGACAATCTTGGTGGGCAGCGGCATGTTAACCGGCACAAAGACGCTCAGCCCGAACGGGAACCCGAACGCAACCGGCAAAATATTCGGCCCTCCTGACGTATCCGTGGGGCACGGCTGGTTGATGGTAGGCAGCCGGCAAAGGTTGGATGGTTTCTCCTTTTCCCGATAGTTGCTCGTTGGCGCCGCCCGCGTGGGGAGGTGTCCATGTGGAGCCCCCGAGCGCAGCGAGGCGGAACGACATGGACACCGACGAGCGCGGTGGCGCAGGATCGGCGACGATCGGGATGGGATACCCGGGGGCGTCTTTTGGTGGGGTGTTAGCGGCGGCCGGGTAGTGCGGGGCGGTGGCCGCCGAGGGCGAGCATGGCCAGGGCGATCAGCGCGGCGGGGTTGTGGAAGCCGAACGCGACGCGGGTCAGCAGCCGGATCTTGGTGTTGGTGGATTCGATCAGTCCCTGGGAGAGGCCGTGGTCGAGGGCGGCGTCGATGGCCTCGCGGTGTTTGATGATGCGTCGGGCCAGTTCGACGAACACCGGGATCCGGCAGCGCCGTGCCCAGGAGATCCAGCGGTCCAGGGCCTGCTTGCCTTCTTCGCCTTTGACCGAAAACACGTGTCGGAGGCCTTCTTTGAGCAAGTAGGCGCGATGTAGGCGGGGGTCGGTTTTGGCGATCCAAGCCAGCTTTTCGGTTTGGCGTTCGGTGAGGTCTTCGGGGTTTTCCACAGCGCATAGCGGGCGCCTTTGAGCTTGCGGGCCCGCTCATGTCCTGGACGGGGCGGGGCGTTCTTGGCGGGCCGGCCACGGCCCCATTTGGTCTCGGTGCGGGCCAGCGCCCGCGCGTCGTTCCAGGCCCGGCGCCGCTCGGTATCGAGCGCCTCGGTGGCCCAAGCCACTACGTGAAAGGGATCGGCGCAGCGGATGGCGTTGGGGCAGCGTTCGGCCACGACGTCGGCGATCCAGTCGGCGGCATCGGCAGACACATGGGTGATCTGCGCGGCCCGTTCGGCGCCGAGAGCGTCGAAGAAGCGGCGCAAGGTGGCGGTGTCGCGTCCCGGGGCGGCCCAGATCAGATGCCCGTTGTCGTGGTCGACCACCACCGTGAGGTACTTGTGGTGGCGCTTATAGGAAATCTCGTCGATGCCGATCCGGCGTAGGTTCGCGAACCGATCAACCGTCTTTTCGGAGTCGGCCCAGACCCGGGCCACGATCGCCCCGACGGTGCGCCAGGCGATGCGCATCAGTTCGCACACCGCTGTTTTCGAACAGGCCACCGCCAGCCAGGCCACCGTGTCATCAAAGGCGTAGGTATGTCCAGCGTGGTGGCGCGCCCACGGCACCGCCACCACCGTGGGCCCGTGGGCGGGGCAGTTCACCCGGGGCGCCTCGGCCTCCAGCACCACCTGCACCGTGCCCCAATCCAGCCCCCGCCACCGGCGCGGACCCTCACCCCGGTCATACCAGGGCGCCTTGCGGCCACAGCGGCCACAGCGGCGCGACACCCCGCTGCATGGGCGCACCTGTGCCACCACCAGCTCGGCGCCGTCATCCTCCTCGACGAACTCGATGTCCTCGATCACCGTCCGCTTGTCGACACCCAGCAACGCACGGAATAACCTCACATTGCGCACGTCGTTGCCCGCTCCTTCGGTTCCTGACCTTTACTCAGCCAGAAACCTTAAGCGACAACGACGTGCGCCTACCTACACCAAAAACCCACCCACGGAAGTGTCAGGGGAGCCAAATATTCGTCCGGAAAAACGGCTCTACTGACGTTTCCGTGGGTCGGGTGATGGCCCCGTAGACACCTTCCGTCGGGGCCGCGCGAATGCGCCGGGCAGGTCTCTGACCTGCCCCTCTGCCTGCCATCAGGGCGCACAGAGGCTCTCGGGTCAAGGGTGGCCGAAGGCCATCGCGAAGCGACGCGAAGCGCCCTTGACGCGCGAGGGGTGCGCCCGTAGGCAGCGCGGCCCCGACAACCTCCGCCACAGTGGAATACGCGGGACAGTGCCAATTCGTCACCCACGGATGTGTCACAAGAGCCGGAAAAACCGGTGCTCGAGGTTGTCTAACCGAAGTGCGTGCGCCAACTCGATACCGCGAGACAGGAAGAACTGGGTCTCCTGCCCGCCGATGGACACCGCAGGCACGATCGGAACGCCGGCGGCGATCGCCGTCCGGACGTAGCCGGTGCGGCCCTCGAAGTCGATGACGTTCGCAGACGAGGTCGGCCGGTAGACGTCGTAGTCGCCGCCCGGAAAGACCATGACCACGGCCCCGGCCCGCAGCGCCGCCGCGGCTGGCATGGATGACGTCGATACGCGGCAACAACTGAGCGATCGGGCCGTGAAACACGACGTCATGGGTAAGGAAGTAAATCGGCCGGTCGTAACCCAACTTGTCATAGAAGTCGACAGCGAACACCGGCCCATCTACCTGAAGAAGGCCGCCCGAGTGATTCGACACCACCAGCGCCCCGCCGAGCGGCAACCACCCCAGGCCACGCACTTCCGACCGGAAGTACCACTTAACACGGCCATCCCCATCCCAAACCGGTCCCCGCGTGAGCGCAGGACCTCGACCCTTAATCCGACTCGCGCCCGTAGGATGGCGTGCAGCGTGCTTCGAGCGCAACCGGGTTCATGACCCCACTTCTCGACAAGGCGGTCAACATCATTCATCCGTCTGCAAAGTGTCCTTCGCTGGTTCGCCGTAACGACCGCACGAAACCTCGCATCGCAGTCATGCGATCGCCACCAACGCGCCGCAGGTGTGTGCCACGATCGGCCAGAACACGCCGCCGGTCCGCCTGGCGATGAACGCCAGGTAGAGGCCGAGAAACATGGCGCCGAGGACGTAGGCCAGGACCGGGCCGTGCCGCGACATCACCGGCGCGACGTGCCACAGGCCGAACCAGAGGCTGGGCCACACCACCCGATAGCACGGGAGGTCAACGAAGAACCGCAGGTACACGCCGCGCCACAGCAGCTCCTCGAACAACCCGTTGCCGAACGCCGTCAGGGTCAACAGCAGCAGCACCACCTGACTCGATCGTTGGTAAGTTGCAACGCCCGCAGCGCCCTGACCGAACTGTCGGTCTCCTATGCCTAGCCGGGCGTCCCGCAGAGCACTACCTCCGGGCATGCATTAGCGTCCTCAGTGATGAAGGAGCGGTCGGCACACGACAACCCGGCACCTGCCCGCGCGGAGGCAAATCACCGAAGGGCCGACGCGTTCGCCTGGAGCCTCATCGTCAAATCGAACTGCCAGATTGGCAGATGGCGCAGTACAGGTCAGCCCCGGGCGAGGTACACCAAACGTCAGCCAAACCGCTCAAGCAGACGGATTGAACGCGAATCGCGGTTCGGTTGTCGCGAACGTGACAGGCTAACGGGGATGCTGGCTGCCCTCGGTGATCGATTCCCTCGCGGCACGGAACACACACCGATCCCGCGAGCCTGCAGTCGGTTGTTGGTCATCGGAGCAGCACCTCCGCTTCCACGCACGTCAATGCATCCCACGTCGGGCGTTAATAATACATGTCAACACTGGTAACAGCTGGTCGGCATAGGCTAGGGATGGAGGTCTTCGACCGGATCAGGGAGTCGTGATGCTTGTCATCGTCGGATTGATCATTCTGCTCGTCGCCGTGATTGTCGCGCTCATGGGTGTGCTGGGCAATACGGGGCCCACGCATCCGTTGACCGAGAACTTCTCGGTGTTCGGGTATCACGTCACCGGGTCGACGGGCACGTTGTTCCTTTTCGGGATCGTGATAGGCGCGGTGGCGATGCTGGGATTGAGCGTGCTGCTGGCCGGTGCTCGACGCACTGCGGGACGCGGGCGAGACGCCCGACGCGACCTCGCGAAGTCCCAACGCGAAACGGCGTTTCTCAGCCGTGACCGCGACACCCTGCTCGAACACCAACAGGTCGACGACGCCACCCGCGTACCGGTGAACGCCGCGGTGGCCACGACCCGTCGCACCGGGATTCCCTGGCTCGGCCGCTGGTCGCGCCGTCGACAGCCAACTGACAGCGCGTACTTCGACGCGGTCGACTCTGCCAGCCCGCAGTCGCGCTCTGCGCTTTCCGAAACCGAAACAAATCGTGATGAGCATCGGTAAGGAGCTGGCGCACAAGGCCGAAGCCACCAAAGCCGCCACCAAGAAGTGGTCCGGACGCGCCACCGGCAACACCCGCTTGCGCAGCGAGTGACGCGTCGATCAGGCCACAGCCAACACTAAACAGGCAGGGACCAAAGTCCAGGACGTGTTCAAGCACTGAACAATCAGCATCTAACGCGGATTTCCGCGTAGCTGATTCGGGGCAATCTCTCGCGGCGGGTGCAGGCGGCTGACCTGGGGATTTGTGTGATCCGGGCATGTCTCCGCTCGGTTATGTTGCTCCGATATAGCTGCTGCACTGCGATTTGATCAGATCGTTATCGTGTCGTGATCTGGCTCTACTGACGTTTCCGTGGGTCGGGTGATGGCCCCATAGACACCTTCCGTCGGGGCCGCGCGAATGCGCCGGGCAGGTCTCTGACCTGCCCCTCTGCCTGCCATCAGGGCGCACAGAGGCTCGCGGGTCAAGGGTGGCCGAAGGCCATCGCGAAGCGACGCGAAGCGCCCTTGACGCGCGAGGGGTGCGCCCGTAGGCAGCGCGGCCCCGACAACCTCCGCCACAGTGGAATACGCGGGACAGTGCCAATTCTTGAGTTTCGCAGTTACGCGGCGGCTGCCGCGCAGGCCAGTTCGTAGTCGCGGTATTTGTGTGGATCGGGCTGAGCTGCGGCAACGCCCGTAATTCGGGATGCGACCAGGGTTTTGCGGAGTTTGGCGAGCATGTCTTCGAAGGCGGGCTCGTCTTTGTGGGGGTACCAGGGCTGGACCTCGCGGCGTGCGGCGAGGTCGTCTCGGTGGTATCCGTGCAGCGCGTACCAGACGATGACCAGGCTGTAGACGCAGAAGCCAAGCGGCACGGTGCGTTCCACCGCGCGCCGCAGTCGGTTGCGGGCTTGGCCGATGCCGAGTAGTTGTTTGCCGGCGGCGATGGCGGTCTCTATCGGCCAGCGGTGGGTGTAGCGTTCCACGATGGTCTGCGCGTCGCTGTCGGTGTCGGTGGTGAAGATCGCCAGGACCCTGTCGGCGGCGGGGTCGCGGACCAGGACGGTGCGGCCTGCGGTGTTGCCGAACGCGCCGTACCAGATCGTGTCGCACAGGGCGATCTCGACGGTGTTGGTGTGGCCGTAGCGGGTCAGGGTGACCGGTCGCCAGTCGGCGTGTGCGGCGAGGTCGGCGGGGTGGCCGAGCCGGTTTCCCTTGAGCCGGGGTCGGCCGCGTCGGCCGGTGTGCGGCGGGGCGGGCGCGTAGAGCGCGGCGTTGACCGGCAGCCGGGTGGTGATCGTGGTGTGCTCGACCAGCAGGGCCTTGCCGTGGTAGGCGGCGTCCCCGACGGCGTGCAAGCGGCGGTTCGGAAATGCTTGGGCCAGAAGTGAAATCATCTGCCCTGCCAGCGCCACCGGGGAGGCGGTGCCCTTGCCCCGCCACAACCGCAACAACACCGGCAGGCACACCGGGCGGGTACAGAACCGCAGCGTGACGACGATGCCGACGATCACCCACCGGTTGCCGCGGCCCAGCGCGTTGGGGTCCTGGGCGGAGCCGTCGTGGGTCCAGTACGCGGCGTGCACCTTGGGCCCCCAGCGGCGGAATAGGGTGTCGTCGACGACCACCGTGATCGGTGCCCCATCGGGCAGCAGCCGATCCACGATCAGCCGGGCCAGCACCAGCCCGATCGGGTCGACGTCCCAGGCGTGGTGGGAGAAGAACCGGCACGCCGAGTGGAACGACACCGCCGCAGCCATGCCCGCTCCGGCGAGCATCCCCACCACCGTGCGCCGGGTGGTCCGCGCCGCCAGCCCGGTAGCCAGCAGCGTGAACAACGCGAACGTCGATCCGCGGCGAAACGCGGGCCGAAACAGGTCCAACAGCGAACGCCACGATGCGGGTAGGGTCAGGCCCGGAAGCATCGGCGGAACTCCATCTCGGGGTTGACTTTTCACAACCGCCGATGCTTCGTCATGCTTGCCACCGGATCACGGCGACACGCCGGACAACGCCACAACAGCCCCAGAAATCACAGGTGTCACAGGCGTCAAACTGCGAAACTCAAGCCAATTCGTCACCCACGGATATGTCACAAGAGCCCGTGATCTTCGGATTTCCTGTCAAGCGATCCACCCATCTATCACGAGAATTGCTGCAGCACAACACTTTCGATGATCCCCGCTGTGCTCGCTTCGCCAATAGGTGGAACTGGTAGAACAGGGTTGTGCCAGCGAAATCAGCACAACACTATGAGAGCAGTGGAACCTCAACGGCGTCCTCCGGCGACCGGCTCGCCTGCCCGCATGCGCTTGGACGCTGGTGTTCTCCCGCGAACTGGCCGAGCCGTCATGGAATCTGCTGGCCCGCGAGGTCAGCATGATCATGCTCAATCCTCGCCACCCGGCGGTCACATCCGCCGGAATGTCGCTGAAACCCGCTCCCGCGCACCCGACCACCGTGATCGGCGAGCTCAGCCACCTCCGGCAGCTGAGCAGGTTCGCCGAAGCGACTGGGTTGCCGCCGCACCCGAGTGCCTGGCACGACAGCGATTTACGCCGCCTTATCCGCGGCCTGCGTGAGCAGCGGTCGAGTAGCACCATCAGGCACTACATCGAAACGTTCAAGATGCTGCACCAATACGGCCCGGCGCTCACCAGCCGAGGACTTCGCAGCGACCCATGGGCAGGCACGAGCGCCCGCGCGGCGGCACAAACCTCGACGGCGGCGGTCGTCTCCACTCCGGTGATCCCGCCCGAGCAGTGGTTCCCGCTGATTCGCGCGGCATGGACCTACGTCCACACCTTCGCCCCGGACATCCTGCGCGCCCAACTGCGCTACCGCGACCTACTCGCCCAAACGACGGCCATGACAGCCGACCGCGACACCCGCCTGGACCGTTGGCTCGCTGATACCACCAATCCCATCCCTGTCCACGCCGACGGCCACGGCCACGGCCACGGCGAGGTGAACTGGAACCTGCTGACGTTGATGCTCGGCTGGAAAACCACCTGCGCAGCAACACTTTTCGGCCGAAAACGGACGGCGAACCTTCACCGCATCGCCCGCGTCGAGCACGCGGTCGCCGCCGGGCACCCCACCACAACCGGTGTCATCGATGACCTCACCCAGATCGAGCACCACGCAGGCACACACGCTGCCTGGCACCCTGGACTGGCACCACGCGCAATCGGACTGGAACTGCGCATGCTGCGCAATGCCTGCTACACCCTGGTCGTCGGGCTCTCACTGATGCGTGACTCCGAAGTCCACGAGATCGCAGCCGGGTCGATCGTCGACTACTACGGCACCCCCGCCATCAAATCCACCAAGGGCAAACACGACCCGAACCTGCCGGTCAAACACTGGTGGATCACCGAACCGGTCGCCGAGGCCATCGCCGTCGCCGTCGCCGAGCAGCTATCAGAACACCACGACCAGCTCTTCCCGCCTCTGCAGCGCAAATCCGCCGACGTCTCCCGCAGCCATCAGATGCTCGACGCCTTCATCAACCACATCAACACGACCACAGCCCTAACCTCGATTTTGCGTGCGAATTGGTCGGAGTGCGGTTCGGGGTCGGCTGGGGCTGTTCGGGCGCGGTTTCGGTGGGTGGGTGTGACGGTTTGGCCGGTGTCGCTCGGTGTGGCGGGCTTTCCAGGGCCGGTGGGTCTTTCGGGTCGTGGTGGACGGGTGGTGCGGTGGTCAACCGAAGGCGGTGCGCAGGCGCTGCCATGCGGTGGCGATGGCGTGGGCCCAGCGCCATGTGGCGTCGATGCGCAGGTGGGTGCGTCGGGCGGCGCGGGTGATGCGGGCGGCGACGTGCAGGACGCGGTAGCGGAAGGTGTCGATCTCGCAGCCGGCGATGTCGGGCTGGTCGGCGAAGCCGATGAGTTTGGTCCAGGCCACGAGATCGGTTGCGGTGAGGATGATTTCGAGCCAGGCAGCGTTGGCATCGAAGCCGTGGCAGGGCAGGTTGCGCAGCCCGGTGGTTTTGGCCTCGCGGATGCGGTCCTCGACGCGGGCGTGTTGGCGATGCCGCAGCTCCAGGCCGGCGAGTTGCCCGTCGACGACGCCGTTGGGTGTGTCGGTGATGAAGGCGGTGACCCGCATCCCGTCGGCGTCGGTGAACCGCAGCTGCGCGCCGGGGTGGGGGCGTTCCCTGCGCAGGATCAGCCGGGTGCCCTCGGGCCAGCTGCTCATCTCGACCAGGCCGGTGGCCTCGGCGACCCAGGCGCCGTCGCGGATCGCGCCGCTGGAGTCGATCGCCGGATACCAGGCCTCGGCGAGGTTGAGGGTGTCGACCGCGTCGCGCACGCGGGCGTCGACGGCGAACCCGAACGAGAACCCCACCCCTTGCCTGCGGCATTCGGCGGCGAACTTGTGCGTGGCACCGGCGGAATCCGACCGCACCAGGATCTTGTGGGCGGTGGGATCGTGCGGGTCGGGTCGGTAGGCGGCCGGCAGCGATTCCAGCGCCCAGCCCAACACGGTGATGTGATCGGCGGCGGTGTTGCTGCCGGCGTTGCCCGCTCGCAGCAGCCCGGCCAGCGCTTCGCCGCCGGCGACCTCGGGGCGGTCCAGGAACGCCAGCAGCGGGTGGTGACCGTAGGTCTTCTTCCAGGTCGCGGCCGCGTTCTCCTTGTTGTCGGAATGGTCGATGGTGATGGTGGCGTCGAGGTCGATGTGCAGCCACCTGCCAGCGGCCGGCGCAGCCCCGGCAGCCCACGCCGCCGCCCGCGCATCGCAGCGCGCCGCCCGGATCGCCGGCAGGTGCGCGGCGTCGATCCGCTCGTCGACCAGCCGCCACATCGTGGTCGTCGAGGCGGCCGGACCGAACACGTGCTCACGGTCCCCGCACAACTGCCCGACCCCGTCGATGCAGGTCGCGCCGTCAGCGACCGCCGCGGCGAGATCGGCGAACACCGCCCCCGGCGGGTAGATCCACGGGCCCCGATAGGTGTCGGCCAACGCCGCGGTGACCCCCGCCGACAGCCCGGACAGATCCGCCAGTTCCCGCAGCATCCCCACCCCGGCGTGAGACACGACGCCATGACCATCCGCGGACACTTTCACTCGGGAAACCGCTGCGCTACTCTTCACCTGCGAAGTGCCTTCCAGCCAGGCTAATGGAACCGTTAAGAAGTCCTATTATTCCTTGCAGGACAGGCACTTTCGCGTATCAACACACTCCACCCGGGGCATTGCGCGAAAAATCGAGGCTAACCGGCCTGCAGCCGATCCCGGCAGGCAAAACCCGACCCCACATGTTCCGGCGGACCATGGCGATGCTGACCGACCAATTCCCCGGCAGCGAGATAGCGCTGGGCATCCAGCTCAAACACATCGCCTCCCGGGCACTGGCCAACCGATCGACCCAGGGCTACGCCAACGCCGACAACTCCTGGGCCGACCACCTGGAATCCGCGATCGACGCCGCCCGATTCCGCCGAATCGAGGACCTCTACCACGCGCACAAGGCCGGCGAACCGATCGGCTACGGCCCCGGCTCCGACCGAATCGCCCAGACCTTCACCGACATCCAGCACGCAGTCCAAGCACGCGGTGGCGACGCAACTGTCGAACGAACCATGCTCCGCAAAGCTCGCCTGTCCATCCGGTTCGGCACCCTCAACCACTGCGCCATGGACGAAAACAACCCGGTCGGCGCCGCCTGCCTGGACAGCACCGTCATCCCCGAAGGCCACAAAGGACCACTCCAAGACCGATGCCGACCCGACCGCTGCGTCAACAGCGTCATCGGCCCCGAACACCTACCCATCTGGGCGACACAGCGACGAACCCTGCTCACCCTCATCAACACGCCAACCCTGCCGACCTGCCGCAAAGACGTCCTGCAACGCGAACTTGGCGAGGTCGACGCCGTCTTGAGCAAAGCCCCCGAGGAGCCGCAGTGACCAACAGCCCCGATACTGCCACCGAACCTCAGTCTGACCACGCATTGTCTGACCGCACCGCCAAACGCCTGCGCGACGCCATGGATCGACTGCTGGCCGGGTGCCCGCAACGCACCGACGGACGGCTGATCAAGGACAACCTCTGGAAAGAAGCCGACGTCAGCCGCGCCACCATGAACCGGGCCACCCAGATCATGGCCGACTGGGACACCCGAGTCGCGGCCTGCGACAGCTTCACGCCCCGCGAAGCCCGCAAGAACGACGAACTCACCGTCATACGAGCCGACCTCGCCGCCAAAACCCGAGAATGCACCAAGTTGGCACAGCAACTCGATGCCGCGGCCACCGTGATTGCCGCACTCCACCACGACAACACCCTGCTGCGTCAAGAACTCGGCCAGCACGGCGACATCATTGCCCTCAATACGCACCGAACCAGCTGACGCCCATCCCGGCGACAACGCACCGATCCATGCTCAGATCAGACGAATTCCCATGTCTCATGAGACATACGGATTCTGGAGAACATCCCACTTGAGAACCTACAAACCGTGTAGGTTGTCACCTTCCGTGTCATGTGGCGACGATCTGACCTGGGCTTCTCCCATCTATCTCACGACGAGTGCACCACGGTTTGTCTCACAAAACGCTTCGTTTCCTACGACGGCTGCTGGTCGCGCGGCCTAGGCTGACCCTGTTGGACGGCCTGCCGGTCCTCTCGAGCGGTCTGGCTTAGCATGACCTGTCATGCCGAGCGAATCCGGCGCCGCGAGCGACCCCGGCGCCCCGGCCGAGCACGCCGCCCGCAACCGGGCGATGTGGGATGACTACAGCGATGAATACCAGGCCCGCCACGGTGAGGACCTGGCCGAAAGCGGCGGGCTCGCCTGGGGGACGGCCCGGATCCCTGAATCCGAGTTGCGCGTCCTCGGCGACTTTATTGGTCGCGACATCCTGGAGTTCGGTTGCGGCGCCGCTCAATGGTCGATCGCGCTGGCCAGGTTGGGCGCCCACCCGGTTGGGCTGGACCTGTCGCGACGTCAGCTCGAGCACGCCCGCCGGCTGATGGCCGAGGCAGGCGTCGACTTCCCGCTCGTCCATGCCAGCGCCGAGGCGGTGCCGCTCCCGGCCGCCAGCTTCGACGTGGTGTTCTGCGACCACGGGGCGATGAGCTTCGCCGACCCGTACCGGACGGTGCCGGAGGTGGCGCGCCTTCTCCGGCCGGGCGGGCTGTTCGCGTTCAATCACCACTCACCGATCGAAACGATCTGCTGGCCGCTTGATGCCGAGGAGGTCGGCGAGCGGCTGGCGCTCGACTACTTCGGCATGCATGTCATCGATGATGGGGAGGAAGTATCGTTCCAGCTGCCGTTCGGAGAATGGATCCGGTTGTTCCGCGCCAACGAATTCGTGATCGAAGACCTGATCGAGCCGCGGCCCGCGCCGAACGCGATCAGCTCCTACCGGTCGGCCGCGGCTTTGGCCTGGGCTCGACGCTGGCCGGCCGAGACGATCTGGCGGCTACGCCGGGCGTGAACCGGCCCGTGATCTCCAGCGCCAACGCTCGGACAACAGGATGTCCCTGCGACGGCCCGACAACGTCGCCTCAGCGGATCGTCCGCTACCAGACACTCCTTCACGGTCTCACCTCACAGAACAACCCAGCGCATGCAAGGCCAGCGTGGCTCACTTCGCTGCACAGATTCAGTGACCGTTCCGGGACATCTCCGGCATCCGCCGACCTGTTGTCTTCCCGGTTGTCTCACGGCGATTCCGACCCGGTTTGTCTCACGCATCACTTCATTTCCTTAGACTCCGACACACGGCCTCAGCCTTGCGGAGCGCCTTCGGACCGGCCCGACCGCCTCGATCAGGTTGTGCCTCTTCTCAGGTCACCCGGTTGGCGGTACGCCCATCATGGTGACGACAATGCAGGTCAACGTTTCGACCCACGAGTCCTTGTGCTATCACCTCCGAGGTGTCGTTCTCGAGCCGTCGGCCATCGACGCTCATGCTTGTAGGCCGAATACCGCGAGTCTGGTAGTACAGCACCGCGGCGGCGACGACGACCTCGACCGCCGCGAACGCGGTGGCCAGGGTCATCACCGTCGAATGGTGTGCCGACTCAGCCGCGATGACACCGCCGCCGCCGTGGTGATGCGCGGCTGATGCCGGGGTGTGGATGGCGATCATCGCGAGGTTCATCAACGTGACCAGGACCCAGGCTCGCAACGTGCCGCGAGCCCATAGGTCACGGGCGCAGAACAGACACGCGGCGAGCATCACCACCATCAGCGCCGTGGCCGCGATGTTCGTCGCGTGGACAAGCGAAATCCCGTGCAGCACAGCCGAACACGCCGCGAGCAACGCACACGCTCGCCGCCCGAGGGCACCAACGCGATCGATCAACTGCCCTCGCGGCCCTTCGCGTCTGTGCGCACCAGTTCCTGGGCGGCAGCCGCTCGCACCTTCCAGCGGTCAGCTTGCTGGAGTTGCTTCTGCTCGCTCGCGCTCGTTGGCCGCTACCTGCGCTGGGCCCGAGGTGGGCGCACTCATGCAACACGTGTCCACCTTAGGACCGGCTTGCCGGTCGAACAGATTCTGGCACCTGTTCATCATTTCGTGGCACTTGTTCATGCCGCGCTCCTGTATCGCCGGCCCGAAGCGCCGGAGTGCGGCAAGCGTGTTGAGAGGCACTCGAAATGACGACCACTGCAAGGCAATTCGTCATCGAAACTGACGAAGAACCCTGGCTGTTCGTTGCGGTCGTGTGCACCATCAGCGTGGCGATGATCCTGGGGGCCCGCGAAGGGCGGCCACTTCCATCCGTCGGCGGCACGGTCCGAATGGTGCCCCGGGATGACATGGCCTCGCTCTATTCGAACGCCGCCATGAGCTCCCCGGAGTGGTTGACAATCAGGGAGATGTGTCCGTCGTGGGGATAGTAGGTGGCTTCGCAGTGCGGTAGCTCATCGGCGATCGCGTGGGCTGCGCTGACCGGTATCGCGCGGTCAAGCTCGCCGTGCCACAGATATATCCGCGGCAATCCGATTTGGCGCATTGTGAAACCCCAAGGGCGTCCGAATAGCGTGCCTTCGTGGGCGGGGCCGCGTGCGCCTTGCCGGAACGCCTCGGCGAGTGTGGCCGCCATGAGCTCAGCGACACCGGGTTGATCGAGGGCCTGCCGATCCGGCTCGACCCAGCGGTGCGCGAAGCGCCGCAGCCATCGCTGTCCACGCTTGGCGTCGGCGAACAGGCCCCGCGTGAGGGGGGTCGCGACCCAGGGCATCGTCCTGGCCAGAAGGGCCATGGTGGGGTTGAGGTGGCCAACCGTCGACACCAGTCCGCAGGCGTTGAGACGGCCCGGGATCCGGTACGCGCACGCCGCGGCATGGGGGCCGCCGCCGGAGACCCCGACGACCGAGAACCTGTCAATACCGAGCCGGTCGGCAAGTTCGGCCACATCGGTGGGCCAGTCCAGCAGCTGGCGTCGGGGCTGATAGCTCGATAGCCCCATGCCCGGGCGATCCACACCAAGCAGGCGGATGCCGCCGTCCTCGGCGGCTGGAGCCAACAACTCTGCCTCAAGTCGAGAACCGGGATGGCCATGGAAGTACAACAACGCCCGCCCGTCTCGGTCGCCGTACTCGACGTATCCGATCGTTCGCCCGTCCGCGAGTCGAATCACATCGCCGATATCGGCACCACCATCTGGCTTCATGTCTGTGCAGCTCCCTTAACGATCGCGACGCCCGCGGCTGGTACCGCCACGACTAACCACACACCCATTTCACGAATGACCCCAGGCCGCGAATGAACGCGAACTACTTGGGGGCCGGGGGGCCACTTCAAGTTGGCATCGCAAGCCGCGTTGTGACCACGCCGTCGTCATGGCGACGAACCACGTCGTTGTTCGTGTGCATCAAGAGTGAGGGCGTGCTCGCCAATTTCAGTGCGCGGCAACACAAGCGCCGCCGCGATGACCGCAGCGCCGATCATCACCTTCTTCATCTCGATTCCTCCTCTGTCGCGTCGCAAGCGGACGTCGGCGCGTTCATCTCACCAGCGGCCGGTGGACTGGGCTCGGCTGCCTCGATGGCGGCAGCGGCTTTACCGGCGGTGACTTCGGCTGCGTGCTGCTGGACGAATTCGGCCATCTTGATCGCTGAGCGCACTTGGCTTGCTGTCAGTCCCTGCTGGTGGGCTCCAGCAATGTGCTGCTCCAGGAGCGGGTGGCAGTTAGCTCCGATGCTGGCGCCCAGCGCTACCAGCTCGTCTTGTCGTGAAGTGGGTTCAAGTTGGACGGGCCCGCCGGGCCGCGTTGCGGTGGTGTGCAGCAGTTCGCGGCCGCGTCGCGACAATAGCTCCACGGCGCTGCGGTGGGTGGCTTCGCCGACCTCGACCGCCCGCGCGAGTTCAGCCTCGGTGAGCCCGGCGTCGCGGCCGGCCGGGATGTGATGGTCGAGGCAGGGACGGCACAAGGCGCCGATGCTCGCGCCGACGGCGACCAGTTCCTTGTCCTTTTGTTCCAGTGCCATGTCAGTTCTCCTTCACTGCGGCTCGGCCGAGCTGGTGGTACTCGGGGTTGGGGAACAACCCGGTGGCCGTGGCAGGACGCACGTTGTAGTTGAAGACCGCCGTGACTTCCACGATGTGCAGGATGTCTACGTCGGTGAACCCGGCCTCCCGTAGCCGGGCAACGTCGCGTCCATCGCATGCCTCGGGCGTGTGGGTCAGCTTGACCGCGAAATCGAGCATCACCTTGTCTTGGTGCGAAAGCTCGACGTGGCGGTAGTTGACGGCGAGACGGTCGACCAGCACAGGATCCTTGGTGCGCAGCCGCAGCGCGGCCGCGTGCGCAGCCTCGCAGTAGGGGCAGCGGGCTTCGGCTGAGATGACCACGCAATCATCGCCCGCTGGGTCTTGGAGAGGCCCAAGGGCCCGCGCATCAGCTCATCGAAGTACCTCCACCAGCCCACGAAGCGCCGAGGCGTCACCGCGAGCAGGCGCGCGACGTTCGGTACGAACCCGATCCGCTCGGAGACCTCACCGATCTCGCTGGCGACCTCGGCGGGCAACTCGTTGGGAGACGGCACGGTGATCCACGCGGCCTGTGCGTTGGCTAAGTTCGACATGGCAGACCTCACTAAGTCCGGGCCGCGTCGGCGCGCCGTTGGAGCGCGTCGCGGAGCCGCTCGTACTCGTCGATATCGATGTCTCCGCTCCCCAGGCGGTGGGCGAGGATGCGCTGATGCATATCCGGCCCGTGGCGTTCTGATTCGCCGGTGTGGGAGCGGGGCATGGCGTGGCTCATGGTGCGGGCCATCATCGCCAACCAGATGACCGTGAACACGCCCATGAGCATGATCACCGGCCACCAGGCGTGGCCCCAGGAGCCGTTACACCACCACATACGATCTGACCTCCTGGTTCCGTGAGCGCGCCCCTTTGCGGCCGATGCTCCTGGCATTAAGGACGATCTGCGGGCAAATAGGGATACACCTCTATCGCAAAGTCAGAAACAGGTCATTCATGCCGTCGTCCGCAGCGGGGTTGATACCGCCCCGGTCTGCTCTCAAGGCTGCGTCCCAGGCCGCAGCCAAACTTTAGACACTGCAGTCAAACTTGAGAATCTACACGCCGACAGCTGCTGCTTGTAGGTTCTCACGTTTCGCTGCATATGGCCGGCCTCTGACCTGCGACTCCTCGATCCGTCTCACGCAGGCTGCACCGCGGTTTGTCTCACGAAACGCTTCATTCCCTACAGGTGCGCCGCCGACAGGCCGAGACGACCTGGCCTTTTACGATTGTCTTGCCTCCGATGCATTCGATCATGAGAAATGAAATTGGTTGTGAGACTTCATGCCGTGTAAGTTCTCTCCGCTGAACGCATTTCAAGCCTTTCTGACCTACTCACTTCACGTTTGTCTCACGGCAACTGCGCACTGGTTTGTCTCACAACGGCTTGCAATTCCTACGACTCGGCGTGCGGCGCGCCAGAGCCCGCCCTGGCCGCGCAGTGCCATGGGTGCGTAGGCACATATGAAACGATGCAATGGCTGAGGAGGGTTAGGGCAGCCGGTCTGGGGCGGTCAGCCGTGTCGAGGCAGGACGACGTATCCGGGGCAGCGGCATGAGCATCGGCACCATCTGCCGGTATGCGGCATAGCGGGCGCCCAACGTGGCGAGCAGGTCGCGCTCCTCGAGTTGCAGCGCGATGAGGATGTAGCCGGTCGTGGCCGACGCGAACAGCAAGTGCCCGACCGTCATTGTGGGCGCAGACCAGAACGCGATGAGGAATCCCAGCATCAGCGGGTGGCGCACCACCCGGATCATGAACGTCGCGGCGAGCACGATCGCCCAGCCCAGCCAGAACAGCGTCCACACCGCCAACCGCGCAGGCGGATACGTCAGGTCCCAGATCACGAAGGGAATCGTGCGCCACTGCCCCAGGACGCCTGCAATGGAAACGGCGAGTGACCATGCGCGGGGCCAGCTCGCCTCGATGTCGCATTGGACGGGCTCGGCCGGGGTTGCGGAGCTGAAGTAGCGGGCGCAGCTGAGCGGTCCCGGCGTGGTCGCGTAGAACGTCCACACCCCGTCGGGATGTCGATGCCACACCGAGCGGTAGCCCGGCGAGAACGACGTGGCGGGAAAGTCGCGGTAGGCGAGGTAGTGGCCGCTGGCGAAGGGCAGACCCATCACACCGAAGCCGACGACACGCTCGTCGTCTCCGAAGGGCAGTGCGAAGTGGGCGGCGCCTGTAGATTCCCCCCATGCCATATCGTGGTGACGTTGCGACCTACGCGACGGACCGCTCGTACCTCCCCGACGTCGCGCGCCCCCCGGGGGTTCATGCGCGTGGCGGAGGGTGCCGCGGTCAGTGGGTGTCGATGAGTCTGCGAGCTTGGGTGCCGGCGATAGTCAAGGGTTCGCGGTCCTGACGGGCGCGAGCGAGGAGCAGGGCGCCTTCGAGTAGGGCGAGGACAGCGGTGGCGAGTGCGTCGGCGTCTGCGCGATCTGCCGTGGCGAACTGTCGCGCGAGTGTCGCCTGCCAGCGGTCGAAGGCGTGCGTGGTCTCATCGCGGACGGGGCCGGGTGTGGCGACCATCTCCAGGGCGACGGTCGCGACGGGGCAGCCCGTCGTGTAGTCGGTGGCGACCATCAGATCCGCGCTGAGAGCGAACCAGTTGGCGACCGCGTCAGCCGGGTCTTGGTTTGCGCTGAAGCAATGCTCGATCAGTGCGTCGACGGCGGCTGCGCCGACGCGGATCGCCTCGATGGCGAGCTCCTGTTTGCCGCCGGGGAAGTGGTGGTTGATCGATCCCCAGGGAGCGCCGGCCTCCTCGACCAATCCTCGCCATGTGGTGGCGTAGTAGCCGCCGCGCTGGAAGAGGCGCACACCGGTGTCGATCATCTGCTGGCGCGTCGTGGTCATGGGCGGGTGATGATGTGCTTGCCGGGGGACGTGAACGCGGTAATCGCCTCGTTCCATGGGTGCACGGCGTCGACCAGCTCGCCGCTGGGGAACGTCGGCAAGGCGACTAGGGCCAGCACGTCGGGCAGCAACCCGCGAACGTGCGGTTGACCCGTGTGGATCGTGGCACACGCGGCAAAGAGGTCGAGCATTGGCACGGGAGTCTGGGGCTTGGTGTACATCGCGCTGATCGTGCATGTCCCGCCCGGCGCTGTGGCGCTGAGCGCGGTCGCCAGCAGGTCGTCGTCGAGGCTGGCCTCGACGACGATGGGGTAGGCGTGGCGCTCGATGTCGGCGGCGCTGTCGAGGATCGTGGCGCCCATGGCGCGGGCGCGTCGCTCGAGCTCCGGGGCGAGCCCGAAGACGCAGACGGATGCGTCGCCGAGCGTGCGGGCGAAGGCGACGCACATGAGCCCGATGTTCTGGAAGCCGTTGGCGACGATCAGCACGGGGGAGCCAGGCGCGTCGCGCAACTGGGGCACGACGCAGCGGTAGGCGTCGGTGAGGTTGCAGCCCGCGGCTGCGGCGACCTCGGGCGCGAGCTTCTCCGGGAGCGCGAGCAGCATCGCGTCGGCGTAGGGCACGTGCACGGCATCACTCACCGCGCCGCCCCAGTCTCCAGCACCCGCACCGAGGCCGTAGCAGGACAACCACGGCACCGCGGTGCAGCAGCTCGTGCGCGTGGCGGTGCACTGCGCGCAGCTTCCGCAATTCACCTGGAAGGGGACGACGACGCGATCACCGGGCTGGACGTTTTGGACCTTCTCGCCGACGTCGACGACCTCGGCGACCATCTCGTGGCCAATCTGCACGGGGTACGCGACGGGCGCCCGTCCGCTGACGATCAGGTGGTCGAAGTCGCACGTGGCGACCACGACGGGACGCACCAGCGCGGCATGCGCGTCCTGCAAGCGCGGGACAGGCGTGTCTGACCAGGCCAACTGACCCGGCGCGGTCACGATCAATGTCTGCATCTAGCTTCCTCCGGTTGGATGTGCAGGACTAAGACGCTTGTATTAGCGCAGACGGTAAGTTAATACACTTGTACTAGTCAAGGCCTGCGCCGCCCGATGCGCAGGCCCGTCGGCGCGGCCGCCTCTCGATCGTTCGGAGCGCATCCGCGGCTCCGCTACGGCGCCGAGGTTCGTCTCGGCACCTCGCCGTCGCCCAGTCCAGCGCGATCAGCGCTCGTCCCCGGTGTCTTCGGAACTACCGAGGTAGAGCGCGCCCCGTCCCCGAACGCAGGCCTGCACGTTAGCCGCATCGCGGGCGCGGTGGAGCCTCGCGTCCAGTTCGATCCGCGGGTTGCGTTGATGCGCCGCTACGAGGCCAAAGCCGAGGAACTGGGTGTCGGGCTGCGCACGCTGCGGCGCTGGGTCAACGATTTTCGGCAAAGCGGCGAAGCCGGCTTAGTGGAATCCGCGCCTTCGGGGTCACCGACGGGCCGCGTCGATGACCAATGGGTCGAGACTGCAGTGGAAGTGATGGTCGCCCGTCCAAGCGAATGTTCGGGCGACGGCCGGTTTGGTCAAGTGCCGCAAGGGTTTCACGTCCACCACGACCGGTCCAACCTTGGCGATCAGCAGATAATCCGGTATGTGCTTGCTCTGCTTGCCGTCGACATTCGCGACGAAGAGGAACGGTTGCGCCACGATCCCGTCCACCGAGGTATCGAAGTCAGCGAGGAGCAGTCGCGCTAACTCCAAACGGGACTCGTAGATCACATGGTCGCTCCGAGTGGCTGAAAAATACGGCTCTATTGACGTGAATGTGGATGACCCTGGGTGTGGTATGGGAGTTCGAGGGTGACGGGTCCGCACGCCAGGAGGATGAGCGCTAGCGCGGCCTAGGCGCTGTGGAAGCCGTAGGCGCGTCGGATGAGAAGTCGAACCTTGGTGTTGAGCCCTTCATGGCGGCCGTTGGACAGTCCGCGATCGATAGCGGCGTCGATGCCGGCGCGGTGTTTGCGGATGGTACGTGCGGCTTTGATGAACTCGGGGATGCGGCTGCGCTGGGCGCGTGCGCACCAGCGGTCGAGGAGCTCGCCGACAGTGCCGGCATCCAGGTCGCCGGCGAAGACTTCGCGCAGCGCTTCTTTGAGTTGGTAGGCGCGCCAAAGCATTCCACCGCTGCGTTTCATTTCCCGTAGGGTTTGGGCCTGCATGTCGGTGAGGTCGGCGGGGTTTTTCAGCAGCGCCCAGCGCGCCCCCTTGAAGGTTTTGGCGATCTGCTGGTCGGGCAGCGCACGGGCGGCCTGCCAGACCTGGCGGCGCACCGCCTCAAGCGCATCGGTGACGACTTTGACAACGTGGAAGGGATCAAAGCAGATGACCGCCGCTGGTGCCCGCTCGCGCACGGCTTTGGCGTAGGCCGGTCCCATGTCCATCGACACCGCCTCGATGGATGCGCCGCCGTCGGGCAGCTCGTCGAAGAACGCGCCCAAGGTGTCGGTGTCCTTACCGGGTTTGCCCCACACGATGGTGCCGCTGTCGTGGTCGGAGACCAGCGTCAAATACCGGTGGTGTGTGCGCCAGGAGATCTCATCGACGCCGATGTCGACCAGCCCGCGCAGCCGGTCGGGGTCTAACACGTCGGCGGCGACCCGCTCGCAGATCGCGCCCACGGTGCGCCAGGCGATGCGGGCGAAGGTGCTCACGGTGGTCTTGTCGGTCTTGGTGACCAGCCACGCCACCAGATCCTCGAAGTCGAGGGTGTGGCGGGAATCAGGACGCGCGAACGGCACCGCTTCGGCCAACACACCATGCTCGCAGCAGCGCAGCCGTCTGCGGCGCAACACGATCCGGCATACCCGCCCACCCATGTCCAGATGTCGCCACGATGAGTCCACCTCACGGGTGTCATAGCGGTGCCGGGTGGTAAACGAACACTGCGGGCAGCACAGCCGCCGCCGGCGCAGGCTGACTGTCACCTGCAGCTCACCGTCCACCACGGCAGCCTTGCCGACCCGCACACCGGGCAGGTCGAACAGGGAATTGAGTAGGGTTGATGCGCGCACGGACGGCTCCTGGATCGATTGGGGTCAGAGCCTTCGAACCTAGATCACCGTCCGTGCGCCCCACTCACCATCGCTGCCCCATACCACACGCTCGGTGATCCACATCGACGTCAGGAGAGCCAAAAATACGTGCCCGAATAATGCTTCTGACCGTGATGCCATCGGAACGTGCGCCATGGCGCCGCGTCCTCCACACCGCGATAGGCCCGATGTCTCATGAGACACACGGAATCTGGAGAACACGCCTCGTGAGAACCTACTACCGCCGCTTGTAGGTTCTCACGTTTGGCTGCATCGCTGACCTGGGCGTTTCTGGACCGTCTCACGATGGCTGCACCGCGGTTTGTCTCACGAACCGCTTCATTTCCCACCGCCGAGCAGCTGACACACCCAAATGACACGGCCTTTTGCGATTCTTGCGTTGGAGCTGCAATCCATCGTGAGAAAATGAAATCAATTGTGAGACACTACATGTGAGGTGTAGATTCTCAGGTTCGACTGCATCTGACGGTGGGATTGACCTGGGAGTCTCTGAGTTGTCTCACGGCCGCTGCACCGGCATTTGTCTCACAATCCGCTTCAATTCCTACGAATCGCTCGACGCGCCAACCGTTTGACCGGACTCGAGCGGTTCTAGCCTCGATTTTGCGTGCGAATTGGTCGGAGTGCGGTTCGGGGTCGGCTGGGGCTGTTCGGGCGCGGTTTCGGTGGGTGGGTGTGACGGTTTGGCCGGTGTCGCTCGGTGTGGCGGGCTTTCCAGGGCCGGTGGGTCTTTCGGGTCGTGGTGGACGTGTGGTGCGGTGGTCAACCGAAGGCGGTGCGCAGACGCTGCCATGCGGTGGCGATGGCGTGGGCCCAGCGCCATGTGGCGTCGATGCGCAGGTGGGTGCGTCGGGCGGCGCGGGTGATGCGGGCGGCGACGTGCAGGACGCGGTAGCGGAAGGTGTCGATCTCGCAGCCGGCGATGTCGGGCTGGTCGGCGAAGCCGATGAGTTTGGTCCAGGCCACGAGATCGGTTGCGGTGAGGATGATTTCGAGCCAGGCAGCGTTGGCATCGAAGCCGTGGCAGGGCAGGTTGCGCAGCCCGGTGGTTTTGGCCTCGCGGATGCGGTCCTCGACGCGGGCGTGTTGGCGATGCCGCAGCTCCAGGCCGGCGAGTTGCCCGTCGACGACGCCGTTGGGTGTGTCGGTGATGAAGGCGGTGACCCGCATCCCGTCGGCGTCGGTGAACCGCAGCTGCGCGCCGGGGTGGGGGCGTTCCCTGCGCAGGATCAGCCGGGTGCCCTCGGGCCAGCTGCTCATCTCGACCAGGCCGGTGGCCTCGGCGACCCAGGCGCCGTCGCGGATCGCGCCGCTGGAGTCGATCGCCGGATACCAGGCCTCGGCGAGGTTGAGGGTGTCGACCGCGTCGCGCACGCGGGCGTCGACGGCGAACCCGAACGAGAACCCCACCCCTTGCCTGCGGCATTCGGCGGCGAACTTGTGCGTGGCACCGGCGGAATCCGACCGCACCAGGATCTTGTGGGCGGTGGGATCGTGCGGGTCGGGTCGGTAGGCGGCCGGCAGCGATTCCAGCGCCCAGCCCAACACGGTGATGTGATCGGCGGCGGTGTTGCTGCCGGCGTTGCCCGCTCGCAGCAGCCCGGCCAGCGCTTCGCCGCCGGCGACCTCGGGGCGGTCCAGGAACGCCAGCAGCGGGTGGTGACCGTAGGTCTTCTTCCAGGTCGCGGCCGCGTTCTCCTTGTTGTCGGAATGGTCGATGGTGATGGTGGCGTCGAGGTCGATGTGCAGCCACCTGCCAGCGGCCGGCGCAGCCCCGGCAGCCCACGCCGCCGCCCGCGCATCGCAGCGCGCCGCCCGGATCGCCGGCAGGTGCGCGGCGTCGATCCGCTCGTCGACCAGCCGCCACATCGTGGTCGTCGAGGCGGCCGGACCGAACACGTGCTCACGGTCCCCGCACAACTGCCCGACCCCGTCGATGCAGGTCGCGCCGTCAGCGACCGCCGCGGCGAGATCGGCGAACACCGCCCCCGGCGGGTAGATCCACGGGCCCCGATAGGTGTCGGCCAACGCCGCGGTGACCCCCGCCGACAGCCCGGACAGATCCGCCAGTTCCCGCAGCATCCCCACCCCGGCGTGAGACACGACGCCATGACCATCCGCGGACACTTTCACTCGGGAAACCGCTGCGCTACTCTCCACCTGCGAAGTGCCTTCCAGCCAGGCTAATGGAACCGTTAAGAAGTCCTATTATTCCTTGCAGGACAGGCACTTTCGCGTATCAACACACTCCACCCGGGGCATTGCGCGAAAAATCGAGGCTAGGCCAACAATTTGATGAACCGGTCTGAATTCGGGTGATCACACCTTCAGATCGCTGAGGCACCGACCTATGGTCGGTTCATGCCGCTCACCCATTCGATCCGAGTCGTCTACTCGCACAACACGTAAAGCCCAGATTGTCTCTGCGGCGATCGAGGTGATCGCCGAGGTCGGGTTCGCGCAAGCATCGAAGGCTGCACGCTGCTGGCGGGAAGTGTTTTAGTCTAAACTAACTAACGTCCGTCAGAAATAGTTCCGTCAGAAATAGTACTTCTGCGATTGAGATAATTTGACGCGAACATAATCTTATTATTGCGCAAATGATCAGCAGTTCTTACCTGACGAGCGATGTAGTATATTTCGGAGATTCCAGGCAAAGGGCGGGCGCCAATATCCGGCGAGCCTTAGAATATCGTTATGTGGACCCATCACGTCGCGTTCCAAGAAACTCTTCTTGAAGTTACTGCCGTTAGGTCCAAGGACGGTCAGGGTGTTTATCACGATCTTGTTCGGGTCGGGAGGTGTGCCTGAATTACCGTATTCCCCGCTTCGATAGGGAGCGGATATCTCCATTGTCCCAGCGCCAACCATGTTGTGCGATAACCAATAGTCCTGGTACTGGCCCGGGTTTCCAAAATATTCGTGGATTGATAGCCCTATCGTGTGCGCCCCGAGCCAAGCGTTTACCGAGGCGCGCGCCAGGTTGGGGGCAGGCAGGGTGTCCTTCCCGAGTTTCAGTATCAAATTTCCGAAAGTGAGCCGTTCTGTTGAGTACCAGAATCGCTCACTTCGTATGACGATACTGAATGCAACCATCACGTCCCGTTCGTCATACTCTGCCGTCACCCAGGCGCCTGGCAGGGTGTAAGTACATTGTGTTAGCCCATTATCGGTAGCTTGAAATTGCACTTGACCGAAAAGGCTTTCAACGTATTTTTTGGACGAGTAGCACGCGAGCTGATCCAGCAGCCAAGCTTGCGCTCTTCGACGCCCGACGGTGCATCTCCAGATTCTTCTAATAAACGACCATAGTCCGAATAGGGTAGCTAAGATTGTGGCTGCTCCGGCACCGATGGCGATTCCGTTCACGACCATTGTCGTCATCATTTGAGCCTACCTCAAAATTTCACGGTGGTCCGTGTACGCGCGTTACTAGCGCTGAGCTGATGTTCATGACGAATACTCCTTATCGTGTAAATCCGGGCTGGCCGGCCAGTAATGCGGCTGTGCCGTCAAGTCGTTCGCCGATTACTCCATGTGGTGACTATCTGGCTGGCGAAATCGAGCATTTGATCGAGGCTTGGGAACAGTGCGAAGGCGTCCACGATTGCCTCATCGACTCCGTCGTTCGAGAAGCGTTCGATCTTGTCGACCACTGAGTCGACGGACGTGCCGGGTTCGAGGCTGATCCGCATGGCGGTCTTGAGCGCTTCGGGGTCGCGGCCGGCGTCCTCCGCCACACGGCGGGCGATCGACCACAAGTGGTCGGGATCCTGCAGGCCCTCGACCCCGAGCCAGCCGGTGCCGAAGCGGCCGACACGACGCATCGCGGCCTCGCTGGTGCCGCCGATCCAGATGGGCGGACCACCAGCTTGGACCGGGCGAAGGTCTGCATGCACCGCCGGCAGGGAGAAGAACTCGCTGTCCCACGACACCGGGGTGGTCGTCCACCATTCCTGCAGGAACGCCAACACGTCGTCGAGCATCCGCCCGCGGCGGCGCCAGTCCGCCCCGCGGGCGATGTCGTGTTCGTCCCTCATCCAGCCAACTCCCACCCCGACGTCGAGGCGGCCGTCGCTGAGCACGTCGAGCGTGGTGAGCTGCATTAGACAGCCGGGAGTGATCGCATCCGGCAGCGCTAACCTAATCGGATTGTCGTGAAACCAGCTGGCGCATCAGTTTTTCAGCAATCCGGCGATGTGTGGTGTTCTGCGAGGCAGCCAACAGCCATCCATCGTTGGTCCGCACGGCGATGCTGGTGTTCACTCTGGTGGTCCGGGGATTCCGGCGGCGTGACCCCTTTGCGACCACGGCAGTCGCGTGGATGAGCGCCACGTCAGGTGTCAGGAACCGTAGCTGGGTGATGTCGGTATCCAAGCGCGATCCGCGCAGGAGCTTTTTGAACAGCGGGGCATAAGACTTTGCGATCGCGTCGCGGCCTTTGTAGTGGCTGCCCAGGAAAGCCACGTAGTCGGCGTCGGGGGTGAACGCGCTTGCGTAGGCCTCTGGATCCCCTGCGTCCCAGCCGCCAACTTGACGAGAAAGCAGCTGCCGGATGGCGTCTTCGTCTTCGCGACTACTCGGTGTGGATTCCGGCAGGTCGTTGGCCATGAGGCTGCCCCTTTCGTTTCATACTTGGCCGATCTGCGCCGTTGCGGTCCGATAGTCGGCGCCGCCGACGTAGGTCGTGCGGCCGTTCTGGTCGGAGCTGTTGATTGCTGTGACGATGGCTGCGGCGAACTCTTCGACCGTTGGTAGCGGTGCATGTGCGCGCCGGGCGGCGACACTGGCGGGATCGCGACGCTCCAGCAGGCGGATGATGATCGTGCCGTCGATCATGTCGCTGGACACAACGGCGAGTCCAACACCGTGTTGGCTCAGTCGGGGCTGTAGGTCTCGCAGGGCGTTTTCGCCCGCCCGCTTGCTCTGGGCGATCGGTACGTAGTCGTCTGGTACGGGCTTTTCGGGGTAGAAGTGTGCTTGGTGGCTGGTGATGAACACGATCCGCGCCCCCGTCGTCATCAGCGGAAGCGCTGAATGTGTGAGGTTCAGTTGCGCGTCCCGGTTCAGGCGTATCGCGTAGCTGGGGTCGGCGCCTCGCTCGAGTCCTCCAGATGCGTTGAGCGCTAACGCGTCTAATCGCCCGAACTGACTGGCTATACCGGCAATCATCGATGCAACGGCGGCGGTGTCGGTGAGATCGGCCTGGACCGCGGAGGCGTGTCCTCCGCGACGGCGGATGTCGTCAACCACGCTGATAGCCCGCTTGCGCTTTTCTCGGTAGTTGATGACCACGTGGGTGCCCGGATCGGAGAGCTGTCGTGCGACCTCGGCCCCGATTCCTCGAGACGCCCCGGTCACCAAAACGATCCGTGGTTCGTGGGCTGTCGGTTGCAAGGCAAGCCCCTCCATCCAAAAATTGCTTCTGGTTTAGAACCAACTATGATGATTCTAAATGAGAAGCGCAAGAGGCCTCCAGGTCGTCGATCGCGGCCACGATCCATCGGTCGCACCGATGCTGGCCGCGATGGAGCTACTCGGGCAGCGGTGGATTCTGCGGGTGATCTGGGAACTTCAGAGTGGTGGCCCCCTGGGTTTCCTGGAGCTGCGGCGACGTATGGGAAATTGCTCATCGAGCATGCTCTCCGAACGCCTTCAGCAACTGGCGGCAGCAGAGGTCGTGACCAAAAACGCTACTGGCGCCTGGGAATTGACGGCGATTGGCGCACAGCTAGCCGGTGCGCTTTGCACGGTATGGGACTGGTCCAAATGCTGGCGTTCACGACCGCCGCAAGCCAAGCGAGAACACCCAGCCCGCGGTACTGCCGACTGAGTACCGCATGGGTAGCTGTCGGTTGGCATTCGATCTGAGGCACTCTTAGGCGTCTGACCTGCGTTGGGGCACCGCCTGAGTAGTGCACCGCGGTAAGCGCTATCAACTGACGGGATCGCGCACCCCGACTCTCTGAAGGGTGACTGTGAACGCGTACCTGCAGACAACCCTTCCACGACAGCGCCGTAAACCCCACGGTCCTCACCGTCGTGGACGTCAAACATGCCGGCTCACCACCTAGAGATATCGATCCCGACGAACTGCTTGCCGTCATACTCGTTCATAGGGCCTCCCATGATTCGTCGATAGTGAACACCCCCAGCATCCGCCGGGAACGTCACGAGGAGCGGAGGCCCCGCCCCTTCATCGCATCAAGAGGGCGGAAGGAAGCGGCGGGGTCACAGCCGTTGCGAGATGGGCTTGAGTCAGCCATGACTGGCGGCGGTGGCTGCGGGATCCGTGTAGACGCAACCGATCTCCATTTCCAGTGCGTTTCGGACCGCCGCTCTCACTTCGGTTCCCAGCGGCGTCAGTTGCATCCGCTGGTAACGGGTTGGCGTTCGGACCAGGAGCTGGCCACCGAGGTCGCGTTCGAGTCGATCGATCTGTTTGCACAGGCGCCCCGAGTGAGTCCCGAGGACACGCGCAGCTGTTCTGAGCGAGTTGTGGTCGGCCGCAGCGGCGAAGCGCTGCAAACGCACCCAGCTTGCTGTGTCGATCAAAGCTGGCCGCAGGATCGGAAATCCCGCCGCCACTCTTGCTAACGCCGATTTTCGCGGAGCGGTGATTATCTGATCGTGGGTTCGCGCAGATCGTAGCTGATGGCGTCGCCAGGTTTGGATGGGTTGCGTAGCAAGGCGATTCGGTGCGCGGTGATGTGATCGCGGCGCGACATAGTGAAGGCATATCGCTGACTGATCAGTTAATACCCGGCTGGCACTGAGCCCATCCGGTCGAAGGACCCGAATGTCAACCGACGGCAACTGGAACTACATTGCTGCTATTTCAAGGGTTCTGGCGCGATCAACCCCCGAGTCGGGCGACACGCGTTCGCAGGTCCTTGATCGCCGTGACCGAGCACGGTTGACTATCAGTATCGACCAGTCAGCGAATGCCCCGCAAGCAGCCCGGGTGGGTGGCGAGTTCTTCGCCGTCCCCGCCGTGGGCCCGCAGACCCGCTACGAGGCATTGCGGGCCTATCTGCTCGACGGTGAACCCGCCGCGGCCGTAGCCGAGCGGTTCGGCTACACCACCGCCGGGCTGCACTCGGCGGTGGCCGACTTCCGCGCCGGGGCGAAGAACTTCTTCCTCGATGCCCGTCCCGGCCCCAAGACCGCACCCGGCAAAGACGCCGCCCGGACCCGGATCATCGCCCTGCGCGCGCAGGGGTACTCCATCGATGAGATCGCCGCCGAGCTGGCCGCCGAGGGCATCGGGTTGAACCGCACCGGGATCAGCGAGGTCATCAACGAGGCCGGCCTACCCCGGATCTGGCGCCGGCCCGACGCCGCCCGCGGCGGCCCCCGGCGCCAAGACCTGCCCCGGGCCCGCGCACTGGCCGCCGACGACTACGCCCAGCTGCCCACCGACGCGCCCACCCGGATGGCCGGGCTGCTGCTCGTGCTGCCCGACCTGCTCGCCGTGGACCTGCCCGCACTGGTCACCGCCGCCGGCTACCCCGGCACCCGCGACATCCCCGCGATCAACTACCTGCTCGCTCTGCTGGCGGTCAAGCTCACCGGCACCCGCCGTGTCTCCCACGTGCACGATCTGGCCGCCGACCCCGGCGCCGCGCTGTTCACCGGGCTCACCGCCCTGCCCAAGACGACCGCGCTGACCACGTACTCCTACCGCCTGCAACACGCCAAGCAGAAGAAGTTCCTGACCGCGTTGGACAAGGCTTCCGTCGCCGCGGGCCTGGCCACCGGCGAGGTGCTGAACCTGGACTTCCATGCCGTCATGCACTGGGGTGAGGACGCCGCGCTGGAAAAACACTACGTGCCCTCACGCTCGCAACGCACCCGCAGCGTGTTGACCTTCTTCGCCGAAGACGCCGACTCCCACGCCCTGCTCTACGCCAACGCCGACCTCGTCAAAGCCACCCAGAACAACGAGGTCCTCGACTTCGCCGAGCACTGGAAAACCGTCACCGGCACCCACCCCGCCCTGCTCGTCATGGACTCCAAGGTCACCACCCAAACCCAGCTCGGCGAACTGACCCAGCGCGGCATCGGCTTCATCACCCTGCGCGCCCGCACCCCCAAACTCACCGCCCACCTGCACGCGCTACCCACCAGCGCCTGGACGAAGCTGACCGTGGCCCGCGCCGGCGGCCGAACCCGCCGCGTCCAGATGATCGAAGACCCCGCCGCGCGACTATCGACCTACCCCGGCACGCTGCGTCAACTCGCCGTCGCCGGCCTGGGCCACGACGAGCCCACCATCCTGATCACCAACCAGCACTCGATGCCCGCCAAACAGGTCATCGAGACCTACTCCCGCAGAATGAACATCGAGCAACGCCTCGCCGAAGCGATCCGCTCCTTCCACCTGGACTCCCTCACCGGAGCCGTCCCCCTCAACATCGACCTCGACGTCGTGCTCACCGTCCTTGCCCACACCCTTTGCGCCGCCCTGCGCCGCCGCATCCCCGGCTACGCAACCGCCACCCCCGACACCCTGCAACGCCGGTTCCTGTCCACCGGCGGGCACATCCTCAACCACGGCAACCAGATCGTGGTCCGCCTCGACCGGCGCACCTACTCACCCGTACTGCGCCAAGCCAACCTGCCCACCACCTCCGTCCCCTGGCTCGGCGGCCGCACCGTGCGCTACGAGTTCGCATGAGCAGGCATCAAAATGAGGGTCAATTCGCTGAGTGAAAATCGGCGCTAACTCGAGGGTGCGGTGGCCGGTGGTTGAGCCTCCTGGAGGTCGAATCGTTATGTTGTGGGCTTTGGCGCGCCGGCCCATTCGCGAGACCGACAGGCCGACTTCACGTCCGATGTCGGTCAGTGTTCGGCCGTGAGTGACGTACTGTTCGCGCAGCCAGTCCGGGTCGATCGCCACACGTGTTCGCTCGGCACGTGTCCGCAGCGGGATTTCGTACATGCGGATGAGTCGGGCGATGCTCCTGTCGTTGGATCCGACGCGGTGCGCGATCTGATCGAGACTGAGGCGTTGGTGCTGATAAAGGTCGACCAGTGTGGGTTTGGGAAGTTGCATCTTTACCGCAGCGAAAGGAATTCCCCTGGATTGTCGTTGCGAGGGAGTGAGCTGCACGGGGGCTGGATGGAGTTCAAGAATGTGTCGGACGGCGTCGATGGTCGTGCCCAGCTGGTCTGCAATATCGGTAAATGCGAGGTTCTCGGCGCGCACCAGGCGGTGCAGCTCGGTGATGTCGATGTTCGATGGGTCGCCACCAGGCAGGTCCAGTCCGCCAAGCAGGTCCAGAGGTGGATGCCAGGTCGCAGGCTCCTCTGTTAAGTCGTGATCGTCGAGGAACTGTCGACAAGCCTCATCCAGACGTGCCGTGAAATCGGGGGTCAGAAAGCGCGGGAACGCTGCGGCTTTGCTGCGGAACTCGTTGCTGTTGACGGCGAATGGTGAGCGGATCGCCGGCAGGCCACTGAGACGCTCGAACAGCACGCTTCGGGTGATGTCGGCCTTAAAGCCGGCGCCGGGTGTTATCAATGTAGATTGGCAGATCTCAGACCAGAGTTCGTCGGGGAGCAACCCGCGGTAGTCCAGGTGGCGGCGGCGCGCGTAGTCGATCGGCACCGCGTTCCTGCTTAGGGAGCGCGGAGTAATTAGGTGGGTTCTGTTGGGCGTGTCGCGGTGTGGTCGGCTGTGAGCGTGTAGTTCCAGTCGCCGTGGAATTCGTGACGGTGCAGTTGGGTGGCTTCGAGGGCGGCGATCTGCTTGTCGGTGATCTTGATGCCGCGCTCGTAGGTGGTGGTGTCAAGCACCGCGTTCACGGTCAGCCCGGTGGATGTGGTTGTTGCCCTGAGAGTTTCGATGACTACCTCGTGGGACTCCAGGGGTCGTCCGCGCCAGTTGCGGCTGATCGCGGAGAACAGCCGGTGTTCGATCTTGTTCCATTTGGAGGTGCCGGGCGGCAGGTGGCAGACCGTGATGTCGAGTCCGGCCTCGGTGGCGAAGGCGGCGAGTTCGGTTTTCCACAGCCGCAGCCGGGATCCGTTGGAGCCGCCGGAGTCGGCGGTGATCAGCAGCTTGTCCGAGCCGGGATAGCTGATGGCGCCCATCGTGGTCCACCAGCGGCGGATCGATTCCACCGCGAACGCGCCGGTGTCGGCGTCGGTGCCGACGTTGACCCAGCCGGTGTTGGCGGCGATGTCGTAGACCCCGTAGGGGGCCACCTTGCCCAGGGCCTTGTCGGCGAAGTCGTGCACCTGCACCTGCCGGGGTGACCCGGCGGGCTCCCATTCGCGGCCGGCAGCTGTGTAGTTGCCGACGAGTTCTTTCTTCTTGGTGTCCACGCTGATCACCGGGTCCCCGTCGGCCTGGAATCCTTCGACGTGGGTGTTGAGATAGCCGAACTGCCCATCCCGATCCCGATGATGGGTGCCTTCCAGGGTTTTCGAGTTCGCCTGCAGGCTGTAACCAGCCTGTTTGAGCAGCTTGGCCACCGTCCGTGCGGACACCCGATGTCCCCTGGCGGTCAGCTCGGCGGCCAGCTTCGCCGTCGATTTGGTCGTCCACCGCAACGGCGACTCCGGATCACCACGGGTGACCGGATCCACCAGTGCGTCGAGCGCGGCGACCAGATCGGGGTCGGTCACCGCCATCGGCGGGCGCCCCGCACCCGGCCGGCGCACCCGCCCCGGAATCGGTTCGCCGGAATCCAACTCACGCACACCGGCCGCCACGGTATCCGGATGCACCGCAGCGGCCGCCGCGACCAGCTTGATCCCGCCCCGACCCAGCACCTTGGCCTCCGCGCCGAGCAACAACCGCCACGCCCGCTCATCCAGATGCGGGCGGATCAACAACAAACGGGCGGCGACCGGATCGGAGTCCACAGCAGGCAGCGTCATACCACAAGTGTCGACAAACCAAACGGAAAAACCTAATCAATTACTGCGCGATTCCTTAGGTAGTCGCCGAGTCGCGCGAGCGCGATGAGGCTGTCGGCCCAGCGGGGATCGTTGCTGAGGAAGTGCAGGCTGCGTGACACTCCGGCGGCGGTTACCGCCGATCCTGTCCGGTGCGCCGCGGCGGTCAAGTTCAGCTTTGTTCCCACGAGCATCATCGCGGCGGACAGGGCTGGCCGCATCTGCAATGGACTGCATGGCGGGACGGTGAATCTGAGCGACCAGGCCGGCCAGAACATGCTGGGAAGCTGGTGGGCCAGCCGCTCCGCGTTGCTGTCACCTTGGGGTGGATTGCTTGGGATCGCGGTGGCGGTGCGGTAGCGCAGCTGGTCACTGGGTTTCATGAACGGCGCCAATGCGTTCAGTTGTACGGCTGTCAAGGTAGTGCTGACGCCGCGGCCCCATTCGGGGGCAGTGGTGGTGTTGACGGCCACTCCGTTGCGGCGGCCGCGGTGAACGATCCACCGCAGCGCCGCGCCTGCCGCCTCGATGTCTGGTGCGCCCAGGATCGACAGTGCGATCGTGACACCGACAGCGGCAGTGGCCGCACGGGTGGGTGCCGCCATCCCGGGCTTGTTCGCCGGATTCGGCGATTGTCCTGACCCGAGGGGCGACGACCGGACCTGCTCGTATGCGGTGGCCAGGTCATCGGGGAGGCGTTCGGCGATGTCTTCCTGACTGGCGTAGGCAAGGACGCGAGAGGCGACAGCGCGGATATCAGCCAGTGCGCCACGGGAAACGGTGGGCTGCGCTGCGTAGACACCGAAGGATGCTCGGTCCGCGGAAATGATATCGAGCAGGGTCTGCTGTGCGAGCAACGCCGGATGGTCACCCGCCAGCGAGGTGACCTCAGCGGTCGTGAGGTCGCCGTCGCACCGCGCTGAGGGCCCTCCAGACCCGTGCGGAGCGCGCGTCGCGCAACGGGCGAGCTGTGGGATGTCCTCCCCGACGTGTGGGTTCAACTTCTGGGTCTGCCCACAGTCCGGGCAGGTATCGACGAGCAGGCACCGGTGAACGGTGCAGGCGAACGCCCAGCCCAGGCGCCACTGCAGCTGCCATCGCCCGGTGGTGTCAGCCAAACAGCAGGGGCAGTAGCGAGCGTGGCGTGCGCGTGCCCAAGGAAAGGCGCGGGTGACACATCGCCGCGCCTTGTCGATCATCAACGCGGTGCCCTCGTAGCGGGCCAACGTCATTGCGCCGATCACCGCTGGATCGACACCAGTGGCTGCAGCAATGTTCGCCGCCTCGTCTGGACGGAGATAGACGACCCAATTGCGCTGTAGCGAATGGCCGGTGGTGGCGTCAGACGCGGTTGGTCGCAGGGCGGCGAGCATGTCGCTCCACGCGGTCTGAGTCCGGTCGGCGATCGCTGCCAGCCACGAGTCCAGGGCCTCCCCGGCGAGCGGATCCACTC
Organism: Candidatus Mycolicibacterium alkanivorans; assembly: GCF_022760805.1. Classification (NCBI taxonomy): domain Bacteria; kingdom Bacillati; phylum Actinomycetota; class Actinomycetes; order Mycobacteriales; family Mycobacteriaceae; genus Mycobacterium; species Candidatus Mycolicibacterium alkanivorans. The sequence continues at coordinate 691,170 of NZ_JAIVFL010000001.1, read as the reverse complement.
GGATAGGTAGCGTCCGGATCGTACTCACGTAACGGTCCCGGCCAGCGCTGGCTTGATCGGGCCGGGAGCTGCAGCGGCTCCGATCTGGGCGGCGAGGGCCGAGTTGTGACTGGCGCCGCCGCGGCGACGCATGGGGACGGCGTGTCGTTTCGCCCAGCGCGCCATGTTGGCGGTGCTCATACCAGCCTCTTGGGCTATGTCCCGCAGGGGCCGGCGTTTGGTGACGTACTGGTCGTAGAGCCAGTCTCGGTCGATGCTCGTCCGTGGGCGCCGCCCGGGTTCGCGTAGCGGCAGCTCGTAGTGGCGGGCGAGCTGAGCGACGATCTGTCGGCTGACACCGATGGCTTCGGCAATCTCTCGCAGTCCTCTGTGCTGCTGTTCATATAGGTCGGCGAGCTGTTCGCGGGAGAGCACCGCCTTCGCCGACATGTACGCCCGGTTGTAGGCAGTAGGCAGTGGTGCACCGTGGGGTGGATCCGGCCGGGGCGCGGGGTGGGCTTCAAGTAAGTAGCGCACGGTGTCGAGGCTCGTGTTTAACCGGTGTGCAGCAGTCCCGAGCCTGATCCCGTCGACCTCCATGACGCGGTGTAGGTCGGCAATGTCGACTGCGGCAGGGTCGGGTCCGGGGAGGTCGAGCCTGTCGAGCACGCGGTTCGGCGGTTGCCATGTCACTGGTTCGTCGTCGATACCCTGCTCGGTCAGAAACTTGTGCGCGTGCTCATTGAGGGCTTGGGCGAGTCCGGGTGTCAGATGGCCGGGGAAATCGGCGGTCTTTGTACGAAAGGCGCTGTCGTCCAGGGCCCATGGCGATGTGCTGGTGGGCTGTCCGCTGAGGCGCTCGAACATGAAGCAGCGGGCGATCCTTGCCCGGGCCGGCTGGGGTCCCGGGGTGGCGGTGTCGCGACAGATCTGCGCCCACACCTTGTCCGGCAGCAGCATGGCGTAGTCGGCGCGGCGACGGCGTTGGTAGTCGATCGGGATGTCATTGTCAGCGAGGTAGTCGGCCATTCGGATGAGCGCGGCGCGAATGCTGCGCCACTGGTCCTGCTTTTCCAGGAGCTGCAGGACACGGGAGACCGCGTGGCCCTCGATGGGACTGTCGATCACGCCGGCGGGTTCATCGAGGTTGAGCCTGCTGTTGACCAACAGAAGGATGGCGGACAGTGCTGGGCGCAGTTGCCATTGGTGGCAACCCGGGATGGCCAATGGTAGTGACCACGTCGGCCACAACATCGAGGGCAACCGCCCAGCCAGTATCGCGGTGCGCGCCGCGCCCGGGACCGGATGGTGCGGCATTGGAGTGCCGATGCGGTAACGCAGTTGATCGCTTGGGTTGAGCAGCGGCCCGAGTGCGGCGAGCTGAACTCCGGTGAGCACCGGCGAGGTGCTCTTACCCCACGCGATGTTCGTTGCGTGGACGGCCGATCCGCGCTCCCGTGAGGAGGTCACCAGCCAGCGCAGCGTATCCCCGGCGGACGCCACGTCGGGGCGATCCAAGGCGTTCACAGCGGCTACCACTCCGACCGCGGCAGTCGCGGCCCGTGCCGGTGCCGCCAGGCTTCGTATCGGTTCGGGCGGGCCCGGACCGCGAATCCGAGGGCTCGGCAGTGGCCCGGTAAACACCGAGGAGATCTTGCGGTATAACGGTTTCCAGGTCTTGCGGCGTGGCGTAGGCCAGGGCGCGGCCGGCGACGGCCCGGATATCGGCAAGGACGTTGAGCCCTGGCTGCGGCACGGTCTGGTACACCCCGAACGTCACGGTGTCGCGGTCGAGGACGGTGTTCACGACGCGCTGCGCGTGTATCACGGGGTGATCCGAATCGAATACGGCGACGGCCGCGGTGGTGAGGTCGGCGCCGCACCTTGTTGGGCTGCGCCCCGTCGCGTCAGGGGCGGGGTGGGAGCAGCGGCCGGGTTGGGGAATGATGTCACCGATGTGTGTGCGGCGGCGCTGGACCGCGCCGCAGTGTGGACAGGCGTCGGCGAGCAAGCAGTTATGGATGGTGCAGGCGAATGTCCAGCCCAAGCGCCACCTCAATTGCCAGCGCCCGCCGGTGGTTTCCAAACATGCTGGGCAGAACCGCGATCCCCGTCCACGCCCCCACGGAAATGCCCGGCTGAGCATCCGCGCGTCGGGCTTGATGCGCACCGCCCGTCCCGAATAGTGCTGCAGTGTCATCGTTTCCAGCACATCAGGCTTGATTCCAGTCGCGGTGCTGATCGTCGCCACCTCGTCGGGATTCAGGCACACGATCCACGCGGTGGTACCCATCCCGTTGTACGGACTCAGGCCTACGGCGGTCAGCAGGTCGCCGAACGCGGTATGGGTGCGATGGGCGATCGCTTCCAGCCACGACTCGATCGCCTCGCCGTCGACCGGGACAACGCGGATCGGCAGGGTGCGCACGGTGTTCACCCGGCCTTACCGATCCTTGTCGTCAGCCGTCGCGCATCGAAGGCCAGCTCCAGGTCCTGGCGGGCCTTTTCCGATGCCTCGTCATTCTTAACAAGATCCATCAGCTCACGGGATAGGACTTCCGCACCGGTGCGCACAGCTCGCTGGCAGCCGCGATTGATCAGGGTCATGAGCGAACCGATATGCCCGGTGCTGCGGGCGAACAGATAGTCAGAGAGGTCGTCGGCCAACATTCCGGGATGCTTGTCGACCAGCACGATCCGCTTCTCCAACGCGAGGAGCAGTTGGCGCCATGCGCGCCTGTCTTCATCTGTGTCGATCACGAAGGGGCGCATGTCGAGTTTGGTGGTGCGTCTGCCGGTTTGAGCGATCACCGCGTCCTCGTAGGAATGCCCTTCGGAGAACAGTCCCCGCGCCGCCAATCCAACGCCGACGAAGATCAGGGTGACAGGAAACTCGTTGGCGATGTACTTGAAATGGTTGCTGATCTCCACTCCGACGGTGTTGCGCCAGCGCAGAAAATGCAGATCGTCCACGATCAGCAGCTTGGTCTCACACGTCAGTACACAGTCCAGTGCTCGGTGGGCGAAGTGGGCGGCGTTGCCGCGCGACATCCCCGGATGGGCAAAGAACGACAACATCGCCCGGTTGAATTCGACCATGCCGGTGTTACCGGTCAACCCGACCCGGCATACCGGCCACCGCTCGTCGCCCGCGCTGGTTTCGGTTCCCTGTTCTTTGATTTCGCGGCGGTGGAACTTCTTGGCGAAGTCCAGCACCGATGTGGTCTTCCCGAGTCCGGGAAACGCGTCGATCGCCACCGCGCCTTTGGCCTTATCGCCGTCCTGGGCGTTGCTGTCGACGATGTCCCACAAGTCCTCATGCAGGGCTGCCAGCTGCGGTGTCTTGATCGGACCGAGATTGGCGTGCCACTCGCGGCGCTGCCGGTTGTAGTCGTCGTAGGCTTCTTCGCTGAGCTCCTCAAGTTCCTTACGGGTCAATGGCTCCGGCGGGATCCGGGCAGCGGTGTTCACAAATCGCTGCCAACCCTCCTTGCGGGCCAACGTGAGATTGTCCAACCGGGACTCGGTCACTTCCTGTGCCAAATTCTTCTTGGCCATCACGCGTCGTCCAGCGCCTCGGCGTAAAAGTCGTTGGCGTAGTCGTCGAGTTCATCCTCAGCATCGTCATCGCCGAAGTCGGGGTCGAGTTCGTCGATCGTCCTGTCCGGGTCCTCGGCAGCGGGGGGATCTGCTGTCGCCAGCACACGAGCGACCGACGGCAGGGTAACGACCTCGTCCTGTGTCTCGGTCTCGTCGATCAGGGTGGCGCCGCGGGAGAGCCGCAACGCCATGCGGCGTTCCGCCAGCGTGGACCCCAACCCGAGGTTCCACCGCTCCAACAGATTCGCCACCGCGAGCCGATCGTCGGGGTAGGTGTACTTCGAGGCTGCGAGCTTGCGCGCGAATTGCAGAGCGTCCTCGCTGAGCGGCATCTCCATAGCCGGTGTGTGCTCCCACATCAGGGTGTGCCAGTTGCGTGTCTCTGGGTCGCGGAAGTAGACGCGGGTGACGTCGTCGGGATCGTAATGAATGGGCCAGCGGCCCTTGACTTTCCCCTTGTATGGGCTGGTCATGTTGCGATACGAGTTCAGTGCCGGACCGTTGTAGCGGCGGGAACCGAAGTCCACGCCGTAGTGCTGGATCTTCCGGAACTCTGTCTTCAGGAACTCGTAGGCCAAATCGGGATCACGCGGAGCCTCGATGTAGCCGGCGCGAGCGACACCGTGCTCAAACATCTGTGCCGGGGACATTCGCAATCCCGGCACATGCGGGTCGATCAGACTGTCGTGCGGTCGGCGGTGATACACCACGGCCACCCACTCGCGGATAATCGCCTCCAACTCGTCAATGTAGAAGAAGGCCTCCGACTCCGGATCCAGGCCGCGGGAGTGCACATCAGGGCCCTTGTATCCCGGCAAGACTTGCAGCAGGTCCTCGCGGATAGTGCGGAAGAACCGCTCCACCGGCCCCTTATCTCGACCCGTCCGCAATCGCGCAGGCTGGATCGAAATCCCCATCCGCTGACACACACTCGTCAGATGGTCTGATACAAAAATCTTGCCGTGATCAATAACGATGGTTTCCGGCACGATCGCCGGCCCAGCCGCGCCGACCAGGGACCCATCAATCGCATCGACATCGATCAGGACCGACCTTGGGACACCGTGCTCGGGCCATACCGCTTGGGCTGGCCAATCCTTACCCGCTGGTCGGGGCCGATAAGCCTGATACAACACGGACGCAGCGTCGACCGACTTCGTGGACACCGGCGTCAAACTGATTCCTGTGACGCACCGGGTGTACCAGTCCATTCCGATCGTCAGTTCGGCCTGCATCCACCGCAAGGTGATCGGATCCATCGCAAAAACATCCAGCCGCGTGGTGTCCATCAATAGGTACTCACCAGGCCGGGTCGGGCGCAGCTTTCCGTACACTCCGTCCGGCCGCTCGGCGATGTCGCGGTTCCGTTTGGTGCTCAACCGAAAGGTCGGGTACCGGCTCTCCAGCTCGGCAAGGACGCGGAATGCCGTTGCACGGGACGGTAATTCCACGGCACCGTCGCCGAACCGCGCGACGACTCTGGCGTTGGCGCGCGTGATCACCATTGTCTGCGACGGGCGCGACTGGTCTGTGTGCTCCACCATCACTTCAATGGCGGTCTCGGTCCACCGCGGGTCGACATTCGCACCCGGGCCTGCGGTCCTCCTCTCCCGCGTCGACGCCAGACCCGCTTCACCGTGCTTCTGGAACTGCTGAACCCAACGTTCGATGGATCGCACACCGGCACCGAGCTCGCGCCCCTTGCTTGCGTAACGTCTCGACAGGGGCACAACTGCTTGATACTCCGGTCGGGGCTCCCCGGGAAGCGCCAACTCCGCACTACCCGAACGGAATCCGGTGAGCACTTCGCGGACGTGCGCCGCTCGCTCGATCATTTCTTTGCGCTCGACGTCGCTGAGCTGTGCGAGCACAAGCCCGGCAGGCTCGAAGTCGTCATCGCTGCACGGTCCCTCCGAATCCGGGATCACTCGTGTGCTGTCTGACATGAGAAGTTCGTTGAGGCGGGCTCGGATGACCGCCTTCTTCGACGTCCCTTTCAATACGACGTCCATACCTGTCTGGCCCGTGTGGATCTCAACGATCTCCACCAACTCACCATCGTGCACGAGCCTGGTGCCCACGCCGATTCGTACCCCAGCTGAAGTCATGCCGACATCCTCAATTCTGTTCGCTCGCTTAGTCGCTCGCTCAGATCGATCTGAAGTTCTTGGCGCCAGAGAAGGTGCAGCACGGCAGACTTGACATGATTGATCGGCTCCCCTGGCAGACACTTGAACGCATTCGCGAGTGGTGAGCCATCCAGATTCTTCTCCCGCACTTGTGCCAGCAACTCTGAACGGAACAACCAGCTGCGCCGGTATCCCGCAAGGAAACGGACATTCTCCAACTCAACCGCGTTGGGCTCGGTCGCCACTTCATAGCGCCAGCCGCGTGCCTCAACGAGTTCGCGAGTCCACTCGAATGTGAAAGCCACTTTGGGATCCGCGAGACGGCGGGCGGGTTTCACATCCACGACTACGGGGCCGGTGTCCGTGTTTAGCAAGTAATCCGGGATGTGCCTGCGTGGCTTGCGGTCAACTGAAGCTCGGAGCAGAAACGGTTGGGCAACGATCTGCCGCACACTGATGTCGAAATCGGCAAAGAGTAAGCGCGCCAACTCAAGTCGTGATTCGTAGATGACGTGACTGCCGAGGGTGCTCGACCAGTAGGTACCCGAGTAGTGCTTCTGCCCGCGGTGCCACCTGAACGTCCGCCACGGAGTCGCGCTGGCAAGTTCGTCGGCCCCCGCCGCAGCCCACTCTCGTGCCACTTCCCTCAGGTCGTCCGCACGTCGGTATGAGACAGAGACACCCGACGCCTTCTCTGCACTATGGCCCACGGCAATCACCTCGGCCCTGCAATCGGATCAGACTGCTTTGGTGACCTGATCGTCACATGGCCTTCGACGCACCCTTGGGATTGAACAACCTGCGTGTCTCACGAACGTGGCGGATCCGCCATCACTCCGCCATCACTCGTGAGATTCCGCCACGTTCCGTGAGACCCTACAAACCGACACCCCTACCGCGCCATGTTGGTGAAACGCGACAGGTGCAACTGATGCGCCACCGTGACAGTTCTCGTCGGTCCTGCACGGTGTTTGGCGATGATCAGGTCTGCCTCGCCGCCGCGCGGGTCATCGCTTTCAAAGGCGTCGGGCCGGTGCAGCAGGATGACCACGTCGGCGTCCTGCTCGATCGAACCCGATTCGCGGAGGTCGGCCAGCATCGGCTTCTTGTCGGTGCGTTGCTCGGGACCACGGTTCAACTGGCTCATGGCGACGACCGGAACTTCCAGCTCCTTTGCCAAAAGCTTGATCTGCCTTGAGAATTCGGAGACTTCCTGCTGGCGGGACTCGACCTTCTTCCCGGATGTCATCAGCTGCAGGTAGTCCAGCACGATCAGCCGCAGCCCCGCCTTCTGATGCAGCCGACGGGCCTTCGCGCGGATCTCCATCATCGTCAAGTTCGGCGAATCGTCGATGTACAAAGGCGCTTCGCTGATTTCGCTCATCCGCCGCGCCAGGCGGGTCCAGTCGTCATCACTCATCCGACCTGAGCGCATATCGGCGAGCTTGATCTTGGCCTCGGCCGATAACAGTCGCATCACGATCTCGGACTTGCTCATCTCCAACGAGAACACGATGCTCGGCATTCGGTTCTTGATCGAGCAGGACCGCAGGAAATCCAAGCCCAGAGTTGAGTTGTGGGTCGGAATCATCGCGCGGCTCGCGAGGTAGAGGTGGTCGTCATTGTCGACCTGGACGCACCGCACCGGCACGCTGTCGATGGGGCGAACTTCGGCCACCCCGAACGCGGTAGGCAGCGGGCTGCCTGCGCCGACAAGCTGCCGCGCGGCGGCCGCGGTCACCACATCCGCACCGGCCCGCAATGTCATGGTGGTACGGATACCGCCAGCCGTGGGCCATTGGTGCTCAGCATCCGCCACAATCACCGTGCCGTCGGCGAACTCAATCTCGTAGCAAGGCTGGCCGAGCATGACTTCGGTGGCGGCAACGACGCGAGTGGGACGCCCGTCGGCGCCGATCAGATAGTCGCCCACGGCGACCTCGCCCATGGTGGTCCAGCCACCCGGCGTGGGCAGGGGCGTGTCCAGCGCAAGCGCCTTGCCCATACCCGGACGAGCCGCGACCACGATCATCTGACCGGGGTGCAAGCCGTTGGTCAGCTCGTCAAGCTCGGTGAACCCCGTCGGTACACCGCGTGAGAGACCACCCTGCGAGGCGATGGCGTCGATCTCGTCCATCGTCGGTTGCAGCAGTTGTTCGAGGGGCAGGAAGTCCTCGGACGTGCGCCGCTCGGTGACGTCGTAGATCTCGGCCTGAGCGCGGTCGACGATCTCGTTGACGTCGGCGCCCTCGGCCCCGGCGTAGCCGTACTGCACCACCCGGGTGCCGGCCTCCACCAGCCGGCGCAGCAGCGCTTTCTCGGCGACGATGCCGGCGTAGTACCCGGCGTTGGCCGCCGTGGGCACCGTCGAGATCAGGGTGTGCAGATAGGGCAGTCCGCCGATGCGGCGCAGCAGACCACGGCGATCGAGTTCTGCACCGACGGTGACGGCGTCGGCAGGCTCGCCACGGCCATAGAGGTCGAGGATCGCGTCGTAGACGTTCTGGTGGGCGGGCCGGTAGAAGTCGCCGGGGCGCAGCCGCTCGAGGACGTCGGCGATGGCGTCCTTGCTCAGCAGCATGCCGCCCAGCACCGACTGCTCGGCGGCAAGATCCTGCGGCGGCTGCCGACCGAAATCCTCGCTGGGCGGGCACGCCATCCCGGGCTGACCGAGATCGTCAACGACCGCCATCGAGTGACCCACACCCCCTCAAATCTGCCGAACGCCTGTTCGATCTATGTCAAGACTTCTACCCCGTGACACCGACAACACCGCCGCCGAGGATTGGATCTGCACCGCCGACCGCTTCACGCTAGACGTTGCCGGGAGTACCGCAACTCCGGCCTGTTCACCAACCTGTTAGTGGCTTGTGGATAGCTGCGGAACTAATGTTGAGGCGTTGGGGAAAACCTGTGGATCACTATGCATTTTTCGCTGGTTTGCCCTGATAGAGGCACATTAGCCCCGCTCATGGCCTGTGGATGGCAAGTCGTTCGGCGTGTCGGCCCGGGTTGCGTTCTCGGGCGCGTTGTGTTGCCGAACCTTGGGCACCAGGTGAACGGCAGGGAAGATTAGCTGTGGCTGACCACACGTGAAGAGTTCGCCACGAATACAGCAATTCCCCGGGTGCGGCCGCGAAGGGCCAACACCCGGGGAATCTGACGCTTGCGGCTAACTCTGGGCGACGACGTCCAGCGTGACATCAACGTTGACCTCGGGGTGCAGGTGCACGCCGACGGTGTGAGTTCCAGTCGCCCTGATGTGTGCCTTGGGCAACTGCACTGCGCGCTTGTCCAGGCTGGGACCGCCGGCCTTCTTGATCGCGCTGACGATGTCGTTGGCGGTCACCGAACCGAACAGCTTGCCCGAGTCCGCCGCAGCCTTCACCGGCAGCGTGATCGAGCCCAGACCGGCAATAGCGGCCTTGATCTCGTCGGCATGCTCACGGTCGCGGACGGTCTTGACCTCCTGCGCGCGACGGATTTCGTCGGCCTGCCTCTGGGCGCCGCGGGTTGCCACGATCGCCAAGCCGCGCGGCAGCAGGTAGTTGCGGCCGTACCCGTTCTTGACCTCGACGGTGTCGCCGGCCACGCCGAGGTGATCGACCTCGGCAGTCAGGATCAGCTTCATTGTCGTACTTCCTTGTCTATCGGGCCGACGAGGTGAACGGCAGCAGAGCAACCTCGCGCGCGTTCTTGACGGCGATCGCAATGTCGCGCTGATGCTGCACGCAGTTACCGGTCACCCGACGGGCGCGGATCTTGCCGCGCTCGCTGATGTAGGTGCGCAGCAACGCGGTGTCCTTGTAGTCGATGCTCTGCCCCTTCCCCTTCTTGGAGCAGAACACGCACTTGCGGGTCTTGACCGGCTTTTCCGGAGCAGGACGCCGTTTCGTGGACTTGGCCATGTGTCAATCTCTTTCGTTCTTTGATGAGCGCGCGGGGCGCGCTGAAGGTTGTGTTAGAAAGGCGGTTCGTCGTCGCTGCCGGCGAACGATCCCGATGCCGGGGCGCTGCCCCACGGATCGTCGTTGGACTCGGTGGCCGCCGGACGGGACGTCCCGCCGCCGCCACCACCACCGAAGCCGCCGCCACCACCGCCGCGGGAGGCCTTGTTGACCTTGGCGGTGGCATACCGCAGGGAGGGGCCGATCTCGTCAACCTCGACCTCGAACACGGTGCGCTTCTCACCCTCACGGGTTTCGAAGGAGCGCTGCTTGAGCCGGCCGGTCACGACGACGCGGGAGCCCCGGGTGAGGCTTTCGGCGACGTTCTCAGCCGCCTCACGCCAGATGTTGCAGCGCAGGAACAGCGCTTCGCCGTCTTTCCACTCCCCGCTCTGGCGGTCATAGATCCGTGGTGTGGACGCCACCGTGAAATTGGCGACTGCTGCACCGGACGGGGTGAATCGCAGTTCGGGGTCGGCGGTCAGATTTCCGACGACGGTGATGGTCGTGTCACCGGCCACAAGGTCCTCCTGGCATAGTGGGTGGATTCACCGCGAGCCTACGTAACTGGTACGACGCGCGACGACGTTCTCCACTGAGTGACTAGTGCTTGTCGGTCCGCATCACCTTGGTCCGCAGCACCGACTCGTTCAGGTTGAGCTGACGGTCGAGCTCGGACACGGTGGCCGGTTCGGCCTTCACATCGACGATGGCGTAGATGCCCTCGGCATGCTTCGCGATCTCGTAGGCCAGCCGGCGGCGGCCCCAGATGTCGACCTTGCCGACACTGCCGCCGTCCTTGCGGATGACGTTCAGGAACGTCTCCAGCGACGGAGCTACGGTGCGCTCGTCAAGAGTGGGGTCAAGGATGACCATGACTTCGTATGGACGCATGGGAACCTCATCACCTCCTATGGTCGTAGCGGCCACGGTCATTCCGTGGCAGGAGAGTCGCCTGCGTCGGCAACCTGCCCAGGCTACCGGAACGCAGGCTGATCAGCGAAATCAGCTCCGGGCGCTGTAGTACTCCGTCGCCCGCGCCCGACGAACACGACGTCGATCGAGGGCACCCGCTGCAGCACCTCGCAGGGCCCGATGGCGTCCAACGTGGTGTTACGCGGAAACAACGCTATCGCGACGTGCATCCGGTGTCCCTCCCGGCTCGGGAAGGTGGGCGCGCGCTCCACGGGGGCGCAGCCATTGCGGGAGCCGGGCGGGGAACGCGTCGGGCGCACCGTCGAACACCCCGCCCGCCGGGTCGTCGATCAGGCCGTTCCAGCGTACGAGATCCAGTTTGGGCCGGTAGATCTGGCGAACGACAAGGACCATCAGCCCGACCACGGCGATATCGCGCAACAGCACGGTGCCGGTGAACCACTGCTCGGGAAGCCCCTTGTTGCCCTCGCCGTACAGGTAGTACATCCGAGGTACCCACACCAGCATGTCGATTGTCATCCACACCAACAGGATTCGGCGATGTGGCAACGCCAGAACCGCCAGCGGGACCAGCCACAGCGAGAACTGCGGGCTCCAGACCTTGTTCACCAGCAGGAACGCGGCCACCGTCAGGAACACCAGTTGCGCCACCCGCGGGCGCTGCGGAGCGGTCAGCGCGATGTAGGCGATTGCCGCACAACACAACAGGAACAGCACGGCCGCCACGACGTTGAGGACCACCGGCGGTTCCCAGAACCCCAGGTTCGGGTCGAAGCCGTCCCATCCGGTGAATGACCTCACCACGTTGTAGAGCGAGTCCATGTCGTCGCCGCGACGGGAGTTCAGCCGGAAGAACTCCGACCAGCCACGCGGATAGAGCAGCATCACCGGCAGGTTCACCAGGAACCAGGCGCCCACCGCGGACACCACCGACCGCGCCGCGTCGGCCATCCGGTCCGTACGGATCGCCAGCACCACCAGCGGCAGCAACAGCAGGGCCGGATAGAGCTTGGCGGATACCCCCAGGCCGATCAGGATGCCGGCCAGCACCGGTCTTCGCCGGGCCCAGACGAGTAGACTGCCGATCGCCAAAGCCGTTGCCAGCGCATCGAAATTCGTGAAGATCTGGAAGACCAGCACCGGGGAGGCCGCCACCAGGGCCGCGTCCCACACCCGTCGGCCCGACAGCCACGACGACGCCCACACCGTCGCCAGCCAGGCCAGCGCCAAACCGACCGCCGAGAAGTTGAAGAACATCACCACCTCGGCTACGACCGGCAGCGACAACATCTTTGCGACGGCGGTGTAGGTCTTGGCCAACGCCATCGAAACGTATTGGTACACCCCGGTCAGGACCGGATACTCCATGTAGCGCACCGCTGGCTTGCCGTCGTAGCGGGTCTGCGGCCGGCCTGTGGAGTCCGTCTCGATCCAGCTGGACTTGTAGGGGAACCTGCCCTGGCTCAACAACTCTGCGCCGTACAGCGGCACGGTGTCGGAGTAGCACAGTTCGTAGTACGCCCGCTGGTTCTGCCAGTTGGCCACCAACTTGTCGGGTGGACCGGTGCCGACGGTTTGCAGGCAGGGCGCCTTCGTCGACCAGCCCAGCGCCAGAACCACCAGCGCCATCAAGAACATGACCCGCAGTGGAGTGAGCACCCTGGTGCGGCCGATCAGGGCATGGCGGCCGACGGGGCCGCCGACAACATCGGACAGCGCGGAGCCGAGAGTGTCAGTGCGACTGGGGAAATCGCGGTCGTCCGCGCTGCGCAGATCGGCGGCCAACGGCTGTGGAGAGGCCGTGGCCCGGCCGGCACCGCCGTCGATCACGGCGGCGGAGGCGGAACGGCTGCGTTGGGGTCGCCACCCGGCGGTGGGATCACCGGCGGCTCACCTCCCGGCGGCGGCGGCCCGGGCGGCAGGTTGGTGATGGTCGTCGGCGGGCCGAGCGGAATCGTGATGCCCGGTGCCAATTCGATACTGGGCTGGATCACCGTCTCGCTCGGCGGTGCGGCGGTCGGCGGCGGCGGTGGTGGTGGTGGTGCCGGAACACCCGCGTAGCCGCCTACCTCGGCGGGCTTGGGGAACGACTCGATGTCGGTGCCCTTGAGCGCACCGTCCATGGTGGCCTTCCAGATGTCCGACGGGATGCCCGAGCCGTAGACCGGGCCGCCCCACTGGTTCACCAAAGGCTGTGTGCCGTCCACGGTTCCGACCCAGACCGCCGTCGACAGCGACGGGGTGAAACCGACCATCCAGGCGTCGCGGTTGGCGCCGGTGTCACCGAGCTGGTTGGTGCCAGTCTTGGCGGCCGACGGCCGGCCGTTGGCCAGGTTGTGGCCGTTGGACCACCCGGCGATGGGCTGCATGGCCGCTGTCACGTTGTCGGCGACGGCTTTCTCTATGCGGCGCTCGCCGGTGTTGTCCTGCTGGGAGGCGTCGAAAAGCACCTCGCCGCGGGCGTTGACTACCTTCTGCACGAAGTGCGGCTTGTGGTACATCCCGGAGGCGGCCAACGTCGCGTAGGCCGACGCCATGTCGAGCACCCGGGTCTGGTACTGGCCCAGCACCACACCGTTGTTCGGCGGGCCGCCCAGGCCGTCCTCGGACAGCGTGTGTTCCACCCCGGGGAAGCTGGTCGCGACACCGGCGCGGTGCGCGGCATCGGCGACGTCGGCCGGACCGTTCTTGAGCTTGAGCATCAACCGGTAGTAGCTGGTGTTCAGCGACCGCTTGAGCGCCTCGGCGATGTTGCAGACGCCGCAACCCCCACCCTCGACGTTGGTGATCTTGATGCCGTTGACGTCCACGGGCGAGCTGTCGATCTGATAACCCAGACCCATCCCCTGCTCGAGCGCGGCGACCAGAGCGAACACCTTGAACGACGATCCCGTCGGCAGGCCGGCCTGGGCGAAGTCGTAGCCCTGCGCATCCGAACCGCCGTAGTAGGCCCTCACCCGACCGGTGCGCGGGTCGATGGACACCACCGCCGCGCGCATGTCGGGCATCTGACCGTCGAGGTATTTCGACACCGCGTCCTCGGCGGTCTTCTGCGCCTGCGGGTCGATGGTCGTGGTGATCTGCAGGCCCTGGGTGTTCAGCGTCTGCTCGTCGATGTTGAACAGGTCGAGAAGTTCCTTGGTGACCTGGCGCTCGATCAGCCCGTTTGGGCCGGTGGTCACGTTCTCCGAGCGGGCCTGGTCCGGCGGCACCGTCGCAGGGAAGACCTGCTGACTGCGTTCGTCTTTCGACAGCGCACCCATCGACACCATGCCGTCGAGCACCCAGTTCCAGCGGGCCGCCGCGCCGCCGGGGTCGACGGCGGGGTCCAACGTCGAGGGCCGCTGGACCAGCGCCGCGAGCAGCGCGCCCTCGGCGACGGTCAGCTGGTCGACCGGCTTGTTGAAGTAGGCTTTCGACGCAGCCGAGATGCCGTAGGCGCCGCGCCCAAAGTAGATGATGTTCAGATAGGCCTGCAGCACTTCGTCCTTGGACCATTCGCGCGACATCTTCGTCGAGATGACGAGCTCCTTGGCCTTACGGATAAGACCGCCTAGGCCCGACCGCGCATCACCGACAAGTGCGTTCTTGACGTACTGCTGAGTGATCGTCGAGCCGCCCTGCAGGTCGCCGCCGAACAGGTTGTTCTTGATGGCGCGGGCGAACCCGGACAGCGAGAATCCCGGGTTGCTGTAGAAGTCCCGGTCCTCAGCCGCCATCACGGCGTTGCGGACGTGCACCGGCACCTGGTCGATGTTGACGTCCACCCGGTTCCCTTCGGGGGGAACGATTTTCGCCAGCTCCGAACCGTCGCTGGCCAGGATCGTCGACACCTGGTTGGTGCGGATGTCACCAGGCTGCGGCACGTCGACGATCAGGTAGGCCATGCCGAAAGTGAGCATCGGCAGCACGATCAGGACGACCGCTGCCAGGTAGATCGAGCGCCACACCCACTTCCAGGAGATCTGCTGGGAGAGTTTCGGCGGCTTGGGCGGTGGGCCGCCGGGGCCCCCGCGCGTCGGTGGAGGTGGTGGCGGCGGCGGGAGCTTCGGCGGCGGTGTGCCGTCCAGCGCCGCCTTGACGAGGTCGATCGGGTCGCGCGGCAGCGCCTCGATGAGCGTTGTCAGCCGGTCGTCCGGGGGAACTTGCCGGACGCGTGTGCCCGACTCGTCGGCGGCCGGAATCTTCGTCGTGGGCGTCTCGGCCCAGTGCCGGAGACCGTCGGACGCACCATTGCCGCCTGAACCCGCACGAATGTCAGTGGCTGGCCGGTCGCGACGCCCTTCGCTATTCACTGGCCGTACGCGCGCCGGAGCGCGCCGTCTGGGTGCCGCGCCTGCCGCGTCCATTGGTGGGCTTCGGCGCTCCGAGCACGTACGACTTGACCAAGTGATTCCATTCGCAGGTCCGGCATACCTCCACCACGTGCACCGAGAACTCATCGAACTTGGTTGCCAGCAGGACCAGTTCCTCGGCGGTGCGGGCCGACCCCGACACGGCACCAAGGTGATCGCCGAAAACCCACGACACCAGGGTCAGCGGTTCCTTGCGGCAGATCGGGCACGGCACCGAACTGGTCTTGCCGTGAAACTTCGCGGCGCGCAGCAGATAGGGATTGGCGTCGCACACCTCGGTGACCCCTGTGCGGCCGGAGTAGACCTCGGCCAGCAGGGAGCGCCGCCGTAGGGCGTAGTCCACCACCTGTCGCTGCAGTCGCACGAAGACCAGAGTACGTCGGCCATCTGAGCACCGACGCGCAACCGGTCCCACGGGTCGGGCGGATTGCCCGTCTAGTCTGCGGTCTTGGACCCCCAACTTCTACGATCGTCGTCGTGGCGACCTCCCAGACAGCTGGTACGCGGGCCAAGGACAGTGACCGCAACGACATCTGTCAGATCCTGGACACCGCACTGTCCGAGGGACAGCTGTCGATGACCGAACACGAGCAGCGGGTCAACGCCGCCACCACCGCCACGACGCTGGGTGACCTGCGGGCCCTGGTGTCCGACCTGCAGACCGCCAACGCCCCAGTCCAACTGGCGAGTTTGAAGAAGCCGGGGCGGATCGTCCCGTCGTCCCGCGGCGGGTGGGGTCTCCGGGCCGCCGTGGCCGGGGTGCTGGTGCTGCTGGGCATCGGGATCGGCTGGGGTTTGTACGGCAACACCCCGTCGCCGCTGAACTTCACCTCCGACCCGGGCGCCAAGTCCGACAGGGTGGCGCCGGTGGTGCTGACCCCACCGCGACAGCTTCAGTCCTTGGGCGGGCTCCACGGCCTTTTCGAGCAGACGCGCAAGAAGTTCGGCGACACCATCGGCTACCGACTGGTGATCTATCCGGACTACGCCTCGCTGGACCGTCCCGACCCCAACGACGACCGACGCTCGTTCAGCTACACCTACCGCGGCGGGTGGGGAGACCCCAGCACCTCGTCGAAGAGCAGCGACGCCACCGTGGTGGATCTGGCCGAATTCGATGCCAAGGCGGTGGTCGGCGTGCTGCGGGGAGCGCCCGAGACGCTGAACATCAAGCCCTCCGACGTCAAGAGCACCTACCTGATCGTCGAGCCGAGCCGGGACCAGACCGTGCCGGGAACCTTGTCGATCGACATCGACGTCTCCAGCGACTTCGGCAGCGGCTACATCGAATTGGCCCCGGACGGCACCGTCAAGCAGATCAACTACCCGTAGCTGGGGTTATTCACCCACTGACGTGCTGCCCGACACCTGCGGGCCCCCCCGCGTTCACCCCCGAGTTGGCACCGAATATATCGGCCCGATACTATTGCCGGAGGTGTCGACGCGCCGTAACGGTTGACGAAAGGAGGTGACCCGATGCTGGAGCTTGCCATCCTGGGTCTTCTCCTCGAGTCCCCGATGCACGGCTACGAGCTGCGCAAACGACTGACGGGCTTGCTGGGGGCGTTCCGTGCCTTCTCCTACGGCTCGCTGTACCCGGCGCTGCGCCGGATGCAGGCCGACGGGCTGATCGCCGAGGACGCCGCCCCCGCAGGAACCCCGGTATTGCGCCGTGGCCGGCGGGTCTACCAGCTGACTGACGCCGGCCGACAGCGGTTCTCCGAACTCGTCGCCGACACCGGTCCGCAGAACTACACCGACGACGGCTTCGGTGTTCACCTGGCCTTCTTCAACCGCACACCCGCCGAAGCGCGGATGCGTATCCTGGAAGGCCGCCGTCGGCAGGTGGAGGAACGCCGCGAAGGCCTGCGTGAGGCAGTCGCGCGGGCCAGCAACTCGCTCGACCGCTACACCCGACAACTGCATCAGCTGGGTTTGGAGTCCAGCGAGCGGGAAGTCAAATGGCTCAACGAGCTGATCACCGCCGAGCGGGTCGCACAGACGCACCCGGACCAGGCTTGAAGCCACATAGAACCTGACCAGCAGCAAGAAGAAGTTCAAGAAGGAGAACGTCCATGACTGAGCACAACGCGCCAGGAACGTCGACGGATGTGCGGGTCGCCATTGTCGGCGTCGGCAACTGCGCGTCGTCGCTCGTCCAGGGCGTCCAGTACTACAAGGATGCGGACCCGAACGCCTCGGTTCCCGGCCTGATGCACGTCAAGCTCGGGCGGTACCACGTGCGCGACGTGAAGTTCGTCGCCGCGTTCGACGTCGACGCCAAGAAAGTCGGGTTCGACCTGTCCGAGGCCATCTTCGCCTCGGAGAACAACACCGTCAAGATCGCTGACGTGCCGCCGACCGATGTCGTGGTGCAGCGTGGCCCGACCCTCGACGGCATCGGCAAGTACTACGCCGACACCATCGAGCTGTCCGATGACGAGCCGGCCGACGTGGTCAAGGTGCTCAAGGACAACAAGGTCGACGTGCTGGTGTCCTACCTGCCGGTGGGCTCGGAGCAGGCCGACAAGTTCTACGCGCAGTGCGCGATCGACGCCGGCGTGGCGTTCGTCAACGCGCTGCCGGTGTTCATCGCCTCCGACCCGGTGTGGGCCAAGAAGTTCGCGGACGCCGGTGTGCCGATCGTCGGCGACGACATCAAGAGCCAGGTCGGCGCCACCATCACCCACCGCGTCATGGCCAAGCTGTTCGAGGACCGCGGCGTCGCGCTGGACCGCACCTTCCAGCTGAACGTGGGCGGCAACATGGACTTCAAGAACATGCTCGAGCGCGAGCGCCTGGAGTCCAAAAAGGTCTCCAAGACCCAGTCCGTGACCTCCAACCTGACCGGCTCGCTGGCCGGCAAGATCGAGGACAAGAACGTCCACATCGGCCCGTCGGACCACGTCGCCTGGCTCGACGACCGCAAGTGGGCCTACGTCCGCCTGGAAGGCCGCGCCTTCGGCGACGTGCCACTGAACCTGGAGTACAAGCTCGAGGTGTGGGACTCGCCGAACTCGGCCGGCATCATCATCGACGCGGTGCGCGCGGCCAAGGTCGCCAAGGACCGCGGCATCGGCGGCCCGATCATCCCGGCCTCGGCCTACCTGATGAAGAGCCCGCCCAAGCAGCTCGCCGACGACGTGGCCCGCGAGCAGCTCGAAGCGTTCATCGCCGGCGGGCAGGAGCGCAGCGACGCGGGGATCAACAAGGGCTAGTTCGTTTTCGTCGAGTTCGCGCTGCTCCCCGAGAACGCCGCCAAGGTGCGCGGCACCAAGTCGTTCTTCGTCAACGACGAGGGCGCCGACGAATTCGCTCGCACTGCACCGGGATTCCAGACCGTCCACGTCGTGGCGGACGCCGGTCACTCGGTTCAGGGCTATCAGCCGCGGGCGCTGGTGCAGATCCTGCGGGATGTGCTCGACGGTTAGGGCCGGCGAGAGGCCTAACGTGATGACATGACCTTTCCCCTCCGAATCGGTGTCCAGCTCCAGCCCCAGCACTCCGACGACTACGCCCAGATCCGCGGCGCCGTACGCCGATGCGAGGACATCGGCATCGACGTCGTCTTCAACTGGGACCACTTTTTTCCGCTCTACGGCGACCCCGACGGCGCCCACTACGAGTGCTGGACCATGCTGGGAGCCTGGGCTGAGCAGACCTCGCGCGTCGAGATCGGCGCACTGGTCACGTGCAACTCCTACCGCAACCCCGAACTGTTGGCCGACATGGCCCGCACCGTCGACCACATCTCCGGTGGACGGCTGATCCTCGGCATCGGTTCGGGATGGAAGCAGAAGGACTACGACGAGTACGGCTACGAATTCGGCACCGTCGGCAGCCGGCTGGCCGACCTCGCCGAAGCGCTGCCGCGAATCAAGTCCCGGCTGGCCAAGCTCAATCCCGCGCCCACGCGCGACATCCCGATCCTCATTGGCGGTCAAGGCGAACGCAAAACCCTGCGCCTGGTCGCCGAGCACGCCGAGATGTGGCACAGCTTCACCAACGCCGAGACCTATCCGGGTAAGGCCGAGGCGCTGGCCGCCCACTGCGAGGCGGTCGGCCGTGATCCGGGCAGCATCGAGCGCTCGTCAGGTGTCGAGGGCCGCGACGCCGAAAGCCTGGTCGCCAACGCCGAGGCGCTGGCCGGTCTGGGCGTCACACTGATGACCGTCGGATGCGACGGGCCCGACTACAACCTGGGCCCGGCCGAGACGCTGGTCCGCTGGCGCGACAGCCGCTGACTCAGCAGGGCTCGCACTCCAGCGGCAGGGACTCCAGGCCGAACGTCCCTGCCGGCCATAAGGTGTGCGCCTCGCCCAGCCAGCTGGTAGACGGGTCGACGGGTAGACCAAGCGCCTACAGCGGTTCCTGTCTCAGGTTCTATAGTTCGGCCCTGAAAACGGCATTACGCGCCTCTTGACAGAGCCGCACAGGTTAGACTAGCGAACTATGATTGAGGCCGAGCCGCAGGTCACTGACCTGTCAGGGGACCTGCAGCGAGTCCTCTCGAAATTGTTCTCGGTCTTGCGCCGCGGCGACCCGCGCACTCCGACTAGCGGTGATCTGACGCTGGCCCAGTTGTCGATCCTGCTGACCCTGCTGGATCGGGGCCCGATGCGCATGACCGAGCTCGCTGCCCGCGAGCGGGTGCGCACACCCACCACGACGGTGGCCATCCGGCGCCTGGAGAAGCTGGGGCTGGTCAAGCGGTCCCGCGACCCCTCGGATCTGCGGGCCGTGCTGGTCGAGGTCACCCCGGAGGGACTGGTGCAGCACCGCGAGGCGCTCGATCACCGGCGCGCGTACCTGGCCTCGCTGCTGGCCAAACTCAGCGACGAGGAGCGCGAGACCCTGGCCAAGGCCCTGCGCCCGCTGGAGCGCCTGGCCGATCAATCCGAGAGCTAACCCAACCAGTCGAGCACCGCGGCGGCGGTCCAGGACTGCTGCATGCTGCCCAGCGGCTCACCGGTGAACGGCTCGTAATACTCGGCGAACGAGCCGTCGCTGGCCTGGCGCAGACCTTCTCGGCGCAACATCAACGAACGCTCGGACCAACCCCGGCGGGCGAACGCCCATGAGAACAGCCACGTCAGCACGGGCCATACCGGTCCACGCCAGTACTCGCGCGGCCGAAAGTCTTTGGAAACCGGCGATGTTGAGGGAATCAGCGAGAACTTCAGGTCCGGGTGTCCGCAGAACCGCGGGCCCTCGAGGACCCTCAGCAAGGCGCGTTCCTGCTCATGCGGCAGGCCCCCGCAGAGCAGCGGTGCGAACTGCGCAGCCGTCTCGGTGGCGATCCATTTTTCGCCTCGTACGTCGAAATCCCTTGCGGCGCCCGTTCTTTCGTCTGTCGTGCCGATGACCCCGGCGCGGAAGCGCTCGGCCCAGGAGTACAGGTCACGCACGTCGGAGTGGGGTCGCTTGTAATCCTCGCCGATGTTGGCCAGCACGTCACAGGCCACCGAGAAGATCGCCGAGACGAAGACGTCCTCGACGGCGAAGCTCATCACCTTCGGCAGGAGGTCGTCGTCGTAGCGGGCGGCCTTCATCTCCTCGAGCAGCCACAGATACCGGTCGTACTCGGTGTCCGACGGACGCTGGCTGGCGTCCGTGATGATGTGATTATCCTCGCGCTGATACTCCGGGACGTTGCCGGGAATCACGTTGGCGTAGGCCGAATCCCACCGTGGCGAGTTGTCCATCCCGGATTCCCAGCCGTGGTACAGGGTGATCCGGCCCCTCTTGTTCTGGTCTCTGGCTTCGGCAAGCCAGCGGTGCCAGCGCACCAGATCCGACCAACGCCGGTCCAGGAATGCCTCGGCCACCGCCCGGGTGGAGCGGCCCCGCATGCGTGCCCGGTCAAGGATGCGCTGCACCGCGATCGCGTGCACCGGAGGCTGGGTGATCCCGGAGGTGTGCCTGCTACGCGGGGCGTGGGCCGCCAGCGCCGAACAGGCCCAGCGGGCCGGGCCGGGAAAGTAGCCGTCGACACCATGGGCGAAGACGATGTGCGGGATCATCCCGTTGGTCCACTGCGCCGACAGCAGCGTGTCGAGTTCGACGACGGCGCGCTCGACACTCAGCGGGGCCAGGCCGACCGCCACGAAGGCGGCGTCCCAACTCCACATGTGCGGGTAGAGCTGGGGTGCCGCCGAGGTCATCACACCCAAGTCGTTACCGCGCAGCAGGTAGGCCGCGCGGGCCGCCAGCTGCGCCTGGCCGAAGCTCGGGTCAAATGCCACGCGTTCATTCTGCGTTGCGTGAGGTGGAAACGCAGATCGGTAGGGTTGGCGGCATGTCTTCCGGCGGGCAGGAGCGAAGCGACGCGGGGGTTGGGCGCGACGGGCAGGAGCGAAGCGACGCGGGGATGAAAACCGCAATGATCACTGGGGCGAGTGGCGGCATCGGATCCGCGATAGCCGAGGCCCTGGCCCCCACCCACATTCTGCTGCTGGCCGGCCGGCCGGCCGCCCGGCTCGACGCCGTCGCTGCCCGGCTTGGCGCCACCACCTGGCCGCTGGACCTGGCCGATCCGGACTCGGTGGAGGCCGCCGCCGAACCGCTGGCCGAACTCGACGTCTTGGTGCACAACGCCGGGGTGGCCTATCCGGGCCGGGTCGCGGAGTCCACCCCCGAACAGTGGCGCGCCACCTTCGAGGTAAATGTCATCGGGGCAGTGGCGCTCACCCTGGCGCTGCTGCCAGCACTGCGAGCGGCCAGAGGGCAGGTCGTGTTCATCAACTCCGGATCGGGGCTCAACGTCTCACCCGGGCTGGCCGCCTACTCGGCGAGCAAGTTCGCGCTGCGCGCCTTCGCCGACTCGCTTCGGGCCGACGAGCCGAGCCTGCGGGTCACCAGCGTGCACCCCGGCCGGGTCGACACCGAGATGCAGCGCGACCTGATCGCCTACGAAGGCGGCGAGTACGAGCCCGCGAAATTCCTGTCCGCCGAGACGGTCGCTCAGGTCGTGGCCGGGGTAATCGCCACGCCGCTGGATGCGCATACGCATCAGGTGGTCGTCCGCCCCCGGGCATGATTTCGGCGCGGTTATCGCCGGTAGGCGGCGATTAGCGCGCCGAAATCGCAGAACGGATGACGGCGATGACGCGCTCGGGATATCCCGTCAGATCCAGCCAGGTGAACCGCAGGATCTGCCAACCGCAAAGCGCGATGGTGTTCTGGCGCTGCCGGTCGATCTGAAACACCTCTTCGTCGGTGTGGAAGGCGAAGCCGTCGACTTCGATGGCGACCTTCTGCTTGGGAAAGGCCACATCGACCTTGTACCCAGCCACCGGATGGTTGGTCCGCCATCCGGTCAGTCCGGCTTGGCGCAGCAACCCCAGCAACAGCCTTTCGGCCTCCGAACGGCTGCCGTCGGCTGCGGCCTGAAGCATTCGGCGCGCTGCTGGCGCGCCGTAGCGGCCCTTGTTCCGGAGATGTGCCTGCCACAGCGCCTGCAACTCGACGTGGCGCTGCAGTGCGCGATCCATCAGCTTCGCTCCGCCACGGCGCCGAACCGAAGCCTCCACCACGGTGAGGGACAGTTCGGTCACCTTCAGCCCGCGAACGGCGCTGACATCTGAAGCGCCGAGGTTGCGCCGCCGCACCCGGGCGCCACCATGGCTACGACCGCGGCTGTTTCTCGGGACAGTGACCTCGACGACCTCAGGCGCGAACACCGTGAGGCGGTGCCACCAAGCAGCGGCAAGGCCGCTGGCCGCCGCGTGTGCGCCGTGCGCCCAAACCGCCGCGCGGATGCGGGCCGCGTCGGTGAATTCACGGTCGTCGACGAAGTAGACGCCCCGGGCACATCGACGCCAGTAACCCGAGCGCACACGACGTTGAACCGCTTGATGCGTGAGCCCGACGCGCTGCGCTTGAGCGAGCGTGATGACGCCATCTTGATCGCGAAGAAGATCGTTCAGCACGCCAAGATGGACGCGCCGGAAAACAGTTGCGTTCCATTCCTAGCGATTCGGGCGCGCTTGTCGCCGGTAGGCGACGAAAAGCGCGCCGAAATCGCCCGGGCTAGACGACGAGGTTGACCAGGCGGCCGGGAACGACGATGACCTTCTTCGGGGTGGCACCGGCCAGGAATGCCGCCACCTTCTCGTCGGCCAGCGCCGCCGCTTCGACGGCCGTCTTGTCGGCCTCGGCGTCGACCGTGATCCGACCACGCACCTTGCCGTTGACCTGTACCGGGTACTGGACGGTGTCCGCCACCAGAAAGGCCGGATCGGCAACAGGGAACGGGCCGTGCGCCAGCGATGTCTCGTGGCCCAGTCGCCGCCACAGCTCCTCGGCGAGGTGCGGGGCCAGTGGGGCCACCATCAACACCAGTGGCTCCAGCGCTGCGCGGGAGGTGACGCCCTCCTTGGTCAGGTGGTTGGTGTACTCGATGAGCTTGGCCGCGGCGGTGTTGTTGCGCAGGCCCGCATAGTCGTCGGCCACGCCGGCGATGGTGCGGTGCAGCAACCGCAGCGTCTCGTCGTCTAGCGACTCGTGCTTGGAAACCCGTTCCGCACCGGTGTTTTCGTCGACGACCAACCGCCACACCCGCTGCAGGAAACGATGGGCGCCGACCACGTCCTTGGTGGCCCACGGCCGCGACGCTTCCAGCGGGCCCATCGACATCTCGTAGACACGCAGCGTGTCGGCGCCGTAGTTGTCGCAGATCTCGTCGGGCGATACCGAGTTCTTCAGGCTCTTGCCGATCTTGCCGAACTCCTGGAAGACCTCGATCTCACCGTCGGTCCCCGGCAGGAAGAACTTCCCGTTTCGCTCGACGACGTCGGCGGCGGGCACGTACGCGCCCCGCGCATCGGTGTAGGCGAAAGCCTGGATGTAGCCCTGATTCACCAAGCGGCGGTAGGGTTCCCGCGACGTGACGTGGCCGAGGTCGTGAAGCACCTTGTGCCAGAACCGCGAATACAGCAGGTGCAGCACCGCGTGCTCGACGCCGCCGACGTACAGGTCCACCCCGCCCGGATCGTCCGGCCCGTGCTCGGATGGGCGCGGGCCCATCCAGTAGGCCTCGTTCTGCTTGTCGCAGAACTCTTCTGAGTTGTGCGGATCGGCGTAGCGCAGCTCGTACCACGAACTGCCGGCCCACTGCGGCATGACGTTGGTGTCGCGGGTATACCCCTTGAGTCCGTCGCCGAGGTCGAGGTCGACGTTCACCCACTCAGTCGCCTTGTTCAGCGGCGGCGACGGCTCGCTGTCGGCGTCCTCTGGGTCGAACAGCACCGGCGAGTAGTCCGCGATGTCGGGCAGCTCGACCGGCAGCGCGGAATCCGGCAGCGGATGGGCCCGGCCGTCGGCGCCGTAGACGATCGGAAACGGCTCACCCCAGTACCGTTGGCGCGCGAAAAGCCAGTCCCGCAGCTTGTATTCGATGCGGGCGCGGCCGCGGCCGTCGGCCTCGAGCTTCTCGGCGATGGCCGTCTTGGCGTCCTCGACACTAAGCCCGTCGAGGTACTGCGAGTTGACCAGTGTGCCGTGCCCGACATAGGCGGCCTCGGTGATGTCGCCGCCGGCGATCACCTCCAGGACGGGCAGACCGAACTCGCCGGCGAACTCCCAGTCACGCTGGTCGTGGCCGGGCACCGCCATGATCGCGCCGGTGCCGTAGCCGACCAGCACGTAGTCGGCGATGAAGACCGGAACCCGTTGCCCGTTGGCCGGATTGGTGGCCCACGTTCCTAGGAACACCCCGGTCTTGGTCTTGTTCTCCTGACGCTCCAGGTCGGACTTCGCCGCGATCGAACGCCGGTAGGCGGCCACCGCTTCACCGGGTGTGGCTGCGCCACCAGTCCAGCGCGGGTCGACGCCTTCGGGCCACTGCCCGGCCGTCAGAGCGTCGACGAGTTCATGTTCGGGTGCCAGAACCAGATAGGTGGCGCCGAACAGGGTGTCGGGACGAGTGGTGAACACTTCGATGTCGCTGCCGTCGGCATCGAAGAGCACCGATGCGCCGGTGGAGCGTCCGATCCAGTTGCGCTGCATGGTCTTGACCTTCTCCGGCCAGTCCAGCACGTCGAGATCGTCGAGCAGCCGATCGGAGTAGGCGGTGATGCGCATCATCCACTGCCGCAACCGTTTCCGGAACACCGGGAAGTTGCCGCGCTCGCTGCGGCCCTCGGAGGTGACCTCCTCGTTGGCCAGCACGGTGCCCAGCCCGGGACACCAGTTCACCAGCGAGTCGGCCCGGTACACCAGCCGGTGGCCGTCGACGACGTCGGCGCGCTCCCCCGCCGACAGCTGGGACCACACCCGGCCGTCATCGAGAGTCCTTGCGCCGCTGTCGAACTCGTCCACCAGCTCAGCGATGGGCCGGGCCTTGTTCTGTGCGGGGTCGAACCACGCGTTGTAGATCTGCAGGAAGATCCACTGCGTCCACTTGTAGAAGTCGACATCGGTGGTGGAGAAGCTGCGGCGCTGGTCGTGGCCCAGCCCGAGCCGGCCCAGCTGGCGACGGAAGTTCACGATGTTGGCCTCGGTGCGCACCCGTGGATGGGTGCCGGTCTGGACCGCAAACTGCTCTGCCGGCAGGCCGAACGCGTCGAAGCCCAGTGCGTGCAGCACATTGCGACCCGTCATCCGGAAGTAGCGGGCGTAGACGTCGGTGGCGATGTAGCCCAGCGGGTGGCCGACGTGCAGGCCATCGCCGGACGGGTAGGGGAACATGTCCTGGACGAACATCTTGTCCTCGGGCACCGCCGAACCATCTGCCGGAGCCAGCGAGCCCACCGGGTTGGGCACGTTGAAGGTGCCCCAGGCCTGCCAGTTGTCCTGCCACGTCGCCTCGATCCGCCCCGCCAGCTCGGCGGTATAGCGGTGCCGCGGCACGTCGGCGTCGGCCTCGGTGGCCCCGGTGGTAGGCGATTCGGTCACGCAGACAGGTTATAAGCACCATTGTCCGACGCCGACCACCCGCCGAGCCGGCGTGATCTGGGCTACTGCCGGTGGCCATTGTGAGCGTTGCCGGGCACCCCGGCAACGCTCTGGTATCAGTTGCGTTGCAGAGCGGTCAGAGGTTGGTTCCAGCTCAGTTCCAGGCCTAGCCCGCGGCTTCTCACGCCCACTACTGTCAGCCCGGGACAAGGGGTCTCACCAGGCCCAACCGTGTCGGAAAAGGACATCTGCGATGATCAGGATCGCCCGTAACTGGCGGGTAGTAGTAGGTGGTGTGGCCGCCGGTTCGGCCGCAGTACTCGGGTTTGCCGGCGCCAACGCAACAGCCGACCCGGTTCTTCCGCTCCCCCCCGCGCCGGCCGTCACTGAGACCGCCGCCGTCGCACCGCTGGCCGCCGGGCCGACCGCAGCCACCGCGCCGCTGGAGGTGCCGACCACCGTGACGGCGGCGCCCACGGCGGTGGCAGCCCCGGCGACCCTCGTCCCGGCTCAGTCCGGCACCATCGCCGACTTCTTCAAGGAGAAGGGCGTAACCATGGAGCCGCAGAAGGCCACCGGGTTCACCGCCCTCAACATCGTCCTGCCCATGCCGCGGGGCTGGAGCGTCGTCCCGGACCCCAACGTGCCCGACGCGTTCACCGTGCTGGCCGACCGCCTGGGCGGCGACGGGCTCTACACCTCCAACGCCGCGCTTAAGGTCTACAAACTGGTCGGCGACTTCAACCCGAAGGAAGCCATCACCCACGGCTACGTCGACGCCCAGCAGCTGTTCAACTGGCAGTCCACCGACGCATCCCTGGCCGACTTCGGCGGCTTCCCGTCGTCAATCATCGAGGGCACGTACCGCGAGAACGACCAGACGCTGAACACCTCCCGGCGTTACGTCATCGCGCAGTCGGGTGCCGACCGCTACCTGGTGTCGCTGGATGTGACGACCGCGGCCAACCAGGTCGTCGCGACGGCCGACGCGACCGACGCCATCGTCAACGGCTTCCGGGTGACCTCCCCGACCGCGGCGCCCGCGACCGCAGCGGCACCTGCGCCGGCGGCAGCACCGGTCTCCGATGCGGGCGCCACCGCGACCGTGACCGTCACCGTCCCCGTTCCGGTTCCCGCGGTGCCCGCTACGCAGCGCTGACGTCCGGCTCGTATTGTTGCCGCATGTTCCTTGCGGGCGTGGTGTGCCTGTTTCTGGCCGTGCTGGTCGGGGGTTCCGGCGTGTGGACCCTGTCCCGCCCGGCCGGGGCTGACCTGACCGCGCAGGTCATGCGCGCGGTGGCCCCGACCCAGGTCGCGGCCGGCGGCATGCTCGCAGCCGGCGGCGCTGCAGCGCTGGCCGCCCCCGCCTCGATCGCACTGACGGTGCTGATTCTGTGTGCGGTCGGCGCGGTCGGCACCGTTGCCGCGGGTTCCTGGCAGGGCGCCCGCTTCGCCGCCCGTAAGCAAACGGCGTCCTCCAGCTGCGCGGGTAGCTGCACGAGCTGCACCCGCTCCTGCGAGTGATCCTCTGACACGCCGCTGCCCGTCGTGGCGCTGATGCCGGTCGGCCTGGCCGCGCGGCTGGCGCGCGACTAGTTGCGGCTGACGTCGATCGGATGGGTCGCCAGCAGCGACAGCGGTAGCGGCTGGCGACGCAACACCCGCGACCACAGATCGACCCGCGGCTCGACCAGGACGTCAGAAGGCAAGGCGGACAACACAATCCAGTCGTCGCGTTCGATTTCCCCGTCGAGCTGGCCGATGGTCCACCCTGAGTAGCCGGCGAAAATCCGCACCCCCTCGACGGCGGCTGCGATCAGGTCCGGGTCGGCGTCGAGATCGATCATCACCATCCGGCCCGCGACGTGGCGCAGGCCGGGCATGCCGGCCGGGTCTGTACCGACGCGAAGCGCGCCCAAGCACAGCGCGGCGCCGCGTTTGACCGGGCCGCCGATGAACATCGTCTTCGGTTTGGCCGCCAACTTGGCCCACTGCGGCAACACATTGTAGACGGCGTTTTCGCTGGGCCGGTTGAGCACAACGCCCAACGTGCCGCCGTCGTTGTGTTCGACGACGTAGATGACGCTGCGGCGAAACGTCGGCTCGAGCAGATCGGTGTTGGCGAGCAGCAGCGTGCCAGCCCGCACCCGATGCGCCGCGGGCGCGACGAAATCTTCGGGATCTTCCGACTGTGACACTCCACCATCATGGCATCACCATGCGGTAGCTGTGGTGAACAAGCGGGCGCCTCCCGCACATTTGTACTGTTGGTCGGGTGGTCGACGCCAGCGCATCCG
This sequence comes from Candidatus Mycolicibacterium alkanivorans, assembly GCF_022760805.1. NCBI lineage: Bacteria > Bacillati > Actinomycetota > Actinomycetes > Mycobacteriales > Mycobacteriaceae > Mycobacterium > Candidatus Mycolicibacterium alkanivorans. The sequence continues at coordinate 663,031 of NZ_JAIVFL010000001.1, read as the reverse complement.
GTTCGCTGTGGCGTTCTGTGCGCAACCTGCCCGAGTTCTGGCGGCTGCTGGAGCTCAGGACGGCAAGCCAGTTCGGCGACGGCTTGTTCCAGGCCGGGCTAGCAGGCGGGCTGCTGTTCAATCCGGAGCGCGCCGCCGACCCCTGGGCGGTGGCCGGGGCCTTCGCCGTGCTGTTCCTCCCCTACTCCCTCGTGGGCCCGTTCGCCGGGGCGCTGCTGGACCGGTGGGACCGGCGCGCGGTGCTGGTCTGGGCAAATGTCGGGCGGCTGCTGCTGGTGACCGGCGTCGGCCTGCTGCTGGCCGTGGGCGCCGGCGAATCAGCCGTGCTGTGCGGGGCGTTGATCGTCAACGGCTTCAGCCGGTTCGTCACCTCCGGCCTGTCGGCCGCGCTGCCGCACGTCGTCCCGCGCGAGCAGGTCGTCACGATGAACTCGGTGGCCACCGCCACCGGGGCAACCGCGACCTTCCTGGGCGCCAACTTCATGCTGCTGCCCCGCTGGCTGTTCGGGTCGGGCGATGCCGGGGCGGCCACGGTCATCTTCCTGGTCGCGGTCCCCGTCGCAGTCGCGTTGGTGCTGTCGATGCGCTTTCCCCACCATGAACTCGGACCCGACGACACCGCACGGGCGGTCCACGGTTCGGCCTTCTACGCGGTGGCGACGGGGTGGATCTATGGCGCGCGCACCGCGGCGGGAACCCCGACGGTGGCCGCCACCCTGTCCGGTCTTTCCGCCCACCGCATGGTGTTCGGCATCAACACGCTGCTGGTCCTGGTGATCGTGCGGCACAGCGACACCCCGGCCGTGGCCGGGCTCGGCCTCGGTACGGCGGTGGTGTTCGTAGCAGCCACTGGAAGCGGCTCGTTTCTGGCCAACGTGGTGACCCCGCCGGCGGTACGACGATGGGGCCGCTACGCCACCACCAACGCAGCGCTGATCTTCGCTGCAGTGATCCAGCTGGCCGGGGCCACCCTGCAGCTGGTGGTGATGGTGGTGTGCGGTTTCTTCCTGGGCCTGGCCGGCCAGGTGGTCAAGTTGTGCGCGGACACCGCGATGCAGATCGACGTCGACGACGCCCTGCGCGGACACGTGTTCGCCGTCCAGGACTCGCTGTTCTGGTTGTCGTTCATAGTGGCGATTGCGGTATCGGCGGCGGTCATCCCGCTCGACGGCCAGGCGCCGGTGCTGGCGCTGGCCGGCTCGGTGATCTACCTGGCCGGGCTGGCGGTGCACGCGATCGTGGGCCGGCGGCGGGCGATCAGCATCTAGAGTTTGGCCATGAGCACCGCCGACGAGATCATCGACGATCTACGGGATGAGAGCGACGCCCTCGACTCTCTGGTGAGCCCGCTGACCCCGGCCGGCTGGGCACAGCCCACCCCCGCTCCGGGGTGGACGATCGCACACCAGATCGCGCACCTGTGGTGGACCGATCGGGCGGCCCTGACGTCGATCACCGACGAGGCCGCCTTCGGGGACATGCTCGCCGCCGCCGCGGCCGACCCGCTGGGCTTCTCGACAAGGCCGCCGAGGAACTGACTGCGACCACGCCGCCTCACGAGCTGCTGGTCCAGTGGCGCCAGACGCGGACCCGGCTGCACGAGGAGCTGCAATCCGTGGCCGACGGACGCAAGCTGCTGTGGTTCGGCCCGCCGATGAGCGCTGCGTCCACGGCGACCGCGCGGCTGATGGAGACCTGGGCACACGGCCTCGACGTCGCCGACACGCTGGGTGTGGCGGTGCGGCCGACCGCGCGGCTGAAGTCGATTGCCCACCTGGGCGTGCGGACCCGCGACTTCGCGTTCTCCGTCCACGGGCTCGCCGCGCCCGCCGAACCGTTCCGGGTGGAGTTGAGTGCACCCGACGGGGGCGCGTGGACGTGGGGTCCCGAGGACGGCGCGCAGCGGGTCACGGGGTCCGCAGTCGACTTCTGCTACCTGGTCACCCAGCGACGGCCGCGCGCTGAGCTCAACGTGGTGGCAACTCGAACGCATCGCGACCGCGGTGCCGGTGTCGGTGGTGCTGCGCCAGATCCATACTGGCGGCACACATCTCCGGCGGTGACAGGCCAGCTCGTCAACGCGCCAGTAGTTCGACGCCGAGCTGGTCGACGTCATCGGTGTTCCTGGTGACCAGCGGAACTCCGAGGGGCGTGTGCGCGGTGCCCACGGTCTAGTCGAGTGCCGTCGCGTCGTCGGCCGAGCCGTCGCCATCGGTGTCGATCAGCTTGACGTCCCAGCGCCCGTCGCCATCGGTGTCCACCCATCCGACGCCGGCCGTCCCGTCGGTCGTCCGTAGCGCCCGATCGGCCACACCGTCGCGGTCGACGTCGAACAACCGGTCGGGGCTGCCGTCGCCGTCGACGTCGGCCGGCCCCTCGCCGGTGTGCTCCGCCCCGTCCAGACTGAACCACCGCAACGGCCCCACCGGGCCGATGGAAGTCATGGCCCAGGTGCCCGACCCGTCGTCGGTGTAGAGACTCTCGGCGGTGCCGTCGTCGTCCAGATCCAGGGCGGCATGGTCGGCCAGACCGTCCCCGTCCAAGTCGGCCAGCGCGTCGTCGAACACGCCGTCTCCGTCGAAATCGATTCGCACAGAATCGAATTCACCGTTTCCGTCGAGGTCGAAGTCGGGCCGCCCGCTGAACATCGCCGCGGTGCCGTCCCCGGGTCCCAGGCAATAGTCCATGCACAGTCAGACGCTGCGCGAGCCCTTCTCGTTCCACCACGACAGCAGTTCGGCGGTGGCCTCCTCGCGGGACAGCGGGCCGCGGTCCAGCCGCAGCTCCTTCAGGAATCTCCAGGCCTGACCGACCTGCGGGCCCGGCGGGATGTCCAGCAGCTGCATGATCTCGTCGCCGTCCAGGTCGGGGCGCACCCGCGCGAGGTCCTCCTTGGCGGCCAGTTCGGCGATGCGCGTCTCGAGGTCGTCGTAGTTGGCCTGCAGCCGCGCCGCACGCCGCTTGTTGCGAGTGGTGCAGTCCGCGCGCACCAGCTTGTGCAGCTTGGGTAGCAGTGGGCCGGCATCGGCGACGTAGCGGCGCACCGCTGCGTCGGTCCACTTGCCGTCGCCATAGCCGTGGAATCGCAGGTGCAGATAGACCAGCTGGGAGACGTCGTCGACCATCTGCTTGGAGTACTTCAGTGCGCGCATCCGCTTGCGGACCATCTTGGCGCCGACGACCTCGTGGTGGTGGAAGCTCACCCCGCCGTCGGGTTCGTGCTCGCGGGTGGCGGGCTTGCCGATGTCGTGGAGCAGTGCCGCCCAGCGCAGCACCAGGTCGGGATCGTCCTCCAACGCCATCGCCTGGCGCAGCACCGTCAGCGAGTGCTGGTAAACGTCCTTGTGCTGATGGTGTTCGTCGATGGCCATCTGCATCCCGCCGATCTCCGGCAGCACCACCTCGCCCATGCCGGTCTGCACCATCAGGTCGATCCCGGCGACCGGGTCGGCGCCCAGCAGCATCTTGTCCAGCTCGACGGCGATCCGTTCGACGGTGATGCGCGCCAGCTGCGGCGCCATCTCCTCGATCGCCTGCCGGACCCGGTCGGCCACCCCGAACTGCAGCTGCGAGACGAACCTCGCCGCCCGCAGCATCCGCAGCGGATCGTCGCCGAAGGACACCGAGGGCTTGGCCGGGGTGTCGAGGACCCGCATCCGCACCGCCGCCAGACCGTCGAGCGGATCGATGAACTCCCCCGGGCCGTCGGCGGTGATGCGCACCGCCATCGCGTTGACGGTGAAGTCGCGGCGCACCAGGTCGTCCTCGAGGTTGTCGCCGTAGTGCACCTGCGGATGGCGCGACACCTGGTCGTAGCTGTCGGCGCGGAAGGTGGTGATCTCCACCCGCTGGCCGGCCTTGCCCACCCCGACCGTGCCGAAGTCGATGCCGGTGTCCCACAAGGCGTCGGCCCACGGCCGCACGATTCGCTGCACCTGCTCGGGCCGGGCATCGGTGGTGAAGTCGAGGTCGGTGGTCAGCCGACCCAGGACGGCGTCGCGCACGCTGCCGCCGACGAGGTAAAGCTCACGGCCCGCGGCAGCGAACAGCGCGCCGAGCTCACCGAGCAGTTCGCCCTGCCGGTTGAGCTCGACGAGCGCCCGCGCGAGCAACTCGACGTCCTGGGGGGTTTCGGACACGTCGGGTCAGCCTAGTAGTCCGACGATACAGGCGGCGTGCCGCCTGAGCAGGAGGACGAAGGAGAGGCCGAGCAGTCCGACGGTGCAGGCGGCTACCGGCGAGTGCGGGACGGTGGGTCATCGCGTGCCAGCTACTATCGCTTGGGTGTCGGACGGCGAACAGGCCAAACCACGACGGCGCCGGGGTCGGCGCCGTGGCCGACGCGCGGCCGGTCCGCCGGAGCACGTCGCAGCCGACAACCACGCCGCCGAAACCGAGACCTCGGCCGGCGGCTTGGTGATCGACAACATCGACGGTCCCCGCGAAGCACAAGTTGCCGCGCTGATCGGCCGGGTCGACCGGCGCGGCCGCATGCTGTGGTCGCTGCCCAAGGGGCATATCGAACAGGGCGAGACCGCCGAGCAGACGGCCATCCGCGAAGTCGCTGAGGAGACCGGCATCCAGGGTCACGTCCTAGCTGCGCTGGGCAGCATCGACTACTGGTTCGTCACCGAGGGCCGCCGCGTCCACAAGACCGTCCATCATTATCTGATGCGGTTCTCCGGCGGCGAGCTGTGCGACGAGGACCTCGAGGTCACCGAGGTGGCGTGGGTGCCGCTGGACGAACTGCCCCGTCGGCTCGCCTACGCCGACGAGCGCCGGCTGGCCCAAGTGGCCGGGGAACTGATCGAACTTCTGCAGTCCGACGGCCCGGCGGCGCTGCCGCCCCTGCCGCGCTTCGCACCGCGGCGACGCCCGCAGACGCATTCGCACACCCGCAACCGTCGCTCCGACGAGGCTGGGCCGCGCCAGTCCGGGCCGCGGACGAACGGCTGCGGACCGGGAACGTGACGGCACGCGGCCGCGCCGGCGGCGCGGCGCGGTACCTGCTGATCGTCGGACTGCTCGCCCTGCTGGGCCTACCCACGACCGCGGCGCCCGCCGCCGCCGGCGAACCCAGCTCCGCGCCCTTCCTGCACGTCCGCATCGACGCCGTCACACCCGATCTGGTGACCACCACCAGCGAGCCGACCCTCTCCGTCACCGGCACCATCACCAACGTCGGCGACCGTCCGGTGCGCGACGTCGTCGCCCGCCTCGAACACGCCGTCGCGGTGACCTCGTCGTCGGGCCTGCGAACCACCCTCGACGGCAGCACCGACGCGTACCAACCGGTCGGCGACTTCACCAACATCGCAGCGGAGATCCCGCGCGGCCGGGCCGTCGGCTTCACGTTCTCCTACCCGCTGCGCGGAGACGCCGTGCCCTCGCTCGGCGTCGACAAGCCCGGCGTCTACCCGCTGCTGGTCAACGTCAACGGCACCCCCGACTTCGGCGAGGCCGCCCGCCTCGACGACGCCCGCTTCCTACTGCCGGTCCTTGGCGTGCCGGCGGATCCGGCCAACTCCACCGGCGATGCGGTGGCCGACGTCGTCGCCCCGGACACCGCCAAACCCGTTGCGGTGACGATGCTTTGGCCTTTGGCGGACAAGCCGCGGCTGGCACCCGGCGTGCCCGGCGGCACCACACCGGTGCGGTTGATGAACGACGACCTGGCGGTGTCGCTAGCCAGCGGCGGCCGGCTCGACACCCTGTTGTCGGCCGCCGATTTCGCCACCAGCCCGGCTGTCGATCCCGACGGACAGGTCGCCCGCGCGCTGTGCCTGACCATCGACCCCGACCTGTTGGTGACCGTCAACGCCATGACAGCCGGCTACGTGGTAGCCGACTCGCCCGACGGGATGGGGACGGCCTCGCACCCGGGTACGGGGCAGGCCGCGGCGACCGCCTGGCTGGATCGGCTGCGGGCGCTGGCCAAACGGATCTGTGTCGCGCCGACTCCCTACGCCCAGGCCGACCTCGGGGCGTTGCGGCGGGTCGGTGACGGCGGGCTGGCCGCCGCGGCGACCACCAACGCAGGCAAGGTCATCGACCAGATTCTGGGCGTCACCGCCACCCGCGGCGTCACCATTCTGGGTGACGGCCCGCTGACCGCCCCGGCGCTCGACCTGCTCAACGGCCAAGGCGCCACGGTCGCCGTCGCGGCCGCCAGCATCACCGCCCAAGACTCCTCGACCGGCGAGCCGATGATCGCCGACCTGACCCCGCACCGGTTGTCGCATCAGGTTGTGGTGGCGCCGTTCGACCCGGCCGTCGGCGCCGCGCTGGCCGGCGTCGGCACCGACCCGGACCTACCGACCTACGTCGACCCGTCGCTGACCGTGCCGCTCAACCACGACTCCACCATCGCCCGCCGTCAGGACGCGCTCGCCGCCATGCTGTGGCGCGCCCTGCGGCCGGAGACCGAGCCGCGCACCCAGATCCTGCTGCCGCCGCTGAAGTGGAGCCCGCAGCCCGACGACGCACAGGCCATGCTGACCGCGCTGGCCACGACGATCCGCTCCGGACTGGCCGCCCCTCGGCCGCTGCCCGCTCTGGTCAGCGAGACCGCTGCGATGCCCCCGGGGGAGAACCCCGGCCCCCCGTCCCCCGATGACGTCCGGGGCCGATTCGACGACGACGTCGTGGAGACGATCGGCGGGCAGGCGGACCGGTTGCGGGGATTGACCGCCGCCCTGACCACCGACCCGCGCACCGGACTGACCGGCCAGCAGTACACCGCCCCGCTGCGCGAGGACATGCTGCGGGCGCTGAGCCAGACCGAGTCCCCGCGGACCCGCAACGACCTTGCCCGTCAACGGCTGGCCGTGGTCGGCAGGACCATCACCGACCTGTTCGGCGCGGTCACCATCGTCAACCCCGGCGGCTCCTACACCCTGGCCACCGAGCACAGCCCGCTGCCGCTTGCGGTGCGCAATGACCTTGCCGTGCCCATCCGGGTCTGGCTGCAGGTCGACGCCCCGCCCGGAATGAAGGTGACCGACCTCGGCGAGCAGGAGGTGCCGCCGGGTTATCTGCCGCTGCGCGTGCCCATCGAGGTGCACTTCACCCAGCGCGTCGCCGTCGACGTCACCTTGCGCACCCCGGACGGGCTGCAGCTCGGCGAGCCGGTGCGCTTGTCGGTGCATTCCAACGCCTACGGCAAGGTGCTGTTCGCCATCACCCTGTCCGGCGCGGTCGTGCTGGCGCTGCTCGTCGGCCGGCGGCTCTACCACCGCTTCCGCGGTGAACCCGACCCCGCCGACCTCGACCGGCCGCGCCGGCCGCATCCGACCGGCGGCGAGGAATGACCCCTCCGCCCCGCCGGCCGGTCGCCGAGCTGTCCGACGCCGCGGTGGTGTCCCGGTCGTGGGGCATGGCGTTCGCAACCCTGGTCAGCCGCATCACCGGCTTCACTCGCATCGTGCTCCTCGCCGCGATCCTCGGCGCCGCGCTGTCCAGCGCGTTCACGGTCGCCAACCAGTTGCCGAACCTGATCGCCGCGCTGGTGCTGGAGGCCACGTTCACAGCGATCTTCGTTCCGGTACTGGCCCGCGCCGAGCGTGACGACCCCGACGGCGGCGAGGCCTTCGTCCGGCGACTGGTCACACTGGCCACGACCCTGCTGCTGGTGGCCACGCTGATCTCGGTGGCCGCCGCACCACTGCTGGTGCGATTGATGCTCGGCCGCGACCCGCAGGTCAACCAGCCGCTGACCACCGCGTTCGCGTATCTGCTTCTGCCGCAGGTGATCTTCTACGGTCTGTCCTCGGTGTTCATGGCAATCCTGAACAATCGCAACGTTTTCGGACCACCAGCGTGGGCGCCGGTAGTCAACAACATCGTCGCGATCGCGACTTTGGGCTTGTATCTGATTATGCCGGGACCGCTTTCGGTCGATCCGGTGCAGATGGGCAACGCCAAACTGCTGGTCCTCGGGATCGGCACGACACTGGGGGTGGTGGCCCAGACCGCGGTCCTGCTGATCGCCATCCGCGCCGAACGAATCAGCCTGCGGCCGCTGTGGGGTATCGACGACCGCCTCAAGAAGTTCGGCACCATGGCGGCGGCGATGGTGCTCTATGTGCTCATCAGTCAGATCGGCCTGGTGGTGGGCAACCAGATCGCCAGTACCGCAGCGGCTTCCGGCCCGGCGATCTATAACTACACCTGGCTGGTGCTGATGCTGCCGTTCGGCATGATCGGCGTGACGGTGTTGACGGTGGTGATGCCGCGGCTGAGCCGCAACGCCGCGGCCGACGACATCCCCGCGGTGCTGGCCGATCTGGCCCTGGCCACCCGGCTGACCATGGTGACCCTCATCCCGATCGTCGCGTTCATGACGGTCGGGGGCCCGGCAACGGGCAGCGCCCTGTTCGCCTACGGCAAGTTCGGTGAGGTCGACGCCAACTATCTGGGCATTGCGATCACGCTGTCGTCGTTCACGCTGATCCCCTATGCGCTGGTCCTGCTGCAGCTGCGGGTGTTCTATGCCCGCGAGCAACCGTGGACGCCGATTCTCATCATCATCGCGATCACCAGCGTCAAGATCGCGGCCTCGCTGCTGGCTCCCCACCTGACCGACGACAAGGAACTCGTAGCCGGCTACCTCGGCGCGGCCAACGGCACCGGTTTCCTGGCCGGCGCCGCCCTGGGATACGTCCTGCTGAGCCGGTCGCTGAAGCCGCCGCGCGGCCGCCTGCTCGACCTTGACGTGATCCGCACCATCCTGGTGACCACCGCCGCCTCGCTGCTGGCCGGCCTCGTCGCCTATGTCGTCGACCGGCTGCTCGGTCTGCAGGCGCTGACCGTCCACGCCGGCGGCGCCGGGTCGCTGCTGCGGCTGCTGGTGCTCGGCGTGATCATGCTGCCGATCCTCGCCGCGGTGATGCTGGCGGCCCGGGTTCCCGAGGCGGTAGCCGCCTCGGGCGCCGTCAAACGCCGGATCACCCGAACCCCACCTGTAGCCGGTACCTCAACTGCCACGCTCGTCCCGCCTCCTGCGAATAACCCGGTCACGTATTCTGAGCGCAGCAGTTCGTCCGGAGCCGGGTCTGCGCCACTGCGGTTCGGGCCTCCGGCCAACGCCGGAGCATGGATGGGGAAAGGACCGGAGGTGAGCGACCAACCCTCGGGCACGCCCCCTGTCGGTCCGCCCGGTGACGCGACGACGAAGATTCCGCGGCAGGCCGCCGACGACTTCCAGCCGGATGTTCCGCCCGATGTGAGCGTTGGCACGGTGCCGCCCGGGGCGGGCAGGAGCGACACGGTGCCGCCCAGGGCGCCGAACGCCCGGCAGGACTTCGCCGGTGATCCGACCCGGGAGCCGATCGCGTTCGAGCAGGATGCCCATCTCATCCCCGGCGCCACCGTCGGCGGCGGCCGCTACCGGCTGCTGGTGCCCCACGGCGGGCCGCCGGGCCTGCAGTTCTGGCAGGCCCTCGATACCGCACTCGACCGGCAGGTGGCACTGACCTTCGTCGACCCCGACCGCACCCTGCCGGACGAGCAGGTCCGAGAGATCTTGGCCCGCACCCTCAAACTGAGCCGCGTCGAACGGCCCGGGGTAGCCCGCGTGCTCGACGTGGCCAACACCGGATCGGGCGGACTGGTGGTGTCGGAGTGGATCCGCGGCGGCTCTCTGAAGGAAGTCGCCGACACCTCACCGTCCCCGATCGGCGCGGCGCGCGCGATCCAGTCGCTGGCGGCCGCGGCCGGCGCAGCGCATGAGGCCGGCGTCGCGCTGTCGATCGATCACCCCAGTCGGGTCCGGGTCAGTATCGAGGGCGACGTCGCGCTGGCGTTCCCGGCGACCATGCCCGGCGCCACCCCCGAAGACGACATCCGAGGCATCGGCGCCGCACTGTACGCGCTGCTGGTCGATCGCTGGCCGCTGCCGGAGCCCGGTGCGCCCAGCGGGCTCGAGGCCGCCGAGAAGGGTCCGGCCGGCGAGCCGCTGGAGCCTCGCGTCGTCAACCGCGAAATCCCCTTCCAGATCTCCGCGGCCGCCGCCCGCTCCATTCAATCCGGTGGCGGAATCCGCAGTGCGGCAACACTTTTGAATCTGCTGCAGCAGGCGACGGCCGTGGCCGACCGTACCGATCTCATCGAGCCGATCGGCGCGGCCGCACCAGTCGGCGCACAGCCGCCCACCCAGGACGATCCCGAGGCGCAGGCCCGGCGCAAGCGCAACCTACTGATCGGTGTCGGTATCGGCGCCGGGGTGTTGGTCATCGCGTTGATCGTGCTCGCCTCGGTGCTCAGCAGCATCTTCGGTGACGTCGGCGGCGGTCTCAAAGGCGACCAGCTCGGGCTCAACCCGTCGGCCTCACAGGATCAGAGCCCGTCGGTCTCCGGCGCCACGGTCAAACCCGTCAAGGCGACTGTCTTCTCCCCGCAGGGCGGCGCCGACAACCCGGACAAAGCGGACCTCGCCCTGACCGGAAGCGCGGGCTCTGGCTGGGTGACGGACACCTACACCGACCCCACGCCGTTCCCGAACTTCAAAAACGGCGTCGGACTGCTGCTGCAGCTGCCGCAGCCCACCACCGTCGGCAGCGTCTCGCTGACGGTGCCCAGCACCGGAACGCAGGTGCAGATCCGTTCGGCGTCCAGCGCCAGCCCGGCCAGCCTCGAGGACACCACCGTGCTGACCCAGGCCACCGCCTTGAAGCCGGGGTCCAACACCATCCAGGTCAACGCGTCCTCGCCGACGACCTACCTGCTGGTGTGGATCTCCACGATGGGCACCACCGACGGCAAGAACCGCACCGAGATCTCCGGACTGAGCGTCAAGGCCGTTTCCTAACAGCTTCCTGACCGGGGTGAAGTGCGCGGCCCGGCGGCCGTGAATACCGTCCGGCCGTGCCCAGTTCTTCCCGTACCGACGCCGACCTGCTGGCCGCCCACGTCGCCGGCGATCGCTACGCGTTCGCGGAACTGTTCCACCGCCACCACGGCCGCCTCTACCGGCTGGCGCGCACCACGACGCGATGCGCCGAGGACGCCGACGACGCGCTGCAGGACGCCATGCTCGCCGCCCACCGCGGGGCCTCGTCGTTCCGGCACGACGCCGCCGTCGGCAGCTGGTTGCACCGCATCGTCGTCAACGCCTGCCTGGACCAGCTGCGGCGCGCCAAAGCCCACCCGACCACCGCGCTCGACGACGACACCCGCACGATCGGTGACCGCACCGGCCAGGTGGAGGCGGCCATTCTGGTGCACCGGGCCCTGATGCGCCTGCCGGTGAACCAGCGCGTGGCGGTGCTGGCGGTCGACATGCTGGGCTACTCGGTGGCCGACGCCGCCGCATCGCTGGGCGTGGCCGAAGGCACCGTGAAGAGCCGCTGCGCGCGGGCGCGCGCCCGCCTAGCGGTCCTGCTCGGGTCCTGACCCGGCACACTGGTCAGGTGCAGCCCAGCGACGACCCGACGCACACGGTCGCACCGGCCGCCCCGGGTGGGGCCGCACACGCCGCCCGTCCAGCCGGCAACACCCGACGGCTGGCGGCGGCCTTGATGGGGGCGGCCGCAGTGCTCGCCGCTGTCGGTATCGGCACCGCGGCGCTGTTGCGCCCGTCCGGTGGCACCGTCAGCTCGCGGACCAGTGCCAGCACCATCACCGTCACACCGAAGGTGCCGCTGTCGGGCCGTGAGCTGGCCGCCCTGGTCGGCCGCAGCCCACAGTTCGGTCCGCTGAGCGACCCGAAGCGCCGCGCCGCTTGCCTGAGCGGCCTCGGCTACCCCGGCTCGCTGCAGGTCCTGGGCGCCCAGCCACTGCAGATCGGCGGCCGGCCGGCCGTCCTGCTGGTGCTGCCCGGCGATCGCCCCGATGAGCTGGTCGCGCTGGCGGTCTCGCCCAATTGCAGCGCGGCCGACACCGGGCTGATCGCCGACACGACCGTCGGCCGCCCATAGTCAACGGCGGGGAACAGCCGGGCCTACCCTGTTGTTTGACCGGGTGCCCTGGAGGCACCCGCCTCCGCAGGCACCGGGACCCGGCAGAAAGGCTGAAATGAGCGCCACCCCTACAGTCCATGACGTCATCGTCATCGGATCAGGACCCGCCGGCTACACCGCGGCCATCTATACCGCGCGGGCGCAGCTGAATCCTTTGGTGTTCGAGGGCACCACCTTCGGCGGCGCGCTGATGACCACCACCGAGGTGGAGAACTACCCCGGCTTCCGCTCGGGCATCACCGGGCCCGAGTTAATGGACGAGATGCGCGAGCAGGCCCTGCGCTTCGGCGCCGACCTTCAGATGGAGGACGTCGAGTCGGTGTCACTGGACGGTCCTGTCAAGGAGGTGGTGACCGCGGGCGGCGAGACGCATCTGGCCCGCGCGGTCATCCTCGCGATGGGTGCCGCTCCCCGCTACCTGGGCGTGCCCGGTGAGCAGGAACTGCTCGGCCGTGGCGTGAGCGCGTGCGCCACCTGTGACGGCTTTTTCTTCAGGGACCAGGACATCGCCGTCATCGGCGGCGGTGACTCGGCTATGGAGGAGGCGACGTTCCTGACCCGTTTCGCCCGCAGCGTCACCGTGGTGCACCGGCGCGAGGAGTTCCGGGCGTCCAAAATCATGCTGGAACGCGCCCGCGACAACGACAAGATCACCTTCCTGACCAACACCGCGGTGCTCGCGGTCGAGGGTGACACGACGGTCACCGGCCTGCGGGTGCGCGACGTCGTCACCGGCGAGGAATCCACCCTGCCCGTCACCGGCGTGTTCGTCGCGATCGGTCACGATCCCCGGTCAGACCTGGTGCGCGGCGCGGTCGACCTCGACCCCGACGGCTATGTCCTGGTCGAGGGCCGTACCACCGCCACCTCGCTGGAGGGCGTGTTCGCCGCCGGCGACCTCGTCGACCGCACCTACCGGCAGGCCATCACCGCGGCCGGCAGCGGCTGTTCGGCCGCGATCGACGCCGAACGCTGGTTGGCCGTAGCACACGAATCCGGCGCCGCCGGAAAGATGATTGGAGCACAACGATGAGCGACGACAGCGCAACCGTAATCGTCTCCGACGACTCGTTCGCCGACGACGTCCTGGCCAGCAATACCCCTGTGCTGGTGGACTTTTGGGCCACCTGGTGCGGGCCGTGCCGGATGGTGGCCCCGGTTCTGGAGGAGATCGCCACCGAGAAGGCCGGCGCGCTGCGGGTGGCCAAGCTTGACGTCGACGCGAACCCATCGACGGCCCGCGACTTCCAGGTGGTGTCGATCCCGACCCTGATCCTGTTCAAGGACGGTCAGCCGGTGAAGCGGATCGTCGGAGCCAGAGGTAAGGCTGCGCTGTTGCGGGAGATCGCTGACGTCGTCTAGGCCGCCGGTCGAGCGGTCTCGGCGCGAAGACATCTGTTTGAGCGTCATCGCGAGACCCACTGGTCGAGACCATTCCGTTATGGGCGGCCGCGCCTGCCGTTTTCCGGAATGCGGTCCGCTTCTGCGAGAATGCTGTCTAGCCTCTGCAACCGTCAGCGCGCATCACCGCTGACCACGGTCACCGAAGGGCCCTCGTATGTCGAGTCTGGACCACGGCGCCGCGGACGATGCCTCATGGCATCGCACCGGCCCGGCTGAGCCGCTGCGCCACGGTGACCGCAGTAGCGCCGTGGTCGAGATCCGGGCCGCGCTGGCCGCGTTGGGTCTGCTGGAGAATCCGGATGAGGATCTCACGACCGGACGGCACGTAGCCGCCGACCTGTTCGACGCCGAACTCGACCATGCCGTGCGCGCGTTCCAACAGCGTCGCGGTCTCATCGTCGACGGCATCGTCGGTGAGGCCACCTATCGCGCGCTGCGGGAGGCCTCCTACCGCCTGGGCGCACGGACCCTGCTGCACCAGTTCGGCGCGCCGATGTACGGCGACGACGTGGCGACCCTGCAGGGCCGGCTGCAGGATCTCGGCTTCTATACCGCGCTGGTGGACGGCCACTTCGGCCTGCAGACCCACAGTGCGCTGATGTCCTACCAGCGCGAGTACGGGCTGTCGGCTGACGGCATCTGCGGCCCGGAAACGTTGCGCTCCTTGTACTTTCTAGGCTCGCGGGTCACCGGCGGATCGCTGCACGCCATCCGTGAGGAGGAGCAGGTCCGCCGCTCCGGCCCGCGGTTGTCGGGTAAGCGCATCATCATCGATCCGGGCCGCGGCGGCAACGACCACGGCCTGATCACCAACGGCCCCGACGGACCCATCAGCGAAGCAGATATCTCGTGGGACTTGGCAAGTCGGCTCGAGGGCCGGATGACCGCAATCGGCATGGAGACGTTCCTGTCACGTCCGGCCAACCGCAGCCCGTCCGACGGCGAGCGCGCCGTGACCGCCAACAGCGTCGGTGCGGACCTGATGATCAGCCTGCGCTGCGAGACCCAGCCCAGCCCGTCGCCCAACGGCGTCGCCTCGTTCTACTTCGGTAGCTCGCACGGTTCGGTGTCCACCATCGGCCGCAATCTCGCCGACTTCATTCAGCGAGAAGTGGTGGCGCGCACCGGTTTACGTGACTGCCGCACGCACGGCCGGACTTGGGATCTGCTGCGTCTGACCCGCATGCCCACCGTCCAGGTGGACGTCGGCTACATCAGCAATCCGCGTGATCGTGCCATGCTGGTGACTCCGCAGACTCGCGACTCCATCGCCGAGGGCATCCTGGCCGCCGTGAAGCGGCTGTACCTGCTAGGCAAGAACGACCGGCCCACCGGAACCTACACCTTCGCCGAGTTGCTGGCCCACGAGCAGGCCGCCGAGCAGGCGCGGCACGCCCTCTGATTCAGCTGCGAACGTCCGCGCCGGCTCCCACCGGCTGCTGCAGCTGTGCGCTGTCCAGAAGCTGCTTGAGTGCGGCCTCCACCTCGGCCTTCCAGCCGAGTCCCTTGTCGAGTTCCAGGCGCAGCCGCGGGAAGTAGCGGTGCGGGGCTACGACAGTGAAGCCCGCATCGAGCAGGAAGTCGGCCGAGATCATGCATTGGTCGAAGGAGCAGTCCCCCAGCGCTTCGACGGCCGGCCGCAGTTCGGGATCGGCGATCTCGGCGCCCATCAGCTCGGCGGTATCGGCAGTGCGACCGAAGGCCTCCAGCGCTCGCACGCCGCGGCGGACCAGCTCGCTGACGACCTGGCTGATGAGCGAATGCGGCAGGCCCTCGGCATAGCCGGGCTCGGTTCCCATCGACGTGAGCAAAACTGCGTCGGCGCTCACTGGTCCGGTCGGGAAACGCTGGGCACGTGGCACCGCGCGAGGCGGCGCGTAGAGGACGTAGCCCAGACAGGACCCTTCGTCATCACCGCCGGATCCCTCGGCGGGAGCCATGGCCGCGACCTGGCCGCACGAGCCCCACTCGAGCATGACCATCGACAGCCACGCTTCCTTCTCGAACTCCGGGTCGGGCAGGTACTCCCCCGCGCCGAGGGTCGCGGGGTCGACCTCCCAGAACACGCATTGGCGCGCATGCTTGGGAAGTTGATCGAACGCCTCGAGCTGCAGCGGCTCGATGAATACGGACACTAGCTTCCCCGGCTTTCACAAGGTGCGCTGGCGTGCGCAGCAGCCCCTCCAGGATAGGAGACGCGCCCAACGGGGGCCAGTGCTGGCTTGGCAACCGCCCGATCGGCTGGTCATTGGCGAAAGGCTTTGTGGCACTGTGTGATTCCTCTTCGAAGACGGGCGCGCAGCGAACGCGAGAACATGCTGGCGTCACAGTGACGGAACTGTCCGGTGTCGTCATATCTGCGTTCTCAGCCCGCCGAAGAGTCCATCATGCCGACGATCCGCTGAAGGTCGTCGACCGAGCCGAACTCGACGACGATCTTGCCTTTGCGCTTGCCCAGGCTGACCGTCACCCGGGTGTCGAAGGTACTCGAGAGGCGTTCGGCGACATCCCGCAGCCCCGGCATCTGGATCGGCTTGCGCCGCGGCTGGGCCGGGGCCTTGCCGTCCCCCCTGTTGGCCAGGGTGACGGCCTCCTCGGTGGCCCGCACCGACAGGCCCTCGGCGACGATCCGCGCGGCGAGCTCTTCCTGAGCTTCCGGACCGGCCTCGAGTGCCAGCAGCGCCCGGGCATGGCCGGCCGACAGCACCCCTGCGGCGACTCGGCGCTGGACCGCGATCGGAAGCCGCAGGAGTCGGATCATGTTGGTGATGACTGGGCGGGACCGCCCGATCCGGACAGCGAGTTCATCGTGGGTGACGTCGAATTCCTCGAGCAGCTGCTGATAGGCCGCCGCCTCTTCCAACGGATTCAGCTGCACACGGTGGATGTTCTCCAGCAGTGCGTCGCGGAGCAGGTTGTCCTCGGCTGTCTCGCGAACGATCGCCGGGATGCTCGTCAGGCCGGCCTGCTGGGCGGCGCGCCAGCGCCGCTCGCCCATCACCAGCTGATAGCGGAGCGGTGCGCCCGGTGCGGCCTCCGGGACCGCGCGAACGACGATCGGCTGCATCAGTCCGAACTCGCGGATCGAGTGCACCAGCTCCGCGAGCGCCTCCTCGTCGAAGACCTGCCGCGGCTGACGAGGATTCGGCTCGATGGCCGACGGGTCGATCTCGCGGTAGATCGCTCCGACGTTCTCGACCTCAACCTCGACCTGTGCGCTACCGAATACCGCGTCGGCCGCCGCGTCGCCCATCCGCGGACCGCCATCGGCCGGGCCGGTCGGAATCAGCGATGCCAAACCGCGGCCGAGGCCGCCCTTGCGCCGCGACGGCTGGGTCATGACTGTGCCTCCATGGATGCCGAAGTGCCGCGGGTCGCGAGTTCCCGACTGGCGTCGAGGTAGCTCATCGCACCCCGTGAGCCCGGATCGTAATCGATGATCGTCATGCTGTAGCCCGGGGCCTCCGAGACCTTGACGCTACGCGAGATGACAGTCCGCAGCACCTTGTCGCCGAAATACCGACGGACCTCGGAGGCTACCTGGTCCGCCAGTTTGGTGCGTCCGTCGTACATGGTGAGGAGGACGGTGGAGACGATCAGGCCGCGATTGAGGTGCGCGCGCACCATCTCAATATTGTTCATCAACTGCGAGACGCCCTCGAGCGCGTAGTACTCGCATTGGATGGGGATCAGTACCTCGGGTGCGGCCACCAGAGCGTTGATGGTCAGCAGACCCAATGACGGTGGGCAGTCGATAAAGACGTAGTCGAAGTCGGATTCGTCGAGCGCTGCCAACGCGTTGCGCAGCCGGTTCTCGCGGGCCACCATGCTGACGAGTTCGATTTCGGCGCCGGCAAGGTCGATCGTGGCCGGCACGCAGAACAGGCGCTTGCTGTGCGGGCTCTGCCGGACCGCGGCCTGCAATGGCATCTCCCCCAGCAGAATCTCGTAGGACGATGGTGTCCCCGACCGCCGGTCACTGATGCCTAGCGCTGTGCTGGCATTGCCCTGCGGATCAAGATCGATGACGAGAGTCTTCAGCCCCTGCACGGCGAGGGCGGCGGCGAGGTTGACGGCAGTCGTCGTTTTACCCACGCCGCCCTTCTGGTTTGCCACCGCCAACACCCGGCGGTGCGGTGGTCGCGGGAGCTGTCCGGCGGTGGTGTGCAGCACTTGCATCGCCCGCTCGGCGGCTGCGGCGATCGGAGTGTCGAACTCGTCGGCCGGATTCCATGTTTCACGTGAAACATCCGGGGACCCGCCGCCGGATCCGCCCGTTGGGCTCGGTGGGACAGTCATGGTCCTCTTCTCTCCGACGATTTCGTCGCGCGCTTTCTGCCCGGCGCCCGCTCCCCCCGTACCGCTATGACGACAGTGACGGGCGGGCTCGAATAGCTCACACCACATCTCACCACCTCGACGTCGGATGCGCCTAACGCGACCATCACGCGGCGACTCTCCGCGACTTCCTCGTCGGCCCGCTCGCCTTTCATCGCCAGCATCCGGCCCCCCGCGCGCAGTAGCGGAAAGCTCCACCGGGTCACTTTGCCCAACGAGGCCACCGCCCGGGACACCACGGCGTCGGCGCCACCCAGCCGCGTCCGCACTGCGGGCTCCTCGGCCCGGCCGCGGACCACCTCCACGGGCAGCCCGAGCGCCGCAACCGCCTCGGCGAGGAACTCGGTGCGCCGCAGCATCGGCTCAACCAGCGCCACCCGCAGATCCGGTCGGGCGATCGCGATGGGCACACCCGGCAGGCCGGCGCCGCTCCCGATGTCGAGGACGCGGGCGTCGGGCTCGATCAGCTCTGCCACCGCGACGCTGTTGAGAATGTGGCGGTCCCAGATGCGGTCCACTTCGCGTGGACCGATGAGACCGCGCTCCACACCGGATCCGGCCAGCAGTTCGGCATAGCGAACCGCCAGTCCGATCCGGTCGCCGAACAGTTGCGCGGCAACTGCCGGAGGTGACGGCACGTCGCCATGTTTCACGTGAAACATCCTCCGGGGTTCGGCGTGGTCTGGCGAGGAACTACATTGATGTAACTTCAGTCCGTCGAGACGACGACGCGGCGCGACGGCTCCACGCCCTGGCTCTCGCTGTGCACACCCTGCACTGCCGCGACGGCGTCGTGGACGATCTTCCGCTCGAAAGGCGTCATCGGCGCCAGCTCCTCGCGCTCACCGGTCTCGCGGACCCGGCGGGCCACCTTGTCGCCGAGGGCACTGAGCTCCTCGCGCCGGCGACGACGCCAGCTGGCGATGTCCAGCATGAGCCGGCTGCGCTCCCCCGTCTTCTGGTGAACCGCCAGCCGGGTCAGTTCCTGAAGCGCGTCGAGCACCTCGCCCCTGCGCCCCACCAGCTTGCTCAAATCCTCGCCGCCGTCGATGCTCACGACCGCGCGGTTGCCCTCTACGTCCAGGTCGATGTCACCGTCGAAGTCCAACAAGTCGAGCAGCTCCTCGAGATAATCGCCGGCGATCTCACCCTCGGCGACCAGACGCTCCTCGAGCTCTTCATCCTTGGCTACTGGGACCTCGGCGTCGGTCACCTCGGTCAGCTCTGCGGTATCGGCATCCGTCATGTGTCTCTCCTCTTCCACCCGGATCGAGTCCGGTCAGCGCTTACGTTTCTTGGGTCGCGCCCCGGGCCGCGGCGTCGCCGCCGGCTTGGTCGCGGTGTCCGGGCTCGCCTCGCTCGTCTCGTCGTCGGCCACGGTGGCGGTGTCGTCGTCCGCCTCGCCATCGGTCGCCGCGGAAGCGCCCTTCTTCGGCTTGGTGGGCTTGGCTCCAGGCGCCGGCGCATTCGCCGATCGGCGAGCCAGCGCCTCTTCCTTCTTGGCTTCTTCTTCCTTCTCGATCCGAGTGAACACCACGTGCTGCTGGCCGAAGGTCCAGATGTTGTTCGAGACCCAGTAGATGATGATCGCGATCGGCAGGAACGGGCCGCCCACCACAACACCGAGCGGGAACACGTACAGCGCGAGCTTGTTCATCATCGCGGTCTGCGGGTTGGCCGCGGCTTCCGGACTCTGGCGCGCCACCGAGGCCCGGCTGTTGAAGTAGGTGGCGATGCCGGCCAGGATCATCAGCGGAACCCCGACGGCGATCACCGCCGGTCGGCTGAATTCGGTGAACGCATCCAGACCGGTCGTCTGGATCATGCTGGCTCCCAGCGGAGCGCCGAACAGGTTCGCGTCCAGGAAATGCCCGACATCGGTCGGGTTGAACACATAGTTGCCTGTGGCGCGGTTGAGTTCGACGGACAGCTTCGGCTGACCGAACCCACCCTGGGTGCGGTTGAACGAACGCAGGACGTGATACAGGCCCAGGAACACCGGAATCTGCGCCAGCATGGGCAAGCAGCCGAGGATCGGGTTGAAGCCGTGCTCACGTTGCAGCTTCTGCATTTCCAGCGCCATCCGCTGGCGGTCCTTGCCGTACTTCTTCTGCAACGCCTTGATCTGGGGCTGCAGCTCCTGCATCTGCCGGGTGGTGCGGATCTGGCGGACGAACGGCTTGTAGAGCAGCGCGCGCAGGCTGAACACCAGGAACATCACCGACAACGCCCACGCGAAGAAGTTCGACGGTCCGAGAATCAGGGCGAACAGCTTGTACCAGAGCCACATGATGCCCGACACCGGGTAGTAGACGAAGTCGAGGCTGAACCAGTTAAACATGTGCGCTCCTGGCGTCGGATTCCACGCAGCTGTCGCTGGGCGGTGCGTGCCGGTCTGGGATCGGATCCCATCCTCCCCGATGCCACGGACCACACTTCGCAAGCCGGACCAGGGTCAGCCAGCTGCCCCGGATCAAGCCGTACTCAGTCAGCGCATCAACCGCGTACTGACTACACGTCGGGGTGAACCGGCACGTAGGCAGCCGCAGCGGCGAGATGGTATGGCGGTACAACTCGATGAGGAAGACCAGCCCGCGCACCGGGAGCATCCGGGCCCAGGTGGACCACCTCTGCTCACTCACCGGTTCTTCTCCGTCAATTCGTGCGTGCGTCGCAACCCGGTACGCAGCTGTTTCTCCAACCGCGCCGAATTTGCGTAGCGACTGCTGGGCAACGCGCGGATGACCACCCGATCCCCCGGATCGAGTTCAGGAACTAAGGTGCGCGCCACATGTCGAAGGCGGCGCGCCACCCGATGCCGAAGCACCGCGGACCCGACCGACTTGGCCACCACCAGTCCGATGCGCGGACCGCCGTCACCGTCACGTCGTGCGTGCACGACGATATCCGGCTGCACCGCTCGCACCCCGTGTTTGACCGTGGCGCCGAACTCCGCAGACCGTCTCATCCGGTACTGAGCCGGGAGCACGCCGCGTGATCCGTGGATCAGGCAGTCAGTGAACGACGACCCTTGCGGCGCCGGTCGGACACGATGGCACGCCCGGCGCGCGTGCGCATGCGCAGCCGGAAACCGTGAACCCGCGCCCGGCGCCGGTTGTTCGGCTGAAAGGTCCGCTTGCCCTTGGCCACGACTGTCTCTCCTCATTGCGTCTGACGGTCGCCGACCGGTGTACACGCCGAAGGTGTACCCGGGCGAACGCGACTGCCGTTGGTAAGCTCTGGTCTCGCTCGTAACCGGCGCGGCCCCGGAGGATCCGATCGCAGCCGTATCGCCGACGTACGGGCGACTGTTCGAGGGTACTGATGTCACTTCGCCTGGTCAAACCGCCTAGTCATACCCTGCTGGCGACGCAGGGATTCACAACCGTCACAACCGTCACTCCGCGGCCGCGGTAGCGCAAAATCCACTCCATCGCAATGCTGCAGAACGGTTGGCAGCCGCCGGGAAAGCTGTTAGCTTCTGCCAAAGCCGTTTCAGTTCGAAGCGGCACCGGAACACCAAAGCAGGGGGCTCGGTCGACGGGCTGTCCAGACAACATCGTTTGACTGGATCGATCACCCGCTAACCCCGACACCCTCCGCCGATATGCTGCGAGATGAGGGCGCCTGTTCTGTCCACAGCTGTGGATAACTTTGTGGATAGTATGCCGTCGGCCCGTTCGTTTATTGCCAGACCTTGGACCAGGGGGATTTGTCGTTGACCGATGATCCCGGTTCCGGATTTGCCACAGTGTGGAGTTCGGTGGTCACTGAACTCAACGGTGACTCCTGCATCGACTCCCCCGGGAGCAACGGCTCCGCCGCCGATTGGCGCCTGACACCACAACAAAGAGCCTGGCTGAAGCTGGTTCGGCCGTTGACCATCGTCGAGGGCTTCGCACTGCTGTCGGTTCCGAGCAGCTTCGTGCAAAACGAGATCGAGCGTCACCTGCGCACCCAGATCGTCGACGCGCTCAGTCGCCGACTTGGCCAGCGGGTCGAGCTCGGCGTGCGGATCGCACCACCCGAAGACGACGACGACGGCTCCGGACCGGATCCGCCGGCCGCCGAATCAGATCTCGACGAGGTCGACGAGGACCGTGAAGCCCTGGCCAGCGCCCACGAAAGTTGGCCGTCCTACTTCACCGAGCGGCCACGCAGCAACACCTCCGCCGACTCGCCCGCCACGAGTCTCAACCGCCGGTACACCTTTGACACCTTCGTCATCGGTGCGTCGAATCGTTTCGCTCACGCCGCCGCGCTGGCGATTGCTGAAGCTCCCGCCCGGGCGTACAACCCCTTGTTCATCTGGGGTGAGTCCGGACTGGGCAAGACACACCTGCTGCACGCGGCCGGCAACTACGCCCAGCGGTTGTTTCCCGGTATGCGGGTGAAGTACGTCTCGACCGAGGAATTCACCAACGACTTCATCAACTCGCTGCGCGACGACCGCAAGGTGGCGTTCAAGCGCAGCTACCGCGACATCGACGTGCTGCTGGTCGACGACATCCAGTTCATCGAGGGCAAGGAAGGCATCCAGGAGGAGTTCTTCCACACCTTCAACACGCTGCACAACGCGAACAAGCAGATTGTGATCTCCTCCGACCGGCCGCCCAAACAGCTGGCCACCCTCGAGGACCGGTTGCGAACCCGGTTCGAATGGGGATTGATCACCGATGTCCAGCCACCTGAGCTGGAAACCCGCATCGCCATTCTGCGCAAGAAGGCCCAGATGGAACGGCTCGACGTCCCCGACGACGTCCTCGAGCTCATCGCCAGCAGCATCGAGCGAAACATACGCGAACTTGAGGGCGCGCTGATCCGGGTCACCGCCTTCGCATCGCTCAACAAACAGCCGATCGACAAGGCTCTGGCCGAGATCGTGTTGCGCGACCTGATCGCCGACGCCGGCACCATGCAGATCAGCGCGGCCACCATAATGGCGGCCACGGCCGAGTACTTCGACACCACCGTCGAGGAGCTCCGCGGCCCCGGCAAGACCAGGGCGCTGGCCCAGTCCCGCCAGATCGCGATGTACCTGTGCCGTGAACTCACCGACCTCTCACTGCCCAAGATCGGCCAGGCGTTCGGTCGCGATCACACGACCGTCATGTACGCCCAGAAGAAAATCCTCAACGAAATGGCATGCCGGCGCGAGGTGTTCGATACCGTCAAAGAACTCACCACCCGCATCCGCCAGCGCTCCAAGCGCTGAAATTTCCGGGAATTTCTTTCCCTGCGGTCCAAAAACTTTGACCGCATCAGTATCAGTGGCCACACCGGTTCCTGTGGATGGCGCTGTGGACAACGCCGGGCATCACCACCGAAGACCACGGGATGACCCTGAACAATCCGGTGATATCCACACCGCAGCGCACCAACACCACCTGGCATGCACAAACCACTCACATCCCCGCGCTACACCCGAGCAGGTCTTCAACGCTGTCATCCACAACTTGCACAGCCCCTATTACTATTGCCGATCTCTATCCCTGGAGATTCCTTCGAAAGAAGGGCCTGGGGAAAACCGATGCACAGCGCCGGCCGGAACCTCCCCGGGTGGTTCTGTCGCCCCAATCGATTAGCTTTCAAGACGGCGTCCGACGCTCTACGGTTGTTGTTCTGACTGCCGTTCCGCGGCCGTCGCTCACAGACCACGCGGGCACCGTGCTCCGGCACGTCACTGAGCAGTGGGTCTGCGGGTTTCGCGTGATGAAGGGACACTATGGACGTGGCGACGACGACGGTTGGCTCCGACTTGAAGGTTCGCCTGGTGCGGGAAGACTTCGCCGATGCGGTGGCCTGGGTGGCTCGTAACCTGCCGACGCGCCCGACGGTGCCGGTTCTGGCTGGCGTGTTGCTCACCGGTACCGAGCACGGGCTGACCATCTCCGGTTTCGACTACGAGGTCTCCGCTGAGGTCCAGGTACCTGCCGAAATCGCTTCTCCCGGAAGCGTTTTGGTCTCAGGGCGGCTGCTGTCTGACATCACCAGGGCATTGCCCGCCAAACCGGTCGACGTCACAGTCGAGGGCACCCGGGTGTCGCTGACCTGCGGCAGCGCCCGTTTCTCGTTGCCCACAATGGCCGTCGAGGACTACCCGTCGCTGCCCTCGCTGCCCGAGGAGACCGGTGTGATCTCCACGGATCTGTTCGGCGAGGCCATCGGCCAGGTCGCGGTAGCCGCCGGCAAAGACGACACCCTGCCCATGCTGACCGGGATTCGCGTGGAGATTTCCGGTGAGACAGTTGTTTTGGCCGCCACCGACCGGTTCCGGCTGGCCGTTCGCGAGCTGACCTGGTCGACGTCCTCGCCGAGCCTGGAGGCGGCGGTGCTGGTCCCGGCCAAGACCCTCGCCGAGGCGGCCAAGGCCGGCATCTCCGGTTCCGAAGTACACCTGGCCCTCGGTGCGGGGTCCGCAGTCGGCAAGGAAGGCTTGTTGGGTATTCGCAGCGCCGGAAAGCGCAGCACCACCCGTCTGCTCGATGCCGAGTTCCCGAAGTTTCGTCAACTGCTGCCCAGCGAGCACACTGCGATCGCCACTATCGGTGTGGCCGAACTGACCGAGGCGATCAAGCGTGTGGCGCTGGTCGCCGACCGCGGCGCTCAGATTCGGATGGAGTTCAGCGATGGTGTGTTGCACCTGTCGGCCGGGGCCGACGATGTGGGCCGCGCCGAGGAGGATCTGCCGGTGGAGTTCGCCGGTGAGCCGCTGATCATCGCGTTTAACCCGACATACCTGACCGATGGACTCGGTTCGCTCCATTCGGATCGGGTGACGTTCGGGTTCACCACGCCGAGTCGTCCTGCGGTGCTGCGGCCCGCGGGCGATGATGGTCAGGCAGAGGGCAGTGGGCCGTTTCCGGCCGTTCAGACGGATTACGTATATCTGCTGATGCCGGTGCGCCTGCCCGGCTGACCGCGGCAACGAAAGAGGCACACACATGCAATTGGGTTTGGTCGGCCTCGGCAAGATGGGCTTCAACATGCGTCAGCGGTTGCGCGAGGGAGGCCACCAGGTCATCGGGTATGACCCGCGCCCGGAAGTCAGCGACGTACCGAGCCTGGCGGCGCTCGCCGAGGCGCTCACCGCTCCGCGGGTGGTGTGGGTGATGGTGCCTTCCGGTCCCATCACCGATGAGACCATCACGTCGTTGTCGGAGGTCCTCAGTCCCGGGGACCTCGTGGTCGACGGCGGCAACTCCCGGTTCACCGAGGATGGCCCTCACGCGGAAATCCTTGGTAGGAAAGGCATTTCGTTCGTCGACGCTGGCGTGTCCGGCGGGGTGTGGGGCTTGGCGGAGGGCTACGGCCTGATGGTGGGTGGCAGCGACGAGGACATCGCGCGGGTCATGCCGATCTTCGAAACTCTGCGTCCGCCCGGTGAGCTCGCGGACGGATTCGTCCACGCCGGCCCGGTGGGCGCCGGCCACTACGCCAAGATGGTGCACAACGGCATCGAGTACGGGCTGATGATGGCGTACGCCGAAGGATACGAACTGCTCGCCGCCGAGCCGCTGATCAAGGACACCCAGGCCGTCATCCAGGCGTGGTCCAACGGCACGGTCGTGCGGTCGTGGCTGCAGCAGCTGCTAGCCAAGGCGCTCAAAGAGGACCCGAATTTCGCCGATATCTCCGGTTTCACCGAGGATTCCGGTGAAGGCCGCTGGACCGTCGAAGAGGCCATCCACCACCGGGTGCCGATGCCGGTGATCGCCGCATCGCTGTTCGCCCGGTTCGCATCCCGGCAGGACGACTCGCCCACCATGAAAGCGGTGTCGGCACTGCGTAACCAATTCGGTGGACACGCGGTCAAGCGAGTCCCGTTGTCCGGTTAGCGGCTCGGGAATGTACGTCCGGCACCTGGCGCTCCGCGACTTCCGGTCGTGGGCTCACGTCGACCTCGAGTTGGCACCGGGCCGGACCGTGTTCGTCGGATCCAACGGGTACGGAAAGACGAACCTCGTTGAGGCACTGTGGTATTGCGCGACGCTCGGCTCACATCGGGTGGCCACCGACGCGCCGTTGATCCGAGCGGGCGCGGACCGCGCGGTGGTCTCGACCATTGTCGTCAACGAAGGACGCGAACTCGCTGTCGACATCGAGATCGCGGCGGGCCGGGCGAACAAGGCACGGCTGAACCGCTCACCGGTGCGCAGCACCCGCGAGATCGTCGGAGCGGTGCGCGCGGTGCTGTTCGCACCCGAGGATCTGGCCCTGGTTCGCGGGGACCCCGGGGAACGGCGCCGGTATCTCGACGAACTCGCAGCGGTTCGGCGCCCTCGCATCGCGGCGGTACGCGCGGACTACGACAAGGTCCTCAAACAGCGCACCGCCTTGCTGAAATCGGCTGCTGGAGCCCGCTTCCGGGGCGACCACGGTGTGTTGGACACCCTCGATGTCTGGGATGGGCACCTGGCCGCACACGGGGCAGAGCTGATGGCCGCGCGCATCGAACTGGTCAACCTGCTCGCACCCGAGCTGGAGAAGGCATACCAGCTGCTGGCGCCGGCGTCGCGGCCGGCGGCGGTCAGTTACCGCAGCAGTGTCGAACTGTCCGGTGCCGACGGCGAGAATGTGGAATTCCTCGAGGCGGCACTGCTGGCCGGTCTGGCCCGTCGGCGCGACGCGGAACTGGAGCGCGGGATGTGTCTGGTGGGTCCGCACCGCGACGACCTCGAACTGCGGCTCGGTGACCAGCCGGCCAAAGGCTTCGCCAGCCACGGTGAATCGTGGTCGATGGCGTTGTCGCTGCGGCTGGCGGCTTACGAGCTGCTGCGCACCGAGGGCACTGAACCGGTCCTGATTCTCGACGATGTGTTCGCCGAACTGGACACCGCGCGCCGCCGGGCGCTGGCCGGGGTGGCCGCCGGCGCTGAGCAGGTGCTGGTCACCGCCGCCGTCGGGGAGGACATCCCCGAGGACTGGGACGCCACCCGGATCGGGATCGCACTGCACGATGACGACAGTGGCCGCACGTCGGCGGTGATTCCGTGACCGAATCCGACGACGAGGTGACTGGTCCGCCGGAGCACCTCAGTGGGCTGGCGGGGATGGATCTGGTGCGCCGTGCGTTGGAGGAAGCCCGGGGTGCGGCGCGTAGTCAGGGTAAAGAGGTCGGACGCGGTGGCCGCTCGCCGAATCAGCGGCGCACAAACCGACGTAGCGGGGGTGGGCGCGCCTGGTCGGGGCCAGGGCCGGACCGTCGCGACCCGCAGCCGCTCGGCACCGTGGCGGCTGACCTGGCCAAGAGCCGTGGCTGGCTGCCCCACGTCGCCGAAGGAACGGTGTTCGCCCAGTGGACAACGGTGGTCGGCGAGCAGATCGCCGAGCATGCCGAGCCCACCCTGCTTCGTGACGGACTCCTAAGTATCACCGCCGAGTCGACCGCCTGGGCCACCCAGCTGCGGATGGTGCAGGCACAGCTGCTGGCCAAGATCGCTGCGGCGGTCGGGGACGGTGTGGTTACCGCGCTGAAAATCACCGGCCCGACCGCCCCGTCATGGCGGAAGGGGCCGCTGCACATCTCCGGGCGAGGTCCCCGGGACACCTACGGATGAGATCCACTACCACGATCGGCTGACAGCCACGTGAAGGTCGCCGGCGGGTATGTCAAGCGTCATCACGTATGGCGATGCAAGAAATTCCGCGCACGGCTCAACTAGGTGTGCAGAAACGCCGCCGCAGAATCGGTCCGGTCCGGGGTTGACGGTAGACTATGACGAGACCTGCGGGCGATCCGTGAACCACCCCGCTGCGAACCCCAAGGAGACCTGTCCGACCGTGGCTGCCCAGAAGAAGAAAGACCAAGACTCCTACGGTGCCGGCTCGATCAAGATCCTCGAGGGCCTCGAAGCTGTTCGCAAGCGTCCCGGCATGTACATCGGCTCCACCGGTGAGCGCGGCCTGCACCACCTGGTGTGGGAGGTGGTCGACAACGCCGTTGACGAGGCTATGGCCGGTTACGCCACCAAGGTCGACGTGCGGCTGCTCGAAGACGGTGGCGTCGAGGTCACCGACGATGGCCGCGGCATCCCGGTCGCGATGCACGAATCCGGCGTCCCCACCGTCGACGTCGTCATGACCGTGCTGCATGCCGGCGGCAAGTTCGAAGAGGGCGCCTACAGCATCTCCGGTGGTCTGCACGGCGTCGGCGTGTCGGTGGTCAACGCGCTGTCCAGCCGCCTCGAGGCGGACATCCGCCGCGACGGCTACGAGTGGTTCCAGACCTACGACAATTCCGTGCCGGGCACCCTCAAGCAGGGCGAGGCCAGCCGCAAGACCGGCACCACCATCCGATTCTGGGCTGATCCCGCCATCTTCGAGACCACCACCTACGACTTCGAGACGGTCGCGCGCCGGTTGCAGGAGATGGCCTTCCTCAACAAGGGTCTGACCATCGAGCTGACCGACGAACGGGTCGCCCCCGAAGAGGTCGTCGATGACGTGGTCAGCGACACCGCCGAGGCACCGAAGTCAGCCGAGCAGGCCGCCGCGCCACAGAAGGTCAAGCACCGCACGTTCCATTACCCCGGCGGCCTGGTCGACTTCGTCAAGCACATCAACCGGACCAAGCAGCCGATCCACAACAGCGTCGTCGACTTCTCCGGCAAGGGTGAGGGCCACGAGGTCGAGGTCGCGATGCAGTGGAACGCCGGGTACTCGGAGTCGGTGCACACCTTCGCTAACACCATCAACACCCACGAGGGTGGCACGCACGAAGAGGGCTTCCGCGCGGCCTTGACGACCGTGGTCAACAAGTACGCCAAAGACAAGAAGCTGCTCAAGGACAAGGACCCCAATCTCACCGGCGACGATATCCGGGAGGGTCTTGCCGCCGTCATCTCGGTGAAGGTGGCCCAACCGCAGTTCGAAGGCCAGACCAAGACCAAGCTGGGCAACACCGAGGTGAAATCGTTCGTCCAGCGCATCTGCAACGAGCAGCTCAGCCACTGGTTCGAGGCCAATCCGTCGGACGCCAAGACCATCGTCAACAAGGCGGTGTCCTCGGCGCAGGCCCGCATCGCCGCCCGCAAGGCGCGAGAGTTGGTGCGGCGCAAGAGCGCAACCGACATCGGCGGTTTGCCCGGCAAGCTCGCCGACTGCCGCTCCACCGACCCGAGCAAGTCCGAACTGTATGTGGTGGAGGGCGACTCGGCCGGCGGCTCGGCCAAGAGCGGCCGCGACTCGATGTTCCAGGCGATCCTGCCGTTGCGCGGCAAGATCATCAATGTCGAGAAGGCACGCATCGACCGGGTGCTGAAGAACACCGAAGTCCAGGCCATCATCACCGCGCTGGGTACCGGCATCCACGACGAGTTCGACCTGGCCAAGCTGCGCTACCACAAGATCGTGCTGATGGCCGACGCCGACGTTGACGGTCAACACATTTCGACGCTGCTGCTGACTCTGCTGTTCCGGTTCATGCGGCCGCTGATCGAGAACGGTCACGTGTTCCTCGCCCAGCCGCCGCTGTACAAACTCAAATGGCAGCGCAGCGAGCACGAGTTCGTCTACTCCGACCGCGAACGCGACGTCGTGCTCGAGGCCGGGCTCAAGGCCGGCAAGAAGATCAACAAGGACGACGGCATCCAGCGGTACAAGGGTCTGGGCGAGATGAACGCCAAGGAACTGTGGGAGACCACGATGGACCCGTCGGTGCGGGTGTTGCGCCAGGTCACCCTCGACGACGCCGCCTCGGCCGACGAGCTGTTCTCCATCCTGATGGGTGAGGACGTCGAGGCGCGCCGCAGCTTCATCACCCGTAATGCCAAAGACGTTCGCTTCCTTGACGTTTAACCCTTCCCTAGGGACAAGAGGATCACATGACTGACACCACGTTGCCGCCCGGCGACGCCGCCGGAGACCGCATCGAGCCGGTGGACATCCAGCAGGAGATGCAGCGCAGCTACATCGACTACGCGATGAGCGTCATCGTCGGCCGTGCGCTGCCGGAGGTGCGCGACGGCCTCAAGCCGGTGCACCGCCGCGTGCTCTACGCGATGTACGACTCCGGGTTCCGGCCCGACCGCAGCCACGCCAAGTCGGCGCGTTCGGTCGCCGAGACGATGGGCAACTACCACCCGCACGGCGACGCCTCGATCTACGACACCCTGGTCCGGATGGCCCAGCCGTGGTCGCTGCGCTACCCGCTGGTCGACGGGCAGGGCAACTTCGGCTCGCCGGGTAACGACCCGCCGGCCGCCATGCGGTACTGCGTCACCGGTGATGCCCTGGTAGCTCTACCTGAGGGCAAATCGGTGCGCATCGCCGATGTCGTGCCTTGCGCAAAGCCGAACAGCGACAACAACATCGAACTGAAGGTGCTCGGTCGACACGGCACGCCGGAGTCAGCAGATCGGTTGTTCCATTCGGGTGAGCACCAGACCTTCTCCGTTCGGACGGTCGAAGGACACCAGGTCACTGGCACGGCGAATCACCCGCTGCTATGCCTGGTGAGCCTGGGTGGTGTGCCGACGCTCCTCTGGAAGCTGATTGAGGAGATCCGCCCCGGTGACTATGTCGTCATGAGCGCCGAGTGTGGGGCTTATGCACACAAATCGCGAGTGGCGCCCTACATATCCCCCACAGTCGATGAAGTACCTGGGCTTGCGGAGTTCCTCCGCGCCAATGGGAACGATCCCGACGCTCGCGCCATCGCAACAGAGTTGACCGACGGGCGTTTCTACTACGCCACCGTTGCTTCGGTTGTCGACGCAGGCGTGCAGCCCGTCTACAGCCTGCGTGTCGACACAGAGGACCACTCGTTCATCACGAATGGCTTCGTCAGTCACAACACCGAGGCGCGGCTCACCCCGCTGGCCATGGAGATGCTGCGCGAAATCGACGAGGAGACAGTCGATTTCATCCCGAACTACGACGGCCGGGTCCAGGAGCCGACGGTTCTGCCGAGCCGGTTCCCCAACCTGCTCGCCAACGGTTCGGGCGGCATCGCCGTCGGTATGGCCACCAACATCCCGCCGCACAACCTGCGCGAGCTGGCCGAGGCCGTCTACTGGTGCCTGGAGAACTTCGAGGCCGACGAGGAGGCCACCCTCGAAGCGGTCATCGAGCGGGTCAAGGGTCCCGACTTCCCCACGCACGGTCTGATCGTCGGCAGCCAGGGCATCCTCGACGCCTACCGCACCGGTCGCGGCTCGATCCGGATGCGCGGTGTCGTCGAGATCGAAGAGGACAGCCGCGGTCGCACCGGCATCGTCATCACCGAGTTGCCGTACCAGGTCAACCACGACAACTTCATCACCTCGATCGCCGAGCAGGTTCGCGACGGCAAGCTGGCCGGCATCTCCAACATCGAGGACCAGTCCAGTGACCGGGTCGGTTTGCGGATCGTCGTGGAGATCAAGCGCGACGCCGTGGCCAAGGTGGTGCTGAACAACCTCTACAAGCACACCCAGCTGCAGACCAGCTTCGGCGCCAACATGCTGTCCATCGTCGACGGGGTGCCGCGCACGCTGCGCCTCGACCAGATGATCCGCTACTACGTCAACCACCAGCTCGACGTCATTGTGCGGCGGACCACCTACCGGTTGCGCAAAGCCAACGAGCGGGCCCACATCCTGCGCGGCTTGGTCAAGGCGCTCGACGCGCTCGACGAGGTGATCGCGTTGATCCGGGCGTCGGAGACCGTCGACATCGCCCGGGCGGGCCTGATCGAGCTGCTCGACATCGATGAGATCCAGGCCCAGGCGATCCTGGACATGCAGCTGCGGCGCCTGGCCGCCCTGGAACGTCAGCGGATCATCGACGACCTGGCCAAGATCGAGGCCGAGATCGCCGACCTCGAGGACATCCTGGCCAAGCCCGAACGGCAGCGCGCGATCGTGCGCGACGAGCTCAAGGAGATCGTCGAGAAGCACGGCGACGACCGGCGCACCCGCATCATGGCCGCCGACGGTGAGGTGTCCGACGAGGACCTGATCGCCCGCGAAGACGTGGTCGTGACGATCACCGAGACCGGGTACGCCAAGCGCACCAAGACCGACCTCTACCGCAGCCAGAAGCGCGGCGGCAAGGGTGTGCAGGGCGCCGCGCTCAAGCAGGACGACATCGTGCGGCACTTCTTCGTGTGCTCCACGCACGACTGGATCCTGTTCTTCTCCACGCAGGGTCGCGTCTACCGGGCCAAGGCCTACGACCTGCCCGAGGCCCAGCGCAACGCGCGCGGTCAACACGTGGCCAACCTGCTGGCTTTCCAGCCCGAGGAGCGCATCGCCCAAGTCATCCAGATCAAGGGCTACGAGGACGCACCGTATCTGGTGCTGGCCACCCGCAACGGCCTGGTGAAGAAGTCGAAACTGTCCGACTTCGACTCCAACCGCTCGGGCGGCGTCGTGGCGATCAACCTGCGTGACGGTGACGAGCTGGTCGGCGCAGTGCTGTGCTCGGCGGAGGACGACCTGCTGCTGGTCAGCGCCAATGGCCAGTCGATCCGGTTCTCGGCCACCGACGAGGCGCTGCGGCCGATGGGCCGGGCGACCTCCGGTGTGCAGGGCATGCGGTTCAACGCCGACGACCAACTGCTGTCCCTCAACGTGGTCCGCGAGGGCACGTATCTGCTGGTCGCGACGGCCGGCGGGTATGCCAAGCGGACCGCGATCGAGGAGTACACCGCGCAGGGCCGCGGCGGCAAGGGCATCCTCACCATCCAGTATGACCGTCGCCGTGGCAGTCTGGTCGGCGCATTGGTGGTCGATGAGGACAGTGAGGTGTTCGCCATCACCTCGAGCGGCGGTGTCATCCGCACCGCGGCGCGCCAGGTCCGCAAGGCAGGACGCCAGACGAAGGGCGTTCGCTTGATGAACCTCGGCGAGGGCGACACACTGTTAGCCATTGCTCGCAATGCCGAGGAGCAGGAGATCGCGGACGAGGCGTCTGACGCGGACACCGCGCCCGACGCAACGTAGCGTGGCGGAGGGCAACAGGTGAGGAGCTGGTGGTGAGCGCACCCAACGAGCCGGGTCAGCCCGGGCCGGGCGATGGCCCTGGCAACGGGAACGGCTTGGTGGACCCGGCCGCGGCCCGGCCCGCCGCCGGAGCCAACGGCGGCGATGTCCCGCCGTGGCAGCGCGGCGCCACTCGTGCCCGTCAGGGCGCGACACCACCGCGACCGGGCCCGGACGCCGGTGCCCGGCCCGAGCCTCGGCCGGCCGCACCGCCAGCGTCGCCGAGCATCGAGGCCCGGGTGAACCGGTTCATCACTGGCACCGCCGCCCCCGACCTCTCGACGCTGGGCGGACAGCCACCCCGGCCGGAGTCTCGCCAGGAACCGGAGGCGCCGACCGCCCGGCCGGGGACGCGTCCCGAGCGCACCGAATTCGCGCGGCCCGAGGCCTATGCCAGCGAGCTGCCGGACCTGTCTGGGCCGCCGCCCAAGCCCACCCAGCCGCGCAAAGCTCCCGTGGAACGTCCGCCCAACGCTGAGTCGAGCCCCGCCAAGGCCGCTGGGCCGTCCTCACGGATCCAGGTCGGCGCCAACCGCGCGCGCGGTCCCGTGCGCGCCAGCATGCAGATCCGCCACATCGATCCGTGGAGCGCATTGAAGGTATCGCTGCTGCTGTCGGTGGCGCTGTTCTTCGTGTGGATGATCGCTGTGGCGTTCCTCTACCTGGTGCTCGGCGGGATGGGCGTGTGGAGCAAGCTCAACAGCAACGTGGGCGACCTGCTCACCAACACCAGCGGCGGCGGTGGTGAGCTGGTGTCCAGCGGGACGATCTTCGGGGGCGCGGCGCTGATCGGTCTGGTCAACATCGTGCTGCTGACCGCGATGGCCACCGTCGGTGCGTTCATCTACAACCTGAGCACCGACATCGTCGGCGGCATCGAAGTCACCCTGGCCGACCGGGACTGACGAGAACCGACCGGTTTGGGTGCAGCACCGCGCGTACGGTAATCTCGTCGCTCGGTCGTATGACGAATACGGGCCTATAGCTCAGGCGGTTAGAGCGCTTCGCTGATAACGAAGAGGTCGGAGGTTCGAGTCCTCCTAGGCCCACGGTGTCCTGGTCAACGGGGAGGGCGTCCGTGAGGATCGCATTGCTGCTGGCGGTCCTGGCCGCTGGCGCTGCAACACTGCGCATCGGCCGCCGCGGCGAAGTCTGGCACACCCTGCACGACCGTGACTGACCCGGGGCCTTAGCTCAGTTGGTAGAGCGCTGCCTTTGCAAGGCAGATGTCAGGAGTTCGATTCTCCTAGGCTCCACAAGTAGCGGCGTTCCGCCGCAATCCACTTCGTGAACGGCGTTCCGCCGGTCACGAAGTGGCCAAGTACCCTCCCGTATCGGCCGTTGCTGCATACGCTAGCGCGGGACGGTGTTGTCGCCGTCAACTATCGGGCAGGGGGGCCGCCAATGGTGTCGGTGGACGACGTCCTCAAACCTGTGCGGTCCGTCGGCGGCTTCTACTCACTGGCCATGGACACTCTGGTCGCGATGTTCACCAAGCCGCTGGCCTGGCGGGAGTTCTTCCTGCAGATCTGGTTCGTGGCCCGGGTGGCGATCCTGCCGACGCTGCTGCTGGCGATCCCGTTCACCGTCCTGGTCGTGTTCACCCTTAACGTCTTGCTGCACGAATTCGGTGCGGCCGACTTCTCCGGCACCGGCGCCGCCAACGCGTCGGTCACCGAGATCGGGCCGATCGTCACGGTCCTCGTCGTCGCCGGGACCGGAGCCACCGCGATGTGCGCCGACCTCGGTTCTCGCACCATCCGCGACGAACTCGCCGCGCTGCGGGCGATGGGCGTCGACCCTGTCCATCGCCTCGTGGTCCCCCGCGTGCTGGCTGCCACCGTCGTCGCCATGTCGCTGGTCTCGCTGGTGACGTTCGTCGGGCTGGCAGGATCCTTCGCCTTCGCCGTCTTCGTCCAGCACGTCACCCCGGGCGCCTTCGCTGCCGGTCTCACCCTGTTCACCGGGTTGCCCAACGTCATCCTGGGTCTCGTCAAGGGCGCACTGTTCGGTGTCTCCGCCGCCTTGATCGCCTGCTACAAGGGCATGGCGGTGCGCAAGGGTCCGCAGGGTGTCGGCAACGCCGTCAACGAGACCGTCGTGTACTCGTTCATCGCGCTGTTCGTCATCAATGTCGTTGCGACGGCCGTCTACTACACGAGCGTTAGATGACCGGTAAGGCTGCCGGACAACGGCATTCGGCACCGCCCACCGTCGTGAAAGGAATGGTCGACGGCTGGAACCGGATCGGCACGCAGATCAAGTTCAATGCCAGATCCGTGCGCGAGATGGGGATAGCGGTGGTCCGCTACCGCACCGAGATCCTGCGCCTGATCGCCCAGATGAGTTTGGGCACGGGCGCACTGGCGCTCATCGGCGGCACAGTGGCCATCGTCGGATTCATGACGCTCACCACGGGAGCGGTCATCGCTGTGCAGGGCTACAACGAACTTTCGGGCATCGGGGTGGAGGCCATGACCGGCTTCATCTCCGCCTACGTCAACGTCCGCATCATCTCCCCCGCAGTGGCCGGGATCGGCCTGGCGGCAACCATCGGCGCCGGTGCCACCGCGCAGTTGGGGGCGATGCGCATCAACGACGAGATCGACGCGCTGGAGGTGATGGCCGTCCGTTCGGTCGCCTACCTGGTGTCCACCCGCGTGATCGCCGGTGTGGTGGTGGTGATCCCGCTGTACTGCGTGGCGATGGTGTGTGCCTTCCTCGCTGCACGGTTCGGCACCACAGGCTTCTATCACCAGTCCACCGGCGTCTACGACCACTACTTCAACACCTTCCTCAATTCCAGCGATCTGCTGTGGTCGTTCTTCACCGTCGTCTTGATGGGCGTCGCCGTCATGCTGATACACACCTATTACGGCTACACCGCCACGGGCGGTCCGTCCGGCGTCGGTGTGGCGGTGGGACGTTCGGTGCGCGCATCGTTGGTCGTCCTGGTGTTGCTGCTCTTGGTGGTCGCGATGTCCATCTACGGCCAGTCCGGCAACTTCCACCTCTCCGGGTAGCGACATGTCAGATCCGCGCTCGGAAGGACTCCACCCGGCTTGGTGGACACTGATCTTCCTGGCCGCCGTCATCGGCACCATCGTGGCGACCACGACGCTGTTCTCCGGCTCGCTGCGCTCCTACGTGCCGGTGACGCTGACGGCTGACCGGGCGGGGCTGGTGATGGATCGCGGTGCAAAGGTCAAGCTGCGCGGCGTGCAGATCGGCCGCGTCGGACGGGTCTCAGCCAACCAGAACCAGGTGGACCTCCGGCTCGAAATCGAGCCGGACCAAATGCGATTCATTCCGGCGAATGTCGGGGCGCGTATCCGCGCCGGCACGCTGTTCAGCGCCAAGTTCGTCGAGCTCGTCTATCCGAGTGACCCCAGCCCGCAACGGCTCACCGCCGGATCGGTGATCACCTCCGACAACGTCAGCACCGAGATCAACACCATGTTCCGCAACGTCGCCGACATCCTCAAACAGGTCGACCCGGCGAAACTTCAGGCCACGCTGTCCGCTCTGGCGCAGGGCCTGCGGGGACACGGCGAGACCATCGGGCAGACCATCACCGACACCAACGAGGTGCTCAAGCAGATCAACGCCCGCGCCGGAACCATCGAGGCCGACCAGCATGCGGTGAGGCGGATCACCGACACCTACAGGGCCGCCGCCCCGGACATCCTGAAAGCCCTCGACGGGGCCGGAACCACCAGCGCGACCATCACTGACAACGCGGCCACGCTCGATTCGTTACTCACCGGCGTGGTCGGGCTTGCCCACGGCGGCATCGATCTGATCGGATCGAGCCAGCCCGATCTGACCCGGGCCGTCACACTCTTCGAGTCCACCTCGCGGCTGCTCTTCAAGTACAACCCCACCTTCACCTGCACACTGGTCGGCGCCAAGACAGCGCTGGACACCGGCTACCTCGACGCCACCGGAGGCGCCAACCACAAGTCGATAATTCTCGACAGCACGCTGCTGTTCGGGCCAGACCCCTATCGCTACCCGCAGAACCTGCCGGTCATCGGGGCCAAGGGCGGTCCCGGCGGCGCACCGGGCTGCGGCTCGCTGCCCGATGTCGCCGCCAATTGGCCTGTGCGCCAGCTGATCACCAACACCGGCTGGGGAACGGGCCTCGACATCCGGCCGAATCCCGGCATCGGGTTCCCCGGCTACGCCGACTACCTTCCGGTCACCCGGGCGATCCCCGAACCGCCCAGCGTCCGCAACCCAGGTGGCCCGGCACCGGGGCCGATTCCCTACCCAGGCGCGCCGCCCTACGGCGCGCAGCTCTACGCCCCGGATGGAACTCCGCTATGGCCGGGCTTGCCGCCGGCTCCCCACCGGGCGCCCCCGTGAGCCCGGACCGCCACCGCCCGGCTCGGAACCCTTCGTGGTACCCGCACCCGCCCAGCTGCAACCGACCCCGACCCCACCGCTGCCCGATGCGGCGACGCCGTCACCATGATGTGGCGCCCATGAAAGAAAACCTGCCGGGCGCGATCGTGCGCGCCGCCGTGTTCCTGGTCGTGTGTGCGCTGGGTCTGGTGGCGATGCTGGCGATCTTCGCCCAATTGCGGTTCGAGACCGAAAACACCTACACCGCCGAGTTTCACACCGTCTCAGGTCTGGAGGACGGCAACTTCGTCCGCATCGCCGGAGTTGAGGTGGGCAAGGTCAAGAACATCAGGATCCGCGACGACGGGGTCGCTCTGGTCGAGTTCGGCACCGACGGCTCGGTGGTGCTGACCGAGGGCAGCCGAGCGGTCGTCCGTTACCGCAACCTCATCGGTGAGCGCTACCTCGCGCTGGAGGAAGGGGTGGGCGCAACCCGGCAGCTCCGCCCCGGTGCCACCATCCCGTTGTCCCGCACCGCTCCCGCGCTGGACCTCGACGCGCTGCTCGGCGGATTCCGGCCGCTGTTCCACGCGCTGGATCCCCAGCAGGTCAACGCACTGTCCGAGCAGCTCGTCACCGCACTGCAAGGCGAGAGCCCCACCATCGCAGCGTTTCTGGCCCAGACCGCAGCCGTGACCAACACCCTCGCCGACCGCGACCAGCTGATCGGGCAGGTCATCACCAACCTCAAGACCGCGGTGGGATCTCTGGGCGATCAGAGCTCACAGTTCGCCGGAGCCATCGACTCGCTGTCCACCGCACTGGCCACCGTCGCCGACCGAAAGCAGGACCTGCGCAACGGCGTCGTGTTCGCCAACGAGGCAGCAGCACAGATCGGCGACCTACTCGTCCGCGGCCGGGCACCTCTGGTGAAGGTGGTCCACGAGGCGGACCGCACCGCTGATTCTGTGCTGTCCGACCGGGCCTACTTTGATCGCTTCCTCGACACACTGCCCGACAGCTACCGGATGCTCAACCGCCAGGGCCTCTACGGAGACTTCTTCAGCTTCTACCTGTGCGACCTGATCCTGAAGCTGAACGGCAAAGGGGGCCAACCGGTCTACGTCAAGGTCGCCGGGCAGGACACCGGGAGGTGCACTCCGCGATGACGACCTTCGCCGACCGCAATCAGATCGTTATGGGACTGCTCGGGGCCGCAATCACTTTGGGCGTGGTCCTCGGCGCGCTCAACTACGGGAAGCTGCCGTTCATCAACTCGAGCCGGGAGTACTCGGCCTACTTCGCCGAGGCCGGCGGCCTGTTGTCCGGGGCACCCGTGCAGGTGTCGGGCTTCAAGGCCGGCAAGGTGCGCAGCATCGACCTTGACGGCCCGCGGGTACTGGTCACCTTCGAAGTCGACAAGAACATCCGGCTGGGTGACCGCACCGAGGTAGCCATCAAGACCAAGAGCATTCTGGGTGCCAAGATCCTCGAAATCACACCGCTGGGCGACGGCAGACAGTCCGGGCCGATCCCGCTCGATCGGACCACCTCGCCCTACCAGCTGCCCGATGCCCTTGGCGGCCTGACCACAACCATCAGCGGCCTCGACATCGACCGGCTGTCGGACTCGTGGAAAGTGCTGGCCGACGAATTCGCCGACACCCCACCGGTTCTCAAGGTGGCGCTGCAGGGGGTAGCCCGCTTCTCCCAGACGGTCGACGAGCGCGACAGCGAGTTGCGTAAGCTTCTCACCGACGCCAACAAGGTTACGTCGGTGCTGGCCGACCGCAGTGACGCCATCGTCACCATGCTGACCGACAGCAACACGCTGCTTACCGAGCTCACGACCCAGAGCCGGGCGCTCGACGAGATCTCCGGGAACATCACGACGATGAGCCGCCAGATCAGGGACCTGATCGTCGAGAACAGGCAGACGCTACAGCCCGCGCTTGACAAGCTCGACCAGCTGCTGACGATCGTCGATCACCGCAAGGAGCGGATTGCCCAGGCTATCAAGGGGTTCAACCAGTACATGATGTCCTCGGGTGAGTCGATGTCGGCGGGACCGTTCTTCAAGTTCTACATCGCCAACCTGCTGCCCGGGCAGTTCATCCAGCCGTTCGTCGACGCCGCGTTCTCCGACCTCGGTCTGGACCCCAACGTGCTGGCACCCTCACAGTTGACCGATCCGCAGACCGGCCAGCCGGCTACCCCACCGCTGCCGTTGCCGTACCCCCGCACCGGTCAAGGCGGTGACCCGAGGCTGAACCTGCCCGACGCGATCACCGGCACCCCCGGCGATCGCCGCTATCCCTACCGTGAGCCGCTGCCGGCCCCGCCGCCGGGCGGACCGCCGCCGGGCCCACCCGCCGATCCGTCACCCGCCCCGACGCCGTCACCGGTCCTGGTGCCCGCGCCACCTCCTTCCGGAGCGGCCCAATGACTCAGCGCGCCAACATCCGCATCGGCGCAGCCGCCGTCCTCACCCTGATGATCGTGGCCGCGGCCGCGGTTCTGCTGCACTCGGCCGGCACGGCCGGCCGGCGCACCGTGGTGGCCTACTTCGCCAACAGCAACGGCATCTTCGTCGGCGACGAAGTCCGCATCCTCGGCGTGCCGGTCGGCAAGATCGAGCGAATCGAACCGCAGACCACACGCGTCAAGATCACCTTCTGGTACGACGGGAAATACCAGGTGCCCGCCGACGCGAAGGCGGTGATCCTCTCCCCCGCCATCGTGAGCGCACGCATCATCCAGCTCACCCCCGCCTACACCAGTGGTCCCGAGATGCGCTCGGGTGCAGTCATTCCCGAGGACCGCACCGCGGTGCCCGTCGAGTGGGACGATCTGCGTCAGCAACTCGAACGGCTCACCCGTCTGCTGCAGCCGGACGAACCGGGCGGGCTCAGCACGCTGGGATCCGTCGTGCACACCACCGCCGACGCGCTGCGCGGTCAGGGCGCGAACATCCGCGCCACCATCGTCAAACTGTCGCAGGCGGTTTCGGTGCTCGGCGACCACAGCGAGGACCTTTTCGGCACGATGAAGAACCTGTCGGTCCTGGTGTCGGCCCTGCAGGACAGCGGCGATCTGATGCGGCAACTCAACGGCAACCTCGCCACCGCAACCGGGCTGCTGACCGACGAACCCAACGAGATCGGCGATACGGTTACCGCCCTCGCCGCCGTCGTCGGCGAGGTGCGCACCTTCGTCGCCGACAACCGCGAGTCGCTGGGCAGCACGGCGGACAAGCTCGCGTCGGTCTCCACCGTGCTGACAGCGAACCTCGACGACATCAAGCAGACCCTGCACATCGCGCCGAACGAGTTGCAGAACCTGATGAACATCTACCAGCCCGCCCAGGGCACCCTGGGCGGTGCCTACGCCTTCAACAACTTTGCCGATCCGATCACCTTCCTGTGCGGGGCGATCCAGGCGGCATCCCGGCTCGGTGCCGAACAGTCGGCCAAGCTGTGCGCCCAGTACCTGGCGCCCATCGTGAAGAACCGCCAGTACAACTTCCCGCCGCTGGCTGAGAACCTCATCGTCGGTGTGGCCGCCCGGCCGAACGAGGTGACCTACAGCGAGGACTGGATGCGGCCGGACTACGTCCCGCCGCCGGCGCCGAATCAGGCTGCGCCGGCGAGTGATTCACCGCTGCCCGCCGAGGTGCAACGCACCGACCCGGCCGCCGGCCTGACCGGCATGATGATGCCCGGGCAGGGGGGCTGATGATGACGGCACTGCTGAACCGCGCCGCCCTGGCCCTGTTGACCGCAGCGGTGGCCGCCGGCTGCGGCTGGCACGGCCTGAACTCCTTGCCGCTACCGGGAACGGCGGGGCGCGGCCCGGGCTCGTACACGGTCCAGGCGCAACTGCCCGACGTGCGCACCATCGAGCCGAACTCCCGGGTTCAGGTTGACGACGTCACGGTCGGCACCGTCACCAAGATCGAGCGGCAGGGCTGGCATGCGCTGCTCACAATGAGCATCAACGGTGGCGTCGACCTACCGGCCAACGCCACCGCGACGGTCGGCCAGAGCGGTCTGCTCGGTTCGCTGCACGTCGAGCTGGCACCGCCGTCCGGTGTGCCACCGCAGGGAAAGCTGAAGGACGGCGCGGTGATTCCACTGTCGTCGGCCGGATTTTACCCGTCCAGCGAGCAGGTGCTCGCGGCATTGACCATGCTGCTCAACGGCGGCGGGGTCGGCCAGGTCCAGGACATCACCGCGTCGTTGAGCACGGCACTGGCCGGACGCGAGCAGGACCTGCGCAGCCTGATCGAACAGCTCGACACCTTCACCCGCTACGTCAGTGACCAGTCGGCCGACATCATCGCCACCGCCGAGAGCCTGAACTCGCTGGCCGGCAGGTTCGCCGACCAGAAGCCGGCGGTGGACAAGGCGCTGACGACCATCCCCGGTGCGCTGAAGGTGATCAGCGACCAGCGGCAGACGCTGGTGGACGCCCTCGACCAGCTCGGGAAGCTCGGTGCCCTGGTGGCCGAGTCCACCAAACAGACCAAAGACGGCCTGGTGCAGGAACTCACCGATCTCGGGCCCGTGCTGGAGTCGGTGGCCAACGCCGGTCCCGCCCTGACCCGAGCGCTGGGGTTGTTCGCCACCTACCCGTTTCCCACCGACAACGTCGGGATCTGGCAGCGCGGCGATTTCGCGAACCTGACCGCTGTCATCGACCTCACCTTGAGCCGACTCGACGCGTCCTTTCTCACCGGGACCCGCTGGGAGGGCAACCTGACCGAATTGGAGCTGCAGTGGGGGCGCACCATCGGGCAGCTCCCCAGCCCGTACACCAGCGGCAA
The DNA here is from genome assembly GCF_022760805.1 of Candidatus Mycolicibacterium alkanivorans. Lineage (NCBI taxonomy): Bacteria > Bacillati > Actinomycetota > Actinomycetes > Mycobacteriales > Mycobacteriaceae > Mycobacterium > Candidatus Mycolicibacterium alkanivorans. The sequence goes on along the minus strand of NZ_JAIVFL010000001.1, from coordinate 621,194 downwards.
TCCCCTTGTGGCGCCGTATCATCGGGACCAAGGACGCTGATATGCCGCCCCTGAGCATGCGCATGCGGATCCAGCTGGCCGTATTTGCCGTGATCACACTGATCGGTGTGGCGGCGATGAGTTTCGGATACATCAGACTGCCGGCGATGTTCGGCATCGGGCGTTATCAGGTGACGGTGGAACTGCCCCGAACCGCGGGCGTCTACCCCGGCGGCAACGTCACCTTCCGTGGGACGGAGGTGGGCCGCATCAAGGAGGTGAAGCTGACCGCCACTGGAGTTGCGGCGATTCTGTCGCTGAAATCCAGCATCGCCGTTCCCTCGGATCTCGACGCGCGGGTGCACAGTCAATCAGCCGTCGGCGAGCAGTACATCGCCCTGCTGCCGCGCCGCGATTCAGCGCCGCTGCACAACGGCGACGTGATCCCGGCCGACCGCACCACGGTGCCCCCCGACTTCGACGCGGTGCTCGATTCCCTGACCGCCGGACTGAACACCATTCCGCACGACGACCTCAAGACGATGATCGACGAGTCCTACACCGCATTCGGCGGCCTGGGTCCGGACCTGTCGCGGTTGATCACCGGCGGTGGTGAGCTGGCGGCCGGTGCGCGTAAGAACCTGGGTCCGCTGCTGACGCTGATCGATCAGTCCAAACCGGTCCTGGATGCGCAGGCCGACTCCGCCGATGCGGTCGGGGCGTGGGCCGCCCACCTGGCGACCATCAGCGGCCAGCTGCAGAGCAGCGCCCCCGCCCTCCGGGACCTCCTGCACCAGGGTGCCCCGGCCGTCGACCAGGCGCGATCGCTCCTCGACCGGGCGCGGCCCACCGTTCCCGTCATCGCGGCCAACATGGCCAGCGTTGCCCAGGTGGCCCTCACCTACCAGCCGAGTCTCGAGCAGCTGCTGGTGCTGGCACCGCAGGCGACCGCCGTCGCGCAGGCGGTCAACCTGGCCAACCGGAACACCATGGTGCCCTACCGCGGCGCATACATGAGCTTCAACCTCAGCCTCAACCAGCCGCCCCCGTGCACCACCGGCTTCCTGCCGGCTCAGCAGCAGCGGCCCTCGTCCGTGGAGGACGCGCCGGAGCGGCCCGCCGGTGACCTGTATTGCCGTGTGCCGCAGGACTCGCCGTTGAGTGTGCGTGGGGCGCGGAACATTCCGTGCATCACCCGCCCCGGCAAGCGCGCACCCACGGTGGCGATGTGCGAGAGCGACCGGAACTACATCCCGCTCAACGACGGCTACAACTGGAAGGGCGACCCCAACGCCACCCTGTCCGGGCAGGGCGTACCACAACTGCCGCCGATCACCGGTGCCGAATACGACCCGGCGACCGGGACCTACACCGGACCAGACGGGCGGTCCTACACGCAGACCGACCTGGGCCCCGGCGCGTCAAAGCCCAAGGACTGGCAGTCGATGTTGTTGCCGGGCAACTGAACTGAGCATTCGACGACGTACGCGTGCCCGCTACGGTTTCGGTGCGACCTCGACGCTGGGCGGCAGCGGTGACGGTTCGGGCTGCATCGAGCGGCGCACGATGCTGAACGCGACCGCACCGCCGACCACCGCCGCCAAACCCAGACCGCCGAACACCCACAGCCGCCGGTGGCGTCGATGCGCGGCCGTGCGCGCATCCTGCAGGGCTGCGGGAAGTTCGGAGACCACCTGCTTGACCGCGGCGGCTTCCTGCGCGAGTTCCTGGCGGGCGGCCGGGGCTTCGCGGTAGCGGCGCCGCGCGGCGGCCGCCGCGGACTCCGCGGAGTGCACGCTGATGCCGACCACGCCGCGGGTCACGTCGACGGGGCCCACGGCCGTGTAGCGCAGGCCACGGGCCAGGCGCTCTCGTGAGGTGAGCTTCGGTTCGGTTCTGCGGCCCATCGCAACCTCCCTGCCGGTGATCCCCCAACCCTGCCACACCGGAACACCGGGTGGCCGCGGGATGACCCACACCGCGCTAGTGGCACACTGTGAACCCGTGACCACGAGCCCCATCGCCACCGCGACTGCGACCCTGCACACCAACCGCGGCGACATCAAGATTGCGCTGTTCGGTAACCACGCCCCCAAGACCGTCGCCAACTTCGTCGGCCTGGCTCAGGGCACCAAGGAGTACTCCACGCAGAACGCCTCGGGTAGCACCTCGGGACCGTTCTACGACGGCGCCGTGTTCCACCGCGTCATCGACGGTTTCATGATCCAGGGCGGCGACCCGACCGGCACCGGCCGTGGCGGCCCGGGCTACAAGTTCGCCGACGAGTTCCACCCCGAGCTGCAGTTCGACAAGCCCTACCTGCTGGCGATGGCCAACGCGGGCCCGGGCACCAACGGCTCGCAGTTCTTTATCACCGTGGGCAAGACCCCGCACCTCGACCGGCGGCACACCATCTTCGGCGAGGTCGTCGACCCCGAGTCGCAGAAGGTTGTCGACGCGATCGCCACCACGGCCACTGACCGCAACGACCGGCCCACCGAACCGGTGGTCGTCGAGTCGATCACCATCTCCTGACGCGGTAGCCGCGCCGAGACGCGGTTGTGTACGCCCCGGCGTCCAACAACTCAGCGCCCGGCGTACCCGGCGTCGGTCAGTGCATCGAGCACGTCGAGCGGGTCGGTGCCGAGGTCCCAGCGGCTGAGCACGATCAGTTGGTTGTCGGTCGTGTCGATCTCCAGCAGCCGCACTTTGCGGCCGATCCGGCGGAACTCGGTGATGCGGATCAGCGTGATGTCCGGGCGGCGCAGCGTCTGGGTCCGAATCCAGCCCCGGTAGACCAGGCCCTCGGGGGTGATTGCCAGCCGGGGGCGTGCCCGCCACGATCCGAGGGCAAAGACGATCAGGCCCACGGCGGCGACGCTTGCCAGGATCCGGCCGGGTGCGTCTGCGACGACGGTCACACAAGCGGTAGCCATCAAAATGCCGCCGGCGCCAATACCAGCGATTCCCGCCGGATTCGGCGCCCATTCGGTTTGCTGCACGGCTTCCTCTAGGGGCCCTCGCCGCGGGGATTGCGGTTATCCACAGGTGTTATCAACAATGGGGATGAATCACATCGTTGTGATTGGTTTACCAGAAGGTTGCCAGCTCGATACCGGCGCGCGCACAGGATGGTTCTGATCGGGCGTCGCCGGGCTCAGCGCCACCGCATTGTCAGCAACAACCCTGTGATCATGAAAGCAAACGCGATCGCGTAGTTCCACGGACCAAGGTTTGCCATCCATTGCAGCGCGCTGGGAGTGTCGAACCCGGACGCCGCGAGTTGGAACACCAGCAGCCACGCCAGACCGATGAGCATCAGGCTGATGAACAGCACGACGAACCACACGCTGGACGGCCCAGCCTTCACCTTGACCGGGGTGCGGCTGACCGAGTTGACGGCGAAGTCGTTCTTCTTGCGAACCTTGGACTTGGGCATGGGTACCTTCGCGACGGATATTCGGTGCGACGATGGTCGCAGATCGATATGAGACTAACGCAGCGACGCCGCGACCAGACAATTCCGGCACCAGCGACGACGGGAGCCGCGCGTTCCCCGTGGCGCTTCGGTGTCCCGGTGGTGTGCCTGCTGGCGGGCCTTCTGCTGGCCGCCACCCACGGTGTCTCCGGCGGCGGCGAGATCCGCCGCAGCGATTCCCCCCGCCTGGTCGACCTGGTGCACGATGCCCAGAACTCCGTCGACCGGCTCTCCGCGCAGCGTGACGCGCTGTCTGCTCAGATCGACTCCACCCACGGCGCCTCGGCGGGCACGGCGCTCGCGGCGATGCTGGCCCGCGCGGACGAGCTGGCGGTCGACGCCGGCTTGGAGCCGGTGCACGGCCCGGGTCTGGTGGTCACGCTCTCCGACGCGCAGCGCGACGCCAACGGCCGCTTCCCCCGGGATGCCTCACCGGATGACCTGGTGGTCCACCAGCAGGACGTCCAGGCGGTCCTCAACGCGCTGTGGAGCGCGGGTGCCGAGGCGATCCAGATGCAGGATCAGCGGATCATCGGCACCTCCGCGCCGCGGTGTGTGGGCAACACGCTGCTGCTCAACGGCCGCACCTACAGCCCGCCCTACACCGTCACCGCGATCGGCGATGCGGCGGCCATGCAGGCGGCCCTTGCCGCGGCCCCACTGGTCACGCTCTTCAAGCAGTACGTGGTGCGTTTCGGCCTGGGCTACAGCGAGCAGGTCGGGCCCGACGTCCAGGTCGCCGGCCACACCGAACCGGTCCGCATGCGTTACGCCCAACCCGCCGGCCCGGTGGGCTACTGACCCGATCGCCTCGGGTCGGTCCCAGGTAACCTGACACGGTGCGGGTCTTGGTCGTCGACAACTACGACAGCTTCGTGTTCAACCTGGTCCAGTACCTGGGCCAACTCGGGGTGAACGCGCAGGTCTGGCGCAACGACGACGAGCGGTTGGCCGACGAGGCGAAGGTCGCCGCGGAGTTCGATGGCGTGCTGCTGAGCCCGGGCCCCGGTACCCCCGAGCGGGCCGGTGCGTCGATCCCGCTGGTGCGCGCCTGTGCCGACGCCGGCACGCCGCTGCTGGGCGTGTGCCTGGGCCACCAGGCCATCGGCGTGGCGTTCGGCGGCACCGTCGACCGCGCTCCGGAACTGCTGCACGGCAAGACCAGCGCCGTCTACCACACGAATGTCGGTGTGCTACAGGGACTTCCGAATCCGTTCACGGCCACCCGCTACCACTCGCTGACCATCCTGCCCGAGACCGTCCCAGCTGATCTCGAGGTCATCGCCCGCACTCGCGGCGGAGTGATCATGGCGGTGCGACACGTCGAGTTGCCGATCCACGGTGTGCAGTTCCACCCAGAGTCGATCCTGACCGAGGGCGGCCACCGGATGCTGGCCAACTGGCTGGGCTACTGCGGCGCAGCGCCGGCAGAAACCCTGGTGAGCCGGCTCGAGCGGGAAGTCGCCGACACGGTGCGGCATGCCACGGCCGACGACCCGCTCGCTACGACGCAAAGCTGAGCGTGATCGAGGCCCCGAAGTTCACCGCGCTGCCCGCCGGCGGACTCTGGGTCACAACGCCGTTGCTGCGCACCCCGCTGTTGTCGACGTTGGGGCTCTTGATCAGCACCCCGGTCCAGCCCAGCGCACGCAGGTTGGGTTCGGCGTCGGTCCAAAACTGACCCTTGAGGTCGGGCATCACGAACTGGTTACCCTTCGACACCTTGATCTGGATCACGGTGTCGAGGGGAACCGTCTGGCTCGCCGCCGGGTCGGTGCCGATGACCTGACCGGCGGACTCGGTGCTGTCGATTGGAACCGACAACGTCTTCTGGAAACCGGAGGCATTGAGGATCTGCTGGGCGATGTCGACGCCCTGGCCGGCCACCACGGGCACCGCCGCGGTCTGCGGCCCGGTGCCGACGACGATGGTGATCTCGTTGGTGATTGCTGAAGTCTGGTTGGCCGGCGGATTGGTGGCCAGCACCTTGTCCTTCTGCTCCGGCGTGGAGGCCTCGTCGGCCCGCTTGAATTTTCCGAAGCCGGCGGCGGTGAGCTTCTTGACCGCGTCGCCGTAGCTCAGTGACGACACATCGGGCACCTGGCGCTGCTCAGGGCCGGTCGAGAGGATGATCGTGATCTCGTCGCCGGCGCTGACCGCGGAGTTGCCAGCTGGATCGGTGCCGATCGCGTGATCCGGCGGGATGGTGTTGTCCGGGTTCTTCTCGGTGCGGATCTTGAAGCCCTTGTTTTGCAGCGTGGCGATCGCATCGGCGGCCGCCTGGCCGCGCACGTCGGGCACCTGCACGTTGCGGGGGTTGCCGCTGACCATGTTGATCGCGATCGTCACCACCACGGTCAGGATGGCCAGGACAGCCACGGCGACCAGCCAGCGCCCAACGGAGCCGGTGGGCCGGTCCCGGTCGAGGTACTGGCCCGGGCGCGGGATTTCGTCGGTGGTCTCGGCACGCGAGAGGGGTCCCGACGTGGCGGCCATCATTGAGGTCCGCTCCGCGTGGGTGAGCACCTTCGGCGCCTCGGGGGCTTCGCCGTTGTGCACGCGCACCAGGTCGGAGCGCATCTCGGCGGCGGTCTGGTAGCGGTTGTCCGGGTTCTTGGCCAGCGCTTTGAGGACGACGGCGTCCAGCTCCGGTGAGATTCCCGGATGCTTCTGTGAGGGCGGGACCGGGTCTTCGCGGACGTGCTGGTAGGCCACCGCGACCGGGGAATCACCGATGAACGGCGGCTGGCCGGTGAGGATTTCGTAGAGCACGCAGCCCAGCGAGTAGACGTCGGAGCGGGCGTCGACCGACTCGCCGCGGGCCTGCTCGGGTGAGAGGTACTGGGCGGTTCCGATGACCGCCGCAGTCTGCGTGACGCTGACGCCGCCATCGGCCAGGGCTCGGGCGATGCCGAAGTCCATCACCTTCACCGCGCCGGTCTTGGAGATCATGATGTTGGCGGGCTTGACGTCGCGGTGGATGATGCCGTGCTGGTGGCTGAAGTTCAGTGCCTGGCAGGCGTCGGCAATGATCTCGATGGCCCGCCGCGGCGGCATCGGGCCGTCGGTGTGGACGATGTCGCGCAGGGTCACCCCGTCGACGTACTCCATCACGATGTAGGGCAGCGGGCCGGCGGTGGTCTCGGCCTCCCCGGTGTCGTAGACCGCCACGATGGCCGGGTGGTTCAGCGCGGCGGCGTTCTGCGCCTCCCGGCGGAACCGCAGATAAAAGCTGGGGTCGCGGGCCAGGTCGGCGCGCAGCACCTTGACCGCGACGTCGCGGTGCAGACGAGTGTCGCGCGCACGATGCACCTCGGACATGCCGCCGAAGCCGAGGATCTCGCCCAGCTCGTAGCGGTCGGACAGGTGCTGTGGGGTGCTCATCGTGGTGTCTCGTCGGGTGGGTCGACGGGGTTCTCATCACCAGTAGCCGAACTGGCCGCGGTGAACCGGATCCGGCCGATCTGGTCTCCACCGCCCCACCCCGACGGCGCGGAGTGGCTGGTCGGGGTCACGGTGTCGGTGACGGTCTGCTCGACGGGCTTGTTGATCCTGCGGTCGCGGTCGGCCAGCACGATCAGGATCGCGCTGATGATCGCCAGGGCGCCCAGCACACCGGCTGCCCACAGCAGGGCGCGCTGGCCTGAGGAGAAGGTGCGCCGTGCCGGCTGCGGCCGATGGCTACCGGTGACGGCGCGCGGGCGGGTCCCGGTCGCCGGAGCCGCGGGCAGCCGCGGCGAACTGCCGGGGATCGCCGCCGGGGTGGCCCGGATGGTCGGTGCGGAGTTGGGCCGCGGCGGCCGCCGCCCAGCCCGCACGGCTGCCACCGCGTCGGCGAACTGGCCGCCGTTGCGGTACCGCATGCCGGGATTCTTCACCAGGGTGATCTCGATCAGCTCGCGCACGTTGGGCGGCAGGTCGGCGGGCAGCGGCGCCGGCGTCTCCTTGATGTGCTTCATGGCCACCGTCAGCGCGCCGTCTCCGATGAACGGGCGCTTGCCCGAAACCGCTTCGTAGCCAACAACTCCCAGCGAGTACACGTCACTGGCGGCGGTAGCGTCATGGCCCAGTGCCTGCTCGGGCGCGATGTACTGGGCGGTGCCCATCACCATGCCGGTCTGGGTGACGGGTGCGGCGTCGACGGCCTTGGCGATGCCGAAGTCGGTGAGCTTCACCTGCCCGGCGGGCGTGATCAGGATGTTGCCCGGCTTGACGTCGCGATGCACCAGCCCGGCGGCGTGCGCGACCTGTAACGCGCGACCGGTCTGCTCGAGCATGTCCAGCGCATGGCGCAGCGACAGCCGGCCGGTGCGCTTGATCACCGAGTTCAGCGGCTCGCCGTTGATCAGTTCCATCACCAGGTAGGCGGTGCGGCCCTCGCCGTCCATGTCGGTCTCGCCGTAGTCGTGCACGGCCGCGATGCCCGGGTGGTTGAGCATGGCGACGGTGCGGGCCTCGGCGCGGAAGCGTTCGACGAATTCGGGGTCGGAGGAGAACTCCTGCTTGAGCACCTTGACGGCCACCCGCCGGCCCAGCCGGCTGTCCACGGCCTCCCACACCTGGCCCATGCCGCCGGTGGCGATCAGCCGCTGCAGCCGGTAGCGGCCGGACAGCGTCACTCCCACGCGCGGGCTCATTGCTTGCCTCGCTTCGCTTGGCTGCGCGGGCTCATGGCTTGCCTCGCTTCGCTTGGCTGCGCGGGCTCATTGCTTGCCTCGCTTCGCTTGGCTGCGCGGGCTCATGAAGCCCCCTGCAATGCCGCCGCGATGGTTGCCCGGCCGATCGGGGCGGCCAGCGCCCCGCCCGTCGCCGAGAGCCGGTCGCCGCCGTTCTCGATCAGCACCGAGACCGCGACCTTGGGGTTCTGGGCGGGCGCGAAGGCGATGTACCAGGCGTGCGGCGGCGTGTTCCTCGGGTCGGTACCGTGCTCGGCGGTCCCGGTCTTGGACGCGATCTGGACGCCCGGAATCGCTCCCTTTTGCTGGGTGAGCTGTTCGGCGCCGATCATCAAATCAGTTAGCTTAGCCGCGACCTGTGACGAAACCGCACGCCGCTGCTCCTGAGGCGCGGGGCCGCTGATGTTGGACAGGTCGGGACCCTTGAGAGTGTCGACCAGGTATGGCTGCATCATCAACCCGGCGTTGGCGATCGCCGCCGCCACCTCCGCGTTCTGCAACGGTGTCACCGCCACGTCTTTCTGACCCATACTCGACATCCCCAGCGCGGCGGCGTCGACGATCGGTCCGACGGTGGACTCGGCGACCTCCATCGGGATCGGCGCCGATGCAATGTCGAACCCGAATGCCTGCGCGGTGTTGCGCAGGGCTTCGGCACCCACTCGGATACCCAGTTCGACGAACGCGGTGTTGCACGAGCGTGTGAACGCCTCGCGCAGCGATGCGGTGGGGTTGCCGCCGCAGGGCGTTCCGCCGTAGTTCTCCAGGGTTGCGGTGCTGTTGGGCAGCTGGATCTGGGGGGCGGCGGTCAGCTGATCGGCGTCGCTGACCCCGGCTTGCAGCGCGGCGGCGGTGGTGATCACCTTGAACGTCGACCCGGGCGGGAAGGTCTCGGCGATTGCCCGGTTGGTCAGCGGCGAGCCGGGATCGTCGCGCAGCTGCTGCCAGGCCCGGCCTTGCTCCTCGGTGTCGTGGGTGGCCAGCAGATTGGGGTCGTAGGACGGTGAGGACACCATCGCCAGGATCTTGCCGGTGGACGGCTCCAAGGCGACCACCGAGCCCTTGCACGGACCGTTGCAGCCCTGCTGCATCGCGTCCCAGGCGGCCTGCTGGACCCGCGGCAGGATGGTGGTGTCGACGTTGCCGCCGCGCGGGTCGCGGCCGGTGAAGAAGTCGGCCAGCCGGCGGCCGAACAGCCGCGGATCGGAACCGTTGAGGATGCTGTCCTCGGCGCGCTCAAGCCCGCTGCTGGAGTAGCGCAGCGAGTAGAAGCCCGTAACAGGGGCGTAGACAAAGGGATTCGGGTAGACCCGCAGGAACCGGTAGTGGCCGTTGGTCGACACCGAGTAGGCCAGCAGCTGTCCGCCTGCGGTGATCTGTCCGCGCTGACGCGAGTACTCGTCGAGCAGCACGCGCTGGTTGCGCGGGTCGGCGCGCAGCCCGTCGGCGCGGAAGACCTGGGTCACCGTCGCGTTGATCAGCAGCAGCACGATCAACGCCATGATCATCACCGAGATGCGGCGCAGTGAAGTGTTCATACCCGCTCGATCACCTCGGTACCCGCCGCCGCGATGGAGGTGTGCGGGCGGGTCATGATCGGGCGTCGCGCTGCGTGCGAGATCTTCACCAGGATGGCCAGCAACAGGTAGTTGGCCACCAGCGACGAGCCGCCGTAGGACATCCACGGGGTGGTCAATCCGGTCAGCGGGATCAGCCCGGTGACGCCGCCGACGACGATGAACAGCTGGATCGCCAGCGTCGAGGACAGCCCAGCCGCCAGCAGCTTGCCGAAGCTGTCGCGCACCGCGATCGCGGTGCGCAGGCCGCGGACGATCACGATGGTGTACAGCATCAGCACCCCGGCCAGCCCGACGAGCCCCAGTTCCTCACCGACCGCGGCGATGATGAAGTCCGTCGACGCTGCGGGCACGGCACCGGGCTGCCCGTTGCCCAGCCCGGTGCCGAAGATGCCGCCGGTGGCGAAACTGAACTGCGACTGCACCATCTGGTAGCCCGAGCCCTCGGGGTCGGCGAACGGATCCAGCCACGTCTGCACCCGGACCCGGACGTGGCCGAACAGGTGGTAGGCCGCCACGCTGCCCGCGGCGAACAGCGTCAGGCCGATGGCCAGCCAGCTGAACCGCTCGGTGGCGATGTAGACCATCACCAGAAACGATGCGTAGAGCAGCAGTGAGGTGCCGAGGTCCTTCTCGAAGACCATGACGCCCACCGAGGCGATCCACGCCACCAGCAGCGGGGCCAGGTCGCGCGGGCGGGGCACGTCCATGCCAAGGACGTGCTTGCCGGCGCTGGTGAACAGGCTGCGCTTGGCCACCAGAACCGCGGCGAAGAAGATCAGCAGAAGGATCTTGGAGAATTCGGCAGGCTGAATACTGAAGCCGGGGAAGCGAATCCAGATCTTGGCGCCGTTGGTCTCGGAGAAGTGCGCGGGCAACAGCGCGGGAATGGCCAGCAGCACCAGGCCGGCCAGTCCGCAGACGTAGCCGTAGCGGGCCAGGATCCGGTGGTCCTTGAGGACGATCACCACCAGAGAGAAGCCGACGACGCCCACCAGTGTCCACAGCATCTGCTGGGAGTCGCTGGGGCCCCGCGACGACGGCGACAGCGCACGCTGCACCAGGTCGAGGCGGTGGATCATCACCAGGCCCAGGCCGTTGAGCAGCGCGACCACCGGTAGCAGCACCGGGTCGGCGTACGGGGCGAAGCGCCGAATGGCCAGGTGCGCGCAGACGAACAGCGTCAGGAAGGCCAGCGTGGAGCTGGCCAGATCCCAGCTGATGCCCTGCTCCTGGCTGGCCTCCACGATGATCAGCGCGACGAAGGTGATCAGGGTCGCGAAGCACAGCAGCGCCAGTTCGGCGTTGCGGCGGGTCGGGGTCAAGGGCGCCACCGCCGCCGGCGACTGCGGCTGGGTCGTCATGCCGCCACCCTGCAGTCAACACCCGGCTTCTGCGGCGGCGCGGGCAACTGAGTCACCGTCGGCGACGGGGCCGGAGTCGGCGCGGGAGCCGACTTGGGCACCGGCGCGGGGGTGGGCGCGGGCGTCTTGGGCACCGGCGGCGCGGGCGGCGCGGGTGGCGCACACGGCGGCAGCAGTGAACTGCGGGCCAGTTCACGCAGCTGGCCGATCGCGTTGTCGAGACTTCCGGCGGGCAGTCCGGCCGAGACCTGGGTGCGTTCGGAGGGGCGCAGATCCTGCAGCTGAATCAGCTGGCAGCCCAGCGAGCTGGTGGCCCGCCCGTAGCTGATCTGCGAGAGCTCATTGCGGTCGTTCAGGCAGCCCAGCAGGTAGGGCTCCTGTAGGGGATAGCCGAGGATCGAACCCTGGATCCCGCGCATGATCGCCACGGTCCCGTTGTAGGCGCCGACGTAGTAGTTGGCGCGGATGATCTCGCGGCCTACCGCCAACCCGGCCAGCGCCAGCAGCAGGACCAGCGCGGCGGCGATGAACATCCGCCTGCGTGAGCGCGGCTTGGGTGGGGGCTCGGGCTCGGGCACCACTCGTTTGGCGACGTTGGGCCGAGGGTTGATGGCCGACGCACGGCCGGCGGCAGTGTTGGGCGGTGCGACGTGGTCGTCGTCGCTGGAGACCGCACCGGCCAGGATCGGCTGGGTCTGGCCGCCGTAGTCGTGGTCGACGACGTCGGCGACCACCACGGTCACGTTGTCCGGTCCCCCGCCTCGCAGCGCGAGCTCGATGAGCCGGTCGGCGCTCTCGGCGACATCGGAGAGCTGCAGCGCTTCCAGGATCGTCTCGTGGCTGACCGGGTCGGACAGGCCGTCGGAGCACAGCAGGTAGCGGTCGCCCTCGCGGGCCTCCCGCATGATCAGCGTCGGCTCCACTTCATGACCGGTGAGCGCGCGCATGATCAGCGAACGCTGCGGGTGGCTGTGCGCCTCCTCGGCGGTGATCCGGCCCTCGTCGACCAGGGTCTGCACGAAGGTGTCGTCCTTGGTGATCTGCGTCAGCTCGCCGTCGCGCAGCAGATACCCACGCGAGTCGCCGATGTGTACCAGCCCAAGTCTGTTGCCCGCGAACAGGATTGCGGTCAGCGTTGTGCCCATGCCTTCGAGCTCGGGCTCGATCTCGACGTGCGCGGCGATGGCGGAGTTGCCTTCGCGGACCGCCTCCTCGAGCTTGCTCAGCAGGTCGCCACCGGGCTCGTCGTCGTCGAGATGGGCCAGCGCGGCGATCACCAGCTGGGAGGCCACCTCACCGGCGGCGTGCCCGCCCATCCCGTCGGCCAGCGCCAGCAGCCGAGCGCCGGCGTAGACGGAGTCTTCATTGTTGGCGCGAACCAGGCCGCGGTCGCTGCGGGCGGCGTAGCGCAGGACCAGTGTCACGGGCGTAGCTCGATTACCGTCTTGCCGACGTGAACCGGCGTGCCGATCGGAACGCGTACTGCCGTCGTCACCTTCGCCCTGTCGAGGTATGTGCCGTTGGTCGATCCTAGGTCTTCTACGTACCAATCGGAGCCGCGCTGGGACAGTCGGGCGTGCCGGGTCGACGCGTAGTCGTCGGTGAGAACCAGGGTGGAGTCGTCGGCCCGGCCGATCAGCACTGGCTGGGTGCCCAGCGTGATGCGGGTGCCGGCCAACGCGCCCTCGGTGACCACCAGATAGCGGGCGGCGTGGCGTTGCTGGCGGGAGGGCAGCAGGGAGCCGCGCAGCGCCAAGCCGCGGCGGACCATCACCGCGCCGGTGGGGGCGTAGATGTCGTTGCGCAGGATGCGCAGCACCGACCAGATGAACAGCCAGAGCAGCAGGAGGAAACCGGCGCGCGTCAGCTGCAGAACTAGTCCCTGCATCCGGCGTCCTCTCCGTCCTCGCACCGCTGTCGCCGTCCCGGCGAAACCCGCTGACACCGGGCCGACCGCGGCACCGTCACGATACTGGGACGCCGGAGCCGACGAGGGTGAAGCCCAACAGCATCGCCCAAGCCGCGGCCCCGCCGACCTCAGTGAACGCGGACGATGATCTCGGAGTGGCCGAGCCGGATGACGTCGCCGTCGGCCAGCTGCCACTCCTGAACGGGCGCGTTGTTGACCGTCGTCCCGTTGGTCGAGTTCAGGTCGGAGAGCAACGCCACCTGGCCGTCCCAGCGGATCTCCAGATGCCGGCGCGACACCCCGGTGTCAGGCAGGCGGAACTGGGCATCCTGGCCGCGGCCGATGACGTTGGCGCCTTCGCGCAGCTGGTAGGTGCGGCCGCTGCCGTCATCGAGCTGCAGGGTGACGCTGTGGCCGGTCGCCGGGTACTCGGGCTGGGCCGGCTGGCCGTAGCCGCCGTAGCCACCACCGGCGGGCTGACCGAAGTCGTAGTCACGGCCGGCCGGCTCGGCGTAGCCGCCCTGGTCATAGCGGGGGTACTCGGGCTGGCGGTAACCCTGGTCGTAGCCGGCGCCGGAGCCCTGCTGCTGCTCGTAGCCGCCCTGGTCCGGGTAGGCCGGGCGGGGCTCGGGACGGCCGTAGCCGGGCTCCTCGTGACGCCGCGGCGCACGGCCGTAGTCATAGTCACTGGGCGGCGGGGCACCATAGCCGCCGGCGGGAGGCGGACCGTAGGGCGCCGCCGGCGGGGGTCCATAGCCGGGCGGGGGCTGCCGGTAGCCCTGGTCGTAGCCGCCGGCCGGGGGCCGCTGCTCGTATCCCTGGCCGGCGGGCGCGTAGCCCTGCTGGTAGCCGCCCTGCTCGGGGTAGCCGCCGCGCGGGGCGTAGCCCGGCTCGTTGGGCGGAGCCGCGTATCCACCGGGGCCACCCCGCTCGGGGGCGCCGGCGCGCGGCTCCTCCTGCGGACGGCCGTAGCGCTCGTCGTAATAGTCGTCGGCGGGCCGCCCCTGACCCTGGTCGCCGCCGTAGCTCGGGTTATCGCTCATCGGTGGTACTCCTGGTTCTGCGGTGAACGCATGGTTCGATTCTGCTGGGGCGGTTGCGCCTGCGGACGGGTGGGGGTTGGCATCCGGATTGACGACGCCACGCGCACGGTACTGGCCGGTGTGCAGGCTCGGCGACGGCTCGAATCTGACGACGACATCACCATACGTTTGCCATTCCTGTTCAGAGACGTATCTCTTCAAGTGTTTGGCAAATGTGTCCGACGTGAGATCGCGATCGGCGCTGACCTTCTCGAAATCGGACCCACTGAGGGTAATGACGTATTCATTCGGCGCCAAAAAACGATCGCCGGGAAGCGTTTGCACACCGTCGGAGGCCTCCCGCCGCAGCAGCGCTTCCACTTCCTGCGGAACGATGGACCCACCGAACACTCGGGCGAACGCATCGCCCACGGTGTTCTCGAGTTTGCGCTCGATGCGTTGAACCAGACCCTTCTGGTTGCTCATCTCACCGCCTGCCTCGAGTCCGATACGTGTTCGACGCGTGTCGCGCCGCCGCCTTCTTTCTCTTGAATGGTATCGGCCCAGGTTGGCGCACCGTCCCATGAGAACTCTGAGAAACGTGTTACAGCAGGCCAGAGGGGCGATGGGCAGCCGCGAATCGAGGGGCCGCGGGCCCATCGGAGCTGGGGGTACGGTTGAGGACAACCCCCTCAACCGTGATACGCTCCCCCGGTTGTTTCGGGCGAGTGGCGGAATGGCAGACGCGCTGGCTTCAGGTGCCAGTGTCCTTCGGGACGTGGGGGTTCAAGTCCCCCTTCGCCCACATCGAGCGGTTCTACGAACTGCAGGCATAGGGTCACGAACTCGAGAGAGGTCGTGACCTTTGTGTTTGGTGAGGTCGGTCTGTGCCGCACGCCCGAGCGACGGGTAGTCAAGTGTCGCAGCGCAGGCAGCGCAGAATGTCCGGTCTCGCATGGGTGTCCGGCTTAGACCACCAGGTAGCCCAGGCGTTGAGCTGCCTTCGCGATCCGAAGTGTCAGGTCGGGGTGGGTCAGTGGTAGGGACAGTACGGGGCCTGGCGGGCATCGCATCGGCGGCGGGCATGAACAGCGTGATGCACGGTTCGCCGGCGAACCGGCTGTTGTAGCGCAGGCCGTCCAGGTTGGGGAACGCCTCTGTGATGCGCCGGGCCCAGTGCTGTGTAATCGAGTGCGGCCAGTCGATAATGCGAATGTGCCGGCGCTGTTTGCAACCAGATCAAGCAACCGAAGCTCTCGGGTGAATCGCAACCCGGATAGGTGGGGATCACCACGAAACCGGTCGATGGTGCGCTCGGCCTGGAACGCCTGGGGAAGAACGCGGACTCGCCGTGATCCACTACGACGCTGATTTCGACCTCGTCGCCGCTGCCACCGGACAGCCCACGCAATGGGTCGTTCCCGCTGGAACCATTGATTAAATCGTCGGCAGTACCGGTCCAGACATCTGCAGTAACCACGGCCCTCGGGTGGGGAATTTCAATGAGCACACTTGGGGACTTTCGAGAGCGCCATCAGCGCGCTCGTCTTGACGGGGGCAAGCTGCCAAAGGACGCCACGGCACCGTCGGTGAGTGGCTGGGCATTGGTGGGCAACGACTCTCGCGGACTCCGATCGCCGGGAGTTCACACGTGCGCTAACGCCATCCTCAGCCGCCGTCACCATCGTCCTCACGGAGTCCCGTAAAGCCGTTGATCAACGTGGCATTGCGGCTTCCACGCAGACCGGCATTCAATCTGTGCGAGCGCTAAGGGATCCAGGGCCAGCGGCAGGGTGTCAGCGAGCATCGATCGACCACAGCGCAGCAATGTTATGCGCCGCGATGTCTCGCCGGGTCATCCACCGAGGCGGCTCCCCGCCCCGCCCGTGGCCCCTGCCGCCGGGCCTGATCGACCGCGTCCGGTGCGCCGGCACGCGCGATACACGACACGTCCGGGACACCACCGCGGATCGACGCCACTTTCCTATTCATCCGTTGCCGCACAACATGGCGGTACAGCCAGTCCCTGAACCCCGACAGATTCGCGCCGTGCTCGGCGTAGAACGCATCAGGACTGTCATAGCAGCCCAGATCGCCGTTGACACCGGTCATCTGGATGGTCGTGTCGGCACCGCGCCAATCGATCGGTGGGTTCGCGAGGTCGTTGGCCCCGACGCCGTAACCGAGGAAGGCGCCACGTTCACCCGGTACCATCGCCCGAAGACCGTCGAGGTACCCCGTGTCGAGGATGACGCCCTCCAGCGCCAGCCAGCGGCCATCGACGAGCACTTCTACCCAACTGTGGATGATGTTGGTCGGCGCCAGCCGATACCACAGTCCGGTGACGACCCCCTTTTGCAGCCGCTTGTGGATCGTTGCCCCGTGGAAACGACACGGGATACCGACGCCGCGCAGCAGCGCCATGAGCAGGATCGTTTTGGTGTTGCACTGCCCATAGCCGTCGGCGAGGACCCGGGAGGCCGGAATCGGGTCAGTTTGGTTGTAGCCGAATGGGATGTCGTCACGCACGAAGGTGTAAACCGCGCCGATACGCTGCCCGGTGGGCAGCGACTCCCAGCCACGGTCCTCAATCAGCGTTCTCAACGAGGCATGGCCATAGTCGAGGAGCTCGGTCTCGCTCAGATAGTCGCGGTCGGCAGTGGTCAACGGATTCCCTACAGTCGGCATCGTCGGTTCACGGTATACACGGTTGGACGCGCCGATGCAGGGTCAAAAGTCGCCGGCCGACGCCCTGCAGCGGGGTCGAAAGCCTCGGGCGGAGCGAAGGCGGCGCGCCATTGGCGGTCGGCCGAGAGGGATTGACGATTTCTGCGCGGCGGAGTCGGTTGGCAAGCGAGTATCGCGCTGGCTGTTCAACATTCGGCTCAGCGGGTTCGGCCGTGTCGACGGCTTCACTCGAAGCGTGGTCTTTAATGGGCTCTGGCGAGATCTTGGACAATCCTTGGATTCTTTCGGGATCTTCGTTGACCGGCTCGAATCTAGGCTGACGTCATGAGACCGACAGTGGCCGAGGCGTTTTCCGGATCGACGAAGCAGACGGCCTGGTGAATCAGCTGTTTGGCCTACCGGCCCATCCCTTGTTTGCTCACCTGACGGTGGTTGCGGTTCCGGTGGCCGCGCTGCTCGTCGGCGTCGTCGCGCTAGTCCCCCGGGTTCCGCGGCTTGTCAAGTCCACCACACTGGTGTTGTGCGCGTTGTCGGTTGCGTTGGTGCCGTTGATGGAGTGGTCCGGCAAGCCGCTTGAGGAGCGGGTGACCGAGACCCCAGCGGTCGAGCGGCATGCGGAGATGGGCGAGACATTGCTGCCCTGGGTCGTCGGGCTGTTGATCGTGATCGTGGCTGTTCTTGCGGCCGACCGGTGGCTCCGCCGACCGGCAGCGCGACGCCGCACAGTCAGCGACCGGATTCTGACAATCGGGCTGACGGTAGTGGCGGTTGCGGTGGCAGCGGGGACCCTCGCGCAGACCGTCCGCATCGGTCACAGCGGCGCGCAGGCAACCTGGTCCGCCCCCGGCGTTTCGACGCCCGCGCCCGCCGAGGAAGACGATCACTGACCGCCAGGTCCGTGCCTTCGAAAATCAGTTGAGTTCGCAACTATTTTAGGAGTGTTGTCATGCGTTATGCAAACCTCTCATCGACAGCGGTGTGCGCCGCGACGTTGATCGTCACGGTCGCCGCGTGCGGGAGTCAGACCGCGCCGCCGGCCAGTTCGCCGCTCGCCGATTCCACGCGTTCCAATGCGTTGTCGGCGATGCATGGTGAAGCGCTCGCCCATGCGAAATACCTGGCCTATGCCGCCCAGGCTCAGCAGGCGCGGCGGCCCCAAGCGGCGCAAGCGTTCACCGATGCCGCCCAGACCGAGCTGTCGGATCATTTCGCCCGCGAAGCCGATCTGATCGGCTTTGGCGGTGACAGCGCCGCCAACCTGCGTGACGCCATCAGTGGCGAGACCACCGAGGTCGACACGATGTATCCGGGATTCGCCAAGCAGGCCACGGCCGACAACGACCCGGCCGCGGCAGCGTTGTTCGCCGAGATCGGCAACGATGAGGCCATCCATGCCAAGGACTTCACGACCGCGCTGACCATGATCACCAGCCCCAGCCCGGCCGGCTCGGTCCCGGTGGGCGCGACGTCCGCTCCGGAGGCGATTACGGCCGGCCCCCCGCGTTCGTCGGGCACGACACTGGCGAATCTGCGCACGGCGATGCAGGGTGAGGCGTTCGCCTACGCCAAGTACATGCGCTACGCCGATCAGGCCCGTCGCAGCGAGAACCTCGCCGTGGCGCAGCTGTTCACCAACTCCGCCAACGTCGAGTTGAACGAGCACTTCGCCGCGCTGGCGACGCTGGCCGGCTTGGTGTCCCCCGACACCAATACGAACCTCACCGACGCGATCAACGGTGAGCAGCACGAGGCCGACGTGATGTACCCCGACTACGCCCGACAGGCCGAGCAGTCCGGAAACCCGCAGGCCGCCAGCCTGTTCCGGGAGATTGCGGGCGATGAGAAGGCGCATCAGCAGGCGTTCGAGACGGCGCGGACGGCAACCTGAGCGCAGAGTCAGGTGGCGCTAGTGACGGGTACGGCTGCGGGCGAACCGGATGTGCGCATCGAGTCCGCCGGTACCGATGTTGTCCGACGTGCGTGGCGTCAACTCCGCGGTTGCTCCGCTCGCGCGGGCGAGCTGGGCGACGATGGCCAGGCCCAACCCACTGCCAACGGTGTCGGTGCGTCCGCGCCAGAACCGGTCGAAGGCTCGTGCGCAGTCCTGCGATGACATCCCGGGGCCCTCATCGAGGACGTGTAGGTCCACGGCGTCGGAGGCAGGCGCCACGGCCACGCCGATGGTGGTGTGGGCCGGGGCCACCGCCAGCGCATTGTCGATGAGATTGTCGATGATCTGCTCGACGGCCCCGGGCACGGCCGACACTGGGGCGGTTTCTGGCGCGGTCACGGCTATGCGCACACCGGATTCCTCGGCGAGGGGCTGCCACTGTTCGACCCGCGCGCGGGCCACCTCGGCCAGGTCGATCTCCTGCGGCGAGATCGCAGCGCCGTCGGCCCGGCTGAGCGCCAACAGCCCATCAACGATCTGCTGTAGACGCAATGCTTCGTCCTGGGCTGCGGCGACGGTCTCACGCGCGGCTTCAGGGTCAGCGTCGACGAGATCGGCGGCGTTGTCCAATCGGACGCGCAGTGCAGTCAACGGTGTGCGCAGCTGGTGGGAGGCGTCGCCGGCAAATGCGCGCTGC
The DNA here is from genome assembly GCF_022760805.1 of Candidatus Mycolicibacterium alkanivorans. Lineage (NCBI taxonomy): Bacteria > Bacillati > Actinomycetota > Actinomycetes > Mycobacteriales > Mycobacteriaceae > Mycobacterium > Candidatus Mycolicibacterium alkanivorans. Next base: position 601,913 of record NZ_JAIVFL010000001.1, on the reverse strand, counting down.
TGGCGCAGCTGATCTTGGAGCCGATCAGCCATTTGGTTAACCGACCTTGCGAGGCTGCGGATCTCCGGTGCCCCGCCCTGCTCTGGGGTTCGCGCGTCGAGCCGTCCGTCGGCAAGCAGTTCGGTGGTGCGCCGCAGCTGCTGCAGGCGGCGGGTGACGGTGGTTGCCATCAGGAAGGCCACTGCCCCAGCCAACGCGACGGTGATGCCGGCGACCAGCCAAAGGATGCGCAGTTGCCCGTGCACCTTATCGGTGACCACCTGCGTCGGATAGGTCAGCCGCACCGCCCCGAGGACCCGTTGACCGCTGACGATCGGCACCGCAACGTAGAACAGGTCGGTCCCCAGGCTGAGCGAATGACGTTCTCCCGTGGCGATGTCGCCCGACAATGCCGTGGCGATCTCAGGGCGCGACCGGTAGGAGCCGCCGGTCGCGGACTGGTCGTCGTCTGAGGTCACGACCGCGTCGCCGGCGGCGTTGACGATGACCACCCGCGCTCCGCTTTCTTGCCGGTAGCGGTGTACATCGGTCACGACGCGCGGATCCGGTGATGCCGCTTCCAGCGTGTCCTCGCTGCGACCGGCGAGCAGAAAGGCATCGCGTTCCAATGCTGTGACGATGCGGTCGCGTTCGACCCGCTGCAGGTAGTTGCCCAGCGGGACGTCCTGGACCACCACAACGAGGCACGTGACCGCCATGAACGCCGCGACCAACCTCCACTTCACGACAGGATTCCGATGCGGAAGCCCACCCCGCGAACCGCCTCGATCCACCGCGGGTCGCCGAGCTTTTTGCGGATGGCGGCCACGTGCGCGTCGACGGTTTTGGTGGTGCCGTACCAGTTGGCGCCCCATACCTGATGCAGGATCTCCGATCGTCGGTAGACCGCGCCGGGATCCTCGGTGAGGTAGTAGAGCAGGTCGAATTCCTTGGGCGTCAGGTGCACCTCCCGCCGACCGAGATGCACACGCTGTGTGCGGCGGTCGATGGTCAGCGCACCGATCGAGCGGGTGGTGGCGGCCTGGTCGGGGTGACCGTCGGGCGCGGCGGTACGTCTGGCCACGGCGCGGATGCGTGCGACGAGCTCGTGCATGCCGCAGGGTTTGACCACGTAGTCGTCGGCGCCCATCTCCAGCGCTAGGACCCGGTCGATCTCCTCGCCGCGGGCGCTGACCACGATGATCGGTACCTGCGAGTGTGCCCGGATGGCGCGGCAGACGTCAGTGCCGTCCATGTCGGGCAACCCCAGATCCAGCAGCACGAAATCCGGCGCGGACGCCGACACATTCGCCACGGCCTCGGCGCCGGTCGCCACACGGCGCGGCTCGAAACCGGCTCTGCCCAGGCCTTCGCACAGCCCGGCAGCCACCGATTCGTCGTCTTCGACCACGAGCACCTGCACGTCCGCATTATCAGCTTTGCCGCGGCCCGGGTCGAGGCAGCTCGAGCGGGTCTTCCACGAGATCGCGCGCGACCTTGGATGATTCTTGGATTTTGCTGCGACCATTCTCGACCGGCCGGAATCTACCGTGAAGTCATGAGATCGAAACTGGCGGTGATTGTTTCATTGCTTTTCGTGCTGGCCATCGGGGGGGCCGCACTAGCGGTCAACACCCGGATTCTGAACACCTCGCCCCAACCCGACATCGGGCGGGCCAACGAGGTGTTGATTCCCGGCGGCGGACAGCCCGCTTCCCAGCCGACTCCGCCACCGGCTGTGCCGACTCCGCCACCGGCTGTGCCGACGTTGAGCCCGGCGGCGCCGCCCCCGACCGTGTCGCGGGAAGACGACGAGCACAGCTCCGGTGAGCACCAAACAGAAGGCGAAGATAGGCATGAGCGCGACGACTGACTCCCGCCCGCCGCGACCGTCGCCGGCGCGATGGTCCAAGCTCGCGGTCTCCGCGCTCTCGGCCAGCCTGCTGCTGGGGATCGTCGACGTGCTGAGCGCGACCGCACACCAGCGGGCGGTCATATCCAGCACTGACACCGGCAGCAGGAGCGGTGTTCAGGCCACCACCATCCAGCCCGTCGGACCGGCACCTGCCGCGGCCGTCGCGGCCCAGGTTCCCGCCCCGGTTCCCGCGCCGGTGCCAGCCGCCGACGTACCCATTGCACCCATCGCGCCCCACGCCGTGTCGAAAGCCTCCGGTGGCTGAGATGGCCCCGGAGACCATCGGGCCGCACGCTGGCGTCCCCAGCTCAGCACGCACTCACCCGGATTCGCTGCGGGCGGATCGGCGCCAGGCGATGGGCGGCACCGCGTCGATCACCGTCGTCGGTGGACCGCCGCAGCTTCTCGACGAGTGCTTCGAGCTTCTGCGTGAGCTCGAGCAGGCGTGGAGCCGTTTCCTCGCGGACAGTGACGTGTCGCGGCTGAACTGGTCACAAGGCCGCCCCGTGCGAGTGCGCCCGTGCACCGCACGGCTGGTGGCCGAACTGATCAACGCCTGGGCCCTGACCGACGGCGACTTCGACCCGACCGCGCTGCCACAGCTCGTGGCCAGCGGATACCACACCAGCCGAGTCGACCCGTCGCGGCGCACCCTGCTGCCCGAAACCGCGGCGTGGCCGGGCGATGTCGCCGGCATCGATGTCGCCGGTCTGGATATCCGCCTTCCGCTGGGCACCACGCTCGACGCGGGGGGCCTGGGCAAGGGTCTGGCGGCTGACATGATCGTCGAGCTCGCGATGGACCGCGGTGCCGACGGGGTACTGGCCGAGGTCGGTGGTGACCTGGTGGTCGCTGGACAGGCCCCCGACGCCCCGGCGTGGACGATCGGCATCCAGGATCCGTTCACCCCCACCGAGCTGATGAACGTGATCCGGCTCGCCCGCGGATCTGTGGCGACGTCGAGCCGGCTCGTGCGGGTCTGGGCCGGTGCCGACGGCCCGGCCCATCACCTGATCGACTCGGCCACCGGCGCCAGCGCGCTCACCCCGACCCTGACGTCGACCGTAATCGCCGGCACTGGTGTCAGGGCCGAAGCCTTGGCGAAGCTGGCGTTTCTGCGCGACCCCGATGGCCTGCTCGATTGGCTGCCCCGCATTGGCGCCGCCGGGGTGATAGTGGCCGCCGATCAGCCGTGCAAACAGACGGCGAACTGGGCAGATTTCGCGTGACCGATCCGCATTTGTGGTGGTATGTCACCCGGGCCAGCGGCCTGGTGGCCTGGGCCGCGATGACCGGCTCGGTGATGTGGGGTGTGCTGCTGGCCACGCGGGTGCTGCGGTCCATCGACAACCCGGCATGGCTGCGGGACCTGCATCGCTGGCTGGGGGGCACGGCGTTGATCATGACGGGCCTGCACATGCTCTCACTGATGCTCGACAGCTGGGCCCACTTCTCGCTCACCCAGGTCCTCGTCCCACTGGCGGCGGGCTACCGGCCCTGGCCGGTCGCCCTGGGCATCGTCGCGTTCTACCTGCTGATCGCCGTGTACGGGTCCTCGCTGCTGGGACCGCGAATGCCCCGGCGATTCTGGAAGGCGCTGCACTACGGCAGCTACGCGTCGGTGGTGCTGGTGTCCTTCCACGCCGGCTGGTCCGGCACCGACGTGGGTGCCTGGGGCTATCGGGTGGTGGCCTTCGCACTGCTGGGTCTGACCACCGTGGCGGTGCTCGTGCGGGTGCTGACGTCCGCCTCCGCCGCGCCGCCGCCGCGGCGACGACCACCCGCCGCGCCGCGGCGGCCGATGACCATCACCGCTACCTACCCACTCTCATGCGACGTCCTCGGCATCGACCTGTCGCTGAAAGATGGGAGTGAGTTGCCGCTGTGGGCGCCGGGAGCCCACGTGACGGTGCACCTACCGAACGGGTTGCAGCGCTGCTACTCACTGTGCGGCGATCCGGCCGACCGCTGCCGATACCGAATCGCCGTGCAGCGCGCACCATCCTCACGTGGCGGCAGCGCGTGGCTGCACGCCAACGCTCGGCTCGGCACGCCCCTGGACGTCTCCGGTCCTAGCAACACCTTCATGCTCGAGCCCGCCGAGGAGTATGTATTCGTCGCCGGCGGGATCGGCATCACGCCAATCAAGGCGATGATCGACTCGCTGCCCGCGCACCGGCGATGGCAGCTGGTCTACATCGGCGCCAGCAGGGCCACCATGGCGTTCAGTGACGAACTGCAGCAGCGGTGGCCAGACCACGTCAGCATCGACGCCCGCGACGAAACCGGCGTCCGCCCGGATCTCGCGCGCATCCTCGCCGGCAGCGGCGCCGCGGTGTATTGCTGCGGACCCTCCTCGATGACCGAAGAACTCGCGGCGCTCGTCCCGGCCGCACGCCTGCACATCGAACGGTTCAACGCGGCGACACAGATGCCAGACCAGACCGGCAGGCCTTTCGACGTAACTTGCGACCGTAGCGGCACACACGTGCACGTCTCGGGAGACCAATCGCTGCTCGAGGCACTCGAACTCGCCGACATACCCGTCTATTCGTCGTGCCGCGAAGGAATCTGCGGCGCGTGCGAGGTCCGCGTCCTCGCCGGCCGTCCCCAACACCTGGACTCCGTTGCAGACAACGAGAACAAGGACGGGGCGGGCATCATGTACCCCTGCGTCTCCCGCGCGCATACCCGCACCCTGACACTCGATCTATAGCGCCCGCCCGATGACCGCCAGGCCACCTCTGGTCGACGGCCCGAGTTCGTGGACCGAAAGTGTTTCGGCCCACGGGGTCAGACGGTAGCGTTTCGGCAAGGACAAGATTGAGGGGGTCTGCAATGTCTGCAACGGATCAAGACTGGACCAAGCCTGCGGCGATGGCCATCCCGGCGGAGGGCTATTTCGTTGAAGAGCGGGGCCGTTACGGGCCGATGTATCCCAGAACTCCCGCCTGCCATGGTTTCTCGATCATCGCGAAGGTCAAGGAGGGCCGCGAGGAGGTCGTCCGGGCCTACGGCAAGCAGATCGAGGAGGCGATCAAGGGCAGCCCCGACGTGCTGGCCCCGCTTCGGCTGCACTATTTACGTTGGGTGCTGTTCGACGTCGGTTCGGGGCTGCATTTCCAGTACCAGGGCATCTTCGATACCGACTTCGACAAGTACACCGAAGACGCGGTGCAGTTGTTCAGCCAGACCGGGATCACGACCGTCTTCACGAATTTGGAGGGATTCCCAGAGGACTGGAAAGAGAACCCCGAGGCCTTCATCAAGTTCGTGCGAGACCACCAATGCCCGAGCTTCCTGGAGTACGGGGAATACCCCTACGTGACCGCCGATGAGATCAAGAAGGCACTGAAGCTCAAAGCAGCGTTCTCCGACATGCTCGACCAGATGCAGTAAGCCGAGCAGGTCTGCACACATGCTTGAACTCGACGACATTCAGCACATCCTGCTGACCCGCACCCCGGCGATGACCGGACGCTACGAATTCTTGTCGTTCGACAAACCGGCCGGCGGTAGGGCGTGGCTCTCGGAGCTGATCCCCATCACCGAATCCGCGGCGTCGGCTGCCACCACGATGGACAACACCAAGCGGTGGGTCACGCTCGCGTTCACCTGCAACGGTCTGCGGGCCCTCGGGGTGCCCGAGGAGGCGCTGTCGACGTTCCCCGACGCGTTTCGTGAGGGGATGGCCGCCCGGGCCGACATCCTCGGAGACACTGGGCGCAACCAGCCCGGCAACTGGGTGGGCGGCCTGGCTGGCGACGATCTGCACGCGATTGCCATCCTGTTCGCGCGAGACGATGCCGAACACGCCAGGGCCACCGGGGTGCACGACGAGCTGGTGGCCCGCTGCGACGGGGTTCGGAGTCTGTCGTTCCTGGACCTGAACGCGACCCCGCCATTCAACTACGCCCACGACCACTTCGGGTTCCGCGACCGGCTGTCTCAGCCGGTGATGGAGGGATCGGGTGAGGAGCCGACTCCTGGCTCGGGTGCTGCGCTGAAGCCAGGCGAGTTCATTCTCGGCTATCCCGACGAGAATGGCCCCGTCGCCAACCTTCCGCAGCCAGAGGTGTTGTCCCGCAATGGGAGTTTCATGGCGTACCGGCGCTTGCAGGAGCATGTGGCGCTGTTCCGCGATTACGTCCGAGACAACTCGGACACCCCTGATGATGAGGAGCTGCTGGCCGCGAAGTTCATGGGCCGCTGGCGCAGCGGCGCCCCCCTGGTGCTGGCACCGGACAAGGATGATCCCGAGCTCGGCGCAGACCCTATGCGCAACAACGACTTCAACTACAAAGAAATGGACCCGCACGGGTACGCCTGTCCACTGGGATCGCACGCGCGGCGGCTCAACCCCCGCGACACCGCGCACTACATGAACCGGCGCAGGATGATTCGGCGTGGTGCCACTTATGGGCCTGCTCTGCCCGAGGGTGCACCCGACGACGGAGCGGATCGTGGTATCGCCGCGTTCATCATCTGCGCGGATCTCGTTCGCCAGTTCGAGTTCGCCCAGAACGTGTGGATCAACGACCGCGCGTTCCACGAACTGGGCAACGAGCACGACCCGATCTGCGGAACGCAAGACGGGACAATGGAATTCACGATCCCCGACAGGCCGATCCGCAAGGTCCTCAAGGGATTGCCCGCCTTCACCACACTCACCGGCGGCGCCTACTTCTTCCTGCCGGGACTAGCAGCGCTGCGATACCTCGCAACACTCGAAAGTTGACAGGTGCGATCATGAGCACATTGCCCCCAGCCCGCACCTACAATCAACGCCACGTCCCTCGCACACGCACCCCAGGCGGGCGCCGCATCAGCATCTACTGGACCTGGAGCTACCCCTGGGAAGCGCAACGGGATCCCGCCGCGATGTACAACCGCTTCTCCACCATGACCGAAGTCCGCAACGCCTTGTGGCCGAGCTACGAAACCCCGGAATACGACGAGGCGCACTTCCTGCAAGGCATCGCTGGGACGCTGGAATTATTTCACCGCTCAACGTTGGCGTTCCAGGAACTGGCAGGTGTGGTCACCGGGCACCCGGTCGCGGTCTTCCAGCGTATCGACCAGGCCGGCTACCAGCTGCCGATCGACGAGCGCATCCTCGACGACACCGACACCCTGATGGTCTTCGGGCTCGACCACATCCTCTCCGAGCAGGAAGCCGGACCCGACGAGCTCAGCGCCATCACGCAATGGCTGCAACGAGAGGGCACCTGCCTGCTGCTGGCCCCACATCACGATGTCGGATTCACCGACGATTTCGCCCAGCGTCAGATCGAATACCGGCACCACGGCGACCCGCTGGTCCCACGCCAGCAGCGATTCGGCCAGTACACCCGCTCGGTGATGACGGCACTGGATATTCCGGTGCACAACACGTGGGGTCTGCGTCCCGCCGTCGTCGAAGGCACCACCCAGATCGCACCGCTGACCGCACTGCGCGACCTGGACGCCGCGAGACTGCTCGACAACGTCACGACATTCAACTTCCATCCCCACCTGCCGCACTACGAACTCACCGCACCGGAGAGCGACTCGCTCCGCGTCCTGGGCCGGCAACGCGTCGACCCCGACAGACCTCACCCCTTCACCGCGGCGGGCAACACCGAATTCAACGCGCTCATCTGGATGCCACCCACGAGCCGACGAGCCGGCGACATCGTCTTGGTCGACTCCACCAACTTCACCACGCTCTTCGGCGGCACCGACAGCCTCAAAAGCTTCTGGCGCAACCTGGCCACCATGAAATAGCGGGCGCGAGGGGCCCGGTGTCATGATTCCGGGGTGCGACAGCGCGTGATGAGCTGGATCGCGGCACGGCAGAAAGACCCAGTGTCGATGTTGCTGACGCGCGCTGGCCGAGGCGTCGAGGCAGCTGGACCTCGCCGTCAACGGAAGCGCTTTGCCGCCGTCGTTTCCGGTGTGCCGCCAGCTGTCATTCCCGCGCTTCGGAATGATTCGGAAACTCGTGCAGCAGGCCGATCAGAGTTGGCCGATGCCGAGGTCGGTCGCCGTCGCCAACATCGCCGAGGAGTGGGCCCAGCGGTGCGGCGTGGACTTTATCCACCTCCATGACGGCCACGGCACCCAGCGGCGTCATGTCGGACTAACCCCAATGCCGCTCAGTTAAGGTCATGGGCCGGTTGTCAACTGGCCGTTGATGGTGACGTCGACGGTGATCTTGTAGCTGTTGCGGTCGATGTCGCCTTTGGCGCGGTGTTTGGAGATGGCGCGTTTGACGACGCGGGGACTGGTTCTGCGGCGGTGGGCCGGGAGCAGGTGATCGAGCACGGCGTGGCCGATCTTGCCGATGAGGTCGATAGTGGTGTCGGCGATGACGCCGGCGGCCTGGATGACCTGGTCACGGGCGGTGTTGAGCGCGATGCTGAAGCCCGCGCGGTCAGTGGTGGCGGCGGCGGTGGCGGTGGCATCGGATATCGCGATGCGCAGCGCTTGGTAGGTGACCAGCAGGGCATAGATCTCCTGGGCGATCCCGTCGGGTGTGCGGGCGCGCAGCACCCGGCCGCCGAGGATGGTGGATTTCAGTTCCAGGTAGGAGGTTTCGATCTCCCACCGCTGGTGATAGAGGGCGACCAGTTCGGTGGCGGGGTATCGCCGGTGGTCGGTGAGGGTGGTGATCAGCAGGTAGCGCTCGCTGCGACGTGGGCCCCCGGCGAGTCGCACGGCGACCTGGGCGTCGATCACCCGCACGGTCGTCGTGTCAATCCGCGACAGCCACGAGCCGTCACCGCAGTGGCCGATCACGGGGAGTTTGCGGTTGGTCTTGGCGCGGAACAGCAGGTCAGCGCCCGTGGCGGCGACCTGCTCGATCAGGCCCGCGGCGGCGAAGTTACGGTCGGCGAGCAGCAGCATGCCCTGGCGGAGGCAGCCCAGAAGCTTTGGTGCATAGTTGGTTTCGCCCACGCTCAAGGTGCCGAAGACGGCACCCAGTACGGTGCGGGTGCCGCACGCGACCACGGTCAGCATCCGCAGCATCGGATACCCCGACGGGCCGTTGCCGCCGCCGACCCGGCCGAACGCGGCCAGATTCGACGCGGTGTCGGGGGTGAACATCGACGTGCCGTCGATCGCGCATACCAGCAGGCCCCGCCATCGCGCCGCACCGGCGGCCGGACCGCGGACCAGGTCGAACAGCTCCCGCAGCGGCTTGACACCGATGCGGCGACGGGCCTGCGCCAACGCCGAGGACACCGGATCGGCGACGTCGATCCCGTCCAGGCCCGCGGTCATCCGAGCCCACACCTGGCCGTAGCCGAGCTCGGCGAACAGCGCCGCCGCCAGCAGCAGGTACACCACCACCCGCGACGGCAACGCCCGCACCCTGGCCTGCACCGTCCGGGTCGATTCCAGCACCGCATCGACCATCTCGAACGGGACGATCTGGGTCAACCCACCGAGGTGACCGGGCGCGAACCGACCCGCACCAACCACCACCGAACCACGAATGACAGACTGAACAGACAGCGGAACTCCCAGGTGAGATGGTGTCTTTGGTCGGACAATCCATCCATACCGGGAGTTCCGCTGCCCCAACTCCCCGACACGCCGCACCCGTCACACTTGACCCAACAGTCACACCCTTAACTGAGCGGCATTGGGACTAACCCAGATCGAAGCGCAGTCAGAGGGCGCCGAGACGACCACACGCGTCGACGCCGACACCTACCCGCAGACGGTGCGGGACTGTGTTCGCACCGCGCACGCCGTCGCCCGCCGGTTGGCCGAGGAGGCGCCGGGCGGCCTGCCCGAAGAAGTCCCTGCCAACGCGATCGACGTCGGCCGAACCGCAATGGGCTGACGCGCGGTCAAGACCCTCCAGCTGGCACGGTCATCGGAATCGGCGGGGTGTCCGCCGACGTCACCGAGATCGCTGCCGAGCGGGCCGCGCACCAGGAGGCCGAGGAACGGTGGCGGGCACTGGTCGAAAACTCCCCGCCGTTGCGGTGATCGACGTCGACAGCCGCATCGCCTATGCCAACAGCGAGGCCGTCGCCCTGTGCGGCGCAGCGACGTCCGCCGAGGTCGAGAACCACCCGGTGACCGGTTTCGTTGGCAGCCGGGTCGAGCGCGACATCCGCGCGACCTTCATGGCCATCGCGGCCGGCACCGCCCTGCGGCGTGCCTACCGGGGCTCGCCGGCAGTGCAGCTGCAATTGCGCGACATCACCGCCGAGGCGGCCGAGCATGCGGTGCTGCGCAGCTTCGCGGCCGCCGCAGGCGCGGTGTTGCGCACCGCTGACGTCTTCGCCCGCTGGGGCGGCGAGGAGTTCATCGTCGCGCTGCCCGACACCACCTCCGAGCAGGCGACGCACATTTTGGACCGCGTGCGGCGCAGGGGTCCCGGCGGGCCAGACCCTGCTCGATCGGGCACACCACCTGGGTCCCCGGCGAGACGCTGACCGAGACCGTGACCCGCGCCGACACGGCGCTGTACGAGGCGAAGAACGCCGGCCGCGACCGGATCGCAGAGGCGTGACCCTAACCGGTTTCCCGGTCACGCCGCCGCCGCCGCTGCGCCGCCCGGTGCTGTTCGACCAGACCTGGGTAGATCTGACGTTCATCCACTGGCCGGTGCGCCCGGATGGTTTGGCCGGCCCACCCTGGTCGCGCAGTAGGCTGACACCCATGTTGGTACGGCGACGGGTGTCCAAGGCGCTGATGGCGGCGGTCTGCGGAGGTTTCTTCGTGGCCGTGCCGATGGTCGTCGCGGCACCGGCGAGCGCCTGCCCGATCGGCCATCTCGCCGACCCCATCACCGGCCAGTGCTTCGTGGCCAACAGTGGTGTGCCGACCGTCGGCGGAATTCCGTGTATCCCCGGGAAGTCGCTGGGCACCTGCCTGGGCATCCTTCAGAACCAGTCGCCCCCCGGCGGCGGCCCCCCAGTCGGCGGCCCCTGGCCGTAGCCGCGCCTTGGCCGCGCGGTGAAGGAGAACGGCGCGTCCCAGCTCCAGGCGTCGGTGCCGGTGAGGCGCACGCCCCGCTGCAGCAGGTACCGGGTCGCGTCCCGGCCCATCCCGACATAGTCCGTGTGCCCGATGCGCTCCAACTCCTCCTCGACGTCGGCGGTCGTGGCCACGTAGCCGGCGGGGACGTGTCGGAAGTCGCGCTTCACCGCGGGCTGCAGGCACCATTCGAGGAGATGTCGACGAACCTGCGCATCTACCCGCTCCCCTACTTCATCGTCTTCGGTTGAAACGACTCGACCGGGTTCACCAATGCCACCGCCATCGAGTTGCCGATCGGGCCGTACTCGTCGAACACGGCGGCCGCCCCGGAGGCGACGCCGTCATGGCTGCCGTGCACCAGGGCGGCAAGGCCGATGTTCGGCCCCTTGGGCAACCTGGTCAGGCTCAGCGTGTAGTCGGCGTTGATATAGCGCAATCCGCTTGTGCCCCAATGGGTCAACGCGCTGGTGGCGTCGGCGGCCATGGCCGCCTCGACGAACGGGCTGACGGTCTCGCCGGCAACCAACGGGCGCAGCTGGCGCACCCAGGCGTACTTGGGACCGCCGGCGTGCCACTCGGCGAAACCGTATTCCCCGCCCGAGGAGCCCTCTCCCCCGTAGCCCCAGACGAACATCGGCAGGTTGGCGGGCAGCGGCCCCGGGTCGGGCGGCAGGGCGGGCATGGTGACCGGCGACGACCAGATGTCACCGGTAGGCGCCTCGCCGCGACGCAGGAACACCGCGCTGGCCCGCGACACCAATTCCCCGTTCTGGACCAGCGCGGCATCCACCAGCCGGATGCGGCGGCCCTCACGCTGCACGGTGGTGCGCACCTCCAGCGGGGCGATCGCGGTGGGTCGCAGCAGATCGACGGTCAGCCGCGCCGGTTGCAGCCCGTCGCCGCCGCCGGCCTGTTCGACGCCGCGGGCCAGGATCCCGCCGACGACGTGGCCGCTGAGCGTCGGCCCCCACGGCCCCTGCGCCACCGGGTCGGGCAGTAGTACGTCACCATCGGCTACGAAGTAGGCCGGTGGGGTGGCTCCGGCCTGGTCGGGTTCCGCCACGAGGTATCACGATAGCGGCGGACCCCGGCCTCAGCCGGTATGTACGGCGTGGCGGACTGGTTTGCTCAGTCGCGCCGGTGACCGGATCGACATGTCGTCGAAGTCGTGATGTGGAAGATCTGCGCCGGCCTGCCACAGCCGGCGGTATTCGACGATCTCGTCATGGGTGCGGGCGACGAAGTTCCACCACATCAGCAGGTCCTCGCCGAACGGAGTGCCGCCGAGCAGCAGCATTCGGGCCGGGTGCTCGGCCGGGTTGTGCAGCCGCAGCGACGTCGGGCCCGGGCCCAGGTAGGCGAGGTCGCCCGGCTCCAACCGCCAGTCGGCCACCTCGACAGCGCCGAGGTCCAGCAGTACGCCATGCTCGAAGGCGGGGTCGACGTCGAGGTCGACATGTGACCCCGCGGCGAGGTCCAGTTGGGAGCCCAGCAACGGGGTGAAGGCGCCGCCGTTGCGGCAGTGTCCGGCGAACCCGAATCGCACGCGGGCCGCCCAAGGTGACCTCGCGCGGCTGCAGGACCTCGACACCGTCGAAGACCGTTGCGGTACAGGCAAGTTCACCCGGAGCGGCTTCGAGGTTGCTCACCGCCCCAACGGTACTCGCCAGCGGGACGGATCTCTCTCAGGCCGCGAATGCCTGCAGGACCTCAGCCTCGTCGATGCGGAACACCCCGAACCGGAACTTGTAGCCCCACCGCCTAGGAACCGCTCTATGCGGCGGTACGGGGGAGTCGCCCCAGCGGCAGGTGCACGACGGTGGCCACCTGCACCGGCAACGCTTCGGTGCGAGCCAGCAGCTCAGCGCTCTCCGGTAGCTCGCGCGGGTTGATCTCACCGTCGGCTATGTGTCGCAGAACGTCGTGGGCGTACGCGAGCTGGGCCCGTTTGCGGTACTGACCGCCGGGGAGCTTCACACCGGCCCACACGCCGTATTCCTCACTGCCCTCGATGGCCCGGCGGGCGCAGGCCCGCTGCTGGGCCAGCGGGCAGCGCCGCAGACAGATGGTTCGGGCCCGGGTGGCGGACTGCTCGTAGACGCGGGCCTTGGCCGCGCCGTCGCTGGCGTCGTCGTCGGCATAGCCGAACCACAGATCGGGCTCTGCCGAGCAGGGGCGGTGGTGCATGGCGGCCTCCTTGTTGGAATTCGATGACGGAAGCGTATACACCCCTGGTTCGGGACGCAAGTGGAACGTAGACAAGAACGTATACCTGCGTAGCGCTGTGTACGATCCGTATATGGCGGGAGCCCGACGGTGAGCCGTGAGGCGGCGGGCGCCGCTATTCGAGCCCTCCGCGAGTCCCGCGACTGGTCGCTGGCTGACCTCGCCGCAGCGACCGGCGTCAGCATCATGGGCCTGAGCTTCCTGGAACGCGGAGCCCGTAAACCGCACAAAGGCACAGTTCAGAAGATCGAGAACGGGTTGGGCCTGCCGCCCGGCACCTACACGCGCCTAGTGATGGCCGACGACGCCGAGGCCGAATTGGCCCAACTTCTCGCCACCGCAGTAGCCGAACCAGCGCCGTCCAGACCGTCCACAGATATCGTCGTCAGCCGCCACAGCGACACCGAAGTGCTCGAAGCCCACGCCGAGGCGCACCTGGAATCGCTGAACTCGTTGATAGCCAGACTGCCGGCGGAAACATCAAACGAATACGAGACGTATATTCTGTCCGTGATCGCTCAGTGTGTGAAAGCTGAAATGCTGGCCGCCAACTCGTGGCGGGTGGCAGTCAATGCCGGAGCCGAGTCGGCTGAGCGCCTGATGACGCACCTGAAGTCGCTCGAAGCCATCCGGACCGGCCTACTGCAACGAATGCCGGGGGCAATCGCCACCCGATTCGACCAGGCGTGCACCCGGTCGGGTCTGCCGGAGTCCGTCATCGCGGCCCTGCTCGGCGTCAGCGCCGAGCAGATGTGGGACATCCGCAACCGCGGCGTCATCCCGCCCGGCGCGTTGCCGCGGGTGCGCGCATTCGTCGAGGGCCAGTCGTGAACGAACTCGACCTGCTGCAGCGGGCGCACGCTCTGTTCGCCGACGTCCCGCACACGCCGGCGACCGCGGCCGGCAGCGACGTCCCGACGCGACAATTCACCGCAGCGCCGGCCGCCTACCTAGCTGCGGCGCAGGCGCGTAATGGCGAGCTGGCCCGCACCCGCGGCGTCGACGCCGAACTGTCCGCGATTCTGGCGCAGGCCCGTCGCGATCACGGTGCGGCACACCGCCAGACTGGGGCCGTGCTCGACGCCGCCCGCGCCGATGCCACCACGACCGCCGACACCCCGGTCGCCCAGCGAGAGCTGTTGCGGCGCAGGGTAGCTCGGCTGCGTGCCCAGCACGACCACGTTCTGGTCGCCCGCCGGCGGGCGCGCCGAAGGGCGGCGTTGCTGCGTGCGTTGCGCTACCGCCTGCGTCGGCGCCGTCTGCCGCTGCCGAACTCGCGGGCGGCGCTCGCCGTGCGCGCCGCCCTGTCCCGGCTGGGCTGCCCCTACGTCTGGGGTGCCACCGGGCCGGATCGGTTCGACTGCTCGGGGCTGGTGCAATGGGCCTACGCCCGTGCGGGCATCCACCTCGACCGCACCACCTACCAGCAGATCAACGACGGTGTGCCGATAGCGCGCTCGCAGGTGCGCCCCGGCGACCTGGTCTTCCCGCACGCCGGGCACGTGCAGATGGCGATCGGCAACAATCTGGTCATCGAAGCCCCGCACGCCGGGGCGAATGTGCGCATCAGCCAGCTCGGTGAGCATGTCGCGATTCGGCGGCCGGTGTAGCCGCGACGGTAGGTGAGTTGTTCGGCCAAACGCCTCTGAGTACCGTCGAGCCATGGCGCAGCACGTCGGCGAGTCGGGGGAGTCGCTGGCCTCGGCTCGAGCAGTGCTCGCCGCGCGCGACCGTGACCTCGCCGACGCCGACGCTGAACTGTCCGCCGTCGTCGCCGGTGCGTATGCCACCGCCACCGGCGCCGCCCGGCGCCTCGAGGCGATCCAGGAAGAGATCGAGGCAGGTGTCGCCCAGCGGGGGACCGGGACTCCGGCTGAGGGCCGCGAGTTCGCGCGCTTTTTGCTCGCGCGGCAACACGAACTGGTCGACATCGTCACCGCCGCGAAAGCCGATGCGGCCTCCAAAGCGGCTGTGCTGCAACAGCTTATGGTCCGCTACCAGTAGTCCACAGGGTGAATTGCCGGGCCGGATCCGGCTGGATACAGTCACCGCCATGAGAGGCCACCGGTGGCGAGTTACCAAGATCTGCTCGACGCCGTAGCGCGGGTCCGGGCGGCCACCGGTGATGCCGACGCCTGGATGGCCGGACTCTCCGGCGAGGAACTGGCTCTGGTCACTACTCCGCTGAGCGTCGTCACGCCCGGCGCAATCGACAACGTACTGGCCAAGATTCGAGCCCGGCACGCGGCGGCGTTCGACCAGTCGGCGCCGGCCGAAGGCAACGCCGCCGAGGCCATCCGGACTGCGGAAACATCCTTGGCTCAGCAGAATTCGATGAGCGCGCAAGTCGACCTGCAGGTCATCACCGCGGTGCTCAACGCCCACGCCACACATGCCGCCGGGCGCGCCGCGCTGGAGGATCTGCAGAACGAGATCGAGTCGGCTGTCAGCATCCGCACCGATCTGGACACCCCGGCCGGTGCGCGCGGCTTCCAGCGCTATCTCATCGACAAGCTGCGTGACATCCGGACGGTGGTCGACACCGCGGGTCTGGACGCCACCTCCAAGGCCGCGCTCGCGGCGGCGCTGGCGTCGCTGTACGCCGCAGCCACACCGGTCACACCGGCCACCGCAGATGCCCCGCCGACCGAGCCGCGCAGTGAACCCAACCCCGCCCGGCCCAGTCCGCAACCCGACGCACCGCCCCCAACAGCGGTCGCCGCTGCCCAACCCGCCCCCGACCCGCTTCTCGATCCGCTTCTCGATCCGCTACTGGCCGAGGATCCGGGCATCGCACCGCCGGACCCCTCAGCCCAAAGCGTCCCGATGGCCGCCCCGATGGCGCCCGCTGTGCCGTCGATACCGGCCATGCCCGCATTCGGCGGCGCCGGGCTGCCCATCGGCTCCCCGAGCGGCGCGGGCCTCATCCCGCCGCCGAGCCTGAACCCCGCCCCCGACGCCGCAGCCGATCCGATCGGCCCGATGGCCGACCCGCTGGCCGACGCTCCCTCGGACCCCGGCACCGATACCGGCCCTGCCGATGACGAACCGACCAGTGACGAGACCGACCCCGCCCCCACGGAGGACCCGACCGTCGTGCACCTGCCCGACGGTGAGACCGTGACCGCGCCCAGCCCCGAACTGGCGGCGGCCATCACAGCCGCCGTCGCCGGCACACCCGTCGTCGAGGCCTACCGCCAGCAAGGCATCACCATTCCCGCTCCGGGCACCCCGGTGCCAGTTCCGGTGGACCCGGCACGGCTGATCGCCGGCGACATCGGCATGCTGACCGACCGGCACGCGGTCGCCCTCGGCAACGGAAAGGCCGTGTTCAACGGCAAGATCGAACCCATCTCCAGCGTGACTGGCCCCAGCTTTCTAGGGTGGGAGCATCCGCCGGAGCCGGGCAGCAGCGCCCCACCCCCCAAGTCGGAACGCCCGACACCGACCCGGCCCGCGGTGACGGCCGGCCCGTCCTGACAGGAGAGCGACCATGGCAGAACGCATCCACGTGGTGCCCGACGAGCTGCGCGAGGCGGCCCGCCACCACCGGGAGACCGCCGAGCAGTTGCGCACTGTCCCGTCGAACCACCACGACATCATGGCCAGCCTGGAGTCGCTCGGCCCGATCTTCTGTGAGCTGCGCGAGGCCGGGCGCGAACTGCTCGACCAGCGCCGCACCTGCTACGAGCAGCAGGCCGAGGCGCACGACGAACTGGCCGCCGACCTGCGGCACGCGGCCGACACGTGGGAGCAGCAGGACAGCGACGCGGCCGCACAGCTGGGCCGGGTCGTCGAGGGCGGCCCATGACCGAACCCGACCCGGAGTTCGACGCCGTCCACCCCAGCGGGCACATCCTGTTCCGGTCGTGCCGCGGCGGGTATCTGCACAGCGTCACTCTCGCCGAGGCGGCGATGGACACCGACGCCCAGACGCTGGCCGAGGCGGTCCTGCTGACCGCCGACGTGTCGTACCTCAAGGCGCTCATGCAGGTTCGGGCCGAAATCCTCGCCGCCGGCCACACCCCGTCGGCCGACGTGCCGAGCGAACGGGACCTCTACGCCGCGACCGCGGCACTGCAGCGTCACCGACTGCACCCGGCCGAGGACGGCTGAGCGGCCTAGCGCGGCCCGCCCTCACCGGAGACGACCTCCGGGGGCGCTACAGGGTTGGCGCCGAACAGTTCCCGCGCCCGCTGCAGCAAGGCGCGCACCTCGTCGAGCTGCTGCTGCAGCAGCGAGTCACCCATGGCGCAAACGTTAGCCCCAGGCATCGCCGGCCACAATTCACCCACCCGTGCGCGGTGTCTCGGCGGTGATTCGGTCCAGCAGCTCGGTGTAGTGCTCGGCCTCCCGGTGCGGACTGCTCGCTAGGCTCTGGTTCCTATCGTGATCAGATCCCGCACCGCCATGGTCCACAGCGGCCGTCTGACGCGATGCTGATCGGTGAGGGTGAACCCGGCGTCGGCGAACAACACGCGTATCTCCTGCGGCGAGGGGCTGTGCGAGGGGTTCGACAGATTCGCCGACAACCGCCGCAGCAGGGGTGGTTGGGGTGGGCCGATGGTGGCCACCGCCACCAGGCCGCCGGGCCGTAGCACCCGGTGGAACTCCCGCAATGCCGCCGGCTGGTCGAAGAAGTGGAATGCCGACGTGGTGACGACGGCGTCCAGTGCGCCGTCATCGAACGGCAGCTGCTCGGCCGGCCCTTTGAGCCACTGCACCTCGGCGCTGCGGGCACGGGCCTGACGCAACATCCCGTCGGACATGTCCACCCCGTAAACCTGCTCGGGATGAAGCTCGTCCGCGATCCGTGCAGCCAATATCCCTGTGCCGCAAGCGATGTCGGCGATCCGCTGGGCGCCGTGGGCGTGGAGTTGGGCGAGTACCTCGTCCTGCGCGGGGCGGTAGATCCAATGCTGCAGGAACGGCAGGTCGTAGAGGGGAGCGGCCAGCGACCAGAACCGAGTGACCACGTCGTTGTAGTTGCGACCTGGTGCCGCCATGGGGGACCGCCCTCTGCTTGGTGTGCTGCAGCCAGTCTAGGAGGTGGCCGCCCGGCTCACTTGGGCAGCGGTGCTAGTTGCAGCTGCCGGAGCGGCCCGCGCGCCAAGGCGGCGACGGCCGAGACGATGTTGGTGGCAATGGGCAGCGAACCCTCCGGGTCGCAGACCCGCAGCGCGCGACTGACCTCGGGCCCGGGCACCATGACCCAGTCGATTCCCCGCCGGGAACACCGCACGTTGACCGCGTGCAGCGCCGAGAACCCGTCGGTGCCGAAGAAATCCAGCCGGGACAGGTCCAGCACCAGCTGCTGATAGCCGGCGACGTGGTCCTCGACGAAGCTGCGGAGTTCGGCGGAGTTCGCCGCGTCGATCTCGCCGAGCGCGACGACGAGCACGGTGGTAACGCTGAGTTCCCTGGCGCGGAACAGGCTCCGCTCGGTGCGGGTCTGGCCAGCGCGCGAAACGGACACCGGCCCTAAAGTGATGGCAACAGTCATGACGCCTCCGTCAGTTGGATCCGTAATGCCGTCGGGCGCGCCCAGGGCCGAAGCCCTTGGACTCAAGACCTCATCCGGCGAGGGGCAAGCGCTCGCAAAACGGCGTCTCCACCGGCTGTGAATTCAACCTGAGGGAAAATCTACTCCGGAATTCGTCGTGAATCCACAAAAAGGTGCCGTACGCCGTATTCCCAGATCAGGGACACCCGTGCTCGTCTCAAAGAAATGCCACAGGCGGCGATTTCTGGCAAATATTGACGACACACGCAATTGAATCCGCAGGTCCCTGTCGGGAGGCCGGGCGACAGTTCGGAAATTGTGTCTATGACGCCACCGTGGTCAGCGGCGTCATCACCCGCCGGCACGGCGCGGACGCGTCGTCGGGCGGGCCGCACAGTATCTTCGTTGGCAGGACCATGAGCATCCCCTACACACCGCAGACCCCGGCCGAGGCGCCGACCTGCTACCGCCACCCCGACCGGCAGACCTTTGTCCGGTGCACCCGCTGCCAGCGACCCATCTGCCCGGAGTGCATGCGCAGCGCAGCCGTCGGCCACCAGTGCGTGGACTGCGTCGCTGCCGGCGCCCAGAGCGTGCGCCGAGTGAAGACCGCCTTCGGCGGCGTGCAGCGTTCGACGATGCCCGTCGTCTCGTATGCGTTGATCGCGGTCAACGTGGTGATGTTCGTGCTGCAGAAGACGGTGCCCGGACTGCAGCGCGAGCTGGTGCTGTGGGCACCTGCGGTCGCCGGCGGCGAGTACTACCGCCTGGTCACCTCGGCGTTCATGCACTACGACATCCTGCATCTGCTGTTCAACATGTGGGCGCTGTACATCGTGGGCCCGCCGCTGGAGCAGTGGCTGGGCCGGCTGCGCTTCGGCGCTCTGTATGCGCTGAGCGCGTTGGGCGGTGCGGTGCTGGTCTATCTGATTTCGCCCATCAGCGCGGCGACGGCGGGTGCCTCCGGCGCGGTGTTCGGTCTGTTCGGGGCCACATTTGTGGTGGCCAGGCGGCTCAACCTGGACGTGAAATGGGTGGTCGGTCTGATCGCCATCAACTTGGTGATCACGTTCTCCCTACCGAATATCAGCTGGCAGGGCCACGTCGGCGGCCTGATCACCGGCGCGCTGATCGCGGCGGCCTACGTCTACGCCCCCAGGGACAGCCGGACGCTCGTGCAGGCCGGCGTCACCATCGCGACGCTCGTGGTCTTCGGCGGGTTGATCGTCTGGCGCACAGCCGATTTACTTGACCACTTCGGTGCGCTGATCAGCCGCTGAGGCAATGCCAAGACGTCGCGGTTGGGGATGACGGGTCCGTAGTAGATGTCGCCGCAGCGCAGGCCGTCCGGCACGTCGACCACTTCCTTCGTCGTCCTTCTCGACCCGTCGAATCTGTGCTGTGCGGTCGCTCGAATCGAGTGGAATCTGCAATGTCACCGTCGCACCAGCACGACGTCCAGTGTGCGCGGGCCGTGCACACCTTCGACCCGGTCGAGTTCGATGTCGCTGGTGGCACTCGGTCCGGAGATGAAGGTCAGTGGGCGCAGCGGGTCCAGTGCGGCGAACGCCTGCGGGACGGTGTCGACGATCTGGTCGGCGAACACCACGCAGATGTGGTGGTCGGGAATCAGGGTCAGCGCGCGACGACCCTGGGTGGGGCCGGCGTCGAGCACGATGGTTCCGGTCGTCGCGATGCCCAGTGCGCATCCGGTTACGACGGCGTCGGCGCGGTCGAGTTCGCTCACACCGAGCGGGTTTTCGGGCGAGTCAGCCAGCACGGCAAGGCCGCCCACCCAGTCTGCGGGCAGATCCGGTGGCGCCACCACATGGGCACCGGACGGGATCAGGCCAGCGACGGTTGCCGCGATGTCGCCGGGCTTGATGCGAAGCACTTGTGCGCGGTATTCGCACACCGCCTCGGTGAAGCGGTCGGTATCGCCGGGTCCGCGGACCGGCGCCCGGTCGTAGTCGCGGGGCACTTCGACCGGGTCGGCGGGCGCGGCGGCCAGCGCCGCCCGGATGCGGTCCAGGACCACGCGGCGGGACGTGGTCATGGTGGGTCCTGCGTCGGGTGGGTGCGGGCCCACCACTGCCGGAAGGTTTCCTTCGGCGGCTCAGGGACGTCACGGCTGGCGGTCCACCGCGAGCCCGGCCACGGCAGTGCGGTGATCCGGTGATCCGAATCGGCGACGAAGCGCCCCATGGACAGCGCCTTCTCGGCGAGGGCGAACCGCCGTGGTGTGCGCATCGCCCACGCCGCGGTGCACATCGCCAGGTCCTGGCCGCAGCTGTGCCCGGTGTCGACCGCAGCGGCCCGCAGGTGCACCAGGATGCCGGGGATGTCGATGCGCACCGGGCAGGCGTCAAAACAGGCCCCGCACAGCGAGGAGGCATACGGCAGAGACGCATTCGGGTCGTCGTGGCCACGGGTGCCGGTCAGCTGGGGGCTGAGGATCGCCCCGATCGGCCCCGGGTAGACCGAGCCGTAGGCGTGGCCGCCGGTGCGTTCGTACACCGGGCACACGTTGAGGCAGGCACTGCAGCGGATGCAGTGCAGGGCCGCGCGACCCTCCGGGTCGCCGAGGACCTTGCTGCGGCCGTTGTCGAGCAGTACCAGGTGGAAGTCCTGCGGGCCGTCGCCGCGGTGCACGCCGGTCCACATCGAGGTGTAGGGATTCATCCGTTCGGCGGTCGAGGACCGTGGCAGCAGCTGCATGAACACCTCGAGGTCGGTGAAGCGCGGCACCACCTTCTCGATGCCCATGACGGTGATCAGGGTGTCCGGCAGGGTCAGGCACATCCGCCCGTTGCCCTCGGATTCGACGACGGCCAGTGTCCCGGTCTCGGCGATACCGAAGTTGGCGCCGCTGATTGCGACCTTGGCGGACAGGAACTTTCGGCGCAGGTGTGCCCGGGCGGCCATGGCCAGCACTCGTGGTTCGTCGGTGAGTTCGCCTGCGTCGGGCATCTCGCGGGAGAAGATGTCGCGAATCTCGGCGCGGTTGCGGTGGATGGCGGGCACCAGGATGTGGCTCGGCTTGTCGTGGCCCAGTTGAACGATCAACTCCGCCAGGTCGGTTTCGATCGCCGCGATGCCCTCGGCCTCGAGATGCTCGTTGAGCCCGATCTCCTGGGTGGCCATCGACTTGACCTTCACCACCTCGTCGGCACCGGCGGCGCGCACCAGGTCGGTGACGATCCGGTTGGCCTCGAGCGTGTCGCGGGCCCAGTGCACCACGCCGCCGCGCGCCACCACGTTGGCCTCGAGTTGCTCCAGCAGTTCGGGAAGCCGCGCCAGGACGTCGGCCTTGAGCGCGCTGCCCGCCGCGCGCAACTCTTCCCAGTCGGCGCATTCGGCCACCGCTGCAGCCCTTTTGGTGCGGATGGTCTGGGTGGCGTGGCCGACGTTGCGGCGCATCTGGGTGTTGCGCAGTTCGCGCCGGGCGGCCACCGGGAACGGCTCGTCACCGCGCAGATTGCCGAAACCCGGTGTGCCCAGGAACGTCGTCATCGCCCCGTCTCCGTCGAGGCGAGGATCTCGGCGAGGTGCACCGTGCGGACCGCCGAGCGCATCCGGCTCAACCCACCGCCGATGTGCATCAGACACGAACTGTCCCCGGCAGTGCACACCTCGGCGCGCGAGGCGATGACCGCGGCCATCTTGTCGGCGAGCATCGCGGTGGAGGTGTCGGCGTTCTTGATCGCGAAGGTGCCGCCGAACCCGCAGCAGGTCTCCGCGTTCGGTAAATCCACCAGCGTCAGTCCCCGGACGTGGCGCAACAACTCCAGGGGCTTGTCACCGACGCGCAGCATGCGCAGTGAATGGCAGGTGGGGTGATAGGTGACCCGGCGCGGGTAGTAGGCGCCGACATCGCTGAGCCCGAGGACGTCGACCAACAACTCCGAGAGTTCGTAGGTGCGGGCCGCGACGGCCTCGGCCCGCTGCGCCAGCGCGCCGTCCCCGGCGCGGCGGGCGACCATCGCGTGCTGGTGGCGTACCGAGCCCACACACGATCCCGACGGCGCGACGACGGTGTCGCAGCCGGACTGCTCGAACACCTCGACGTGGTGGCGGACCAGATCGGTGGCCTGCCCCAGGTAACCGGTGTTGATGTGCATCTGTCCGCAGCAGGTCTGCCCTTCGGGGAAGACCATCTCGTGGCCGAGGCGCTCCAGCAGCTGCACCGTGGCGATGGCGGCCCGGGGGAACATCGCGTCGGCCAGACAGGTCGCGAACAGGGCGATACGCATCGCCTCAACCGTAAGGCTTTCGCGGGCGCTGAGGAGTGCCGTTCGAGCGGAAGGTCATCATCGGGGAGCGCATCGAGGTTTAGCGTAGGGATATGACCGACTCCACGGCTTGTGCGATCGTCGGCGGGGGACCCGCCGGTATGGTGCTCAGCCTGCTGCTCGCCCGGGCTGGTGTCGAGGTGACCGTGTTGGAGAAGCACGCCGACTTCTTGCGTGACTTCCGCGGCGACACAGTGCATCCCAGCACGCTGCGCCTGCTCGACGACCTCGGGCTGTGGCCGCAGTTCTCTGACCTTCCGCAGAGCAAGGTCGACCACGCGGCGTTCACCGTTGATGGCACGTCACTGACGATGGTGGACTTCCGCCGGTTGCGTCAGCCCCACCCCTATATCGCGATGGTGCCGCAGTGGGATCTGTTGGACCTGTTGGGCGACGCCGGCCGGGCGGAGCCGACGTTCTCGTTGCGGATGGAGCACGAGGTCACCGGCCTGCTGACCGAGGGCGGCAGAACGGTCGGGGTGCGCTACCGCACCCCGACCGGCGAGGGGGAGTTGCGGGCGGATCTGACCGTCGCCTGCGACGGCCGCTGGTCGGTGGTCCGGCAGTCCGCCGGGTTGGCGGCGCGGGAGTATCCGGTGCCCTTCGACGTGTGGTGGTTCCGGCTTCCGCGCGCCGACGACGCCGAGTACACCCTGATTCCGCGCACCGCGCCGGGCCGGCTGCTCATCTTGATCCCGCGCGAAGGCTACTTCCAGATCGCCTACCTGATCCCCAAGGGCACCGACGGTGAGCGGCGCAGCAAGGGTCTCGAGGCGTTCAAGTCAGAACTGGCCACGCTGATCCCCGAGGCCGAGGTCGCGGCACTGGCGTCCATGGACGACGTGAAGTTCCTCGACGTGCGCCTCAACCGGCTGCAGCGCTGGCACACCGACGGCCTGCTGTGCATCGGCGACGCCGCGCACGCCATGTCCCCGGTCGGCGGTGTCGGGATCAACGTCGCGGTTCAGGACGCGGTGGGCGCGGCCACATTGCTGGCCGACCCGCTGCGCCGACGCGACGTCACCGACGCCGACCTTGCTCGAGTCCGCCGGCGCCGCCTGCCGCCGACCGCGCTCACCCAGGCCGTCCAGCGGGTGATGCACCGCCGGCTGGTGGGCCCGATCCTGCGCGGCGAGAGCGGCAACCCGCCGGCGGCCCTGGTCGCCGTGCTGGAGCGGTTGCCGTGGCTGTCGGTGATTCCGGCGTACGTGGTGGGTGTGGGCGTGCGCCCGGAGCGCGCACCGGCCTTCGCCCGCCGCTAGCGGGAGCGCCGAAGCATGAGCGAGTACAGCGCTCTGGAGGAGCCTGGCCGAGGGCGCAAGAGCCCGAAGTTCTTTGCCGCCGAGCTATCGCAGTGCCGAGGACCGGAGCGGTCCCGAAGCCGGGGGCTCCGAGACCACCCCCGGTCGTGGTCAGCTAGCCGTCTCGATCGGAACCCGCCTCTCGGTGGGCGCGGCTTGCTGCGGGACCGCCACGTCGACGGTCAGGATCCCCTTGTCATAGCTGGCCTTGATGTCGGCCTCGTTGGCGCCGGCCGGCAGGGAGAGGGTGCGGACGAACGTGCCGTATGAGAACTCCGAGCGCCCGTTGACCTCCTTCTTCTCCGAGCGTTCGGCCTTGATCGTCAGTAGGCCGTTGGCCACGGTGATGGCAACGTCCTTAGCGGGATCGACGCCGGGGATCTCGGCACGGACGAGGTAGTGCCCGTCCTGCACTTCATCTTCCAATCGGATGAGGTGGCCTTGCCCCAGCCCGGGGCGAACACCGGTCCACGAAGGGAAACCGGTAAAGAGGTCAGAGATCTCCGACAGCAATGACCGCGGGTGCCGGTTTTCGGGAAGGTTGGTCATGATTCCCCTTTTGTTGCATCAGGCTTGATTTGTTGGTCGGACCTGGTTGCCGACCCCCTCAGTCTCACAGCGCTGGACCGGCGGGCAGAAGGGTCGAAAGTCCCGGTTCGGTGAAGGGCGGAAAGGGCGAGTTCACCGCCGGGCCCACAGGTGAGGCGGGAGTGAAAGTTGGTGAGCCACTTGGTGCTTGACGGGCAGACGTGCAGGCAGGCGGCGGGCCCTTCCTGGCGCCGCGTGCCAGCGATCGTGTCAGTCGATGTCCGGTTCTCCGGAGAGGTGCACGATCCGTTGCCGCGCGGTGTCCCGCAGTTGGACGGCGGATGCCCAGTCGCTGCCCGCCGGGGTGATCGGTTGGCCCGCGACGATGTCGATGCCGCCATGTTCGGGAATCGACGATCGGGTCGGAGAATCTGGCGGGTTCCGCGAATTCCGAGCGGGAGGACTGGTGTCCCAGCTTGGGCGGCGACGACGAAGGCGCCCAAGTGAAATGGGCGCACTCCGGTCACCGGGGATAGGCGTGCCTCCGGGAACCACCCGAGTTGGCTCGACGGGTTGGTACTCACAGCCGTTCTGCCGCCGTCGTTCCGCTTGGCAACCACGATGCATGGCCCGCTGGATAGATGGTCGAGGCCGTGCACGGTGATCGGCGTCCGGGTCAGGCGGGCCAGCAACCGCGCTGCACCGCGCACCGTCCGCCACCGCCACGCATCCGCGGCAGCACCGCCAGCAGGGCGATCACGCCCAGGCCTAGGACCGTGAACAGTGTTGGTGCGTAGGCGGCGAACCCGACAGCGGCGGCGCGCCCACGGGCGCGACGTGCCGATGTGGCGAGTCCGCGCAGCCGAATCCGGGCCAGCTCCCACCACAGCGGGGCCACGGGAGCGCCGATCTTGCCCTGCTCGTAGAGTTCTCGGCAAGCGGTGCGCCTGATCTTTCCGCTCGAGGTCTTGAGCACGGCGCCCGGCGGGGCCAGCACCACGTCGTCGGGGGCCAGGCCGAGCAGGTCCACTGTCGTCGCCGTGATCACGGCCCGTAACGCCTTCTTTGCATCGGCGCCGGTGGCCCGGGTTTCGGCCACCACAACGAGCCGCTCGGATCCCCCCGCCGGATCGGCACTGGCGAACACCGCGACGCAGCCTTTGCGGGCATCGTCGAGGTTTCCGACCGCCTCTTCGAGTTCGGCCGGATGCAGTTTGCGGCCGGCCCGGATGATGACGTCTTTGACCCGACCTGTGAGGTAGGGGTCGCCCTCGGCGATGTAGCCGAGGTCGCCGGTGTCGCGCCAGCTGCCGTCGAACAGTCTTTGTGTCGCATCGGGGTTGTTGAGGTATCCGCTGGTTGCGGAGGACCACGGAACTCGATGCGGCCCTCCTGACGGTCACCGAGCTCGAGGCCGACGAGGTCGACGATGCGGATCTGGTGGCCCGGCGGGGGTGTCCGCAGGCGACGAGGACAAGGCCTCGGGATCACCCGGTTTCGATGACTCAGCCCGCCCGGACCGCACGAAGATGCCGCGGTCCAAGCGGTCGATGAGCGGCGCGCGTCCGAGCGGCGGAAAGGCAAGTCCCACCGAGGATTCAGCCAGTCCGTATACCGGTGTCATCGTCTCCGGCCGGAAGCCGAAGGCTCTGAACCGTTCGATGAAGCGCTCCACAGTTCTCGCGCTGACGGGTTCGGCGCCATTGAATGCCAACCGCCATGAACTGAGGTCGAGTTCGTTCAGTTCGGCGTCATCGATTTTGGTCAGACACAAGCACGGAAGCCGGTTCGAGTGACCGAGCCGGACTGCCCCTCGAGGGGCACGGAGCAGGTCGCGGGGTGTCTCCGCGCTGCCCAACACATGGGCGGGCAGCGTTACGCCGAACGCGTTCTGGACACGCAACAGCAGCTCAGCCAGTTCGAGGCTGCCGATTCCGAGATCGTCGAACTGGCTGTCGAACGTGACGGGCAGCGACGGGCCACTCGGGTGCACTTCGGCAGCAAGTCGTTGTACCAATGCAAGAACGCGGGCGGCACGTTCGTCGGCCGGCATCGCTCAGCTGGCGGCTTCGGGAGGCCGGATTTGGTTGCGCACCCGAATGGCGAACGCAGCGGCCGCGTCCAAATCGTCGTCGTTCGGGTGGCCTTTGTTGACCCCGCCGACCCAGCCCAGCGGGCCCACCGTGTCCAACCCGCGGCAGGAGTACGAATCGAGCACCCGGAAACCCCTCCGGGCGATTCCCCAACGGATCGGCCGGCTGTAGCCCACCAATGGGAGCTCGGCGGCTCCGCTGGTGAAGAACGTGAATGCGGGGATTCCCTCGACATGAGGCAGCCGGCAGACGAGTCGCCATAGCCTCGGATGCGCGGACATGAAATAGACGCCCGATCCGAATCCGACGAGGTCATATTGCGTGATCTGATCAACGTCGACACCCTCCGGTTCGACGAGTTCGGCGGAGAGAACCTCAGCCATCCGATCGGCCACGCGGCGCGTACTGCCGTTCGACACCGAAACGCAGATGATTAGTGCCTTCATTCCAATCCTCCTGTGCCACAAGCATTTCAACCGCATCCAATACGGCTGTTTTGCATCCGGCACGCCCGCGACGGCATTCCCGGCCAGATGTGTATTTCTACGGTCAGATCTGAGCACCGCAGTCCGGGCGGCGGTAGGGCATCAAGACCCTTGTGCACAAAGTGGATTGGGCTCTTCTGACATTGCCGTGGGTCTGTGACCGGGGGTTTTGGGCGCGCGGCCGGCCGCGCTGATGGACCTCGACGGCCCCGGTGTCAGCAGATTGGCCCGGCAGATCGGTGCTACTCGGTGACGGTGAACCCGGCGAGCCAGTCCTCGTGCATCTCGCCGCCGATGGTCACCCGCCACTGGTAGCGCTCGCCGACCTCGAGGTTCAGCGGCGGGATGGTCGCGATGAACGGAATGGTGACCGGAGTGCCCTCGGGGTGCACCGGGTGGCGGCGGGCTTTGATGGTGTTCTCCTCGGTCTGGGCCACCCGGGCGCCGTCGCTATCGACGAGCTCGGCGCGGATCGGGAACGAGGTCCCCAGCTCGGACCATTGGACTTCGACGAACACGATCAGCACATGCTGCGGCGTCGGGGTCTCGCTGGTGGTCCAGCCCAGACCCAGGGTGTGGACCGTCCCGTTCTTGTCCAACTGGCCGCTCTGCGCCAGCAACACGATGGCTCTCATCGGTGGCTGATGCTAGTCACCTGTTCGACGCGACCCAGCGAGCGCCAGCCCAGTCCGGGCTATTGTGGGCCAGCAGCATGATGCGCTGCCCGCGCCGGACGCACAGCGCCTCGAGCTTGGCGCGGGAGGCGGACCGGTACTCTGGTTTACCGGATCGAAGGGGGCGATCGCCATGGCGCGTAGCGAGCCTGTCGTCGACACCAAGTACGGCCCGGTTCGCGGCATCGACCGCGGCTGGGTCAACGTGTTCAAGGGCATCCGGTACGCGGCGCCGCCCGTCGGCGATCTGCGGTTTCGGGCACCGGTGCCACCCGAACCGTGGACCGAGGTGGCCGACGCCACCGCGTTCGGCTGCGCCTGCCCCCAGCCCCCGCTGCCCGGCATTCCCCTCGACCTCGGCGCCCGCCAGGACGAGGACTGCCTGACGCTGAACATCTGGGCTCCCGCGGGTGCCGAGGGCAAACCGGTGATGGTCTGGCTGCACGGCGGGGCATACGTGCTCGGGTCGGGTAGTCAACCCTTCTACGACGGGAACCAACTGGCCGGCAGCGGCGACGTCGTGGTCGTCACGGTGAACTATCGGCTGGGCGCGTTCGGTTTTCTGGATCTCTCCGTCTTGAACCGACCCGCCAGCACGTTCGACTCGAACATCGGACTGCGCGACGTCCTGGCCGTCTTGCAGTGGGTTCAGGACAACATCGCCGCGTTCGGCGGCGACCCCGACCGGGTGACGCTCTTCGGTGAGTCGGCCGGCGCCGGTTTGGTGACCACCCTGCTTGCCGTCCCGGCTGCCAGGGGCCTCTTCTCCGCCGCCATCGCGCAGAGTTCTCCCGCGACATCGGTCTACGACCGTGGGCGTGCCGAAGTGATGGTCAACGCGATGCTTCACGAGTTGGGCATGACAACCGGCGAGGTGAACCAACTGCGTCAGGTGCCGGTGCCCACGCTCATCGCGGCGACCAAGAAACTCTTCGACGAAGTCCCCGTGCGCAATCCCGGAACGTTGGCATTCGTTCCGTTCGTGGACGGCGACATACTGCCGGACTACCCCGTGAAAATGGCGCGGGAGGGCAGATCCCATCCGGTCCCGCTGATCATCGGCACCAACAAGCAAGAGGCCGCCCTGTTCAAGCTGATGCGGTCGCCGTTGATGCCGATCACCCCTAAGGCGATCACGTCGATGTTCGACCAGATCGCCGCCGAACAACCCGACCTGCAACTGCCGACCGAGGAACGGCTGGGCGCCGCCTACGCCAAGATGGGTGGCCGCGCCAAGGGTCTGAGCATTGCCAGTGACGTCGGCTTCCGGATGCCGTCGGTATGGCTTGCCGAGGGGCACAGTTCGGTGGCGCCGGTTTACCTCTACCGGTTCGACTACGCCACCCCGCTGCTGAAGCTGCTGCTCGTAGGTGCCGCGCACGCAACGGAATTGGGATACGTGTGGGGCAACCTGGGCGGTCCCGGCGACCATTCGCTGCGACTCGGTGGCGCCAAGGTGGCCAGGGCGGTGTCCAAGCGGGTGCAGACGCGGTGGGTCAACTTCGCCACCCACGCCAAGCCCGTCGGCTTGGAGGGCGAACCGGAATGGCTGCCCTACCAGTTGACCGACCGACCCTGTCTGCTCATCAACGAGCGGGACCGGCTGGTGTACGACGTCGACAAGCGCGCCCGGATGGCGTGGGGTGACGAGGTCCTGAGCTTCCGCTAGCGGACTGCTACGCCGACGCGGTGGCCAGGTCGGATTGCGCATTCTCGATGCGGGCCGGAACGTGCTTGTGCCAAGGGGTTCCGGCGTAGGCGTCGCGCCACTCGGCGGAGGTCAGTTCGTTGGGGGCGACGCCCGGCACCCGCACCGCGCCATCGGTGTCGACGAAGTCCAGTCCGTAGCCGTTGGGCAGGGCGGCATGCCCGGGTTGCATGGTGGCACTGATCTCCACTCGGGCCTCGGCGCTGCCCGCGGCCGTGGTAATCCTGGCGCGTCCACCGTCGACCAGGCCGAGTGCTTCGGCGTCCTCGACACTGACCCGCAGCGCACCGTCGGTGTCGCGTTTACGCCACGCGGGGTCGCGGATGATGTCGTTGGCGGTGAACGCCCGGCGTTCACCGGCCGACAGCACGATCGGGAATTCCGGGGTGGTCAGCCCCGGCCGGGTGTTGCGCAGCGCGCGGATCTCGTCGAGCATCTCCGGCATCTCCAGCCGGATCTTGTGGTCCGGATGGCTGATCAGGGCGAAATCGTCGGCGTATTCGTGCACGCTGAACGTCACTCCCGACCTGGTGTTCAGGATCGCATCGAACAGCGCATTGCCGTCGGCGTGACCGGCCCGGCGCACGGCGTCGGGATAGGTGATGGCGGCCTTCTGCGCCAAACCCCACAGTGCCGCAGCACCTTTCAGGTTGTCGGGCAACGTGGGTCCCAGCGTCTCGTAGAGGGCGTAGGGCAGTACCTTGCCCAGCGCCGGGTTGGCGCCGAGCTCGGTTAAGAACGCCTGGGTGTAGGCGTCGCGACCCTGCTCGGCGGCCTCGCGCAGCGGACGCAGGTCGTCGTCGCTGACGATGCCGAGCGCGCGCACCAGCCGTGCCCAGATCTCCGGCTCGGGCAGGGTGCCGGGCAGCGGCTCGAACAGCGGGTGACGCAAATGGAAAGTGTTGTGCGGGAATTCGAGGTTGAAGAACGTCGCCTCGGCCTTCTCGAACTGGCTGGCCGCCGGCAGCACGTAATGGGCCAGCCGCGCCGTCTCGGTCATGGCCACGTCGATCACCACGAGCAGTTCCAGCGACTCGAAAGCCGCACGGCACGCCTGGGAGTCGGCAATCGAATGCGCCGGGTTGCTGCTCTCGACGATCATGGCGCGGAACCGGTCGGGGTGATTGGTGAGGATCTCCTGCGGCACCACGTTGGACGGCACCAGGCCGGCGATGATCGGCGAGCCGGTCACCGGTGAGCGGCCGACACCACCGGGGCTGAACAGTGGGGCGAACGTCGAATGCAAGTGCTGCCCACCGCGTTTGGCGAAGCTTCCGGTGAGTATCCACAGCAGCTTGTCCAGGTAGGAGCACAGTGTGCTGTTCGGTGCCTGCTGCACACCGAGGTCCTCGAACACCGAGACGCTGTCGGCCGCTGCGATCCGCCTGGCCACCGCGCGCAGCAGTTCATTGTCGACGCCGCTGTGTTTGGCGTAGTCGTCGATCGGCACGGTCCGCAGGACGTCGCGTACCACGTCGGCGCCATCCACGTGGTCGGCGAGAAATGCTTCGTCGCAGATGTTTTCCTGTACCAGCACCGCCGCCAGGGCGGCCAGGCACCAGGCGTCCGCACCGGGCTTGACCCGCAGGTGGAAGTCGGCCATCTTCGCGGTGTCGGTGAGCACCGGGTCGATCACGATCATCGACCGGGCGGGATCCTTGGCGATCTCGTTGAGCACGGTGCGGGCCCGCGGGAAGCTCTGCGACATCCACGGGTTCTTGCCGACGAACACCGAGACCTCGGCATGCTCGAACTCGCCGCGGGTGTGGCCGCCGTAGAAGTGGGCGTCCACCCAGTACTCGCCGGTCTTCTCCTGGGCCAGTGCGTTGGAGCGGTACCGCGAGCCGAGGGGCTTCAGGAACGCGCTGCTGTAGGCGCCACCGAGATGGTTACCCTGACCGCCGCCGCCGTAGTAGAAGATCTTGTTCCCGCCGTAGGTCTCGGCGATGCGCTTGAAGCCGGCGGCGATCTCGGTGACCGCGGTGTCCCAGTCGATCTCCTGGTAGCTGCCGTCGGGCCTGCGGCGCAGCGGGGAGGTCAGTCGCGACGGGTTGTTCTGGTAGTGGTCCAGGCGCAGGGCCTTGTTGCAGGTGTAACCCCGCGAAGTGGGATGGTCCTTGTCGCCGCGGATCTTGGCCAGGTGGCCGCCGTCGGTCTGCACGACGATGCCGCAGTTGCACTCGCACAGGATGCAGGCGGTGGGGTGCCAGTCAGCGGACATTGGGGCTCCTTCTCTAGCCGGCCTCGAGCAGGCGGCGTAGCTGTCGGTGGACGACGTCGAGAGGCGCGATGTCGCGGGCCGCGCGCGCGAGCACGATGGCGCCCTCCAGGGAGGCGGTCACGAACACGGCGAGATCCTTGGCCCGCTCGGCGGGCATCCCGTCGGCGACGAACCGCTGGGCGATCAGGCCGTTCCAGCGCTCGAATGTTGCGGCGGCACGATCGAGAACCGGGGCGGGGGAGTCCGGTTCGCCGGCTTCGACAGCGACGGCTAGCGCGGGGCAGCCGGCTCGGTAGTCGGTCTCGACAAGGTTCTTGCGGTAGAAGCTGAGCATCCCGTCCAGCAGGTCAGCACCGCTGGCGGCCTTCTCAAACTTGGCCGCCACGTAATCGGCGGTGTAATCGATTGCCTCGCAGAGCAATTGGGTGCGACCACCGGGGAAGTAGTGGTAGGCAGAGCCCCGCGGGGCCCCGCTGTGCTCGAGGACGTCCGCGATCGCCGTCGCTTGTGCGCCGCGCTCGCGGATGAGCAGCGCGGCCGAGGCAACCATGCGTTCACGGGGGCTCGCCATGCGTATGTATGCAACCATACATAATCGTCTGGCGCCAGACTGGGCGTCGATTTCGCGGCCGGGGCCGAGTACCTGCCTCAGACCTGTACCTTGGCCGCCGCCGATTCCGGCATCGGTTCGTATCGCACGAACGACCGCGTGAACGACGCCGCCCCGTGGGTCAGGCTGCGCAGATCGATCGCATAACGGATCAGTTCCACCTGCGGCAGCTCTGCACGGATGACCGCATGGCTCTCGCCGGCCTGCTCGGTGCCCAGGACCCGACCCCGCCGTGCGGACAGATCACCCATGACGGCGCCGACGAGGTCGTCGGGCACCTCGATGCTGACCTCGTCGACCGGCTCGAGCAATGCTATCCGGGTCACGGCCGCCGCCTCCCGCAACGCGAGGGCGCCGGCCATCTGGAAGGCCATGTCCGAGGAGTCGACGCTGTGTGCCTTGCCGTCGACCAGCGTCACCTTGATGTCCACCACGGGATACCCGGCGTGCACACCCTTCTCCATCTGGGCCCGCACACCCTTCTCCACGCTCGGGACGAACTGCCGCGGCACGGCGCCGCCGACCAGCTTGTCGACGAACTCGAAACCCGAGCCCTCGGAAAGCGGCTCCACCTCGATATCGCAGACCGCATACTGCCCGTGCCCGCCGGACTGCTTGACGTGGCGGCCGTGTCCCTTCGACGGGCCAATGAACGTTTCCCGCAACGGGATTCGCACATCGACGGTGTCGACATTCACCCCGTAGCGATTGGCCAGCGCATCGAGCACCACACCGGAGTGCGCCTCACCCATGCACCACAACACGACCTGGTGGGTCTCCGGGTTCTGCTCGATGCGCAGCGTCGGGTCCTCGGCAGCCAGCCGCTGCAGGCCGACCGACAGCTTGTCCTCGTCGGTCTTCGCGTGTGCCTGGATCGCCACCGGCAGCAGCGGCTCGGGCATCGTCCAGGGCTTCAGCAGCAGTGGATCTGTCTTGTCCGACAACGTGTCCCCGGTCTCGGCGCGGCTGAGCCGGCCGATGGCGCAGATGTCTCCGGCCACCACCTGCTGCGCGGGCCGCTGGTGCTTGCCGAGCGGGAAGGACAGCGTGCCGATGCGCTCGTCCTCGTCGTGGTCGGCGTGGGTGTTGGTCTCGAAGAAGGCCGAAAAGTGGCCCGACACATGCACTGTCGTGTCGGGCCGGATGGTGCCGGAGAAGACCCGGACCAGACTCACCCTACCGACGTAGGGGTCCGACGTCGTCTTGACCACTTCGGCCAGTAGTGGCCCCGCCGGGTCGCAGGCAAGTCCGGTGCGTGCGACGCCGTGCGGGTTGAACACTTCGGGCAGGACGTGTTCGGGCGGCGACGGGAAACCGCGGGTGGCCACCTCGAGCAACTCGACAGTGCCGACGCCGGTGCCGTTGCACACCGGGATGACCGGGAAGAACGAGCCTCGGGCGACGGCCTTCTCAAGATCGCCGATGAGGACCGCCTCCTCGATCGTCTCGCCGCCGAGGAAGCGCTCCATGAGCGACTCGTCCTCGGACTCCTCGATGATCCCCTCGATGAGGCGGCCGCGGTGCTCCTCGATCCGACCGGCGTAGGAATCATCGGGCGGATGTACGCTGCGGGTTCCGTCGCGGTAGTCGTACTGGTTCTGGGACAGCAGCCCGACCAACCCATTGGCGGTCGGAAGATACAGCGGCAGAACCTTCTCCCCGAACGCGTCCTGGGCGGCGCGCAGTGCACCGGTGTAGTCGGCCCTGGCGTGGTCCAGTTTGGTGACCACCACGGCGCGTGGCATGCCCACCTCGTCGCATTCGTGCCACAGCGCTTTCGTGGGCTCGTCGACGCCTTCGTTGGCCGCGATCACGAACAGCGCGCAGTCCGCGGCCCGCAGTCCGGCGCGCAACTCGCCGACGAAGTCGGCGTAGCCGGGGGTGTCGATCAGGTTGACCTTGACGCCGTCGTGGGGAACGGGGGCCAGCGCCAGGCCCACCGACCGCCGTTGGCGGATGGCCCCCTCGTCGAAGTCGCACACCGTGGTGCCGTCGACGACGGAGCCGGGCCGCGAGAGCACACCGGAGGACACCAACAGCGCCTCGATCAGGGAGGTCTTTCCGGCGCCGGACGGGCCGACGAGCACGACGTTGCGTATCGCCGCAGGACTGCTCGCGGCGGGAGCGGTCCGCACCGTCTGGGAAGTGTTCGCCTTGTCAGCCATGACGTTCCTCCTGCTCTCCACCATTCCCCTGACTGCGGGTGGCGCACAAGAGAACGGGGAAAATCGACCAGGCGCGGGGCGGGCACGCGCGCCTCTGCACCTGGAGGCATGCTCGGGCCTACCCGACTACCGGAATTCATGGCGGCGTCAGGGCTTCGACGAATCCGATCTGGTGCGCGGCGACAGTGACCGGCTCGCCCGCGGCATCGTCGGCATGGGCTCGGTGGAACAGGCCGCCGCGTCGGTGACCGCACACCTCGACGCCGGCTTGGGACCCGCGTCCGGCTCTGCGGGAGTTGGCGGCCGCACTCAACCTCTGAGCGCCGAATGTGGGCCTCCTGCAGAAATTTTCGGCAAATCGTCTGCATCAGGCCCACGCTCGAGGGTTACGGGTTGATGGTGTTCTCGCCCACCTGGCGTCCCCACACATACTCGGTGAGGATCGGCTGGCCCAGCTCGAAGTGGTTGTAGGGCGCCAGCGACGCGCCGTAGTCGGCAACCAGGAACGGCGCGGGCCAGAAGTTCGGGGTGATCTCCTGCCAGCAGCCCGGCGCGCCGCCCGGGCCGCCCCTGGCGTTGACCCTGGGCAGATTGTCGGGATAGACGTACGGGTTGGGTGCGCCGGTCAGCCCGATGTGGAAGTCGATGGAGTACCCGTTGCCACCGACGCCCTCCTTGGCCTTGGAGGTCGCGTAGTTACGGATCATGCAGAGCAGCTCGGGACTGTAGGTGTCCAGCAGCCGACTGGTGGGCACCAGGTCGCGCTGGCCGGCGATGAAGTAGGGCGCACCACGTTCGAACACGTCGGCGCCGGTGTTGCCGAAACCGGTCGCCGCGAGCAGCGTCGCGTCCAGGTCGCCCTGCTGCCGGTTGAGCGTGCGGGCGGTGGTCACCGCCTTGTCCAGGAAGTTCCAGAAGTCGGGGCTGGCCTCGGCGTAGATGTCGGCCAGGTTCGCCAGCTGCTTGATGTTGGAGCGGATCTGCGGCATCTGCGGATTGATGTCGTCGAGGACGACGTTGGCGTTGCCGATCGACTGCCCGAACTTGGTGCCCAGGCCATTGAGCGCCTCGGCCGTTGCCGACAGCGTCAGGTTCAGCTTGACCGGGTCCACCTTCTCCGCGATCGAGGTCAGCGTCTCGAACAAGGTGTTGAACTCGGTCGTCACATGCGTCGCGTCGATGACGTCGACGCTGGAGATCCGCGCCTCGCTGGGGTTGGGCGGACTGCGGAAGGAGATGTATTTGTTGCCGAAGACCGTGGTGGCCTTGATCTCGGTGACGGCGTTGGCCGGGATGAGGTGGACGTACTTCGGGTTGACGTCCAGCGTGAGCTTTGCCCTAGTGGCGTCGCCTTGGTTGATCGCGTCGACGCCGGTGACGCGGCCTACCTCCACGCCGTTGAAGGTGACCTTCGAACCGGAATCCATCACTAGGCCGGCCCGGTCAGAAACCATGGTCAGCCTGGTCTTAGGGTCGAACTGGCCGCGCCACTGCATGTAGACCAGAACCACGAGGATCGTCAGCAGGATCGCGGTGATGGTGAACGCAGTCTTGATCGGCGGATGGAACTGCCAGTGCCGGGTTTTCTCGTGCCACCACTCCGAGACGGCTCCGCCCTTTTCCGCACTCATCGGCGGCACGCGGAGGTCTGGGGGCTCGCTTTCTTGGGGCCGACGCCTCGGACAAGCACTGGAGTTCCCCTCCGCTCATGCATGATCAGTGCAGCAGTTGCCACTATCCCACGCAGACGTCGCGTGCCCCAGCTTTCGGCCAAACGTCCGCCAGTGACTAGCAACAGAGAACCGGGCGTCCACAGTGATCTGCATCACAGTCACTGGTCGGGTTGGGCGCGCGGCGGACGACGGTCAGGCGGTGTGGTGCGGCAGTCGCTCCCGGTTGGAAACCGGTTGCAGCACGGGGTATTTTGGGTCCAGGCCATCACCCGAGGACCGCCCGCGCAGGTGCCGCCACACCCAGGGGATCAGCAGCCCGTGGGTCCACTGCACCTGTGCGTAGCCGCGCTGCCAGAAACCGGCATCATCGGCATCGCCGGTGGCCAGGGTCCAGTCGTTGCTGCTGCCCTGCAGTCCGAGAGCCTCGGCGGCCGCCTCGGTGAACAGCCGATGGCCCAGCGAAGAGGCGTGCATGCGGTCGTGACTCCAGGTCTGCGACTCACTCATCGACGGCGCGTTGTACAGGTCGACCAGGCCGAAGCCGTGCCGGTGGGCTGCATTGCGGATCACCCCGTTGATCTGCAGCACGCGTGATCCGATGAGCCGGCCCACCGGCAGCATCTTGGCCACGTCCGGGAACGTCGTCGTCACCACGGTGACATCGGAGGCCGCCAACTGCGCGTAGACCTCGTCGAGATCGGCCAGCGCCGCGCTGAATGCCCGGCCGGGCCGAGTCACGTCGTTCATCCCGATGCACACCGTCACCAGGTCGGGTTGCATCGCCAATGCCTTCGGCAGTTGGTCGTCGAGCACATCGACGATCCGGCGGCCCCGGATGGCGAGGTTGGCGTACATCAGGCCGGGGTAGAGCGAGTCGAGCAGGACGGCGAGCCGATCCGCGAATCCGATCA
This sequence comes from Candidatus Mycolicibacterium alkanivorans, assembly GCF_022760805.1. Classification (NCBI taxonomy): domain Bacteria; kingdom Bacillati; phylum Actinomycetota; class Actinomycetes; order Mycobacteriales; family Mycobacteriaceae; genus Mycobacterium; species Candidatus Mycolicibacterium alkanivorans. The sequence continues at coordinate 564,647 of NZ_JAIVFL010000001.1, read as the reverse complement.
CGCCAGAGGCGTCATCCCCGTCCCACAGGCCCTCGGTCTGACTGTCGCCGATGGCGACAAAGCGGGCGAACCCGATGTCCGACATGACCTCCAACTTTAACGCCGACCCGGAAGTGCGATGGGCACACAACGGAAAGGCGGTGTGTACAGGCGGTGAAGTCGGAGATGTCGACATCGTCGGCCGGGCGCGCACGTCGCGCCGGACGGCGCCGCTATTGCGCTGCTGGGAACTAGCGCATGAGCCAGGCGCGAACCTTGTCCAGAGCCCGCGTGTAGGACTCGTACATCTCGTCGTCGAAGAACGACGCGCCGCTGATGGCCTCGTCCCCCCGCCAGATCACCCGGACGCGGACCTTGTCTCGGGTGTAGACGTCGGCCCGGTCGGCTTCCCGGCGGCTCCAGCCGCGCTCGTCGCCGAATTCCCGCAGGGCCTGTCGCTCGCCGCTGACAGTCATCTGTGCTTCTCCTCGGGTGATCCGCTCTAGCTCCCCGGCGCAAGACTACTGCGGCATTCTGAGACAAGGGGAGAGTCTGCCGAAATGCGCTGATACCACCAGTGATTGCCGGTTCCCGTGGCTGCCGCACCGCGCAGAGCGCCAGCGGTCTGGTTCCTTGTGGGATTGATCAGCCCGAGGGGCACGCGTTGGCGTGCCTGATCGAAAACGTTGCATGCTGGTTGCGGATCGGGCGGGCGGCCAGCCGAGGACCGAAAGGAGGTCTGGGGACGTGATTGCCTCGCTGTTGGCGGTACTGGTTGCCGCGGTGCTGCTGTCGGCGGTGTTCCGGCACTACAAGGTATCGGCGCCGTTGGCGCTGGTGCTGGCGGGGCTGGTGGCCGACTTGATCCCGGGGTTTCCCGAGATCAAGCTCGAACCCCATCTGGTGCTGTTCGCCATCCTGCCGCCGCTGCTGTGGTCGGCGGGGTTGGAGAGCTCGTATTTCGCGCTGCGCCGAAACGTTCGTACGATCGGGCTGCTGGCGATCGGGCTGCCCCTGGCGACCACATTCGCGGTCGGGTTTGTCGCATACAAGACGGCGCCCGAGCTGACGGTGGCGGGCGCGCTCACGCTGGGCGCGATCGTGGCCCCGCCGGACGCGGTGTCGGCCACCGCGGTCGGGCGCCGGCTCGGGCTGCCGCGGCGGATCATGACGCTGCTGGGCGGGGAGAGCCTGCTCAACGACGCGACGGCGCTGACGGTCTACAAGGTCGTGCTGGCCGCGGCGGTCGGCACCGCTGAGAGCTGGGGTCGCCCGTTGGCCACCCTCGTGCTGGCAGTGGCCGGTGGGTTCGCGGTCGGCGGCGTCCTGGGCGCGGTCATCGTCTACATCAGGTCACGGCTGAAGGACCCGATGGTGGAGAGCGCTATCGGCCTGGTCGCACCGTTCTTGATCTACCAGGTGGCCGAGGAGATCCATGGCTCAGGGGTGCTCGCCGTCGTCGTCGCTGTGCTCATTCTCGGGCATCGGTCCACCCGGGCCGGCTACGCCACCCGGCTGCAGGACAAGGCGGTCTGGAAGGCGATGCAGCTGGTGCTGGAGTCGTTCGCGTTCCTGCTGATCGGCCTGCAACTGCGCAGGGTCGTCAGCGACACGGTGGGGATGCCGGCCTCGGTCGTGGCGATCTCCTCGGCGGCGGTGCTGGCGACCGTGATCGGGGTCCGGATCGTGTGGCTCTACACGTTCGCGTATCTGCCGCGGTTGCTGTTCGCCCGCGTTCGCGAGCGTCAACCCGCGCCCGGCTGCGCGCAGATGTTCGTCGTTGCGTGGGCAGGCATGCGAGGGGTGGTTTCGCTAGCGGCCGCGTTCGCCGTTCCGTTGACGACGATGTCGGGTGCGCCGTTCCCCGGGCGGGCGCAACTGGTGTTCCTGACGTTCGTCGTGGTGATCGGAACGTTGCTGCTGCAAGGTCTGACGCTGCCGTGGCTGATCCGGGTGCTGGGCGTGCAAGGCGACGAAGCGCGTACCGATATTCTCGCCGAGGCCGCCGCGCAGGACATCGCTGCGCGGGCGGCAGCCGACCGCCTCGACCAGCTACTGGCCATGCAGCACGCCGGTGGTCCTTCCGATGTGCATGAGCGGGCCGCCCAGGTGCTGCGCGGCTGGAACACGCGGCGCCGCGACTCCGCCTGGGAGCGGTTGTGCCGTGACGAGGACATCGGCGAGAGCCCGACGGTGGTGTTCCGCAGGTTGCGGCTGGCGATGCTGGACGCCGAACGCGCGGCGTTCATCGCCGAACGTGACGGCGGGCGCATCGACGACGAGGTGCTGCGCTCGGTGTTGCACGGTCTTGACCTCGAGGAGGCGACGCTCAACCGCGATTAGTCCGACGCGCCGAGTTCGGCCGGGAAAAGCGCGCATCGCGTCCAGCGGAGCGGCCCAAACAAACCCGGCATTCCCGGCGCACCACGCAGGTACGTTGTCGGGCATGAGCGAGACGAACTTCGCCGAGCAGGAACGCCACCGCATCGAGGCGGAGCTGGCCGACCTGCGCCGGCGCCGCGATGCGATGCGGGCCGAGCTGCAAGGTGACGCCGGCACCGGCGGTGACCGCGGTGACGCCGCCGACGCCCTGCAACGCGCCGAGGATCTGGCCGGTATCGACGAGCAGATCAGCCGGCTGGCGTGGCTGCTGGCCGGCGGCAACGCCGACGTACCGGGTCAGCTGCCCAACGGCACCGAGGTCACGCTGCGCTTCCCCGGCGACGAGCCGGTGCGGATGCGGGTGATCCACTACCTCGAGGAGACCCCGGCCGGCGAGGAGGACAGCACGCTGACCGCGGACAGCCCGCTGGGTCTGGCGCTGTTCGGCCGCCGGGCCGGTGAGACCGTCACCTACTCGACCCCGCGCTGCGAACTACAGGTCGAACTGCTCGATATCGAGTTACCCGGGGCGTGACACACTGGTCACTCGGTCAAGTGAGTGTGGAGGTGCGATGCGCGCGATCAGGGTGACCGAGCTCAGTGGACCGGAGGCGGTGCAGCTCGTCGACATCGACGAACCGGCCGCCGACGGCGGAATCGTGGTCGACGTCCACGCCGCCGGGGTGGCCTTTCCCGACGCGTTGCTCACCCGCGGCCTCTACCAGTACAAGCCGGAGCTCCCGTTCACCCTGGGCGCCGAGATCGCCGGTGTGGTGCGCACGGCTCCGGCAGGCTCGGCGGTGAAGCCGGGTGACCGGGTCGCGGGCCTGACGATGATCACCGGCGCGATGGCCGAGACGGTGGTATTGACCGAGGAGCGGGCCTTCCCGCTGCCCGACAACGTCAGCTTCGAGGCCGGTGCCGGCCTGTTGTTCAACGACCTCACGGTGTACTTCGCGCTGACAGTCCGCGGCCGGCTGGCCGAAGGCGAGACGGTGCTGGTGCACGGCGCGGCAGGTGGCATCGGGACGTCGACGCTGCGACTCGCACCTGCCCTGGGGGCCAGCCGGGTGATCGCCGTCGTCAGCACCGAGGACAAGGCGGAGGTGGCCAGCGCCAACGGTGCCACCGACGTCGTGCTGGCCGACGGTTTCAAGGACGCGGTTGCCGAACTCACCGGCGGCAAGGGCGTCGACATCGTCATGGACCCGGTCGGCGGCGACCGGTTCACCGACTCGCTGCGTTCCCTCGCGCCGGGCGGACGGCTGCTGGTGGTCGGCTTCACCGGCGGGGAGATCCCGACGGTCAAGGTCAACCGGCTGCTGCTCAACAACATCGACGTGGTCGGCGTCGGCTGGGGTGCCTGGACCATGACGCATCCGGGCGCGCTGACCGAGCAGTGGAACGGGCTAGCCGCGTTGCTGAAGTCGGGCAGGCTGCCCGCGCCGCAACCGGAGGTCTATTCCTTCGAGCAGGCGGGTGCGGCGGTGGCAGCACTGGAGAACCGAACCGCCAAAGGCAAGGTTGTCCTGCGCATCCGCGACTGAAAATCGACGGCGACAACGGTTTTCAGCCACCGGTTGCCGCGTGGGCGCCGTCGCACTACAACGGTGGGCAGACGACGGTGTCTGACGACGATTCGCTTCGGCCGGTGCGGGGTAGTGGAACCTAGTGGAACCTAGATGGAGTTGAGCAGCGACCCGGCAGAGGGCAGCCACGTCGAGGACGGTGTCGTCGAGCACCCGACTGCCGGCGACTTCGGGCAGGCGCAGGCGTTGCCTGCCGACCGGACCTGGTTCAAGAGCGCGGTGTTCTACGAGGTGCTGGTGCGCGCCTTCTACGACTCGAACGCCGACGGGGTGGGCGACCTGCGTGGGCTCATCGAGCAACTCGACTACCTGCAATGGCTGGGCGTCGACTGTCTGTGGCTGCCGCCGTTCTACGACTCGCCGCTGCGCGACGGCGGCTACGACATCCGCGACTTCTACCGGGTGCTGCCCGAGTTCGGTACCGTCGACGACTTCGTTGCCCTGCTCGACGCCGCCCACCGGCGCGGCATCCGCATCATCACCGACCTGGTGATGAACCACACCTCCGACTCCCACCCGTGGTTCCAGGAGTCGCGGCGCGACCCCGACGGGCCCTACGGCGACTTCTACGTGTGGAGCGACACCAGCCAGCGCTACATCGACGCGCGGATCATTTTCATCGACACTGAGGAGTCCAACTGGACGTTCGACCCGGTGCGAAAGCAGTTCTACTGGCACCGGTTCTTCTCGCATCAGCCCGACCTGAACTACGACAACCCCGCAGTGCAGGAGGCGATGATCGACGTCCTGCGGTTCTGGCTGGACCTGGGCATCGACGGCTTCCGTCTCGACGCAGTTCCCTACCTGTTCGAACGGGAGGGCACCAACTGCGAGAACCTGCCCGAGACGCACGCCTTCCTCAAGCACTGCCGCAAGGTGATCGACGACGAGTGCCCCGGCCGGGTGCTGCTGGCCGAGGCCAACCAGTGGCCGGCCGACGTCGTCGAGTACTTCGGCGACCCGGCCACCGGCGGCGACGAATGCCACATGGCGTTCCACTTCCCGCTGATGCCGCGCATCTTCATGGCGGTGCGCCGCGAATCGCGCTTCCCCATCTCGGAGATCCTGGCGCAGACCCCGCAGATCCCCGACATGGCGCAGTGGGGCATCTTCCTGCGCAACCATGACGAGCTGACGCTGGAGATGGTCACCGACGACGAGCGTGACTACATGTACGCCGAGTACGCCAAGGACCCGCGGATGAAGGCCAACGTGGGGATCCGGCGTCGGCTGGCCCCGCTGCTGGAGAACGACCGCAACCAGATCGAGCTGTTCACCGCGATGCTGCTGTCGTTGCCCGGCTCACCGGTGTTGTACTACGGTGACGAGATCGGCATGGGCGACATCATCTGGCTCGGCGACCGCGACGGTGTGCGCACACCGATGCAGTGGACGCCGGACCGCAACGCCGGCTTCTCCACCGCCAATCCCGGGCGGCTGCACCTGCCGCCGAACCAGGACCCGATCTACGGCTACCAATCGGTCAACGTCGAAGCGCAGCGTGACAGTTCGACCTCGTTGTTGAACTGGACACGCACCATGCTGGCGGTGCGGCGCCGCTACGACGCCTTCGCCGTCGGAACGTTCCGCGAGCTCAGCGGGTCGAACCCGTCGGTGCTGACCTACGTGCGCGAGCCCGACGGCGGCGACACCGTGCTGTGTGTGAACAATTTGTCGCGTTTCCCGCAGCCGATCGAATTGAACCTGCAGCATTGGACTTCCTACACTCCTGTGGAACTGACGGGGCACGTGGCGTTCCCCCGGATCGGCCAGCTGCCCTACCTGCTGACGCTGCCGGGGCACGGGTTCTACTGGTTTCGGCTGTGCCCCTCGGAGGAGAAGCAATGAGTTCGCCGCAGAACCTTCCGTGGAGCGACTGGCTGCCTGCGCAACGCTGGTATGCCGGCCGTGGCCGCACGTTGACGTCGGCCCAGCCGGCAGTGACGGTTCCGTTGCGCGACGGGCTGGACCTCATGCTCGTCGACGCCTCCTACCAGGACGGCTCGGCGGAGCGTTACCAGGTTCTGGTGCAATGGGATTCGGCCCCGCTCTCGGAATACGGCACGGTCGCGACGATCGGTGCGGCCGGCGATCACACCGCCTACGACGGGCTGTACGATCCGTCGGCCGTGCAGTTCCTGCTGTCGCTCATCGACTCGTCGGCCACCATCGGCGACGTCACGTTCAGCAAGGAGCCCGACGTGGAGCTGCCGCTGGAGTCGGCGCCGCGGGTCTCCGACGCCGAACAGAGCAACACCAGCGTGGTGTTCGGTGAGGAGGCGATCCTCAAACTGTTCCGCCGGGTAGCGTGCGGAGTGAATCCCGACATCGAGCTCAATCGGGTGCTGGGGCGGGCCGGCAATCCGCACGTCGCGCGGTTGCTGGGGACGTTCGACACCAGCTTCGACGGCGAGCCGTGCCCGCTGGGGATGGTCACGGCCTATGCGGCCAACTCCGCCGAGGGCTGGGACATGGCGACCGCGAGTACCCGCGACCTGTACGCCGAGGGTGACCTGTACGCCCACGAGGTGGGCGGCGACTTCGCCGGCGAGGCCTACCGGCTCGGCGAGGCGGTCGCCTCCGTGCACGCCACCTTGGCCCACGAGCTGGGCACCTCGACGGCGATGCTCGGTGTGGAGGCGATGCGTGAGCGGCTGGCCGCCGCGGCGGCGGCGGTTCCCGAGCTCACCGACTACGTACCCGCGATCGAGGAGCGCTACGCAAAGCTGGCCGACGAACCGGTCACGGTGCAGCGGGTGCACGGCGATCTGCACCTGGGCCAGGTGTTGCGGACACCGGAACGCTGGCTGCTGATCGACTTCGAGGGTGAGCCCGGCCATCCGCCGGCCGAGCGGCGAGAGCCGGACTCCCCGCTGCGGGACGTCGCCGGGATGCTGCGGTCCTTCGAGTACGCGGCCTACCAGCAGCTGGTCGACCAGACCGGCGACCGCCAGCTGGCGGCGAGGGCCAAGGAGTGGGTGGACCGCAACTGCGCCTCGTTCTGCGACGGGTACACCGCGGAGGCCGAGAGCGACCCGCGTGATCACTCCGCGGTGCTGGCGGCATACGAGCTGGACAAGGCCGTCTACGAGGCGGCCTACGAGGCGCGGCACCGGCCCAGCTGGCTGCACATCCCGCTGCGCTCCATCGCCCGCCTGGTGGGCTGAGGCCGCGGAGCATCAGTCGCCGAGCAGGCGCAGCGCCAGCCGCGGGCAGCGCTTGACCGCGGCCTTCGCGTACTTCGCCGACTCGGCCGGGACCGCCGGCTCGTGATCTCCGCTGCGCGCCAACGGGTATCCCCAGTCGTCACGGGTGAACACGTCGGGCAGCAGCTCGGTGCACAGCCCGCGACCGTCGCACCGTGTCCAGTCGATGTGCAGCCGGCCCGTGGTCTTGACCTTGTCCTTGTTCATGTCTGCGGCCACCCTCCCTGAATGCGGACCTCGCCGGCGCGGTCGACGAATCGGGCCGGAACGCCAAGTGCGGCGACCCAATCCGGAGCGCGGCGGCCCCGGATGATCGCCGCGGTGCTGATGGTGTTGGCGGCCAGGCAATTACTGGCCGCGATGCTGACGCTGCGCCACACCGGGTCGGCCGACTGGCCGGTGCGGGGGTCGATGATGTGATGCACGATATCGCCGTCGCGCCACCAGCGCCGGCGGCAGGTGCTCGAGGTGGCCAGGCCCGCCCCGTCACCCAGCACGACGTGGCTGGCCGGGTCGTCGTCGGTGTCCTGGACGAGGACCCGCCAGCCGCCCTCGGGGGTCGGACCCACCGTGGCGACGTCTCCGCCGAGGTTGACCAGCACACCGCTGCCGGTGCGTTCGTAGACCAGCTTCGCGCCGCGGTCGGCGGCGACGGCCTTGGCGGTGGCACCCAGATCGAGCAGCACACCGGCGGGCAGGCGTACGCTGCGGCCGTCGAACTCGACCATCGACCAATCCGACCGAATGCTGACCGACGCCACCCGCGGGTGAGCCGGGTCGAGCTGGTCGATGTCGCGGTCGTAGCCCAGCGCGATCAGTGCCGAGCCGACGGTCGGGTCGACGTCGCCGTCGGTGAGGCTGGCCGCGGCCAGCGCGGCCTCGAGGAGGTCGGCCAGCACCGGGCTGACGGGCGTGCGGGCCCCGTCGGCGGCGGCCAGCGCACAGATCTCCGAGTCGGGCCGGAACCGTGACGCGGCAATCTCGACGGCGTCGAGCTCGGCGTCGACGACGGCCCGTGCCTCGGCCAGCGCGGCCGGCCGGGTCACCAGCAGGTGCATGTCGGTGCTCCACCGGCTCCACTGCGCCTGGCCGGGGCTGACCAACGTCGACGACATGTCGTCCAGGCTGACGGCCTGTTCTTTGAGTGCTGTAAGAATCGCCGTTGCGGGCGGTGAGTGCAGTGCCCGTGGCACTCTCTGTACGTGTCAACGCCACAGGCCGGACCCGCGTTGCTGGTCGTCGAGGACGACCGGGTGCTCAGCGGGATGCTCGCCCAGCTGTTCGCCGATGAGGGCTATCTGGTGGACACCGCCTACGACGGTCAGCAGGGCATGCACCGCGGTCTGACGGTGCGTTACGACGCGATGATCGTCGACCGCGGATTGCCCGTGATGGACGGGGCCGAGCTGGTGGCGCTGCTGCGGTCCAGAGGTATCACCACGCCTGCGCTGATCCTGACCGCACGCGGGGCGGTGGAGGACCGCGTGGAGGGTCTCGACGCCGGCGCGCAGGACTACCTGGTCAAGCCGTTCGACATCCCCGAGCTGCTGGCCCGGGTGCGCGCGCTGGTGCGCCGCACCGACAACACCGGGGTGGTCCGTGCCGGCGGCTTGGCGCTGGACCGGGTGAGCCGGCGGGTGTCCGGCGCCACGCCGGGGGAAATCGAGGTCGAGCTCTCCGAGCGCGAGGCCGCGCTGCTCGCCACCTTGATGGCCGCACCGAAGCGGGTGTTCAGCCGCGCGCAACTGCTCGAGTCGGTGTTCGACGGCGCGGAGTCCGGCGGAACCGTCGACCTCTACGTGCACTACCTGCGCCGCAAGCTGGGCAAGCAGGTGGTCCGCACGGTGCACGGCACCGGTTACCAATTCGGGCTGGAGTGAGCCCAATGTTGTCGCACCACAAGGAATCCGAGGGCACACCACCCGGTGACCTTGCCGTGGTGAAGAAGGCCGGTCGGGTGGTGGCGTTCCAGGCGTCGGCCGCACTGGCGCTTGTGCTGCTGCTGGTCGGGGGTGTGGTGTTCGGGGTCTATGTGCGGACCCAGCGCCGCCAGATCGATGCTGAGCTGCAGAGCGTGGCCATGGTCGTCGACGACACCAACGACCCGCCGCCGGGCATGGAGCTGGCCATCTGGGAGACCGACGGCGAGATCTCGGTGAGCGACGGCGGGCAGCCCGGTGTTCCGCTGCTGACCGGCCCGAGCGGTTTCAGCGACATCCGCGCCGAGGGGCGGCATTTCCGCGCATTGGCGGTGGACCGGCCCGAGGGCCGGGTGGTGGCGATGATCGACCTGGCGCCCTACCAGGCGGCTCGCAACCGGCTGCTGATCTCGCTTGCGTTCGCCGAACTGACGGGCATTATGGCCTCCATCGCGGTGGTGGCATTGTTCACCCGGCGATCGGTGCGGCCGCTGGCGCAGGCGCTGGCGTTGCAGCGGCGCTTCGTGGCCGACGCCTCGCACGAGCTGCGGGCACCGTTGACGGTGCTGCACACCAGGGCCCAGATGCTGGCCCACCGGGTCGGGACGGCCGATGAGGACACCGTGCAGAAGGATGTCGACGCGCTGGTCGCCGACACCCGCGCACTGGGAGACATCGTGGATGACCTGCTGGCGTCGGCGACGATGACCGCGGGAAGGCCGCCGCGTGACCGGGTCGATCTGGCGGCTGTCGGGGCTGCAGTCCGCGACAGTATGGCGTCCTATGCGAATTCGCTGGGGGTCACGTTGAACTATGTGTGCGAAACACCGAGCGGCGAAGGCGTATTCGACGTCGCCGGTTCGGCGGCAGCACTGCGCCGGGCGCTGACGTCACTGGTGGACAATGCGCTCGGCCACGAGCACCGGGGTGGCACGGTGGAGCTGCGTGTGCGGCGTGACGGCGCGAAAGTGCTTGCCGCCGTGGCCGACGACGGCGTGGGCATCGACGCCGAGACCATGGCGACGTTGTTCACCCGCTTCTCCCATGGCAGCGAGCACACCACCCGCGAAGGCCGGGAGTCCTACGGCATCGGCCTGGCCTTGGTGCGCGAGATCGCCAACGCGCACGGCGGTGACGTCACGGTCACGTCGACACCCGGCGAGGGGTCGACGTTCACGCTGACGTTGCCCGCAGCACACCGGAACTGAGCGGCGCGACAGGTTGTCCCTCAGCGTCGACGGCGGCGCCAGCTGATCAGCGCCAGAGGTCTGGTGTCGGGGACCCGGTCTACGGTTGTCCGCTATGGCCCTGCACGTACATCGCGCCGAACGCACCGACATGCTCGCGGACGGGTTAGGGACGTTGCTGGCCACTCCGCAACCCGACCCGTTCGCCGAGGAACTCGTGGTGGTGCCCGCCCGCGGGATAGAGCGCTGGCTCAGCCAGCGGCTGTCCCACATCCTGGGCCGGGGCGGCGGGGCGGACGGCGTGTGCGCGGGGGTGTCGTTCCGGTCGCCGGGCTCGCTCATCGCCGAGATCACCGGCACCCGCGACGACGACCCGTGGTCACCCGACGCTATGGTCTGGCCGCTGCTCGAGGTCATCGACGCCATCCTCGACGCGAGCTGGTGTCACACCCTGGCCGCCCACCTCGGGCACTTCGTGACCGGTGAGGAGAAGGAATTGCGGCAAGGCCGGCGCTATGCCGTGGCTCGCCGGCTCGCCGGCTTGTTCGCCTCCTACGCCCGCCAGCGTCCGCAACTGCTGGTCGACTGGCTCGACGGCGCCGCCGACGATCTTGACACCGACCTGCGCTGGCAGCCGCACCTGTGGCGCGCGCTGGTGGCGAAGATGGCCATCGACCCGCCCCACGTGCGACATGCGAAAACCGTTGCCCTGCACCACGAATCCGGGGCGGACCTGCCCGCCAGGTTATCGCTGTTCGGCCACACCCGGCTGGCGAGCACCGACATCGAACTGCTCGAGGCGCTGGCCGTCCACCACGAGGTGCACCTGTGGCTGCCGCATCCCAGTGCTGAATTGTGGACGGCGCTGGAGCATCTGCACGGCGCGATCCCGCGCCGCGAGGACGTCAGCCACCGCGCCGTCGGCCATCCGCTGCTGGCCACCCTGGGCCGCGATCTGCGCGAGCTGCAGCGCAATCTGCCCGCCACGGTGGCCACCGACGAGTTCCTGGGCGGCGGTGAGCGGCCCGACACCCTGCTGGGCTGGCTGCAGTCCGACGTCGCCGCGAATGCGGTACGCCCGCAGGGCCGCTCGCTGCGCAGCGACGACCGCTCGGTGCAGGTGCACAGCTGCCACGGCCCCGCCCGCCAGATCGACGTGCTGCGTGAGGTGCTCTTGGGCCTGCTCGCCGACGACGAGACGCTGGAGCCCCGCGACATCCTGGTGATGTGCCCGGACATCGAAACCTACGCTCCGCTGATCGCCGCCGACTTCGGCCTGGGTGAGGTGGTCCCGGGCGCGCATCCGGCCCACAAGTTGCGGGTGCGGCTGGCCGACCGGTCTCTGGTCCAGACCAACCCGCTGCTGGCGGTAGCGTCCCAGCTGCTCACGCTGGCCGGTAGCCGGGTCACCGCAACCGAGGTGCTCGACATCGCGCACGCGCCGCCGGTGCGGGCACGCTTCGGCTTCACCGACGACGACCTTGAGAACATCACTCGATGGGTTCGCCAGGCCAACATCCGGTGGGGCTTCGACGCCGAACACCGCGCGCCGTACGGCATCCCGTTCATCCAGAACACCTGGCGCTTCGGCATCGACCGGGTGCTGGCCGGAGTCGCCATGTCCGACGACTCGAAGGCCTGGCTCGACGTTACGCTGCCTCTCGACGATGTCGGCAGCAACAGTGTGGAACTCGCCGGGCGGCTCGCCGAGTTCGTCAACCGCCTGCAGTCGGTGGTCGAATTGCTCAGCGGCGCAAAACCCTTGGCGCAGTGGCTGACAGCGCTCGGCCAAGGCGTCGCCAGTCTCACCGAGACCTCCGGTGAGGATGCCTGGCAGACCAGTCAGCTCCGACGCGAGTTCGGCGAGATCCTGGCCCGCCCGCAGGCTGAGGCCACCGTGATGCGGCTGCCCGACGTTGTGGCCCTGCTGAGCCGACACCTTGCGGGGCGCCCGACTCGGGCCAACTTCCGCACCGGCACCCTCACGGTGTGCACCATGGTGCCGATGCGTTCGGTGCCGCATCGGGTGGTGTGCCTCGTCGGCTTGGACGACACGGTCTTCCCGCGGATCGGCGCGGTCGACGGTGACGACGCGCTGGCACGCACCCCGATGACCGGTGAGCGTGACATCCGGTCGGAGGACCGCCAGCTGCTGCTCGACGCGGTCTGTGCCGCCACCGACAAGCTCGTCGTCACCTACACCGGGGCCAACGAGTACTCCGGCCACCCGCGGCCGCCCGCCGTGCCGCTGGCCGAACTCCTCGACGCGCTGGACCGCACCGTCGGCGAGCCGATCTGCCAGGACCAGGTCGTGGTGCGTCACCCGTTGCAGCCCTTCGATATTCGCAATGTGACGCCGGGTGCACTGGGGGTGCCAGGCGAACCATTCACCTTCGACACCAGTGCGCTCAGTGCGGCCTCCGTCAGCGGCGGCCCGCGCCCCGAACGACCGGACCTGGTGTCGCACCCACTGCCCCAGCCGCCGCCCGATGACGTGACACTGCAGGAGTTGTCGAGGTTCTTCGCCAATCCGGTCAAGGGCTTCTTCACGGCGCTGGACTTCACCCTGCCGTGGGAAGTGGACGGTGTCGACGACGCGATGCCGGTCGAGATCGACAACCTGCAAGAGTGGACGGTGGGCCAGCGTCTGCTCATGGACATGATGGCCGGCATGGACCCCGAGCGGGCCGGGCAGGCCGAGTGGCGACGAGGTTCACTGCCGCCGGGCCGGCTGGGGTGGCGCAAAGCCAACGAGTTGCGCGACCAGGCAAGCGAACTCGCGCGCGCAGCGCTGTCCTATCGAACCGGCACCCCGCAGGCCTACGACGTCGATGTCGACCTCGGCGCCGGACGCCGTCTGACCGGAACTGTCTCACCCGTTTTCGGTAACCGCCTCGTCGAGGTCACCTACTCCAAACTCGACGCCCAGCATCTGCTCAAGGCGTGGATCCCGTTGGTGGCCTTGGCGGCAGCCCGGCCCGGGTCCTGGTCGGCGGTGTGTATCGGTCGGCAGCGGAGACGCAGGGGCGTCGCGGAACGGGTGCTCGGCCCGCCGCTGCAGGATCCGGTGACCGTGCTGCGCGACCTGGTAGCGACCTACGACGCCGGCCGTCGCGAGCCGATTCCGTTGCCCATCAAGACCTCCCATGCCTGGGCGGCAGCACGACATAGCCGGCAGGACCCCAGAAACGAAGCATGGTCGAAGTGGCGGTACGAGCGCGACGACCGTGCCATCGCACGGGTCTGGGGCCGCGAGCCCGACTTGGATGAGCTGCTGACGCCGGTTCGGCCCGGCGAGGAGGCCGAGGGCGAGACCTGCCGGCTGGGTGCCTTTGCCGTGCGGCTGTGGGGGCCGCTGCTGCAGGCCGAGGACGGTATCTGATGGACACCTTCGACCTGCTCGGACCGCTGCCCGCGGAATGTTCGACGACGGTGCTGGAAGCCAGCGCCGGAACGGGCAAGACCTTCGCACTCGCCGCGCTGGTGACCCGATACGTCGCAGAAGGACGGGCCCGACTCGACGAGATGCTGCTGATCACGTTCGGCAGGGCCGCCACCCAGGAGTTGCGCGAACGGGTACGGCGCGCGCTGCACGACGCGTTGAACGCCTTCGACAATCCGGAAATCATCGGTGACAACCGCGTACTGAGAGCCCTGACCACCGGTGACCCCGACGAACTCGGGACCCGTCGTCAACGACTGCACGATGCCCTGGCCTCCTTCGACGCCGCCACCATCGCCACCACGCACCAGTTCTGCCACCTGGTACTGAAATCCCTTGGCGTGGCAGGTGACAGCGACGGCGGAGCCACGCTGGCCGAAAGCCTCGACGACCTGGTCGCCGAGATCGTCGACGACCTGTACCTTCGGCACTTCGGGCAGGAGCGCGAAGAGCCCCCGATGACGCGTGCCGAGGCGCTCGCACTGGCTCGCGAGGTCGTCGCCAACCCGTGCACGCAGCTTCGCCCGCTCGATGCGCCCGCCGGCTCCGAACCGGCGATCCGGGTGGGCTTCGGCAACGACGTTCAGGTCGAACTCGAGAGACGCAAACGCCGGCGCGGGATTCTCAGCTACGACGACCTGCTCACCCGCCTGGCCGACGCCTTGAAGTCCGAGAACTCGGTCGCCGCCACTCGCATGCACCAGCGGTGGTCGGTTGTGATGGTCGACGAATTCCAGGACACCGACCCGGTGCAGTGGCAGGTCATCGAGCGCGCCTTCAGTGGTCGCTCCACGCTGGTCCTGATCGGCGATCCCAAGCAGGCCATCTACGCATTCCGTGGCGGTGACATCTTCACCTACCTGCAGGCCGCCCGGACAGCCGGTGACCGTCGCACGCTGGGGGTCAATTGGCGCAGCGATGCCGTCCTGGTGGACCGGCTGCGAACGGTGTTGCTCGGTGCTGAGCTGGGTGACGCCGACATCAAGGTTCTAGACGTCACGCCGCATCATCGAGGCCACCGCCTGGCCGGCGCTCCCCGCAACGATCCGTTCCGCCTGCGCGTGGTCTCGCGAGACACCTTCGGCCTCAGCGGAACCCGCACGGTCAAGATGGATGTGCTGCGGCCGTACATCGCCAAGGATCTGGCCGCCGACATCGGCGTGCTGCTCGACAGCGACGCCACGTTCGCCGGAGAGCCCCTGCAGGCCCACCACATCGCCGTCATCACCGAGAGCCACACCGACGCCCGCGTCTGTTTCGACGCACTGGCGGAGGCCGGTATCCCGGCGGTGTACACCGGCGATACCGACGTGCTGAAGTCGCAGGCCGCCGAGGACTGGCTGTGTCTGCTGGAGGCCTTCGACCAGTTGCACCGGCCCGGCCTGGTGCGTGCCGCGGCCGCGACGATGTTCTTCGGTGAAACCGCCGAGACCCTCGCCGACGGCGGTGACGCGCTGACCGACCGGGTCGCCGAGACGCTGCGTCAGTGGGCCGACCACGCACGCGAAGCCGGTGTGGCGGCGGTGTTCGAGGCCGCTCAGTTGGCGGGGATGGGAAGGCGGGTGCTCTCCTGGGCAGGCGGCGAACGCAACATGACCGACCTCGCTCACGTCACCCAGCTCCTGCACGACGTCGCGCACCGTGAGCACTTCAGCCTGACCGCGCTGCGCAACTGGTTGCGCACCCAGCGCGACGAGAGGTCCGGGGCCGCCGAACGCAACCGTCGTCTCGACAGCGACTCGGCGGCGGTGCAGATCATGACGGTGTGGGTCAGCAAGGGCCTGCAGTTCCCGATCGTGTACCTGCCCTTCACCTTCAATCGGTATGTGCGGAAAGAGGATCTGGTTCGCTTCCACGACCAGGGTCGCCGCTGCCTGCATATCGGCGGCGAGCACAGTGCCGAGCTGGCGATGGCCCGGGCGGCCGGCAGGCGGGAAGCCGCCGGAGAAGAGACGCGGCTGACCTACGTCGCGATGACCCGCGCCCAGTCGCAGGTCGTGGCGTGGTGGGCGCCGTCCTGGGATGAACCCAACGGCGGACTGTCGCGGCTGCTGCGCGGCAGGCGTCCGGGTGAATCAGCGGTTCCGGACCGCTGTGACCCGGAGCGGATCGACGACGCCGACGCGATGGCACTCCTGCGGGAATGGGAGACGGTGGGTGGGCTCGTCGTCGAGGAGTCGGTCGTCGCCCCGAAGACGGAACTGACGTTGCCTGCGGCGCGACATGATCTGGCGGTCCGGCATTTCCACCGCGGGATCGACACGTCCTGGCGCCGGACGTCGTATTCAGGGTTGATCCGGAGCGCCGACACCCCGGGGCTCGGCAGTGAGCCTGAGGTCGTCGAACTCGATGACGAGGTGGCCGACCTGACCGTGACGGCTCCCGCCGCCGGAGCGGACATCCCCTCACCGATGGCCGACCTGCCGACCGGAGCCAAGTTCGGCACGCTGGTGCACGCGGTGCTGGAGACCGCTGACCCGCTCGCCACCGACCTGGCCGCCGAGCTGCAGGCACAGATCGAGCGCCACTCGGTGTGGTGGCCGGTCGACGTTGCCGCCGCCGAACTGGCCGCAGCCTTGGTGCCCATGCACGACACGCCGTTGGGCCCGCTGGCCGGCGGACTGACCTTGCGTGAGATCGGGCTGTCAGACCGGTTGTGTGAGATGGACTTCGAATTCCCCCTCGCCGGCGGCGATCTGCGCTCGGCTGCCCCCGACATCAGGCTCGCCGACGTCGGCCGGCTGCTGGCCAAACACCTTCCCGACGGTGACCCGGTGGCACCCTATGTGGAGCGGCTCACCGGCACGGCGCTGGGCGGCCAGTCGTTGCGGGGCTACCTGACCGGCTCCGTCGACGCGGTGTTGCGCGTGCCCGACGGCGACGGATACCGCTACCTCGTAGTCGACTACAAGACGAACTGGCTCGGTGAGCCGGACCGTCCGCTGACCGCGGCGGACTACGATCGCCGCCGGCTGGCCGAGGCCATGCTGCATTCCGACTATCCCCTGCAGGCGCTGCTGTACAGCGTTGTCCTGCACCGGTTCCTGCGCTGGCGGCAGCCGGGCTACCAGCCGGCGCGGCATCTGGGTGGCGTGCTGTATCTCTTCGTGCGCGGCATGTGCGGCCCCGACACGCCGCTTGCCGACGGCCAGCCGGCCGGGGTGTTCAGCTGGCAGCCGCCCGCCGCTCTGGCGGTCGAACTCTCCGAACTGCTCGACGGCCGGAAGGTGGCGGCATGAGCCTTGACGAGGTGGACGTTGCGAGCTGGCGCCGCGCGGCCGAGGCGACCGGCTTGCTGCGGGCCAGCAACGACGCAGGTGTCGTCGAAGCCGCCGATGTGCTTGTCGCACAACGGCTCACATCGCTGGCCGGAGACGCCGACGACACGGTGGCGCTTGCCGTGGCATTCGTCGTCAGGGCTGTGCGCGCCGGCTCGGTGTGTGTGGATCTGGCGACGCTGCAGGCGCAGGTCGCCATGCCCGAGTTGGACTGGCCCGCGCCGCAGCAGTGGGTGGCGGCGGTCGCGGCCAGTCCTCTGCTCGGCACCCCACCGGTGCTGCACCTTGACGAGGGCCTGCTGTACTTCGACCGCTACTGGCTCGAGGAGCGGCAGGTCGCCGGGGACGTTCTCGCGCTGGCTGCGGCCAGGCCCGCCGGTGAACTGCCCGACATCACACGACTTTTCCCGCCGGGCTTCGAGGAGCAGCGGCAGGCCGCCGAGGTTGCCCTGTCACGGGGACTGACCGTGCTCACCGGAGGCCCGGGCACCGGCAAGACCACCACTGTTGCGCGTCTGCTCGCGCTGCTGGCAGAGCAGTCCGAACTCGACGGCAAGCCCCCGCTGCGCATCGCGTTGGCAGCGCCCACCGGGAAGGCGGCGGCGCGGCTGCAGGAGGCGGTGCAACTGGAGGTCGACCAGTTGGACTCCGTCGACCGTGACCGGCTGCCGGCGTTGCGGGCCACGACTTTGCACCGCCTGCTCGGCTCGCTACCGGAGACCTCGTCGCGGTTTCGGCATCACCGGGGCAACCGGCTGCCGCACGACGTGATCGTCGTCGACGAGACCTCGATGGTGTCGTTGACGATGATGGCCCGGCTGGTCGAGGCGGTACGCCCCGACTCGCGGCTGCTGTTGGTGGGCGATCCCGACCAGCTGGCTTCGGTGGAGGCGGGTGCGGTGTTGGCCGACCTGGTCGACGGGCTTGCCGCCACCACGGACACTCCCGTCGCCCGGCTCGTCACGTCGCACCGTTTCGGCGAGTCGATCGGTGCTCTGGCACAGGCGATCCGGGACGGTGACGCCGAGCTGGCGGTGGATGTTCTGGGTGCCGGCGGTGCCCACGTCGAGTGGATGGACACCGACGAGCCGGCCGACTGCCTGCGCAAGATCCTGGTCCCGCAGGCGTTGCGCCTGCGGGAGGCGGCCGTGCTCGGCAACGGACCGGCGGCGTTGGCGACCCTCGAGGAACACCGGCTGTTGTGCGCGCACCGGCGCGGGCCGTACGGCATCGCGTACTGGAACCGGCAGGTCGAACGCTGGCTCGCCGAGGAGACCGATGCTCCGCTGTGGGCGTCCTGGTACGTGGGCCGGCCGCTGTTGATCACCGCCAACGACTACGGCCTCAAGCTCTACAACGGCGACACCGGTATCACGGTTCTGCGCGACGGCGCGCTGCGGGCCGTGGTCGCCGGCTCGGAGGGCCGGGCCGAATTCGCCACCAGCAGGCTGGCCGACGTCGAGACCATGCACGCGATGACGATCCACAAGAGTCAGGGCAGTCAGGCCGCCGAGGTGACGGTGCTGCTGCCGCCGGAGGATTCGCGGTTGCTGACCCGCGAGCTGCTCTACACCGCGGTGACCCGGGCCCGCAGCAAGGTGCGGGTGGTGGGCACGGCCGCGCAGTTGCGGGCGGCGATCGACCGCCGCGCGGTCCGGGCCACCGGGCTGGCCCGCCGACTGCAACAGTAACCGCACGGCGGAAAATCGCCAGCCTGACCGCCGCGGCGTTACTGTCGCGAACCGGCTAGCCGACCAGTCGACGCAGCAGTGCCGACGCCGCCCCGATACCCACCACCGCTGCGATCGCCAACACCGCGATGTCGAGCCACGGATGCGCCGAGGGGATACCGACCAGCAGCAGCCGCAGCGAATCCACTTCGTAGCTCAGCGGATTCACCCGCGACAGCCAGCGCAGCCAATCCGGCATCACCGCCACCGGGTACAGCGCGTTGGAGGCGAAGAACAGCGGCATGGTGATCGCCTGGCCGATACCCATCAACCGGTCCCGGTTGCGCACCAGCCCGGCCAGCGTGATCGACAGGCACGCGAAGAACGCCGACCCGAGCATCACCACACCCATCGCGGCCAGGATCCGCAGCGGGTTGTAAGTCATGTGAATGCCCATCAGGTAGGCCAGCGCCAGCACGCCGACCACCTGCGCCACCGAACGCACTCCGGCGGCGAATGCCTTGCCGGTCACCAGCGCCGAGGCCGGCGAGGGGGTGACCATCAGCTTGGCCAGGATCCCTGCGTCGCGGTCCCAGATGATCTGGATGCCGTAGAAGATCGAGATGAACAGCGCCGACTGGGCGATGATGCCGGGCGCCAGGAACGCCAGGTACGGCACCGGCCCGGTGTCGATGACATGCAGCCGGTTGAACGTGGTGCCGAAGATCAGCAGCCACAGGGCGGGCTGGACCATCCGGGTGAACAGCTCGGTGCGGTCGTGGCGCAGCTTCTGGAGCTCGACCCACGCGAACGTCTCCATCCGCCCCAGCAGGCTGCCTGCCCGCCGCCAGCCGCGTGGCGCCCGGAGCATGCCGGGGGGGAGGGCCGAGTCAACCGGCATGACGTGCCGCCTTCCGCCCGGCCCGGATCTCCCCGAGCCCCGCCCGAGCCGTGTCCTCGACCAGGCCGGATCCGGCGTAATGACGGAACACGTCCTCCAGCGTCGCCTCCGGTCCCACCTTGGCCTTGAGTTCGGCGGGGGTGCCGACGGCCCGCAGCGTGCCGTGGTGCATCAGAGCCACCCGGTCGCACAGCACGTCGGCTTCCTCCATGTAGTGGGTGGTCAGCAGAACTGTCATGCCGAACTCGTGTTGCATCCGCTGCACCTGGCCCCAAACCCCGTCGCGGGCAATCGGATCCAGGCCCACGGTCGGCTCGTCGAGAATCAGCAGCGACGGCCGGGTCACCAGTGCCTGCGCCAGCTCCAGCCGGCGCACCATCCCGCCGGAGTACGTATTCGCCAGCCGGTCGGCGACATCGAGCAACGCCATCGCCTCGAGCGCCTCGGCAACCCGCTGGGCCCGCTGTGCGCGGGGGACATCGTAGAGCCGGGCGAACCACTCCACGTTCTGCTCTCCGGTCAGCGCCGGCTCGATCGAAAGTTGTTGCGGGACATAGCCGATGTTGTACCGAATGTCCATGGTGTCCCGACGGGCGTCGAGCCCGAAGATCCGCACCTCGCCGCGCTGGATCGGCGCCAGCGTCGTCAGCAACCGCACGACGGTGGTCTTCCCGGCTCCGTTGGGCCCCAGCAGGCCGAGGGTCTCACCGGTCTGCACCTCCAGCGAGAAGTCGTCGACCGCGGTGAAGTCGCCGTAACGGTGGGTGAGGTGACGGCAGTCGATGGCGGGTGTCGTCATGTTCGCTTCTCCTGCAACTCCTCGGTGATGTCGGCCAGCACCCGCAATCCGGCGGCCAGCGCCCGGGCGTCCTCGGGGTCCAGGCCGTCGAGGACCTCGGCCAGCGCGGCCCGGCGGGCCGCACGGGACGCATCGGCCAGGCGTTGAGCCGGTGGGGTCAGGGCCAGCCGGCCGACGCGGCGGTCTTCGGCGTCGGCGGTGCGGACCAGCAACCCATCGGCCGATAATTTCGACACCAGCGTGGAGGCGGTGTTCGGTGCCAAACCCAGCTCGGCGGCGGCCGCGCTGACCGAGATACCGGGCTGGCGACCGACCAGGCCCAGCAGCTCGGCCTGCGACTCGGTGACGCCGGTCAGGTCGAAACCGCGGGGCCCCGACCGGCGCACCGTGCGCCGGAAGCGGCCGATGGTGCTAAACAGTTCGGTGACCAGATCGGTGCGGGTGTCCACACCACATAATAGCTCTGTCGCAGAGCTAATTTTTCTCGATCTGATGCAGGCGTACCTCGTGCAGGGCTCCACCGCGAGTGGCCGCTGTCATGTACGTGCAGAACGGCTGGCGCCGGCGGTCGGTCGGGGAGCCCGGGTTCAGCAGCCGAAGACCTGTCCGCGCGGTGGTGTCCCACGGGATGTGGCTGTGGCCGAACACCAGCACGTCGGTCTCGGGATAGCGCTGGGCCATCCGGGCCTCGCGGCCCGATGCCGCGCCCGTCTCGTGGACCACGGTGAAACGCAAGCCGTCCAGTATCACGTCGGCCCGTTCGGGAAGTCGCGCACGCACGTCCGGTCCGTCGTTGTTGCCCCAGCACGCGATGAGGCGCCGCGACCGGGCGGACAGCGCATCGTGCAGGCCCAACTCCACCCAGTCGCCCGCGTGGATGACGACGTCGCACCGTTCCACCTCCTGCCACACCTGGGTGGGTAGGTCGCGGGCGCGCTTCGGGACATGCGTGTCGGCGAGAAGCAGCAGACGCATGGCCCGATCCTCTCACTGACCTCCGCGCACGCTGCGCCTCAGCCGGGTTCTCGCGCGGCGGCCTGGGACGTCAACCCTGCCGCGGTCGTCTATCGAGGTCTACCCTGGGAGAGAGGTGAAATTATGACGAGCAACGACGTCGAGAAGCGCTGGCATGACCCGCGGATGTTCCGGGCGGCAGTCACCTACGTTGTGGCCGTCGTCGCGGTGGCCGGTGTGGCGTTCGCGGCGGCGGTCGTCTGGCGCTCGCTGACCGCGGGGATACTGGTACCGGTCATTCTCTTCGTCGGCGGCGTCGGCGCCTTGGTGCAGGCCTACCGGGTGTGGAAGGCCGAAGGCGTCTGGCCGATCTGGCAGGGCGCGGGGTGGTTTCTCCTGCTGCTGATGCTGGTCTGCCTGGGTGTACCGGTCGCGGTGGCATAACCGTCAATTACCGGTCTCGCCGCCAAGCCACACTTGGTGATCTCGCTCGTAAGTTCGTCGGGGTCATGCCCAGGCGGTCGGATCGCCCAGGCGACTACGCTGCTTACGTCGACTACCGCGACCGCTACCGGCGATGGCGCATCACGTCGACTTCAATCCGCGCGATGGCCGAGGCAATGCCGTGAACACCCGCCCGCCATACTCTTCGCGTGGCTTCTGAACCTGACCTGCCGCTGGCCGGTGTCCGCATCATCGAGATCTCCAGCTTCGTGGCCGTGCCGCTGGCCGGGATGACGCTGGCTCAGCTCGGCGCTGAGGTGATCCGGGTCGACCCGATCGGCGGTGCGGCCGACTACCACCGGTGGCCGCTGACCGATTCCGGGCAGAGCATCTACTGGGCCGGGCTGAACAAGGGCAAGCGCTCGGTCGCCGCCGACATGCGCTCTCCGCAGGGCCAGCGGGTGATCCAGCGCCTCGTCACCGACAGTGGCATCCTGATCACGAATGTGGCTGGCCGCCAATGGCATTCCTACGAGACTCTCAGCGCCGAGCGCCCCGACCTGATTCACTTGGAGGTCGTCGGCCGCGCCGACGGGTCGACCGGTGTGGACTACACCGTCAACGCGGCCACCGGTTTTCCGCTCGTCACCGGTCCCTCGGCGCAGCGCGAGCCCGTCAATCACGTCCTGCCGGCCTGGGACGTCAGCTGCGGTCTGTACGCCGTGGTGGCGATCCTGACCGGCCTGCGCCGACGCGATACCACCGGCAAGGGCAGCAGCATCCGCTTGCCCCTCGACGATGTCGCGTTGGCGACCGCGGCCAATCTCGGCTTCCTGACCGAGGTCATGGTCAATGGGACCCAGCGGCCGCGGCTGGGCAACAGCCTCTTTGGCCAGTACGGCCAGAACTTCACCAGCAGCGACGGTGTCTCGTTCATGATCGTGGCCCTGACCGCACGCCACTTCCGAGATCTGGCCGAACTCACCAGGACCGCGAAAGCGGTTGCCGCCGTTGCCGAAGCACTCGACGCAGACTTCACCGACGAGGGTCAGCGCTACGAGCACCGAGACGTGCTCTCCGGGTTATTCGCAGCGTGGTTTCGCAGCCATACCGCTGAGGAGATCACCGCGGCCCTGTCGGCCAGCTCGGTGCTGTGGGACCGCTACCTGAGCTTCGCAGAGGTCGTCGAGCACCCGCGGGTCACCGCCAACCCGCTGTTCGCCAGCCTGGACCAACCGCGCATCGGTACCTATCTGGCGCCGGGCCTGCCGATGTCGGTCGACGGCGCCCACGTTGCCGCCCAGCCCGCACCGACTTTGGGTGACGACACCGCCGCCGTCCTGACCGAGCGGCTCGGCCTGAGCGCGCAGGAGATCGCCGACCTTGTCGAATCAGGCGTGGTGGCAACATGACTCATGCGCTGCCCAGGCTTCTTGACGTCGCACCGGAGGGTGAGGACGTATTCAGCGGCCCGGCCACCGGACCGCCAGGCCACGCGCCCAACGGGACCGGTCGACAATTTCGTTCGGTGCGCATGAACTCCTCGACCCAGTCGAGCTTCTTCTGGTATTCGGGGTCGGTCCCGAAATCCCACCTGGCGCCATCCTCGAGTCCGCAGCATTCAGGCGGCGCGAGCATAACGTGATGCGGTTGCATCAATCGACGCGCATGGCTCGATTTCACCGGGTCGGTACGGAACCGGTGGCCGAATGGGGCATGCTGCGACAGTGCTGTTGCTCAGCCGGGTCACCGGTCAGGATGTTCTGGGCCCCGACGGTCGGGTCATCGGCCGGCTCGCCGACCTGACCGCCGATCTGGTCGAGGAGTCCGGCCCGCACCTGGTCGACCGGGTTGTGGTCAAGCGTGGGCGGGCCCCGTCGCTGCTGGTTCCCTGGGACGCGGTGGCCAACATAGGCCGCAACCAGCTGGTGTTGGCCGCCGACGCGGCCGACTGCGAACGCTTCGGCGTCGACGACGTCACCGAGGCCCTCGGTGAGCACGAGATCATGCTGGCGCGTGACGTGCTGGACACCCAAGTCGTCGACGTGGTCGGTCAGCGGCTGGCCCGCGTCGCCGACGTGGTGCTGACCCGCACCTCCGAAGGGAGGCTCGAACTGCTGGGCGTGGAGGTGGGCTTCGGCGGGGTGCTCCGCCGGCTGCGGTTGCCCGCCCTGATCCGATCCGGCGAGGACATCGTCGCGTGGTCGGATCTGCACCTGACCTCCGAGCGGGGCCACGCCGTCCAGCTCGGCACGCCGCGGTCGGCGGTGCACCATCTCGACGCCCGCGGGCTGGCCGAGTTGGTCAGCCGGGTGGACACCGAGTCGGCCACCGAGATCCTGGCCGTGACCGGCCCCGGCGTGGCCGCCGAGGTGGTCCGTGCCGCCCATCCGTCGGTCGGTGAACGAATCCTGCGGGCCATGCCCGGCCCAGTCGCCGCCCGGATCGTGGCGGCCATGCCAGCCGAGCACGCGGGCCGGTGGCGGGCACTGCTGGCGCGTGCACCGGGGCGGGGCTTGCTGCGCTCGCACGTCTGGCCGCGCCGCCGCCATCGCAGCGGGCCGGCGTCATGAAACTGCGCGGCCGCAACGCCAGGTTGGGCGCCCTGCTCGCCGTCGTGGGACCCGGCCTCCTGGCCGGACTCTCCGATGACGATCCGGCCGGTATCACCACCTACTCGGTCCTCGGCGCCGACCACGGCTACCAGCTGCTGTGGGTGCTGCTGTTGTCGACCGTCGCGCTGATCGTCTTCCACACCCTGGCCGCGAAGATGGGCGTGATCACCGGTCAGGGTCTGATAGGACTGGTGCGTCAGCGCTACGGCGTCGGCGTCGGCGGCGCCGTTCTCGCGGCACTCGTCGTCGCCAACATCGGCACGACGTGCGCCGAATTCGCCGGTATTGCAGCAGGATTCGAACTGTTCGGCATCAGCCGCTACCTCAGCGTGCCGGTCGCGGCGGTGACCGTGTCGCTGCTGGTGCTGCGGGGCAGCTTCCGGCGCGTCGAACAGTTCCTGCTGCTGCTGTCCACGGTGTTCCTGGCCTACATCGCATCGGGATTCATGGCCAAACCCGACTGGGGCGCCGCGTTGCACGGCACGCTGGTGCCCACGATGCCGATGACCGGTCAGGCGATCGCGATCGTCACCGCCACCCTGGGCACCACGCTGGCCCCGTGGGGCCTGTCGTTCATGCAGTCCTACGCCGTCGACAAGAAGCTGCGGACCGAGGACCTGGCGCTGGAGCGCATCGACGTGGTCACCGGGGCGACGCTCACCGGCGTGATCGGGTTCTTCGTGGTGGTGGCCTGCGCGGCGACCCTGCACCGCGACGGGCGCAGCGTCACCGACGCCGCCGACGCGGCGATCGCCCTCAAGCCACTCGTCGGCAGTGCCGCCTCGACACTGTTCGCCGTCGGGCTGATCGGCGCCGCCTTCCTGGCGGCCTCGATCCTGCCGCTGTCGACGGCCTATTCGGTGTGCGAGTACGCCGGACTGGAAGCCGCCGTCGACGACCCCTATCGCGAGGCCAGGACGTTCTACACGACCTACGGCATCGTGACGTTCATCGGCGCGGCGATCGTCCTGGCCCCCAATGCCCCGCTGGTCACCATCCTGGTCGGCACTCAGGTGCTCAACGCCGTGCTGCTGGTGCCGCTGCTGTTCGCGATGATTGGGATCGGCCGCGACCGCGCGCTGATGGGCCGGTTCGTGATGGGCCGCGCATCGACGGCCGTCTACGCCGTCACCACCGCGATGGTGGTGATGTGCGTCATCGCCCTGGGTGTCACCGAGGTTCTCAGCTGACCAACGCCGAAGATGGGTGGGTGAGCACGACTACCGTCCGGGCGACGTAGACGACACCGGCGTCGCGGTTCTGACCCTCGACGGCTGAGAAGCGCAACGCGCGTTCTCCGGTGACACGGACATGTCGGCGCAGGCTCGCTCGTTCGGCACCCCCGGCGCGGGTTTCGGGGCGTCGTCGGTTCAGCCGCCGGCCTGGCGGTGGCCGCAAACTCATGATCGCGGCGATCGACGGCCCGGCTATCGGCATCGGCCTGATTCGGCGCGCTCACCCGCCGTCACTTCGTGGCCGGGCGCGGCTCGGAGGTGGCCAACCTCCGAAGATCCCTGAATTCTCGTGGATGAACCGACCCGACTATCTTGAGGAGGACGCTCAGTAAATGCCCCGCGACGGTGCCTCAGTCAGGTTGAGAGGTTCCGCACCCTCACGACGCGGGTGCCACCTGCGAGGCGGTCGTGAATGCCCTGCTTGTTTGCGTTGCTGGCGATGGTCGATGCGATGAGAAGGTACGCGGTGATGCTGAAGAGGGCACCGACGTAGGGGATGGAAGACAACAGTGTGAACGCATTACGGACGGCTGACTGCCTCAAAGTGGGGCGTGGCGCCGAATCAGGGCCGAGGACGCGGATCCCCACAAGTTTCTTACCGAGAGTACTGCCCTGGGACGACTCGTAGACAAGGAAGTAGGCGAACGTGATAACACCGAACACCGCCGCAGTCACGTAAAGGCCTTGTCCTACGTCAATTACTGCACGAACAATGATCGCGAAAAGTAACACGATCATACCGTCGACAAGGCGGGCGGCGCATCGCGAACTCAGCGTCGCTGGCTGCGGGTCGAGATGCGACCCCGAAGGCTCGATAGCCCCGCGGCTTTCTGGATCCGTTCCATCGTTGGACATCGTCGTATTCTCCGATCGATTCAGCATCAACGGTTCCGTGCCGTGTCACCGTCGAGCCAATTGTTGGAACGATCTTGTTGGCCACTCGCTCAAACCCAGGAGGGTAACGCTATTTTCGACCAGACGTCCCTGCGCTTGGCCTCCTGGCGCCCCGCGGTCGTTGCGGGTGTTGCCGATCTTCCCTGCACAGCCACGGGGAATCCGAAGCGCAGCTTCAGCCGGGGCTGACGCGCCAGCGCGCGGTCGCTTCCCAGCCAGGTCACGGCGGATTGTCGAGCCCTCGACTCGCGGGCGTGGGCTCTGCTCCTCACCTGGCGAATTACGGTACCAGCGCCGGGAGAGCGACAACCATCGGCGGAGGGCTTCAAGCCTGCGACCACGGCCACAAGCGGTAAAATCAGCCGGTGACAGGATGTGACGCAGATCGCGAAGGGGGTGGTGATATGCCCGTTGACGCCGCGAGGCCGCCCTCTACGCGCCCGGACATCGTCATGTCCTGGCGGCGGTCGAGGCTGAGCGGCCTCGACCCAAGCAAAGCGCCGGAGATCGACTTGACCATCGACTTCGATAACGATTCCCGGTTGCTGCGGTCGGCGATGCCCGTTCTCGAAGAACTCGGACGCGAGATTGCCGGTGCCGGGTTGTGCCTGTTGCTTACCGATCGCGACGGCCGCGTCGTGCGAAGGGTGGTCGACAGCAAGGTGTTCGCCCGACGCGCCGACGACCTCGGAATAGTCTCGGGCGCCCGCTTCAATGAAGACACGGTTGGCACGAGTTCACTGGGGACACCATTGGAGGTCCGACACGGGGTCGTCGTCAACGGTCCCGAGCACTTCCTCGAGCAGCTGCGCGCGCTCAGTTGTTACGGATCTCCCATCATTCATCCGGCGACGGGCAGGGTTGAAGGCATCCTCGATCTGACGGTCGAGGATCAGCGAGCCGATCCGCTCTTCATTCCGTTCGTCGACCGCGCAGTGCGCGAGATCGAGCGGCGGCTATTGGACGGATCGAAGGTATCGCAACAGCGCTTGGTCGCCGCATTCCAGGGCACGATGCCGCCTCCGCATGCCGCCCTCGCGGCGATTGGCACCGACATGCTGCTTCAGAACAACGTTGCTGCAAATCTGTTGAGCTCCACCGATTACGTGCTGTTGCGTGAGAGCGCTTCAGAGCTGCGTCCCGGTGAGCGGCGGAGGATCAACATCGAGTTAGCCTGCGGTGAAGCGGCCCGGGTGGAAGCCGAGTCCGTTGTGGGCAGCGAAGGTGGCGCGATTTTTGTCGTAGTACCGCTCCTGCCGGATGTTGTTCCCGTGCCGCGAGGCGTGCGCGCAAGTGCCGCGCCGCCGCGCCTAAGCGTCGAGATGACTGGGGTTATCCGGCTCGGCGGGCCGGTTGCGGTGTGCGGTGAGCCCGGCTCGGGCCGCACCACGGTCGCGCGCGAAATCGCCGGAGAAGCAGCCCTCTGGCTGGATGCCTCGGACATCACACAGTCGGGCGAGGCCCACTGGTTGAATCAGCTGACCGACGCGGTGTCCACGTCGACGTCGGCAATCGTGGTGGAGCACGTTGATGCGCTGCCGGAATCTACGCTCCCCGCGGTCACGCGGCTTATCGACGGGGACAGGGGGCCACGCCTCATCCTGACAAGTCGCCAACTCGATGATCTGCCGCCCAGTATCGCGGCGGTGATCGTTCGGTGCGAAGGGCGCATCGATATTCCTCCCCTACGACGGCGCCGACTCGAGTTAGGCGTGATCGCTGGGCGGATACTCTCCGAATTTGAGGGAACGTGGGAGCTGACACCCGACGCGCTCGCGGCTTTGTGCGCTGCTGACTGGCCAGGCAACCTGAGTGAGCTGGCCAGTGCCTTGCGGACGGCATCACTGACGGCGACAAGCGGCAGGATCGGTCTACGTAATCTGCCGGCTAGGTATCAACACACGGGGCGCATCACGCACCTCGGCGGACGTGAACGCGCCGAGCGGCAGGCGATTATCGACGCACTGAACAACGCGTCCGGCAACAAGGTGCACGCGGCGCGCGAACTGGGGATCAGCCGAAGCACGCTTTACTCGCGCATGAAAGCGCTCCGCATCCCCTCTTGATCCCCCCTTGACAGCCGGCTCGACCACAGTCGCGGACGCCATCGCTTCCCAGAAGCCCGTCGCCAGGAGGCTGCGGTTCCCGCTCATCGCCAGCTGCTGGCGGGGCTGCTCGCGGCTTCACTGCGCCACGCCACGCTGTAGTCAAGGTGTCCAATAGTCGAACAGTTGCGAAAGCGCCAGGGAGGTGATGATGACGTTGGTCACAGGACTCCGGGTCGATGTGACCCGGGACCGACTAGAGCATTGGCCGACGACGTAGAGGTGAGCAGGGACGCGGTGACTGCATTCGCGAGACTCTCCGAATAAGGTCAGCGTCACGTGACGAAACGTCCGATAACAGAGGAGAGTCGCTTGCAAGTTTTGCATTCGCTGTCTACCAATGTTCGAGAAAGGAAGAGCAAGTGACAACAACTGAAACAAGGCGGAGGGCCGGCGCGAAGACGGAAGACTACGCAGGTCCCGCTGCTCGTGGCGGCTCATGGCGCACCGTGGCGATCATGGTCGGAGCGGTCTTCGCCATCTGCCTGTTCTGGCGCAGCTACCAACAGATGTTTGCATTCAAGAACGGCCTCGAATCTCATCAGCCGGGCTTCAATACCTACTGGTTGACCCTGGCCGCAGCGAACATGACCGTGTTGCCTGCGACTGCGGCGGCCATCTATGGCTGGCTGTGGGTATCGGCGAAGCGTCTGCCCACGGAAATCAGCCGTGCAGACGAGAGCCGTCGGCTCTGGGCACTGTGGGGCCTGATAGCCGCGTTTTGCGCCGCCGTATTCCTCGGCGGAAGCTACTTTGCCGAACAAGACGCGTCTTGGCACCAGATCGTGACTCGCGACACCGCGTTCACCCCCAGCCATGATGTCCTGTTCTACGGCGTCTTCCCGCTGATGATCTATATGGCGGTGGGCATCTACCTCTACGCACGGACCCGGCTTCCGCACCTCTACGGCGGCACGCGCCTTCCAGTGTCGTTCACGTTGATGACAGCGGGCAGCTTCCTGCTCCTGTTCCAGGTGGCGATGAACGAGTTCGGGCA
Organism: Candidatus Mycolicibacterium alkanivorans; assembly: GCF_022760805.1. Classification (NCBI taxonomy): domain Bacteria; kingdom Bacillati; phylum Actinomycetota; class Actinomycetes; order Mycobacteriales; family Mycobacteriaceae; genus Mycobacterium; species Candidatus Mycolicibacterium alkanivorans. The sequence continues at coordinate 535,051 of NZ_JAIVFL010000001.1, read as the reverse complement.
CTCGTTCTTCCAGGGTGAGGAACTATTCGCCGCGCCGCTGCACTGGCCGTTCGTCCTGTTCGCATACCTTCTGGCGGCGACCTTTGCGGTCTGGTTCGAGACACTTCCCCGCATCTTCGAACTCGCCCGCCAGGAACGTGAGCTGGCTGCTGAAAGCGCCGCCGGCGTGTCAGCAACCGTCACCGCGTCAGTGATTGCCGGTGGCCGACGCGACCGCGACGCGGTGGCTCAGACGTAGTTAGACACCATTCACCCATCGGGGTCCCGCGGCGGGGACGAGCGAGACTCTCCTCGCTGCGGGACCTTTCCACATCAGTGCGCAAGTCGGTGCCACTGTTGCGCCGCATGACAAGACAAGTGTCCTCGGAGGATCGATAAACCCATGACCACCGTCCAACATCCCGCCGACGCCCCGCCCGATGTGGGAACTACGTCCAAGCCACTGCTTAGTCGGCGCTGGGACATCCTTCTTCTGATTGGTGCGCTGCTGCTCATCGGCGGGGCATTTCACCTGAATCAGATGCTGTTCGTAGGGGACTGGTCGTTTTGGGCCGACTGGAAAGATCGCGAGTTCTGGCCGTTGCTGACGCCGGCGCTCGGTATCATCATTCCTGCTGCGGTGCAGTACATTACGTGGGATCGCCTGCGGCTGCCGGCTGGTGCGACCCTGGCCGCGGTTGCGCTGATGGGGGCCGAATGGCTTTCCCGGTGGGGCAGCTTCCATTACTGGTCGCATATGCCGCTGAACTTCGTCTGGCCGGAGACGTTCCTTCTCGCCGCAGTAATTCTTGACGTCGTCTTGCTGGTCACTCGCAGTTATCTGTTGACCGCCGTCTTCGGGTCCATGGTGTGGGGGGCGTTCTTCTGGTACTTCAACTTCCCGGCGCTATCTCCGTTCCTGTCGCCGGTTGACTTCAAGGGCACCCTGCTCACCGTCGCCGACACGATGTCGTTCCACACCGCGCGAACCCAGACCCCCGAGTACCTGCGCATCATCGAGGAAGGCCGGTTGCGCGCGCTGGTGAACAACATCACGATCGTCGTCGCGTTCTTCGCCGGAATGGTGTCGGTTGTCGGATATGGCGTGGGCTACCTGATCGGTAAGTACCTCGCTGTGTGGCCGGTGGCCAAATTCTGGAAGCTGCGGAACGAATGAACGGGCGGTTTGACATGCTGTGCACAAGATTCGGGCTAGGCGACCAACGCCCGATAGCGGAAGCTGGACGCACACGACCACGGTTCGCGGCGCTACTCGCCGTGTTGGCGATCCTGTTCATGATGTCGCCGCCGCCCTTAGCGTCGGCGCACGGTGAGCAGAGTCAACAAGCGTTTCAGCGCACCGCCACCGTCGTGTTCTACGACGTCAACTTCTCAACCGACAAACTCGACCTCGGTCAAGAACTGACGATCACCGGGACGATGCGGATTATGAATTCGTGGCCTGACCACACCATCCCGCCGCCGGAGATCGGATATCTGACCGTCAATCAACCTGGCCCGGTGTTCTCGGTCCAAGATCGCGAAATCAACGGCGAGTTCGCGCCCCAGTCCGTGAAGGTGTCCAAGGGCAGTGCCTACCCCTTCAAGTTGGTGCTGAAAGCGCGTATGGCGGGAACGTGGCACATCCACCCTGCGATGGCGATGCACGGGGTCGGCACCTTAGTCGGCCCGGGGCAATACATCACGATCAACAACGCGGGCGTGTTCACCGAACCGCAGACCCTGGCTGACGGACGCACGGTCGACCTCAACGACTACGGGATGGCTCGGGTCGTGATCTGGCAGCTCATCGGCCTCGCGGTCGCGGGTGTCTACGCCGCCTACTGGCTGAGGAAGTCGTTGTTACAGAGAGCGGCCGTTGTCAACGAAGGCGGTGGCCGCACGCTGGTCACCAAGCAGGAGCGCAAGGTGAGCATCGCCATCGGCCTAGTCGCGCTCGTAGTGGGGTTTGGCGGCTACATCTACGCCGCAGTCGCTGATGGACCCCATATTCCGCTGCAGGTCGACCGGATCACTCCGACTCCCGAGGAACCGAGCGCGTTGGCGAAGAGTCTGAGCTCTAAAGTCGAGAGCGCTGTGTTCCAGGAGAAGAGCGGCAATTTGCTGATGACAGTGAAGGTGACGAACAACTCCCCGTCACCGGTTTCATTGGACCATCTGCAATTCGCCGAATACATCACCAAGGTGGAAGGCGGGACGGGTGCCCCGACACCCGATGTCGCCACGGTGACTCCGAGTGAGCCGATCCCCCCTGGGGAGACACGTGAGCTCAAGGTCAGTGTTGACGCGCGTGAGTTGAACCGGCAGAATTTGCTGCCCTTCAACGAGGCCGAGATCAAACTAACCGGGCTGATGTTCTTCCGCGACGCTGCCGGGCAGACTTCGACGGCGGAGATCAACGAGGTCACGTCCGGTCTGCTGCCCGATTACAGCAGCTGAGGGCGTGGGGGCGCAGCCCGGGCGAAAATCAGAACCCGGGGTCGCGCCCCCACCGTCCCAATCCGCACACGCCAAGGGAACCGCTCAGATCATGAACCTCTCCGCCACCAGCGCGACAGTGACAATTTTGGCCCACGGCGGTCAAATGACGTCTGACGAGATCGCGATAGTCGGCAGTGGTATTGGACTGGCTGTTCTGTTTCCGGCCGCGGTGTTGTTGTTTGTGATCCGCAAATCGAACCGCGGCGGCGGTTCGGACACATCCAACGACGAAGACGCAGAATTCAGAACCTTGTTAGTTGCCGACGTGTCGACGGACTCAGCGACGAACCTCGATGCGGCTGGGTCTAAAGCACATTTTGACCCCTGGGCCTCGAAGGAGGAGCTATGAATTCCGTTAGCCAGTTTGCCGCTATGGGCGGCTACACCGGAGAAATGAGCACGGCGAGCCTGCTCATGAGCATCGTTGTAATTTCGCTCGCCATCGCCATGCCGGCCTTGGTCTTGGCCATTTCCATTCTGAAGTCGCCAGGCAAGGGGCTCGATGAAGAGATCGGACTCGGCAAGGTCAGCCTCCATGACGAGATGTGGGATTTCGTGTCGGCCGTCGAAAGCGGCGAGGTGACACTGGCGTCCATCGATGCAGGAGCCTGCGATTCACCGACGAGGACACTCGGCTCGTCGCCGCACCGGTCCGCGGGCTAGAGGCAATGCCGCTCAGTTAAGGTCATGGGCCGGTTGTCAACTGGCCGTTGATGGTGACGTCGACGGTGATCTTGTAGCTGTTGCGGTCGATGTCGCCTTTGGCGCGGTGTTTGGAGATGGCGCGTTTGACGACGCGGGGACTGGTTCTGCGGCGGTGGGCCGGGAGCAGGTGATCGAGCACGGCGTGGCCGATCTTGCCGATGAGGTCGATAGTGGTGTCGGCGATGACGCCGGCGGCCTGGATGACCTGGTCACGGGCGGTGTTGAGCGCGATGCTGAAGCCCGCGCGGTCAGTGGTGGCGGCGGCGGTGGCGGTGGCATCGGATATCGCGATGCGCAGCGCTTGGTAGGTGACCAGCAGGGCATAGATCTCCTGGGCGATCCCGTCGGGTGTGCGGGCGCGCAGCACCCGGCCGCCGAGGATGGTGGATTTCAGTTCCAGGTAGGAGGTTTCGATCTCCCACCGCTGGTGATAGAGGGCGACCAGTTCGGTGGCGGGGTATCGCCGGTGGTCGGTGAGGGTGGTGATCAGCAGGTAGCGCTCGCTGCGACGTGGGCCCCCGGCGAGTCGCACGGCGACCTGGGCGTCGATCACCCGCACGGTCGTCGTGTCAATCCGCGACAGCCACGAGCCGTCACCGCAGTGGCCGATCACGGGGAGTTTGCGGTTGGTCTTGGCGCGGAACAGCAGGTCAGCGCCCGTGGCGGCGACCTGCTCGATCAGGCCCGCGGCGGCGAAGTTACGGTCGGCGAGCAGCAGCATGCCCTGGCGGAGGCAGCCCAGAAGCTTTGGTGCATAGTTGGTTTCGCCCACGCTCAAGGTGCCGAAGACGGCACCCAGTACGGTGCGGGTGCCGCACGCGACCACGGTCAGCATCCGCAGCATCGGATACCCCGACGGGCCGTTGCCGCCGCCGACCCGGCCGAACGCGGCCAGATTCGACGCGGTGTCGGGGGTGAACATCGACGTGCCGTCGATCGCGCATACCAGCAGGCCCCGCCATCGCGCCGCACCGGCGGCCGGACCGCGGACCAGGTCGAACAGCTCCCGCAGCGGCTTGACACCGATGCGGCGACGGGCCTGCGCCAACGCCGAGGACACCGGATCGGCGACGTCGATCCCGTCCAGGCCCGCGGTCATCCGAGCCCACACCTGGCCGTAGCCGAGCTCGGCGAACAGCGCCGCCGCCAGCAGCAGGTACACCACCACCCGCGACGGCAACGCCCGCACCCTGGCCTGCACCGTCCGGGTCGATTCCAGCACCGCATCGACCATCTCGAACGGGACGATCTGGGTCAACCCACCGAGGTGACCGGGCGCGAACCGACCCGCACCAACCACCACCGAACCACGAATGACAGACTGAACAGACAGCGGAACTCCCAGGTGAGATGGTGTCTTTGGTCGGACAATCCATCCATACCGGGAGTTCCGCTGCCCCAACTCCCCGACACGCCGCACCCGTCACACTTGACCCAACAGTCACACCCTTAACTGAGCGGCATTGGGGCTAGAGGCGAAGAATGCGAATCCCTCTGACCACCAACAACTTCCTCGACCGCGCGGAACGCGTCTACGGCGACCGGACTGCTATCACCGACGAACCGTTGGCGCCGTGCAGCCTCGGCGAGTTGACCTACAGGCAATTGGCCGTCCGGGCCAGAGCGATCCAGGCGGGCCTACATCGCCTGGACGTTTCCGAGGGCGGCCGGGTCGCCGTCGTCAGCCACAACTCGGCCCGCTTGCTGGAGCTGCTCCTGGCCGTGCCATCGGCTGGCCGCATTCTTGTGCCCATTAACTTCCGGCTGCAGCCAGGCGAGGTCTCCTATATCGTTGACGACAGCGGAGCCGACCTGCTGCTGGTCGATCCCGAGCTCGACGCTCTGCTCGCCGACGTGTCCGCGCCTCATCGCCTCGTCCTCGGTGAAGAATCCGACCAAATATTGCTTGACTTCGACCACGAGCCCCCGCCATGGTCTCACCCGGACGAGGACGCCTACGCCACCCTGAACTACACCAGCGGGACGACGGGCAGGCCCAAGGGCGCCTGTCTGACGCACCGGAACGTCTGGGTCAACGCCGTCACGTTCGGCATGCACATGCAACTGGGCGACGGCGACGTGCTTATGCACGTGCTGCCCATGTTCCATTGCAACGGCTGGGGAATGCCCTATACCAGTACGGGATTGGGTGTCGAGCAGGTAATACTCCGGAAGGTCGATGGCGCGGAGATCCTCCGACGGGTCGACACTCACGGGGTCTCGATCATGTGCGGAGCGCCGACAGTTTGGAACATGGTGCTCGACGCCGCGCAGGACTGGCCCGGTGATATTCCGGGGCGTGACCGGGTGCGCATCGTGTGCGCGGGCGCACCCCCACCGTCGCTGACCATCGCTCGCATCGAGCAAGATCTCGGCTGGCAGTTCAACCAGATCTACGGCCTCAGCGAAACGGCTCCACTGTTGACAGTGAACAGGCCCCGGCGTGAATACGAAGGCCTCTCGCCAGAAGACCGGGCGAAAAACCTGAGTCGCGCCGGTGTGCCCTCGCTTGGCACGTCACTGCGAGTCGACGACGAGGGCGAAGTTCTGGTCGCGTCGAACACCGTGATGACCGAGTACTGGAACAAGAAGGAAGAGACCGACGCGGCAATCGAATCGGGATGGTTCCACACCGGTGACGGCGGCGTCCTCGGTGCCGACGGATACTTGACCATCACCGACCGGAAGAAGGACGTGATTATCTCTGGCGGAGAGAACGTCAGCTCGATCGAGGTCGAGGACGTTCTTCTCGGTCACCCCGCCATCGCCGACGTAGCGGTGATCGCAACACCCGACGACAAGTGGGGGGAACTCGTGACCGCAATAGTCGTCGCGCGAAACGGCGAAGCCCTCGTCGAAAGCGAAATCGTCGAGTTCGCCAAAACTAAAATGGCTCATTACAAAGCACCCAAGAAAGTCATCTTCCGCGCCGACATCCCCTACACAGCCACCGGCAAGAAACAGAAGTTCAAACTGCGCGCACCGTTTTGGACGGGCGATCGTCAGGTCCACTGACCTGATCGCTGGGCACGATCCACCGTCGTCACGGCCGCAGAGATGAGTGCACCAATGCTAGGACGCACACCCCACCGACGCCGGTGTGAATCGGAGCGCGTTTAGGAAGACGCGGTTGCAAACAACAGACTAAACAGCGAAAGCGAATTCACCGGACACACGATCCGCCCGGAGATCGCTCAGTCATGGACACGATCGCTGAAAACCGTTGCACCTTCCTGCATCGGCGCGCCCGCCGACGACGAGTATCCGGGCTTGCCCACGGCGTAGGTTGGCGAACCATTGGCTCACGGCGGCACAAATCCGAACAACATTTTCGCGATTGGGAACTGGGCGGGTGAGTTGTCCGACTATTGTTGGGCGCTGGATTCCGTGACTGTCGGCGCATGTCGATCGATGCTGAGCAACCCAAATTAGGAGATGTAGATGTCAAACACCCTGAAGCAAATTAGCGCGGCGCTGGCGGTTCCCGCGCTCGGGTTGACGTTGATCGCGTGCTCGTCGCAGAGCAACTCAACGACATCGACGACACCGCAGCCAGCCTCGGCGGCATCGACAAGCCGTCAAGCGGAAACGACCTCGTTGAGCCCTGCACCGTCGCCGACGGCGTCAGCGCAACCCGGCGCCGCGGCTCTGGAAATTCCGATCCAAATCCACGGCGGAGCCGTCACACCGCTGAATGCTCAGTTCGACGCTACCGTTGGCCAGCCGATCACCTTGCGCGTCGACAGCGACGTCGACGAGGAGCTTCATGTTCATTCGGTGCCCGAACACGAATACGAGGTGCGGCCAAGATCAGGGCAGGTATTCACCTTCAGTGTGGCCGTGCCGGGACAAGTTGCGATCGAATTGCATCAAGCCGACAAGACCGTAGCCACCCTGATCGTCCGTTGACCGAGCCTTCGGTTCAGGTTCTTGCCCACGGGTTGGGCGGAAGCGCCGACCTGCCCGTTCCGCTGGCCTATGCGTTGGTGGCTGCGGCCTGGGCGCTCAGCATCTCCTTCGGAGTGCTCGTGTTCGCTTGGCGCACACCACGCTTGCGGGCTGACACGCAAGGGTTGCCGCTGCCCAGCTGGGTCAACACATGCGTCGCCGCGCCTCTGATGCGGCGTGCGGGGGCCGCTGCTGGACTCGTCCTGACGGTGTGGGTGTTGCTCGCCGGAGCGTTGGGGCCGCCGCGGACTTCGCACAACGCCTTGCCGGCTACCTTCTACACCTTGCTGTGGGTGGGACTAGTAGCTGCGTCGGTGGTGTTCGGTCCGGTGTGGAAGCTCATCTCACCGGCGCGCGCGATACAACAGCTCGCGTGTCTGGTAACGGGTCAGCGGCGCGAGCACGCATGGGTGACCTACCCCGAGAAACTCGGATACTGGCCGGCGGCCATTGGGTTGTTCGCGTTCGTTTGGCTTGAATTGGCATCGCCGAATCCAGGGTCAGTCGCAGCGGTGTTGACGTGGTCGTTGGTGTACCTGGTGACCACCATCGTTGGCACTATCGTGTGTGGAACACGATGGTGTGAACATGCCGATCCCTTCGAGGTGTACAGCGCCCTGGTCGGCAAATTATCGCCGGTAGGGCCAGGACCGGAGCGGGCCGCCTACGTCCTGCGGTGGCCGTTAAACAACCTCCAGGCGACACCAGTCGGCGCGGGCTCGGTCGCGCTTGCTGCAGTTTTATTGGGGTCGACTGCTTTTGACAGTTTCTCGTCGCAGCCCCGATGGCGAAACTTCGTCGACAGCGCGTCTGCGGGAGAGCCGTTAGGGGGTTGGACGGCGACGGCGGTGCGCAGCCTGGGCCTGCTGTTGATGGTTCTGTTTATCGCGGCGACATTTACCCTTGCCTGCCGGGCGGTGCCGCAGTTGCCCCGGTCTGAGCGGGCGAAACTGCCCGGTCTTTTAGTGCCCTCGTTGACACCGATCATCGTCGGATACATCTTCGCGCACTATTTGACATATCTTGTGGAGAAAGGTCAGTCAGCGGCCATGCTGCTGATGGACCCGCTGGACAAGGGGTGGAATCCGCTGGGGTTGGACGACCGCGACGTCGCCTACGTTCTGTCCACCCACCCAACACTATTGGCGGCCCTGAAAGTGACGTTCGTGATCGTCGGGCACATCCTCGGCGTTCTGGCCGCCCACGACCGTTCACTTCGGGTTCTGCCGAAGCGGCATCAGCTCACCGGCCAGTTCGCGCTACTCCTGACCATGGTGATGTACACCTGCGGCGGGTTGTATCTGCTCTTCGGCGGGTAGTAGCGCAGACGCCCCAGCCACGATCGTGAGGGCGCCCTGCTCCACGCGCGTGGCGCTAACGCGGTGGCAGAGAAGATGAGCGGCACGCTTGTCGACGCCCCTGTCCAAGAGACCTTCTCGTAGTCCTTGGCCAGTTCGCTCCATGTCGGGTCGTCGGCGAGGGCCAGCGAGTGCGCGAGATTTTGGCGAACTCAACGTTGAGTTTAAGGGTGCGGGCGAACATCACGGCCTCACGGGGATGTGCCGCGAGTGCGGTCATGACTTCGGCTCGATAAGTCGGTGGCCTGTTTGGCCCAACCGATGGACAGGTCGGTCTGCCCGATCTCCTCACGGGCATCCCGAATAATGGATCGTTGTCTGGCGACCCGCCCGTCGTGATGCCTACTTCCGGCGTCTCGAATTCTGGAAAAGCGCGGTGAATGCGCCGTTGACCTCGTCGATGTCGAAGTGCGCCGGGTCGTGTTGGTCGGGTCGATCGAGGCCGAGCCATTCCAGTCGGTCTTGGTGTTCTTCGTGGGCGGGGTTATCGAGGATCTCCAGCAGCTCCTGATACCCCCAGATGCCGCCGCAATCTTCCGGTGGAGCTTTCCGACGCCCGCCGACACACCTCGGGTAGATCGAGGCATCCTCGGACGGCATGGTGTCCTCCACGGTGATCAGGTGTTCCCAGTCGTCGCCGAAGTCGTAGGTGTAGGTGAGTTTCGTCTTGGGGCCGGCGGCGACTTGTTCGAGGGTGACCTTGGCATCAGATGCCAATCCCAGCTCGGGATCGGGAATACCGAATTGACCGTAAGCGGTGTCGAAGGCGTACATGTGCGTGGAATGCCAGTCGAACGCTACCTGCAACACCGTGTGCAACTCGCGCAGCACGATATCGCCGCGAACCTGTAGGCGCCGCCAGATCGGTGGCTTACTTCCGCGTAGGTCGACGCGTAACTGCAGAACAGGGGCCGGCCCGTCCCTCGTCTTGCGCTTGGCGGGCAGTTTGGGGCTCGACTTCACCGGGACGGCCGCAGCCGGCCCGCCGAACACCCCGGGTAGCGCCGCAAGCCGATCCAGCGCTGCCAGCAGGCCGGTCATCTCGAACTCATCACCCTCGCCGTGCGGCGGCTTCGGTTTCGTCGACAGCGGCAGCGCCCGCAGTCTGGCCCGCAGCAACGGCGCGAGAGCGCGGTACCCCGGACCGTCCTCGTCATCGAGATCGTCGTCATCGAAAAAACTCGCGTTGTCGAACAGATCATCTACGTCGGCGACGTCGTCCGAGTCGAACGGATCGTACTGGTCATCTCGGTCGTGATAGTCGCGCGCGTCCATCGCGGCTTCGGCCCGCCACCGAAATTCAGCCGGATCGATATCCGTCGTGGTGAGCCGGACCTTGTCCCGTTTAGCGGACCGGTGCAGCCCGGCGAGTGCTTCCGTCAAATCGACGCAGTCCAGCAGCATGATCTCGGCCGCCTCCCCGCAATCTTGGGGGTCGACCAGAATCATCACCGCGTGCCCCGCGCCCGCGCGGTCGAAGCGGGCGGCAAGCACCAGCGTCTGGTCGTCTGCGCTCAGTTCGACACAATCACGCGCGCTCACCGGAGCCGACAGCGCTGCCGTCCACTCGGGAGCGGCCACACCGCGTGCCCGCAGCCGGTCCAGCCCCGCGGTGGCGGACTCGCCGACTGGCCCTTCGTCGAGCGTGGCGAGCACGGCGAGCATCCCGGCCGCTGGCGGGTTGCCCCCTGCCTCGATGACCGAGACCAGCTCGGACGCGGCGACTGCAGCCACATCCGCGCCGAGCAAACCGATGGCACCAAGGATCGTCGAGCCGAGGACTTCGGCCTCCACCGGATCGGTGATCTGGGCGAAACCCCCCAGGACCGCCTCCATCACGACCCCCGGATCGCTGCCCTCGTCGGCGTCGTCGACACGAACGTCGGGTGGTTGGGCCGTGACGTCGAACAGCGGTGTGGTCGAGTTTTTTCCAGGGCGTTTGGCGGGCGGTGTGCGCTTATTCACGGCCTATACTGTTCCACATCGGGCGAGGCGGGTTCCAGCCCGGCAAGGCACCGACAGCCCCCGTTCAGCCTGGCGGCAGGCCGGGTTCGGCGAAGGCCCGTTGCCGGGCATGGACGTGCAGATAGTTGGAGTCGGCCGGCGTGCCGTCAATGTCGAACAGCACGGCGGGACGCGGATTTGCCATGCTCCGGTAGTTCCCGCTTGAGCGAAACTGAGGCCACGCCCAGCTCTAGTCGAGGGCGCCTGGGATGAGTGCAATCTCGCGGGCGGCCGCATTGTCGCCCGCCGGGTCCACTTGTCGGGCTCCTCCTCGGCCGCGTTCCGCGGCCGCATTGTCGCCCGCCGGCTGGCTGCGCCACCCGGCGACTCCGACACTGATCATCCGCAGCTGCTTGACCGCTGTGCGCTTGATGTCCTCGAGCGCCGTCACGTCGCCGGCCTCCTCGATGGCCTCGGCGATGATGATCATCGAATTCACGAACAGGCTGGACAGGATGTTGAGATCCTCGGTGCTCCAGGTGTTCAGGCCCGGGAAGCGCGCGAGGTCGGTGGCCAGCTCCGAGGTGATCAGACGGATTTCGGTGCGGATCGCGTAGCGCAGCACGGTCACCCCGCTGGAGCGCTCGCGGACGATGAACCGCCAGTGCTCCCGCCGTTCGCTGACCCCGGCGATGAGGATCTCCACCGTCGACTCGATCACCCGGCTCGGGTCGAGCTTGCCGGCGCGGGCGTTGCGCAGCATCTCACGCAGGGAGCGGAAGGACTCGTCGATAAGCACCAGCCCGAGTGCGTCCATCGACTCGAAATGGCGGTAGAAGGCCGCGGGCACGATCCCGGCCTCCCGGGTCACCTCACGCAGGCTCAGGCCGCCGAAGCTGCGCTCCTCGAGGAGCTTCAGCGCGGCGTCGACGATCGCACGGCGAGTGGCTTCCTTGCGTTCCTCACGCGAGAGCGTGCCCCTGGACCGAGTGGGGGCCTGCCGTTCGCGTCGTGAATTCGGCGTACGACTGTTCACTGTTGTGAACCCTACCACAGACTGCATGAATCCCTTGACGACATGCTGTTTCGGGAGGACGGTGCACATATGTTCACTGAAACATTGACCAAGAGGGTGCTTCGCTCACCGTTGGTCGATCTGCTCACCGGACCGCACGGTGTGGACCGGTACACCGAGCTGGTGGACCGGACCTGGACCGCCGACGCCCGCGCCAAAGTGGTCGACGTCCATCGGTCCACGCCGCGCAGTGTCACCCTTGTCCTTGAACCCAACGCCGCCGTCGTCGGCCATCGCGCCGGCCAGCACGTCAACCTGACCGTGGAGATCGACGGGCGCCGGTACACGCGGTGCTACTCACTGGGCAACGCCGAGGGCTCCCCACTGCTCGAGTCGACCATCGGCCGTCATGACGGCGGCCTGGTGTCGGAACATCTGTACCGGCATGCGCGTCCGGGGATGGTGGTGGGTCTGTCCACGCCGGCCGGAGAGTTCGTGCTTCCCGAGCAGCGACCGCGGCGCATCCTGTTCGTTTCCGGCGGCAGTGGCATCACCCCGGTGATGTCGATGCTGCGCACTTTGGCGGGTGAGGACTACGACGGTGAGATCGCCTTCGTGCACTACGCCCGCACGCCCGACGATGCCTGCTACCGAGGCGAGTTGGCGGCCATGCCGGTTCGGGTCCTGCGCGGCTACACCCGCTCACCCGGCGGTGAGTTGACGGGCTACTTCGACGCCGCTCATCTGGCGGCTGCACTGCCCGATCCCGACGCGGTGTTCGTCTGCGGACCCCCGGCGCTCGCCGAGTCTGTCCGCCAGGTCTGCGCCAACGTGAGGTCGGAAAGCTTCGTCCCCACCCCGTTCGTCGTACCAGACTCACCGTCAGGTGGCCGGATCACGTTCCGCGACAGCGGAATCGAGACCTCCGATGACGGCCGCCCATTGCTCGAGCAGGCCGAGGCCGCCGGGCTGACGCCGAAAAGCGGATGCCGGATGGGCATCTGCCACACCTGCACCCGGCGCAAGCATCGCGGCGCGGTGCGCAACCTGACCACCGGTGCGGTGTCGACCGCCGACCAGGAGGACGTGCAGATCTGCGTGTCCGTGCCTGTCGGTGACGTTGAACTCGCGCTGTGAACACAAGGAGCAATCCCATGACCCAGATCACCCTGACCCCTGACCAGGCCGATGTCTTCGGCCGCGAACTCGACGAGATCCGCGATCGCGTGATCGCCGACCTCGGCCAGGTCGACGTCGACTACATCCGCAACGTGATCAAGGCCCAACGCTCGATGGAGGTCGCCGGCCGGGCACTGTTGTTCGCCGGCATCTTCCCGCCGGCCTGGCTGGCGGGCACCGCAGTGCTGGCGGTCTCGAAGATCCTCGACAACATGGAGATAGGCCACAACGTCATGCACGGCCAGTACGAATGGACCGGTGACCCGGCGCTATGCGGCCGCACATTCGAGTGGGACACCGCGTGCCCGGCCGACCAGTGGCGGCACTCGCACAACTTCTCCCATCACACCTACACCAACATCGTCGGGATGGACCGCGACATCGGTTACGGCGTTCTGCGGATGAGCCCCGACCAACGGTGGCGCCCCTACTTCCTGGGCAACCCGGTCTACGCCCTCCTGCTCATGGTGCTGTTCCAATACGGGGTGGCACTGCACGAGATGGAGACCGAGCGCATTCGCGCCGGCGAGATCTCGCTGGCCGACAAACGTGAAGTGTTCCAAGAAATCTGGCGCAAGATGCGTCGGCAGGTGGCCAAGGACTACGTCGCCTTCCCACTGCTTGCCGGACCGGTCGCCCCCTTCGTCTTCGCCGGCAACATGACGGCGAACCTGATCCGCAACGTCTGGTCCTACTCGATAATCTTCTGCGGCCACTTCCCCGACGGCACTCAGGAATTCTCCGAAGAGGAGACTCGCAACGAGTCGCGCGGCCAGTGGTACTTCCGGCAGGTGCTCGGCTCGGCGAACCTGACGGGCGGCAGGCTGTTCCACCTCTTGTCGGGCAATCTGTCCTTCCAGATCGAGCACCACCTGTTCCCCGATCTGCCGGCGCGGCGCTACGCCGAGATCGCACCGCAGGTCCGCGGGGTCTGCCAGCGGCACGGGATTCCGTACAACGCTGGTCTGCTGCCCAAGCAGTTCGCGACGGTGGTCCGCAAGATCTTCAAGCTGGCTTTGCCGGACCGGGTGCGTCAAGAGGCACAGCGGGTGCTGCAGGCGGCGTGACGCCCCCGTTGGGAAAGAACGTCAGGCGGGTACCGGTGCCGTCAGGGCTGCACCACGATGCGGATCGGATTGCCCTCGGCGTGCTCGAGCATGCGGATGCCGTCGTGGATGTCCTCCAGCGGGATGATCTGGCTGATCGAACGCGACAGGTCGAGACGGCCGCGGTGGCCCAGCACCTGTTTCTGGCTCAGACCGAACGTTGACGTCGGCCCCACCGTCGGTGATTCGGCGCTCATGCCCACCTCGACCAGCCGCCCGCCGACTGTCAGCGAGTCGAGTGCCTGCTCGAAGGTGACCTTGAGCCCCACCGCGTCGAAGGCGACGTCGAGCTTGCGTCCGCCGGTGGCATCGGCCAGCTTGTCCTTGAGGTCCTTGTCCCGCGAGTCGAAGGCGTAGTCCGCACCGAGTTCCAGCGCCCGGTCGCGAACCTCCGGGTTGATGTCGACGGCGATCACCGGAACCGCTCCGACCAGACGGGCCAGTTGCACGATGTGGGTGCCGACCCCACCGACGCCCCACACTCCGACGGACTCCCCGACGGCGACTTTGCCGGTGTGCACGACCGCCCCGAACGGCGTGGACACCGCGTCGGCCAGGATGGCGGCCTGGTCCATCGGCACGTTGTCGGGCACCCGGGTCAGCCCGGCGGCCAGCGCGACGGTGTACTCGGCCCAGGCGCCGTCGTAGGCGAAGGCCATCACCTGAATCCACTGGCAGTTGGCCATATCGCCGCGACGGCAGTTCGGACACTGGCCGCAAGGCCGGCCCGCCGCGACGACCACACGGTCGCCTTCAGCCCACCCGGTCACCCCAGGGCCGAGCTTGGCGATGGTCCCGGACGCCTCGTGGCCCTGGGTCACCACCGGACGCTGGGCGGGGAACGTCCCGTTGATCAGGCTCAAATCGGAGTGGCAGATCCCGCAGAACGCGACCTTGACCAGAACCTCACCCTCGCCGGGTTCGGGAATCGGAACATCCTCGAGTACAACCTTTTTCGTGTCGGCGTAGAAACGCTCCGCCCGCATCGTCGCAGCCATGCGCAGTCCTTCCTCGCGTCGAGAGCCAAACGTACGCTCATCGGCCACCGGCGTGGATAAAGTGGCCGACATGGCACGCAAGTACGCGACGGCGGACGCGGTGGACCACGACCGGTTGCTGGAGTTCGCGCGCCCGCGCCACCGGATGGTGCTGATCACCTTCCGTTCCGACGGGTCGCTGCAGGCCTCGCCCGTCACCGGCGGTGTCGACGCGCGGGGCCGGCTGGTGATCGCCAGCTACCCGCGGCGGGCCAAAGCGGTCAACATCCGCCGTACCGGGCGCGCCAGTGTCGTGGTCCTCTCCGACGAGTTCGACGGACTCTATGTGCAGATCGACGGGACCGCGGAGGTGATCGACCCGCCTGCGGCCGTCGAGCCGCTGGTCGACTACTTCCGTGCAGTCGCCGGGGAGCACCCGGACTGGGCGGAATACCGGCAGGCCATGGTGGACCAGGGCAAGTGCCTGATCAGGGTCACCCCGCAAACCTGGGGCCCGGTGGCCACCGGCGGCTTCCCGCCGCCGAGTTGACGCCATGTGGCCCCGCCAGCGCGACGGCGTCACCTGCGGTCCCAGCGTGGCCGTGATGGCCGGCGCCCTGCTGGACGGCGCCTACGGTTCCCCGCTGCGCTCCGACGGCTTCCAACAGTGGTTCGACGCCGAACAGCTGCGCGTGCACCGGGCGGTCAACCGGGTGTGGCCGCGGGCGCTCGGCACCACCCCGTCGGGCATGGCCCGGGCGTTGACCGAGCACAGCGCCGGTCGCGGCGTGCGGTATCGCTGGCGCCCCTACCGTCCGGGAGAGTCCCTGTCCGATGTGCTCGACGCGGTCGCCGCCGGATGGCCCGCGGCGATGCTGATCGGCTCGGTGGTGCCGCGACACTGGGTTCTCATCACCGAGATCGACGGTGACGCCGTGCGCTGTTACGAACCGTCCAGCGGCGGGCTGGTTCGGGTGCCCCTGGCGGATGTCCGCAAGGGTCGGCTGGCTGGCCTCGGCTTCCCGAGACCGTTCGCCTTCGTGCTGCCGCACGTTTGAGGACATCACGAACGGGCACGCGAACGACGTTACGAGGACGCACCGACGTGCTGTCGCTGTTCCTGCGCAGCACCTACGAGGACGGTTCGGCGATGACGCGCCGCGAGATCGGCGACGGGCAGGCCACGATCATCGAGGTGCAGCGCAACCGTACGGTGAGCGACTTCGTGGGCCGCCATGTCCAGGTGTCGAGCTACGATCTCGGCGAATGGATTGTCCTCCAAGGCTATTCGATCATGGTCAGCTCGTCGCAGCTGCACGGAGCGGTTCGACCCGCAACGATTCGTCGACGCCAAGCCCAACGCGTTCGTCTGGGTCCCGTTAGGGGCTACGAGACCTGCGCCCGCTTGGGCAGCTTCCAGCCCGGCCGCGGGAAATGGCAGGTGTAGCCGTTCGGGTAGCGCTCCAGATAGTCCTGGTGCTCCGGCTCGGCCTCCCAGAACTCGCTGGCCGGTGTCACGTCGGTGACCACCTTGCCCGGCCACAACCCGGAGGCGTCGACGTCGGCGATGGTGTCCAGCGCCACCCGCTTCTGCTGCTCGTCGAGATAGAAGATCGCCGAGCGGTAGCTGCTGCCGATGTCGTTTCCCTGACGGTTCTTGGTGCTCGGGTCGTGGATCTGGAAGAAGAACTCCAGCAGCGCCCGGTAGTCGGTCTTGGCGGGGTCGTAGACGATCTCGATCGCCTCGGCGTGGCCCGGATGCTTGCGGTAGGTCGGGTGGTCGTTCTCGCCGCCGGTGTAGCCGACGCGGGTGGAGACCACACCGGGCTGCTTGCGGATCAGGTCCTGCATGCCCCAGAAGCATCCGCCGGCCAGGATCGCCTTCTTGTACTCGCTCATCTGATCTCCTTCCCCGGTGGCCGTGAACGGCCGCCGGTGTGCGCCGTAGCCCTGCGCCTCGAGGTCGTCGAGGTGGATGAATCTCAGCGAACCCGAGTTCATGCAGTAGCGCAACCCGGCTTGCGAACGGTCCAGGTGGCTGTCGCCAATGGGCCCAGCGCACCTCGGCGTTGCGGCTCACGCGCGCCGAAGGCCCGCGAGCTGGGCTGGCAGCCGTGCCCGGTAGGAGTCCGTTCGCGAGGCCAACGCACAGCCGGACTGAACCGACCCGTGCGCCAATTCGTGTCGCGGCTATGACACGTCTGATTACACTCGCCTTCGCCACCCTGCTGTTCGTGACCGGTTGCTCGTCAGGAATCACCACCACGCCGTCCGCCGAGGGCACCCCGGCCGCGACCACATCGGCGGCCCCAGCCCCCAGCGCCACCGCGGCCGGACCGACGATCAGCATCGCCGACATGAAGTTTGGCGCCCCGCTGACCGTCACGCCCGGCGCCACCGTGACCGTCGTCAACTCCGACGGCGCCGAGCACACCGTCACCGCCGACTCGGGTAACGCGTTCAACGCCGAGGTCGGCGGCAAGGGAACGACCACGTTCACCGCGCCGAGCCAGCCCGGGACCTACGCCTACCACTGCACCTACCATCCGATGATGCACGGGCAGCTGATCGTTCAGTAAGTCAGTTGGCCCGCAGGTCCCACGGCACGCTCCAGTCGCCGTTCTGCCGTAGAACCACGTCGCGTTGTCGCCGTTGAGGTTCAGGCAGCCATGACTGGTGTCGGTGCACAAGGCGCCAACCGGTCGGCCTGCCAAGATTCTTCCCATGGCCACGATCGACGGCGCCGTGTCGCACTGGTACGCCGAACTCCCGCAACCCCGTACCGCTCTGCCCGGTGACCGCGACGCCGACGTGTGCGTCGTCGGCGCCGGCTACACCGGACTGTGGACCGCCTACTACCTGAAGAAGGCCGACCCGTCCCCGCGGATCACCGTGCTCGAAGCGCGCTTCGCCGGGTTCGGCGCATCGGGCCGCAACGGCGGCTGGCTGTCCGGCCTCGCTCCGGGCCATCGCGGCCTGATGGCCAAGACGTACGGGCGCGACAGCGTGCTGGCCTGGCAGCGCACCCTCGACCAGGCCGTCGACGAGGTCATCGACATCGCAGCCCGCGAAGGCATCCAGGCCGACATCGTCAAGGGCGGGAACCTCGAGGTTCGCCCGAAACGCCGCCCGGGCGCGGCGGCTGCGCGCCGAGGCTGACGAGCACCGCGAGTGGGGCACCGAGGGCATCGAGATGCTCACCGCCGCCGAAGCCAGTGCGCGGGTCCGCGTCGACCACCTCGTGCTGGGCTCCTTCAACCCGCAATGCGCCCGGATCCAGCCGGCCAAGCTGGCGCGCGGTTTGGCCGACGTGGTCGAGCGCCTGGGCGTCAAGATCTACGAGCAGACCGCGCCGGCGCTGGCTGCCGATGAACAGCGCGATGATCGCCACCGAGCCGATGTCAGACGACATCTGGCAGACGATCGGCTGGGCAGGCTACGAAACGATGGGCGATCTGCGCACGGCTCTTCTACGCCCAGCGCACCGCCGACAACCGCATCGCGATCGGCGGCCGCGCGGTGCCCTACCCGTGTTGGGCGTGCCGCGGGACTGGTCGGCCGGGGTGAGCCTCGATCCCGCAACGGGCCTGGGCGAGGCCGGCGGCTACGTCGGCCACGGTGTGACGGCCACCAACCTGGCCGG
Organism: Candidatus Mycolicibacterium alkanivorans; assembly: GCF_022760805.1. Lineage (NCBI taxonomy): Bacteria > Bacillati > Actinomycetota > Actinomycetes > Mycobacteriales > Mycobacteriaceae > Mycobacterium > Candidatus Mycolicibacterium alkanivorans. The sequence goes on along the minus strand of NZ_JAIVFL010000001.1, from coordinate 516,695 downwards.
GCGCACGTTGACCGATCTCGTTCTCGAGCGCGGCACCGCGCTGACCGCCCTGCCCTGGGTCGGTCACCACTCACGCACCTGGGAGCCCGAGCCGTTCCGGTGGATCGGGGTGCGCGGAACGTACGCCGCCTACAAGGTGGCCGACCGCCGCGAGGAGGGCGGCCGGTCCACCACCTCGCCCGTCGCGGTGGTCGCGGACATGATCGCGCGCCGGGCGTAGCGGGGCGATCCGGCCGTAGCGGGCGACGATGCAATCCGGCCGCAGCGACGACCGGCCCACTAGTCAGCGTCGGTCCGGGCGGGAATCATGGGTTGGGTGCGGTGTTGCAGCGAGCGCACCCACGGCGAGGAGAACCGACGATGGCCACCCGCGAAGTCAAGCAACCCACGGCCCAACACCCGATCACCATCACGCCGACCGAGGGTCGGGTCCGGGTCCGCATCAACGGCCAACTCGTCGCCGACACCCGAGCCGCACTCGGTCTGCAGGAGGCGAACTACCCGGCAGTGCACTACATACCCGTCACCGATGTCGATCCGAAAGTGTTGAGCCGCAGCCGTTCTCGGTCATACTGCCCGTACAAGGGGGACGCCGGCTACTACGACGTGACTGTCGGCAACATGGCCGTGGAAGACGCCATCTGGACCTACGAGAAGCCGTACCCCGCGGTCGCGGCGATCGCCGGGCACGTCGCGTTCTACCCGAACAAGGCCGACATCACCGTCGACCCGACCTGACCAGTGCCCGTCGAGCGCACACTGCGGTTCCCCGGCCCGGCCAGTCCGGGCCTCACGCTGGCGCCGCAGCGCCGCGGACCGGGTGACCCCTGCTATCAGCTCGACGCGCAGCGTGCGATCTGGCGCACCAGCCTGCAGACCAGCGGCCCGGTCACCGCGCGGATCTCGCCGACGGCACCCGATGCGGCGACCTGCGAGGCCTGGGGAGACGGAGCCGAAGAGTTCCTCGAAGCCCTGCCGGCGCTGCTCGGTGCCGACGACGACGCCGCCGGCTTCCGGCCGGAGCATCCGGTCGTCGCGGCCGCCGCCGCGCGGGTACCGCACCTGCGGTTGGGCCGCACCGCCCGCGTGCTGGAAGCGTTGATCCCCGCGGTGATCGAGCAGCGGGTCCCGGGTGCCGACGCATTCCGGGCGTGGCGGTTGCTGGTGGCCAAGTTCGGCAGTCCCGCGCCAGGACCGGCTCCCGCCGGCATGCGGGTGCCGCCGTCGGCGGAGGTGTGGCGGCGGATCCCGTCCTGGGAGTTCCACCGCGCCAATGTCGATCCGGGTCGCGCCCGCACCGTCGTCGGCTGCGCCCGGCGGGCCGACGCCCTGGAACGGCTGGTCACCCGCGCGCCCGCCGACGCCTGTGAGGCGCTGACCTCGCTTCCCGGTGTCGGTGTGTGGACGGCCGCCGAGACCGCGCAGCGGGCCTTCGGTGACGCCGACGCGCTGTCCATCGGCGACTACCACGTCCCGAAGATGATCGGCTGGACCCTGATCGGGCGACCGGTCGACGATGCCGGGATGGTCGAGCTTCTCGAGCCGCTGCGTCCTCACCGCTACCGGGCGGTGCGGCTGCTGGAGGCCAGCGGACTGGCCTCCGAGCCCCGCCGCGGCGCCCGCCTGCCGGTGCAGGCGATCAGCAGACTCTGACTCGTCGGTCAGCGGTCCAGTGCCGCGTCGCGCACCGGCCGGTCGGCGAGTTCCTCGCCCCTGCCGAACAGCAGCGGGTAGGCCACGCCGGCGATGGCCGCACCCACCAACGGCGCGAGCCAGAACGCCCACAGCTGTGCCGGTGCGCCTGCGCCGTTGAAGAACGCGACGCCGGTCGAGCGGGCCGGGTTCACCGAGGTGTTCGAGATCGGAATCGAGATCAGGTGAATCAGCGTGAGCATCAACCCGATTGCCAGCCCGGCGAAACCCTTCGGGGCCCGGTCGTCGGTGGCGCCCAGGATCACCAACAGGAACAGGAAGGTCAGCAGGATCTCGGCGATCAGCACCGCGGCCAGCGAGTAGTGGAACGGCGAATGCTCGCCGTAGCCGTTCGCCGCCATGTGACCCGTCGGCGTGAACCCGGGCTTGCCGTTGGCGATCAGGTAGATGACCCCGCCGGCCACCAGTCCGCCGATGACCTGGACCACCCAGTAGAGCGGCAGCGCCTTCCACTCCACGCGTTTTGCCAGAGCCGCCCCGAGTGTCACCGCCGGGTTGAAGTGACCGCCGGAGATCACCCCGAAGGCGTAGACACCGGTGAGCACCGTCAGGCCGAAGGCCAGCGACACTCCGAGGAAGCCGATTCCCACGGAATTGTCCTCGGCGGGGTCGGCGGCGAAAACCGCTGCGCCACAGCCGCCGAGAACCAGCCAGAACGTACCGACGAACTCCGCGGCCAACCTGTGCGCCATCGTGGGAGCCGACACCCGAACCCCTTCGCCTCGACACGAGCCTACGATTCGACAGGATCCCACGCCGCTGCGCGAAAAGCACGACGTTTCGCTCAATTGTGCCGAGATAGTGACCTAGATCCCGCTGATCAGCGCTCGCCCGTGGCGTGGTCGTCGTCAGGTGTCGTCAGCGCCTCGGGGCCGAGACGGTCACCCGTTCGGCCGCGGCGGTTTCGCAGTTGAGGCGCTGCGACTGGTAGATCGACACGCTGGTGCGGCAGATGATCAGGTAGGCGATCCCGACGCCGACCATCGCGCACGGGACCACCGAGAACGAACCGGTCATCTCGGCGACCATGAGCGTCACCGCCAGCGGTGCGTGAGCGATGCTGCCGAAGCACGCCATCATGCCGACGATGACAAAGACCCCTGGGCCGCCGGGCATCGCCGGCGCACCGGCCAGATCGGCCAGCCGCCAGATCGCCGCACCGACGAACGCCCCGATGACGATGCCAGGACCGAAGATGCCCCCGGAGCCGCCGGTTCCGATCGACAGCGCCGTCGCAACGATCTTCGCGACGGGCAACACCAGGACGATCCACAGCGGGATGGTCATCAGACCTTCGCGTGTGGTGGCGATCTGTACCCAGCCGTACCCACTGGACAGCACCTGGGGAATCACCAGCGCGAGCAGGCCGACCAGCAGACCGCCGATGGCGGGCTTGATGACCTTCCCGCCCGGCAGTCGGCGCGTCAGGCCGACCGTTCCGTAGAACACCCGCGCGTACAGGTAACCCACGCCGGCGGAGAGCACCCCGATCAACAGGCACCACACCAGATGGGTGGGGTTGAAGACGTAGTCGGGTTCGACGAAGCCGAACATCGGATCGAAGCCCATCAGCGAGCCGTAGATCGCGTAGGCCGTCCCTGAGGTGAGGAAGCCCGGAATCAGGGCCTTGTAGTCGAAGTCCTCCCGATAGACGATCGAGGCGGCCAGCACTGCGCCGCCCAGAGGTGCCCCGAAGATCGCGCCGATACCCGAACCGATGCCCAGTGACACCGCGATCCGGCCGTCGGCGTCGGACAGGTTGAACACGCGGGTCAACAGTGAGCCGAAACCCGCGGAGATCTGGGCGGTCGGCCCCTCTCGGCCGCCAGAGCCACCAGAACCGATGGTCAGTGCGCTCGAGATCATCTTGACCGCGACAGCCCGGCTGCGAATGGACCGCGGGTCGGTGTGCACGGCTTCGATCGCGTTGTCGGTGCCGTGCCCTTCGGCCTCCGGCGCGAACTTCGCCACCAGGAAGGCGGACACCAGCGCGCCGCCGAAGGCGATGAGCGGGATGGCCCACGGCCGGACGAACCCGCTCGACCCCGTCCCACCACCGGCCTCCTTCGCCGCGGGGACCTGATACCCGCCGACATAGCCGATCAGGAACTTCCCGGTGTAGTCCAGCGCGAGGTAGAACACGACCGCGCCCAGCCCGGCGATGATGCCGATGGCGACGCCCAGGATGAGCCACTTTCGCAGATATCCCGAGCCCCGGATGAAGGCTCCCGTCCACCCGATCACCGCGCTGCCGCTGGTCGGGTGCGCCTCGGGCATAGCGGGATGCTAGCAGCGCAAACGTGCATGCGGAGGGTTGCTTCCCCTCTTCTCCCGACCCCGCAGGTGAGGGGCCAAAGTCACTTCCCGTGAAGTACCCCTATGGGTATAGTGAATCACAGTTGCACGTACCCCCACAGGTATCTATGCTGACTGAAGTGGGCATACCCCTGGAGGTATGCAAAATCTGCAGAAACTGCAGGCTCGAGGGAGGAAACGGCCGTGATCACCCTGGCAATCGTCCTGGCGGTGTTCGTGGGCGTCTCTCTGGGACTGATCGGGGGCGGCGGATCGATCCTCACCGTTCCGCTGCTGGCCTATGTGGCCGGCATGGAGGCCAAGCAGGCCATCGCCACCTCGCTGCTGGTGGTCGGCACGACCAGCGTGGTGGGGTCCATCTCCCATGCCCGCGCCGGCCGGGTCCAGTGGCGGACCGCTCTGCTGTTCGGTGCGACGGCGATGGCGGGCGCCTACGGCGGCGGATATCTGGCCAAGTTCATTCCCGGCGGCGCGCTGCTCATCGGCTTCGCGGTGATGATGGTCGCGACCGCGTTCGCGATGCTGCGCGGCCGCAAGAACACTGCGGCCGGCGGGGATCAGTCCCGTCGGCCGCCGCTACTGCAGATCGCTTCCGTCGGCCTGGCCGTGGGCACGGTGACCGGATTGATCGGTGCAGGAGGCGGCTTCCTGCTGGTGCCCGCACTCGTCCTGCTCGGCGGGCTGCCGATGCCGATCGCCGTCGGTACGTCCCTGGTGATCATCGCGATGAACTCTTTCGCCGGCTTGCTGGGCTACCTGTCCAGCGTGCGGATCGATTGGGCCCTCGGCTTGGCGTTGACGGCAGCGGCGGTGGTGGGCGCTCTGATCGGCGCCCGGTTCGCGGGCAAGATCAATCCCGAGACGCTGCGCAAGGGATTCGGCTGGTTCGTGTTGGGCATGGCCTCGCTCATCCTCGGCGAGGAGGTCCATCCGGCCGTCGGCATCACCGGGGCGGCACTGACCGTCGTCGCAGGCGCGATGACCTTCGCCTGCACGCACTACGCGGCTTGCCCGCTGCGGCGGCTGACCCGCAGGTCGTCGCCGAAGGCGGCCGCAGCATGAGCGACACCACGACCGACAAGGAGACGACCATGGTCGAGGACGGCAAGTCCACCGAGGTCCTGCATCGGCTGCGCCGCGCACAGGGCCAACTGGCCGGTGTGATCTCGATGATCGAGCAGGGCCGCGACTGCAAGGACATCGTGATCCAGCTCGCCGCGGTATCGAAGGCGTTGGATCGGGCCGGATTCAAGATGGTCGCCACCGGTCTGCGCGAGTGCGCAACGGGAGTCGACTCCGGCGCCACAACCCCACTGACCGAGGCCGAGCTCGAAAAGTTGTTCCTCGCGCTCGCCTGACCCGCCAACCGAAAACTCCTGAAAGGACTCTGAAATGAAGTTCAACCAGTACTACCTGGATTGTCTGTCGCATGCGTCGTACTTGATCGGTGATGAGACCACCGGCCGCGCCGTTGTGGTCGACCCGCAGCGCGATGTGTCCGAGTACGTCGCCGACGCGAAGGAACTCGGGATGACGATTGACCTTGTCATCGAGACGCATTTTCATGCCGACTTCTTGTCTGGGCACTTGGAGTTGGCGAAGGCGACCGGCGCCAGGATCGTCTACTCGTCGGTGGCCAAGCCGGAGTTCGACTACTTGCCGGTTGAGGACGGCGAGCGTTACTGCCTGGGCGAGGTGCAGTTGGAGTTCCGGCACACTCCGGGTCATACCCCCGAGTCGCTGAGCATCGTGCTCTATGAGCATGCCGGTGACACCGTTCCCTACGGCGTGTTGACCGGTGACACCTTGTTCATCGGTGATGTGGGCCGGCCGGATCTGTTGGCCTCGATCGGTTTCACCCGTGAGGAGTTGGCCGACAAGCTCTACGACTCGTTGCACGGCAAGCTGATGACCCTGCCCGATACCACCCGGGTCTACCCGGCGCACGGCGCCGGCTCGGCCTGCGGCAAGAACCTGTCGACCGATCTGTGGTCGACGATGGGTGAACAGCGCAAGACCAACTACGCGCTGCGGGCCCCGGACAAGGCGACCTTCATGGAGTTGGTCACCGAGGGTCAGCCGCCGGCCCCCGGCTACTTCGTCTACGACGCGATCCTCAACCGCAAGGACCGCGACCTGCTCGATGAGGCCGAGATGCCGCAGCCGATGACCTACGACGAGGTGCGTGCGGCCATGGAGTCCGGGGCGATGCTGGTCGACGGCCGCAGCCCCGAGGAGTTCGCGCTGGGTTACCTGCGTGGCGCGGTCAATATCGGACTGGAGGGTCGTTACGCCGAGTTCGCCGGATCGGTGGTCAAGCCCGATGTGGACATCATCTTGATGACCGAGCCGGGTCTGGAGTTGGAGGGCAAGAACCGGTTGGCGCGAATCGGTTTCGACCGGGTCGTCGGCTACCTGGCCGAGCCGTACCAGGTGATGTTCACCCACCGCGACGACGTCGAGGTCGCCTCGCGACTGACCAGCAACGCGTTGGGTGAGCGGATGGCCGATGTGCCCGAGCTGCAGATCGTCGATGTGCGCAACCCCGGTGAGGCGGCCGCCGGCATGATCGCGGGGGCGGTGAACATCCCGATCGGCCAGCTTCCGGACCGTATCGACGAGCTCGACCGGCGTAGGCCGACTGTCGTGTACTGCGCCGGCGGTTACCGCTCGTCGATCGCTGCGAGCCTGCTGCGCCGGCGCGGCTTCGCCGATGTCAGTGATGTCCTGGGCGGCTACGGCGCCTGGGAAGACGCCATCCAAAACGCCTGAACCACAACAACTCTGAGCCACAACAACTCTGAGCCACGAGGTAGCGGGAAGCATGAACACCACCGCCAAACACAAGGTCCTGATCGTCGGCGGCGGCACGGCCGGTATCACCGTCGCAGCGCGCCTCCTACGGAAGGGCTACACCGACGTCGCGGTCATCGAACCCTCGGACAAGCACTACTACCAGCCGCTGTGGACGCTCGTCGGCGGCGGCCAGGCCAAGGCGGCGTCAACCGAACGGCCCGAAGCCTCGGTGATGCCCAAGGACGCCACCTGGATCCGCAAGTCCGCCGAGGCGTTCGACCCGGACAACAACACAGTGACATGCCTCGACGGTGCCAGCTATGAATACGACGTGCTGGTGGTGTGCCCGGGTATCCAGCTCGACTGGAACCGCACCGAGGGGCTTGAGGAAACGCTGGGCCGCGACGGTGTGTCGTCCAATTACCGGTTCGACCTCGCTCCGCGGACGTGGGATTTCATCCGCGACCTGCGTTCGGGCACCGCGGTGTTCACCGTTCCCACCGGTGCGATCAAGTGCGCTGGCGCGCCCCAGAAGATCGCCTACCTGGCCGCCGACTATTGGCGGAAACAGGGCGTGCTCAAGGACATCGACGTCCACCTCGTCATGCCCGCGCCGCGGCCGTTCGGAATTCCGGCGATCGCTGACAGCCTCGACAAGGTGATCGCAGGCTATGGGATTCACCTGCACAGCAGCTCCGAGATGAAATCCGTTGATGCCAGCGTGCGCAAGGTCGCGGTGGCCAGCGTCGGCGAGGGCGGCAACGAGATCAAGTTGCCCTACGACATGCTCCACGCCGTGCCCCAGCAGTCGGCCCCGGACTGGATCAAGTCGAGTCCACTGTCGGCCGGTGATGCGGCCGGATACGTCGATATCAACAAGCACACGATGCAGCATGTGCGCTATCCCAACGTGTTCAGCCTCGGTGATGCCGGTTCCTCGCCCAATTCCAAGACCGGCGCCGCAATCCGCAAGCAAGCGCCAGTCGTGGTCGAGAACATCGACGCGTTCCTGAAGAACCGGCCGCTGCGCGGATCCTATGACGGCTACTCGTCATGCCCAATAATCACGTCATCGCACGCGATGCTGCTGGCGGAGTTCGACTACGACCTGAACTTGACGCCGTCCTTCCCACTGCTCGACCCGACCAAGCCGCACTGGGCGTACTGGTACCTCAAGAAGTACGGTCTGCCGTTCCTGTATTGGAACCTCATGCTCAAAGGCCTGGCCTGATCACCGATTCACCGAGGACGCGAAGACCTGGGGTGGTACCAATACACCCTGCGGGCCGGTACAAGTACAACCTCTCGCAGCACAGAAACGGCCCGAGCCGACCTTGGGTGGTGGACTCGGGCCGTTCTTCGCAGCTGTCAGGCGTCGAGGTCCTGCTGAACCAGTTCGGCGATGGCCTTGCAGGTCGCCTCGTCCTCGGAGGCGACGGTGACCTCGGCCCCGTTGCCGGCGCCCAGCGTCATGATCATCAGCGCCGAACCGGCGTCCACCGGCTCACCGCCCTCCATCGTCAGCGTTACCGGGGCACCGGCTTTGACAACGGCTTCCGAAATGATAGCCGCCGGGCGGGCGTGCAATCCGATCGCCGAGCCGACGATGACGGCCTTGGTGTGCATTGGACTCCTTCTGCTTGTGTCGAACTCGACGTTATGAAAAAATGGGCGCTTCCGGGTTTTTCGTGGGCTCGATGTGGGCGTGACGGGCGTCAGCGGCAGGATATCGGGTATGCGCGACACCGAGCTGTACCGCCATCTGCTGGGACTGGAGACTCCGTGGAAGGTGGGGCGGGTCGAGCTGTCAGCAACCGACGGGCGAGTGGACGTATGGGTTGAGCATCCGGCCCAGACCCGGTTCGCCTGCCCGGACTGCAAACGCGAACTGTCGGTCTATGACCACTCGGCTGAGCGGGCGTGGCGGCATTTGGACTCGTGTGCGTTTTTGACGTTCCTGCATGCCAGTCCGCCGCGGGTGGACTGTCCCGAACACGGGGTGCGTCAGGTTGGGTTGCCGTGGGCCGAGCCGCACTCGCGGTTCACGACGTTGTTCGAGCGGCTGGCGATCGACGTGCTCGCCGCGTGCGACGTAGCGTCTGCCGCCAAGTTGCTGCGCATCAGCTGGGACCAGGCGTGGCACCTGATGGACCGTGCCGTGGCCCGCGGCCTGGCCGCCAAACCGCTGAACGTACCGGCCCACGTCGGGGTCGATGAGAAGGCGGCCGGCAAGGGACAGGACTACATCACCGTGGTCAGTGACCTGGACGCGGGCACCGTGGAATATATCGCCGACGAGCGCCGACAGGCCAGCCTGGACGGCTACTTCGAGAAGTTCACCGCCGAGCAGCGGGCCGGTATCGAGGCGGTGGCGATGGACATGTGGGAGCCCTTCGCCGCCTCGGTACGCACGCACCTGAGCGACGCCGACGACAAGATCGTCTTCGACCGCTACCACCTGATGGGCTATCTGACCAAGGCCGTGGACACCGTGCGCAAGGCCGAGAACCGGGCGTTGGCCGTCACCGGCGACAAGAGCCTGGCCGGCAGCAAGTACCTGTGGCTGTACTCGGCCGAGAACCTTCCCGCACGCCACCACGACCGCTTCGCCGCCCTGCGCGGCGCCGACCTGAAAACCGGCCGTGCCTGGACGATCAAGGAAGACCTGCGCCACTTCTGGTCCTACAAACGCCGCGGCTGGGCGGCCAAGCACTTCAAGCGCTGGTACTTCTGGGCCACCCACTCCCGGCTCAAGCCGATCATCGACGCAGCAAAGACGTTAAAGCGCCACGAAGCGGGGCTGCTGTCCTACTTCGCCCAGGGCTCCGGCGTTGTTGATTAGCATGCCTGTGAGCTGGGGATATGTGGATTCGTGAAGAGTTGCAGGGCGTTGTTGCTGCTGAATGCCGTTGTGCGGCAGGCTTCGGCAATGTTGGTGGCTCCGGCGAGGCGGTGCAGATTCATGGCGGTGTTACGTAGAGCGGCCATGGTTTGGGGCGCGGTGCCGGTGCGCACGGTCGAGCGGTCCTCGTCGTAACTGACATCACGTACCCAGTGCACCGAATTCTCGATGCCCCAGTGCCGGCGCAGCCAGGAGGCGATCAGCTTGGGTGGGGCCTGTTCGAACGCAACACTGCAGATGGCATAGACAGTCTCGATCGAGCGAACACCGGTGGCAGTCACGACCCGTTCACGGGTGACCTCGGCGATCTGCTTGGCGTAGGGAAACCCGATTCCGCGGGATGCGGTCAGTGTCTTGAGTGTTCGTGTTTCAATGCGGCCGTGACCGCGTTCGGACGGCTCGGCGAAGGTAACTGGCACCTGCGCCCACGGCATGGCCTTGATGCGGGCCAGCAGGCTGGGCTGATTCGACTTCACCGTCATCAGGTAGTGGGATTTCAGGGTGCTGCAGATCAGCTTGGCGGTCTTGGTCTGGGTATGCATTGCGTCGATGGTCACCAGGAGCCGGACGTGCCCAAACAGTCTGAGTAGCGCACGGACGCAGGGTATTTCGTTGCTCTTGTCCGCGACGGCGAGCTGCCCGAGCACCAGCCGGGCGTGATGGGCGAACACCGACACCACATGGACCGCCGCCGCTCCGGCGCGGCGTGCTCCTCGCAACGTCTTGCCATCCAGCGCCACCACCAACAGCGCGTCGCCGGCGGCGGACTGCGCGACAGCCAGCGCGGTGAAGTATGCACCGAGGCGGCGGTCCAGGTCGGCGGCATCCAGACGCGACAGTACGGTCCGAAACGTCTTCTCGCTCGGGCGTCGATACCGAATACCCAACTGCGCGAGAACATCCTGCGGTGCACTCGCTGCCCACGTGGCGAACCCCGCGTAGGAGCGCATGCCGGCCGCCGTAGCCAGGATCGCCACCGCCAACAGCGCCATCAATGAGTACCTCACGCCACGTGCATCACGTGGATCAGGAACCTGCGCCAGCACGTCCAACAGCTCGGTGCGCAGCACACGGACGCGTTCGCCGGATTGCCAGCGAGCCAACGCCTCGGTGATCGAGTCCACGGGTGATACTGACAGGGCAGGCACGGGCAACTCCGAGTGATCGATGAGGTCTGAGCAACTCCATCGTCCTCGGACCGCCCGTGCCTGCCCACCAGCCTCGACGGCGTGTCACCGAATAACCATCAGCCCAGGTCACGGACCCGTAAATCAACAACGCCGGAGCCCTGCTACTTCGCCCACCCGATCACCAACGCCGGCGCCGAAGGCCTCAACTCCCGCATCCAGGCCATCCGAGTCTCCGCCCGCGGCTACCGCAATCGCGAGCACTTCAAGACCGCAATCTACTTCCACCTCGGCGGATTACAGCTCCACCCGGCCGCACCATGACCCACAAACTTCCCGGAAGAGCCTGAAAATGTTTACTCGAACAATCATGTCCACATAGCGGTTTGGGCGCAGTGCCGGGTCAGGCGGGGGCCAGGACGGCGTTGGCCGCCTCCTCCGCGGCCTCGTCGATCACCGCGCCGGGCTCGTTGATCTTCGTTGTGGTGCGGTCGGATTCAGTGATCGTGAGGTTGACGCGCACCACGCCGTCGACGGGAACCGCATAGAACCGGCTCTACTGACATGAATGTGGATGACCTCCTGTGTGGTATGGGAGCTTCAGGGTGACGGGTCCGCAGGCTAGGAGGATGAGCGCGAGGGCGGCCTTGGCACTGTGGAAGCCGTAGGCGCGTCGGATGAGAAGCCGCACCTTGGTGTTGAGCCCTTCATGGCGTCCGTTGGAGAGTCCGCGCTCGAGGGCGGCGTCGATGCCGGCGCGGTGTTTACGGATGGTGCGTCCGGCCTTAATGAACTCGGGGATGCGGCTGCGTTGGGCTCGTGCGCACCAGCGATTGAGCAGTTCGGCGACGGTGGCCGTGTCGAGGTCGCCGGCGAATACCTCGCGAAGTGCTTCCTTGAGTTGGTAGGCGCGCCAAAGTATTCCACCGTTGCGTTTCATCTCCCGTAGGGTTTGGGCTTGGGTGTCGGTGAGGTCGGCAGGATTCTTCAGCAGCGCCCAGCGAGCGCCCTTGAACGTCTTGGCGATGCGCTGATCGGGCAGTGTGCGGGCGGCCTGCCAGACCTGGCGGCGCACCGCCTCAAGCGCATCGGTGACGACTTTGACAACGTGGAAGGGATCAAAGCAGATGACCGCCGCTGGTGCCCGCTCGCGCACGGCTTTGGCGTAGGCCGGTCCCATGTCCATCGACACCGCCTCCAGGGATGCGCCGCCGTCGGGCAGCTCGTCGAAGAATGCGCCCAAGGTGTCGGTGTCCTTACCGGGTTTGCCCCACACGATGGTGCCGCTGTCGTGGTCGGAGACCAGCGTCAAATACCGGTGGTGTTTGCGCCAGGAGATCTCATCGACGCCGATGTCGACCAGCCCGCACAGCCGGTCGGGGTCTAACACGTCGGCGACGACCCGCTCACAGATCGCGCCCACGGTGCGCCAGGCGACACGGGCAAAGCTGCTGACGGTGGTCTTGTCGGCCTTGGTGACCAGCCACGCCACCAGGTCCTCGAAGTCGCGGGTGTGCCGGGAATCGGGGCGCGCAAACGGCACGCCCTCGGCCAGCACACCGTGGTCCGGGCAGCGCAGCCGTCTGCGCCGCAACAGGATCCGACATATCCGCCCACCCATGTCCAGATGCCGCCACGATGAGTCCACCTCACGGGTGTCATAGCGGTGCCCGGTGCTAAACGAACACTGCGGGCAGCACAGCCGCCGACGGCGCAAGCTAACCGTCACCCGCAGCTCGCCGTCGCACACAGCGGTCTTGCCGGCCCGCACCCCAGACAGTCCGAGGAGGGAATTGAGTAGGGTTGATGCGCGCACGGACGGCTCCAGGATCGATTGGGGTCAGAGCCTTCGAACCTAGATCACCGTCCGTGCGTCCCCACTCACCATCCCCGGCCCATACCACACGCTCCCCGATCCACATGAACGTCAGGAGAGCCATAGAACCGCACACCGACGGCCGGGTCGCGGCGCACCGTTTCGGTAGTGACGTCGTAGGCCTGGCCAGCTCGGCCACCGACGCGCGGCGGTAGCGTGATTCACATGTCCGCCTCGATCCGGCCTCCTTCAGTGACCACAGCGCCCGGCGCTGTTCTCACCGGCGTCCCCGTGGTTCCCGGCGTCCGGTTCGCGCCCGTCATCCGCCCTGGCAAGTTGCCCCCGCTCGAGGAACTCGAACCCGGCGGCGAGGTCGCCGAGGGAGAGCGCGACGCCGAGGCCGCCCGGTTCACCGCCGCGGCGGCCACCGTCGCCGACCGCCTCCGCGAGCGCGCCGCCACCACCACCGGAGCCGCCTCCGAGGTGCTAGCCGCCACGGCGATGCTGGCGCAGGACCGTGCATGGCTGGGCGCCGCCGAGAAACGCATCAGGGAAGGTGTGCCCGCCGTGCGGGCAACCGCCGAGGCGGTCGCCCAGTTCATCGACTTGTTCACCCAGGTCGGGGGGCTGATGGCCGAGCGGGTGACCGATCTGCGCGACATCCGTGACCGGGTGGTCGCCGAGCTCAGTGGCCTACCCGAGCCGGGCGTGCCGGTGCCTTCCCGGCCGTCGATCCTGTGTGCCGAGGACCTCGCGCCCGCCGACACCGCGAGCCTGGACCCGGCGCTGGTCGTCGGGCTGGCCACCACCCTGGGCGGGCCGACCAGCCACACCGCCATCGTCGCCCGCCAGCTGGGAATTCCCTGCGTGGTCGCGGTCAGCGGCCTCGACGACATCGCAGCCGGCACCGACGTGCTGGTCGACGGCACCCGCGGCACCGTCACCGCGTCGCCCGACCCGGCGGAGGCCGCCGCGGCCGTCGAAGCCGCGGACGCCGCGGCCGCCGCGACGGCCGGCTGGACCGGTCCCGGCGCCACGGCCGACGGGCACCCGGTGGCGATCCTGGCCAACGTCCAGGACGGCTCAGCGGCCCGCTCGGCGCCGGCAGCTCGCCGTGGGTGATGGCACCGATGATCGCCACGCCCGATGAGGCCAAGCGCTTCGCCGAGCGCGCGCGCGAAACCTGACCCCCGGCGTCATGATCGAGGTGCCCGCCGCAGCCCTGCTGGCGCACCGGATCCTCGAGCACGTCGAGTTCCTCTCGATCGGCACCAACGACCTGGCCCAGTACACGATGGCCGCTGACCGCATGTCGGCCGAACTGGCCGCGCTGACCGATCCGTGGCAGCCCGGCGTCTTGGCGCTCGTGGCGCAGACCGCACGGGCCGGGGTGACGGCCAGCAAGCCGGTGGGGGTGTGTGGTGAGGCCGCCGCCGACCCGCTGCTCGCATGTGTGCTGACCGGTCTGGGCGTGACGTCGCTGTCGGCGGCCGCCGCCGCCATCACCGGTGTCGGCGCCAAGCTGGCGTCGGTCACCCTGGCGCAGTGCCGCGACGCGGCCGAGGCGGTGCTGACCGCGGCCAGTGTGGCCGAGGCGCGTGCGGCGGCACTGGAAGTGTTGAGCTGAGAGGACTTTCGCGCTAGGTGTGTGCGGGGTCGGCGGCAGCCGCCGGCGGATAGGTCAGCTCGAGCTCGCCGATGTTGGCCGCCGCGGTCACCAATGGCAGGGCCGCCGAAACGGTGAGCTCGCCTGCAGCGGCCTCGGCACGCAGGGCGGGCACCAATGCGTCGCTGATCGGGGGGAGCGATGCGTTGGGATCGCTGCCGTCGAGGCGGGCGCACACCGCCGTGGTGTGGGTCTCGAGCACCTGACGCGCCTGCGGATACACCCCGAGCGGTGGCGGCACAATGTCGGCGATGAGATCGGCGGCCGTGCGCAGCCGAATGGCGCGGTTGGATGCCCGCACCACTGGCGCACGTGAGTCGATAGGTCCGCTACTTTCCGAAAGGTATTGGCGTACAGCATCATCCAATGTCCGAGATGCCGTGAGCGCATCATGGCTCAGGGCGTTGACCCGGTTCTCGGCCTGCTCGAACGCGCCGCGGGTGACCCGGTTCACCGCCGCGCGCAGGTAGCGCGACCCCACCTCGCAGGACGCGTCGATGGCCCGCTGTACCGACGTTTTGGCGCCGCGTGGCCACAGCAATAGCGAGACGACGACGCCGACGCACGCCCCGACCACCACGTCCTCGACCCGGATCAAGCCGACCTTCCACCCGGTGGGCACGATCAGGTTGAACACGATCAGCACCATCATGGTGAAGGCGGCCTGACTGGCGGTGAACGAGCCGATCTCGGGCACGTAGGCCGACCCGAACGCCACCACGGGCAGCAGCACCCACATCACGACGGGATCGATGCCGAGCAACTCGATGACGACGGCGCCGATGACGAAGCCGATCACGGTGCCGGTGACCGCGCGCAGCATGCTCGTTCCGGTAGTCAGGGCGCTGCTGCGCAGGACCGACAGCGCCCCCAGCACCACCCAGAACCCATGCTGGACCGGAAACACGAATGTCACCAGCACGGCCAGGGCCAGGCCGAGGCCGGTTCGCGCGCTGTTGCGCACGGTGACAGCTCGGGTCACCAGATAGCCGGTCATCAGCGCGGTGACCGCCGCGGTCTCGGAGTAAACCCGGTCGGCCACACCGGTTTCGGGAAGCTGCCTGCCCAGCACGCGGGCCCATGCCGGGCGGGCATCGGCCGCCGCGGCACTGGCGATCAGGCGCCCGGTGACGGCGATCGTGGCGCCGATGGTGCGTCGGCTCAGCAGTGTGCGGCCCAGTTCGACAGCGGCGGCCTCGTCCGGCTCGGCGAGGATGTCGACGATGTCCTGCCGGTAGCTGCCCACCGCGATGGTTCGCAGCTCGGCCAGGGCGGTGCTCAGATCGGCACGCGCACCGGCCCGGTCGGCCGGGCGGGTGATGCCCAGGATGCGGGCGCAGTCGCGGAGCACCCGCACCGCGGGCTCGGCCATCGACCCGAGCAGGCCGCCGGTGTCGTCAGTGACGCGATCGCACAACCACTGCAGGTCGTCGACGACCCGGACCAAGGCGCGACTGCCAGCGGTCAGGGCCACCGGCCGGTACGCCGCGCCCAGGAAATTGGCGCGCAAGGCATCCATCGCCCCGGTGAGGTCGGCGCCCGTCGCGGTGCCCTCGATCCGCGCGGCCAGCACCTGGCACACCGCGGCCGCATGACGGCGCAGCTCACCGTGGTGGCGCGGCGGGAACAGAAACAGTGCGGCGGGCATGCAGATGGCCAGCGCGATCGCCCATCCCAGCAGCCGTTCACCCAGCGGGCCCCCCGGCGTGCAGATCGGCAGCACGAACGTAAGCAGCGTCGCGCGTTGGCCGGCCGCGATGATCTCGCTGAGCACACCGGCGAAACTGACCAGCGCACCCAGGACGAACATCAGCGAGACCGCCAGCCACGGCACGGGAGCGGCCAGAGTTCCAACGCTGATCAGCACCGCGCCGTTGAAGCCAAGACCGGTGTAGGCCAGCGCGCGGGTGTTCATGTTGCCGGGAAAGTCCACGACGATCAGTAGGGCGATCGAACCGAAGATCGTGAACAGCGGTGTCTGCGAACCGCCGCCGACGGCGAAGCTGACCGCCGCCGCGACGGGGATGACGATGGCTGCACGCAGTGCGCGCCGCGCCCCGTCGTGTTCGGGGTCGCGCGTGCGGATCCGGTTGGCCGCCCGGCGCCAGCCACCCACATCGCGGTGCGCGGGCTCGACGGAATCGGTCCGGGTCACCGGGGCGGCACGGTGCTGAAGCTGCCGGAGTCGAGCGCGTCGAGCATCTGGCTGCTGATCCACTCGTAGACCCGCGGATCGCGGGGCAGGGTCGCCTGTTCGTAGCCGACCAGCATGTAGACGCACCAGTCGGCGAACACCTCGGCCTGCCGCTCGTCGCGGACGATATCCATCGCATAGTCGTAGCAGACCCGGTAGCGCTCCTCGTCGACCTCGACCTGGACCTTGTAGACCTCGGGGTCCACCGAACTCCACGACCTGATCGCGGCTTCGGCGCCGTGCGGGAGCGACAGCACGGCGCGGATGATGACCTGCATCCGCTGCCGCGGATCGGTCACCGCATTGAAGGCCCTGGCCATTCGCATGGTGCGGTCCTGCACCCAGTAGGCGATCAGCTCCCGGCTGTAGGCCGGCCAGCTGGAGAAATAGTGGTAGAACGACCCCGTGGTGACTCCGAGCCGGTGGCACACCTCGGCCAGCTTCAGTCCGCCGAAGCCCAGATCGGCGAGTACTTCGAGGCCCGTCTCGAAGTACGCCTCTCTGGTGGCGACAGTGGCCATGTCTGAAGACCATAGTTCCCAGATGTCGCCGGTCGGCCGGGAAGACGCGATCCACAGTCAGTTCGGACGACGAGGGTGTCGCCGCCCGCCGATGATGCGGCAAGCTGGCGGCCAGCAGACCTATTCGAGGAGTTGCCATGACTGTCCAGATCGCGAGTGATCAGGCCACCGGCGTGCTGGCCGATGTGCGCAGAGTCTTCACCAGCGGCCGGACCCGGCCGCTGGTGTGGCGGACCGGCCAGCTGCGCACCATCGAGCGCATGTGCGACGAGCGTGAGCCCGAGATTGCCGAGGCCATCGGCAAGGGCAGGCTCTGCCGTTGACGCAGCTGCCCGGTCGCGGCCCCACGGAAAAGCCGGAAGCGCCAAAATAGGCGTGGCACGCCGCTGCCCCAGTCAGCAACCTCGGCCTGGGCTACTCTGTTGCCCATCCGTCTAACCGGAGAGGAAACATGAGCGAGACGCGAGAGATCAGGCCCTTTCGGATCGGTGTTCCCGATGAAGTCATCGACGATTTGCTATTGCGGTTGGCGCACACACGCTGGCCCGAAGCCCAAACTGTAGATGACTGGAGCCAGGGCGTGCCGTTGGAGTACGCCCGTTCTTTAGCGTCCTACTGGGCCGACGGATACAACTGGCGCACACGTGAGTCCGCGATCAACCGATTTGACCATTTCCTCACCGAAATCGAAGGTCTGGACATCCATTTCATCCATCAGCGGTCCCCCCATCAGGACGCCTTCCCGCTGCTGATCTCCCATGGCTGGCCCGGCTCGATCGTGGAGTTTCATAAGGTGATCGAGCCGCTGACGAACCCGACGGCGCACGGAGGGCGGGCCGAAGATGCCTTCCACGTTGTGTGCCCGACGCTTCCGGGTTTCGGCTTTTCTGGGAAACCCACCCACACCGGGTGGGGCGTCGAAAAGATCGCGCAGGCTTGGGAGACGCTTATGGTGCGCCTGGGTTATGAGCGTTATGGTGCGCAGGGCGGTGACTGGGGCGCGGTGATCACCACATTGGTCGGCCACTACCGCGGCCATTGTGTAGGCATCCACCTGAACATGCCGGTCGCCCATCCCTCGGCCGATGACCTCGCTAATCCGACCGAGGAAGATCGGCAGGTCCTTGCGACGTTGGGATCTACTGACGTTGTAGTGGGTCATTTTCGTCCTGGTAGTGCTGGGCAGAGGCCGCCTCGGGTGAGCATGGCCATGCCGATCAGGGCGTCAGGGCTGTGGAATCCGTAGGCGCGTTTGGTCAATGCCCGCAGGTGGGTGTTGGTGGCCTCGGAGCGGGCGTTGGACAGTCCGTGATCGAGGGTGTTCCAGATCAGGTCGCGGTAGCGGCGGATGCTGCGGGCCAGCGCAACGAATTCGGGGATGCGCGAGTGCGAGGCCCACGACAACCACCCGGCCAGTAGCTGCCGCCCGTGGGTGCCTTTGACCCGAAAGACCTCGCGTAGCTGCTCTTTGAGCAGATACCCCCGGTACAGGGTGGCGTTGGTGTCGGCGATCTCCGCGAGGCTGGTGCGCTGCTCGCCGGTCAACTCGGCCGGGTTCTTGCGGGTCGCCCACATCGCATGCCGATCGGTGATCCCGGCGCTGGTCATGGTGCGTACCCGCACCTTGTCCAGTGCCTTCATGGCCCAGGCCACGACATGGAAGGCGTCCAGGCAAATCAGCGCCTGCGGCGCGCGTGCACGCACCAGGGCGTGGATCCATTCCGCGCCGTCGCAGCTCACATGCGTCAATGCTGCGGCCCGCTCGGCGCCCAGCTCGTCGAAGAACCGGCCCAGCGTGTCCTGGTTGCGGCCCTCGCCGGCCCACACCAGCCGGCCTGTCGTGTGGTCAACCACGCACGTCAAGTAGCGGTGCCCCTTGCGGTAGGCGATCTCGTCGATGCCGATCCGCGACAGTCCCGCGAGCAGATCGTTGGTGTCGCGGCCATCGGCCACCACCCTGGTCACGATCGCCGCCACGGTGCGCCAGGCGATCCGCAGCAGCACCGTGAGCACACTCAATGCGGTGTGGGCGGCCAGCCACGCGCAGGTGTCCTCGAATGCCCAGGTGTGTTTGGCACCCGGGCGCGCCCACGGCACATGCGCCACCACCACCCCGTGCTCGCCGCATGCCACCCGCGGTGCCGCGGCCTGCAGATACGCCTTCGTGGTTCCCACATCCAGGGTCCGCCACCGCCTGACCCCGTCCCCGTCCCGGCCGCCGGCGTCATAGCCCGGGCACCGCTTGCGACACCGTGAGCAACGGCCTGCCTGCGACGCCTTGGGCCGCACCGAGAACACCAGCACCTCGCTGGTCTTCGGCTGCTTGCGGCCCGTGGTCTCGGTCTGGATCATCACGTCCTCGATCACCATGTTCTGGTCACCCAGACCGGTCGCGAATACCCTGGACATGCGCAACGCCGTACACCCTTCTCACGGATTGAACCTTTAGCAGTCCAAAACGTAAGCAGGACACGGCGTTGCGCCCAAATTCCCAGGTCAACGAACCCACTACAACGTCACAAGAGCCCGACGTTGGAGCACTATCAGCGGTGGGATATGGGGTATTCCGAAGAACAGTCCACCCGGCCGCAGACATTGGGCTATGGGCTGGTCGATTCGCCGGTGGGGCAAATGGCGTGGATCATCGAGAAGTTCTGGTCGTGGATGGACTGCAACGGCAATCCTGAGAACGTACTCACCCGCGACGAACTGCTCGACAACGTGATGCTGTACTGGGTGACCAGGAGCGGAAGTTCCTCGGCACGAATCTACTGGGAGAGCTTCGCCAAGCTCCTAGAGTGCTACACTGGATCTGCTAGTTTAGGTCGGGTCGAATTGCCTACTGGCATAGCCGCTTTCCCCAAGGAAATCCTGCCGGCAGCGCGGCACTGGTGTGAGAACAACTATAACGTCACTCGCTGGACAACTATGCCGCGAGGTGGACACTTCGCCGCGCTCGAACAGCCGGATCTGTTCGTCGAGGACGTTCGGGCATTCTTCGGCACGCTGCGTTGACCGAACTCCTTCGGCCTTGTACTGAATACTCAAGCGGCTAGCGGAGTTTCGAGCGCGAGATCGTTGAACAGCGTTTGCGTGTCGATGCGGATTGGTTCGTAGTCGCGGTCGACGCGCGTCCGGTGGGCGGGTTTGCGTCCCATCCTTGGGCTGCGGATCCCGGCCAGGATGGGGGGCGATGACCTGGTCCGCAGCGCGAGCAGGGCGGCGGTGGTACGCGCTGCTGCCGGCGGGACAATTGTCAATCAAATTTTAAGCACTGCAAAGACTCGCGTATGAGACAGAGTGTTTATCGGAAATCAAAATGTGAAACAGGTAAGCAAATGACGGCCACCGTCAAATTGTGCCCTCGTTGTGGCAGAATTTGACTATGGCGCACACAGCCAGTCGAGGTCCCGGACGGCCGCCTGCAGCTAAGGCGGCGGAGACGCGTGAGCGCATCATGCGCGCCGCCCGCGAGGTGTTCAGCGAACTCGGTTACGACGCCGCGACCTTCCAGGCAATCGCGATCCGCGCCGACCTGACGCGCCCCGCCATCAACCATTACTTCGCCAGTAAACGGCTCCTCTATCAAGAGGTCATGGAGCAGACCAACGGAATGCTCATCGAATCGGCCGTCCAGCACTCCCAGCGGGAGAGCGCGCTGGCCGGACGGATGCGTGCGTTTCTGCGCGCAGCTGTCGAGGCCCAGGGTGAGGACCGCTCTGTCGCAGCCTTCCTGGCGACCTCCGTCCTGGAGTCGCAGCGTCATCCCGACCTGAACCAGGAAGACAACGAGTCGCTGACCTTCACCCGCGGGTTCGTTACCTCGGCGATCAAAGACGCCATCGAGGGAGGCGAGATCCGGCCCGACGTCGACGTGGACGCCGCCGCCGAGATGTTGATGGCGGTCATGTGGGGCCTCGGCTTCTACGCCGGATTCGTCGGTGACCAGGAGCGACTGATCACGATCACCGATCAGTTCCTGCAGTTGCTCAACGGCCAGATGTGGCGCGCGGCTGACCCTGCATGAGGCCCGCCACAGCTGCCCATAGCTTGGCTAAGCGTTTCGGTAGCATTGCTGAAGACCCTTGTGAATAGGGTCGATGCACACCGACTCGAAGGTACCTTCTGCTATGAGCACCCTGCGCACCCACGACGACACCTGGGATATCGCGACCAGCGTCGGATCGACCGCCGTGATGGTCGCCGCCGCCCGAGCCCGCGAGACTGACCGCCCGGACGCGCTGATCCGCGACCCGCACGCCCGAATCCTCGTCACCGAGGCCGGTACCGGGATGTGGGAGAGCATCCTGGACGACTCCATGGCCGAGCGGGTGGCCACGGCCGACCCGGAAGCCGCCGCGATCTTCGCCCACATGGGCAACTACCAGGCCGTGCGCACCCACTTCTTCGACGCGTACTTCACCGATGCCGTCGCCGCCGGCATCCGCCAGGTGGTGATCCTGGCCTCGGGCCTGGACTCGCGCGCCTACCGGCTGGACTGGCCGGCCGGCACCCACGTCTTCGAGATCGACCAACCGAAGGTCCTCGGGTACAAGGCTCAGACGCTGGCCGCGCACGGAGTGCGTCCCGCGGCAGCTCTGCACGAGGTGCCGATCGATCTGCGCCAGGACTGGCCCGCGGCGTTGAAGGAACATGGCTTCGACCCATCCCAGCCGACCGCATGGCTCGCGGAAGGCCTGCTGATGTATCTGCCCGCCGACGCTCAGGACCGGCTCTTCGAACAGATCGCCGAGCTGAGCGCGCCCGGCAGCCGGGTCTCGGCCGAGGCCGTCGGGCACCGGGACGAGAGCCGCCGCGCGGAGTTCCGGGCGCGCTTCGAGAAGGTCGCCGACCAACTCGGCATCGAGCGCAAGATCGACATCGGCGACCTCACCTACAACGACCCCGACCGGGCCGACGTCACCGAATGGCTCAACGCCCACGGCTGGACGGCTTCGGGCATCTCCTCGGTCGAGGAGATGCGCCGGCTGGGGCGGTGGACCGAGGTGCCGATGGCCACCGATCCAAACGCTTTCGCCACCTTCGTCATCGGCGAGCGCCCCTGAGAAGCTAGCCTCGCGCGTCGAGCCTGCGCACAGATCGAAAGCCACGCGAACCACGCGCTGTGCACAGAGCCGATCCGCAGACCGGCCTGATCGCCCAACCGCCTGGTTGACTACGATTGCCAACGCCGGGTGGCGTCGCACGACCCACCTCATCGAACGGCCGGAGAGAGGAAGCTCATGCCCGGAGTTGCGGATCGTGCCATCGTCGTCACCGGTGCCGGAGGTGGTCTGGGCCGCGAGTACGCCCTGACGCTGGCCTGTGAGGGCGCCAGCGTGGTGGTCAACGACCTCGGCGGCTCGCGCGACGGCACCGGAGCCGGCCACTCGATGGCGGACCAAGTGGTCACCGAGATCAAGGAGGCCGGCGGTCGCGCCGTGGCCAACTACGACAGCGTCGCCGACGCCGATGGTGCGGCCAACATCATCAAGACCGCGATCGACGAGTTCGGTAGGGTCGACGGTGTGGTGAGCAACGCCGGCATCCTGCGTGACGGAACGTTCCACAAGATGCCGTTCGAGAACTGGGACGCCGTCATCCAGGTGCACCTCTACGGCGGTTACAACGTCATCCGTGCGGCCTGGCCGCACTTCCGCGAGCAGAGTTACGGCCGCATCGTGGTCGCCACCTCGACCAGCGGTCTGTTCGGCAATTTCGGGCAGGCCAACTACTCTGCCGCCAAGCTCGGCTTGGTCGGCCTGATCAACTCGCTGGCCCAGGAAGGCGCCAAGTACAACATCAAGGCCAATGCGGTGGCCCCGATCGCGGCCACCCGCATGACCGAGGACATCCTGCCGCCGGAGGTGTTCAAGAAGCTCACCCCGGAATACGTCGCGCCCGTGGTCGGCTACCTGTGCTCCGAAGAGGTGCCCGACAGCGCGTCGGTGTTCATCGTCGGCGGCGGCAAGGTCCAGCGGACCGCGCTGTTCCAGAATGAGGGCGTCACCTTCGACCACGTGCCGACCGTCGACGACGTCGCCGCGCACTGGGCGCAGATCGACGACCTGTCGGCGGCCAAGCATGCCACCTTCTCCCTGAGCTGAGCGCCAACACGTTTCGACCTCACCGCACACTGGACGCCCGCTCGGGCGGTAGGTTCGAACCGATGAGCACCGCCGGCGTCGTTCTCGTAGCGCTGGCCATCGCCGTCGGACTGGTCGGCATCATCGTGCCACTGCTGCCGGGAACGCTGTTGGTGTACACCGCGATCGGGGTGTGGGCGGTGCTCGAACACACCGCGGTCTCGTGGGTGGTCCTCGGTGTGGTCACCGCGATCATCGCCGCCAGCCTGCTGGTGAAGTACGGCTGGCCGGTGCGCCGCATGCGGGCCGCCGAGGTCAGCGGCTGGAGCCTCACCGCGGGCGCGGTCCTGGGCGTGATCGGCTTCTTCATGATCCCGGTCGCCGGACTGATCCTCGGCTTCGTCCTCGGTGTATATCTGGCCGAACTCGCCGCACGCCGCGACCAGCGCCGCGCGTGGGCGTCCACCGTGCATGCGGTCAAGGGTGCGGCACTGTCGGTCGGCGTCGAACTGGCCGGCGGACTGCTGGCGACCGGCGTGTGGGTGGTCGGTCTGGTGCTATCCCAGTAGCTCGGCGCGGGTCCGCTCGACGTCCTCGGCCGTCACGCCGGAGACCCCGAGGAAGCCGTCGAGCCCGCCGTAGGTCTGGTCGATCGTGCGACGCGCGGTCATCAGGTACTCCTCGCGCACCCCGAGGACTCCGTCGGTCAGCCGCGCCTCGGCGAAGGTCATCACCTCGGGCGTCTCACCGGTGAGGTTGCTGATCGACTCCATGATGCGCTCACGAAGCAGCGGCACGGCATCGTTGCTGCGCAGGAAGTCGGTCAGGACCGCCTCACGCGGGACCCCGATCGCCTCGAGCACCACCGCCACGGTGAAGCCGGTGCGGTCCTTGCCTGCGAAGCAGTGCGTGATCACTTGCCGGCCCGAGCCCAGTAGCGAAAAGACCTGGCGCACAGCGCGTTGCGCGCCACCGAGGACGGGAAAATTCTCGTACTCCTCGGTCATGAACCGCTCGGCCGCAACTTCGACGTCCTCGTCGTCGGGCTTCTCGGTCATCATCTTCTGCCAGCTGTTTTCGTGCCGCGCCTCGGCTGTGGTGTTGGACAGGTCCGGGAACGGCAACAGGTGCACGACGACACCGTCGGGAACCGCGCCCGGCCCGCGACGCTCCACTTCCTGGGGCGAACGCAGGTCGGCCACGTCGGTGATGCCGAGCCGGCGGAAGACGTCCCGGCCCGAATCGTCGAGTCCGCTGAGCTCACTGGACCTGAAGAACCGGCCGGGACGCACTCCCGCCGTCTCGGCGATGTCGCGGAAGTTCCACGCACCGGCCAGCTGACGTCCGCTCATCCCCGGACCGCCGCCGTGGCCATAGCGCTTGGCTCGCTGCCGAGCTCGGCACGCGCGATGCTGCGCAGGTGCACCTCGTCGGGACCGTCGAAGATGCGCATCGCGCGCTGCCAGCCGTACATCCGGGCCAGCGGGAAGTCGTCGCTGACGCCCGCCCCGCCGTGCACCTGGATCGCCCGGTCGATGACGTTGCAGGCCATCTGCGGTGCCACGGCCTTGATCTGGGCCACCAGGTTGCGGGCTTCTTTGTTCCCGTGCTGGTCGATGGTCCACGCGGCTTTGTGGCACAGCAGCCGTGCCTGGTCGATCTCGTTGCGGGACACCGCAACTGCGTGCTGAACCATGCCCTGCTCGGCCAGCGATTTGCCGAACGCGATGCGGGTGCGGGCGCGCTCGACCATCAGCGCCAGCGCCCGTTCGGCCACGCCGATCGCGCGCATGCAGTGATGGATACGGCCCGGGCCCAGGCGGGCCTGCGCGATCGCAAACCCCATGCCCTCCTCGGCCAGCAGGTTCGAAGCCGGCACGCGTACGTTGTCGTAGATCACCTCGGCGTGCCCGTGCTGGTCCTGCCAGCCGAACACCGAAGTGGAACGGACCAGGGTGACCCCGAGTGTGTCGACGGGGACCAGGATCATCGACTGCTGTTGGTGCGACGCGGCATCGGGGTTGGTGCGGCCCATCACGATCAGGATCTTGCAGCGCGGGTCGTTGGCGCCCGAGGCCCACCACTTGCGGCCGTCGATGACGTAGTCGTCACCGTCGCGGGTGATCGCCGTCTGGATGTTGCGGGCGTCGCTGGAGGCCACCGCGGGTTCGGTCATCGAGAACGCGCTGCGGATCTCGCCGGCGAGCAGCGGCTCGAGCCACTGTTTGCGCTGCTCCTCGGTGGCGAACAGGTGCAGGGTCTCCATGTTGCCGGTGTCCGGGGCCGCGCAGTTGAGTGCCTCGGGCGCGATCTCGGTGCTCCAGCCGGTCAGCTCGGCCAGCGGCGCGTACTCGAGGTTGGTCAGCCCGGACTCCGGGGGCAGGAACAGGTTCCACAGGCCTCGGGCCTTGGCCAGCTTCTTGAGCTCTTCGACCACCGGCGGCACTGTGAAGTCGCCGGGGCCGGCTGCCGCCCGGTACTCGTCGTAGGACTTCTCGGCGGGAAACACCTTCTCGACCATGAACTCGGTGAGGCGCTCGTGGTAATCAGCCGCCTTGACGGACATGGCGAAATCCATGCCATCACGATAGGACACCTGGCCGCGCGACGACCAGGCCATGGCGACGACGGTGGTCACGATGCCCGTGCGCCGCACCGCCCGCCAGTCGGCCCGAGTTGTCTCCCCCCGATCGGGGGAACTGGATCGACGCGGCGCCTTCCGGGTTGGGGAATTACTTGCGGTTGCAGATAGGGTGTCACGAGCACAGGGTGTTTGCCGATGAAATCCACGCCAGGAAGCGAACGCACGGTTCATGACTGATACGCAAACGACAGTTGGCGTCGTCGCCGAGTCCGGTGCCGACGAGCGCCGCGTCGCGCTGGTCCCCAAGGCGGTGTCGGCACTGGTCAACAGCGGTGTCTCCGTGGTGGTGGAGGCGGGCGCCGGTGAGCGTGCGCTGCTGCCCGACGAGCTGTACACCGCCGCCGGCGCGATAATCGGCGACGCCTGGGCGGCTGATGTGGTGGTCAAGGTGGCACCGCCGACTGCCGAGGAAGTAGCGCGGTTGCGCTCCGGCCAGACGCTGATCGGCTTTCTTGCCCCGCGCAACGCCGACAACCAGATCGGAGCTCTGAAGGAGCGCGGCGTCCAGGTCTTCGCCGTGGAGGCGATCCCGCGGATCTCTCGCGCCCAGGTGATGGACGCGCTGTCCTCGCAGGCCAACGTCGCCGGCTACAAGGCCGTGGTGCTGGCGGCCAGCGAGTCCACCCGGTTCTTCCCCATGCTGACCACCGCGGCGGGCACCGTGAAACCGGCCAGCGTGCTGGTGCTCGGCGTGGGCGTGGCGGGCCTGCAGGCGCTGGCCACCGCCAAACGTCTGGGCGGACGCACCACTGGTTACGACGTGCGCCCCGAGGTGGCCGACCAGGTCCGCTCGGTCGGTGCTCAGTGGCTGGACCTGGGCATCGAAGCGGCCGGCTCGGGCGGCTACGCCCGCGAGCTGACCGAGGAGGAGCGCGCCCAGCAGCAGAAGAAGCTGGAGCAGGCCATCGGCGGGTTCGACGTGGTGATCACCACCGCGCTGGTGCCCGGCCGCCCCGCACCCCGGCTGGTGACCGCCGCTGCGGTGGAGGGCATGAAGCCGGGCAGCGTGGTGGTCGACCTGGCCGGCGAGACCGGCGGCAACTGTGAGCTGACCGAGCCGGGCAAGACCGTCGTCAAGCACGGGGTGACCATCATCTCGCCGCTAAACCTGCCCGCCACCATGCCCGAGCACGCCAGCGAGCTGTACTCCAAGAATCTCACCTCACTGCTGGAACTGCTGATCAAGGACGGCGCGCTGGCGCCCGACTTCTCCGACGAGGTCCTGGCGGCCTCATGTGTGACCCGCGAAGAAAAGGCTCAGTGATGTACGAACAGCTGCTGGCGAACATCGCGATCCTGGTGCTGGCCGGGTTCGTCGGCTTTGCCGTCATCTCCAAGGTGCCCAACACCCTGCACACCCCGCTGATGTCGGGCACCAACGCCATCCACGGCATCGTCGTCCTCGGTGCGCTGCTCGTGCTGGGCAATCTGCCCGCCGACGCGCACTGGGGGGTGCGGATTATCGGCTTCATCGCGCTGGTGTTCGGCACGCTCAACGTGATCGGCGGCTTCCTGGTGACCGACCGCATGCTGGGTATGTTCAAGAGCCGGAAGCCCGAGGCCGAGAAGGCTGGGGCGAACAAGTGAACTACTTCGTCAACGTCCTCTACATCGTCGCCTTCGCGCTGTTCATCCTCGGCCTGTCGGGTCTGACCGGACCCAAGACCGCTGTGCGGGGCAACTGGATCGCCGCCACCGGTATGGGTATCGCGGTGGTGGCCACCTTGATCAAGGTCCGCGACACCGCGTCGATCAACTGGATCCTGATCGTCGCTGGCCTGGTGATCGGTGTGGTGCTGGGTGTGCCGCCGGCCAAGAAGACCAAGATGACCGCGATGCCGCAACTGGTCGCGTTGTTCAACGGCGTCGGTGGCGGCACCGTTGCGCTGATCGCGTGGTCGGAATTCATTGAGACCGATGGCTTTTCGCGGTTCAAGCCCGAGCAGTCGCCGACGGTGGCGCTGGTGGTGGGTTCGCTGTTCGCGGCGATCATCGGGTCGGTGTCGTTCTGGGGTTCGCTGGTCGCGTTCGCCAAGCTGCAGGAGTCGATCCCCAAGAACGTCGAGAAGAAGCTGATCGCCGGCGCCAAGTTCTTCCAGGCGGCCAACATCGTGCTGCTGCTCGGCGCCGTCGCGGCGGCGGTCTACATCGGCCTGAACGCCCACCCCGGGCAGGGCAGCGCGATGTGGTGGATCGTGCTGGTGCTGGTGCTCGCCGGGGTGATGGGGCTGTTCGTGGTGCTCCCTATCGGCGGCGCCGACATGCCCGTCGTCATCTCGCTGCTCAACGCGCTCACCGGATTGTCGGCCGCGGCAGCTGGTTTGGCGCTGAACAACACCGCCATGATCGTGGCGGGCATGATCGTCGGTGCGTCCGGTTCGATCCTGACCAACCTCATGGCGGTCGCCATGAACCGCTCCATCCCGGCGATCGTGTTCGGATCGTTCGGCGGCGGTGACACCGGAGGCGGCCCCGTCGGTGGGGAGCAGGGCACAGTCAAGACCACCTCTGCCGCCGACGCCGCGATCCAGATGGCGTATGCCAACCAGGTGATCGTGGTGCCCGGCTACGGCCTGGCCGTCGCGCAGGCCCAGCACACCGTCAAGGAGATGGCCGAGATCCTGGAGAGCAAGGGTGTCGAGGTCAAGTACGCCATCCACCCAGTGGCCGGCCGCATGCCCGGGCACATGAACGTGCTGCTGGCCGAGGCCGACGTCGAGTACGACGCGATGAAGGAAATGGACGACATCAACGGCGAATTCGCCCGTACCGACGTGACTTTGGTGATCGGCGCCAACGACGTCACCAACCCGGCGGCGCGCAACGACTCGTCGAGCCCGATCTACGGCATGCCGATCCTCAACGTCGACCAGTCCCGGTCGGTGATCGTGCTCAAGCGGTCGATGTCATCGGGTTACGCCGGCATCGAGAACCCGTTGTTCTTCGGTGAGCACACCTCGATGTTGTTCGGCGACGCCAAGAAGTCGGTGGGCGAGGTCATCGAGGAACTCAAAGCCCTCTGACACCCTCTCGCCCAAACCGGCAATCGGGCGCGAAAGTGCGAGTGCGGCACACCATTACGTCGATCTCGGCGAACCGAGTGCGACAGTCTCCAGCGCCGGTCTGGATCAGGGCCGGCCCAGGCAGGTTGCGCTTTCGGCGGCGTGGCGCCAGCTGACCAGAGCGGCCGCCGCGACCATCACCGCTGCCGCGCCGAACAACGGATAGGGCAACAGCGCGCTGAGCAACAGAGCCGCTCCGAGGCACACCGTGCCGACGGCCTGAATCGCGTCGCGGCGCACGGCGTCGATTGAAAGCCACGTCGCGACCACGAACACCGCGAGTGGAATTGTCAGCGTCAGGCCCGCCACCGTATGCGGCAGATGGCTCTCGTGCAGGCGCACTGCAATCGCGACCTCGACTCCCGCCGAGAACGCTGCCGCCGAGGCGAAGACGAAGTAGTGCATGTACCCCCAGAAGAATGCCCGCGGCCGGGTGACCGTCTGGTCGTGCTGGGGGCGGTCGAAGTAAATCCACCACATGGCAGCCACGATGACCAACGAGCAGGCGGCGATGACGATCAGCCCGGTGCGTTCGGCGGCGTCGGACATGCTTCCGATGATCGAATTGGCCACCGCCAGAACCGATTCACCGAGCACGATCAGCGTGAACAAGCCGTACCGTTCAGCGATGTGATGGTGATGAAAAGCCGTCTGACGGTGATGCTCGGCGATCGGCGCGACGGCCAGGTCCACCGCCGCCAGGACCGGGAACAGCCAAACCGGACCGTCGACCAGCCACCAGGCCACCCACAGCACCTGGACGACCAGGATGCCCACGGCGTAGCGCACACAGGTGCCCCGGTAATCGGGATCGCTGATCGCCGCGCGGGTCCACTGCCCGGCCATCGCCACCCGCATGATGACGTAACCGACCACGATGGCCGCGAAGTCGTTGTCCAGCATCGCTCGCTGCGCGCCCGCGGCGATGGTCAACGCCCCGGCCATCTGGACGAAGGTGGTCAGCCGGTAGAGCCAGTCGTCGGTGTCGTAGGCGCTGGCGAACCAGGTGAAGTTGATCCAGGCGTTGAGGATCGCGAAGAACACCATCGCGTAGGCGAGCACGCCTGCGGCGAAGTGCTGTTCCTCCCAGAGGTGGTGCAGGGCGCCGGAGGCCTGGGATACGGCGACGACGAACACCAGGTCGAAAAGGAGCTCGAGCGAGCTCGCCGCGCGGTGCGGCTCGTCGGGGTCCCGGGCGAGCATCGCCCGCAGGCCGGGGGGCACGGCGACAGGTTGACGGCGGTGTCGGTCAGACCGGGGGATAAGCGGGCGGTGGGTAGACCCCGCGCAATGCCCACGGCAGCCAGCTGAAGAAGTACTCGACTTCGTCACTCGCGTCGTAATCCGGGTTCGGATCCATACCAGTCCTTCCAACGCTGCCCTCTGCTCGGGAGTCTATCCCGGCGGCACGCGCCGCAACTCGGATCACCGCCATTGCCTACACTGTCCAACCAGTTGATAGAGAGCCGGCTGGAGTCGGAGTAAAATGAGCGAGGACATCATGCCACCCGAGAACGGGATGACCCGGCGCGAAGAGTTGCTGGTCGTCGCCACGAAGCTGTTCGCCGCCCGGGGCTATCACGGCACCCGGATGGACGACGTCGCCGATGTCGTCGGCCTGAACAAGGCGACCGTTTACCACTACTACGCCAGCAAGTCGCTGATCCTCTTCGACATCTATCAGCGTGCGGCGCAGCGCACGCTGGCCGCGGTGCACGACGACCCGTCCTGGACCGCCCGCGAGGCGCTCTACCAGTACACCGTGCGGCTGTTGACCAACATCGCCAAGGACCCCGAGGGTGCCGCGGTGTACTTCCAGGAGCAGCCCTACATCTCCGAATGGTTCACCGACGAACAGGTCGCCGAGGTCCGCGAGAAGGAGACCCAGGTCTACGAGCACGTGACCGGGCTGATCGACCGAGGTATCGCCAGTGGCGAGTTCTACGAGTGCGACTCGCATGTGGTGGCGCTGGGCTACATCGGCATGACGCTGGGGGCGTACCGCTGGCTGCGGCCCGACGGCCGGCGCAGCGCCCAGGAGATCGCCGCCGAGTTCAGCACCGCGCTGCTGCGCGGTCTCATCCGCGACGAGAAGATCCGCGTCGAGTCGCCGCTGGGCGGCGCGGCGGGCAAGAAGGCCAACGCGTAACGCTGTCCGACGATGCACGCGCAGGAGCGCCCGAGAGGGACGGCCACCCCGCACCGCTGGATATGATCGGCCGATGCCGCTCGTCTCCAAGACCCTAGAGGTCAACGCCGATGCCAGATCGATCCTCGACATCGTCGCCGACTTCGAGGCCTACCCGCAGTGGAACGACGAGGTCAAGGCCGTCTACATCCTGGCCCGCTATGACGACGGCCGGCCCAGCCAGCTTCGGATCGACACCGTGATCCAGGGCCACGAGAGCACCTTCATCCAGGCGGTCTACTACCCGGGGGAAAACCAGATCCAGACCATGCTGCAGCAGGGTGACGTGTTCACTAAGCAGGATCAGCTGTTCTCCGTGGTGGCGATGGGCCCGTCGAGTCTGCTGACTGTGGACCTCGAGGTGGAGACCTCCGTGGCGCTGCCCAGCCTGATGATCAAGAAGCTGTCCAACGACGTGCTCGAGCACCTGGCCGGCAACCTCAAAACCCGCGCCGAGCACCTCAGCGCCAATTCCTGAGTCAGCCCCGCATCCCGTTTCGCTCCAGCTGCTCGATCAGGCGCGTTCACGTGACCTCCGAGGGCTTGTGTGGGCGGCGGCAAGGCAATAGTGTGACCCAGGCAACACCAGCTTTGATCAAACATAACGATGCCCGGTCAGTTCGGTGTCGAGTTCACACAGGACTCGAAATCGTCGATGCGTTGCCCCGCAATCCCGCCGGCAAAGTCTCAAAATCGAACTGCGAGTCCGATTCGGCACCGTCGTCAATAGCGATCCGGGCGCCCAAAACGCTTCGGATGCAGCCGATCCCGGCTAGCAGGCGATTCCTTCGCGCACCGGAAATAATGACGGAAATGACATGGAGGGTTAATAGTGCAGATGTGGTGCACCGCCCGTATGCCATCGGGTACATTCCGGGTTGTCCGCCTCACTACCGAAGGGTAGGGAGACGCCGGTCACTGAGTGCGGGTCGGTGCGAGGAGGGTATGTGCCACACGGAGTGCCGACGGGCCGCGACGACGTCCGCGGACCCGTCCTGCGGGTGCCTCGGTGACAGCGTCGGCCGGGGTGTCCGGCTTCATCCAGGAACGGATGCGCGCGCCGCTGAACGCCGTCGGCGGCTTCTTCCGTATGTGCGTGCTGACGGCGAAGGCCACCACCAAGTGGCCGTTCGAGTTTCGTGAGTTCGTCATCCAGAGCTGGTTCCTCTTCCGGGTGACCTTCTTGCCCACCGTCGCCGTGGCCGTCCCGAACACGATCCTCATCATCTTCACCATCAACATCCTGTTGGTCGAGTTCGGCGCCGCCGACGCCTCGGGCGCGGGCGCGGCCCTGGCCGCCGTGACTCAGCTGGGTCCAATCGTGACCGTGCTCGTGGTCGCCGGCGCCGGGTCGACGGCCATCTGCGCCGACCTCGGTGCCCGCACCATCCGTGAGGAGATCGATGCACTCGAAGTACTCGGCATCGATCCCATCCACCGGCTTGTCCTGCCGCGCGTGGTGGCCTCCACCTTCGTGGCCGTCCTGCTCAACGGCGCCGTCATCACCATCGGCCTGGTCGGCGGATTCATCTTCGGTGTCTACGGGCAGAACGTCTCGGCCGGCGCTTACGTCTCGACCCTCACGCTGATCACCGGCCTGCCCGAGGTGGTCATCTCGATCGTCAAGGCCCTCGCCTTCGGGCTGATCGCCGGTCTGGTCGGCTGCTACCGCGGCCTGACGGTCTCCGGCGGTGCGAAGGGCCTCGGCACGGCGGTGAACGAGACGCTGGTTCTGTCCGTCGTCGCGCTGTTCGCCGTGAACGTGGTGCTGACGACCATAGGTGTCCGGTTCGGAACGGGGCGGTGAGATGAGCACAGCGGCAGTCCTGCGCAGCCGGTACCCCCGCGCGTACACGATCGCCTCGCGGTGGGCAGGTGCGCCGGCGCGGTTCGCCGAGAGTGTCGGCGAAGTGGCCTGGTTCACCGTCACTGCGGTGGGCCAGATTCCGCACGCCCTGCGGTACTACCGCCGCGCCACGTTGCGGCTGATCGCCGAGATCGGCATGGGCACCGGCGCCATGGCCGTCATCGGCGGCACGATCGCCATCGTCGGCTTCGTCACGCTGTCCGGCGGCTCGCTCATCGCGATCCAGGGCTACGCCTCGCTGGGCAACATCGGCGTGGAGGCGTTCACCGGATTCGTAGCCGCACTGGTCAACGTCCGCGTGGTGGCACCGCTGGTGTCCGGGCACGCGCTGGCCGCGACGGTCGGTGCCGGCGCCACAGCCGAGCTGGGTGCCATGCGGATCAGCGAGGAGATCGATGCCCTCGAGGTGATGGGTATCAAGTCAATCAGCTACCTGGTGTCGACGCGGATCCTGGCCGGCATCGTGGTGATCGTCCCGCTGTATGCGATGGCGCTGCTGCTGTCGTTCCTGGCCGCGCAGCTCACCACCACCGTGTTCTACGGGCAGTCGACAGGCACCTACGACCACTACTTCCGCACGTTCCTGCGGCCCGATGACGTGTTCTGGTCCTTCGTGCTGGCGATAATCATCGCCGTCTTCGTGATGATCAACCACTGCTACTTCGGCTACAACGCCAGCGGCGGTCCGGTCGGCGTCGGCGAGGCGGTGGGGGTGTCGATGCGCGCGTCGCTGGTCGCGGTCGCGTTGGTGGTCCTGCTGGCGTCGTTGGCGCTCTACGGCACCAACCCAAACTTCAACCTCACGGTATAACCGGATGCCCTCCTATCCGGAGAATGCGTCGCGGCGACCCCCGCTCAAGCTGGCGGGGGTGGTACTACAGCTCGACCTCGAGGTCCAGCCCCGCTTCGGCACGCTGGCCCCGATCGCCAAGGACTTCTGGCCCGCGCCGTTCCTGGTCGCCGACTATGGCGCGTCACTGGCGCCCTACAACCACTTCGAGCTGGGCCAGCCGATCCTCACCGAGTATGTCTGGGGACGCCATGTCGGGGAGAACACGATCAACCCATGAAAATCACCGGCACCGCAGTCAAACTCGCAGCATTCTCGTTCGTGCTGCTGCTCTTCACGGCGATCATCGTTGTCGTCTTCGGGCAGTTTCGGTTCGACCGGACCACCGCCTACACCGCGGAGTTCAGCAATGCCAGCGGGCTGCGCGACGGTGAGTTCGTCCGCGCCGGCGGCGTCGAGGTCGGCAAGGTCTCGAACCTGAAGCTGGTCGACGACGGTCGCCGCATGCTGGTCACCCTCAACGTGGACAGGACGCTGCCGCTGTACCAGTCGACCACCGCCCAGATCCGTTACCAGGACCTGATCGGCAACCGCTACGTCAATCTCGAACGCGGCACCGGCGAGGGCGCCGACCGGGTCCTGCCGCCGGGCGGATTCATCCCGATGTCGCGCACCCAGCCCGCCCTCGACCTCGACGCGCTCATCGGCGGCTTCAAGCCGTTGTTCAAGGCGTTGGACCCCGAGAAGGTCAACACCATCGCGTCCTCGTTGGTCACCGTGCTACAGGGTCAGGGCGGCACCATCAACGACATCCTCGACCAGACAGCGCAATTGACCTCCACCCTGGCCGACCGTGATCAGGCGATCGGTGATGTCATCACGAACCTCAACACGGTGCTGGCCACCACGGTCAAGCACGAGAAGGACTTCGACCAGACCGTCAACAACCTCGAGGTGTTGATCACCGGTCTACGCAACCGGGCCGATCCGCTGGCCAACTCCGTCGCCGACATCAGCAACGCCTCCGGCACACTCGGGGACCTGCTGGCCGACGACCGTCCGCTCCTCAAGGACACCATCGCCAAGCTGGAGACCCTTCAGCAGCCACTGGTCGACGGCAAGGACCGGCTGGACGACCTGCTGACCAAACTGCCGGAGGCCATCAAGATCATCGGCCGCGCCGGTGGCATCTACGGTGACTTCTTCAACTTCTATCTGTGCGACATCAACCTGAAGCTCAACGGCCTCCAGCCAGGCGGACCGGTCCGCACCGTGAAGATCACCCAGCAGCCGACGGGTAGGTGCACCCCGCAATGAGGACGCTCGAGACGGACAACCGGATCAAGAACGGCCTGGCCGGCATCGTGATCGTGCTGCTGGTCATCGCCGTGGGCCAAAGCTTCGTGAGTATTCCGCAGCTGTTCGCGCAGCCCACCTACTACGGCCAGTTCGCCGACTCGGCCGGCATCAATCCGGGTGACAAGGTGCGCATCGCCGGCATGGAGGTCGGCCAGGTCAAGTCGTTGGCCATCGAGGGTGACCACGTGCTGGTCGGATTCTCGTTGGCCGGCAGGGAGATCGGCACAGACAGTCGGATGGCCATCCGCACCGAGACCATCCTGGGCAGGCGTGCCGTCGAGATCGAGCCACGCGGTGAGAAGGCCCTCAAGCCCCGGGGCGTTCTGCCGGTCGGTCAGACCACCACCCCTTATCAGATCTACGATGCGGTCTTCGACGCCACCAAGACCACCCAGGGATGGGATCTCGAGACTGTCAAGCGTTCGTTGAACGTGTTGTCGGAGACCATCGATCAGACCTATCCGCACCTGAGCGCCGCACTCGACGGCGTGGCCCGGTTCTCCGACACCATCGGAAAGCGTGACGTGCAGTTCAAGCAGCTGCTGGCCAACGCGAACAAAGTCGCCGCCGTGCTGGGTAACCGCAGCGAGCAGATCAACCGCCTGGCGGTCAATGCGCAGACGCTGCTGGCCGCGCTTAACGAGCGTGGCCGCGCAATCGACTACCTGCTGCAGAACGTCTCGGAGATCTCCCAACAGTTCGCCGGGTTCATCAACGACAACCCGAACCTGAATCACGTTGTGGAGCAGCTACATACGATCAGCGACGTGCTGGTCAAGCACAAGGTCGACCTAGCCGACTCGTTCATCACGGCGTCGAAGTTCATGGGTGCCCTCGCCGAGGCGATCGGCTCGGGCCCGTACTTCAAGACCCTGGTCGTCAACCTGATCCCTTACCAGATCCTGCAGCCGTGGGTGGATGCCGCGTTCAAGAAGCGCGGCATCGACCCCGAGGAGTTCTGGCGCAACGCGGGCCTGCCGGCGTTCCGGTTCCCGGACCCCAACGGAGCGCGCCAACCCAACGGTGCCCCACCGGCTGCACCGACGCCTCTGGAAGGCACGCCGGACCATCCCGGTCCTGCGGTCGGGCCCGGCTCTCCGTGCTCGTACACCCCGCCCGCGGACGGCATTCCGACGTCGGCCAACCCGCTGCCGTGCGCCGGCCTGACGCAAGGCCCGTTCGGCCCGGTGCCGGGCGGATACCCCGCCGCCGATGTGCCGATCTCGGCCCCCAACCCGGCCGCGGTGCCCGGTCCGGGTGTGCCCAGTGCCGCTGTGCCAGGCGAACTTTCGCCCAACGTTGCGGGCGTGCCGGCGGCTCCGCTGGCGCCCGGACCGCCCGGCGCGCGCACTGTGCCGGTCGGACCATTGCCTGGCCCCGCCGACAACACGCCCGGTATCGCACCGCCGCCGCCGGCGTTTCTCGGACCCATCCCGCCAGCGGGTCCCGGTCCGCAGGTGCCGCCGGTCGGCAACCTGGCACCTGTCGATCAGGGAGGGGGAGCCTAACCGATGTCGACGAAACTCAACGTGCGAAACCTGGGCTTGCTGAAGATGTCGCGGGTGTCCGCGATCATCGCGACGCTGGCGGTGGTCCTCGGACTGGTCGCGGCGCTTGTCGGTTACCAGCTGTACAAGAAGATGACGACCAACACCGTGGTCGCTTACTTCTCTCAAGCGCTTGCGCTCTACCCCGGCGACCGGGTCCAGATCATGGGCGTCAAGGTCGGCAACATCGACAAGATCGAGCCGGCCGGCGACAGGATGAAGGTCACCTTCCACTACGCCAACAAGTACAAGGTGCCCGCCAACGCGACTGCGACGATCCTGAACCCGAGTCTGGTCGCCTCCCGCGTGATCCAGCTTGCGCCGGCCTACACCGGCGGCCCCGTGCTGGCCGACAACGCCGTCATCCCGATCGAGCGCACCCAGGTGCCGGTCGAGTGGGACGACCTGCGTAACCAGATCTCCGAACTGCTCACCGAGTTCGGCCCCACGCCCGATCAGCCCAAGGGTCCGTTCGGCAACGCCATCGAGTCCCTGGCCAACGGCCTGGAGGGCAAGGGCGAGCAGATCAACACGACCTTCCGCGCCCTCTCGGATGCGGTGACCGCCCTCGACGAGGGGCGTGGCGACCTCTTCGGGGTGCTCAAGAGTCTGGCGCTGTTCGTCAACGCGCTGCACAAGAGCGATCAGCAACTCGTCTCGCTGAACACCAACCTGGCGACCCTGACCAACTCGTTTACCAACTCCGACCAGGAAGTGGCGAACGCGGTACGGGACATCAACACGCTGTTGACCACGGCGCGCAAGTTCATCGACGACAACGGCTCGGTGCTGAGCAAGGACATCAGCAACCTGGCCGACGTCACCAACCAGCTGATGCAGCCCGATGCCCGCAACGGCATCGAGACGGTGCTGCACGTCTATCCGACCCTGGCAGCCAACCTGCAGAACATCTACCACCCGACGCACGGCGCCCTGGTCGCCATCCCGGTGGTCGCCAGCTTCGCCAACCCGATGCAGTTCCTCTGCAGCGCAATCCAGGCCGGCAGCCGGCTGGGATACCAGGACTCGGCCGAACTGTGCGCCCAGTACCTGGCGCCGATCCTGGATGCCATCAAGTTCAACTTCCCGCCGTTCGGCGTCAACCAGTTCTCCGCGGCGGAAACATTGCCGAAATACGTCGCCTACTCCGAACCCAGGCTGCAGCCGC
Source organism: Candidatus Mycolicibacterium alkanivorans (assembly GCF_022760805.1). Taxonomy (NCBI): domain Bacteria; kingdom Bacillati; phylum Actinomycetota; class Actinomycetes; order Mycobacteriales; family Mycobacteriaceae; genus Mycobacterium; species Candidatus Mycolicibacterium alkanivorans. The sequence goes on along the minus strand of NZ_JAIVFL010000001.1, from coordinate 478,933 downwards.
CGCCCGGATACAAGGACACGACCGTGCCCGGCATCTGGTCGCGCGACACGTTATTCTCGCACGGCAACCACGAAGCGGGCTGGATCGTCGCACCCGGCATGCAGGGTGTCGACGTGCAGGCGTTCACCGCCAACATGCTGACCCCGGATTCGCTCGCCGCACTGATGGGCGGCCCGGACCCGGCCTCCATCCCGCCGGCCGGCCCGCCGGGAGGAGCGCCGCCGAACGCCTACGACCAGAGCAACCCGCTTCCGCCGCCGTGGTATCCGGGGCCGATCCCGCCCCCGGCGCCCGCACCGGATGTGATCCCGGGCCCGCTGCCGGTGTCGCAGCAGATCAACGGTGGCGCTCCGCCGCCGGCCCCGGCCGGCCCACCGCTGCCCGCTGAGATGGGGAGTGGGCAGTGAGCACGATCATGAGTACGGCGCGCCGCTTCGGTTGGCGCGGCCTGGTGCTGGTCGTCACCGCGATGGTGCTGACCTCATGCGGCTGGCGTGGTATCGCCAACGTGCCCCTGCCCGGCGGCCCGGGTAGCGGCAAGGACAAGATGACGATCTACGTCCAGATGCCGGATACCTTGGCGCTCAACGTCAACAGCCGGGTCCGGGTCGCCGACGTGTATGCCGGCTCGGTCAAGAAGATCGAGCTCAAGAATTGGATCCCCACCCTCACGCTGGACCTCCAGCCCGGAATCAAGTTGCCCGCCAATGCAATTGCGCGGATCGGGCAGACCAGCCTGTTGGGAACCCAGCACGTCGAGCTCGATCCGCCGCCGAACCCGTCGCCCGAACCGTTGCGCAACGGTGCGACGATCCCGCTGAAGAACTCGCAGTCGTTCCCGACCACCGAGCGCACCCTGGCCAGCATCGCCACCGTGCTGCGCGGCGGCGGCATCCCGAACCTGGACGTCATCCAGACCGAGGTCACCAACATCCTGTCCGGCAACGCCGACCAGATCCGGGACTTCCTGGGCAAGCTGAACACCTTCACCGATCAGCTCAACCAGCAGCGTGATGACCTGACCCGCGCGATCGACTCCACCAACGAGTTGGTAAAGATCATCGCGAGCCACAACGACACCCTGGACCGGGTGCTCACCGAGTTCCCGCCGCTGGTGCAGTATCTGGCCAACTCGCGCGACAAGCTCACCGGTGCCGTGGAGGCCTTGGGCCGGTTCGGCAACGTCACCGCGACCACGCTGTCGGAGGCACGGGCGGATCTGGACACCAACCTGCAGCTGCTGCAACGTCCGCTCAAGCAGTTGGGTAAGGCGGGGCCGTACCTGATCGACTCCCTCAAGCTGGCGATCACGGCGCCGTACCCGATCGACAACATCCCGAAGGTGATCCGCGGTGACTACATCAACACGTCGGCCACCTTCGACCTGACGCTCAGCTCGATCGACAACGCATTCCTCACCGGTACCGGTTTCTCTGGAATGCTGCGTGCACTCGAGCAGGCCTGGGGTCGCGATCCGCAGACGATGATTCCGGATGTGCGGTTCACGCCCCATCCGAACATGACCGAAGGCGGTCCCTACGTCGAGCGCGGCGAGTGAAGGGTGACGGCTAAGTGTTGACCCGCTTCATCAAGACGCAGCTCGTCGTGTTCGGCGTGCTGACCGTGATCGCGCTGCTGTTGCTCGGGGTGTACTTCCTGCGCCTTCCCACGCTCGCCGGGGTTGGCCAGTACACCTTGACGGCGGACCTGCCGTCCTCGGGCGGGCTGTACCGCACGGCCAACGTGACCTATCGCGGCGTGACGATCGGACGGGTGACGGACGTCGAGCCCACCGAAACCGGTGTGCGGGCCACGATGAGTATCGCCGACAAGTTCAAGATTCCGGTCGACGCCACCGCCAACGTCCACTCGGTGTCGGCGGTCGGTGAGCAGTACCTGGACCTGGTTTCCGACGGCAATCCCGGCAAATACTTCGCGCCCGGCCAGACCATCACCAAAGGTACTGTGCCCAGTGAGATCGGCCCGGCGCTCGATGCCGCCAACAACGGCCTGGCGGCGCTGCCGGCGGACAAGATTCCGGCCCTGCTCAACGAAACCGCTTTGGCGGTAGGCGGATTGGGCCCGTCACTGCAGCGGTTGGTCAACGGCACCCAGGCGCTCGTGGCTGACTTCAAGACCAACATCAATGACGTCAACGACATCATCCAGAACTCGGCGCCGGTCGTCGACAGCCAGGTCAACTCCGGTGATGCGATCTCGCGCTGGGCGGCGAATCTGAATTCGATCGCCACCGAGGCCGCGGCTCAGGATCAGGCGCTGCGCAGCGGGCTGACCCAGGCGGCGCCGACACTGGACGCGGTCACCGCGGTGTTCAGCGATGTCCGTGAGGCGCTGCCGCAGACGTTGGCGAACCTGGAGATCATCATCGAGATGCTCAAGCGCTACAACAAGGGCGTCGAGCAGTCACTGGTGCTGCTGCCGCAGGGCGCCTCGGTGGCCCAGGCGGTCTCCGCGCCGTACCCGCATCAGGCGGCGCTGGACTTCGGTCTGACGATTAACCAGCCGCCACCGTGTCTGACCGGCTTCCTGCCGGCCAGCCAGTGGCGCGCGCCGGCGGACCTGTCCCGCAAGCCGGTGGAGAACGGCCTGTATTGCAAGATCCCCAAGGACACCCCCGCCAACGTGGTTCGCGGCGCCCGCAACTTCCCGTGCGTCGACATCCCGGGTAAGCGTGCGGCCACCCCGATGGAATGCCGCAGCGGCGAGCCCTACATGCCGCTGGGCACCAACCCCTGGTACGGCGACCCGAATCAGGTGCTCACCTGCCCGGCGCCGGCGGCACGGTGCGACCAGCCGGTGAACCCCGGTACGGTGATACCGGCACCGTCGATCAACAACGGGATGAACCCGCTGCCGGCGGACCTGCTGCCTGCGCCCACGCCGCCGTCGAGCGATGACCTCAGTGCGCCGGGGACGGGGACGGTCCAGTGCAACGGACAGCAACCCAACCCGTGCACCTACACTCCCGCGGCAAGTAACACAGCCGTATACAACCCGCAGAGCGGGCAGTTGGTTGGTCCGGACGGCGTGAAGTACAGCGTCAAAACCTCGAGCAGTACAGGAGATGACGGATGGAAGGAGATGCTGGCTCCGGCCGGCTGAACCCGATCCCGCCGGCCGACGATGCCGAACGCGACGAAGTTGCGGTGGTCGACGAAGCCCTGCCGCACCGATCGAGCCTGAGCGCCCGCTGGCTGGCCGGCGTGTGCGCGGCACTGGTGATCGCGGCCCTCGCCTTGGGCGCGGGCGGCTACCTCGCCTTGCGTTCGCACCAGAAGAGCGTCGCTACCGTCCGCGCGGAGGCCGCGGCCCTGGCTGCGGCCAAGGACTGCGTGACCGCCACCCAGGCGCCCGACGCCAGTGCCATGGAGGCCAGCCAGCGCAAGATCATCGAGTGCGCCACCGGGGGTTTCGGTGCGCAGGCAACTCTGTACAGCGGGCTCCTGGTGGATGCGTACCAGGCCGCCAACGTGCAGGTGCAGGTCTCCGACATGCGCGCAGCCGTGGAACGGCACAACGACGACGGCTCGATGGACGTCCTGGTCGCCATGCGGGTGAAGGTGTCCAACACCGAAGCCCAGGGCCAGGAGCAGGGCTACCGGCTGCGGGTCAAGATGATGCCCGACGCCGGGACGTACAAGATCGCCGACCTCGCACAGGTGAGCAAGTGACGGTAGCCGCCAACGGCACTGTCGGCGCGACCGAGGCCACCACCCTCGTAAAGGAACCGGCCGGGCCCCCGGCCGGTTGGGGTGCACGCGCCGGGGCGTTCGCCATCGACGTCCTGGTGGGCCTCGGTGTTCTGGCCACCCTGATGCTGGTGGCATGGGCAGCAGCGCTGCGCGGCTGGCTTTGGTGGGTGGCGGTCTCCGCGGCGGCGGCGGTGTTCCTGGCGGTGGCGGTCAACCGGTGGCTGCTTCCGTCGATCTCCGGATGGACCCTCGGGCGCTCGGTGTTCGGTGTCGCCGTCGTTGGGCGCAACGGTTCCCGGGTCGGGCCGTGGCGTCTACTGCTGCGCGACATCGCGCACCTGCTCGACACGGCGCCGCTATTCGTCGGCTGGCTGTGGCCGTTGTGGGACTCGCGCGGCCGGACCTTCGCCGACCTGATCGTCCGCACCGAGGCCAGCCGTGTCGACGGTGACCGTCCCGACCGGCGGCGTCTGGCCGGTGTGGTCCTGGTATCGGCCGGGGTGATTGCTCTCGCCGGTGCTGGACTGGGATATCTGGCGATCTACCGTCACGAACTGACCATCGAGCAGGCCCGCCAGCAGATCGCGGTGCAGGGGCCCAAGATCGTCGAGAACACCCTGAGCTACGACGTCGCCAACATCGACGCCGACTTCGCCCGGGCACGGTCGCTGGTGACCGACGGCTACCGGCCAGAGCTCGTTGCCCAGCAGGACACCGTGCGCAAGGCCGGTCCCGTCGACAACGACTACTGGGTGACCAACAGCGCGGTGTTGACCAACACGAGCGATCGGGCGGTGATGTTGCTGCTCATGCAGGGCCAGCGAGGTGCTGCGCCCGCGGCACGACTGATCACCGCGACGGTGCGGGCCGACTTCGAGAAGTCGGCCAACGGGCAGTGGCAGGTATCCAACATCTCGGTGCTCGCCAAACCGAACCCGGCAAGGCAGGGCGGCCAATGAGCCCGCGCAGGCGAGCGAAGCGAGGCAAGCAATGAGCCCGCGCAGGCGAGCGAAGCGAGGCAAGCAATGAGCCCGCGCAGGCGAGCGAAGCGAGGCAAGCAATGAGCCCGCGCAGGCGAGCGAAGCGAGGCAAGCAATGAGCCCGCGCAGGCGAGCGAAGCGAGGCAAGCAATGAGCCCGCGCAGGCGAGCGAAGCGAGGCAAGCAATGAGCCCCCGCCGCAAGGTCGAACCGGGGAGCAAGGCCGTCTTCGGGATGCCCGAGCCGTGCCCGAGGCGCTGGGTGCTGCCCCTGGTCGCCGGAGCGGCTGCCGTGGCCATCCTTGCCGCGACCGCGGTCAGCGCACTGGTTCTGGTCAAACGTGAGACGCAGCGTCGCGACGCGGTCCGCGACGTGGCGGTGCTCAGCTTCGTCCGAAGTTTCATCACCCAGTACACCTCGCCAGATCCGTTCCACGCCAACGACTATGCCAACCAGGTGCTGGCCCAGGGCACCGGACCGTTCGCCAAGCTCTACCAGGACAAGATGAATGAGATCGTCATCCAGGTGGCCCAGGCCGAACCGACCAAGGGCAATGTGCAGGACCTGGGCATCGAACGCTGGAACTCCGACGGCAGCGCCGACGTCGTGGTGGCCGCGACCACCAACACCAAGATGCCGGACGGAAAGACCATCGCCAGCGGAAGCCGTTGGGTGGTAACCACGATCAAGGAAGGGGAGCAGTGGAAGATCAGCAACCTGCTGCAGGTGATCTGACCGACACCGCGCCCGACGAGCAGGCTCCCGAAACCGCCCCGGCTGAGAACGAGACCGACGACACGGCGGCCGCGGGACCGGAGGCGAAGCGAAACTGGTTCAGCCGCAACAAGATTACGCTGGCTGCCGGAAGCTCGGCAGCGGTGTTCGTCGCCGCCGGAGCCGTCGCCGGTGCCACGGTGCAGCCGTACCTGATGGACCGCGCAGTCGTCGCGACCAAACTCGACATCGCCCGCACCGCCGCCGACGCCATCACCACGCTGTGGACCTACACCCCCGAGGACATGGACACGCTGCCGGACCGCTCGGCGAAGTTCCTCTCGGGTGACTTCCAGGATCAGTACCGCAAGTACGTCGACGCCATCGTGCCCACCAACCGGCAGGCCAAGGTCACCAACAACACCCAGGTGGTGGGAACGGCCGTCGAGACGCTGCAGGGCTCGCAGGCCACGGCGATCGTGTACACCAACACCACCTCGACCAGTCCCCTGACCAAGAACATCCCGGCGATGAAGTACCTGTCCTACCGCCTGCAACTCAAGCGCGACGGCGGTCGCTGGCTGGTGACCAAGATGACCACGGTGACCTCGCTCGACCTCACACCGCAGATGTGACGGCGGTATTGGCGACACTTGCCCATGGCCGTCACGTCGCCCGTCGCGGGCGGTCATCGAGGGGCTGCCAGCCGTCGCACTGTTCGGCGCGGGGTATGCCGGTCAGACCAGCGGCACGGAGCGCGCAGTGCTGGCTCTCTAGTTGAACCCCAGCCAGGCCGGCAGCGCACGCTCGTGCGAGTCACACAGGACCTGCATGGTGTCGCAGGAGCCCTTGGGCACCCCCGCTCCCGCCCACATGCCGCCGGTGTCGCGGCGAAGCACGATCGCCGACGACCCGCCCCCGTCGAGCAGGATCGCGGTGTCGCTGCCCAGGCCGCGGAACAGGTCCTGGATCTGGTCGGGCGTATAGCTGCCGCCCTGGAAGACGTACATCTCGTCTTTGTCCCTGACGTAAGCGAGTGCGGTGCGCGCCGAGCTGGGACCCGGGTCGTTCATCTGGCCGGTGTCGCCGGGGGCTAGTAGCTTCAGGCCGCTGACCGCCGCGAACCGGGCGCCCTTATCCAGCAGCCCCTGAATGACCGGAGAGGCCGCGTCGTAGTCGTCGGGCGCCTTGGGTGTGACCACGACTGGCGCACCGGCCACCGGCAGGATCATCGTCGTCAGCGCCGTCCACACCTCGTCACCGCCGGACAGCGCCTGCTTGCCCGCGTAGGCGATGGTGCCCGTCACCGCCGCGTTGGCGCGACTCTGCCCGCGGGTGTTGTCGACGTAGGCGCCCAGCGGCGAACTGCAGCCCGTGGTCTTCCACGACCCGCCCGTCTGCGAGCGCACGTCGAAGAAGTTGGCGTTGATGGCAATCGTGGGCTGGCCCAGAACACGCCAGGCCTGCAATGGGGTGTAGGTCTCCGCGGCCTGGACCAAGCCCTCGCGCGTGCGCGCCCCGGGGGTCTGTTCGCAGCGCGCCTGGTATCCGGTGTGGGTGTCGACGAGCAGCCGCGGCGTGAGGCGCTGGGATGCGGCCTTGATGATCATCAGGTGCCCGCCGTTGGTCATCTCGTACCAGTTGCCCGTGGCGTTGAGCATCGGCGCCGGGAAGCCGCTGCCGAAGTTGTAGACCAGATAGCTGCCTCGCGTCGTCGCGATCGCCTGTGCCAGCTGCTCGCGGCCGTCGGCGACCGCCACCGGTGCGCCGGTGGTGGCGGCCAGCGTCAGGCAGGCGACCACCACCAGGCAGCTCGCGGCGGCTCGGCGAAGCGTCGCGATTCGGGTCGGCACAGCGGCCCTTTCCGTGCAGGCGGACGAGTACAGCAACTTTCACAATAACCACAGCAACCACACAGTCAACTTTCGTCACGGAAGGGTGACGCTTTGGCCGACGGCCTATTACAACGCGGGCCAGGTCAGTTACAGCTGCAGATTTTCTCGGCCAGTCGTGTGGCGGCGGTTTTAGCGGCGCGCGACGGGGAATAACAACTGGCAGCGAAGCCGCCCGGCGACGCGCAATTCGATAAGGAGCAAACCCGATGACGATCTTGTGGACCATTATTGTCGGCGCCGTGATTGGTGCTTTGGCCCGCCTCGCCATGCCCGGCCGGCAGCCCGTCGGCATCATCGTGACCATCCTGCTGGGGATTGTTGGTGCATTCCTCGGCTCGTGGATCACAACGCAGTTCGGCTATGCCAACGCCAACGGGGGCTTCGCAGTCCTGCCCTTTGTGGTGGGGATAGTCGTCGCCGCGGTGCTGATCGCGATCTACGTCGCCATCACAGGGCGCAGCAACCGCGTGCATCACTAACGGTCAACGGCCCGGCGGCGCGAGCCGGTACACCGCTCCGGCGTAATCGTCGGTGACGTACACCGCGCCGTCCGGGCCGACCACCGCGGCCACCGGCCGACCCCAGCGGGTGCCGTCGCCGGACTGGAATCCGCCGACCAGGGTCTGCTGGGGTCCCAAAGTGCCGCTGCGCCAACCAAAAAACGACACTTCAGGCGCGCGGGGCGGAGTTCGGTTCCAGGACCCGTGCACACCCAGCAGGGCTCCCTGTGCGAACGGTCCCGGCAGGGCGCCGTCGACGAAGCTCAATCCCAGGGGAGCGGAATGGGCTCCGAAAGTCTGTTCCACCGGTGGCAGTGTCGCGCAGTCGAGTTCAGACCCGTCGGCATTGGTCTGCACGTCCCGCACAAACCCGTCAGCGTCGGGATTGCAGAAAGGCCAACCCAATTCACGTCCCGACGTCAGTCTGGCGAGGAACTCCGGCGGGTGGTCGTTGACGTAGTCGGTCACTTTTCCGTAGTCGGGGCCGGGACGCGGATCGGCGACGTCGTCACGGTTGTTGACCGCCGTCCACACCGATCCGTCGGGGGCGACGGCCAACCCGGTGCCATTGCGCACGCCGGAGCTGAACAGGACGGGCGCACCACCACCGGGCGGTATGCGCAGGATGGTGGCGCGCGGCGGATCGGCGGCGCGGTCGGCGGCCGAGATGTTCCCAGTGGATCCGATCGAGAAGTACACCGCGCCGTCTGGCGTGACCGCCACACTCTTGAGGGCATGCGCGTAGGCGCCGCCCAACTCCGGGCTGCGTGTGTCGGGCAGACCGGAGGCGATGATTCGGCGATCAGACGCCGTGCCGCCGGTATAGCGGAACGTGTTGATCTGATCGCTTTCCGCGACATAGAGCGTCGTGCCGTCGAACGCCAGTCCGTGCGGTTGGTCGAGGCCCTCGAGTACCACCGAGGTTCGCCCCTGCTGTCCGTCGGGAGTGAGACGGACGACCCGACCGGACGCCGGTACAGAGACCAGCAAGGTGCCGTCCGGCGCCCAGGCCGCCAGTCGGGCGCCCGGCACCCGCGCCCACGCCGAGAGTGTCCAGCCCGGCGGCACCAAGGCCTGGTGGGGAGTGTCCAGTGGCGTCTGGGCCATCCCGGCGGGGACGGCGACGGTGACCGGAACCAGACCCGACGGCGCCGAAGCACTCGGCGCGGTGGGAGCCGGCTGGCCACACGCCGCCGTCACCAGCACGGCAGCACAGGCGACGCTAGCCCGCCAACCCGGCATGCATCCCCCAGACCAGGGCTCCCGGTTTGACGATGTCGTCGTTGTTCACCAGCAGAAGTCCGTGGTGGGTGTTGGGCGGGTCATAGTGGTGGCTGAACGAGAACGAGTGGTTGGAGCACAGCCAACCGATCTTTATCGCGAGACGGTCGGCGGCTCGTCTGATGTCGACGGTTGCGGCCATGTCATCAAGTATCGCTGGAGTTGTGAACTCGTCGCTGGCGGATCGCTAAAGCGCCTCGGGCAGGCCGAATTTCGCGAACAGGCTGGTGTCGAGGAACGCCACCACATGCGACACACCGGACGGGCTGACATCGAGCACATGCAACTGGAACGGCATGTGGCGGCCGTCGATCTCGGGCCGGCGCATGTACATCGCCGCGGCGGGCTGGCCGTTGGCGGTCAGCGGCAACAGCCGCATGTCGCCGGCCGCGTTGGCCGGGCAGTTGTGATGGATGAGGTCACCGATGGCCGGCCCACCCTGATACCAGCCGACGAACGGTGGCATCTCCCAGACCGCCTCTGCGGTGAACATCTCCACCAGGCGCTCGATGTCGTAGTCCTCGAACGCCGAGATGTAGCGGGCCAGCTGATCGCGTGCCTCCGGGGAGTCCGGCGCGGACAGCGGGTCGTCCTCGCTGGGGCCGACCGCATTCAGCTGTGCCCGCGCCCGCTGCAGCAGGCTGTTCACCGCCGCCGGCGAGGCGCCGATGGCGTCGGCGACTTCGGCCGCCCGCCACTGCAGCACGTCACGCAGGACGAGCACAGCCCGCTGTCGCGGCGACAGATGCTGCAGCGCCGCCACGAACGCCAGCCGGACGGACTCCCGCGAGCCGACGATCTCCGACGGGTCGGGCAGCGGTTCCAGCCACGGCACCTCCGCGCCTTCGACGAGTTCGTCGGTGGGATTGGAACTCGGGGCCCCCAGCCCCGTGGGCAACGGTCTTCGTTGGCGGCCTTCCAGTGCCGTCAGGCAGGTGTTGGTGGCGATGCGGTGCAGCCAGGTACGTACCGACGCCTTGCCCTCGAACCGGTCGTAAGCCTTCCAGGCCCGCAGGAACGTCTCCTGGACCAGGTCCTCCGCGTCGTGCAAGGACCCGGTCATCCGGTAGCAATGCGCCAACAATTCCCGGCGGTACGGCTCGGCCTGGGCCAGGAAGTCGTCGTCTCCCTCGGCAAGACTTCGCGCGAGCACGCCCACTCAACCGAGCTTACGCACGGCCGCCGACAGCAGACCGCTCCGCTAGTCTCGCCTGATGGTCACAACCCGCACCGAGCGGACGTTCGACGGGGTTGGCGGCGTCCGCATCGTCTACGACGTGTGGACACCCGATGCCGAACCGCGGGGCGTGGTGGTGCTCTCGCACGGACTCGGCGAGCACGCCCGCCGCTACGACCACGTGGCGGAGCGCTTCGGCGAGGCAGGCCTGGTCACCTACGCACTCGATCACCGTGGGCACGGGCGATCCGGCGGCAAGCGCGTGCAGGTCCGCAAGATCGACGAGTACATCGGCGACTTCGACACCTTGGTCAAGACCGCCAACTCCGAATACTCCGGTCTCAAGCGCATCGTACTGGGCCACAGCATGGGCGGCGGCATCGTCTTCGCCTACGGAGTCGACCACGCCGGCGAGTATGAACTGATGGTGCTGTCCGCGCCCGCCGTCTCCGCGCACACCGGCGTCCCGCGCTCCAAGGCGTTGCTCGGCAAGACCGTCGGTTCGTTGCTGCCGAATCTGCCCGTCGAACGACTCGACGTCAACGCCGTATCCCGCGACCCCGAGGTGGTAGCCGCCTACAATGCCGACCCGTTGGTCCACCATGGCAAGATCCCCGCCGGCATCGCCAAGGCGCTGCTCGAGGTGGGGGAGACGATGCCGCAGCGGGCCCGCAGCCTCACCGCGCCACTGTTGGTGGTGCACGGCGCCGAGGACCGCCTGGTTCCGGCCGCCGGCAGTGAACGCCTGACGGAGTGCGTCGGCAGCACCGACGTCCGCCTCAAGATCTATCCCGAGCTCTACCACGAGGTCTTCAACGAGCCGGAGCGCGACCGGGTGCTCGACGACGTGACCGCGTGGATCGAGGCCAGGCTGTGAGACTTCGCGGCCGCGTCGCCGTGGCGGTGATGGCGCTGGCGTTCGTCGCGGGTTGCTCGTCGCACAGCGACTCGCAACACGCCTGGGTCGAGGACGAGGTGACGTTCGTCGCCGACGGGCTGACGATCCACGGCACCTACCGCCACCAGCACGGCGCTGGCGCCGGCCCGGCCGCGCTGCTGATCTCCGAGAGTGGCCGCACCGATCGCAACGGCGACAACAACGTCGCCGGCCCCATCGGCAACATGCGTCAGCTCGCCGAGTACCTGTCCGACCACGGGGTGGCCTCGTTGCGCTACGACAAGGTCGGCACCGGGCAGACCGGGCTCGGGCCCTACGCCGGGCGGCCCGCCGACGTCGGCAGCGCCATCTACACCGGCGGCGCCAAGGCCGCGGTGCGGTTCCTGGCCGGCCAGTCCGGGACCGACAAGAACCGCCTCTCGGTTTACGGCCTCGGCGAGGGCACGATCCACGCCATGTCCCTGGCGGACGACACCGCCGCCGATGCGCCCAAGATCCACTCGCTAGGTCTGCTGCAACCACTCGGCGGTCGCTACCTGGACCTGATCGCCGACCGCGTCAAGGGCGACATGGCTGCCGCGGTCAAGGGCGGCCAGAAGACGCAGCAGCAGGCCGATCAGGTGATCGCCGAGTGGAACGCGGCGGTGGGCCAGGCCCGTACGGCCGGCGCGGTGCCAGCCAAGCTGCCCGAGGGGCTGAGCGCAATCCTCAACCCGGGCAACGTCAAAGCCGTCGTGGAGGCCGACGCCATCGACCCACTGGCGCTGGCCGCGCGGATCCCCAACGGCATACCGGTATTGCTGACCTGCTCGGACTCCGACGCCCAGGCGACCTGCGCCGACATGAAGCTACTGGCCGACGCGCTGGCGCACACTGCACTGCAGTTCGTTCAGCTCAACGGCGTCAACCATGTGTTGCGCGACGACCCGACCGACAATGTAGGCAACTACGCCAAGACGGGTCCGCTGTCGCCCCAGCTGACGGCGGCGCTGGACCAGTTCGTCACCAAGTAGCGCTCAGCGCGACCGACGATTCGGCCCGTGATCGGGTGAGGTGGAGGCGGGCAATGGAACAGTAGTGTTGGGCTGTGGACGAATTCGGATCTGGGGAGCAGTGCCGTTGTCGGCCCGGCGCCAGCCGGTCACGGTGCGCGCCCGTCGTAGTGCTGGCCTAGGTTTCGAATCATGAGTGACAACAAGATGCTCGCGCGGATCGCCGCGCTGCTCCGCCAGGCCGAGGGCACCGACAACGCGCACGAGGCCGAGGCGTTCATGGCCGCCGCGCAACGGCTGGCCACCGCGACCTCGATCGATCTCGCGGTGGCGCGGTCGCACTCGGCGTCGCGCACCGCGGCCCAAGTCCCCACCCAGCGAACCATCACCATCGGTGAGCCGGGCACCAGGGGGCTGCGCACCTACGTACAGCTGTTCGCCGGTATCGCCGCGGCCAACGACGTGCGCTGCGACGTGGCCTCGAACTCCACGTTCGTTTACGCCTACGGGTTTCCCGAGGACATCGACACCAGCCACGCGCTGTACGCCAGCCTGGTGGTCCAGATGGTGCGCGCCTGTGACGCCTACCTGGCCACCGGTGCGCACCGCCCGACCCCGACGATCACCGCCCGGCTCAACTTCCAGCTGGCTTTCGGCGCCCGCGTCGGCCAACGCCTAGCCCATGCCCGCGACGAGGCAAAGCAGGAGGCCGCCAACGACCGCAAGACCGCACCCGGAACCGCACTTGCGTTGCGCAACAAGGAAGTCGAACTGCGCGATCATTATCGCCAGGCCTCCCAGGCGCGCGGTACCTGGCGGGCCGCCAGCGCGTCGGCCGGGTATTCCTCGGCAGCCCGGCGCGCGGGTGATCGCGCTGCCCGCCAGGCCAGGCTGGGGGCGAGCCCTGAACTGCCGGGAGCGCGCGCCCGGCTGCCGAGGTGAGCGCCCGAGACAACCAACGCTCCCGGGTGTACGCCGCCGAGGAGTTCGTCCGGACACTGTTCGACCGTGCCGCCCAACACAGTTCACGGTCCATCGACTTCTTCGGCGCGCAGTTGACGCTCCCGCCGGAGGCACGGTTCGGATCGATCGAGTCGGTGCAACGCTATGTCGACGATGTTCTCGCACTGTCGGTGATGACCGCCCGCTGGGCATCGCAGGGACCGTTGAGTGTGCGACCCCGACGCGCGGCGACGGCCGCGCACTACGAAAACCACGACGGCACAGGGGTTATCGCTGTGCCCGACCGGAACACCGCCGGCTGGGCGATGCGCGAGTTGGTGGTCCTCCACGAGATCGCCCATCACCTCGACGACGGCCACGGCCCCGCGCACGGCCCCGAATTCGTCGCGACCTTCTGCGAGCTGGCCGCACTGGTGATGGGCCCCGAAGTCGGACATGTGCTGCGCGTGGTCTATGCCAAAGAGGGCGTGCGATGACTCGGTGGTCAACCGTTACGGTGGGGTGGCGAGCGACACGATCGGCCCCGAGAATCGGCGGCCCGTCGACCCACTGCTGGACCGGGCGCTCCTGGGTGCGGACGGCTTCGCCGTCGCGCTGGTGAAGTTAGTCCACAGCGGCCCCGCGCGGGTTAGTGTTCGGCCATGAGACGAGTCGTGGTCGGTCGGTACGGGGGACCGGAGGTCTTGACCGTGGTGACCGACGACGAGCCTGCCCCGCGCCCCGGGGAGGTCAGCGTCGCAGTGCTGGCCGCCGGGGTGTCGTTCACCGACTCGCTGCTTCGTGCCGGCACGTATCCGGGTGGACCGAAGCCACCGTTCACCCCCGGGTACGAGGTTGTGGGTATCGTCACCAGAGTCGGCGCGGGGTGCACGACGGTATCGGAAGGTGACCGCGTCGCCGCGCTCTTGGTCTGGGGTGGGTATGCCGAAACAGTCTGTGTTGCGGAGTCTTTGACAGTAAAAGTGCCTGATGACGTGGATCCCGCGGTGCTGGTGAGCCTGATCTTTCCATACATGACCGCATACCAGCTGCTGCACCGCGCGGCGCGGGTCCGACCGGGTGAGACGGTGCTCTACCACGGTGCCGCGGGACGGGTCGGGGTCGGGGTGCTGGAACTGGCCGAGCCTGCCGGAGTGACGGTCTACGGCACCGCAAGCGGGGCCGATTGCGCGATCGTCCAACGGCTCGGCGGGATTGCCATTGACTACACCCGCCAAGACTTCTTGCGCTATGCGCGCAAGCTCCCCGGTGCCGGCGTCGATGTGGCATTCGACGGCATCGGCGGAGCGTTGTCCTACCGTTCGTTTCGGGCACTGCGGCGCGGTGGGCGGCTGATTCTCTTCGGCCACCAATCCACCGTCAACGACGGCCGTCGTGACGTCAAACGGCTCGCCGAGTTCTACGCGTGGGCGGTTACGGTGCTGGCCGTCGGCTTGGTCTCACCGCACAAACGAGTAGGGATGTACCGCATCGCAAAACTGCGCGATCAGCACCCGGACTGGTTCCGGCAGGACCTGCAGCAGCTCATCCGCTTGCTACGTGACGGCAGGATCAATCCTGTTGTGGCCGAGCGGATCCCGTTGTCAGAAGTTCGACGGGCGCACGAATTGCTGAGAAGCTCTGCGGCCAGGGGCAAGATCGTCTTGATCCCGTGATCAGCCTGCCGGGGTCACCTCGACCGGCAACGCGTCGTCGAGGCTGTTGACGCCAGCGTGCTGCGCCGCCACCCGCACGCGCGTGCCCGGCTCGGTGTGTTCGCGGGACAACAGTCCTTTCTTCCGACTTGCCGGGGGCCAAATTGACCCGTCGGTAGAGCGCTCATGGACCGGTTTCGGCTCGGTTCGACCAAGAAGGCTGCTACCAAGCTGGCGCTGGTCGGCGCTGCGACCGCGACCGCCGCGGCCCGCATCGTCGGCGGGCTAGGGCCGATTGCCCTTCTCCTCCTCGGGCCGTGCCGGCCCGCATCGTCGGCGGCTAGGGCCGATTGCCCTTCTCCTCCTCGGGCCGTGCCGGCCCGCATCGTCGGCGGCTAGGGCCGATTGCCCTTCTCCTCCTCGGGCCGTGCCGGCCCGAATCGTCGGCGGGCTAGCCGCAGACCGCGCCGTTGGCGGCCGAGCCGACCAGCTTGCGGTACTTCGCCAGCACGCCGGTGGTGTAGCGCGCTGGCGGCGGGGTGAAGCCGATCATGCGCAAGTCGATTTCGGACGGGTCAACCAGCACGTCCAGCGTCGAGTTGGCCACGTCGAGCCGGATCCGGTCACCGTCGGCGACGAACGCGATCGGGCCGCCATCGACGGCCTCGGGCGCCACGTGCCCCACGCACAGACCGGTTGTGCCACCGGAGAAGCGGCCGTCGGTCAGCAGCAGGACGTCCTTGCCCAGCCCGGCGCCCTTGATGGCACCGGTGATGGCCAGCATCTCGCGCATGCCCGGACCGCCCTTGGGGCCCTCGTAGCGGATCACCACCACATCACCGGCGGTGATCGTGCCATCCTCCAGGGCATCCATTGCGGCGCGCTCACCATCGAAAACCCTTGCGGTGCCTTCGAATACATCGGAGTCGAAGCCGGCCGACTTCACCACCGCGCCCTCGGGGGCCAGCGATCCGTGCAGGATCGTGATGCCGCCGGTGGGGTGGATCGGGTTGCTCAGGGCACGCAGCACCTTGCCGTCGGGATCCGGCGGCGCGATGTGAGCCAGGTTCTCCGCCATGGTCTGACCGGTCACCGTCAGCACGTCGCCGTGCATCAGACCGGCATCCAGCAGGGCCTTCATGACCACCGGCACGCCGCCGATGCGGTCGACGTCGAACATGACGTGCTTGCCGAACGGCTTGACGTCGGCAAGGTGCGGCACCTTGGCACCGACCCGGGTGAAATCCTCCAGCGACAGCTTGACGCCGGCCTCGTGCGCGATCGCCAGCAGGTGCAGCACCGCGTTGGTGGAGCCGCCGAAGGCCATCACCACCGCGATCGCGTTCTCGAAGGCCTCTTTGGTCAGGATGTCGCGGGCGGTGATCCCGCGGCGCAGCAGCTCGACCACGGCACGGCCGCTGGCCCGGGCGTACCCGTCGCGGCGACGGTCGGTGGCCGGGGGAGCGGCGCTGCCGGGCAGTGACATCCCCAATGCCTCGGCCGCGCTGGCCATCGTGTTGGCCGTGTACATCCCGCCGCATGCACCCTCGCCCGGGCAGATTGCGCGCTCGATGGTGTCGACATCCTCGCGCGGCATCAGTCCGCGCGCGCACGCGCCGACCGCCTCGAAGGCGTCGATGATCGTCACGTCCATCTCGGTGCCGTCGGACAGCTTCGCCTTGCCGGGCAGGATCGATCCGGCGTAGAGGAACACCGCGGCCAGGTCCAGGCGGGCGGCGGCCATCAGCATGCCGGGGAGCGACTTGTCGCAGCCGGCCAGCAGGACCGAGCCGTCGAGGCGCTCGGCCTGCATGACGGTCTCGACGCTGTCGGCGATGATCTCCCGGGACACCAGCGAGAAATGCATGCCCTCGTGGCCCATCGAGATGCCGTCGGACACCGAGATGGTGCCGAACTCCAGTGGGTAGCCGCCAGCCTCGAACACGCCCTCCTTGACGGCCTTGGCCAGCCGGTCCAGCGACAGGTTGCACGGAGTGATCTCGTTCCACGACGAGGCCACGCCGATCTGGGGTTTGCCGAAGTCCTCGTCGCCCATCCCTACCGCGCGGAGCATGCCGCGGGCCGCGGCTTTCTCCAGGCCGTCGGTGACGTCGCGGCTGCGGGGCTTGAGATCAGGCGTTTCGCTCACCGGTCAAGTATGCCGCCGTCGGGAGCGGCCTCAAAATCCATTCCGATACCCCGCGGGGGTATCGGGTACGGTGAGTGCATGACGTCCACCAGCGCCCGCATCGTGGCGGGCCTCGCTGCGTTCGCCACCGCCGTCGTCGTCTCGGCCTGCAGCAAGGGCGAAGACCACAACGCGCACGCCACAAGCACGGCCACCGGCGCCGAACAGGTCGCCGCACACAGCGCCGAGGACGTGATGTTCGCGCAGATGATGATTCCCCACCACGAGCAGGCTCTGCAGCTGTCGAAGTTGGTGCCCGACCGCTCGACCAACCCGGCCGTCGTCAAACTGGCCGTCACCATAGCCGACGAACAGCAGCCAGAGATCAACGCGATGAAGGCGCTGCTGCTGCAGTGGGACGTCGACCCGCACACCATGCCAGACCACGGGGGTATGCCGATGCAGGGCATGGTCGACGACGCCACCATGGCCAAGCTGCAGAGGCTCAAAGGCGCCGAGTTCGACACACTGTGGCTGCAGTCGATGATCGGCCATCACCAGGGCGCCATCGAGATGGCCAACACCGAAATCGCCAAGGGCCAAAGTGCCGATATGATCACCATGGCCAAGAACATCGTGCGCGCGCAGCAGGCCGAGATCGACCAGATGAAGCAGGTGCTGGGAGGATAAATGACTGGCGCACATGGATATTCGGCGAACAAGGAGAACTACGCGAAACGCCTGCGCAGGATCGAGGGCCAGGTCCGCGGTATCGCCAAGATGATCGACGAGGATAAGTACTGCATCGACATCCTCACTCAGATCAGTGCGGTGAACAGCGCCCTGCAGTCAGTCGCGCTGGGCCTTCTCGAGGAGCACCTCAGCCACTGTGTCAGCCACGCCGTTGCCGAGGGCGGTGAGGAGGCCGAGAAGAAGCTGGCCGAGGCGTCGGCCGCCATCGCCCGCCTGGTGCGTTCCTGAGCATCGTTCCGGCGGCCCGCCGCAACGTGTTTCCCCTGTCTCGAGGTGGTCTCGAACGGATCTCCGAGGTTATGCCCGCACTACCTCGGCCGATACCGTGATGTGGTGACCTCAGTGCCGGACCGCCCGGGCCGGCCCTCATGACGACCTTTGACTCGCAGCCAATGCGTACCAGCCCGTGGACACCGCGGGTCACTACGGCCCTCGCCGTGCTGGCCGCCGCAGCGTTCGTCTATGTCACCGCAGAGATCATGCCAGTGGGGGCTTTGCCCGCGATCGCTCGCGACCTGCGCGTCAGCGAAGCGTTGGTGGGCACCCTGCTCGCCGCCTATGCGTTGGTCGCCGCGGTGTCGACGGTCCCGCTGGTGCGGTGGACGGCGACCTGGCCGCGCCGGCGCGCGTTGCTGTTCACCCTGGTTAGTCTGGCCGTCTCGCAGCTGATCTCGGCGCTGGCCCCGACGTTTGCGGTACTGGCGATGGGCCGAGTGCTCTGCGCGCTCACCCACGGCCTGATGTGGTCGGTGATCGCACCGATCGGCGTCCGACTGGTACCGCCGAGCTACGCCGCCCGCGCTACCGCGGCCGTGTATGTGGGCACCGGCCTGGCCCTCGTGGTGGGCAACCCGCTGACCGCCGCGATGAGCGAGCTGTGGGGCTGGCGGCTGGCGGTCGGCGCGATCACGGCCGCCGCGGTCGCGGTGATGCTGGCCGCGCGGTTCACCCTGCCGGCCATGCCGATGACCGGCGCGGTGACCGACTCCGGCGGCGGGCAGGTTCGGCATCACCGCAATCGCCGGCTGGTGATGCTGAGCGTGCTGACCCTGGTCGGGGTCACCGGCCACTTCATCTCCTACACGTTCATCGTGGTCATCATCCGCGACGTCGTCGGGGTGCCCGGACCGAATCTGGCCTGGCTGCTGGCCGCCTACGGAATCGCGGGCCTGACCGCGATAGGGCTGATGGCACGGCCCGGCGACCGCTGGCCCAAGGCCGCCATCGTGGGGTGCCTGTCCGGGCTGGCCCTGGCCTTCGGTGTGCTGGCCGCCCTGGGATTCGGCGACCAGCACACCATCGCCACCCTGCTGACCGGTGTCGTCGCGATCGTCTTGTGGGGCGCCACGGCCACCGCGATGCCGCCGCTGCTGCAGACGGCGGCCATGCGGCACTGCCCGGAGGACCCAGACGGCGCCTCGGGGCTGTATGTCGCGGCCTTCCAGGTCGGCATCATGGCCGGCTCGCTGGCCGGGGGGCTGCTGTACCAGCATGCCGGGATCCCGACGATGATCACCGCGTCGGCGGCGCTGATCGCGGGCGCCCTGGTGTGCGTCGTGGTCAGCCGCGGCCTGTTCGCTGTTCGGCCGCCGACCAGCGAACAGTAACGCCGGCCACCTAGCAGGCGACTATCAGGACAGTTCAGGGCGTTGGCGGGGTCTTCGGTCAGGTTCGCTGGCAAGCGACGCCAGGTCAGCGCTCAGCGTGTTGTGCGACACTGGGGCGGAATCGTTGCTGAGGAGTTTTGTGATGGCGTTGCGGGTGAAGGGGGCTGTCGCGGCCACGTTGTGCGTGGTCGGGGTCGCTGCCGGAATCAGTCTTGGCAGTGGGTTGGCGCTGGCCGATCCCGACCAGGCGCCCGTGGATCCCGCCGTCGTCGACGCGCCGCCGGCCCAGGTGCCGGCTCCGGATCCCGCAATCCCCGCCCCGCTGCCGGCTCCCGCGGGCGACCCGCTGCCGGCTCCCGCGGGCGACCCGCCGCCGGCTCCCGCGGGCGACCCGGGGCTGGCGTCGCCGCGGCCAGTCGATCCGCTGGCGGCCGCGCAGGCCGCGCCTGCCGGGACGGTGAAGGGTCAGAACCCGCTGCCGTACACCGGTGACCCGGTGTTCGCCCCGCCGTCCTTCAACCCGGTCAACGGCGCCATGGTCGGCGCGGCCAAGCCGATCATCATCAACTTCGCCCGGCCGATCGCCAACCGGCCACTCGCCGAGCAGGCCATCCACATCTCCTCGGTGCCCGCGGTGCCCGGTGCGTTCTACTGGACCACCGCCACCCAGGTCCGGTGGCGGCCCTACAGCTTCTGGCCGGCCGGCACGGTGGTCAGCATCGACGCCAGCGGGGCCAAGTCCAGCTTCCGGGTCGGTGACGCGCTGGTGGCCACCGTCGACGACAAGACCCACCAGATGACCATCACCCGAAATGGCGTGGTGGAGAAGACTTTCCCGGTGTCGATGGGCCGCCCGGACGGCAAGCACGAGACCAAGAACGGCACGTACTACGTGCTGGAGAAGTTCCCCGACATCATCATGGACTCGGCGACCTATGGCGTGCCCAACACCTCGGCCGAGGGCTACAAGCTCAAGGTGCAGTGGGCCGTTCGCATCGACAACAGCGGTGCGTTCGTGCACAGCGCGCCGTGGTCGGTGGCCGACCAGGGTAAGCGCAACGTCAGCCACGGTTGCATCAACCTCTCGCCGAACAACGCCAAGTGGTTCTACGACAACTTCGGCAGTGGCGACCCGATCGTGATCAAGAACTCCGTCGGGCTCTACAACAACCCTGACGGCGCCGACGACTGGCAGTGGCAGCTGGCCTGACGCCACCGGGTTCGCCCTGGGATGCGGTCCAGGTCGGGATCCGGAATCGGCGCCTACGCGAACCTCAGTTCCAGATTCGGACGCGGTGCTCGGGGTCCAGATACAGCGCGTCGTCCTGGTCGACCTCGAACGCGTCATAGAACGCGTCGATGTTGCGCACCACACCGTTGCACCGGAATTCCGGCGGCGAGTGTGGGTCGATGGCCAGGCGCCGGAGAGCCTCGGCCTCGCGCGATTTCGTCCGCCACACCTGCGCCCACCCGAACAGCACGCGCTGCACGCCGGTCAGACCGTCGATAACCGGCGCCTCCTTGCCGCCCAGCGAGAGCCGGTAGGCCAGCAGCGCGATCGACAGCCCGCCCAAGTCGCCGATGTTCTCGCCCACGGTGAACGCGCCGTTGACGTGCGCGTCCCCGTCGAGTTCACGCGGCACGTAGGAGTTGTACTGCTCGATGAGTTTCATTGTCCGAGCGCCGAATTCGGCGCGGTCCTCGTCGGTCCACCAGTCGACGAGGTTGCCGTCGCCGTCGTACTTGGCGCCCTGGTCGTCGAAGCCGTGGCCGATCTCGTGGCCGATCACCGCGCCGATCCCGCCGTAGTTGGCGGCGTCGTCGGCCTCGGCGTTGAAGAACGGTGGCTGCAGAATCGCTGCCGGGAAGACGATCTCGTTCATGCCGGGGTTGTAGTAGGCGTTGACGGTCTGCGGCGTCATGAACCACTCGTCGCGGTCCACCGGGCCGCCCAGCTTGGCGATCTCCCGGTCCGATGCCACCTGTGCGCCGCGGACCACGTTGCCGTACAAGTCGTTCCGGTCGATCGCCAGTGCCGAGTAATCGCGCCACTTCTTGGGGTAGCCGATCTTGGCGGTGAACTTGTCCAGCTTGGCCAGCGCACGCTGCCGGGTCTCGGGCGTCATCCATTCCAGCTCGTTGATACTGACGCGGTACGCCTGGCGCAGGTTGTCCACGAGCACGTCCATCCGGGACTTGGCGTCCGGCGGGAAATGGCGCTCGACGTAGAGCCGGCCGACGGCGTCGCCCATGGTGTTCTCCACCAGCGACACCGCGCGCTTCCAGCGATCGCGAATCTGCTCGGTTCCGCTCAACGTGCGCCCGTAGAAGCTGAAGTCCTCCTCGACCGCGGCTCTGGGCAGGACGGCGGCGCGGGCGTGGATGAGCCGCCAGCGGGCCCAGTCCTTCCAGTCGGCGAAGTCGGCCCGCGCCCACAGCCCGGCGAACGCGGTCAGATAGTCGGGCTGGCGTGCGACCAGCTCGGCCACCGCCCCCGGGGAGGTGCCCAGCGCGCTCAGCCACCCCGCCCAGTCGAAGCCGGGCGCGTCGGCGGGCAGGTCGGTGAACCGGCGCAGGTTGTAGGTCAGGTCGGCGTCGCGGCGCTTGACCACGTCCCAGTGTGCGGCGGCGAGCCTGGTCTCCAGGGCCACGATCCGCCCGGCCGTCTCGGCATGGTCGGCAGCGGTACCGCCGTAGACGAGGGCGAACATCGCCGCGATGTGACCGGGGTAGGCGCCCAGGATCGAGGCGTGCTGCTCGTCGCGGTAGTACGACTCGTCGGGCAGGCCCAGACCGGACTGGGTGAAGTGCACGAGGTAGCGCGAGGAGTTCTTGGAGTCGGTGTCGACGTAGGCGCCCACCCCGCCGCCGACGCCGAAGCGCTGCAGGGCCCCGATGACCGCGGCGAGCGCCGCCGGATCGGCCGCGGCGTCGATGCCGGCCAACTCGTCGAGCAGCGGCCGCACACCGCGTTCTTCGATGGTGCCCTCGTCGAGGAAGCTGGCGTACAGGTCGCCGACCCGCTGCTCGTCGGTGTCGGGCTGGGCTCCCGACGCGGCCGCCTCGGTGATCAGTTCGCGGACCTGCTCCTCGGCCCGGTCGTACAGCGAGCGGAAGGCGCCGTCGGTGGCCCGGTCCGCCGGGATGGCGTATTCGGCCAGCCAGCGGCCGTTGACGTGGCCGAACAGGTCGTCCTGGGGACGAACACCCGATTCGACGTGGGACAGGTCGATGCCCGAGCACAGAGTTTCTACCGTCACCCAACCATCCTTACCACGACCGGTAGCCTCGCCTTCGTGCCCGAGGCGGATGAGACGACGGCGGGAGCGAGTACGACGATGGCCAAGGTGTTCTCCGGCTACGGTGTCGCCTCGGTCGTGCTCGCGGCGATCGGGGTGGTCGCCATCGTGCTGGGTGCACTGATCTGGTCGGATCACCGCAGCGCAGCCCACGAGCGGGACTACCAGAGCCGGGTGCTGGCCGCCGCGGCCGCGTGGACCGGTGTGCTGATCAACATGAACGTCGACAACGTCGACGCCAGCCTGCAGAAACTGCACGACGGCACCGTCGGGGACCTCAACTCCGACTTCGAAGCCTCGATCAAGCCGTACCGGGAGGTGGTCAAGACACTGCGGGCGCGCACCACCGGGAAGATCGAGTCGGCGTCGGTGGAGGCCGTCCACCACGATCTCGACGTGGTGGCCGGACAGCGCCCACCGGCCCCCCCGACGCTGCCACCGCCGCTCGCCGAGCGCACCGACACGGTGTTGGTGGTGGCCACGTCGGTCAGTGAGAACGCCGGGAACAACCCCACGACGGTGCGCTGGAACCTTCGCCTGGGGGTGTCCGACGTCGACGGCAAGCTGATGATCTCGCGGCTGGAGTCGCTGCGATGAGGAACCTGGCGCGTGTTCTGGTCTTCGACGTCGCCGCACCGCTGGCCGCCATCGCCGCACTGCTGGCCATCGGAGTCGTCCTCGGCTGGCCGCTGTGGTGGGTGTCGGTGTGCTCCATGCTGTGCCTGCTGATCGTCGAGGGCATGGTCGTCAACTTCGTTGTCTACCGGCGCGATTCGGTGACGGTCGGCACCGACGACGACGGTCCGGGGCTGCGTCTTGCCGTGGTCGGGCTGGCGACCGTGGCCTTGGCGGTCGCGGTGGTCGTCGGCTACACGCGTTGGACGCTGCCCGACCGCGACTTCACCCGGGATTCCGCCGAGGTGGTGCGGATCGCCACCGCGGTGTCCGAGGCCACCGCCACCTTCACCCCGGCCGACCCGATGTCATCGATCGACCGGGCCGCCGCCTTCATGGCACCCGAGCGTGCCGACTCTTTCAAGAACGAATTCGGAAAGGCCACAGCCGATTTGGCCAAGCGCAACGTCTCGGCCCAGGCGCAGACGATCTCGGCGGGCCTGGAGGCACTGGGTCCCTCGGCCGCCAGCGTCGCGGTGATCATCCGCGGAACCCAGAGTCAGCCCGGCCAGCCGCCGAACACCGCGGTGCTGGCGCTGCGGGTGGGACTGACGAAGCAGGACGGCCAGTGGCTGGTCCTCGACGTCGCGCCCATCAACTCCCGATGAGCCGGGCGCAATTGCCCTTCAGGCAAGGCTGTCACGCAGAATATGTTGCAGCGCAGCGGAATCCGGATTGGTCCACGCGTCGGCGTCAGTCTTCGTCGTTCGCTTGCTGCGCGCGCATCTTGGCGAACCGGTCCGACAGCCGGCGCATCCGGATCATCAGCGATGCCGGCGGGCTCACCGTGGCGCCGAGGTAGCTGGCCAGATCCGCCGGGGCCACGCCGATACGGGAGGCGAACTCCTGCTCGCCCAGTCCCGAGCGATCCAGCAGCACACGGACGTGGCGGGCCGCCTCGGCGCGCTCGTTGGCCTCCAGGTGACTGCGGGCCCGCACCAGCACCTCCGAGAGCGCCTTGGCGATGCCATAGGGCTGGGAGTTCTCCAGCACCTCCTCGACCTGGCGGGCGGTGCGGCCGTACGGATCGCGCTTGATGGCCACCACGATGCGCTGCCAGATAGTGATGTCACCGGTCTCCAGCGCCGACCGAATCGAGGACGTCGCCCAGAACTCGACGGGACGGCTGTCGAACGACTCGGGGGAGCGCGGTGCGGGGACCTCGTCGCTGTGCGGGTCGGCCGTCACCGTCACCTCGCCTCCTCCAGGATCGCCACTGCCACCGAAAGGCAGCGCTGCCTGATCCTCGTCCATTCGGCGGCCCCCTTCGGACCGGCCCAGCGATCGTCGTCGACGTCGGACGGGTCGGGATCGGCGAGCCGGCGCACCAACTGGGTTGTAATCCATTGTTGCTCAGATCGCCCAGAACAGTAGTACCGGTCCATCCCGGAGAGCACCGTGGCGGCGGGGTCGACGTCCATCACGTCGACCAGGTCGGCCAGCTCGGCGAAGTCCGACCTGGTGTTGCGGATCAGGATCAGGTAGCCCTTGAGCCGCAGCGTCTCGGCGCACGTCGGGATCTGCAACCGGTCGCCGGTGGGCAACTGCACGTTCGTGGTCTCGACCGGGCTCAGCCGCTCCACGGTCGGATGCGGGAGGTCGGCTTCGGTCTCCAAGGCATCCAGGGCGATCGAGAGCCGTCCCCGCCACATCGTGACGGGGTGGACCGGCCGGGGTGCGGCCGGGCGGGCAGCCCGGTAGGCCCTGATGAGCTTGCGTTCGACCGTCGGCGCACCGCCTGCGGGAATGCGTTGTGGGCCGTGCCGGGTGGCGTCGTCGCTGCCCTTCACCCGGCCGGCGAGTTCGCTGTCCAGAGGGCCGCAGCCGGTGAACGCCATCGGGTCGGCCACGCAGATCGCGTCGGGCGCCAGATCCTTGAGCCGGGCCGCGCCCCTGACGACCATCTTCAGATCGGCCGACGGCGGCACCATCGTCGAAATGTCGTCGGGGATGACCACCAGATCGCCGAGGTCGAGCTTGGGCAACGGCTTCTCGAAGTCCACCGACGGCAGGACCTTGGCCAGCGAGCCGGGCAGCCACCAGTTCCACTGGTCGAACATCGCCATCAGGGCCGGCACCAGCACCACCCGGACGATCGTGGCGTCGACGGCGATCGCGACGGCGCATGCCACCCCGAGTTCGGCGACCAGCGGCATGCCGGCGAACGCGAACCCGATGAAGACCGCGATCATGATCAGCGCGGCGCTGGTGATGGTGCGCGCGCTGGTGGCCACACCGTAGGCGACGGCGTCGAGGGTGTCACCGGACTGCAGGTAACGCTCCCGGATGCGGGTGAGCAGGAAGATCTCGTAGTCCATGGACAGGCCGAACGTCATGGCCAGCACCAGCGGCGGGATGGTGCTGTCGATCGAGGTGATCTTCCCGAAGCCCAGATCCTCCAGCCAGCCCCACTGGAACACCATCACCAGGCTGCCGTAGGCCGCGGCGACGGAGAGCACCGTCATCAGCACGCCCTTGAACGCCAGGAACACCGACCGCACCGAGATCAGCAGCATCACGAAGGCGATCAGTGCGACGAAGACGAATACCAGCGGCTGCGTGCTGGACACCTCGTCGTCGAAGTCCTTGATCAGCGCGGTCGGGCCGCCGACGTACACCTGGGCGCCCGCGGCGGCGGGCGCCTTCGGCAGGTTCGCGCGCATCCAGTCGATGGTCTTGCGCGCACCGAGGTCCTCCGGATCCACCGACAGCACCGCCGAGATCAGCGCGCTGCTGTTGTTGTCGGCGAACACCGGCGTCGACACCGAGACGATGTTCGGCGCCTGCGCCATCTCGGTGCCGATCGCCTCGAGGGCGGGGGCGTGCTTGGGATCGGAGGCGCCGCCGTCGGGAAAGCTGACCAGCACTCGGACCGGGCCCAGCGCGCCGGGCCCCAGCGCTTCAGCCGCCGCCGCCACACCGCCCCGGATCTCGTGGGCGGACGGGAACTGCCGCTGCATGCTGTTGCCCAGCACCATCGAGAACGCCGGGGCGGCCATGACCAGCAGCACCGCCGTCGCCGACAACGCCGACAGCCACGGCCGGCGCATGACCTCACCGACCCAGCGGGTCCAGAACCGGGACTGGGTGGTCTCCGCGCGACGCGACCAGTGCAGCAGCGAGGAGCGTCTGGCCGCAGCCCGGCCGAAGGTGGTCAGTACCGCCGGAATCAGCGTCGCCGAGGTCAGGACCGCGATGGCCACGGCCAGGATGGCCCCAGTGGCCATCGAGCGCAGCACGGGTGTGTTGATGAGGTAGATGCCGGTCAGGGATGCGATCACGGTCAGTCCGGACAGCACCACCGCCAGACCCGAGGTGGCCATCGCCGCGTCGGCGGCCTGCTTGGGGTCGCGCCCGGCGCGAAGTTCTTCGCGGAATCGCATGAGGATGAACAGTGAGTAGTCCACCGCCAGCGCGATGCCGAACATCGACACCGTCGACGTCACGAACACCGACATGCTGGTCAGCGTCGACAGCGCGTAGACCACACCCATGGTCACCACGACCGTGCACACCCCCAGTGCCAACGGGATGGCCGCGGCCGCCAGCGAACCGAACACCGCGAGCAAGACAATCAGCACGACCGGAAAGTTCCAGCGCTCGGCTTCGGCGATGTCGTGCTTGGTGCTGGTCTGGGCCGCCGCGCCGAGGGCGCCCTGCCCGATGACGTACAGCCGGACCCGGCCGTTGTCGGTCATGCCCGGCTGGTCGCCCCGGACGCCGATCTTCTGCCGCAGCTGGCGTGCGACGTCGACGGCGCCGGTGTTGTCGAAGTCCAGCCGCAGCGAGACGACGTAGGGCCGGTCCGGTGCGGGCGTCGGCTGGGCTGGGTTGGGCACCACCGAGACGCTGGGGACCTGTTTGGCGGCTTGTTCGAGCTGCGCGACGGCCTTTTTCATGTCCTCGAAGGACGCGTCGGCCCGCGGTGCGGCGACCAGGGCGAGCGGGGAGGCGCCCTGTTCGGGGAAGTGGTCCTCGAGTTGGTACTGGACGTGCAGGGACTGCGAGCCGGCGACCTCGAAGCCACCACCGGTGAGGTGATTTGACTGGGTCGACGCCAGGTACAACGCCGGCACGAGGGCCAGCAACCAGCATGCAAAGACCAGCCAGCGGAATCTGCGCAGGTTGCTACTGAGGCGCATCATGAACTGCTGGATGGCGATCTCCCCGCATTCTCTCCGGGTTTTGTGGGTGCGAGCCTACCGCAGCACCGGTACGGCGACCCGTCGTGATCGGCGGTTTAGCTGTATCGAGACCTGTTCTGCAGCCGTCCGTGACCGTTCGCGAAGTGGTCTGCACCGGGCCGGGATGGCAGGATGTGCGGTGGCCACGTCGCCCGCCGCCGTTCCGGCCGGCAGCGGGCCGCTACCGGGACCGTTGCCCCACACCACGCGCTGAGCGTGCTCATGGCGCGCGTCCAGTGGGCGCCTGACCAGTGGGTTCGGATATTCTCACGATTGTTTAAGCTCAAGGCAGGAAACTCAGCACCGTTTCTGCTTAGCTTTCCTGGTCAGTAGCCCTTACTGATACGGCTTCTCCGTAACCCCATTAAGGAGTCCGAGCATGTTGCTTAATGCCCGTCTGGCCCGTCGCGCGGTCGTCGGAGTGATCGGCACGGGCGCTGTCGCCGGCGCGATCCTGGTCGGCACGGCCCCGTCCGCGCTGGCCGATCAGCCCCCGAACTGCACCGCCGCCGACCTCGCCGGTGTGGCGGCGGGTGTGTCGGCCGCGACGTCGGCGTACCTGTTCACCCATCCGGACGTCAACGCCTTCTTCACCGGTCTCGAGGGCGCTCCGCGCGACCAGATCCGGACCCAGGTGCAGCAGTACCTCGACTACAACCCGTCGGTGAGGTCCGACCTGCAGGGCATCCGCCAGCCGCTGGTCGACATCAAGAATCGCTGCGGTGCCGGCGCCAATCTACCCGGCTCCTAAGTAGCGGTGCGGGTAGGGCAACAGCCCGCGCAGGAGAGCGCAGGCCGCACCGTCCTCATGGTCGACGACGACCCGGACGTACAGATCTCCGTCGCGCGCGGTTTGCGACATTCCGGGTTCGACGTCCGGGTCGCGGCGACCGGCAAGGAAGCATTGCGGCTCTTGTCGACCGAGAACCATGACGCCCTGGTTCTCGACGTGCAGATGCCCGAGCTCGACGGTGTGGCGGTGGTGACCGCCCTGCGGGCGCTGGGCAACGACATCCCCATCTGTGTGCTGTCGGCACGTGACACCGTCAATGACCGGATCGCCGGTCTGGAGGCGGGCGCCGACGACTATCTGACCAAGCCCTTCGATCTCGGCGAGCTGGTGGCGCGGCTGCATGCCCTGTTGCGCCGCGCGTCGCATTCCGCCGAGGGATCCGATGCGATCACCATCGGCCCGCTCATGATCGACACCGCGCGCCGTCTGGTGTTCGTCCAGGGCGACCGGATCGAGCTCACCAAGCGCGAGTTCGACCTGTTGGCCGTACTGGCCGAGAACGCCGGTGTGGTGCTGTCCCGGCAGCGACTTCTCGAGTTGGTCTGGGGCTACGACTTCGACGTTGACACCAACGTCGCCGACGTGTTCATCAGTTATCTGCGGCGCAAGCTCGAACGCGACGGGGTGCCGAGGGTGATCCAGACGGTTCGTGGGATTGGGTACGTTCTGCGGGCCGAGCCGTGAGGTGGCCGGGCCGTAGCGCCTCGCTGCGGACCCGCGTCGCGATCGCCGCCACCCTGGCCGCCGCGATAGTCGTAGCGCTGCTGGCCGTGCTCACCTCCTTCGTGCTCGCCAATAACGACGCGGCACAACTGGATCGGCGGCTGGACTCCATCGTCGACGCCAGCATGTACCCGGAGCAGCTGCAGGACGCCAAGCATGGCGTGCTGACCACCGGGCGGTCGCGGTCCACCGGCCAGGTGGTTTTCCAGCGCGGTTTCCAGCTTCCGCCGCTGCCGCCCGGCACCGCCACCGTCGAGGTCAACGGCGTCGACTACCGGGTCCGCACAGTGCTCGTCGAGCAGGCGGGCGGAATCCTGGTCTCGATCGGCATCCGCGAAGACAGCCTTCTGCTGAGCCGCGCGCGAATTCCGATCTATGTGCTCATCGGCTCGTTGGCTCTCCTGGTGGCGGCCGGACTGGGCTGGATCCTCGCCGGACCGGCCGTGCGACCGTTGCACAAACTCACCGAGCAGACCCGCCGGCTGGGCAAGGGCAGCGAACACCTGGAGCCGGTGCACGGTGCCAGGGAAGCCGAAGACCTCTCCGAGGCCATGGCCCAGATGCTGCGCCGCCTCGCCGATGCCCAAGCGGCGACGACGAATTCGCTGCAGGCCGCGCAGGACTTCGCCGCCAACGCCGCCCACGAGCTGCGCACCCCGCTCACCGCGATGCGCGCCGACCTGGACACCCTGCGGATCCACGACCTGCCGGATGACGAGCGCGCCGAAGTGGTCGCCGACCTGTCCCGCGCGCAACGACGCGTCGAGGCCATCATCACCGCGCTCGGGCAGCTGGCCTCCGGGCAATTGGCTCGCGCCGAGGATCGCGAACCGATCGACGTCGCCGAGATGCTCGACCGCGTGGCGCGGGAGAACACGCGATCCGGTGGTGAGGTCGAGATCACCGTCGAGGCCGACGACGCCGGAACGGTGTGGGGCTGGCCGGCGGGTCTACGTCTGGCGGTGGACAACCTGGTGCGCAACGCGATCACCCACGGTGGTGCCACCCGGGTCGTGCTGACCGTGCACCGCCACGAGCCGCAGCTGACCATCACCATTGACGACAACGGGCGTGGGCTGCCTGCCGAAGAGCACGAGGCGGTTCTGGGGCGGTTCGCCCGCGGCAGCACCGCGGCGGCCGGCGGATCCGGGCTCGGTTTGGCGCTGGTGGCTCAACAGGCGGCGCTGCACGGCGGCCGCATCGAGCTCTCCGACGGTCCACTCGGCGGCCTGCGCGCCACGCTGACGGTGTCGACCGCGCTGGAAACAGTCGCCCGAGCCGGAAACGCCGGCTAGCCGCTGCGCCGGCGGATCAGGCCGGCCGCCATCCGCCAGCCGATCAGCAGCAGCGCCGTCACCAGCGAGGCCACCACGATGAAGCTGGCCGCGACGCCCTGAGAACTGGCTTTCCGCAACAACATTCCCACAACGACGGTGGACAGCCAGATGACCAGTCCGGACGGCGCCACGGCAGTCGGTGCACGCCACGCCCGGGCGATCAGCCAGCCGATCAATGTCCCGGACAGGAACGGCCACGCCGTTTCGGCGATGCCGCCTAACGTCAGTCCCTCGGCGTGGCTGCGGCGGCCGATCGTGCAGAACACGACGACGCCGGCGATGTCGGCAAACAGGGCCAGTACAGCGGGCCGTGTGGTGTTACGAGTTTCCATATGTCCTCACATCCAAAACCAGCGGGCTGACGTCGGTTTGGTTACTCAACTCGAAACCGGTCCGCATTCTCTCGGGCTTGCCGGCTTCGAGTTCGCCGAGCACGCCCATGCCGGTAAGCCGGTTGGTGATTGTCTCGTCGGTGACGTCGGAGCACGATGCCAGCGCGATGAGCACCGGACCGACCGTCCCGCGCTTCATCATCGAATCCAATCACAGCCGCACCTGCCGGCCTCACCGATCGGGGTCGTCCTCGGGCGCCGGATCGGACGGTGGCAGAGGTCCCTGCAGGGCGGTGTCGGCCGGGTTGTGGCCGTTCGGCGGATCGTCGCCGGCGAGTTCGTCGACGACGGCGTCGGGGTCCAGGGCCCCCTCCGTGCGGAACATGAAGAAGAACACCACCCAGCCGATGGCCGAGATGAAGATCCAGCTGACCAGGCGATAGATCAGCATCGCCGAGATGGCGTCGGGCAGCGTCATACCGCTGGAAACCAGGCCCGGGACCAGCACAGCCTCGACGACCAGCAGCCCACCAGGCATCAGCGGGATGGACCCGACCGCCCGGGCGGCCGCGTAGGCGACGGTGAGTCCGGCCAGTGATGGCCTGCCGCCGGCGGCGTAGGCCGCGAAGGCCAGGCAGGCGACGTCGGCGACCCAGTTGAAGAACGACCAGCCGAACGCCACCGCCAGTTCGCGCCGGTTCAGGCTCACCGACTCGAGCTGCTCGAGGGTCTCGCGCCACTTCACCAAGCCCGTCTCGGGTGGCTTACCGCGCGCGGAGTTGACCCAGCCCAGCACCTTGACACCGATGCCGTCGATCAGTTCGGGTCGGGTAGCCACCGCCTGCGCGAGCAGCAGCAGGGCGACGAAGCCGCCGAGGGAGAACAGCAGCGAGAACGGATTGTTCTTGGCACCCAACAGGAATGCGCCGCCGAGGCCCAGCAGCGCCAGGCCGACCACCTGCAGCGCCCCCGACATCACCAGCTGCCAGGAGGCCACCACCGGTGACGCGCCCCAGGTGCGCTGCTGGCGGTAGACGAAGGTGGCCGAGAGCACCGGCCCGCCCGGCATCGTCGTGCTCAACGCGTTGCCGGCGTAGAACGCGGTCTCCGAGCGCCACTGGTGGACCACCACCCCGGCCGAGCGCAGCAGCGTCCGCTGGATCTGCGCGAAGCTGTGCATCGACAGCATCGCCGCCGCGACCGCCGCCAGGACCCACCACCAATTCGCCGACAGCAGGCTCATCCACGCCTTGGATAGCTGGTCCCAGACCAGCGAGGCCTCCACCGCGAGCACGATCAGCGCGAGGGCGATCAGCGCCCAGCGGACCCACCAGTACTTCCCGCGTGCCGGGGGTTTGTGTTCCTCGCGGGCGGCATCGACCGGCGGGTCGTGGGACACGTCGTTCAGGGTAGCGGCGACTCATGCTGTCGACGCTGTTCGCCGCGGGGTGTCCGGTCGCGACGGTTAGTTAGGCTGGCCGCATGCCGCCGACCCGGGTTTCGGACGACGATTCGGTTGATCCACTGATCCGTAAGGCGGCAGCCTGGTCGTGGCGTCTGCTGGTGATCGGGGGCGTGATCGCGGCGCTGATCTGGCTGGTCGGCCGGCTTCAGGTCATCATCGTGCCGGTGGCTCTCGCCACGATGGTGGCCGCGTTGATGCTGCCGGCCGTCGACTGGCTGGACCGGCGTGGCGCACCGCGGGGCGGTGCGGTGGCGCTGGTGATCCTCGGCGGCGTCGGGGTGTTCGGCGGGATACTGACTTTCGTTGTCAGCCAATTCGTTTCGGGCCTACCGGGCTTGGTGGAACAGGTCACCCGCAGTATCGACAGCCTCCGAGCGTGGCTGATCGAGGGACCGGCGCACCTGAGTCGTGAACAGATCGACAACGCCGGCAACACCGCCATCAAGGCGCTGCGGGACAACCAGGAGAAGCTGACCACCGGTGCGCTGTCCACCGCGGCCACGCTGACCGAGATCGTCACCGGCGCCTTCCTGGTGTTGTTCACGCTGATCTTCCTGCTGCACGGCGGCCGCAACATCTACTCCTTCATTACCCGGATCGTGCCGGTCCAGACCCGCGATCGGGTCCGCGATGCCGGGCGCGCCGGGTTCGGATCGCTGATCGGCTTCGTGCGCGCGACCTTCCTGGTTGCCCTGGTGGACGCCGTCGGCATCGGCACCGGCCTGGCGATCATGGGTGTGCCACTGGCGCTGCCACTGGCGTCGCTGGTGTTCCTCGGCGCCTTCATTCCGCTGGTCGGCGCCGTGGTCAGCGGCTTTCTGGCCGTCGTCGTCGCCCTACTGGCCAAGGGCTTCGTCTACGCGCTGATCACCCTCGGGTTGATCATCGCCGTCCAGCAGTTGGAAGCGCATGTGCTGCAGCCGCTGGTGATGGGCCGTGCGGTGTCGATCCACCCGCTGGCGATCGTGCTGGCGATCACCACCGGCGGTGTGCTGGCGGGCATCGTCGGGGCGTTGCTGGCGGTGCCGTTGCTGGCGTTCCTCAACAGCGCCACCCGGGTTCTCATCGCCGACAACCCAGACCAAGAGGCCGCCGAGCTCGAGGCCAGTGACGCGGTGGTCATCGTGGCGCATCCCGACACCGTGCCACCGAAGGCCGGCCGGGACGACTAGGGGGGCGTTTAGAGGCGGCCTTCGCGGCGGAGCAGGTCCGCCGCGCTGACTCCGCCGCCGCGGCGCGGGCGGTCTTCGCCCTCTTTCTTGCCCCGGGCGTTGAGCTTCTCTGTGGCCACATCGGACTCGCTGGGCTCCGGCTTGCTCACCGGGATCGCGCGGGTCTCCTCGGCCGAGATCGTCGGCGGCAGGTCATCGGTGCCGTTCTGGTCACGCTGCGCGGGGATCGCCGTCGTCGCGTCCTCGGGTGTCGGGATCACGTTGGTCGGCTCCGCGGCCGGCTGGGGCTGCGCCGGTGCAGCCGTGCCGGGCTTACCCCGCAGCTCACCGAGCCACGACTCGATCTCGCGGTCCGGCGTCGGCGCCGGGTCGGTCCGGTTGGACCGCGCCGCCGCGGTGGCGTTGCTCACCGCGTTCTTGACGGCGTTCTTGGCCACCGCGAACCGGGTGGTCGGGGCCTCGTTGGCGGGCACGGCCTGAGGGTCTGCCATGCGGGCGGTTCCCGCCGCCGACGGAGCCTCCCGGCGTGCTGCCGGCGCCTGGTACTCGGCCCGGCCGACCACGCGCGGACGAGGCCGCGCTTCGCCACCGGGATGGGTCGGATCATGCACCGGGCGACGACGGTCCTCGGTCGGCGCCGGTGCGCCAGCACCGACCAGCGCGTCGGCGGTCTCGCGCACCACCGGACGCTTGCGCTCGTCGGGCAGGTAGGTCTCACCGAGCCCGATCTTGTTCTGCAGGCGCTTCATCCAGCGCGGCGCCCACCAGCAGTCGTCACCGAGCAACTTCATGATGGCCGGGACCAGGAACATCCGGACGATCGTGGCGTCCAGCAGCAGTGCGATCAGCAGACCGAAAGCGAGGTACTTCATCATCACCAGGTCGGAGAACACGAACGCACCGGCGACCACCGCCAGCACCAGGGCCGCGGCCGTGATCAGCCGGCCGGTGGTGGCGGTACCGATCCTGATCGCCTCGGTGGTGGACATCCCGCGTTCACGGGCCTCCACCATGCGGGACACCAGGAAGACCTCGTAGTCGGTGGACAGGCCGTAGATCACCGCGATGATCAGGCCGATCATCGGCGCCATCAACGGCTGTGGCGTGTAGTTCATCAGGCCCGAGCCGTGCCCGTCGACGAACATCCAGGTGAGCACACCCATCGTCGAGCCGAGGGTGAGCGCGCTCATCAACGCCGCCTTGATGGGCAACACCAGCGACCCGAACGCCAGGAACATCAGGATCGTCGTCGTGGTGATCAACAGCAGCACCATCAGTGGGAGCTTGGCGAACAGACTGTGGATGCTGTCCTGTTCCAGCGCGGGCGTACCGCCGACGTACAGCGAGACGCCCTTGGGTGGCGTGATGGATCTCAGCTCACTGATCTTCTTGTTCGCGTCGTTGCGGTTGATCAGGCCGTTCTGGATGACGCGCACCGACGGGTCCTTCGAGGCCCCGTCGAGGTAAGGCCGTTCCTTCCACATCGCGTCGGGGTTGTTGTCCGGGTCGGTGAACCCGCTGACGGCCATCGCGCGGCTGCGGATCTCGGCGACCTGCTGATCACTGACCGGCTGGCCGTCGTTGCTCTTCATGACCAGCGTGATCGGCTCGGTGCGGAAGCCCGGGAAGACCGTGTCGAACTCCTCCTGGGCCTGGCGCACCGAGTTGTCGGGCGGCAGGTACTTCTCACTGATGCCGCCGAGGGCCAGCTTCCCCAGCGGGATGATCAGCACGATCATGAAGATGACGATCGGGGCGGCGAACATGATGGGCCGCTTCATCACCTGGTTGACCAGCTTGCCCCAGAAGCCGTGCTCGACCTCTTCACGGGTCTTGGTCTTCTGCGTCTTCTCGGCGAACCAGTCGATGATCTTGCGGGAGAACGGCCAGTTACGCAGGAACGGCACCCTCAGCAGGGTGCGGACGCCGAGTGCGTCCACGTTCGGGCCGAGGATGGCCAGGATCGCCGACAGCACCGTGATCGACAGGATCGCCGAGAGCATGACCGAGGCGATGATCGCGTAGGTGATCGACTTGAGGAAGCCCTGCGGGAACAACAGCAGCGGCAGC
This sequence comes from Candidatus Mycolicibacterium alkanivorans, assembly GCF_022760805.1. NCBI lineage: Bacteria > Bacillati > Actinomycetota > Actinomycetes > Mycobacteriales > Mycobacteriaceae > Mycobacterium > Candidatus Mycolicibacterium alkanivorans. Next base: position 443,649 of record NZ_JAIVFL010000001.1, on the reverse strand, counting down.
GAGGACGCGACGATGATCACAGCGGAGAACACCACCGTGCGCCCGGACGTCATCATCGTGCGGCGTACCGCCGCCTCGGTGTCGTAGCCCTCGGCGATCTCCTCCCGGAACCGGCTGACTATGAACAAGCCGTAGTCGATCGCGATGCCCAGGCCGATCAACGTGACGACGGGCTGGGCGAAGAAGTGCACCGGGGTGAAATCGGCGATCAGCCTCATGATGCCCAGCGCACCTAGAATCGACAGACCACCGATGATGGCCGGGAGGCTGGCGGCGATCACGCCGCCGAAGACGAAGAACAGCAGAACCGCCACCAGCGGGATCGCGGCCACCTCGGCGCGGCGCTGGTCCTCCCCGATGGTGCCGGTCAGTTCGCTGGCCAGCGGCTGCAGGCCGGCCAGCTTCACATCGACGCCCTTGTCGAAGAAGTCCTTGTCGACCTTCTTGTAGTTGTTCAGGATGGTGTCGTCGTCGTTGCCCTTGAGCTGGATCGACATGAACGCGTGCTTCTTGTCCGCGTCGGCCATGTTCGACAGCAGTTCGGGATTCTTGAAGTAGCCGATCGACCGCAGGATCTCGTCGGGGTGGTCCTTCTGGACCTGCGCGAGGTTGTCCAGGACCTTCTTCTTGAAGGCCGGATCGTCGACGGTCTTGCCGTCCGGCGCGGTGTAGATCGCGACGATGTGGCCGGACGTGTCACGGCCGTACGCGCCATCGGCGATCAGCGACGCCTTCACCGATTTACTGCCCTCATCATAGAAGCCGCTCTGGGTGACGTGCTTGCCGAGACTGGCTCCGTAGACACCACCGGCGAGGCACAGCGCGACCATGACGGCGATCACGATGTACCGATATCGGTACACAGTTCGACCCCACCAGGCGAACACGTAGGCTCCTAACTAAATCTGCGGCGATCTGCGCATCGGTGCTGCTTGTCAGACGCGCGATGTCAGTAGTGCGGACAGCGGCCGGAATGGCTGCAGCCACGCTCCCTGCTCTGGTAGCGAATCTAGGCCGATTCGTGGCAGCGGCTCACGGAAAACACCAGGAATGTCCTCTAGGTCGACGAACTCCAAGGTATCCGACGCTAATGCCCAGCTGGCATGTTCGCGAAATCCGAGCACCTGGGTCGGCACGCCCGACCGGGCGATTTCTTCCAGCGGCGCCCGGAATGCCTGGCCGTCGGCCGAGGCGACGAGCACCGCGGCCAGACCCTCCTCACGGCGCAGCGCGATGTGGGCCAGCATGTCGCTGTCCACGTCGCTGTCCTCGTCCACCTTGGGCTTGGCGAAGACCGCGAAGCCCACATTGCGCAGCGCCTCCACCCACGGGCGAACGACGTCGGCGCTGCCGGGGGCAATGTTGGTGAACACCGTCGCCTCTGGTTCCAGCGACAGCTCCGGATGGCCGGCGGACAGCTCGGCAGTCCGCATCAGCAGCCACCGGCCCAAGGCGTCGAAGCGCGGCCGGTGCGCGGCCGTGGGCCGGCCGCCCAGGATCGACCCCAGACCCATGTCGAGGTTGGGGGCATCCCACACGAGAAGCACCCGCTGGGGTGCGGACTCCACCGCGGCTCCGGTGTCCGGCTCGTCTGGAACCGCAACCTGTTGAGTTTCTTCGATCACGCTCATGGTCGTCTCACCCAGATGAGTTCGGTTACCGGGCTACCCGCGTGGCGGGCCTTGCCCTCGTACTTGGTGGTCGGGCGCTGCGTGGAGATGGGCAGCGCCCCGTCCGGCCGTGTGCGCAGGAGAAGGGGCTCGGCGTCGCCGGCTTCGGCGATCTGCTCGGCGTAGCCCGCGTGGTCGGTGGCGGCGTGCAGCACACCTCCGGGCCGCAGACGGTTGGCGATCAGCGCGATGGTGTCCGATTTGAGCAGCCGCCGCTTGTGGTGCCGCGATTTCGGCCATGGGTCGGGGAAGAACACCCGCACCCCGGTCAGCGATGCCGGACCGAACATGTGCTCGAGCGCGTCGACACCGTCGCCGCGGACCAGGCGGATGTTGGACACGCCCTCCCGGTCCATGGCGCCGAGCAACTGCGCCAGACCGCGGCGGTAGACCTCCACGGCGACGACGTCGAGGTCGGGTTCTGCCTGTGCCATCGCCAGCGTGGAGGTGCCGGTTCCGCATCCGATCTCGAGAATCACCGGCGCCTGACGCCCAAACCAGGCCTCGGCGTCGAGCAGTGGTGCCGGTCCCTCGGTAAACCGCGCCTGGGTGCCCAGCGTCGGCCACAGCCGGTCCCATACCTCCTGCTGCGCCTGGGTCAGCGACGAACGGCGCGACCGGAAGCTTGTGACCCGGGGATACAAATGCGCCGCCCGACCGTCGGGCGCGGTGGAGCCGCCCGGGTGCTGCGCATACATCGGTCCATGGTCCCTCATGAACATGGGTGCACCCGCGTCGCGGTGCATATTGATACCCAACAGTTGCCTTCGCCTGGTAGTGACTCGCGCCATATCGGCTCCGATGCCACCATGGCGGGCATGGCGGGCATGGCGGGCATGGCGGGCATGGCGGCAACCACCGGGCCGGTGCGGGCAGCGGTGCTGGGCCGGCCCGGCTGCGGCCGGCGTACCGTGGCCAGGGCGTTGCACGCCGCAGGCGTGATGGTGGCCGGACCGGACGACGCGGCCGACGTCGACGTCTACGTGTTCACCGAGACCCTCAAACCCGAGGACCGCGCCGCGCTGAGCAGCCCGCCGGGGCCGCGCGTCGCGATCCTGAACAAGGCCGACCTCGCCGGCTTCGGCGGCGATGGTCCTGTCGCGACCGCGGCCGCACGCTGCGAACTACTGCAGCAGAGCGTGGCCATGCCGATTCATCCGCTGGCCGCCCTGGCCGCAGTGGCTGCGCTTGACGACACTGTCATCGACGGCGCCGTGCTGGCCGCGCTGCGGGTGCTCACCGGTGAGCCGGCGAACCTTGGCTCCACCGACGGCTTCCTCACCGGGGCGCACCGGCTGCCCCGCGGGGTCCGCCAGCGGCTTCTCACCGAGCTCGACCTGTTCGGTATCGCCCATGCCGTGGTGGCCCTGCGTGAGGGCGCCGATCGCGCTGGCCTCGCGGCGGCGCTGCGCCGGGCCAGTGGTCTGGATGCCGTGTTGGCCGCGATCGGGCGCGCCACCGCTCCGGTGCGCTACCGCCGCGTGGCCGAGGTCGGGGCGTCGCAGCCGGTGGACGACGCAGCGATGGCCGCGCGGATGTCGGCAGCCATCGAGGTCGTCGAGGCGGCCGGGATGGCTGTGGATCGCGGTGATGACGCCGACGCGTATCTGCGCCGTGCCGTCTTGTGGCAGCGCTACGCGCGTGGACCGGTGTCGGAGCTGCATCGCCGCTGCGCCGACGACATCGTCCGCGGGTCGCTGCGGTTGTGGGAGCAGGCCGGCGGAGTTCCCGAGGCGGTAGCGTGAGCGAGGCCGATGTCGACGCGATGGTTCTGGCGGTGGACCCTGAGCTTCCGCAGCCCGCGATCGCACGTGACGACGTGGTGCTGGTGACCGGGCCGTGGCTGGCCGGCGCCACCGGCGTCATCAACGCGCTGCGCGAGCGGCTGCCCCGGCACCGGTTCGTCGAGGCCGCCGAGATTCGCGCGGGGGTGGCCCCCGTGGCGATGGTCTTCGTCGTCTCGGCGACCGCTCCGCTCACCGAATCGGACTGCGCCTTGCTCGACGCCTCGGCCGCCGACACCGATGCGGTGATCGGGGTGGTCACCAAGATCGACGTGCACCGCGCCTGGCGTCAGGTCCTCGAGGCCGACCGGACGATCACCGCCGGCCATGCTCCGCGGTATGCGGCGATGGCGTGGGTGGGGGCCGCGGCAGCGCCGGATCTGGGTGCCCAGGCGGTCGACGACCTGGTCGCCGCCGTCGAGCAGGCGGTTGCCACCGATTCGCTTGCGCGACGAAATAGGTTGCGGGCGTGGGAGAATCGGCTGCTTGGCGCGGCTCACCATTACGAATCTGAGGTGGTGGGCGAGGGCCGGGAGGTACGGCTTGCGGCGCTACGGGAGCGGCGTGCCGCCGAGGTGCGCCGGGCGCGGCTCGACAAGACCGAACGGGCCATCGCGGTACGCGCGCAGATGCAACAGGCGCGCCTGCAGTTGTCCTACTTCGCGCGCAACCGCTGCGCCTCGGTGCGAACCGAACTGCAGGAGGATGCGGCCTCGGCCACGCGGCGGACGTTCGGCGCGTTCACCGACTACGTGCGCCGGCGCATCGGTGAGGTTGTCGAGGAGGTCGACGACGGCACCGCACAGCAGCTGAGCCAGGTGGGACTGGAACTCGGCCTGCCGATCGAGTGCCCAGCGCCGCCGGCCCTGGCCGTCGAGGTTCCCGCTGCGCCGCTGAGGTCGCGCCGGGTGGAGACCCGGCTGATGGCACTCCTCGGGGCGGGCTTCGGCCTCGGCGTGGCATTGACGCTGAGCCGACTGCTGGCCGACCTGGCTCCGCAGTGGACGGCAGCGGGCGTGGTCGCCTGCGCGGTGATCGGCGTGCTACTCACGCTGTGGGTAGTGGGCACACGGGGACTTCTGCACGATCGGGCCGTGCTCGACCGCTGGGTCGCCGGCGGCACCTCCGGGCTGCGGGCCGCGCTGGAGGAGCGCGTTGCCAGCTGGGTGTTGGCCGCCGAATCGGCGCTGGGCATCGCCGCCGCCGAGCGTGACGCCGCGCAGAGCGTACGGGTCGATCAGGTGCTGGCCGGCATCGACCGGGAGATTCACCAGCTTGCCGTCACGAGGGCCCACGCGGTGGCCGAACGGGACCTGCACATGCCGGTGATCGAGCGGGCGCTGGCCGTCGTTCGGGTTGAACTGGCGCCTGCGGTGGGAACTGATTCGACGAATCGGCCCATCTGAGTCTTTCTGAATCGTTCCTGTGAGTGATCGGACATAATCTCGATTAACCGCGGGTATCTCACCCGCGTTAACCTTCTTGCCAGGGACGACCGTCTCCGCTATGTGCGGCGTAAGGCCTGCATCCTGGCAAGAAACCTACGCAGGAGATACCGATGACTTCAGCGACCATTCCCGGTCTGGACACTGCACCGACCAAACACCAGGGCCTGCTGGCCTGGGTACAGGAAATCGCTGAGCTGACCCAGCCCGACCGAGTGGTCTTCGCCGACGGTTCGGAGGAGGAGTACCAGCGCCTCTGCGAGCAGCTTGTCGCCGCCGGCACCTTCATCCCGCTCAGCGACTCCGAGGAGCCTCGCTCCTACCTCGCGCGGTCGACGCCGTCGGACGTGGCGCGCGTCGAGTCCCGCACCTTCATCTGCTCCGAGCGCGAGATCGACGCCGGCCCCACCAACAATTGGATGGCCCCTGACGAGATGCGCGCCATCATGACCGACCTCTACCGCGGCTGCATGCGCGGGCGCACCCTGTACGTCGTGCCGTTCTGCATGGGCCCGCTCGGCGCCGACGACCCCAAGCTGGGTGTGGAGATCACCGACTCCGAGTACGTGGTCGTCTCGATGCGCACCATGACGCGGATGGGCAAGGCGGCACTCGAGAAGCTCGGCGACGACGGCTTCTTCGTCAAGGCGCTGCACTCGCTGGGCGCTCCGCTGGAGCCCGGCCAGGAAGACGTGCCGTGGCCGTGTAGCGACACGAAGTACATCACCCACTTCCCGGAGACCCGCGAGATCTGGAGCTTCGGCTCCGGCTACGGCGGCAACGCCCTGCTGGGCAAGAAGTGCTACTCGCTGCGCATCGCCTCGGTGATGGCCCGCGATGAGGGCTGGCTCGCCGAGCACATGCTGATCCTCAAGCTGATCTCCCCGGAGAACAAGGCCTACTACATCGTCGCGGCGTTCCCGTCGGCGTGCGGCAAGACCAACCTCGCGATGCTGCAGCCCACGATTCCCGGTTGGCGCGCCGAGACCCTCGGTGACGACATCGCCTGGATGCGGTTCGGCAAGGACGGCCGGCTGTATGCGGTCAACCCGGAGTTCGGGTTCTTCGGCGTCGCGCCGGGCACCAACTGGAGGTCCAATCCGAACGCGATGAAGACCGTCGCGGCGGGCAACACCGTGTTCACCAACGTCGCGTTGACCGACAAGGGCGGCGTGTGGTGGGAGGGCCTCGAGGGCGAGCCGCAGCACCTGATCGACTGGAAGGGCAACGACTGGACGCCGGACTCCGACGAGCCTGCCGCCCATCCGAATTCGCGGTACTGCACCCCGATGTCGCAGTGTCCAACGCTGGCCCCGGAGTGGGACGACCCGCAGGGCGTGCCGATCTCGGCGATCCTGTTCGGTGGCCGTCGTAAGACGACCGTGCCATTGGTGACCCAGGCCCGCGACTGGCAGCACGGTGTGTTCATCGGCGCCTCGCTGGGCAGCGAGAAGACCGCGGCGGCCGAAGGCAAGGTCGGCACGATCCGCCGCGACCCGATGGCCATGCTGCCATTCCTGGGCTACAACGCCGGTGACTACTGCCAGCACTGGCTCGATCTCGGCAAGAACGCCGACGAGTCGAAGCTGCCGAAGATCTTCTTCGTCAACTGGTTCCGTCGCGGCGAGGACGGCCGCTTCCTGTGGCCCGGCTTCGGCGAGAACAGCCGGGTGTTGAAGTGGATCGTCGAGCGGGTCGAGGGTAAGGCCCACGGGACGTCCACACCGATCGGCACGGTGCCGGGTGTCGAGGACCTCGACCTGAGCGGCCTCGACGTCGACGAGGGTGACGCGGCGGCCGCGCTGAAGGTCAACGCCTCCGAGTGGCGCGACGAACTGGCTCAGATCGAGGAGTGGTTCGAGTTCATCGGCGAGAAGCTGCCGACCGGCGTCAAGGACGAGTTCGAGGCGCTCAAGCAGCGCCTGGCCGAGGCCGACTGAGCCCTCCGGCATAGCCCTCGCATCGAGATCGACGCCACCGCGCAAAAGTGCGAGTGCGGCGCACGCCAGCGTCGATCTCGGCCAAACGCCTCTGGCCTACGGGCTTTCGAGGAGTTGCGGCAGGGAGGCCAAGAAGCCGTTCGCGGTCGTGTCGAGGTGGCGTCGCTGACCACCGCGATCACTCCCGCTGTCGCCGTGGCGAAGACGCAGCCGGGCGACCTGTTGGAGAACACGATCCGCGCCCCTGCCCCAGCTGCGGATCATCATCGGCGGCCAGAAGCGTGCGGGTAATCCACGTTCGGCGCGAACGGCGGTTAGCTGGAGCGGCGCAACGTGACCCGATAGGTGTACTGCTCGGGCAGGAAGTAGCTCACCGACAACTCCACCGGGGTGCGCCGCGTGTCGGAGTACAGCCGGTCGACCCCGAGCATCGCGTGCCCGCGCGGACAGCCCAGCGCATCTGCCACAATGTCGTCGGCCGGTGCCACGGTGATGGACTGGGCCGCTTCGGCGATGGGTTGGTCGAGATGCGGCTCGAGCACACCGATGACAGTGTTCGTGCCCACGGCGCCGGTGGCCAGCTCCGGGGACTCGAGCATCAGCTGGGCTACCGACTCCGGCAGATGCACGGTGGTGAGGACGAACGGAACACCCCGGTGAAGCCGACGGAACACCACGGTGTAGACCACGTCGTGGTCGAGCCGCAGCCGGCTGGCGGCGGCGACGTCGACACGGCGCGAAAGGCCGTGCAGCACTTCCATCGTGGTGTCCTCGGACAGGCTCATCAGGTCCTCGATCGACCCCAGCTGTCTGAGATATCCGCGGTTGGCGAATGTGCCGCGGCCCGGGACCCGGTAGACCACCCCTTCGGCCACCAGATCCTGGAAGGCCCGCCGCACGGTCTGCCGGGACAGCCCGCATTCAGCCACCAGCTCCGACTCCGTCGGCAGGCGCACGCCGTCGGGGTATGCGCCGGCGGCGATCTCGTCGCGAAGCCGTTGGCGCAGAAGCTGATAGGCCGGCTCGGGCTTCACCGCAGCTAGATTCCCCCGCGAGCGATCAGTTGCCCGGCGATGACGTTGCGCTGGATCTCGTTGGTGCCCTCGCCGACGATCATCAGCGGGGCGTCACGGAAGTAGCGTTCGACGTCGTACTCGGTGGAGTAGCCATAACCGCCGTGGATGCGCACCGCTGTGAGCGCGATCTCCATCGCGACCTCGGAGGCGAACAGCTTGGCCATCCCGGCTTCCATGTCGCAACGCTGGCCGCTGTCGAATCGCTCCGCGGCGTAGCGGGTGAGCTGACGGGCGGCGGTGAGCTTGGTGGCCATGTCGGCCAGGTAGTGCCCCACGGCCTGGTGCTTCCAGATCGGCTGCCCGAAACTCTCCCGCTCCTGGGCGTAGGCCAGGGCATCCTCCAGCGCCGCGGTGGCGACTCCCAATGCGCGGGAAGCGACCTGAATCCGCCCCGTCTCGAGCCCTTTCATCATCTGCGCGAAGCCTTTACCCGGTTCGCCGCCGAGAATGGCCGACGCCGGCGCCCGGCAGTCCTCGAAGGCCAGCTCGCACGATTCGACACCCTTGTAGCCCAGCTTGGGCAGATCGCGTGACACCGTGAGGCCGGGGGTGGGCGACTCGACGAGCACCACCGAGATGCCGGTGTGCCGCGGACTGGCCTGCGGATCGGTCTTGCACAGCAGGGCGATCAGCCCGGAGCGGCGGGCGTTGGTGATCCACGTCTTGGCACCGTTGATCACCAGCTCGTCGCCGTCGCGACGCGCCACAGTGGTCATGTTCTGCAGATCCGAGCCGCCACCGGGTTCGGTCAGCGCCATTGTCGCCCGCAGGTCACCGGTTGCCATCCTCGGCAGGTAGGCCTTCTTCTGGTCCTCGGTCCCGAAGAGATCCAGCAGTTTGGCCACCACTGTGTGGCCGCCCATTGCGCCGGCCAGACTCATCCAGCCGCGGGCGAGCTCCTGGGTGACCTCGACGTAGCAGGGCATGGACACCGGGGTGCCGCCGTACTCCTCGCTGATGGCCAGACCGTAGATGCCGATCCGCTTCATCTGCTCGATCCACGCCTCGGGATAGGTGTTGGCGTGCTCGACGTCGCGCACGGTCGGCTTGACGTCGCGATCGACGAACGCGCGGACGGTCTGGACGAGCAGGGTCTCCTCGTCGTTGAGTGCAGTAGTCACCTTGGGTCGCTCCAATACCTGAAATATGTACGGCCATATTGACACAGTGATCCGGGAACTGCCAGCATGATCGACTGTGACTTTGTACGGCCATATCGGGTCGGGCGGGCCCCACTTCGACGACCTGGTCGTCGGCCAGGTCTTCGACGGGGCCCCTTCGATGACGTTGACCTCCGGGGCGGCCGCCACCCACCAATCCATCCTCGGCGACCGGTTGCGGCTGTCGCTGGACGCCGAACTGGCCCACGCCGTGGTCGGCACTACCGGGCCGCTGGCCCATCCGGCATTCGTCTGCGACGTGGCCATCGGCCAGAGCACCCTGGTCACCCAGCGGGTCAAGGCGAACCTGTTCTATCGCGGACTGTCGTTTTATCGTTTTCCCGTCGTCGGCGACACCCTGTTCACCCGCACCGAGGTCGTCGGCCTTCGCCAGAACAGCGCCAAACCGGGCCGCGCGCCCACGGGCATGGCGGCGCTGCGGATGACCACCATCGACCAGGTGGGGCGTCTGGTGCTCGATTTCTACCGCTGCGCCATGCTTCCGCTGAGTCTCGGCGCGGCGGACACCGGCCATGCCGACGACCTGTCGCAGATCGGTGCCGACCTCGCGGCCGCACCCGACCCGACCGTCGACTGGGACGCGGCGGCCTTCCGCGAACGTGTTCCCGGTCCGCACTTCTATCCCGATATCGCGGGTTCGGTGTTGCGCAGCACTGGGGACGTGGTCAGCTCCGCACCCGAGCTGGCCAGGATTTCCTTGAACATTGCTGCCACACATCATGATTCAAGCGTCGGCGGCCAGCGGCTGGTGTACGGCGGGCACACCATCGGCCTGGCGCTCGCCCAGGCCAGCAGGCTGCTGCCCAACATCGCGACCGTGCTGGGCTGGGAGTCCTGCGATCACACCGGGCCGGTGCACGAGGGCGACACCCTCTACAGCGAGTTGCACGTGGAGGCGGCCGACCCACTGCCCGATGACCGCGGGGGCGTTCTGAGGTTGCGATCGGTGGTGTATGCGGCGGCCGATGATGGAGACGACCGGCCGGTGCTGGACTGGCGATTCACAGCGCTGCACTTCTGACGGGCCAGAAGGTCGCCGACACGATCCGAATCGGTCACACCAGACGCCCCACCAAGTCAGACGAGCCGTCAGACCGGCCAGTTCGGTTTCGTTGGCGCACAGCGCCGTTGAAGTCATCGGTCATGTTCTTGACCGGTATCCCGTGATGCGGGCCATGATGGCGACCTTGCCGTCGTCGCCGACGGCCCGGGCGTCACCGATGGCGGAGTTGCGGCCCACCCGGACCGCCGTCCCTTCGTAGCGGGAGAGCTCCCCGGCGAAGAAGGGCCGAAGGAAGTTCACCCGGATCGACGCCGTCTGAAGCGGTTCGGCCTGATCGTGGTTGATCGCCGCGGAGGCGACCAGTTCCAGGCCCGTGGCCACCACCGGTTCATCGGGCGCGGCCAGGATGCTGTCGATCCCGTCGGGGCTCAGTTCGACGGTGAGCTCACTGGACACCGTCCACTGGCCCGAACCCCGGCGGTGGAAGTTGGCCCGGCCGGCGACGTCGTCGACCAGGATGGCCAGTGCGCCATGGTCGGAGTCCCGGTGGAGGGGTTGACCATCCCGCCCACCGGCATCGAGGCCACCACAGTGAAGTCGGTGAAGTCCTCCCCGAGGGTGCTGATGCTGAAGCGGGCCAGGACACTTTCCGGCGTTCCCGGGTCCTGAGCATCGATCCGCGGAGGAGGTGTCGTCACGCTGGTATTCCAGCCGCTGCGAGGGCTACTCAGAGTGGTGCGTCGACCGCTGGGCCGAGCGCCTCGTCGCGGCGACGGTGTGATTGGCCGGCTTGTCTGCTGCGGTTGCGTTCTCGTCGGGCGCAACGCTGGCGCCCGCGGGGGCGGGGTCGGTCTTGGTTTTACGCGCGGAGCGGCCGATGGCAGCGGAGGGGGCCTTGCCGGCGGTCGATGCGACGGAGGTGGTGGCGTTCGAGGCGCTGACAGCTGTGTTCGAGGGGCTCTGGCTGGGGCGGGAGGGTGTCGCGCCGATGTCGGCCAGCGCGGCCCGGACGCCGGCTTTTCCGGCGGCCTGCAGATCGGTGATCAGCTTCGGGTCATCGATCTTCGGGTGGAAATCGAATGTCGTCGGCTGCCCGTAAGGGATGCTGCGGTCGTAGCCCGACTCGACGAGCACACGCAGCGTCGGCTCGAGCAGGTCGGCGATCGGCGTAGTCAACCCGCTCAGACCGAGCGCCTGCCCCAAATCACGCAGCGGCACCAGCAGGGGGAGCCGCTTGGCGGGGATCGTGATGTAGGTGGTGTCCCCGTAGACCTGACGGTTCGCCGGGTCGTTGATGGCAGCCACCAGTTCGTCCGGGGTGTAGCCGCTGCCGCTCGACACATAACTGCTGTGCAGATAGGCGCCGAACAGGACGTTGAGGTCCGCCAGGAGGTTCAACGGGCGCAACGGCAAGTCGGCCACCCCGTCGTACTGGAAGGCGATGTCGACCGTCTGGATTCCGGTGTCCGTCGGTGTGGCACCGCTGGCGGTCAGACCAAGGGAAGGACTCGACACCGGAAAGAAGCGCTCCAACATGCCACCGTTGGGCCGGTTCGGGTTGGCGACCAGAACGAACGTGAGTCGGCCCTTGTCCTGCGCGGACAGTCCAACGAGGTTCCGCTTTTCGTGGGTCAGGATGCTCGAGCTCTGTGAGTTGCCGAAGACCACGATGGTGTCGGTGCCCCCGGTCAGCTCGCCGTTGATGGCCTCGTTGATTATGGTCGTGCCCTGAGTGATCGACTCGTCGATCGTCAAGTCGGCCAGGCCGGTGAATGGCCAGAACGTCTCCGGGGTGACGACGGGCTTCGTGGCGCATGTCTGAACCGCGCACAGCGTGGTCGGGTTGACGTAGTAGTCGATGGCCCCCTGCGCGTACCCCGAGTTAGCCATCGGGTCGGAGACGAAGGTGGCACCCAGAAGCAGCGTCGTCGCCGCCCACGTAGCGGCCGAACCGGCCAATGCAGAGACCCCCAGCGTCGCCGCTGTGAGAAACGCCAGCAACACCGAGACCGGCTTGCGCCCGGTTATGCGCATCCCCACCCCGACCCCCCGTGATCAGTCACCCAGGACCCTCTGATCCCCGGATGGGTGAGCGCCGCGGGCCTCAATTGTTGCAGATCACCGTCGTGCAGGCGAGTCAGGGCTGGGCGGCATAGTGGTCAGCATGTCCACCATCTATTTCACTGCATCCAGCCTTGACGGGTTCATCGTCGATCAGCAGGGCAGCCTCGACTGGTTGACGTCCCGCGCCATCGACGTCAACGGTCCGTTCGGCTATGAGGCCTTCAACGCCGGTGTCGGCGCCCTGGTGATGGGCTCGACCACCTACAAATGGTTGTTGGCCAACGAACCCGGCGAGTGGATGTACCCCCAGCCCACCTGGGTGCTGACCGACCGCCCGGACATCATCGCCGCCAGCCACCCGGTGCGGGCGTTTACCGGAGCGGTGACGGAGCTGCACCCGCTGTTGACGGAGGCCGCCGGTGACAAGGACGTGTGGGTGGTCGGCGGCGGAGATGTCGCCGCCCAGTTTGTCGCCGCCGGTCTGGTCGACGAGATGATCATGTCCTACGCGCCGTGCAGTCTCGGCGCCGGCGCGCCGGTGTTGCCGCTGCGCTCGGAGTGGACGCTGGCCGAGACGGGCGTCAACGGCGACTTCGTCTGCGCGCGCTGGCTCGTCAGGCGTTGAGGGTCGGGACACCGAACTTCGTCACGAATTCCTTTGCCTTGATGAGGAATTCGAGCTGGTTGGCCACATCGTAGAGCGGTTCGAGGCTGCGCGCCGACCGACACAGCCTGCGGTGATCTCGCCGCCGGCGAGGTTCAACGCTTCCCGGAGGATCTGGCTGCGACCGCCGGGGAAGTGGTGGTAGACCGATCCGCGCGGTGCGCCGCGCCCGAGCAGCCGCCTGCGCTTGCCGCTGACATCACGTTCAGGTGAACAGCTCCTTAACCGCTGCGATGACCTGCGGCTCAAGTGGCCTAACGCCGCGCGTATATGATGTAACTCATATTTTCGGTCGATAGCGGAACGCGCTGATCAGGCCGCCTCGGCGGGCTAGGCTTCTCCCAGCCGCAATGGGAGGCGCAAGCGATGGGCCATTACAAGAGCAACGTCCGCGACCTCGAGTTCAACCTGTTCGAGTTGCTGGAGTTGGAGAAGGTGCTCGACGGCACCGAGTACGGCGATCTCGACGCCGACGCGGTCCGTCAGATACTCGCGGAGGCGGCGCGCCTGGCCGAGGGGCCGGTCGCCGATTCCTTCGCCGAGACCGATCGCGATCCACCGACCTTCGACCCTGAGACGCACGTCGTGTCGATACCCGAGCCATTCAAGAAGTCACTGCAGGCCTGGCAGCAGGGCGAGTATTTCCGGATCGGCCTCGACGAAGAGGTCGGCGGAATGCCGGCGCCGGCCATGGTCAGCTGGGCGGTCAACGAACTGGTTCTCGGCGCAAACCCCGCGGTGTTCATGTACGTGGCCGGTCCCGTCATGGCCAACATCGTCCACCAGATCGGCAACGAGCAGCAGAAGCACTGGGCGCAGATCGCCGTCGAACGCAACTGGGCTGCCACCATGGTTCTCACCGAACCCGACGCCGGCTCCGACGTGGGCGCCGGACGGACCAAGGCCGTCGACAACGGCGACGGCACCTGGTACATCGAGGGCGTCAAGCGGTTCATCACCAACGGCGACACCGACGATATGTTCGAGAACATCATGCATCTGGTGCTCGCACGGCCGGAGGGAGCCGGGCCCGGCACCAAGGGACTGAGCCTGTTCCTGGTGCCCAAGTTCCTCTTCGACCCCGAGACCGGCGAGCCCGGCGAACGAAACGGCGCGTTCGTCACCAACCTCGAACACAAGATGGGCCTGAAAGCCTCTGCCACAACGGAACTCAGCCTCGGCCTGCACGGAGTCCCCGCCGTCGGCTACCTGATCGGCGACGTGCACAACGGCATCGCCCAGATGTTCAAGGTCATCGAGTACGCCCGGATGTTCGTGGGCACCAAGGCAATCGCGACCCTGTCCACCGGATACCTCAACGCGCTGGAATTCGCGAAGTCGCGGGTGCAGGGCGCCGACATGACGCAGATGACCGACAAGACCGCTCCGCGGGTCACCATCGTGCACCACCCCGACGTGCGCCGAGCCCTGATGATGCAGAAGGCCTACGCGGAGGGGCTGCGTGCGCTCTACCTGTACACCGCAGCCCACCAGGATCCGGCGGCAGCGGCCGTGGTCTCCGGTGCTGATGCCGCGTTGGCCGAGCGGATCAACGACCTGTTCCTGCCGATCGTGAAGGGTGTCGGATCCGAGCGGGCGTACCAAACGCTGACCGAGTCGTTGCAGACCTACGGCGGATCGGGCTTCCTGCAGGACTATCCGATCGAGCAGTACATCCGCGACGCCAAGATCGACTCGCTCTACGAGGGCACCACCGCTATCCAGGCCCAGGACTTCTTCTTTCGCAAGATCGCCCGCGACCAGGGGGTGGCGCTGTCCCACGTCGTCGGCCAGATCGAGAAGTTCATCGACAGCCCCGACGGCCGTCCCGGACTGGCGACCAGTCGCGGACTGCTGGCCGACGCGCTGGACAACCTGCGGGCGATGGTCGCCGCGATGACGGGCTATCTGCTCGGCGCCCAGCAGGACGCGCGCGAGCTCTACCGGGTGGGGCTGGAATCGGTGTCCTTCCTGCTCGCCGTCGGCGACCTGATGATCGGCTGGTTGTTGTTGCGCCAGGCCGAGATTGCGCTGCGCGCCCTCGACGGCGAGCCGGACCCGCGCGAAGAGGCGTTCTACCGCGGCAAAGTCGCGGTCGCGAACTTCTTCGTGCGCAACGTGCTGCCCCGCCTGGCCGCCGAACGCCGCATCGTCGAAGCGGTCGATCTGGCGATCATGGACCTGAGCGAAGACGCGTTCTGAACGTCGGTCAAGATGACGGGGAAACCGTGCAGAAAGGTGACCCCATGAAGGTGATCAAGTCCATCGACGACGCGCAGTCTCTGGTCGGCCAGGAACTCGGTGTCAGTGAATGGCTGGATATTGATCAGAAGCGCATCAACGACTTCGCCAACGTCACGGGCGATCACCAGTGGATCCACGTCGATGTCGAGCGGGCCAAGGCCGAAAGCCCTTACCGCACGCCGATCGCCCATGGATTCCTCACGTTGTCACTGGTCCCCGCGATGAGCAAGGACAACTACCGCGTCGAGAACGCCAAGCTGGCCATCAACTACGGGCTCAACAAGGTCCGGTTCCTGTCGGCGGTTCCCGTGGACAGCCGCATCCGGATGCGTTCGGAACTGCTCGACGCCGCCAAGATCGACGACAACACCGTCAACCTGACGGTCAAGCAGACCTTCGAGATCGACGGTGTCGACAAGCCGGCCGCGGTGGCCGAGATGATCGTCCGCATAGTCTTCTAGTTCTCGGGCGATCTGGGGGGTGTGTCATGTCAGTCGCATTACCGACTGAAGACTTCAGTTCAGCGGGTCGGACGGTCGAAGCACCAGCACCAGGTTGCTCACCAGGAACTCCCGCACGCCGGGCGCATCGGTCAGCCACCACGCCCATCGCGGGTGGTAACGCGGGAATGCCGCAACCAGCGCGCCGGTGCCGCGGGCCCATCGCAGGCCGTCGGCGGCTGAGACGGCGAACAGCGACGACCCGTAGTTGTTCTTCGGCGGATGGCCGTGCTTTCGGGCGTAGCGGGCGGCGGCCCTCGCACCGCCGAGGTAGTGCGTCAGACCCAACTCGTGCCCGCCGAACGGGCCCAGCCACACGGTGTAGGACAGGATGGCCAGCCCGCCCGGACGCGTCACCCGCAGCATCTCCTCGCCCAGTTGCCAGGGCCGGGCCACGTGCTCGGCGACGTTAGACGACAAGCACACGTCGACGCTGCCGTCGGCGAACGGCAGTGCCATCCCGGAGGCGCGCACGAACGCTCCGGGCACACCGCGGCGAACGTGCTCGGCGGCGTGCATCTCCGAGGGGTCCGGTTCGACGCCGACGTAGTGCCAGCCGGCCCGGGAGAACGCAGCGGCGAAATAGCCGGGGCCGCCGCCGACGTCGACCACAGTGTGTCCGGCCGGCTCTGCGCGCCGGGCGGCGCGCCACAGGTCGGTGACCATCGCGGCGGTGTCGGCGGCCAGCGCACCGTAGAAGCGGTCCGGGTCGGCTTGTTCGTAGCGGAAGTTGCCGAGCAGTCGCGTCGACCGCGCCAGCGTCGCGCGCCGGGCGAACAACTCGGTGACAGGCATCGGTTCACCCTAGTAGCCGGGCCCTGAGTTGATTGTCGGTCTCCTCCTCGGGTCGTTCCGACCCGCATCGTCGGCCGACTAGATCTGATTGTCGGTCTCCTCCTCGGGTCGTTCCGACCCGCATCGTCGGCCGACTAGATCTGATTGTCGGTCTCCTCCTCGGGTCGTTCCGACCCGCATCGTCGGCCGACTAGATCTGATTGTCGGTCTCCTCCTCGGGTCGTTCCGACCCGCATCGTCGGCCGACTAGGCTAAACCCGATGTCCACCACCGTTCGCTCCGTCCTGCTTCTGTGCTGGCGTGACACCGGTCACCCGCAGGGCGGAGGCAGCGAAACCTACCTGCAGCGCATCGGTGTACTGCTGGCCCAGTCGGGCGTCGACGTCACCCTGCGCACCGCCCGCTACCCCGGGGCTCCGCGCCGCGAGGTGGTCGACGGCGTGACGGTCAGCCGCGGCGGTGGTCCCTACACCGTCTACATCTGGGCGGGCCTGGCGATGGTCTTCGCCCGCATCGGGCTCGGCCCGCTGCGCGGGGTGCGCCCCGACGTCGTCGTCGACACCCAGAACGGTGTGCCGTTCCTGGCACGTCTGGCCTTCGGCCGACGGGTGGCGGTACTGGTTCACCACTGCCATCGCGCGCAGTGGCCGGTCGCGGGCAGATTCGTCGGCCGGCTGGGCTGGCTGGTGGAGTCGTGGCTGTCCCCGCTGATGCATCGGCGCAACCAGTACGTCACGGTGTCGCTGCCCTCGGCGCGTGACCTGGCCGACCTCGGCGTGGACCTCGGACGTATCGCGGTGGTCCGCAACGGCTTGGACGAGGCGCCGCCGGAGACGCTGACCGGCGAGCGGTCGGGGACTCCGCGGGTGGTGGTGCTGTCACGGCTGGTGCCGCACAAGCAGATCGAGGACGCCCTCGACGCGGTCGCCAGGCTGCGTACCCGCGTCGACGGTCTGCATCTGGACATCGTCGGTGGCGGCTGGTGGTATCAGCGCTTGGTCGAACGTGCCGACCGGCTTGGTATCGCCGATGCGGTGACGTTCCACGGCCATGTCGATGACGTCACCAAACATGTTGTGGTGCAACGATCCTGGGTCCACGTGCTGCCGTCCCGTAAAGAGGGTTGGGGGCTTGCGGTCATCGAAGCGGCCCAGCACGGGGTGCCCACCATCGGCTACCGGTCCTCGGGCGGGCTCACCGACTCGGTGATCGACGGGGTGACCGGGGTGCTCGTCGACGACCATGACGAGCTGGTTGACAGGCTGGAGCGACTGCTCACCGACCAGACGCTGCGCGACGAGCTCGGCGCCAAGGCCGAGGTGCGCAGCCGCGACTTCTCCTGGCCGCAGAGTGCGGCGGCCATGCGAAACGTGTTGGAGTCCGTGCACACCGGGACCCGCGTCAGCGGGGTGATCTAGGAACTGATGAGCGACAAGACCCGCCCCAATCCGCTGCAGTACCTCGCCTACTGCTACGGCAAGGTACTTCCCCCGTCGATGCAGGACTGGGTGCGAAATGACCTGGCCGGCAAGGGTGCTCGGCGCCGGACGCTGATCCGGGTGACGCTGCCCGGGCTGCTGCTCGTCTCGCCGCTGTGGTTGATCCCGACGAGCACGGGCATGCACCTGGCGATGTCTGCGCTGCTGTTCCTGCCGTTCCTCTACTTCGCCCATGCGCTGGACAAGGTTTGGCGCACCCACCGGCTACGCCAGCACAACCTCGACCCCGAGCTGGTCGACGAGTTGGCCCGGCAACGCGACGCCCACATCCACGAGGCCTACCGCAAGCGCCACGGTCGCGCCGAGGATACTGACAGCTAGCTCGCGGACGGGCTCGACATCACGACAGCGCGTGATGATCGGGCATGTCCAAAATTTACGATTACGTCCGCCACCGCGCGCACGAACTGGCCACCCGACAGCCGGTCAAGGCCGCCGACAAGCGCGCGGAAGACACCTTCAAGGACGCCGAGGCGGTGCTCAAAGAGGCGGCGATGATTAAGGATCATCCGCGCCACGAAGCTTCCAGTCGCCCTCGCTGCGCGCTTCGAGTCCCTGGCCCTCCATCGCCAGATACCGCTGGGTCATCCGGCGCATGAGCGGTGCGACGACAGTCCCGATGATGCCGCGCTGCTCGAAGTAATCATGTACCGAAAGGTACATCGCGGCGCCGTCGGGCGATACCCACCGCGGCGGCGACGGCGCTCGACGCCAGCATCGCCACCCACACCAGGTGTGTCGCCACCATCGCTGCCCGCTTGTCCTGTGCCGCAACCGAACCGGATCCGCCGACGCGATAGAGCGTGAGGTCGCGGTCGTGGTAGGCGACCGGCAGCTGCTTCAAGGTCTGTTGCGCATTGCCCATCGCGCTGGCGGTACCGCCCTCGACGACGACCCACCGGACCCCGGCATCGGCCAGCTCCCTCGGGGCCGAGCCGGCCACCACCACGCGCTGAACCTCACGCGCATGACCACCTTCACCGGGCACGGTCTGCCCCGAGATGGTGAGGTCGCCGGTCAAGAGCACCTCGGTGCGAACCCAGCGCGGCAGGGGGTCCAGCACCGGGGCCGGGCCGGCCCAGCCGAACCGGCGCATGCTGTCGGCGGGCAACACCGCGACCGAGCCGGGATCGGCGTCGATCGCCGCGGCCACCGCCCGCCATCCCGGCGGATACTGCACCGGCGTGACCGCGCCCCAGACGCCCCACGCGAGGTCCGGCAACACGGCGATCAGCGCGGCCGCGCAGGCCGCCGCCGCCAGTTCGGGTCGCAGTCTGCTTCGCGCGGTCACGACCGCTCCGGCTGCGGCCACCGCATAACCGGGCATCGCCAGCGCCACCCACTTCTGCCCGTCGCGCAGGACGCCGAGCCCCGGTACGGCGTCCACCACCAAACGCAGCAGCGCCAGTCCGGGCCCGGTGGCCAGCAGGGCCGGTCCGACGATGCTCACCGCCGCCAGCACGAGCAGCGGCACCGCGGTCGGGCGTCGGATCACGGTCACCAAACCCACCGCCACCACCGCCAGCAGGACCACCGTCGCCACCAACGCCAAAAGCGTTGTCCGCGAGCCTGGTACGGCCTCGGCGTTCCAGATGCCGCCCAGGCCGGCCAGAGTGCCCAGGGTGCCCAGGCCCGGCTCGGCACGGGCAGCGAACGCCGCCAGACCCGAGCCCCCGGACGCCCCGAGCGCCCCGCCGAGAACCGACGCCACCAACCACGGCAGCGCCGCGAGCACCGCCGTCACCGCGATCCCGGCCGCACACCACACGCGCGAGACACCGGAGCCGGGGACCGCCACGCAGCCCAATGCCACGACGGCCGCCAGGATCAGACCGGTCGGCGTCAGCCCGGCCATCGCGACCCACCACGCCACCGCCGCCCAGCCCACCCAGCACGGGGCCGCCGCTGCAGTGCGCAACCGCACGACCGCGGCCGCCGTCCACGGCAGCGCGCCGTAACCCACGAGCAGACTCCAGTGCCCCTGCAGCAGGCGTTCGGCGACATAGGGATTCCACACCGCGAGCGTGGCGGCCACCAGTTGGCCGGGGACCCCGGCCTCGGGCACCACCGTCGCGGCCAGTCGGGCGGCCCCCCAGCCGGCCAGGAACAGCCCGCCGATCAGCAGCAGCTTGACCACCACGCCGCCGTCGGCGACCGTGGTCAGCGCGGCGATGAGGAAGTCCTGCGGCACCGCACGCGGGGCGGCTTCGGTCAGGCCCAGCGCGGCATCGGAGAAGAAGGACTGCGGGGTGGACACCGCGTCACGTAGCAGCAGATAGCCCGGCGCGAGAAGCGGAGCCGTCACCGTGACGGCCAGTATCAGGGCGTAACCCGGTACCAGCCACCGGACTGCCCGGCGGTGTGCCTGGGTCATGCCATGCTCACCGATCCGGCGGGGACTCCAGATCGGGTCTGGCCGCGGGCAACTTCTCGGTGGCGGCCTCGGCGGCGGGCATCGGCCCGGTCTCGTCCTTACCGAAGAAGCCGTGGTCCGCAGTGTCCAGGCCGGGATCGATCAGAGCCGCCTCGGCGCGCAGGCTGAAGGTGCCCAGCAGCGCCCCGCCGATCAGCGCGACAAGTCCGGCCGCGGTGAAGCTGATCGGCAGCACCCGCGACCACAATCCGATCCGGTCCCGCTCGTCACGGGCTGCGGCCACCTGGGACTCGACGGTCTGCTCGGTCGAGGTGACCTTGTAGTCGGCCAGCGCCATCTCCGGCTTGAGCGGGTCGCGGGCGTAGTAGTGGTTGGCGTGCTCCTGCTCCCGCACGATGGCGCCCGACACCGGGTCAACCCAGAACGTGCGCTGCGCGGCGTAGTAGCGGGTCATGGTGATGGGCTCGTCGGGCGGGCCGGGCAGACCCCACAGCGAGGCCCGCGCCGTCACCTCGCCGTCTTCGTTGTTGTCGTACAGCGAAGCGTATTTGATCGGCTCGACCAGCTTGCCGTCGGCGTCGTAGCCGACGTTCTGGGTGAACCGGTAGGTGGTCAGCCCGTTGACGTCCTCTTCACCGTCGTAGTTGGCGTCGAATGCCTTCTGCGCGATCGGATCGAAATACGGGTAGGTCTTCTTCTCGGTGTTGAACGGGAACCGGTAGGACAGCCCGTCGTGCGGCAGTGCGACGCTCGTCGACGGCTTGGTGTCCTCGATGCTGCGCGGCTTCTGCACCGAGCCACCGGGATGGGTGTCATCGGACACCGCCATCGCCGTGCTTCGGTTGAGGGTCACGGTGTCGACCATGGCCAGCAGCAGACCGTTGTCCTGTTGCTTGTCGGTGCGCCGGACGCTGGTGCCGGCCTGCAGCGTCACCACGTCGGCGTTGGCCGGCGACTCGACGGTGATCTGCTGCTGGGACACCAGCGGGACGTTCTTGTCTATAACGAATCGGTCACCCAGCAGCGAGGCCGGATCCAGCGACGTGCCGGTCCCGTCGCTGACAAGGTTCTCGTCGACGGTCAGCGGAATCTTCTTGATCTTGCCGGAGGTGTAGGTCGTCAACAGCAGCGCGGCGATCAGCAGGGCGGCCCCGAGCCCGATGATGCCGCATGCCGCGATACGCAACATGCCTGCGCGGTTCACGCTGCCGAGGCCTCCTTTTCCCGATCGGATTGTGCGCCGCCTGACGGCGAAGCAAACCGGTCTGACCCTAACAGCAGAAGCCGAGGCGCCGACTCATTAGTTAGAGGTCATCTCCGCTGCGTGGGTGTACCCACTTTCGCCGGTGATCCGTTCACCGGCAGACTGACTGCATGAAACCGGCGGAGCAGGTGGGTGGTACCCGCGGCTTCCTGCCCGCCGTCGAAGGCATGCGCGCCTGTGCGGCCATGGGTGTGGTGCTCACGCACGTCGCCTTCCAGACCGGAACCTCGAGTGGCGTGCTGGGTCGGCTGCTGCATCGCTTCGACCTCGCGGTCGCGGTGTTCTTCGCGCTGTCCGGTTTCCTGCTGTGGCGGGGCCACGCGGCGGCGGCGCGTGGCCTGCGGCACCGCCCGCCGACCGGGCACTACCTGAGGTCCCGGCTCGTGCGCATCATGCCCGGCTACCTGGTGGCCGTCATCGTCATCCTGACTTTGCTGCCGGAGGCCAACCATGCCAGCCCGACGGTGTGGCTGGCCAACCTGACCCTCACCCAGGTTTACGTTCCGCTGACCCTGACCGCCGGACTGACCCAGATGTGGAGCCTGTCGGTGGAGGTGAGCTTCTACCTGGCGCTGCCGATACTGGCGCTGCTGATGCGGCGGCTTCCGGTGCGGGCCCGGGTTCCGGTCATCGCCGTGGTGGCGCTGGCCAGCCTGGGCTGGGGTCTGCTGCCGATCCACACCCCGCAGGGCGTCAACTTTCTGAACTGGCCGCCGGCTTACGCATCCTGGTTCGCGGCGGGCATGCTGCTGGCCGAGTGGACGGTCAGCCCGCTGGGCTGGGCGCACAAGCTGGCCCGCAACCGCTGGGCCATCACCGCCGTTGCGCTGGTGGCTTATCTGATCTCGGCCTCGCCGCTGGCCGGGCCCAAGGACTTGGTGCCGGCCACCCTGGGGCAGTTCGTGGTGCGCACCTCCATGGGAGCGGTCGTGGCCTGGGCCCTGCTGGCGCCGCTGGTGCTCGACCGTCCCGACACCGCCCACCCCGTCCTGGGCAACCGGGTCATGGTGACGCTCGGGCGCTGGTCCTACGGGTTGTTCGTCTGGCACCTTGCCGCGCTGGTGATGGTGTTTCCGATGGTCGGCAAGTTCATGTTCAACGGTGACCTCGTGGTGGTGCTGGTCCTCACGCTGATCTTCGGGTTCGCGATGGCGGCGGTCAGCTACGCCCTGGTGGAGTCGCCGTGCCGCAACGCACTGCGCCGCTGGGAGTACCGCAACCAAGCGCCGGTCCCGCCGCTGGACAGCTCGGTCAGTGACGCGCCTGAACCGGTCATTGCGCGATAAGGGCGAACGCAGCCCACGTTCTCGTCCTGAGTGCCCTCGTCTTGGGCCGCTACATCCCGCGCATCCAGCGGACGGCCGCGCAGACCGCGATCGGTCCGCCGTGTGGCAAGACCTTAGTGGGATGCTGGTGGGGGCTCATCGTTTTCGACAGAAGGCCGAGGTCCGGGCACGACCGATGCGGCCAGCGCCGCCACCGCGATCAGCGCAGGCAGCTGAACCCACGGCGAATGCCCGACATAGCCGTCGACCGAGCGCCAGGGATACCGCGACAGCACCGCACCGGCCAGGATCAGGCCACCCGAGGCCGCCCACAGTGTCGTCCGGTCCCGCAACCGGCGTCGGTCACGCAGCAGGTAAGTCACCGCCAGCGCCCCGCCGAACACCAGCACTCCGCCGATCCCGGCGACGACCGCACCCGCGCCCAGCACCGCCGCGGACGCCACCAGCGGCACCGACCATGGCCGGGCCGGCTCCCGCCCCGACGGCTGACGGCGCGGCGGCACGAGTGCCAGCAGCAGCAACAGCGGCAGCAGCGACAGCCCGGCCGCCAGCCCGGTCCGGTACGCGGCGTTGGACGGGAACGTCAGCGTGATGGTCCCCTGCTCGCCGGCGGGCACCACCCAGCCCTGCTGCCAACCGTTGACGATCACCGGGGTCAGCGTCACACCGTCCGGGGTGTGGGCCACCCAGCCCGGATTGACGCTCTCGGGGACCACCAGCACCCGCGCGATCGGCGCCCGGCCCAGCGCGATCTCGCGGCGGTCGGGACCCCACATCGTGACGTCGGCGGGAGTGGTTGTGGCCGTGTGGATCTGGGCCGCCAGCGGTCCGGCGAGGGCGACGCCGTCGACGATGAAGGCCGAACCCGGGCTGATCAGCAACTCCTGCTTGCCGGCGGGCAGCATGATCGGCGCCGGGTCACACGCCTTGGCCGCGATCGGCTCGCCGTCGAGCAGCGCTCCGACCGTCGTCGTCACCGAGGTCTGCACGAACCGGCCCGACACCGCCACGATCGGCCCCTGTCCGCAGGGAATCTCGATGGTGCGCTTGCTCTCGCGCGACGCGTCGACCGGGGCCGCCGGCTTGCCGTCCGGTCCGAGCACCGCCACCTCTGCCAGCCCTGGTGGCTTGATCTGGTCGAAACCCAGTGCGGTGCGGTCGATTACGTCTTCCCAGTTGAGCAGGCTGATGCGCACGGTGTCGGTGACGCGGGGATGCAGGGCCACCGTCTGAGCGCCGGCGTCGTCGCCCGACTGCAGCCTGCGGACCTGCGGACCGTCCCCGAGGTCGATGGCGACCATGGTCGGATGTGTCGGCAGTGCCGACGAACTCGGGGTGAGCCGCAGCCCGGTTACCTCGGTGGCTTTCGGCAGTGTCACCGTCAGCGTCGGCGCGCTCTTGTGCTGCACCACGTTCTGCGGCGCGGTCCAGGCTGTGCGGGGATCACCGTCGGCGGCCGCATACGCCGATCCGTCGACGTCGATCAGGTCGGAGTCGCCGCGGGCGCGGGTGGTACCCGGCTCGGCGATCAGATCCGCCAGGTGCGGTCCCTGCCGGGCCCGCACCCACACCGTCGCCCCGACACCGATCGGGGTGGGCACGGTCAGCGTGCGGCTGAGGTTCACCGGTTCCTCCGGCGTCTGCGCCATGGACGCTGCGCAGTGCACCCCGTCGGCGGAGTCCGCGCACCCGGGCCGGCCCAGCAGTTCGGATCCCAGATCCCAGGCGGCGACGGCCGACCCCGCCGGCGGTCCGGGCACCATCACGGTGTGGCGCAGGTCGACCGGATGGGCGTATCCCGACGCGTCGTACTGGGTGATCGACAGATCGGTGATGCCGAACTGGACCCCGGAGGAGCCGTCGTCGGTGCCCACTGCGGTGATCCGGACCCAGGAGGTCTCCCCATAGGGCAGGGCCACGGTAAGCGGCTTGCCTGGTTCGTCGAAACGTACTGTGGTGGTGCCGTTTTCGGTGGACACCTGAATCCGCCGGACCTGCGCGCCGACCGCCGTCGCGCTCGGCGTCACGGTCAGCGTCGCATTGGTGACCGGGCGGTCGAAGTCCACCTGGAGCCACTGCCCGACCGCAGGCTGCAGCGAGTTGGACACCCACGCGGTGGCTGAGTCGCCATCGACGGCCGCCGCCGGCCCGCTGGCGGGTGCGACGGTGGGCAGCGCGGTGGAGTCCGATGACGAACTCGAGGCGCTGAGCCGTCCGCCCGACCATCCGCCGTGCACCTGCCGCGCGCCGGGCACCGGGTAGTCGGGGACCCGGTTGAAGGTGTTGCGCCGGTCCCCCTCGGCGCGCGCCGCCGACGAGTGGTCATCGACGCGGCCGTAGTCGGTCTCCCGGTCGACCGGGGTGTCGGTGACGGTGACGACCGGCACGGGCAGGCCCGCACGTTGGGCGTCTGAGGTCAGCAGCATCGGGCCGAGCGGCGGCTGGCCGAGCAGACGCCGTCGCTCGTCGAGTCGCAGCAGCACTTCCGGGCCACCGTCGACCCGGGCCATCCGGCCGGCGTCGGTCAGGTACGGCGCCCCCGGATTGCCTTGGGTGTCAACCCGATAGATCTCCACCGCCGGATACCTCGGGCGCAGTCCGCTGTCGCTGATGAAGCCCGACAGGGTGCCCGGCCCGACCGGCTCGCCGAACTCGGCCACCTTCTGCAGGCCCGGTGAGCCGTCGATAGCCCGGTGTACCAGCAGCGGCCGTACCGACCGCGACGTGTCGGGATCCAAGTCGTTGCGTACCACGACGTATGAAATACCTTGGCGTGCAAGGGTATCCGCCAGGCCTGCGGAGGGGCGGCCCGCCGCGAATAGTCGCTGCACGGAGTCCAGTGCCCGGATGGTCTGCGGCGGGGTCAGCGGAATGGAATCCCTTACCCCCCAGGGCCCCTCGCTGAGCACCTGCAGCGGTTCGTCGTGGCTGTTGCCCCATACCTGGGTGGCGAAGGGGGCGCCCGGCGCGACGAGGACGCGCCCCGGTGTCGGCTCGCCCTTGTTGTGATCGCCCAGCCAGGACGCGGCCTGGTGCCAGTAGTCCGGGATCGCGCGGAACGCGCCGGGCGGCGCCAGCCGGCCGGTCCAGGCCATCGAGGTGGCCACCGCGAGTGCGGCAAGCACGACGATGCCGACGGCCACCCGCTTGTCGTCCTCCGGGTGCGCGAAGGCCCGCATCCACACCGGTCGCGGTGCGCTTCCGGGCAGTGGAACGCGACTCAGTAGGTGTGCCACCCCGAGCACCAGCGGGATGCGGATCACCGGCTCGAGCTTGTGCACGTTGCGCAACGGCGCGCCCGCCGCGTCCAGGAATGCCTGCACCTCGTGCGCAAGCGGGGAGCCGAGGCCGCCGGAGTAGCCCACGCCCAGCAGGACCACCCCGATCAACAGCATGGTGACCAGACGTCCCCGCGCAGGCATCGAGCGCAGCGCGAGTCCGGCCATCCCGCCCGCGGCGACCAGCGTGCTGGCCAGCACCAGGACCGGCTGGGTCACCAGTGAGGTGGCGGCGGTGGCGTTGGGCGCCACGAACGGCGTCCAACTGTCGGTGCCGCGCAGCATCTCGGTCAACGAGGTCCACTGCGTGGTCACCCCGGAGGATTCGATGAAGTCCAGGAACGGCGGGCTGATCCGGCCGAGCAGCAGCAGGGCCACCACCCACCAGGTGACCGCCAGTGCCGAGGCCAGCGCCCACCACGCGCTGAATCGCCACCACGTCCGGTTCGGCCGGTGACAGGCCCACCAGATCACCGCCGGCAGGCAGCCGGTGAGGGTGGCCACCGCGTTGACCGCGCCCATCAGTGCCAGGGCGATACCGGCGCGGGCCGCCAGCACCCGCAGCGACCGCTGATTTCCGTTGAGCGCCAATATGACCGGCAGCAGCACCCAGGGCGCCAGCATCATCGGAAGCGTCTCCGACGAGATGGAGCCCAGCGTCGTCAACACCCGGGGCGACAGCGCGAACGCCAGGGCGCCGATCACCCGCGACGGCGTGGTACCGATGCCCAGCGCCTCGGCCACCCGCAGCAGACCCCAGAAGCCGGCGGTCAGCAGCAGCGCCCACCACAGCCGCTGGGTGATCCAGCCCGGTATGCCGAGGGTATCGCCGAGCAGGAAGAACGCTCCGTGCGGGAACAGGTAGCCGTATGCCTGGTTCTGCGCCTGACCGAACGGCAGGTCGCTGTTCCACAGGTTGGCCGCACGCGCCAGGAACCGCAGCGGGTTGGCGGTCAGGTCGAGCTTGGTGTCGGGGGAGATCATCCCCGGTGACTGGGCGAAGCACAGCGCCAGCGCGGCGGCGAAGACGACGCCCAGCCAGCGCCGGCGAAGCGGCGGGAGGGTGACGGGTGCCTCCGGGACCGCGGGGGAGGCAGCGGCGAGCGTGCTCAGGCTAGCCGCGGTTGCCGTACTCGACGCGGTTGAGTACCGACGATGCCGGGTCGCCCGGCGACAGCGGCGGCTTGGTGTCCTGCTGGATCATCAGCGTCACCCCGAAGATCGCGGCGGCTCCGAGCAGCAGACCGACCACGACGCTGGCGGCGGCGGGAACCACGAACCGGGTCATGATCGGGGTCTCCTTGGCTGGCGTACGGAACGGGAGGATCGCTTCGGGGGGTACCCGCTGGTCAACCTAGCACGCCTCGAACCGCGGTTGGACGACGGCGGCGGCCATGACAGCATGTCCGGATGGTCAGACGCCCGTTCTCGTCGCGCGGATTCGCCGCCATCTCGGCGCTGCCCCTGCTCCTGGTCGGCTGCTCGGCTACCGCCATCACGAGTGCCCCGTCGTCCTCCGCGCCGGCCAGCTCGTCCTCGGCGGCCAGCGTCGCCCCGCTGGCCGGACCGGTTCCGGCACCGGCCGCGCCGGCGCCGCCGATGTGTGGTGATCCGACCACGCTGCCCGCCCGCGACAAGCTCGCCCAGCTGCTGATGGTCGGCGTCCGCGACGCCGCGGACGCCCGCGCGGTGGTGGAGGGCTATCACGTCGGCGGCATCTTCATCGGCAGCTGGACCGACTTGTCGATGCTGACCGACGGCTCGCTGCCCGACATCGCCAACGCCGGCCCACTGCCGCTGGCGGTCAGCGTCGACGAGGAAGGCGGCCGGGTGTCCCGGCTGTCGTCGCTGATCGGACCGGCCCCGTCGGCTCGCGTGCTCGCGCAGAGCCAAACACCCGACGAGGTCTACCAGCTCGCATTGGCGAGGGGCCAGAAGATGAAGGGCCTCGGCATCACCATCGACTTCGCGCCGGTGGTCGACGTCACCGCCGCCGCCGACGACACCGTCATCGGCGACCGGTCCTTCTCCGACGACCCCGCGGTGGTCACCACCTATGCCGGCGCCTACGCCCGCGGCCTGCGTGAGGCGGGTCTGCTGCCGGTGCTCAAGCACTTCCCCGGCCATGGCCACGGCTCGGGTGACTCGCACACCGCCGGGGCGGTCACCATCCCGCCGCTGTCGGAACTGCAGAACAACGACCTGATTCCGTATCGCACCCTGACCGCGGACGCTCCCGTCGCGGTGATGATCGGCCACCTCGAGGTGCCCGGCCTCACCGACGGCACACCGGCCAGTCTCAGCCCGGCGGCGGTGAACCTGCTGCGCAGCGGCGGATACGGCGGCCCCGGCTTCAACGGCCCGGTGTTCACCGACGACCTGTCCAGCATGGCCGCCATCTCCTCGCACTACGGAGTTGCCGAGGCGGTGTTGCGGGCCCTGCAAGCCGGTGTCGACCAGGCGCTGTGGGTCACCACCGACGAGGTCCCGGCGGTGCTCGACCGGCTGGAGAAGGCCGTCAACGGCGGCGAGCTGTCGTTGCAGGCGGTCGACGGCTCGGTGCTGCGGATGGCGGGCGTCAAGGGCCCCAGCCCGCGCTGCGGCGGCTAGCCTTTTAGGGGATCGGCGGGCAGGAGCGAAGCGACCCGGGGATCTGCACAGCGGCGAGAGGCGACGACATGGCAGGTGGCACCAAGCGGTTGCCTCGTGCCGTGCGCGAGCAGCAGATGCTCGACGCCGCCGTGCAGATGTTCTCGGTCAACGGCTATCACGAGACGTCGATGGACGTCATCGCCGCCGAGGCGCAGATCTCCAAGCCGATGTTGTATCTCTACTACGGCTCCAAGGAGGAGCTGTTCGGCGCCTGCCTGAGCCGCGAGCTCAGCCGCTTCATCGAGGCAGTTCGCGAGGACATCGACCTCAAGCAGAGCCCGCATGATCTGTTACGCAGCACCATCCTGTCGGTGCTGCAGTACATTGACGCCAACCGGGCGTCGTGGACCGTGCTCTACACCCAGGCCACCAGTTCGCAGGCGTTCGCCCACACCGTGCGCGAGGGCCGCGAGAAGATCATCGACATGGTGGCCCGGCTGCTGGAGGCGGGCACCCGCCATCCCGAGCCCGACACCGACTTCCACATGATGGCCGTGGCTCTCGTGGGTGCGGGCGAGGCCGTCGCGGCCCGGGTCAGCGCCGGCGACGCCGACGTCGACGAGGCGGCCGCGCTGCTGATCAACCTGTTCTGGCGCGGACTGAAGGGTGCGCCGGCCGAGAAGGAAACCTCCTCGGCCACGGCCTGATCGCTACAGGCTCCGCACCGTCGCTGTGAGATGCGGGTAGCCCTTTGCCAGGTTGCGCAGCGCGATGTCCCACCCGTCGGCCACCCGGTCGACGTAGAGCCCGGCGCTGGCCGGCAGGACCACCGGCTTGCCGAACTTCACCGAGTACCGCACCGCGTCGGGCAGCTGGCCTTCGACGTTGGCCAAAACGGCTGCAGCGCTGAATATTCCGTGTGCGATGACAGTCGGAAACCCGAACAGCTTGGCACCGATCGCGTTGGTGTGGATCGGGTTGTGGTCGCCGCTGACCGACGCGTACTGCCAGATCTGGCCGGGCGTGATCCGCAGAATGGCGTTGGGCGGCGGCAACTTCGGCTGCTTGGGCGGCTCGGGCCGAGCCTCGCCGGACAGGCTGGTGCGCTGTTGGTGCAGGAACGTGGTGACCTGGTGCCAGGCCAGCTCGTTGCCGACGTGGACGTCGGTGACCAGATCGACCAGCAGGCCCTTGCGGTGCTCACGCAGGTTCTCCGCGTGCACCTTGACACCGACGGTGTCGGTGACAGCAATCGGCCGGTGCTGGGTGATGTGGTTCTCCACGTGCACCGCACCCATTGCCGCGAACGGGAAGTCGAATGCGGTCACCAGCTCCATGACCGAGGGGAAGGTCAGCGCGAACGGGTAGGTCAACGGGACGGTGTCGCCGTAGCGCAGACCCGTGACCGCCGCGTAGGCGGCGACGTTGGAACGGTCGATCGACAGTTCGTCGACGGTCAGCGTCCGTGAGGGAAGGCTGTCGCCGCGCGGGATGAACGGCAGCGCTCCCGCCGCCGCCCGCAGCATGTTGCGCCAGCCGCTCGGTTGTTCGGTCACAGTACTCATAGGTTATGCCCCCAGCATGGCCTGGCCGCACACCCGGATCACGTTGCCGGTCACCGCGTTCGACGCCGGGCTGGCGAAGTAGGCGACGGTCTCGGCCACGTCGACGGGCTTGCCACCCTGGTGCAGCGAATTGAGCCGGCGGCCCACCTCCCGGGTGACCAGCGGGATCGCCGCCGTCATCGCGGTCTCGATGAAACCAGGGGCGACGGCGTTGATCGTGATGCCCTTCTCCGCGAGGGACGGTGCCAGCGCCTGGGTGATACCGATCATCCCGGCCTTGGTCGTCGCATAGTTCGTCTGCCCCCGGTTGCCGGCGATGCCGGCCATCGACGACAGCCCGATGATCCGGCCGCCCTCGCCGATACTGCCGTTGGCCACCAGGCCCTCGGAGAGGCGTTGCGGGGCAAGCAGATTCACGGCGATCACCGCGTCCCAGCGGGCGTCGTCCATGTTGGCCAGCAGCTTGTCGCGGGTGATTCCGGCGTTGTTCACCAGGATGTCGGCCCGGCCGTCGTAGTGCTCACGCAGATGTGCGGTGATCTTCTCCACCGCGTCCGCGGCAGTGACGTCCAGCGGCAGCGCGGTGCCGCCCACCCTGGCCGCCGTGTCGGCCAGCGCATCATGGGCGGACTCGACGTCGATCGCGACGACCCGGGCCCCGTCGCGGGCGAACACCTCGGCGATGGTGGCGCCGATGCCGCGCGCTGCGCCGGTGACGATTCCCACCTTGCCCGCCAGCGGCTTGTCCCAGTCAGCCGGCGGGGTCGAGTCGGCCGCGCCGACGTAGAACACCTGGCCGTCGACGTAGGCCGACTTCGCCGACAGGATGAACCGCATCGTCGACTCGAGACCTGTCGTAGCGGGTTCGGCCGCCGGGGACAGATAGACCAGGGCGGCGGTGGCGCCGCGGCGCAACTCCTTGCCCAGCGAGCGGGTGAAACCCTCCAACGCCCGCTGGGAGATCCGCTCGTCGACACTGGCGGCCTCGTCCGGGGTGGTGCCGACCACGACGACGCGGCCCGACGGTCCCAGGTTGCGCAACACCGGGGTGAAGAACTCGTAGAGACCGCGCAATGCGACTGGCTCGGTGATGCCGGTGGCGTCGAAAACCAGGCCGCCGAACGAGTCGGCCCAACGCCCGCCCAGGTTGTCGGCCACCACGTTGTAGTCCTCGGCCAGCGCCGCGCGCAGCGGTTCCACCACACGGCCGTCGCCGCCGATCAGCAGCGAGCCAGCCAGCGGCGGCTCGCCGGGCCGGTAGCGACGCAGGGTCTCCGGCTGCGGGACGCCCAATTGTTTGGCCAGAAACGAGCCGGGACCGGAGTTGACGACTTGAGAGAACAGGTCGGAAGCCACGAAAGCGCCCTTCGAGTTTGGGTTGCCAGGGAGACCGGGAACGAACTTACTCGAGAGTAAGGACATGGGTAGTATGGGTGTGCTGTACCCATTATGGGTGTCCTACACCCATCCGGAACCGACGACACAGCGGAGATTGACGTGGCCTCCAACAGTCATAACCCTCGCAGGGTTGCCGTCCTCGGGGGCAACCGCATCCCGTTCGCCCGCTCGGACGGCGCGTACGCCGAAGCCTCCAACCAGGACATGTTCACCGCCGCACTCGACGGCCTGGTGGACCGGTTCGGCCTTGCCGGCGAGCGCCTCGGCGCGGTGATCGGCGGTGCGGTCGTCAAGCACAGCCGGGACTTCAACCTGATGCGCGAGAGCGTTCTGGGCAGCGCACTGTCGCCCTACACCCCCGCCATCGACCTTCAGCAGGCCTGCGGCACGGGATTGCAGGCTGCCATCGCCGCGGCCGACGGGATCGCCGCGGGCCGCTATGAGGTCGCCGCCGCCGGCGGCGGCGACACCACCTCCGACGCGCCGATCGGGCTGGGCGACAACCTGCGCCGCACCCTGCTGGGGCTGCGCCGGGCCAGGTCCAATGTCGAGCGCTTGAGGTTGATCGGCAAGCTGCCCGCCGCCCTTGGTGTGGAGATTCCCGCCAACGGCGAGCCGCGTACCGGCCTGTCGATGGGCGAGCACGCGGCAATCACCGCCAAGCAGATGGGCATCAAGCGCACCGATCAGGACGCGTTGGCCGCAGCCAGCCATCGCAACATGGCCGCCGCCTATGACCGGGGATTCTTCGACGACCTGGTGACCCCGTTCCTGGGCGTCTACCGCGACAACAACCTGCGGGCGGACTCCAGCGCCGAGAAGCTGGCCAAGCTCAAGCCGGTGTTCGGCGTCAAGAACGGCGACGCCACCATGACGGCGGGTAACTCCACGCCGCTGACCGACGGCGCCTCGGTGGCCCTGCTGGCCAGCGAGGAGTGGGCCGAATCACATTCATTGACCCCGTTGGCCTACTTCGTGGACTCCGAGACCGCCGCGGTGGACTACGTCAACGGCGCCGACGGCCTGCTGATGGCACCCACCTACGCGGTGCCGCGACTGCTGGCGCGCAACGGCCTGAGTTTGCAGGATTTCGACTTCTACGAGATTCATGAAGCCTTCGCATCGGTCGTGCTCGCACACCTGCAGGCCTGGGAGTCCGAGGAGTACTGCAAGGAACGTCTTGGTCTCGACGCGGCGCTGGGCAGCATCGATCGGTCCAAGCTCAACGTCAACGGGTCCTCGCTGGCTGCAGGCCACCCCTTCGCCGCGACCGGCGGCCGCATCGTCGCTCAGTTGGCCAAGCAGCTCGCCGAGAAGAAGGCCGAGACCGGTCGGCCGGTGCGCGGACTGATTTCGATCTGCGCTGCCGGCGGCCAGGGCGTGACGGCGATTCTAGAGGCCTGAAAATTCGCGAAAAACAGGCTTTCGCGAGTTTGTAACGCGCTCGGTCGGGTACTCGATGTATCGGATAGCTCCGTGTTGCCGTCTGACCCCCCGACCCGACGACAACACGGAGCATCCTCGTTCTTCGGGTCATGTTGACACGGAGTCCGGCCCGAGGACCTGAAAATGGTCTCCTATCGACGTGGCTGTTGTGGTTGACTCTCCCGCTAGTACGCTTTCTGCCCTGGCAGGGGGCCGTCGCCCGTGGCTGGCAGCAGCGCCGGCGAGGAGCACGGGGATTCGTTTTCTTACTGGTTGCTGACGGCACCTTCGGTACGTCCGATCAATTGCTCGGCGGCGCCTACAAGAACGACCCCTTGACCACGATCGACTATCCGGGGTCGATCTGGCCGATCACCGGGCCGTTCGACCCGACTCTCGGCGAGTCGATGGGAATCGGCACCACAAGGCTGGAGACGGCCGCCAAGAACACCGCGGGGCCGATGGTCATCATCGGCGCCTCGCAGGGGGCGATGGTGGTGCAGCAGGCCGAGGTCGACTTGAACAACGACCCCAGCATCCCCTCCGACACCACCTTCATCCTGATCGCCGACCCGAACTTCGGTCTGGGGCGGGCGTTGCAGGGCATCTATGTTCCCGGTTTCAACTACACGCCGGCCCGATCCCATCAAGCAGCCCTTGAACCTGTTGACCGACCTGAACGCGCTCATGGGCACCGCGTACGTCCACCCGTATGCCCAGAACGCGGACCTGTCCACGGTTGCCCCCGAGGACATCACCACCACGACCAACAGCCAGCAGGGCACCACCACGATCTACCGCGTCCCGACCGAGCAACTGCCGCTGACCATGCCGTTGCGCCAGTTGGGGGCGCCCAACGCCGTCGTCGACCAGATCGACGCGCCGCTGCGTCCGATCATCGACCAGGGGTACGCCGATCCCCAGCCACGGCAGGCGCGGACACGCCCGTCGCATCCGGTGTCGGCGGTCCGCGGCGCGCAGCCCAGTCCGCAGTTGGCCGCCGCGCCGGTGCACTCGCTCCGTGCGGCCGTCGCCGGCGGGGTGGCCAAGGCCACGAACCGGTCTGACGGTACCGCCCACCGCCAGCGCACACCCAGGTCTTGACGAAACGCCAACGGGGCCCCGAGACCGAAAGGTCCCGGGGCCGTTGCGCTTTGATGGTTTAGAAGGCCGCTTCGTCGAGCTCCATGATCTCGTTGTCGATCGTCTCGATCACCTGACGCGTGCTGGTCAGCAGCGGCAGGAAGTTCTTGGCGAAGAACGAGGCGACGGCGATCTTGCCCTCGTAGAACGAGCGGTCGGCACCGGTGGCACCACCGTCGAGAGCCGCGATGGCAACCGCAGCCTGACGCTGCAGCAGCCAGCCGATGACCAGGTCGCCGACGCTCATCAGGAAGCGCACCGAGGCCAGGCCCACCTTGTAGATGGACGAGGCGTCCTCCTGCGCGGCCATCAGGTAGCCGGTCATCGAGGCCGCCATGGCCTGGACGTCCTCCAGCGCCTTGGCCAGCAGTTCGCGCTCGGTCTTCAGGCGGCCGTTGCCCGACTCGTTCTTGATGAACTCACCGATCTGGCCGGCGACGTAGCCCAGCGCAACACCCTTGTCGCGGATGATCTTCCGGAAGAAGAAGTCCTGCGCCTGGATGGCGGTGGTGCCCTCGTAGAGCGAGTCGATCTTGGCGTCGCGGATGTACTGCTCGATCGGGTAGTCCTGCAGGAAGCCGGAACCACCGAAGGTCTGCAGGCTCTCGGTGAGCTTGGCGTAGGCCTGCTCGGAGCCGACACCCTTGACGATCGGCAGCATCAGGTCGTTGACCTTGACCGCTAGATCGGCGTCCACACCCTGAACCGCCTTGGCCACCGCGGTGTCCTGGTAGGTGGAGGTGTAGAGGTACAGCGCCCGCAGACCCTCGGCGTAGGCCTTCTGGGTCATCAGGCTGCGACGCACGTCCGGGTGATGAGTGATGGTCACGCGCGGCGCGGCCTTGTCGGTCATCTGGGTCAGGTCGGCACCCTGCACACGCTCCTTGGCGTACTCCAGAGCGTTGAGGTAGCCGGTGGAAAGCGTGGCAATCGCCTTGGTGCCCACCATCATTCGGGCCTGCTCGATGACGTCGAACATCTGCGCGATGCCCTCGTGCACCTCGCCGACCAGCCAGCCCTTGGCCGGGATGCCGTGCTGGCCGAAGGTCAGCTCACAGGTGGCCGAGATCTTCAGGCCCATCTTGTGCTCGACGTTCGTGACGAACACGCCGTTGCGCTCGCCGGGTGCGCCGGTCTTGGAGTCGAAGAGGAACTTCGGCACGATGAACAGCGACAGACCCTTGGTGCCCGGGCCTGCGCCCTCGGGGCGGGCCAGAACCAGGTGCAGGATGTTCTCGAACATGTCGTCGGAGTCGGCAGAGGTGATGAAGCGCTTGACGCCGTCGATGTGCCAGGAACCGTCGTCCTGCTTGACGGCCTTGGTGCGACCGGCGCCGACGTCAGAGCCGGCGTCCGGCTCGGTCAGCACCATGGTCGAGCCCCAGCCGCGCTCGGCAGCCTTGATCGCCCACTTTTTCTGCTCCTCGGTGCCGAGGTGGTAGACGATCTGGGCGAAACCGGCGCCGCCGGCGTACATCCACACCGCAGGGTTGGCGCCGAGCACGTGCTCGTGCAGGGCCCAGACCAGAGTCTTGGGCATCGGCATGCCGCCGAGCTCTTCATTGAGGCCGACCTTGTCCCAGCCACCGTCGATGAAGGCCTTTACCGACTTCTTGAACGGCTCCGGCAAGGTCACCGAATGGGTGTTGGGGTCGAAGACCGGCGGGTTGCGGTCACCCTCGACGAAGGAGGCTGCCAGCGGACCCTCGGCCAGGCGGGCCATCTCACCGAGCATCTCGCGCACGGTGTCGGCGTCGAGATCGCTGTACTCGCCCTGGCCCAGTGCCTTGTCGACACCGAGAACCTCGAAAAGGTTGAACTCTTGGTCACGTACGTTGCTTTTGTAGTGGCTCACTGTTCCTCCTCGATGAGAATGCCACTTACGGGTTGGGTACTTGGCTCTAAGTTACCCACCAGTAACACCGCAACTATACCGCTCGGTAACTTCAGCGCAAGCCGACTGTGACGCACATTGCATTGACTGCCTAAGCGGTGGTTGGACCACGGAGAAGTAACACTCACCGAGATCTGGACGGGTGACGTCGGCCACCCCCGCAACGTAGGGTTTTTCCAGTAGTCGAGCCCCGAGCAGAAGCGCGAGATGAGCAGCACGAACCTGAGCCCGAACTCCCTGCGTGAAGCTTTCGGTCACTTCCCCGCGGGTGTGATCGCGATTGCCGCCGAAGTGGCTGGCACCCGAGTGGGGTTGGCCGCATCGACATTCGTCCCGGTGTCGCTGGATCCGCCGCTGGTGTCGTTCTGTGTGCAGAACACCTCGGAGACGTGGCCGAAACTCCAGGGCGCGCCGGTGCTGGGCATCAGCGTGCTGGGCGAGAGCCACGACGTCGCGGTGCGGACCCTGGCCGCCAAGACTGGTGACCGGTTCGCCGGTCTGGAGACGGTGTCCTCACTGGCGGGTGCGGTCTTCGTGCAGGGCACCGCGGTGTGGCTGGAGAGCGCCATTGAGCAGCTCGTCCCGGCTGGCGATCACACGATCGTGATCCTGCGGATCAACGACATTACGGTCCACGACGACGTGCCGCCGATCGTCTTTCACCGCAGCACTTTTCGCAGGCTGGGCAGTTAGCCCAGTCTGTCCCGTCCGATCGGCCTCAGGGGCGCTCGGCGAGTTCGTCGCGATAGGCGGCGATGCGCCGCTCGATTTCGGCGGCGTCCTCCGGGCGGTCCTCCTTGCGGGCCAACTCGGCGCGGGCCGACAGCTCGCGGATCGCGGTTCGAATTTCGTTGACGCTGTGGCTGCTTCCCATACTCGCGAGGCTACCCCGGATGCCAACGAGCGCGAACCCACTCCGAAAATCACCACCTGAAATTCGCAGCAGATTCACGCTCGTCGCAGAAAGACCTACTTGTCCCGCCGGCTCTGCTTGACGGTTCCGCTCACTTCGTTCGCCGGCTCTGCTTGACGGTTCCGCTCACTT
This sequence comes from Candidatus Mycolicibacterium alkanivorans, assembly GCF_022760805.1. Lineage (NCBI taxonomy): Bacteria > Bacillati > Actinomycetota > Actinomycetes > Mycobacteriales > Mycobacteriaceae > Mycobacterium > Candidatus Mycolicibacterium alkanivorans. The sequence goes on along the minus strand of NZ_JAIVFL010000001.1, from coordinate 406,520 downwards.
CGTTCGCCCGCGCTGCTTGACGGTTCCGCTCACTTCGTTCGCCCGAACAGCTTGTTGCCGAGCCAGACCACCGGGTCATACTTGCGGTCCACCACGCGTTCCTTCATCGGGATCAGCGCGTTGTCGGTGATCTTGATGTGCTCGGGGCACACCTCGGTGCAGCACTTGGTGATGTTGCAGTAGCCGAGACCGAACTCCTCCTGAGCCATGTCGCGCCGGTCGAGGGTGTCCAGCGGGTGCATGGACAGCTCGGCGATCCGCATCAGGAAGCGCGGGCCGGCGAACTCCTTCTTGTTCTCCTCGTGGTCACGCACCACGTGGCAGACGTTCTGGCACAGGAAGCACTCGATGCACTTGCGGAACTCTTGCGAGCGCTCCACGTCGATCTGGGCCATCCGGTACTCGCCGGGCTGCAGATCCTTCGGCGGCGCGAACGCGGGGATCTCGCGGGCCTTCTCGTAGTTGAACGACACGTCCGTCACCAGGTCGCGGATCACCGGGAAGGTGCGCAGCGGGGTGATGGTGATGGTGTCGGCCTCACCAAACGTCGACATCCGGGTCATGCACATCAGGCGCGGGCGGCCGTTGATCTCCGCCGAACACGATCCGCACTTGCCGGCCTTACAGTTCCACCGCACCGCGAGGTCGGGTGCCTGCTCGGCCTGCAGTCGGTGGATGATGTCGAGCACGACCTCACCCTCGTTGACCTCGACCGAGAAGTCGTGCAGGCCGCCGCCCTCGTCGTCGCCGCGCCAAACCTTCAGATTCGCCTGATAGCTCACTGGGTCCTCCGTCCCGGATGCTGCGCCAGCTCCTCGTCGGTGAAGTACTTGCCGAGTTCCTCGATCTCGAAGATCTCGAGCAGATCCTCGCGCATCGGCGGCTGATTCTCCTTGGTGACCGACACGTCGGGCACCTCGTCGTCGCTCGCCGTCCGGCACACCAGCAGCGTGCCCCGCCACTTGGGGTCCATCGACGGGAAGTCGTCGCGGGTGTGACCGCCACGGCTCTCGGTGCGCGCTAGCGCGGCCTTCGCCACGCACTCGCTGACCAGCAGCATGTTCCGCATGTCGATGGCCAGATGCCAGCCAGGGTTGAACTCGCGCCGTCCGTCGGACTCGATGTTCTTGTAGCGGGCCTTAAACTCCTCGATCTTGGCCAGCGCCTGCTTGATCTCGCCGTCCGTGCGGATGATGCCGACCAGGTCGTTCATCGTCTGCTGCAGCTCGGCGTGCAGGGTGTACGGGTTTTCCGGTTTGGCTCCCCCGTTACCGCTACCCTGCGGACCCTTGAACGGCTCGAGCGCCAACTCCGCGGCGGACTCGATGGACTCCTCGGAGACCTTCGGGCGGCTCGACAGCGCCCGCACGTAGTCGGCGGCGCCGAGCCCGGCGCGCCGGCCGAACACCAGCAGGTCCGACAGCGAGTTGCCGCCCAGCCGGTTCGAACCGTGCATGCCGCCGGAGCACTCGCCCGCGGCGAACAGGCCCGGAGTGGCCGCGGCACCGGTGTCCGGATCGACCTCGATACCACCCATCACGTAGTGGCAGGTCGGTCCGACCTCCATCTCGTCCTTGGTGATGTCGACCTCGGCCAGCTCCATGAACTGGTGGTACATCGACGGCAGGCGGCGCTTGATCTCCTCGGGAGTCATGCGCGTCGCGATGTCGAGGTAGACGCCGCCGTGCGGGGTTCCGCGCCCGGCCTTCACCTCGGAGTTGATGGCACGCGCCACCTCGTCGCGGGGCAGCAGGTCAGGGGTGCGGCGAGCGGAGTCGTTGTCCTTGAGCCACTGGTCGGCTTCTTCTTCGGTCTCGGCGTACTGGCCCTTGAAGACCGCCGGGATGTAGTCGAACATGAAGCGCTTGCCGTCGGAGTTCTTCAGAACCCCGCCGTCACCGCGCACACCCTCGGTCACCAGGAGGCCCTTGACGGACAGCGGCCAGACCATGCCGGTCGGGTGGAACTGGATGAACTCCATGTTGATCAGCGCCGAGCCCGCCCGCAGCGCCAGGGCGTGCCCGTCGCCGGTGTACTCCCAGGAGTTCGACGACACCTTGAACGACTTGCCGATACCGCCGGTGGCCAGCACCACGGCTGGGGCCTCGAACAGGATGAACTTGCCGGTCTCCCGCCAGTAGCCGAAGGCGCCGGCGATCTTGTCGCCGTCCTTGATCAGCTCGGTGATCGCACACTCGTGGAAGACCTTGATTCGGGCCTCGTAGTCGCCCAGCTCGGCCTTGTCCTCCTGCTGCAGCGAGACGATCTTCTGCTGCAGGGTGCGGATGATCTCCAGGCCGGTGCGGTCGCCGACGTGGGCCAGCCGCGGGTAGGTGTGCCCGCCGAAGTTGCGCTGGCTGATCCGCCCGTCTTTGGTGCGGTCAAACAGCGCGCCGTAGGTCTCCAGTTCCCACACCCGGTCGGGGGCCTCTTGCGCGTGCAGCTCGGCCATCCGCCAGTTGTTGAGGAACTTGCCGCCGCGCATGGTGTCACCGAAGTGCACCTGCCAGCTGTCCTTGGTGTTCACGTTGCGCATCGCAGCCGCGCAGCCGCCCTCGGCCATGACGGTGTGAGCCTTGCCGAACAGCGACTTGCACACCACGGCGACCTTCAGGCCCCGTTCCCGGGCTTCGATGACCGCGCGTAGCCCCGAGCCGCCGGCACCGATCACGACAACGTCGTAAGAATGCCGCTCGACCTCAACCGTCATGTGTCCTCGCTCAAACTGTTGTATGAAACTGCTTGTCAGCCAATGAATCTCAGGTCAGAGATGGTCCCACTGGCCACGAGCATGACGTAGAAGTCGGTGAACATCAAGGTGCCCAGAGTGATCCACGCGTACATCTTGTGGCGGGTGTTGATCTTGCTGACCTGGGACCAGATCCAGTAGCGCACGGGGTGCTTCGAGAAGTGCTTGAGGCGACCGCCGGTGACGTGGCGGCAGGAATGGCAGGACAGCGTGTAGATCCATAGCAGCACGACGTTGGTCACCAGGATCACGTTGCCCAAGCCGAAACCGAATCCGCCGGGTCCCTTGTCGGAGTGGAAGGCGACGATCGCGTCGTAGGTGTTGATCACCGAGATGATGCCCGCGACGTAGAAGAAGTATCGGTGGCTGTTCTGAATGATCAGCGGAAGCCGGGTCTCGCCAGTGTATTTCGCATGCGGCTCGGCCACGGCGCAGGCGGTGGGGGCCTGCCACACCGAGCGGTAGTAGGCGCCGCGGTAGTAGTAGCAGGTCAGCCGGAACAGCAGCAGGAACGGCAGTGACAGCAGCGCGTAGGGCAGCAACGACAGCAGGCCCGAACTGGGCAGGATCTGCGGCCAGAAGTCACTGGCCTCGCCGCATGACTTGCTCAGGCACGGCGAGTAGAACGGCGTGAGGTAGTGGTACTGCGGCACGAAGAAGTGGTCGCGCTGGAACGCCCGTACGGTCGCGTAGATGATGAACGCGGCGAAGCCGAGGTCGACAACGATCGGTGACTTCAGCCAGTTGTCGGTGCGCAGCGTGCGCTGCGGTATCTGGGCACGGCCGGGTGAGAAGACGCCGGTCGCAGGGCGGTTAGCCGCAGGTGCGCTCATCTACTGTGATCCCCTTCGCATGAACTGATCGGAGGGTACCTAGATCACGGCGCCCAGCGGTAAGCGGGTCAGTGACGGTGGTGGCCGCCGACGCCCTCGTCGTCGACGTCTCGCCAGAAGGCGGTGTCGTACGGGGTGTCCGGTATCGGGATCTTCTCGCCGGAGAAGACGACGGTTTGCTGGGCGAGCTCGAGCTCATTGGCGTCGATATCGAGAAGCTCGACGTCATTGAGGATTCGCTCGGTGTCGTTGACGATTCGGCGCATTGCTGGAGAGTCGCCGTACTTCGCCTTCAAAGACGTCACGCACCGCCGCAGCCCGCCGATCAGGTGGTGAAGTTCGGCCAATTCGGTTGTGCTGGACAACGGACCTCCTCGGGCATGAAGGTGTTACGGATCACAGTACGCCCACCCGATGCTAGCCAGGTCCCGGGGTCAAGGTGAGAGAACTCACGTCCGGTAAGGCTCTTCGGGCGGCTGTGTTGCACCACCGGAAAGGCCCCGCGTGAGAAAAGGAGCGACGGCATGCCCGACGACGAAGGCATGACGTTCGACGACGCGCCATTGTGAGCGCACTCGCCGAGGCTCCGGGCGGTTCGGTGGTCGCGGTCTACCAGACGTCGCCGTCTCGCCAGTCGCACACCAGCTCGGCCTTCGGGTCCATGTGCAATCCGACGGGAAGTACAAAAACGGAACCGTCGTCGTCGGGGGTGCGGATCAGCCCGGACGGGGCCAGGACCGCGGTCGGACCCTGCCAGTGCAGCCAGCTCCGGGGCCGGTAGATCCGCTCCCCGTCAGGGCTCGCGCTGAGCGCCCCAACTTGGTAGGCGCCGCGGATCACCTGCTCGATCGCGTCCATCACGGCATGGGCCAATCCCTGCCCGCGCCAGTCCTCCCGCACGGCGACGCCCTCGACGTAGCCGCAGCGCAACGCGGTGTCCTGATAGAGCAGCCGCCGTTGCACCACGGATGCGTGGGCGATCAGCGCACCGTGGTAGGCGATGATGGCGTGCATGCCGCCGAGCGCGTGCTCCCAGTCGTAGTCGGTGTACTCGCCGAACGCCTCGGCCACCATCTGACGGGCGTGCTGGCGTGTCTCGTTGTCCAGGTCGCTGGTGTGAATCAACCGGGCGGTGTGGAGTTGCGCGTTCACACCGTCAGCTCTACCAGCCCGCAGGGCTTCCCGGCGGCAATGCGCGGGTGGGTCCAGTGCAGGCGCACCGTCTGGCCAGGCCGGATCTGCGCGACCTTGTCGACGTCGGCCTCGGTGACCACACCGATGACCGGGTAGCCGCCGGTCACCGGGTGATCGGGTCCCAGGATGACGGGCTGGCCGTTGGGCGGCACCTGGATCGCCCCGCGAGTGGCACCCTCGCTCGGCAGCTGCCGGCCCGGCCAGCGGTGCGCCAGCGGCCGGCCCATCAGCCGCATGCCGACGCGGTCGCTGCGGTCGCTGGCCACCCAGTCGGTGTGCACCAGCGCGTCGGGGTCGGTGAACCAGTCGTCGCGCGGGCCGGGAACCACCCGCAGCTCGTGGAGGTCCTTCGCGATGGCGGCCACCGGTGCCTGGTCGAGCTCCGGATAGCCGCCGGTGCTGGGGCCGACCGGAACGATGTCGCTGGCTTGCAGGGGTAGCGGCCCGATCGCCGACAGGACGTCGAAACTGCGCGACCCCAGCACCGGGTCGACCGCGATCCCGCCGCGCACCGCCAGATAGCTGCGCAGGCCGGTGTGCGGTGCGCCCAGCGAGATCACCTCGCTGTTGCGCACGCGGTGAATACTGTTGATGCCAAATGGAATTCCGCTCACTGAGGGGTCGGTGTCGGCGCCGGTGACCGCGACGTCCACGTCACCGCCGCGGACCCGCGCGGTGAACCCGCCTAGCGTGACCTCGATGGTGGCGCAGTCGTCGGGGTTGGCCACCAGCCAGGTTGGCCAGTCGGTGCGATCGGCGGTCGGCCGCCCCGGACCGGGTCACTCCGACGTGCGCCAGGCCGGGCCGGCCCAGATCCTCGATGAGGGCCAGCGGCCCGGGTGTCAGGATTTCCAGCGTGATCATGTCGTCCCCTCAGACGGCCCGGAACTGCACCCTCATGCCGGGTGTCAGCAGTGCCGGTTGAGGGCGGTCGACGTCCCACAGCACCGCGTCGGTGCGCCCGATCAGCTGCCATCCCCCCGGTGACTCCCGCGGATACACACCGCTGAACTCACCGGCCAGTCCCACCGATCCGGCCGGCACCTTGGTGCGCGGCTCGCTGCGCCGCGGCACCTGCAGTCGCGGGTCTCCACCCACCAGGTACGCGAAACCCGGTGCGAATCCACCGAATCCGACCCGCCACGGCGCTGCGGTGTGGGCGTGAATGACACCGGCGGTGTCCAGTCCGGTGAGCTCGGCGACCTCGGCCAGGTCTGCCCCGTCGTAGACGAGGTCGATCGTGACGTCGACGCGCCCGTCCGCGTTCGCGGCGGTGGTGGGTTCGATCCGTAGTTGGCTCAGTCGTTGCCGGGTGGGCCTCTGGTCGCGGGGGCCTGCGAGCTCGAGCAGGACGGTGCGCGAGGCGGGCACGATGTCGAGCACGGCAGGAATCCGGGCCTCGTTCAGCGCCGCGGTCACGGCCAGCACCTCGTCGGTCGACTCGCACACCAGCAGCAGCGCGGTGTCGCCGTAGTCGCGGATTGCGTCGGACACCATCAGGTCTGTTCCCCAGCCATTCACCAACGGTAAATCGACGGTTCCGATTGTGAAATTGTTCCACGCATCGCGCGGTCGAACCGTGGCGGTAATCCACGTTCGCACGCCGTCACACCATGGCGGTGTAGGTGGGCTCGTGCCGCTTGATGTAGGCGATCACCCGGTAGGTGATCGGCAGCATCACCACTTCCACGGCGGTCTTGTAGATCCAGCCCAGTGCGGCGTAGGTGGCGAAATCGCCGAAGCTGGTGATGCCGATCGCGCCGGCGGCGATGCTGCAGAACACCAAAGTATCGCCGAGTTGGCCGGCGAAGGTGGAGCCGACCAGCCGCGCCCACAGGTGCTTCTCTTTGGTGTGTTCCTTGATCTTGACGACGGTCCAGGCGTTGATGGTCTGGCCGACGATGAAGCCGGCCAGACCCGCGACGATCAGCTGGGTGTAAGCGTGGACGATGTTCTCGAAGTGTTCCTGATTGGTGTAGAAGTCAGCCGACGGAAGATAGATCGTCACCCAGAAGGACAGTGCTGCAAGTCCGTTCATCGCGAAGCCGAGGATGATGGCCCGCCGCGCGGCTTTGAAGCCGTAGACCTCGGAGAGAACGTCACCGATCACGTAGGTCAGCGGGAAGACGATGAACCCGCCGTCGGTGATGATCGACCAGTTGCCGATGATCGGGCCGAAGGCGACGCCCTTGGTGGCGGTGACGTTGGAGATGATCACCAGTGCGGTGAACACTGCGACGAGGGCCGGATAGTAACGAGAGCCGACCTGTGCGAACCCCGGCGTAGGGGCGTCCTGCCGTGCGGTGTCGGTCCGGCCGCTAGTCACGGGTGCTATCCAAGCACGCGCGCTCACCCGAGCGCGCGGGAGAGCAGCGGTGGCAGTTGGTCGGCGACCACCGGGTAGGACAGCGGTGAGGAGAACGCGATGGCGCCCGCGAGGTCCTTGCCGGTGAACACGTTGCGCTTCAGCTGGGTCGCACTCAGTGCGGCGACGGCGGGATCGGCCAGCAGCGCGGCCTGGTCGGCGTCACTCTCGGTGGACCAGATCAGCACGTCGGCGCCATCGAGGGCGTCGGCGAGCTTGTCGCGGGGGATGGCGGCGCGGCTGCTGTCGACGGCGAAGGCGGAGATGCTGTTCGGGATCTGAAAGCCCATCGAGGTCAGGAAGTCGGTGCGCCAGCCGGGAAGCGTGGCGGTGAGGGCGCCGGCATAGAAGCTGCCCGCGAGTAGCAGTGCCTTCTTGTCCTTGAATCCGGCGTCGTTCTTGGCCACGTCGGCGAACTTGTTGTCGACGTCGGTGATGAGTTGCTTCATCCTGTCGGCCTGGAACACCGCGGTGCCGACTGCGGTGGCCTGGTCCTTCCACGGTTCGAAGAAGGCGTCGCCGTCGGACTGTGCAATGGTCGGCGCGATCGCGGTGAGCCTCTGGTAGGTGTCGGCATCGAGTCCGGCGTTGACGGCGACGACGAGGTCGGGTTTGAGTTTGGCGATCTGGTCGACCTGGATTCCGTTGTCCAGGTTCAGCAGAACCGGCTGGGCGCCGCCGAGTTCGGACTGGGCCCACGGCCATACCCCGAACGGCTGGTCGCCGAACCAGTTGGTCACCGCGACCGGGACGACGCCGAGAGCCAGCAGGTCGTCCTGCTCGGTCAACCCGGCGCTGACGACGCGGTTGGGTGGCGCGGGGATGGTGGTCTCGCCGAAGATGTGTCGGATGGTGACCGATTTCGGGACGGAGTTCTTCGAGCCGTTCGACGAGCATGCGGTGGCGAGCAGCAGTGCCGCCGCGCCGGTGACTCCCAGGAACTCTCGCCGACTCCAGTAGGTGCCCACGGCGCGACATTAGCTCAATCCAGGGTCAGACCCGACTCCAATACGTTCATGGCCTGATCGACATTCTCGGGCGAGAACGGGGGCGCAGATACCGGAGTTCGACGGCTGCGGTCATGTCAGCGGAACGCTGCCTGTCCGGTTAGAGCCTTACCGATCGACAGCAGATGCATCTCGGAGGTGCCCTCGTAGGTCAGCACAGACTCGAGGTTGTTGGCATGGCGCAGCGGTGAGTACTCGAGGGTGATCCCGCTGCCGCCCAACAGGGTTCGGCATTCACGGGCGATGGCCAGCGCTTCGCGTACGTTGTTGAGCTTGCCCAGGCTGATCTGCTCGGGCCGCACGCCCTCGGCGTCCTTCATTCGGCCGAGGTGAATGGCGAGCAGCATGCCCTTGCCCAGTTCCACCGTCATGTTGGCGAGCTTCTCCTGGGTCAGCTGGTAGCTCGACAACGGACGGTCGAACACCTCCCGCGCCTGGGTGTAGGCGATCGTGGTCTCCAGGCTGTCCCGGGCTGCGCCGAGCGAACCGAACACGATGCCGAACCGGGCTTCGTTGAGGCAGGACAGCGGGGCGCCCAGACCCTCGGCGAGCGGCAGCTGGGCCGACGCGGGGAGACGGACGTTGTCCAACACCAGTTCGGAAGTCACCGACGCGCGCAGCGACAGCTTCTTGTGAATTGCGTTGGCGGCGAAGCCGGGAGTATTGGTCGGGACCAGGAATCCGGCAATGCCGTCGTCGGTCTGCGCCCACACCGTCGCGACGTCGGCGAGGTTGCCGTTGGTGATCCACATTTTGGTGCCGTTGAGCACCCAGTCGCTGCCGTCGCGGCGGGCCCGCGTTCGCATGCCGGCCGGGTTGGAGCCGAAGTCGGGCTCGGTCAACCCGAAGCAGCCGATCGCGTCACCGGCGGCCAGCCGGGGTAACCATTCGCTCTTGTGTTCTTCGGAGCCGTAGCGGTAGATCGAGAACATCGACAGCGAGCCCTGCACCGACACGAAGCTGCGGAAGCCACTGTCGCCGGCCTCCAGCTCCAGACATGCTAGGCCGTAGCTGACGGCGTTGGTGCCCGCGCAGCCATAGCCCTGCAGGTGCATGCCGAGCACGCCGAGGTCGCCGAACTCCTTGGCCAGTTCCCTGGGCAGGGTGGCCGATTCGAACCAGTCCTCGACGTTCGGGCGAAGCCTCGTGTCGACGAACTTGCGCACGGTCGCGGCGATGTCGCGCTCGTCTTCGCCGAGCAGCCGGTCGATGCCGAACAGCTCCAGCGGACTGTAGGTGTCCTTCTTGGGCGGTGCCGTGGTGGTGCTCATGTCATCCGATCCGAATCAGCTTCTTGTTGACGAACTCGTCGATGCCGAAGCGGCCCAGCTCGCGCCCGTAGCCGGAGCGCTTGACGCCGCCGAACGGTAGCTCGACATCGTCCGCGCCGACCAGGTTGACGTAGACCATGCCGGCGTCGATCTTGTCGGCTACCCGCTTGGCCTGCTCGGTATCCGTGGTGAACACGGAGGAGCCGAGGCCGAACGGGATGTCATTGGCCAGTTCGACGGCTTCGTCCTCGGAGTTCACCTTGAACACCATGGCGACCGGGCCGAACAGCTCCTCGTGGTCGATCTGCTCGGCCAGCCGCTTGGCCGCACCCAGCGAGGACAGCGGCGCCAGGTCGTCGGCCGTCTCGAGCACCTTCTTGAGGTTGCGGCCGGCGATCTCGGCCACCGCCGCACCGGCGCGCTCCGAACCGGTCAGCGAGACGCCCTGCACCCGGGGATCGGCGATCGCCTTCGCGATCTGCTCGTTGGTGGCGGTCGGATACTCCCGAACGACGTCACCGGTCTTGGGGTCGACCACTGCGTACAGACTCATGCCCCGTCCTGATGGTTTAGTAATGTAAAACTTATAGAAGTTATATACCGCTAAACTTCGACTCCGCAAGGCTGGGTGGTCGACAGGTGAAGGTGAGGTGCTCGGATGGCTCGGAACGCAGCCGCCGCTGACGACGTCGCCGCAAGCACCGACGGCTTGATGACCCGACTCGGGCCGAAGCTGCGCGCACTCCGCAAGGACCGCGAACTGACCCTGGAGGCCGTCGCCGGCCGCGCTGGGCTGACCAAAGGATTCCTCAGCCTGGTCGAGCGCGGCCAGACCACCATCTCGGTGCCGAACCTGCTCAAGGTGTGCGAAATCCTCGGAGTATCAGCCGGTTCCCTGTTCGACTACCGGGAATCGGCTGTGGTGCGCGGTGGCCTGGGCGCGCCGGTCGAGGTGGGTGGCAGCGGAATTCGCGAGTATGTGCTCACCCCGGAAACCGAAGGTAATCTACAGGTGATGCGCTCGGTGCTCAAGCCCGGCGGCGGTACCGGCGGCGCATACACATTGGACTCGGAAACCATCTTCGTGTTCGTCGTCCGAGGATGTCTTCGCCTGACGGTCGACGGCCAGGAGTCGTTGCTGAAAACCGGCGACAGCTACACCTTCTCGGCACGCGCCGCGCACTCCTGGGACAACCCAGGCGAGCAGGAATCCGAGGTCCTGTGGTCGATCGTGCCGCCCATCCCGCGGATTTCCAGCGCGAACCGGGCCTGAACGTGCTGTAATGGCGCAACTGAATCCCGAGGGGGAGGAGAGCCGAGATGGCCAAATCGATCAAGGTGTTGCGCCGCAAGGACGGTGAGCCGTCCGTCGCGGTAGACCAGCGCGTGCGGGTATATGTCGACACCGACAACGAAACTCGCGGTCTGATCGTCGAGGACTTCGGTGATATGGCGGGCCACAGCGTGGATCTGGGGGACACCCACATCGCGGACGCCGCCCGCCGATGGGCAGTCCTGCTCGACGAGGGCACGCTGGTGTTCGTCGACAGCCACCAGGTGGCTCCCGAGTAGAGCCCAGCGCGCCACAGCGGGACGCCGGTGCAGCAGCCGACGCCGCGCTCAGTCAAGGACGGTCGCGCTCTGGTTAGCCGAAGAAGCGCCTGCGCTTGGGCGTGGGAGGGCGCCGGGTCGCGTACGGCCAGGGGTTGTTGCGCTCGGGGACGGCGTCGGTGCGAACCTGTTTGAGTTGCGTCCGCAGGTGTTGCCTGAGGTCGTAGAGATCGGGGTCGTCCCACCGGTTGACCGCCTCGATGGGATCGGTGGCGAGGTCGTAGAGCTCCCACTGGTCGTCGAGCGGACTGGTCCGATAGGCCTCACCGCCCGGGCCGTTGGCGGCGAGATGACGAACGCCCGGCTCGGTCCAGGTGGCGGGATCGTCGAAGGTGCGCACCAGCTTCCACAGGTGACCGGCACCCCCGCACTCGTCGACCCGGAGCACAAGTCCCTCGAAGTTCGCCGCCGTGTGGGCGGGGATCCGGATACGAAGCGGTGCAGGCGGATTCACCGTCCGCTTGAATCGGCGCGCCAGCCCCGAGGCGCCGGTGTCACCTTCGAGCACGTTGTCGCGGGTCATCATGTACACGGCGCGGTGCTCGTCTGCTGCCGCACCGTCGACGACCGGCATGAGGTTGCGGCCGGGCAGCGGATGCACTTCGGAGAAGGACTCGGCCAGCACCGCTGCCGTCGACGCCACGTCGATACCGGCCGCGCCCAGCAGTGTCGGTACCAGATCGACGTGGGAGGTGGGGGACGTTACCACCCGACTTGTGGTGGCCTGCACACCGATTCGCGCGATGACGAACGGCACGCGGGTGGCCTCGTCGTAGAGGTTGAACCACTTCTGGTGCAGCCCGCCGTGCGCGCTGGATGGCCGCAGCCGGGCCGTATCCGGAGTAGTAAGTCTCGCGAAAGGCAATCTGGGCAGCCGGTTTGGTGCGCAGGTCCTCGGCGGCGGTAGGTGAGGTGGGCACCGGCGGCGGGTCGAGCGGCGAGGGCTCCTGCAGCGGAGTCCGGCGCACCCAGGTGGGGAACAGGACGATGTCGTGCGGATTGACGAAGCTGGCGACGAGCAGGAAGGGCCGCAGCGCGTCCGGATCGCCGGCGCGCCGGCGCGCGTAACGATCCGTCAGCCAGGCGACCACCCGATCGGCGATCAACGGGTCGCGGCGCGTCCCGCTGTTGGCCAGCCCCGCGCCGTGCGGCTCGGGGCCGATCCAGCCGGAAAAGCCGTACGGGGCAAGCGGATCGGCGTCGAGGTAGCGCTGCACGGCCACCGGATCGACGATCCCGTCGTCGTCGTTGGTTGCCAGCGGGTGGCCGTTGTCATCCTCCAGGTCGGCGTGCGAGCTGTGCCATTTGCCGTCGTAGTGGGTGTCGTATCCGGCGGCCCGGAACCAGTTGCCCAGTGTGGGGACCTCGTGCGGGCGCAACCAGCGCATGCGGGTGTCGTCGAACACCTTGCCGATGCCGTCGGTCTGGGTGACGCCGTGCAGGTCGGGGTACTGCCCGGTGAAGATCGTGGGCCGGCTCGGAACGCAGGCCAGTGAACCGGTGTAGTGGTGTTCGAAGCTGATCCCGTTGTCCTCGAACCACTTCCGCCCGGACAACGTCCGCCGTCGCCAGGCCAGCACGGCATCGGACTCATACGGCGGGACTGCGCGTTCCTCGTCGGTCATCACGATGACGATGTCCGGGCGGTCAGACATGGGGGCCCGCCAATCGGTGGGAAAGTCCGTCGAGCTTCGCGTCGAGTTGCTTTGCGATGAATCGGGCGACGGCGTGTTCGGCAAGCCGCTGAAGTCGGTTCGGCCCGATCTCGACGGTGCTGATGACGGTGACGACGGTGCCACCGGTGGTCGGGCTGAGCATCCATCGGTCGTTGAGGCGGTGTAGCTGACGGGGCAAGCCTTCGACGTCGTAGGCCAGGGTGTGCGGGTCATTCAACCCCATGACAGGCGAAGATGCCGGGTATTGCCGCGCGCTTAGCCGCCGGGTAAGCCAACGCACTAGGCTACCGATGCCCAGTCGGCAATAGCGGCATTCGACAGCGTCGACGACGAGGGCCTTCCCGGAGCGCCGCGAGAAGCGGTTCATGTTGTCAATGTTCGGCACGGCCTGAGTGCCCTTCCCAAGGGCTGTAGTCCGCGATCAGCTCCTCCTGCGGCGGGCGCTGCGGCGCCGGGACGTGCTCGAGGTTGATGCGGATGCGGTACCAGATCGAGCTGGGTCCGCGCATTCCGTCGACCAGGATGTCGGTCGGTTGCAGCTGCGCCGCGGCCTTCGGGTATCGCGATCGCCAGAGGTCTAGTGCAGCCATCGCCTCACCGCGGGTCTTGGTGCGGGCGACCGCGATAAGCGGCTTGCTGCCCTTCGGCGGCTTTTCGGCCGGCCCGAGTTCCTCGGCCAGCCGCAGCAACCCGTCCAGTGAACCGACGGCGTCGTCCATCGCGGCCCAGGGGTCACCGCGTTCGGCGAAGCGGCCCGGCACCGTGGCGATGGTGAGCGCCTCGGGCCGGCAGCCGGGGACCTCGTCCCACGTCAGTGGTGTCGAAACCCGGGCGTCCGGAGTCGCCCGCACCGAATAGGCCGAGGCGACCGTGCGGTCCTTGGCGTTCTGGTTGAAGTCGACGAACACGCCCTGCCGGTCTTCCTTCCACCACCGGCTGGTGGCCAGCTCCGGGGCACGGCGTTCGACCTCGCGGGCCACCGTCTCGGCGGCCAGTCGAACCCGCTTGAACGGCCAGTGCGGGGCGATGCGGGCATAGATGTGGAACCCGCGCGAGCCCGACGTCTTCGGCCAGGCCGTCAGACCGTGGTCCTCGAGCACTTCGCGCGCCACCTGTGCGACATCGAGGATCTGCGGCCAGTCCACGCCGGGCATCGGATCGAGGTCGATGCGCAGTTCGTCGGGATGGTCGAGGTCGCCGGAGCGCACGGGGTGCGGGTTGAAGTCGACGCAGCCGAGGTTGACCGCCCACACCAGACCGGCGGCCTCGCGGATCACCGCTTCCTTGGCCGAGGTTCCCCGCGCGTAGCGCAACTCGGCGACCTTGATCCAGTCCGGGCGCTTCTCCGGCGCGCGCTTCTGGAAGATCGCTTCCTCGATGATGCCCTTGACGAACCGCTTGAGGATCATCGGCCGGTCCGCCACACCGCGCAGCGCGCCTTCCGCGATAGCCAGGTAGTAGTTGATCAGGTCGAGCTTGGTGACCGGGTTCCGGCCGTCGGCGCCCGGGAAGACCACTTTGTCCGGATGACTGATGGTGACCTGGCGGCCGTCGACCTCCATGGACCCATGCTACTTACGTGCGCATTCCGCTCGGTCTGCGACCTGAGTCACACTAAGGTGGCGGGCATGTCCAGTCTCCTCGACCTGCCCGCCAAGGCCCTGGCGAAAGCTCAGCACCTTGCCGAACGGGGTGCCGCGGAGCTGCACTACCTGCAGAAGATGATCGAATCCGGGGCGTTCCGGCTCGAGCCGCCCCAGAACCTGGCGGGGATGGTCGCCGATATCCGCCGCTGGGGTGAGATCGGAATGGTGCCCGCGCTCAACGCGCGCCGCACACCCACCCGGCTGGCCGTCATCGACGACGAGGGCTCCCTGACGTTCCAGGAACTCGACGACGCGGCCAATGCGGTGGCCAACGGTCTGCTGGCGATGGGTGTCAAGGGCGGCGACGGGGTCGCGATCCTGGCGCGCAACCACCGTTGGTTCGTCATCGCCAACTACGGCTGCGCCCGTGTCGGCGCGCGCACGATCATGCTCAACACCGAGTTCTCCGGGCCCCAGATCAGAGACGTCGCCGAGCGTGAGGGCGCTCGGCTGATCATCTACGACGACGAGTACACCGAGGCCGTCAAGCTGTCCTCACCGCCGCTGGGCAAGCTGCGGGCGCTGGGCACCAACCCGGACAAAGTCGAGCCGTCCGGCAGCACCGACGAGACCCTGGCCGAACTCATCGCCCGCAGCGGCACCGCACCGGCACCGAAGGCCACCAAGCGATCGTCGATCGTCATCCTCACCAGCGGGACCACCGGCGCGCCGAAGGGGGCGACCCGGCACGCCCCGCCGACGCTGGCCCCGATCGGCGGTGTGCTCTCCAGCGTGCCGTTCAAGGCCGGTGAGGTGACCTCGGTGCCGGCGCCGATGTTCCACGCACTGGGCTACCTGCATTCGACGATCGCGCTGACCATGGGGACGACGCTGGTGTTGCATCGGCGGTTCAAGCCGGCCACCGTGCTTGAGGACATTCCCAAGCATGGGGTGACGGCGATCGTGGTGGTTCCGGTGATGCTCTCCCGGATGCTGGACGCCCTGGAGAAGATGGACACCAAGCCCGACCTGTCATCGTTGCGGATCGTGTTCGTGTCCGGCTCGCAGCTCGGCGCCGAGCTCGCGACCCGCGCGCTCAAGGCCCTCGGACCGGTGATCTACAACCTTTACGGCTCAACGGAAGTCGCGCTCGCTACGATCGCGGGGCCGGCGGAGCTGCAGAAGAACCCCGCCACGGTGGGATCGGTTGTCAGGGGCACCAAGATCAAGATTCTCGACAACAACGGCAAAGAGGTTCCGCAGGGCGAGGTGGGCCGCATCTTCGTCGGCACCAGCTTCCCGTTCGAGGGCTACACCGGTGGCGGCAACAAACAGATCATCGACGGTCTGCTCTCCTCCGGTGACGTCGGTTATTTCGACCACAACGGGCTGTTGTTCGTCAGTGGCCGCGATGACGAGATGATCGTCTCCGGCGGCGAGAACATCTTCCCGGCCGAGGTCGAGGATCTCATCAGCGGCCATCCCGAGGTCATCGAGGCGACCGCCCTGGGGGTCGAGGACCCGGAGTGGGGCGCGCGGCTGCGGGCCTTCGTGGTCCTCAAGGGGGAGGCCGAGGTCACCGAAGAGGCCATCAAG
The DNA here is from genome assembly GCF_022760805.1 of Candidatus Mycolicibacterium alkanivorans. Taxonomy (NCBI): domain Bacteria; kingdom Bacillati; phylum Actinomycetota; class Actinomycetes; order Mycobacteriales; family Mycobacteriaceae; genus Mycobacterium; species Candidatus Mycolicibacterium alkanivorans. The sequence continues at coordinate 390,632 of NZ_JAIVFL010000001.1, read as the reverse complement.
AACTATGTGCGCGAACACCTTGCGCGCTACAAGGTTCCGCGTGAGGTGGTCTTCCTGGCCGAGCTGCCGCGCAACCCCACCGGCAAGATCCTCAAGCGCGAGTTGCGCCAGGTCGAGATCCAGTAGCGGTCGGGTTGCTACGTCGAGCAGACGCAGAATCGCGTGAGTCGAGCGCATTTCGTGCGATTCTGCGATCAGCTCGCCGGCCCGGTGATGCCCGATCTGGTCGAAGTGTCCTTCGCTGACGAACCTCGACGAACTCGTCGAGGTTCACCACGAAGCCCGGCTCGCCCAACAACATCGGGATGGCCACATGCCAGACGTGTTCGCGGGCGGGTCGGCGTGCCGTGACCACACATACATGGCGACCGCCGCGGGCGGCATCTTCTTCGAGATGATAAATGGCTACCAGGTCTGGGACCTGTGGCCCTGGTGCTGGTAACCCAAGCAAGCGGACCCTGGGGTTGCCGATGTGCCCGCGTGGAGGTCGGCGGGACCACGACGGAGGGATCGACATGCGCGACAGATATCAGCGGCTGCGCAACGAGGTTGAGCATCCGGAGCGCTACGAGGAGGCGACAATCATCTCCTCCGGCGTGCCGATAGTGCTGTCGGTATGGCGTGGCCAGTCGGGTGGACCGGTCGTGGTGTTCCTGCCCGGAACCATGACCCATCCGCTGTTCTATGAGGAGTTCTGCGATGGCCTTGCCGCTCGGGGCATCAACGTCGTGGGGGTCCATCTCGAGAGCCACGGCAAAAGCCCGCGCGTTGGGCGGCTCCTGCGCTTGGAGAGTCTGGTCGCCAACGCACTGGACGCAACATCGTGGGCACGTGCGCGATTCGGCCGATGGCCCGTGGTCGTGGGCTCCAGTCAAGGCGGAGTGCTGGCGATGATCGTCGCGACACGCGACCGTGAGCTGGCCGGCGTGGTGGCTCACAACATCCTCGATCCCGAACTCCCCGCTTCCATCACGGTGTCGCGGTTTCCACCCTTCCTGCAGGGTGCCTACCATCCGGCGATGCGAGGGTTACGGGTGCTGGCCAAGTTCGTGCCCCGGCTACCGATCTCCTTCAGCGTCTACCTCGACATGACTCGGGTCTGTCGTGAGCCCTGGACCGCCGAGCAATTCTTGATGGACCCGCTGAGCCTGCGTACCTACCCACTTGTCTTTCTGGCCGACCTGCTGACCGCCGACATGAGTGGCGTCCGCAATGGCACCATCACATGTCCCATCGTGGTCGTCGCCGGCCGGGGTGACCCCTTGTTCAGCCTGGACTACACGCGGCAGGTCTTCGCCCGAATCGTTGCCCCCGCAAAAGAGCTGATCGTGTTCGACACCGATCACCACCTCCTGTTCAACGAATGTCTCCCTCTCGTGCTCGGTCGGGTCGCGGAACTCATCGCCCGCCTCGACGGCTCAGTGGGCGAGCGCGCGGGCGATCTTGCCGGTGGCCCGAAGGCTGTAGAGGGCAGCACGCCTGGACACCAACCCTGAGACCGGCGCCAGGACCACGTGCCGTAGGCCCGCTGCGCGGAATGACCGAAGCTTCGCCACCACTTGCTCGGGGGTGCCCCACAGCAGCGGTCCTTCGGTCAACACCTCGTTCGGTACAGCGTCGATGGCGTCGTTCATCGTCTGGCGGTCATAGCGGTCGGGCACGAAGTCGACGAGGGGGTTGAAATCCTCCCCGAACGGGTGCGCCACCCCGGCCTGTCGCCACAAGTCAGCCGGTGCCATGAGCCCGAGCGCGCGAATCACTTTGGTGCCCAGCATGGCCCGCACCTCTGATTCAGCTTGGCCGACCACCAGAAAGCGATGCAAGGCCGGCACGATCGAGCCCGGGTCGCGCCCGGCGTTGCGGGCCGCGATCCGCACGGCCTCCAGTTTGGTGGCGTATTCGTCGGGGGAGGCCACGACAGTCGGATACCACCCGTCCCCGTAGCGTCCCGTCAAACCCAGCATGCGCCGACCGTGTCCGGCAACCCAGATCTGCGGAGTCCGTCCGCTGGCCGGTTTGAGGTCCATCGTCGCCCGCTCGAGCTTGAAGTGCTTGCCGGAGAACGTGATCGGTCCTGACCCGTAGAAGCACTGACGGATGATCTGTAACGCCTCCTCCAAGCGGCCGACCGGATCGGAGGGGTCCAGGCCGTAGGGATCGATGTTCATCCGTTCGCCAGCCCCGATGCCGAGGATGGGGGCGCGCTTGGTCAGATGTGACAGCGTCATCATGGCCTGGGCGATCAGGGCTCCGGCGTTGTTGATTAGCATGCCTGTGAGCTGGGGATATGTGGATTCGTGAAGAGTTGCAGGGCGTTGTTGCTGCTGAATGCCGTTGTGCGGCAGGCTTCGGCAATGTTGGTGGCTCCGGCGAGGCGGTGCAGATTCATGGCGGTGTTACGTAGAGCGGCCATGGTTTGGGGCGCGGTGCCGGTGCGCACGGTCGAGCGGTCCTCGTCGTAACTGACATCACGTACCCAGTGCACCGAATTCTCGATGCCCCAGTGCCGGCGCAGCCAGGAGGCGATCAGCTTGGGTGGGGCCTGTTCGAACGCAACACTGCAGATGGCATAGACAGTCTCGATCGAGCGAACACCGGTGGCAGTCACGACCCGTTCACGGGTGACCTCGGCGATCTGCTTGGCGTAGGGAAACCCGATTCCGCGGGATGCGGTCAGTGTCTTGAGTGTTCGTGTTTCAATGCGGCCGTGACCGCGTTCGGACGGCTCGGCGAAGGTAACTGGCACCTGCGCCCACGGCATGGCCTTGATGCGGGCCAGCAGGCTGGGCTGATTCGACTTCACCGTCATCAGGTAGTGGGATTTCAGGGTGCTGCAGATCAGCTTGGCGGTCTTGGTCTGGGTATGCATTGCGTCGATGGTCACCAGGAGCCGGACGTGCCCAAACAGTCTGAGTAGCGCACGGACGCAGGGTATTTCGTTGCTCTTGTCCGCGACGGCGAGCTGCCCGAGCACCAGCCGGGCGTGATGGGCGAACACCGACACCACATGGACCGCCGCCGCTCCGGCGCGGCGTGCTCCTCGCAACGTCTTGCCATCCAGCGCCACCACCAACAGCGCGTCGCCGGCGGCGGACTGCGCGACAGCCAGCGCGGTGAAGTATGCACCGAGGCGGCGGTCCAGGTCGGCGGCATCCAGACGCGACAGTACGGTCCGAAACGTCTTCTCGCTCGGGCGTCGATACCGAATACCCAACTGCGCGAGAACATCCTGCGGTGCACTCGCTGCCCACGTGGCGAACCCCGCGTAGGAGCGCATGCCGGCCGCCGTAGCCAGGATCGCCACCGCCAACAGCGCCATCAATGAGTACCTCACGCCACGTGCATCACGTGGATCAGGAACCTGCGCCAGCACGTCCAACAGCTCGGTGCGCAGCACACGGACGCGTTCGCCGGATTGCCAGCGAGCCAACGCCTCGGTGATCGAGTCCACGGGTGATACTGACAGGGCAGGCACGGGCAACTCCGAGTGATCGATGAGGTCTGAGCAACTCCATCGTCCTCGGACCGCCCGTGCCTGCCCACCAGCCTCGACGGCGTGTCACCGAATAACCATCAGCCCAGGTCACGGACCCGTAAATCAACAACGCCGGAGCCCTGCCTGGGCGATGACCAGTGGATGGCGCCGGATGGGTTCGGTTACCCCCACTCCCACCCGTAGGGACCCGACGCGGGAGGCGAGATGGCCCAGCAGGACCTGGTAGTCGAAGAATTCGTGCGGGGTTGAGCGTTGCGCGGCAAGCCAAGTCAGTTCGCGATCCCAGATCGCGGTGGGGAAGATGTTCTGGAAGTGGTCGATGACCATCACCGAGTCGAGTCGCATCACCCGCGCTCCGAGCAGAAAGGCACGCAGCGCGCTCAGCGGAGGTTGCGTGCCGATCTGCAGACCCACCGAGACCGCTGGGACTTTTTTCATGATTTCACACTACTTTCGGCCGACGGGTGGCAACGGCTTTGTAGATCTCGAACCACGCGACGCCGGAAACACCGGCGCCCACCGCGATGAGCCAGCCGAGTGGTGGCAGCGGGCTGAAGTTGAAGGCGTGGCGCAACGCCGGCACCGTCAGGATCAGGATGAGAAAGGCAGGGGCGCCCGCGAAGATCCACTTGTGCGCAGCGTTGCGACGCTCCCGGAAGGTTCGCCACATAGTAAGCCGCCAGAAGCGGTTCACTAAGATGAGGGCTACGTTGCCGATGAGAAGCGTCGCGAAGGTGACGGAACGCACCACGTCGTCGCCGTGATGGCTCCACATGGCCCACGGGTAGACACAGATCGTCGTCGCGAGCACCGACGCCCCCTGCCGGCAAGCAATCGCCAGTACCCGTGGACCGAATATGGGTTCGTCGACGCCTCGCGGCGACGCGTCCATGACCTTGGGATCGATCTGCTCGGCCTCGAAGACCACCGAACAGAGCCGGATCTATGTTGAGCTCAGATCCTCGGCAGGCATGGTCTGCAGCTCGCGTCTGGTGATACAGCCGGCCTGGTGGTCCGGCCCGGGCCCGTCGGCCGTCAGCCGCCGCGCCGCCCCCTGAGCCGACAAACCGTCCAATAGCACCGGGACCCCCATGGCGCTGCTTGTGTCGTACGTTGGTGGCGGTATGAAGGCTTTCGGGGTTGCCTGGGACGCCTGGCGGACCACGCATGGGGGCGCCGGGGCGGTCGCGGCCCGACAACCGCCACGGTTGCAGGCGCTGGTCGCGCACGCCCGCACTCATTCGGGGTTCTACGCCGAGCACTACCGGGGTGTCCCTGATGGTCCGGTGAGTTTGGCCGCCCTGCCGTCGCTTCCGGCGGTGTCCAAGGCTGAACTGATGGCCCGCTTCGACGAGTGGGTGACCGATCCCCGGTTGACGAGGACCGGTGTCTCGGCGTTCGTTGCCGATCCCGCCAATATCGGACGGGACCTGTTCGGCGAATACGTCGTCTTCACCACGTCCGGGTCGACGGCCGAGCCGGCGCTGCTGATCCAGGATCGTCGGGCGATGGCGGTCATGTTCGGGCTGACCTATGCCCGTTCGGCCGGGGTGTTGCCGCCAGGGCTGCTCCTTCGAGTCCTCGGCCGCGGGGCGCGCCAAGCCGCGGTGTTCGCCACCGGCGGGCATTTCGTGTCGACCGTGATGTTCGAACGTCGGCTGCGCGCACATCCGGTGCGGCGCCGCTACTCTCGCTTCTTCTCGGTACTTGATCCCCTGCCGGAACTCGTCGCCAACCTCAACGAATTCCAACCGGTGCTGCTGGGCACCTATGCGAGCGCGCTCAGTGTGCTCATCGGCGAGCAGGAGGCTGGGCGGCTCAACATCCATCCGCTCGTCATCTCCAGCGGCGGTGAACTGCTGCTGCCCAGCGTGCGACAGCGCGCACGGGAGGTGTTCGGCTGCACAGTGACCGAGACCTACAATGCTTCGGAAGCCACGCCGCTGTCACTGCCCTGTCGCGTGGGCAATCTGCACCTGAACACCGACTGGTATCTCGTCGAGCCCATCGACGCCTCCGGCGAAGTCGTGCCGGCCGGGCAGCGATCCGACTCGCTGCTGCTGACCAACCTGGCCAACTACGTTCAGCCGCTGATCCGGTACGAGATGGGCGACAGTGTCGTCATCGGTGCCGATCCGTGCCCATGCGGCAGTCCGTTGCCGACGGTGACGCCGGAGGGACGGACCGACGAGCTGCTGAAACTCCCTGCGCGAGAGGGCGGTGAGGTGGTGCTGATTCCCATGGCAATCGCCACCGTGGTCGAGGAGACACCCGGTGTGTTGCGCTATCAGATCCTCCAGACCGCGCCCGCAGGCCTCACCATCCGATTTGACGAAGATGCCAGCAGCGACCGGTCCACGGTGTGGACGGAGGTAAACCGACGGCTCACAGGTTTCATCGCCGCCCAGGGAGCCGGTCCGGTGACGATCGAGCTGGCCGACCAGCGCCCCGAAGTGAATTCCCGCAATGGGAAGCTGCGACATGTAGTCCGTGCCATTCGGCGGTAGGCCGTGCACGGCGAATGCGTCAGAGCCACGAAAACAGGCCGGACAGCAGCGCCCGCAACGCTACGCAGTCCGCGGCTGCGGTCGCTGGACCCGGTGACCGCGGAGGTGGTGCGGCTGCGCGGGATTACCGGCCGGATACACCGTGGTGACTGACATCCCGTCGCTCCCTAGATGATGCGATCCTGGGCTTCCGACAGTGCTCGTAGTGCGGCGTCGACGTCGTCGTCGGTCGTGGCCCACGAACAGACGAACCTTACCGCCGGCTTGTGCGGGTCGGGCGCGTGGACAGCGAAGTGTTCCCGCACGGCGGTCAGCGCCTCGAACGGGAGGTCGACGAACACCTCGTTGGCTTCGGTGGGGGAGCTCAGATGCAGGCCGAGGCTGGTGATGCCGGCGCTGAGCCGGGCGGCCATGGCGTTGGCGTGGGCGGCGGCCCGAAGCCAGGCGCCGTCGGCCAGCATGGCGTCGAATTGTGCTGATACGTAACGGTGTTTACTGGCCAGGTGGCCGATCTGTTTCTGGACGAACTCGATGCCGGTGAAGTGTTCGGGGCGGCGCACCAGGATCGCGTCGCCGAACAGCATGCCGTTCTTGGTGCCGCCGATGGTGACGATGTCGGCGTCCCCGACGGCTTGTGCCGGTGGGACGCCGAGGGCGGCAATGGCATTGGCGACGCGGGCGCCGTCGACGTGGACCAGCAGGTCGAGGTCGTGGGCGTGATCGACGAACTCCGCGATTGCATCGGGTTGCCAGACACGGCCGTTCTCGGTGGACTGGGTGATGGTGACGATGCGCGGCTGGGAGTGGTGCACGTCACCGCGGCGGGTGATGCGACGATCCAACAGGGCCGGGTCGATGATGCCGTCGTCGCTGGGCAGCGCGAGCAGGCTGGCGCCCGAGACCAGGACGGGACCGCCGGCCTCATCGAGCAGGGCGTGCGCGACGTCGCTGCAGAGGATCTCGTGCCAGGGTCGGACCGCGGAGGCCAGCGCGATGATGTTGGCGCCGGTGCCGGTGAAGGTAAACAAGACGTCGGCGGCGGGGGAGGCGAAGGTCTCTTTGATGCGATCAGCCGCGCGCTGGGTGATCGGGTCACTGCCGTAGGACGGGATGGTGCCGTGGTTGGCGGCCAGGATTGCTTCGAGGGCCTTCGGGTGTGCGGGGGCGGCGTTGTCGGAGGCGAAAGCGCTGGATACGGCGGGCACCCTGTCCATGATGTCACCGTTTGTGGCGCGGCCCGGATCGGGCAGAGACGGCGCCAGGCGTTGAGAGGCAGCGGCTGTCCATACTGCTGAGTACCTCGACGAGCAGGAAACCGCCGGCGATTAATCCCAACCGAGAGCGAGTCGAAGGACCGATGCAAGTCGCAGCGTTTGAGTCCTTGCCCGCGTTGGGGCCTTCGCGGAAGCTTTGACCCGACGGACACCGTGAAGACGCGGTAGCCTCAGCCCGAGGCTTCGGCCACCCGGTCGATTCCCGTAAATGAGGAGCAGGCAGGCAAGTGAGCGATTCGGATAACGCGGCAGACAAGCTCCCTGAGCTTGGCGGTACGGCCAACGAAGCGGTCGGTGAGGTTTCCGGTGACAAGAGCGCTGAACACGCCGGCGAAAAACTGAAGGAGGCCGGCGAAAAACTGCGGGAAGCCAGCGAAAAAGTGGCGGAGGAGGCCGGCGAAAAGCTGAAGGAGGCCGGCGAAAAACTAAAAGAGGCCGGCGAAAAACTGCGGGAGGCCGGCGAAAAGGTGGCGGAGGAGGCCGGCGAAAAACTGCGGGAGGCCGGCGAAAAACTGAAGGACATCTTCACGAAGAAGCAGGGGCCTGCGTCACCGGGTAGCTCGGGTGACGACGCGAAGTAATCGGGCGACCCGCGGGCTCCGTGCGTCGCGGTAAACGGTCACCTACTGAGTCCGGCATGTCGCCAATCCGACGAGGCCGCTGCCGGATTCAGTAGTCAAACCGATGGCACGAACATCGTTTCCGTTTCGAATCATCGAGCAACCGGCGATATCCGGAAACGCTCGCTTTCAGATTAAACGGCAGGTGAGGCGCCAGTGACGATCAGTGAACAGCCAGGCGGCATTGGCTTCGCCAACAACCTCGCACCACGATTCGTGCGGGCGCTCCCGTTCAACGTGCTGCTGCACGACCTCGATTGGCACATCCGCACCGGACGCCCGCTGGTCTGAGAACTGTCAGAATCGGCGCGTACTCTCGCGGTCGTGCGATCTGACAACGACACCTGGGACATCACCACCAGCGTCGGCTCGACGGCCTTGCTCGTCGCGGCCGCACGAGCACTGGAGGCGCAGAAGCCCGACCCGCTGGCTGTCGACTCCTACGCGGAGGTGTTCTGTCGGGCTGCCGGCGGCCCATGGGCCGCCCTGCTGGACGGGGCCGCGCCTGAGCATCCGCTGCAGACGCCGGACTTTGGACGACACTTTGTCAATTTCCAGGCGGCGCGCACCCGATTTTTCGACGCCTACTTCCGTGACGTCACCGCAGCCGGCGTCCGCCAGATCGTGCTGTTGGCCGCCGGCCTGGACTCACGCCCGTACCGGCTCGAGTGGGCGCCCGGCGCAATCGTTTTCGAACTCGATCAGCCCCAGGTGCTGGACTTCCGACGCGAGACGCTGGCCGCCCACGGTGACGCGCCCAAGGCTGAGCGGCGAGAGGTCGCCGTCGACCTGCGCGACGAATGGCCGCAAGCACTGCGGGACAGTGGTTTCCGGCCCGATGAACCGTCGGCGTGGATTGCCGAGGGTCTGTTGGTCTATCTTCCCGCGACCGCCCAGGCGCAACTGTTCACCGGTATCGACTCGCTGGCTGCAAGCGGCAGCCACGTCGGTATCGAAGAAGGCAGGCCAATGGACAACGCTGCCTTCAGCGCAAAGCGCGAGGAGGGCAAGGAGATACCCGACCACCGCGGCGAATGGTGGCAGATGATCTACAACGAGCAGCACGCCCCCGCCGCACAATGGTTCTCCGACCGGAGTTGGACCGCCACCGAAACCACCCTGAGCGATTACCTGATCTCGAACGGACGCGCGGTGCCGCCGCCGGAGGCCGACGAGAGCAACATGATCGACAGCGTGCGGCTGGTCCGCGCGGTCAAGAACTGAGACGCGCCTCCGGCTGATCCCACATCAGCGGACCCAGGAAACGGTTGGTGCGCCGCAAGTACTCCGGCTGACTGACGTGCAGGATGTGATTGCCCGGAAACCAGTGCAGCCGCCGTTGATCGACAGATTCCACAGGTACAGGGCGGCGGTGGCGGCAACCAGGCCAAGCAGCGCGAAGCGGGGCCATCGCAAGGTCACGCACACGCGGTGCCAGACGCGCCCGGGAAGCTGCTGTGGGTCCGTGGGTCAGGTGGGGAGGCCCTGCCGTTCGGCATCGGCGCGGTAGCGCTCGACCCACTCGTCGGAGCGCTGGTCGGCCTGGCGTTCCAGGACGGGTGCCGGTGCCAGCCGCGGGTCTTGGCCGAGAGCCTCGAGGATCTGGGCGACCACCTGCGTGAGGTTGCGCCACAACACCGGGTACGGCACGTCGATCGGATGGACGTCCTCTTCGGCGAACCAGGTGCGCCATCCCTCGTCCTGGGCGCGCAACATCGTGACGACGTGTGCGATGGCCCCGGCGTGGTATTCGGCCCTGGCGTCGCGGACCGGGTCGGGCCGGCCGCGCCAGACCCGGGTCTGTACCGCCCGCCAGAACGAGACCGCCTGTGACACGACGTCGGGCCGGTAGACGTGGATCAGCACGGGGTCGCTCCCGACGACATCGCGGATCGCCGACAACAGCCCGGTTCCGGAACGGTCGGGCAGGTCCTTGGCGCGGCTGAGCAGAAGCGATGTCTGGTTCCACATCAGCTTGCCGCCCCAGATTCCGTTGGGGGTGCGGCCGACCGTGCGAATGTAGTCGCGCCAGATCTCGGCGGGCGCCAGGTCGGGTTTGCCCTCGATCAGCGGATCGAGCAGACGCAGGACCGATTCGTCCCCGACGTCGGCGAACCACTCCCGGGGCTGCGGCGACATGCTGGTGTCCGGCAGGTACTGAAAGAACTCCTGTGGTTCGCCGGCGACGCCGGTGGCGCGTAACGACTCGACCAGCAACGTGCTGCCGCTGCGCTGGGAGGCGAGCACCAGATAGGCCGTGCGGGGGTCAGGCATGCGGTGAGCCTAACCGTTGCCGCGTGCAGCCGTCCGGGCAGCGAAGTTAAACTCGCTATGACGAAAATTATTGTGCTGAGCCAACTTCGTCGTCGATGCCGCGCTCGACTGCGATCGCCGATCTGCTGGTCAGCCTCAGTCCGTTGATGGCGAAGTGGGTCTCGGTGTAGCGCGCCGCGATCCGGCTTCCGGCGAACTCGGAGGGGATTACGTCGCCGGTCTCCTGACGCCACTGGTTGAGCCGTACCGCCAGTTCGCCGGCAATGGCCTCGGCGTCAGCGTTGGTCCCGTCGGTGAGCAGGTTGATCGACTCGGTGGGGTCCGCGATCAGGTCGTAGAGTTCGCGCGCCGGACGCGGTGCGGTGATGAAGGCTTCCACCGCCTGACCCGACGGGCTCTCCTCGATGTCCAGCGGGAGGTCCAAAAGCGGTCGCTGAGCGTAGTTTTCGATGTAGCTGTACCTTTTGGTACGAATGGCCCTGATCGGATCGTAGGAGTCGTGATACGTCTTCTGGGTGTAGACGTGATCGCGAATCTCGGCCGGAATGCTCTGGGCGGCAATCAGATTGGAGGCGTGGGACAGGCCCTCGATGTCGTCCCCGGGCGCGATCCCGACGAGCTCCAGAAGGGTCGGAAGCAGATCAACCCCGCTGAACAGCTCGTCGTAAACCCTCGGGCCAAGACCCAGGCGACGCGGCGGACGGATGATCAGCGTGATGCCGGTGCCGGCGTCGTAGAGGGTCGACTTCGCGCGGGGGAACGCCGCGCCGTGGTCGGTCATGAAGACCACCCAGGTGGTCTGGTCCAAACCGGTGGCGGCGAGGGTGTCGAGCAGTCTGCCGACGGCGGCGTCCGCGACGGCGATCGAGCCGTAGAAGTCGGCGAGGTCACCGCGGACTTCTGGGGTGTCGGGCAGGAAGTCGGGTACCTCGACGTCGGCGGTGTCTGCCGGCTCGTAACGGTCGTGCGGGTAAGGCCGGTGGGTTTCGAAGAAGCCGGCGGTCAACAGGAACGGGGTGCCCTGCTCGATGGGCGCACTCTTGGTCAGCCACTGCTGGGCGTGTTCGACCACGTACTCGCAGTAGGAGTTGGAGACGTCGAACTCATCGAAGCCGAGGCGGGCGGGGAAAGAGGTTTCGTGCTGCATACCGAAAAGGGCCGAGTACCAACCGTGCTCGTGCAAAATCTGGGGGAGCGTGCGCACACCTGGGCGGTATTCGAAGCCGTGATGAGCAAGCCCGATCAGACCGTTGCTGTGCGGATAGCGGCCGGTGAACAGCGAACCCCGCGACGGTGAGCACAGCGGGGCGGTGGCGTGCGCCCGGGTGAACAGAATGCCCTCGGCGGCGAGCTGGTCCAGGCGCGGGCTCGACACACCCGGGTGTCCGTAGGCGCCGAGCGAGCGGCCCAGGTCATGCCAGTGGACGATCAGCATGTTGTCGCGTTGCGGCTGGCTCACGCGGGGTGTCTCCCTTCGTCTCGGTGGGGTCTAGCTTGCCCCGCCGTGTGACCGTGCCCGCACGCGGTGCCCAGCGCAAGGGTTCGGCTCGGCCGGATTGCCGGCGGCTTCGCGGCGCACCGCCGACAGTAACGCCACGGTGGCTCGAAGCTCGTTGCACCGCCGTGGCGATGTGGGTCGGCTTCGCGACGTCATCAATCCAACGTAGCGGGCACTATTCGCGACGGCGTTGTCAATTCTTCAGACCTTGGCTGAGCTGATGGTGTCCAATCGCTGTGGGAGCGGTGCCGGCGGCGAAGGGAATCATCATGGGTTGTGCCTGGTATGTGGGTCGCGTCGGCGGCTTAGCGGTTGCACTTGGTGCGGGTATGGCGATCGCCCTGGCCACGCCGGCCGTGGGTAGCGCAGACACCGGGGGCTCGGCGGGATCCTCGGCCAAGCCGTCGACCGGTCACACTCGGGCCGCGGGCAACCCAGCATCGTCGACGTCGGCGAACACCGGTTCCTCCTCGCCGACCGCGACGGCAGTTGCCCCGCGGCAGGTGATCAGGCGCGCGTATGCGGCCGGAGGTGCGACGGGAAGTCCGCAAGACCCCGTGGGACCCGCCCAGGCGGTGGCGGCGGCCGTCGCGGAAGTGGTGCGCCGCGAGGTCGGGCACACCGCACGGCATATCTCGGTGAGCACCACGCGCACCGCCGCCGTCGAGATAGCGCCGGACCCCATCCTCAGCAGCGGCAACCTGTTGGTCAACTCGGGCGCGGAATCCGGAGATCCGTCACTGTCGGGGTACAGCTCGGTGTCCGTTCCCGGCTGGTCGGTGACGGGCACGCCGACGGTGATCGAGTACGGCACGTTGCGCCGTCTGCCCGGGCTGTTGGGCACCCAGGGCCTGACCCTGCCGCCGTTCCTGAGCTTTCCGCAGACGACACCGGCCGACGGGGGCGACCAGTTCTTCGGCGGCGGCAACGTGGCGAGTTCGTCACTGACCCAGGTCGTCGACCTCAAAGGCGCGGCGACTGCCATCGACACTCAGCGGGGTGGGGTGGCCTTCGCCTTGAGCGCGGATCTGGGCGGCTACCTGATCGACCCGTCGCGGGCGTCGGTCAAGGTCGACTTCCTCGACGGCAACAACGCCTATATCAGCAGCGCCGAGATCGGACCGGTGACCGCGCTGAACCGCTGGCTGCAGACCGGACTGCAAAGCCGCAACACCACCGGCATCATTCCGGTCGGCACCCGCAGCGCCCAGGTGGTGGTCTCGTTCACCGACCTGAACCCCGTGCTGGGCAACTACAACAACGCCTACGCCGACAACGTCTCGTTCAGCATCGCCTCGACCGATGTGTCTCCGAAGGCGCTGACCGTGCCCGACTCCAACGTCGGCGCGCTCAAGCACGTGTTCCTCGTGTACATGGAGAACCACGGCGTGGGTGACATCATCGGCAGCCCCAATGCGCCGTACATCAACAGCCTCGTCAACGCCTACGGGTACGCGCAGAACTACTACGCGTTGACCCACCCGAGCATGCCGAACTACTGGCCGATCCTCGGCGGGTCCGATTTCGGCCTGAACTACAACTGCGCCTCGCAATGCTTCGATCAGCCCAACCTGATCAGTGCCAATCCGACGCTGACCTGGGCTGCCTACCAGGACGGCGGCGGCGGATACACCACACCGAATGACCGCACGCCGTTCCTGGCGTTCGACAACATCTACTCGCAGACGGCGCTGGTCAACAGCCGGATCCGCGACATCTCGGCGCTGCAGACCGATCTCAACAACGGAAACCCAAGCAGCATCGCGCGGTTCAACTGGATCGCCGCTGACGACGCCACCAATATGGAGGGCCCGACGAGCGGACTTCCGGCGATTCTGAACTGGGCGTTCAGCCAGCTCACCACGCACCAGTACAACGTGGCGGCCGGCGATCAGTTCGTGCAGAGCACGATGTCGACGATCATGAATTCCAGCTTCTGGTCGTCCAGCGATCCCAGCGCGGTGTTCCTGACCTTCGACGAGGACTACAACAACATCTCGTTCGGCATCGGCAACGAGGGCAACCACGTGGTGATGGTTGTGATCCCGAACCAGGCTGCGATGTCCGGGCCCAATCCGATGCGCGGCGGGGCGTTCATCGCGACCGACTACTACAACCACTACAGCCTGCAGCGCACCATCGAATTGGCTTTGAATCTGGGCACTTTGACCAACAACGACAAGTACGCCCAGTCGATGAACCAGTTCTGGGTGTAGCTCAGGACTTGCTGTCGTCGGACTGCTCGCTCGCCGGTGAGCTGTTGGGCACGATGACGCGCTTGGTGGCCACCGGCTTGCCGTCGACCTTCTTCACGATCCGAAGTTACTCATTGTTGTTCCGCATTCCTGGGCGAATTGGGTGAGTTGACCGGCACACATGACGTAGTACCCTCAAGCCGACAGTTAACTTGCTAGGGGGTGTTTGGTGCAGGTCGATGTGGGTGAGATGCGCTCCGGCGCGAACCGGTCCTATCGCGCGGCCGCACTGGCTATGCAGGGCGCTGACCTGCTGAATCGGGTCAGTGCGGCGTCGGGTATCTTTGGCGATTTCCCGGCTGCGGAGTCATTTCACGGCGCCCTGGCCGAGGCGCACAGCAATCATATTCAGCGGCTCCGCGCGCACGAAAGTCTCCTCGGAGTGCTGGGCGACAGGGGGCACAAGACCGCGTCGGTGTTCGTCGATATGGAGGAACGCAACGCCGAGGTCTTGCGTTCGGTGCTGTGACCGAATACCCGAGCCTGACCCACATCGGTATCGGGGCTCTCATCGGTGAGGCCGGGGGCGATCCCTGGCGGGTCGACGAGACGATGCAGAGCGGAGATCCTGGTGCGATCGCCGATTTGGGCCGCGCATTCTTCAATGCCGGTGCCTGCACGGCCGCGACGTATGCCGAATTCGAGCAGGCGCAGGCGCGGTTCCGGGCAGCGTGGAATCGGGAGAACGGCGAGCATCCGATCAACGACAGCACCGAGGTGCAACGCGCGACCACCCGGTTGATGGTCCAGCGTGACCAGCTGCCCGCGATCGGTGCGGGCCTGTCCGACATCGCCGCGAACCTTGCTGAAGCACAGCGCTTTTCCAGTATGCAGATAGAACCCCTCAACACCGAGTTGCACTACATCGACGCATTGATCGACCACGCACTGGCGAACGAACAGGACACCTCGGCGTTGGAGGACAACGCGATCTCGGTGACATCCGCCGTGCTGCATCAGGTCGAGGGGCTGCGTGACGATTACGGTGCCAAGCTTGAGGCGTCGTTGACGGACCTGCGCGCCGAACACGGCTACGACCCCGCGCCGATCGAGGATGTCGACGGCGACGGCGAACTCGGGCCGGAGCAACGTGGCCGAGAATCCACCGACCACTACGACGCGAACCAGCGCTCCAGGGACGAAGCGCTGGTCAACAGCGGCGGGCCGATGACCCAGGAAAAGGCGGACGCCGCAGCGCGTTTGCGTGACTTCGCCACCGCGACGAATCCGGCCGCCGATGCCGAAGCCCGGCGGCTGGCCGGTGAACGCCTCGACGATTTCGGGATGGCGCACTTCGTCGGGCCGTTGCCGACGGATCCCATTCTTGGCGGGGATGCGCGCACGCGGGCACGGGGCAGGCTGGAGCTGCAACGGCAACTCGAGCAAGGGCTGTACGGCCTGCCGCCGATGACAGTTGACCAAACGACGCAACAGCTCGATGACGGTGAGCAGTTCGGACGCTCGATAACGGTCAAGCGGGCTGTTGATACCCTCGTAGCCCAGGGGATGTCACCGCAAGGCGCTGCTCGGACCGTGAGCGAAGTCGCCGGTGGCGTCCCATGGTCAGACTTAATGAGGCACGACTCAGGGCTGCTTGCTGGGGCAGGCGCCGGTATCAAGGGTATGGCCGACAGCGCCTCGAATGGTCGACATTACGTACCCGACGTACTCACTGCGGATGATGCCAAAGTGCTACTCAAGGTCGGTAAGCATCTCGGGACAGCGGGCACAGTGATCGATAGCGTACTGGCGCTCAACGACATGTCCCACGGCGCGAAGCCGGGTGAAACAATCGGCGGGCTCGCGGGCAGTGCAGGCGCCGGCGCCTTCGGCGCCTGGGCAGCCACGGTCGCCGCTGGCTCCGTGGTCGGGCCGGAAGGTACTTTTGTGGCTGCCGTGATTGCGAGCGTCGGGCTTGCCGCTGGCGGCGAATGGGCGGGCAAGCGGGTTGGAGGGCTTTTTGACAACGCGTTCGGCAACTGAATTATCGATGCCGACTTGGTCAACGGCACTACTTGCCATCGGAATCGTGGTGATGCTCGGCGGCCTCGTCGCAGTGATAGTGTCCCGCACACCCCGCTGCGAGCGAAGGTGGTACTGGGCTACTTGGACGATTGGTGGTGCCGTCGGCTCCGCATCGCTCGTGCCACGAGGACTAGGCGTGGCGGTTGCCACCTACGCAGTCCTCATCTTGGTTGCAGTCGTTTGGGCATTCTTCCGAACCAACTACATCAAACTGGGTGATCGGATCGTCGCCGCGACTCCTTCGGACCGACAACCCGATTCAGAGCGGTAGCCTGTCAACCTGACTCTTGAATCCTGGTGGCGGGCGTTCACTCGCCCTTGTTCTCGCGCCATCAATCTGAGCTGTTGGGCACGATGATGCGCTTGGTGGCCACCGGCTCGCCGTCGACCTTCTTCACGATCTGAGGCGGTGCCGGCGGCGGGGTCGTGATGCGGCCCTGGACGGGGGCGCCGTTCTTGACGGTGGGTACCGACACCCGTTTGGTGTCGGCCTTGGCGTCCTTCTCCGAACCGCCTGCGCCGTGCATGGCGCCCGGCGGAACCATTGGCATACCAGACATTCCGCCGGCCGGGGTGGACGACGGTGCCGGTGCTGCCGGTGGCGGGGTCGCCATGACAGGTGCCGACGAGGGGGACGTGCCCGCCGAGGGCACCGGGGGCGGACCCAGCATCGCGGTCGGGGCGGTTCCGCCGAGTCCACCGCCGCCCCCACTGCCGAGTCCGGCCTCGCCACCACCGCCGGCCCCCAGTTCGCCTATGTCGGCGCCGTATTCGTCCAAGGGGAGCTCGGAGAGGCTGGCCTTGTCGAGCTGGGCGGCCGACCCGCCGGCCTGCTGCATCATGCCCATGCCGGCCTGCATGGCCTGCTGTGCGCCTTGGGCGACCTGTTGAGGAATCTGGGTCAGCGGCTGCAGGGCCCCGCCCATCGCACCCGCCAAGGCGCCCGCGATGCCGGAGGCCATCTGCGGTAGTTCCTGGGCCATCTGGCTCGCCTCGCCTTGCCCCGCAACACCTTTCATTTCCGCCGATGCGTCCTCGTCCTGAGCGGGGAACTTGGCGGCAGCCTCGGCGGTCTTGGCATCGCGTCTGGCGTGCTCTTCCAGGCTCTCGCTGTTGTCCTTGGGATCACCGAGATTGGCAGCCAGTCCGAGGACACGCAGGAGTTGTTCGATCGGGACCGCTCCCGCCACAAGGGGATCCGACGTGATCGGGGGCGGAGGCACGTTCATGCCGTTGGCTTGCAGATACTGGTCTGCGTTGGCGTTGAGTTGACCACCGCTCACTGGTGCACCTCCCTCCGGGTCGCCAGGTTCAGGGTCTGAAACCAGGCCAAGTGGTAGTTGGCAGCGGTCTTTTCGTCCTTGATCAGCGCATCGATGGTGGCCAGCAGCTGCCAGTTGCCGACCATAACCGGGTCGACCTTGTCCGGGTAGTCAGTCAGGACCTGCGTGGTGACGGCGGCCAGGTGTTCATGCAGGAGCTCGGCCTCGGAGTCGAGGTATCCGGTTCCGGTGGAGGCGGCCTTGGCGAGGGTGTGGGCGAGGCGGGGTAGACCGTCGCGCCACTTGGTGGCCTGGGAGAGCTCCCATCCCAGCTCTTCGACGTCAGCTGTCCGGCGGGCGCGGATGGACATAATGACTGGCTCGGTGTTCGTGCTGTCAGGGATGTACTGGCCTGGGGTGTAGGCGGCGGTGAGGGTGGTCTCGCCAAGCATGGCGGAAAGGCTGGGACGGCGCTGACCAGGTGGGAGAAGTGTTACGCCGGTGGGGATTTCGACTTGGGGCGGGATCCAGCCACTGGCGAGGTCGGTGGTGAGCACGGTGGCGCCGTCATCGCGGTCGCCGATTGCCCAGCGCAGCTTGGGTTCCTGACGTGCGACGGCGTCGAGGAGTCGTTGCAGGCGCTGCTGGGCCTGCGTCTGGGTGGCGCCGGCACCGGCAATTGCACCGGTGGCCGTTGCGGTGACGGCGTTTTCGGTCAGACCCGCAGCCGACGGTGGTGTGGTTGGTGGTGGTTGATGACGGACTACGGCGGGCTGGTTGAGCGGGTTGGCGTTGGCGGGGTTGACCGGGGCCGAGCCGGGTGTGGCAGACAGGATTGGCGGTGGGCCGGCCGGAGCGGTTGCGGCAGCAGGACGAAGGTCGGCGCCGTAGGCGGGCAGCGGGCCGGCGGGCGCGATGGGTGCCGCAGCGGCAGTCGATGGCATGACGGGTGCCGTGGGTGCGGCTGGGGTGGCGACGACGGTCTGAGGGGCGTCGGGCGGGGAGCGACTGGGGGCGGCACCTCGACAGGTGTTGCGGCGTGGGCAGTTTCGAACAGCGGGACGCCGCTGGAGGGTGCAGTCGATGCGATCGGCGCCGGCATGCCCTCGCTGTGCAGCGGGGCCTGCGGCTGCATCGCGTGCATCGCGCCGGTGGACAGGGCCTCGGTGCCTGCGGACATCGGGCTACCGGCTTGGGCGCCTGCGTTGAAGTTCTGGGCCAGGCCTTCGGGGGTGAGGGCGTTGGTGGGAAGCGTTGGGATGGATGAGTGGGGCGCTGAGCTGCTCGACAGCTCCGTCTGGGAAGTCGTTGCTGGAATTGGCGATCCGGCACTAACGGCACTCGGAGTGACCTGTAAGACGCCGGCGATTGGTGGAGTAGAGGGCGGCGTCGGTCTTGCTTCGGATGTGGGGAGGACCTGCGACGGCGGCGTAACGCCTCCTCCAGAAATGAGGCCCTGACTCGCGATTTGTGTCCGACTTCCGCTGCTTGCTAGCAGCTGCGACGGTTGCAGCCCGACGGTTTCCTGGATAGTTTCCGAAGAGGCTGCCGCGGGAAGATTCGTTTCGTGCGCACCGAGAAGCTTTGAAGGCGACGACTGGGAGCCTGAAGGAGATTTCGTTGAAGAAGCGTGCTGATCAAGAAACGTGGCAACTTGATTACGGATTGCCTCTTTGTTTGGCGAACTGAATAGCCCATCAAGGTCCACGCCATGTGTGCGCGCGAACTCGTACCCCGTTGTTCCGAGTCCTTGCTGATCGAGAACTGTCTGTATTGCTCTTCTCACGACATCGCTATGGCCTGCGGCCTGAACATTTGCGTGGCTCTGTGCCGCCAACACTACGTCAACAATCTTGGCGATCTTGAGCGGGAGTGGGTCGCCAGAAGCTTCAATGGCTTCAATTTCAGCGTTTCCGTTGTGCGCGATTTCACTTAGTTCTGAACGCAGTTGAGCGGTTGAGTCATGTGCGGACTTGTACGCTTCACTCTTGGCAAGATTGTTGCCTGAAATTTTTCGTGCGTGAGCTTCACCCAGATGGAAGGTGTCTCGTGCGTCGTCTGCCGTCACACCTTCTTGATTGGACACTGGTCCCGACAGGATCGCTCGAAGTTGCTCGGCGTAAGCGCTGAAGCTCGACCCGACGGCTTGCCGATTGTTTGATGCGGCGGTGATCGTCGTCAGAGTCGCCGAACTTGGCCATTGCTGGCCGACCAACAACTGCGACCACTTTCCAGGCGGTGTGTCACTCATCTGCAGACTTCAGTAGCAGTTGCAGCAGCGGCATCGGCTGACTTGTAGATTGAATCGAGTTTTGACCGATCTGCCTGCGCAATTTGGGCCAGCGCAGCCTTCTGGTAAGCGGACGCAAGTTGTCTTACTGCTTCGGACAACTGTTTCGGCACCGCGGGATTTTCAGTCAGTTCACGGTATAGGTAGTCGCCCCCAGCGAAGGCCGCAAGCCGTCCGTTCACGGACAGGGCGAACTGCTGCAACGTGTCATTGGGGCCCGGTGCGCTTTGATTCGCACTTGCCTGCAAAGTCGATTGGACGGTTTGATACGCATCACAAACAGCCTTCTTCGCGTCAGCCACTTCTTGCTCGCTGTACGTCTTCGCCGCGGGAGTCTCGGCCTTGGGGGCGGGCCGAAACCAGGCACCGATCGCGACCGCGACGGCAATCAGCGCGATGACGATCGCGATGACGGTCGGCAGCCGCGACGGCCCGCGGGAGGCAGGCGGACCTTGCGGCGGCCAAGGCGCGGGTGCGGTGGGCCCGGGTCCGTACGGCGCTTGCGACATGTTCGCGATGGTATCTCTTGGGTTTGCCGGGGCGCTATTCACCTTGTCGCCGCCTGGACGCCGACAAGACCGCATAACCGCAGTTCAAGGTCGAATGCACAGGAAACAAGTGCTCGATCGAACGGCTCAACCAAGCGCCACAATCGCATAGCGGCCCGCACGACGTTGCCCGGCCCAGATGAACTTGTGGCCCAACCTTGACTTGACCCCGCGTAAACCCCACCGCGACGATGAACCATGCGCCGAGTACTGGTTTCGATGTGTGCTGCCTTCTGTGTGGCGCTCGTCGCTCTGAGCTCGGCACCCCCGAGTCACGCCGAGGCGCCGTGGTTTCAGGCCAACGTCGGCAATGCCACCCAGGTCCTCTCCGTCGTGAGCACCGGCGGGTCAACGGCCAAGATGGATGTCTGGCAGCGCGGCGCCAACGGCTGGCAACCCGGTGCCGCCGCGATCCCCGTCCACGTCGGTGCCAACGGCATGGTCCAGCAGTCCCACGACGGTGAGATGGCCACTCCGATGGGCATTTTCAGCCTCGACTTCGCCTTCGGCACCCAACCCAACCCGGGCACCGGACTCCAGTACATCCAGGTGACGCCCGACTACTGGTGGGACGGCGACATGAAGAGCCCCACGTACAACACCATGCAGGTCTGCAAGAAAGCCGACTGCTCGTTCAACACCAACCCAAGCAGTGGCACCGAGAACCTCTACATCCCCCAGTACGCACACGCCGTCGTGATGGGCGTGAACAAGGCTCGCATCCCGGGCAACGGCGGCGCCTTCTTCGTGCACACCACCGACGGCGGAGCCACCGCCGGCTGTGTCTCCCTCGACGACGCGACTCTGGTCAAGATCATGCGCTGGCTTCAGCCGGGCGCGCTGATCGCTGTCGCTACGTAGTCGTGGCGATGGCCTTGCCCCGGAGTGGCCTTGAAGTTCAATGCTGTCAACGACATCGTCGCCTCGTAGGTCCGGTCGTACCCCGTCGCGCAGATCTTCCAGCCGTCCGGCGTGCGCGGCCGTTCTCGTACCGCTGGGCGATGGCCACGAGCTCGTCGCGGACGGTCGACTGGGGCATCGCGTTGATGCGCGCATGTAGACGGCGACGGCTGATGGCCCGCTTCATATCGTTGCGAAAGCGTGCGAGCGACATTTGTTTTCAACTCCTCTATCACCCCCGGGTCTTCAGGGGCTTCTTTGCTACGGGCGCTCACCCGGTAGGGATCGCCAGCCAGAGGAACAAGTCGATCGTCCTTGTTAATTCCAGGTAAATCAACTCTGCACCTGTGAGTTTGATGACAGACACAGGCCCGACCAGCACCGCTGTGGGAGCCGCTGTGACGGCCGACACCCCGCCGCGAGGGTCGTCAGCGATGTTCGCTGGGGGACTGCAGATAGCCCGTGACCATGTCGACGAGCAGCTGCCGTTCGCGCTCCCACTCCAGGTGGGCGTTGACGATCATTTCGACGAGCACCATCCCGCGCATAGCCGACCAGATGACCTCGGCCGCGCCCGGATCGTCAGAAATCAGCCGGCCCAGCTGATTGATCGCCTCGTTGATCTCCAGCAGGTGCCGCTGGGTGCTGTGGCCATGTGCCGCGGCGCGGTATGCGCCGCCGAGCCCGGGATTCGTCACGATGGCGGACCTGTTTTCGCCAGCCGCGAAAACAACTTGTCGACGTGACCGGAAACTGCGCGCACACTGGCAACCATGGACAACAAAGGACCGTTTGGCTTCGACCCCGACGACCTCGATCGCGTCGTGCGCGAAGCCAGTGAGGGCCTGCGTGACGCGTTCGGACGGTTTCTGAACACCGGGCAGGAACCCGGCGGCTTCGGCGTGTATTTCGACGAGTTCACCCGCCGCTCGCGGCGCCGGCCGCAGCCGGAGACCGCGGGCGAGGCCGGTGACGGGGTGTGGGCCATCTACATCGCCGACGCCGAGGGCAAAGCCCACGTCGAACAGGTCTACAACACCGAGCTCGACGCCCTGCGGGCCAACAAGCACAACACCGACCCCAACCGCGGCGTCCGCTTCCTGCCCTACGGGATCGACGTCAGCGTCCTCGACGCCGGACCGGACAAGGCCGAGAAGTCCGACGGCGAGGACACCGGCGACACCGAGTAGCTACATCGTCAGGACCATGCGGTAGCCGCCCGGCCGGATGCGCTCGCACCCCGGACAGCACCGCGAATCGCGTGGTGTCCTCGATATCGGCCGACGTGCATTGGTCTCCCCTTTTCGCTTTCGGACTGCTGGGTTTATCGAGCTAAGCCCAGCAGATAAGGGTCTTTACTCCCTAGCTACCCCGTCGCAGCCGAACATACGATCCCCGCAACTGGGAGGTGCACGGCTATGACCGGGACATTGGACGCGACACAACTCCAGACCGACGACATCCGCAGAACCGAGGTCGACGCCATCGTCGACATCGCTGCCGACGCCGCTCGCGAGTTCCGGAAGCTCGACCAGGAACAGGTCGACCGCATCGTCGAGGCGATGGTGCGCGCCGGGGTCCGTGCCGCGGGCGAGCTGGCCGCGCTGGCGATCGAGGAGACCGGCTTCGGCGTCTTCGAGGACAAGGTCGTCAAGAACTACGTGGCAACGGAGTTCCTGCACGACTATCTCAGCGACAAGAAGTCGGTGGGTGTGATCGACGAGGACGTCGAACACAACATCGTCTATGTCGCTGAACCGATCGGCGTGGTGCTGGCGGTCACGCCGGTCACCAACCCGACTTCGACGGTGTTGTTCAAGGCGATCGTCGCCGCCAAGACCCGCAATGCGGTGCTGTTCCGGCCTTCGCCATACGCGGTGCGCTGTTGTGAACGCGCGGTGGAGATCCTGCGGGAGGCCGCCGAGGCGGCCGGCATGCCGCCCGGCGCCCTGCAGGTGATTCCCGACGCCGCCCACGATGTCACCCACCACCTGTTCCACCATCCCAAGGTCGACTTCATCTGGGTGACCGGCGGCCCCAAGATTGTGAAGCTGGCCAACCAGGCCGGCAAGCCGTCGCTGAGCGTCGGACCCGGCAACGCACCCATCTACATTCACAAGACCGCCGATGTCCGCGGCGCCGTCGTCGACATCCTGATCTCGAAAACCTTTGACTCGTCGGTCATCTGCCCCGCCGAGCAGACCTGCATCATCGACGACGAGATCTATGACGCGATGATCGCCGAGTTCGAGCGGATGGGCGGGCGGATGCTCAAAGCCGAAGAGGCCGCCAAGATCACCGAGTTCGCCTTCGGCTGTGGCGACAAGGTGTCGATGGACGCCGTCGGTCAGAAGGCCCCGGCGTTGGCCGCCCGCGCCGGTTTCAGCGTTCCCCCGGGCACCAAGATCCTGCTGGCCCCGCTGCCGTCGGATCTCGACGAACTGGCCGCGCACCCGCTGGTGCAGGAGAAGCTGATGCCAGTCCTCGGGGTGGTGCGCACCCCAAACGTGCAGCACGCCATCGACGCCGCGGTGCTGGTGACCGAGCACGGCGGCCTTGGGCACACCTCGGCGATCTACGCGGACGACCAGTCGGTGATCGACGCCTACGCGCTGGCGGTGCGAACCGGCCGGATCCTGGTCAACGCCCCCACCGCGGTCGGCGCGCTGGGCGGTGTCTACAACAACCTGACGCCCACCTTCTCGCTGGGCTGCGGGACGTGGGGCGGATCGTCGACTACCGAGAACGTCAACTACAAGCAGCTGATCAACATCAAGACCGTCTCTCGGCGCCGCACCCCGTCGCAGTGGTTCCGGGTGCCGGCCAACACCTACTTCAATGCCGGGGCGCTGGACAACCTGCGTGAATTGGATTGCGACACAGTGGTCGTCGTCACCGATCATCTCACCGATGAGCGCGGGGTGGTCGACCTGCTGCGCAGCAAGCTGCCCACCCGGCACGTGTACGCCTTCACCGAAGTCACTCCGGAGCCCGACGAGGAGATCATCCAGCGCGGGGTGGAGTTGCTGGAGCGCGTCCAACCCGATGTGCTGATCGCCGTCGGCGGGGGCTCAGTGCTGGATGCGGGTAAGGCGATGCGGCTGTTCTACGAGCATCCGGAGAAGACGCTCGAGGAACTGACGATGCCGTTCCTGGATCCGCGCAAGCGGGTCGCCGACTATCCCACCGACCGCCACAAGCTCCAATTGATCGCCATACCAACGACATCCGGCACCGGCTCGGAGGTGTCCCCGGCCGCGGTGATCACGATGGGCCCGCGCAAGCAGACCCTGGTCGACTACAGCCTGGTGCCCGATGTGGCGATTGTGGACCCGATGCTGACCACGTCGATGCCGCCGAACCTGACGGCCGACACCGGTGTCGACGCGCTCACCCACGCACTGGAGGCGGCGGTGTCGATCTTCGCCTCGCCCTATACCGACGCCCAGAGCGCGCAGGCGGCCCGGCTGATCTTCGACGCACTGCCGCGCGCTTACCGTGATCCCGACGACCTCGAGGCGCGCACCCAGATGTCCAACGCGGCGACGTTGGCCGGGTTGGCGTTCTCGAACGCGTTCGTGGGAGTCAACCACGCTCTGGCGCACGCCGTCGGCGCGGCCTTCGGCATCCCGCACGGCCGGGCCAACGGCATATTCCTGCCATACGTATTGCGCTACAACGCAAGTCTGCCAAGCAAGTTCATGCCCGCACCGGGGTATTCGGCCTACGTCGCGCCGGAGAAGTACGCTCAGGTCGGATCGCTCATCTTCGGGGGCCACAGCCCCGAGGACAGCCGCGCCCGGCTGTTCGCCGGTGTGGATCAACTCTTGGACGAACTCCACATGCCGCGGTCGCTGCGCGAATTCGGAGTCAAAGAAAGCGATTTCACCGCGGCGTTGCCCACATTGGCGATGACGGCGTTCGAAGACCTGAGTAACCGGACCAATCCGCGCATGCCGCTGGTGAGCGAGATCAGCGAGCTGCTGACCCAGGGTTACTACGGCACGGCAGGCTGATCGGCAACGTCAGGCGATGCCGGACTGCCCCGGCACGTGCAGCAGCCCCGCCGGGTCTAGGCTGTCCCACAAGCTGGCGACCAGAGTCTGCCGTGTGGTGGCCGCGGTTTCCTCGTTGTTCAGCAGGTCGGCCAGTTCGTCGAAGCCCCAGTACAGCAGCGCCAGGGGTGCCGTTGTGAGCAGCAGCTGGTTGATCGTGACCTGGGCGCCGCTCCGGTCGCCCTGGAAGGCCTGCGCGAGCGCGGGCAGGATGTTGGTGACCGGCACCACGACGTTGACCCATGGAACGATTTGAGACGCCCGGTACACCGCTTCGTAGGCCTCGCGGAACAGCGGTGCGAGCGGTTCCAGCGGAGCCGGCCACGCCGCGAGGACGCTCTGCTCGGTCGCCAGGACCGCGTCCGGCATGGTCGTCGGCCAGGGATCATCGGCCCGGAACGGGTTCGGGTCGGTCACCGTGGTGGCGTTCGGGGTGGCCGTCGAAGCCTTCGGTGTGGTTGCAGAGGCTAGCGCCACCGCGGCGGTAGCCGGCGGGTAGGCCGGCGGGGTGGTGGTCGACAGGGGCAGCCCGGACTGGCCGCGGTTGTGCAGCAGCTGGAACGGGTCGAGCACGTCCCAGGCTGTCGTGATGGCCCAGGTCTGCAGGTCCAGCGCCAGTTGCTCCACGTTCAGCAGGTCGGCGATCTCGTTGTAGCCGTAGTAGGCGATCGCGACGGGCTGGATGGTGACGATGAGGTTGTTGATGATGCGCTGGGTGGCGTTCTTGTCGCCGGCCAAGGCGGCCGGCAGGTTGGTGCCGATGTTGACGAACGGGACGATGATGTTGACCCACGGGATCATCTGGGTGGCGCGGTAGCCCGCCTCGAACACTTCGCGGGGAACCGGCTGGAGGATGTCGGGGAAGGCATTGACGACGGCCTGTTCCAGATCCCACACCGGGCCGGGCATGTCGTTGGGTGCCGGCTCCGGGGGCATCGGTCGCAGCGGATTGGGGCTCCACGGAACCGACGGCGTGGTGGCGTCGGCCTGCGTGGTGGCCGACTTGGTCGAGGGTGCGGTGTCGACGGCAATGGCGGTGCCGGTGGTGCCGGTGGTGCCGGTGGTGACTGCAGCCGTCGTCGGGGGGGTGCGACGAGTGCTGGCGAACAGGCCCTGCACCTTCTCGACCTGGGCGGCCTCGAACGCCGCCGCCGTGGGCTTGGCGACACTAGCCAGGGTCGATGTCGGCGGTTTGGTCACCGGCGCGGCGATGCCCTCGCTCTTGTCACCCAGCCTGGACTGCGGCCTGGTGCGCCCGGTGGCGGCCCTGGCTTCGGACTTCTTCGGTCCGGCGTCGACCTGCGACGAGTCCGCGGAACCCCTCGAGTCGGGCTTGTCGGTATCGGCGTTCGCCGTGCCCTGAGCTGCCGCGGCCATGGCCGCGCCTACACCAACCGCTACCGCAACGCCGCCGACATAGCCGACGTACTTGCTCGACCCCATTTTTGCTGACCCCTTCGTTAGATAAGCGGCATCGTAAAGGGTGGGGCAGGTCAGAACCAGCCGGGGAGCATTTCCAAGGTGGTGCGGTCCAGGCTCTCCAGTAGCTGCAGCTGCGGAGCTGTGCGTGGCAGCTCATAGCGGAAGAAGTAGCGGGCAGCCCGCCGCTTGCCGTCGTAGAAGTCTCCGGTAAGACCATCGGTGGCCACGAACTGCTCGAGCCACATCCAGGCGATCACGATGTGGCCGAACGCTTCGAGGTAGATGGCGCTGTTGGCCATCGCGGCCTCGACGTCACCGGAGGCGAACATCGACATGGTCACCCCGACCAGCCGTTGCCAGGAGGCGTCGAGCGCAGCCGCGAGATCGACGGCCTCGCCCCCGGCTTTGCCCGCTGCGGTGATCGATTGGGCGATTGCCGCACCAAGCGCAGACAGGCTGGCTCCATTGCGCTGAGTTACCTTGCGGCCCAACAGGTCCAGGCTCTGAATACCGTGCGTGCCCTCGTGGATCGGGTTGAGCCGGTTGTCCCGGTAGTGCTGCTCGACGTCGTACTCGCGGGTGTAGCCGTATCCGCCGAGTACCTGGATGGCCAGGCTGTTGGCTTCCAGACACCACTGCGAGGGCCAGCTCTTGGCGATCGGAGTCAGGATGTCGAGCAGCAACGCGGCCGAATCGCGTTCGTTTTCGGAGTCGGCACTGTCCTGCCAGTCGACAAGCCGCGCGCAATACAGCGCCAACGCCAGCGCTCCCTCGACATAAGACTTCTGCGCCAACAACATTCGTTTGACGTCGGCATGCTCGACGATCGGAACCTGAGGTGTGGTGGGGTCCTTGCTCGTGATGGGCCGGCCCTGCGGACGTTCGAGCGCGTACTGCAGCGACTTCAGATATCCGGTGTAGCCCAACGAGACTGCGCCCATCCCGACACCGAGGCGCGCCTGGTTCATCATGTGGAACATGTAGACGATCCCGCGGTGCGGTTCGCCCACCAGATGACCGACCGCGCCGTTGAAGTTGAGCACGGTGTTGGTGATGCCGCGCTGGCCCATCTTGTGGTTGAGCCCCGAAATAGCGACGTCGTTGCGCCGCCCGACCGAACCGTCGGCGTCGACGAGGAACTTCGGCACGGCGAACAGCGAGATGCCCTTGGTGCCCGGCGGGCCGCCTAGAATCTTGGCCAGCACCAGATGCACGATGTTCTCCGACATCTCGTGCTCGGCCCCGGATATCCACATCTTCGAACCGAACAGGCGGTAGGTCCCGTCGTCCTGCGGCTCGGCCCGGGTGACGATATCGGCCAGGGAGGACCCGGCCTGCGGCTCGGACAGCGCCATGGTCCCGGTGAAGCGGCCGGCCAGCATCGGCTTCACGAACATGCTGATCTGCTCGGCACTGCCGAACTTGGCCAGCAGGTTGGCGTTGGCGACGGTCAGCATCAGATAACCCGACGTGCTGATGTTGGCTGCCGAGAACCACACGAACCCGGCATGAGCGACCGTGGTCGGCAGTTGCGCGCCGCCCAGTGACTGGTCCATGCCCATGCCGATGAGATCAGCGGCCGCGAAGGCGTCGAGGGCCTGCTTGACTTCGGGGATCACCGTGACCGTCGTGCCGTCGAAGGACGGCTCGTTCTGGTCGCCTTTTTTGTTGTGCGGGGCGAAGTATCGGGTGGCCAGTTCCTCGCACAGGTCGAGAACGTCGGAGAACGTTTCACGTGAGTGCTCCGCGAACCGCGGCCGCTTGGTCAGTTCGTCGACGGCGAGCCATTCGAACAGCAAGAAATCCAGATCCCGCCGCGACATGATGGTCGACCTCATGGGTGCCTTCCTTCCCGTCACATTATGTCCTTTGGCCCCTACCGACGGCTTCGTCGTGGACCATACGTTGTGGGCCTAGATACGGGTCGGGGGAAGTTTCAAGGGACCGGTGATCATGGACAATTTCATTCGAACGGCGAGGATCGCCCCAGCGGCGATTCTGATGCTGGGAGGTATGGCATTGGCTTCGCCCGCAATCGGGAGAGCGGCCGAGTGCGGAGCCGGCACGATCTACGACGCGCCCAGCAACTCCTGCGTGGTGGCAGGCCCGCCGGCTCCGGAACCGCCTCCGCCTCCGCCTCCGCCTCCGCCTCCGCCTCCGCCTCCGCCGCCGCCGCCGCCGTGGAATGGGCCGACGCCGTATGTGTCGGCGAGCGTCTGCGCGCCCATCCCCTTCGTCGCCTTATGCGTCGGAATTTAGGCCAGCCGCCGGACCGACCGCGACGCAACTTCTGCACAGAAGAGCGTATTTGCACGGCTGGTCATCGACATCGTCGCAGTTCGGAAGGTGTGAAGGTGGTCGTGAGCCCAGCCCTTGTGGGCGACGGCCGAGCCGAGTTTGCACCCAGATGCGCCACAGCGGCGGTTTCGCCCTTAAGGTCTTAGTCGTGCCTGAGTTGGATCGTCGCAGCCTCATGTTCCTGGCGGGATTCGGTGCGATCGCGGCCGCGCTGCCCGCCCCGCTGGCGGCTGCCACCCCGTCTCGTCCCGAAGCCCCAGCCGACCGCGTACCCGCTCCCGCGGCCCCTGCGGCCAACGCTGCCGTACCCAGTTACCTGTTCCACGACGAGTTCGACGGCCCCGCCGGTTCGGCCCCCGACCCGTCGAAGTGGAACATCTCCAAGGCTCGCGAGATGATCAAGAACCCCGTCTTCTGGGATCGGCCCGAGAACATGGGCCAGTACCGCGACGACCGCGAGCATGTCTTCCTCGACGGCAACTCCAACCTGGTGATCCGCGCGACGCGCGACGACAAGTACGTCAGCGGCAAGGTGGTCGGTACCTGGTGGGGTGGGATCGGCACCACCTGGGAGGCGCGGATCAAGTTCAACTGCCTGACCGCCGGCGCCTGGCCCGCATGTTGGTTGATGAACGATCACCCGGAAGTGGGCGCTGAGGTCGACCTCGTCGAGTGGTACGGCAACGGTGAGTGGCCGTCGGGAACCACTGTGCACGCCCGGCTGGACGGCACGTCGTTCGCCACCACGCCGGTGGGTGTCGACACCAACTGGCACACCTGGCGCGTTACCTGGAACGACTCCGGAATGTACTTCTGGCAGGACTACGTCGACGGCAAGGAGCCGTACTTCGCGGTGCCGGCCAACTCTCTGGACGACTGGCCGTTCAACTTCCCCGACTACCGGATGTTCCCAGTCCTCAACCTCGCGGTCAGCGGCTCCGGGGGCGGCGACCCTCGGCCGGGCAACTACCCGGCCGACATGATCGTCGACTACGTGCGGGTCTGGTAGGACGCCTCGCGGCCGAGTTCGCGGCGTTCGACGCTCAGGGGGCGCACCGCTTTCTCGCTGTAGCGCCGCCGCCATCAGATTCAGCAACCTTGAGGAGGCCGACTGCGGGAGGGTCGGGCCAGCTCTAGACTGCCCAACTAATGAGCGCCCCCACGATCGACCCCGTCCTGTCCGCCGAGCAGCCCCGGCGCGGCGGCGTGGCCAAGTGGATCCGCCGGCTCGCGGTGCCGATCATCCTCGGCTGGATCGGGCTGATCGTCGTGTTGAACACGACGGTCCCGCAGATGGAAGTCGTCGGCCAGACGCGAGCGGTGTCTATGTCGCCCAAGGACGCCCCGTCGGTGATCGCGATGATGCGCGTCGGCAAGGTCTTCGAGGAGTCCGACTCCGACAGCTCGGCGATGATCGTCCTGGAAGGTGACCAGCCCCTCGGCGACGACGCCCACCGGTTCTACGACGACATGGTGGTCAAACTGCGGGCCGACAACAAACACGTCCAGCACATCCAAGACTTCTGGGGTGACCCGCTGACCCGGGTCGGTGCACAGAGCGCCGACGGCAAGTCGGTCTACGTGCAGGTGAACCTCGCCGGCAACATGGGCGAGACCCTCGGCAACGAGTCTGTCGAGGCGGTGCAGAAGCTCGTCGGGGGCCTGAGCCCGCCGCCAGGGGTCAAGGTCTTCGTCACCGGCGGACCGGCACTTCAGGCCGACCAACAGCATGTCAGTCAGAAGAGCGTCAGGCTGATCGAGGTGGCCACCGTCGGGGTCATCATCTTCATGCTGCTGTTCTTCTATCGGTCGGTCCTCACGGTCGTGCTGGTTCTGACCTTGCTGATATTGGGGCTGTCGGTCACCCGCGGGGTAGTGGCGTTCCTGGGCTACCACGAGCTGATCGCGTTGTCGCCCTTCGCCACTCAGCTACTGGTGACACTTGCGATCGCGGCGACAACCGACTACGCGATCTTCCTGATCGGCCGATATCAGGAAGCGCGCACGGTGGGGGAGGATCGAGAGTCCGCCTACTACACCATGTTTCACGGCACCGCGCACGTGGTGCTCGGGTCCGGTATGACGATCGCCGGCGCCACATTCTGTCTTTCCTTCACGAGGCTGCCCTGGTTCCAGACCCTGGGCGTCCCGCTGGCGACGGGGATGGTGGTGGCCGTGGGGGTGGCGCTGACCCTGGGTCCGGCGGTGATCACCGTCGCAAGCCGGTTCGGGCTGTTGGAACCCAAGCGAGCCATGCGGATTCGGTACTGGCGGCGCCTGGCTGCCGTAGTTGTCCGGTGGCCGGGCTGGGTCCTGTTCTTGACCATCGCCGTCGCCCTGATCGGGCTGATCATGCTGCCGGGTTACCGGCCGAACTACAACGATCGCAAGTACCTGCCGGCCGACCTGCCGGCGAACGAGGGATTCGCCGCCGCCGAACGGCATTTTCCGATCGCGCGGATGAACCCCGAGATCCTGCTGGTCGAGTCGGATCAGGACCTGCGCAACTCGGCTGACTTCCTGGTGATCGAGCGGATCGCGAAGGCGGTGTCCAGGGTTCCCGGCATCGGACGGGTGCAGGCGATCACCCGTCCCGAAGGGAAACCGCTGAAGTACAGCACGATTCCGGCGCAGTTCAGTATGGGCAGCACCATGCAGACCCTCAACCGCTCCTACCTGAAGGACCGGATGGCCGACATGATCGTGCAGGGCAACATGATGCAGGACACCATCAACACCATGACCCAGATGATCGGGTTGATGGAACAGATGAGTGCCAACATGCACAACATGGTCAGCCAGATGGACCAGACGGCCCAGGATATGTACCAATTGCGGGACCACATCGCCGATTTCGACGACTTCTTCCGGCCGATCCGCAACTACCTGTACTGGGAGCCGCACTGTTACGACATCCCGGTCTGCCAGACGATGCGGTCGATCTTCGACGGGCTGGACGGCATCGACACCATGACCGACGATATCCAGCGGCTGCTGCCCGACATGCATCAGATGGATGCCCTGATGCCACAGATGGTGGAGATGATGGGGCCCACCGTCGAGAGCATGAAGCGGATGCGGGTGATGATGCTGACCATGCAGGCCACCCAGTCCGGCCAGCAGGACCAGATGGAGGCGATGCAACAGAATCAGACGGCGATGGGCGATGCGTTCAACGACGCCCACAATGACGACACGTTCTACCTGCCGCCGGAGATCTTCGACAACGCAGACTTCAAGCGCGGGATGAAGAACTTCATCTCCCCCGATGGCCATGCGGTGCGGTTCATCATCTCCCACGAGGAAGACCCGCTGTCGGCCGACGGAATCAAGCGCATCGGCGAAATCAAGGCTGCCGTGTTCGAGGCCATCAAGGGCACCCCGCTCGAGGGGTCCAAGGTGTATCTCGGCGGCACCGCCTCGGCGTTCAAGGACATGGAACAGGGCAACAAATACGACCTGATGATCGCCGGTGTCGCCGCTTTGACGCTGATCTTCATCATCATGCTGCTGATCACGCGGGCCATCGTTGCGGCGGCCGTCATCGTCGGCACCGTGGTGCTGTCGCTGGGCGCGTCGTTCGGGATGTCGATCCTGTTGTGGCAGCACCTGCTCGGCATGGACCTGCAGTTCATGGTCATGGCGATGGCGGTGATCATCCTGCTGGCGGTCGGCGCTGACTACAACCTGCTGCTGGTAGCCCGGATGAAAGAGGAACTCCCTGCGGGGATCAACACCGGCATCATCCGTGCCATGGGCGGCAGCGGGTCGGTGGTGACGGCGGCCGGGTTGGTGTTCGCGTTCACCATGATCTCGATGTCGGTCAGCGCCATGGTGGTCATCGCCCAGATCGGCACGACGATCGGGCTGGGCCTGCTGTTCGACACCCTCGTCATCCGGGCGTTCATGACGCCCGCCATTGCGGCGTTGCTCGGTCGGTGGTTCTGGTGGCCGACAATAGTGCGGCAGCGGCCGGCCCGAACGATCGGCTGATCGACGGCGCTAGCTACAACGAACCGTCAAACAAATGGTGGCCACCTACGGCGCGCACATCGAAGCGATCGAACGCTGTCTGGGCGCGCCCGCTGGGGCGCTCTACCGCGCCGACCGCTGTACATCAGCCGCTCGATCGCGGCGTCGTGACAAGACCAAACCGACAACTCCATGGGGAAGGAATGCGATGAAGGTCGACTTCGCCAACAAGACCGTCGGCGGCTTCAATTACGAGTTCGTCCGCGGATTGTCGTTGCAGGCCGCCGGCGCGGCCGAATACGGCGAGTGCATGGACACTATCAGCCGCGTCAAGAACAACAGCTTCGCCAGCTGGATCCGCCAGTGGGCCGCCACCGCTGATCGGGTCGCAGCCTTTGCCGAGAGCGAGCACCGAATCGGCAACCACATCAGCGCCCGCGACGCGTTCCTGCGGGCGGCCAACTACTACCGAATGGCGGTGTTCTACGCCCACCACACCGAGGCCCGCCATACCCGGTTGTGGCGGCGTAGCAAGGACTGCTTTCATCAGATGATCGCGCTGAACGACACCACGATCGAGTGCGTGGAGATCGACTTCGAAAACGCGCGGCTGCCAGCCTACTTCGTGTCTGGCGGTGATGGCCCGCGCCCCACCCTGATCGCACTCGGCGGATTCGATTCCACCATGGAGGAACTGTACTGCTGGATTGGCGCGGTCGCACCCGCCCACGGCTGGAATTGCCTGATGTTCGAGGGTCCCGGCCAATGGGGCGCCCTCAAGACCAACCCCGGGCTGACATTTCGGCCCGACTACGAAAAACCGGTCGGCGCCGTGGTCGACTACTTGCTGACCCGCGGCGACGTCGACCCCGCCAAGCTGGCCATCATCGGGTACTCGATGGGCGGCTACCTGGCTACCCGCGCAGCCTTGGACCCAAGAATCGCCGCCTGTATCCCCAACTCGCTGGTCGTCGACTGCGGCGCGGCCGCCCGCGCGGGGATGAAGGGACTACTGGAGAAAACCACCTTCGTGGAAGCGGCGTTCAAACTGCTTATGAAGGTCAACACCCCAGCCCGCTGGGGCTACCGGCACTCGGAGTGGACGCTGGGCATCGACAGCGCGCACGAATGGGTCGAGGTCTATCAGTCCTACACCGTCAAGGATTTCACCGACCGCTATCACAACCCGATGCTGTTTCTGTTCAGTGAGGACGACATCCACGACGCCGCCGCGCCTTCGCCCGACATCATCATCGGCATGCTCGATTTCATGCTCTCGCTCAACTGCGATCGCTACATCCGGTTGTTCACCCGCACCGAGGGCGCCTCAAGTCACTGCCAAATGGGTGGACTGAGCTACGCGCAAGCCGCGATATTCAACTGGCTCAACCACATCCTCGACGGCGGCCCGGCCCCGGCACCCGCCGACCCCGCCGGGGCAGACCTGTTCATCCGTCAATTCGCGAAATACGCGAAGGCCGAAGGCGAAACCAAGGCCAAAGCACTCCTCGAGGTAGCCCAACTCATCTAGGCCAACCAATCTCGCGCGACCGGCCACCTCACGCATATGGCGCCTCGCGAATGGATCGGTCAAACCACAAGGCTGCCAGGCGCTTTGCAAAGCAGAGATTCCGCTAAGGTGGGTTCCCGCGCAGCGATCTCTACCGATCTCTGAATGGCCCAGCATAAGCGCCGCTGACCTGGTTCTTGCCTGGAGCCGATGACGGGAATCGAACCCGCGTATTCAGCTTGGGAAGCTGATGTTCTGCCATTGAACTACATCGGCAACTGTGCTGAGAAAGGATAGCAACTCGTCGGCCCACGGGTCACGCCCTGGCGGGACTTCAACCGGGTGTCAAGATCGCCGAACCGCGAGCAGTCCAACCCCTTCTCGTCGGCGGCATACGTTGACACCAGGTCGACGCCGTCTCCGTATCTTTCCCGCGACGGCTATACGCTCGTCGCGTGCTGCTCTCCGATCGTGACATCCGCGCCGCAATCGCCGACGGCCGACTCGGCATCGACCCGTTCGACGACACCCTGGTGCAGCCCTCGAGCGTGGACGTCCGGCTGGACAACCTGTTCCGGGTCTTCAACAACACCCGCTACACCCACATCGACCCAGCCAAGCAGCAGGACGAGCTGACCAGCCTGGTCCAGGCCGTCGACGGTGAACCGTTCGTGCTGCATCCCGGCGAGTTCGTCCTGGGCTCCACCCTGGAATGCTGCACGCTTCCCGATGACCTCGCCGGCCGCCTCGAGGGCAAGTCCTCGCTGGGGCGCCTCGGGCTGCTGACGCACTCCACCGCCGGCTTCATCGACCCCGGTTTCTCCGGGCACATCACCCTGGAGCTGTCCAACGTGGCCAACCTGCCCATCACGCTGTGGCCCGGGATGAAGATCGGCCAACTATGCCTGCTGCGGCTCACCAGCCCGGCCGAGCACCCCTACGGCAGCGCCAGCGTGGGCTCGAAATACCAGGGTCAGCGCGGCCCCACGCCGTCGCGTTCTTATCAGAACTTCATCCACTCCTCGCGCGGCGAGTAACCTCGGAACTCTAGGGTCAGCAGCAAGGCGCCAGCTACGCCGACCGGCTGTAACACCGCCACTACCTGCGGCGATGGAAATATAGGCCGAGCGGCTCTCGCCGGGTGAATCGCGGAAGCAGGTCGGGGCCAGCCAGCAAACAACCTTGGAGGGGTAGTGGACATCGTACTTGGTGTGTCGATGACACCCACGACGGTCCGCATGGCGCTGGTCGAAGGCGAGAAAGCCGACGGCATCACCGTCGACTACGACACCTTCGACCTGGCCGCCGCAGAAGGCGCGGCAACAACTGCGGCCGAGCAGGTTGTCGCCGCCATCCTCGGCACCCGCGAGAGCGCGCAGGAAGGTGGCCACCGTCTGGTGTCCACCGGTGTCGCGTGGACCGACTACGTGAGCGCGGCCGAACTGCGCGAGGCGCTCGCGGCGCGCAAGATCCACGACGTCGTCCTAGTGCCCGAACTGCATGCCGCGGGCGCGCTGGCCCAGGCGGTCGGACAGGCCGTCGGCTACGAGCGCACCGCGCTGATGTTCCTCGAGCGTGACACCGCGACGCTGTCGGTGGTGGAGACCGACGGCGGCGCGATCGTGAAGGTCGAGAGCCAGACCCTACACGCCCCCGACGCCGTCGCCGAGCTGACCCGCATGGTCGCCGGCCTCGAAGCGCTCGACCCGCCGCCGCAGGGCCTGTTCGTGGTCGGCGCGGGGGTGGACGTCGCCGCGGTCAAGGCCCAGATCGCGCAGGAGACCACCCTGCCGGTCCATGCCCCCGAGGAAGCCGATCTTGCCCTGGCGCGCGGTGCCGCGCTGGCCTCGGCGAAGGCACCCCGCTACGAAGCCACGACTGTCGGCCTGGCCTACGCGCAGGATCGGGACGGCACCACCGCCGGAGCGGCGTACGCCGCCTGCGCCGGCACCGAGATGTCGGCCGGCGCCACCCAGATGGCGGCCGCCGGCTACATGGCGCCGCTGGGCTACAGCGAGGTGCCTGACGAGGACGCCGGTTACGAGGCCGTGTCCGCCGACGCGGACGACGTCATCGCCGAGGACGAGCCCGGGCGCAAGCCCTTCCTGCTCGTCGGCAGCGCGCTGACCTCTGTGTTCGTCATCGGTGTGGTGGCCTTTGTGATCTCGCTGGCGGTCAGCATCCGGCCGACCGTCGACCAGCGGCCCAGCCCGGGCGAGAGCGTGATCGTGCCCAGCAGCCAGGCTCCGGCCCCAGCCACCCCGCAGGCCGAGGTACCCGCGCCGGCACCGTCGTCGGCCCCGGAAACCATCCAGGAACCGGTGCCAGTGGTGCAGCAGGCGCCGCGGACCGTGTTCGTGAGTCCGGCGCGCGAAGCCCCGGCCCCCGCGGCGCCTGAGCCTGCTCCTGCCGCACCCGCTCCGGTAGCCCCGCCACCGGCTCCCGCGCCAGTGGCCCCGGTGATTCCAGCGCCCATCATCGCGCCGCCCGTCATCGTGTTGCCGCCGCTGCTGCCGCCGTTCCTGCGGCCTCTGGTACCGCAGTACCCGGCCTACTCGCCGCCGCCGAAGTACCCGCCGCCGCCGAAGTACACGCCGCCGCCGACGTACACACCGCCGCCGAAGTACACACCGACTCCGGTCCCCACCCCGCCGACCTACACGCCGCTGCCGACTTACACGCCGCTGCCCACCTACACGCCGCTGCCGACTTACACGCCGCTGCCCACCTACTCGGCCCCGCCGACGTACTCGGCTCCCCCCGAGGTTGAGGCGCCGAGGTACCCCGCTCCGGCGGCCGGATCCGGCGGCTACGGCTCGGGTGGTGGCTCGGGATCAGGCTCGAGCGGTGGCTCGGATTCGGGTTCCGGCAGCTCCGGTGGCTCGCGCGGATCGGGCGGCGGCAACTCGCCGTTGTGGCCGTGGCCGCCCTTCGGTCACTGACCGCGACCCGAGTTCACCCGACGTTAGCCTCGCGCTTGGTGTCGCGACGCGGTTAGCTCATCGCCGCTGCCTATAGAGGCAGTATGCGATGCACAGTCTTCGGCACCGGCTATCTCGGCGCGACGCACGCCGCGGGCATGGCCGAGTTGGGTCACGAGGTGGTTGGCATCGACATCGATCCGGGGAAGATCGCGAAACTGTCCGCCGGCGACATCCCGTTCTACGAGCCTGAACTGGCAAAGATGTTGCAGGACAATCTCTCTGCCGGACGATTGCAGTTCACTACCGACTACGGCCTGGCTGCTGAGTTCGCTGACATCCACTTCCTCGGAGTCGGCACACCGCAGAAGAAGGGCGAATACGGCGCTGATCTGCGCCACGTGCGCGCGGTGATCGACGATCTGGTGCCCCGGTTGACCAGGCCGTCGGTGATCGTCGGAAAATCGACGGTGCCGGTGGGCACCGCAGCCGAACTCGCCGGCCGGGCCAGGCAATTGGCCCGTGCCGGCGTGGACGTCGAGGTCGCGTGGAATCCGGAGTTCCTGCGCGAAGGTTTCGCGGTGCACGACACCCTGCACCCGGATCGAATCGTCGTCGGGGTACAGGCTGATTCGACTCGTGGTGAGAGGGCGCTGCGCGAGTTGTACGCACCGCTGCTCGACGAGGGGGTGCCGTTCCTGCTCACCGACCTGCAGACCGCGGAGCTGGTGAAGGTGTCGGCGAATGCCTTTCTGGCCACCAAGATCTCCTTCATCAATGCCATCTCGGAGGTCTGCGAGGCCGCCGGTGCGGACGTCCGCGTCCTAGCCGACGCACTGGGCCACGACCCGCGGATCGGACGGCGATTCCTCAACGCAGGCTTGGGTTTCGGCGGCGGCTGCCTGCCCAAGGACATCCGGGCCTTCATGGCCCGCGCCGGTGAACTCGGCGCCAACCACGCGTTGACGTTCCTGCGCGAGGTCGACAGCATCAACATGCGCCGCCGCACCCGGATGGTGGAACTGGCCACCACCGCCTGCGGCGGTTCGCTGCTGGGCGCCAACATCGCCGTCCTCGGGGCGGCGTTCAAGCCCGAGTCCGACGACGTGCGGGATTCCCCGGCGCTCAATGTCGCAGGCATGCTGCAGCTCAACGGGGCCACGGTCAACGTCTACGACCCCAAGGCGATGGAGAATTCGCAGCGGCTCTTCCCGACGCTGAATTACTCGACGTCGGCACTGGAGGCGTGCGACCGAGCCGACGCCGTGCTGGTGCTCACCGAGTGGCGGGAGTTCCTCGAACTGCAGCCCGAGACTCTGGCCACCACCGTGCGTTCCAAAGTGGTTGTCGATGGCCGCAATTGCCTGGACGCGGACCGCTGGATCGATGCCGGATGGAAGGTCTATGCGCTGGGGCGCCCGGCACCCCGATAGGATTGCCACGGCGGCCATGCGGACCATGATGCTGCGGAAATAATCGGCTCTCCTGACGTTCATGTGGATCGGGGAGCGTGTGGTATGGGCCGGGGATGGTGAGTGGGGACGCACGGACGGTGATCTAGGTTCGAAGGCTCTGACCCCAATCGATCCTGGAGCCGTCCGTGCGCGCATCAACCCTACTCAATTCCCTCCTCGGACTGTCTGGGGTGCGGGCCGGCAAGACCGCTGTGTGCGACGGCGAGCTGCGGGTGACGGTTAGCTTGCGCCGTCGGCGGCTGTGCTGCCCGCAGTGTTCGTTTAGCACCGGGCACCGCTATGACACCCGTGAGGTGGACTCATCGTGGCGGCATCTGGACATGGGTGGGCGGATATGTCGGATCCTGTTGCGGCGCAGACGGCTGCGCTGCCCGGACCACGGTGTGCTGGCCGAGGGCGTGCCGTTTGCGCGCCCCGATTCCCGGCACACCCGCGACTTCGAGGACCTGGTGGCGTGGCTGGTCACCAAGGCCGACAAGACCACCGTCAGCAGCTTTGCCCGTGTCGCCTGGCGCACCGTGGGCGCGATCTGTGAGCGGGTCGTCGCCGACGTGTTAGACCCCGACCGGCTGTGCGGGCTGGTCGACATCGGCGTCGATGAGATCTCCTGGCGCAAACACCACCGGTATTTGACGCTGGTCTCCGACCACGACAGCGGCACCATCGTGTGGGGCAAACCCGGTAAGGACACCGACACCTTGGGCGCATTCTTCGACGAGCTGCCCGACGGCGGCGCATCCCTGGAGGCGGTGTCGATGGACATGGGACCGGCCTACGCCAAAGCCGTGCGCGAGCGGGCACCAGCGGCGGTCATCTGCTTTGATCCCTTCCACGTTGTCAAAGTCGTCACCGATGCGCTTGAGGCGGTGCGCCGCCAGGTCTGGCAGGCCGCCCGCACACTGCCCGATCAGCGCATCGCCAAGACGTTCAAGGGCGCTCGCTGGGCGCTGCTGAAGAATCCTGCCGACCTCACCGACACCCAAGCCCAAACCCTACGGGAGATGAAACGCAACGGTGGAATACTTTGGCGCGCCTACCAACTCAAGGAAGCACTTCGCGAGGTATTCGCCGGCGACCTCGACACGGCCACCGTCGCCGAACTGCTCAATCGCTGGTGCGCACGAGCCCAACGCAGCCGCATCCCCGAGTTCATTAAGGCCGGACGCACCATCCGTAAACACCGCGCCGGCATCGACGCCGCCCTCGAGCGCGGACTCTCCAACGGACGCCATGAAGGGCTCAACACCAAGGTGCGGCTTCTCATCCGACGCGCCTACGGCTTCCACAGTGCCAAGGCCGCCCTCGCGCTCATCCTCCTAGCCTGCGGACCCGTCACCCTGAAGCTCCCATACCACACAGGAGGTCATCCACATTCATGTCAGTAGAGCCAAATAATCTTGGCCCAGGCACGTCCTGCGCCCACCCCGTGACCGGGGGCCGCGCCGAAAGGTGCGGTCACGAAAGTGAGAACCAAGGTTGGGCCCCGTGAGAGGCCCAATCGGAATCCCGGCCCATCAGGGCCGGGAGGAGGTCAAGTAGGTTGCGGTCATGGACAACGCGCAAGCACTGATTGCCGAGAACGCGGCCTTCGCCGAACTCTTCCGCGATGCCGACCTGTCGGCCCCCGTGCCGACATGCCCCGGTTGGACACTCGGCCAGCTGATGCGCCACGTGGGACGAGGTGACCGGTGGTGCGCCCAGATCGTGGCCGAGCAGTCGATGGACGCCATCGACCCGCGCACGGTGGCCGGCGGCAAACCACCGGAGGGCCGGGACAACAAGCTCACCTGGCTGCACGAGGGCGTGCAGCAGCTCCTCGACGCCGTCGAGCGCACCGGCCCGGACACCGAGGTCTGGACGATCCTGGGTCCGCGTCCGGCGAAATGGTGGATCCGCCGACGCCTGCATGAGACCGCCGTGCACCGCGCCGACGCCGCGCTGGCCCTGGGCGCCGGCTTCTATCTCGACCCGGCGCTGGCGGCCGACGGCATCAGCGAATACCTCGAGCGGGTGTTCGTCCGCGCCGACGCGGAGGGCCCGGCCGGTGGGGACCGCCCGCTGGGCGACGGGCAGTCGCTGCACCTGCACGCCACCGACCCCGGGCTGGGCGAAGCCGGCGAGTGGACCATCCTGGGCCGGCCCGACGGGATCGCCGTCGACCACGAACACGGCAAAGCCACCACCGCGCTGCGCGGGCCGGCCCGTGACCTGCTGCTGGCCATCGTGCGGCGCGGGACGCCCGCCGAGTTGGACATCGAAATGTTCGGCGATCCGCGGGTGTGGGCGACCTGGTTGGCCCGCACACCCTTCTGAGCCGGTATCTTGAGCGGTCATGAGCACTTCGGAGATCGCCACCGTTCTCGCCTGGCATGACGCGCTGAACTCCGCGGACCTCGACACCCTGGTGTCGTTGTCCAGCGACGACATCGAGATCGGGGACGTCCACGGGGCCGCGCAGGGCCACGCCGCGCTGCGCGAGTGGGCCGAGCGCAACACTGCCGACATCGAGGTGGGCCAGATCTACTACCGCGACGGCGTCGTCGTCGTCGAAGAGACACTGACGTCGAAGACCGACCCGGCCGACACCAGCACCGCTGCGTCGGCCTTCCGGGTGGTTCACGACCACGTCACCTCGGTGTTCCGCCACGGTGATCTGGCCACCGCGCTGGCCGCCACCGAACTGACCGACGAAGACCTTCAGGTCTGAGTCATGCGGGGGATCATTCTGGCGGGGGGATCGGGCACCCGCCTGCACCCGATCACCAATGGCGTCAGCAAGCAGCTGCTGCCGGTCTACGACAAGCCGATGATCTACTACCCGCTGTCGACGCTGCTGATGGCCGGAATCCGCGACATCCTGATCATCACCACGGCCCACGACGCTCCGGCCTTCCACCGGCTGCTCGGTGACGGTTCGGCGTTCGGCGTGAACATCACCTACACCGTCCAGGACCGGCCTGACGGCCTGGCCCAGGCGTTCCTGCTGGGCGCCGATCACATCGGCACCGAGCCGGTGGCTCTGATCCTGGGAGACAACATCTTCTACGGACCCGGCGTCGGCACCAGCCTCAGCCGGTTCCGAAACATCCAGGGCGGGGCCATCTTCGCCTACTGGGTGGCCAACCCGTCGGCCTACGGTGTGGTCGAGTTCGCCTCGGACGGCACCGCGCTGTCACTGGAGGAGAAGCCGGCCACCCCGAAATCGCGGTACGCGGTGCCGGGACTGTACTTCTACGACAACGATGTCATCGAGATCGCCCGCGGGCTTCGTCCGTCGCCGCGCGGTGAGCTGGAGATCACCGACGTCAACCGGACCTACCTCAACGAAGGCCGGCTCTCGGTCGAGGTGCTGCCCCGCGGCACCGCCTGGCTGGACACCGGAACATTCGATTCGCTCTTGGATGCAAGCGATTTCGTGCGGACCATCGAAGCCCGCCAGGGACTGAAGGTCTCCTGCCCCGAAGAGGTGGCTTGGCGGGTGGGCTTCATCGACGACGACCAGCTCGCCGAGCGGGCCCGGGCGCTGCTCAAGTCAGGCTATGGCGCTTACCTGCTGGAGCTTCTGGAGCGCCACTAGTCGGCGCGGCCAGAACTGCCGCGATCCCGGTGGTCAACGGCACCGCCAGGGCAAGCGCAATGCCGCCCACCGCCGAACGCGCGATCTCGATGGCCACACTCTCACTGGTCAGCACGTCGGCCAACGAGCGGTTGGCCACCGAGAACAACAGCAGCAGCGACAGTGAGCTGCCGGCATAGGCCAGCACCAGGGTGTAGACCGTGCTGGCGATGTGGTCGCTGCCGATTCGCATGGCGCGCAGGAAGATCTGGTGCCTCCGGAGGGCAGGAGCGGAGCGATCCGGGAATTCACCCGGTCGATGACCGAGGTGGGCGAGTTCGAAGACCGCGGAGGCCTGCGTGATGGTCACGTCGTTGAGCACGCCGAGGGACCCGATGATGAACCCGGCCAGCAGCAGACCCTTGATCGAGACGTGGCCCATGGATGCGGCCACCACATTGTTCTGGTCTTCGGATAATCCGGTCAGATGTGCCAGTTCTATTGCACCCCAGGACAACCCGGCTGACAGCAGCATCGCGGTCAGCGTGCCCAGCAGCGCGGCGCTGGTGCGCAGGCTCACTCCGTGCGCCAGGTAGAGCACCGTGAACAGGATCGCCGCTGAGGCGACCAGGGTGACCGGCAGGGCCGGCGAGCCGTCCCGCAGCGCGGGCAGCATGAAGACCACCAGCACCACGAAGGCGACCACGATTCCGATCAGGGCCCGCAGCCCGCGCCAGCGGGCGACGGCGACGACAACGACGGCGAACGCGGCCGCCAGCAGGATCAGCGGCCAGGTGCGCTCGTAGTCGTAGAACCCGTAACTGGTCGCGCCCTGCTGGTCGACCTGCCGGAATATGCGAATATTGTCGCCGGCCAACAGGTTTGGCTGTCCGGGCCCGAGGGAGAACTCCAGCAGCGTGGTGGCACCCCGGTTGGGGCCGGTGTCGATGGAGACGATGTTCTGCACGCAGCGTCCACTGCCGGGCATGCTCGGTGCAGGGGAGGCGGTGAGCACCTGACCCGCCGAGGGGCTGCCGCAGTCGGCAAGGCTGGTGGACACCACATGGCCGCCTTCGGTGGTGACCGCGCCGCCGGAACCGTTCTGGAACGGCAGCGGAATGTCGACCTTGTTGCCGCTCGGCCACAGCACCACCGCGCCGATGACCATCGCGAGAGCGATCGCGGCCAACGCCGCGATCACAATGCGGGCCGCAAGCGGGCTCAGCGGCGCGGGTCCGGTGCGTGAGCGAGAGTGCGAGTGCGTCACCCGCACAGGGTAGAGGCGCGCCTCCGACGGTTTACTGGCGGTAGCTTGCCAGGAAGTTGCCCAGCCGCTCGATGGCTTTGGACAGGTCCCGCGACCAGGGCAGGGTCACGATCCGCAGGTGGTCGGGGGCCGGCCAGTTGAAGCCGGTGCCCTGGGCGACCAGAATCTTC
This sequence comes from Candidatus Mycolicibacterium alkanivorans, assembly GCF_022760805.1. Lineage (NCBI taxonomy): Bacteria > Bacillati > Actinomycetota > Actinomycetes > Mycobacteriales > Mycobacteriaceae > Mycobacterium > Candidatus Mycolicibacterium alkanivorans. The sequence goes on along the minus strand of NZ_JAIVFL010000001.1, from coordinate 347,037 downwards.
TCCTGTAGCAGCAGATCGAGGACGAGCTTCTCGTCGTCGACGATGTCGTGTACCTCGGGATCCAGCCGCGGGAACGCGTAGAGCGCACCCTCCGGTTTGACGCAGGACACGCCGGGAATCTCGTTGAGCTTGGTCCAGGCCGCGTCACGCTGCTCGAGCAGCCGGCCGCCGGGGAGCACCAGGTCCTCGATGCTCTGATGTCCGCCGAGGGCGACCTGAATCGCATGCTGCGCGGGCACATTCGGGCACAGTCGCATGTTGGCAAGCAGGCTGATGCCCTCGATGAAGCTTGTCGCATGTTCGGTCGGCCCGGTGATCACCAGCCATCCCGAGCGGTAGCCGGCAACGCGGTAGGCCTTCGACAGCCCGTTGAACGTCAGGCAGAGCTGGTCGGGTGCGACGGTCCCCAGTGGGATGTGCTTGGCGTCGTCGTAGAGGATCTTGTCGTAGATCTCGTCGGCCAACAGCAGCAGCTGATGCCTGCGGGCCAGATCGGCCATCTGCTGCAGTACCTCGTAGCTGTAGACCGCGCCGGTCGGGTTGTTCGGGTTGATCACGACCAGCGCCTTGGTGCGGTCGGTGATCTTGGACTCCAGGTCGGCGATATCGGGCTGCCAGCCGTTGGTCTCGTCACACAGGTAATGCACTGGGGTGCCGCCGGCCAGTGAGGTCGAAGCGGTCCACAGCGGGTAGTCCGGTGCCGGGATGAGCACCTGGTCGCCGTTGTCCAGCAGGGCCTGCAGGGTCATCGTGATGAGCTCGGAGACGCCATTGCCCAGGAACACCGAATCGACGTCGAACCGAGGGAATCCGTCGACCAGCTCGTAGCGGGTGACCACGGCGCGACGGGCGCTCAAGATGCCCTTGGAATCGGAGTAGCCCTGGGCGGTGGGCAGCGCCTGGATCATGTCGCGCATGATCACATCGGGCGCCTCGAAACCGAATAGGGCGGGGTTGCCGATGTTGAGCTTCAGGATGCGGTGGCCCTCGGCCTCCAGCCGCGCGGCGTATTCGTGCACCGGACCGCGAATCTCGTAGAGGACGTCCTGCAGCTTGGTCGACTGCGCGAATGTGCGCTGCCGCGGATGCTGGCTCGTGCCGTGCCACGGCAGCTGGTGAGTGCTCACGTGAAGAATTGTCCCATCCCGGTGCAAACTGATTTCCCGCCGCTGCGGTGACGATTTTGCTGCGCCTATGTCACCGTCAGCAATCGGTTGGGCGACATCCCGGACACGACCGGGCGTTGAGCTGCGACCTCCCGAATTCCCCGCGAAAAGGCTGCTAATTTGCGCATCAAGCAGGAGGCGCAGAAATGAAACGAACAATCACCGGTGCATCTGGCCTACGTCAACGCGACGTCGAACTGCGCCACTGCCACCGACGGCTGCACCGCCAACCTGGCGAGCAACCGCGGCTGGACCAGCGTCGCCACCCTGACCAACGGCCGCTGGAACTTCACCGTCACCAAGCCTGACGGCGTGGTCTGCGACGACGGCAGCTACGCGCCGGTGTCCATTGCGTACTCCGTCGACGCGGCGACGCTGGCGGGCACCGTCACCGCCGATTCCAACGGCGACTGCCCGGGCGGCCAGGTGACCCGGGCCCCGTTCCGGCTGCAGAAGATCGGCTAGCTAGCGCTTCTTTCCCGGCGGGCGGGCGCCTCGGGCGATACCCAGGCCCTTGACCTCCGGCGCAGCCTCGGTGGCTGCTGGTTCCGCGGCGGGCTCGGCGGCCGCCGCCGGTTCGGCAGCCGGAGCCCCCTCGGCAGGTGCCGGCGCGGCAGGGGCCGCCGTCGGAGCCTTCTTGGCGCCGGGTCGGCGAGCGCCGGCAGCGATACCCAGACCTTTGGCGGGTTGAGCCGCGGGCGCTTCGGCGGCCGGAGGCGCGGCTTTCTTGGCGCCCGGACGCTTGGCGCCACCGGCGATACCCAGGCCCTTGACCGGCGCAGCTTCCTTGGCCGGTGCTGCGGGGGCGGCGGTCGCGGCCGGTTCGGCCGGTGCTGGCGTCGGCTCGGCCTTGGGTGCCGGCGGAGCCTCGACGGGTGCCTCCGCGACGGCCGCATTGGCGGCAGTGCCCTTCTCCGGCAGCTTGACCGAGCTCAGGTCCAGCGATCCCAGCAGCAGTTGGGCAACGTCGAGCACCTCGACCTCGTCGGCCTTCTCCCGGTCTCCGACTCCGTCGGTGATCATCACGCGGCAGAACGGGCAGCCGGTCGCGATCTTGGCGGGATCCAGGGCCAGCGCCTCGTCGACGCGCTCATGGTTGACGCGCTTGCCGATGTGCTCTTCCATCCACATCCGCGCACCGCCCGCGCCGCAGCACAGACCGCGGTCGGCGTGGCGCGGCATCTCGGTCAACGTCACACCGGAGGCGCCGATCAGCTCACGCGGCGCGTCGTAGACCTTGTTGTGCCTGCCCAGGTAGCAGGGGTCGTGATAGGTGATGTTGGCCCCGCCGTCGACAGCCTTGACAGGGACCAGTTTCTTGTCGCGGACCAGCCGGTTGAGCAGCTGGGTGTGGTGCAGCACCGTGTAGCTGCCGCCGACCTGCGGGTACTCGCGGCCCAGCGTGTTGAAGCAGTGCGGGCAGGTCACGACGATCTTGCGGTCGACGCGCTCGACGCCCTCGAACAGGTCGTTGAGGGTCTCGACGTTCTGCGCGGCGAGCTGCTGGAAGAGGAACTCGTTGCCGGAGCGGCGGGCCGAGTCGCCGTTGCAGGTCTCGCCGTCGCCGAGCACCAGGAACTTCACGCCCGCGGCGGCCAGCAGTTCGGCGACGGCCTTGGTGGTCTTCTTGGCGCGGTCCTCGTAGGCGCCGGCGCAGCCGACCCAGAACAGGTACTCGAAGCCGGCGAAGGAGGCGACGTCCTTGCCGTAGACCGGAATGTCGAAGTCGAGCTCGTCGATCCAGGTGAGCCGCTCCTTGGCGTTCTGCCCCCAGGGATTGCCCTTGCTCTCCAGGTTCTTGTAGAGCACGCCGAGCTCACCGGGGAACTCCGACTCCATCATCACCTGGTAGCGGCGCATGTCGACGATGTGGTCGATGTGCTCGATGTCCACCGGGCACTGCTCCACGCAGGCGCCGCAGGTGGTGCACGACCAGAGCACGTCGGGGTCGATCACGCCGCCCTGCTCGGCGGTGCCGACCAGCGGGCGGGCGGCCTGCGCGGGGCCGCTGCCGGGCACCCTGCCGAAGCCGGACTCTGGGACGTGGTGGCCCTCGTCGTGCGCGGTCTGGAGGTCCAGGCCCTCGAGCGGCTCGGCAGGCTTTCCGAGGATGTAAGGCGCCTTGGCGAACAGGTGGTCGCGCAGGTCCATGATCACGAGCTTGGGCGACAACGGCTTTCCGGTGTTCCAGGCCGGGCACTGCGACTGGCAGCGTCCGCACTCGGTACAGGTGGCCATGTCGAGCATGGCCTTCCAGGTGAAGTCCTCGATCTTGCCGCGACCGAGAACCGCGTCCTCGGCGGGGTCCTCGAAGTCGATCTTCTCACCCTTGTGCTCGACGGGCAGCAGCGGGCCAAGCGCGTCGGGCAACCGCTTGAATGTGACGTTGACCGGGGCCAGGAAGATGTGAAGGTGCTTGGAGTGCAGCACGATCAGCAGGAAGATCAGCGCGACCGCGATGTGCGACAGCAGCGCGATGGTCTCGATCCATTCATTGGCGTGCAGCCCCAGCGGGGCGAGCAGCTTGCCCATGGCGTGTGAGAAGAATGCGCCTTGGCCGTACGGGAAGTTGCCGGTGTTGACCGCGGCGCCGCGGAAGATCGCGTAGCTGAAGATGACCAGGAAGATCATGAACAGGATGAGCCAGGCACCGCCGGTGTGCGAGCCGTAGAACCGCGACGAGCGACCGTATTCCTTGGGCTCCGAGCGGAGTCGGATGATCGCGAAGGTGATGATGCCGGCCAGCACCGCCAGCGCGATGAAGTCCTGCAGGAATCCCAGCGCGTTCCAGCGGCCGACCAGCGGGATGTGGAAGTTCGGCTGGAACAGCGTGCCGTAGGCCTCGATGTAGACCGTGATGAGGATAAAGAAGCCCCACATGGTGAAGAAGTGCGCGAGGCCGGGCAGCGACCAGCGCAGCAGCCGAGTCTGGCCGAACACCTCGACGATCTGCGTCTTGATCCGCTCACCGAGGTTGTCGGTGCGGCCGCTGGCGGGCTGGCCCGAGCGGATAAGCGTGAACAGCCACAGGACTCGGCGCAGCGCGAAGGCCGCCACGATGGCCGTCATCGACAGCCCCACCACGAGTCTGATCAGCGTCTGTGTCTCCACGGGTGCCTCCAGGTCACAAGTTACTCAAGGGTAACTTAACTCTTGTTACTGGTCGGTAACCTATGCGTGTTGCCTGTTCATACTGGCATCTCGCCCACCATCCCCGCGACATAGGTTGCCCTAACCTCGCTCGGAGGGGGATGCAGCCGGCACTTCGGGGGCCAGGATCGCCCGCAGCATCGACAGCATCTCCGACCGTGATTCGGCGCCGAGACGGCGACGGATGCGTGCGACGTGATGCTCAACGGTCTTGGCGGAGATGAACAATTGGGCGCCGATGTCTCGGTAGGGCATCCCCAGCAGCAGCAGTTCGGCCACCTCGCGCTCGCGGTCCGACAGCGGCGAGGATGCGGGCCGGGGGCTGCCGGTCGACGCCGCGACCGATTCGGTCGCGAGGTCCGTCGCGCCGTCGTCGGAGCTGTCGACGGACAGCTTGAGATCGCGCGCCACCTGCAGCATCAGCCCGGACACCTTGGGGTCCGAGGCCTGCAGCGCCGCCTGTCCGGCCAGCCGGGTGGCATCCGAGGTCAGGCCGAACTGAGCCAAGCTGCGTGCGGCGGCGTTGACCTCGTCGGGCTCGACCTGGCCGGCCAGCACCCGCAGCCAGGCGCGTCCCGCCCCGGCCAGCGCCCTGGCGAACGGTTCGTGCGCGGCCGCGGCGGTCAGTGCCTGACCGTGCGGCGCTACGGCCGCCGGGTCGTTGGCCAGGATGCCGGCGTGGACGCCGGCCCAGTGCAGCGGAACCGACCATGCCGGCGGGTTACCGAGCGCGGCGAGCACCCCGAAGGCCTGCTCGAGCACCGGAGCCAGCCGGTCCTGCTTGCGGATCCGGGCGGCGGCCATCCACAGCTCACCCAGCGGCAGCAACGAGAAGAGGTCCACCGAGTACTCGGCGAGCACCTCCATCGCGGCATTCCAATACTTGTGCACGGCGCCGGTGTCGCCGCCGCGGCGTGCGATGGCCGTGCGCAGTGCAGCCGCCCACAGCGCGTCGCGGCGTTGTAGCGCCGAGTCGTCGGTGGCGGCCAGATCGCTGCCCGCCCCGGCCAGTTGGCCGTCCTGCATCTTCGTCCACGCCAGCAGAAGCCGGCGCCGATGCCCATGCAGTTCGTCACCAGCGCGCACCGCCCTGCTGATCACACTGCGGGCCCGCACCGGGTCACCGCCGTGCAACGCCGCCAGGGTGACCAGCGCCGCCGGGCTGTCGGGCAGCACCTGAGCCGTCGGGGACTCGGCGACCATCGCTTGGCCGAGCTTGGCCGCCGCGGCGGCATACGGTCCGCTGATAGTTAAGAGCAAGCCGTCGGCCAGCGTGCGCGCCGCCCGGGCAGCGGCCGTCGGCGGGCCGGCGTTCTCAACCGCCAGAGCGTTGCAGGCCCCGGCCACGTCACCGACCCCGGTCAGCACGATCGCGGCGGCGGCACTGACCACTGCGTCGGGATAGGGCCCGAGCCAGGTGAACAGCTCGGCGGCCTGCGCGTAATTGCCGTTGTGTGCCGCCACGCTGGCCGCGACGCGCACTGCGACGGCCTGTTCGGCGCGGTCCGCGGAGCTCAGCAAGGCGTCGGCCTCGATCGCCGCGGCCTGACTCTCACCGGAAAGGGCCAGGGCGTCGGCGAGCTGCGGCCGCAAGTCGGCGGCCCCGGCGTCGACGGCGGCCCGATAGAGGCGGGCGGCCGTGGCCGGTTCGGTGCGGACGGACCCGGCGTGGCGGCGCAGGGTCTCGGCCAGTTGGGTGTCGCGTACCCCGTGTTCGGCAAGGCCCAGCGCCAGCGTGGGCGAGAGGGTGGACATCGCGACCTGTGAGCGCAGCAGGGCGGCTTCGATGTCGTGATGGCGGGCGTTGCCGGCGATCTGCGCGACCGCGCGGTGCACCGAGCGCAGGAAGAGCGGGCTGTGGGACGGCTCGAAAAGCCCGGTCGCGCGCGCCCGGTCCATCAGCATCTGTGCCCGTTCGGCGGACACGTCGAGGGCCGCTGCGATGTCTGCGGCCCCCAGATCCGAGCTCAGCGAGGCGATCAGCAGCGAGTCGAGATCGTGTTCGTCGAGCCGGCGCAGGCGTTCGATGAGGGCGAAGAACGCCGACTGTGCGACCGACGTCGCCGACAGCGGACGAGCCGAACCCAGTGCGGCCGAGACGAGAAACGGTATGCCCGCCGTGGCCAGGAGGATGTTGGTCACCAGCTCGGTGCGCGGCGGGTGGCCGGACGGGTCGGCAAGCATGCGCGAAATGTCGCCGCCGGCAAGGGCTTCGAGCGTGATCCGGGGACGCTCACGTTCGATCGCAGTCATCAGTGCGCGGAGACTCTCGTCGTGGTCGCGTGGCTGTGCGGCGACGACAACCGTCGAGGACGGGTCGCCGGCTAGCTCGGTCAGACTGCTGAGCTCTTCGGCGGTCAGCAGGTGAGCGTCGTCGATGACGACGGCCGCCGCTGACTTCGCCGACTGCGGAACGCGGGACGCGACGGGCACGCCCGCGTCGCGCAGCGCGTCGCGGACCGCGCCGAGTGCGGTGCTCTTCCCCGTTCCGAGGCCACCGGTCATCAGGAGCTTCACCGGTGTGGACGGCGCGGCCGCCAGTGCGTCCACCGCCGCCTTCACGGTCGGCGGCAGGCTTGGCGACAATGCCGAATCCGCCACGGCCGATTAGTTTCCCGGCACGGTGATTGCCGGGATCAGCGTCTGCGTGCTGACCACCGCGTGCGTCGTCGGCACCGACTGTGTGGTCGGCAAGGCAGCCGTGGTCGTGACCGGGGCTGCCGTCGTGGTGGGCGGGGCGACCGTCGTGGTGGGCGGGGCGACCGTAGTGGTCGTCACCGGCGGGTTGGTGGTGGTGGTGGTGGCGGTGGTCGTCGTTGGCTGTGTGGTTGTGGTGGTGGGCGGGGTGGTCGCTGTCGTCGTGGTGGTGGTGGTGGTTGTCGTCGTCGTTGTTGTCGTGGTGGTTGTAGTGGAGGGCGTGGTCGTGGTCGACGGCGCGCTCGTCGGTTCGGTCGTAGTGGCCGGCGGAACCGTGGACACCGTCGGGCTTCCATCCGATCCGGTGAGGGTAACCGTCTGCGGCGGAACAACATTCGTGGTCTGCGCGTCGGCGGGCTGCTCACCGGGCTTGGTCACCCGGGTGGTGGTCGTAGTCGGGCTGCTGTCGCTGCTGGTTAGCGTGATCGCCAGGCCGCCGACGGCCAGGGCGGCCACCACTGCGGCGATACCGAACAGCAACGGAGGCCGTCGATACCACGGCATCGGGGTGTCGACGAGTGCGGTCTCGTGGTCGTCGGACTCGAACTCGACCATCGGGCGAGCACCGGTGACTCCGCCGGCCTGCTGCGCGTAGTCGAAGGTGTAGTCCTCGCCGGAATAGGGCACCGGCTCTTCACCGGGCGCGTCATCCTGCGACCATGCCAGCGCGCGAAATGTCGCCGAGGGCGAGCCGTCGGAAGCCGACTCGGTCGCGGCTACTCCCGCAGCCCCGGCCGCCCACGCCGCCGGCGCCAGGCCCGTGGGTGCATCGGCGGCGGCGACGGCCATGCCGGTGGGCGCATCCGGTGCCGACCCGCGTGCCGCGATCAACGCCGCGCCGATCGACGCGTTGAGCTCAGGGCGTGGCGTGGTGATCACCGGAACCCGCAACTCTTCTGAAAGCCTTTGTGTGATAACGGGAATCGCTGCCCCCCCGCCAACCGTGGCCACTGCGGCGAGGTTGGCTGCGGGAATCCTGTTGCGTTCCAACGCATCCCCAAGAGCGTCGAGGAAACCGGCCAGCGGCTCGGCGATCAGGCCCTCCAGCTCGGTTCGGGTGACCCGGATGTCGGAGCTGACACCGGGCAGCTCCGCCGGCACCGCGGTGGCTGTCTCCGACGACAGCCGCTCCTTGGCCAGGCGGCACTCCTCGCGCAGCCGGGTGAGTGCCCCGACCGCGGCGGTGCTGGCCGGGTCGGCGTTGGACGCCTCGCGGGCTCCCGCCAGCACGTGGGTCAGCAGCGCCTGGTCGATCTGCTCACCGGAGAACTCCGCGAAGCGCACGGTCTCGCCGATCGGCTGCAGGTTCGCGCCGGCATCGGCCAGCGTGATGTTGGTGCCGCTGCCGCCGACGTCGCACAGTGCCACCACACCCTGGGTGGGCAGGCCGGGGTCGACCTGCAGGGCGGCCAGCGCCGCCGTCGCATCCGAGATCAGCATGGGTGGCACCCCACCGGGTGCCAGGGTGGGCTTGGCCCGCAGCGCACCGCGCAGCGCTCCGACGGCACCAGCACCCCAGTACGCGGGCACCGCGATGACGACAGTGGATGGAGGTTCGCCGGTGTCGACGGCGCGGGCCACGGACTCCAGTGCCTCGGCGGCGAGATCTTCGCCGCGATGCGGTGAGCCGTCGGCGGCGACCAGGGGGACCGGGTCACCCACCCGTTCGACGAAGCCACGCAGCACCAGCCCGGCCTCAGTCAGGTTGGGACTGGTCAACTCCGGGTTCTGCGAGGGAACCCCGACCTCGGAGGGCCGGCTACCCCATAGGGTCAGCACCGATCGGCGGCTGACGGGCTGGGCGCCCGGGCGGGCTGCAACCAGATTGATCGTCCCGATCGACAACCCCAGCGCGTCGCTCAATTCGCACATCCCTTCAGCGGTGCTCGGCGGCGGTTCTCACCATAGTGGCTGACCGCCCCGATCCCGGGCAGAAACCCCCTAATGGCAGACGATCCCCTAAGATCACACCCCCTAACGGTGGATGCCCAGCGGTGGGTTCGGCACCGATCACGGCGAGGTTTTCGGCCGATAGCATTCTTGGCATCAGCTGGCACTGTGCTGTGACTATCGGCGCGAGCAGAGAAGGCGTGACATGGCAAACTCGTTGCTCGACTTCGTGATGTCGCTGGTGCGGGATCCCGATGCCGCGGCGCGGTACGCCGCCGATCCGGCCGGCGCGATCGCCGACGCGCATCTGACCGACGTGACCAGTGTCGATGTCAACAACCTGATCCCGATGGTGTCCGATTCGTTGTCGATGGCCGCGCCGACGATCGGGGACGCGCATGTCGGGGACGGCAACGTGTGGGCGAGTGGCGCAGCGACGGCGGCTTTCGATGCGTTCGACGCGCACCTGGCCGCCCCGGCACCTGATGGGCATCCGGTGATCACCGACGCCATCGCGCAGCCGGCCGAGTCGGTGCACTCGGTGATCGCCGATGCCGGCGTCGATCCGACGGTCGACGGGTTGACGGCTCTCGACTCGACGTCGCAGGTCGTCGACTCCGGCCTCGATCACCTGCCCGGGGCCGAGTCGCTGCCCAACTGGGCCGAGCACGCCGGCTGGGACCTCCAGCACGCCGACGACTCCCATCCGCCCCCACATCACCCCGGTTTCGACCCTTTCTGACCTCTCACGCCGACACCCCCGCGTCCCCCGACGCGGGGGTGTCGGCGTTTCCGCGGGCTGTCCTAGGGTCCCCCTAATCCCCTAACGGCCGTGCGTCATTAACCCCTAGCATCGCTGCGTCGGCAACGGGTGTGCACCCCGTTTCCGGGCTCGTCGAGCGCCCATACCGTGAGTTCCAGATCGCCGGACGGCCCGGCGAGCACTACCCGAAAGGTCCCGACAATGCTCACCATCATCGACTGGATCCTCGACCTGTTCCGTAACGAGGCCGCGGCCCGTGCCTTCGTCGCAGCCCCGGAGCAGTCCCTGCGCGACGCCGGGCTGGCCGGTGTGTCCGCCGCCCAGCTGTCGTCGGTGGCCGCCACCGCGGTCCCCGGCCTGGTGCTCGGCGGGGGTGACCCGATCGTCGGCCTGCAGCGCGCGGTGTCCAACCAGTACGGGTTCGCGCCGGCCTACGCCCCGTCGTTCGATCCGGTCTACGCGCCCTCGCCGACGTTCGCTCCGCAGACCGACCTGGCCAGTCACAACGACACCTCACTGCTGAGCCCCAGCCAGGGCGCCGGCGCCAACGCCCAGCAGGGCGCATTCAACCTCGGCTTCGGTGACATCACCCTGGGCGACAAGGCCACCAACACCGCCACCAACGGCGGCGTGGTGGTCGGCGGCGACAGCGGCGGTGACATCGTCAGCGGCGACGGTGCGGTGCTCGGCAACGGCAACGAGGTCAACAACGGCCACGTGTGGGCGGGCACCGGGTCCAACGTCGCCATCGGTCACGGCCAGGTCGACGACAACGGCACCACCGCAACCGGCGGCAGCAGCGTCATCAAGGACAACAACGGCCCGGTGGTCCACGACGTCGACGCCAGCGGTGGCAATGGTGGCGGAGCGGCCGGCGGCAGCAGCCTGATCGGCATCGGCGGCGGCCATACCTCCGGCGGCAACGCCGGCGGCGGGGATATCACCGTGGTCAGCAGCGAGACGTCTACCTACACCGACGGCCACACCGCCACCTCGCTGTCGGACCACTCCGACAACTCGGTGCCCGCACACCAGAACACGTCGCTGTACGACAACAGCCATGACGCCTCGCTGGTGAACAGCCACCTCGACAACAGCCACGACCTCTTGCTGGCGTCAGGCAACCACGTCCTGGGGTTCTGAGCGCACGAGGCGGCGGGGACCGGGTGACGGTCCCCGCCGTTTCGTATGCATACGGTGTTAGACGCGAGCACTGGGAGGACATGTGACGCAACCGGACGACCCGCGCCGGGTCAGGGTGATCGTCGAGCTGATCGAGCACACCAGCGCGATCGCCGCCATCAACGACCGCGCTGACCTGGTGGCCCGCCTGGCGGTGGCCAAGGACCGGATCTCCGACCCGCAGATACGGGTGGTGATCGCCGGCCAGCTCAAGCAGGGCAAGAGCCAGCTGCTCAACTCGCTGCTCAACGTGCCGGTGGCCCGCGTCGGAGACGACGAGACCACGGCAATGGTCACCGTCGTCACCTACGCCGAGCAACCGTGCGCGCGGCTGGTCGTCTCGGCCGGCGAGGGCTTGGAGCCGCAGATCGTCGACATTCCGGTGGACGACATTCGCCACGATCTCCGACGCGCCCCGCAGGCCGCGGGTCGCGAGGTGCTCAGGGTGGAGGTCGGCGCCCCCAGCCCGCTGCTCAAGGGCGGCCTCACCTTCATCGACACCCCCGGCGTCGGCGGGCACGGCCAGCCGCACCTGTCCGCGACCCTCGGGCTGCTGCCCGACGCCGACGCGATGTTGATGGTCAGCGACACCAGTCAGGAGTTCACCGAGCCGGAGATGAGGTTCATCCGGCAGGCTCATGAAATCTGCCCCGTCGGCGCGATCGTGGTCACCAAAACCGATCTGTACCCGTTCTGGCGGCAGATCGTGGCCGCCAACACCGCGCACCTGCAGCGCGCGGGCCTGGACCTGCCGCTGATCCCGGCTTCCTCGCTGCTGCGCAGCCACGCCATCACGCTCGGCGACAAGGAACTCAACGAGGAGTCCAACTTCCCGGCGATCGTGAAGTTCCTCTCCGACAAGGTGCTCTCCCGGGAGAACGATCGGGTCCGCGACCACGTCGTAGCCGAAATTCATTCGGCGGCAGAACATCTGAGGCTGGCGGTGGACTCCGAACTGGCCGCCCTCAGCGATCCCGACGAAGCCCGCCGGCTCACCGAGGACCTCGAGCGCCGCAAGCAGGAGGCTCAGGACGCCCTGCAGCAGACCGCGCTATGGCAGCAGGTCCTCAACGACGGCATCGCCGACCTGACCGCCGACGTCGACCATGACCTGCGGGCCCGATTCCGCGCCATCACCCAGCACGCCGAGCAGGTCATCGACTCCTGCGACCCGACCCAGCACTGGGCCGAGATCGGCGGCGAGGTGGAGAACGACGTCGCCAACGCCGTCGGCGACAACTTCGTGTGGGCCTACCAGCGGGCCGAGGCGCTGGCCGCCGAGGTCGCCCGCACCTTCGTCGAAGCCGGGCTCGACGCGGTCAAGATGCCCGAGGTCAGTGCCCGCGAGATGGGCGCGGGTGTGGGCCGGCTGAAGTCGCTGGCGCGCCTTGAGTCCAAGCCGATCGGCAAGGGACACAAGGTGATCACCAGCATGCGTGGCTCCTACGGCGGCGTGCTGATGTTCGGCATGCTGACCTCGGTGGCCGGCCTGGGCATGTTCAACCCCCTGTCGCTGGGTGCCGGTCTGCTGTTGGGCCGCAAGGCCTACCAGGAGGACATGGAGAACCGGATGATGCGGGTGCGCAACGAGGCCAAGACCAACCTGCGCCGCTTCGTCGACGACGTCCTGTTCGTGGTGACCAAGGAGTCCCGCGACCGGCTCAAGAACGTCCAGCGCCAGCTGCGTGACCACTACCGCGAGATCGCCAACCAGACCACCCGCTCGCTCAACGAGTCGCTGCAGTCGACCATCGCCGCCGCGCGGATGGAGGAAACCGAGCGCAACAACCGCGTCCACGAGCTCGAGCGTCAGCTCAACATCCTGGGTCAGGTCAGCGACAACGCCGAAAAGCTGCTTCCGGCAAGATAATCGCGACGAGCCGACGATGCTGGCCACGACGTGCGGGGGCTCGGGCATACGCGTGCCGGGCAGCCCCCGAGCGCGCAACTCGGCGAACCGTAGACTCGTCCCTCGATGAGCACCAGCGATCAGGTCCGCGCCATCCTCGCCGGCGCCCGTCGCGCGTACGAGGGCGAGCCCGCGTACCGACAGCGCCCCGATGTCTTCAACGAGCTGGACCGCATTGCCGGCCGGCTCAACCAGCCGATCCGCATCGCGCTGGCCGGGACGCTCAAGGCCGGCAAGTCGACCCTGGTCAACGCGCTGGTGGGGGAGACCATCGCACCCACCGATGCCACTGAGGCCACCCGCATCGTCACCTGGTTCCGGCACGGGCCCATCCCCAAGGTCACCGCCAACCACGTCGGCGGCCGGCGCTCGAACGTGCCGATCGTCCGCGATGGGGGCCTGACCTTCGACTTCGGCAGTCTTGACGCGAACGACGTCGCCGACCTCGATGTGGAATGGCCGGCCGCCGAGCTCATCAACGCCACCATCATCGACACCCCGGGCACCTCGTCGCTGGCGCGGGACGTCTCCGAGCGCACACTGCGGCTGCTGGTGCCCGAGGACGGCCTGCCGCGCGTCGACGCGGTGGTGTTCCTGCTGCGCACCCTCAACGCCGCCGACATCGCACTGCTCAAGCAGATCGGTGAGCTCGTCGGCGGGTCGTCGGGTGCCCTTGGCGTCATCGGGGTGGCTTCGCGCGCCGACGAGATCGGCGCCGGGCGTCTCGACGCGATGCTGTCGGCCAACGACGTAGCCAAACGGTTCACCGAGGAGCTGGACCGCACCGGCATCTGTCAGGCCGTGGTCCCGGTGTCGGGATTGTTGGCATTGACCGCGCGGACGTTGCGGCAGAGCGAGTTCGCGGCCCTGGGGCGGCTGGCTGCCGTCGACCCGGCCGAGCTGAACAAGGCGATGCTCAGCGTCGACCGGTTCGTCCGCCCGGACATTGGCCTGCCCGTCGACGCCAGCACCCGCGCGCAGCTGCTGGACCGGTTCGGGATGTTCGGGGTTCGAATCTCGGTCGCCGTATTACGTTCGGGGGTAACGGATTCCGCCGGTCTCGCTGACGAGCTGCTGGAGCGCAGCGGACTGGTGGCACTGCGCGACGTGATCGATCAGCAGTTCGCCCAACGCTCCGAGTCGTTGAAGGCCCATACCGCGCTGGTGTCGTTGCGTCGGTTCGTCGAGGCCCATCCGATCGCCGCCACGCCCCACATCATCGCCGACATCGACCCGCTGCTCGCCGACACCCACGCCTTCGAGGAGCTGCGACTGCTCAGCCAACTGCGCTCGCGGCCAACGACGTTGACGGACGACGAGATGGCCTCACTGCGGCGGATCATCGGCGGTTCGGGGACCGACGCGGCCAGCAGGCTGGGGTTGACTCCCGACGCGCCCTACGACGGACCGCGGGCGGCGTTCGCCGCCGCGCAGCGCTGGCGCCGGCGCGCCGAACATCCCCTCAACGACCCGTTCACCACAAGGGCCTGCCGGGCGGCGGTGCGCAGCGCCGAGGCGCTGGTCGCTCGGTACGCGTCGCGGGGTTACTGAGAGTGCGCCGAGTGTGGGGCCTATGCAGGCGAAAACCGCTGAATCACTGCATAACCCACACGTTCGGCGCGGGTTACTGACCGCCCGGGCCCGGAGCAACCGGCACCGACGACGACGTCGCCCCCGACGGGGAGGTCGACGACGTGGTGGACGTGTCCGGGCTACTGCCGCTGCTGCCGGCGAACTTCACCACCGCATAGACCAGCAAGGCCAGCACGACCGCGCTCAGCACACCCAGGCCCACCAGTCCAGCCGGTTTTCGGTACCACGGTGTCGGCTCGGGCGGCGGATACTGCCCATAGCCGGTCTGGGGTTGGTGGCCGGACTGCTGGTAGTCGCTGTCCGAGTAGTTGTTCGGGTCGTCGGGGGAACCGTCACGCGCCACGGGTGTCGATAGTAGTCGTCAGCCTCCGCCGGGCTGATTGGGGAACGCCGGACGGTGCGAGGGCCGCACGCTGATCTGCGGTGGCCGGGTCTGCGGCGTGGTGACGTTGGGGCGATCGCCGCCATTCTGCCGCGGGTAGTGCGGATACTGCGGCGCCCAGGTGCCGCGCGGTTGCGCCGAAGCCGGCGGGCTCTCCGGCGGTGGTGCCGGCGGTGGTGGTGGCGACGGTGGCGGTTGGGGAGGCGGGGAACTGGTCGGCGGCGTCGTGCTCGGAGCCGTCGTCGACGAGCTGGTGCCGGTGGAGCCGCCGGACTCACCGGAGTTTCGCGAGACCAGCAGCACCGCCGCCACCAGCATCGCGACCAGCGCGACACTGATGGCCGCGAACGCGACCGTGGCGGAGTGCTTGCGATACCAGGGCCGCTCCGGGAACCAGAACGCGTCGGCAGCGAACGGGTCGAACCCGTCGTCGAATCTCACCGGCGCCATCGCCGGATCGGTCGGCGGGTCGGTGGCGTCGGCCGGCGCTGCGCCCGACTCGTTCGGGGCTCGCGTCAGGGGTGGCTGGGCCGTCGACGCGATTCCCGGATACGGCCTGTCGGGGTACGGGCCGAACGGGTCCGGGAACGGTATCGGCGGGGCTGTGTCGTTGGCGTCGTTGACGTCCTCGGCCTCACCGGCGGAATAGCCGGTGGCCCCGGCGGGCTCGTATCTCGCCACGGCTACTGATGCTAGCCACCTCGCCTGCGTAAACGGGGCGTTCCGCTATCACACAAGCTGTCGGACCACCTCGTTGGCGAACAGTTCGATGTGGTCGAGATCGGACAGATCGAGCACCTGCAGGTACACCCGCTGCACCCCGGCCTCGAGGTAGGGCCCCAGCCGGTCGACGATTTCGGCCGGCGTGCCCACCAAGGGGGTGTTGCCGCGGAGTTCGTCGACCTCGCGGGAGATCGCCGCGGCCCGCCGGCGGATCTCGGCGTCGTCGCGTCCCGCGCACACCACGAATGCGGCGGAGTACACGATCTCATCGGGGTTGCGGCCGACCTTCTCCAGCGCGGCGCGGACCCGACCGTACTGGGGTTCGACGAAGTCCAGCGCCGGGAAGGCGAGGTTGAACTCGGCGGCGAACCGTGCGGCCAGCGCCGGGGTGCGCTTGGCCCCACCGCCGCCGATGATGATCGGCGGGTGCGGCCGCTGCACCGGTTTGGGCAGTGCCGGAGAGTCGTTGACGGTGTAGTGGGTGCCGGCGTAGGAGAAGGTCTCCCCGGCCGGGGTGGTCCACAGTCCGGTCAGGATCTCGAGCTGTTCGCCCAGTCGCTCGAAGCGCTCACCGAGTGACGGGAACGGGATGGCGTAGGCCAGGTGCTCCGCCTCGAACCAACCCGCTCCGATGCCGAAATCCACCCGTCCGGCGCTCATTGCGTCGACCTGCGCCACCGAGATTGCCAGCGGACCGGGGTGACGGAAGGTCGCCGAGGTGACCAGGGTGCCCAGCCTGATCGAGGAGGTCTCCCGCGCGATGCCGGCGAGGGTGACCCACGAGTCGGTCGGTCCCGGCAATCCGTCACCACTCATCGCCAGGTAGTGATCGGAGCGGAAAAATGCTGAATAGCGTAGGGATTCGGCAGCCTGCGCGATAGCCAGCTGGTCGTGGTAGCTGGCGCCCTGCTGCGGTTCGACGAATACGCGGAAGTCCACTCCGCCAGCCTAGAAGACGTCGACCTCTTCGGTGCTGACGAACATCCCGTGGCCGGTTCGGTCATTGGTGAACCGGGTGCCCTTGCTGGTGGCCTCGATGGTCCAGCCGACCGCGTGATACCTGGCGTAGTCGATGGTGGTGGTCGGAATCGCGCCCAGGTTTCCGGTGATCCAGCGCAGGTGGCCGTCGGCAGTCACCTCCACGCCGTTGGCGGGTTCACCGCCGACGATGGGGGCGTTGGTGAAATTCGACTCGCAGCCGACCGTTTGCTCCGAGATCTGGCAGCGGGTCTGACCGGATTTGGTCTCGATGAAGACGAACCCGCCGGAACTCGGCGGAAGTGTGTCACCCCTTCCCGGCGGTACCGGGGCGGGCGCGCTCGGCGGCGAGACGGTCGGCGGCGAGACGGTCGGCGGCGAGACGGTCGGCGGCGAGACGGTCGGGCGGCCGATTGGGAAGTTCGGCTCGCCGCCCGCGCCGCAACCCGGGCAGGTCGCGGCGCCGTCGACGGTGTTGCTGCATCCGGCGGCGGTCGCGCCGGCGAGAACTAGCCACACCGCCGCGGTTCCGGCCTTCACGCCGTTGGACATGCGCACGTTCGCCAGGGTACGCACCGAGTGACGCATGTGACTCCAGTGACTCGCGGGGTAGGTGTCGTCGGGCGATCAGACCGGCGTGGCCGCCGGCCGGAGCAGCAGTTGCGCGGGCGACAGTTGTCGGTGTCGCTGTCCATCACCTCGCCCGGGTGCTGCTCTCGTGAATGGCGTCCCGGCAGGCAACTCTGCGGCCGATGCTCACGCGGGCCGAATATCCTTCTCCCCCACCAGCCGAACGCGTACACCGTCAGTGCCAGCACCACCAGCAACAGGGCGAAGGCGTAGTACAGCAGCAAGACCCGTTCCCGCAGCCGAAGCACCGATCCACCCGAGTCGTGGAAGGGCTTGCGCCGCAACCCACCTGACAGCTGCGAGGCGCAGCAGAACCGTGAGCGCCTCCAGGCCGGGGTACTGCGGGCTCACGCCGAGAATCGGGTGCGGGTCGAACAGCCTCGCGACCGAAACTTGCCGTCCGTCGCACGGAAGAGCGCGTGCTTGTCGCGCGCGACCCTCATGATGGCCGCCTTCAGATGAGCCGGAGGCCGTGAGCGACGTGGACACCGTGATCGGTGCGCGCCGCGTGCTGCTGCACCGGCGTGCGCACCGCGCGCTTCCTGGCCGCGCGGGCGCGCACGAACTCGTGGACGATCGTGCGAAGCACGCGGAAGCCGTACGTTCACCCAGTATATTCAGGCCGTGGTTACCCAGCCGGCGGAACGGGGTGATGTCGACGCTGCCGCCACCGGGGACGAATCGGGAGCCCTTCGCGTAGTCCGCGCCGGCCAGCAGCGTGGCCCACGAGCCGCGTAATTTCGGCCGGGTCGGTGTTGTTGCCGTTGACGAAGACGATTTCGTCGACGATGGCGGGCATCCGCTCCGCAATGTGAGGCAGGTTCTTCGCCTCGTTCAGCGCGGGGACGATGACCGAGACACGGGGCCGATGAGTCTCCCGGGAATCGATGTCCCAGATGGAGGCAAGCGGCGTCACGTGCGTCGCTCCTTGCTTGCCGACCGAGTGTGCGTCGGCGCCGCGTCGTTCTGACCCGGACCGTTCATTGATAGCAAACCTCTGATGATTTGCACAAAATGCACGACCATGATGTGTAACGGAATGATCGCGCCGTTTCGGTTGGCTCAGAAGGCTGATTGTTACTTGCCACCTCGCGACGGCATCAATGGTTTTCCCTCATCAAAGCCGGTTTCACCGGCACCATCAGGGGGACGGCAGATGACAGGTCGATTACTGAACCTGCCTGTTTGCAGGGAAAACGTCCGATTTCAGCCGACCGGCAAAGAAAGTTTGCTAAAGCCCCCAATTGGGCACGTTATTTGCGAACGCAACAGTTACCAGCGAGATTCGCGGACGGGCCGCGGCCCCGAAAGGGATGTGTGACCAAGGCCATAACCGTCCGGGCCCGCTGGGTGCGGACCTTCGGGGGCCTCGGAGAGCCGGGGGTTCACCGTGCCTGTACGGCACGTTGCCGCAACGGCTTTCGCGGTAGCATCCGGCCATGCGCACCGTCGAGGTCTTCGCCGACGTTCTCTGCCCGTTCACGCACGCCGGCTTGCGCACGTTGATCGATCGCCGCACCGCGCTGGGACACGATGAGCCCCGGTTGCGCATCCGCGCCTGGCCGCTGGAGCTGATCAACGGCAAACCGCTGGACCCCTACCATATTGGCGCGGAGATAACGGCCTTGCGCGCCTCGGTGCGTCCCGACCTCTTCGCCGGCTTCTCCGTCGACACCTTCCCGGCCTCGTCCATGACGGCCTTCGCAGTGACGGCCGCGGCGGCCCGCACCGGAGACGCCGTCATGGTCGAGGAGGTCGGCATGGCCCTGCGCGACGCGCTGTTCGAGCAGGGCCTCGACATCGCTCAACGGGAGATCGTGGCCCCCATCGCGGACAGCTTTGGATTGAAAGCGCTTGATGCGCAAGAAACTTTGGCTGCCGTTCGGGCAGACTGGGACGAGGGTAAAGCCCGAGGGGTGATCGGATCTCCGCACTTCTTCACCGGTGTGGGCGAGAGCCGGTTCTGCCCGGTGCTCGACATCAGCCGCGACGACGTGGGCAACTTCGTCATCGCCTGGAAGCAGGGCACCGAGGCGTTCGTCGACAGCCTGCTCGGCTGAGCCGTGAGCGCGCACTTCACCGTCCTGGCGACACTCGCCCTGGCCATCCTGCTCAGCCCGGAAACGTTCGTCCCGGGGCTGGTCATCGCCAGCGACAAGAATGTTCCCCGGCAGGCGTCGCGTTGGCGATCGGCGGGGGCCGGGAACAAATCCGAGCACTCCGCCGTTAGCTACTTCGGAAACTTGAGCGGAACACACTCAAGTTCGGGTTGACAGGAGACCGTCGGTGGAGCAGGCTTGAGCCTGGTCCGCTCAGACCCAAGACGTAACTATTCAGGAGGAATACAACATGGCTCGTGCGGTCGGCATCGACCTCGGGACCACCAACTCCGTCGTCGCGGTACTGGAGGGTGGCGACCCAGTGGTCGTCGCCAACTCCGAAGGGTCCCGCACCACGCCGTCGGTGGTCGCCTTTGCTCGTAACGGCGAAGTGCTGGTGGGCCAGCCCGCCAAGAACCAGGCAGTGACCAACGTCGACCGGACCATCCGTTCGGTCAAGCGGCACATGGGCACCGACTGGTCCGTCGAAATCGACGGCAAGGACTACACCGCGCAGGAGATCAGCGCCCGGGTGCTGATGAAGCTCAAGCGCGACGCGGAGAGCTACCTCGGTGAGGACATCACCGACGCGGTCATCACCGTGCCCGCCTACTTCAATGACGCTCAGCGCCAGGCCACCAAGGAAGCCGGCCAGATCGCCGGCCTCAACGTGCTGCGCATCGTCAACGAGCCCACCGCCGCGGCCCTGGCCTACGGCCTGGACAAGGGCAGCAAGGAACAGACCATCCTGGTCTTCGACCTCGGTGGCGGCACGTTCGACGTCTCGCTGCTGGAGATCGGCGACGGGGTCGTCGAGGTGCGCGCCACCTCCGGGGACAACCACCTCGGTGGCGACGACTGGGACGACCGGATCGTCGAATGGCTCGTCGACAAGTTCAAGGCCTCGGCCGGTATCGACCTGACCAAGGACAAGATGGCCATGCAGCGGCTGCGAGAAGCGGCCGAGAAGGCCAAGATCGAGCTGAGCTCCAGCGGGAGCACCTCGATCAACCTGCCCTACATCACCGTTGACGCCGACAAGAACCCGCTGTTCCTCGATGAGCAGCTGACCCGCTCGGAGTTCCAGAAGATCACGCAGGATCTGCTCGACCGCACACGTCAGCCGTTCCAGCAGGTCATCAAGGACGCCGGAATCTCGGTGGCCGACATCGACCACGTCGTGCTGGTGGGTGGTTCCACCCGTATGCCCGCGGTGACCGAGCTGGTCAAGGAGCTCACCGGCGGCAAGGAGCCCAACAAGGGCGTGAACCCCGATGAGGTCGTCGCCGTCGGCGCCGCCCTGCAGGCCGGCGTGCTCAAGGGCGAGGTCAAGGACGTGCTGCTGCTCGACGTCACCCCGCTGTCGCTGGGTATCGAGACCAAGGGCGGCGTGATGACCAAGCTCATCGAGCGCAACACCACCATCCCGACCAAGCGGTCGGAGACTTTCACCACCGCCGACGACAACCAGCCGTCGGTGCAGATCCAGGTCTATCAGGGTGAGCGAGAGATCGCCGCACACAACAAGCTGCTCGGCAGCTTCGAGCTGACCGGTATCCCGCCGGCCCCGCGCGGCGTGCCCCAAATCGAGGTCACCTTCGACATCGACGCCAACGGCATCGTGCACGTCACGGCCAAGGACAAGGGCACCGGCAAGGAGAACACGATCAAGATCCAGGAAGGCTCCGGCCTGTCCAAGGAGGAGATCGACCGGATGATCAAGGACGCCGAGGCGCACGCCGAGGAGGACCGCAAGCGTCGCGAAGAGGCCGACGTCCGCAACCAGGCCGAGTCGCTGGTCTATCAGACGGAGAAGTTCGTCAAGGAGCAGCGCGAGGCTGAGGGGGGTTCGAAGGTTCCCGAGGAGACGCTCGCCAAGGTCGACTCCGCGATCGCCGAGGCCAAGACGGCACTCGATGGCAGCGACATCGGCGCGATCAAGTCGGCCATGGAGAAGCTGGGCGTCGAGAGCCAGGCTCTCGGGCAGGCGATCTACGAGGCCACCCAGGCCGGGCAGCCCGCGGGCGGGGACGCCGGCGGTTCGTCGAACGATGACGTGGTGGACGCCGAGGTTGTCGAGGACGATCAGGAGAACAAGTGAGTCAAGGGCATGCAGACGAACCGGTGACCGTCACCGACAAGCGTCGCATCGACCCCCGCACCGGAGAGATTCGCGAGGGCGCTTCCGGCCCGGCCCCCGGTGGGCCGGCGCCGGAGGCCTCCGCGCCGGTGGGTGGCGAGTTGGCGGACAAGGTCGCCGAGCTGACGTCGGACCTGCAGCGTGTGCAGGCCGACTTCGCCAACTACCGCAAACGCGCGCTGCGCGATCAGCAGGTGGCAGGCGAGCGGGCCAAGGCCGTCGTGGTGAGCCAATTGCTTACCGTGCTCGACGATCTGGACCGCGCCCGCAGCCACGGTGATCTAGATGCCGGCCCGCTGAAGTCGGTGGCCGACAAGCTGACTTCCGTGCTGACCGGGCTGGGCCTGACGGCTTTCGGTGCTGAGGGTGACGAGTTCGACCCGTCACTTCACGAGGCCGTGCAGCACGAGGGCGAGGGCTCCAAGCCGGTGATCGGCACCGTGATGCGACAGGGCTACAAGCTCGGCGAGCAGGTGCTGCGGCACGCCTTGGTCGGCGTGGTCGACACCGTCGCGGTCGAGGACGCTCCGGCCGACACGCCGCAGAACGCGGGGGAGTCGGGCACCCAGAACGCACAATCAAATTAGCAGCCACGAGACAAAGGTGAGGAGGTGACGCGGCATGGTTCAACGAGAATGGGTTGAGAAGGACTTCTACAAGGTGCTCGGCGTCTCCTCTGACGCCGACGAGGCCGAGATCAAGCGGGTGGCCCGAAAGCTGCTCGCGGAGAATCATCCCGACCGCAATCCGAACAACCCTGAGGCCGAGGAGAAGTACAAGGCCGTCGGGGAGGCCAAGGACGTCCTGCTCGATGCGGCCAAGCGCAAGGAGTACGACGAGACGCGCCGGCTGTTCGCCGGCGGCGGCTTCGGCCGCCGGTTCAACGGCGGTGGCGGTGGCGGTGGCGGCTACACGGTCTACGACGACGGCAGCGGTGGATTCAATCTCAACGACCTGTTCGGTCAGGCCGGGCAGGACGGCGGCACCAACATCGGTGACCTGTTCGGCGGCCTGTTCGGCCGCGGCGCTGAGCCACGGCCCAGCCGGCCTCGCCGCGGCAAGGATCTGGAGACCGAAACCGATCTTGGCTTCCTCGAGGCGACCAAGGGTGTCGCCATGCCGCTGCGGCTGACCAGTCCGGCACCGTGCACGAACTGCCATGGGAGTGGCGCGCGTCCGGGCACCAGTCCCAAGGTGTGTGCCACCTGCAACGGCTCCGGTGTGATCAACCGCAACCAGGGCGCGTTCGGCTTCTCCGAGCCGTGCACCGACTGCCGGGGCAGCGGCTCGATCATCGAGCACCCCTGCGCCGAGTGCCGCGGCACGGGCGTCACCACCCGAACCCGCACCATCAACGTGCGGATTCCCCCGGGAGTCGAAGACGGCCAGCGCATCCGGCTGGCTGGCCAGGGTGAGGCAGGGTTACGGGGCGCCCCGTCGGGCGACCTGTACGTCACCGTGCACGTGCGACCGGACAAGGTGTTCGGCCGCGACGGTGATGACCTGACGGTCACGGTTCCGGTCAGTTTTACCGAACTGGCTTTGGGCACAACGCTTTCCGTGCCCACGCTAGAGGGCAAGGTCGGTGTTCGGGTGCCCAAGGGCACGGCGGACGGCCGCATCCTTCGGGTGCGTGGACGTGGTGTGCCCAAGCGAAGCGGCGGGCACGGCGACCTGTTGGTCACCGTCAAGGTCGCGGTTCCGCCGAGCCTGGAGGGGCAGGCGCTGGAGGCGCTGCAAGCCTACGCGGCCGCCGAGAAGTCCAGCGGCTTCGACCCCCGAGCCGGATGGGCAGGTAACCGGGCATGAGTGCGTCAGAGGAGGCGCGGACTTTTCTGATCTCGGTGGCCGCCGAGCTGGCCGGTATGCATGCGCAGACGCTGCGCACCTACGACCGGCTCGGCCTGGTCAGCCCTCGGCGCAGTTCCGGTGGCGGACGCCGGTACTCGGAGCGCGACGTGGAACTGCTGCGCGAGGTGCAGCGGCTGTCCCAGGACGAGGGTGTCAACCTCGCCGGGATCAAGCGGATCATTGAGCTGACCAACCAGGTCGAGGCGCTGCAGTCCCGCATCCAGGAGATGAGCCGCGAGCTGGAGTCGTTGCGGGCCAACCAGCGTCGCGATCTGGCGGTCATGCCCAAGAGTACGGCGCTGGTGGTCTGGAAGCCGCGGCGCTAGTACGCCGAGCAGACGCAAAAGTCCCCGACACGCCGAGCGTGCGGGAGCTTTTGCGTCTGCTCGCGGGGAAAGTCAGCGGACCCGGATGCTGAAGGAGGTGGGATCTTCGAGGACCACCGACGGCAGCTGGCCATCGTCGAATTCTATCGGTGGGCGTCGATGTAACTCGTCAGATCATTGATGGTGCGCAGCGACTTGTACTCGGATTCGGGGATGTCGACCTCGAAGCGCTTGTGCAGCGCCACCAGGAAGTTCAGCCAGTCCATCGAGTCCAGGTCGACCTGGTCGCGCAGGAGCTCGCTGTCGCTGAGATCGCCCTCCTCGACCTCCGGTGCGATCGCGAGCAACTCCGCCACCACCTGATCGCGGATCTCCGCTTTGCTCATCTGAGTCTCCTCCTACAGCTCTTCGGGCTGCTGCAGCAGCCGGTTGATCTCGGCGAGGAACAGCGCACCCCGCGCGCCGTCACTGGCGCGGTGGTCGGCAGCAAGGCTGCTCTGAACCGTGGTGGCCACCCGGATACCGCCGTCAACCACCACCACCCGCTGCGCGGCCTTGCCGAAGCCGACGATCGCCACCTGTGGCGGGTAGATGACACCGAAGACGGCGTCCACACCCTTGTCGCCGAGATTTGTCAACGTGATGGTCGGATCGGACATCTCCGAACTACGCAGCGATCCGGCTCTGGCCCGGGCCACCAGATCGGTCAGGTCGCGCATCAGCTCGTCGAGCTTCTTCTCGTTGACGTCGTGGATGGCCGGAGCCACCAGGCCCCCGCCGCGCAGCGAGATCGCCACGCCGACATGAACCTGCTCGGAGGCCTCGAAGCCGTCGTCGTGCCAGAATCCGTTGAACTCCTTGAACCGCTGGGCGGCCAGCGCGACGGCCTTGAGTTGCAGCACCGCGGACAGCATCCGCTCGGTGATGGGCAGACCGGCGTTCTGCTCGGTGAGCCACGCCAGGGCGGTGTCGAGAATGATCTCGTCGGCCAGGTAGTAGTGCGGGATCTCCCGCTTCGAGCGGCTCATCGCCGCGGCGATCGACGCGCGCATCGCTTCGCCGCGTGCGCGGGCCTTCTGGGCGGCCGACATCGGCTCGGCCGACGCCGCGGGCTTGGGTACCGGTGCCGGCTTGGGTGCTTCGTGATGCGCGGTGGCCGCGGCGTGCTCGACGTCGTGCAGCGTGATCGCGCCCTGCGGGCCGGTACCCGTCAGAGTCTTCAGGTCCACTCCCAGCGAGGCGGCGATACGCCGAGCGACCGGTGAAACCCACATCCGGTGGCCCACCGGCGACGGGGCCGCCGCCTGCGGTGTGGCCGTCGGTATCTGCTCGTGGGTGGCTTCCGGGGCTGGGGACTGGGTCACGAGTGCGGGTGCGGCCGCACGCGGTTCGGCCTTCTCGCCGGGCTCCAACAGAGTGGCCAGCGGAGTGCCGACCGCCACGGTCTGGCCGACCGGCACCAGCAGCTCGCCGACCACGCCGTCGTGCCAGCACTCGATTTCGACTGCGGCCTTTGTGGTTTCGACGATGGCCACGATCTGGCCCCGGGTCACTGTGTCGCCGGGCTTGATCATCCACTCGTTGAGCGTGCCCTCGTCCATGTCGGCCCCGAGGGCCGGCATCGTGAATTCGATCATCGGCGTTCCCCGAACAGGCCGCGCACCGCGGCCACGATCTTGCCGGGCTGCGGCAGCGCCGCCTCCTCGAGGTGTTTGGCATAGGGGATGGGTACCTCGACGGTGCAGACCCTGCCGACCGGCGCGTCGAGGTCATAGAACGCCCCCTCCATGATGCGGGCGCTGATCTCGCCGGCCAGGCTGCCGGTGTGCCAGGCTTCGTCGACGATCACCGCGCGGTGCGTTTTGCGCACCGACTCCAGGATCGTCTCGTCGTCCAGTGGCCGCAGCACCCGCAGATCGACGACCTCGCAGTCGATTCCGGACTGCGCCAGCTGATCGGCGGCGTCGAGCACCTTCGGCAGGCTGCCGCCGTAGGTGATCAGGGTCGCGTCAGTGCCGTTGCGACGCAACGCCGCGCGGGAGATGTCGGTCGGTGCGAGTTCGTCGAGATCAGTCGAGGCGTTGTAGAGCCCGACGTGCTCGAAGATGATCACGGGGTCGGGGTTGCCCAGCGCGGTGCGCAGCATCCCGTAGGCGTCGGCGACCGTGGCGGGCGCCACGACGGTGATGCCGGGGATGTGGGCGTACCAGTTCTCCAGGCTGTGCGAGTGCTGCGCAGCCAGCTGCCGCCCGGCACCGGTGGCCATTCGCACCACGACCGGAACCGAGAACTGCCCGTTGGACATGTGCCGCAGGGCCGAGGCGGTGTTGACGATCTGGTCGAGCGCCAGCAGGCTGAAGTTCACCGTCATCACCTCGACGATCGGACGCAGCCCGTTGAGGGCAGCCCCGATCCCGATGCCGACGAAACCCAGCTCCGAGAGCGGGGTGTCGCGGATGCGGTCCGGCCCGAACTCCGCGAGCAGTCCCTTCGACACCGCATACGTCCCGCCGTAGCGGCCGACGTCCTCACCGAGCAGGACCACCCGCTCGTCGGCGCGCATCGCCTCGGCGATCGCGTCGTGCACGGCGCCGCGATAGCTGGCTTTCACGTGACCGCCTCCGCTGCAATGGGTGTCATGACATGACGGGTGAGGTCGTCCACGCTCTCCAGGGTCCCCGCCTCGGCGTAGGCGACGGCGTCGGCCACCTCGCCGGCCACCGCCGCCTCGATGGCCGCGAGGTCCTCGGCGGTCAGCAGGCCCTCGGCGAGGCACTTGTCGGTGAACGTCCGGATCGGGTCGCGTTCGCGCCACTTCTCCACTTCGGCCTTCTCACGGTAGAGCTCGGGATCGAACATGGAGTGCGGCCGGAACCGGTAAGTCTGGAACTCGAGGAAGAACGGGCCGTCGCCGGTGCGGACGTGCTCGACAGCCTGCTGCATGGCCGCATGGCAGGCCTGGACATCCATGCCGTCCGTCCGCGCTGCAGGTACTCGGTAGGACTCGGCCAGCACGACGAGATCGACGTCGGAGAGCTCCCGGTCGATCGAGGTGCCCATCGCGTAACGGTTGTTCTCACAGCAGAACAGCACCGGCAGCTTCCACAGCTCGGCCATGTTCATGGTCTCGTGGAAGGCACCCTCGGCGATCGCGCCGTCACCGAAGTAGCAGGCGGTCACCTGATTTCGCTTCAGGTGAGCATCAGCGAAGGCCAGCCCGGCGGCCGTCGGCAGGCCGGCGGCCACGATCGCGTTGCCGCCGTAGAACCGCCGGCCGGCGTCGAACAGGTGCATCGACCCGCCGCGTCCGCCCGAGCAGCCTTCCTGCTTGCCGAACATCTCGGCCATGATCTTGTTCATCGGGATACCGCGCAGCAGGGCGTGGGCGTGTTCGCGGTAGGTGGCGATCACCCCGTCCTGCGGGCCGAGTACCCGCAGCGAGCCGGCGGCTACCGCCTCCTCACCGACGTAGAGGTGCAGGAAGCCGCGGATCTTACCGGCGCTGTACATCTCGGCGCACTTCTCCTCCATGCGCCGCACCCGGATCATGTCGGTCAGGAGTGCGCGCACGAGGCCGGCGTCGGTCACGCCTTCACCCCCGCCGGGCTCTCCACCGTCGAGATGTCGCCCTCGGGCAGGCCGAGTTCACGGGCCTTGAGCAGCCGGCGCATGATCTTGCCGGAGCGGGTGTGCGGCAGCGAGTCGACGAAGTCGATCTCCTTGGGCGCCACCGCCGCTCCGAGCCGCTTACGCGCGTGCCCCATCAGGTCGCGGCGCAGCGCGTCGTCACCGGTGTAGCCGGACTTGAGTGTGACGAAGGCCTTCACCAGTTCGCCGTAGGTCGGGTCGGGCTTGCCGATCACGGCGGCCTCGGCGACGGCGGGATGGTCGGTCAGGACGTTCTCCACCTCGAACGGGCCGATCAGATGTCCGGACGCCTTGATGACGTCGTCGGTGCGCCCGACGAACCACAGGTACCCGTCGGCGTCGCGCTTGACCAGATCACCCGACAGGTACAGGTCGTCGTGAAAACACTTGCGGTACCGCTCTTCCTGATTGAGGTAGCCGCGGAACATCGAGGGCCAGCCCAGCCGGAGCGCCAGCTCACCTTCGACACCGGGCTCCTCGATGACCCGCACCGCGCCGGTCTCCTGGTCGTGGTCGACCACGCAGGCTTCGACCCCGGGTAGGGGGCGGCCC
This sequence comes from Candidatus Mycolicibacterium alkanivorans, assembly GCF_022760805.1. Classification (NCBI taxonomy): domain Bacteria; kingdom Bacillati; phylum Actinomycetota; class Actinomycetes; order Mycobacteriales; family Mycobacteriaceae; genus Mycobacterium; species Candidatus Mycolicibacterium alkanivorans. Next base: position 319,358 of record NZ_JAIVFL010000001.1, on the reverse strand, counting down.
ATCGAGCCGGGCTTGATGTCGAAGGCAGGCGTGTTGGCGACCATGATGCCGCCGGTCTCGGTCTGCCACCAGTTGTCGTGAATTGGCAAGCCCAGCACCCGTTTTCCCCACCAGACCGCTTCGGCGTTGAGCGGCTCACCGACGCTGGCGATGAATCTCAGATGCGGGAAGCGGTACTTGGCGGGCAGTTCAGGTCCGGCCTTGATCAGCATCCTGATCGCCGTCGGCGCGGTGTACCAGACGCTGACTTCCTCGTCCTGCAGGATCCGGTACCACCGCTCGGCGTCGAACTCGGCCTCGTCGATGATCGACGTGACACCGTGCAGCAGCGGGGAGATGATTCCGTAGGACGTTCCGGTGACCCATCCGGGATCGGCTGTGCACCAATAGATGTCACCGTCGTGCAGGTCGAGTGCGTAGCGCCCGGTGATGTAGTGCATCTTGACCGCGCCGTGAACGTGCTGGGCGCCCTTGGGGGTTCCGGTGGTGCCGCTGGTGAAGTGCAGCAGCGACGGGTCGTCGGCGGTGGTGTGCTCGATCGGCGCGTCCTCGGGAGCTTCGTCCATCAGCCGGTGGAAGTCGAGGGTGTCCGGGATCTCCGCGTCCTCGTCGCTGACCACCAGGACGTGTTTGACCGTCGTCAGCTGGTCGCGGATCTTGGCGATCTTGCGCTTGTAGATCGCGGCGGTGGTGACGATGACGTCGGCCGATCCGATGGTCACGCGAGTGGCGATCGGCTCGGGGCCGAACGCGGAGAACAGCGGCGAGACCACGCTGCCGTTGCGCAGCGCGCCGAGCATGCTGATGTAGAGCTCGGGGACGCGGCCCATGATGACGAAGACGCGGTCACCCTTGCCGATCTCCAGACCGCGCAGCACATTGGTGAACTTGCGGGTCAGCCGGCCCAGCTCGGCATAGCTGACGTCGTGGGTGGTCAGTTCGGCCGAGTCGGGGGTATCGGCGATGAACCGCAACGCGGTCCTCCCGGCCTCCTGGCCCTCGGCGTGCCGGTCGACGGCGGCGTAGGCGATGTTGCATCCGCCTTCGCCCATGCCGGCGCACACATCGGGCACCGCCGGCCAGTCGAACGACGCACGGGTCTGCTCATAGTCGGTGAGGTTCGGTGTGACCCTCAGGTCACCGGCCCCCTTGTGGATGACGTCCATATCCCCCCTAGGCATGCGGCGGGGCGAGCGCGCCGTCGCGGCGAGCGCGCCCCAGATTTGCCATCACTCGCTCGACCACGACAGCGTAAGCTGCGCCGTCGTTGAGAATGTCCTCGCGGTCGTGATGACGAAGGTAGGCGTCCAGACGTCGCTCCAGCGGCCAGTTCCAGTAGTCCTTCTTGGTGAAGGGCGAACACAGGAATTGCCAAGCGATGGTGTCGAGTTCACGGTCACCGGTCTCGTCGACACCGGTCGTCGTCATCACAGCCCCTAACTGCCCTACCCCTCGGCATGCGATGCTCGTCTCAGGGCCAGTCGTTTGAACAGGGACGAAAGTCACAGACCTTGTGGCCGGTCGGCTCAACCCTCGAGCGGGTCGTACCCGATGCGCTTCGGAGGCGCGCCCTTGGCGATCAATGCGTCGCGGGTGGCGCGAACCATCGCCGGCCCGCCGCAGATCAGGATCTGGCGGTCACCCCACCCGCCATACTTCGTGACGACCTCGGGCAGCCGGCCGGTCTGGCGCACGTGCAGTCCGCGGGGTGGCTGGACGTCGGGGAAGTCGGCGGCCCATGGCGGATCCCCGGCGTACTCCGATACCGGGGACACCGACAGCCATGGGTTGGCGGCGGCGATCTCCCACAGCGTCCGCAGGTCGTACAACTCGCAGGGGTATCGGGCGCCGAAGAACAGGTGCACGCGGGGGTTGTCGGCAAAGCGGCAGAGGTCCATGATGATCGCCCGCAGCGGGGCCAGCCCGGTGCTGCCAGCCACCATCAGCACGTCACCGCCGGTGCGGTCGACCTCCATCGCGCCGTGCGGGCTCGACAGCCGCCAGCGCTCGCCGGGCCGGGTCTCGGCCACCATCGAGTTGCTGACCATGCCGCCGAGCACGGAGCGGACGTGGAACTCGATATCGCCCGCCGGATCGGCGGGCATGGCCGGCGACAGGTAGCGCCACCGCCGGGGCCATTGCGGGATCTGGACGTTGACGTACTGGCCGGGGTGATACGGCATCGGCCGGTCGAGGTGCAGGCGCACGACGGCGATGTCCCGGGACACGCGGTGGTGCTCCAGGACGGTGCCCTCCCACCACGGCGGGCCGACCTCGGCGTCGGCCGCCCCGGACATGATTCCGGTGATCAGGTTGATGGCCTGGGTGGCCGCGTCGTCGACGGCGTCGGTCCAGTCCGCACCCAGGTGGTGGCGCATCTCGGTGTACCAGGCCCGCCGCATGCTGTCGTAATGCTGTTGTCCCACACCGTATTTGCGGTGGTCTCGGCCAAGCTGGGCGAGAAACGCCACGGGGGTCTGGGCGCGTTGGGCCACGAACTCGCCGAACACCCAGTGCATGGCCTGTCCGAACGCCGCGCGCTGGTGGTCCAGCTCGGGTGGGAAGAGGTCACGCACTGATGTGTCCAGGGCGAACCATCGGGTGTAGAGGCGCCGGATCAGCTCCTCGGAGCCGGCCTGCGGGTCCAGCGCGGCCTGCAACACCCGCAGCGCGTCACGGTCCTCGAGGCCCATGGGCGCGATTGTAGGGACGCCGATGGCCGGGCCCGGTGCCGAGTCGGGATTGCCTGCGGCCTAGAGGCCGTGAATGCCCTTGTAGAGCACCATCAACCCGAGGATCACCAGGATGGCGGCCACCAGTGTGGCGTGCTGCTCCTCCATCCAGTTCTTCAGCCTTGTCAGCGGCTCGTCCAACTTCTCACCGGCTACCAGATAGGCCAGTACCGGCAGTGCCACCGAGGATGCGGCCACGGCGGTGAAGACCACGTCGGCCGTCCAGGCGCCCGTGGCGCCCAGCCCTGCCGACCCGATCGCCAAACCCGCTGCGGCGCACATGAAAAGGACCTTGGGGTTGACGACCGCCAGCACGATCGCGGTGACGAACGCCCGGCCGGGTCCGATCGTCGTCATCGACGTCATCCATCCCGGCGTGTGCGCGGAACGGTTCCGGGTGAACCATCGGTAGAGGCCGGACACGATCAGCGCGACGCCGACCACGATGCGGACGTAGGGTGCCCACGTCGGCTGTTTGTTGAGCCCGCCCAGCGCATTGGAGACGGCCACAAGACCAGCGGTCAGTCCGGCGATGCCGATCGCCCAGCCGACCAGGAATGCGATGCTCGTGGGCCGGGGCTTCGGGGTGTGGAGCATCAGGATGCCCGGGATGACCGACAGCGGCGACAGGGTGATGACCAAGGCCAGCGAGATCAGTTCGGGGAGCTCTGCGCCCAGGCTGCTCGTCACGCGAAGCAACGTACCAAGTAGACGCTGACCGTACTATCTCTGCGCGTGGACCATGACAGCCGCCAGCGAGCTCTCCTCTACGCCTCGGGTGCCGCCGCCGTCTTGCTCCTGCTGATCCTGGTGTTCGCTGTCCTCCACACCGCGGACAGCTCCCGGCACCGCCCCTCGGCCCCGGTCACCCCGTCCTCGCGGACCACGTCGACCTCCGCGCCGCACGCCACGACGACGCGGACGACGCCGGCGACCACGTCACCGTCAATCTCCACCACCGCCATCATGCCCACCAGTGAGACGCCGTCGTCGCCGACCCAGAGTGCGGCGGAGATCGCGCCGCCGCCGGGGTCGACGACCACCGAGCCCACGACGACGACAACGATTTTCAACCCGTACGCCACCACCACATCGGCCAACGCCGGAGCGTACTGAGCATGCGGCTGCACGTTCGCTGCGGACGACGGCGGAGTGCAATTCTGCGGTTTCGCACCGAACGCCCAGGCCCCACCAATCGCCCTGCTCGCACAGGCCCCAGCAGCTCAGCTTTCCCTCGACGATCGATCATGTGTTCGAATAATGTTGGAAAACAGATGTCAGAAGGCCCTATCGAAGGCCGGGGAGAATTTCGTAAACTTGAGCGGAACAGACTCAATATTGGCGGCGTTGTAAACCTCGGCAAGCTTTTCTAGGAGAAACGGAGGTGTCGTGGACTCATTCAACCCGACCACCAAGACCCAGGCGGCACTGACCGCCGCGTTGCAGGCTGCCAGTGCGGCCGGTAATCCGGAGATCAGGCCCGCCCATCTGCTGTTGGCGCTGCTAACGCAGGCGGACGGCATCGCTGCGCCACTGTTGGAGGCTGTCGGGGTGGACCCCGCCACCATCCGCGCGGAGGCTCAGCGCATGGTCGACCGGCTGCCGACCAGCAGCGGCGCGACCTCGCAGCCGCAGTTGTCGCGCGAGTCGCTCGCCGCGATCACCGCGGCTCAGCAGCTGGCCACCGAGATGGACGACGAGTACGTCTCCACCGAACATCTGATGGTCGGGCTGGCCACCGGCGACTCTGAGGTCGCCAAACTGCTCACCGGTCACGGCGCCTCTCCACAGGCGTTGCGCGACGCGTTCGTCAAGGTGCGCGGCAGTACCCGGGTCACCAGCCCGGACCCCGAAGCCAGCTATCAGGCGCTGGAGAAGTACTCCACCGATCTCACCGCGCGCGCCCGCGAAGGCAAGCTCGACCCGGTCATCGGCCGTGACAACGAGATCCGTCGCGTCATCCAGGTGCTGAGCCGTCGCACCAAGAACAACCCGGTGCTCATCGGTGAACCCGGCGTGGGCAAGACGGCCATCGTCGAAGGCCTCGCCCAGCGCATCGTCGCCGGCGACGTCCCAGAGAGCCTGCGCGGCAAGAGCGTCATCTCCCTGGACCTCGGGTCCATGGTGGCCGGCGCCAAGTACCGCGGTGAGTTCGAGGAACGGCTCAAGGCGGTTCTCGACGACATCAAGAACTCGGCTGGTCAGATCATCACCTTCATCGACGAGTTGCACACCATCGTGGGTGCAGGCGCGACCGGTGAAGGTGCCATGGACGCCGGCAACATGATCAAGCCGATGCTGGCCCGCGGCGAGCTGCGGATGGTCGGCGCGACCACCCTCGACGAGTACCGCAAGTACATCGAGAAGGACGCCGCCCTGGAGCGCCGGTTCCAGCAGGTGCTGGTCGGTGAACCGTCAGTGGAGGACACCGTCGGCATTCTGCGCGGCCTGAAGGACCGCTACGAGGTGCATCACGGCGTGCAGATCATCGACTCCGCACTGGTAGCGGCGGCCACGCTGTCCGATCGCTACATCACCAGCCGGTTCCTGCCGGACAAGGCCATCGACCTCGTCGACGAGGCCGCGGCCCGGTTGCGCATGGAGATCGACTCGCGGCCCGTCGAGATCGACGAGGTCGAGAGGCTGGTGCGCCGGCTGGAGATCGAGGAGATGGCGCTGGCCAAGGAGGAGGACGTCGCCTCCAAGGAACGGCTGGAGAAGCTGCGTGCCGAGCTGGCCGATCACAAGGAGAAGCTGGCCGAGCTGACGACGCGTTGGCAGAACGAGAAGAACGCCATCGATATTGTGCGCGAGCTCAAGGAGCAGCTCGAGACGCTGCGCGGCGAAGCCGACCGGGCCGAGCGTGACGGTGACCTTGCCAAGGCCGCCGAACTGCGCTACGGCCGCATCCCGGAGGTGGAGAAGAAGCTCAACGCGGCACTGCCGCAGGTCGAAGCCCGCGAGGCGGTCATGCTCAAGGAGCAGGTCGGACCCGACGACATCGCCGACGTGGTGGCGTCGTGGACCGGAATTCCGGCCGGACGGCTGCTGGAGGGTGAGACCGCCAAGCTTCTGCGCATGGAGGAGGAGCTGGGCAAGCGCGTCGTCGGTCAGAAGAAGGCCGTGCAGGCCGTCAGCGATGCGGTGCGCCGCACCCGGGCCGGGGTCGCCGACCCGAACCGCCCGACCGGCTCGTTCCTGTTCCTCGGCCCGACCGGTGTGGGCAAGACCGAGCTAGCCAAGGCGCTGGCCGACTTCCTGTTCGACGACGAGCGGGCGATGGTCCGCGTTGACATGAGCGAGTACGGCGAGAAGCACTCGGTGGCCCGGCTCGTCGGTGCCCCGCCCGGGTACATCGGTTACGACCAGGGCGGTCAGCTGACCGAGGCGGTGCGCAGGCGCCCGTACACGGTGGTGCTGTTCGACGAGGTGGAGAAGGCCCACCCGGACGTATTCGACGTGCTGCTGCAGGTCCTCGACGAGGGCCGGCTGACCGACGGCCAGGGTCGCACGGTCGACTTCCGCAACACCATCCTCATCCTGACGTCCAACCTCGGGTCGGGCGGCAGCGAGGAGCAGGTGATGGCGGCGGTGCGCGCGGCGTTCAAGCCGGAGTTCATCAACCGCCTCGACGATGTGCTGATCTTCGAGGGTCTCAAGCCCGGCGAGCTGGTCCAGATCGTCGACATCCAGCTGGCACAGCTGCAGAAGCGGCTCGCCCAGCGCCGCCTGGAGTTGCGGGTGTCGCTGGAGGCCAAGAAGTGGCTCGCCGATCGCGGGTTCGACCCGGTCTACGGCGCTCGTCCGCTGCGGCGGCTGGTGCAGCAGGCGATCGGTGACCAGCTGGCCAAGCTGCTGCTGGCTGGTGAGGTCCACGACGGTGACGTGGTGTCGGTGAACGTCGCGCCGGACGGCGAAGGTCTCATCCTGGGCTGATTTGTTCGTCGAGCAGACGCAGAGTCGCACGATCTGAGGCAGAACAATGCGATTCTGCGTCTGCTGGCGCAGGACGGGTATTTGACGTTGGTGTGATCCGGTTGTGACCTGGAGAGATTCTCTGTAACTGGCAGTGAGCAGATAGGCTACGTCTAATGGTTCCGTTCTGGTTCACGCTGTCCGCGCTCTGCTTCGTGGGTGCGGCGGTGCTTTTGTACGTCGACATCGGACGTCGGCGTGGACTGGGCCGCCGCCGCAAGTCCTGGGCGCGCTCGCACGGCTTCGACTACGAGCCCGAGTCCGCCGAGATCGTCAGCCGCTGGACGCGCGGTGTGATGTCGACCGTCGGCGACGTCACGGCCCGCAACGTGGTGCTGGGCCAAATTCGCGGCGAAGCGGTCTACATCTTCGACCTCGAGGACGTTGCGACCGTCATCGCGCTGCACCGTAAGGTCGGCACCAACGTGGTGATGGACCTTCGGCTCAAGGGCATCGCCGAGCCGCGCGAGAGCGACATCTGGCTGCTCGGCGCCATCGGTCCGCGGATGGTCTACTCGACCAACCTCGACGCCGCCCGGCGCGCCTGCGACCGCCGGATGGTGACCTTCGCCCACACCGCCCCGGACTGCGCCGAGATCATGTGGAACGAGCAGAACTGGACCCTGGTGTCCATGCCGATCACCTCCAGCCGCGCCCAGTGGGACGAAGGTCTGCGCACGGTGCGGCAGTTCAACGACCTGCTGCGCGTGCTGCCGCCGCTTCCGCAGCTGGGCGCGCAGACCCAGTCGGCGGGCCGGCGCAACGCCTCACCGGGCCGCCCGTTGGCGCCTGCCGGACGCCGCGAACTGCCGACCGGCCGCACCGACGCGCCGCCCCCGCTGCGGCCGCAGCCACTGCGTAACGGCACACAAGCGCCCAACTACCAGCGCTGAGCCGGTAGGGTCTCGGCGTGCCCCGTCCCGTCGTTCTGATCACCGGGCCCACCGCTGGCCTGGGTGCCGGCTATGCCCGCCGCTATGCGCGGGACGGCTACAACCTGGTTCTGGTCGCGCGCAATGTGGAGCGACTCGAAGACCTGGCGGCCGAGCTGAGGGCCGCCAACGGCATCGACGTCGAGGTGCTACCGGCCGACCTCACCGAGGCCGCCGACCGGGCGAATGTGGCCGACCGGCTGACCGCCGGGGTGCAGGTGCTGGTCAACAACGCCGGATTCGGCACCTCCGGTGAGTTCTGGACCGCCGACGCAGCGGTGTTGCAGGCGCAGCTCGATGTCAACGTCACCTCGGTCATGCAGCTGACCAGGGCCGCGCTGCCGCCCATGTTGGCGGCCGGATCGGGCACGGTCGTCAACATCGCCAGTGTCGCCGGTCTGCTGTCCGGGCGCGGGTCGACCTACTCGGCGTCCAAGGCCTGGGTGGTGTCGTTCACCGAGGGGCTGGCCAACGGGCTGGGTGATACCGGTGTGACCGTCCATGCGGTCTGCCCGGGCTTCGTGCACACCGAGTTTCACCAGCGCGCCGGCATCGACATGAAGTCGATTCCGAACTTCATGTGGTTGAACGTCGACGACGTGGTTGCCGAGAGCCTCGCCGACATCGCGAAGGGCAAGGTCGTCAGCATCCCCGGTTTGCAGTACAAGGTGCTGACGACCGGTGGACGACTCGTTCCGCGCGGCCTGGTCCGCACTCTCACCAAAGGATTTGGACGTGGCCGTGACCGCACCTGAACTCAATGCCGCCGAACGCGCCGAACTCGCCGGTCTGGTGCGCGAGCTGTCGGTGGTGTTCGGCCGCGTGACGCTGTCTTCGGGCAAGGAGGCCGACTACTACGTCGACCTGCGGCGCGCTACCCTGCACCACAAGGCCGCACCGCTGATCGGTCGGCTGATGCGTGAACTCACCGCCGACTGGGACTATGCGGCCGTCGGCGGCCTGACCATGGGCGCCGACCCGGTGGCGGGGGCGATCATGCACGCGCCCGGTCGGCCGATCGACGCCTTCGTCGTGCGCAAAGCGCTGAAAAGCCATGGGATGCAACGACTCATCGAAGGCGCCGACCTAGCGGGCAAGCGAGTTCTGGTGGTCGAGGACACCAGCACCACCGGGGGTTCGGCGCTGACCGCCGTGCGCGCGGTGCGCGAGGCGGGTGCGACCGTGGTCGGGGTCGCGACGGTGGTGGACCGGGCCACCGGTGCGGCCGAGGCGATCGAGGCAGAGGGTGTGCCGTATCGCAGCATTCTCGGTCTGGCCCACCTGGGCTTGCCGAACCCTTGACGCGACGGGCAGTGGTGGTGAGCACTGACGAGGAGCCCAGCGAGGCTTCGGAATGGCAGTGGGACGTCGTCGTCGACGTGATCTGTGCAGGCGCGGGTCCCGGCGCGCTGGCCCACGCCATCTGGTGTGCCGACCTGGACCTCGACGTCGAGATGGCTGATGCGGAGTTATCTTCGCAGACTTCCGATCCCGGTACCGCCGCCTACCTACAGTCGATGACCGAGGACCTAGAACCAGAGATGGACCGGGACTTGGCGCTGGCAGTGGTTCGCGCCCAACCGGTCTTCGTCAGCAAGGATCGTCGTGCGACCATCGAGCCGTTCTTCGGGTCGCGGCTGAGGGAGTGGTCGGCGCGCTGCCTCGCCTCGCCGTTCGGTGTCATCTACAACCAGATACCCGACGACATGACGGCAATGCGCACCGTTTCCGGCGAGACGATCCGGGTGTCAGTGCTCGGCGACTATCAGCCCGAAACCGACTGCCCTGGTTTGGAACTGGCTGAATGGTTGCGCGGGCAGGCCGACGACCGAGATCTCCTCAACCAGCCCGGATCGGCGCTGCAACGGTTGATCTTCGAGGAGGGTCGAGTCGCCGGCGCCGCGCTGTTCACGGAGGCGGGAACGCGACTGGTGCGCGCGAACGTCGGCGTCGCACTGTCACTTGGGCCCATGCCCGACAATGCCGACTGGCCGACCCAACGTCAGTTGCCCGACGGCGCCGCGCAGGTCGTCGTGGTGAGCCGCACGGCCAGCCGTTTCGGCTGCGTCGAACTGCTGTACAGTTCCTGAACCCCTGTTCGGCGCGGAAAAGTCCACCGGAATAACCTTTTTGGCCAGTAGTTCGGCCATCGCCTCGCCGGGCAGCGGGCGGGACAGCAAGAACCCCTGAGCGCGATGGCAGCCGTGCTGGAGCAGAGCCATCGCCGCGGTCGGCGTCTCCACGCCCTCGGCGACCAACTCCAGGTCGAACGCCTCGGCCAGCCCGATGATGGCGCGCACGATGGCGAGGTCCTCCGGGTTGGTGCCGAGATCCAGGACGAACCCCTTGTCGATCTTGAGCGTATCCACCGGAAGCGATTTCAGGTGGGTCAGCGCGCTGTAGCCGGTGCCGAAGTCGTCGATGGCGACCCGCACACCGACCTCCTTGAGGCCGGCCAGGGTGATGCCCGTGGTCTCGATATCCTGCACCACAACACTTTCGGTGATCTCCAGGCACACCGACCTACCGTCGAGATCGAACTCGGTGATCGTGTCTGCCACCGATTCGACGAATCCTTCGGCCACCAGCTGTACCGGTGAGACATTGAGCCGCAGCACTGCGTTGGTTCCAATGCCCTGGGCTTGCCATCGGCTGAATTGCTCGCACCCCGCGCGCATGACCCAACGGCCCAATTCACCTGCAAGATTGACGGATTCCGCGACCGGGATGAACGAATCGGGATAGAGCAGCCCACGTGTCGGATGCTGCCAGCGCACCAGGGCCTCGATGCCGAGGATATCGCCGGTGCGCATGTCGACCTCGGGTTGGTAATGCAAAATCAGCGATCCGGTCTCGATCGCGCCTTGCAGGTGCAATTCGATGTCGTTGCGGAACTCGCTCTTCAGCATCATGTCCTCGTTGAACACCACGATCTTGTTGCCGCCGGCGTTCTTCGCGTTGAGGACTGCTTGGTCGGCCCAGCGCAAGAGGTCGGTGGTGGTGTCGCTGCCTGGAACGCCCAGGGCAACGCCGACGCTAACCGTCCGGGTCAGCATCTCGCTGCCGATCGCGACTCGCTCACTAAGGAGCCGCTGAAAATGTTCCGCCAGTCCCTCGGCGGCCTTGGCGTCCATCGGCTCCGCTGGTACGACTACGAACTCATCACCGCCCAGGCGGGCGATCATGTCGGCGTCGGTGGTTTCCTCTCCGAGTCTTTCGGCGCAGGCCTTGATGAACCAGTCGCCCGCGTTGTGGCCGAGGTAGTCGTTGATCGCCTTGAGCCGGTCGAGATCCAGGAAGAGTGTGGCCACCGGTCCGGGTCGGCCGATCTGGAGGCGCTCGTCGAGATGAGCCAGCAGTGCTCTCCGGTTGCAGAGGCCGGTCAGGTCGTCGTGCTCGGCGAGGTAGCGCAGTCGGTCCTCGGCCACCACCCGCGCCTGCACCTGGGCGAACAGCGAGGCAATCGCCTTCAGCGCGTTGGTCTCCTCGGGTGACCAGTCCTTGATGCCGAACTTGATGAATCCCAGGCACCCGGTCGTCGTATCGCCGGACAGCAGCGGGACAGACGCCATCGACGTCAGCGCCATACCCGTGCCTTCCTCGACCAGGCGCTGGTAGTCGTCTTCGGACACCGGCTCGGGCCGGAAGAACAGCGGCTTCTTGGCTTGTTCGGCGGCGGCGAAGACCGGATCTGCGTCGGAAAAATAGATGAGTTCAAGGGGGTCCGGGTCGCGGTGGTGCGGCGGCCACTCCGCGATCAACCTGGTCGCTCTGACACTGTGGTCGTTGTACCGCAGGAAGCTGACATCCACCCCGAAGGAGCTCACCAGTTCTCCGAGGACCTCTTGACTGACCTTGGCCGAGGTGGCGGCATCGACCGCCATCAGCTGTGTGGCGACAAGTGTGACGAGGTTCTCCAGGCTGTCAGCTGTCCCGGTCTCGGAATGTGTGGTCATGGTGCCATCTCGTGATTAACGGAGCTTAAGAGATGGTATCGGTTAATCCGAAGTTGCGGTGGTGAAGTAGTGCGTTTCCCGCGCTGAGCTGGGGGTTTGTTGTTTTGTCGGCGGTGGGTGTCTGACTACACGGCGGTGAGGGGATGGGGGCGCCGATGAGGGTGAAGGCGCGGCGCTGGTCGGGGGTGGGGTCGGTGAGCATGGGGATTTCGGTGTCGGTGGCGGTGAAGCGGATCTGGTTGCGGGTGAGGGTGGCCAGGTGAGCGAGCAGGCCGCGGAAGCTGCGCAGCGGGTTGCCCTGGGAATCGTGGCCGGTGGAGGCCTTGGCGTCGGCTTGGGTTGAGCGTTGCGCGGGGGCGACCGGGTTGTCCCGGTCGGGTGGGTGTTCGTCGGTGAAAGTCATTGGCGCCCAGGCCTTGCGCAGGTGCCAGATGAGGTAGCAGGCCAGCATGCAGATCAGTACGTGGGCTTTGACGCGCTCTTGGAGGCGGTGGTGGATGGGGCGCAGGTCGAGGTCATCGGCTTTGATGATGCGGAAGTCGCGTTCAACATTGGCGAGGTTTTTGTAGCTTGTGACGACCCCGGTGGAGTCGAGTTGGTCGTCGGGCACGCAAGTGCGTAGCACGTAGATGCCGTCGAGGGCGGCTTCGGCGGCGATGTGGTCGTGGCGGCGTTCGACGGCCAGGCTGGTGGCGGTGATGGTGTAGTGGAAATGCTTGCCCACCTTGTATTTGTTGATCACCTTGCCGACTGCGACGCCGATGGCGTCAGCGCCGGCCAGCCGGCCGGCGGCCACCCGGGCGATGATCGGTTCGAGCAGGTGCTCGGTGGCGGTGAGCAGGTCGTGGCGTTTGCGGGCGCGTTCGGCGGCCAATAGTGGGTTGCGGCAGGCGATCAGCCGCTCGCCGGGGAAGTCGGGGTGGCTGATCTCGGCGAGGTCCTGGGTGTCGAACAACGACATTTGCAGCGGCCCGTCATCGGCGGTCAGGGCCGCGATCTGCGGGGCGCGCAGCGCGGTGATCCACCCGAAACCCGTTGCGGTGTTGGGATCGTCGTTGAGTTCACGCAAGGCGTCGATACGCGCGGAGGTGATCATGCCCCGGTCCCCGACCAGCACCAGCCGGGTCAGCCCGAACCGGGTGCGGATGACCTCGACGATGTCGGTAAACGCGACCGGGTCGGCGGTATTGCCGGAAAAGACCCGCACCGCGACCAGCCGGCCCGCCGGGTCGGTGAGGATGCCGTATTCGATCTGCGGCAAGCCTTTCTTGCCGTCGCGGGAGTAGCCGCGCGCGGCCAGCTCGCAGCACCGGCCGGTCACCCACGCCGAGGTCAGGTCGAACAGCGCCATCCGCGATGGATTCACGTCGGGTCCAAGGTGTTTAGCGGCGAGCGTGGCTTCGGTACTGTCTTGGCGCTCTGCCAGCCAGTCCATCGCGGCGTAGATCTCGTCTGTGCTGGCGCCGGCGACATCGAGATCGGGCCCCAGGGTGGCATCGGGCCACCAGGCGGCGGTGGCCAGCTTGGACGCCGGGCGGATCACCCGCGAGATGATCAGGGCCAGCACCAGGTCGCGTGCCCGGCTCGGCGGCCCCAGCAGGGCGGGAAAGCCGAGCTGGTGGGCCATCGCCGCGACCGCGGCGACATGGCCGTGCGGCAGCGATCGGGTGATGGTGAACTCGGTACCGGCCGGCACCAGCTGTTGGCCCTTGAGCCCGGCGTCGATCCCGTCGATGACGTGCTCGGGTAGCGCCGAGAGGTTGGCCACCGTCTCGTTGCGCACCCGCTTGCCCTCGCGGTAGGTGCGCCGCAGATACGTTGAGGAGTACTCGCGGGGGTTGCCTTGCTTGTCCACGTGCGTCTTGCGAACTCTGACTACGTGGACCTTCCCGCTTCCCCGCGACATAACAAGCTGCGTAACGACTACACCGAGATATTCCTCGCCGACACGCCCACACATTCTGACTACACAATCCGGCCTGTCCGACCTCTTTCCCCAGATCAACAAAGGAATCGGCCCGCTCAGCCGCCGCAACTTCGGGGTTAATGGTTGGTCAGCTAGCTTGTACTCCCGGTCAAGATGCCGAAGCCGCTGAACTCCTCGGAGATCGTGGCCAGCGTGCGCATCTCCTTGACGATCTTGGCCAACTGCCGGGGCTCGGCGTGATTGGCGAAGGTGCGCCTGTCCCACCACATCATCTTCGTGCGGTAGCGGTCGCTCGGGTAGGCCGCGGCCGGGATCTTGGTGGCCACCACACCTCCGGAGGTACTCCACCGGTCGAGCACGTGCGCCGCTGCGGTGGCCAGAATGAACTGGGCACCCAATAGCTCCATGGTCGGGAACGCGGTGCGGGCGAAAGTCCTGGTCAGCTCGCCACTGCGGGCGGGGTCGTCACTCACCCATGCCGATTTCATCTCCACGACGCCGAACGGCAGGCGGTCGGTGATCATCCTGCGGACCGCGTCCTGGCCGGGCTGGCCTTCCCATTCGACGATCGCGTGCGATTCGTCGGCTTCCAGGTACGGGCCCTTGGCCCGGAGTCCGCCCAGCATGCGGCCGCTGTCGTCGAGGGCGGTGTAGAACAGCGTGGTGTCGCGGCCGTCGCGAAACGAGTCGAGGTCCAGAGCCGCCTCCACGCCGTGTTTCCGGTAACTACGCAACGCCCCCTGTAGGTAGTCTTCCCATAGGCCAGGTTCGCTATCCGGTTGGGCGAGCACAACCGTACAACCCGTGTCGGTGTCGCGCCAGCTAATGGTCTCGGGCAGGCGGTAGAGCTTCTGGTCAGGAAAGTCCAGCGCTGAAGCCTTCATTGTTTCCCATCTTTGGGTCGGCCTGCGGACAGGGGTCCCGCGGCAGCTGCCGAGGTCGCGCGGGCGTTATTTATTCGAACTTGCAAATATGAGTATCTCGCCGAAAGGTGCCAAGACTCCAGCCGTTAGCCGGAAAGCACCTGGTTACTGGGCGGTAGCCGGTGTGATCCGCGGCGAATATTCGGCCAACGTCGACGTCTCCGCAAATATCCCTACGTACAACACCCCAGGTCAAGGGTGGCGTCACTGCCGGCCGAACGGGAAACGCTACGCTCGTCAGCGTCGGAGATCGAGTCCGCATTACTGGTCGGTTGGGGGCCAAGTGGTACGTCCAAAGCGTCGCCGAGGGGCCGGAAACGGCGCTGGGTGACCCTTTCGCGCCCGGCGTCGCGGTCCCTCAACGGCGCCGTGCGGCGACGGAAACCGCGCTCTGGGCCGCGGTAGTTGTGGCGGCCGTCATCCTGACCTTCGCCAGCGGCTGTTCGAACATGCCCACTCGCACATCCGGTGGAGGCCACCGGGCTCGGCAGCTGTGACACCGTGCAAGGCGTGACCAGCACGCCGCTGTCGGCCTCGGCGCAACGACTGACCAGCCACGCCGCGTCGTGGGTGACCCGTGACTGACGCCGGTCCCACCGAGTGGAGCACCGGCGCCCCCGGCGTCGGGCCTTGGGCCGGCGAGCTGCCCGACGACCCGCGCTACGACGCGGAACTGTTGCGCGGGGGCGACGCCCGCAATGTCGTCGACGCTTACCGCTACTGGACGCAAGAGGCGATCATCGCCGACATCGACCGTCGGCGGCATGCACTGCACATCGCGATCGAGAACTTCGGCAACGACGCCAACATCGGCGCGGTGGTCCGCACCGCCAACGCCTTCGCCGTCGACACCGTGCATATCGTCGGGCGCCGGCGCTGGAATCGGCGCGGGGCCATGGTCACCGACCGCTACCAACGGCTGACCCACCATGACAGCAGCGACGAGTTACTGGCCTTCGCGGCCGGTGCCGGACTGACTGTCGTCGCCGTGGACAACATCCCGGGCGCTGTGCCGCTGGAGCGCACCCCGCTGCCACGCGACTGCCTGATGGTGTTCGGCCAGGAGGGTCCTGGTATCTCACAGGCGGCTCGGGCCGGTGCGGCGATCACCGTATCGATCGCGCAATTCGGCTCCACCCGCAGCATCAACGCCGCCGTCGCCGCCGGCATCGCGATGCATGCGTGGATCAGGCAATGGGCCGATCTATCCCAGGCCTGGTAGGGCAGGATTGGCTGCATGGACCCGCTGTGGGCGAACCGCGCTGCCAACGCCGAGGCGGCGATCGCGAAGCGACATCTGCGCCGGGTCTGGAATCTGCCGGGAACACAGCTCGGCGTCGTCGGCTGGCCGCCCACCCGCCGTGACCGGTGGTTCGGAACGTGGCACTACTGGTGGCAGGCCCAGCTGCTCGACTGCCTGATCGACGCGCAGCTGCGCGACCCGCAGCCAGACCGGCTTGGCAAGATCAAGCGGCAGATCCGCGGCCACCGGCTGCGCAACAACGGTCGCTGGACCAACAGTTACTACGACGACATGGCTTGGCTGGCACTGGCCTTGGAGCGTGCCGAGCGGGTGGCGGGCATCGATCGCCCGCGCGCCCTGGCGACCCTCTGCGAACAGTTCGTCAAGGCGTGGGTGCCCGAGGATGGCGGCGGAATCCCTTGGCGTAAACAGGATCAATTCTTCAACGCACCGGCCAACGGTCCGGCCGGGATCTTCCTGGCCCGCTACGGCGACCGGTTGCGGCGGGCCCAGCAGATGGCCGATTGGATCGACGAAACGTTGATCGACCCCGACACCCAGCTGGTGTTCGACGGCATCAAGGCCGGTTCCCTGGTGCGCGCGCAGTACACCTACTGCCAGGGGGTTGTGCTGGGGTTGGAGACCGAGCTGGCCGTGCGCACCCGCGACGATCGGCACCCGGCGCGGGTTCGGCGGCTGGTCGCGGCGATCGGCGCACACATGGCACCCGCTGGAGTGCTGAACGGGGCCGGCGGCGGCGACGGCGGGTTGTTCTCCGGGATCACCGCGCGGTATCTGGCGCTGGCGGCGACCGACGTTCCCGGCGATGCAGCCGAGGATGCTGCCGCCAGGGACACCGCCCGTGCTGTCGTGCTGGCCTCGGCGGAGGCGGCGTGGGATAACCGCCAAAGTGTCGACGGCCTGCCGGTGTTCGGGCACTCCTGGGACAACACTTCCGAGATCCCTACCGCGGGAGGCGGGCAGGCGCAATTCGTCGGGGGAGCTGTGGACTCGTCGCAGACACCCGAGCGAGATCTGTCCGTGCAGCTGTCCGGTTGGATGTTGATGGAGGCGGCACATACGGTGACAGCGTGAGAGGCAGTCGGCTGGGTCGCGACCCGACAGCGAAACGTTTCGGCGAGAACGCCGCCGCAGCGCTACTGCTCACATTCACCGTCGTGGCCATCCTGTGGGCGAATTCGCCGTGGGCGCACACCTATTCCGAGTTCTGGGAAACGCCCGTCGGATTGAGCTTCGGCAATATTCACGGCGAGCTGACGGTCAAGGAGATCGTCAACGACGCGCTGATGGCGTTCTTCTTCTTCATCGTGGGGCTGGAGGTCAAGGCCCAGTTCACCATCGGCGAGCTGACCGAGCGCTCCCGTGCCCTGGTGCCGGTGGTGGCTGCGATCGCCGGACTGACCCTGCCCGCGGTGATCTTCTTGCTGTTCAACCCATCCGGTGACGACGCCAGCGCGTGGAGGGTGGTCATCTCGACCGACACCGCGTTCCTGGTCCGTGCCCTGGCCATCATCGCGCCCAAGTATCCGGCGCGGCTGCGGACCTTCCTGCTGACCTTGGCTGTCGTCGACGACGTCGGCGCGCTGGCCGCCATCGCCCTGTTCTATTCGGAGCAGATCCGGATCGTCCCGCTGCTGACCGCCGTCGTGCTGCTGGCCGCACTGATCGGTGTGCGGCACCTGCCCGCGGCCACGCGTGGTGTGACGTATTCCGTTCTGGCCGTTGCCCTGTGGTTGGCCTTGTTCAACGGTGGTGTGCACCCGACACTCGCCGGTGTGGTGGTGGCGCTGGTGACCCCGGTGTTCACCCCCGAGCGTCAGCGGGTGGAGGCGGCCGTGGATGTCATCCGGGCGTTCCGCCAGCCGCCGAACTCGAAGTACGCCCGTGCGGCCACCCGCAGCCTGCGCGACTCGATCTCGATCAACGAGCGGCTGGTGACCGGGTTCGGGCCATATGTGTCCTTCGGGGTGCTGCCGCTGTTCGCGTTGGCCAACGCCGGTGTGTGACTGGACGCCGACACCGTGATGGCGGCGATGCGGTCACCGCTGACCTAGCGGGAGTTTCCGCCCTTGGTCGTTGACGGGCGTTGTTTGTGCTGGTCAGTGGTGGTTTTTGTGGGTGGTGAGTGTATTACCCATCGTCGGGGTCGGTTAGCGGGTTGGCGCGTAGCGGTTGATGCCGAAGAGGTCGGCGAGGCGGTCCTGGGTGGGGGTGGTGTCGGTGAGCATGCGGCGGGCGCGGGGGCGTCCTTTGCCGCCGTGATGGTAGAGCAGGACGGTCTCTTCGATGCCGGCGAGTTCGTTGAGCAGTTCACGCACTGACATGTGTAGGCCGGCTTGGTCGGCTTGGCGGCGCATGAGGTGGGCGACGGTGAGCGCGAGGACGCTGTAGAAGACGTGGACGCGGATTTTCTGGTCGGTCCAGTGGTGCATCGGCCCGAACGAGACAACGTGGGGGTCTTTCTGCTGACGGAACCCGGCTTCGACTTCGGATTGGGAACGGTAGGCCGCGACCACCTCGGCAACAGACCATTGAGTGCGGTTGGTGAACAGGATCCGTTTCCCGAAGATCCTGTCTTCCAGTTTCTTTCGCGCAGCGGCGTCGGTGCGGAAAGTCAACCGCAGTTCGGACGGGGTCTGGCCGGTCAGGGTGACGGTGAGGATCTCGTTGACCCAGCGGGGTGTGAGGATCGCGGCGATATCAGCCTCGACGGCGTCGCGGGTCCGGCGGGTTCTGCCGCGCGCGAGGCGGGTTTGCAGTTCGGTCAAACGTTTTCGTGCTTTGGCCAGGGTTTGATCAAAACCGCGGGACTGGGCGGTGTGCAGGGTCGGGGAATGGGTCAGCACCGCACGCCGTGTCACCGCCAACGCGGTCACCTCGGTGTCCACACAGCTCAGGCCGGGGTACCGGTCGGCGTCGACGGCAACGTAGGTTTTCCGCGGTATCGCGAGCAGGTCGGGATGGTCTGACGGGGGCAATGATCCGACGAACCCGAGCCCGGACTCTTCGATGAGGGCGTGGTTGTCGGCCGAGTTTTGTCCGGCGTCGTAGACCACCGTCAACGACTCCACCGAGGAGGCCAATGCACGGTACCGGGTCACCAATTCCTCGATGACCATGGGGAATTGGGTGACGTCGGGGCGATCCCCGGGGTAGGCGTGCGACACCACGGGTACCCCGGCGTCGCGGGTCACCACCAACGCCAACCCGACCAGCCGCAGATCCATGCGTTTCTGTTTCGCTTTGCCGCGCTGAGCGATCGGGGCGCGGTCGTTGGCCGAGTCGATGTAGGTGGCGAAGTTGGTCATGTCCAGCACCAGCCCGGACAGGTCCAACCCGAACTCGGTGACCATCCGCCGCCCCAACTCGGTTTCGATACTGCGCAACGCCTCGGTGTCCAGGTGATCCATCGCGTCCCAGAACCGGCGGTGATCCATCGCCCCCGCCGGTGTCTTGACCCACCGCGAACCCGCGGTGCCGGCCCACCAGTCGGCGAACGCCAGCTTCGAGCACGGTTCTGATTCGCCGAAGGCACCGCCAGCGTTGTTTGAGTTCGGCATTCGCGCGTTCCCCGATCGCTCGGATCGCGGTCAGCAGCGCGTTGTAGCTGCGATTGTCAACGGCGAGGTCGCGGCCCTTGATCGGGCTGTGCACCCCGATCCCGGAACCTTCGTATCCCTTGTCCGCCAACGTCGGTAGCCCGTCGCTGGCCGCCTTGTACAGTGCGCCCAGGCAGTGCATACGCGCGGCGGTGATGTCATGCACGCTGCCCGGTTCGACCTCGCTGGACCACACCGGGAACCCGCCCGGGTCGGCGAGGATCTGCACGTTGCCGCCCTGGGTCTTGTGCTTGCCCGAGTACCACAGGTGATGGCCCTCGTCGGCGCGCTCGTTCACCCGGTCGATCTCGATGAGCGTCCCGTCCAGCGTGACGTGCGACCAGCCTTCCCGCTTCGCCTGGTCGAGCACGTCGTGCAGGTCGGGTGCCTGGTCGGCGATCACGTCGATCGCCTCGTGCAGATACCGGTAGCAGGTGGAGATCGGCAGCGCGGCCTCGAAGGCCAGCAGCCGCATCGGGGCGTCGTCGCCGAACCACCGCAGCACCAGCTTGGCCTGCGTGCGCACCGTGCCCGCGCGTCGCCCGGCGCGGGTGCCGATCTCGCGCCGGTGCGCGCATAGCAACGCGGTCACATGAAGCAGGGTTTCCTCGGGGACGTCGCAGATGGCAGAGTAGGTGAACACGTGGGGTCCTCTTGCGGCGGAACGGCTTTCTTTGTCGAAACCGATCCTTGAGCAGGGACCCCACGTCCTGCTCTCACGACACGCTGCAAACTCCAGTCACACCAACCTCACACGCCCCAAGTGAGAAAACCTCAGTGTACCGATCAGCCCTCGCTGTGATGTTGATTTCGATCGTGCGGCTTGGGGCCGCGTTGTGGCGTTGGATGGGGGTGGATGATCGCCTGACCTCGTTATCAGGTTGTTCCTGTGGGTCTTTCGTGTCGAGTGGGCTCGCGAGGGCGCTGGGTTAGGGCTAGGAGGGCGCTGAATAATCGGCGCGCCTCCCCGGAATACCTCCATGAGCTGGGAAAATAGGTTCATGCAGGGTATCGAGCGGGCGGATCGGGAGCTGCTGGACGCGCAGGCGCTGGTCGGTCACCTGGTGCCCGAGGGCGGCATGTTCGCGTTCCTTGCCGATCATCGCCAGGATGTGTTCGACGACGAGGAGTTCGAGGATCTGTTCCCGTCGGGGAAGGGCAGGCCGTCGATCCCGGCGTCGGTGATGGCGTCGATTCTGGTGTTGCAGACGTTGCACGACCTGTCGGACCGGGAGACCGCCGAGGCCGCCCGCTGCGATCTGCGGTGGAAGGTCGCGACGGGAATGCCGTTGGACCACAAGGGCTTCGATCCCTCCACGTTGGTGTATTGGCGCAGACGGCTGGCGAAGTCCAAGCGGCCGCACCGGATCAACGAGGCGGTGCGCCAGGTCGTGGAGCAGAGCGGGATTCTGCGGGGACGCCGCAGACGCGCGGTGGATTCCACGATCCTGGCCGACGCGGTCGCCACCCAGGACACCATCACCCAGCTGATCGCGGCGATCCGGCGGGTGGGGCGGGTCGTGCCCGGCGGGTCGGAGGCGATCACCGCGGTGTGCACCGCCCACGACTACCACCGGCCGGGCAAGCCGCTCATCGACTGGGACGAGCCCGGCGCGAAGGACACGCTGGTCTCAGCGCTGGTCAACGACGCGAACGCGCTGCTGGAGGCGCTCGCCGAGGTCGATCAGGACGAGGTTGAGGGGCCGGTCGCCGCGGCGCTGGCGTTGCTGGCGCTGGTCGCCGGCCAAGACGTCGAACCCGCCGAAGGATCCGACGGCACCGACGGGCGGTGGCGCATCGCCCGCAAGGTCGCCCCCGACCGGGTGATCTCCACCGTGGACACCCAGGCCCGCCATACCCGCAAGTCACCCGAGGCGCGCCGCGACGGGTACCGGGCACACGTGGCGGCCGAACCCGAGACCGGGATCATCACCGACGAGGCGTTGACCAAGGCCGCCGGGACCGAGAACTCCGATGCGGCGGTGGCCGGGCAGTTCCTGGCCGCCGACACCGCGCAGGCTGCGGGCGGGCAGGACACCGTCGACAGCGTCGACGGCGACGCTGCGGGCACGCGCGAGTGGTACGGCGATTCCGCTTATGGCACAGGCGATTTACGTGCAGCGATCGATGATGCTGGGCACGTTGCGGTGATCAAGCCCAAGCCGCTGGGGTCACCGGTCGAGGGCGGGTTCACCATCGACGACTTCACCGTCGACGAGGACGCGGGCACCGTGGGCTGCCCGGCCGGTCACACCCGCCCGATCAGTCGGACCCGGGTGGCGAACTTCGGCGCCCTCTGCAACGGCTGCCCGCTGCGTGAACAGTGCACCAAGTCCAAGTCCGGCCGCAAAATCGTTCTCCACGAACGAGACCGAGAACTGCGCAAGGCCCGCAGCGACTGGGCCGCCGACCCCGAACTGCGAGATAAGTACCGCAAGCACCGGCCCAACGTGGAACGGGTCGTCTCCCAGATCGCCAACCGGGGTGGACGCCGCCTCAAACTGCGTTACCGCGGCACCACGAAAAACCACGCGTGGCTCACCCGCCGCACCGCCGGACTCAACCTACGTAACCTCATCGGCCATGGGCTCACTCGCACGGCAGGCCTGTGGGCTCTGACACCCGCCACCGCCTGAACCCGGGCGGTGGGCACTGCCGATCAGCGCCACCACCCGCTCCCATTTGGCCCCTATTCGGGCCTGGCGCGGGGCCGTCGAGGCAGGTCACCGCCCGCCGGGCCCAGATCCCGCCAGACGCGGACAGTACCGGCGTATTCGGCCGCGCCGGAACCATCCCGTGAACCGCCCATATTCAGCGCCCTCCTAGGCGATGAGGGGCTAGTGTCGTCGAAACAGGTTGCGGAACAGGGTGTTCCATGCTGTTTCCCAGGGCCAGGCCCACGGTAGGTGCAGGGTCAGGCGTCGGGCTGAGGACGCGATGGGTGCCGGCACGCTGATCAGGGTGCTTCGGATGGTCGCGGTGCGGGACTTGGCCAGCGCGGGGCCGGTGAGGGTGGCCGCGGCGCGGGTGAGGCCGAACGCCATCACGGCGAGCACCAGCCAGGCGGCGTTGCCGGTGAAGCGTCCCGAAGGTAGATGAGCCAGGGCGCAGTCTTTGAGGTCGGCGTGGACCTGCTCGATGATCGCGTGGCCGCGGTCGCAGTCCAGGCGCGCGGTGACCGACACGTCGGCACCGCCGCGGATCGCTGCGGGCACGCTGGGATAGCCGTAGAACGCCGAATCCATCCGCACCAGTGGCTTGCCGGTGGCTTCCGGTGAGCGCAGCCGTGTGACGGTGGCGGGTGTCACCGATGATCCGGGCCGCCCCCACGCGCCGATCCGCACGCGCCCTTGCGCAGGCGTTGGCCGGTGATCATCGGTGCGCCATGTTCGGTGGTGACGGTGGCGATCAACGCAGTCAATCCCCGCACGCCCGAGTACCCGTAACCGGATCCCTGTTTGGCGTAGCGGTGCACCTCGATGTTGGTGTCGTCCAGATCCAAACACACTGGGCCGTCGATCCCGTCCACCAACGGCGTGTTCTCGGCCAGCCTGGCCAGCAGGCGGGATGCGACGGCGTCGAGTTGGCGGACATGACTGAAGGCGATTTCCCGAAGGAACGACCCCAGCGTCGAGGGCGCATAACGGGCGGTCGAACACGGTGCCCATCGCGCCGTGCCGCAACATGGCCATGTCATCGATGCTGTCGGCCCCCGCGACCATGCCCGCGACCAGGCAGCTCACCTTCGCCCCGGCGTTGGCGCCCTTGTCGGTCGGCACACTCAGATGCTCATCGGCCAGCACGGCCAGGCCGCACTGCTGGGCCAAGGCGGCCAGCGGGACAGCCCGGCGCACGACACCAGGTTGGGGTTATCAAAGACCGCCGACGGGACGGGCCGAGTGTGAGATAGTTGCATCTACGAGATGCCCTTCGTCGTGGCTGAATCTGATCCCAGGAGAAATCTCATTATTTCACTCCGACAGGGCATTTCGCTTTTACGACCTACCCCAGACCCCCACCACATCGGTGGATCGAGGCTTAACCCGGACGACGAATTGGGCGCCGTCTACTGCGGGCTGATGCCGGACCGGCGTGCGCCAATCTGAGGATCAGGACGAGCGACTCGTCGGGTCGCATGCCGGCCAGCTCGGTGAACTCCGACTGAAGATCGATGAGTTCACGGGTGAAAAATGGTGACAATTGCGAGAGTTCGTGGCGATGCACGGCATGCAGAAACACCGGCGAGACGGGGTGTACTGCCAATCCGTGCTGCTGGGCGACGATCCAGACCGCCTCGGCCGCCGAGCCGCCGCGGGCATAGTCGATGAGCTGATCTCCGTTCGTCGTGATCACGGCCACCGCCGACGTCGCGCGAACGCGATCAGCGACGTCGTCGCCGAGAGCTTCACCCGCGCCCCACTGCGCGAGGAGGGCCATCACGTCGGAGCGTCGCAGTATCTCCATTACCGCCAAGTCACCCGCGTCGAGTTCCAAGCCACGGACATCGATGCCGCTGTCCGCGGGCTGATCGCCGGGCCAGCGCATCTCGGAGATCATCTCCCGGTGCAGGCGAGGAGTCAGAAAGCGGAGTCTGTCGGTACTGGCGAGAATCTTTGCTGCCCTGCCGATGTCGTCGCGTGCGGTGAGCACGTGCAGCCCACCGCCCTCCCGAGCCGCCCAACGGTGCAGCGAGTCAATTGTCTCCGTGGGGATGGGCTCCGGATTGCCCTGGTGGCGATTGGTCTCCCGCCGTAGCATCGGCTCATACAACTCGGCCAGGTCGGCGTCTTCACCGCGATCCAACCGCAACGTCACCTCCAGCAGGGCCGGACCGTCGGCCGTCCAGTCCACGGAGCCGAGAACGCCGCGCTTGGCGGCAGCCACCCTGGTGTTGAAGGCGGCTGCACCGATGGCCACCGCACTGCCCCGGAACCCGACGTCCATCATCGAGGTGTATTGCGGAGCGAGCCGAATTCGCACTGTGTCTGCCCGGGTTTCGATCTCCCACGGTTGCGAGTTTCCCCCTGACGGGGCGCGGACCGCGGCGTAGGCGATGGCGGTGGCCGTGTCACTCGGTTCTTCGACGTCCGGCGGCGAGTCGGCGTCCACCGGCCCGTTATCGCAGAGAGCCGGCTCGGCGATCTCGTCGAGCGCTTGGCCGATGTCGATGCGGACCTGGCCGGATCCCAGTGGTTCACCCAGACCGATGCGACGGGCGGCCTCGGCGACGGTGGTGGCACAGAGAGCGACCTCGCCAGCGAGCTGAGGCCAGGTGGACAGGGTGTGGCCCACCTCGACCAGCGACGCGGTCAGCCGCCCGGACGACCGGCTGGCATCGAGATGGCGTAACATGTACGGAATCCGGTCCCGCTGCGACAACGCAGACAACTGCGCGGAGTCCACGCCGCCGAGTACTCCATGTATGACCGGACGCCGTGGCTCCAAGTCGAAGCGCTCGACGTCGATCAGACCCCGATCGCTGGTCGCCATGAGCACCGGTAGCCGCCGCTCTCGGGCTGCCTCGCGGATTCGGACCTTCACGTCCAGCGAATCGCATTCCTCGACCACGATGTCCAGTCCGTTGAGGAAGTCGTCGAGGGATTCGGCGGTTACGCCCGAGGCCATGACCTCGACGCGCAGGTACGGATCGAGCTCCGCGATCCGCCGTGCTGTCACGACGGCCTTGTTGAGCCCGATGTCCAGGATCGTGGCCGGAACCCGGTTGAGGTTCGAGAGTTCGAGGTGGTCGAAGTCGGCGAGTCGCAATGCGCCGCAAAGTCCTTCGGCGGCAAGCGTGTGCGCGATGACATGGCCGACGCTGAGTCCGGCAATGCCGATTCGGACGTTGGCGAGGCGGCGTTGTTCCTCGGTGGTGATCAGGTTTCGGTTGCGGTCGGTGCGGACCGCCCGAAATCCGTTCGGACCCAGGATGGCAACGACAGTTCGCCGCCACGGGTAGTAGGCCCACCGAGTCGGTTCGTCGAGCAACTCGGTGTCGGGCGCTGGGTGCAGTTCCCGCAGGTCGTCGACAAGCTTCGCGCTGTGGTCGATGAACTCGACACCAGGCTCCGAGCGCAGCCGGTCGAGCGCGGCGTCGTCGTCGCTGAGGATGTGGGCGGTGAAGCTCGCTGTTTCGTCAACGGCCATGGGTCAGCGCTTTCGGATTCGGGCGCGAATCGGTGCGCCTGCAATCATGGTGAAGTGCAGGGCAAGCGGGAAATCCGCTTCCAGAGAGGTAATTTCGGCCCGCCGGATGATGGTCGCCAGGGCGAGCGTGACTTCCAGCATGGCGAAGTGGTCACCGATGCACGAGCGGGGCCCGCCGCCGAACGGGATGTATTGCCAACGCTCGATCTTCTTGATGTTGTCCGGGTCGAACCTGTCGGGGTTGAAGGACACCGGATCATCCCACAGGGCCGGATCGCGTTGCACCGCCATTCTGCCGAGCACCACCATGGTGCCCGCCTCCACGCGGTAACCACCGACTTCGAGGTCGCGGCAAGCCATTCTGGTCCCCGTGGGGGCCGGCGGACACAGCCGCAGCGATTCGCGCACCACCTGCGTGGTGTATCCGAGGCCGGGCATGTCGTCGGGGGTCAGCGCTCGATCGGGCAATGCCCCCACTTCGGCGACGACACGGTCCTGACAGTCGGCGTTGCGCCCGAGGGCCCACAACGCATAGGCCAGCGTTGTCGCGGTGGTGTCATGGCCGGCGAACAGGAAAATGATGATCTCGTCGCAGATTTCGGCGTCGGACAGACGCCTCCCCGTCTCGGGGTCCTCGGCGGCGATGAGTGCATGGACCAGCGGCGCGACCCGGTTCGGGTCACGCCTGCACTCGCGCACGATTTCACCGGCAAGGCGATGCAGTTTGGCGCTTGCCACCCGCGCTCGGTGCCGCGCCGGTGTGGGGAGCCAGTGTGGGGCGCGCACCGGACGGGTGGCGCGTGCGATCGCGTAGGACAAAGCAACGCGAAGCGGCTCGGCAACCTCATCGGCGCGCGCTTCCAGGTCCATGCCGAGCACCGAACGGCCGAGGGCTCGCAAGGTTAGTGCGCGCGATTCGGCGTCCAGATCCACCCCACCGCCGTCAGGCCAGGAGAGGCAAACAGACTCGGCAGCCTGCGCCATGTGACCGCCGAATTCGCGGACCCGCTGTTTGGTGAAGACGGGCTGTAGCGTGCGCCGGCGTGGTCGCCACGGTTCGAACGGCAGGTCGGCCAGGTTGGCGCCGATGATCCGGCGCATCTCGTCGAACACCGGGCTTGTCTTGTCGACCGAGCCATCCGTGGTGCTGAGCACGTCGCGCAGCGCGCCCGGTGACGTGACGAGAACCATCGGCGGCATCAGCCAGCGCGGTCCCACGGTGAAACGGGTGACAGGTCCGCCGGCGTCGCGCAGTCTCTCGGTGCCGGTGCTGAACTCCTTCACGGCTTTGAGACGCTCGCGCAACGGCATCGGGTTCACCGGCGCCAGTGGCAACGATGCGAGGCCACCGCGTGGATGGGTCTGTGACACTCGAACCTCCCTAGGTCCTCCCACTATTTCGATGAGGACCGCAGTGTACCGAGTGGTCCCGGGTTTAATGATGGGGCGCGAGTGGGCGCGAGCAGAAGGGTGTCGGGTATGGGGATTCGACCGCTCTGGCGGGTGCCGGGCATCGTCGTGCGGGAGCGGCTGCATTCGCCGGGGCGTGAACGCATTCCCGAGCCGATGGTGATGGACGACGCCGAATCCGTTGCGTACTTTCACACAGGCGGCGGGGCGAACCCGGGAATGCGAGCTGTGTATGACCTGTGTGCCCGTTCGATCGACGCGTTGCTGCCGCCGGGTGGACGTATCCTCGATCTCGGCATCGGCTCCGGACGTGCGCTGAGCGCGGTTCTGCGCCGCCGCCCGGATGTGCATGCCGTCGGTGTCGACCTGGCGCCCAACATGCTGGCCACGGCGCAAGAGCTGTTCACTGCCGAGGGGCTCGACGGGCGCGCCGAACTGGTGCAGGCGGACATCACTGCGCTTCCTGAGTCGCTTGCCGCGGGGAGCTGGGACGCGGTGTCGTGCATGTGGACGCTGCATCAGCTGCCGGACGTTGAGGTGCTGGGCGCCGCCTTGCGGCAGATCGCGGCGGTCCAACGCGACAGCGGAGCTGGCTTGTGGATATCCGATTTCGCTCGGTTGAAGGACCCATCAGCGTGCCCGGCCATGTTGCAGTGCGTGGATCCCGATTCGCCGATGGGCCTGCGCCAGGACGCGATCGCCAGCGAGGCGGCGGCGTTCACCCGTGAAGAACTGTCGGCCGAACTTGCCGCCGCGGGGCTCGGGGGATTGCGCTGCGGCCACTGTACACCGCTGCCGTACCTGCAGGCCTATTGGATGTTCGGGGCACGTGGGAAGCATGCTCCCATCGGTCAGCAGGACAGCGCGCTGAACGGCCAAACGCGACGTGAGGCGGCATTGTTGCGGTGGGGCTTCACCGCCAAACCGTTCTAGCGATCAAACGGGAAGCGTTGTGCCGGTTTCCTGTTCGGCGAACTGGTCTCGCCCGTAAGTTCGGAAAGCGCTGGGATAAACCGGCATGAAGAAGGAGATGTGAGAGCTTTACATCGAAGGAGTAGCGATCCACGGTGGCCCCGAGCCATGCGTTGGCGTTCCGTGAGGGCGCAGCGAAGCGTTGGACAGGGGTACGTGCAGGCTGGGCTATTGCGCCGCGAAATAAGAGAGGCCGGGGTGCCGACGCCGTCGAACTGGGCGGAAGGCAATATCGTCGGCGGCGTTATCGCGAGTCGTCGACGGACCCCGCGCGGTCAGAGAACCTGTGCATGTACGGAATCTTCATGCGGGAGAACCGGGAGATCCCATGTCTTGCCGCCGTCGTTGATCGCGGGGCGGGCCGCTCGGGGAACGCTGAGGCGGCACGCCCGAGATGCACGAGCGTGGGAAGAGCGTGGGAAGTCGGACATGCCCGTAGTACCTGCGAAGTCGCTGAACAAGGCCGCGTCTGTGGCTGCGGAGGTGATGGAGGAAAGGGCATGACCAAGGGGGAACACGGCCAGCGAAACACGTCCCGGACAAAGAGCCGGACCAGGCGTGCCAAGTGCGCTGGACCGTGTGCGTCAGGTAGCACGACAGGATAAGGACGCGCGGTTCACGGCGCTGCTGCACCATGTCACCGTCGATCGCCTGCGGGTGGCGTTCTGGGCGCTTCGTCCGAAGGCCGCGCCGGGAGTGGACGGGGTGACGTGGGAGGCCTATCGGCATGAGTTGGGGGCCAACCTCGATGACTTGCACGCACGGCTGCACAGTGGGCGTTACCACGCGAAACCGTCACGGAAGGTGTACATCCCGAAGGCGGACGGACGGCAGCGACCGCTCGGTATTGCCTCGCTGGAGGACAAGATCGTCCAGCGGGCCGTCGTCGAGGTATTGAACGCTGTCTACGAGGTGGACTTCACGGGGTTCTCCGACGGGTTCCGGCCGGGACGCGGCCCGCATCACGCGTTGGACGCGCTCGCGGTCGGGATCGAACGCAGGAGAGTGAACTGGGTGCTCGACGCGGATGTCCGCGATTTCTTCAACCAGCTTGATCACAGTTGGCTGGAGAGGTTTCTTGAGCACCGGATCGCGGATCAACGGGTCCTGCGGCTCATCCGGAAATGGTTGAACGCGGGAGTCATCGCGGACGGGAAATGGTCGGAGAGCGTGGGAGGTGCACCGCAGGGCGGTTCGAACTCGCCCCCAACGCAATGGGCAACTTTTGGCTCTCCTGACGTCGATGTGGATCACCGAGCGTGTGGTATGGGGCAGCGATGGTGAGTGGGGGCGCACGGACGGTGATCTAGGTTCGAAGGCTCTGACCCCAATCGATCCAGGAGCCGTCCGTGCGCGCATCAACCCTACTCAATTCCCTGTTCCATCTGCCCGGTGTGCGGGTCGGCAAGGCTGCCGTGGTGGACGGTGAGCTGCAGGTCACAGTCAGCCTGCGCCGGCGGCGGCTGTGCTGCCCGCAGTGTTCGTTTACCACCCGGCACCGCTATGACACCCGTGAGGTGGACTCATCGTGGCGACATCTGGACATGGGTGGGCGGGTATGCCGGATCGTGTTGCGCCGCAGACGGCTGCGCTGCTGCGAGCATGGTGTGTTGGCCGAAGCGGTGCCGTTCGCGCGTCCTGATTCCCGCCACACCCGCGACTTCGAGGATCTGGTGGCGTGGCTGGTCACCAAGACCGACAAGACCACCGTGAGCACCTTCGCCCGCATCGCCTGGCGCACCGTGGGCGCGATCTGCGAGCGGGTCGCCGCCGACGTGTTAGACCCCGACCGGCTGTGCGGGCTGGTCGACATCGGCGTCGATGAGATCTCCTGGCGCAAACACCACCGGTATTTGACGCTGGTCTCCGACCACGACAGCGGCACCATCGTGTGGGGCAAACCCGGTAAGGACACCGACACCTTGGGCGCATTCTTCGACGAGCTGCCCGACGGCGGCGCATCCCTGGAGGCGGTGTCGATGGACATGGGACCGGCCTACGCCAAAGCCGTGCGCGAGCGGGCACCAGCGGCGGTCATCTGCTTTGATCCCTTCCACGTTGTCAAAGTCGTCACCGATGCGCTTGAGGCGGTGCGCCGCCAGGTCTGGCAGGCCGCCTGTGCGCTGCCCGACCAGCAGATCGCCAAAACCTTCAAAGGGGCGCGCTGGGCGCTGCTGAAAAACCCCGCCGACCTCACCGACATGCAGGCCCAAACCCTACGGGAAATGAAACGCAGCGGTGGAATGCTTTGGCGCGCCTACCAACTCAAAGAAGCGCTGCGCGAAGTCTTCGCCGGCGACCTGGATGCGGACACCGTCGGCGAGCTCCTCGACCGCTGGTGCGCACGCGCCCAGCGCAGCCGCATCCCCGAGTTCGTCAAAGCCGCGCGCACCATCCGCAAACACCGCGCCGGCATCGACGCCGCTATCGACCGCGGACTGTCCAACGGCCGCCATGAAGGCCTCAACACCAAGGTCCGGCTCCTCATCCGCCGTTCCTATGGCTCTTGAGTTTCCGCAGTTACGCGGCGGCTGCCGCGCAGGCCAGTTCGTAGTCGCGGTATCTGTGTGGATCGGGCTGAGCTGCGGCAACGCCCGTAATTCGGGATGCGACCAGGGTTTTGCGGAGTTTGGCGAGCATGTCTTCGAAGGCGGGCTCGTCTTTGTGGGGGTACCAGGGCTGGACCTCGCGGCGTGCGGCGAGGTCGTCTCGGTGGTATCCGTGCAGCGCGTACCAGACGATGACCAGGCTGTAGACGCAGAAGCCAAGTGGCACGGTGCGTTCCACCGCGCGTCGCTGTCGGTTGCGGGCTTGGCCGATGCCGAGTAGTTGTTTGCCGGCGGCGATGGCGGTCTCTATCGGCCAGCGGTGGGTGTAGCGTTCCACGATGGTCTGCGCGTCGCTGTCGGTGTCGGTGGTGAAGATCGCCAGGACCCTGTCGGCGGCGGGGTCGCGGACCAGGACGGTGCGGCCTGCGGTGTTGCCGAACGCGCCGTACCAGATCGTGTCGCACAGGGCGATCTCGACGGTGTTGGTGTGGCCGTAGCGGGTCAGGGTGACCGGTCGCCAGTCGGCGTGTGCGGCGAGGTCGGCGGGGTGGCCGAGCCGGTTTCCCTTGAGCCGGGGTCGGCCGCGTCGGCCGGTGTGCGGCGGGGCGGGCGCGTAGAGCGCGGCGTTGACCGGCAGCCGGGTGGTGATCGTGGTGTGCTCGACCAGCAGGGCCTTGCCGTGGTAGGCGGCGTCCCCGACGGCGTGCAAGCGGCGGTTCGGAAATGCTTGGGCCAGAAGTGAAATCATCTGCCCTGCCAGCGCCACCGGGGAGGCGGTGCCCTTGCCCCGCCACAACCGCAACAACACCGGCAGGCACACCGGGCGGGTACAGAACCGCAGCGTGACGACGATGCCGACGATCACCCACCGGTTGCCGCGGCCCAGCGCGTTGGGGTCCTGGGCGGAGCCGTCGTGGGTCCAGTACGCGGCGTGCACCTTGGGCCCCCAGCGGCGGAATAGGGTGTCGTCGACGACCACCGTGATCGGTGCCCCATCGGGCAGCAGCCGATCCACGATCAGCCGGGCCAGCACCAGCCCGATCGGGTCGACGTCCCAGGCGTGGTGGGAGAAGAACCGGCACGCCGAGTGGAACGACACCGCCGCGGCCATGCCCGCTCCGGCGAGCATCCCCACCACCGTGCGCCGGGTGGTCCGCGCCGCCAGCCCAGTAGCCAGCAGCGTGAACAACGCGAACGTCGATCCGCGGCGAAACGCGGGCCGAAACAGGTCCAGCAGCGAACGCCACGATGCGGGTAGGGTCAGGCCCGGAAGCATCGGCGGAACTCCATCTCGGGGTTGACTTTTCACAACCGCCGATGCTTCGTCATGCTTGCCACCGGATCACGGCGACACGCCGGACAACGCCACAACAGCCCCAGAAATCACAGGTGTCACAGGCGTCAAACTGCGAAACTCAAGCCGTGTCCTTCCGCGCAAAATCCGAAAGGTAATGGGTTTGATTCCTGGAACCAAGCTGGACGCGGCCTACTGGTCCTTGGCCGGCCGGCGCCGCGCGATGAGGTTGCGGGCGACGGTGATGAGCCCGGGGAGGACGGACAGGAAGACGATCATAAGGATCATCAACTCGAGGTTGTTCTTGACGAACGGCACATTGCCTAGGAAGTAGCCGAGCAGTGTCACGCCCGCCCCCCAGGCCACGCCGCCGATGATGTCGAAGCCGAGAAACAGCGGGTAGCGCATGGTGGACACCCCGGCAAGGACAGGGGTGAAGGTCCGCACGATCGGAACGAAGCGGGCCAGGATGATGGTCTTCGGACCGTGCGTTTCGAAGAAGGCGTGCGATTCTGTGACATAGTGCTTCTTGAAGAAGCGGGAGTCCTCTTTGTCGAACAATGCCGGGCCGATCCGCCGGCCGATGAAGTAGGCGCACTGGTCGCCGAGAACGGCGACAACTGAGACGCAGGCCACCAGCACCCAGATGTTGACCGGCGGCTGCGGAGCCGCCGCCAGCAATCCGCCGGTGAACAGCAGCGAGTCGCCCGGCAACAGCGGGAACAGCAGGCCGGTCTCGATGAAGACGATGACGAGAATGCCCGGCAGCACCGCGGAGGCGAACAGCCCGCCCGCGCCGAGCCAGTACATCGGGTCCATGATGCTCGGCAGCGCCATCACGGTGGTGGTCATGAGGCCCGACCCTACCGGGCCTGCTTGTCTCCGAGGTCGCAGCGCCCGGAGCGTCGCTCTTTGCGATACTTCTCCAGACAGCCGGATCAGCGGAGAGGAAGAGCCATGCCCATAGCCACCCCCGAGGTCTACGCGGAGATGCTGGCCCGTGCCAAAGAGCACTCCTTCGCCTTTCCGGCGATCAACTGCGTGGGCTCGGAGAGCATCAACGCCGCGATCAAGGGCTT
This sequence comes from Candidatus Mycolicibacterium alkanivorans, assembly GCF_022760805.1. Classification (NCBI taxonomy): domain Bacteria; kingdom Bacillati; phylum Actinomycetota; class Actinomycetes; order Mycobacteriales; family Mycobacteriaceae; genus Mycobacterium; species Candidatus Mycolicibacterium alkanivorans. The sequence goes on along the minus strand of NZ_JAIVFL010000001.1, from coordinate 286,599 downwards.
CGCCGACGCCGGCAGTGACGGCATCATTCAGTTCTCCACCGGCGGGGCCGAGTTCGGCTCGGGCCTGGGGGTGAAGGACATGGTGACCGGCGCGGTCGCGCTGGCCGAGTTCGCCCATGTGATCGCCGAGCGGTACCCGATCACCGTCGCGCTGCACACCGACCACTGCCCCAAGGACAAGCTCGACACCTACGTGCGTCCGCTGCTGGCCATCTCCGCCAAGCGGGTGGCCCAGGGCACCAACCCGCTGTTCCAGTCGCACATGTGGGACGGCTCGGCGGTGCCGATCGGCGAGAACCTCTCGATCGCCCAGGAACTGCTGAAGCAGGCGGCGGCCGCCAAGATCATCCTCGAGGTCGAGATCGGTGTGGTCGGCGGTGAAGAGGACGGCGTCGAGGCCGAGATCAACGAGAAGCTCTACACCAGCTCGGAGGATTTCGAGGCGACCATCGAGGCGCTCGGCATCGGTGAGCACGGCAAGTACCTGCTGGCCGCAACGTTCGGCAATGTCCACGGCGTGTACAAGCCGGGCAACGTGGTGCTCAAGCCGGAGATACTGGCCGAGGGCCAGCGGGTGGCCTCGGCCAAGCTGGGTCGGCCGGCCGGCTCCAAGCCGTTCGACTTCGTCTTTCACGGCGGCTCTGGGTCGTTGAAGTCCGAGATCGAGGACTCATTGAAGTACGGCGTGGTGAAGATGAACGTCGACACCGATACCCAGTACGCGTTCACCCGGCCCATCGCCGGGCACATGTTCACCAACTACGACGGTGTGCTGAAGATCGACGGCGAGGTGGGCGACAAGAAGACCTACGACCCGCGCAGCTACCTCAAGAAGGCCGAGGCCAGCATGTCCGAGCGGGTGGTCGAGGCGTGCAACGACCTGCACAGCGCGGGCCGAAGCGTCTCGGCCGGTTAACAGCGATTTCGGCGCGCTAATCGTCGCCCAGCGACGAAAAGCGCGCCGAAATCGCTATGACGACTGGCAGATCTTCCACTGGTTGTCGCGGAACTGAAGGTCGAAACTGCGGGTCGACCGCGTCGCCGGATCGAAGGCCATGAACGAGGTGACGTTGGCCTCGGCGTGCTCGCCGTTGACCACCACCTCGTCGATGCTGGCCACCACGGGGTACTGCCGCGCCACGGCGACCCGCCGATGCGTATCGGCCCAGCTGCCTTCGTCGAAGTTGACGTAGCTGCCGCGGGTCGGCCCGCAGGTGATGGTGCGTAGGGTTGCCAGGTCGCCGCTCTGCACGGCGGAGTCGAAGCTGTGGATCGTCGTGCGTACCAGCTCCTCCTGCGAGGCCTTGGGTGAGCTGTCGCGGGTCAACAGGATGACGGCCAGGATCGCCACCGCGGCCAGCACGGCGATGGCGACTATCACCGCGATGACCAGACCCCAGCTGCGCCGGCGGGTCAGCGGCACCCGCGGTGGGATCTCCTGCGGGGTGGTGGAGCGCACGGGGTGGCCGGCGACCGGGAACACCTCCGTGGGAGTCGAGATGATCTCGGTTTCCGGATCAGGGGTGCGGTCGATGATCTGGGTGGATCCTGCGTCGAATCCCGGTGCGGTGTAACGCCGTTCGGGTGCCGGCTCGGCGACCGGGTTGACCTCGGTCGGGGAGTCGACTTCGGGTACGCCTGGTTGGGCTGCGTCGTCGTGGTCGGTCCCGGAAGGGTTCGACATGGCGGGCTGCGGTCCTCCTCGAGTGCTGGTGCTATTGACCCTATCGCTTGGGTCGCGCCTGCGGCCCGCGGCGGCACGGCACAATGGGGCACATGACGTCCTTTGGGGATCTACTCGGACCGCAGCCCGTCCTGCTGCCCGGTGACATCGAGGCCGAGGCCGAACTCGAGGCTGGTGAGAAGCCGGCGATCGTGGCGGCCGCCCATCCCTCGGCCTCGGTGGCGTGGGCACATCTGGCCGAGGACGCGCTTGCCGACGACAAGGCGATCACCGCCTATGCCTACGCCCGCACTGGCTATCACCGTGGTCTGGACCAGCTGAGGCGCAACGGGTGGAAGGGGTTCGGCCCCGTCCCGTACAGCCACGAGCCCAACCGCGGCTTCCTGCGCTGCGTGGCGGCGTTGGCCCGGGCGGCCGACACCATTGGCGAGACCGACGAGTTCGCCCGGTGTCTCGACCTGCTCGACGACTGCGACCCCTCGGCGCGCGCCGAACTGGGTCTGGCCTGAACTACCAGTCCGTCTGACCGAGGCAGTCGTCGGCGCGGCCGGGCGGTTCGACCTGGACGGTGGCGTGATCGAGCCCGCGCGCGGACAGGATCGCCCGGGCGTCGTCGAGCACCCGATCGGAATTCCCGTCACTGGTCAGGTGGGCGGTCACCATGTCCTTGCCCGGCACCAGGGTCCACACATGCAGGTCGTGGATCTCGGTGACACCGTCGATGGCGGCCAGCGCAGCACGCAGTTCTTCGACGTCGATGTGCCGGGGTGAGGACTCCGACAGGATCCGCAGGGCAGCGCGGGCCAGTGCAATGGCCCGCGGGAGCACCCATAGCGCGACGAACACTGCGACGACGACGTCGGCGTAGGGCCAGTGCGTGGTCACCGTGACGATGCCGGCGATCAGCACGCCGATGCTGCCCACAGTGTCGGCGACGACCTCCATGTAGGCGCCTTTGACGGCCAGGCTGTGCTCGGATTGCGACCGCAGCAGCAGCGCCACGGCGGCATTCGCGATCAGACCCGCAATGGCGACCACGATCATCGGCACTCCGGGGACCTCCGGGGCATGGCCGAGGCGGTCGATCGCCTCGTAGAGGATGAACACCGCGACGCCGATCAGCAGCACGGCGTTGGCGACGGCCGTGAAGACCTCGGCGCGGTGCCAGCCGTAGGTACGTGCCGCCGAGGGCGGACCGTGCCGGGTCAGCAGGACCGCGGACAGCCCCATGAACATGGCCACCAGGTCGGTGAGCATGTGCCCGGCGTCGGCCAGAAGTGCGATCGACCCGATGAGCAGCGCGGTGGTCAGTTCGACGGCGAAGAAGACGGTCAGAATCGCCGCGGCGATGACCATCCGGCTCACCCGCGTGTCACCACCGTGGCTGTGGTCGTGTCCAGCACCCATGCCTGCAATATATGCATAAATATGCATATGTAGCAAGAGCGCCGGGCGCACCATTCGGAATGTAACGTTGCTTCAAACGGACTGTCAGTAGGACTCGAGCCGTGGCGGTGTCAGGCTCGCGGCCTCGGCGCACCCAGGAGGAACGCAGCGCGTCCGCCCGTGCGCGGCTGTTCGATGCCACCGTTTGACGAAGTACGGCTACGCCGGCACCACCACGCCACGGATCGCGGAGATGGCCGGGCTGACGCGAGGCGCCCGGGTGCACGGTTGCCACGGTGGTGGCCGGATTCAGGGGCGGCTACGCGAAGGCCGCCGACCCGCTCGGGGCCATCTTCGACCTGATCTGGGGCGCCCCGATCGCGGCGAGCGCTGTGATCGCGGCGGTGCTCGAGCCGGTGCCGCACCACCTGCACGACGCGATGCTGGAGTTCGTCTGCACCGCGACGGACACTCTGCGCGGCATCCTGATCCCGGCCTTCGTCGAGAGCGACAGAGGGCGGGCACGGCGTCGGTGGGAGACCGCCGCGACCGCTCTGCGCCGGATGGCGCACCCTGACCTGGTCGCGTGGCTAAACGGGCAACGTTAATAACGTCTCCGTAAATAGGGGCCAATGCCACTTCACAGATCACATACATACCGTTATGTTTGTTGATGCCTACCCGGGTATCGGGGACCGATCCGGGACGGCAGCGGTAGAGGGGGCCGCTGCAGCTCGGCTCTGTCCCCGGTCACATCCAGGCCGACCAGAATCTGGTCAGCTGACTCCCGATCGAGGCGAGTCCGCCTGGCACGCCCGACAGGTCGAAGAACCGGAAGACCACCGAGAAGAACCAGCGGTTCGGGGCCGGCGCCAGCAGCAGGACCAGCAGAATCAGGAAGCCGAACTGCTTGGCCGGCGCCACGGCGCGCTGCGTCTCGGGGCTCAGGTGCGGTTCCAGCGCGCCGTAACCGTCCAGTCCGGGAATCGGCAGGATGTTGAGCAGCAGCGCGGTGATCTGCAGGAAGCCCAGGAAGGCCACGGCCGACCAGAACACCCCATGCCCGGGGTCATAGAACGCCCGGGTCAGCGCGAGTAGCAGCCCACCGAGCACCAGGTTGGCCAGCGGGCCGGCGAGGCTGACGAGGGTGCGCTGGCGCGGTGTCATGAAGCCCGTGCGCACGTAGACCGCCCCGCCCGGCAGGCCGATGCCGCCGAGCGCGATGAACAGCAGCGGCAGGCCGATCGACAGCAGCGGGCTGGAGTACTTGAACGGGTTGAGCGTGAGATACCCGCGAACCGCGACGTCCTGGTCGCCGAACCGCCACGCGGTATAGGCATGCCCGAACTCGTGCAGGCACAGCGACACCAGCCAGCCGGCGATCACGTAGATGAAGACCCCGACGTAGGCCAGTGGCCCCACGGTCGCCGCCGACAGCCATGCCAGCACCCCGCCCAGGGCCGTGATCGCGACGATGACCAGGAAGATCGGGCTCGGGCGCACCGACTGGTGCGGCGGGCGGACACTCACGCCACGACGCTACCGGAGCCCTACCCGCCTGGTCACCGGACCTGCAGCCAGCCCGTCACGTGCCGGTAGAACGCCGACCGTTTCACCTCACGCGTCACAGGAACCCCTTCGCGCACCACCCGCGCGCCGGTGGTGCCCAACTGAACGGCGCGACCGCCCGACCACCGGCGCGGCCCCATCCCCCCAGACAGCACGGAAGCCCGAAGGCCGGGCATCGTCGACGTCGGTTCGATCCGCACGCCCGGTGCGTCACCGTCGAACAGCACCTCGTCGTCGACGACGGCCTCCCCGTGCACGACGCTCGCCCCGTCGGGCGGCAGCCACAACGCCGCCCCGACCAGAACCGCGCCCGTCTCGTCCCGGATCAGCGGAACGCGTTGCGCGACAGCATGTTTGGCGCGCCGCGAACCGAGCAGTCCCGGCACGTGGGCCACCTCCACGTCGAGCCGTTCGATGCGCATGAGCCGGGTCAGAACCGTGGCCAAATCGACGTCGTCGCCCACGACCACCACCCGGCGAACGCCCTCGAGGGCGGCATCGACGTCGGTTCCGGCAGCGATGTCGTGGCACGGCAGGGGGGCTAGCGAGCGCGTCACCCGGCGGTCGCCGAATCGCAGCACAGCGAGCTGGTTGTTGGTCAACGACACTCCTCGCTGCATGCTCCGATAGGGTGGGTCCCCGGCTGGATCACACTAAGCAGGAGAAACGCCATGCCGGCAATCGTCCTCATCGGCGCCCAGTGGGGCGACGAGGGCAAAGGTAAAGCCACCGACCTGCTCGGTGGGCGTGTGCAGTGGGTGGTCCGCTACCAGGGCGGCAACAACGCCGGCCACACCGTGGTCCTGCCGACGGGCGAGAACTTCGCCCTGCACCTCATCCCGTCGGGCGTCTTGACGCCCGGCGTCACCAACGTGATCGGCAACGGCGTGGTGGTCGACCCGGGGGTGCTGCTCACCGAGCTCTCCGGGCTCGACGACCGCGGCATCGACACCTCGCGACTGCTGATTTCCGCCGACGCCCACCTGCTCATGCCGTATCACGTGGCCATCGACAAGGTCACCGAGCGCTACATGGGCAGCAAGAAGATCGGCACCACAGGACGCGGCATCGGCCCCTGCTACCAGGACAAGATCGCCCGGATGGGCATCCGGGTCGCCGACGTTTTGCACCCCGAACAGCTGGTTCAGAAGATCGAAGCCGCCCTGGAGCTCAAGAACCAGATCCTGGTCAAGGTCTACAACCGCAAGGCGCTGGACCCCGACGAGGTCGTCGAGACGCTGCTGGCCCAGGCCGAAGTATTCAAGCACCGTATCGCCGACACCCGGCTGCTGCTCAACAACGCCCTGGAGGACGGCGAGACGGTACTGCTGGAAGGGTCGCAGGGCACGCTGCTCGACGTCGACCACGGCACGTATCCGTACGTGACGTCCTCGAACCCCACCGCGGGCGGCGCTGCTGTGGGCTCCGGGATCGGGCCCACCCGGATCACCACGGTGCTGGGGATCCTCAAGGCCTACACCACCCGCGTCGGGTCCGGACCATTCCCCACCGAGCTGTTCGACGAGAACGGCGCCTACCTGTCCAAGACTGGCGGTGAGGTCGGCGTCACCACCGGCCGGGCCAGGCGGTGCGGCTGGTTCGATGCCGTGATCGCCCGCTACGCCACCCGGGTCAACGGGATCACCGACTACTTCCTGACCAAGCTGGACGTGCTCTCCAGCCTGCAGACCGTCCCGGTCTGCGTCGGCTACACCGTCGACGGCAAGCGCACCAGCGAGATGCCGATGACCCAGAGCGACATCGCCCGCGCCGAGCCGATCTACGAGGAGCTGCCCGGCTGGTGGGAGGACATCTCCGGAGCCCGCGAGTTCGACGACCTGCCGGCCAAGGCCCGTGACTACGTGCTGCGGCTGGAAGAGCTTGCCGGAGCGCATGTTTCGTGCATCGGTGTCGGGCCGGGCCGGGATCAGACCATCGTGCGACGTGACGTCCTGGCGCCGCGGGGATGACGGATCCCAGCCAGCTGGACCCGGAATACGACCGCCACGGCGGGTTCCCCGAGTTCGAGCCTGCCGATCCCGGTCCGGGATTCGGCCGATTCATCGCAGCAATGCGCCGTGTGCAGGACTTTGCGGTGTCGGCCGACCCCGACCGTGACACCTGGGAGACTGCCGCCGACCGCGCCGAAGAACTCGCCGCGCTGCTCGGCCCGTTCGAGGCGGCTGAGGGAGTGGGGCCGGCCAACCGGGTGCCGAACCTGCCCGGTGCCGGCAGCCTGTTGATGGCGCCCTATCGGATGACCAAGTTCCAGGCCGACGGCGTCGAGTTCACGGTGCAGTTCAGCCGCTTCCACGTCGGTGGCAACTCCGCAGTCCACGGCGGTGTGTTGCCGTTGATGTTCGATTCGATGTTCGGCATGGTCATCCACGCCACCGGCCGCCCGATCAGCCGGACCGCCTTTCTGCATGTCGACTACCGCAATGTCACCCCGATCAACGTGCCGTTGACCGTACGGGGCTGGCTGGACCGGGCCGAGGGCCGCAAGGCGTTCGTCAAAGCCGAGATGACCGATCCGGACGGGAAGCTGCTGGCCGAAGCGCACGGCCTGATGGTGCGTCTGCTGCCCGGACAGCCCTGACATCTGTCAGCATGGCGGCGTGGTTGAACACCGATCCAAGACGCTCAAGGCAATGACCACCCCACGGGCAGCCGCGTTGGCCGGCGTGCTGTTCGCCCTGCTGTTCGGCACGGCGCTGTTCCTCATCAGGACCTCACTGCCCGAAGGCGGCTCGCCGGGATCGCAGTGGCTCGACACCGGTAGCGCCAAGATGAAATTCGCGTCCATGCTGATGCCGTTCGCCGGGATCAGCTTCCTGTGGTTCATCGGCGTGATCCGGGACGGGTTCGGACGGTACGAGGACCGGTTCTTCTCCACGGTGTTCCTGGGCAGCGGTCTGCTCTTCCTGGCGATGATGTTCGTGACGTCGGCGGTGGGAGCCGGGCTCGCGGGAAGTAACACGGCGGTCGCGGGCACCGAGATCAACACCGACGTCGCGCTCTTCGGCCAGATGACGGTGCTGGCCCTGTCGAAGACGTACGCGGTCAAGATGGCCGCCGTCTTCATGATCTCGCTGGCGACGATCTGGTTGCGCACCGAGCTGATGCCCCGCTGGCTGGTGATCGTGACTTATCTTGCGGCACTGAGCATTCTGGCGGTCAGCGATCTGAACATGTGGATCGTGATGGCATTTCCGGTGTGGGTGTTGATTGTCAGTGTCCTGCTACTCACCAGGGCCGGGGTGTTCGAACGGCACCGCGACGAATACCAGAACGCGGCCATCCGCTAAGGGCCTCGATGGGCCAAACCGCGATCGTCGGGCAGGATCTGCTCGACGAGCCGTCCTGGCATTGGCCTACCCGGGGCTGAGTCCACCTATCCTTGGGCATCATGCGCGTGATGCTGGTCGGGTCCGGTGAACTCAGCCGCGAACTGGTGCTGGCCTTCCAGCGCCTGGGCGCCTTCGTCATCGCCGTCGACCGATACGCCGATGCCCCCGCCCATGACGCCGCCGACGAGGCGCTGGTGGTCAAGATGACCGACCCCGAGGAGTTCGCCGACGCCATCGCCCGGGTCCGGCCCGACTACGTCGTCGTCGACACCAACGCGGTGGCGATCGACGCGCTGCGCACCGCCGCCGAAAGCGGATCCACGCAGGTGGTCCCTGGCGTGCATGCCACCCAGCTCAGCCTCGACCGGGAGGGCATGCGCAGGCTGGCCGCCGACGACCTCGGCCTGCCGACGGCACCGTTCTGGTTCGCCGGGTCGGTAGCCGAGCTGGCCGCCGTTGTCGAGCATGCCGGCTTCCCGATGGTGGTCAAGCCGGTCGTCGGGGTTCCGGGCCAGGGATTGTCGGTGCTGCTGCGGCCCGAGGACGTCGAGCCGGCATGGCAGCGGGCGGTCGACGCCGGCGGCCGGGTGCCGCACAACCGGGTGCTGGCCGAGACGGTCGTCGAGATCGACTACGCCGTCACGCTGTTGACGGTCAGCACCGAGGGCCCGGCGGGCCCCGCACTGCACTTCTGCGAGCCGATCGGCCACCGCCAGCTCGACGGGGATGTGCTGGAGTCCTGGCAGCCGCAGCCCATGAGCGAGGCGGCGCTGGGCGCGGCGAAGTCGGTGGCCGCCCGCATCGTGCGCGCCCTGGGCGGGCGGGGCGTCTTCGGGGTGGAGCTGCTGGTCCGCGGCGACGAGGTGTACTTCTCCGACGTCAGCGTGCGGCCCTACGACAGCGGGCTGGTGACTCTGCGCACCCAGCGGCTCTCGGAGTTCGAGCTGCACGCCCGCGCGGTGCTCGGGCTGCCGGTCGACACCATCATGATCTCGCCGGGAGCGGCCGAGGTGACCTATGCCGACGAGGCCGACGGACGTCCGACGCCCCGGCCGGAGTCGGCCGCGGTGCTTGCCGAGGTGTTGACGGTGCCGGAGAGTGATGTCCGGTTGTTCGGCAGCCACGAGGGAGCTCCGCGGCTGCGGCTGGGCCTGGCGCTTGCCACGGCGGCCGACGTGACCACCGCCCGTGACCGGGTGTGGCAGGCGTCGGCGACACTTCGGAGGTTGTGGCAGTGACGGACGAGAAACAGAACAGCGGGTCGAGCCCGATGCCGATTCTGATCGCGCTGGGCATAGCTGTGCTCGTGCTGATCGCATTCGGGATCTCGTGGCTGGTTCGCGGTGATGGGCTGAGCGCGGATCAGCGCGTCGGCCGCGCCGCGGTCGGACAGAACGACGCCCTGCAGCGGGAGAACTACCCGGACTTCCGCAAGTTCACCTGTACCGGCCAACAGGGCGCCGAGGCGGAAGTCATTGCCCGTCAACAGCAGTCGAGGTCCGCGCAAGGGGCGCGCTTCGTCGACGACGTCATCGGGGTCAAGATCGACGGCGACCGGGCCACCGCCACGGTCGTCTACCACTTCGAGAAGGCGCCGGACAAGCGGATCCAGAGTCCGATGACGTTCGTCCGCGAGGGCGGGGACTGGAAGGTCTGCTCGCCCGGTCCGGCCTAGCGATCTCAGCCGCATGTGCGAGACTCAGGGCTGTGAGCTATGCAGGAGATATCACCCCCGAGGAAAGCTGGAAGTTGCTCAGCGAGAACCTCGAGGCGGTGCTGGTGGACTGCCGAACCGACGCCGAATGGCGGTGGGTCGGCGCGCCCGATCTGACCCCGCTGGGCCGCGAGGTGGTGTTCGTGGAGTGGAACCACAGCAACGGCCAGCACAACGACAACTTCGTGGCCGACCTGAACGCCGCCGGTGTCACGCCCGGTGATCGCCCGGTGGTCTTCCTGTGCCGGTCGGGTAACCGGTCGATCCCCGCGGCCGAGACGGCCACCGCCGCCGGGATCGCGCCGTCGTACAACATGCTCGACGGCTTCGAGGGCCAACTCGACGCTCACGGCCACCGCGGGGTGAACGGCTGGCGGGCGCTGGGCCTGCCCTGGAAGCAGTCATGACCGATCCGGTGCCGTCGGTGCGGATTCCCGCGCCGCTGCCGGACGGGGTCAGCCAGGCCACCATCGGGGTGCGCGGCGGGCTGCTGCGCTCGGGGTTCGAGGAGACCGCCGAGGCGGTGTACCTGACGTCGGGCTATGTGTACTCCTCGGCTGCCGAGGCCGAGAAGGCGTTCACCGGCGAGATCGACCGTTTCGTCTACTCGCGCTACGGTAACCCGACCATCTCGATGTTCGAGGAACGGCTGCGGCTCATCGAGGGTGCCCCCGCGGCATTCGCCACCGCGTCGGGGATGGCGGCGGTCTTCACCTCGCTGGGTGCGCTGCTGGGCGCCGGCGGCCGGCTGGTGGCCGCCCGCAGCCTGTTCGGTTCCTGTTTCGTGGTGTGCAACGAAATCCTGCCGCGCTGGGGGGTCGAGACCGTCTTCGTCGACGGCGATGACCTGTCGCAGTGGGAGGAGGCGTTGAGCACGCCGACCCAGGCCGTGTTCTTCGAGACACCGTCCAACCCGATGCAGTCGCTGGTCGACATCGCAGCGGTGTCCGAGCTGGCCCATGCCGCGGGTGCAAAGGTGGTGTTGGACAACGTCTTTGCCACTCCGCTTCTGCAGCAGGGTTTCCCGCTCGGGGCGGACGTGGTGGTGTACTCCGGTACCAAGCACATCGACGGCCAGGGCCGGGTGCTCGGTGGGGCGATCCTCGGCGACAAGGAGTACATCGACGGGCCGGTGCAGAAGCTCATGCGTCACACCGGGCCGGCCCTGAGCGCGTTCAACGCGTGGGTGCTGTTGAAAGGCCTTGAGACACTGTCGGTTCGGGTCAACTACAGCAGCGACTCCGCGCTGCGGATCGCCGAGTTCCTCGAGAGTCATCCCGCAGTGCGCTGGGTGCGCTACCCGTTTCTGCCCTCGCATCCCCAGCACGATCTGGCCAAGCGGCAGATGTCCGGTGGTGGCACCGTCATCACCTTCGAACTCGACGCGCCCGAGAGCAAGGCCAAGGAGCGTGCCTTCGAGGTGCTCGACAAACTGCAGGTGATCGACATCTCCAACAACCTGGGCGACGCCAAGTCGCTGATCACCCACCCGGCTACCACGACGCACCGGGCGATGGGTCCGGAAGGTCGCGCGGCGATCGGCCTCGGTGACGCCGTGGTGCGAATCTCGGTGGGCCTGGAGGGCACGGAGGACCTGATCGCCGACCTGGATCGCGCGCTGGGTTAAGGCCTGGCCAGCTGGATCCATCCGCCGGCGATCACCGAATTCCGACGACGAGACGATCGAACCGGTGACGCGGGTGTGGTTCAAGTCGGTCGGTGACGAGGACGACTTCCCCGAATAAGTGCGCTACGCCGAGTCTCGCCCGACGTGCTGATCGAGCACATCGAGGCGGTCCGCAGACTCAACAGGTGTCAACTATTCTCGGAAGGGGGTCGGCCAGCGTGTCGGACCGGGCCGCCCAGCACAATGGTGCGGTGCAGTGGCTGCGTTTCGTCCCGGTCCACCAGGACGACGAGCTGGCCCGGCCGCTGATCGCCGAGCTGGCCGTCGAGTACGCCACCCGCTACAACGGCACCGAGGACCGTGTGCTGAGGTGGCTGCGGGGATATCCGGCAGACGAGTTCAGTGCGCCGGACGGCGGCATGCTGATCGGGCTGCTCGATGACCGGCCGGTGACCGGCGGGGCCTTCCGCCGCTTCGACGCCGAGACCGCCGAACTCAAACGCATCTGGACCGACCGCAACCACCGGCGGCGTGGGTACGCCAAGGTGCTGCTCGATGCCCTGGAATCCGAGATCGTCCGGCGGGGCTATCGCCGGGTGTACCTGACCACCGGGGACCGTCAGCCCGAGGCGGAGGCGCTCTACGAGAGCGCGGGCTACACCCGGCTGGACGAGCCGCTGCCCGCCGACGGTGAGGTCTATCCGATCGCGTTCGGCAAGCTACTGTGAACCCCGGCAAACGCCAGGGTTGAAATCACGGTGAACTGAACCCCGGGTTCCGGAATATCTTGTGCGACAGCACGTTAGACAGTTGAGTGATGGCTCTCAACCCGGTGTATCTCGGCGTCGCCCTCGACGGCTATGGTTGCCGCCCGCAGGCGATGCGGTACACACCGGCCGCCGAACCGGTGACCAGCGGCCGACATTGGGCGCGGCTCGCGGCCATCGCCGAACGTGGGATGTTGGACTTCCTCACCGTTGAGGACAACCTGGGAACCCGCGGAGACACACCCAGGGCCGACGCCGTCCTGATCGCCGCGCGAATCGCGCCGGTGACGCGCAACATCGGGCTCATCCCGGTGGCCACCGTCACGCATACCGAGCCGTTCCACATCTCCAAGGCGATCGCCACGCTGGACTACGTCTCACACGGTCGCGCGGGCTGGCAACCACGGGTCAGCGCGACGGCAGCCGAGGCGGAACTGTTTGGTCGCCGTGCCGCACCTGCACCGGACGAATCATTCGACGAGGCAGCTGATTTCGTCGAAGTGGTGCGCCGGCTGTGGGACAGCTGGGAGGACGACGCGGTGATCCGTGACGTCGCGACCGGACGTTACGTCGATCGCAACCGGTTGCACTACATCGACTTCACCGGGCGCTACTTCTCGGTGAAGGGGCCGTCGATCACGCCACGGCCGCCACAAGGGCAACCCGTGGTCGCCGCTTTGGCGCACGCCGAACGGGTCTACGAATTCGCCTCGGCTGCGGCCGATGTCGTCTTCGTCACGCCGAAGGACGAGCAGTCCCTCGCGCGGATCGTCGGTGAAGTCAACGCAGCAGGCGGTCAGGACCTGAAGGTCATCGCCGACCTGGTCGTCGACTTCGGCGGTGCCAGCGACGTGCGTTCCGATGCTCTGGTGTGGGGCGGAACCCCTGCAGAGTTGGCCGACCTGCTGCTGGCCTGGCACGACCTGGGTCTCGACGGCTTTCGGCTGCGACCGGCGGTCAACACCACAGATCTGCCGGCCATCGTCGACGATCTGGTGCCGGTACTGCAGCGCGCGGGCCGGTTCCGTACCGCCTACCGCGACGGGGAGACGTTGCGCGAACGGCTGGGGCTGCCGGTGGCGGTCAACCGATATACACCGGTGAGGTCAACGTGACCGTTCCGCTGGCCATCCTGGATCTCTCGCCGATCAGTGCCGGCTGCGACGCGGCGTCGGCGCTGCGCAGCACCGTCGACCTCGCGCGCCACGCCGAACTTTGGGGATACCGGCGCTACTGGGTGGCTGAACACCACTTCGTCGCTGTGGCAGGCTCCAACCCGGCGGTGCTGATCGGGCAGATCGCGGCGGCTACCGAGCGCATCCGGGTCGGCGCCGCAGCGGTCCAGCTCGGCTACACCACCGCAGTGGCGGTGGTCGAGAGCTTCGGAATTCTGGACGCTTTCCATCCCGGCCGTATCGACCTCGGGCTTGGCCGCTCCGGGCAGCGCCGTCGTGAAGCCGAACAGTCGTCGAGTGCGGAACCGCGCACACAGAATGTGCGTAACTCTCTGGGAGGTTCCTCACTCAACGGTATTCCGCCGCAACAGGACTGGCGCGAGATCGACGGCGTGGTGGTGCCGCCACCCTTCGACACCCGCACCCTGTTGGCGAGCCCGCGAATGCGCGCGCTGGCCACCATACTGACTCAACCGCAAGCGTTGGCGCCCGACTTCGCCGAACAGGTCGACGACATCCTCGCCCTTCTCGATGGAACCCACACCGCCGGAGGATTTCCCGTCCACGCGGTGCCGGGAGAGGGAACCGGCCTGACGCCCTGGATTTTCGGCAGCAGTAAGGGGCAGAGCGCCGCGGTGGCCGGAGCCCGCGGGCTGCCGTTCGTCGCGAGTTATCACAGCACCCCGGGGAGCGCCCTGGAGGCCGTCGAGGCCTATCGCGCGGTGTTCACCCCGTCACCGACTCTGCCGGAGCCCTACGTCGTGGTGTCGGCCGACGTCGTCGTCGCCGACGACACCGCCACCGCGCGTCATCTCGCCGCGCCTTATGGGCACTGGGTGTATTCGATTCGGGCGCACGGTGGCGCGGTTCCCTACCCGGATCCCGACGACTGCCCGCCGCTGACCGACGAGCAGCGCGCCGTGGTCTCCGACCGGATCGCCACGCAGTTCGTGGGCGACGCCGACGAGGTGGCCGACAAGCTGAGCGCACTGCAGCGGGTCACCGGAGCCGACGAGCTGGTGGTCACCACGGCCACCTACCGTCATGCCGACAGGCTGCGGTCGCATGAGCTGCTCGCCAAACGCTGGGGTCTGCCGTCATGATCCGGGAGGGCAAGCACCGCAAACGGATTCACCTCGCCGCGCACTTCCCGGGAGTGAACAACACCACGGTGTGGTCGGATCCCGCGTCGGGCAGCCAGATCGGTTTCGAGTCGTTCGTCCATCTCGCGCGCACCGCCGAACGGGGCCTGCTGGACTTCTTCTTCCTGGCCGAAGGGCTGCGATTGCGCGAGCACCGTGGCCGCGTCCACGACCTCGACGTCGTCGGTCGGCCCGACACCTTCACCGTGCTGGCCGCCCTGGCCGCGGTCACCGAGCACATCGGCCTGGCCGGAACGATCAACACGACCTTCAACGAACCGTTCGAGGTCGCAAGGCAATTCGCGAGCCTGGACCACCTGTCCGACGGCCGGGCGGCGTGGAACATGGTTACCTCCTCGGACGCCTTCACCGGCGCGAACTTCCGCCGCGGCGGGTTTCTCGACCACGCCGACCGGTATCGGCGCGCCGAGGAGTTCGTCACCGTCGCGCGCGAGTTCTGGGACTCCTGGCCCGCGGGCACCGGTTCTGACGGACGCCGGTTCGTGTCCCATCGCTCCCCGCAGTTCGACGTTCGCGGACTCGCCACCCTGCCCGCCGGCCCGCAGGGGCATCCAGTGCTTCTGCAGGCGGGGGACTCCGACGAAGGCCGCGACTTCGGTGCCAAGCACGCCGACGCGTTGTTCACCCTGCACGGTGCGCTCGAGGCCGGCCAGCGCTACTACGCCGACGTCCAGGCCCGCGCGGCCGCGTGGGGCCGAGATCCTGACGCGCTCAAGGTTTTCCCGGGTGCGACGTTCGTGCTGGGGGACAGCGCAGCCGATGCCGCCGAGAAGGCGCAGCACATCCGGCGGCAGCAGGTCAGCCCGCAGACCGCGATCGCGATGCTCGAACAGGTTTGGCAACGGGACCTCTCGGCGTACGACCCGGACGGCCCGCTGCCCGACGTCGAGCCCATCGACGACCCGACCGTCACCCAGGGCCGGGTGCGCCACGGCGATCCCAAGGCTCTTGCCACCGCCTGGCGGCAGCGCGCGGAGGCCGACAACCTGTCGATCCGTGAACTGGTCATCGCCGTCACCAGCCGTCAGCAGTTCGTCGGTACCGCCGAGCACGTCGCCGCCGAGATCGACCGCTACGTGCAATCCGACGCCTGTGACGGGTTCATCCTGGTGCCGCACCTGACCCCGGATGGACTCGACGAGTTCGTCGACACCGTGGTGCCGCTGCTGCAGGAACGCGGGGCGTTCCGCACCGAGTACGGCGGCCAGACACTGCGGGAGAATCTGGGGCTCAGCCCGGTGTCGCCTGCCGCACGGCTTCCCGGATAGGCCCGACCCACAGATCGCCGTGGCCGGGGATCAGCGTGTCGGTCTCCAGCATCGCCAGCGCGGCCAGGCTGCGCACGCAGCCCTGCTCGTCGTGGTTGAACAGGCCGGGAAGCAGCTGGGGCCCGGCGCGCCGGGCCAGCGGGTGACCGGTGACCAGCGCGTCGCCGCCGACCAGAACTCCGTCCACCACATAGGAGCAATGCCCACCGGTGTGGCCCGGTGTCGGCACGGCCAGCGGGCGTCCCGGCAGCGTTGCGGCGATGTCCCCGGTGAGAGCCTGGGTGGTGAGGATGCCGGCGCGCACCAGAGCGCCCTTGCGGGTGATGTCCACCGACCACATGAGGTAGCGCGGCCGCCAGGCGTGCGCCAGCAGGTCGACCGGGGAGGCCTGCTGGAGGTACTCCCGGTTGGAATGTCCGACCTCGTCGGCGTGGCAGTACACCGGTGTTCTGTGTGCTGCGGCGAACCAGATCGCCGAACCGAAGTGGTCGACGTGGGCGTGGGTCAGCAGGATGGCCCGCACGTCGGCAGGCCCGAAACCCAGCTGGCGCAGCGATGTCAGAACATCGTCGCGACTGCCGGGAAAGCCCGCATCGATGAGCATCACGCCGGTGTCGTCGGCGACGAGCGTCCAGTTCACCAGGTCGGTCTTGGCCAGGTGGACCTTGTCGGTGATCTGTGTCAGCTCGGCGGGCATGTCGCGAGTGTAGGCAGGCGACGATGCGCGCAGATCGGTACCGGAGTAGAAACGAGGACGTGGCCGAACTGAAACTGGGATACAAGGCCTCGGCGGAGCAGTTCGCGCCGCGTGAGCTGGTGGAGTTGGCGGTGCTGGCCGAGGCGCACGGGATGGACAGTGCGACGGTCAGCGACCATTTTCAGCCGTGGCGCCACGAGGGCGGTCACGCGCCGTTCTCCTTGGCCTGGATGACCGCAGTGGGCGAACGCACCAAGCGGATCACGTTGGGCACCTCGGTGCTGACGCCGACGTTCCGCTACAACCCGGCGGTGATCGCGCAGGCGTTCGCGACGATGGCGTGCCTGTACCCCGATCGGGTGTTCCTCGGGGTGGGCACCGGAGAGGCGCTCAACGAGATCGCGACCGGCTACATCGGCGAATGGCCGGAGTTCAAGGAGCGCTTCGCCCGGCTGCGTGAGTCGGTGCGGTTGATGCGCGAGCTGTGGCGCGGTGACGGGGTGGACTTCGACGGCGACTACTACCACCTCAGGGGTGCCTCGATCTACGACGTGCCCGAGGGCGGTGTGCCGGTCTACATCGCGGCCGGCGGTCCCGCCGTGGCCAAATATGCGGGGCGTGCCGGTGACGGGTTCATCTGCACCTCGGGAAAGGGTGAGGAGCTCTACACCGAGAAGCTGCTGCCCGCAGTCGAAGAAGGTGCCAAGGCCGCTCACCGCGACCTCGACGCGATCGACAAGATGATCGAGATCAAGATCTCCTATGATCCGGATCCTGAACTGGCACTTAACAATACGATGTTCTGGGCGCCGCTGTCGTTGACCGCTGAACAGAAGCACAGCATCCACGACCCGATGGAGATGGAGAAGGCCGCCAACGAGCTGCCCATCGAGCAGGTCGCCAAGCGCTGGATCGTGTCCTCAGATCCCGACGAGGCCGTTGAAAAGGTTCGCGAATACTTGAAATTCGGGCTAAACCACCTGGTGTTCCACGCTCCGGGTCACGACCAGCGTCGCTTCCTGGAACTGTTCGAGAAGGATCTCGCGCCGCGGCTTCGGAAGCTTGGCTGAGGGATCAGCCATCGATCGTGCGCGCGACTCCTCAGTGTTGCACACCGGACGGAACTTAGCTGCAGCCAAATTCACCGTCGTTACTGCAAATCGGGGCGACCATTCCCGACCGTTTCCGGGCTTTAGACATTCCGGCTGGCAATCTGAAGTTTGCCAGTTTTGAATGATGACGGACGGCCGAAATGCCTAATCCCACTTCCCGCGAGTTCGGAGTTTTCAACGGCGCCCTCATACGGGAAGCTGTAGCCCGTGACCGCCGCGCGCACCGCCACCGCCATCTACGTCGCCTCCCCGGAGGGAGACACCGGAAAGTCCACCGTCGCGCTGGGCATCCTGCACCGGCTGACCGCGACCGTTCCGAAGGTGGGGGTGTTTCGGCCCATCACGCGTCGGGAGGACCGTGACTACATCCTCGAGCTGCTGCTGGCCCACAGCAATGCCGGCCTGACCTACGACGAGAGCGTCGGCGTCACCTACCAGCGCCTGCACGAGGATCCCGACGGTGCGATCACCGACATCGTCGATCGCTATCACGCGATGGCCGCCCGCTGTGACGCCGTGGTGATCGTCGGCTCCGACTACACCGACGTGGCGACCCCGACCGAGCTGAGTGTGAACGCTCGGATCGCGGTGAACCTCGGCGCACCGGTGGTGCTTGCGGTTCGAGCGCGCGACCGCACTCCCGCCGAGGTCGTGCAGGTGATCGAACTGTGCCTGGCCGAGTTGGCCCTGCAGCACGCCCACACCGCGGCGGTGGTGGCCAACCGCTGCGATCCGGCTCAGGTGGAGGCCGTCGCCGCCGCGTGCAAGGACCTCAGCCCGCACGTCTACGTCCTGCCCGAGGAACACCTGCTGGTCGCACCCACCGTCGCCGACCTCAGGGCCACGGTGGACGGGGTGCTGGTCCACGGTGACGAGTCGCTGCTGGGCCGCGAGGTGATGGGCGTGCTCGTCGCCGGGATGACGGCCGAACACTGCCTGGAGAGGCTCGCGGAGGGTGCTACCGTGATCACCCCGGGTGACCGCTCCGACGTGGTGTTGGCCGTAGCCAGCGCGCACGCCGCCGAGGGTTTTCCGTCGCTGTCGGCCCTGATCCTCAACGGCGGGCTGCCGCTGCATCGCAGCATCGCCGAACTGGTGACGGGCCTGGGCCTGCGGCTGCCGATCATCGCCAGCGACTACGGGACGTTCGAGACAGCCAGCCGGGTCGCCGCGGCGCGGGGCAGAGTCACGGCCACCTCGCAGCGCAAGATCGACACTGCGATCGCCCTGATGGACCGCTATGTCGACATCGGCGATCTGCTCGAGCGGCTCGCGATTCCGATCCCGACGGTGACCACCCCGCAGATGTTCACCTACCAGCTGATGGAACGGGCCCGCTCCGACCGCAAACGCATCGTGTTGCCCGAGGGCGACGACGACCGCATCCTGCGTGCCGCCGGCCGGCTGCTCCGCCGGGAGGTCGCCGACCTGACGATCCTCGGCGAGGAGGCCCGGGTCCGTTCCCGCGCAGCCGAACTCGGTGTCGACCTCACGGCAGCCACCGTGCTCAACCCGCGCACCAGCGTACTGTGCGACGAGTTCGCCGCACAGTACGCCGAGCTGCGCAAGAAGAAGGGCGTGACGCTCGAGCAGGCCCGGGAGATCATCCACGACGTCTCCTACTTCGGAACCATGCTGGTGCACAACGACATCGTCGACGGCATGGTCTCCGGAGCCGCGCACACCACCGCGCACACCGTGCGGCCGGCCTTCGAGATCATCAAGACCCAGCCAGACGTGTCGACGGTGTCGAGCATCTTCCTGATGTGCCTGAGCGATCGGGTGCTTGCCTACGGCGACTGTGCGATCGTGCCGGACCCGACCGCCGAACAGCTCGCCGACATCGCGATCAGCTCGGCGCGCACGGCCGCGCAGTTCGGCATCGAGCCCAGGGTGGCGATGCTGTCCTATTCGACCGGAGACTCCGGCAGCGGTGCCGGTGTGGAAAAGGTCCGTGCGGCAACCGATCTCGTGCGCAAACGGGACCCCGGCCTGTCGGTGGAGGGGCCGATCCAGTACGATGCCGCCGTGGACGCGACGGTGGCTGCGGCGAAGATGCCGGGATCCGAGGTGGCCGGCCGGGCCACGGTGCTGATCTTTCCGGACCTCAACACCGGCAACAACACCTACAAGGCGGTGCAGCGCAGCGCGGGGGCGATTGCGATCGGTCCGGTGTTGCAGGGACTCAATAAACCGGTCAACGACCTGTCCCGTGGGGCGCTGGTCGAGGACATCGTCAACACTGTCGCGATCACCGCGATCCAGGCCCAGGGGAACTGATGTCGCAGACCGTACTGGTTCTCAACTCCGGCTCTTCGTCACTGAAATATCAACTCCTCCAACCTGATACGGGTGCATCGCTGGCACACGGCATTGTCGAGCGGATCGGGGAGGAGGCGTCGAGCGCCGTTCTGACGTTCGGTGACCGGGAGATCCGGCGCGACGGCCGCATCGCCGACCACGAGGCGGCGCTGCGCACCGCGTTCGACCTGTTCGCCGAAGCTGGCCAGCGCCTGGACAGCCTGGGTCTGGTCGCGGTCGGCCATCGGGTGGTACACGGCGGGCAGCGACTCTACCGGCCGACAGTGGTCGACGACGCGGTACTCGACCAACTGCGCGAACTGGCCCCGCTGGCACCGCTGCACAACCCGCCGGCGGTGCTCGGCATCAAAGTGGCCCGTCGGGTGCTGCCCGAGCTGCCGCATGTCGCGGTGTTCGACACCGCTTTCTTCCACGCCCTGCCCGCTGCCGCGTCGACGTACGCGATCGACCGAGACCTGGCCGCACGCTGGCAGATTCGCCGCTACGGATTTCACGGGACGTCGCATCAGTACGTCAGCCAACAGGCGGCCGACTTCCTGGGCGCCCCGTTGGAGTCGCTCAACCAGATCGTCCTGCATCTGGGCAACGGCGCGTCGGGGTCGGCCATCGCGGGTGGGCGTCCCGTCGACACCACCATGGGCCTGACCCCGATGGAGGGTCTGGTGATGGGAACACGGTCCGGCGACATCGATCCCGGCGTGATCAGTTACCTGTGGCGAACCGCGGGAATGGGTGTCGAGGACATCGAGGTGATGCTCAACCGGCGGTCCGGAATGTACGGTCTGGCTGGGGAGATCGACTTTCGAATCCTGCATCAGCGCATCGAATCCGGCGACGAGGACGCCCGACTGGCCTACGAGGTCTACGTCCACCGGCTGCGGAAGTACATCGGGGCCTACCTCGCCATCCTCGGCCACACCGACGTGGTGACGTTCACCGCCGGGGTCGGCGAGAACGACGCCCGGGTGCGTCGCGACGCACTGACCGGATTGGCGACGCTGGGTATCGAGATCGACGAGCACCTCAACGAGAGCCCGACCCGCGGCGCGCGGCTGATCTCCGCGGACAAGTCACCCACGTCCGTGCTGGTTATCCCGACCAACGAAGAGCTGGCGATCGCGCGGGCCTGCCTGACGGTGATCTAGGCTCTGCAGGCGCTAGAACGTGCTCGTCGGCCGGACGTTGTTCGCCATGTCCACCAGCGCGTAGCGGTGCGCCTGGCTGGTGGCGACCCTGGCCAGGTTGCGCAGCGCGGCCTCGACGCCGAGCCGCAGGCCGTGGTCGGTGAACGGGAAGCCGAGGATGTGGTTGGTGCTGGCCTCGTGCTCGGCGATCCAGTCCATCGCCGTACCGAGTACGAGCGCGCGGATCTGCAACACCCGCGGCTCGGTGTCCGGCAGGGCCTCGACCCGCCGCGCGGCGTCGCGGATCTGCTCCTCGCTGAGGTCGTGCGCCGACCGGCCCGACAGCAGTGTCACCGCACTGGTCAACCGTGCGGTGGTGAAATGCCGTGAGGACGCCGGAACTTCGTCGAGCGTTCGCACCGCCGACTCACGGTCACCCTCCACAGACTGTGCCCGTGCCAGGCCGAAGCCGGCGGAAATGATGTTGTTGTCGGTGTGCCACACGGTCCGGTAGAACGGCAGCTCGTCGGATGTCCCGGCCAGCTCGGCGGTCGCCGCCAGCGCCAGCTTGGGGGCGAGCTCGCCGGGGAAGGTGTCCAGCACCTCGGTGAAATGCTTTGTCGCCGAGTAATACTCGGCGGTCAGCAGATTCGAGACCGCCTTGAACCAGACCAGCCGCCAGCGCCAGCCCACCCGGTCGGCGAGGTCGTCGAGCTTGCGGTTGGCCTTCGCCACGTCACCGAGGTCCAGCAGGGCGCGGACCTCCATCAGTGGAAGCTCCACAGACTCGGTGAGGTCCACGCCTTCGGACTCCAGCCCGCCGTAGCGCGCCGCCCGCAACGAGTCCAGCGTCTGCACCGGCTGGGACAGCACCGTCGCCGAGAGAACCGTCGCCGCGACGTCGGTCGGGTCCACGAGCGGCACCGGCAGCGCCGTGACGATCTCCGCGGCGGTCAGCTTCTCCGCATGCGCCAGGCCATCGAGGTACACATCGGTATGTGCGACAAGCAGTTCCACGCCGAACGTCGAGCGGGTGCGGGTGAACACCGTCGACAGGCCGGGCCGCGGTGCCCCGGTGTCCTCGGCGACCACTTCACGCAGCACGCCGAGCAACTGCGACGACATCTCCTCGGCGCTGACGAAGCGGCGGCGTGGATCGGGGTCGATCGCGCGGCGCAGCAGGCGGGCGAACGAGTCGTACTTCTTCAGCACCGGGTCGTCGTCGGGCAGCCCGTCGACGTAGCGGCCCTTCCGGGTCCGCAGATCCAGTGTCAGCGCCGCCAGAGTGCGCCCCACCGTGTAGATGTCGCTGGCGACGGTCGGGCCGGAGCGCACGATTTCCGGGGCCTGATAGCCGGGCGTGCCGTAGAGGTAGCCGAAGGAGTTGATCCGCGACACCGCGCCGAGGTCGATCAGCTTGAGCTGCTCCTCGGTGACCATGATGTTCTCCGGCTTGAGGTCGTTGTAGCACAAGCCGATCGAATGCAGGTAGGCCATCGCCGGGAGGATCTCCAGCAGGTAGGCGATCGCTTCGGATACCGGAAGCTTCTCGTGCCGAGGCAATTTGAGCGACTTACCGCCGACGTACTCCATCACGATGTACCCGACCGGCTCGCCGCGGGAGTCCGGGTGCTCGACGAAGTTGAAGATCTTCACGATCGACGGGTGGGCCACTTCGGCCAGGAACTGCCGCTCGGCCATGGCGATCGCCTGCGCCTCGGCATCGCCGGAATGCACCAGACCCTTGAGCACCACCGGCCGTTCGTTGACGTTGTGATCGACGGCCAGGTACACCCAGCCCAGCCCGCCGTGCGCGATGCAGCCCTTGATCTCGTACTGGTCGGCCACCATGTCGCCGGGAACCAGTTGCGGCACGAACGAGTAGGCACTGCCGCAGTGCGGGCACTGCCCCTCCGAGGACGCCTCGTGCTCGTCGGTCGCACGGCCGACGGGCCGGCCGCAGTTCCAGCAGAACCGTTTCGATTCAGCCACAACAGGATTGACCATCAAGGCCGCGAGCGGGTCGATCTCGGGAACCCGGGGGATCTCCACCAGCCCACCGCTCAGCCGGCGGGTCGGTGAGAGTTTGCGCGCCACGGTGACCTGATGCAGGTCCTGCGGCTCGGTACCGACGCTGCCGACCGAATCGTCATCGTCGTCGTCGAAGTGCGGCCGGAAGATCGCCTGGGTGGCCATCGGTCGCATCGTCGACATGGAGTCCATGCCGAGGTCGTCGAAGCTCGCCGGCTGGGTGCCGACGTCGACTTCGGGGGGACCCGGCGCGTCCATCAGTCCAGATACCTCGGCGTCGGTGGGGCAGGAGCGGGACCCAGCACCGTCAACCACTTGCGGTACAACGTGTTCCACGTACCGTCGCGGCGGATTCGCTCCAGGGTGCCGTTGACGAAGCGGACCAGCCCGGTGTTCTGCAGGTTGACGCCGATGCCGTAGGGCTCCTGGGCCATGTTCGGCCCGATGATGTGCAGATACGGGTCCTGGGCCACCAGTCCGGCCAGGATCGAGTCGTCGGTGCTGACCGCGTCGACCTCACGCTGTTGCAGGGCCACCAGGCAGTCGGCCCACGTCACCACCGTGACGATGATGGGCGGCGGCGCGATCTCCTGCACCCGCTTGAGCGAGGTCGTGCCGCGCGCCACGCACACCCGCTTGCCGGACAGGTCCGAGGCTTGCGAGATCGCCGACTCCCGCGCGGCCAGAATGCGTTGGTAGGCGGTGAAGTACACCGTCGAGAAGTTCACCAGCTTACGCCGCTCACAGGTGATCGTCATGGTCTTGACCACGATGTCGACGGTGTTACTCTGCAGCGCGCTAATCCGGTCGGCAGACGACAGGATCCGGTACTCGACCTGAGACGGCGTGCCGAAGATGTCCCGCGCGACCTCACCGGCGATGTCGACGTCGAAACCGGTGATCTCACCGGTGATCGGGTCGCGGAACGAGAACAGATTGCTGCCGATGTCCAGCCCGACGACCAGCCGGCCCCTGGCGCGGATCCCGGCGACCGCGGCGTCGGCGTCGGCCTTGTTCGGGAACGGCCGCAGGCTGGCCGTGCGGTCGCAGTTCTCGTCGTTCGGGTTGGGCGGCTGCGGGTGTTCGGGCGGCAGCTCGGCCATCCCGGCCGGGGTCGGGGGCGCCAGCGTCGGCACGGGCGGCGCCATCGTGTACTCGGTCCTGCCGCATCCGCTCAGTGCGGTCGCCACAACGACCGCGATGCCGGCAAGCGCGCGCAACCTCATCTGTACTCACTCATCCTCGGCCACAAGCCCAACGCCACCACGATCGCCGCGCCGACCGACAACACCGCACCGCCGACCGTCGTCCCCGACAGCACCCGCCGAGCCGACAGGATGTCGTTGCGCAACTGGTTGCGGCTTTCCCGGATACCGCTGGACAGCGCCGCGTCGAGCTTGTCGAACGCCGGCGTCGAGTCGTCCTCACCGGTTCCCAGCGCCACCTGGGTGGCCGCCTGGTAGTTGCCCACCGAGATGTAGGCGTTGATCCGCTCGTCGGCCTGCTGCCACTTCATCAGCAGCTGGTCGGCGTCGGCAAGATCACTCTTGTCGATCGCGTCCTTGCGGGCCAGGTATTCGGTGAGCTGCTGATGCACGGTTTCGACGCGCTGGTGGAAGGACCGTTTCCGGACGTCTTCGTCACCGCGGCGGATCAGGGACAGCGTCTCGTCGGCACGTGCCTGCTGCGCGGTGATCGCGAGGTTAGTCACCGTTTTGAGTGACTCGGCCGCGGTGTCGTTCGCCGCGCGGCTGCCCGCGGTGGAAATCGTCAGCGCCGAGCCCACCCAGATGACCATGATCACGATCGCCAGCCCGCCCGCGATCAGGCCGACGTTGACCCTGCGTTTGGTGCGCGCCGCCAGCCACCGGTGCGCGAACGCGCCGAACACCAGCGTCATCGCCACCACCACGATCACTGGGGCGGGAATGCGGGTGGACGCCGTGGTTTCGGCGTCGACCCGATCCGAGGTCTGTTCGTAGAGCCGCTGCGCGTCGGGCAGGATCTGCTGCTGCATGAGGGCCGAGGCCTCCGAGAGGTACGACGACCCGACCGGGTTGCCCATCCGGTTGTTGGTCCGTGCGGTCTCGATCAGCCCGGTGTAGACGGCTAGCTGCGCGTTGATCCGGCCGAGCAGCTGCACCAGCGGTTCGTCGGTCAACCCGCTGGCGGCCCGGGTGACCGCGACGGCGGCGTCGGTGATCGCCTGCTCGTAGCGCTGACGCACCGCGCGCGGTTCGGATCCCGCGATGAACGCGGTGGCGGCGGCCGCGTCGGCCACCGACAGCGTGGTGTAGAGCTGGCCGGCCGCAAATGCCAGCGGCTCGGTGTGGTTGAGCACCGTGGTCAGCTGTTCCTGGCGATTGTTGATCGTCATCGAGGTGGCGAACGCGCTGAGCAGGCCGAGGGTGGCCAGGATGATGCCGATGGTCAGGATGCGGCCGGGCGTGGTCCGCAGGAACCACCAGCGGGGGTGAGCAGGCTCGGTCGGCGTCCGCCGAGCCGACGGCTCGGTGGACGGGTGTGCCAGCTCAACGGTCACCTCGCGCGGACCTCATTTCCTTCGCCGGATCCCTTCCGCACTTCCTGAGTGAATTCTAAGAGCACCTGTGCCGGACCGGGCAGGATCGACCGGCGAGCGTCGGCGTGGCGCGCTTATCCTGAACGCGTGCGAGGCGACGGCGACGGCTGGGTGGTGTCGGAGACCGGGATGCCGTACTGGGGACGCCATGGCGCCGCCGGCCTGTTGTTGCGTGCCCCGCGTCCGGACGGCAGTCCCGCGGTGCTGCTTCAGCACCGCGCCCCGTGGAGTCATCAGGGCGGGACCTGGGCACTGCCCGGCGGCGCCCGCGACAGCCACGAGACACCGGAGCAGGCCGCGGTCCGTGAGGCGCACGAGGAGGCGGGGCTGCCCGCCGAGCACCTGCAGGTGCGCGCCACCGTCGTCACCGCCGAGGTCACCGGCCAGGGCGGCACCTCGTGGAGCTACACCACCGTCATCGCCGACGCCCGTCAGCTGCTCGAGACCATCCCCAACCGGGAGAGCTCCGAGCTGCGCTGGGTGGCCGAGGACGAGGTGGTCGACCTGCCGCTGCACCCGGGATTCGCGGCGAGCTGGCACCGGCTGCGCATCACCGCGATGCTCGGGCCCGACGAACACGATGAATGCCGGCTGTCGGTGCCGCACACCGTGGAGGTCGAGTCCGGGGTGTTCGGCTGGTGTTCGGCCGCCGGCGTCACCCGGCAAGTGCAAGCACCGATCTGAGCCGGCCCGCTGCCGCGGCGGGATCGGCGGCCGCGGTGATGGCGCGCACCACCACAACGCGGCGCGCCCCGGCCGCGAGGACGTCGGGCAGCCGCTGTTCGTCGATGCCACCGATGGCGAACCACGGCTTGTCGGAATGCATGCCGGCCACGGTCCGGACCAGATCCAGCCCGGGCGCCGGGCGCCCCGGCTTGGTCGGCGTCGGCCAGCAGGGGCCGACGCAGAAGTAGTCGACGCCCTCCATCAGCGCACGGGCGGCCTCGCCCGTCTCGTGGGTGGAGCGGCCGACCAGCGTGTCGGGTCCGATGATGTCGCGGGCGACATCCAGAGGCAGGTCGTCCTGGCCCAGGTGCAGGATGTCGGCACCGGCGGCGCGAGCGATGTCGGCGCGGTCGTTGACGGCCAGCAGCGCGCCGCGGCGGCGGGCGACGTCGGCCAGGATTTCCAGCGCGGCCAGCTCGGCGCGCGCTTCCAGCGGGCCGAAGCGCTGCTCACCGGGGGAGCCCTTGTCCCTGAGCTGGATGATGTCGACGCCACCGGCCAGCGCGGCGTCGGCGAACTCGGCCAGGTCGCCGCGCTCGCGGCGGGCGTCGGTGCACAGGTAGAGTCGCGCGGCGGCAAGCTTGGCGTGACGTTCGTGCATACCGCGACGGTAGCGGCTAGCGTGGAGGTTCGGCACGGGAGTCCCGGGAGCGGGGACTGAGAGTGGAGGCGACACACCCTCCAGACCGTCACCACCTGATCCGGGTCATGCCGGCGAAGGGAAGCGAAAGGGATATGTCGGAGCAATCGCTGGCCGTCATCGGGGGCGGCGTCATCGGTCTTGCGGTGGCCCGCCGAGCCGCGCAGGCGGGCCTGTCGGTGCGGGTGCACCGCGCCGCGCAGCGGGGTGCGTCGTGGGTGGCCGGCGGCATGCTCACCCCGCATAGCGAAGGCTGGCCCGGCGAGGAGCAGCTGCTGCGGATCGGGCTGGAATCGCTGCGCCTGTGGCACGGCGGTTTTCTCGACGGGCTACCCGACGATGTGGTCACTGCCCGCGAGTCGCTGGTGATCGCGGTGGACCGCGCGGACGTCGCCGACCTGCGCACCGTGGCCGCCTGGCTGGCCGATCAGGGTCACCCGGTATCGCTGACCACTGCGGCCCGGGACATCGAACCCCTTCTGGCTCAAGGTATTCGGCACGGCTTTCTGGCCGCCGACGAACTGGCGGTGGACAACCGCAAGCTCGTCGAGGCGCTCGAAAACGATTGCGAAAAACTCGATGTACGGTGGGCCGGCCCCGTCGAGCGCGTCGAGGACGCTCGCTACGGTGTGGAGACGGTGGTGATCGCCAACGGTATCGACGCGCCCTCGCTGTGGCCGGGCCTGCAGGTGCGGCCGGTCAAGGGTGAGGTGCTGCGACTGCGCTGGCGGCGCGGCTGCGTGCCGGTGCCGCAGCGGGTGGTTCGGGCCCGGGTGCACGGGCGCCCGGTGTACCTGGTGCCCCGCGCCGACGGCGTCGTGATCGGCGCCACCCAGTACGAACGCGGCCGCGACACCGCGCCGTCGGTGACCGGGGTTCGCGAACTGCTCGACGACGCCTGCGTGGTGATGCCCGCACTGGGGGAGTACGAACTCGCCGAGTGCGCGGCGGGTCTGCGCCCGATGACCCCGGACAACATGCCGATCGTCGGGCGACTCGACGAGCGCACACTGGTGGCGACCGGCCTCGGCCGCTCGGGTTTCCTGCTGGCGCCCTGGACGGCCGAACGCATCGCCGCGGAACTTCTGGTAGGAGCACAGGCGTGAACGTGACAGTCAACGACGAACAGGTCGAAGTCGAGGATGGCATCACGGTGGCTGCCCTGCTTGGGCGCCTGGACTACCCGCAACGTGGTATCGCCGTCGCGGTTGATTTCTCGGTACTGCCTCGCTCGCAATGGAATTCGGAGCTGCCCGCGGGCGCGCGGGTGGAAGTGGTGACGGCGGTGCAGGGTGGCTGAGCCTCAGATGAAGCAACTGACGATCGCCGATCGCACGTTCGGTTCGCGGCTGATCCTCGGTACCGGGGGCGCGCCGAATCTCACGGTTCTGGAGGAGGCTCTGGTGGCCTCCGGCACCGAGCTGACCACGGTGGCGATGCGGAGGGTCGATGCCGAGGGCGGAACCGGGGTGCTCGACTTGCTCAACCGGCTGGAGATCACCCCGCTGCCCAACACGGCGGGCTGCCGCGGGGCTGCCGAGGCCATCCTCACCGCGCAGCTGGCCAGGGAAGGCCTCGGCACCAACTGGATCAAGCTGGAGGTCATCGCCGACGAGCGCACGCTGCTGCCCGATGCCGTCGAATTAGTTCGGGCTGCAGAACAATTGGTCGATGATGGCTTCGTGGTGCTGCCCTACACCAATGACGACCCGGTGCTGGCCCGGCGGCTCGAGGACACCGGCTGCGCGGCGGTGATGCCGCTGGGTTCGCCGATCGGCACCGGCCTGGGAATCTCCAACCCGCACAACATCGAGATGATCGTCGCCGCCGCGGGCGTGCCGGTGATCCTGGACGCCGGCATCGGCACCGCCAGCGACGCCGCCCTGGCCATGGAACTCGGTTGTGACGCGGTGCTTCTGGCCTCTGCGGTGACTCGCGCCGCCGATCCGCCCGCGATGGCCGCTGCGATGGCCGCGGCCGTGACTGCCGGTCTGCTCGCCCGCCATGCCGGGCGAATCCCCAAGCGGTTCTGGGCGCAGGCGTCGAGCCCGAGCTTGGCCTGAGCGGCTATCCTGGGCGCGATGAAGCGCAGATACCCGGCCTTGACCGTCTGGCTGGCCGTGGCCGCCGCCGTCGTCGCCCTGGCCGGATGCAGTCGGTCGGCGGACGCCTCCCGGCCGGTTGCGGCAGGTAAGCCGGCCGCCGCCTTCGCCGACGGGCTGCGCAAGCAGGTCGGCACCGAGGCTATGGTCGCGCACCTGCAGAAGCTGCAGGACATCGCCAACGCCAACAACGGCACCAGAGCTGTCGGCACGCCCGGTTTCGACGCCAGCATCGACTTCGTCGCGGGTGTGCTCCGCGCCAAGGGCTTCGATGTGCAGACTCCCACGTTCACCACCAGGATCTTCCGGACCGGAAAAACGGAGATGACCGTCGGCGGCGCCCCCGTGCAGGCCCGCGCCATCGAGTTCAGCCTCGGCACCCCGCCGCAGGGCGTCAGCGGTCCACTGGTCGCCGCCCCGGCCGACGAGACACCGGGTTGCGCCCCGGCCGACTACGATGGTCTGCCGGTTCGCGGTGCGGTGGTGCTGGTCGACCGGGGCAGCTGTCCCTTCGCGGCCAAGGAGGCCGTCGTCGCCCAACTGGGCGGGGTCGCCATGATCGTCGCCGACAACGTCGACGAGGAGCACATGGGCGCCACCCTCGGCGAGGCCACCGACGTGAAGATCCCGGCCGTGGGCGTGACCAAGGCCGACGGCGCGCGGCTGCGGGCACAGCCGGGCCCGACCACGATCAAGGTCGAGGCGGAAACCAAGACCGTCAACGCCCGCAACGTGATCGCCCAGACCAAGACCGGATCGGTCCAAGACGTCGTCGTGGTCGGCGCCCACCTCGACAGCGTTCCGGACGGCCCCGGCATCAACGACAACGGCTCCGGTGTGGCCGCTGTGCTGGAGACCGCCGCCCAGCTGGGACCCACCCCCCAGGTGAAGAACGCGGTCCGGTTCGCGTTCTGGGGGGCCGAGGAACTCGGCACCGTCGGCTCCAAGAAGTACCTCGAGTCGATGAACGTCGAGCAGCTCAAGGACATTGCGCTGTATCTGAACTTCGACATGATCGCTTCGCCGAACCCGGGCTACTTCACCTACGACGGCGACCAGTCCACCGCACCGGACCGCAACCAGAGTGCGCCACGGGTTCCCGAGGGCTCGCCCGGGATCGAGCGCACGTTGGTCACCTACCTGAAGTCGGCCGGAAAGACCGCCCAGGACACGTCTTTCGACGGCCGGTCTGACTACGACGCCTTCACCAAGGCCGGTGTCCCGGCAGGCGGGCTGTTCTCCGGGGCCGAGGAGAACAAGACCGAGGACCAGCCGAAGCTGTGGGGCGGCACCGCCAACGCGCCGTTCGACCCGAACTACCACAAGAGCACCGACACACTCGATCAAATCGACCGCACCTGCCTCGGCATCCAGGGCGGCGGGGTCGCCTTCTCCGTCGGCTTTTACGCCCAGGACATCACCGGCCGTAACGGGGTTCCGATCCGCGACGACCGGACCCGCCACGTGGTCAGCGAACCCTGAGTCGGCCGTCGCCACTTGCGCACGGTCGATGTAACCGCGGGCTCCTGCGGTTCCCCGATCCAGCTGATGTACTCGTGAACGTCGGCCAGATGCAGCTTGAGCATCAGGTCCAATCCCGTGCTGCACGTAGTGTGCTTAGCGCGCGCATCCCGTGGTAGACCACCAGGGCGGCGATCGAGCCGAGCGCGATGCCGGTGAACGTCAGAGTGCCGACCTGCCAGGTGAAGTCGGCGATCCCGACGATCAGCGCGATCGCGGTGGCCGCCCGCCGACCGCCACCAGCCCGCCCAAGGCGCTGCCAGCACCGTGGGAGGCCACCGCCGCGGTCACGGGGCGATCACCGAGAAGCTCGACCCGAGATAACTCGGCAGCCGGTTGCCGGTGACCACCAGGAACAGCAGTGTGCCCACACCTGAAACAGCAGCGTGGTGGCGGGCGGAAAGCCGGTCAGCACACCATCGCGGCCCGGCGCGCATGGCTATCGCGACCGGCGCACCCAGTAGATCGCCGCGCCCGCGGCGAGCACGGCCACACCGGTCAGCACCGAGCGCAGTGGCAACGCGAACGCCACGACCACACAGCCGATCAGTCCGGCCGCCGGAATCGCGCGCCGGCCCAGCGTCCAGGCCGAGGCGTTGGCGATGGCGTAGTACAGCAGCACCGCGAACGACGAAAAGCCGATCACGCCCCGGACGTCGGCCACCGCGGCCACGACCGCGACCACCACCCCGACGGCCACCTCGGCGCGGTGCGGCACACCGAATCGCGGGTGCACCGCGGCCAGCCCGGCGGGCAGGTGCCGGTCGCGGGCCATCGCCAGCGTGGTCCGCGACACCCCGAGAACCAGGGAGAGCAGCGATCCCAGCGCGGCCACCGCCGCGCCGATCCGCACCACCGGCTCGAAACCGCTTGCCCCCGCGGCGCGCACCGCATCGGCCAACGGCGCAGGGGCCGTCGCCAACCCGGTCGGGCCCAGCACGCTCAGAACGGTGACGGCGACGACCGCGTAGATCACCAGGGCGAGCCCCAGTGCGATGGGGATGGCGCGTGGGATGGTCCGCGCCGGATCGCGCACCTCCTCACCCAGGGTGGCGATACGCGCGTATCCGGCGAAGGCGAAGAACAGCAAGCCAGCGGCTTGCACGACGCCGGCCGGCGAACCGCTGAGAGTCAGCCGCCCAAGCTGGGCATCGCCCGAAACAGCCACGGCGACAACCACTCCGGCCAGAACGGCCAGGACCACGCCGACGATGACGCGGGTGAGGACGGCCGACTTCTGGATGCCGCGATAGTTGATCGCCGTCAGCGCGACGACAGCGGCCACCGCGACCGCGTGCGCATACTGCGGCCAGAGGTAGAACCCGACCGTCAGCGCCATCGCCGCACACGAGGCGGTCTTGCCGACCACGAAGCTCCAACCGGCCAGGTAACCCCAGAACTCGCCGAGCCGCGCACGGCCGTAGACGTAGGTGCCGCCGGACTGCGGGTAACGGGCGGCCAGTCGCGCAGAGGAGGTGGCGTTGCAGTAGGCGACGACTCCGGCCAGGGCCAGCCCCACCAGCAACCACGAGCCCGCGGCCGCCGCGGCCGGGGCCAGGGCGACGAAGATTCCCGCGCCGATCATGGAGCCGAGGCCGATGACCACGGCGTCGCCCACGCCGAGGCGGCGTTGCAGGGGGTTCACCGGCGGAATGTTAGGCCCCCGACATGAATGCGGACCGACGGTGGGAGCGGAGATCCGCATGCCCTCGAAATCGTCGATGCCCGGGATCTCGGGGGTCTTCGGCTGGGACGGGAACCCGATAGCGGTGGTCAGGTACCGCGCGGCCAAGGTGTCGCCCCCGGCCGGCGTGACGCGCCACAGGCTGGCGTCCTCGTGCCAGCGGGCGCCTTCCACGGCGGAGTTGAACCGCAGGTGCTGCGGAAGTCGTACTCGGCGGCCACTACCATCGGCGTTTCAGTGTGCGCTGAGGGGTGGGAAAACCGCGAAATCCCGCCCCTGATGCACACTCGACGCCGCAATCAGGCTAGGGCAACGCGGCCAAAGCGGCGTCCACGGCGATCACCGGCACATCGAGCGTCTTGGAGCCGAGGTCGTGGCGCGCTCCGGTGACCTCCACGATCTCCACCGGAGCGGGAATCTCGCCCACCGCTGAGCGCAGCTCGTCGATCGTGCCGAACGGGTCCGCGGTGCCCTGGGTGAACACCGTCGGTGCCGTGATCGCCGCAAAGTGCTCGGCGCGCAGCCGCGTGGGCTTGCCCGGCGGATGCAACGGATACGAGAACAAGGTCAGCACGGCCACCAGGCCCGGGTTCTCCGCGACGACCATCGAGGTCTGCCGGCCGCCGTAGGAATGCCCGCCGGCGATCACGGGTCGGTCGGTCAGGCTCCGGGCCAGCGTGATCGCTTCGAGGATGCCCGCACGATCACCGGCGGCCGAGCCCGACGGCGGCCCCTTGGGGCGACGGCGGCGGTAAGGCAGGTTGTAGCGCACGGCCAGCCACCCGCGCCGCGCCCATTCGTCACAGATCCGGATCAGCAGCGGGGAGTCCCGGCTTCCCCCGGCGCCGTGGGTGAGCATCACCACCCCTGCCGGGGTGCCCGCCGGCTCGTGCGCGACACCGGCGATGTCGTCGAGGCTCATGCTCATGCGTGATCCGCCTGCGGCTACTCGCTCGAAGTCTGCAACCGGAACAGCGCCGATACCGGTCCGTGCCCCCCGCCCAGCGGGTAGGCGGCGCGCAGGCATTCGGTCACCCACGCCTTGCCGAAGGCCACCGCGTCGGGCATCGAATAGCCGTGCGCCAGAGCACACGCGGTCGCCGCACCCAGGGTGTCGCCGGCGCCGTGATCGTGAGTGGTGTCCACCCGCGGCGCGTCGAACTCGAGGAACTCGCTGCCGTCGTACAACAGGTCCGGGCTGTGCGCGGAGGCGCGCAGGTGGCCGCCTTTGACCAGTGCCCACTTCGGACCCAGTGCGTGCAGCGCCTTGGCGGCGTCGCGCTGGGTCCGCTCGTCGGTCACGTCGATCCCGACGAGCAACCGGACCTCATCGAGGTTGGGGGTGACCAGGCTGGCCAGCGGGAACAATTCGGTGCGCAGAGTGTCCAGCGCAGAGGGGTGCAGCAGCGGGTCGCCGTGCATTGAGGCGCACACCGGGTCGACGACGAACGGGGCGGTGCCCGCCAGGCCCAGATCGCGCCAGGTGCCCGCGACGGTCTCGATGATCGCCGAGGACGCCAGCATGCCGGTCTTGGCCGCCTGCACGCCGATGTCGGTGACCACCGCCTCGATCTGCCCGGCGATGACGTCGGTGGGGATCTCGTGGAAACCCTTGACGCCCACCGAGTTCTGGATCGTGACGGCAGTGACGGCAACCAGTGAATGCACGCCGAGCAACGCGAAGGTGCGCATGTCGGCCTGGATGCCCGCGCCGCCGCCGGAGTCGGAGCCGGCGATGGTCAGCACCCGCGGCGGCGTCTGGGCCGGCGGGGTCAACGGCAGGAAGTTCACGGCTGTGAGTGTTCCAGAGGGATGTAGACCCGGTTGCCGTGTGCGGCGAACTCCTCGGATTTGGCGGCCATCGCATCGCGGATGTCCTGAGTGATGCGCATCGAGCAGAACTTGGGCCCGCACATCGAGCAGAAGTGCGCGGTCTTGGCCGGCTCGGCAGGCAGCGTCTCGTCGTGGAAATCGCGTGCGGTGTCAGGGTCGAGCGACAGCGCGAACTGGTCTTTCCAGCGGAACTCGAAGCGTGCCTTGGACAGGGCGTCGTCACGCCGCTGGGCTTGGGGATGCCCCTTGGCCAGATCGGCGGCGTGCGCGGCGATCTTGTACGCGATCACCCCGTCCTTGACGTCCTTGCGATTCGGCAGTCCCAGATGCTCCTTGGGGGTGACGTAACACAGCATCGCCGTGCCGGCCTGCGCGATGATCGCCGCACCGATCGCCGAGGTGATGTGGTCGTAGCCCGGAGCGATGTCGGTGGCCAGCGGTCCCAGCGTGTAGAACGGTGCTTCCTCGCACAGCTCCTCCTCGAGGCGCACGTTTTCGACGATCTTGTGCATCGGTACGTGGCCGGGGCCCTCGATCATCACTTGCACGCCAAGGGATTTCGCCACCGTTGTCAGCTCACCCAGCGTGCGCAGTTCGGCGAACTGCGCCTCGTCGTTGGCGTCGGCGATCGATCCCGGCCGCAGCCCGTCGCCCAGCGAGAACGTCACGTCGTAGCGCGCCAGGATCTCGCAGAGCTCGTTGAAGTTGGTGTACAGGAACGATTCCCGATGATGCGCCAGGCACCACGCGGCCATGATCGATCCGCCGCGGCTGACGATCCCGGTGACCCGCTGCGCGGTCAGCGGAATGTGGCGCAGCAGCACTCCGGCGTGCACGGTCATGTAGTCGACACCCTGTTCGCACTGCTCGATCACGGTGTCGCGGTAGACCTCCCAGTTCAGCCGGGTGGGATCACCGTTGACCTTCTCCAAGGCCTGGTAGATCGGCACGGTGCCGACCGGGACGGGGGAATTGCGCAGGATCCACTCGCGGGTGGTGTGGATGTCGGCGCCGGTGGACAGGTCCATGATGGTGTCCGCGCCCCACCGGATTGCCCACACCATCTTGTCGACTTCCTCCTCGATCGAGGAGGACACCGCCGAGTTGCCGATGTTGGCGTTGACCTTCACCGCGAAGGCCTTGCCGATGATCATCGGCTCGCTCTCGGGGTGGTTGTGGTTGGCCGGTATCACCGCGCGTCCGCGGGCGACCTCGTCGCGCACCAGCTCGACGGGCACTGCCTCGCGCGCGGCGATGAAGGCCATCTCGGAGGTGATCTCTCCGGCCCTGGCCCGCTGCAGCTGCGTGCCGCGGTCATGGACCACGCCCGGTCGCGGCGGCAGCCCCGCACGCAGGTCGATCACCGCGCCGGGGTCGGTGTACGGGCCGGAGGTGTCGTACAGGTCGAGGTGTTCGCCGTCGGCGGTGTGTACGCGCCGGGACGGCACCCGGGCGCCGTCGCCGAGCTGGGTGTACACCTTCGTGCTGCCCGCGATGGGGCCGGTGGTGACGGTCGGGTCGACAAACAGATCGGTCATTTCTCACTCCCTACGCCGGCATTACCCGGTCAGGTTCGTACGGTCGACGGCTCCAGCCGTCCTCTCAGCGCACTCAGGTACGCGCTCCCGTGTGGTTGGTTGTCCGGTCCCCACGCTAGCAGTGGCTGAGGGAATATCGATTGGCCTGAGATGATTTGTATAGCTAACATATGCGTTATTGCGCTGTTCGGTACCCGATGCCGCTTCCAAATTGATTGCACAGTTGATTGCACA
Source organism: Candidatus Mycolicibacterium alkanivorans (assembly GCF_022760805.1). Classification (NCBI taxonomy): domain Bacteria; kingdom Bacillati; phylum Actinomycetota; class Actinomycetes; order Mycobacteriales; family Mycobacteriaceae; genus Mycobacterium; species Candidatus Mycolicibacterium alkanivorans. The sequence continues at coordinate 250,751 of NZ_JAIVFL010000001.1, read as the reverse complement.
CGAAACGAGATGCGCCCGTGACCACCGAGATCGACATCGACCAGGCCGAAACCGACCGCCGCCGGCGGCGGATGGACCACGACCATCCGCACTACAAGTGGGTGGTCCTGTCCAACACCACGCTGGGCATCCTGCTGGCCTCGATCAACGCCTCGATCGTCCTGATCTCCCTGCCCGCGATCTTCCGTGGGATCGGCCTGAACCCGCTGGCACAAGGAAACGTCAGCTATCTGCTGTGGATGCTGATGGGCTATCTCGTCGTCACCGCGGTGCTGGTCGTTCCGTTCGGCCGGCTCGGCGACATGTTCGGCCGCGTGAAGATGTACAACGTCGGCTTCGTCGTGTTCACCCTCGCCGCCGTCGCGCTGTCGTTCGACCCGTTCCAACTCGACGGCGGCGCAATCTGGCTGATCGCCTGGCGGGTGATCCAGGGCATCGGCGGGGCGATGCTGATGTCGTCGTCCTCGGCCATCCTGACCGACGCGTTCCCGGCCAACCAGCGCGGCATGGCTCTAGGGGTCAACATGGTCGCCGCCGTCGCCGGCTCGTTCCTGGGCCTGCTGATCGGCGGGGTGCTCTCCGAGATCCACTGGCAGGCCATCTTCTGGGTCGGTGTACCAATCGGCATCATCGGCACGATCTGGAGTGTGCGCTCGCTGAAGGAACTGGGCGTGCGCAACCCGGGCCGGATGGACTGGGCGGGCACGCTGACCTTCGGTGTGGGCCTGACCGTGCTGCTGATCGGCATCACGTACGGCATCCAGCCCCACGGCGACTCCACCACCGGATGGTCCAACCCCAAGGTGCTCGGCGCCATCGTCGCCGGTCTGGCCCTGCTGGTGGTGTTCTGCGTCGTCGAACTTCGGGTGGCGCAGCCGATGGTCGACATCCGGTTGTTCCGTTCGGCGGCGTTCGGCATGGGCAACCTGGCCGGGTTGATGTCCTCGGTGGGCCGCGGCGGGCTGCAGTTCATGCTCATCATCTGGCTGCAGGGCATCTGGCTTCCCTTGCACGGCTACAGCTTCGAGTCCACCCCGCTGTGGGCCGGTATCTACCTGCTGCCGGCCACGTTCGGATTCCTGGCGGCTGCACCCATCGCCGGCTCGCTGGCCGACCGCCTCGGCGCGCGCCCGTTCACCGTCGGCGGGATGGTGCTGATGGCACTGACGTTCGTGGCGCTGCTGATGATCCCGGTCAACTTCAACTATTGGGTGTTCGCGCTGCTGGTGTTCCTCAACGGCCTCGGTGGTGGCATCTTCACCGCACCGAATACCGCAGCCATCATGTCCAGCGTCCCGGTATCGCAGCGTGGTGCGGCCTCCGGAGTTCGGGCCACCTTCTTCAACGCGGGCTCGTCGTTGTCGATCGGAATCTTCTTCTCGCTCATGATCGTCGGATTGGCCGCCACACTGCCTGACGCGATGAGCCGCGGATTGCAGGAACAGGGAGTGTCGGCCTCGGTGGCCACCGAGGTGGCCAACCTGCCTCCGGTCGGCAGCCTGTTCGCGGCGTTCCTCGGCTACAACCCGATCGCCGAACTGCTGGCACCGCACAATGCGCTGCACCAGCCGGGAGTCAACGTCGAAGTGCTGACCGGAAAGACGTTCTTCCCCAACCTCATCACCGAGCCGTTCCACTCCGGTCTGGTGGTGGTGTTCGGCGCAGCCGCGCTGATGATGGTGATCGGAGCCATCGCCTCGTGGTTCAACCCGGGCCGCTACGCGGCCGAGATCGTCGAGCGCATCGAGAACCCCGACGCGGCATAGCCGTCCGGGCGCGGTCCGATCGGCGATGACCTTCGACCCTGGCATGAGCCACCGGGGCTGAGTTACGTTTCGGTCAATCGCGCCGCGCGGGGAGGTGAGCCCGAGTTCCCACTGATCCGCGAACGGCTGCATCCGGTCGCCGAGTAGCGCCGGCTAGAGGAAGCGAACTGACATGAACCGTGAAGCGTGCAAGTTCTTCTCCGGGTCGTTCGCCGCGCTCGCCTACGCGCATGCTGCGTATGCGGTGGCGACATCGCGCGGCGTCATCAATGAGCCCGTCTTCCTGGGAAGACGGTGGGGGATCGGCTTCATGTGGACAGAGGCGGCGATCTACACGGCATTGGCTCTGGCATTGGGGCGTATCGGGTGGGGCGCTCGATCAGCGGCAGCCGCGCTGGAAGCCCGGTCGGAAGCCGCCGATTGATGGCCAACGGTCCCGACGCAGCCCGAGTGCTGCTCGACAATCTGCGGGATGAACGCGGTCGCCGCGTCGTCCTCGTATCGCACTGCCTCCTCAACGAGAACACCCGCTATGCGGGCGGAGCGACGCGATCAGGTGCAGTGGTCGAGGCTGTCGAAGAACTGGCTGCAGCGGGATACGGCATACATCAGCTGCCCTGCCCGGAACGGCTCGCATGGGGCGGCGTGCTCAAACGTCGCAGTCTGTGGCTCTACGACTCGAAAGGCGGTCCGCTGTATCCGCTGCGGGGTGTTCTGCTCACTGCCTTCATCTGGTGGACCAAGGCCGTCTACAAGCGCCTCGCCCGCCAGGTTGCGCGTGAGGTGGCCGATTATCAACGCTCAGGGATCGCGGTCGATGGCATAGTCGGGATCGGCGCGTCACCCTCCTGTGGGGTGATGACCACTCTCGATCTGCGGACTTCACTCGAAGTGGTTGCGAGTTGTCCGGCGGCGGCACTTACTCGAGACGTGATGAACGAGCAAGCTGTGCTCGGATGCCGTCGTGCTGGTGAGGGTCTGTTTGTCCGAGCACTCGACCGAGAACTCAAGCGGCACAGATTGACCGTGCCGGCCATTGAGCATGACCTCGCTACCGAACTGCGCGGTGATCGGCAGGCACTCCTCGCGGTCAAGCCGCCTCGGACGCTGGGCAGCGCACCTACTGCCTCGTCTGGTCACGGTGAGGCCACCTGCCGTCCAGCGACGGCCTTGTAGATCTCGAACCAGGCGATGCCGCCAAGTCCCGCGGCGACGGCCACACCCCATTGACTGAGCGTCATCGGTCCGAAACTGAAGGCGTGACGCAGAGCCGGGATGGTCAGCATCGCGATGAGAAGGATCGCGGCCCCACCGAGGACCCACTTCAAGGCAGTGTTCGTGCGCTCCTGGACTGTTCGCCAGACCGGCAGGCGCCACGAGCGATTCACCAGAATCAGTGCGAGGTTACCGACGACGAGGGTGGCAAAAGTCACTGACCGGACGACGTCGCCGGATTGCCCGCCCAACACCGCCCACAGGTACACGGCCAGGGTAGCCAGCAGCGCCGAGAAGCCTTGCAGTGCAGCTATTGTCAGCACCCTGGCACCGAACATCGGTTCGCCCAGGCCGCGCGGTGGCGAGTCCATGATCTTGGGATCGATCTGCTCGGCCTCGAAGACCACCGAGCAGGCCGGGTCGATGATCAATTCCAGGAACGCGATCTGCACCGGCAAGAGAACGAGCGGCCAGTCGGCGACGAACACCGGGATCAACGACATGCCGACGATGGGAAGGTGCACCGCGATCACGTAGGCCATCGCTTTACGGAGATTGTCGAAGATGCCGCGGCCCTGCCGCACTCCGCCGACGATCGAGTCGAAGTTGTCGTCGGTGATCACCAGGGCTGCCGACTCCCGGGCCACGTCGGTGCCATGGGCCCCCATCGCGATGCCGATATCGGCCGCCCGCAGCGCGGGCGCGTCGTTGACGCCGTCGCCGGTCATCCCGACCACCTCGCCGTTGGTCTGCAACGCCCGGACCAACCGCAGCTTCTGCTCGGGAACCATGCGGGCGAACACGTTCACCGAGCGGATACGTTGGGCCAGTTCGGTATCGGGCATGGCCTCGAGTTCACGCCCGGTGATGCAGCCCGCCGAGTGTTCCAAGCCGATCTCTTCGGCGATCGCCAGCGCAGTACCCGGATAGTCGCCGGTGATCATGATCGTGCGAATCGCTGCCCGTTGACACTCGGCGACCGCGTCGGCCACACCGGGGCGCACCGGATCGTGCAGACCCACCAGGCCCAGGAACTCGAAGTCGAAATCGTGCTGCTTGGCCGGCAGAGTGGCGGTCGCGTCGAACCGGGCGCAGGCCACGCCCAGCACCCGCTGGCCAGTAGACGTCGCGTCCTGGACCCGCGAGGTCAAGATCGCAAGTTGGTCGTTGTCGAGATGGCACAGATCGGCGATCGCCTCCGGTGCGCCCTTGGCCGCGATCACGAAGTGGTCGCCGTCGGGGGAGCGCCATACATGCGACAGCGCCAGCAGTGATTCCGACAGCGGATACTCGCGGATCAACTCCCAGTCCGCGTGTACGTGCGGACCGCGGGCGAGGTAGCGGTCGCCGAGCTCCCGAAACGCCTTGTCCATCGGATCGAACGGATCGATCGGCGAGGCCAGGACGGCGAACTCCGCCAGCGTGTGGAAGGACTCGGGCAACTCGCGGTCGTCGCAGGTGTGCGTCTGCCCGTCGGCGATGAGCTGTTGCACCGTCATCCGGTTGAGCGTCAAGGTGCCCGTCTTGTCCACGCACAGAACCGTCGCCGATCCCAGCGTCTCGATGACCGGCGGACGGCGGGTCAGCACATTTTTCTGCGACATCCGCCACCCACCCAGCGCCATGAAGACGGTGAGCACCACCGGAAACTCTTCGGGTAAAAGCGCCATCGCGGTGGCGATGCCGGCGAGAAGACCCGACAGCCAGTCGCCGCGAGTCAGTCCGTACACGACGACGACCACCGTCGCAGCCATCACACCCACGACGGCCAGAACCTTGACCAGACGATCGATTTCGCGCTGAAGTGGTGTGCGCTCGGGCGCGATCGTCCTCAGCGCCGCACCGATCTTGCCCAGTTCGGTGCCGGCTCCGGTCTCCTTGGCCACGGCAATGGCGTGACCCTTGACCACCAGCGTGCCCGAGAACACCCACGGGGTCGCGTCTCCGCCCGGCCGGCCCATCGCCGCCGCGAGTGCCGAAGGGTCGATGGACACTTTCCGGACCGGCACCGACTCGCCGGTGAGCGCCGACTCGTCGACCGAGAAGTTGGCGCTTTCCACCAGCACCGAGTCGGCGGGCACCCGATCGCCTTCGGCGAGCATCAGCAGGTCGCCGCGGACCACGTCCCGGCCGGCGATCCGAACCTGCGCGCCGTCTCGTATCACCAGGGCACGCGGGGAGGACAAGTCCCGCAACGCCGCCAACGCGTTCTCGGTCTTGTGCTCCTGATAGATCGAGATCCCAATCACAACGACGACGAAGGCCATCAACAAGGCCCCGTCAAGTGGCTCGGCCAGCAGGAAGTTGACCAACCCCGCGCCCAGCAGCAGCAGCAGCATCGGCTGGCGGATGACATCCCAAGCCTCACCGAAGATGTTGCGCCGCAGGGCTGTTGGCAGCTCGTTTGGCCCGTCGACGGCCAACTGGCGGGCCGCCTCGTCCGACGTCAGGCCGACCAGCCCACTCGCAGTTCCCGGAGTCACGTCGCGCTTGGTAGGCACGAACCGCACGGTAAGGGTCAGCTGGTTCGACCGGCTAGTGCCGAAGGTCCCGATCGGTGCCTCGCCGAACCGATTGCCTACGCTCGTGGGACTCGGACAGAATTGGGCTGATCGGTCTATCGGGCGGGGGTCGGTGATGGATTGGCAGCAGATCCAGCCGTTCCTGGTCGCGCTGGCCATCGGCTTGCTGCTCGGTTTCGAGCGTGAACGCGGCCACAATCGGGAGCTGCCGGCCGGCTCACGCTCGTTCGCGTTGCTGGCACTGGTCGGTGCGGTCGCCGCAAGCTTCGGCACCTGGGTGGTGGTCGTCGGGCTACTCGGCGTCGGAGCGCTGCTGGCGCTGTCCTACTTCCGCACCAGCGGCGATGACCCGGGCACCACGACGGAGATCGCCGCGCTGATCGCCTACCTCCTCGGCGCCCTCGCGTACACCCGCCCGGCACTCGCCGTGGCCCTGGCCGTGGTCGTGGCGGGCCTGCTGGTGTCCAAGACCCGCATCCATCGCTTCGCGCGCGAGATCGTCAGCGAGGTCGAACTCGAGGACGCGATCAAGTTCTTCGTGGTGGCCTTCGTGGTCCTGCCGTTGCTGCCCCACCAGCAGCTCGGGCCGTACGGCGTGCTCGACCCGGCGAAGATCTGGCTTCTCGTCGTGTTGCTCACCGGCATCGGCTGGGTCGGCTACATCGGTGTTCGAGCACTCGGCCCCGAACGCGGGCTGCTGGTGACCGGCCTGGCCGGCGGGTTCGTGTCGGCCACCGCGACGACGGCGTCGATGGGCAGAATCAGCCGAACGGCCGACGGTGTGCGTGCGCCGCTCGCCGGTGCGCTGCTGGCCAGTCTGGCCACCTTCGTGCAGCTGCTCGTCGTGATCGGACTCGTCGACGTCGAGGTGCTGCGCAGGCTGTGGCTGCCGGTCGTCGTCGGGCTGGTTGTTCTCCTGGGTGTCGTGGCGCTGGTCTACCGGGGTGCGTCACGGGTCCGTCCGGACGGCGCGGCCGACGAAGCCAAGGCCGAGCCAGCAGCGGCCAGCCGGCCCTTCACGTTACGTCCGGCCCTTGTCCTGGCCGCCGTGCTGACCCTCGCGCTGCTTGTCGGGCGGTGGGGTGCCGACGTGCTCGGACCCCGAGGGGCGGTGCTCGCCGCGTTCGCGGCGGGCCTGGCCGACGCCCACGCCGGCTCCGTTGCCGCCGCCACCCTTGCCGCCAAGGGCGATATCACCGTCGACACCGCACTGGTGTCGATCGCTGTCGCCCTGGGGTCCAATCTGATCGTCAAGATCGTGCTGGCGTTCACCGCGGGTGGCCGTCGCTTCGGACTCGGATTCGTCGCGGCCATGGCGGTGCCGTCGGTGGTCTTCGGCGTCGCCCTGACCCTGGCTGTCATCCACGGCTGAAGCGGCTTTCCACGAAACTGCCGGTGGCTCCGGTAGTTTCTCGTGTCGAGAGCTGTGTCGACGCGCTGACCGGACTGTTCACCGGGGCCACTCAACGCCGAAGGTCCACCAGTACCGGCGCGTGATCGCTGGGCGCGGGATCGCCCTTCTTGCCGGGACGGCGCTCGTCCTTGACGATCTCGGCATGCACCACCCGATCCGCCAATGCCGGTGAGCCGAGGATGAAGTCGATGCGCATGCCGCGACGCTTCTGGAACGCCAACTGCGTGTAGTCCCAGTAGGTGTACACCCCGGGGCCGGGAGTGAACGGGCGGACAACATCGGTGAACCGGGTCTCGACGATCGCGTTGAAGGCTTTGCGCTCCGGCTCGGAGACATGCGTGGAATCCCGGAAAGCATCCATGTCCCAGACGTCCTCGTCGGCTGGGGCGATGTTCCAGTCTCCGACGAGCGCAATCTGTGCCTGCGGGTCGCGCTGCAGCCACGATTCCGCCGTATCCCGCAGGGCTGCAAGCCATTCCAGCTTGTACTGATAGTGAGGGTCGGCCAGCGTCCGTCCGTTGGGAACGTACAGGCTCCACACCTGCACCCCGGCGCAGGTGGCGGCCAGGGCGCGCGCCTCGGACTTGGCGTCCGCTCTGTCCTTGCTCCACGACGGCTGGCCCTCGAAGCCGGCCTGCACGTCCTCCAGTCCGACGCGGGAGGCGATAGCCACCCCGTTCCACTGGTTGAACCCGCAGTGCACCACTTCGTAGCCGGCTTCGAGAAACGGCATCGTCGGGAACTGGTCGTCGGAGCACTTGGTCTCCTGCATGGCCAGCACGTCGACCTCGCCGCGCCTCAACCAGTCGACCACCCGGTCCACCCGGGCGCGAATCGAGTTCACGTTCCAGGTGGCGATGCGCAGGACGTCGTCGGGCATGGGCTACAGCGTACGACCGACCAACGACAGGGCATCCACGTAGCCGCGATGTTCGTTTAAAAGTCAAGCGGCACAGCAGAATTGGCCCGTCACGTGGCCGATCACGTCGGTCATCGGCGGTGCGCTGCCGGCCGGAAGCCGGTAGCGGATGCTGACCCGGGCACCCACCGGCGGCACGGTGACCATCGGCTCAGTGACCGAACGGGTCAGGCGCCTCGCCCGGCATCCACGACAGTCCGGGCACGCCCCAGCCGTTCTTCTTGACGGCTTTCTTGGCCGCCCTCGCGTGCCGGCCGACGAGCTTGTCGACGTAGAGGAAACCGTCGAGGTGCCCGGTCTCGTGCTGCAGCATCCGGGCGAACAGGCCGTTGCCCTCCAGCGTCACCGGGTTGCCGTCGGCATCCAGACCCGTCACCCTGGCCCACGTCGCCCGGCCGCACGGAAACGACTCACCCGGCACCGACAGACAGCCCTCGTCGTCGTTCTCCGGGTCGGGCATCGTCTCGGGAATGTCGGAGGTCTCCAGGACCGGGTTGATCACCACGCCGCGACGGCGGGCGGTCTGACCGCGGTCGTCGACACAGTCGTAGACGAACAGACGCAGTGCCACGCCGATCTGGTTGGCCGCCAAGCCGACACCGTTGGCGGCGTCCATCGTCTCGTACATGTCTTTGATCAGATCGGCCAGATCGGCGGGCAGGGAGCCGTCGGCACCGACCGGCACCGGAGCGGTCGGATTGTGCAGAACGGGATCGCCCACGATCACGATTGGTCTGACTGCCATGATCGGCAAGCTTAAGTCAGCCGACGCGCGGGCTCGGCTGCCGTCCCAACTGTCGTGAGCGTGATTGAATGACGCGAGCACAGGATGTGAATCAGTCTTCGGAAGGGCCCACAGATCGAAATGGACGGCGCCATGGCACGGGCCGAGCGGTCTAACGACGACGCCGACCTGCCCGCGGGGCTGACTCGCCGCGAGTACGACATCCTGGCGTTCGAGCGGCAGTGGTGGAAGTACGCCGGGGCCAAGGAAGAGGCCATCAAGGAACTCTTCTCGATGTCGGCCACGCGCTACTACCAGGTGCTCAACGCCCTCGTCGACCGTCCCGAAGCGCTGGCCGCCGATCCGATGCTCGTCAAGCGGCTGCGGCGGCTGCGGGCGAGCCGGCAGAAGGCGCGGGCCGCGCGCCGGCTCGGGTTCGACGTCCCCTGATTTCTCTGGTCGACCACCGGCTCGCGATGAGCGCTTGCGCGACGAGCACCCGGTCACGGTTACAGTGGGCGCGATGAACGAGCGCGTCCCCGACTCTTCCGGCCTGCCGCTGCGGGCCATGGTCATGGTGCTGCTGTTCCTGGGCGTCATCTTTCTGCTGGTCGGATTCCAGGCGATGGGGACCGGCACCAACGACAGCACCGATGACAGCTCCTCGGTTCGGACCGCCACCACCAGCGCCAAGACGTCGACCGCCCCGGCGCCCAAGGCTGACGTGCGGGTTTTCAACGTCGGCAGCCAGGAGGGCGTGGCCGCGCGCGTCGGTGACCGGCTCAAGGAGGCCGGCTGGAACGTCACCGAGACCACCAACCTCAGCGTGCCCGGGGTGACCGCGACGACGGTTTACTTCGGCAGCGCCGAAGGCGAACAGGCCGCCGCCGAGGCGGTGGCCAAGGTTCTCGACGCACCCGTGCAACCGCGAATTCCGGAAATCGCCGAGCAGCCTCCGGGCGTGATCGTTCTCGCGACGGGATAGAGTTCGTCCCATGGTTAAGCCCGTCAGCCAGCTGAAAACTGTCACCGCCGTCCTGTTCGTTGCGCCCGTCGCGTTGCTGACCGCTTGTTCGCCGAACGAGCCCGTCGCGACGCAGCCAGGTACCACCCCACCCGTCTGGATGGGTTCGCCCAACCCCTCGGCCGAGGCCGCACCCCAGAACGACCAGGTGACCGTCGAGAAGAAGACCATCAACGCGGTCATCACCGGAGTGGACGGCACCCAGTTCGCCGCCGCCACCATCGACTTCAGCGAGAAGTTTGCTACCGTCACCGTGCAGACCACCGGGGCCGGACAGCTTGCACCGGGCCTGCACAACCTGCAGCTGACCTCGGCGGGCAAGTGTGAGCCCAACTCGGTGGGCCCAGCCGGCGGCAACCCCGGGGACTTCCTGTCCGCCGGTGACCCGATCGGCGGCACCGGCCAGAACGGCCCGCTCGTGCCGCTGCAGATCCGCGGCGACGGCACCGGCATGCTGGTCACCACCACCGACGCCTTCAAGGAGGACGAACTGCTTGACGGCGACAAGTCGGCCATCGTCATCTACGACAAGTCCGACACGATCGCAGCCGATGCCACCGGCGGTGCCGCCAGGCGCGTGGCGTGCGGTGTCCTCAGCTCCAGCTAGCACGCCCTCCGGCCGGCGCTCAGCCGCGAGAATCGACTTCGCCGGCTCGCCGCGCCCGACGCTCGGCGTGGAGTGGGAGTTCGCTCTCATCGATGCCGAAACGCGCGACCTGAGTAACGAGGGTGCCTCGGTGATCGCCGACCTCGGCGAGAACCCGCACGTGCACAAGGAACTGCTGCGCAACACCGTCGAGATCGTCACCGGTGTCTGCGACACCGTCGACGAGGCGATGGCCGACCTGCGCTCGACCCTGCGGGACGTACGCGGCATCGTGCACGACCGCGGCATGGAGCTGTTCTGCGCGGGCACCCACCCCTTCGCCGAGTGGTCCGCCCAGAAGCTGACCGACGCGCCCCGCTACGCCGAGCTGATCAAGCGGACCCAGTGGTGGGGACGCCAGATGCTGATTTGGGGTGTGCACGTCCACGTCGGAGTCTCCTCGGCGCACAAGGTGATGCCGATCATCTCCTCCCTGCTCAACCAGTACCCGCACCTGCTGGCGCTGTCGGCGTCCTCACCGTTCTGGGCGGGCGCGGACACCGGTTACGCCTCCAATCGGTCGATGATGTTCCAGCAGCTGCCCACCGCCGGGCTGCCGTTCCAGTTCGAGACCTGGCGGCAGTTTGAACGGTTCGTGTACGACCAGAAGAAAACCGGCACCATCGACCACATCAACGAAATCCGCTGGGACGTGCGGCCTTCGCCGCATCTGGGCACCGTCGAGGTACGCGTCTTCGACGGGGTGTCCAACCTGCGCGAGCTCTCGGCCCTGGTGGCGCTGACGCACTGCCTGATCGTCGACCTGGACCGCCGGCTCGACGCCGGTGAGCAGTTGCCGGTGATGCCGCCGTGGCACGTGCAGGAGAACAAGTGGCGCGCGGCGCGCTACGGGCTGGACGCCATCATCATCCTCGACGCCGACAGCAACGAGCGGCTGGTCACCGAGGACCTCGACGACCTGTTGACCCGGCTGCAGCCGGTGGCCGAGTCCCTGCACTGCGCCGACGAGTTGGCCGCAGTCGCCGAGATCCCCCGGCGCGGGGCGTCGTATCAGCGCCAGCACCGGGTGGCCGAGGAGAACGGCGGCGACCTGCGTGCGGTGGTCGACTCGCTGGTGCACGAGCTGGACATCTAGCTTTGGGAGGCGACGATGCGGGCCCTGCAGACCCGAGGAGGAGCCGACTTGTCAGACCGGGGAGGCGCCGCATGGCAATCCGCCGAGTAGGGACGGCGGTGCTGATTGCGGCGGTCGTCGTGACCGGCGCCGGTTGCGCCACGCCGATCCCCGGGACGCCGGTCGCGGCGCCGGGCCAGGCGGGCAAGCCCCTGCCGCCCGCTGACCTGGCCAGCACCACCTGCCGCCAATACCTGGCCATGGACGAGGCCACCCGCGGTGAGGTGATCAAGGCCATCGGGGAGAAGGGCAACACGCTCATCGCGATGAACCCCGAGATCTGGGTGGGGGTCGCGGGCGCATTGTGCACCTTCGTCGACCCGAGCGCTCCGGTCCGCGACATCCTGGTTGGCCAAGGCCTGCGATGAGTACCGCCGGACAGCCGATGTTCCCGCTGCAGTCGGCGCTGCTGCCCGGCGAGGTGCTGCCGCTGCGGATCTTCGAGCCGCGCTACTCGCAGCTGGTGCGCGACTGCCTGGCGATGGACGACCCCGCGTTCGGTGTCGTGCTGATCACTCGTGGTCGCGAAGTCGGTGGGGGTGACGTGCGCAGCGACGTCGGCGCACTGGCTCATATCGTCGAGTACGCCGATCACGGCTTGGGGCAGTACCAGTTGAATACCGTTGTGGGGGAACGTATTCGAATTGACGAGTGGCTTCCCGACGATCCGTATCCGCGCGCGGCCGCGCGGCCCTGGCCGGACGAGCCGGGCCCGCCGGTGACCGCCGAACTGATCGGTGAGGTAATCGACCGGATACTGGCGCTGTTCGAGCGGATCGTCAGTTCCCGGGGCGCGCAGCTGCGCCCCGACGCATTGGCGGTCGAACCCGAGATTGCCGACGACCCGTCCCGGCACATCTACGCGCTGGCCTCGCGGGTGCCGATGGGCCAGGCCGACCGCTACGCGCTGCTGGCCGCACCGACCCTGGCTGAGCGCGTGGAGGTGCTTACCGACGCGCTGGAAACCGTTGCGGCGATGGTGGAATTCCAGATCGCGGAGGAGGAGTAGCCGGCGGTCACTTCCGCCTCCGACTCCAGTGCCCGCGCCCGGGCCACGGCCAGCCCGGTGGCGCCGACGCCCTCGGTGATGTCCCAGCTGTCGTCGTCGGTCCGGCTCACGAGTCCCGTTCCGCCCCATCGGTGAAATCGCTCATCTCGTCCCGAGTCAGCAGGTCGTCGCGGATGTTCTGTTCACGGTATGCCAGCTGTCCGACTCGGTGCGCAACCACCGGTGCGGTGATGAGGGTGAACATCGCCGTCAGGATGATCATCCCGATGTCGACGTTGCCGCGCAGCCGGATCGCCGCCCCACCGAGCACCAGCAGCAGGCCCAGCACCTGAGGCTTGGTGGCGGCGTGCATCCGGGTCAGCGTGTCGGGGAAACGCACCACCCCGACGGCGGCGGTCAGCGCCAGCGCCGAACCGCCGAGCACCAGCGCGGCGGTGACGACGTCGAGGACGTTCATCGCGGCTCCTGCCGGTCGATGTCGGGCACGCGGAAGCGGGTCACGCTGACCGAGCCGACGAAACTGATCAACGCAAGCGCGGCAAGGCTGTAGGTCACCGTCGTGTCGAGGGTGAACGCAGCCCAGGTGCCGATGCTGCACATCGTCACTGCCACGAGCGTGTCCACGGCCACCAGCCGGTCCAGGGTGCTCGGCCCGGCCAGCAGCCGGATCATGGTCGCCGCCGCCGCCGCGGTCAGCAGCACGCCCGCAACAACCCACACGACAGTCACCTCATCACCGCCGAACGTCGAGTTCTCACGGCTGGTCCTCCGCGGATTCGCTTGCGGCAGGCTGCCATTCGGACCCCCGCTCAAAGGACGCCACGAGCAGCCGCTCCAGCTCGGACACCTGCTGGTAGAACCGGTCCACCGACCGCTTCGAGCCGACGTCGAGCACGTGGACGTACACCAGGCGGCGGGCCTGGTCGATCTCCAGGACGATGGTGCCCGGGGTGAGGTTCATGATGTTGACCCCCAGCGCGAGGACCAGATCGGATTTCAGCGCCAGGCGCGCCCGCAGCACCGCCGACAAGGGCGGTGGTCCCGGGCGCAGCGCCAGCCAGGCCACCTGGGTCGAGGAGACCACCAGCCACCACCCCACGTTGAGCGCCAGCCACAGCAGCGACAGCGGGTGCAGTCTGCCCTGCACCGGAACCGCCGGTAGCGGCAACAGCAGGGTGATCAGCAGCGCGACCGCCAGTCCGGAGATCACGTTGGCCGCAGACACGGTGCCCCACAACAACAGCCACACCAGGGTCAGCCAGACCGGTACCCAGATGCGAAGCGTCCATGCCCTCATAGCCGTGTCCCCAGCACCGCGCTGATGTACTGGCCGCGGTCGAGCACCTCGTCGGCTGCGCGGTCGCTGTAGCCGAAGATCGGGCCGGCGGCCACCGTCAGCGCCAGCCCGACGGCGATGAGACCCATTGTCGGAGCGACCATTCCGACGGGCATCCGGCCGACGTCACCGCGGTCGTCGAACGCCACATCCTGCGAGTAGTCGTCCAGCAGCGCCGAGGGGGCGGAGTCGGCCATCGCGCCTTCCGGGGCGTCGGCACGGGCCCGCCAGAACGCCTTGGACCACACCCTGGCCACCACGTACAGCGTCAGCAGGCTGGTCACCACCGAACCCGCGACCAGCAGCCACGCGAGGACCGAGCCCTCCTGGGTTCCCGCCTCCAGTAGAGCCACCTTCCCGATGAACCCGGAAAAGGGCGGTATACCACCGAGATTCAATGCCGGAACCAAGAACACGAACGCCAGCAAGGGGCTGGCGGCGGCCAGCCCGCCCAGCCGGCGCAGCGTGGAGGCGCCGGCTTGTCGTTCGATCAGGCCGACCACCAGGAACAGCGTCGTCTGCACCACGATGTGGTGGGCCACGTAGTAGATCGCACCGGACATCCCCAGCCGGCTGGACAGCGCGATGCCGAACACCATGTAGCCGATGTGGCTGACCAGCGTGAAGGACAGCAGACGTTTGATGTCGCTCTGTGCGATCGCACCGAGAATGCCCACGAGCATGGTCAGCAGGGCTGCGACCAGCAGCACCCGGTCCAGGCCGCCGGCGGGGAACAGCAGGGAGTGGGCCCGGATGATCGCGTACACACCGACTTTGGTCAGCAGCCCGGCGAACACCGCGGTCACCGGTGCCGGCGCGGTGGGGTAGGAGTCGGGCAACCAGGACGACAGCGGGAACACCGCCGCCTTGATGCCGAAGGCCACCAGGAGAACCGCGAACAGGGCGCCGCGGGTGCCGCTGCTGATGTCGTGCAGGCGCACCGAGAGTTCGGCCATGTTCAACGTGCCGGCGGTGGCGTAGATCAGCGCCAGACCGATCAGGAAGATCAGCGAGGATACCATCGACACCATCACGTAGGCGATGCCGGCGCGGACCCGCTCCTGGCTGGCGCCGATGGTCAGCAGCACGAAGCTCGCCGAGAGCAGCACCTCGAAGCCGACATAGAGGTTGAACAGGTCACCGGCCAGGAAGGCCGTGCACACGCCGGCGGACAGCACGAGATAGGTGGGCAGGAAGATCGACACCGGCTGGCGGTCGTCGCCGTCACGGATGCCCTGGCCGATGGCGTAGAACACCACCGCAAGCAGGACGATCGCGGAGACCACCAGCATCAGCGCCGTCAGCCGGTCGGCCACCAGCGTGATGCCGACCGGGCCCAGCCCGGCATCGGTTGGCCCCCACCCGCCGACGTGCAGCGCCTGGGTGCCGTCGCGGTCGGTGAGGTACACCAGAACCGCGCACACCGCCAGCACCGCGCTGAGCGCGACCACGGTGATCAGCCGCTGCAGCCTGGGTTGGCGTCCCGCGATCAACGTCAGCGCGGCGGCCGCCAGGGGGATCAGTACCGGCAAAGGCATGAGAACACCCGCGATGCTCATGCGCGATCCGCCTTCGCTTCTCGCTGAGTCATCGTGACCCCTCATGCCCGGGCAGCGCGTCCAACTCGTCGGGCTCGTCGGTGTCTCGGGCCGGGACGGGCGCCGGTGCATCCTCGTCGATGAAGGACGCCTCCTCGTCGGACAGCTTGGAGACCCGGGTGTCCTCAGGGTCGTTGCCGACTTCCTCTTCGGTCGTCAACCGGAACGAGCGGTAGGTCAGGGCGAGCACGAATGCGGCGATGCCCATTGCGATCACGATCGCAGTCAGGATCATGCCCTGCGCCAACGGGTCTGCCGTAGTAGTCGCCGAGCCGCTCGCGCGGCCGCGGACCGGGGGATTGCCCGACGGGCCGCCGACGGTGAGGATCAACAGGTTGACGGCATTGCCGACGAGCAACAGTCCCAACAACATTCGGGTCAGGTTGCGTGAGAGCAGCAGGTACACCCCGCAACTGATGAGGCCGCCGATGATGACGAGGGGAACAAGGTAGGCGATCACGACGTCCCCACCTTCTCGGAGACGCTCGACGTCTCGGCCATCTCGACGTCGATGCGCGCCCCGAGGCTGCGCAGCACGTCGAGCACCAGGCCGACCACGATGAGGTACACGCCCAGGTCGAAGAACAGCGCGGTGACGATCTTGACCGTGCCGAGCAGCGGCAGCTGCAGCGAGATCACCGCCGAGGACAGAGCAGGCGCGCCGAGCAGCATCGAACCCACCGCGGTGCCCGCCGACAGCGCCAGCCCGGCGCCGAGGATCTTGCCGGCGTCCAGCGGCAGGGTCTCGCCGAGTTCGTAGCGTCCGCCGGCCAAGTACCGCAGCACCAGCGCCAGACCGGCGGTCAGCCCGCCGGCGAATCCGCCGCCGGGGCTGTTGTGCCCGGTGAAGAAGAAGTACACCGACAGCACCATGATGAGCGGGAAGATCATCCGGGTCGCGACCTCGAGCACAAGCGAGCGGTAGCGCGGGTCGCGCAACTCGCTGCCGCGCAGCCAGGTGGTATCGCTGACCGACGGGCTGTACGGCACCGGTGGCAAAGCGCCGATGTCGGGCTGGACGGCGTCGGAAACCCTTGGCGCCGAACCGAACCGGCGATTACGGAACACCAGCGAGGCCACGCCGGTGGCGGCGACCACCAGCACCGAGATCTCCCCGAGGGTGTCCCAGGCACGGATGTCGACCAACAGGACGTTGACGGTGTTGGCGCCGTGACCGCGGTAGTAAGCGGCGTCGGGTAGCAGCTCGGCGATCGGGGTGGTGGTGCGGGCGGCCTGGGCGGAGACCGCCAGCGCGGCGACGGTGGCGCCGACGGCCAGGGCGAGCAGCGCCTTGGGCAGCCGATTGCGCTTGACGCCCGCCTCGTCGGCCTCGGCCGGCAGCGTCCGCAGCACCAGCAAGAAGATCACCAGGGTCAGGGTCTCCACCAGGAACTGCGTCAGCGCCAGGTCGGGCGCGCCGTGCAGGGCGAAGATCACGCCGCAGCCGTAGCCGGTGATGCCGACGAGGAGCACCGCCGCCAGTCGGTTCCGCATCACCGTGGCAGCGACGGCCGCGGCAAGGATGAGCAGGCCGACCACGGGTTGGACGACGGAATCCCACAGCCGGAAATCGGGCTGATCGCGTGCGCCGAGCAGGAGGACCGCGACGGGCAGCAGCACCAGCGTGGACAGGATCACCGACTGGGTGATCGGGATCGAACCGCGCTGGGTGACCGCCGTCAGCCGCACCGACGCCACGTCGGCCCCGCGGATGATCGCGTCGTAGACGCGGTCGGCGTTGGCCAGCGGCTGGTAACGGCCGATGCGGGCCCGGCGCAGCCGTTCGCGGCTGAAGAAGGCCGCGGTGCCGGCCGCCAAGACGACGATCGACAGCAGCACCGGGAGCCCGAAGCCGTGCCAGAGTTCCAACGTGTAGTCGCCGTCGCCGGGACCCGCGGCGGGCAGGGTGCCGGCGTAGTCGTCGAGGGTGTGGTCGAGCCGACTGGGGGCCAGGCCGAAGAACAAGCCGGCTGCGGCGAGGATCGCCGGTGGGATCAGGAACGTCGCCGGCGGCCGGTGCAGGTTGGCCACCAGGGTCGTCGGGCCGCGCGAACCCTTGCGCGCGAACGCCCCCCACAGGAACCGCAGCGAATAGATGGTGGTGAACACCGAGCCGAACACCACACCCGCCAGCACCACCGGTGCCCAGGCGCCCAGCGACCCGCTGTGCGCGATGGTCTCGAAGTCGGCCTCTTTGGCGACGAAGCCCAGAAACGGGGGCAGCGCGGCCATGCTCGCCGTCGCGCCGGCGGCGATGACGAACAACCCCGGCATCCGGCGGCCCAGCCAGGCCAGTCTGCGGATGTCGCGGGTGCCGGTGGAGTGGTCGATCACGCCGACCACCATGAACAGCGTGGCCTTGAACAGCGCGTGTGCGCACAGCATGGCCAGCCCGGCCAGCATCAGGTCCCGGCCGCCCCCGCCCACCATCACGGAGATGAAGCCGAGTTGGCTGACCGTGCCGAAGGCGAGGATGAGCTTGAGATCGTACTCGCGCACTGCGCGCCAGCCGGCAAGCAGCATGGTCACCAGGCCGAGGGTGATGACGGTCGGGCGCCAGCCGGGGGAGTCGGCGAAGCCGGGAGCCAGCCGGGCGATGAGGTAGACCCCGGCCTTGACCATGGCGGCGGCGTGCAGGTACGCGCTGACCGGGGTGGGTGCGGCCATGGCGCCGGGCAGCCAGAAGTGGAACGGCACGATGGCCGATTTCGACAGCGCCCCGATGAGCACCAGCACGACGCCGACGCCGACGGCCACCCCGTGCGGGGGCGCGAGCACCAGTTGCGAGAGCAGATAGGTTCCGGCGGTGTGGCCGAGGATGACGATTCCGGCCAGCATCGCCAGGCCGCCGGCGGTGGTGACCAGCAGCGCCTGCATGGCGGCACGGCGGCTGGTGGCCCGCTCGGCGTAATGGCCGACGAGCAGGAACGACAACACCGTCGTCAGCTCCCAGAACGTGTAGAGCAGCAGCATGTTGTCGGTGACCACCAGGCCGAACATCGCCCCGGAGAAGGCGACGAGTTCAGCGGCGAAGCTCGGCAGGCGGTTCTCGGTGTGCCCGTCGCGGTGATGGAAGTACTCCGCGCAGTAGAACAGCACCAGAGCGCCGATGCCGAGCACCAGCACGCTCATCACCGCGGACAGCGTGTCGAATCGCAGGGTGATGTTCATCGACAGTTCGGGCACCCACGGAATGTCGACGGCCGGGGCGGGTCGCCCGGCCTGCGGCCAGTTCAGGCTCACCCAGATCAGCGAGGCCGCGGGCACCAGTGCCAGCGGATAGAAGGCCAGCCGTCCCCAGCGGTGCACGAGCAGCGGCGCCACCGCGGCGGCGATCGCATGCGCGAGCAGGATCACGAGCATGGCACTCCGATCTGGGGGTCGGTCGGGGTGTCAGCCAAGGATTTCGGCTAGGTATTGACTGCCAGTCTACGTTGTTGACCCCGCCGCATAATTCTTGCCTGCCGACCCGCCGCACGCAGCGAGTCCTTGTCGGCGCCGAAAGAGTATGAGCACAAAGCACTTTCAGTGCTCACCGCATGCCAATCTAATGGCTGCCCGATCCGATAGCGCGCCTCAGCCGTCGTCGTCCTCGCCATTGTCGAGCAATCGTTCGGGGTGGTGGACGTCATTGACGCGGGGTGGCCCGGTGCCGTCGGACCAGGCGATGCGGCCATCGTCCATGACGGTCGTGGTGTAGGTGCCGTCGCTCGCGGCTGCGTGGTCGCAGCCGCAGCCGAAGAAGAGATTGTCCGCGTCGGTGGGTCCGCCGGCACTCCACTCGTGCGCGTGGTGGATCTCGCAGTCGCAGCCGGGCACGAAGCAGTTGGGTTTGGTGCAACCGCGGTCGCGAGCGTGGCAGATGATGCGGTGGTCGGTGGTGGCCAGCCGCTTGCTGCGGCCCAGATAGAGCGGGCGGGCCGAATGATCTTCGAATACCGCGAGGTAGTGGATCGACTCGCCGGCCAGCCGGATCAGCTCGCGCATCGGGAGGCGACCTGTGCCGCCGGTCCTTGCCGACGGCGGCATCGGCACGGCCGGATCAACCGCTGCGCGCGCGGCCTGCTCGAGTTCGGCCAGCGTCGTCGTCACCACGACAGAGATGGGTGCGCCGCGGTGCTGCCCGAGTCCTCCGGATGCGATCGCCGTCTTGCACGCGAGCTTGATCGCGTCGTGGCAACGCTGTTCGGGGCTTCTTCTGTCTCGTTCGGCATCGCCATCGGGGTGGTGCCGGCCCGGTCGGACCACAGCGCCCACCGCCTCCAGGTAGGCCCGTGCCTCCGGGTCCAGCCAGCCGGTCAGCCGACTCATCCCGTCCGGTCCTTGCCGTCCCAGCGCGAGCCCGCGTCGCCGGGCGCGGTCCTCGTCGGTGAAGTTACCGTCGGGGTTGAGGCAGTCCGCGATGACCGTGCCGATCGCGGTGACGAACTGTGCATCCTGTGACCTCGCGTGGCCGACCAGCGTTCGTTCGGCTTTCTCCTTCTGGGCAGCCGAGACCGCGGCGGGCAGTCCGTCGAGCGCGCGGCACACCGCGGCGATGTGGTCGTCACTCAGCTCGCCGGCGTTGACGGCGTCGGCCAGTTCGGGCAGTTCCGGGGCCACCGGCGGTCCGGTCAGCGACCGGCGGGGGCGGATTCGTGCCGCCACCCGGAAACGCCGCCTGACCTCCCCGGCGGTCAGCCGCAATCGGGATGCAAGCACGTCTCGCACCTTGACACCGGCCGGCGATCCCGGATTGTCGCAACCGTCGACCGGGGCCGCTATCTCACCGAACATCCGGTAGGACAACCCACGGTTGAGACGGTGCTGGGCCTCCAGGCGTCCGGCCACCTCGACGCGAAAGGCATTGCCCGCCAGATCGGTACACGTCGCGCGCAGGCGGTCATAGGCCGCGTCTACCGCGTCAAGTTCCGCGCGAACCGCAGCGTGCACCGCCTCGGCGGTCAACAGTCCGGCGCCATCCATGAACCCAGGCTATCGAACAAACATTCGATGATTTCGGTCCAGTGGCCGACCTGTGGATGAAACGGGATCTGTGGATAAACGGTCCAGCCTCAGTGCTGGACTGACAGCGTGTCCGAACATCAAGTGGTCAGCGCTGGACTCACAGTCGAGACCGGCATTGTCAGCGGCCTGCGGCGAAGGCCCGCAGCGCCTCGACCTGAGCCGGATCCAGTGAGGGCCGCACGGATTCGCGTGCCTTGGCGACATCTTCGGCGGTGACGTCGGCGGCGTCGATCGAACGCCGCATCGCAGTCAGCGCGGCCTCGCGCAGCAGTGCCACGCAGTCTGCCGCGCTGTAGCCGTCCAGATCGCCGGCCAGCGCGTCGAGGTCGACCCCCTTGGACAGCGGCACCGACTTGCCCGCCGTACGCAGAATCTCCTTGCGCGCCTCAGCATCCGGTGGCTCGACGAACACCAGCTTCTCCAGGCGGCCCGGCCGCAGCAGCGCCGGATCGATCAGATCGGGGCGGTTGGTGGCACCGAGCACCACCACGTCGCGCAGAGGCTCGATACCATCGAGTTCGGTCAGCAGTGCCGCCACCACCCGGTCGGTCACGCCGGAGTCGAAGCTCTGTCCGCGCCGCGGTGCCAGCGCATCGATCTCGTCGAGGAACACCAGCGACGGCGCGGAATCCCTTGCCCGCCGGAATAATTCACGGACCGCCTTCTCCGACGAGCCCACCCACTTGTCCATCAGTTCGGCACCTTTGACGGCGTGCACGCTCAGCCGGCCGGAGCTGGCCAGCGCCCGCACCACGAAGGTCTTGCCGCAACCCGGAGGGCCATACAGCAGAACACCTTTCGGCGGGTCCACCCCGAGGCGGGCGAAGGTGTCGGGATGCTGCAGCGGCCACAACACCGCCTCGGTGAGCGCCTGCTTGGTCTCGGCCATGTCGCCGACGTCGTCGAGGGTGACCGAGCCGACCGAGACCTCCTGGGTGGCCGAGCGGGACAGCGGCCGGATCACCGTCAGCGCACCCTTGAGGTCCTCCTGGGTCAGCGTCGGCGGCTTGCCGTCCTCACTGGCGCGTGCCGCCGCCCGCATCGCAGCCTCCCGCACCAGCGCCGCCAGATCAGCGCGCACGAATCCTGGCGTACGGTCCGCGATTTCATCCAGCTTGATGTCCTGGGCCGGAACGTCGCGCAGCAGCACCTCCAGTAGCGCCTTGCGGGTGGCGCCGTCGGGCAGACTCAGGCCGAGCTCGCGGTCGCACAGGTCCGGGCCGCGCAGCCGCGAGTCGAGTACGTCGGGCTGCTGGGAGGTGGCCACCATCGCCACGCCGGGCGCTGCGACCGCCTTTCGCAACTCGGCCAGAATCATCGTGGCGACCGGCTCGGCCGGTGCGGGCAGCAGCGCGTCGATGTCGGTGATCAGCAGCACGCCACCGCCGTTGCAGACGGTGGCAACGGCGTCGGCGACGGCCTTCTGCCGGTCGGGGGCGGCCAGTGCGCCGGTGTCGGGACCGTCGAGTTCGACCAGGCGGCGCCCCGCGCACACCGCGCGCACCAGCGTGGCCTTGCCCACGCCGGCTGGTCCGGTGATCAGTACACCCAGATTCGGTTTGGCGCCAAGCTTTTCCAGCAGGGCGGGCTCGTCGAGGGCCAGCTTGAGCCATTCGGCGAGCCGGCCGGCCTGCACATGCTGGCCTTTGAGGTCGTCGATGGACACCGGCGGGGCTTGCGGCCACACCATGGGCGGGCTCACCGCGGCGCCGGGTGCCTGCGTCGGAGTCCTACCGTCACCCCAGGTGACCGACGAATTGGGTTGCACGCTCACCGGTCCCGCGGGATCCGTTCCGGTTACGGTCAGCAGCTCGGAGGTCCACGTGATGCCCACCGAGGACGCCAGCGCCGAACTGGCCCGCGACGTCGAGGTGCCCGGGCCGAGGTCGCGCGGCAGCAGCGAGACCGTGTCGCCCACCGTCATCACTTTGCCCAGCAGCGCCTGGCGCAGCGTCGCCGACGACACCGACTGGGTGGCCAAGGTCGATCCGCGCACCGTCACTGACCGTGCGCCGTAGACGGTCACGGCCGAGACCAGCACCGTAGTGTCCTCCCGCAGGCCGGCGTTGGACAACATCACGTCGTCGAGCAGGGCTGTGCCGGCCGGGGTGCCCGGCGGCGCCACTCCGGCCACCGCGGCGGTGGTGCGAGAACCCGTGAGCGACACCGCATCCCACTCACGGATGCCGAGAGCGGCGATGGCCTCGGGATGCAGCCGCACCACACCGCGCCGCGAATCCAGCGCCGCGGTGTTCAGCCGCGCCGTCAGTGCCAGACTCGAGGCCGGTGGAGGTGCGCCGGCGAAGCTCAGATCGGACATCGCTCAGCGGCCCGGTCTACGCAGGCCGAGCCGGGCCACCGACCGGCGGTTGGGGTGCTGTGCGCGCCGGGTCGCCCGCCGGGCGGCACGCTGCTGGCGCGGCCGGTCGTTCCAGGCCTCGGGGTGCGCGGCCACCCAGCGCTGGCTGCGCACGGCGAACGGGATGTGGATGACGTAGGCGGCGATGGTCACCAGGATCACCAGGTACGGGAAGACGAATGCCGCGGCCACCCCGATGGCCAGCAGTGCCAACAGCGGAGCCACCACGTTGGGCTGCACCGCGAACGTGTGGATCTTGCGCATCGGGATACGACTGACCACGAGCAGTGAAACGCCGACCATCCACAGCGACACCGCCCAGTAGGAGGTCCACCAGCCATCGCCCCACTGCATCTTGGCGGCCAGCGGGCCGATGGCGCCGATGGCCCCCGCCGGTGCGGGCATGCCGACGAAGTACTCCTTGGTGTAGGCCGGTAGGTCGGCGTCGAGCAGGGCGTTGTAGCGAGCCAGTCGCAGCACGATGCACACGGCGTAGAGCAGGACCACGATCCAGCCGACCCGGGTGTTGGACAGCAGCAGCGCCCACACGATGAACGCCGGCGCCACGCCGAAGTTCACCGCGTCGGCCAGCGAGTCGATCTCTTCGCCCATCCGGGAGGTGGCCTTGAGCACCCGGGCGATGCGCCCGTCGAGCGCGTCGAGGATCGCCGCGGCGGCCAGCAGGGCCATCGACTCGGTGGGCCGGTTGTCCAGCGCGTACTTCACCGAGGTCAGACCCAGGCAGATGGCCAGCACCGTCACGGCGCTGGGCAGCAACCGGGAACTGATGAGCGCACGGGGGCGGGGTTTGATCACGGCAACTGGGCCAATACCGTCTCGCCGGCCAGCGCCCGCTGGCCCGGTTCGACCAGGATCTGCGAGCCCGCGGGCAGGTAGGTGTCGAGCCGGGAGCCGAACCGGATCAGCCCGTAGGTGTCGCCGATGGCGACTCTGTCTCCGGCGTGGACGTCGCAGATGATGCGACGCGCGATCAGCCCGGCGATCTGTACGACCACCACGTCCCGTCCTTCCGGAGTGCGGATGAGCACACTGTTGCGTTCATTGTCCTCACTGGCGGCCGCGAGATCGGCCGAATGGAAGCTACCCGGGCGATACTGCACGTCGACGACCTCGCCGCTGATCGGTATGCGCTGTACATGAGCATCGAGCAAAGACAGGAAGATGCTCACCCGGGGTACCGGACCGGTGCCCAGGCCCAGCTCCGCCGGCGGCTCGGCCTCTTCGATCAGGCAGATCAGCCCGTCGGCGGGGGCCACGACCACACCGGGGCGGCTCGGTGGCTTGCGCGGCGGATGCCGGAAGAAGCCGGCGTTGGCGACCGCGACGGCCAGCCCGGCACGGCGCACCCAGCGGTTGCGGTGACCGACGGCCGCGACCACCAACCCAGCCGAGATGAACGGCAGACCGGCGCGGTGGACCGGTGGAACCGAGGAGCGCACCAGCGCTGCCAGCCGCTGCGGGCCGGACTTCATGTTGTCGTCCGCTGTGCGAGGTCGTCTGGCCATCGGCGGTGATTCTACGTGCGGGCCGTTGTCAGGAAAGGTCCCACAGCTGGACCGGTTCGCCGGCCGCCATCTCGGTGACGTCCTCGGCGATCTCCAGCAGGCAGTTCGCCGATGCCAGCCACCGCAGGTGGTGCGAGGCCGGCGGGCCGTAGGTGGTGACCGTCCCCGCCGTGGGGTCGTAGACGCCCCGGCGGAACTGGCGCTTGCCCTTCGGCGAGGTCAATCCCTCGGTCAGCACGGCGTTGCGCCGTGGCCGGTGCGGATTGGGCAGGCCCATCGCCGCGCGCAGGGCGGGCCGGACGAACACTTCGAAGGACACCAGCGCGCTGACCGGGTTGCCGGGCAGCGTCACGATCGGGGTGCCTGGGTCTGATGTCGCCGGCCCAGCGGCTCTGTGGAGCCGTCCGGCGCCCTGCGGCATGCCGGGCTGCATGGCGACCTTGACGAACTCCACACCTCCACTGCCACCGAAGGCGTCCTTGACCACCTCGTAGGCACCCGCGCTCACCCCGCCGGTGGTGATGATCAGGTCGGCCTGCCCGGCATACCCCTCGAGCACCGTGCTGAATTGGGTGACGTCGTCGCTCGACGTCGGGGTGGCCACCACCTCGGCACCGGCCTCACGCGCGGCGGCGGCCAGCATGACGGCGTTGGACTCATAGATCTGGCCGGGCTTGAGTTCGGTGCCGGCCGACACCAGTTCCGAACCGGTCGACATCACCAATACGCGCTGGCGCGGCAGCACGGTCAGCCGCCCCAGGCCCAGCGCGGCGGCCAGCCCGAGCGCGGCCGGACTGACCACGTGGCCGGCGCGCAGCACCGTCGTCCCCGCGGTCACGTCCTCACCGGCGAGCCGGATGTGCTGGCCCTCGCGCGCCGTCGCCCGGATCTCGACAGTGTCGGTCCCGCCGTCGGTGAATTCCACCGGGACCACCGCCGTCGCGCCCGACGGCAGCGGCGCCCCGGTCATGATCCGGTGCGCGGTGCCCGGTGCCAGCGACAGCGGGTCGGTGCGCCCAGCTGGAATGTCGTCGGCCACAGGAAGTTTCACGGGCGCGGCGTCGGATGCTCCGGCGACGTCTTGCGCGCGCACCGCGTAGCCGTCCATCGCCGAGTTGTCGAACACCGGCAGCGACAGCGGTGCGGCCACATCGCCGGCCAGCACCCGGCCCTCGGCCTCGGCCAGTCCCACGGTGACGGCGGGCCGTGCCGCGATCAGCTCGGCGACGACGCGTTGATGCTCCTCGACGGTGCGCATCAGAGCGGGAAGGTGACGCCGGTGAGCTCTTCGGACACCGCCCACAGCCGCTGCCGTAGTTCGGGATCGTGCGAGCGGGGACTGGAGCCGACCAGCTTGAGATTGCCGCGCTGCTGGAGGATGACGTCGGCCCCCTTCTCCGGGTTGCGGACCGCCGATACCGGAATTCGAGCCTGCGATGACGGCGGCGCGCTCATGTGCTTGACGATACGTCGGTCCAACTTGCACACGAGCCGCGGGCGTTTACTGTCGCGGTATGGCCATCGGTGGGGTGTTGTTCGACATCGATGGCGTTCTGGTGACCTCCTGGAAGCCGATCCCCGGCGCCGCCGAGGCACTGCGGGCACTGGCCGACCACCAGGTCGCGCGGTCGTATCTGACCAACACCACCACCCGGACCCGCCAGCAGATCGCCTCGGCGCTGTGCGCGGCCGGCATGGCAGTAAGACCCGACGAGGTGATCACCGCGGCGGCGCTGACCGCCGACTACGTGCGGGCGACCTACCCCGATGCCCGATGTTTTCTGGTCAACAACGGCCAGATCACCGAAGACATGCCGGGCATCGACATCGTCGACTCGGTGATCTACAACGACGGCGTCGTCCCGGAAACCCCGGATGTGATTCTGCTCGGCGGGGCCGGACCGGAATACAGCCACCTGACGCTGAGCCGGGTCTACGAATGGATGACGCAGGGTGTTCCGGTGGTGGCCATGCACCGCAGCACCGCATGGACCACCACCGATGGCCTGCGCATCGACACCGGGATGTACCTGATCGGGATGGAGCAGACCTCCGGCCGCAAGGCCACCGCGGTGGGCAAGCCCGCGCCGGCCGGGTTCCTGGCGTCGGCGGCGCGTCTCGGTGTCGACCCTGAAGAGATGTACATGGTCGGCGACGACCTCAACAACGACGTGCTGGCCGCCCAGGTGGTCGGCATGACCGGCGTCCTTGTGCGCACCGGAAAGTTCCGCCAGGACACCCTGGACCGTTGGGCCGCAGACGAATTCGCGATGCAGCCCAATCATGTGCTCGACACCGTCGCCGATTTGCCGGGACTGCTCGGCCTCTAGCGATGAATTCCGGCGCTCGTGCCGGTCTGCACTTTCCTGGGCGAAAAACTGATTGTCACTACGACTGGTCGAAGGTGCCGGCGGCGGTCCGGGACAACATCACATTCCCGCCGTTCCCGCCGTTCCCGCCGGAACACCTGGACAACTCGCTGGCCAACCTCGGGCGGTTGGCCGCCGTCAAGTCGACGACATAAGCCGGCGGACCGCTTCGATGCGGGCCTTGAGCTGATCGCTGGTGGCCGCCGCCACCGGTGGGCCACCGCAGACCCGGCGCAGCTCGTTGTGGAGCTGCCCGTGCGTCTTGCCGGTGCGGTGATGGGCCAGTGAGACAAGGGTATTGAGCTCACGACGCAGATCGCGCAGCTGCCCATGGGTCGACAGTCGCGGTACCTCACCGCTGGCGGTCCGCTTGGTCAGCTGATCTTCTTGCCTGCGCCGCAACAGATCTCGCATCGAGGCGGCGTCCAGGAGGCCCGGGATGCCGAGATAGTCGGCCTCCTCGTCGCTGCCGGCCGGGGTCGCCGTCCCGAACGACGAGCCGTCGAAGATCACCTGATCGAACTCGGCGTCGGCGCCCAGGTACTCGATCTTGTTCTCCTGGTCGTCGGGCTCGTCGCGCTTCTGCGCGGCCAACTCCGCCTCCAGCGGATCGTCCAGCGTCTCGCGGTGCGGCTTGCCCAGCACGTGGTTGCGCTGGGCCTCCATCTCGCTGGCCAACAGCAGCAGGTTGGGCACCGAGGGCAGGAAGATGCAGGCCGTCTCGCCGGGCCGCCGCGAGCGCACGAACCGGCCGATCGCCTGGGCGAAGAACAACGGCGTCGACGCGCTGGTGGCGTAGACACCGACGGCCAGTCGCGGCACGTCGACGCCCTCGGACACCATGCGCACCGCCACCAGCCAGCGCGAGGTGCCTTCGGAGAACTTCGAGATGCGCTCCGAGGAGCCGGGGTCATCGGAGAGCACCACCGTGGGCGCTTCACCGGTGATCTTCAGCAGCAGATCGGCGTAGGCGCGGGCGGCGGTCTGATCGGAGGCGATGATCATGCCGCCGGCGTCGGGCACGTGCCCGCGAAGACCGCGCAGTCGGGTGTCGGCCGCGGCGATCACCGCGGGCATCCACTCGCCGGCCGGGTTCAGCGCCGTCTTCCACGCCCGCGCGGTCTGCTCGGCGGTCAGCGGCTCGCCCAGGCGTGCCGCGTGCTCCTCGCCCGCGCTGTCGCGCCAGCGGGCTTCCCCGGAGTAGGCCATGAACATCACCGGTCGCACCACGCCGTCGGCCAGCGCGTCGGCGTAGCCGTAGGCGTGGTCGGCCTGCGAGCGAGCGAACCCGTCCGGCCCGGTTTCGTAGGTGACGAACGGGATCGGGCTGTCGTCGCTGCGGAACGGGGTCCCGGTCAGCGCCAGCCGCCGGGTGGCGTCGTCGAACGCCTCTCGGATGGCGTCACCCCAACTCTTGGCGTCACCGCCGTGGTGGATCTCGTCGAAGACGACGAAGGTCTTGCGGTTCTCGGTGCGCACCCGGTGCCGGGTGGGGTGGCTGGCCACCTGGGCGTAGGTGACCACGACGCCGTGGTATTCACTGGAGGTCTGCGAGTTGGAGTTGGAGAACTTGGGGTCCAGCGCGATTCCGAGCCGAGCCGCGGCTTGGGCCCACTGGATCTTGAGGTGTTCGGTGGGGACGACCACGGTGACGGTCTCGACGGTGCCCTCGGCGAGCAGCTCGGCGACGATTCGCAGGGCGAAGGTCGTCTTTCCGGCGCCCGGTGTGGCGACGGCCAGGAAGTCGCGCGGCTTGGCGGTCAGGTATTTCACCAACGCCCGTCGCTGCCAGCCCCGCAATGCCTGGGTGCTGGGCGCATCCACTGCCCGCACCCGTGGGACTCCTTCCTGACCGAGATGGACTCTAGCGCCAGCGGATCCGCCAACGCATTTCGATCCGGCGTGTCGCCAGACGAAGAAGTCGTTGCGGATGAAGAACTCGCGACGCTCGTGGTCGGAGAGTTCGCCGAGCTTGGCCAGACGGATTACCGACGTCGTCATCGACGGCGTGCGCGCCCGGTGAACAGGGGTCGATTCTTCTTGCACTCGCCATGCCCGAGTGCTAAGAATGACATTGGCACTCCCGACCGGTGAGTGCTAGGTCGGGACGGTGAGACCGAAGCCTACACAGCAGCGGTCGTCCGTCGCGGGCACTGCGTCCGGCCAAGAGCGTGTAAACCCCCAACCGGAGGATTCACTTCGCAATGTCCAAGATCATTGCTTACGACGAAGAGGCCCGCCGCGGCCTCGAGCGGGGTCTGAATGCCCTCGCCGACGCGGTGAGGGTGACGCTGGGCCCCAGGGGCCGCAACGTCGTCCTCGAGAAGAAGTGGGGCGCCCCCACGATCACCAACGATGGTGTGTCCATCGCCAAGGAGATCGAGCTGGAGGACCCCTACGAGAAGATCGGCGCTGAGCTGGTCAAGGAAGTCGCCAAGAAGACCGACGACGTCGCAGGCGACGGCACCACCACCGCCACCGTTCTGGCCCAGGCACTGGTTCGCGAAGGTCTGCGCAACGTCGCGGCCGGCGCCAACCCGCTCGGTCTGAAGCGCGGCATCGAGAAGGCCGTCGACAAGATCACCGAGACGCTCCTCAAGAGCGCCAAGGAGGTCGAGACCAAGGAGCAGATCGCCGCCACCGCCGGAATCTCCGCCGGTGACCAGACCATCGGCGACCTGATCGCCGAGGCCATGGACAAGGTCGGCAACGAGGGTGTCATCACCGTCGAGGAGTCCAACACCTTCGGCTTGCAGCTCGAACTCACCGAGGGTATGCGCTTCGACAAGGGCTACATTTCGGGTTACTTCGTGACCGACGCCGACCGTCAGGAAGCCGTCCTGGAGGATCCCTACATCCTGCTGATCAGCTCCAAGATCTCGACCGTCAAGGACCTGCTGCCGCTGCTGGAGAAGGTCATCCAGTCCGGCAAGCCGCTGCTGATCATCGCCGAGGACGTCGAGGGCGAGGCGCTGTCCACCCTGGTCGTCAACAAGATCCGGGGCACCTTCAAGTCCGTCGCCGTCAAGGCTCCGGGCTTCGGTGACCGCCGCAAGGCGATGCTGCAGGACATGGCGATCCTCACCGGTGGTCAGGTCATCAGCGAGGAGGTCGGCCTCTCGCTTGAGACCGCCGACGTCTCCCTGCTGGGCCAGGCCCGCAAGATCGTCGTCACCAAGGACGAGACCACCATCGTCGAGGGCGCTGGTGACTCCGAGGCCATCGCCGGCCGCGTGGCGCAGATCCGCCAGGAGATCGAGAACAGCGACTCCGACTACGACCGCGAGAAGCTGCAGGAGCGCCTGGCCAAGCTGGCCGGCGGTGTTGCGGTGATCAAGGCCGGAGCTGCCACCGAGGTGGAGCTCAAGGAGCGCAAGCACCGCATCGAGGACGCGGTGCGCAACGCCAAGGCTGCGGTCGAGGAGGGCATCGTCGCCGGTGGTGGCGTGGCTCTGCTGCAGGCGGCTCCGGCGCTCGACGAGCTCAAGCTCGTGGGTGACGAGGCCACTGGCGCCAACATCGTGCGCGTGGCGCTCGAGGCCCCGCTGAAGCAGATCGCCTTCAACGCCGGCCTGGAGCCGGGCGTTGTCGCCGAGAAGGTTCGCAACTCTGCGGCCGGCACCGGTCTCAACGCGGCCAGCGGCGTGTACGAGGACCTGCTCAAGGCCGGCATTGCCGACCCGGTGAAGGTCACCCGCTCGGCGCTGCAGAACGCGGCGTCCATCGCGGCGCTGTTCCTCACCACTGAGGCTGTCGTCGCCGACAAGCCGGAGAAGGCCGTCGCTCCCGCGGCCGACGCCGGTGGCATGGGCGGCATGGGCGGCATGGACTTCTAAGTCTGTCCAACGAAAAAGCCCGGTTCCCCTCTGGGGGCCGGGCTTTTCCGTTGTCCCCAGCGTGGGCCTTATGCACAGATTCTCGCCAATTTGGCTGCACGAGGCCCACGTTCGTCGACACGGTCATCGAGCATGCCCGGCATGGAACTCATCATCGGCAGTGCTGCGGTCCGACGCGGCGATCTCACTCGGCATCTGCTTGCCCGTGACTACAGACCCGTCTACCGCGACGTGTACCTGCGCCGTGACGTGGAGCTGACCGCGCAACTGCGGGCTCGGGCGGCTTGGCTGTCGACCGGCTCGACATTGTGCGGTCTCTCTGCTGCAGCGGCATTCGGCACCAAGTGGCTCGACGCGTCCGCGCCGGCCGAGATCAGTCGCGCCGATCGGCATGCGCCTGCGGGCATCGTCGCTCATTCGTGGGACCTCGCGGCTGACGAAGTCAGCCTCGCCGCCAGCATGACCGTTACGACGTCTGCTCGCACTGCGTTCGATATCGGTCGGCTCCTCCCGCAGGTTACGGCGATTCCCATCTTGGATGCGTTGTCGAATGCGACTGGCCTCAAGCCGTGCGATGTGAGTGCGTTAACGGATCGACACCCAGGAGCGCGCGGCGTAGCGAAACTGCGTCGGACCCTCGAACTGGTCGACGGCGGTGCCGAGTCGCCGCAGGAGAGCAAGCTGCGCCTGATCCTCGTCGGTGGTGGACTGCCTGCGCCAGAAACTCAGATCGAGTTTCGCGAACTGCGTATTCGCGTCGACATGGGCTGGCGCGAGTGGAAAGTCGCAGTGGAGTACGACGGGGTGCAGCACTGGACTGATCGCCGCCAGCGGTCGTGGGATATCGAGCGAATCGCACTGCTCGAAGCAGCCGGGTGGGTCGTTGTCCGAGTGAGCGCGGAGATGATGTCGCGGCCGCACCTCATCGTTGAACGCGTACGAGCCAAGCTACGAGGGGCAGGCTGTCCGGTCTAGCGTCGAGTGTGGGTGTTATGCAGCAAAATTCGCCAATTCGCCTGCATAAGGCCCACGCTCGGCGGGGGATTGCAGAGGGAGGCAGTCGTCGGCGCAGCCGGTGCAGCATCGAGATTCCGTCGGGCACCTGCCACGATGGAGCTGTGATCGATCACTTTGGGATCAACTGTGCCGACTACGCGAAATCGCAGGAGTTCTACGACAGGGTGCTCCATGTCCTGGGCTATCTGCGGGTGCTGGACATGGGCCCGGCGATCGGATACGGCCGCGACGGGCATCCCGCGTTCTGGATCGCCGACGGCGCCGGGATGGGACCCAACCGCGAGATCCACGTCGCCTTCGCGGCCGCCGACGAAGACGCCGTCGAGGCGTTCTATGCCGCAGCAGTGAGCCTCGGTGCCGAATCCCTGCATGCACCTCGGCTGTGGCCCGAGTATCACCCCGGTTACTACGGCGCATTCGTTCGCGACCCGGACGGCAACAACGTCGAGGCGGTGTTCCACGGAGCCCAGCCCCGGGGCTCAGCCGCCGACCAGCTCCGCGTAGCGTCGGGTACATGGCCGACTCACTGACCGATGCCGACGCCGCCCGCGAACTGCTGCGCGACTCGTTCACCCGCATCATCGAGCACGTCCAGGACCTCACTGACGACTTGACCGACGAGGTGTCGTTCTTCCGTCCCACCTCGACGGCCAACAGCATCGCGTGGCTGATCTGGCACAGCGCGCGCATCCAGGACGCGCAACTGGCCGCCATCGCCGGAATCGAGCAGGTGTGGTTCAGCCAGGACTGGGTAGGCCGCTTCGACCTGGACCTGCCCCGCGACGCGCACGGCTACGGTCACACTCCCGAGGAGGTCGGCAAGGTGCGTGCCCCCGCCGATCTGCTGGCCGG
The DNA here is from genome assembly GCF_022760805.1 of Candidatus Mycolicibacterium alkanivorans. Classification (NCBI taxonomy): domain Bacteria; kingdom Bacillati; phylum Actinomycetota; class Actinomycetes; order Mycobacteriales; family Mycobacteriaceae; genus Mycobacterium; species Candidatus Mycolicibacterium alkanivorans. Next base: position 218,477 of record NZ_JAIVFL010000001.1, on the reverse strand, counting down.
TTACTACCACGCGGTGCACAAGATGACGTTGGAGTACATCGCCAGCGTCACCCCCGAGGAACTCGCCCGGGTAGTCGACGAGAACTGGGACCCGCCGGTCACGGCGAGCGTCCGGCTGGTCAGCATCTTCGACGACTGCATGCAGCACCTGGGCCAGGCCGCCTACGTCCGGGGGATCTCGCGCTGAACGGTCGGGCCGCGCTGTGGTGGCCGGTGATCGGCCTGCCCGCTGATGGTGTTGCGTGGTTGGGGTGTGGGCGACGGTTCCACGTCGGTCGTGTCCAGAGCGCGGCATCGATCGTTCACCGACGCGTCACCGTGACGTCGACAGCGGGCGATATTTTGCGCGCGTGTCGGTGGACCTCAATGGCTACACAATCTTTGACGACGACGATGACGACCCGGTCCTGCTGGACGCCACGGGCTTGGCGGTCGACACGTGGCGGGAGAACTACCCCTACGAGCACCGGATGTCCCGGGCCGAGTACGAGGAGCAGAAGCGGCTGTTGCAGATCGAGCTGCTGAAGCTGCAGAAGTGGAGCCAGGCGCACGGCCACCGGCACGTCATCGTCTTTGAGGGCCGCGATGCCGCAGGCAAGGGCGGCACGATCAAGCGGTTCATGGAGCACCTCAACCCGCGGGGTGCGCGGGTGGTGGCGCTGGAGAAGCCGACCGAGAAGGAACGCACCCAGTGGTACTTCCAGCGCTACGTCAACCACTTGCCCGCGGCCGGTGAGATCGTGCTGTTCGACCGGTCTTGGTACAACCGCGCCGGGGTAGAGCGGGTGATGGGCTTCTGCACTCCCAAGCAGCACGCCGAGTTCGTCCGGCAGGCGCCGCTGTTCGAACAGATGCTGGTCAACGACGGCATCAGCTTGACCAAGCTGTGGTTTTCGGTGTCGGCGTCCGAGCAGCGCACCCGGTTCACGATTCGGCAGGTCGACCCGGTGCGGCAGTGGAAGCTCTCGCCGACCGACCTCGCGTCGCTGGACAAGTGGCACGACTACACCGCCGCCAAGGAGGACATGTTCGCCTGGACGGATACCGAGGTCGCGCCGTGGACCGTCATCAAGAGCAACGACAAGAAGCGTGCCCGAATCAACGCCATGCGGCATGTCCTGAGCAAGTTCAACTACGAGAACAAGGATCATGAGGTGGTCGGCAATCCTGATCCGCTGATCGTGGGCCGCGCCACGTCTCACTCCGACTGAGCCGGGCGCGTCCGGAAAGTGGGGACGCGTGCGGTTCATGGCCACGCTGCTGATGTGGCTTGTCACGACGGTGCTGTTGGCGCTCGCCGTCCCGGCGGTGTGGGTCCAGCAGCACCTGGTCGACGGCGACGGGTATGCGGCATTGGCGCATAAGGCCGCCGCTGATCCCGGGTTACAGGCGGCGACGGCCTCGGAGTTGACGACGCAGGTGGCCCGGCTGGGTACGGGGGTCAACACCGAGACGGTGAGCCTGGTGGCCGCCACCTACACCGGCGGCTCGACGTTCCCGGAGCAGTTCGCGCAGGCGAATAGGTTTGCCCACCGGTGGTTGTTCACTGACTCGGTGCGCTCCAGCGTGGACCCGCAGGGCCGCTGGGTGATCGACTTCGCACCCATGCTGTCCGACGCCTCGTTCAAGGAGACGCTGAGTGACTACAACATCACAGTGCCGACGTCGGTGCCAATTCCTTTGACCGACAGCGCCCCTTCGATGTTGCGGCCGGGTGCGTTGCGGTGGGCCGCCACTTACGGGCCGTGGGCCAGTGTCGGTTTGGCGGTGCTGACCGGGCTGGCGGCGTTGCTGACGCTGTTCATTGCGCGCAGCCGCGGCAAGATGCTGGTGGCGCTGGGGGTGTCGGGGTTGCTCGTGGGCGGGGGCGGTTGGGCCGCAATCGAATTCGGTCGCCGCCGTCTGGACCGGGTGCTGGACAACATGTCGGGCAACATCCGCCGGATCGCCGAGGTCATGGTGGACACCGCGGAGGCTAGCCTGCACCAGTGGCTGAACATCTCGCTGATCGTCGGCGGGGGGCTGGTGGTAATCGGGGTGATCGTGACACTGCTGGTGGGTTTGGCGAAGTCGAGTTAGACGCGACCGTCTCGGGCGCAGTCACTGTCGCCTACGCGTCGTCTTCGGCGTTGTGCTGTGCGAGGGGATCACGTAAGCCGTATCCCATTGGGTGCCTCTTGCCGACGAGGTAGCCGATGACGTAAGCGACCGCGGGCAGGAAGAACAAGAGCGCCGACGCGACCGCTGCGATGACCCCCTGCATCTTCTGGCCGCGAACGACGGGAAGCTGACGAGTGGCATCGTCGACCCCTGCGCTGAATCCCATGACTGTCAACGCGGCCGTCCCGAGCACGGCTTGCCAGATCCAACCGAAGAGGTAGACGTCGGCGGCGATCATGGCGATGAGGATGACCGCGATCCACCAGATCCCCTCTGCTGTGAGGACCCCGTTGTAGCTGTTGGCCGGCAGAGGCGGGGGCGGCGGTGGCTCTGATCCGTCCTCGGGCGGGTCGGGACGGGTATGGCTGACGAAAACGGAGCGGGTGCGGCCGCCAATCTTCAACTGCCAGCCGACAAAGTAGGCGAGACCGACCGCCAGAACCACGCACAGCACTGCGGCCAGCACCAGTTGTCCTACCGGCCGGCCGGAAACGGCCATCGCGGATACCAGGAGTGCGGTGGTCACTGCGGAGCCCGTCCAGTAGCACAGGCGCGCAGTGCGGCGAGACGTGCCGAGCATCTGAGACATCAGAACGAAGACGGCTCCCGCGACGGTCGCCAAGGGCAGGACGGCGTGACTACCGATGCGGGATCGTGGCGCCGCCAACCACGGGACCGCGGTCATGGCGTTATTGAGCGTGTCAATTGTCAAGTCGCGCACCCACCCATCCACCGAGTTTCTGACCACCAAAGCTGAGAACGACTGCGCCGACGAGCGCAGTCGCCGCCGCTCCTTCCGGGCCGAAAGGCGATCCGACGAGCGCCCACGCGCCCAGGGTCGCCAAGGAGCCGCCGCCGATCGATCCGGCCGTCTCGCCGATGGTCCTTCCCACAGGAGCGCCGTCTTCAAGTGCCTTACCGCACATGACGACGTCGAGCGCTGTCCCGGCGGCGCCCATCCGCTTGCCGATCGTCGACAGTGCCTCGGCATCCGCGGGCGAGAGTCCGCCGATCGCATGGCGACCGGTGCTCACCGTCTCGCCGTAGACCTCGATCGCCGAGGACACTGGGCCGCCGTATGTGGTTAATCCCTTGGCCAAGTCGGCGAGTGTGGTCCCGTCCGAGAGGCCGCTGACCGTCGCGGCTGCACCCTCTGCTGTCATGCCTTGTCCCATGAGGGCGTCGACAGCCTGCCTGACCGTCAGGGAACGGCTGAATTGTTCACCCTCGTCAAGCTGTTGGGTGGCCTGGTCGGCAGTCATCGGCAGCAGGCCGTACGCCCCCTGCTCGAGCCGCTGCTGTAGGTCGAGCCGGGATCGTGCGCGCGTACGGGCGTCTCCACCCAGTATCGGATCCGTCGGCAGCGGACCGATGAAGTTGGCCATCCGGAAGTCGTCGAGCCGTTCACCGGCCAACCTGCGTGCGTTCGCATCGGACGTGGGGTCGGTCGCCGCCGCGAAGTCCCGTAAACGTGCTGCGGCAGCGGACTTTTCCACTGTCGTCGGTCCACTCTCGTTCGCCAGTGCCTCGTCTGCAGCCCGTCGATTCGCGTCGTCGCCCGCTGGACCTCGACGCTGTCAGTGATCGGATGCTCGCCGTTCTCCCGGTTCCACGACGTCCGGAACCGAGCCTGCGCTTCCTCGAATTCCTTGTAGGTCTCCGCGGTGCAGGCACCCGCGCTGAAGAAGGCTCGCCCCAGATCGGAGATCGCGCCGGGATCGCCGCTCTGCACAGTCTCGTCGACCGCCCACGGGTCACCGCCGGCCTCGCCGATGAGTGCGCCGACGCTGATATGCGTCAAGCTCGGATATCCCGTCACAGCACCGAACGCAAGGCCTCGGCGTTGCGTTCCTCCATGTCGACGAACACCGAGGCTGTTTTGTGGGCCTTGGCGCCGAGAACCCCCAGCCGGGTCTCGTGATCGCGAAGCCGTTGGATGTGATTGCTGTGCGCCTCACCCACCGCGGCGCTATACGACTCGGCGGCCGCGAAGTCACCGAAGATGCCCGTCGGAACCACCGCGCGAGACAACTGGTCAGCGCCTTCCATGGCCAGCCAGGCCGCCTGATACGACCGGTTCGCACCCGATCTCATCTCACGACGTCGACGTGCACCGCAGCGCCCCTTCGCAGTTAGCTGTGAGCTAGAGGGTACTATGCGTCATTTGCTGGCCAATTCAGTCGATCACCGGGCATCCGGCGCAGGAACGAGTAGCTCAACGCCGACTTGAACGCGGTCTGGGCGTTGTCGGCCGCACCGGCGTGGCCGCCTTCGATGTTCTCGTAGTACCAGACGTCGTGCCCGGCCTCCTCCAATGCTGCCGTCATCTTGCGGGCATGTCCGGGGTGCACCCGGTCATCGCGGGTGGAGGTGGTGATCAGCACTGGGGGATAACGCTTGTCGGCGCTGATGTTCTGGTACGGCGAGTACTCGGAGATGAACTTCCAGTCCTCGAGATCGTCAGGGTCGCCGTACTCGGCCACCCACGATGCGCCAGCCAGCAGCAGGTGGAATCGCTTCATGTCCAGCAGTGGCACCTGGCAGACCAGCGCCCCGAAACACTCGGGGTACCTCGTCAGCATGATGCCCATCAGCAATCCGCCGTTGCTGCCGCCTTGTGCGCCGAGTTGCGCGACGGTGGTGATCCCACGCTCGACGAGGTCGCGCGCCACCGCCGCAAAGTCCTCGGCCACCTTGTGCCGTCCCTCCCGCATGGCCTGGGTGTGCCACGTCGGCCCGTACTCGCCACCGCCACGGATGTTGGCCAACACGTAGGTCCCGCCGCGGGAGAGCCACAGCCGCCCTAGCACACCGTCGTAGCCCGGTGTGCGCGACACCTCGAACCCGCCATAGCCGCCCAATAGCGTCGGACCCGGCGCCGTGTCGTGCTTGTGTCCGACGACGAAGTACGGGATCGCCGTGCCGTCATCGGAGGTCGCGAAGTGCTGTGACACCTCGAGATCCGTAGCGTCGAAGAACGACGGCGCCCGTTTGATCTCGGTGAGCTCGCCCCCCGCCGTCCCGTGTAGCAGACGAGACGGAGTGAGGAAATCGCTTGAATCCAAGAAGATTTCATCACCGGTATTGTCGCAGTCCGTGATCACGGTGTTGGTACTCGATGCAATCCCCGCCACCGGCTCACGCTTCCACGTCCCGGGCGTGACGATTTCCACGCGGCTGGCGACATCGGCCAGCGTGACGATCACCAACCGGTCCCGCGTCCAGGCGTACTGGTGCAGGCACCTATGCTCATCGGGCTCGAAAATCACAGCCAAATCTGCAGCGCCGTCTAGGAATTGCTCGTAGTCGGCGGCCAACAGTGAACCGGCACGGTATGACTCCTTACCCGTCAACCAGTCGGTGCGCAACTCGATCAGCAGCCAGTCGCGGTGCACCGACAATGACGCGTCGGTAGGTGCGTCGATGCGTACCAGTTCGCCCGAACGCAGTTGGTACACCTGCTCGTTGAAGAAATCGATGGCGCGGTGCAGCAGCGTTCGTTCGTAGCCCGGTGTGCGATCCACCGAGGCTGACACGATCACGTCGGTCGGCGGCCCGGTGAACACCGTCGTCGCCTCGCTCAGCGGTTCGCCTCGCCGCCAGCGCTTGACCACCCGAGGATAGCCGGACTCCGTCATCGACCCAGGGCCGAAGTCGGTGCCCACCAGCACGGTGTCGTGGTCCTCCCACGTCACGTTCGACTTCGCCTCCGCAAGCTCGAAACCGTCCGGTACGAATTGCCGTGTCGTCATGTCGAATTCGCGCACCACGGCCGCGTCGGACCCGCCGCGGGACAGACTGATCAATGCCAGGCTGTAGTCGGGATCGATGACCTGGGCACCGGCCCACACCCAGTTCTCCCCGTCGGCGCGCGCCAGCTCGTCGACGTCGACGATGACGTCCCAGTCCGGTGTCTCGCCTCGATAGCTGTCCAGCGTGGTGCGCCGCCACAGCCCGCGAGGGCTGGTCGCGTCCCGCCAGAAGTTGTAGAGGTACTCGCCGCGGCGGCGGACGTAGGGAATCCGCGCGTCGGTGTCGAGCACCTCCAACGCTTCGACCCGCATCTGCTCGAACCGCTCGTCGCCGAACTCGGCGATCGTCGGCTCGTTGTGCCCGCGTACCCACTCGAGCTGGTCCTCGCCGGCGATCTCCTCGAGCCACAGGTGCGGGTCGTCTGCCATGGCTGCCATTGTGACCCGAGCGGTAGTGTGAGCTGTGTTACACCGCGGGAACCACCAGGAGTCACAGGTGACTGTCTGCGCCCGCCCCGGCGCCGAGCTCGGCCACAGACTCCTGGACATAAGGCGTCCGAGCGGGAGATCGGGCCGCATTCAGCTGTCGAGTGGGCCGATGCATCCCTGGCAGCGGTCGGACAGGACAGACAACAATTCGGCGGCCTTCAACGACGCCTCCCGCACCCGCTCGATGTCGCGGGAGGCGTTGAGTTGGACCAGAGCGGTTTCTGCGGCGTCGACGACCTCGCTGCGCACCGCCGAGATCACCTCTGCCGCAGGTGTTCCGTACAGATATAGCAGCACCTGCTTGTCTTGATACGCGGGCAGCTCTGCCGGCAGGTGACCGAGTCCGAGGCTGGCGAGCTTGCCAGAAAGTACCTGCCGGACATTGGTACCCAGCCGTCCATAGCCGCCGATTTCGCGGAGGTGCCCCATCGGGAGTCGATACACGCCGTAGTGCTCGGTGACGGCGACTCGCAACTCTTCCCAGCTATCGGGCGCGTTCTCGCTTGACGTGTCTAGCACGCCATTTTCGGCATCGTTGTAGGACATTTCGTTGCTCCTTCTGCCCGCGACGCTGCGGTATGGCCTGCAGTTCCAGTGCGGTGACGAGGTCAAACACGTTGCCGTCGGCCGGAACGACCCAAGATGTGCGCCATCATACCCCCAGTCCCAGCAGGGTTCAGGACAAGGATATTTCTATGAAGTACTTTTTCTTCGAGTTTTTCTTGGGGGTCATTTGTAGTTCGGTATGCGCGAATTTCATGTTAACTTCTGCGTTACCCCAATTTCCCTGTTTGACACAATTCTTCGGCAGCATTCTGGTTGTCCGATTGGCCCGAATAAAGGCCATGAACGCATTACCGGAAACGACGGAAGGGGATGGGGCAATGGACGTCGACCGACGTGTCCGTATTTGTGACACGACATTGCGCGACGGCGAACAGGGCCCCGGTGTCTCTTTCACCTCGGACGAGAAACTCGCGATTGCCTCCGCCCTCGACGACTGTGGTGTGCACGTCATCGAGGCGGGCATCCCTGCGATGGGAACCGTTGAGCGTGAAGCGCTTCAACGGATCGCGCAGGCCGGACTGGCCGCCGATGTCGTCGGCTGGTGCCGGGCCAACCGGCTGGACGTGGCCGCTGCAGAAAAATGCACAATACGTTCGGTTCATTTGACAATTCCGGTGTCGGACCTGCATTTGGAGCAGAAACTCGGCCGCGACCGAAAATGGGCGGCGCGCCACATCGCGGACTGTGTGTCCGACGCACTCGACCGCGGGTTGCGGGTCAGCGTGGGATTCGAAGACGCCTCGCGAGCCGACGATCATTTCGTGGCCGAATTGGCCGCCGACCTGACCGGAATGGGCGTCGAGCGGCTGCGGTGGGCCGACACCGTCGGGGTCATGGAGCCCTTCGACGGCTACGGCCGCCTCACTCAGCTGACCCGCGCCGTGCCCGGGGTCTGGGAGATCCACGCCCACGACGACTTCGGGTTGGCCACGGCCAACAGCCTGGCCGCCGTGCGCGCCGGCGTCAGCTGGGTGAGCACCACCGTGGCCGGCCTGGGCGAGCGGGCCGGAAACGCCCCGCTAGAAGAGGTCGTGATGGGCCTTCGACACCTCCACGCGGTGGATACCGGCGTGGACAGCACCCGATTTCGCGCCCTGGCCTTATTGGTGGCCCGTGCCGCCCGCCGGCCCCTTCCCGCCAGCAAGGCCGTCGTGGGCCGATCGGTGTTCACCCACGAGTCGGGCATCCACGTCGACGGGGTCCTCAAGCACGCAGCGACCTACGAACCGTTCGACCCGGCGGAGGTCGGGGCCCGTCGCCGACTGCTCGTCGGCAAGCACAGCGGGCGCGCGTCGCTGCGTTACGCGCTGGCACGCCACGGCATCGCAGCCGATGGCGAGGAACTGGAGGCGCTACTCGAGCGCGTCCGGGCTATGACGTCGGAGCACAAGCGACCACTCCGGTTCGCCGAGATCCGCGATCTATTCCAAACGGCATAAACGGCCGACAAGTTAAGGAGACAGGGAAACACATGCGACAGATCGCCTTTTACGGAAAAGGTGGCATCGGCAAGTCCACCACCCAGCAGAACACCATGGCGGCCCTCGCCGAGCAGGGCCATCGGATCATGATCGTCGGCTGCGACCCCAAGGCCGACTCGACGCGGCTGATCCTGCACTCCAAGGCGCAGACGTCGATTCTGGCGCTGGCGGCCGAGGCAGGCTCGGTCGAGGACCTCGAGCTGTCGGATGTTCTGATCGACGGTCCGAACAAGGACTGGAACATCCGCTGTGTCGAGTCCGGGGGACCGGAACCCGGAGTCGGATGCGCCGGTCGTGGCGTGATCACCTCGATCGGCTTCCTGGAAGAAAACGGGGCATACGAGGACCTCGACTACGTCTGCTACGACGTCCTCGGTGACGTCGTGTGCGGCGGCTTCGCGATGCCGATCCGCCAGGGCAAGGCGCAGGAGATCTACATCGTCGCCTCCGGCGAGATGATGGCCATGTACGCGGCCAACAACATCGCCAAGGGCATCCTCAAGTACGCCCACTCCGGTGGTGTTCGGCTCGGCGGAATCATCTGCAACAGCCGCAACACCGACCTGGAGGCCGAGCTGGTCGGCGAGCTGGCCCGCCGGCTCAACACCCAGATGATCCATTTCATCCCCCGCGACAACGTCGTTCAGCACGCCGAGCTGCGCCGGATGACGGTCATCGAATACCAGCCGGAGGCCCAGCAGGCCGAGGAATACCGCGAGCTGGCCCGCAAGATCCACGAGAACGACCGCAAGACCATCCCGACCCCGATCACCATGGACGAACTCGAGGAACTCCTCATCGACTTCGGCATCATGGACAGCGCGGACGAGACGCTGGTCGGACAGGCCTCGAAATGAGCGCCCCGGCAACCGAACCCACCCGGGAGGCCACCGAGGCGATGATCGCCGAGGTCTTGGAGGTCTATCCGGACAAGGCCAAGAAAGACCGGGTCAAGCACGTCAAGCCGAACGATCCCGACGGATCCAAGGAGTGCGCGGTCAAGTCCAACATGAAGTCTCGGCCGGGTGTGATGACCGTCCGGGGTTGTGCTTACGCCGGCTCCAAGGGTGTGGTGTGGGGCCCGGTCAAGGACGTCGTGCACATCAGCCACGGCCCGGTCGGTTGCGGCCAGTACTCCTGGGCCACCCGGCGCAACTACTCGCACGGCGAGCTGGGCATCGATAACTTCGTGGCGATGCAGTTCACCAGCGACTTCCAGGAACGCGACGTGGTGTTCGGTGGTGACAAGAAGCTGGCGCAGATCAACAAGGAGATCGCCGAGCTGTTCCCGCTGGCCAAGGGCATCTCCATTCAGTCAGAGTGCCCGATCGGGTTGATCGGCGACGATATCGAGGCGGTGGCGCGGGAATCCACGAAAGAGCTGGGTGTGCCGGTGGTACCGGTGCGCTGCGAGGGCTTCCGCGGGGTGAGCCAGTCACTGGGCCACCACATCGCCAACGACTCCATCCGTGACTGGGTGCTCGGTACCCGCGACACCACCGAACAGACCCCCTACGACATCGCGCTGATCGGGGACTACAACATCGGTGGTGACGCCTGGGCGTCACGAAAGATATTGGAGGACATGGGACTTCGGGTGATTGCCCAGTGGTCTGGGGACGGCACGATGAACGAGCTGGCCACCACCCACCTAGCCAAGCTCAACGTCATCCACTGCTACCGGTCGATGAACTACATCTGCCGCACCATCGAGGAGAAGTACGGCACCCCATGGGTGGAGTACAACTTCTTCGGCCCGACCAAGATCATCGAGTCGATGCGCAAGATCGCCGAATACTTCGACGACACGATCAAGGAGAAGACCGAGGCGGCGATCGCGCGCTATCAGCCCGCCTTCGACGCGGTCAAGGAACGCTACGCCGACCGGCTCACCGGCAAGACAGTGATGCTGCTGATCGGCGGCCTGCGGCCGCGGCACACCATCGGGGCCTACGAGGACCTCGGCATGGAGGTCATCGGCACCGGGTACGAGTTCGGCCACACCGACGACTACACCCGCACCTACCCGGAGATGAAGTCCGCCACGGTGATCTACGACGACCCCAGCGCCTACGAACTCGAGGAGTTCGCCCGTCGGCTCAAGCCGGACCTGATGGGTGCCGGGGTGAAGGAGAAGTACGTCTTCCACAAGATGGGTGTCCCGTTCCGCCAGATGCACTCGTGGGACTACTCCGGCCCTTACCACGGGGTCGAAGGTTTCGCGGTCTTCGCTCGGGACATGGACATCGCCATCAACAGCCCTACCTGGAATCTCTTCCAGGCTCCCTGGGAGGTCCAGCAGTGACGATCACACCGATCCCCGACCACAACGACCTGTTCGAGGCCGAGGAGTATCAGCAGCAATTCGAACGCAAGCGTGAGTTCGAGCAGGGTTGCGGCTCAGCGGAAGTCGAGCGGGTCAAGGCCTGGACTCGGACGGCCGAGTACCGGGAGAAGAACTTCGCCAGGGAGGCACTGACGGTCAACCCGGCCAAGGCCTGCCAGCCACTCGGTGCGGTGCTGGCCGGGCTGGGCTTCGCCGGAACGCTTCCACTGGTACATGGGTCACAGGGCTGCGTCGCCTACTTCCGCAGCCACTTCGCCCGGCACTTCAAGGAACCGGTGTCGACAGTCTCGTCGTCGATGACTGAGGACGCCGCGGTGTTCGGCGGGCTGAACAACATCGTCGAGGCGCTCGACAATGCGACCGCTCTCTACAAGCCCGACATGGTTGCGGTCAGCACCACCTGCATGGCCGAGGTCATCGGCGATGACCTCAATGCCTTCATCCAGGAGGCACGCGAGAAAGGGTCGGTGCCCGAGGACTTTCCGGTGCCGTTCGCGCACACGCCGAGCTTCGTCGGCTCGCACCTCACCGGGTACGACAACATGCTGCGGGCGATCCTCGATTACACCACCAAGGACCACCGCGGTGAGCCCAACGGCAAGATCAACATCGTTCCCGGGTTCGAGACCTACACCGGCAACCTGCGCGATATCGACCGGCTGCTGACGGTGCTCGGGGTCGACCACACCATCCTCGGTGACCACAGCGGCACCCTGGATTCGCCGGCCGACGGCGAGTATGAGATGTACCCGGGCGGGACGGCACTGGCCGAGGCGGCCGACGCCATCAACGCGAAAGCGACAGTGTTCCTTCAGGAGACGGCCACCCGCAAGACCCACGAACTGGTCCGCCAGTCCTGGAAGCACGATACCGAGGTGCTCACTCCACCGATCGGAGTTGCCAACACCGACCGGTTCATCTCCGAGATCACCCGGCTGGCAGGTGTTTCGGTGCCCGCGGAGATCACCGCCGAGCGGGGCCGGCTGGTCGACGCGCTCACCGACTCGCATGCCTACCTGCACGGCAAGCGGTTCGCCATCGCAGGTGACCCCGACCTGGTGGTCGGCCTGCTCGGGTTCCTACTGGAACTGGGCATGGAACCGGTGCATGTGGTGTCCACCAACGGCGACGCGGCGTTCAAGGCCAGCGCCGAAGCGGTGCTGGACGCCAGCCCGTTCGGGCACTCCGCCACGGTGTGGCCGGGCAAGGATCTGTGGCACCTGCGCTCGTTGGTGTTCACCGAGCCGGTCGATCTGCTGGTCGGCAATTCGTACCTGAAGTACCTGTCCCGCGAGGCGCAGGTGCCGCTGGTGCGGGTCGGCTTCCCGATCTTCGACCGCCACCACCTGCACCGCTTCCCGATCCTCGGGTACGCCGGCGGCCTGCACCTGCTGACCCAGCTGGTGAACACGGTGCTCGACGAACTCGACCGCACCGCGCCCGACCACAGCTTCGACGTGGTGCGGTGAACCATGGTCGACGCAAGCGTTTTCGACGAACCGGCCTGCGATCACAATCGCGGTAAGACCGCGAAGCAGAAGAAGGCCGGCTGCCCGAAACCCAAGCCGGGCGGCGCGTCCGGCGGGTGCGCGTTCGACGGGGCGATGATCACTCTCGTTCCGATCGTCGACGCCGCGCACGTGGTGCACGGGCCGATCGCTTGCGCCGGCAACTCATGGGACGGGCGGGGCAGCCTGTCCTCGGGGCCGCTGCTCTACCGGCGCGGCTTCACCAGCGACATCGTCGAGAACGATGTGGTGTTCGGCGGCGAGCAGAAGCTCTACGACACGATCGCCGATGTCGTCGACAGGTTCGCCCCGCCCGCCGTGTTCGTCTACGAAACGTGTGTGACCGCCACCATCGGCGACGACCTGGATGCCGTGTGCGCCGCGGCCGCGGCCGCGCACGGCACCCCGGTGATCCCGGTGCACTCCCCCGGTTTTGCCGGCAGCAAGAACCTCGGCAACCGGCTGGCCGGCGAGGCACTGCTGAAACATGTGATCGGTACCGAAGAACCGACCTACACAACCGAATTCGACGTCAACCTGGTCGGCGAGTACAACATCGCCGGTGAGCTGTGGGACGTCGAGCCGGTGCTGTCGCGAATGGGCATCCGGGTGTTGGCCTGCATCAGCGGCGACGTGCGCTACCGCGAGGTGGCCACCGCGCATCGCGCCAAAGCGACGATGGTGGTCTGCTCCAAGGCGCTGCTGGGGCTGGCCCGCGGACTGGACGAGCGCTACGGCATCCCGTGGTTCGAGGGCAGCTTCTACGGTGTGCGGTCCATGGGCGAGGCGCTGCACTCCTTCGCCCGATTGCTCGACCGCGGAGACGGTGAGCTGATCACGCGTGCCGAAGGACTCATCGCGGTCGAGGAAGCCCAGGCCGCGGTGGCGCTGGAGCCCTATCGCCGCCGATTGGCGGGCGCCAAGGCGGTGCTCTACACCGGTGGCAACAAGAGCTGGTCAGTGGTCTCGGCGCTCCAGGACGTCGGGGTGCAAGTGGTCGCCTCCGGCTCGACCAAGAGCACCGAGGACGACGTCGACAAGATCCACCAGCTGATCGGAGCGGAAGGGCGCATCATCACCGAAGGCAACCCGGCCGAACTGCTCAAGGTGGTGCGCGAGACCGGCGCTGACATCCTCATCGCCGGCGGCCGGAACCAGTACACCGCACTGAAGGGCAAGGTGCCGTTTCTGGACATCAACCAGGAGCGCCACATCCCCTACGCCGGCTACGCCGGGGTCATCGAGCTGGCCCGGCGGGTACATATGGCGATATCCAGCCCGGTGTGGGAACAGGTGCGAGCCCCTGCGCCGTGGGACCGCGCACCAGCGCCGTCAGAAGCAGCGGAGGTGTCGTGATGGCGCACGTGGTTACCGGTGGCAAGCGGGCCGCGATCGACCCGCTCAAACACTCCCAGCCGCTCGGCGGCGCACTGGTCTTCCTCGGCCTGGCCGGGGCGATGCCCATCATGCACGGCTCGCAGGGTTGCGCATCCTTTGCAAAGGCATTGCTCACCAGGCACTTTCGTGAACCCGTTCCGCTGCAGACAACCGCGGTCACCGAGGTCACCGCGGTGCTGGGGGCCGGCGACTCGATGGTGGCGACGTTGGATGCGATTCGCGGCAAGCAGCGTCCGCAGATCATCGGGCTGCTGACCACCGGCCTGACCGAAGTCAGCGGTGAGGACGTGGCCGGCGAATTGCGTTCCTATATAGCCAGCTTGGCGGCCTCGGAAGAAGGCGGACCGTTGATCGTGGGAGTGTCGACCCCGGATTTTCGGGGTGGCCTGTCCGACGGCTACGCGGCGGCGCTGGAGGCACTGATCGGTGCGGTGCCGCTCGCAGAGACCGCGGCCGCCTGCGGTCCGGCCGTACTGGTCGGGGCCGCGGTCTCTGCTGGCGACATCGACGAGATCGCCGATCTTGTCCTGGAATTCGGCTTGGACCCGATCCTGGTTCCGGACTTGTCCGGATCCCTCGACGGTCACCTCGACCAATGGTCACCGATCACCACCGGTGGTACGCCGAGGACCCGGCTCGAAGCTCTCGGCGGTTGTCGCCGGGTCGCCACGATCGGCCACACCGCCGCTGCGGCCGGCATCGCGCTTGGCTCCCGCACCGGTGCCGACGTGACGGGTTTCGCGCACCTGTGCGGCCTGCAGGCCACGGATACGTTCGTGCGGTATCTGCTCGAGCAGGCCGATGTGCCGGTGCCGGCGCGGGTGCGACGGTGGCGGTCTCGGTTGGCCGACGGCCTGCTCGATACCCACTTCGTGCTCGGGGGCGCGCGGGTGGCGGTGGCAGGGGAGCCCGACCTGCTCTGCGGGGTGGCATCGCTGCTCCACGATGTCGGCGCCGAGATCGTCACCGCCGTGTCCCCGACGCACGCGGCAGGGCTGGACCGAATGCCGTGCGACGAGGTCGTCGTCGGGGATCTCAACGACCTCGAAGAACGTGCGGCCGACGCCGGAGCCGAACTCGTGCTGGCCTCCAGCCATGCCAGAGCGCTGGCCGAACGGATCGGAGCGGCGCATCTGGCGATCGGGTTCCCGGTCTACGACCGCCTTGGCGCACAGCTTCGGGCCACCGCCGGCTATCGCGGCAGCCTGCAACTGCTCACCGACGCCGCCAACTGCCTACTGGACCACCACGAGCACGCCACCCCCCGCACCCATGCCGGCTCATCGGAGACCCCGTCCCACGCCATCGAGGAGACACTGTGCTGAAGATCGCGTTCGCCACCAGCGACGGCCACGCCGTCGACCAGCATTTCGGCTGGTGCCAACGGTTCGACGTTTACGAGGTGAGCGCCGACGACGCGCGACTGTTCGAAACCCGCGAGCTCGACGCCGCGCCGGACGACGAGCAGAGCAAGATCGCCAGCCGACTGGCATGCGTGGCCGACTGCGCGATCCTCAACGTCTGCGATATCGGCGGCTCGGCGGCCGCGAAGGTCGTCAACGCCCGCATTCACCCGGTGAAGGTGCCGCCAGGCACGGCGGTCGACGAGATGATCACCCGGCTGCAGGCAGTGCTGAGCGGTAACCCGCCGCCTTGGCTGCGAAAGATACTGCGGCAGCACAGCACCGACCCCGTGCCCGCCTGGACCCCGACAGGAGCGTCGTGAGCAACTTTCTGCAGGACCTGATCGACCAGCAGCGAGCCGGAGATACCTACGGTCAGCTCGACCGGCTCGCCGACGAGCACATGCTGCGGCCTTTCCTCGTATCCCGTGAGAACAAGAACGAGATCGCGGTCAACTGCGACGTCGATGCGGCCACTGAGGCGCGGCTGCGGTCGTTCTATCAGGCGGTTGCGGCCGGCATCGAACGGGCCACCGGACGCTACACCACCGTGGTACTCGATCTGAGCCACGAGGGATTCGGCCGGGTGATCGTGTTCGCCGGGCGCCTCGTGGTGGTGTCCGACGTGCTGCGCGACGCGCAGCGGTTCGGCTTCGCCTCGCCGGAAAAGCTTGCCGCCCGGGGTGATCAGTTGGTCGCGGCCGGCATCGAAGCCATCGACCGGTTCAAGGAGGCCGCCGGTGACGAATCCTGAACGCGCCGAGGAGATCCGCGCGGAGCTGAAGAAACTCAAGTACTCGGCGATGCAGCTGAAGCTGGATCTGCACGACCTTGCCGAGGATCTGCCCATCGACTGGGAACGCCTCCCGGCCGTTGCGGCCCGGACCTTCGACACCTACTCGGCGATCGCCGGGCTGGAACGCGAACTGGCCCAGGGAGCGACGACATGACCACCGCGACCGACGGTCTCGCCGCATTCCGCCAGTGCGAGACCGCCGAGGACTACTTCGCATTCTTCGGCCTGAGCTACGACCCGGCGGTGGTGAACGTCAACCGGCTGCACATCCTCAAGCACTTCGCCCGCCAGCTGGCCGATCTGCACGCGCACCGCAGCGCCCCCGAACCCACCGAACAGATCCTGGCCGACTATCGCGACGCCTTGGTCGCCGCGTATCAGGCGTTCACCACCGGCACCGCACTGGAGCACCGCGTATTCAAGGTGCTTCAGGATCACGCCCCGCGGGCGTTCGTGCCGATCGGCGAGGTCACCGTGCGGACAACGGAGGGCCGCAAGTGAATGCCTACGACGTCGGTGACCTGGTCACCGCGACCAAAGACCTGCGCAACGACGGCACCTACCCCGAACTCGGTATCGAGATCGGACAGGTGCTGGTACCCGAGGGCTGCAACGGCGAAGTTCTCAATGTGGGCGTGTACCTGCAGGAGCACATCATCTACGCGGTTGCGTTCGAGAACGGCCGGATCGTCGGCTGCATGGAGCGCGAACTCGTACCAACCGCAACTGTTTCGAGTGGAGCGGACTGATATGAATCCCATTCCTTTGACGGTCATCACGCCGGATCACGCCAACAAGCCGGCGTCGAGCAGCGGGTGTAAGAGCAAGACCAGTTGTGGTGCCAGCGGCCCGGTCGACGACCCGGAGCTCAAGGAGAAGATCGCCAACCATCCCTGCTACAGCGCCGAGGCCCACCAGTACTACGCCCGCATGCACGTGGCCGTCGCACCCGCCTGCAACATCCAGTGCAACTACTGCAACCGGAAATACGACTGCGCCAACGAAAGCCGGCCAGGCGTCACCAGCACGCTGCTGTCCCCCGAGGACGCCGTCGCGAAGGTCAAACACGTGGCCAGCGAGATCAAGCAGATGAGTGTGCTGGGCATCGCCGGACCTGGTGACCCGCTAGCCAACCCCAGAGAGACCTTCCGCACTCTCGAGCAGGTGGCCAAGGACTGCCCGGACATCAAACTGTGCCTGTCCACCAACGGCCTGCGGCTGCCCGACTTCGTGGACCGCATCGCCGACCTCAACGTCGACCACGTCACCATCACCATCAACATGGTCGATCCCGAAGTGGGCGAACAGATCTACCCGTGGGTGGCCTACCGGGGCAAGCGCTACACCGGGCGCGACGCTTCGAAGCTGCTGTCCGAACGTCAGCTCGAAGGGCTGGCCGCGCTGACCGAACGCAAGATCCTGGCCAAGATCAACTCGGTGATGATCCCCGGCGTCAACGACGACCACCTCGTCGAGGTGTCCCGGACGGTCAAGTCCATGGGAGCGTTCCTGCACAACGTGATGCCGCTGGTGTCCGCGCCCGAGCATGGCACGGTCTTCGGGCTCGCCGGCCAGCGTGGGCCCAGCCCACAGGAACTCAAGGCGCTACAGGACCGTTGCGCCGACGACGACGGCGCCGAGATGAACATGATGCGCCACTGCCGGCAGTGCCGCGCCGACGCCGTGGGCCTGCTCGGCGAGGACCGCAGCGACGAGTTCGGCCCGGAGACCTACGCCGGCGGGGAGGTCACCTACGACATGGAAGGCCGCCAGAAGGTGCACGCCGAGATCGAACGCTGGCGTGAGGAGGTCCGATCCACCCGGGAGGCCCTCAAGATCGAGACCGAAGGCAGTCGGCCCGACAGGGTCGTGCTGGTCGCGGTGGCCACGAAGGGCAGCGGGGTGGTCAACCAGCACTTCGGGCATGCCGACGAGTTCTGGATCTACGAGGCCGCTCCGGGCTGGGCCAAGCTGGTGCAGACCCGCAGCGTCGAACGGTTCTGCACCGGACCGTCCGAATGCGGCGAAGATGAATCGGTACTGGACAAGACCATTCGGATGCTCTCGGACTGCCAGGCGGTGCTGTGCAGCAAGATCGGCCCCGAGCCGCGCGACGCACTCGAGGCTGCCGGGATCGAGGCCATCGAGGCCTACGACATGATCGAACAGGCTGTCGCCGCCGCTGGCGCCAGGCTGATCTCGGAGGTGTCGGTGCCATGATCAACTTCACTGACAAGGCCACCAGGAAGGTCCTCGCGCTGGTCGAAAACGGCTCGGACTCCGCGGGATTCGGCCTTCGCATCGGGGTGACCCCGGGCGGTTGCGCCGGATACGAATACAGCCTTGCACTGGAACCGAAACCGGATCCGGGCGACGTCGTGGTGAACCTGAACGGGTTCGACGTCTACATCTCCGAGGTGATGGCACCACTGCTGACCGGTATCCGCATCGACTACGTCGAGTCCCTGACATCGTCGGGCTTCACCTTCGCCAACCCGAACGCGGTGGACGCCTGCGGGTGCGGGAACTCGTTCTCCGCCACGGCCGCTGCCGAGCAGGACGCCGCCGATGTGGCGCTGCGCTCCCGGGTGGAGGAGGCCATGGCCGAGATTCGGCCGTTCCTGCAGAACGACGGTGGCGACGTGACGGTGGTCGCCGTCGTCGACGGGGTGGTCTCGGTGGAGTTGACCGGAGCCTGCAACGGCTGCTCGATGGCGACCGGCACGCTGACCGGTGTGATCGAAAGACGGCTTCGTGAAGCCGTTCCCGAGGTTCGCAAGGTGGCACTGGCACCATGCTGACCACAACGTCGCTGACCGAACGATTCGACCGCCAGCTGTCCATTCCGGGTTTCGGCCTCGACCAGCAGCACCGGCTGGGCGCCGCGACCGCCCTGATCGCCGGGATCGGCGGGGTGGGCGGGGCCACCGCGACCTACCTGGCCGCCGCCGGCATCGGCAGGCTGATCCTGGTTCATCCGGGGATGCTCGAGGAACCCGACCTCAACCGTCAGACGCTGATGGTGCCGACGTGGCTCGGCGCTCCCCGGGTGGACTGCGCAGCAAGGACTTTGGGTATCCACTACCCCGACGTCGAGGTCGAGGCGTATCCCTGGGACGTGGATGATCCGAGGCTGCCCGGCCTGGTTGCGGACTGCGACATCGTCGTCGACGCGCGACATAACTTCCCGGAGCGCTACCTGCTGAACCGGATGTGCGCACTGGCCGGTGTGCCTCGGGTGGTCGCGGCGATGAACGCGACCGAAGGGTACGTGCTGACCATCGAGGCGGGATCACCATGCCTGCGCTGTGTGTTCCCCGAAGGCGATCCCGCCTGGCAGCCGCTGGGCTTCCCGGTGCTCGGGGCGGTCGCCGGCACGGCCGGGTGTCTGGCAGCGATGGAGGCGGTGAAGGTGGTGGCGCGCTTCGGTGAGTCCACCGCCAGCCGGTTGACTCATTTCGACCTGTGGGACATGGACTTCCGCACCCTGCCCACCCGGCTCGACCCGCACTGCCCGGATTGTGGAGGCCCGCAATGACTCCCGGCGATATCTACCTCGACTACAACGCGACCACGCCCGTCGACCCGCGGGTTCTCGACGCGATGCTGCCGATGCTCACCGACAGTTTCGCCAATCCCGCCAGCAAGCACGCGGCCGGGTGCGAGGTGGCCCGGCGGATCGAGTCGGCGCGCCGGGACGTCGCCGCACTCGTAGGCGCCGACCGCCGCGACATCGTGTTCACTAGCGGCGCAACCGAATCGGCGATGTTCGCGATCCACGGTGCGCTGGCCTCGGCCCCGCCGGAGCGACGCCGGATCCTGGTCGCCTCCACCGAACACCGTGCGGTGCTGTCCGCCGCCGATGCATCAGGCAAGGCCGACGTCATCCACGTCCTGCCGGACGGAACGCTGGACCTCGACTACCTGGACTGGCTCATCGGCCCCGATGTCGCGCTGGTCGCGGTGGCGGCGGCCAACAACGAAACCGGGGTGATCAACGATCTCGGGGCAATCGGCGAGATCGCCCACCGCGCGGGGGCATTGCTGTTCAGCGACATCACCCAGGCCGTGGGCCGTATCCCGGTCGACATCGCGCAGTTGCCCGTCGACCTCGCCGTGTGGTCGGCGCACAAGCTCTACGGCCCGAAGGGGGTGGGCGCCGTCGCGACCGCCCGAGGCCTGCGAACACGACTGCAGCCACTGTTCCCCGGTTCGGCCGAACGGGGCCTGCGCGGCGGAACCCTCAACACCGCCGGGATCGCCGGATTCGGCGCCGCCTCACGGATAGCGGCCGAGGAGATGGACAGCTCGGCGGCACGGCACACCCGCCTGACGACGTTGCTGCAGACCCTTCTCGAACGCAGGGTCGGCGCCCGGCTGAACGGGCAGGGCGCTCCCCGGCTGCCCAACACCGTCAACCTGTGGTTCCCCGGTGCGCCGGCCGAAGCCGTACAGGACGCCGCACCCGATGTGCTGGTGTCTGCGGGTTCGGCGTGCGCGTCGGGCGACACCGAGCCGTCACACGTGTTGCTGGCCATGGGGCTCAGCCCCGACGCGGCCCTGGAGAGCCTGCGCTTCAGCCTGGGCCGTCCGACCACCGAGGACGATATCCGCTTGGCCGCCGACCGCATCGCCGATGCGGCGCGCCGGGTGCGCAGCATGGAAAGGGAGGGTCGGCCATGACGACCGCGCGACTGCCATTGGACCGTGTGGTGATCCGGTTCGCCGGCGACTCCGGTGACGGAATGCAGCTGGTGGGTGATCGCTTCGCGGCGGCGTCCGCCATCCTGGGCAACGACCTGTCGACGCTGCCGGACTTCCCCGCCGAGATCCGGGCCCCCGCCGGAACCGTCGCTGGGGTGTCGAGCTTCCAGGTGCACTTCGCCAGCCACGACATCCTCACGCCGGGTGACCACCCTGACGTGCTCGTGGCGATGAATCCGGCCGCGTTGAAAGCCAACATCGCCGACCTGCGCCCGGGCGGTGTGCTGATCGTCGACGTCCACGGCTTCACCGAAGACGCACTGGAATGGGTTGGCTACGAGGATAATCCGCTCAGCGACGGGTCGCTGGAGGCGTACACCGTGCAGGCCGTGGACATCACCGGCCTGGCCACCGCGGCGGTCGCCGAATTCGGCCTGTCCCGCAAGGACTCCCGGCGGGTGAAGAACATGTTCGCTCTCGGGCTGGTGTCCTGGCTCTACGACCGGCCACTGGAGCCGACGGTCGCGTTCCTGGGCAAACGATTCGGCGACAAGCCCGGTATCCGGGATGCCAACATCACTGCCCTGCGGACCGGTTGGGCGTTCGGGGAAACGACGGAGGCGTTCGCGGTCAGTTACGAGGTGGCCCCCGCCGCACTGCCGGCGGGCACCTACCGCAATGTGCACGGTAACCTGGCCACCGCGTACGGCCTGGTGGCTGGTGCCCAGCGCGCAGGCCTCGACCTGTTCCTCGGCTCCTATCCCATCACCCCGGCCAGCGAGATCCTGCATGAGCTGTCGAAGCTGAAATCCCTGGGCGTGCGGACATTTCAGGCTGAGGACGAGATCGCGGCCGCGGGGGCGGCCATCGGTGCCAGCTATGCGGGTCTGCTTGCGGCCACCGTGACCTCCGGCCCCGGCATGGCGCTGAAGTCGGAAGCCCTGGGCCTCGCGGTGATGCTGGAACTGCCGCTGGTGGTGGTCAATGTGCAGCGCGGCGGGCCGTCCACCGGGCTGCCGACCAAGACCGAGCAGGCCGACCTGTTCCAGGCCGTCTACGGCAGGCACGGCGAGTCGCCGCTGCCCGTGCTGGCCGCGCGTTCACCCGCGGACTGCTTCGACACCGCCGTCGAGGCCTGCCGCATCGCACTCGAGTACCGGACTCCGGTCGTACTGCTGTCCGACGCCTACATCGCCAACGGCTCCGAACCGTGGCGCGTGCCCGCCGTCGAAGACCTGCCCGATCTGTCCATCGAATTCGCCACGGCGCCGAACAGTGTCGACAACAACGGGGCTGGGGTGTTCCTGCCCTACGCCCGGGACCCGGTCACCCTGGCCCGACCGCTCGCCCTGCCCGGGACACCGGGACTGCAACATCGCATCGGAGGTCTGGAGAAAGACGCCAGGACCGGGGCGATCTCCTACGACCCCGACAACCACGACCGCATGGTGCGTACCCGCCACGACAAGATCGACTGGATCCCGACTCCGCCGGTGCGCGTCGACGACCCGAGCGGTCCGCCGGGCGAGGGCGCCAAAACGATCGTCGTCAGCTGGGGCTCGACCTACGGGCCGGTCGGCGAGGCGTGCCGACGCATCCGCCGCCGCGGCATGGCGATCGCGCAGGCGCACCTGCGGTATCTCAACCCGCTGCCGGCCGACCTGGAGTCCGTGCTGTCGAACTACGAGACGGTGCTGGTGCCGGAGCTGAACCTCGGCCAACTGGCGTCGATGATCCGGTCCAACTGCCTGATCGACACCGTCGGTTACAACCAGATGCGCGGGGTGCCGTTCCGGGCTGCAGAGCTCGAAAGGGCCTTCGTCAACCTGATGTTAGGAACTACGCAGTGTTAGGAACTACACAACCATGACCGCAACGATTCCCGAACTGTCCGAGCCTATTCCACCCGCATCCTTCCGCACCGCGCAGGAGGTCCGGTGGTGTCCCGGATGTGGCGACCACCTGATCCTCGCCGCGGCACAGAGCTTCCTCAGCGGTCTGCGGATACCGTCGGAGAACATCGTGATGGTCTCCGGGATCGGCTGTTCGTCGCGGTTCCCCTACTACGTCGACACCTACGGGATCCACTCGATCCACGGACGGGCACCCGCCATCGCCACCGGGATCAGTGTCAACCGCCCCGACCTGTCAGTGTGGGTGGTCACCGGTGATGGCGACGCGCTGTCCATCGGCGGCAATCATCTGATCCATGCGCTGCGCCGCAACGTGAACCTGAAGATCCTGATGTTCAACAACCGGATCTACGGGCTAACCAAGGGCCAGTACTCGCCGACATCGGAGTTCCGCAAGGTCACCAAGTCGACGCCCGACGGATCGCTCGACGACCCGTTCAACCCGGTGTCGTTGGCGCTGGGCGCGGAGGCCTCGTTCGTGGCGCGCACCATCGACAGCGACCGCAAGCACTTGACCGCCACGCTGGAAGCCGCCGCCGCGCACGACGGCACGGCGCTGGTCGAGATCTACCAGAACTGCCCGGTCTTCAACGACGGTGCCTATCAGGCGCTGAAGGATCCGACCAGCCGGCGGGACTGGCTGATCCCGCTGCAGCACGGGCAGCCGATCGTGTTCGGAGCCGACGGCCGTTCGGCGGTCGTGCGCGACCCCGACTCCGGCGAGCTGTATATCGGCGACGCCGACGAGCCCGACGTCGTCGTGCACGACGTCGGTGCGAGCAACCCGGCGCACGCCTTCGCGCTGTCCCGGCTCGCCGAGCACGACCTGCGGCACACCCCGATCGGAGTGTTCCGCGCCGTGTCCCGACCGACCTACGACCGCCGGTTCCGCGCCCAGCTCGCCGAGGCGCGCGACCGCCGAACGGCCGACCTCCAGCAGCTGCTGCTGGGCCATGACACCTGGACCGTGAAGTAAGGAAGGTAACGACGATGACGTATGTGATAACCGAGCCATGCTTGGACGTGAAGGACAAGGCGTGCGTGCCCGAGTGCCCGGTGGACTGCATCTACGAGGGCGAGCGGATGCTCTACATACATCCCGACGAGTGCACCGACTGCGGAGCATGCGTGGAGGCCTGCCCGGCGGAGGCGATCTTCTACGAGCTCCAGGTGCCGAAGAAGTGGCGGGACTTCAAGGCGGCCAACGTCGAGTTCTTCGCCGAGCTCGGCTCGCCCGGTGGAGCCTCCGACCTCGGCAAGACCGCCGCCGATCCGGACTTCGTCAAAAACCTACCGCGGCACAGCGAATGAGGAAGGAATCAGAGTTGCGCGAGCATCGCCCATTGCGGGTCGCCGTCGTCGGCGCCGGCCCCGCGGGGATTTACGCCGCCGAGGCGCTGCTGAAGTCCGATGTCGACGTCGCCGTCGACGTGTTGGAGCGACTTCCCGCGCCGTTCGGGTTGATCCGCTACGGCGTGGCCCCCGACCACCCGCGGATCAAGGGGATCATCACCGCGCTGCACCGGGTGCTCGACAAGCCCGGTGTGCGGTTGTTCGGCAACGTCGACTACGGTACCGACCTCGGCTTGGACGATCTTCGTTCGATGTACGACGCCGTCGTCTTCTCCACCGGGGCCAACAGCGATCGTCCGCTGCCGATCCCCGGGATCGAGCTCGGCGGGTCGTTCGGCGCGGCGGACTTCGTGTCCTGGTACAACGGCCACCCCGACGTTCCTCGCAACTGGCCGTTGACCGCCCGCAAGGTCGCGGTGATCGGCGCGGGCAACGTGGCATTGGACGTGGCGCGGATGCTGGCCAAGACCGCAGATGAGCTGCTGCCCACCGAGATTCCGCCGAACGTGTACCAGGGTCTGAAGGTCAACGAGGCGACTGAAGTCCACCTGTTCTGCCGCCGCGGACCGGTTCAGGCCAAGTTCACCCCACTGGAACTGTGGGAGCTCGACACCTCGCCGAACATCGAGGTGGTCGTCGACCCGGAAGACATCGACTACGACGACGCCTCGGTGCAGGCCCGCCGCAGCTCGATGATCGTCGATCAGGTCACGGCCGTCATCGAGAAGTACGCGCTGCGCGATCCGGGCAACCGGCCGCACCGGGTACACCTGCACTTCTTCGAGAATCCGGTGGAAGTCGTCGGCGACAACGGACGAGTCACCGGTCTGCGCACCGAACGCACCGAACTCGACGGAACCGGAAATGTCCGCAGCACAGGCAGATTCACCGACTGGGACGTCCAAGCGGTCTACCGTGCTGTTGGCTACCTGTCCGAGCCGGTGGCCAAGCTGCCGTTCGACGACGACAACGGGACCATTCCGAACGAGGCCGGCCGGGTCCTCGACGAGGACGACAGGAGACTGGCCGGGGTGTATGTCACCGGCTGGATCAAACGCGGCCCGGTCGGGCTGATCGGCCACACCAGGAGCGACGCCGAAGAGACGATCGCCTGCCTGCTGGAGGACTATCGCAACGGAATACTCGACGCGCCGCAGGATCCGAGTCCAGAAGCCATGCCCACATTCCTCGCATCACACCGATGCCCGTACACCACATGGGAGGGCTGGCTTCGCCTGGACGCCCGCGAACGGGCCATCGGGGAAGGCCAGGACCGCGAGCGGGTTAAGGTCGTCGAGCGCGAAGCCATGTTGGACGCGAGTGCGGATCCCGGATGAAACACCCTGCGCGAACGGCGCTGAGCGCCGTGCTGGCGCTCTGCTTGGTCAGCGGGTGTGGCTCGGCGCAGCGGGATTCGACCAGCGACGCCGGCGGGCCGAAGATCACCGTCTTCGCCGCAGCGTCGCTGAAGAAGACGTTCACCGAGATCGGCGAGAAGTTCAAGGCCGACAACCCCGGCACCGACGTCGAGTTCTCCTTCGCCGGATCCTCCGACCTGCTCACCCAGTTGACACAGGGTGCGATCGCCGACGTGTTGGCCACCGCCGACACCAAGACCATGGACAAGGCCGCACAGTCCGGTCTGCTCGCTGGGATACCGGTCAACTTCGCCTCCAACACACTGACGATCGTTGTCGCCCCGGCTAATCCGAAGAACGTCACCACGTTCTCCGACCTCACCCGGCCGGGCCTGACGGTCGTCGTCTGCGCACCCCAGGTGCCGTGCGGCTCGGCCACCAAGAAAGTCGAACAGGCCGCCGGGGTGCAGCTGACGCCGGTGAGCGAGGAGTCCCAGGTCACCGACGTGCTCAACAAGGTGAGCACCGGCCAGGCCGACGCCGGGCTGGTCTATGTCACCGACGCGGTCGGCGCCGGTGACAAAGTCACGGCGGTGCCGTTCCCGCAATCCGCGGGCGCGGTCAACACGTACCCGATCGCGGTCCTGAAGGCGTCCGAAAACCCTGACCCGGCAGGCAAATTCGTCGACCTCGTGACCGGTGAGTACGGTCAGAAGGTGCTGGCCGCGGCCGGCTTCGCCAAACCCTGACGCCAGATGCTTCAGAATCCGATGCCCACGCCGATGCCGACGGGTGCCTGTTGACGCGAGCACGCCAGGTCGACGTACACGGTGGTCGCGGTGCTCGACTCTCCCGGCGAGCGGTCCGGGTTGTGGACGGCCACCACCTGGCACGACGACAACGGGGCGCCGGTGTTGCCGTCGACCCAGTTGATCGCGACGATGTAGCCCTGCGACTGCAGCTCGTCGATGGTGGCCTGGGCGGTATCGGCTGCGGCGCCCGACGCGAAGACGATCGGTGCCGCGGCCACACCGAGGAGCGCGGACACTATCCGTCTCAACGAGCATCGCACGGCGCACCTCCCGCGGTTGGACCTGTGCTCAGGATGCCGCACGCGGGGGTGGCCCGCTACCCCGTCGTCCACACCGCCAGTAGCTTGTCGTGCGGATCGCGGAACCTGATGGCGGATGATGGTCTGGCGGGAGCGAGGTGCTGGCCACCTCCGTTGCGGCGCGCCGGAGTCGTTCAGCCTTGGTCGGCGAGCGGGCACGTATCGTCGTACGGGTGATACCCCTGCCTCGGGCATGGCTGCTCACGAGCGCGTTGCTGGTCGGCTGTGCGACCGGCCTGGTCGCCGCCGTCGTCACCACACTGCTGGTCAAGGCGTCAATTCGCCCCGACCTCGTGGTGGCCCTCGTGGTGGGTGTGCCGAGCGCGGTGGGGATGCTGACCATCCTGCTGTCCGGCCGGCGCTGGATCACCACGGTCGGCGCGTTCATCCTCGCCGTGGCGCCCGGCTGGCTGGGAACCCTCGTACTCATCCAGGTGGTGTCCGGTGGCTGAGAAGACGTCCCCGCCCTCGACCGAGCCGCATTACGCGCCGGTCTTCGACACCGGGCCGCACCCCGACCCACTGCGACGACTCCACCGCGACCGCCCCACGGAGCACCCTTCGCGGCCGCGGGCGTTCAGTGAGCCGCAGAACTTCGACACCGACGCGTTCCTGTTGACCGGATTCCCGCATGCCGAGCCGCTCGTCGTGCCCCCCGCGGCCGTCCCGGTCGACGGCTCACGCGCCTACCTCAAGCGGTGGCAGTTGGTCTTCATCGTGGCCGCGGTGTGGGTGCTGGCCGCCGCGGTGGGACTCGGCTTCTACTTCTGGTGGTACACCTCGCTGCACAAGACGCCAGCGGTTTTCGCGGTGCTGATGTACCTGATCGTGTGCGCGGTGGCCAGCATGCTGGTCTCGATGGTGCCCAACAGGCCGCCGGTGACGGCCCTGGCCATCGCACTCATGTCGGCGCCGCTGGCATCGATGCTTGCCGCCGCGGTGCTGCACGGGGCCTATTACTTCGAATGGATTGACCGACCGACGATAAGGTAGCGGGCGTGACCCACTATGACGTCGTTGTTCTCGGAGCCGGACCCGGTGGATACGTCGCGGCGATCCGCGCTGCCCAACTCGGGCTGAACACTGCCATCGTCGAACCCAAATACTGGGGCGGGGTGTGCCTCAATGTCGGCTGCATCCCGTCGAAGGCCTTGCTGCGCAACGCCGAGTTGGCCCATATCTTCACCAAGGATGCCAAGACGTTCGGCATCAGCGGTGAGGCCACCTTCGACTACGGCGCCGCCTTCGACCGCAGCCGCAAGGTCGCCGACGGCCGCGTCGCCGGCGTGCACTTCCTGATGAAGAAGAACAAGATCACCGAGATCCACGGCTATGGCAAGTTCACCGATGCCAGCACCATTTCCGTCGAACTCAACGAGGGCGGAACCGAGACCGTCACCTTCGACAACGCCATCATCGCCACCGGTAGCAGCACCCGGCTGGTGCCGGGCACCAAGCTGTCGAAGAACGTCGTCACCTACGAGGAGCAGATCCTGTCGCGGGAGCTCCCGAAGTCCATCGTCATCGCCGGCGCGGGCGCGATCGGCATGGAGTTCGCCTACGTGATGAAGAACTACGGCGTGGACGTCACCATCGTCGAGTTCCTGCCGCGAGCCCTGCCCAACGAGGACGCGGAAGTCTCCAAGGAAATCGAGAAGCAGTTCAAGAAGTTGGGCGTCAAGATCCTCACTGGGACCAAGGTTGAGTCCATCGAGGATGACGGCTCGCAGGTCACCGTCACCGTCAGCAAGGACGGCAAATCCGAACACCTCAAGGCCGACAAGGTGATGCAGGCCATCGGCTTCGCCCCCAACGTCGACGGCTACGGCCTGGAGGCCACCGGGGTGGCGCTCACCGATCGCAAGGCCATCGGCATCGACGACTACATGCGCACGAACGTCCCGCACATCTATGCCATCGGCGACGTCACCGCCAAGCTGCAGCTGGCCCACGTCGCCGAGGCGATGGGGGTGGTGGCCGCCGAGACCATCGCCGGTGCCGAGACACTGCCGCTGGGCGACTACCGGATGTTGCCGCGCGCGACGTTCTGCCAGCCGCAGGTCGCGAGCTTCGGCCTGACCGAGGAGCAGGCCCGCGACGAGGGCTACGACGTCAAGGTGGCCAAGTTCCCGTTCACCGCCAACGGCAAGGCGCACGGGCTGGCCGACCCCACCGGCTTCGTCAAGGTCATCGCCGACGCCAAGTACGGCGAACTGCTCGGCGCCCACCTCATCGGGCCCGACGTCTCCGAGCTGCTGCCCGAGCTGACCCTGGCCCAGAAGTGGGATCTGACGGTCAACGAGCTGACCCGCAACGTGCACACCCACCCGACGCTGTCGGAGGCACTCCAGGAATGCTTCCACGGCCTCGCCGGCCACATGATCAACTTTTGAGACCGTCGACAATCGTCGCCGGCATCGGCGGGTTCGTGATCGGGCACATCCTGTGGTTGGTCGGGATCTCCATTGCGACGTCGGCCTACCGGGTGAACTTCTGGGTGCTGATCCTCGCCGTGATGATCGCGGTGGCCGCGGGTGCGGTGGGATGGCTGGCATGGCGGATGTATCAGCGAAAGCGCTTGGTATGGGCGGCATTTCTGGCGTGCCTCCCCATCTCGCCGGTGATCTTCACGCTGATCGTGCTCGGCGTGACGTACCTTTAGAAGATCCAGCCACCCGGCAGCCCCATCACAGGCTGTCCCCAGAAACGGGGTGTCTACTCGCAGGCGACCGGGGATGACGCCAGTCCCCGGACGTGAAACGGGGGGACTACATGGCTCAACTGATGACTGCGCGGCGCATCAAACTCGCGCTGGCCGTTCTCGGCGGTGCTGCGGTGGTCACTATGACCGGGTTGTCCGTAGTCACCGGTGGCAGCACCACCACCGACCTGCCGCCGGCGGCCGCTCCGCTGCTTCCCGGCCCGATGACCCAGGGCGATACGGTGACGACCACCATCCCGCCGTCGACGTTGGCGGTCAAGAAGGCCGCGCCGCCGGTCAAGGCGAAGCCCTACGGCAAGGGCTGAGGAGCAGGACGAACTCGTCCACTGCTGTCAGCAGTTGATCAGACCCAGGTCGCGGCGTCCTCAGGACTCCTTGACCAGGTAGGGCGAGACGGTGCTGCGGTGCTCGTCGATGTCCAGCGCTCGGCCCAATGCCGGGAAGGCCCGTTGCGGGCAGTTGTCCCGCTCGCATACCCGACAGCCGGCGCCGATCGGAGTCGCACTATCCGACGACAGGTCGAGCCCTTGTGAGTAGATCAACCGGCTGGCGTGGCGCACCTCGCAGCCCAGGCCGATCGCGAAGGTCTTGCCCGGCTGCCCGTATCGGGAGGCGCGGCGTTCCACCGTGCGGGCCACCCACATGTAGTTGCGCCCGTCGGGCATCTGGGCGATCTGCACCAGGATCTTGCCCGGGTTCGCGAACGTCTCGTAGACATTCCACAGCGGACATGTGCCGCCGGACGACGAGAAGTGAAAACCGGTGGCCGACTGACGCTTTGACATGTTGCCAGCCTTGTCGACGCGGACAAAGGAGAACGGCACGCCACGCATCGATGGCCGCTGGAGCGTCGAGAGGCGGTGGCAGACGGTTTCGTAGCTCACCTGGTAGAACGCCGAGAGCCGTTCAATGTCGTAGCGGAAATTCTCTGCGACGTCGTGGAATTGGCGATAGGGCAGGACCGTGGCGGCGGCGAAGTAGTTGGCCATGCCGAGGCGGGCCAGCTTGCGTGACTCCTCACTGGTGAACGTGCCGTCGGCGACCATCGAGTCGATCAGGTCGCCGAACTCCAGGTAGGCCAGCTCGGCGGCCATCCTGAACACCTGCTGGCCGCCGGAGAGGTGTGCGCTCATCTCCAGCGTCTTGTTCTCCGAGGCGTAGCGGTGCAGCACCCTGTCGCCGAGGTCGATGCGCTTGACCAACCGCACGCCGTGAACCTGCGCCAGCCGCTGGCCGATGTCACCTGCCAGGTCGCCGCGATGCAGCCGCATCCGGACCGTCAAATCCTCAGCGGCTGCGTCCAGTTCGTGCAGATAGTTCTGTCGCTCGTAGAAGTAGTCGCGCACTTCCTCGTGCGGCATGGTGATGGCGCCGCTGCCGCTGGCGTCGGTGAACCGGTCCTCGGTGACCGCCGCCAGCTGTGTGGTGGTCGTCCGGTAGCGTCGGTGCAGGTTCACCATCGCCTTGGCCACGTTGGGGTGGGCGTTGACCACGTCGGCGACCTCGGCCGGGTCGATCTCCACACCCAGGTCGCGATCCAGCGTTATTTCCCTGAGTTCGGCGATCAGCCGGGTGTCGTCCTGGGAGGCGAAGAAGGTCGCGTCAACCCCGAACGCTTCGGTGATCCGTAGCAGGACCGCGACCGTCAGGGGCCGGACGTCGTGCTCGATCTGGTTGAGGTAGCTGGGCGAGATCTCCAGCATCTGTGCAAGTGCCGCCTGGCTGAAGCCGCGTTCGCTGCGCAGCTGGCGCACCCGGGAGCCGACGTACGTCTTGGACACTGTGCCAGGCTACCGAGGGTTGCGAATTGCGGCTTCGCATCGTTGGCATAGCCGGCCGGTTGGCATTCCCCAGGGCCTTTGGCATGATCGCGCTGGGGGAGGACCGGAAGAGGAAATCATGACGACCAGCGATAAGCCGACGGCGACCGGCCTGGCGAAGGTGCTGATGCCTGTACCGGATCCGAACCCCGACGTGTTCGACCGGGAATGGCCGCTGCGGGTCGGTGACATCGACCGCGTCGGGCGGCTGCGTCTGGACGCAGCCTGCCGCCATATCCAGGACATCGGCCAGGACCAGCTCCGCGAAATGGGTCATGAGGAGACCCACCCGTTGTGGATTGTCCGGCGCACGATGGTCGACCTGATCCGTCCGATCGAGTTCCAGGACATGCTGCGGCTGCGCCGCTGGTGTTCGGGAACGTCGAACCGCTGGTGCGAGATGCGGGTTCGCATCGACGGCCGCGCGGGCGGCCTGATCGAGTCCGAGGCGTTCTGGATCAACATCAATCGTGAGACGCAGGGGCCGGCCCGCATCGCCGACGACTTCATGGCGGACCTGCAGCGCACCACGGACGTCAACCGGCTGCGCTGGAAGTCCTACCTGACCGCCGGGGCGCGCGAAAGCGCCGACGAGATCCGCGACTTCCCGATCCGGGTCAGTGACATCGACCTGTTCGACCACGTCAACAACTCCGTGTACTGGAAGGTGGTCGAGGAGTTCCTCGCGCCCTTCCCGGAGTTGTTGGAAGCGCCGCTGCGGGTGACCATCGAGCACGATGCGCCCGTCGCCTTCGGCGACAAGCTGGAGATCCTGTTGCACGTGTACCGGCCCGGGTCGACCGACAAGTTCGGTGAAGAGCTGTCGGACCGCCCTGTTAGAACGCTCACATATGTCGTCGGCGACGAGGTCAAGGCCGTCGCATCGATCTTCCCGCTCTGAACCGAACCGTTTAGCAGTACGAGCGTACTGACCTGCGAAAAGCCGTTGTCGGGCGGTAACTTCTGAACCGGTTCAGCTATTAACCGCCTTCGCAAACTTTGCAGATCATCGGGGTTCGGTTGGCGAAAATTGGCATGCGCAGCGCCTTGAACTGCACTGATGGTGCGAGGCATGCTCAAGTCAGCACACCGCTGAAGCTGCGTTGACGTTAACAAGCCACTTGTCGTCAAAGTAGCGTCGAAGACAAGTTAAGGAGCAGGCAATGTCCAACGTCGGCAAGCCGAAGACCGCAGAAGAGATCCAGCGCGACTGGGACACCAATCCCCGCTGGAAGGGTGTCACCCGTACCTACACCCCGGCCGACGTCGTCGCGCTGCAGGGCTCCGTCGTCGAGGAGGCCACCCTGGCCCGTCGCGGTGCGGAGGTCCTGTGGAACCAGCTGCACGACATGGAGTTCGTCAACGCCCTGGGCGCGCTGACCGGCAACATGGCCGTCCAGCAGGTCCGCGCCGGCCTGAAGGCCATCTACCTGTCGGGTTGGCAGGTCGCCGGCGACGCGAACCTGTCCGGCCACACCTACCCCGACCAGAGCCTCTACCCGGCCAACTCGGTGCCGCAGGTCGTGCGCCGCATCAACAACGCGCTGCTGCGCGCCGACGAGATCGCCATGGTCGAGGGCGACACCTCGGTGGAGAACTGGCTGGCCCCGATCGTCGCCGACGGCGAGGCCGGTTTCGGTGGCGCGCTCAACGTCTACGAGCTGCAGAAGGCCATGATCGCCGCCGGTGTCGCCGGCTCGCACTGGGAGGACCAGCTGGCTTCGGAGAAGAAGTGCGGCCACCTGGGCGGCAAGGTGCTGATCCCGACTCAGCAGCACATCCGGACCCTCACCTCGGCTCGCCTGGCGGCCGACGTCGCCGACGTCCCCACCGTCGTCATCGCCCGTACCGACGCCGAGGCCGCCACCCTGATCACCTCCGATGTCGATGAGCGCGACCGCCCGTTCATCACCGGTGAGCGCACCGCCGAGGGCTTCTACCGCGTCAAGAACGGCCTGGAGCCGTGCATCGCCCGCGCCAAGTCCTACGCGCCGTACTCCGACCTGATCTGGATGGAGACCGGCACCCCGGATCTCGACCTGGCTCGCCGCTTCGCCGAGGGCGTCAAGTCCGAGTTCCCCGACCAGATGCTGGCCTACAACTGCTCGCCGTCGTTCAACTGGCGCAAGCACCTGGACGACTCGACCATCGCCCGCTTCCAGAAGGAGCTCGGCGCGATGGGCTTCAAGTTCCAGTTCATCACGCTGGCCGGCTTCCACGCGCTCAACTACTCGATGTTCGATCTGGCCTACGGCTACGCCCGCAACCAGATGGCCGCCTACGTCGAGCTGCAGGAGCGCGAGTTCGCCGCCGAGGAGCGTGGCTACACCGCGACCAAGCACCAGCGCGAGGTCGGCGCCGGCTACTTCGACCGGATCGCCACGACCGTGGACCCAACCAGCTCGACCACCGCGCTGGCGGGCTCGACCGAAGAGGGTCAGTTCCACTAGATCTCTGCGCGAGCAGACGCAAAGGTCCCCAACGTCTCGGCGTGTCGGGGATTTTTGCGTCTGCTCGCCGGGGGAGTAGAAAGTGTCAGCGTGAGCATTCAACGAGTAGGTGTGGTCGGTGCAGGGCAGATGGGCTCTGGCATCGCCGAGGTAGCCGCCAAGGCCGGGGCCGATGTCGTGGTCTTCGAGCCCACTGACGAGCTGCTCAACGCCGGACGTGGCCGCATCACCGGGTCGCTGGAGCGCGCGGCCAGCAGAGGCAAGCTCTCCGAGTCCGACCGCGACGCCACGCTGGCCCGCTTCACGTTCACCACCGACCTCGCCGGTCTGTCCGACCGGCAGCTCGTCATCGAGGCGGTCGTGGAGGACGAGGCGGTCAAGGGCAACATCTTCGCCCAGCTCGATGAGCTCATCACCGATCCCGACGCGGTGCTGGCGTCGAACACCTCCAGCATCCCGATCATGAAAATCGCTGCGGCAACGAAGAATCCGAGTCGGGTGCTCGGTCTGCACTTTTTCAACCCGGTGCCGGTTCTGCCGCTGGTCGAACTGGTCAGCACCCTGGTCACCTCCGAGGAGGCCGCCGCCCGGGTCGAACGCTTCGCAAGTGACGTGCTGGGCAAGCAGGTGATCCGCTGCGGCGACCGTTCGGGCTTCGTCGTCAACGCTTTGCTGGTGCCCTACCTGCTGGCGGCGATCCGGATGGCCGAGGCCGGTGTGGCCACCGTGGAGGACATCGACACCGCAGTCGTCGCGGGTCTGTCGCATCCGATGGGACCGCTGCGGCTGTCCGACCTGATCGGGCTGGACACCATGAAGCTGATCGCGGACTCGATGTATGACGAGTACAAGGACCCGCATTACGCCCCGCCACCGCTGCTGCTGCGCATGGTCGAAGCGGGGCTGTTGGGCAAGAAGTCCGGCAAAGGTTTTTACACCTACTGAGCGCACCTGCGCTTTGTGCATTCACAGGCTCGATTGACTAAGCTGCATGCCGGTAGACCTACGGGTCTTGGTCCGGGGACCGTGTTGGTGGACATCTCCCTCTCACCGGCTACCCGACCACGCGAGCGAACGCTGAAGGGTAGCTGTTGATGGCAAACGCCGATACTGATCTCACTCCGTACTACGAGGAGTCTCAGTCGATCTACGACCTATCCGACGACTTTTTCGCGCTGTTCCTCGGACCCACCATGGGATATACCTGCGGCTACTACGAGCGCGAGGATATGACGCTCAACGAGTCCCAGACCGCCAAGTTCGACCTGGCCCTGGGCAAGCTCACCCTCGAGCCCGGAATGACCCTGCTCGACGTCGGTTGCGGTTGGGGCGGCGCCCTCGAGCTCGCGGTGCAGAAGTACGACGTCAACGTGATCGGAATCACGTTGAGCAAGAACCAGTCGGAGTTCGCGCGTAAGCGGCTGGCCAAGCTCGACACCAACCGCTCGGTCGAGGTGCGCCTGCAGGGCTGGGAGGAGTTCGAGCAGCCCGTCGACCGGATCGTCAGCATCGGTGCGTTCGAGGCCTTCAAGGCCGAGCGTTACCCGCTGTTCTTCGAGAAGGCCTACAGCCTGTTGCCCGGTGACGGCCGGATGCTGCTGCACACGATCCTGGCGCACACCCAGAAGTTCTTCCGCGAGAACGGCATCAAGCTGACCATCAGCGACCTGAAGTTCATGCAGTTCGTCGGCACGGAGATCTTCCCCGGCGGTCAGCTGCCCGCGGTGGAGGACATCGAGCAGCTCGCGGCGGACTCCGGCTTCACTCTCGAGCGCATCCACCTGCTGCAGGAGCACTACGCGCGGACCCTCGACATGTGGGCGGCCAACCTGCTGGCCACCCGCGACGAGGCGATCGCGATCACCTCCCAGGAGATCTACGACCGCTACGTGAAGTACCTGACCGGTTGCGCGGACTTCTTCCGCCGCGGCATCACCAATATCGGCCAGTTCACCCTCGTGAAGGGCTGAGCCCGCCGCTCAGGACTGCGCCAGCTTCTTCTTCTCCGCTTCGACGTCGAAGCCGGGGGGCGGCCACGCCAGCTTCATGCTCTTGAGCGCCTCGATGAGCAGTTCGTTGATCGCCAGCCGGGTGTACCACTTCTTGTCGCACGGGATCACGAACCAGGGTGCATGGTCAGTCGAGGTGCGGTCCAGCACGGCCTGGTAGGCCTCCTGGTAAGCCGGCCACAGCTTGCGCTCGTCGAGGTCACCCGGGTTGTACTTCCAGTACCGGTCCGGGCGGTCCAGGCGCTCGGCCAGCCGGCGCTTCTGCTCGTCGAGGGAGACGAACATCGCGCATTTGACCACGATGGTGCCGGAATCGACGAGTTCCTCCTCGAAGGCGTTGATCTCGTCGTAGCGGGGCTCCCAGACCTCCCGCGGCACCAGTTCGTGCACCCGGACCACCAGCACGTCCTCGTAGTGCGAGCGGTCGAACACCCCGATGTGGCCCGCCGCGGGCAAGGCCTTGCGGATGCGCCACAGGTAATGGTGAGCCCGCTCCTCCTCGGTGGGCACCCCGAAGCTGGTGTACTGGATGCCCTGCGGGTTGCCGGCACCCACGACGTGCTTGACGATGCTGCCCTTGCCCGCGGTGTCCATGCCCTGCAGCACCAGCAGCAGCGAGCGGCTGTCGCCAGCCTTGCCGTTGGCGTAGAGCATCTCCTGCAGGCCGGCGAAGCGCTCGTTGCGTTCGGCCTGGACCTCGGCGGAGCCGTCCTTGTCGCCGGTATAGCCGGGACTGGAGTCGGTGTCGATGTCGGCGATCTTGTCGCCGGCGCGGAACTGGAGGATGTGGTGCGGTTCGTGCGTCCACTGCGACGGCAAGTCGGCCATGGCCGGCAAGCCTAGGGCGTGAGCGCCGGCGGCAGCAGCGGAGACGGGTGGGACTCGGAATTGAACCGTTCCAGCGATCCGCCGGCCTCGACGATGCCGCACAACGCGTTCCAGCACAGCATGGTCAGGTAGTCGATCAGGTCGTCGCTACTCATCCGCGGGTGCGACATCCACGAGTGGGTTGCCAGCTGCACCCCGCCGACGATCAGATAGGCCCACGGCTCGACACCGCGGGTGTCCATCCCGGCCTGTTGCATGCGCCGGCGCAGCACCACCGCAAGCATCCGCGCGATGATCTGCTCCGAATCGGCGATGACTTTGTTTTTGCTGGCCGAACTGTTTGCCATCACGAATCGGTACGGCTCGGGCTCGGCGGCGACGGTCTCGACGTACACCCGGATGATCTCGCGGGTAAGGTCGAAGCCGTCCAGGTTCGACGACAGCGCACCGGCCATGTTGGGGATCAGGGTGGTCTGTGCGAACCGCATCATCACCGCGGTCGTGAGGTCGTTCTTGTCGACGAAGTAGCGGTAAAGAACCGTCTTCGAGACACCGATTTCGGCAGCTATCTCGTCCATGCTGACGTCGCGGCCCCGTCGGCGGACGGCCTCCAGCGCACCGTCCACCAACTCGGTGCGGCGTTCGACCTTGTGCTGGTGCCAGCGTCGCTTGCGACCATCGGTCTTGGCCTGGGTCTTTTCCAAGCCATGGCCCACTTGTTGTGCCACTATCGCGGAGTCCGTTCCCCTGTTCCTGACCGATTCTACGGGCTGGTGTGATCGCAAGGTCACATTAACTGGGGCCGCACCTAGCGGATGATGGTGGAGTGGCAGCAAAACATCGCCTCCCGGCGTTGCCGACGGAGGTAGCCGGCGCGGGTACGTCCCTCGCGGAGTCGTTCGCCGGTGCCGACCCGGAAGCCGACGCCGAACGGCGTCGCGCCCTACGCAGGATGAAAGCGGTGGCGCTGAGCTTCCTCATCGGCGCCACCGTGATCTTCCTGGTCTGTCGTTGGGTACAGGCCCAGGGTGGACCGGCGTGGATCGGGTACGTCGGGGCGGCCGCCGAGGCCGGCATGGTCGGTGCACTCGCCGACTGGTTCGCCGTCACGGCGCTGTTCCGTCATCCGCTCGGCCTGAAGATCCCGCACACGGCGATCATCAAACGCAAGAAGGACCAGCTCGGCGAGGGTTTGGGCACCTTCGTGCGGGAGAACTTCCTGTCTGCGCCGGTGGTGGAGACCAAGTTGCGCGACGCCGAGATCGCCGGCCGGCTCGGCAAGTGGCTCTCCGAGCCGGCCCACGCCTACCGGGTCGCCGGTGAGGCCGCGACCGTGTTGCAGGTCGTGGTGGAGCTGCTCAACGATGAGGACATCCAGCACGTCATCGACCGCACCATCGTCAAACGGTTGGCCGAGCCGCAGTGGGGGCCGCCGGTGGGCCGGGTGCTGGCGCAGTTGCTCGCCGAGAACCGTCAAGAGGCCCTCATCCAGTTGCTGTGTGACCGGGCCTTCGAGTGGGCGTTGAATGCCGGCGACACGATCGAGCGGGTCGTCACCCGCGATTCGCCGAGTTGGTCGCCGCGGTTCGTCGACCAGTTGGTGGGGGACCGGATTCACCGCGAGCTGATGGACTTCACCGACAAGGTGCGCCGCAACCCCAACCACGAACTGAGGTTGTCGGCCACCCGGTTCCTGTTCGAGTTCGCCAACGATCTGCAGAACGACGACGTCACCATCGCGCGTGCGGAAGCTGTCAAGGAGCAGCTGATGGTCCGCGACGAAGTGACTCGCGCCGCCGAGACCGCGTGGAAGACGTTGAAGCGCTTGGTGCTTGACGGTGTGGACGATCCGTCGAGCGCACTGCGCACTCGCATCGCAGACTCTGTCGTGCGCATCGGCGAGTCGCTGCGCGACGACGCCGAATTGCGCGACAAGGTCGACAACTGGATCGTGCGCGGCGCCCAGCACCTGGTCGGTCAGTACGGCGGCGAGATCACCACGATCATCACCGACACCATCGAGCGCTGGGACGCCGAAGAGGCCAGCCGCCGCATCGAGCTGCATGTTGGCCGCGACCTGCAGTTCATCCGGATCAACGGCACCGTGGTGGGTGCCCTGGCCGGCCTGGTGATCTACACAGTGGCGCAATTCATGTTCTGACCTGCGCTAACTAGTGCTTGCAAAAGTTAGCACCCCCGCGTAACGTGGCTCTCGCACGCACCGGACAACCCACGCGCAAGGTGGTGAACCATGGCTCAGGATGCCGACATTCAGACCGTGGTGACCCACGCGGCGCATGACATCGGGGGCTTCATCAGGGCGCAGCGTGAAGCCGCGCAGGTATCGGTGCGGCAGTTGGCCGAGAAGGCCGGCGTCAGCAATCCCTACCTCAGTCAGGTTGAAAGGGGGCTACGCAAACCTTCTGCGGAGGTGCTGAGCCAGATCGCCAAGGCGTTGCGGGTATCCGCGGAGGTCCTCTACATCCGCGCCGGAATCCTGGAGCCGAGTGAAGGCAGCCAGGTGCACGACGCGATCATCGGGGACACCGCGATCACGGAGCGCCAAAAGCAAGTTCTGCTCGACATCTACACGTCGTTCTGTCAGCAGAACGAAGCTGCCCGTGAGGAGTTGACGTCTGAGTAGCCGCGCTCCGCTGCCCACTGAAAACCCAACAATCACAACTGATTTCAATAATTCGAAAGGAGCCATTCACATGGCCGAGAACCCCACCATCGAGGATCTGAAGGCCCCTCTGCTCGCCGCGGTCGGCGCTGCCGACCTGGCCTTGGCCACGGTCAACGAGATCCTGGCCGGCCTGCGCGAGCGCGCCGGAGAGGTCCGCACCGAGGCCGCCGAGCGGGTCGAAGAGCGTCGTGCCGCGCTGACCAAGCTGCAGGACGACCTGCCGCAGCGCGCCGAGGAGCTGCGTGGCCGGTTGTCCAGCGAGGAGCTTCGCAAGGCTGCCGACAGCTTCTTCGAGGACGCCACCGCGACCTACAACAGTCTCGTCGAGCGTGGCGAGGCCGCGCTGGAGCGGCTGCGCAGTCAGCCTGACTTCAAGGAAGCCGCCGCGCAGGTCGAGGGCTACGTCGACCAGGCCGTCGAGCTGACGCAGGAAGCCCTGGGCAGCGTGTCGTCGCAGACCCGCGCCGTCGGCGAGCGCGCCGCCAAGCTGGTCGGCGTCGAGCTGCCCGCCGGCGAGGCTCCGGCCGAGAAGGCTCCGGCCAAGGCTGCTGCCGCCAAGAAGGCTCCGGCCAACGCCGCCGCCAACGAGGCCCCGGCCAACGACGCCCCGGCCAAGAAGGCCCCGGCCAAGAAGGTTACCCAGAAGTAAATCGACGATCGGGACGGTATCCGCCTAGGCTGGTTCATTGTGAGCCAGCTTGTGGGTACCGTCCTTTTCGTTTTGCAGCTCGCCGTAGTCGGCGCCACGCTGTACGCGTTCGTCCACGCCGCCATGCAGCGGCCCGACGCCTACACTGCGGCCGAGAAGCTCACCAAGCCGGTCTGGCTGGTGATCCTGGGCGTCGCTGGTCTGCTGGCCCTGGTGCTGGGGGTCACCGGCGTCGCGATCGCCGCGGTAGCCGCCGGCGTCTACATCGTCGATGTCCGCCCCAAGCTGCTCGAGATCCAGGGGAAGTCGCGCTGACCGGTCGACGTCGCCTGCTCGTGGCACTGGCCGCGGTGCCGGCGGCGCTGATCCTGGCCGCACCGGCCTCGGCCGACACCAACCCGTCGCCGCCGTTCATCGACCACACCCAATGGCAGCACTGGGGTGACCTCGTCAGTCTGCGGGTCTATCCCACCGCGGCGGGCCGTGAGGCCGCCGGCCAGCTTTTCAAGCCGTCCTGGGAGATCGACGAAGCCTGGGGCGAGGTGCTTGCACAGGCCCCCGACGTCAACACCCCGGGAATGCGGGACCAGTTCGTCTGCCATTTCCGGTTCGCCGAGTTCGCCGAGCCGGGCAAGGCCAGTTGGAATCTCGAGCCCTGGCGGCCCGTGGTCGACGACAACGCGATGACCGCCGCCGGCTGCAACCCCGGCGGCTCCGAAGAGCCGTTCTGATGACGCCATCGCGGCTGCAGGTCGCCGGACTTGTCGACCACACGCTGCTGAAGCCCGAGGCGACCGACGCCGACGTCACCGCGTTGGTGGCCGAGGCCGTCGACCTTGCAGTGTTGGCGGTCTGCGTCTCGCCGTCCATGGTGACCGCCGCGCACAAGGCGGCGCTGTCGCATCCCGAAGACCTCGTCATCGCGGCCGTCGCCGGATTCCCGTCCGGCAAGCACCTGCCCACGATCAAGGCGCGGGAGGCGGCTGCCGCGGCCGAGTCCGGCGCCGTCGAAATCGACATGGTCATCGACATCGGCGCCGCGGTGGCCGGTGACTTCGCCGCGGTCGCCGCCGACATCGCGACGGTCCGCGCCGCCGTGCCCGACGCGCTGCTCAAGGTCATCGTCGAGTCCGCCGCATTGCTCAGTGTCGCTGGCGAGCGCACGCTGGTGCAGGCGTGCCGGGCCGCCGAGGACTCCGGCGCCGATTTCGTCAAGACCTCGACCGGATTTCACCCTGCCGGAGGTGCCTCGGTGACCGCTGTCGAGATCATGGCCACGACGGTCGGGGGCCGGCTGGGGGTCAAGGCCAGTGGCGGGATTCGCACGGCCGAGGCTGCCGTCGCGATGCTCGACGCGGGTGCGACCCGGCTCGGGCTGTCCGGGACGCGGGCGGTACTCGACGGGCTGAGCTGACGCGCATCGAGAGCCGACAGGCCGGGCGGATTAGATGCCTGCGAAGCAGGGATCCTGCTGCCCGTTGGGGATGGTCGCATCGCGGGTGACGAACTTGGCGGTCACCCCGGTGTCGGTCACCGCCACGCTGTCGGCGTGGATGCCCATCGGCAGGTTCTTGGTCAGCGTGGTGGTGAACGCGTCGAACGCCGGCTGGACGGTTTCCCGAGGCAGCAGGAACCCCAATCCGCTGAGGCTGACGACCTGCAGGTTCAGGCTGCCGTTGGACACCTCGGGCCTGGCCTTGATGGTGCCGACGCCGCCCCGCAGTTCGATGGTGCCGTCCGACGGCGACGTGCTGACCCCGGTGACCAGACCACCTACGATCGGGATGATGTTCTGCAGCGTCTGCTTGATCCCATCGCTGGACCACGTGATCGTGGCGTCCAGCGAGCCGAGCGTGCCCGCCGAGTCGGCGGTCTTCTGGATCTTGATGTCGTCGAGCACCAGGTTGAGCTTCATGCCCTTGGCTTCCCGGATCTGGTTGCCTGCGGTCTCCACGTTGATGTCGCTGTAGTGACCGCTCAAGTGCTGCAGCACGAGGGGCCGCATCCCGAACGAGACGCTCGCCCCGTCCTTGACCACGCACTCGACGGCCTGGGCCACCACCGTGTCGGCCTTGTGCCGGACATAGAGTTCGACGCCCAGCAGGCCGGCGATCACCAGCGCCACGACGATGACGAGCGCCAGGACGATCGACAGCGGGTCGCGCAGGAACCCCGACTTTGGTTCCTCGGGCTCCTGCGGCGGGGGTGCGCTTGGCGGGCCGGGTTGCGGGATGAACTGGGTGGGCTGATCCTGAGCGACCGCGGGCCAGGCCGGGGCGGTGCGGTCGCCGGGGCCGAAGGGATGGTTGGGGCCCCGTGGCGGATACGTCACCCGCGCGATTCTGCCCTATCAATCTGAGCGAACTCTGAGCGGTTACGCAGTACACCGAGGGTCTC
Source organism: Candidatus Mycolicibacterium alkanivorans (assembly GCF_022760805.1). Classification (NCBI taxonomy): domain Bacteria; kingdom Bacillati; phylum Actinomycetota; class Actinomycetes; order Mycobacteriales; family Mycobacteriaceae; genus Mycobacterium; species Candidatus Mycolicibacterium alkanivorans. The sequence goes on along the minus strand of NZ_JAIVFL010000001.1, from coordinate 176,576 downwards.
GCGGACCGACGGCAGGCAGTCGATGTCGATGTCGGCGACCACCAGTTCGGGATCGGGACCCGCCGAGGCCAGCACCTCCCCGAGCGGGGATGCCACCAGGCTGCCCCCGACTCCGGCCGGCGCCTTCGTCGCTCTGGCCAGCTCGTCTCCCGGGTAACCCTGGCCCGCGGCGGCGACGAAACAGGTGGAATCCAGTGCCCGCGCCCGGGCCAGCAGCGTCCACTGCTCCAGCTTGCCCGGCCCGGCGCCCCACGACGCGCTGACGGTGATCACCTGCGCGCCGCGGTCGGCCAGTTCGAGGTAGAGGTTCGGGAATCGGATGTCGTAGCAAAGTGTCAATCCGACACCGACTCCGTCGACGGTGATCACCACCGGCTGCCGGCCCGGCACCACCCCATCGGACTCGGCGAACCCGAACGCGTCGTAGAGGTGGATCTTGTCGTAGTGGGCGTCGACGTCGGGCCCGGTGGCCAGCAGGGTGTTGGTCACGCGTCCGTCGGGCGACGGCGTGAACATGCCGGCCACCACGGTGATCCCGGCGTGCCGGGCGATGTCGCGCACCGCGTCGGCCCACGGCCCGTCGAGGGGCTCGGCGACCGGGGCCAGTGGCACGCCGAACCGCGACATCGTGCCCTCGGGAAACACCACGAGGCGGGCACCGGCTTCGGCGGCGCGGCGGGTGTAGTCGTCGACCAGCGTCAGGTTGGCGACGGGATCGGTGCCCGCGAGAATCTGGGCCAGGGCAATCCGCATGCTTCAAGCCTAGGCCGAGCAGCTACCGGACGGGGCGACCGTTGCCCACTGCACGGTGAGCACCGCATCGCGCACTTTGCGCCGCTGCGCCTCGATGTCCTGCCCCGTACCGCGAAGGTGCGCCAGCATCGCCCGCCACCGATCGCGTGGGCCGAACACCGAATGCCCGGCGGCAGCCGCCCAGGCGCGATCCGCCCTGCTGAGCAGCTGGTGGATCGGCTGGCCTGGAACATTGTGGTGGATAAGGATTTTCGGCAGCCGCTCGGCCAGATCCGAGGGTCGTTCGATGTACCGGGGGTCGCAGGCCAGCGTCAGGCTCACCGGTCCGTCGCCGTCGAGCAACACCCAGCAGCACAGTCGGCCGAGCTCGTCGCAGGTGCCGTCCAGAATCAACCCACCCGGTGCCAGCCGGGCGCGCATCGTGTCCCAGGCGTCGGCGACAGCTTCTTCCGGATACTGGCGCAACACGTTGAACGCCCGCACCAGAATCGGGTGCAGCCCGGCGAGCTCGAATCCACCCACACCGAACTCGACCCCGGCGACGCCGGGCACCACCCGCTCGGGGTCGATCTCCAGACCCACCACCCGGATGTCGGGACGCACCGTGCGAAGCCGCGACGCCAATTCCAGTGTGGTGACCGGCAATCGGCCGTAGCCCAGATCCACGATCACCGGATCGGTCGCGGACTCCAGCGCCGTGTGCACCCGGGGTGAGTTCAGCATCCAGCGGTCGGCGCGTCGGAGCCGGTTTGCGTTGGTAGTGCCGCGCGTCGGGATACCGACGGGCCGTCGTGGCCTAGTAATGGCTGGCGATCCAGTCCCGGGTGAAATCGCGCTCGGCGTCGAACAATCCGCGCAACCCGCCGAGCACCCACTGCTCGATCTTGCCGCCCACCAGCGGCACTTTCACCGTGCAGACGCTGTTGAGGTGTAGCGCGCTTCCGGCGGCCGACTCGGAGAGCACGTAGGTTCCGCCGACGTCCATCGGCGCAGGTACCCGAGCCTGGTAGTGCCCGCGTGCGGAGTTGCTGGCCGAGTCGAACAAGTCGAAGTGCTGCTCGCGGGTCACGGTGATGTTCAATGGCACGACGGCGGCCGCGACCGGCGGCAGGTCGTTGCTGGACAGGGTGTGGCTGAACACGATGTCGGTGCCATCGGCGTCGTGGCTGAAGCGGGTCAGCGTCGACTCGTAGAGGCGGCCGTGCTCGGCGACCAGATATTCCCAGTACTCGCGGCTGGTGAAGCTCTCATAGAGGTCGACGGCGGGCTTGTTCAGCGTGATGACGTAGTCCATGTGGCGGGACATGAGGCAACGGTACCTGCGGGCTCAGCGGTTCTCGGCGATCCACATGGTGGTGAAGCGCTGCTCGGCGATGAGCAGCTCCACCAGCTGGTTTCCGATGAAGTTCTCCACCTTGCCGCCGACCAACGGGATGCGCACCTCGACGGTGGCGCGAAAAGCCAAGCGGGTGTGAGCGTCTGAGGGGCCGAGCTGCGCGTCGCCGCTCAGTGAGACTGGCGCGCGGGAGACCGCGCCGGCGACGGTCGCCTTGGCTTTACCGTCGACCAGCCCGGTCCAGCACTCCATCCGCTGGATCTCCAGATCGCCGCGATGGAACTGGGTGACGATCCCGGGCAGCCGGTCGGCCCTCAGGATCTGGGTCGTCGTGACGGCGACGCCGCCGTCGTCGTCGAGCCGGATCGAGTCCAGGCTGGCGTCGTCGGCACCGGAGTCGGCCAGCCGGGCCAGCCAGTACTGCTCGTCGCGCAATGCCTCATGGACCTGTTCGACGCTGCCCTCGTAGTCGGCGGCCATGTCGAACGAACGCGGCATAGCTGGTGAGGCTACCGTTACGGGCCGTGGGCAGCGGCGGGCACGTGGATTTCGGCGGCGCGGCGATCGCCGAGGGTGTGCCGCTGGCGTCGCTGACCACGCTGCGTGTCGGCCCCGTCGCCCCCCGCGTCATCACCTGCACCACCGCCGACCAGATCGTGGCGACCCTGCGCGCCCTCGACCGGGAGTCCGCCGAAGACATCCTGGTGCTGGCCGGCGGCTCCAACGTCGTGATCGCCGACGACCTGGCCGGGCTGACTGTCGTGCGGCTGGCCAACCCGGCGATCACGGTGGACGGTGGCCTGCTGCGCGCCGAGGCCGGGGCGGTGTGGGACGACGTCGTGGTGGCCGCCGTCGAGAACGGACTGGGCGGACTGGAGTGCCTGTCCGGCATCCCCGGCACGGCCGGGGCGACGCCGGTGCAGAACGTCGGCGCCTACGGGGTCGAGGTGGCCGACACCCTGACCCGGGTCCGGCTGCTGCACCGCCGCACCGGCCAGGTCCGCTGGGCGGCGGCGCAGGAACTCGGGTTCGGCTACCGCCACAGTGTGCTGAAGAATTCCACGGACGCGGTGGTGCTCGAGGTGGAGTTCACCCTCGACCCGTCCGGACGGTCGGCGCCGCTGCGCTACGCCGAGCTCGCCGCCGCGCTCGAGGTGGCGGCGGGGGAGCGCTGCGACCCGGCCGACGTCCGCACGGCCGTATTGGGCCTGCGCGCCCGCAAGGGCATGGTGCTCGACGCCGCCGACCACGACACCTGGAGCGTCGGCTCGTTCTTCACCAATCCGGTGGTGCCCGCCGAACAGTACGAGGCGCTGCAGGCCCGCCACGACGGTCCGGTCCCGCAATACCCGGCCCCCGACGGGGTGAAGCTGGCGGCGGGCTGGCTGGTGGAGCACGCCGGGTTCGGCAAGGGCTATCCGGGGCCCGACGCCGTCTGCCGGCTGTCGACCAAGCATGCGCTGGCGCTGACCAACCGGGGACGGGCCAGCACCGCCGATGTGCTCGCCCTGGCACGAACCGTGCGCGACGGCGTGCGCGACGTGTTCGGCATCACCCTGCTACCTGAACCTGTGCTGGTCGGCTGCGTGCTGTAGCGACACGTTTTCGCTGTCTGTCGAGTGATTCCGTATCTTTGATTGACGTGAGTCCCGCCGACAGACTGCCGCCGGTGAACCGCCGGCGCGTGTTGACGGCGCTGGGGCTCGGTGTGGTCGCACCCGGCGCGCTGGCCGCCTGCATCGGCGGCCCCGACAAACGCTCCGAGTCCTCGGCGCCGCCGCCCAAACCCTCGCTGACCTTCACCCCGGCTGACGCCGCCAAAGACGTCCTGCCGACCAGCCCGGTCAGCCTGCAGGTCAAGGACGGCTGGCTGCAGCAGGTCACGCTGACCAACGCCGAGGGCAAGCCGGTGGCCGGCACGCTCGACCGCGACCGCGCGGCGTTCACCGCCACCGAGCCGCTGGGCTACGGCGCGGTGTACACCTGGGTGGGTTCGGTGGTCGGTCGGGACGGCAAGGCCGTGCCGGTCGCCGCCACGTTCGCCACGATCAACCCGACCACACAGGTCAACGGGCAGTTCCAGCTTTCCGACGGCCAGACCGTCGGCGTCGCGGCGCCGATCATCATGCAGTTCGACGCCTCGATCGACGACGCGCACCGCCCCGACGTGGAACGTGCGCTGACCGTGGTCACCGACCCGCCGACCGAGGGCAGCTGGGCCTGGCTGCCCGACGAGGCCCAGGGCTCGCGGGTGCACTGGCGGACCCGGGAGTACTACCAGCCCGGCACCAAGGTGCACGTCGATGCCCGCCTGTACGGGGTGAAGTTCGGCGACGACGCCTACGGCGCGGCCGATTCGACCCTGGACTTCGAGATCGGCCGCCGCCAGGTGGTCAAGGCCGACGCCGCTTCGCACCGCATTCAGGTGATCACCGACGCGGGCGTCCTCATGGACTTCCCGTGCAGCTACGGTGAAGCCGACCTGCCCCGCAACGTCACCCGCAGCGGCATCCACGTCGTCACCGAGAAGTACTCCGACTTCTACATGTCCAACCCGGCGGCCGGCTACAGCAACATCCACGAGCGCTGGGCGGTGCGGATCTCCAACAACGGCGAGTTCATCCACGCCAACCCGGCCTCGTCTGGCGCGCAGGGCAACACCAACGTCACCAACGGCTGCATCAACCTGTCCTCCGGTGACGCCGAGCAGTACTACTACAGCGCCGTCTACGGTGACCCGGTCGAAGTCACCGGCACCTCCATCCAGCTGTCCTACGCCGACGGCGACATCTGGGACTGGGCGGTGGACTGGAACGAGTGGAAAACGATGTCCGCGCTGGGAGACACCAGGGCGGCGTCGAACATCCCCAGTAGCGCACCGGCCACCCCGACCGATGCACCGACGCTGTCCGGCACGCCCACCACGACCGCGACGACGCCCTCGACGACATTCCCCTCGTCGAGCTCGGTTACCCCCGGCGGTTGAACCGGCTGGCGCTGGCCTGATCCCGCGGCCGGATGATCATCTGGTCGATGTTGACGTGCGACGGGCGTGACGCGACGAAGCCGATCGCCTCGGCGACGTCCTCGGCCACCAACGGCTCGATGCCGTTGTAGACCGCCTCGGCGCGCTGCTCGTCGCCGGCGAAACGCACCAGCGAGAACTCAGTCCGCACCGCGCCGGGCGCAATCTCGGTGAGCCGCACCGGTTTTCCGAGCAGTTCACCGCGCAGGGTCCGGTGCAGCGCGCCCTGGGCGTGCTTGGCCGAGGTGTAGCCGCCGCCGTTGTCGTAGACCTCCAGGGCGGCGATCGAGGTGACGGTGACGATCAGGCCGTCGCCGGATGCGATCAGCTTGGGCAGCAGCGCGCGGGTGATGCGCAGCGTGCCCATGACGTTGGTCTCCCACATCCAGCGCCAGTTCTCCAGGTCCGCCTCGGCGATGGGTTCCAGGCCCTTGGCCCCGCCGGCGTTGTTGATCAGCGCATCCACCCGGGTCAGCCCGGCTGCCAGCGCTTCCACCGCGGCGCCGTCTGTGACGTCCGCCACGACGGCGGTGCCGCCGATCTCATCGGCCAGGCGCTGGATCCGGTCACCGCGACGAGCCACGGCGACAACGTGAAAGCCTTGCGCGGCAAGCGTTCTGGCGGTTGCCTCTCCAATGCCGGCGCTCGCGCCGGTGACAACGGCCACGCGGGAATGGGCATCTGGAGAAGTCATCGGTCCAACTTTAGCGACCCTTTGTCGCTAGGGCTTTGGCAGTTGAGCCGAGTTTCATGCTGCGGTGGGAAGTCTGGCGTGGGCGAGCCGCTGATCGATGTGTTGGTCGAGGGCGGGTAGGGCGGCGCGGAGCTCGGGTGGGCGCTTGGGGCTGGTCGGCGGCGAATGGTAACTGTGTTAAATTCCTTCCCGTGATCCGTCTCGGGCTGACCAGCTGTCTGGTCGCGCACACCGCGTGTTGTTGTCGCGCGATTCGCTGCGCCTGACCAGACCGGACTCTTCTTCCCGTCCCGCTCAAGTCGCCAGGCGTGGCCCTCAAGCCCACCCCCGACTCGAGAAGGACCCTCCCAGTGCGTACCACCGCCCTTTCCTCCCACAGCCCGGCTCGCACCACTGCTGGCCGACCGCATCCGCTGCGGACCCGCCACCACATCATCGCGCCGTCGCTGCGCATCCCCGACGCGGCGACCGCCGCAGTCTTCGCCGCGGTGCGCCAGCGCGGGGCGATCGCCCGCGACGTGATCGCCCAGGTCACCAAGCTGTCGATTGCGACGGTCAACCGCCAGGTCACCGCCCTGCTGGACGCCGGAGTCCTGCGCGAGCGGGCCGACCTGGCCGTCTCCGGCGCCATCGGCCGGCCCCGCGTTCCGGTCGAGGTCAACCACGAGCCGTTTCTGACCCTCGGCATCCACATCGGTGCGCGCACCACGAGCATCGTGGCCACCGACCTGTTCGGCCGCACCCTCGACGCCGTCGAAACCCCCACCCCCCGCGCCGGGCAGGCCCAGGCGCTGGCTTCACTGGCCGCCAGCGCGCGCCGCTATCTGAGCCGCTGGCATCGCCGTCGTCCGCTGTGGATCGGCGTGGCGACCGGCGGCGTGGTCGACAGCACCACCGGCCACGTCGACCATCCCCGGCTCGGCTGGTCGCAGGCTCCGGTCGGTCCGGTGCTGGCCGAAACGCTCGGTCTGCCGGTGTCGGTGGCCTCCCACGTCGACGCGATGGCCGGCGCCGAGTTGCTGTTGGGAATGCGCCGGCCGCCGCAGCCCTCGTCGAGCAGTCTCTACGTATATGCCCGTGAGACAGTGGGTTTCGCGCTGGTGATCGGCGGACGCGTACACAGCCCGACCAGTGGTCCGGGAACCATTGCCGCGCTGCCGGTGCAATCGGAAATCCTCGGTGGCACCGGTCAGCTCGAGTCGACCGTCAGCGACGAGGCCGTGCTGGCGGCTGCCCGCAAGCGCGGGATCATCGCGGCCGCCGGCCCCGGCGCCTCGCCGGCCGCACTGTTGCGTGTCGCACGGCAGGGTGACCAGCCCGCGGCGGTCGCGGCCCGCGATCTGCTCGGCGAGCGGGCCCGTGCGCTGGGCGGAGCGGTGGCACTGTTGCGCGACATGCTCAACCCCGACGAGGTGATCGTCGGCGGCCAGGCCTTCACCGAGTACCCGGAGGGCATGCAACTCGTCGAGGCAGCCTTCGCCGAACGCACGGTGTTGCCGCCCCGCGACATCCGGGTCACTGCCTTCGGCAATCGGGTGCAAGAAGCCGGTGCCGGCATCGTCTCGCTCGGCGGCCTCTACGCCGACCCGATCGGTGCACTGCGTCGCGCGCAGAACCGCCGCCCGGATGTGTCCGCCTGACGGGGCCCGGAACCGCGGCTCATCCTCATCGCTGCCGATCTGCATCGTCGACGACGGGCTGAACAAGCCCCGAACAGGGCGGGTGCAAAGATGGAGGCGTGCGGCAGGCCCGGGATCTGAGCGAAGTCTCGTCCGATGTGCTGCCCCGGCGCGTCGCGGTTCTTTCGGTGCACACCTCCCCGCTGGCCCAGCCCGGCACCGGTGATGCCGGCGGGATGAACGTCTACGTCCTGCAGACCGCACTGCACTTGGCTCGGCGCGGAGTCGAGGTCGAGATCTTCACCAGGGCCACCTCCTCGGCCGACGAACCGGTGGTTCGGGCGGCACCCGGTGTGCTGGTTCGCAACGTGGTGGCCGGGCCCTTCGAGGGTCTCGACAAATACGACCTGCCCACGCAGTTGTGTGCCTTCACCGCCGGCGTGCTGCGTGCCGAGGCCAACCACGAGGCGGGCTACTACGACATCGTGCACTCGCACTACTGGCTGTCCGGCCAGGTGGGTTGGCTGGCGCGGGATCGCTGGGCCGTCCCACTGGCGCACACGTCGCACACCCTGGCCGCGGTCAAGAACGCGGCGCTGGCCGACGGTGACTCACCGGAGCCGCCGCTGCGCGCTGTCGGCGAACAGCAGGTGGTCGACGAAGCCGACCGGTTGATCGTCAACACCGAAGACGAACTGCGCCAATTGGTTTCGCTGCATAACGCCGATCCCGCTCGGATCGACGTCGTGCATCCAGGGGTGGACCTCGAGACGTTCACACCAGGTGACCGGCGCGCAGCGCGCGCCGCGCTCGGACTGGCCGCCGACCAGACGGTGGTCGCGTTCATCGGACGCATCCAGCCGTTGAAGGCGCCAGATGTGTTGTTGCGTGCCGCGGCTCTACTGCCCGACGGGCGAGTTCTGGTGGCGGGCGGTCCGTCGGGAAGCGGTGTGGCTGAGCCCGATGCCCTGGTGGGGCTGGCGGCCGAACTGGGCATCTCCGATCGGGTGACATTCCTGCCGCCGCAGTCGCGCGAAGACCTGGTCAACGTCTACCGTGCCGCGGATCTGGTTGCGGTGCCGAGCTATTCGGAGTCGTTCGGGCTCGTCGCGGTCGAGGCGCAGTCGTGTGGGACACCGGTTGTGGCCGCGGCGGTGGGCGGGCTGCCGGTGGCGGTGGACGACGGTGTCAGCGGATTGCTGGTGCCCGGTCACGAACCGCAGCAGTGGGCCGACGCGATCGCGACGGTAGTGCGGCGCGACGCCGGCGAGCTCAGCCGCGCTGCCGTCGAACATGCGCGAAAGTTCTCCTGGGACAACACCGTTGACGGTCTGCTGGCAAGCTATGGCCGGGCGATCACCGACTACGCGAGCACCCACCACCGCAGCGCTGCCCGTGATCTGCTGGCCCGCCGGAGCGGCAGGCGCTGGACCATGCGCAGGGGAGTGCGGGTGTGAATCAGGCGGACGTGCAACAGATCATCGAGAAGACGCTGATCGACAACGACGTGGCGTACTCGCGCTTCGAAGGCGCGCGCGGCGGCCGGCCCGGCCTCATCGTCGAACTGCCCGGCGAGCGCAAGCTGAAGACCAACACGTTGCTGAGCATCGGCGAGCATTCGGTGCGCGTCGAGGCCTTCGTGTGCCGCCAGCCCGACGAGAACCACGAGGGTGTCTACCGCTTCCTACTCAAGCGCAACCGTCGGCTCTACGGGGTGGCGTACACCCTGGACAACATCGGCGACATCTACCTGATCGGGCGTATCGCGCTGGACGCGGTCAGCGCCGATGAGTTGGACCGCATCCTGGGGCAGGTGCTCGAGGCCGTCGACACCGACTTCAACACCCTGCTGGAGCTCGGCTTCAAGTCGTCGATCCAGAAGGAGTGGGCGTGGCGGGTGGCCCGTGGTGAGTCGCTGAAGAACCTGCAGGCGTTCCAACACTTGATCGAAGACGACGATGCAGGCCTCGGAGAGGCCTGAGGAGGAGTCGAGGGTCGGGTCGTCGAAGACGACGATGCAGGCCTCGGAGAGGCCTGAGGAGGAGTCGAGGGTCGGGTCGTCGAAGACGACGACTGAGCCCGGCCGTGAGAGACTTTCGGTCATGGCTTCGGATACTTCGGCGACGCTGATCCTGCTCCGGCACGGCGAAAGCGAATGGAATGCGCTGAACCTGTTCACCGGCTGGGTCGATGTCGACCTGACCGACAAGGGCCGCGCGGAGGCGGTACGCGGCGGCAAGCTGATGGCCGAGCAGGGCTTGCTGCCCGACGTGCTGTACACCTCGCTGCTGCGGCGTGCTATCACTACCGCACACCTGGCGCTGGATGCCGCCGATCGGCTGTGGATTCCGGTCCTGCGCAACTGGCGCCTCAACGAGCGCCACTACGGCGCACTGCAGGGCCTAGACAAGGCCGAGACCAAGGCCAAATACGGCGAAGAGCAGTTCATGAAGTGGCGGCGAAGCTATGATACCCCGCCGCCGCCCATCGAGAGGGGAAGCAAGTACAGCCAGGACGCTGACCCGCGTTACGCCGACATCGGCGGGGGCCCGCTCACCGAGTGCCTGGCCGACGTGGTCGCGCGGTTCGTGCCGTACTTCGAGCAGACGATCGTTCCCGACCTGCGGGCCGGCAAGACGGTGCTCATCGCCGCGCACGGCAACTCGCTTCGCGCGCTGGTCAAGTACCTCGACAGAATGTCTGACGAGGACATCGTCGGCCTGAACATCCCGACCGGCATCCCGCTGCGGTACGACCTGGACGCCGAACTCAAGCCCCTCATCGCAGGCGGCACCTACCTGGATCCGGAGGCGGCCGCCGCCGGGGCGGCGGCGGTGGCCAGCCAGGGCGCAAAGTAGCCCTGCATCAGGTCCCGGGGAGCAAACGCCGGGTGAACAGCGGCGGAATACCTGCGCCCGCGGGTGTGACTTATCCCGAATTGGCCGCACGCTGCTGGGATGGCGTTCACCCGGTGCGTACGATTTTCGCGTGAGTGTTGTTTCGGTGGCACTACTGGTCACCGTCGCGGCGCTGGTGGCGCTCGCCCTCGGCCTCGGTATCGGGGTCGCACTCAGCCCACGCCGTCGCGAGCACCAGCAGCGACGCGCGGTCAGCGACGCGGGCATCACGGTGTCGCAGATGCTGCAGTACGTCGTCTCGCTGGCGCCGATCGGCATGGTGGTGGTCGACGGCCTGCGCGACGTGGTGCTCATCAATGACCGAGCCGTGGAGCTCGGTCTGGTGCGTGACCGGCTACTCGACGAACGGGCGTGGAAAGCGGCCCAGCGCACCCTGGCCACCGGCGAGGACGTCGAAGTCGACCTGTCCCCACCGCGGCGGGCGGCTGCGGGACGTTCCGGGCTGTCGGTGCGCGGCCACGTCCGGCTGCTCAGCGACCAGGCCCCGCGGTTCGCCGTGGTGTACCTCGACGACCAATCCGAGCAGGCTCGCATGGAGGCCAGCCGCCGCGACTTCGTGGCCAACGTCAGCCACGAACTGAAGACCCCGGTGGCCGCGATGGGTGTGCTGGCCGAGGCGCTGCTGGAGTCCGCCGACGACCCCGAGACTGCGCAACGCTTCGGCGAGAAGATTCTCACCGAATCCCAGCGGCTGGCCAGCATGGTTGGAGAGCTGATCGAGCTGTCCCGCCTCCAAGGCGCCGAGCCGCTACCGGATCTCGAATCGGTTGACGTGGATACCGTTGTCAGCGAAGCGATTTCGCGTCACAAGGTGGCGGCTGACAGCGCTGACATCACGGTCACCACCGACGCCCCGAGCGGTTTCCGGGTGCTCGGCGACGAGGCGCTGCTCGTGATGGCGCTGGCCAACCTGATCTCCAACGCCATCGCCTACTCGCCCGACGGTTCCAATGTCTCGATCAGCAGGCGCCGCCGCGGTGACAACATCGAGATCGCGGTCACCGACCGCGGCATCGGCATCGCCCGCGCCGATCAGGAGCGGGTCTTCGAGCGCTTCTTCCGGGTCGACAAGGCGCGCTCGCGCGCGACCGGCGGCACCGGCCTCGGGCTGGCCATCGTCAAACACGTGGCGGCCAACCACAACGGCAGTATCCGGCTGTGGAGCCAGCCGGGCACCGGCTCGACGTTCACCCTGTCCATACCCGCCTATCCAGATACCGACGACGAGGCCAACCGAGAGGCCCGTGACGAGGAGGCAGTAGCCAGATGACCAATGTGCTGATCGTGGAGGACGAGGAATCGCTGGCCGACCCGCTGGCCTTCCTGCTCCGCAAGGAGGGTTTCGAGGCCACGGTAGTGGGCGACGGACCCTCCGCCCTGGCCGAATTCGACCGGGCGGGTGCCGACATCGTCCTGCTCGACCTGATGCTGCCCGGCATGACGGGGACCGACGTCTGCAAGCAGTTGCGGGCCCGCTCCAGCGTGCCGGTGATCATGGTGACTGCACGTGACAGCGAAATCGACAAGGTCGTCGGCCTCGAACTCGGCGCCGACGACTACGTCACCAAGCCGTACTCGGCGCGGGAGCTGATCGCCCGTATCCGGGCGGTGTTGCGCCGCGGCAGTGAGGCCGACGACTCCGGAGTCGGTGATGCCGTCCTGGAGGCAGGCCCGGTCCGCATGGACGTCGAACGCCACGTGGTCACCGTCAACGGCGAGCCGATCACGTTGCCGCTCAAGGAATTTGATCTGTTGGAGTATCTGATGCGCAACAGCGGCCGGGTACTCACCCGCGGTCAGCTGATCGACCGGGTCTGGGGCGCGGACTACGTCGGCGATACCAAGACCCTCGACGTGCACGTCAAGCGGCTGCGTTCGAAGATCGAGGCCGATCCGGCCAACCCGGTGCACCTGGTGACGGTGCGCGGGCTGGGCTACAAGCTCGAGGGCTGACCGCCCTCGCAGCTGCCCGTCAGCGGGCGGCGCGAGTGGCCGGATGTACGGCGATCAGCGGGATGCCGCTGCGCCGTTTGCACATCGCGGCCAGTTCGGCGTACGTCTTTTCGCCGAGCAGCTCGGTGAGTTCGGGCGCATAGGACTGCCAGACCTGCTTCTTGCCGACGTGTGCGGCGGGGTCGCCGGTGCAGTACCAGCGCAGGTCCGCACCGCCCTCGCCCCAGCCCCTGCGGTCGTACTCGGTGATGGTGGTCTTGAGGATCTCGGTGCCGTCGGGCCGGGTGACCCACTCCTGGACGCGGCGGATCGGCAGCTGCCAGCACACCTCGGGCTTCATGGTCAGCGGCTCCTCACCGAGCTTGAGCGCCTTGGTGTGCAGCGCACACCCGATGCCGGCGGGGAAGCCGGGGCGGTTGAGAAAGATGCACGCGCCCTTGTACTTGCGGGTGCGCAGGTTGGGCTTGTCGTCGTACTCGTCCATCTCCAGATAGCCCTTGCGGCCCAACCCTTTGTCGCGGAACTGCCAATCGGCGTCGGTGAGCTGCTTGACGGCGTCGTCGAGCTTGGCGCGGTCGTCGTCGTCGGAAAGGAACGCCCCGTGCGAACAACAGCCGTCGTCCGGGCGGCCTTCGACGGTGCCCTGGCAGGCCGGAGTACCGAAGACGCACGTCCAGTTCGACAGCAGCCAGGTCAGATCCGCTGCGATCAGGTGCTCGGGATTGTCCGGGTCGTAGAACTCCAACCACTCACGGGGGAAGTCCAGTTCGACCTCGCCGGGGTGCTCATGCGTCACAGCGCCAACGCTAGTCGAAGCGGCCCGCAGTCGAATCTTGGTGCGGCTCCTCCTCGGTCCGTACCGGACCGCATCGTCGCCACGCGGCGCCCGATTGCGCGGCTCCTCCTCGGTCCGTACCGGACCGCATCGTCGCCACGCGGCGCCCGATTGCGCGGCTCCTCCTCGGTCCGTACCGGACCGCATCGTCGCCACGCGGCGCCCGATTGCGCGGCTCCTCCTCGGTCCGTACCGGACCGCATCGTCGCCACGCTAGGTTTATCCGGTGCGATTAGGCGTGCTCGACGTGGGCAGCAATACGGTTCATCTGCTCGTGGTGGATGCGCATCGCGGCGGTCACCCCACCCCGATGAGTTCCACCAAGGCCAGCCTGCGTCTCGCTGAGGCGATCGACGACTCCGGCAGGCTCACCCGCCGAGGCGCCCACAAGCTGATCGACACCGTCGCCGAATTCGCCAAGATCGCCGCCAGCTCCGGCTGCGCAGACCTGATGGCGTTCGCCACCTCGGCGGTCCGCGACGCCAAGAATTCTGAAGAGGTACTCGCCCGGGTACAGGCCGAGACCGGGGTGAACCTGCAGGTGCTCTCCGGTGCCAACGAGTCGCGGCTGACGTTCCTGGCGGTGCGCCGCTGGTACGGCTGGAGTGCCGGGCGCATCATCAACGTCGATATCGGTGGCGGCTCCCTGGAGCTGTCCAACGGCGTCGACGAGGCCCCCGAGGTCGCCCTCTCGCTGCCGCTGGGCGCGGGCCGGCTGACCCGCGAGTGGCTGCCCGACGATCCGCCGGGCCGGCGCCGGGTGGCCATGCTGCGCGACTGGCTGGACAACGAGGTCGCCGAGGCCAGCGCCGCCGTGCTCGCTGCCGGTGCGCCCGATCTGGCCGTGGCGACCTCCAAGACGTTCCGATCGCTGGCCAGGCTCACCGGAGCGGCCCCGTCGGGTGCCGGGCCACGGGTCAAGCGGACGCTGACGGCCAACGGTTTGAGGCAACTCATATCTTTCATCTCTAGGATGACCACGGCAGATCGTGCCGAGTTGGAAGGAGTCAGCGCCGAGCGGGCGCCACAGATCGTGGCGGGTGCTCTGGTGGCGGAGGCGAGTATGCGAGCACTGTCGTTGGAATACGTCGACATCTGCCCGTGGGCGCTGCGGGAGGGCATCATCCTGCGCCGACTCGACAGTGAAGCCGATGGAACCGCCTTGGTGGAAACGTCCGTGGGGGATGCTGGAAGCCACGATTCTGATCGGTCGACTGCCGCCCGATCGAGAGGCACACGATGACTGCAGACGAAACTCCCAGCCGGCCGATCTCGGTCGCCGAGCTGCTGGCGAAGAACGGTACGATCGGCTCGCCGCCGGTCGGTGGCCGCCGGCGCCGCCGCCGCAGCAACAGCGATGCCGTGACCGTCGCCGAGCTCACCGGCGAGATTCCGATCATCCGCACCGGCGAACTCCCCGTCGTGCGCACCGAGGCCACCGAGGACCAGCAGAGCGAGCAGGAGGCCGCCGAGGAGACCACGGCGGCCCGGCCCACCATCGAATCCCGCGCCACCAACGGGTCGGCGACCGCGGCCCCCGAAACGCCCGCCGAACCGGCACCTGCACCACAGCCCTTCGATGTTCCGCCCCAGCGCTCGGAGGCCCCCACTCCGCGTCGTGAACGCGGGCCCGAGCGCAGCCACGACCCCCGCCCGCTTCGCCGCCCGGCCTCCGCGCCCGCCGTGGCCTCGGACAGCTCCGATGCCGAGCAGATGACCTTCGACCCGGTCGACGAGTCCGCCCCGGAACTCGACCTGACCTCCGATGAGCACGTCGAGGAGGCCACCGAGCTGCAGTCGTATCTGCGGTCCTCGGGCGGCACGCTGTTCGGCGGCGAGACGGTGGCCGACGATAGGGCACGCCGTGGCCTGGCTCAGGAGAACGACGACGAGACGGGTTCGGTGGCAGCGGCCACCGCGGTGGACACCGAGCAGGAGCAACGCCCCCGCGAGAGCAAACTCACCGTCCTGCGGCGCGGCACCCTGGTGGTCCTCCAGTCGATCCTCGCGGTCGCTTTCGGGGCCGGGCTCTTCATTGCGTTCGATCAGCTGTGGCAGTGGAACAACATCGTGGCCCTGGTGCTCTCGGTGCTGGTCATCCTCGGCCTCGTCGTTGCCGTTCGTGTCGTCCGCAAGACCGAAGATATCGCCAGCACGCTGATCGCCGTCGCGGTCGGTGCGCTGGTGACTCTTGGGCCCCTGGCGTTGTTACAGTCGACCTGATTCGTTCGTGCGCCCAGCTATCAAGGTCGGCCTCTCGACGGCCTCGGTCTATCCGCTGAGGACCGAGGCCGCTTTCGAGTACGCCGCCGAACTCGGTTACGACGGCGTCGAGCTGATGGTGTGGGCCGAAGCGGTCAGCCAGGACATCGGCGCGATCGCCAAGCTCTCCCGGCGCTACAACATGCCGGTTCTGTCGGTGCACGCGCCGTGTCTGCTGATCTCGCAGCGAGTGTGGGGCGCCAACCCGATCTCGAAGCTGACCCGCAGCGTGCAGGCCGCCGAGCGGCTCGGCGCGCTGACCGTCGTGGTGCATCCGCCGTTCCGCTGGCAGCGCCGCTACGCGGAGGGATTCAGCGAGCAGGTCGCCGAACTCGAGACGCGCAGCGAGGTGATGGTCGCGGTGGAGAACATGTTCCCGTTCCGCGCCGACCGCTTCTTCGGCTCGGGTCAGCCCTCGATCGAGCGGATGCGCAAACGCGGCGGCCACCCCGGTGTGGGGGTCTCGGCCTTCGCGCCGTCCTACGACCCCCTGGACGGCAACCACGCGCACTACACGCTGGACCTCTCCCACACCGCTACGGCGGGCACCGACGCGCTCGAGATGGCCGACAGGATGGGCGCAGGGCTGGTGCACCTGCATCTGTGCGACGGCAGCGGCGCGTCCACCGACGAGCACCTGGTGCCCGGCCGCGGCAACCAGCCCACCGTCGGGGTGTGCCAGATGCTGGCCGGCAGCGACTTCGCCGGCCACGTGATCCTCGAGGTGACAACCTCCGGGGCGCGCACCAAAGCCGAACGTGAGGCGCTGCTGACGGAGTCGTTGCAGTTCGCGCGCACCCACCTGTTGCGCTGATTTGCGGCCTCCTCCTCGTGCGGTAAACGGCACGCATCGGTCGGCCGCTAGGGTTTCCCACCATGGCCAGAATCGCGATCATCGGTGGCGGCAGTATGGGCGAGGCGCTCCTTGCGGGGTTGCTCCGGGCGGGTCGTCAGGTCAAGGACCTCGTTGTCGTCGAGCGGTCGCCCGAGCGCGCCCGCTACTTGGCTGACATGTACTCGGTGCGGGTGGCCAGCGTGGCCGAGGCGGTCGAGACCGCTGGCTTCGTGATCGTCGCCGTCAAACCGGCCGACGCGGAGGCCGTCGTCGGCAAGATCGCCGATGTGGTCGCCCAGGCCGAGAGCAACAGCGTCGAGCAGGTCTTCGTCTCGGTGGTGGCCGGGGTGACGATCGGCTTCTACGAGTCGCGCCTGCCCGCGGGCTCCCCGGTGGTCCGGGTGATGCCCAATGCCCCGGCACTGGTCGGTGCCGGCGTCAGCGCGCTGACCGCGGGCCGCTTCGCCACCCCCGAGCACCTTGCCGACGTCTCGGCGTTGCTCGAGTGCGTGGGCGAGGTCCTGACGGTCCCGGAAAGTCAGCTCGACGCGGTCACGGCGGTGTCCGGATCGGGGCCGGCGTACTTCTTCCTTTTCGTCGAGGCACTGGTCGACGCCGCGGTCGCCAACGGGCTCAACAGGGCGGCTGCGACGGACCTGGCGGTGCAGACGATGGCAGGTTCGGCGGCGATGCTGCTCGACCGCATCGACAGCGAGCGAACTGCGGGGGCCGACGCCGGACTGGACACCACCCCGGCCCGGCTGCGGGCCGTCGTGACCTCGCCGGGTGGCACCACCGCCGCTGGCCTGCGCGAATTGGAGCGGGGAGGGTTGCGTGCCGCTGTCACCGCGGCCATCGACGCCGCAAAAACCCGCTCTGAGCAGCTAGGAATTACATCAGAGTAGTTCAAGAATATTCTGATGGATTGACCCACACCCGTCGCAGTAACCTCACTGGCCACGCTATTCTCCTCGTGTATGCACGTGTGGGTGCCAGCGGTGGGGAAGCCGCTGGAACTGCCCGTGCCTGACGGATTGGGTTGCGATGACGTCTACCAACGGGCCATCGGCGCGGGACGCGGCTGGCGGAAAATCGGCGCGTGATGCCGGTGGCGCTGACGGTCAGCCGGTCGCCGCAGCTCAATTTCTCACCGTCGCCGAAGTGGCCGCGCTGATGCGCGTCAGCAAGATGACGGTCTACCGGCTCGTGCACAACGGGGAGCTGCCCGCCGTCCGGGTCGGCCGTTCGTTCCGGGTGCACGCCAAGGCTGTCCACGACCTGCTGGAGACGTCGTACTTCGACGCGGGATGAGTCCGCACTCCCCGGCCGTTTTCCGTTCTCCCTGCTGGTTTGGGTAAGGTGTCCGGGACACAAGGACACCCGCCGCAGTGCGGGCACTGCGAGGAATTAGGAATTAGGTAGCGGAATTCATGGGTTCAGTCATCAAGAAGCGGCGTAAGCGCATGTCGAAGAAGAAGCACCGCAAGCTGCTGCGTCGTACCCGGGTCCAGCGCAGAAAACTGGGCAAGTAGCCGTCCGCTGCCGCCCGGCGTCGCCGAGTCCTGCCGGGCCACGCGCGGCCCGATAGGCTGTCCAGATGGACTCCGGCGGCACCGACACCGATGCGCCGCACTACCCCAAGGTCGTGCTGGTCACCGGTGCCGGCCGGTTTCTCGGGGGCTACCTGACCGCGCGCCTGGCGCAGAACCCGATGATCAACAAGGTCATCGCCATCGACGCCATCGCGCCCAGCAAGGATCTGCTGCGCCGGATGGGTCGGGCCGAGTTCGTCCGAGCCGACGTCCGGAACCCATTCATCTCCAAGGTGATTCGTAATGGGGACGTCGATACCGTGGTGCACGCCGCCGCGGCGTCCTACGCCCCGCGCTCCGGCGGTCGCGCCACGTTGAAAGAGATCAACGTGATGGGCGCCATGCAGCTGTTCGCGGCCTGCCAGAAGGCGCCCTCGGTGCGCCGGGTGATCCTGAAGTCCACCTCTGAGGTCTACGGGTCACACCCACACGACCCGGTGGTCTACACCGAGGACAGCAGCAGCCGTCGCCCGCTGGCCGAGGGCTTCGCGCGCGACAGCATCGACATCGAGGGCTACGCCCGCGGCCTGGGCCGGCGCCGGCCCGATATCACGGTGACCATCCTGCGGCTGGCCAACATGATCGGCCCGGCGATGGACACCGCGCTCTCGCGCTACCTGGCCGGCCCACTGGTGCCCACCGTGCTCGGCCACGACGCCCGCCTGCAACTGCTGCACGAACAGGACGCACTCGGGGCGCTCGAGCGCGCGACGATGGCCGGCAGGTCCGGCACGTTCAACATCGGCGCAGACGGAATCATCATGATGTCGCAGGCGATCCGCCGTTCCGGGCGCATTTCGCTTCCCGTGCCGAGTTTGGCCGTCGGGGTACTGGATTCGTTGCGGAAGGCGACCGGGAACTCCGAACTCAACCGCGACGCGATGCAATGGCTGAGTTATGGCCGGGTGATGGATACGACACGGATGCGAACCGAGTTGGCCTTCGCTCCGAAATGGACCACCGTGGAGGCATTCGACGACTATGTGCGCGGCCGGGGTTTGACCCCGATCATCGACCCGAAATGGGTACGCTCGGTGGAACGTCGCGCGGTAGCCGTCGCGCAGCGCTGGGGCGGCTGAAAGTTCGTGCTGGGGAGAAGGTACTGAAGTGGCGGGTGAATCAAAGGCGAAAGTGATTCCGCTGCATTCGAATTCGAGTCGAGCGGCGGCGGCTCGGCGCGCCGAGGCTGCGCGCCGACATCCCTCGTTGGCCTCCGAGTCCGGTTCCCGCGCCTCGGCCGACGACATCGCAGCCGTAGTCCGCGAAATCGACGGGCGCCGCGGCGCCGCCGGTGTGGGCCGCGACGACGACGAGCCGAATGAACTCGCGCAACGAATTTCGGCGGTCGCCGATTTCTTCCGGAAGCGCCTCACCGGTGATTACACCGTTGACGAATTCGGCTTCGACCCGCAGTTCAACAACGCAATCGTGCTGCCTTTGCTGCGTTTCTTTTTCGACAATTGGTTCCGCGCCGAGGTCAGCGGCATCGAGAATTTGCCGGCGAACGGCGCCGGCCTCTTGGTCGCCAACCACGCCGGGACGCTGCCGTTCGACGGCCTGATGCTCTCGGTCGCGGTACACGACCACCACCCCCAGCGTCGCGACCTGCGCCTGCTGGCCGCGGACGTGGTCTTCGACATGCCGATGCTCGGCCCGATCGCGCGCAAGGCCGGGCACACTATGGCGTGCACCATTGACGCGCACCGGTTGCTGGCCGGCGGCGAGCTCACCGCGGTGTTCCCGGAGGGCTACAAGGGGCTGGGCAAGCACTTCCGGGACCGCTACAAGCTGCAGCGGTTCGGCCGCGGCGGGTTCGTCTCGGCGGCCCTGCACACCGGGGCGCCGATCATCCCGTGCTCGATCGTCGGCTCGGAGGAGATCTACCCGATGCTGGCCGACGTGAAGCTGCTGGCGCGTGTGCTGGGGCTGCCGTACTTTCCGATCACGCCGTTGTTCCCGCTGGCCGGTCCGGCCGGGCTGGTGCCGCTTCCGTCCAAGTGGCACATCGCATTCGGCACACCGATCGAGACTGCCGATTACGACGAGTCGGCGGCCGACGATCCGATGGTCACCTTCGAACTCACCGACCAGGTGCGCGAGACCATTCAGCAGACGCTGTATCAGCTGTTGGCTCAGCGTCGCAACATGTTCTTCGGCTGAGCGTCGATCAGCGACGCATCGCCGCCGCGGCGATCGCGGCGACCTGAGCGTTGGTCTCCTCGTCGCTGTTGGCCTCGCCGATCATGGTCACCACTGTCGTCATCACCGGTTTGCCCTCGGCGTCGGTGACTTCGCTGCGCAATTCACTGATGACGGTGCCATGCGATTCGATCACCGAATCCAGCCAGGAGTCGAAGAACAATTTGTCGCCGGCGATGATCGGCCGGTGGAATTGGATCTTCTGGTCGCGGTGAATGACACGGGCCAAATTGATGCCGACGTCGAAATTGCGGAAGATCTCCAGCTGCACCTGACGGCCCGCGATCGCGATGAACGTCAGCGGAGCCACCAGGTCGGGGTAGCCGGCGGCTGCGGCCGCCTCCTCGCTGAAGTGCAGCGGGTCTTCGCTCTGGATCACCTTGGCGAATTCGCGAATCTTCTCGCGTCCGACCAGATAGTAGTCCGGGTAGCGGAAGTGAGTTCCGATGATCTCGCTGGCGATGGACATGACGTCTGAGCCTATCAGCGTCGTTCGCGGCCACTGTGCGGCTGATGCACGCGAAATCGCGCTCTGGCCTGCACGGGGCCCACACTCGACCTCGGAAGAAAGTCAGCGGTGCTCGTGCCGACGGGACACCGCCGCGGCCAGCGCACCGCCGACCGCGCCGAGCGCCAGCGCCGAGGGCACCCCGATGCGGGCCGCCTTGCGCGCGGTCCGGAAATCGCGGATCTCCCAGCCGCGTTCGCGGGCCAGCTCACGCAGGTCGGCGTCGGGGTTGATGGCGACCGCGGTGCCGACCAGCGACAGCATCGGCACGTCGTTGTAGCTGTCGGAGTAGGCCGTACAGCGCTTGAGGTTGAGTCCCTCGCGGATGGCCAGCTGCCGCACCGCGTGCGCCTTGCCGACACCGTGCAGGATATCGCCCACCAGCCGTCCGGTGAACACCCCGTTCTGCGACTCCGCGACGGTGCCCAGCGCGCCGGTGAAGCCCAGCCGCTTGGCGATGGTCTCCGCCAGCTCGTAGGGCGTCGCGGTGACCAGCCACACCTGCTGGCCGGCTTCGAGATGCATCTGCGCCAGCGCCCTGGTGCCAGGCCAGATCTTATCGGCGATGATGTCGTCATAGATCTCCTCGCCGAGGGCCACCAGCTCCGCGGTCGAGCGACCCTCGATGAAGGCCAGTGCTTTGCGCCGGCCTTCGGCCACGTCGTCGCTGTTCTCCCGGCCGGTCAGCTGGAACTTGGCCTGTGCGTAGAGGAACTTCCACATGTCGGAGTAGGTGAAGTACTTCCGCGCGGCCAGGCCGCGGCCGAAGTGCACCAGCGACGAGCCGTGGACCAGGGTGTTGTCGACGTCGAAGAACGCTGCCGCGGTCAGGTCGGTGGGCGGCGGAGTGGGCTGGTGGATCGCTTCGGGGCCCGGTTCACGGTTGGCCGCGATGCTGGCCTCGCGCGCGACCGCGCTGGCCTGCTCGCTGATCAGGTCATCGACGGCACGCTGCGCGCTGGCCCGTCCGGCTTCGGAGTCCGCGAGCTCCTCGTCATGGTCCCCGGAACCCATGGCTCTCACCCTAACTGGGATACTGGCTCGGGTGAGCCGCCGACATGTCGAACTGCTGACCCGCGCCGGGTGCACCCTTTGCCACCGGGTATACGACCGGCTGACCGAGCTGTCCGCCGAGCTGGATTTCGACCTGTCCAGCACCGATGTCGACGCCGCTGCGGCCGCTGGGAACTCGGCACTGCGGGCCGAATTCGGCGACCGGTTGCCCGTCGTTCTGCTCGACGGCCGTGAGCACAGCTACTGGGATATCGACGAGGCGCGGCTGCGGGCCGATTTAGCGCTCGGGTGAACACCACGAGAATTTGGTGAGCCGGCTGCGCCGGGATTACCGTGGAAGTAAGTTTCACTAACGGACAACTGCGCGACAGCGAGGGAGCAGGCCAGGTGATCGTGCCGTGAGCGTCCTGCTGTTTGGGGTGTCGCATCGCAGCGCTCCGGTCTCCGTCCTCGAGCAGCTGTCTACCGACGAGTCTGACCAGGTCAAGATCATCGACCAGGTGCTCCAATCTCCGTTGGTGACCGAAGCCATGGTGCTGTCGACCTGCAACCGGGTCGAGGTCTACGCCGTGGTCGACGCCTTCCACGGCGGTCTGTCGGCGATCGGCCAAGTGCTCGCCGAGCACTCCGGCATGTCGATGAGCGATCTGACCAAGTACGCCTACGTTCGCTACAGCGAGGCCGCTGTCGAGCACCTCTTCGCGGTGGCCAGCGGTCTGGACAGTGCGGTCATCGGCGAACAGCAGGTGCTGGGCCAGGTTCGCCGCGCCTACGCCACCGCCGAGGCCAATCGCACCGTCGGCAAGATCCTGCACGACCTGGCCCAGCGTGCCCTGTCGGTCGGCAAGCGGGTGCATTCCGAGACCGCCATCGACGCCGCAGGCGCCAGCGTGGTGTCGGTTGCCCTGGACATCGCCGGCTCCCGTCTTGACGGGCTCACGGGTCGCACGGCCGCGGTGGTCGGCGCCGGTTCGATGGGCGGACTGTCGGTTGCGCACCTGGTACGCGCCGGCGTCACCCACATCCACGTCGTCAACCGTTCGCTGCCGCGCGCCCAGCGGTTGGTCGAGAACATCCGGGAGCAGGGCATCGGCGCCGAGGCCCTCTCGCTCGAGCACCTGTCCACCGCGCTGGCCGCCGCCGACGTGGTGGTCAGCTGCACCGGCGCGGTCCGGCCGGTGGTGTCGCTGGCCGATGTGTACCACGCGCTGGCCGCTAGCCGGCGCGACGAGGCCACCCAGCCGCTGGTGTTGTGCGACCTGGGTATGCCCCGCGACGTCGACCCCGCCGTTGCCGGTCTGCCCGGCGTCTCGGTCGTCGACATGGACCGGGTGCAGCGCGAACCGTCGGCCCGTGCCGCCGCCACCGACGCCGAGGCCGCCCGCCGGATCGTTGCAGTAGAGGTTGCTGCCTACCTGGCCGGGCAGCGGATGGCCGAGGTCACCCCGACCGTCACCGCCCTTCGGCAACGCGCCGCCGACGTCGTCGAGGGCGAGCTGCTGCGGCTGGAGAACCGGTTGCCGGGGCTGGACGACACCCAGCGCGACGAGGTGGCACGCACCGTGCGCCGGGTGGTCGACAAGCTGCTGCATGCCCCCACGGTGCGGGTCAAGCAGCTGGCCAGCGCACCTGGCGGCAACAGCTACGCCGAAGCGTTGCGTGAACTCTTCGAACTCGATCCGCAGGCCGTCGACGCCGTGGCGGCAGGCGAACTACCGCTCGTGGCACCGGAATTCGACGCCAGCCTGCCCGACCACACCGAGTAGGACGATTGACCGACAGCGACAACGCGGTCATCAGGATCGGCACCCGGGGCAGCCTGCTGGCGACGACCCAGGCCGGGACCATCAGGGACGAACTCATTGGGCGCGGGCATCGCGCCGAACTGGTCGTCATCAGCACCGAGGGTGACCGCTCGCAGCTGCCGGTTGCCGAGATCGGGGTGGGTGTGTTCACCGCGGCGCTGCGCGAGGCCATCGCCGACGGCCGGGTCGACATGGCCGTGCACTCGTACAAGGATTTGCCGACCGCCGCCGACGACCGGTTCGTCATCGCCGCGATACCGCGCCGTGAGGACCCGCGCGACGCCCTGGTGGCCCGCGACGGGCTCGTCCTGGGAGAGTTGCCGGCGGGCTCGGTGATCGGCACGTCGTCCGTGCGCAGGGCCGCGCAGCTTAAAGCACTGGGTCTCGGTTTGGAAATCCGCCCCCTAAGAGGCAACCTAGACACCAGGTTGAACAGGGTAAGCAGTGGTGATCTCGACGCCATCGTGGTGGCCCGGGCGGGGTTGGCCCGTCTTGGACGACTCGGCGATGTCACCGAGACGCTGGAGCCGGTGCAGATGTTGCCGGCGCCGGCTCAAGGTGCGCTCGCGGTGGAGTGCCGCGCAGGCGACGCCGAGCTCGCGGCGCTGTTGGCGGAGTTGGACGACCCCGACACCCGCGCCGCGGTCACTGCGGAGCGAGTCCTGCTGGCCGAACTGGAGGCCGGTTGTTCGGCACCGGTGGGAGCGATCGCCGAGGTGGTCGAGTCCATCGATGACGACGGCCGCGTCTTCGAGGAGCTGTCACTGCGCGCCTGCGTGGCGGCGGCAGACGGATCCGACGTGATCCGCGCGTCCGGTGTCGGCACGCCCGGCCGGTCCGCAGAGCTGGGGCTCTCGGTGGCCGGGGAGTTGTTCGAACTCGGTGCACGCGAGGTCATGTCGACACGAGCTCCGTGACGAACGAGATGGCGGAGTAGAGCGGGAGTGAAGCGATGACTGGCCACGGTAGCGGGCGGCGCAAGGCGAAGCCGGGACACATCACGTTCGTCGGCTCGGGTCCCGGTGACCCAAATCTGCTGACGACGCGTGCCCGCGCGGTTCTCGCCAATGCCGCCCTGGTCCTCACCGACCCCGACGTGCCCCAGGCCGTCCTCAACGTCGTCGGCACCGATCTGCCGCCCGCGGTCGGCCCCGCCCCCGCGCCGGAGAAGGGCGCGCCGCGCGAGCAGACCCTCGGCCAGGACTCCGACGGGCCGATCGCCGACGAGATCGCCCCGCCGGTGGTGTCGGTGGGCCCGGACATCCGGCCCGCGCTCGGCGACCCAGCCGAAGTGGCCGAGATCCTGGTGGCCGAGTCCAAGGCAGGCTTCGACGTCGTGCGCTTGGTCGCCGGTGACCCGCTGTCGGTGGACTCGGTGATCGCCGAGGTCAACGCCGTGGCCAAGACGCACATGGAGTTCGAGATCGTTCCCGGACTGCCCGCCACCAGCGCGGTGCCGACCTACGCGGGCCTGCCGCTGGGCTCGGCGCACACCGTGGCCGACGTCCGCGGTGAGGTGGACTGGGCGGCCCTGGCCGCCGCGCCCGGCCCGCTGATCCTGACCGCGGCGGCCTCGCATCTACCGGACGCCGCGCGCACTTTGATCGAGTACGGCCTGGCCGCGAGCACCCCGAGCGTGGTGACCTGCAACGGCACCACCTGCGGTCAGCGCTCGGTGGAGACGACACTGGCGGGTCTGACCGACCGTGCCACCCTGGCCGGCGGCAACGACCCGGCGGGCTCGCTGACCGGCACGCTGGTGGTCACCATCGGCAAGACCGTGGCGCACCGCGCGAAGCTGAACTGGTGGGAGAGCCGCGCCCTGTACGGCTGGACCGTGCTGGTGCCGCGCACCAAGGACCAGGCCGGCGAGATGAGCGATCGGCTGGTCGCCCACGGCGCACTGCCCATCGAGGTGCCGACCATCGCCGTCGAGCCGCCGCGCAGCCCGGCCCAGATGGAAAGGGCCGTCAAGGGTTTGGTCGACGGCCGCTACCAGTGGGTGGTGTTCACCTCCACCAACGCGGTGCGCGCAGTCTGGGAGAAGTTCGGCGAGTTCGGTCTGGACGCCCGGGCGTTCTCCGGTGTGAAGATCGCCTGTGTCGGTGAGTCCACCGCCGATCGTGTGCGCGCCTTCGGTGTCAGCCCCGAGCTGGTGCCCTCCGGTGAGCAGTCCTCGCTGGGCCTGCTCGACGAATTCCCGGAGTACGACGGCATTTTCGACCCGGTCAACCGGGTGTTGCTGCCGCGCGCCGACATCGCCACCGAGACGCTGGCCGAGGGTCTGCGCGAACGGGGCTGGGAGATCGAGGACGTCACCGCCTACCGCACCGTGCGTGCGGCCCCGCCGCCGGCCGAGACCCGCGAGATGATCAAGACCGGTGGGTTTGACGCGGTGTGCTTCACGTCGAGTTCGACGGTGCGCAACCTGGTCGGCATCGCCGGCAAGCCGCACGCCCGGACCATCGTGGCCTGCATCGGGCCGAAGACGGCCGAGACGGCGGCCGAGTTCGGGTTGCGGGTCGATGTGCAGCCGGAGACCGCCGCGGTGGGCCCGCTGGTCGACGCGCTGGCCGAGCATGCGGCCCGGCTGCGTGCCGAGGGCGCGCTGCCCCCGCCCCGCAAGAAGAGCCGCCGCCGCTAAGAGAGGGGCCGCATGTCCTTCCCGAGGCACCGCCCACGCCGGTTGCGCTCGACGCCGGCGCTGCGCCGGCTGGTCGCCCAGACCTCGCTGGAGCCACGGCATCTGGTGCTGCCGATGTTCGTCGCCGACGGCATCGACGAGCCCCGGCCGATCGCGTCGATGCCCGGGGTTGTGCAGCACACCCGCGACTCGCTGCGCCGCGCGGCCGCCGAGGCGGTCGAGGCCGGCGTCGGCGGGCTGATGCTGTTCGGGGTGCCGCGCGACGAGGACAAGGACGCCGTCGGGTCGTGCGGTGTCGACCCCGACGGGATCCTCAACGTCGCTCTGCGCGATCTTGCCAAGGACTTCGGCGATCACACCGTCCTGATGGCCGACACCTGCCTTGATGAGTTCACCGACCACGGCCACTGCGGGGTGCTCGACGCTCGCGGTCGGGTGGACAACGACGCCACCAACGCGCAGTACACGAAACTGGCTGTGGCACAAGCGGAATCCGGCGCCCACGTGGTGGGCCCCAGCGGCATGATGGACGGTCAGGTGGCCGCCATCCGGGACGGCCTGGATGCGGCGGGTTTCACCGACGTGATCATCCTGGCCTACGCCGCGAAGTTCGCCTCGGCGTTCTATGGTCCGTTCCGCGAGGCGGTGGCCTCCAGCCTGCAGGGTGATCGCCGCACCTATCAGCAGGACAGCGGCAATGCGCGGGAGGCGTTGCGCGAGATCGAGCTCGACCTCGACGAGGGCGCCGACATCGTGATGGTCAAGCCCGCGATGGCCTACCTCGACATCGTGCGCGCGGCGGCCGAGGTGTCACCGGTGCCGGTGGCCGCCTACCAGGTCTCCGGTGAGTACGCGATGATCAGCGCCGCCGCGGCCAACGGCTGGGTCGACGGCCGCGCCGCCGCGGTGGAGTCGCTGACCAGCATCCGCCGCGCGGGTGCCGACATCGTGCTCACCTACTGGGCGGCCGACGTCGCGGGCTGGCTGGCGTGACACCACCCCAACCGACGGGCGCACCGGCCCGCCCGGACGACGTCGACACCGGCTTCTGGCTGTGGCTCGTCGCGCTGCCGCTGCTGCTGACCGGCTACCTGGTCGACGCGTTCACGGTCAAGCACGCCTCCTCCCTCGCCGTCGCGATCACCACGCTCTTCGCGCTGACGCTGGGGGCGGTGGTGCTGACCTTCCTGCTGCTGATGCGCTCGGGCTACCGCTGGACCCGTACCCTGCTGACCGGTGGCGGGGTGGCCACCGTCATCTACACCGCGGCCAGCTTGTTCTCCGTACCCCGCGAGCCGGTGGCTGCGGTGACGTTCGCGGTCACCGGAATCATCGGGTCGGTGCTGATCGTGGGCGGCACCTATCTGCTGCACCGCCAGGACGCGCACGGGTTCTTCACCAAGTGACCACTCAGGCCCAACGGCCGCCTCCTCCTCGGGCCGCGGACCGGCCCGCATCGTCGGCGACTCAGGCCCAACGGCCGCCTCCTCCTCGGGCCGCGGACCGGCCCGCATCGTCGGCGACTCAGGCCCAACGGCCGCCTCCTCCTCGGGCCGCGGACCGGCCCGCATCGTCGGCGACTCAGGCCCAACGGCCGCCTCCTCCTCGGGCCGCGGACCGGCCCGCATCGTCGGCGACTCAGGCCCAACGGCCGCCTCCTCCTCGGGCCGCGGACCGGCCCGCATCGTCGGCGACTCAGGCCCAACGGCCGCCTCCTCCTCGGGCCGCGGACCGGCCCGCATCGTCGGCGACTAGGCTGCCCGACGATGACCCCAACCGAACCCCGGCCCCGCGCGGTCGAAGCCGCCTTCTGGCTCCTGGTCGTCGGCGCCGTGCTGTTGCTCGCCGACGGACTGCTGGCCGCCGCGCTGGGTTTCGACACCCTGCGGAAGGCGGCCGGCCCGTCGGTGTCGGACCAGACCATCCGCGACTACCTGCGTTTCCACCGCGGCTCCGGGGTGGTGTGCGCGCTGGCCGCCGTCGCCCTGGCCGCCCTCGCGGTGCGCACCCGCGCGGGTGATCCCCGGTTCCGCCGGGCCACCATGGGTCTGGGCCTGGCGATCGTCGTCCTCGTCGGTCTGATCGCGGTGTTCTTCGGCACGCACATCTTCGCCCTGCTGAGTCTGGTGCCGATCATCGTCGGCACGCTGCTGCTGAGCCGTCCGCCGGTGGCCAAGTGGTTCAACCCCGACCCGGAATCACGGCCCGATGCCTGAGGAGCAGCTCGTCGAGCATGAGGCGCCCCTGTTCTACGAACAGGGAGCCAGCTGGAACTGGCTGCTCGCCGGGCCCGCGTCGGGCCTGGCGATGCTGCTCATCCAGTTCAAGGGTGGGGTGGGCTTTCAGCCGGCGATACCGCTGATCTTCCTGGTGCTGGTCACCGGCTTCCTGTGGCTGCAGGTTCACGCCGCGCGGATCCACGCCAGCGTCGAGCTCACCGCCGATTCGTTGCGGCAGGGTATCGAGGTCATCCCGGTCCGGACCATCGTCGCGGTGTTTCCCGAAGCCAAGCACACGGCGAAATCTACGAAGCCCGGCGCGCTGTTGGAGACGTGGCAGACGTCTCGGGCGCTGGGCGAGCTCAGTGGCGTGCCCCGCGGACGGAAGGGCGTCGGCATCGAGCTGACCGGCGATCGCACGGCCCAGGCCTGGGCGCGCAAGCATCGCGAGCTTCGGGAAGCGCTGACCCACCTGGTCGAGGAACGCACACCGTGAGGCACGTCGTCCAGCTCGTGCTGGCCGCTCTCGCCCTGATCGGCGCGGTGCTCAGCTGGCTGCGGGTACGCACCATCGTCGAGGTGGCGCCGATCGCCGACGGCCAGCCCGCCACTACGTCGGTGGCCTACAGTCCGCCGATGATGCTGCTGACCATGCTGCTGGCCACCGCCGCCGGCGTGCTGCTGGTCCTCGGTGTGGCCGGGCTGGTTCGCGGCAGACGCCGGCTCAGAACACCCGAGTCTGGCCTTTCAGCACCTGCACCGTAGTCGGCAGCTTGTAGACCTCGACGCCGTTGCGTCACGTCGCGCACACCCCCCTTGACGAGATACCCCCTAGGGGTATAGTCACCAGTATGGCGACGACCGATCTGCAGTTGAGCGGCATGAGCTGCGCATCGTGCGCGGCCAAGATCGAGCGCAGCCTCAACGACCTCGACGGTGTGCAGGCGACGGTGAACTTCGCCGTCGAGCGCGCGCACGTCGAACACGGGCCGCAGGTCTCGCAGCACGATCTGATCCATGCCGTGGAGGACACCGGCTACCACGCCTCGGTGATCGACCATTCCGGCCACATGGGTCACGACCACATGAATCACGACGTGCCCACCGATCAGCTGCGACCGCGGCTGATCGGATCGGCCGTGCTGGCGGTCCCAGTGCTAGCGCTGTCGATGGTGATGCCGTGGCAGTTCCCGGGCTGGCAGTGGCTGGTGTTGGCGCTGGCCACGCCGATCGTGTTCTGGGGCGGCTACCCGTTCCACAAGGCCGCGCTCAACAGCGCGCGGCACGGCTCGTCGACCATGGACACCCTGGTGTCGATCGGCACGCTGGCGGCCTATCTGTGGTCGGTGGTCGCGGTCGTCACCGGCCATGGCCACGTGTACCTCGAGGTGGCCGCGGCCGTCACGGTGTTCCTGCTGGCCGGCCGCTACGCCGAGGCAAAGGCCAAGCGGTCGGCCGGAGCGGCCCTGCGCGCGTTGCTGTCGCTGGGGGCCAAGGAGGCCGTGGTGCTGCGCGAGGACGCCGAGGTCCGCATACCTGCCGAGGAGTTGCGGGTGGGTGACGTGATCGTGGTGCGTCCCGGTGAGCGGGTGGCCACCGACGGCGTCGTCGTCGACGGGGCCTCGGCGCTGGACACCTCGGCGATGACGGGTGAGTCGGTGCCGGTGGACGTTCGTGCCGGCGCCGAGGTGCTCGGCGGCGCGGTCAACACCTACGGGCGAATCCTGGTGCGCGCCAGCCGGGTTGGCGCTGACACCCAGCTGTCCCGGATGGCGCGGATGGTCGCCGACGCGCAGAGCGGCAAGGCCTCGATCCAGCGCTTGGCAGACCGCGTCTCGGCGGTGTTCGTGCCCGTGGTGCTCGCCATCGCGGCCGTCACGCTGGCGGCGTGGCTGCTCTCCGGGCAGCCCGTCACGGCGGCGTTCACCGCCGCGGTCGCGGTGCTGATCATCGCCTGCCCGTGCGCTCTTGGTCTGGCCACTCCGACGGCGATTCTGGTGGGCACCGGCCGCGGCGCGCAACTCGGCGTGCTCATCAAGGAGCCGCAGGTGCTCGAGACCGTCACCGGCATCGACACCGTCGTGCTGGACAAGACCGGAACGGTCACCACCGGCACCATGGCCGTCGCTGCGGTCGAGGGCGCCGAGCCCGACACAGTGCTGGCTCGTGCGGCTGCCGTCGAGTCGGCCTCCGAGCATCCGGTGGCCGTGGCAGTCGTGGCCGCCGCCCGTGAGCGCGGGCTCGCCGTTGCGGCGGTCAGCGACTTCGTCAACGAGCCCGGCACGGGAGTGCACGGTGTGGTCGACGGGCTGACGGTCCGGGTGGCGCGGGCGTCCGACGACGACGGGCGCACCAGCGTCGGGGTCAGTTGGGACGGTTCGGAGCGCGGCGTGATCCGGTTGGTCGACGCCGTGAAGCCGACCAGTGCCGACGCGATCGCCGAATTGAAGTCGATGGGCATCACCCCGGTGCTGCTCACCGGTGACAACGCGGCCGTGGCCGCGCGGGTGGCCACCGAGGTCGGTATCGCCCCCGGTGACGTGATCGCCGGCGTGCTGCCCTCGGAAAAGGCCGACGCCATCAAGCGTCTGCAGGATCAGGGGCGCAAGGTCGCGATGGTCGGCGATGGTGTCAACGACTCCGTCGCGCTGGCCACCGCCGACGTCGGTATGGCCATGGGTACCGGAACCGACGCCGCCATCGAGGCCGGTGACATCACGCTGGTCCGCGGTGACCTGCGCACGGTGCCGACCGCGCTGCGGCTCTCGGCGCGCACGCTGCGGATCATCAAGCAGAACCTGTTCTGGGCGTTCGGCTACAACGTGGCGGCCATCCCGCTGGCGGCGCTGGGCCTGCTCAACCCGATGATCGCGGGCGCGGCGATGGCGTTCTCCTCGGTGCTGGTGGTCACGAACAGCCTGCGGCTCAAGCGGTTTCGCTGACGTCACATCCGTGGTGTGGCGCTCCTTCGGGGACAACCGAATGTTCCTCATCGGACCCCGGCCCGACGCAGACTCGATGCCGCGGTCAGCAGCGCACGTTCAGCTGTCCGCCAAGGTCAGGCCCGGCCGCCCACCGCCGGAGTCCAGTTCGACGAGATTCGGACACCGGCGGCGAAGCTCGCCGATGAGGCGCTGATACAGCGTGTGCTCGGCGGCCGGGCAATGCTCGCACGCCCCGCCCAGCTTCACCGTCACGACCTCGCCGTCGCGTTCGGCCGTCACCGATCCGCCATGCGAGCGCACGAAGTCGCCCACCGATCCGTCGAGAAGATCCGCGGTCACCCGTTCCAGAATCTCCCCGGCAGCGGGTTCGATCACCCAGGCGCGCGGCTCGGCGAGCGCCGCCCGCAGCGCCGCGGAGACCGGCGCTCCTTCGTCGCGCCAGGACAGTCCCCCGCGCAGCCACAGCCACACCGCCGTGCGCTCCACCAGGCCTGCGGTCAGCGTGCCGTCGGCCAGCAGCCGCCCCAGATCGCCGGGCGCGCTCACCACCCGCCCGAGCGCAACACCCTCGGTCGCTACCACCCAGCGCACCGCCTGCGGTTCGCCGGTCACCCGTTCGGCGTGCAGACCGATCACCACCCGGCCGCGACGACACTACGGGTCAGGAACGCCAGCACCCACGCCAGCGCGAACATGTAGGCCCACGCGATCGCCGGCCACCTCCACGAGCCGGTCTCGCGGCGCAGCACACCCACCGTCGACATGCACTGCAGCGCGAACATGAAGAACACCAGCAGCGCCGCGATGGTCGGCGCGTCGAACAGCACCCGGCCGGCCGACGGCCCGTCCTCGACGCGCATCGCGCGCAGCGAGGACGCCGGGTCGTCGGGCGTCTGCGCGGCAGCGACCTGACCGAGGGTGGCGACGAACGTCTCCCGCGCCGCCAGCGAGGACAGGATGCCGATGTTGATCCGCCAGTCGAAGCCCAGCGGCTCGAAGACCGGCTCGATCGCGCGTCCCACCGACGCTGCATACGAGTGGTCCAGCACGTAGGCCGACACCGCCGCACGGTCGGAGGTGTCCACGCCGGCAGCGGCGATCTCGGCGTCAGGGCGCAGCGGCAGGTTGAGCAGCACCCACAACACCACGGTGGTGGCCAGGATGATCGAGGTGACTTTGCGCAGGAACGCCGAGGCGGCGGTCCACACCTCGGCGGCCACCGTCCGCAGCCGCGGAATCTGGTACGGCGGCATCTCCATGTAGAACGGCAGCAGCGGAACACCCCGCGATGTCAGCCGCTTGAAGACCGCGGCGACCGTCATCGCGGCCACCGCGCCCAGCAGGTAGAGCACGAACATCACCACGCCGCGCGCGCTGAACGGGCCGACCCGCGCGTCGGCGCTCAACAGCATGCTGATCAGCAGGATGTACACCGGCAGCCGCGCCGAGCAGGTCATCAGCGGCGCGCCCATCATCGTGGCCAGCCGGTCCTTGGCCGACGGCAGCGACCGGGTCGCCATGATCCCCGGGATCGCGCACGCCACCGAGGACAGCAGCGCCACGAATGCGCGGCCCTCCAGCCCGGCCCGCGCCATCACGCGATCCATCAGGAACGCCGCGCGGGCCAGGTAGCCGGTGCCTTCGAGCAATGCGATCAGGATGAACAACAGCGCGATCTGCGGCACGAACACCAACACGCTGCCCACACCGCCGATGACCGCCTCGGACAAAAACGCCGAGAGCCACGAGATGTGGATGTGCTCGGCGACGAGCTCGCCCAGCCAGCCGAAGAACCGCCCGACCAAATCCTGCAGCGGGGCGGCGACGGTGAAGATCGTCTGGAAGAAGACGAACATCGTCAGCAGGAACACCACGGTGCCGGCCACCGGGTGCAGCAACACCGCGTCGATTCGCCGGGTGCGGTGGTCGAGGTCGGGCACGCTGTAGTCGGCGGCGGCCAGCACCGAGTCCACCCACGCGGTGACCTCGGCGGTGTCGGTCGGCGGCAGCACCACCGGGGTGGTCCACGACCGGTGGTCGGCCATCACCGCGCGCAGCGCCTCGACACCGTCGCGGTGCCCGGCCACCACCGCGACCACCGGAACCCCCAGCGCTCTCGACAGTGCCTCGACGTCGAGGCGTCCGCGGCGGCGGGCCAGGTCGTCGGCGAAAGTCAGCACCACGCACACCGGCAGCCCGGTCTGCAGCAGCTGGGCCAGCAGGCCCAGCGAGCGGCGCAGCGTGGTGGCGTTGAGCAGGACCAGCAGGGCGTCGGGGACGTCGACGCGGGTGTTGTGGTGGTCAGTGTCGAGGACGTCGACGACGATCTGCTCGTCCGGGCTGATCGGGTCCAGGCTGTAGGTGCCGGGCAGGTCCTCGACGACAACGGTGTCGTGCTCGCCCAGTCGCATCCGGCCCTCGAAGCGGGCGACGGTCACACCGGGGTAGTTGCCGGTCTTGGCGTGCAGCCCGGTCATGGCGTTGAACAGGGTGGTCTTGCCCGAGTTGGGGCTGCCGACCACGGCGAACCGGGTCAGGCCGACGTTGGCCTCGGCGGTGCCGCCGCCGTGGTGATGGTGCCCGCTCAACTTGCGGGTTCCACGTGGATACAGCGGGACTGGGCGGCGCGCAGCGCGATCTCGTAATCGCCGACGCGGAAGACCACGGGGTCGCGCAGCGGTGCCCGGCGCACCATGGTGACCTCGATGCCGGGCACGATGCCCAGGTCGAAGAAGCGGCGGGCGGTGCTGCCGGCGACCTCGTCGCCGTAGCCGACAACCCGGGCCCGTTGGCCGCGTTCGAGGTCGGCGAGGGTGACTGTGGCGGGGGTGTCCACCTCAGCGCCGGACGCCAGGCGGCGCCGGCTCATGCGGTCGGATACGGAGGACACGGCTAAAAGAATAGGCTTACTGCATACGAGCGTCCCGCGGTGTCTACCACCGGAAAGTGATCTCCTACACCCTGTCGTCGGCTATCCCGTCCTGGCTGGGACACTGGTGGCCATGAGCAGTGCGGATCAGGCCGCCTCGACCGCCGTCTCGGCGAGGATGTTCGCCGAGGCCTGCGCGGTAATTCCCGGCGGGGTGAACTCGCCGGTGCGGGCCTTCAACTCCGTCGGCGGCACCCCCCGCTACATCACGTCGGGGCAGGGGTACTGGCTGACCGACGCCGACGGCAACCGCTTCGTCGACTTGGTGTGCTCATGGGGCCCGATGATCCTCGGGCATGCCCACCCCGCCGTCGTGGAGGCGGTGCAGCGGGCGGCGGCCGACGGGTTGTCGTTCGGCGCCCCGACGCCGGGGGAGACGGAGCTGGCCGCCGAGATCGTCGCCCGGGTGGAACCGGTGGAGCGGGTGCGGCTGGTGAACTCGGGCACCGAGGCCACCATGAGCGCGGTGCGCCTGGCCCGCGGGTTCACCGGCCGTTCGAAGGTCATCAAGTTCTCCGGCTGCTATCACGGCCACGTCGATGCGCTGCTGGCCGACGCGGGCTCGGGTGTCGCGACGCTGGGCCTGCCGTCCTCGCCGGGTGTCACCGGCGCGACCGCCGCCGACACTATCGTGTTGCCCTACAACGACGTCGCCGCGGTGGAGGAGTCGTTCGCCAGGTTCGGTGACACGATCGCCGCGGTCATTACCGAGGCCTGCCCGGGCAACATGGGCGCGGTCGCCCCGCTGCCCGGCTACAACGCCGCGCTGCGCCGCATCACCGCCGAGCACGGCGCGCTGCTGATCATCGACGAGGTGATGACCGGCTTCCGGATCAGCCGAAGTGGGTGGTACGGGGTCGATCCGGTTGACGCCGACCTGTTCACGTTCGGCAAGGTGATGAGCGGCGGACTGCCCGCCGCGGCGTTCGGTGGCCGCCGCGATGTGATGGAACGCCTGGCGCCGCTGGGCCCGGTGTATCAGGCCGGCACGCTCTCGGGTAACCCGGTGGCGGTGGCCGCCGGCCTTGCCACGCTGCGCAACGCCGACGACGCGGTCTATGCGAAGCTGAACGCCAACGCCGAGCGGCTGGCCGGCCTGCTCGCCGATGCCCTCACCGAAGTCGGTGTGGCACATCAGGTTCCGCGTGCCGGCAACTTCCTGTCGGTGTTCTTCGCCGAGGATCCGGTCACCGACTTCGCCTCGGCGCGGGCCAGTGCGACCTGGCGCTTCCCGGCCTTCTTCCATGCTCTGCTCGACGCCGGTGTGTACGCGCCGCCCAGCGCGTTCGAAACCTGGTTCGTCTCAGCCGCTTTGGATGACGCCGCGTTCGACCGGATCGCCGTCGCCCTTCCGGCCGCGGCGCGAGCCGCCGCGGGAGCCGTGCAGTGAGCGACCGAAGGCGAGGGCGAGCGAGGATCGCAGCGCAGCGAGGACCGGAGCGAGCGGGAGCCGAGCAGTGAGCGACCGAAGGCGAGGGCGAGTGAGGATCGCAGCGCAGCGAGGACCGGAGCGAGCGGGAGCCGAGCAGTGAGCGACCGAAGGCGAGGGCGAGCGAGGATCACAGCGCAGCGAGGACCGGAGCGAGCGGGAGCCGAGCAGTGAGCGAACGCACGACGGTGCACGTGATGCGCCACGGCGAGGTGCACAACCCGGAGGGAATCCTCTACGGGCGCCTGCCCGACTACCACCTCTCCGACCGCGGCCGCGCCCAGGCCCAGGCGGTGGCCAGCTGGTTGGCCAGCCGTGACATCGTGTACGTGGTGGCCTCCCCGCTGGAACGCGCGCAGGAGACCGCCGCGGCCATCGCCGCCCACCACGGTCTTACCGTCGACGTCGACGATGAACTCATCGAGTCGCACAACGTCTTTCAGGGTGAGAAGGTCTCCCCGGGTGACGGCGCGCTGCGCAACCCGCGCAACTGGTGGCATCTGCGCAACCCGCGCTCGCCGTCGTGGGGTGAGCCCTACCACGAGGTCGCCGCGCGGATGAAGGCGGCGCTGGGCCGGGCGCGGATCAAGGCCACCGGTCACGAAGCGGTGTGCGTCAGTCATCAGCTGCCAGTCGAGACGCTGCGCCGGGCGATGAACGACCAACCCCTGCACCACTTTCCGACCAGGCGGCTGTGCAACCTTGCGTCGCTGACGTCGTTCTATTTCGACGGCGACGAGTACGTCGGCTGGGGCTACGCGGAGCTCGGCGGGCGGTGAAGCGGCTGGCGGTCTTCCTGATGGCGGCGGCCCTGTTGGCCGGCTGCTCCACCGGTGACGATGCGGTCGCGCAGGGCGGGACGTTCGAGTTCGTCGCACCCGGCGGCAAGACCGACATCTTCTATGACCCGCCGGCCAGCCGCGGCACCCCGGGGCCGTTGTCCGGCCCGCTTCTGATGGACCCGTCGAAAACGGTCTCGCTCGAGGACTTCGACGGCAAGGTCGTGGTGATCAACGTCTGGGGCCAGTGGTGCGGCCCGTGCCGCTCGGAGATCACCCAGCTGGAGAAGGTCTACAACCAGACCCGCGACCTCGGCGTGGCGTTCCTCGGTATCGACGTGCGCGACAACGACATCGCCGCGCCGCAGGATTTCGTCGTCGACCGCAAGGTCACGTTCCCGTCGATCTACGACCCGGCGATGCGCACGATGATCGCCTTCGGCGGCAAGTATCCGACCACCGTCATCCCGTCGACTGTCGTGCTCGATCGTGAGCATCGGGTGGCCGCGGTGTTCCTGCGTGAGCTGCTGGCCGAGGATCTGCTGCCGGTGGTGCAGCGGCTGGCCGCCGAAGCAGGCCCGAGCCAGGCCCCGAAACCGGCTGGCCCGTGACCGGATTCGCCCAGACCGCCGCCGCGGGGCCGCTGCTGCTGGCCCTGGGGGTGTGCGTGCTGGCCGGACTGGTGTCGTTCGCCTCGCCGTGCGTGGTGCCGTTGGTACCCGGCTACCTGTCCTACCTGGCGGCCGTGGTCGGGGTCGACGAGCTCGACGCCGCCACCGGGCAGGTCGCGATCAAGACCCAGCGATGGCGGGTGGCCGGATCGGCCCTGCTGTTCGTGGCCGGGTTCACCGCGGTGTTCGTGCTCGGCACCGTCGCGGTGCTGGGCATGACGACCACGCTGATCACCAATCAGCTTCTGCTGCAACGCGTGGGCGGTGTGCTGACCATCGTCATGGGCCTGGTGTTCATCGGGTTCATTCCCGCGCTGCAGCGGCAGGCCCGCTTGACCCCGCATCGGTTCGCCGGGATCGCCGGTGCGCCGGTACTGGGTGCGGTGTTCGGGCTGGGCTGGACGCCGTGCCTGGGGCCCACGCTGACCGGGGTGATCACCCTCGCCTCGGCCACCGACGGCGCCAACGTCGCGCGCGGCGTACTCCTGGTGATCGCCTACTGCCTGGGCCTGGGTATCCCGTTTGTGCTGCTCGCCCTCGGATCAGGTTGGGCGGTCAACGGTTTCGGGTGGTTGCGCCGACACAGTCGCGCGATTCAGGTGTTCGGCGGTGTGCTGCTGATCGTCGTCGGCCTGGCCCTGGTCACCGGGGTGTGGAACGACTTCGTGTCCTGGGTGCGTGACGCGTTCGTCTCCGACGTGAGGCTGCCGATCTGATGACGTCCCCACCGCGAGCAGACGCAAAAGACCCCGACACGCCGAGGCATGGGGGACCTTTGCGTCTGCTCGGGCGGCTGGCCCGCAACACCTGGCGCGCCCTGACCTCCATGGGCACCGCACTGGTGCTGCTGTTCCTGCTCGCGCTGGCCGCCGTGCCGGGCGCGCTGCTGCCGCAGCGCAGCCTCAACGAGGCCAAGGTCGACCAGTACATCGCCGACCACAACATCATCGGGCGCTGGCTGAACCGGCTGCAGTTCTTCGAGGTGTTCTCGAGCTTCTGGTTCACCGCCATCTACGCGCTGCTGTTCATCTCGCTGGTGGGCTGCCTCACCCCGCGGATGATCGAACACGTCCGCACTCTGCGCTCCACCCCGGTTCCCGCCCCGCGCAACCTCTCCCGGCTGCCCAAGTACGCCGAGGCCGAGGTCGCCGGCAGCCCGGATGCGGCCGCGGCCGCGATCTCGCAGCGGCTGCGCGGCTGGCGACGGGTGACCCGCGAAACCGACGAGGGCATCGAGGTCTCCGCCGAGAAGGGCTACCTGCACGAGTTCGGCAACATCGTCTTCCACTTCTCGCTGCTGGGTCTGCTGGTGGCCATCGCCGTCGGCAAGTTTTTCGGCTACGAGGGCAACGTCATCGTCATCGCCAACGGCGGTCCCGGCTTCTGCTCGGCCTCGCCGGCCGCGTTCGACTCCTTCCGGGCGGGCAACAACGTCGACGGCACGTCGCTGTATCCGATGTGCATCAAGATCAACGATTTCCAGGCCCGCTACCTGCCCAACGGGCAGGCCACCGCGTTCGCGTCGAACATCGAATACCAGGCCGGCGACGACCTGACCTCCGGAACCTGGCGGCCCTACCGCCTCGAGGTCAACCATCCGCTGCGCATCGGCGGTGACCGGGTGTACCTGCAGGGCCACGGATACGCGCCCACCTTCACCGTCACCTTCCCCGACGGGCAGAAGCGCACCCAGACCGTGCAGTGGCGGCCCGACGACGCGCGCACCCTGCTGTCCTCCGGCGTCGTACGCGTCGATCCGCCCGGCGGCATGTACCCCGATGCCGACGAGCGCCGCAAGCACCAACTCGCGATCATGGGCCTGTTCGCCCCGACCGCGGAGCTCGACGGCACCCTGCTGTCGTCCAGCTATCCCACCCTGAAGGACCCGGCGGTGGCCATCGACGTCTACCGAGGGGACGCCGGCCTGGACTCCGGGCGCCCGCAGTCGCTGTTCACCCTCGACCACCGGCTGCTCGAGCAGAAGCGGCTGACCAAGGTCAAGCGGGTCAACCTGCGCCAGGGCGAACAGGTGCGCCTCGACGACGGCACGGTCGTCACGTTCGACGGCGCCACCCCGTTCGTCAACCTCCAGGTCTCCCACGACCCCGGTCAGCTGTGGGTGTTGCTGTTCGCGATGGCGATGATGGCCGGCCTGCTGGTGTCGCTGATCGTGCGCCGCCGCAGGGTCTGGGCCAGGATTGTTCCGTCGCAGGCGGACGGTACGGTGAACATCGAGCTGGGCGGACTGGCCCGCACCGACAACTCCGGGTGGGGCAGCGAGTTCGAGAAGCTCACCGAGCGGTTGTTGACGGATCTGCCGGCCGCGGCGCCGTCGAAGGAGAAGGTCTAGAAGCGTGAATACCGAGCACATCGACATCGGCCTGGCCCGTTACTCGGACTGGGCGTTCACCTCGTCGATCGTCGTTTTGGTCGCCGCGCTGCTGCTGCTGGCCGTGGAACTGGCCTACAGCCGCGGCCGGGCGGTCGACGCCCGCGAGCTCGTCGCCGCCGGAAAGGTGACCGCCGACAGCGACCGCCCCGGCGTCGTCATCGACGAACCGGGACGCTCGCTGGACGAGCGGGTCGGCAAGGCCGGCCTGTCGCTGGTGTACGTCGGCATCGCGCTGCTGTTCGCCTGCATCGTGCTGCGCGGCCTGGCCACGGCCCGCGTGCCGTGGGGCAACATGTACGAGTTCATCAACCTGACCAGCTTCTGCGGCCTGGTCGCTGCCGCGGTGGTGCTGCGTAAGCCCCAGTACCGCGCGCTGTGGGTGTTCGTCCTGGTGCCGGTGCTCATCCTGCTGGCTGTATCCGGCAAGTGGCTCTACACCAACGCCGCGCCGGTGATGCCCGCGCTGCAGTCCTACTGGCTGCCCATCCACGTGTCGGTGGTCAGCCTGGGCTCCGGGGTGTTCCTGGTCGCCGGTGTGGCCAGCATGCTGTTCCTGCTGAAGATGTCGCGCTTCGGTCAGCCCGACGCTCCGGCTGGTGCGTTGACCCGCATCGTCCAGCGGCTGCCCGATGCCCAGACGTTGGACCGCATCGCCTACCGCACCTCGATCTTCGCGTTCCCCATCTTCGGCTTCGGTGTGATCTTCGGCGCGATCTGGGCCGAGGAGGCGTGGGGCCGCTACTGGGGCTGGGACCCCAAGGAGACGGTGTCGTTCATCGCGTGGGTGGTCTACGCCGCCTACCTGCACGCCCGCTCCACCGCAGGCTGGCGGGACAAGAAGGCTGCCTGGATCAACGTCGTCGGCTTCGTCGCGATGGTGTTCAACCTGTTCTTCATCAACCTGGTGACCGTCGGCCTGCACTCGTACGCCGGCGTCAGCTGAGCCGGTAGGGTTTGAAGTACCGCGCGACGACCACTCGACCCGAAGCGGATGTCAGGGGGAAGTGCACGTGTCCGACCAACCCGGTCCCCGTCCGGACCACGAACTGACCGACGCCACGACGGTGTTCCGCGCTCAGCGGTTCAGCGACCCGGCGATCTCGGCCCCGCAGCCGGAACCTGACTGGGTGGCCGCAACGCCGCCCATCGGCATCCCGCTCGATCCCATCCGGGCCGCGTCGGCCTACTCCGACCAGTACGTCAACGACGTGCCGGCGCCGTCGTATCGGCCCAGCGTGCCGCAGACTCCGTACCCGGATCTGTCGACCAGCGCGCTGCTGCGCCAGCTCAAGCCGCCGCCGTCATCCGGCTGGCGCAGGGCGCTCTACCTGGCGTCGGGCAAGCTGATCAACGTCGGCGAGGGCCCGCGCGCCATCCAGCGCAACAATCTCGTCGCGCAGGTGAACCGGCCGCTGCAGGGCTGCTACCGGATCGCTGTGATGTCGCTGAAGGGCGGGGTTGGCAAGACCACTATCACCGCCACGCTGGGCGGGACGTTCGCCTCGATCCGGGGCGACCGGGTCATCGCCGTCGACGCCAACCCCGACCGGGGCACGCTGAACCAGAAGGTGCCGTTGGAGACGCCGGCCACGGTGCGCCACCTGCTGCGCGGCGCCGAGGGCATCGAGCGATACACCGACGTCCGCGGCTACACCTCGCAGGGTCCCAGCCGGTTGGAGGTGCTGGCCTCGGAGAGCGATCCCGCCGTGTCGCAGGCGTTCAGCGCCGAGGACTACGACCGCACGCTGGCGGTGCTCGAACGGTTCTACAACCTTGTGCTCACCGACTGCGGCACGGGTCTGCTGCACTCGGCGATGTCATCGGTGTTGTCGAAGGCCGACACCCTGATCGTGGTCAGCTCGGGTTCGGTGGACGGGGCGCGCAGCGCGTCGGCGACGCTGGACTGGCTCGACGCCCACGGCCACCAGGATCTGGTGCGCAGCTCGGTGTGCGTGATCAACGCGGTGCGGCCACGCTCGGGCAAGGTCGACCTGCAGAAGGTCGTGGACCACTTCTCGCGGCGGTGCCGCGCGGTCCGGTTGGTGCCGTTCGACCCGCACCTCGAAGAGGGCGCCGAGATCGAGTTGGCGCGGTTGCGACCGAAGACCCGGGCGGCGCTGGTCGAGCTGGCGGCGGTGGTGTCCGACGGCTTCCCGGCCGAGGTGCCCGACGAGCGGTTCGGCTAGCGCGGGTTGTTGTTGTCTCCGTGCTTGAGTCGCCACAGGAACTCGGGATCGTCGTCGGGACCGATCACGCGCGTCTTGGGCCGGTTGGCCTGAGCGCGCACAGCGCGCCAACCGACATAGACGATCGCAGCGATGATCAGGACGAGCAACAGGTACAGCACGACAACCTCCTTTGTCTGAATATACGCGCGTCGGTAGGCTCGGCGCGGTGGCAGAAAAATCGGGCGGCTCCACCGGCGGCATGTTCCGGGACGTGGTCGTATACACCCTTGCGCGGCTGGTCTTGGTGATCGCTCTGACCGCGGCGATCTACTACATCGCGCAGCTTCTCGGCATCCACCAGTTCCCGCTCGTGATCGCGATGTTGTTCGCGATCGTCATCGCATTGCCGTTGGGCATCTGGCTGCTGGCCCCGTTGCGCAAGCGCGCCACCGCGAGCATCGCGCGAGTCGACGAGCGTCGCCGCACCGACCGCGACGAGCTCCGGGCCCGGCTGCGGGGCGACAAGCCCGACAAGTAGCGCCCGCTAACCCAGCGCCAGCGCCAGGGCGACGAGGATCGACCACACCAGCATCGTCAGACCGGTGTCGCGTAGCACCGGGATGAGTTCGCGACCGCCCAGCCCGCGCCGAACCGGCCCGGCTGCCCGCAGCCCCAGCGGCGCGGCCACCAGACCGACCAGGCTCCAGGGGGTGGCCAGCACGAGAACCACGGTGAGCACCCCGGCCAATCCCAGCAGCCCCTCGAAGAGCAGCCGGGTGCGGTGATCACCGAGGCGCACGGCCAGCGTCATCTTGCCCGCCGCCGTGTCGGTCGGGATGTCGCGCAGATTGTTGGCCACCAGCACGGCCGACGACAGCGCCCCGGTCGCCACGGCCAGCACCAGACCGACCCAGTCCACTCGCAGCGCCTGGGTGTACTGGGTGCCCAGCACCGCCACCAGCCCGAAGAACACGAACACCGCGACTTCGCCCAGACCGGCGTAGCCGTACGGGCGGGAACCTCCGGTGTAGAGCCACGCCCCGGCGATGCACACCACGCCGACCGCGATCAGCCACGGCGCGCTGACG
Organism: Candidatus Mycolicibacterium alkanivorans; assembly: GCF_022760805.1. Taxonomy (NCBI): domain Bacteria; kingdom Bacillati; phylum Actinomycetota; class Actinomycetes; order Mycobacteriales; family Mycobacteriaceae; genus Mycobacterium; species Candidatus Mycolicibacterium alkanivorans. The sequence goes on along the minus strand of NZ_JAIVFL010000001.1, from coordinate 133,964 downwards.
ATCGCCAGCGCCAGCCCGGCAACCGCGCCGACGGCCAGGCTCCCCACCGCCGCGGCCAGCACCGCTTTCGGGGTCGCCAGCTTGGCGCCCACCAGCCGTAGCGGGCCGGCACGCTCGTCGTCGGTCCCGCGGATGCCATCGGAGTAGTCGTTGGCGAAGTTCACGCCGACGATCAGTGCCGTCGAGACCGCCAACGCCAGCAGGGCCTTCCACCACACGGCCGCGTGCAGCCAGCCCGCCGCACCCGTGCCGGCGATCACCGGCGCGATCGCGTTGGGCAGGGTCCTCGGCCGCGCTCCCTCGACCCACTGCGCGACGCTCGCCATGCCGCAATCGTCGCACGCCGGCCGGCCGGCCGATGGCCCACAATGGTCGGATGATTGGAGTCATCGGTGGCAGCGGCTTCTACACCTTCTTCGGTTCCGACGCCCGCAGCGTCACCCTGGACACCCCGTACGGTGAGCCGAGCGCCCCGATCACCGTGGGCCGGGTCGGACTGCACGATGTGGCGTTCCTGCCCCGCCACGGCATGAGCCACGAATTCTCGCCGCACACCGTGCCGTACCGGGCCAACATGTGGGCGCTGCGCGCGCTCGGCGTGCGACGGGTGTTCGGCCCGTGCGCGGTCGGCAGCCTCACCCACGAGCTGGGCCCCGGTTCGATCGTCGTGCCCGACCAGCTGGTGGACCGCACCCGCGGCCGCGGCGACACCTACTTCGACTCCGGCGGCATCCACGTCGGGTTCGCCGACCCGTATTGCCCGACGCTGCGCGCAGCGGCCGCCAGCCTGCCCGGGGTGGTCGACGGCGGAACCATGGTGGTGGTGCAGGGGCCGCGGTTCTCCACCCGGGCCGAGAGCAACTGGTTCGCCCGCGAGGGCTTCACACTGATCAACATGACCGGCTACCCCGAGGCGGTGCTGGCCCGGGAACTCGAGATGTGTTACGCCACAATTGCATTGGTGACGGACCTGGATGCCGGTATCGACGTCGGGACCGGAGTGCGCACGGCCGACGTGTTCGCCGAGTTCGAGAAGAACCTGGTGCCGTTCAAGGAACTGGTACACGTGGCCATCGACGTACTGGATTCCGAGCGGGTGTGCAACCACTGCCTGGCCCACGAGGGTGTCGAACTTCCCTTCGATCTGCCGTGAAGGTATTGCTCACCGGCGCAGCCGGTTTCATCGGCAGTCGGGTGTGGGCGGCGCTGCTCGACCGCGGGCACGAGGTGGTGGCGGCCGACGCGATGCTCGACGCCGCGCACGGCTCCGGTGCACGGCTGCCCGCCGGATGTAGGCAGGTCGACGTGCGCGATGAAGACGCGCTCGCACCGTTACTCGACGGCGTCGACGTGGTCTGCCATCAGGCGGCGGTGGTGGGAGCGGGTGTCAACGCCGCCGACGCGCCGGCGTACGCCAGCCACAACGACTGCGGCACAGCGGTACTGCTGGCGCAGATGTTCCGGGCCGGGGTCCGGCGGTTGGTGCTCGCGTCCTCGATGGTGGTCTACGGGCAGGGCGGTTACGCGTGCCCGGTGCACGGCGTGGTCGATCCGCTGCCGCGCGCCCGTGCCGACCTCGACGCCGGGGTGTTCGAGCATCGTTGCCCGATCGGCGGCGAGGAACTGGTCTGGCAGTTGGTCGACGAGGATGCACCGCTGCGGCCCCGAAGTCTCTATGCGGCCAGCAAGACAGCCCAGGAGCACTACGCGCTGGCGTGGTCGGAGTCGACCGGTGGCTCGGCGGTGGCGCTGCGCTATCACAATGTGTACGGACCCGGCATGCCACGCGACACCCCGTACTCCGGGGTGGCGGCAATCTTCCGATCGTCTCTCGAAAGAGGTGAGCCGCCAAGGGTTTTCGAGGATGGCGGACAGATGCGCGACTTCGTCCACGTCGACGACGTCGCGGCTGCCAATGTCGCCGCCGTCGAGTCGGCAGCCGGTGGGTTCCTGCCCGCCAACGTCTGCTCGGGGCGGCCGATCTCGATCATGGAGGTCGCCACCCGGCTGTGCGAGGCCCGCGGCGGGCCCGCTCCCGTGGTCACCGGGCAGTACCGCAGTGGCGACGTGCGCCACATCGTCGCGGACCCGGCGAAGGCCGCGGAGGCGTTGGGATTCCGGGCGACGATTCACCCGATGGACGGCTTGACGGAGTTCGCGTTCGCCCCGCTGCGGGGATGACACGCCACAGACCAACGTTTTGTGGCGTAGATCACAATGGGAAAGCGGTTATCGCACACGGCTTTTGAGCCCGATGACCACACTCCCCCCCGATTTTTGTGACGCCGGTCACCTCCCGGCTGGGGCGCCCCACTTGGGCGCCCGGATCTGATAGATTCTTGAATTGTTCCAAACAAGCTTCGAGGATTGGTGGCAGCCATGGCGCTCTTGACGATCGGTGATCAGTTTCCCGCGTACGACCTGAAGGCAGTCATCGGCGGTGATTTGTCCAAGGTCGACGCCGAGCACCCTGACGACTACTTCACCCGGGTGACCAGTGACGACCACCCGGGCAAGTGGCGGGTGATCTTCTTCTGGCCCAAGGACTTCACGTTCATCTGCCCGACCGAGATCGCCACCTTCGGCAAGCTCAACGACGAGTTCGAGGACCGCGACACCCAGGTCATCGGTGTGTCGACCGACAACGAGTTCGTGCACTTCCAGTGGCGTGCGCAGCACGACGAGCTCAAGAAACTGCCGTTCCCGATGGCGTCGGACCTCAAGCGCGAGCTCACTGCTGCCGCCGGCGTGCTCAACGCCGACGGTGTGGCCGACCGCGCGACCTTCATCGTCGACCCCGACAACGAGATTCAGTTCGTCTCGGTGACGGCCGGTACGGTGGGCCGCAATGTCGAGGAGGTGCTGCGGGTGCTCGACGCTCTGCAGTCCGACGAGCTGTGCGCCTGCAACTGGAAGAAGGGCGACCCGACCATCAACGTCGGCGAGCTGCTCGCCGACGCACTCTGACCTTGAGCATCGACGCCATCAAAGAGGCGCTGCCCGAGTACGCCAAGGACCTCAAGCTCAACCTCGGCAGCATCGTGCGCTCCACCGAGCTGGGCGATCAGCAGCTGTGGGGTGCGCTGGTGGCGACCGCGGCGGCGACCAAGTCCGAGCGGCTGCTGCGTGAGGTCACCGAGGACGCACTGGACGTGCTGTCCGAGGAGGCTTATCACGCAGCGCTCGGCGCGGCCTCGATCATGGGGATGAACAACGTCTTCTACCGCACCAAGCACCAGCTGGAGGGTCGCTACGACGACCTGCGGGCAGGCCTGCGGATGAACATCCTCGCCAACCCTGGTGTGGCCAAAGCGGACTTCGAGTTGTGGTCGCTGGCGGTGTCGGCGATCAACGGCTGCGATCAGTGCCTGGCCGCGCACGAGAAGGAACTCCGCGACGTCGAGGTGTCGCGGACGGTGATCTTCGAGGCGATCCGGTTGGCGTCCATCGTGTCGGGCGTCGCGCAGGCACTGCTGACCGCGCAGGTCCTCACCACCGACTGAGTCGAGCGCGGTCAACGCCAGGGCGGCAACGTCACTTTTTCGTCATCGACAGCGGACGGCTCGCATAGGTTGTCAGCATGCCCGTCGAACCGGTCACGGTGGTGCTGCCTTGCCTCAACGAGGCCGAGTCCCTTCCCGCGGTGCTGGCGGCCATACCCGCTGGTTACCGCGCATTGGTCGTCGACAACAACAGTACCGACGGTACCGCCCAGGTGGCCAGGAGCCACGGCGCAGAGGTCGTTCACGAGACGCGGGCGGGGTACGGGTCGGCCGTTCACGCCGGGGTGGTGGCCGCGCAGACGCCCGTCGTGGCGGTGCTCGACGGCGACGGTTCGCTGGATCCTGCCGAGCTGCCGCGCCTGGTCGCCGAGCTCGACCGCGGCGCCGACATGGTGACGGGCCGGCGTAGGCCGGTCCGCGGACTGCGGTGGCCGTGGCATGCGCGGCTGGGGACCGCGGCGGTGTGCTGGCGGTTGCGGACCCGGCACAAGCTGCCGGTCCACGACATCGCGCCGATGCGGGTGGTCCGTCGTGACGCGTTGCTGACGCTCGGAGTGACCGACCGTCGATCGGGGTATCCGCTCGAACTACTCGTCCGTGCCGCGGCCGCGGGATGGCGGGTGGTCGAGGTCGACGTCGACTACGGCCCACGCACCGGCGGGCAGTCCAAGGTCAGCGGGTCGGTGCGAGGAAGCTTCACCGCCGCTGTCGACTTCTGGAAGGTCATCTCGTGACGCTGCGCCCGGAGCCACTGCCGGTGACCGTGCTGGTGGTGGCCAAGGCGCCGGTGCCCGGGCTGGCCAAGACGCGGCTGGCCGCGACGCTGGGTGATCTGGCGGCCGCCGACATCGCCGCCGCCGCGCTGTTGGACACCCTTGATGCGGTTGTGCAGACACCGGTCGCCGAGCGCGTGGTCGCGATGACCGGCGACCTGGACCGCGCCTGCCGGGGCGCAGAGATCCGCGAGCGGCTCGAGGCGTTCACGGTGATCGGGCAGCGCGGCGAGGACTTCGCCGATCGGCTGGCCAACGCCCATGCCGACGTCGGCAGCGCTCAGCCGGTGCTGCAGATCGGGATGGACACCCCGCAGGTGAGCGCCGAGCTGCTCACCGACTGCGCGCGGACCTTGTTGACGACGCCGGCGCTGCTGGGGATGGCCCGTGACGGCGGGTGGTGGGTGCTCGGGGTGGCCGATGCCGCGAGCGCCGACTGCCTGCGCGACGTGCCGATGTCGCAATCCGACACCGGCGTTGTAACGCTTGCCGCCCTGCGCGACACAGGTATCGACGTGACGCTCGTCGAAGAGCTGCACGACGTCGACACCGTCGACGACATCCCGTCCGTCCGCAAGGCCTGCCGGTCAGCGAGCCGGTTCGCCCGCGTCACGCGAGAGGTTTGACATGCTGGGACAGCTCTATGACCGGGCACTTGACGGAGAGTGTTGTTGGCTTCGCCACGACGACGGCCGTCGGCACCGACTGCCGGTGCACAGCTGGCTCGGCGGCCACGGCTGCGACACCGAGTTCGACACCGCGGTGGTGGGCCTGTGTGAAGGTCCGACGATCGAGTTGGGGTGCGGCCCTGGACGTTTGGTGGCTCATCTGGTGCGCCGGGGCATCCCGGCACTGGGTGTGGACCAGTCGGCGACGGCGGTACGTCTGGCCCGCCGCAGTGGCGCGCCGGCGCTGATGCGCGACGTCTTCGAACCGCTGCCGGGCACCGGCCGGTGGCAGACGGTGCTGCTGGCCGACGGCAACGTCGGCCTGGCCGGAGACCCCCGGCGCGTGCTGCGGCGGGCCGCGGAACTACTGATGCGCGGAGGACGGTGCGTGGCCGAATTCGATCCCGCCGTCGCGGGCGTAAGCACCAGCTGGGTGCGGCTGGAGTCCTTGCACACCATCGGGCCGTGGTTTCGGTGGGCCGCGGTCGGGGTCGACTGCGCGGCCGCACTGGCCGAAGAGGTCGGTCTGGCGTTGATGGCGATTCACCCGATTCGAGATCGCGTCGTGGCTACACTCGCGCTGACATGATCGGGGATGCGAAGACCGCCGCCAAATACACCTTGCGCGGCACCGCGGTGACGGTCCGGGTCGGGGTCGCGCTGGGCATCGCCGTGACCATCTGCTTCGTCACCGGACTGATCAGTCATTTCATCCAGCACCCGCAACCGTGGTTCTTCTGGCCGACCCGACCGGTACGGCTCTACCAGTTCACCCAGGGCCTGCATGTGATCTCGGGTATCGCGGCGATCCCGCTGCTGGTGGTCAAGCTGTGGTCGGTGTACCCGAAGCTGTTCGAGCGCCCCGTCATCGGCGGGCTGACCCGCCAGATCGAGCGGGGCTCGATCCTGGTGCTGGTGGGCTCGATGATCTTCCAGTTGTCCACCGGGATCATGAACATTGCGCAGTGGTACGCGTTCAAGTTCTTCTTCACCACCAGTCACTACGCCATGGCCTATGTTGCGGCCGGGGCGGTGCTGGTCCACATCGGCGTCAAACTGCCGGTGATCCGGCGTGCGCTGGGCGAACCGCTGGAGGAGATCCCCACCGGCGAGCTGACGGGCCACCACGGTCCCAGCCGCCGCGCGGTGCTGGGCGGCACCTGGCTGGCAGTGGGCGTCGCGACGATCCTCACCGCCGGGCAGACGATCCCCTGGCTACGCCACGTCTCCCTGCTGGCGCCGCGCTCCGGCCAAGGCCCGCAAGGAGTTCCGGTCAATCGGACGGCCTGGGCGGCGGGGGTGTTGCGCAGCGCCCGCTCGCCGGACTACCGGCTCACCGTTGTCAACGGCGGCAACTCCAAGGTGTTCACGCTCGCTGAGCTCGCGGCCATGCCGCAGACCACCCACCGGTTGCCCATCGCCTGCGTGGAGGGCTGGAGCGCGACGGCTGACTGGACCGGGGTGGTGCTGGCGGATCTGGTCAAAGCCGTCGGCGGATCACCGGATTCTGATGTTCGGATGATCTCGCTGGAACCGCCGGGGCCGTACTCTCGCACGGTGCTGCCGGCCCGGCATGCCCGTGACTCGATGACTCTGATCGCGCTGAAGGTCAACGGGCAGACCCTGGATCTGGACCACGGATACCCGTGCCGGTTGATCGCGCCGACCAGACCCGGTGTGCTGCAGACGAAATGGCTGTCTAGGATCGAGGTCGTGGCGTGACGGCTGTTCGGGTTGCGTTGATCGCGATCGGTGTGGCGGTCGGGATCTACGGCGTGGTGTTGGTGGCAGACCACTCGACGCAGGTGATCATCCGGATTGTGGCGTGGGCACTGATCGGCGTGCTGTTGCACGACGCGGTGTTCGCCCCGGTGTGCCTAGCGCTGGGCTTCGCCGGCCGACGCATCCTGCCGCACAGCTGGTGGATGCCGGTGCTGGTGGCCGGACTGCTCACGGTTGTCCTTGTGCTGCTGGCCATTCCGGTGTTCAGCAAGCCGGGCCAGCATCTGGACAACCTGACAGTCCTGGACCGCGACTACCAGGCCGGCTTCTGGATCGCTCTGGCGGTGGTGTGGGGTGCCGCGCTGCTTTATCTGGTGGGCGACCGACTGCTACCAGTTGGTCAAAATCAGATGGTTGAGCGCAAGGGCGCCGATCACGTTGACGGCCAGCCACCATCGGTGGGTGAAGGCGGGCAGCAGGGCGCCGGCGGCGGTGAGCCACACCTCGAACGGTAGCCAGATCCGTTCGGTCTCGGCCTTGGACAACATCGACAGGTCGGCGAACACAATGGCGGCCAGGGCGGCCAGCACCAGCAGGTGCAGACCGCTGCGGGCCTTGATCGCCTTGATGTCGAAGACCCGGCCGATGCCCGCGACGCTGCCCAGTCCGGTGGCACACACCGTCGAGGCCAAGTTCGCCCAGCTCCAGTACTGGAACGGCCGGTTGTTCGCGATGCCCTGCCAATAGCGTTGCTGGACAAGGGTGTAGCCGTCGAACCACCAGAACCCGGCGACGGCGAACACGGCGACCACCGCCAGCGCGGCCAGTACGGCCGGGATCAGCGCCCGGATCGCGGTGCGCCAGTCGACCGCGCACAGCAGCACCGCCACCGCGGGTAGGGCCATCAGGGCCAGCCCGTAGTTGAGGAAGATGCCCCAGCCCAGCAGCAGTCCGGCGCCCGTTGCGGCCAGCCACGGCCAGCGCACCCGCTGGCGAACAGCCAACGCCAGCAGGGCGATACCCCAGGCCGCCACCCCGGCGTAGTAACCGTCAGCCGACACCGCGATCCAGATGGCCGTCGGGGCCACCGCGACGAACGGCGCGACCAGTCGCGCCGTCGGCTCGTCGCTGAGCGCGCGGACGGCGACGAGTACTGCAGCGGCCGCACTCGACCCGATCAGCACACACCACAGCGCGGCCCACGCCCCGCCGCCCAGGCCGATTCGGTCCAACCAGACGAAGGTCAGCAGCGCGCCGGGCGGATGCCCGGAGACGTGGGTGATCCACGAATTCGGCTGGAAATCAACGATTCTGCTGGCGAAGGTACGGACAGCTTCGGGGATGTCGGTGATTGTCCGAACCTGGCGCAGGTATTCGTGTTTGGAGGTGAGCCGGCCTGCGAAGCCGCGCTGCCAGCCGTCGATCATGGCCAGTGCGAAGGCCCACGCGAACGAGGTCGCCCACGCCGTGAGCGTCAGCGCGCGCCAGGAGAGGCGCTGGGCGATCGTGCTTCCCCACAGCACCGCCGCCGCGCCGATCAGGATGGCGGGCACGGTGCCCCAGCCGACGTGGGCATTCCACCAGCCGAAGATCGGCGCGGCGTCGGCGAAGGACTTCAGTTCGCCCGGGCTCATCTTGATCAGTGGCGTGACGATGCCGAGGTGCAGGTCCGGCACGACGAACGCCGCGACCAGCAGGAGCACACCCACGCCGACCGCGAGTGCTTCCTTGCGGCCGATGCTCACAATCGCCCAGCCTATTACCCACGCTGCCGTGACGGGAGTGACCGACTGGTTTCAGTTCGGGCCCATCTCCCGCGGCCAGGATGACCACCTGTCGACCGCCACCGCGATCACCGGACCGCCCAGCGAAACATCCTGGTACTGAGGGTATTTCGCGCGCAACAGCGCACGTCCGCGCTCGCACTGGGGCCCATTGGACCACACCGCGGCCGTGCCGTCGGCCCGCACCCACCACAGCTGCGACCAGTTGTCGGCGTAATGGTCGACCAGGATGCTCACCCGCGGGTTGGCCTCGATGTTGGCCAGCCGCCGCACGCGCATCGACGACTTCGGCTTGCCGTCCACCGCGGTGTAGACCACGTCACCGTCGACCGCGAACACGATCGGCACCACGTGCGGCCGGCCGTCCGGAGTCACGGTGGCCAGCCGGGCGACAGGTGCCGCCGCGAACCGCGGAATCACATCGGGGTGGCGGGCTGCTCGATGTCCGCGGCGGCCCGGCTGGAGATGAAGTCGTCGATCAGGTCGACAACCTCCTTCGGTCGTTCGACCTGAGGGAAGTGGCCGACGCGGGGCAGGATCTCGAGCCGGACATCGGGCCGGGTCTTCTGGACGGCATAGGCGTGGTGGACGGGAATGGTCGCGTCCTGCTCACCCCAGATCGCCATCGTGGGCATGTCGGTCCTCAGATGCAGCCGATTCAGCGCGCTGACAGCCTGACCGCGGTAGTCGACCACCGACCGCAGAGTGCGCAGGAACGCCTGCCGGGTCGAGGCGTCGGCGAACGAACGGTAGGCATTCCAGATCTCCGTTCCGCGCGGCGACTGAATCCCGAGCTTGCCGAACCACGACCGCACCAGCTCGCCGGCGGTCAGCACCGGCGGTGGCGCGATGATCGGCATGAGCAGCTCGGCCCCCGGCGCCGATAGCAGCCGCAGCGTCCACCCCACGTCGGGGCCAAGCCCGCCGCTGTTCATCAGGATCAGCCGCTGGCAGTAGTCGGGATGCTGGTAGGTGAACTGCATGGCCACTCCGCCGCCGAGTGAATGCCCGACGATGGTCGCCTGCGCCACACCCAGCTCGTCGAGCAGATCGCGCAGGAACACCGCGAACGCGCCCAGGGAGTAGTCGCTGCGCGGCTTGGCCGAGTTGCCGTGGCCAAGTAGATCGGGGGCGATCACGCGGTACTTGCGCGACAGCGGCCCCAGCACGGAGCGCCAGGTCTGCGAGCTGCCGGCCATACCGTGCAGCAGCAGGATCACCTCGCCGTGGCCTTCGTCAAGGTAGGCCACCCGGTCGCCGTGTAGGTCGAGGTATTTCAGGTCACCCATCGAATGTCCTCCAGTCGAATGTCCTCCAGTCATTTGGTGAACAATTGTTCACCAACCGTAGCCTCCGGGCAAGTCACCACCGCTTTCGAACCGCCGCCGAAGCGCTCTGCGGTCCAGTTTGCCGATGCCGCGGCGGGGCAGTTCGTCCACGAGGTGGAGTTCCCGCGGGGCGGCTGTCGAATCGAGCGACTGCGCCAGATACGCCCTGATGTCGCCCAGCGTCGGCTCCGGCGCGCCCGTCACGAGCACGACGGCGGCGACCACCCGCTCACCGAGCCGGTCGTCGGGCACGCCGAACACCGCGCAGTCGGCCACCGCCGGGTGCCGCGACAGTACCGCCTCGACCGGCGCAGGCATCACCGTCAGGCCGCCGGTGCTGATCGCCTCGTCGACCCTGCCCAGTACCACGAGGCTGCCTGTGTCGTCGAACACGCCGAGGTCGTCGGTGTGAAACCAGCCCGGCTCGGCGAACGGGTCCCGATCCGGTGGGTTGCGGTAGCCCTTGGCCAAGGTCGTCCCGCCGATGCTGATCCGTCCCTCGCCGGTTTCGGCGCCCTGGTCGAGTCGCACCTCCACGCCGTCGAGTGGGACCCCGTCGTAGACGCAGCCGCCCGAGGTTTCGCTGGAACCGTAGGTGCGCACCACCGCGATACCCGCGGCCGCCGCGCCCTCGAGCACCGGGCGCGGGGCTGGGCCGCCGCCGAGCAGCACGGCGTCGAGTTCGGCCAGCGCCGCGGTCGCCTCCGGGTCCAGCAGTGCCTTGGCCAGCTGGGTGGCCACCAACGACGTGTAGCGCCGTCCGGAGCCCAATTGTGCTACCGCCGTGGGCAATTCGGTGACGTCGAACCCGGCCGACAGGTCCAGTTCTACCGGCGCGGTGCCGGCCTGCAGGCTGCGCACCAGAACTTGGATGCCCGCGATGTGGTGGGCCGGCAGCGCGAGCAGCCAGGTGCCGGGCCCGCCGAGGCGGTCATGGGTGGCCGACGCGCTGGCGATCAGTGCGGCCGGGGTCAGCATCGCGCCCTTGGGCGCCCCGGTGGTTCCCGACGTCGACACCACCAGGGCGACGTCGTCGTCGATCTCTTCACCGACCCGCAGCGAGGTCGTCAACAACTCGCTTTCCCGAAGGTCGCCGGCCGGGATGGGAACTAGGGGAGCGTCGCGTCCGTCGAGCACGCCTTCGAGGGCGGCCGTCAGCGACAGCGCCGAGGGGCTCGGCGGGATGGAGAGTGCTCGCAGGATTGCTATTCGACGTCCTTAGACTTCGTCGTCGGACAACCGTCGCGTCGCGGTCTTGGTGAGAAATCGTTCACCGCGGCAGCTCCCCGGCCGGGGCGTCCTGGGGCGCCCGATGGACGTCATGAATCTTAGCCCCATCAGCCCCGGGTATCGCGCCGCAGTGGGTGGTCCTCGGGGATCTGCACGAAGATCAGCGTGACCCCGTCGGGGTCGGTGACGTGCATTTCGTGCAGTCCCCACGGTTCCGGGCGGGCCTCGCGGGCGATCTCGACGCCGCGGCAGCGCAGTTCGTCCTGGGTGGCGTAGAGGTCGCGGACCTGCAGCCACAGCGCGCCGGGGAACGGTCCGCCCGGTGTGGTGGGCGGGCCGTGGCCGGCGAGTTCGATCAACGACTGCCCGGCGTAGAACACCGTGCCGCCGCCGTATTCGCGGGCGATGGCCAGGCCGATGGCGTCGCGGTAGAAGCTCACCGAACGCTGGTAGTCGGCCGGCCGGAACAACGTCCGGCTCGCCAGGATCTCCATGTGGTCGTGTCTACCTCAGGTTTGGTTGCGTGCGCTGCTGCGATTTCGGCGCGGTTGTCGCCGCTCTGCGGTGATATGCGCGCCGAAGTCTCAGTAGTAGCGGGGGAACGGGCTCCAGTCGGGGTCGCGCTTTTCCAGGAACGCATCCCGGCCCTCGACGGCCTCGTCGGTCATGTACGCCAGCCGGGTGGCCTCCCCGGCGAACAGTTGCTGGCCGACCAGACCGTCGTCGAGCAGGTTGAAGGCGAACTTCAGCATCCGTTGCGCCTGGGGCGATTTCCCGTTGATGGTCTTGGCCCAGACCACCCCGACGGTCTCCAGTTCGGCGTGGTCGACCACCCGGTTGACGGCGCCCATCTGGTGCATCTCCTCGGCGGTGTACGTCTCGCCGAGGAAGAAGATCTCGCGGGCGAACTTCTGCCCGACCTGGCGCGCCAGGTAGGCGCTGCCGTAGCCGCCGTCGAAGCTGCCGACGTCGGCGTCGGTCTGCTTGAAGCGGGCGTGTTCGCGGCTGGCCAGGGTCAGGTCGCACACCACGTGCAGGCTGTGGCCACCGCCGGCGGCCCAGCCGTTGACCAGGCAGATGACGACCTTCGGCATGAACCGGATCAGCCGCTGCACTTCGAGGATGTGCAGCCGGCCGGCGCGTGCGGGGTCCACGGTCTCGGCCGTCTCACCCGAGGCGTACTGGTAGCCGGTGCGCCCCCGGATGCGCTGGTCGCCGCCGGAGCAGAACGCCCACCCGCCGTCCTTGGGGGAGGGACCGTTGCCGGTCAGCAGCACCACACCCACATCGGGTGACATGCGGGCGTGGTCGAGCGTGCGGTACAACTCGTCGACGGTGTGCGGGCGGAACGCGTTGCGCACCTCGGGACGGTTGAACGCCACCCGTACGGTGCCGTCGGAGACGTGCCGGTGGTAGGTGATGTCGGTCAGGTCCTCGAAGCCGTCGATCGTCTTCCACAACGACGGGTCAAAGGGGCTGTCACTCAAGGCTGTTGAACTCCATCCAGGGCCAAGGCCTGCTCGTCGCAGCTGATGGTCATCACGAAGCGGGGTCGCATCGGAACACGGCGCACCGCCCGGCCAGCGCCTCGAATTCGTCGGGCCTGCCCACGGTGACCAGACCGGCGTTCTTCATGAAGCTGACCCCGGTGGGCACCAGGGTCGGGAAGGCCCGCAACAGTGGACGGGCCTCGTCGGGCGGCAGCTCGACCATGCGCACGCGTTCGGTGCGTTTGCCCTGGGTCAGCGTCGCGACGTCGGCGGCGCGGGCGTTGCGCACCCAGTCCGCGCCGGGGAATCCGCCGACGACATAGCGCTTGCCGTCGACGGTGAACGGGGTGATCGGAGTGGACCGGGGCTCGCCGGACTTGCGGCCCGGCACCGTCAGCACCATCGGTCCGTCCTTGACGATGCCCAGTCGCATGACGGTCATGAACACCTTGTTCATCGGCTTCAGCCACCACGGCGGGGTGATGCGTTCAGAGTCGGCCATGTGGTCAAACGCTACTCCGCCTCGGCGAACGCGGTCCCCCTCATCTCCCAGCCCAACACGTATCGATCGTCGATGACCGGCACCGTCGCACGCGCCCCGACAGCTCACCGCCACCACCACGGAAGTCGCTCATAGCCGGGCAGCGCCCCTGTCAACGCAGCGCGTCGAGGAGCCCCGTCGGCCGCTGGTCGGTGGGCAACGGATCGACCAGACGGAAACCGCATCCGACCTCGCGGGCCGCGCCGTCGTTCTCCTCGCTGTCACCCACCATCACCGCCTCCTCGGCCGCGATGCCCAGCCGGTCCAGTGCGACGCGGAAGATCCGCGGGTCGGGTTTGACCGCGCCGACTTCGAAGGACAGCACGAACTCGTCGACCCTGGCTGCGGCGGCGGCGAACGCCGGACGGATGTCGAAGGCGATATTGGAGACGACGGCGGTCTTGACCGACTGCTCGCGCAGCGAGCGCAGCACCTCGACGGTGTCGGGGTAGGGCGTCCACGAGCCTGGGTCGACCGCCCTGTCGTACAGCGACCGCGCATGGTGGTCGGGTAGCCCGGACTCGCGCAGCGCATGCAGGTAGGCCTCGCGGTGCAGGGACGGCGCGAGGTCGCGGTTGAGCCAGGCTCGACAGGCCTCCTCGGTCATCTCGACGGAGCGACCGGTGGGGTGGGTGAGCCGCTCCATCAGCTCGGCCTGCACGTGTTCGTCGACGGCGCGGCGGCCGGCCGGAGACAACGGGTCGTCGATCAGTTCCATCCCGGCGAACCAGCTGTCGTCCTCCTCGAGACGAAACAGCGTGCCGGAGAAATCGAAGAGAACCGCGCGAACGGGCATGCCCCATCGTCGCACCCCCCGAAGGGGCGATGCCGCATGGATGTGATGTACGTCACCTGCAGGTGATGCGTCGTGATCTCTGGGATGAGCGAGCGCCGGCCGCATCGAAATCGACAAGCCGCAACCCTGCTTTTCATCCGCGTGGCACCCTGTCCGGTGTGCAGGCACCTCCCGAACCGCGCTTACTCGACGACCGGCCGACCGCGAGATCTGATGCTGCCGGCGCTGGATGACCTGCTGGAGCGCCTGCACGTCGTCGCGCTTCCCATGCGCGTGCGCTTCCGCGGCATCACGGTTCGCGAAGTCGCGCTGATCGACGGGCCGTCGGGCTGGGGCGAGTTCGGTGCATTCCTCGAGTACGAGCCGCCCGAGGCCGCGCACTGGCTGGCGTCGGGAATCGAATCCGCTTACAGCGCAATGGCTTACGGTCTGCGCAATGTCATCCCGATCAACGCGACGGTGCCCGCGGTGCCGTCCGAGCAGGTGGTGGACGTGCTGGCCCGGTTCCCCGGCGCGCGCACTGCGAAGGTGAAGGTCGCCGAGCCGGGGCAGACGCTGGCCGACGACGTCGCGCGAGTCAATGCGGTGCGGGCGCTTATTCCGACCGTGCGGGTGGACGCCAACGGCGGGTGGACGGTGCCGGAGGCGGTCGCGGCAGCGCGGGCGCTGACCGCCGACGGCCCGCTGGAGTACATCGAGCAACCGTGCCGCACCGTGCCGGAACTGGCGGAGGTGCGCCAGTGGGTGGACGTCGCGGTCGCGGCCGACGAGAGCATTCGCAAGGCCTCCGATCCGCTGGCCGTGGTGCGGGCGCATGCCGCCGACATCGCGGTGCTCAAAGTGGCTCCGCTGGGCGGGATTTCGGCCTTGTTGACGATCGCCGCCCAGATCGACATCCCGGTGGTGATCTCCTCGGCACTGGACTCCGCGGTCGGTATCGCGGCCGGATTGTCGGCCGCCGCCGCGCTGCCGCGCCTCGAGTATGCGTGCGGCCTGGGCACCGGCGGGCTGTTCGTCGAGGACGTCGCCACTATCGCACCCGTCGACGGTGCACTTCCGGTCGTCGACGTCAGCCCCGACCCGGCCCGGCTCGCTGCGCTTGCCGCCCCCGCCGACCGCCGCGACTGGTGGATCGCCCGGGTGCGGTCCTGCTACGCCGCGTTGGCGTCCGCCGGCTAGCGGACCGAACCAACCCTTTCGACGGTCGTCGAAGCTGTCCCAGATCGGACATTTCGTCTGTAGCCTCTGCCAGGTGATCAACCTGGCCTACGACGACACCGGCTCCGGGGAGCCGGTGCTGTTCATCGCCGGAACCGGCGGCGCGGGCCGCACCTGGCACATCTATCAGGTGCCGGCGTTCACCGCGGCCGGCTATCGCTGCATCACCTTCGACAACCGCGGAATCGGTACCACCGAGAATGCGGGCGACTTTTCCACCGAGCAGATGGTCGCCGACACCGCGGCGATCATCGAGGAAATCATCGGCGGCCCCACCCGCTTGGTGGCGATGTCGATGGGGGGCTTCATCGCCCAGGAGTTGATGCTGGCCCGTCCGGAATTGGTCAGCCAAGCGGTGCTGATGGGCACCCGCGGGCGCGTCGACACCACGCGGCAATCCTTCCGCAAGGCCGAAGCCGCGCTGGTCGACTCGGGTATCGAGCTGCCACCGGCATATGCCGCCAAAGTCCGTGTGCTGGAGAACTTTTCGCCAAAGACCATCAATGATGAGAAGGCCATCGGCGACTGGTTCGAGATGTTCAGCGCGTTTCCGCTCAAGCGCACGCCCGGCTGGCGTGCGCAGCTGACGGTGGTGCCGCACGAGAACCGGCTGCCGGCCTACCGGTCGATCACCACGCCGGTGCTGGTAATCGGGTTCGCCGACGACGTCATCACCCCCGCTGCGCTGGGCCGTGAGGTCGCCGAGGCGCTGCCTAAGGGCCGCTACATCCAGATCGGGCACACCGGGCACCTGGGCTTCCTGGAACGCCCGGACACCGTGAACAACGCGATCCTGCAGTTTTTCGCCGGCACGCTGGTCTGAATTCGGCCTCGAACTCGACGTTTTGCCGCGATCTGCTCGTCCTTTCGCGCCCTGGTTGTGGGTTTGGGCGCACAAATGCGGGTATGACACGCTGTCGTTGTGAACCCATCGACGGCTCAGGCCCGGGTCGTCGTCGACGAACTGATTCGCGGCGGCGTCCGCGACGTCGTGCTGTGCCCGGGGTCACGTAACGCCCCGCTGGCCTTTGCGCTGGCCGACGCCGACCGCGCCGGACGCTTGCGCCTGCACGTCCGCATCGACGAGCGCACCGCCGGCTACCTGGCCATCGGCCTCGCCCTGGCCGAGCGCGCACCGGTGTGCGTGGCGATGACGTCGGGCACCGCGGTGGCGAACATGGGCCCGGCCGTCGTCGAGGCCAACTACGCCCGCGTCCCGTTGATCCTGCTGAGCGCCAACCGGCCCTACGAACTGCTCGGCACCGGCGCCAACCAAACCTTCGAGCAGCTCGGCTACTTCGGTACCCAGGTCCGCGCCGCGATCAGCCTGGGTCTGGCCGAAGAGGCGCCGGAAAGGCTCGACTCCCTCAACGCGCAGTGGCGCTCGGCCACCTCCCGGGTCATCGCCGCCGCCACCGGCGCGCGCACCGCCAACGCCGGGCCGGTGCACTTCGACATCCCGCTGCGCGAGCCGCTGGTTCCCGACGCGGATGCGGCTTTCGGCGACAACCCACCCGGCCGGCCCGACGGCAAGCCGTGGACCTACACCCCGCCGGTGAACTTCGATCAGCCGCTGCAGATCGACCTCACCCCGGACACCGTCGTGATCGCCGGCCACGGCGCGGGCGTACACCCGAACCTCGCCGGGCTGCCGACCGTCGCCGAGCCCACCGCCCCGCACGCGCCCAACTCGCTGCACCCGCTGGCGCTGCCCCTGCTCAAGCCCGAGCAGGTCATCATGCTGGGCCGCCCGACCCTGCACCGCCCGGTGTCCGCGCTGCTGGCCGACCCGTCGGTGCCGGTGTTCGCGCTGACCACCGGGCCGCGCTGGCCGGATGTGTCGGGCAACTCGCAGGCCACCGGCACCCGCGCCGACACCGTCGGCGCCCCGGACCCCGCGTGGCTGCGCGGTTGCGCCGAAGCCAACCGGCACGCCGTCGCCGCGGTCCGCGAGCAACTGGCCGCCCATCCGCTGACCACCGGCCTGCACGTGGCCGCCGCGGTGGCCGACGCGGTGCGCCCGGGGGATCAGCTGGTGCTCGGCGCGTCCAACCCGGTGCGCGACGCCGCCCTGGTCGGGCTGAACACCGAGGGCTTGAAGGTGCGTTCCAACCGCGGCGTGGCCGGGATCGACGGGACGGTGTCGACGATCATCGGCGCTGCGTTGGCACATGAGGGCCGGACCATCGGGCTGATCGGCGACCTGACGTTCGTCCACGACAGCTCGGGCCTGCTGATCGGGCCCACCGAGCCGACGCCGAAGGACCTGACCATCGTGGTGTCCAACGACAACGGCGGCGGCATCTTCGAACTGCTCGAGCAGGGCGACCCGCGCTTCTCCGATGTGTCCTCGCGCATCTTCGGCACCCCGCACGACGTCGACGTCGGCGCGCTGTGCCGGGCCTATCACGTCGAGTCCCGCCAGATCGAGGCCGACCAGCTCGGCGCCGCCCTCGACGAACCGCACCAGGGCATGCGGGTGTTGGAGGTCAAGGCCGACCGGTCCTCGCTGCGGCAGCTGCACGCCGCGATCAAGGCGGCGCTGTGATCGGCAGGCTACGAGCCCTGCTGGAACCCGCGCTGCCCCGTCGCAAACCCGACCTTCCCGATACGCCGCGGCGAAAAGCGTTGCGCTGGAGCAAATGTGCGGTGTGGATCATCCTCGGACTGGCCACCCTGCAGTCGATCCTGCTGGTCGCCGGGGCGTGGCGCAACGACCGGCAGATCGAGCGGAACATGGGTGTCGCACAGGCTGAGGTCCTTTCGGCCGGGCCTCGGCGCTCGACGATCGAGTTCGTCACGCCCGACCGGGTGACCTACCGTCCCGAACTCGGTGTGCTCTACCCGTCGGAGCTGGCCGAGGGGATGCGGATCTACGTCGAGTACGACCAGAACAACCCGGATCTTGTTCGGGTGCAACACCGTAACGCGTCGTTGGCGATCGTCCCGGCTACGTCGGTGGCGGTGGTGGCGTGGCTCATCGGTGGGGTGTTGCTGGCCGGGCTGGCGGTTGTGGAGCGACGCGTCAACGCTCAGGACGACATCAGCTTGGACAGCCAGTTGTTGTCGTAGATGTCGAGCGTCTTGTCCCTCTTGAGGTCGTAGATCGCCGGTGTTCCGGTGTTGATCGGGTCGATCTCGTAGAGGTACTCGAAGTTGGTGGCGGCCATCTCTTTGAGGTCGAGCGCGTTCTTGCCGGACGTGATCGCATCGACGGCTGCGGCGTCAACTCCGCTGTCGTGGGCCATCGTTGCCATCTCGTCGTTGCTCGGGCCCTTACCGCCCGGATCCTGACGGCTCCACAGGTCTTCGACGAACTCCTGGAACGCCTTGGCCGATGTCTTCGGCCCGGCGGCGAGGAACAACGCGTTGGCGACGCGATCGGAGTAACCGCCCGGCTTGGAGTCCAGAAATGTCACCGGACGATAGGTCACCGCCAGCTGGCCGAGATTCATGTAGCTGGCCATCTGTCGGCCGAAATCCTTCTGCAGATCGGCGCAGTGAGTGCACTGCGGCTCGGTGTACAGCTCGATCTGTATCGGTGCTTTGGGGTCACCGGCGATGATGCCGAACCCGTCCGTGCTGAGCTGGGTGGCCGGGCCGCGCGGATCAACCTGTGCCGCACCGGCGACCACCCTGCCGCAGCCGGTGACGACCAGTAATGTGAGAATGAGCACGGACAAGTACCGCATGGTCGCACGGTACCGTTCCACCAGTTCTTCGTGTCCTGTATTCCTGGACGCAACCTCGCTGACAGGCGCCGCTGACACGCTCGGGGCGTGCGCGTTGCGATTGTCGCCGAATCATTCCTGCCCAACGTCAACGGAGTCACCAACTCGGTGCTTCGGGTGCTTGAGCACCTGCGTCGCACCGGTCACGAAGCACTCGTCATCGCCCCGGACAACCTGCGCGGTGAAGAGCCCGCCGACCGAGTGTACGACGGTATCCGCGTCCACCGGGTTCCGGCCAGGATGTTCCCGATGGTGACGTCGTTGCCGCTCGGTGTGCCGCGGCCGCGGATGGTGGGTGTGCTGCGCGGGTTCGATCCGCACGTCGTGCACCTGGCCTCGCCCGCGCTGCTGGGCTACGGCGGGCTGCGCGCCGCGCGCTATCTTGGGGTGCCGACGGTCGCGGTTTTCCAGACCGATGTGGCCGGGTTCACCGAGAGTTACGGCGTCGGGGTCGCGTCCGGAGCGGCGTGGGCGTGGACGCGTCATCTGCATTCGCGGGCCGACCGCACGCTGGCGCCGTCCACCGCGGCGATGGAAGACCTTGCCGCACATCATATTCCGCGTGTCCACCACTGGGGTCGAGGGGTCGACGTCACGGGGTTCGCTCCGTCGAACCGTGACGGCGAGTTGCGCCGGAGGTGGTCACCGGACGGCAAGCCGATCGTGGGGTTCGTGGGGCGGTTGGCACCGGAGAAGCACGTCGAGCGGCTGGCGGTGCTGGCGGGCCGCGACGATCTGCAGCTGGTGATCGTCGGCGACGGTGGGGACCGTGCCAAGCTGCAGGCGCTGTTGCCGCGGGCGGTGTTCACCGGCGCGCTTTACGGCGAGCAGCTGGCGGCGGCCTACGCCAGCATGGACGTGTTCGTGCATCCCGGCGAGCACGAGACGTTCTGCCAGGCCGTGCAAGAGGCGATGGCCTCCGGTCTGCCGGTCGTGGCCCCGGATGCCGGTGGGCCGCGCGACCTCGTGGCGCCCTACCGCACGGGATTGCTGCTGGCGGTGCCGGAGTTCGAGAAGCGGTTGGTTCAGTCCGTCGAGCACCTGCTCGACGAGCGGGGCCGCTACTCGCTGGCGGCCCGGCGCAGCGTGCTGGCCCGGACCTGGCCGGCGATCTGCGATCAGCTGCTCGGCCATTACGAGGCAGTGCAGGCCGGGGGCCGGCGCCGTTGGCGGACCCGCGCGGCCTGACCGTCACCGGCCCTCCGCCGGCCGCCGAAGCGCTATCGGCGAGTCGTCCAACGGCTTTTGCCGGAGAACTGAATTCTTTCTGAGAAGGCTTTCCTTTCAGGATGATTGAGGGCACACTGAAGCGGTCGGGGAAAGTACGCGGGAGCCAACCGCGCGATATTCACATCCCACTCCAGGACGAGGGAGAACGTCTGATGAGTGATTCGACGTTTCGCCAGGAACTGCAATCATTTGCCGTCGAGCTGCGAAAGTTGGCTTACACGATGCCCGCTGGGCATGAGGATCGGTTGATCCACCTCAGTGAACGCATGGCCGGGCGTGCGCGTCAATTAGTTCAGGTCGACGCGAAGGCCATGTAACGCGTCGGCGGGCTGCCCATTCCCGCTCGGGTAGCGTCGGGTCCGTGAGCCGCGCGACGCTGGACAAGGACCCCCGTGACGTGGCGTCGATGTTCGACGCCGTGGCGCGCCGCTACGACATCACCAACACTGTGCTCTCGCTGGGGCAGGACCGCGCTTGGCGGCGGGCCACCCGCGCGGCGCTGAACATCGGGCCCGGTGACACCGTGCTCGACCTGGCCGCCGGGACGGCGGTATCGACGGTCGAGCTGGCCAAGTCCGGGGCGTGGTGTGTGGCCGCGGACTTCTCGGTGGGCATGCTGCACGCCGGGCTCACGCGGCCGGTGCCCAAGGTCGCCGCCGACGCCACCAAGCTGCCGTTCGCCGACGAGGTCTTCGACGCGGTGATGATCAGCTTCGGTCTGCGCAATGTCGTCGACCACTCCGCGGGTCTGCACGAGATGGCGCGGGTCACCAAGCCGGGCGGGCGGCTGGTGGTGTGCGAGTTCTCCACGCCCGTGGTGCCGGTGTTCTCCGTCGTCTACAAGGAGTACCTGATGCGGGCGCTGCCGCGGGTGGCGCAGGCGGTGTCGAGCAACCCGGAGGCCTACGTCTATCTCGCGGAGTCCATCCGCGCGTGGCCCGAGCAGGCCGATCTGGCCCGCCGCATCGAGGCAGCCGGCTGGTCGGACGTGCGCTGGCGCAACCTCACCGGCGGCATCGTCGCCCTGCACGCCGCCACCAAGTCGTGATTTCGGCGCGCTAATCAACGCCTAGCGACGAAAAGCGCGCCGAAATCGCTAGAACCAACCGGTCGGGGCGTGGCCGGACAACGCCCGGGTCAACTGCTGCGCGGCGGTGCGGACACTTCGCACCAGGGCCGGCACCGGCGTGGTGGAACGGTGCTGGCGGCGGGTCACGCTGAAGGCCGCGCACGGCCTGCCCGCGTGGTCGAAGGCGCATGCCGCCACCGATTGCAGCCCGTCGGTGATCAGGCCGACTTCCTCCGCCCAGCCCTGGGCGCGTTCGTCCCGGAGCAGGCGGCGCAGTTCGGTGAGCGAGCCGGGCCCGCGACCCGTCCTGCTGATGAACGACGCCGGCGACGGAAACAGCGCCCTGATCTGAGCAGCCGACAAGTGCGCCAGGATCGAGCGGCCGTTCGCGGTCAGGTGGGCGGGCAGCCGCACGCCGACGTCGGTCACCAGCGTGACCGGAACCCGGACGACCTGGGGCTGCTCCTTGAGCAGGTACACGCTCTCGGCGCCGTACAGAATCCCCAGATGCGCGGTCTCGTTCGCGGATGCGACCAGCTTCGTGAGGATGGGTCTGGCGATGTGCTCGAGCGGCTCGTGGCGCAGGTAGGCCGAACCGACCTCGAAGGCCGACACCCCCAACGCGTACGCGCGTTGGTCGGGCAGATGCACGACGAACCCGCGCTCGACCAGGACGTTGAGCAGGTGATACGCCGACGACCGGGGCACCCCGAGATCGCGGATCAGTGCGGAGCCGTGCACCGGCCCTGGCCGTGACGCCAGGTACAGCAGAACGTCGAGGGCTCGCCCGACCGCAGGTGATGTGCTGGACATGCCGACTCCAAGTCTCGGATACCAGACAGTAGTCGCCGATTCCGGCTACCACAAGCGGTGCCGGTGGGGTCTTCTTGAACCGATACCGCTCGTCGCAGGAAAAGGGAACCCATGACCACCTCCACCGCCCGTACCGTCAGGGCGCCGCGCGGCACCGAACTGTCCTGCAAGGGCTGGCCGCAGGAGGCCGCGCTGCGGATGCTGATGAACAACCTCGATCCCGAGGTGGCCGAACATCCCCAGGACCTGGTGGTCTACGGCGGCACCGGTCGCGCCGCCCGCAGCTGGGAGGCGTTCGATGCCATCGTGGCGACGCTGCGCACGCTCGAGGACGACGAGACCTTACTGGTGCAGTCCGGCAAGCCGGTCGGGGTGTTCCGCACCCACGTCTGGGCACCGCGGGTGTTGATCGCGAACTCCAATCTTGTTGGGGACTGGGCGAATTGGGAGCAGTTCCGCAAGCTCGAAGCCGCCGGGCTGACGATGTACGGCCAGATGACGGCCGGCTCGTGGATCTACATCGGCACCCAGGGCATCCTGCAGGGCACCTATGAGACCTTCGGCGCGATCGCCAAGAAGTTCGCGGCCTCTGGCCGCTATGAGCACAGTAACGGCACGCTGGCAGG
This sequence comes from Candidatus Mycolicibacterium alkanivorans, assembly GCF_022760805.1. NCBI lineage: Bacteria > Bacillati > Actinomycetota > Actinomycetes > Mycobacteriales > Mycobacteriaceae > Mycobacterium > Candidatus Mycolicibacterium alkanivorans. The sequence continues at coordinate 111,442 of NZ_JAIVFL010000001.1, read as the reverse complement.
CACCATCACGCTGACCGCCGGGCTCGGCGGCATGGGCGGTGCACAGCCGCTGGCCGTCACCATGAACGACGGTGTCGCTATCTGTGTGGATTGCGACGTCACCCGCATCGACCGCCGCATCGACCACCAGTACCTCGACGTCAAGGCCACCGACATCGACGATGCACTGCGGCTGGCGGTGGAGGCCCGCGACGCCAGGCGTCCGCTGTCGATCGGTCTGCTCGGCAACGCCGCCGAGGTGGTTCCCGAACTGCTGGCCCGCAACGCCCCGATCGACATCGTCACCGACCAGACCTCCGCGCACGATCCGTTGTCCTACCTGCCGATCGGCATCGAGTTCGAGGACATGAAGTCGATGGCCGAGAAGGACCCGGTCTACTTCACCGAACAGGCCCAGGCGTCGATGGCCCGCCACGTCGAGGCGATGGTCGGCTTCATGGACAACGGCGCCGAGGTGTTCGACTACGGCAACTCCATCCGCGACGAGGCCCGTAAGGCGGGCTATGACCGCGCCTTCGACTTCCCGGGATTCGTCCCGGCCTACATCCGCCCGCAGTTCGAAGAGGGGCTGGGCCCGTTCCGCTGGGCGGCGCTGTCCGGTGACCCCAAGGACATCGAGGCCACCGACCGGGCGATCGTTGAGCTGTTCCCCGACAACGAGCACCTCAAGCGCTGGATCACGATGGCCGGTAAAAAGGTTGCCTACCAAGGACTTCCGGCCCGGATCTGCTGGCTGGGCTACGGCGAGCGCGACAAGGCCGGACTGAAGTTCAACGAGATGGTGGCCTCCGGCGAACTGTCCGCACCGATCGTCATCGGCCGCGATCACCTCGACTCCGGCTCGGTGGCCTCGCCCTACCGCGAGACCGAGGCGATGCTCGACGGGTCCGACGCCATTGCCGACTGGCCGCTGCTGAACGCTCTGGTGAACACTTCCTCGGGCGCGACCTGGGTGTCGATCCACCACGGTGGCGGTGTCGGCATGGGCCGATCCATCCACGCCGGGCAGGTCAGCGTCGCCGATGGCACCGCGCTGGCGGCGGAGAAGCTGGCCCGCGTGCTGACCAACGACCCCGGCATGGGCGTGATCCGCCACGTCGACGCCGGCTACGAGCACGCCGCCGCGGTCGCTGCCGAGCGTGGCGTGCGAATCCCGATGCAGGAGAACCGATGACCGAATTCGACACCCTGTGGCCGGCGATCCTCGACGTCGGACGCGACGCGGGTAGCGGCGGATACCGCCGCTACGCCTGGTCGGATGCGGACCTGATGCTGCGGGAGTGGTTCACCGGCTGCGCCGCCGAGCGCGGCATGGACGTCGAGGAGGACCGTAACGGCAACCTCTGGGCGTGGTGGATGCCGCCCGGCTGGGACGGCGACCCGTCGGATGCCTTCGTCACCGGCTCGCATCTGGACTCGGTGCCCGACGGCGGCGCGTTCGACGGGCCGCTCGGTGTGGTGTCCGCGTTCGCGGCGGTCGACATCGTCCGGGCCCGTGGGGTGGTCCCGGCGGTTCCGGTCGCCGTGGTCGCGTTCTCCGACGAGGAAGGCGCCCGGTTCGGCGTGGCCTGCGTGGGGTCGCAGCTGTCCAGCGGCGCGTTGAGCGCCGACCGCGCCCGCGGGCTGCGTGACATCGACGGCATCACCCTCGCCGAGGCGATGACCAAGGCGGGTCGCTGTCCGGATCGGCTCGGCCACGATCCGCAATTGGCTGACCGCGTGGGCGTTTTCGTCGAGCTGCACGTCGAGCAGGGCCGGGCGCTGGATCTCCTCGACCGGCCGATCGCGGTCGCCTCGGCGATCTGGCCGCACGGGCGATGGGAGTTCGTCTTCCGCGGCCAGGCCAACCACGCGGGCACCACCCGACTTGCTGACCGGCGCGACCCGATGCTGGCCTACGCCTCCTCGGTGCTGTCGGCCCGGTCGTGTGCGGCCGCCCACGATGCGGTCGCCACGTTCGGCAAGGTACTCGTTACGCCCAACGGCGCCAACGCGATTCCGTCGGCGATCAGGGCCTGGCTCGACGCCCGTGCCGCCGACGAGACGACGCTGACGGCGCTGGTGGACCGGATCAGCGCCGAGGCCGGCGGTCACGCCGTGGCCGACGGCATCGACCTCGAAGTGAGCGCCGAGTCGATCACTCCCGTCGTGCACTTCCCGGCGGCTCCGCGGGAACGGCTGCAGCGGGCACTGGCGCATCTTGGCGACATCCCGGTGCTGCCGACGCAGGCCGGGCACGACGCCGGCATTCTTTCGGCGCTGGTTCCCACGGCAATGCTGTTCGTGCGCAACCCCACCGGTGTGTCGCACTCGCCGACGGAGTTCGCTGAGAGCGTCGACTGTAACCGCGGTGCGCAGGCGCTGGCCGACGTGATGGCCGACTGGGTGGCATCGCGATGACGTCCAGCTGGTGGTGTGAACACGCCTGGCTCGGCGACAGCGTCGCGGATCGGGTGCTGATCTCCGTCGCCCGCGCCCACATCACCGCGATCGAGACCGGCGCCGACCCGCTGCCGTCGTCGCATCGGCTCGGCGGGCTGGTGCTGCCCGGCCTGGCCAACGCCCACTCGCACGCCTTTCACCGGGCGCTCCGCGCGCGCACCCAACGCGACCGCGGATCGTTCTGGACCTGGCGGGATCTGATGTATCGGGCCGCGGATCGGCTGAACCCGGACCGCTACCGTCGGCTGGCCCGGGCGGTGTACGCGGAGATGGCGCTGGCCGGGATCACTGCGGTCGGCGAATTCCACTACCTGCACCACGACGCCGGCGGCGCGCGGTACTCCGAGCCGAATGCCATGGGCCACAGTCTGATTGACGCCGCCGGTGAGGCCGGCATCCGGATGACGCTGCTCGACACCTGCTATCTGAGTGCCGCGCCCGACGGCACACCCCTGGCCGACGGCCCCCAGCAGCGGTTCGGCGACGGCACCGGTGAGCGGTGGGCGCAACGCGTCGAGGAGCTGCACGCGCAACTGAGCGGCCGCCCCGGGGTGTTGATCGGCGCCGCCCTGCACTCGGTCCGTGGCGTCCCGCTCGAGCAGATACCCCCAGTCGTGGACTGGTCTGCCGCACAGGGCGTTCCGCTGCATGTGCACTCCTCGGAGCAGCCCGCCGAGGTCGAGCAGTGCCTGGCGGCGTACGGCCGAACTCCCACCGCCGTGCTGCGCGACGTCGGCGCACTCGGCCCGCGGACCACCGCAGTGCACAGCACCCATCTGACCCCCGCCGACATCGCCGACCTCGCCGACACGTCGACCGGGGTGTGCTTCTGCCCGACCACCGAACGTGACCTCGGCGACGGGATCGGCCCGGCCGCAGCGCTGCTGGCCGGCAGCGGCCTGTTCAGCCTCGGCTCCGACAGCCATGCGGTGATCGATCCGTTCGAGGAAGCCCGCGCGGTCGAACTCGACGAACGGCTGGCCAGCGGGCGGCGCGGCACGATCTCCGCCGACCGACTGCTGCAGGCGGCAACCAGAGACGGCCAGCACGCGCTCGGCTGGTCCGACGCCGGTGCGCTCAGCGTCGGCTCACGCGCCGATTTCGTTGCGGTGGAGCTCAACTCGGTGCGGACCGCCGGCGCGGGAGCTACGGTGGAGAACGTCGTCTTCGCCGCGAGCGCGGGCGACGTCACCGATGTGGTGGTCGACGGGCGGGCCGTCGTCGCCAACCGCAGGCACCTCGTCGTCGAGGACGTCGTGGCCGAATTGGCCTCCGCCATCGGTGAACTGATGGACACCGAAAGCGCGAGTGCGCTGCGATGACCACCCTGTACACCAACATCGGCGAGCTGGTCACCAACGACCCCACCCAGGGTGATGGCAGCCCGCTGGGCATCATCGCCGACGCGGCACTGGTCGTCGACGGCGACCGGATCGCCTGGGTGGGTACCCGCGTCGACGCCCCGGCAGCCGACAGCCGGGTCAGCTGCGTGGGCACCAGCGTCATCCCCGGATTCGTCGACAGCCACGCCCATCTGGTGTTCGCCGGCGAACGCTCCGCGGAGTTCGCCGCGCGGATGAGCGGCGAACCCTATGGCACAGGCGGCATTTCGTCGACGGTGGCGGCGACCAGGGCGGCCGATGACGCCGCGCTGCGGGCCGGCGTGGAACGGTTGGCGGGAGAACTGCTGCGCGCCGGCGTGACCACGTTCGAGACCAAGAGCGGCTACGGCCTAACCGTCGTCGACGAGGCCCGCTGCCTGCAGATCGCCGCCACGGTCACCGACGAGACCACGTTCCTCGGCGCGCACGTGGTGCCCGCGGAGTTCCGCGACGACCGCGACGGCTACATCGAGCTTGTGGTTGGGGACATGCTCGACGCGTGCGCGCCCGCGGCCAGCTGGGTGGACGTGTTCTGCGATCGCGGTGCCTTCGACGTCGACGAGGCCCGCCACATCCTCACCGCCGGGATGGCGGCCGGTCTGGTGCCGCGACTGCACGCCGGTCAGCTCGGCCCCAGCGGCGGTATCCAACTCGGCGTCGACCTCGGGGCGGCGTCGGTCGACCACTGCACCTACGCCACCGGCGCCGATGTCGAGGCGCTCGCCGGTTCACCGACGGTTGCCACCTTGCTGCCCGGGGCGGAGTTCTCCACCCGCGCGCAGTGGCCGGACGCGAAGCGATTTCTCGACGCCGGGGTCACCGTCGCGCTGGCTACCGACTGCAACCCGGGCAGCTCGTTCACCACCAGCATGTCGTTCTGTATCGCGGTCGCGGTGCGGGACATGAATTTCACACCCGCCCAGGCGTTGTGGTCGGCGACGGCCGGCGGAGCGGCCGCACTGCGACGCGCCGACGTCGGGGTGCTCGCCGAGGGCCGGCGCGCCGACTTCGTGCGACTCGACGCGCCGTCGTACCTCCATCTGGCCTACCGTCCCGGGGTGCCGCTGGTGCGCGACGTCGTCAAGGGTGGGCAGCAAGAGTTGTCTCGACGAGTGGAGTCATAACCGTGGGTACCGAAACGGTCAGTGTGGGCATCGGCCCAGTCAGCATCGACGACGTCCTGCGGGTCGCCCGCGACGGCGCCGCGGTGAAGGTGTCCGACGAATCGCTTGCAATGATCGCCAAGAGCCGAATCCGCATCGAGGAATTGGCCGCGCAGACCAGACCGGTATACGGCGTCTCGACCGGCTTCGGGGCGCTTGCCACCCGCCACATTCCGCTCGAGATGCGAACCCAGTTGCAGCGCAGCATTATTCGCTCGCATGCCGCGGGGTCGGGTCCCGAGGTCGAACGAGAGGTCGTCAGGGCGACGATGCTGCTGCGGCTGTCCACGCTCGCGACCGGCCGCACCGGGGTGCGCCCGGAGGTCGCTCAGGCCTACGCGGGCATGCTGTCGGCCGGCCTGACCCCCGTCGTCCACGAGTACGGCAGCCTCGGCTGTTCCGGGGACCTGGCGCCGCTGGCGCACATTGCGCTGGCCGTGATCGGCGAAGGCCCGGTGCGCACCGCCGACGGCGAGCTGCTGCCGTCCGCGGATGCGCTGGCCCGGCACGGACTCACGCCGGTGGTGCTCGCCGAGAAGGAGGGCCTGGCACTGATCAACGGCACGGACGGGATGCTCGGCATGCTGATCCTGGCGCTGCGCGACCTGGAGGCACTGCTCAAGCTCGCCGACATCGCCGCCGCGATGAGTGTCGAGGGGCTGCTCGGCAGCGACCGGGTGTTCGCCGCGGATCTGCAGGCGTTGCGCCCGCATCCCGGACAGGCCGCGGCCGCGGCGAACATGGTCCGCCTGCTGGCCGGCTCGCCGATCGTCGCCAGTCACAGCGGCCCGGACTGCGAACTGGTCCAGGACGCGTACTCACTGCGGTGCGCACCGCAGGTTGCCGGCGCGGCGCGGGACACCGTCGAGCATGCCCGCACGGTCGCGGCCCGCGAGCTGGCCAGCGCAGTCGATAACCCGGTGATCACCGACGACGGACGGGTGGAGTCCAACGGCAACTTCCACGGAGCACCGGTCGCCTACGTCCTCGACTTCCTCGCGATCGCCGTCGCCGATGTTGCAAGCATCAGCGAGCGACGCACCGACCGGTTCCTCGATGTGGCCCGCAGCCGCGGCCTGAACCCGTTCCTGGCCGATGACCCGGGCGTGGACAGCGGCCACATGATCGCCCAGTACACCCAGGCCGCGATCGTGTCCGAGCTCAAGCGCCTTGCCAACCCGGCCAGCGTCGACTCCATCCCGTCCTCGGCGATGCAGGAAGACCACGTCTCGATGGGCTGGTCGGCGGCCCGCAAGTTGCGCAAGGCCATCGACGGCCTGACGCGGGTGCTGGCCATCGAGGTGTTGACCGCCGCACGTGGGCTGGACATGCGCGCCCCGCTGACGCCTGCGCCAGCCACCGCCGCCGTCATCGCCGCGATCCGGGCACACGTCGATGGACCGGGCACCGACCGCTACCTGGCACCGGAGATCGAGGCCGTCGTGCAGGCCGCCGCTTCAGGAACGCTGGTTGCGGCGGCGGAGTCCGTCACCGGCCCGCTTTCTTAGCGATTTCGGCGCGCTAATCGTCGCCTAGCGACGAAATGCGCGCCGAAATCGCAACTAGCGGGCGGCAAGCCGCACTGCTGCGCTCGCGCTTGGCTCCGCTCAACTGAAAGGCTTGCGGCGGTCCAGGATTCGCGATCCGTAGCCCGCCGAGCGCCACACCCGCGCCACCGCATCGGCGTCGTCGTCGGTCACCAGGTTGCCCATCACCCGCACCGCCAGCCCCATCAATCGCGAGGACCGCATCGCCACCGGGCCGGTCAGCGGCAGGAACCGCGGCAGCGTCAGCAGCAAACCCAGCCGGCGCGCGACGGAGAACCCGCGCCCGTAGTGCGCCTGCAGCAGCGCGGGCCAGGCGGACGCAACATCGGAAGCCCCGAGCATCTCGGCGGCCAGCCGGCCGGTCTCCAGCCCGTAGTCGATGCCCTCGCCGTTGAGCGGGTTGACGCACGCCGCGGCGTCACCGATGAGCAGCCAGTTCGGCCCGGCCACCCCGGAGACGGCACCGCCCATCGGCAGCAGCGCCGAGGACACCGCCCTCGGCGCGCCCTCGAATCCCCACGATTCCCGCTTGAGATCGGTGTAGTGCCTGATCAGCGGCCGCAGCGCCACATCAGCGGGCCGCTTCGCGGTGGCCAGCGCGCCCACGCCGATGTTCACCTCGCCATTGCCCAATGGGAAGATCCAGCCGTAGCCGGGCAGCACCTGCCCGTTAACTGAGCGCAGTTCCAAATCCGAGGAGATCCACGGCTCCGAGGCGCGCGGCGAGGCCAGATAGCCGCGCGCGGCCACCCCGTACACCGTCTCCTGATGCCACCGCCGGCCCAGGGTGCGGCCGAACGGGGAGCGCGCCCCGTCGGCGACGATCACCCACCGGCAGCCCACATGAGAGCCGTCCGCCAGCACCACCGCGGACACCAGGCCGGTCGAATCACGCTCGACGTCAACGGCTTTCACGCCCAGCAGCATCGCCGCACCGCAGTCCTCGGCGACCTTGCGGATCCGGTCGTCGAGTTCCATCCGCGGCACCGCAGACCCGTACGACGGGAACGACGGCCCCGGCCACGGCACTTCCACCGACGAGCCGAAGCCCCAGAGCCGCAGCCCGTGGTGGCGGATCCGCTCGTCGAGCCAGTCGCTCAGTCCCAGCCGGAGCAGTTCGAGCACCGCGCGCGGGGTCAGCCCGTCGCCGCAGGCCTTGTCGCGGGGGAACTCCGCGGAGTCGATGACCAGCACGTCGCGCCCGGCCCGGGCGGCCCAGGCCGCGGCGGCGGACCCGGACGGCCCGGCACCGACGACGACGACCTCGACCCCCGGTCGCTCCGCTCCTGCCCGCCGGACCTCAGCTGACTGCAACTCCACGCTTCCCAGTATGTTGGCAGTGTGAGGACACCGGCGACCGTGGTAGCGGGGGTGGACTTCGGCGACCCGGCGTTCGCCCAGAGGGTGCGCGACGCGGTGGGCCGCGTCGAAGAGCTCATGGGCACCGAACTGCGCGGTGGTGACGAGCTCATGACCGAGGCAGTGCTCCATCTGTTCGAGGCCGGCGGTAAGCGGTTCCGCCCGCTGTTCACCGTGCTCGCGGCGCAGATCGGCCCCGAGCCGGACGCCTGGCAGGTGACGGTGGCCGGCGCGGTCATCGAGATGGTGCACCTTGCCACGCTGTATCACGACGACGTCATGGACGAGGCGCAGATCCGCCGCGGGGCGCCGTCCGCCAACGCCCGCTGGGGCAACAACATCGCGATCCTGGCCGGAGACTACCTGTTCGCGACGGCCTCGCGGCTGGTAAGCGAGCTGGGCCCGGACGCGGTGCGGATCATCGCCGAGACGTTCGCGCAGCTGGTCACCGGCCAGATGCGCGAGACCAAGGGCGCGACCACCAACATCGACCCGGTCGAGCACTACCTGAAGGTGGTCTACGAGAAGACGGCCTGCCTGATCGCGGCCTCCGGCCGCTTCGGCGGCACGTTCTCCGGGGCCACCGAAGACCAGGTCGAGCGGCTGGCCCGCCTTGGCGGGATCGTCGGCACCGCGTTCCAGATCTCCGACGACATCATCGACATCGACTCCGACCCCGACGAGTCGGGCAAGCTGCCCGGCACCGACCTGCGCGAGGGCGTGCATACCCTGCCGGTGCTGTACGCGCTGAACGGGACCGGCCCGGACGCCGAGCGGCTGCGCGAGCTGCTCAGGGGGCCGATCGAGGACGATGATCTGCTTGCCGAGGCGCTGGGTCTGCTGCGCGCCGGTGACGGCATCGCCAAGGCGAAGGCCACCGTGGAGCGGTACGCCGCACAGGCCGGCGAGGAGCTGGCCGCACTGCCCGATGCGCCCGGTCGTCGCGCTCTGGCCTCGCTGGTCGACTACACGATCAACCGGCACGGCTGACGGCGATCCCGGAACCTCACGGTCGGTTCCGGGCGTTACTCTCCCGGAGAGTGCGTTCGTAGGAGGAACCTGATGACCTGGCATCCGACCGCCAACCGGCTCAAGACGTTCGTTCTGCTCGTTGGGATGTCGGCGTTCATCGTCTTCCTGGGCTCGTTGTTCGGCCGCAACATCATGTTCCTGGCGCTGATCTTCGCCATCGGCATGAACGTCTACGTCTACTTCAACTCCGACAAGCTCGCGCTGCGCGCCATGCACGCCCAGCCCATCACCGAGGTGCAGGCCCCGCGGATCTACGCGATCGTGCGTGAGCTGGCCACCACCGCACACCAGCCGATGCCGCGGCTGTACATCAGCGACACCGCCCACCCCAACGCCTTCGCCACCGGCCGCAACCCGCGCAACGCCGCGGTGTGCGTCACCACCGGCATTCTGAACCTCCTCAGCGAGCGCGAACTGCGCGCGGTCCTGGGGCACGAACTCTCACACGTCTACAACCGCGACATCCTGATCTCGTGCGTGGCCGGCGCGCTGGCATCGGTGGTCACTGCGCTGGCCAACATGGCGATGTTCGCCGGGGTGTTCGGCGGTAACCGCGAGGGGGGCACCAATCCTCTTGCGCTGCTGCTGATTTCACTGCTGGGCCCGATCGCGGCGACGTTGATCCGGCTGGCGGTGTCGCGATCGCGGGAGTACCAGGCCGACGAGTCCGGCGCCGAGCTGTCCGGTGATCCGCTGGCGCTGGCGTCGGCGTTGCGCGAGATCAGCGGCGGTGTGGAGGCCGCGCCATTGCCGCCCAACCCGCAGCTGGCCGACCAGGCGCACCTGATGATCGCCAGCCCGTTCCGTTCCGGTGAGCGCATCGGCAAGCTGTTCTCCACCCACCCGCCGATTGCGGACCGGATCGCGCGGCTGCAGAAGTTGGCCGGGCACTGAGCCGGCGGGACAGGAGCGCCCAGTCAGGACCGCGAATGAATAGGGTGGGCGAATGCTGAGCAGAATCCTGATCGGTGCGTTGGGTGCGACCGCCGTGATCGGTGTGGCGGGCAGTGCCGCGGCCGATCCGACGCCTGCCCCGACACCGGTGCTTCCCAACGTCAACGTCTACACCCCGATCAGCCCGGTGGACTACACCGTGATGGGCGGCAACTGGTACGCCTTCGCCGGGCCGCCCGGGGTGACCTGCGTGATCAACAAGCAGAACACCAGCTACGGCTGCAGCGGCCCGCTGCCGGGCGCGCCTGGCGGGGCGAACCTGGTCAGCGCGGGAGTGTCGGGCGAGCCGGGCTTCTCGACGACCACCAACTCGATCTTCGCGGCGGCCGGTGACGTCAAGGCCCTGCCGCCCAAAACCCGGCTGGGCTTCCGCGAGATCGCCTGCGGAGTGGACGGCGCCGGAAACGTCGCGTGCGTGAACCAACACGACCAGGTCGGCTTCGTTGTCGGCCCGGGCGGCACGTTCACCTCCGGGCCTAGCCCGATGCTGGATCGGCCTGAGGGCACCAACCCCTATTTCCCGGGGTTACCGGGCTAGAACCGCGAGCCGTGCACCTCGTGGCCGGGTTTCTCGGCCATCAGGCCGCGGTAGGCCTGCTCGACGTTGGCGCCGTGGTTGACCACCGCGTCGACCTCGCGGGCGATCGGCATGTTCAGGCCGTACTTCTCGGCGAATTCCATGACCACGCTGCAGGCCTTGACGCCTTCGGCGACCTGGTTCATCGAGGCGATGATCTCCTGGACGGTCTTGCCTGAGCCGAGCTCCTCGCCGACATGGCGGTTGCGGCTGCGCTTGGAGGTGCAGGTGACGATGAGGTCGCCCATGCCGGCCAGGCCGGAGAAGGTGTCGCGCTGGCCGCCGACGGCCTCGCCGAGTTTGGACATCTCGCGCACCGCGCGGGCCATGACCATGGCGCGGGTGTTCTCGCCGATGCCCAGCGAGTAGCCCATGCCGACGGCGATGGCGTAGACGTTCTTCAACGCCCCGGCCATCTCGACGCCGACGACGTCGTCGGTGGTGTATGTGCGAAATCGCCTGGTGCGGAACATCTTTGCGAGGTTGGCGGCCAGGCTCTGGTCGGGCATCGCCAGCACGGCGGCCGCAGCGAAGCCCTCGGCGACCTCCTTGGCGATATTGGGTCCGGCCAGGATGCCGGCCGGGTGGCCGGGCAGCACCTCGTCGACGATCTGGCTCATCCGCATGTTGGTGCCCTGCTCGAGGCCCTTGACCAGGCTGACCACCGGCACCCACGGCCGCAGTTCGGCGGCGAGGTGTTCGAGCACATCGCGGAAGCCGTGGCTGGGCACACCCATGACGATCACGTCGGCGCGGTCGGCGGCCTCGCCGAAATCGGTGGTGGCGCGCAGAGTCTCCGACAACTCCACCTCGTCGCCGAGGTACTTGGAGTTGCGATGGTTCTTGGTGATGTCCTCGGCGGTCTCCTCCGAGCGCACCCACTGCAGGGTCGGCACGCGCCGGGAACAGATGGATGCGACCGTGGTGCCCCAGGAGCCCCCGCCGAGCACGACGACGTTGGGTTCGCGGCGGTCAGGTGTCATGGGGATCAGGGTATTGCCGGGGTCGGCTGTTCACGTCGAGTTGGGCGAGGTGGATTCGGGCTGGCGGTTTTCCTACCATGTGCCTTGTTCGCAGGCCTGAGCGCGCTGGGCCTCCGTGACCGAGTACACGTGGGCACAGGTGTGCAAATCGACTGCGTGTTCCCCGATGCGGGCGAGCAGCGCCGTCGACGTCGCGGCCCATCGCGCGGCGCGGTCGTTGAGGGCGGCGGCGGATCGGCCGGTCCAACCGGACGCAGCGGAGTCGGTGCGGCCGTCGGCGGCGAGGTGTCTGGCGGCCAGATCGTCGCCGTGGCAGGCGACGGCGGTGGCTGAGGCCACCAGGTCTTCGAGATGTGCGAACCAGGACATGAGGCTTGGATATCAAGATGCGCGCCGGCTCACCAGTCACCCGCGGTGAAGTGACGGCTTTGCCCGGCGGTGTCAGAATTTGGTGCAATGAGTCGTTCGGAATTGTCGGTTGCCGACGTGAAGCGGTGGAGCTCGCACGCCGTCCGGGAGGTCTTCGACGCCGCACGGGAACGGGCGGCCGCCGCACTCGATGTCGCACGCGGACTCGACACTCTGCAGGTGTTCAGCAGCTGGGGTGGCGATGCGGCCACTGCGGCCAGGACGTCGATCGCGACCACCCGGGCCGACCTCGACGCGCATGGCACGGAAGCGATGGCGGTAGCGCACGCCGCGCGCGATGCCGCAGATCGCATCGACGGGATCAAGCTCAGCCTGCAGCGATGCGAGGACCGGGCAACCGCACTTGGGCTCGTGATCGACGTGTACACGAGCACGGTGGATCTGGGTGTTGACCCGGTCGGTGGCCCCGTCGACGGACTGCTCAATGCCCTTGCGCTGCAGGAGGAGCTGGACGCCATCCTGGCCGAGGCTGATGCCGTCGACGACGAGTTGGCTACCGCGATCAACATGGCCGACGGTGACGCGCCGATCCCTGCGGTTCCGGGCCCGGCGCGGGACGCCGAGACACGGCTGCAGAACCAGATCGACGCGTTCAAGAAAGTCTTCGACCGGCCGCCGTCGTCCGCGGCGGATTGGGAGACGGCCGCGGCGTTGGATGCGCACAGCTACAACTGGTTCAACCAAGGTGTGGCGGCGAACATCGTGGTCGGCCGAATCAAGCCCGTCCCGGGGCAGGGTGTCGTGCGGGCGAATCTCTTCATCCCGTCGGCGACGGTGAACGACCCTGCCTTCCGCGAACTGACTCCGCAGTTCGACAGCAACATCGGCGACAACCGGCGGTTCGATCCCTCGGCGACGCCTGAGCAGTCTCGCGTGGCGTTGCTCGTCGACTACGAGAACGGACTGGTACTCGCCCGTCAGAATCCGTCGGTGGACGTCGAACTTCGGCAAGCCAAAGCCGGCACTCCGACCGTCGGAGTCGCACAGCGTCCCGACGGCTCGCTCTACATCCGCTACGTGGCCGCAGATCCGTTCTCGCCGGGCGGTGAGGGGTTGGGTAAGGCGACCGTTGCTGTGCGCGGTGAACTTGCCGTGCAGCCCGGTCCAATCATGGTCAGTGTCGGCGGGACGCCGACGGCGTTCCCGGCACTCGAGGTCTACAACGACCGGCCGGCCGCGGGTTCGGCTGCACTGACGACTTCGACTGTCGCCCAGATGTATCCATGGATCGACAATGAGTGGGGCCCGCTTGCCGGGTTGTGGCGACCGACCACTGTTGGTGACGTCGGCATTGTCGATCAGTACTACACGTTCATCCAAGGCCGAGCGATTCCGCCGCACACGACAACACTCGGACCGGTGACCTCCCCGCCGACGGTCACGGAGCTGAGATGAGTTCCAGCAGAGGAGAATCTGTGCCTGAACGCGATTTCATCCGCCAGATCTACTGGATCCCGGCCGTGTTCTTCGGCACCACGGCTGGCGGTGTGGTGTGGGCTTTCATCGCCCGCTACACGATCCTCGATCGAAACCCGGTCCTGTCGGCAGGACAAGGATGGCTGGCCCTGAGCGTCGGCTGTCTTCTTGTCGTGCTTGCCGGTCTCGCGCTGGCGGCGTGGTCGCGGCTGCGAGCGCTGCGAACGGCAGGCGTGGCCCTGATCGTCATGGCGATGTCAGGGGGCTCGGTGTTGTTTGTCTGGGGAACGCTTTTCGTGCTCATGTTGAGGGGTGGCTGATGAACATGGCCGAGGGTGCTACCGCCGAACCGGGCGAGCTCTCGGAATCGGTGAAGGTTGGGCAGCTTCTGTTGGGGACCGCGGCTGGGTGTCTCTCCCTCGGTCTGTGCTTCTACTGGTTCTGGGGCATCGCTTGGATCATCCCGACGGCGCTCGCGGTCTTCACGTTGCCGTGGCAGCCGACCCGGTGGATCGGAATCGGTTTCGCCGCAGCTGCTTTGGGGGCGCTGGTCGCCATCACCCTCGCGTTGCACCTCAGCCCAGGGGCGGAAGAGGTGACGCCGCAGCCGTCGACGACCTCAACCGACCCGGCGGCGAGCTCCCAGCCGGTCGGCGCGCCCGCCTCCGAGCGACTCTGCTCGTCAAACACCGCCGTCCCGGTGGTGAACGGATAGGATGAGTGCATCGAAAGTGCGCCGATCAGATCACCGGCCCATCCACGGATTCAGGAGCCGGGCAGCCCCTGCTCCTCGGGCGGAAGGGGGGCAGGCCCGGTGATGCTCGGCACGGCCACGGACGTGTCAAGCGCTGCCGGAGCGGTGCTTTGAATGATCGTCACTCCGGTCTACATTCCGGGGCCCGAGATCGAGGCGGGTACTTCATATTGCTGACCAACAGCCGCGCCGATTGCACCCAACGCGATCGCCGCACCGGCGCTGACAACTGTCAGTAGCTTCGTGTGGTTCTCCCTCATCATCAACTCCCAACTACATAGTCCAACTATGCGTTGGCGGTAACCGGATCCGGGGCTCCGTTATTCCCGCCCTGACTAGGCGTTTCGATAGCCGCTCATGCGGCTAACGCCGTGGGATAGTGCAGCGGTGCCCGAAGAAGACGTACGCCTTTGTGTCATCGCACATCCTCGACATCCACACCAGGCTGTCGAGGCCGGTCGCATGCGCGGCTTGCGCCCATGCGACCGTCTCGCCGTAGGTTGACGCCGAGCCGGCGGTGACGTCCTGGGCAGTGACTTTCAACTGCCGCAACCCCATGCCGTGCCGTGCGCGTTGATGACAGCACGCGGTACAGCTGTTGCCCTGCTGGCACCGTGGTGACGGCGGGTTCGAACGGGGATGATGGGCGCGTCACCACGAGACGGCGAGAGCCTCCTTCGCCACGGCGACGACCCGGTCTGGATCTCCGGTGAGATGGTCCACCGGCCGATCACCGTCGAAGTAGGTGGTCGGCGCGCAGAGCCATTGCACCAAGCCGGCTTCAGACCGCTGGATCGCCTGCACGGCCCGGGCGATCGCGGGTTCGGTGTACACCTCGACCGCGGACAGGCCGTCACCGACGGCGCGGGCGCTCTCACGGATACGGCGATTCGCGGCGATCAGGTCAACGGCTTCGTGCACCTACAAGTAGCGCACGAAGCGAACCGAGGGCCAGGGCTAGCGGTAGTTGACGAACTGCAGGGCGACGTCCAGATCGGAGCCCTTCAGCAGGGCGATGACGGCCTGCAGGTCGTCGCGCTTCTTGGAGCTGACCCGGATCTCGTCGCCTTGAACCTGGGTCTTCACGCCCTTGGGGCCCTCGTCGCGAATGAGCTTGTTGATCTTCTTGGCGTGCTCTTGGTCGATGCCCTGCTTGATGCTGCCGCTGACCCGGTAGGTCTTGCCGCTGGGCTGCGGGTCGCCGGCGTCGAAGGCCTTCATGGAGATGTCGCGGCGGATCAGCTTTTCCTTGAAGACGTCGACGGCGGCCTTGGCGCGCTCCTCGGTGGAGCTGACGATCTCGATGACCTCCTCGCCCTTCCAGGCGATGGTGGTGTCGGTGCCGCGGAAGTCGAAGCGGGTGGACAGCTCCTTGGCCGCCTGGTTCAGCGCGTTGTCGACCTCCTGGTGGTCGACCTTGCTGACGATGTCGAACGATGAATCCGCCATTGGGCCCTCCTCGGTGTGATCGGCCGGTTTGTGTCTGGGGTACATCCTCGTTGTACCCTGCTAGTCGCACCAAACCGGTCCCCGGTGTGGTGCCACCCCGGCAGGTTGCCCGAGCGGCCAATGGGAGCGGACTGTAAATCCGTCGGCGAAAGCCTACACAGGTTCGAATCCTGTACCTGCCACGTTGTGATGCCCCGCGGTTCGATAAGACCAACCCTCTCTGTCTCAGCTGCGCGAGGTGGTCACCGGCAGCGTGCTGCTGGCCATGCCGGTGCGGCGAGCACGTCGGCTTCAGGGCCGCAGTCGCACGTCGCGGACAGCCGGATGGTCGTCGTGGATCAGACCCTGGTGGCGCTCCGGCTTCAGCTCGATCAGCTGGTCGCGCTGGCCGTGCCGGCTCCGGCGGGCGAGGCTGTGGCAGCCTGGTCGAAGGCGGATGCGCGCACGGTTAGAAATCCTCTAACTGGGGCTCAGTAACGTCTTGGGATACGGTTCCGAAGGATCTTGATCGGACTGATTTCTGGAGGATGGCGCACATGAGGACCGGCGGCGGTGTCGCAATGGTGGGGGCGGTGGTGGGCTCCTTGGTGCTCGCAGTCCCGCCGGCAGCCCACGCGACGGGCACGGCGCTGGCCGGAACCTACGACGTCGTCGGGCCGAGCAGCCTCCTGGACACCTGGACCATCACCCCGCAGTGTTCCGAGGTGTCCATCGGGTGTGAGTCCGACGTGCACTCGCCGTTGATCGACGGGCAGGCCTTCTACCGGGGCGGTAACACCTGGGTGATGACGCTCACGGGCCTGGTGCCGGTCTGCCCGGACAAGACCAACGCCAAAGGCGCGATGATCTACCAGTGGGACGCGGTCAGCCTGGAGGGTCAGCTGACGGCGGTCCAACGAGGTGTGTGCCAGATGACCCGGCCGGGGCAGTCCCAGATTGCGTTCAGGTTGGTGAAGGCGGCGGGGTAGGGCTACGGAATGTCGTTGCCTCCCGTTCAGCCTTTGGCAACAAGTCATTGCGGGGTGCATGGCATGCAGGACGTACCTGGTCAGAGTCAGTTCTTGACGGCGCCCTGCTACTCGCGCGACGAGGTCTTCGCCGAGCCCCTGCCCAATTCCAAAATCTGCCGGTGTCTACGGTTGGTGGTTCAGGCAAGTTCCGGGCCCAATCGATACCGCTGGCTGTCAGCGTCGCGATGGATTGACGCTGCTGTATGCGGGAATCGGCCCGTCGCGGCCACCGAGCAATGGAAAGCCGCCTAGCAGCCAGAATATTCGTCAACGCATCAGGTACCACTACAACGGGAACGCAGAGGGCTCGACGCTTCGCAAGACCCTCGGAACCTTGCTTTCGGGTGACCTTGGAATTGAGTTGCGCCGCGTCCGGTTCTATTCGCAACTTAAGCTGCTGCGGAGCAGCGCGCGTGAGAGCTTCCGGTCATCTAGAGCAAGCGTTAGAACGGCGCTCGCCCCAGCATCGTTCAGCATGTCAGTGGGATCCGATAACGTCAGGCTATGGATCTTGGCGTCTACGAATCATTGCTCACTGAAGGGTTATTCGCACAGATCCAACAACGAGACGACCTGCATGCCGAGTACGGCACAGTCGATGACGCTGAGCAAGCGCTGGTTATTGCGCGCCATCTTTTGCCGCTCGTTGAGCGATCGCTGAAGGCAGCCCATAGTGCCGAAGCGCGCCTCGATCTAGTTCGGCAGATCCTCCGAGTCCTACCGCAGGCTTCCCTAGCTGAGGAGGTTCTGCATCAGATTGAACCCCACCGCGTCACCCGCCTCGATGAAGTTCGGCGGGTGTCGACGCTTACGGACGGGCGTCTGCCGCGGCGCGCTACGCCATTCTCTGACACGGCGTTGATGACCAACGCGCGTCACGAACCCACGCTCGCGGCCGAGCTTCGCGCCGAACTCGCGAGTGCCGACCAGGTCGATCTGCTCTGTGCGTTCGTAAAGTGGCAGGGCCTGCGCTTGCTTGAAGATCAACTGAACGAGATCCGGCAGCGGAACGTTCGGCTACGAGTCATCACAACGACCTATCTCGGCGCCACTGATGCGCGCGCGCTTGATGCTTTGGTGGATGAGTTTGGCGCCGAGGTCCGGGTCAACTACGAACTGCATCGCACCCGCCTGCACGCCAAAGCGTGGCTGCTGCGCCGCAACACCGGCTTCCATACTGCCTATGTCGGATCGAGCAATCTATCCCACGCGGCGTTGGTGGACGGTCTCGAATGGAACGTAAGGTTGTCAGCCCAATCGACCCCTCATATGCTCGACAAGTTCAAGTCGACCTTCGACTCATATTGGGAGAACAAGGAATTCGAGCCTTACCACCCGAGCACCGATCGTCAGCGGCTTGATGTGGCACTCGACGTTGCGGCCGGCAGACAGGCACGGGAGCAGATCACTATCACGCTGTCCGGGCTTGAGGTGCAACCGAAGGCCTACCAAGCCGAGATGCTTGAGCAACTCGATGCCGAGCGGTCGCTTCACGACCGCCATCGCAACCTGATTGTCGCCGCGACCGGCACCGGCAAGACCGTAATCGCGGCGCTGGACTACCGAAGCCTCCGCGAGATCCGCGGCAGAGATTTGAGCCTACTTTTCGTCGCCCATCGCAAAGAGATCCTGATGCAGTCCCGACGCATGTATCAAGAGGTCCTAGTCGACCCAACCTTTGGCGAACTGCTTGTCGGCGGAGAGCAGCCCGTGAAATGGCGGCATGTCTTTGCGAGCATTCAGTCGCTCACCCCGCACCGGCTCTCAACGATGTCCCCCGACCAGTTCGATGTAGTCGTCGTAGACGAGTTCCACCACGCCGAGGCTGCGTCGTATCGGCGACTGCTGAACCACGTCAAGCCAATAGAACTGCTCGGTCTCACCGCAACCCCCGAACGGGGCGACGGCGTCGACGTCCGGGACCTCTTCGGTGGACGGGTAGCTGCCGAACTCCGCTTGTGGGATGCGCTGGACCAGAACCTTCTGTGCCCCTTCCACTACTTCGGTGTTCACGACCAAACCGACCTCGAAGGTTTGGAGTGGAAGCGCGGCGGCTACGACGTCGCTGAACTTAGCAACGTCTACACCGGCAACGATTCGCGAACGCGGATCGTGCTCAAGGAGTTACGTGACAAGGTCGCTGATGTCGGCAGAATGCGCGCGCTAGGGTTCTGCGTCAGCGTCGAGCACGCCCGATACATGGCAGAGAAGTTTGCCGCCGCCGGGATCAAGGCCAGGGCGGTGTCGGCCGAAACCTCACCGCTCGACCGGCAGAATGCTCTGGCTCAACTCCGGGCACGGGAAATCAACATCGTCTTCGCGGTCGACCTCTTCAACGAAGGCCTCGATATACCTGACGTAGACACCGTCCTGTTCCTTCGACCGACCGAGAGCGCGACAGTCTTCCTGCAACAACTGGGACGAGGTTTGCGCTTGACAGAAGGCAAGACGGTGTTGACGGCCCTCGATTTCGTTGGGCACCAGCGCAAAGAGTTCCGATTCGATCAGCGCTTTCGAGCTCTCACCGGCCTGAGCCGGAAGGAGTTGGAACGGCAAGTTAGAGACGGCTTTCCATTCCTGCCGTCGGGCAGCCAGATCGTGCTCGATTCCGTTGCACGAGAGTTGGTCCTGGAGAACATAAGACAGCAGGTGTCGCCGAAGTGGGCCGCCTTAGTGGCGGAGGTCCGGTCACATCCGGGCGACGACCTGGCCTCCTATCTCGACGCCTCAGGACGGTCGCTCGAAGATATTCTCCGGTCGGGGAAGTCTTGGACTACGTTGTGCCGCGACGCTGGTAAGACCGATGTGGGCCCTGGTCGACGTGAACAAGACTTGGTCAAGCGGCTTCGGGCACTCGCCCACGTCGATGACAGACTCCGCTGGCATAACTACCGAGCCATGCTTGGGCAGAAGCTCTCCGTCGGAAGCGCTATGGAACGGCGGCTCACCGAGATGCTGTTCTATTCCCTGTTCCCGAACGGCGGCGGCTTCGGCAGTGCGCCAGCAGGTCTAGAAATCTTGAGCGGCGAACCGGTCGTTGAGGAAATGCGGCAGATCATCGACATCGGTTTTAATGCGGCGCATCGAACGACGTCAGCTCTGGGCGAAGTCGAACTGGCACTCGCCGACGTGCCGCTCGCTTTGCATGCTAGCTATACCCGAGAGGAGATCTTGGCCGCGCTCGACTGGACATCGCAGGGTCGAGTCCCTAGCACCATGCGCGAGGGCGTTGCCTGGTGCCCCGGGCTTAACGTCGACGCGTTTTTGATCACGCTCAAGAAGAGCGACACCGACTACTCGCCGACAACGATGTATCGCGATTTCGCGCTTAGTCCCGACCTGTTCCACTGGGAATCGCAATCGACAACCTCCTCAACTTCACCGACCGGGCAGCGATACATCAATCACCGGAAGAACGGCTCGCACATCCTGCTGTTCGTCCGCGAGGCAAAGACCAATTCTCTTGGCACTTCGCCGTATCTCTTCTTGGGCCCAGCCGACTACGTCACGCACGAGGGGGACCGACCGATCGCAATCACGTGGCGACTCCGTCGACCGATGCCCATGGAGATGTTCATCGCGTCGCGGGCCGCAGTCGCTTAATCATGTTGATAGCCAGGCAGGCGGAAAGCTGACGTCCAAGCGGACCGTGTCTCCGTAGCCCGACCACGTCGGTAGACCCGCTGGCTGCCCTCGATAGATACCGCGCGCGGCGGCCACGACTCTCTGATGTTGAGTGGGCCACTGAATCGTGGCAGCAATGTCCTCCAACGTCTCTTGGTCGCGCTCAAGAACCCGGTCGACAATCGCGATCGCGGGGAGAGCCCCGCTCTTGTCACTGTTGCACCGTGCGCACGCCAGGACCAAGTTCGCCAACCCGTCGATCCCCACCAGCGACCACGGCAGCACATGGTCGATCGGATTGCCAGCCGGCAGATGCGTATTGCAGTAGAAGCAATGGGGGCCAAAGGCTTCCTTCAATGGTTCCCGAACGGCGTTCAGCATGACCCGCTCCCGACCAAAGAGGTGACCCGCGACGTCGGGGAATCGATCGGCGAGCAGGAATTTGTTCATCCGGCGCACGTCATCAACCCACATGATCTCCAGTGCGGGCTTAAGCAAGCCCGCCAGGCGCGCCAATCCATGAGCCACCCCCGGATTGAGGACTATCGAGTCGTTGTGTGCCCGCAAGGTCGACCGGCTCACGTGATCGTGCAGGAATGAGTCGTCGTAGAGAAAGCAGTCGGACGCGTCCGAACCCGGAAGCCGCTGCAGACGGTGGAGTGGCTGCTGAGCCAGGCACAACGTGATCTCATCGATCGCTCGTTGATAAGTATCCGGAGCGCGGATGGCTGCGATTTCGATTGCAAGACTTTGTGATTGGGTTCCCGCGGCATTCCGGAGGTTATTTGCCGCAATCAGAATTCGAGCACGCGGCTGCGTTGACTGCCGAAGTTCGTGCCCGTCGAACGGCACTACCTGCCGCCAGTAGACCTCGAGCACCCGGCGCGCCAGGTCGGGAATCGGCACCGCCAGGTCGTCGTCAAGCTGCTCGGGGAGGTTCTCGACGCAGTGGTCTATCAACGCCATCAACGTCGCCAGCTTGTACGTCGCCGTTCGTAGCCCTGTTTCCAGGATCGCGACGACCCGCTGACCCAGCAGCAACGGATCGACGACGCCGTCGGCCACAACGCTTCCCCCTGTCGGTGCATGCCTGTAGAACCGCAATCTCGACATTATGGCTAGGGGGTCAGCGTGGCGGGCAAGCTCGTACGGGACAAGGCTGCCGAAATCATCGCGCGATTGGGCGGGACGCCCCACTTCATTACCCTCGATGAAGAGCGCTACCGAACCGCTTTGTACGACGAGCCCCGGTCAACTCAAGACGTCGTCGGTGAGGCGGCCGGCGTGTCCGAGGTTCTAGCGGATTTAGCCGGGAGCCAGGGGATTTCACTCGATGCGATCGTCGCAGACGCATAGGCAAAGCGCGCCGATCGGCGGGGCTTCGCCATGCGACTGCGGCTTGAACGAGTCGAGCTTGGAACCACGTGACCATCACTCTGTAGAAGCCGCAGCTTTCGCACGAACGTGTCTGCGTCGGCGTGTCGAGTGGGATCGTCGCGTGCAGATCAGCTCTGGCACGACGGGCCGCTAACCTCAAGCGATGATCATCGGTGTCGCGGCGGCGCTGCTGGCGTGTGTCGCCTACGGGGTCTCCTCGGTGCTGCAGGCCTACGGGGCGCGCAGATCGGCGACCGCGGCCCGGGACCGTGGCGCGACCGGGCATGTCACCGCGACCGGCGGCCCGACGCTGCGCTCGACCGTGGGGGCCGCGCTGACCGCCGCGTTCGTCGCCGGCATCGTCCTGGACGTCGTGGGCTTCGCGGGCAGTGCGGTCTCGGCCCGGCTGATTCCGCTGTTCTTGTCGCAGACGATCATCAGCGCCAACCTCGTCGTCACCGCCGTGCTCGGTATCGCGGTCCTCGGCATCGGCTTGCACGCCCGGGATTGGATCGCCATCGTTGCGGTCATCGTGTCGCTGTTGGTGCTCGGTCTTGGCTCGGGTGAGCGCGGCGCCGCGAATCCGGATCGGCTGGTGCACTGGGTCGTGCTGGCGGTCTCGGTGCTGATCCTGCTCGGCGGGATTGGACTCATCCGCGTCCTCGGGTCGCGCGGCGCGGTCATGGCCGGACTGATCGCGGGTGTGCTGTTCGGCATGCTCGCCATCGCCGTTCGGGTGGCCGACGGTCTCGAACCGCTGCAGACGTGGACTCTGGCGGCCGACCCAGCGTCGTGGACGGTCCTCCTCGCCGGGATAGGCGGCTTCTACCTGCACACCGTGGCGCTGCAACTCGGCTCGGTGAACGGGGCCACCGCCGCCCTCGTCGTCGGTGAGACGGTAGTCCCCGGCATCATCGGCGTGGTGTTCCTCGGTGACAGCGCCCGACCCGGGCTGGGCTGGGTGGTGGCCCTCGGCTTCGTCGGTGCCGTCGCCGGCGCCGTGGCGGTCGCAGTCTTCGGTGCGATCGGCCATGTGACGGAGGCGATCGAGAGGAGCGATGTCCCCGCACACAGGGGACTATAGAATGGTCGTCACGACGCCGGTTTCTTATGGGGGCGACGAAGCTGAGCTTTTCCGGGGGGGAGGCGCCCGTGCCTGCGTCACATGTGCGTGTAGCGGCCTGCGCCGGCCTGCTGTCTGCGGGTCTGTTCGTCGCCAGTACCGGAGGCGCGGTTGCCTTCGCCGATCCTGATTCCAGCGGGTCCACTGCTCACGCCCCCCAGGGTGCCCGCGAGTCGAACCAGGACAACAGCCCGGCCGCCAGTGTCACCGACACTTTGCGACAGGCAGTTCGAGACACGGCAGGCGCGCTCGGTGCGGGCCGGAAACCAGGCCGGCCGCAGTCCGAGATCGCGGGCAGTCCCACGACAGGCACGGGCCACGCACGCACCCCCGGCCGGCGTAACGCGGGCCTGCCCACGGCGGCGGCCACCTCGATTCCGAACGCGGCCACCTCGATTCCGAACACGCCTGCCTCGATTCCGAACGCGCCCGCCTCAGTTCCGAACGCGGCTGGATCGGTTCCGAATGCGGCTGGATCGATCTCCAACACCCTGTCCACCTCCCTTGACCGCCTGGGAGCGACGGTCACCGCGGTGGTGGCGGCGGTTCCCGTCGTCGGCGTGCCGGCATCCGACGTCATCGGCGGCATGCAGGATGTCTTCACCTCGGTGGTCGGTTCGGTCGGCGACGTCACGTCATCCCCGCCAAGCCTCCCGGCTCTGATGGGCGTCGGCAGCCGGAATCCAGTGGACGCCGCGGCAGGCGCCCACGCCGTCGGGCACCCATCAGCGGCGGGTGCGCCGGTGTTGGTCGCGCCTCGCGTGTCACAGAGTTCTGGAGTTCTTCTGACCCTTCCCATTGCTGATGGTCGCGGCGTACCCGACGCCACGGCCGGGGTTGCGGCACTGGGGTTTTCGGGTCAAGCTTCCTTGCCGCGGAAGGTCGCATCCCCAGCGGGGGCTTTCGGGTCATTTCTCGGGCAGGCGTTCCGAGAGATCGCCGCTCACCTTTCCTTGGCGGCGCTGGCCGCGGCCGCCCTTCCAGGTGTCGGCGGCCTTCTGATAGCGACTGCTGCTGGGGTCCGGATCGGATATCGGCAGGCCAAAGCGAATTTTGTTCTGCGCGCCAGCAACTTGGCGCGATTCACCCGCCAAGGCCCGATCGGGATTGTCCGGTCCACGTCGTCGATCGCGGTCCGGGTCCGGCCGTTGCGCGTCACCGCTCCTGTGCCCGCCGAGGGAGTTCTCGGCGAGGTCGCCTAGCTATTCGCGGCGCTTCGTTTAGCGACGCGTCAACATATCCAACGTGAATTCCAGCGCTGTCGGCTCGTTCACACGGACCCTGTCCCCGTCGAGAGCCGGGATCCGTCGATAGCTTCCGCCGTCGAGCCGATACGCGAGAAATTGGTCGTCGGCCGGTGCCTCGAGATCGACGATCCAGTAGTTCTCGATGCCCGCCTCGGCGTACTCGTGCAACTTCATGACGTGGTCCGTGCCGCGCGAGCCGGCCGATACGATCTCGACGACAAGCACAACATCGGCTGCGGCGACACGGGCAGGAAGCTGGTCGAACACGCGATCTGGAACCACAACGATGTCAGGGTCACGAACACTCGGCGGAAAGGCCCCGCTCGTCGTCACTTCGATCTCCGGAACCGCCTCGAGCCCAGCCGGCAGGTGGTCTTCGAGTAGGCGGGTAAGCCTTCTCGAAATGAGCTGATGCCGGGGGTGCGGACGCGGCGACAGAATGAGTGTTCCCTCACTGAGCTCCCACCGTCGTGTCCGGTCGAGGTCAAGCGCATCCCACTGCTCTAGGGTCAGCAAACCACGTGGCAGGTGTGCAAGCTCCGACACGGCGCACCTCCTCCCGATGGAACTCGAGTAGTTGCAGACTACGCGGACTAGCGGCCGCATCCGAGTCTGGCGGATCCCACCGACACTCGATGCTCGCCATTAACAGCCGAGAGGCGAGTCAGGCGACAGGGCGCGCGCGCCGGCTGCGGAAGCGGGGTCCCGACAACTGCCGGGCGGCCCACTTGGCGAGCTGTCCTCGCTCGATCTTGGAGTCGTGGCGCGGATCCACCGGCAGCCTGCGTTTGAAGAGGATGGCGTGGATCGTGTTCGCCATGTCGGAATCTGCCGCCCGGGCAACGAGTTCCTGGTGCAAGCCGGCGAGTTCATGCTTGCCCACGTCGGGCTCGACCTCGACGCACAGGACGGGCAGCTCACCCGCCGGTCCGGGCACGCCCACCAGTCCACTTCGCCTCACCTTGGGGTGAGCGTCGAAGAGCGGCTCGACTTGTAGCGGGAAGACGTTCCCGCCAACTGCCTTCACCCGCTGCGACACCCGACCGCAGACCCAGAGCCTGGCCTGCGCGTCGAGGTAGCCGACGTCCCCGAAGCGGTGCCAATCCCCTTGTGGGTCAGGCACTTTGTTCTTGCGCGTGGCCTCGGGGTCGAGGTAGTACTCGGGGCTCACGTGCTTGCCCCGCACCAGGATTTCCCCGACGTGGCCCGTGGGCAGCTCCGAGGTTTCCTCGATGGCGTCGACGGGACCGTCGACGATGTCGATGATCTTCAGTTCGACGCCCGGCAGCGCGTAGCCCACACAGACGCCGGCACCCTGCTCGGTCAGGTCCCACAAGCCGTCAAGGTGCTCGTGACTACCGATCTCGGTCGACGGCATGGCCTCGGTGGCACCGTAATTCGCGGCCAACTCTCCGTCTGGAGCCATCACCGCGCGCAGCATTCTTTCCACCGGGCCAGAGATCGGCGCCCCGGCCCCGATGACTCGTTTCAACGAGGGCATCGTCAGGTTCCGCGCGAGCGCTTCCCGGGCCAGGTTCTCGATCAGGATCGGCGCGGCGAAAAACGACCCGACCTTGCAATCGTTGATGACCTGGATCAGGGCGGCCGGATCGACCGTGGCCGGGCTCTGCCGGGCAAAGTCGATGGGCGGCACCACCATGGTGCCGCCGGCACTGATGGGGATGAACAAGAACGCGGGGAAGACGGCCATGTCCACCGGGACGTCGTGGTCTGGATCCCAGCGCCAGCTGTGGTGCGCGTTGCGGAACAGCTGACAGAAGTTGCGGTGCAAGTACAGCGACGGTTTCGCCGGCCCGGTGCTGCCGGTGGTGTAGAGAACGGCGCAGGGATCGTCGGGCCCGACTTGTGGCGGCTGCGGCTCGGCGGGCGCGTGTTTTCGCAGCGAACTGATTGATCGCGCGCCGGGGAAGGGCGGAAACCCGGTGATGATTCGGCCACCCGGCGCGAGTGGGCTTTCGGTGAGAACAAGCTTGCGCAGATCGCGAGGACCCCATCCGAATGTGATCCGCCCGAGGTGCGCGAGCGCGTTGCCCAGGAACGCCTCCGGCTGCACGCGGCTGAGCCGCTCTGCGACGTTGCGATAGCCGACCGCGGGGTCGATCCAGATGGAGAAGGCGCCCACCCGGGTGAGGGCCACGCCCACCACGCAGGTCTGGTAACTGGGCGGCGACATGCACACGATGCGGGTCAGCTCGGCGATGCCCATCTCACGCAGCCCCACAGCGACCGACTCGACGTCGGCCGACAGCTCGGCGTAGGTGTGGCGTTTGTAGCGGCGCGTGCCGTAGCCCTCCCAGCCGTCCAGGTCGATGACCGCGATGCGCTCAGGATCCTCGCGCGCTACCCGCAACACGATGTCGGCGAGGTTGAAGATGTCGTCGGCGAACAGCACCATCTCAGGCCTGCGTCGCCGCGGCGCCCTGCAGGAACCCGTCGATGATCGCGGCGACCTCATCCGGCTGCTCGAGCATCAGCAGGTGGCCGCTCTCGGGTAGCCATTCCTGGCGAGCGGGGTGGAGGGTCGAATTCAGCCGGCGTCCCGCTTTAGGCGAGACGATCTTGTTCTTCAGCCCCCAGATGGTGCAGATGGGCGGGAACCCCTGCCGCGGCGCGAGGTTGTCGATCACCGAGTAATTCTCCAGGTCGTCGAGCACCCCGAGCAGCGACTCCAGCTGGCCGGAGGCCGCGTACGGGCCGCAGATTTCAGGGTTGCGATGGACGTTGAGGGCTCGGCCGCGCGGCCCCAGCTGGAACAGGGTGGCGGCCGAGCCGATGCCGTTGGTGAGCTTCAGGTGCCCGAGCAACCGGTACACCTGCCGATTGATTCCGGGCATGCGCTCCCGCAACCACAGCAACGGTCCCAACCAGCCACCCAGGAAGGTCGATTCGGTGAGCGGGTTGCAGAGCACCAGGGCCTTCACCTTCTCCGGATGGCGCTCGGTGAACGCCAGCGAGATGGCGGATCCCGTGCAGTTGCCCACGAGCGCAACCTTTTCCCATCCTCGTGAGCTGACGAAGTCCTCCAGCATCGCGACATAGTTGTCCAAGGTGTAGCCCGCGCCGGGCTTGGCCGAGTTGCCGAACCCCAGCAGGTCCAGGGCGAAGATCTCGTACTTGCCCGCCAGCCTGTTCGCCACTTCATCCCAGATGGCATGCGAGGAGCCACCGTTGTGGAGCATGATCACCGGCTCACCCTGACCGGTGCGCTCATAGGCGATCGACAAACCCCGGAAGTCGAAACTCTCCAGCACCATCTGCCCCCGCACCTGTGGTCATCACGGCACCGTCGCACTGCACGGCGGTCGACCCTGTTTGGCGATGCAATCACGGCACCGAGCCTGCGGGTAGGGGCCGAAGTCCTTACCCGCACACCGCGACGTCCTGGTCAGCTCCGCACCGGCCGGCTCACGCTCACGACTCCATCCGCGCCTGGTAACCCCTTAATTCCGAAGCGGTTGCGGGGGTGTCGTCAGAGGTGGCGCGCAAGAAGCGGTCCGGCAGCGCCAATTTCAGGATGGTCCGCTGGGCCTGCCAGAACTGGCGCGGCAGCGGGCCCGTGGTGTAGGGCAGGCCGTATGCGGCGCACAACGCCTGCACCCGGGACGCGATCTGGGCGTAGCGGTTGCTCGGCAGATCGGGGAACAGATGGTGTTCGATCTGATAGCACAAATTGCCGCTGAGGAACGCGAGCACTCGTCCGGCCCGGAAGTTGGCGCTGCCCAGCATCTGACGCAGGTACCACTCGGGCCTGCTCTCCTGCTCCAGGACACCGCTGGTGAACTTCTCGGCCCCGTCGGGAAAGTGCCCGCAGAAGATCACCGCGTACGCCCAGAGGTTGCGCAGTACGTTGGCCGCGGCGTTGGCGGTCAGCGCCCGTCGCCACCGAGATCCGTTGAGCGCCGGGATCACCACGTAGTCCTTCATGACCTGACGGGTGATCTTGCGCCTCAGTGCCTGTGTGTGCGCCGTCCGTTCTGCGGTGCTCGTCGCACGCTCGTGCTCCGAATGCAGGCCATGCAGGGCGATGCCCCATTCGAAGATCACGGCCAGCAGCACGTTGCGCAACGGCTGTATCAGATTGCGGGGCCGCCACGCGACGTCGCGGGTCACCCGCATGATGCCGAACCCCAGGTCGTCGTCGACGTCGAGAACGTTGGTGAACACGTGGTGGCGGTAGTTGTGCGAGTACCGCCACTGGGAGGTCAGCCCGGCCATGTCCCACTCCCAGGTGGCCGAGTGGATCTCGGGGTCGTTCATCCAATCCCATTGTCCGTGAGCGACGTTGTGGCTGATCTCCATGTTCTCGATGCTCTTGGCCAGGGCCAGCGAGACTGTTCCCAGCAGCCACCCGGCCCGCGAGCGGGTGGCGAAGATCAGCAGTCGGGCAACGGCGTCCAGGGTCCTCTGGAACTGGATGGTTCTGCGGATGTAGGCGGCGTCGCGCCCACCGCGGGAATCCTCGACCTCGGTGCGGATCGAGTCGAGCGCGGCACCGAGTGCGTCGATCTCCCGCGGGCTGAGGTGGGCATAGCGGGCGACATCTGTGATGGCGATGAAGAGTCCTGAGCGAATGCGACCGTCGTCCGGCTGAGCGGCGACGGTGTGGAAGGATGTGCCCGACGGTGAGCGGGTGCTCGCGGGGGCACGACAATGGGACCCCCGCTTCGGGCCGGCTGGTGGGCCAGCATCTCGAGCCTACCGGCCGGTCATGGCTAAACCTGAACGTCCGCGATCGACACGTCGAGGCTTAGTCTTCGTCTCCGATGATGTGCATGGCGGCCTCTTCGGCCGAGGCCGCACCACCATCGATGCCGACGTCGGAGGCGAACATCTCGGCGTCGTCGTCGGCGCCGGACCCCAGGTTGGAGGCCACCAGCCGGCCCGAGCGCGCCCGGCCTACCTCGTCGGACTCCGGGAACTCCGATTCCTGCTCGGAACCGTCGGAGCGCTCGCGCTCCAGCTCGTCGAGCACATTGTTGAGCCGCGACAGCGGATCGGGCTCCTCCTCGGCCAGCAGTTCCTCGAGCGTCTCCTTGCCGGGGTGGTCCAGGATGGCCTTGGCATAGGGCCGCTCCGGCGGCGAGATGCCCTCGTCGAGGACGTCGTCGACCCCGCGGTCGACCAGGGTGTCCTCCGGCTGCAGCTGGTTGTTGTCCTCGACGCTGTACTCGCCGGACTCGATGGTGGTGTCGTCCCAGGTACTCACGAGTCCAGAATGTCACGGGGCGGCGCAAACTCCACGGTCAGAGGCGCGATTGGGGTCTTTGGTCACCACCTAGCGGGTCCATAGCGAGTTCTTTGAGCGCTTTAAGAATCGGTTGCCACCATCGTCTACATGACCTCACGCCGTTCCGGATTTCGCCGGGCCGCCGTCGCCTCGTGGGCGCTGGCCGGGATCGGCGTCGCCGGAGTGGCCGGCGCGTCCGCCCTCGCCTACGCCGACACCTACAAGCCCCCAGCTGCGGAGGCTCCGGCCCCGGAGGCCGTCGAGCCCGCGGTGATCGACACCCCGGTGGACCTGCCGCCGGCACCGCCGGTCGTCGTACCGCCCCCGACCGTCGACGCCCCGCCGCCCGCACCGGAGCCGGTGGCTACCCAGGCCCCGGTCGAGACGTACGCGCCCAAGTACACCCCGGAGCCGACCTACACCCCGAAGTACACGCAGGCACCCGTCCAGCAGGCCCCGGTGCGGCAGGCGCCGGTCCAGCAGGCGCCGCAGTCCCGGTCGTCCTTCCCGATCCGGCAGAGTCACGTCCCGATCGGCGGCAGCCAGACCTCGGGCGGCAACAGCTTCTCGCCGCACGTCACGATCTCTCGCGGTTCTTGACCGGTGAGCAGCGAAGCTCTGTGGGCGCTGGGTCGCGGCAACGGCATCGTCGCCCTGGCGTTCATGACCATCTCCGTGTCGCTGGGTATCGCCACCCGTTCGGGTCGCCCGCTCGTGGCGCTGCCCCGCTTCGCCGTCGCCGACGTGCACCGCTTCGTGGCCCTGGCGGCCGTACTGCTGGTCGGGCTGCACATGGGCCTGCTGTTCATGGACCCATATGCCAAGCTGCGCGTCATCGACTTCGTCGTTCCGTTCCTCGGCAAGTACCGGCCGCTGTGGCAGGGTCTGGGCACCGTCGCCTTCGACCTGCTGATCATCATCATTGTCACCAGCATGCTACGGAAAAGCTTGGGGCTCAAGGCATTTCGTGTCATCCACTGGGCCACCTACACGCTGTGGCCGATCGCGATGGCCCACGCCATCGGCAATGGCACCGATGCGTTCCGCATCTGGTTCCTGGCGTTCGCCGGCTGCTGCGCGCTGATCGTGACCGCCAGCCTCGGGTGGCGGCTGCGCGCCAACTTCACCGAATACGCGGGCGTGTGAGCCAGTAGATGAACACCGCACCGACCATGCCGCGGCTGCTGGCCGCCAACGGCCGCACCCTGGCCGACCACCACGAGCGCTTCGGCCTGATGCCGGCCGTCGACGGTCCCGGCCTGATCGCGGCCATCGACGAGGCCGGGCTGTCCGGGCGCGGCGGTGCCGGCTTCCCGGCGGGGATCAAACTGGCCGCGGTCAGCGGCCCCAAGCCGGTCGTGGTCGGCAACGCCGCCGAGGGGGAACCGCTGAGCCGCAAGGACGCCCTGCTGATCAAACGCGCCCCGCAACTGGTTCTCGACGGACTCGAGGCCGTCGCGACGGCCGTCAACGCGGACAAGGTCTTCCTCTACCTGCACCCCGACGCCGTACCGGCGGCCACCAAAGCCCTCGAGGAGCGGCGCGCCGCCGGGTTGGACCCCCACAACATCACCTTGGTCGAGGCGCCCGACAAGTTCGTCGCCGGCGAGGAATCCGCCGCCATCCGCCGCATCGAGGGTGGCCCGGCGCTACCGCGGGACCGCGTTGTCATCGCCGCGGTGTCGGGAGTTCGCGGCCGGCCCACTCTGGTCAACAACATCGAAACCCTCGCGCACGTCGCGCTCATCGCCCGCTACGGTGCTGAGTGGTTCCGCTCGGTGGGCGATCAGGACGATCCGGGCACCATGCTCGTCACGCTGTCCGGGGCGTTCGACCACCACGGCGTCGTCGAGGTGCCCACCGGCACGCTGCTCACCGACCTCATCTCGCACCACGGCGGAACCGACCCGCGCAACGTCAGCGCCATCCTGGTCGGCGGCTATCACGGAACATGGCTTCCGGCAAACACATTCGGCGGCACGAAGCTGTCGCGCACCGGGCTCAAGCACCTCGGGGCCACTCCGGGTGCGGGCATCATCCACGCGCTGGGCACAACCGAGTGCGGCCTGGTCCGTTCCGCCGAGATCGTCGGGTATCTGGCCGACGAGGGCGCGCGGCAGTGCGGCCCGTGCAAGAAGGGTTTGCCCCGGCTGGCCGAACTGCTCGACGAACTGGCCTACGGACGCGCGAACGACCCTCTGGTGAAAGAGATCCGGCGAATGGTGCGCCTGGTCGACGGTCGCGGGGCGTGCCGCCATCCCGATGGCACCGCACGTCTGGTCCGCAGCGCGCTGCGCGCCTTCGCCACCGACATCGAAGCCCACCACCACGCCAGGTGCGCCGCGGCGGACGTCCTTGTCCACGAGTCCCGTCCGCAGAGTCCCCGCGGGTGAGGTGACTCATCGACGGTGGATGTCAGTGGAAAGCGTTGACCCGCAATCTATTTGGGATCACCGAGGCCGGTGTGCTCAGCGTCCTTTGATGTTCAGGACCGTCTCGGTGTGGCCGTCGGTCTTGGCCCGCTTCTCGGCCCGTTTTTCCTTGAGGGATTTGCCGGACTTCTTCGTCATCGCCTTACGGGGGGACTTGTCGGACATGCGTGGGCCCTTTCATTGGGGGCCTGTTGGCGGTCCCTGTCTTGGCGACTGTACGCCCGAATGCTCATCCGCCGGCCCGTTAGCCCAAGTAGGATGGGGTGACAGTGCTGGCGACGACACCTCGTTGACGGCAGGTGGTGGGCGTCGGCCCTCGAGAGTGCGAGTGCAGGTCCGCGGTGTTGACATTCCCCCAAGACGGTGACGAGTCGCCGGCCTCCGGTCAGCTGACAGCCGATGACGCCAATCTGCAGGCCGGAATCCGGGACATCGCGAACCTGGTCGCCGACAGTCGACCGCTGCCGGAGCTGCTGGCCGAGGTGGCGACCTTCGCGGTCGGTGCGATACCGGGCGCCGACGGCGTCGGGTTGGCGCTGTTGCGCGCCGATCGGGTG
Organism: Candidatus Mycolicibacterium alkanivorans; assembly: GCF_022760805.1. Classification (NCBI taxonomy): domain Bacteria; kingdom Bacillati; phylum Actinomycetota; class Actinomycetes; order Mycobacteriales; family Mycobacteriaceae; genus Mycobacterium; species Candidatus Mycolicibacterium alkanivorans. The sequence continues at coordinate 79,337 of NZ_JAIVFL010000001.1, read as the reverse complement.
GACGACATGGTCGAGGAGTCGGCGGTCAGCGCCGGCTTCGTCGTAGAACTTGACCGTCTGCAATACGGCGGCCTGCACGAGGGCCCGGGCGTCACGGCTGCCCTGACGCGGCGCACGGTGTTGTCCGGGTCGCTGGGCGGGGAGAAGTTGTGGCCGCGGTTCGGGCCGCGCGCCGGGCGCCTCGGTGTCCACAGCGCGCTCGCGCTGCCGTTGATGGTGGGCGACGACGTGGTCGGTGCCATCACCGCCTACGCCTTCGGCAAGGATGTGTTCGACCGGCACGCCGCAGAACTCGGCGAGCTGTTCGCCAGGCCGGCCGCCGTTGCCGTCCACAACGCCCGGATTCTCGCGGCGGCCCTCGCCCTGACCGACCGCCTGCAGGAGGTCCTGCTGACCCGTCCCGTCATCGATCAGGCGATCGGCCTCATCCGCGGACGCACCGGCCGCAGCGCCGAGGATGCCCTCGCCCAGTTGCGGGCCATCAGTCAAGCCGACCAACGCAAGCTCGCCGACGTGGCCCGCGACCTCGTCGAGGAGGCGGTGCGCAGCGCCCGCGCCCGCACGGCGCCCAGGTCCGGGGTGTAGCCTGAAGGTGTTGGTGAACCCAGCCAGTCCGGGACGAGTCAGCTGTCCGCCGCTGAACTCACCGAGCAGCCGCTCAGGCCGGGCACACCGGTGACAACCGCCAGGCGGAATCACCTTGACTTTCCCACCCTTACTACACCCTTTGCGACATCCCGTGACACGGCGAGGCTTTTCCGGCTCGCCGACCATCGGGGTGCTCAGCACCCATCCGCCGACGCGATGTGGATTGGCGACGTTCTCCTCCGCGCTGTCCCGTGGCCTGCGGGCCGGCGGCGCCACCGTCAACACGGTGCGCATCGCCGACGGATCGACCTGTGACGACACCGAGGTGGTCGGCGAGCTGATCAGCGGCTCCGCAGCATCGGTAGCGGCCACCGCGGAGCTGCTGAACCGGTGTGACGTGGCGCTCGTGCAGCACGAGTACGGCATCTACGGCGGCCCCGACGGCGACGAAGTCGTCGACATCCTGCGGGCGCTTCGCGTCCCGACGATCGTGGTCGCCCACACCGTGGTGAGAGAGCCCACGGCACATCAGCGTTGGGTACTGGAAGCGATTGCCGCAGAAGCCGATCAGATCGTCGTGATGTCCGAGGCCGCCAGCGGACGGTTGAGCACCGGTTACGACGTGGATCGCCGCAAGGTGGCGATGATTCCGCACGGTGCCGCCGTGGCAACCGACTTCCGGGTGCGCCGCGCCGGACGGCCAACCCTGTTGAGCTGGGGACTGCTCGGCCCCGGCAAGGGCATCGAGCGTGTCATCGACGCGATGGCGTCGCTGCAGAACCTGCCCGGCCGCCCCAGATACGTGGTGGCGGGCCGCACCCACCCCAAAGTTCTCGCCGCCCAAGGCGAGGCATACCGCGAGTCGCTGCGCGAGCGGGCCCGGTCCCGCGGCGTCGCCGACGCGGTGAACCTCGAGACCGGCTATCTGGGTGCGGAGTCCCTGCGAGCGTTGATCCAGTCCGCCGCGGCCGTCGTACTGCCGTACGACTCGACCGATCAGGTCACCTCCGGGGTGCTGGTCGAAGCGATCGCCAAGGGTCGCCCGGTCGTGGCCACCGCATTCCCGCACGCGGTGGAACTGCTGAGCAGCGGAGCGGGAATCGTGGTCAACCATCAGGACCCGGATGCGCTGGAATTGGCACTCCGGCGGGTGCTGACCCAGCCCGGGTTGGCCGGAGCCATGGCAGCCGAAGCGCGCCATCTGGCACCCAGTGTCGACTGGCCTGTGGTCGCCGACACCTATCTCGCTCTGGCACAACGGCTTTGCGCATCCCGGTCGGCACTGCTGTGAACGACGGGGCGCCGGCGCCGATCTTCGACCACCTGGTGCGGATGACCGATCGCCGCGGCACCTTCGAGCACGCCTGTGGAGTCGAGCCGCGCGCCGAGCACGGCTACTGCACCGACGACATGGCCCGCGTGCTCGTCGTCACCACCCGGGAGCCCGAAGCCTCCGGGGACGTCAACCGGCTCGCCGGCATCGCGGTGCGGTTCCTCGGCGATGCGCAAACCCTCACCGGAGCCTGCCGAAATCGGATGGACAGCACTGGCGTCTGGACGGACAAGCCCAGCCTGGACGACTCTTGGGGCAGATGCGTCTGGGGACTGGGAACGGCGGTGGCGCGAAGTGAGGTCACCTGGGTGCGCAAGATGGCGCTGGTTCAGTTCGAGCGTGCCGCGCAGGGGCGCTCGCCGCATCCACGGTCGATGGCGTATGCGGCATTGGGTGCCGCCGAGGTTCTCTCCGCCCACCCCGATCATCGGGCGGCGCTCAAACTGATCAGCGACTACGCCGTCTCGACACGGACGTCGAACGGCCAGTCCGCCGAATGGCCGTGGCTCGAGCCCCGGCTCAGCTACGCCAATGCCGTGCTCGCCGAGGCGATGATCGCGGCCGGCGTGGCGCTGGAGGCACCCAAACTGTGGCAGCGCGGCCTGGGGCTGCTCGGCTGGCTACTCGACATCGAGACCGACGGTGGCCACCTTTCGCCCACTCCGGTCGGCGGTCGCGGGCCCGGCGACCCGCGGCCCGCGTTCGACCAGCAGCCGATCGAAGCGGCAGCCCTGGCCGACGCATGCGCGCGCGCCGCTGCCGTGGACGCCAGCGCGAGGTGGCCCGAAGGGGTTCGCGCCGCGGCGGCCTGGTTCGAAGGTGTCAACGACCTCGGACAGCGCATGTGGGACCCCGAGACCGGCGCCGGCTTCGATGGGTTGCACGAGCACGGGGTCAACCGCAACCAGGGTGCGGAGTCCACGCTGGCCGTCATCTCGACCCTTCAGCACGCCCAACGAATATCTCTGCTGCAGAGATGACCTCGGCGATCGCACCCGTAGTGACACGGAGTTCGCAGCGGCTGCGGGCCGATCCGTCCCGCGTCATCGCCAGACTGTTCGTACCCGGGCTGGAGGGATTCGAGCACCAGGAGCCCCGAACGGCAGCGGTGTTGTCGAGGATCCTGGCCCTGAGCGAAGACGAGGTGCTGGTGTCCCTGGACGACGTCATCACCCGATTCGACGGCCGACACCGCGAACTGTCCTGTGCCTTCCGCCGGAACGCTCTCGAGCTCGCGGACCGCCTTCGACCCGGCGCGGAGTTGTCCGAACCGCGAATGTTGTTGCTGGGCGCCACATTCACCAGCGAGTTTGCGATCGAGGGTGCCGCCTTGTGCAACCCGAGCATCGTTGCGCATCCCGACCAGGCCGGAACGGCCTCCGGCAGCCTGCGGTTCGTGATGAGCGTCCGCGGCATCGGAGAAGGGCACCGATCCTCCATCGGGTTCCGCACCGGGGTCATCGACGCGGCCGGACAGCCCAGGATCGACCGCCCGGTCGCGCTCGCCACCGTCGGCGAGACCACACCGGCTCTCCTCGACCCCGCGGTCTTCCGCATCGAACTGGCCCGGCTCGACGACTCCGGCGAGGCAGCCGAATTCGTCCTCGCCGCCCTCGGCGAGCAGTTCACCCGGGCCGACCTCGACGGGCAACTGGCCAACCTCGAGAACCACATGAGCACCCGCGGGCATGTGCAGCGGACCGCCGACGAGATCCGCGCCATCGCGCAGCGAAGTTACGGCGTCGAATTCGACTCCCGCGTGCCGCTTTCCGAGCGCGTTCTGTGGCCCGCCATGCCCGCCGAGGAGGTCGGCATGGAGGACGCCCGCTTCGTCCGTTTCGTCGATGACGACGGCTCGGTGACGTTCCACGCGTCCTACACCGCCTACAGCGGCTCGGACATCAGCCAGCAGTTGCTGGCCACAACGGACTTCCGGACCTTCACCTCGACGCCGATGGTGGGCCCGGCCGCGGCGAACAAAGGTCTGGCTTTGTTCCCACGCCGCATCGGCGGCCGCTACGCGGCACTGTCGCGAGCCGACCGCGAATCGAATGCCATCACCTTCTCCGACCACCCGTATGTTTGGACCGAAGCACAGGAATGCCAGTCTCCGGCTGAGAGCTGGGAAGTGTTGCAGCTGGGCAACTGTGGTTCGCCGATCGAGACCGATGCCGGGTGGTTGGTGCTCACCCATGGCGTCGGGCCGATGCGCACCTACCGGATCGGCGCGATGTTGCTCGACCTCGATGATCCGGCCCGGATCATCGGCCGGCTGCGAAAGCCCCTGCTGAGCCCGGCCGGCGACGAGCAGAACGGCTACGTCCCCAACGTCGTGTACTCCTGCGGTGCGCTGGTCCACGCCGACACCCTGGTGCTGCCCTACGGCATCGGTGACAGCGCAATCGGTTTCGCCACCGTGGCTATGCCGGAGCTGATGACTGCGTTGGGTATCTGAGCAAAACTGAGCGATCATGTACGACATGAGACGACAGGTGGCCGCCGGGCTCGAGGTCGCGATCATCGCGCCGACCACGCTGGAGTTCCAGATCGCCGTCGCGCCGCATCCGGGCACCACGGTCTACGAGGCGTTGTCGTTCGTGTTGAACGGGTCGGCCGTCTCGGCGCTGGAGATCAGCGGCGGGCACGGCAACCGCATCCACAAACTCGATGTCGCGGAGGGGAATCTGGTTGTCGACTACGCCGCGACGATCGTGGGACGGACCGACCCGGCTCCGGTGACCGAATACGACCTGTCGATGTACCTGCGGCCCAGCCGCTACGCGGAGTCCGACAAGTTCTTCGGTTTCGCCGCAACGGAATTCGGCAACTACCTCGATTCGGCGGCGCTGCTGGAGAGGGTGTCGCTGTGGGTGGGCACCCGGTTGAACTACGTGCCCGGCTCCAGCGACCCGCTCGACGGGGCGGTGGACACGCTGCTGGCCGGCGCCGGGGTGTGCCGCGACTTCGCGCACCTGGTGGTCGCGCTGCTGCGTGCGGTCAACGTGCCCGCACGGGTCGTGTCGGTGTATGCGCCGGGCCTGTATCCGATGGATTTCCACGCTGTTGCCGAGGCCTACGTCGACGGGCAGTGGCGTGTCGTCGACGGGACTCTGCTGGCGCCCCGGCAGAGCCTGGTCCGCATCGCGACCGGCCGGGATGCGGCCGATGTCGCCTTTCTGGACAACCACAAGGGGGCGATCGCACTGAACCGGTTGGAGGTCTCGGCGATCGTGGACGGCGATCTGCCCAGGGACTCGATCGACCACCTGGTGTCCATCGGCTGAGGGCGCATACCGCCCCGAAAACTGCGTCTATCCGCTGTCGCCCGAAAGCACTTCGAGTCGCGGGGTGTAATCTCAGACTAGATCCGTTGCGAAGTAGCGGGCTGTTCGTGAGGAATTGCCTGATGGACCACCATGCGGCCGAACCGGCGTTCCCGTGAACGGGATGCGCGCACCGCGACGCACTGCCAGCCCGGTTCGCCTGACCCTCAGTACCCCGCTGGGCGGGGATATCGACGGAGCGTGGTGGCCACGCACCGGATCGCTGGCCGGTGAACTGCCCGAACTGATCGACGTTCTGCACACGCCGCTGGGTGAGATCGTCGACATCACCATCAACTGGTCGGCGACGTCCGGTGCGCCGCTGATGGTCACCCAGTCCTCGGCCGCCTTGCTCAAGATGCGCTGGAACGACAGTCGGCAGCGCATCATGGTGGTAGTCGGCAAGCTCGCCAGCGCGCGACTGCTCGTCATCCCGCACATGACCACGCCGCAGCTCGGCATGATGGTGCTGCGGCGCGCCGCCGACATGTCGGTATCCGTCGCGGATCAGGACAGCGCGGAATACCAGGCGGCCGATCGGCTGGTCAAAGCCGCCGCGGCGCAGAGTGCCGCTGACACCGCCCGCACCAGCTGACCAAATGCCAAGGGCTGGCACGGCATTGCCGTGCCAGCCCTTGGTTGGTCTGGGGTCCGATCAGACCGCGGACACCTGAGTAGCCTGGGGACCCTTGGGGCCCTGGCCAACCTCGAACTGAACGCGCTGATTCTCCTCGAGCGAACGGAAGCCGTTGCCCTGGATCTCGGAGTAGTGTACGAACAGATCCTGCTCGCCACTGTCAGGAGCGATGAAGCCGAAGCCCTTTTCGCCGTTGAACCATTTCACAGTTCCCTGCGCCATCTATCTTTCTTCTTTCATTGAGTTGGATGCCTGCTTGCGACATCCAGTGTTCGCCCGGCGGGACCGCCAGCGCGAAATCTATTTCGCTCCAACCCTGGAGCGAGGCCGGCGCGACCGCGGGCGGCCGCTGCGGGCCGGGCCCGAGCGGGGGCGCGCTGCGGGTGGGGGAGTGACGGGTGCGGCGACCGGCGCCTGATACGGCGCCACCTCGCCGACCAAAGCCCGCACCGACTCGGAGTCGGCTGAAACCTGTTGCGGCGTGGCGCTGATGCCGGCCCGGCGCAGCAGCGCCTGGGTATCGCGGCGCTGCTCGGGTAACACCACGGTGACGACGTCACCGGCCCGGCCCGCGCGTGCGGTGCGTCCGGAGCGGTGCAAGTAGGCCTTGTGCTCGGCAGGGGGGTCGATGTGCACCACCAGCTCGACGTCGTCGACGTGCACACCGCGCGCGGCGATGTCGGTGGCCACCAGGACCCGCGCCGTGCCCGCGGTGAACGCCGCCAGGTTGCGGTCACGAGCAGGCTGGGAAAGGTTGCCGTGCAGGTCCACCGACGGAATACCGGCCTGATTGAGCTGCTTGGCCAGCTTGCGGGCATGGTGCTTGGTGCGCAGGAACAGGATGCGGCGCCCGGTACCCGAAGCCAACGTGTGTACCAGCTGGTTCTTGGCCTCGACACCGGCGACGTGGAACACGTGATGGGTCATCGCGTCCACCGGGGAGGTGTCGGAATCGACGGCGTGTGACACCTCGTTGCGCAGGAACCGCTTGACCAACTTGTCGACACCGTTGTCCAGCGTCGCGGAGAACAGCAGGCGCTGCCCACCGGCGGGCGTGGCCGCCAGGATGCGCGTCACGCCGGGCAGGAAGCCGAGGTCCGCCATGTGGTCGGCCTCGTCGATCACGGTGATCTCGACGCCGTCGAGGGTGATCAGCTTCTGGCGCATGAGGTCCTCGAGGCGGCCGGGGCAGGCCACCACGATGTCGGCACCGGCTTTCAGTGCCCGGACCTGCTTGAGCTGCGGGACGCCACCGAAGATGGTGGTGACCTTCAGGCCGTAGGCCTCGGCCAGCGGCGCGAGGGCCGCGGTGATCTGGGTGGCCAGCTCCCGGGTGGGGGCCAGCACCAGACCGGCGGGCCGTGACGGGCGCCGCGTGCTGTTGGCCAGCCTGCTGATCAGGGGAATCGAGAACGCCAGCGTCTTGCCGCTGCCGGTCTTGCCCCGGCCCAGCACGTCGCGTCCAGCCAGGGTGTCGGGCAGGGTCGAGATCTGGATCGGGAATGGATGGGTGATGCCGCCGTCGGTGAGCACGCGCACCAGTGGTGCGGGCACGCCGAGGTCGGCGAAGGTCTTATCGGGGTTCATGGTGCCTTTCAGGCATCAGGTGTGCCGGTCCTCGCGACGGGATCGTCAGGCGCAGGTCAACACAAAGTTGGCGAGATTGCCGGTGGGCAAAATCGATCGCCGCGAGACTCTGTGCTTCGGGGGCACTTAATCAACTGAACTCGGCCCGGGTGGCCGGTGAAGTGAAGGTGTTCCACGACGTGTTGGCGGCTCTTTTGGGACGTCAACGTTGCACGAAGCATAGCACGTCGATCTCCGATTTCACACAGCGACAACGGAGGGCCCCGGCCGGCGTCCGAATTCTATTGTCCGCCAGTGTTTTTCGGCTGACGGTTCGCTTCGCGGTCGGAGAACACCGGGTTCTCCACGGGCGCCGAGTCCGCGTCCTTCGGTGAGGTCGGCTCGGTTTCCACCGGGTGGGAAAAGAGGTTCAAAGAGGGTCCTTTGTTGGAAGATCGACCGTGGGCGGCCCCTGAAGGGACCGGATCACCACATCAAAGCGTGTGTCCACGATCTCCGCTGACTATTAGGCGGTTCGAGTACCACTCTACGCGCCCTGTCCAGCGGCAACGGTGCGGCAGACAATTTCGGTCACTACGGTGAGAGCGTGGCCGAGACCGATCGTGTGCGCTGGGACGAGCGCTATGCCGACCGCGGGCCTGCCCAGGTCGGGCCACCCGTGGTGTCCGCCGACCACCCGTTCCCGACTTCAGGTCATGCGATCGATCTGGCGTGCGGGCAGGGCGGTGTGTCGGTGTGGCTGGCGTTGCGCGGGCTGGACGTTGTCGGTGTCGACGTGTCGCCGGTGGCGATCGAGCGGGCCCGGGAATTGGCCGCCTCCAACGGGATTGGCGGCCGGTGCCGCTTCGAGGTTGCCGACCTCGACGAGGGACTGCCGGCTGGGCCACCCGCAGATGTCATCGTTTGCCACAAGTTTCGCGACCGCAGGTTGGACCGCGCCATCGTCGAGCGGTTGGCTCCGGGCGGGTTGCTGGCAATCAGCGCGCTCAGTGAAGTCGGGGCCCGACCCGGGCCGTTCCGCGTGAGCGCCGGCGAACTGCCGCAGGCGTTCGCGGCCCTCGAGCAGCTGGCCGCGGGGGAGGGCGACGGCGAGGCCTGGCTGCTGGCCCGCGCCGTGAGCTGATCCCCGCCGAGCGTGGGCCCTATGCAGGGGAAAGCCGCGAAATTCCTGCACAACCCCCACAGTGGGCGCCGGACGATGTTGCCTAGATTGCATACTCCGGCAGATCCACTTTGTCGGCGACGTCGCCGATGCGCAACTGGTCCTTCGCCGCCGCCTAGCGCAGCTTCACCATCCGCGTGGTCGAGCTCTCGTCGAGCTCGACCAGGTCGGCCCGTGACCGCAGGAAGTCGCTGAAGGACTTGAACCCCAACGACTTCTCCGAGAACGACGGGTCCATCCGCTTCATCTGGGCCTTGACCGTCGAGTTGTGCAGCCACTCGACGTCGTCCTTCTCCAGGCCGATCTGCAGCGCCCGCTTCAGCAGTGCCGTCGCGGCGGCCTGCGTGTCGGGTGGCTCGGGCTCGGGGGACTTGGTGCTCTTGGTGCTCGGCTTCTCCGCCTCGCGGGGCGGCTCGAACACCGGCACGCCGGGCAGCGCGTCGTAGATGACGAACTCGTCGCACGCCGCCGCCAGCGATCGGCTCGAGGACCCGGCCACCCCGATGCCCACCACGTAGCGGCCCAGCCGCTTGCAGCGCTGCGCCAGCGGGATGTAGTCGGAGTCGCCGGCCACGATCACCACATGGGTGAGGTCGGGCAGCCGGAACATGTCCTCCACGGCGTCGACGGCCAGCCGGATGTCGGCGGCGTTCTTGCCGTAGGCCGCCACCGGGAACAGCTGCACCAGGTCGACCGCGCGACCGACCAGCTGCTCCTGGTACTCGGCGTTGACGTCGGCCGACCAGTCGGCATACGCGCGCGTCAGGACCACCGTCCCGAACGACGACGCGAAGTCGAGCACCGCGCCGACGTCCACCCGCGCCCGGGCCAGCTTTGCCGCCTCGAGACCTTTGGCCTTGTCGCGTTGAAAAGAGTTGCGTCCGTTGACCTGGTCGTAACGCGAGATCACGATGTTGTCGAAGTCCAGATACACCGCGACACGGGTCATACCGGGTTCGGTCATGTGCTGAAGTCTTGTCCATCTTGTGACGAAGCACGCGCATTTGCGCAGAACGATTCGGTCACTCGATCCGTCTATGATTCAGGGGCCTCATCCGTTCGGGTGGGTGTCGCGGCGAGAATGGCCGACCTTTGTGGAGTGATCCGGTGTCTTTGAGTCGTCGTGCGCGCGGGGCGTACCTGGCCGCAGTGTTGGCGGTGCTGGCCGTCCTGGGCGGCGTGGTGATCTCCACGGCGCCGCACTGCCCGGAGCAATGCCGTACCGAGGCCGCCGCGCGGGTGCCGCAACCCGCGCCGTCGAAGGATCCCGCGGTCGTCGCCGTCAGCCCCGCCGACGGGGCCACCGACGTCGACCCGCTGGCAGCGATCACCGCCGTCGCGCATACCGGCATGCTCACCCACGTCACGATGGTCAACGACGCCGGCAGGTTCGTGCCGGGCGTGGTCACCCCGGATTTCAAGACCTGGAAACCCACCATCGCGCTGGGCTACGGGCGCACCTACACCCTGACCGTCGACGCCCGCGGGCCCGGCGGTGTGCCGTCCACGGCGACCTCGACCTTCCAGACCCTGGTCCCCGGCAAACAGACCGAGGTCTACCTGACCGCCCCGGGCGGCCAGCCGCTGGACGGCGCGACGCTCGGCATCGGCGCCATCGTCGTCGCACACTTCGACGAGCCCATCGCCGACCGGGCCGCCGCCGAGCGACGGTTCCGGGTCACCACCACCCCGCCGGTCACGGGCTCCTGGTACTGGATGGACGACCAGAACGCGCACTGGCGACCCGAAAAGTACTATGCGCCAGGCACTTCGGTGACGGTGAAGGCCGACATCTACGGAGTCCCGCTCGGTAACGGCCTCTACGGCCAGGAGGACAGCACCGCGACGTTCACCATCGGCGACGCCCATGTCTCGGTCGCCGACGACACCACCAAGCAGGTCAGCGTCTTCGACAACGGCAAGCTGGTGCGCACCATGCCGACGTCCATGGGCCGCGGCGGCACCGAGACCATCGGCGGGCAGACCCTGTCGTTCTGGACCCCGCCCGGCGTCTACACCGTGATGGACAAGGCGAACCCGGTGATCATGGACTCCTCGACCTACGGCCTGCCGATCAACTCGCGGCTGGGCTATCGGGAGACCATCCCGTATGCCACTCGCATCAGCCCCGACGGCATCTACCTGCATCAACTGAACGCCACCGTGTGGGCGCAGGGCAACACCGACACCTCACACGGGTGCCTGAACCTCAACGGTGAGAACGCGGCATGGTTCTACGGCTTTTCGAGGCCCGGCGATGTCGTCGAGGTCCGCAACACCGGCGGTCCGCCGCTGCCGGTCTGGCAGAACGGGGACTGGACACTGTCGTGGAGTGACTGGCTCAAAGGCAGTGCGCTGCACTAGCTTTCAGTCGCGCCTGGTGTGCCCGGTGCCGCTGGAACCCTTGGCGGCCTGCGACTCGGCCCTGACCCGACCGGCGGTCGACGCCGTGGCGGCCTTGGCCGCGCTCGACGGCCGGGTGGACCTGTCGCCGCCGATGCCGAGGTCCCGCTTGACGTTCTCGACGCCCTGCTGGACGGCGCCCGGGATCTGGTGCAGCGCAGTGCCGACGACCTTCGGCGGCGGCAGCAGCGAGAACGGTGTGTACACCTCGGGTGGGCTGACCGGGTTGTTGTCGGGGTAGCCGGCGTTGACGATCACCGTCAGCACCGGCTCGACGGCGTCGGCGACGAGGTTGCCGACCGCGCCGCCGACGTCGCGCAGCGGCCGCAGCATCGCCAGGTCCTTCGACTTGTAGGTCACGTAGATCGTGGTGTTGCCCGGCGAGAGCGGTTCGAAGGTGTAGGTGCTGTCGGTCTCGACGATGTAGTGGCCGGGCGGGGCGTCGAAGTTGACAGTCTTGCCATCGGGGCTCAGCAGCGGGGCCGGCAGTGTGGTGACGTCCTGCTTGCGGTAGCGGTAGGCGTACTCGGTGATCGAGTTCAGCAGGGCGACGAGGTTAAGCGCGTAGGCCGGGACGTCGGAGTTCCACGCGTACTCGTAGCCGACGTCGATGATCGGCGCGCCGGTGTCGGTCGGCGTCGGCAGCGGGTTGACGTTGACGATCGACCAGGCGGGGTAGCGCGAGGCGTAGCCGCCGTTGGGCCGGTCGATGTTGTTGTCCAGCAGCCAGTTGGTGTTCTGCAGCGTCGGATCGCCGTTCATGGCGTACTGGCTGATCAGGGCGCTGGCGTTGCCCGCACCACGGCCGGAGCTGACGACGCCGTTCGGCACAGGGTTGGTCTTGAGCGCCTGGTCGATGGCCGCCACCTGGATGTAGTCCTGGAGCAGGTGAAACGTCGCGACGGCGGTCGGGCCGTAGACGCCGGGGCCGGCGACGGTGGGCCCCGGCATGGTGTTCCAGTCCAGGCCGTAGAACTTGTCGATGCCGGTGGCGTCCCAGTTGGTGGCGCTGCCCGGGGTGACCACTGCCGCACGCGCCTGCGGCGCCGCCGACGACACACCGACCACCGACGCCGTTGCCGCCGCGACGACAGCGGTGACGGTACGCGTTCTCATTGCACCCGACCTCCTGGGCATCGACCAAGTTGCCCCGAAAGCTACCGCACCACTGGGCCGGGACGTGCACCGACGGGCGCCGCTGACGCGGCAGAAAGTTGGGCCCCGCTAAGTGACGTGAGTTTGCTGTCGGTCGGCGGCGGGGCGGCCGCCATCGGGTGACATCCGACCCCGGATTCCGTCTATGATTCAGGCGTCAATGGTGACGCCGGCAACACAATCGTCGACCAGTTCTGGAGCGAATTTCGGTGAGTCTTCCCCGTCGTGTCCGCACGACTGGCCTGGTCGCGGCGGTGTTGCTCCTGGGGATCCTGGGTAGCGACGTCGCCGGGCTGCCCGGCTGCGTGGGCGGTTGCAAGACGGCCACCGCCAGCGCCGCGGCCGAGCTGGCTCCGGCGGCGCCCACGCCGCCGGTGCTGGGTGTTGCCCCGGCGAACGGCGCAGCGGAGCTCAGCCCGCTCACCCGGGTGACCGCCGCGGTTCTCGACGGCACGCTGACCAACGTCACCTTGCAGGACGACTACGGCAATGCCGTTGCCGGTGCGATCTCGCCGGACGGCAGGTTATGGCAGCCGACCGAACCGCTGAAGTATGGGCGCAGCTACACCATGCAGGTCGCCAGCCGCGGCACCAGCGGAATTCCGCTGGCCCGGACCACGTCGTTTGCGACCGCGACACCGAACAACGTGACCGCGGTCTACCTGGAGACGCCGGGCGGACTGCCGATCCACGAGGATCGGCGCTACGGCATCGGCACGATCATCGCGGCGCGCTTCGACGCGCCGATCGCCGACAAGGCCGCGGCCGAGCGTCAGCTCGTCGTCAGGACCAACCCGCCGATGCAGGGGTCGTGGTATTGGCTCGACGATGCGACCGCGCACTGGCGTCCGGAGAAGTACTACGCGCCGGGCACCACGGTGACGGTGGCGGCCAACATCTTCGGGGTGCGACTCGGTGACGGGCTCTACGGCCAGGAGAACGAGAAGGCGACGCTGAGGATCGGTGCTGCGCACATCTCGATCGCCGACGACATCACCAAGACGGTGAACGTCTTCGACAACGGCAAGCTGGTGCGCAGCATGCCGACGTCGATGGGCCGCGGTGGCACCGAAACCATTGCGGGACGGACGTTCTCGTTCTGGACGCCGCCCGGGGTGTACACGGTGATCGACAAGGCCGACGTGGTGACGATGGACTCGTCCACCTACGGTCTGCCGGTCTCCTCGTCGATGGGCTACAAGCTGAAGATCCCGCACGCCACCCGGATCAGCACCGACGGGATCTACCTGCATCAGCTCAACGAGACCGTCTGGGCGCAGGGCAACACGAACACCTCGCACGGCTGCTTGAACCTCAACGGCGAGAACGCCGCGTGGTTTTTCAGGTTCTCGCAGCCGGGCGACGTCGTGGAGGTGCGCCACACCGGCGGCCCGTCGCTGCAGCCGTGGCAGAACGGCGACTGGACCGTTCCGTGGGACAAGTGGCTCGAGGGCAGCGCACTGACGCCCAAGCCGTAGGGTTGCTCGCCCGTCCTGACTGACGCCGCAGTCAATTAGCGCTGCGCGACCCGCGCCGAAGTGCGAAGGCGGGTAGTGACTTAGCTCACAACCGGCGTAGGCTGGAAGCGTCTCGTCGAGAAAGGGAGACGCCATGAAGGGTGCATTTCGTGATCCGGTGGATCACTCCCGAACAACTCAACCCCATGCCGGTGAATCGTTCATCGACACGCTGTGGTTTCCAGGTCTGCTGCTGATCGCCCTCAGTGTGGTCGGCATGGCCGGAGTGGTTGCGGCCCTTGCTTACAACGACCACGGGCCGCTGGCGGTCTTGGTTGCGGTGGCGGCCGGGCTGCTGATCGCCGGCGCGCTGATGATCACGGTCGAACATCACCGGGTGCAGCGGGTGGAGCGACAGTGGCTGGCTGAGCATCCGAACCACTGGCGCGACCACCATCACCACGCGGTGTAGCTGCCGCCTGATGCGGGGCGTCCGTCCCAGCGACGGACGCCGAGGCCCTGTGCGTTTGCTGGAACTTTCCTGAGTGTCGATTTCCGGGTAACAGTTGGGGATCGGTTCGGGCACCCGGGTTGTCGGGTGGGTGGTTCGTGATCAGTATTTATGGCGTTCGAGGTGGGAAGTTTCCTGCTCACGCGCAGTCCGGCCAACCGAATCCCCTAATCCCCTAACGGGGATTGCTGGGACATCCCGGTAGGGGCCCTGTCGGGTAGGGGACTGCGCCCCATGTTGGGGGCGGGAGCTTCGCCATAGCGTGGCAATCAGTCACCGGGCGGGGCCGGCGAAAAGTGTTCGAGTTACGAGAAAGGCACTCCCTATATGGACTCCCTGCTGCAATTCATCCTGGACCTGTTCCGCAACGAGAGCGCCGCGCAGACGTTCGTCGCTGACCCCAATGCCGCGCTGGCCAATGCCGGTCTGGCCAACATCAGCCCCGAGCAGATCCAGTCCGTGGCCGCCTCGGCGATCCCCGGTCTTCAACTGGTCGGCGCTGACCCGGTTTCCTCTCTGGCTCAGACGGTTTCGGACCAGTACGGCTTCGCACCGGTGGCCGAGGCTGTGCCGTTCCTCGCCGCACCCGTCGCTCAAGTGATCGGCGACCAGGCGCTGCAGGTCGGTGCCGACGCCGGTACCGGCCTGGCGGCCGCGGTCGGCGAGGGCATCGGTGCCGGACTCGGCACGGCTCTTGGCGGCGGGCTCGAGACAGGCCTGGGCATCGGCAGCGGCGCCGAACTCGGCGGTGGCGCCGGCGGTGGGGTCAATGCGGGTCTGGGTAGCCAGGTCGGCCTGGGCACTGGACTCGGTGTTGGTGGCGGTGCGGAGGTCGGCGGTGCTTTCGACGCTGGGCTTGGTACTGAGGTCGGTCTGGGCACGGGTCTGGGTAGCCAGGTCGGTCTGGGCACTGGACTCGGTGTTGGTGGCGGTGCGGAGGTCGGCGGTGGTTTCGACGCTGGGCTTGGTACTGAGGTCGGTCTGGGCACGGGTCTGGGTAGCCAGGTCGGTCTGGGCACTGGACTCGGTGTCGGTGTCGGTGGCGGTGCGGAGGTCGGCGGCGGTTTCAATGCCGGTCTGGGAGCACAGGCTGGCGTCGGCGGAGAGAGCGGCATTGGCACCGGCTTCGGCGTCGGCGGCACCGGACAGGTCGCCGGCGGTGCAGAACTCGGTGGCGCAACACAACTCGGCGGACAAGCCGGTGGCGGAGCCCAGATCGGCGGGGGTGGTGAACTCGGCGGGCAGGTCGGCGGCAACGCCGGGGCCAACATCGGCACCGGACTTGCCGCGGGTGGCAGCGCGGAAACCGTCGATCGCGCGCGCTTTTCGACCAGCAGCGGAATCGACGCTGAGCGTCGCGCGGCGCTGAACACCAACTCTGCGGGCACGCCTTCTGTCAACAGCGGGCTCAGCACGCAGGAGAACTTCAGCTCCACCTCCAGCGCCGGCGTCAGCAGTCCGCTCGGTGGCGCGAGCTTCGCCAACCAGACCGCTGCTGGCGGCGGCGGGGCGATCGGTCTCGGCGGGAGCGGTCTGAGCGCCGCCGGCAACAACGCCATGACCACGGCCACCTCGGCCGGGATCGTAAGCCCCCTCGGTGGTGCTGCTGTCGGCACCCAGGCAGCGGCCTCCAACAACGCGGCCGCGAGCTTCCTGCACAACGAGGGTGCCGCACTCGGTGGCCAGTCCACCGTGGCCGGTGGCTTCGGCGCGCAGTCCAACTTGGGCGGCGGGTTCGGCGGACAGACCAATATCGCAAGCGCATTCGGCGGCCACACCAACGCGGAGGTTGCCCCACCGATCGCCGGCGCGAACCTCGGTGCTCACACCAATGTGGCTGCGGGCGCAACCGCCGGGGCCGGTGGCAGCGCGGACTTCCTCAACCACGAGGCGACCACCCTAGGCGCGCACAGCACCGTCCAGGTGGCTGGCGCCACCAACGCGGCCGCGTCGGCCGGGCAGACCGGATTGAGCGGAAATGCCAACGCTCACAACAGTTTCGGCACCCACACCGACATCCTCGGCCAGGACAGCGCCTCGCTGGGCGGGCACAGCACCATCAGCTCCGGTGGGGGCGTCGTGACGCACGCGCCGGGCAGCCAAGGAGCGGTCATCCAGACCGGCGGTTCGGCGGTCGGCGATGGCGAGGTGGCGTCCGGTTCGCACGGCTCCTCGGTCATCACCGGGGCGCAGGGCAGCAGCGCAGCCAGCGGTGCTACCTCGGTGGGTGCCAGCCACGCGTCGGCCGACGTCGACCAGCACTCGGCACTGGAGTCGTCGACCCACGTGGCGGCCCCGGCGCCGGATCACTCGGCGTTCGACCAGTCGTCGCACGCGGCGACCGACTACTCGAGCCACTCGCTGTTCGACGTCAGCCACGACCCGTCGGCTTCGCACGCCCAGGCGGCCACCGACTTGGCGTCGCACAACCAGTTCGACCAGCACACGGGCTTCTGAGTCGCAGAGTCAGCGGGTGGCTTTCCCGGCGAGCAGACGCACAATCGCACGAAAAGTGTGCGATCGATGCGATTCTGCGTCTGCTCGCGGTCACGGACTAACCCATCCTTGGACTCGATGACCTTGGCCCATTACCGGGCCTTGGGTTCGGGTGCACGATGGTGACCATGATCAAGTACGACCTCGATACGGCCACATCGGTGTTGACCGAATTCTTGGGCGCAAGCCTCGCCATTTATGGCGGGGTGAGCCCATCCGGTGTGTCGGCGGGCGTAGCCCGGCGTTCAGAGAGGTCGGGCTTGGCCGTCGATGTATTGCTTGATGATCGACAGCGGGGCGCCTCCGCAGGAGACGGCGAAGTAGGACGGCGACCACAGGTGTCCGCGCATGCGGGCGCGCACACACGCGCCGGTGAATTCGCGTCGCACCGCGTAAGCGGTGCGGCCCTTGAGCCGCTGCGCGAGAACGGAAATCGCCAGCGTGGGCGGATAGGCGACCAGCACATGCACGTGGTCGGTTTCGCCGTTGAACTCGACCAACTCGACATCGAGCTCGGCGCACACGGTACGCATGGTGGTTTCGGCGAAGGTGAGTATTGGATCGGTGAACAGTTTGCGTCGGAACTTGGTTACGAAGACGAGGTGGGCGTGCAGCAGCGACACGCTGTGCCGTTTACGGCGATACGTCGTTTGTGTCAGTGGTCACCTCTACGGTTGAGCTTGTGGGTAAGGCCTATCGCATGGCGCCGACACCGGCCGCCGAGCCGGTGCGCAAGCCGCGTGCGCGTAAACGCCCGAAGGGCGCGCCCACCCATGTGCGGTCGTGGCCGCTGCGGCCGACCCCAACGCAGTGCGGCCAGATCGGCACTCGGTTCTTCACCGGGGTGCGGGTGTATAACGCGGTGCTGGGCGAGTTCATCGGGCGTAGCCGCGCGGTGAAGGCCGATCCGGCCTGGCAGGCGGCGCGCGAATTGCCGCGACGCACGGCCGCCGAGCGTAAGAGGCGTGGTGCCGCCTTTGGGGCGGTGCAGGCTGCGCATGGGTTCACCGCCGATGCCGCACAGTCGTTCGCGTCGTCGCTGCGCAAGTCGTGGGTGCGTGAACATCTGCCGGCGCAGGAGACCCAGAATCTGGGGGTGCGAGCGTTTGATGCGGTGCGCCAGTGGCACGTCGGCAAGAAGGGCAAGCCGCGGTTCAAGAACGCCCGGCGCGGTCTGCATTCGGTGGCGGCCAAGGACGGCAATGGTGCGCTGCGGCCGAACACCGATGATGCTGGGCGGTTGGTCGGGTTGCAGTGGGGCGCGGGGTTCGTGGCGCCGATCGCCGCGCCGGCGGTGTCGGGGCGGCGCGGCCGTGAGCAGCAGGCCGAGCTCGCTGAGATCGAAGCGCTGATCGCGGCCGGGAAGGTGTTGTCGACCCGGATTGTGCGCACGGTGATCAACGGCAGCGACACCTACCGGATGCAACTGGTCTGTGATGGGCGTCCGACCCGCCGGCACCCGGTCGGCGATGGGCGGGTGTCGTTCGACCTCGGCCCGAGCCAGATCGCGGTCGCCGTGTCGCGCGCCGACGGGAGCTGGTCGGGCTGGGTGGAACCGTTGGCGGATGCCATCCGGTTGGACACCAAGAGGCTGCGCCGCGCGCAACGGCATCTGGATCGCCAGCACCGCGCCGGATCACCAGACTGTTTCCGCTCCGATGGCACCCACACGTGGGTCCGGTGCGGCTGGCGGCGTTCGCACGCCGCGCAGCGGACCGCTGGCCGGGTTGCTGAGTTGCATCGCCGCCTGGCCGAGCACCGCAAAACCTTGCATGGGGCGCTGGGCAACCGGCTGTTGGGCCACGGCGCCGATATCGCCTGTGAGCGACTCGATTACTTGTCGTGGCAGAAGAACTTTCCGCGCAGTGTGCGCGACCGGGCACCCGGGTTGCTGGTGGAGGTGATGCGCCGCAAGGCTGAAAGCGCCGGCGGACAGCAGCTCTACGAGTACAACCCACGCACCACCGCCTTGTCGCAAACCTGCCTGTGCGGGAACCGCAAGAAGAAACCGCTTTCGCAACGGGTCCACCGCTGCGCATGCGGCATCACAGAGGATCGGGACCTGTTTTCGGCCTGCCTGGGACTGCATGTCCGCACCGGGGTCGATGGGGTCGATCGGCTGGACTTGCCGTCAGCCCGTCAGGGCTGGGGGCATCGTCACGACGTCGACGAGTCGCCGAAGTCCAGCCGTAGTGCATCAGCACGCAAGCGGCGAGGCCGCAGACATCCGCCCTCGCGGAGGTCAGTGGCGCGCATCAAAGCCTGACGCGCAGCGCGGGCCAAGATGCGACAGAGCCGCTCGGCACAAACCTCCACTACCGACCAGCCCACGGCGATAGCCGCATGAGCGCCTATCGAGACAGCCGGCCGGCACGAGGAATCCCCGCAGTTCACTGCGGGGAGGACGTCAATGTGCATCCGGAGTCGGCCTTCGACAAGAACGATTTCGCCGAACTGGCCAAGACCATCGACCCGCACATCGAATCGACCGGAGACCTGGCCGGCGTCATCATCGACGCACCGCATTTCCCGGGCTGGGACGGCTTCGGGGCGATGGTCATGCCGCCGCTTCGTGCGCGACCACGAGAAGCACATCAAGAAGGTCGCCGTGGTCACCGACTCCCACCTCGCCGACGTCGCCGAGCACCTGGGATCGCACTTCGTCTCCGCGCAGATCCGCCACTTCCCGGCCGGAGAGGTCGAGCAGGCGCGGCAGTGGATCGCCGGCAACTAGGACCAGGTTTCCGGCCGGTTGTGCCCGCCGTCGGAGTTGGTCGGCCCGCAGCTGGCCCACCGCGCCGGTCTTTGACAGCATGCTGTCGGAATGGCTGATGCTATGATGTCATCATGCGCACGACGGTCACCCTTGACGACGACGTGGTCGCGCTGCTGCGCCGGGTCATGAAGCGGCGCGGGGTGTCGTTCAAGACCGCGCTCAATGACGCCATTCGCGATGGCGCGGAAGGTCCGTCCGCGGCGGCGCCGTTTCGGACTCGGACGGCAGACCTCGGGGTGCCGGCGGTTAATTTGGACCGGGCCCTCCAGTTGGCTGCCGAGTTGGAAGACGAGGAGCTGGTTCGTCGACAGCGCCGCGGCGCGTGAGGATCGTCGACGCGAATGTGCTTCTGTATGCGGTGAATTCGGCCAGCAATCACCACCAAGCGTCGCGGCGGTGGCTCGATGTCGCGTTGTCGGGGTCCGATACCGTCGGGCTGACGTGGGTGGTGCTCCTTGCGTTCATCCGATTGACTACAAAGGAGGGCCTGTTCCCATCCCCGCTTCGCGTCGATGAGGCCATGGGCCAGGTCGCCGACTGGTGTCAGGCCCCGGGCGCTGCGCTGGTGAGTCCGAGCGTCCGGCATTACGACATCCTGGGTCGGCTGCTCGACGACGTGGGCGCCGGTGGCAATCTGGTCAACGACGCCCATCTGGCGGCGCTGGCGATCGAGAACCGGGCCAGGATCGTGTCCTACGACAGCGACTTCGGGCGCTTCGCGGGTGTGCAGTGGGATCGCCCGGATGCTCTGCTCTGAGCGGCTCTAGCGGCCGAAGCCATCCAGTACGGCCTGCACCCCGACATCCCAGCGCCGGTTGACCGACGCCGCCGACGTGCCCAGCCACCGACCCGCCTCTTGGACGGCCAGTCCCTGTGCCAGAGCGAGCAATACGTGGGCGACGTCGACCGGGTCCCCGGCCAGCATTCCGGCGTCGATACAGCGCTGCACCTTGCCGACCAGGATCTCGCGCACCGTCGGCGCGGCCGCGAGCTCGGGCCCGGCGTCGAGGTCCTGGAACGGGCGGCCGAACATCACCCGGGCCAGCGGCGGATAGTCCAGGCAGAACCGGCGGAACACCGGGAGCAGCGCCCGCAGGTCGGCCAGCGGGTCGGCGGTCTCCGGTAGGGCGGCCAGCTCCCCACCGAGCCGGCGGAACCCTTCGAAGAACACCGCCTTCAGCAGTCCGTCCTTGTCGACGAACAGCTCGTAGACCGCGGGCACCGACGTACCGGCGCGCTCGGCCACCCTGCGGGTGGTGAAGCCGGACATGCCGTCCTCGCACAGTGTGCTCACCGCGACGTCGACCACCCGGTCGCGCAGCTCCGGCGTGCGCTGCTTGACCCTTGCCACGGACTAGGACAGTCCGAACTCGGCGTGAATGTTGTCGATGCCGGTCCGCATCGCATCCAGCGTGGCCTGCCGGGCCCGCATCTTGCTGGCCAGGTGCGCACCGGCGGTCAGCGTGGTGAACTCGCGGGCGGCCTCCAGGGCGCGCGGCAGCACCTGGTCGTGCAGAACGATCTCGTCCACCCAGCCGGCCGCCAGCGCGGTCTCGCCGAAGAATGTCTTGGCCAGACCCACCGCCTGCTGAAAGGCCGACGGGGTCAGCCGAAGCTTCATCACCTCGAGGGCGGGGTAGGGCAGCACCATGCCGATTGCCACCTCGTTGGCCTGAAAGTGGTAGCTGTGGGCGGCAACTCGGTGATCGAAGCTGCACGCCAGGAAGGAACCCATCGCGATCGCGGGGCCGGTGACGGCCGCCACGACCGGCTTGGGGAAGGACAGCAGCCGGTGGGCCAGGTTGAACCCGGCCTGCAGCATGGCGATTGAGGCCTCGATGTCGCCGGAGCGGAACACCTTGAGGTCGAAGCCGCCGCTGAACACCCGGTCGTTTCCAGCGACGACCACCGCCCCGGCGTCCTCGCCCTCGGCGCGGTCCAGGGCGGCGTTGATCGCCTCCAACATGCTCGGGCCCAGTGCGTTGGCCTTGCCGTCGTCGAGGGTGATGACGGCGATCGCGTCGTCCGTGCGATAGCTGACCGGCCCGCTCATGGGTGCTCCTTCGTCGCAGGGTCGACTGTTCGTACCGACGTTACGTAACGAAGTTCCGATTGCCAAGAGGCGATCAGCCCAAGCCACCGGGGGAGCCGTACCACCCCGGTCGGTGGGTCGAACTATGCTCTGCGCCAACGGTTCTGGGTCTCCTCGGTCGCTCGGCGCATCCGCTCGACCGCACTGCGCAGCACGTCGACGCGGGTCTCCCTGCAGGCGGCCTGGAAGTAGTCGAGCATGCCATAAGTGTCGTACACTATCTTTGTGCGGATCGAGATAAGGCCCAGCGCCCTGGACCATCTCATCAGCGAGGACGAAATCCGCACGGTCGTGAGCTTTCCGGTCCTGCGCGTCATCATCGCCGCTCGGCGTGAGGGCGCTGCGCCGGTGTTGTTCATCGGCCCGGCGGCCGACAGCCAGCCGTGGATCGAAGTCATTGCTGATCTCGCCGAGACGGCTGTCGCCGAGGTGTTCCACGCGATGATGCTGCGCCCGGGCCTGGTGGCGTCGCTTGGCCTCGATGAGTTCATTGACCCCGATTATGGCCCGCAGCGGGCGTGACAACGAAAGGACGCGTGACATGACCAGCAAGCGCTTTACTGATGCCGACTACGCCGACATGGCCGAGGACTACGCCGGCAATCCCCCGACTGTCGAAGAGATTCTGTCGCTCGAGGTGAACCCGGCGTTTCTCCGCATGGGGCGACCGGCCAAGGGGGTTGCGGCAAA
Source organism: Candidatus Mycolicibacterium alkanivorans (assembly GCF_022760805.1). Taxonomy (NCBI): domain Bacteria; kingdom Bacillati; phylum Actinomycetota; class Actinomycetes; order Mycobacteriales; family Mycobacteriaceae; genus Mycobacterium; species Candidatus Mycolicibacterium alkanivorans. Next base: position 57,127 of record NZ_JAIVFL010000001.1, on the reverse strand, counting down.
GGGCAAGACGCCGGTGATCAGTGTGCGGTTGCCTGGTGCAATCCGTGCTGAGCTTGTGCGTCGAGCCGAGGATGAGGGGTCTTCGCCGTCAGAGTTGATTCGCCAGGCGGTCGTTGAGTTCCTTGGTAATCATCCTCTGAAATCGCCCCGATGACACCGCCTTGTGATTGATGCGCCGCGGGATCGGATCCCCCGAGGGGGGAAGGCGTCGGCCGAGAGAGTGTCGGCCACGGATTCAGCTTGCATGAGGGTGCCTAGCCGCCCATCAGCGTGCGCCACTGATCCAGGTTCGACGCCCGGTAGACGTAGTTGGACCGCTTGACATCGGACAGCGCGGCGCTCGGCTCGATGGAATACCAGTGCCCCGGAAAGACGGTCGGATCACCGGCCAGCGCGGCCAGCTGCTGCAGGCTGCGGAACATGTCGTCGACGTTGCCGCCAGGAAAGTCGGTGCGCCCGCAGCCGTCGAGGAACAGGGTGTCGCCGGCGACCAGGCGGCCGTCGAGCAGGAAGCACTGGCTGCCCGGGGTGTGGCCGGGGGTGTGCAGCAATTCGATCTCGATGTCGCCGATGGCGACCTTGTCGCCGTGCTCGTGAGTGGTCAGGTCGCTCATCGGGATGCCGGTGACACGTGAAACCCACGGCGCCTCATGGGTATTGACGTGAACGGGCACCTCGGCGCGCTCGAGCAGGTCAGCCAGACCCTTGAGGGTGAAGCCCATCATGGTGCCGCCGACGTGGTCGGGGTGGTGGTGGGTGACCAGCACCCCGGACAGGTGCATACCGTCGGCCTCGAGGGTGTCCAGCAGATCGTCGGCGGCATAGGCCGGGTCGACCACCACGGCGTCGCCGGTCTCGCGGTCCCCGATGAGGTAGGCGAAGTTGCGCATCTGCTGTGCCACCATGTCTCCGGCGGCGAAATCCCGGCCGGAGAGCAACTGGCGGAAATACAGCCGGTCATTCGATGCCATGGCCTTAAGACTAGGCCCCCACCTGCTTGGCTAGGTTCGGCCCACGGGGTTTGTGATCCACGCCTATTATCAGCGTCGGTAACCCTCGTCTACCGCCTCGCTGCGGTACGTCAACTTTGTAGGAGCGGGATGAAACTCACGCGGTTTGCAATGGCTTCGGTTCTCGCGACAAGTGTTGTGGGGGTTGGGCTAGCCGGGCCGGCCGCTGCAACGGACGACATCACGCGGAACGCGGTCGGGACATATGACTTCTTGTTCAAGAATCAATCAACGGCCACCGTATTCTGGGCCGCCGACCCATGTGATGACGATGCCGACCAGTGCATCAAGGTCGCTGAGTTTTCGGCATCGGACACGGCGCGAAAGAAGCCGCACTGGACTAAGAACGCTTACTGGACTGTGGGCTCGTGGATCATGGAGCCCGTTGATGCCACGCGAACCTGCAAGGACAAAACGAAATACAACGTCACGTACAGCTTTTCCTGGGACGCCGCCGCGAACACCGGTTACCGCTCCTTCTTCGACCCCGGAGTATGCGACGGCAACAAGCCGCACAACGCCGCGAGCCAATTTGCGTTGGTCAAGGTTCCCTGACGAGCGGTTTGGCTGAGCCCAGCCGCAGGCTGTACCCTCTTTAAGGCCCACGGCGGCGGTTCGCCTTCCGCGGGTCAGGCCCCCTTAGCTCAGTCGGTAGAGCGTTTCCATGGTAAGGAAAAGGTCAACGGTTCGATTCCGTTAGGGGGCTCGGTGGACGCGAGCGGGGCTCCGCCCGCGCCTATCGGGGCGGTGTAGCTCAGCTGGTTAGAGCGCACGACTCATAATCGTGAGGTCGGGAGATCGAGCCTCCCCACCGCTACAGGAACGAACTACTAGAGCGTGAAAGAGGGCAACGGACGTGGCCTCCAGTACCGACGTACGGCCGAAGATCACTATGGCCTGCGAGGTGTGTAAGCACCGCAACTACATCACCAAGAAGAACCGTCGCAACGATCCCGACCGGCTCGAGCTGAAGAAATTCTGCCCGAACTGCGGGAAACATCAGCCGCACAAAGAGTCGCGCTGATCTAGGTTCTGGCCCGTGGCATTATCCGCTTCCCTCGTCGGGGCGCACTACCGCTATCCCGACCATTACGTGGTGGAGCGGGAGAAGATTCGCGAGTACGCGAGGGCCGTCCACAACGACGATGCGGCGTTCTTCTCCGAAGAAGCAGCCGCCGAACTGGGTTACCGCGGGCTGCCGGCGCCGCCGACGTTCATGTGCGTGTTCGGCTATCAGGCCCAGACGGCGTTTTTTGCCCAGGCCAGCGTCGGTATCACCGACCGCCAGATCGTGTGGGTGGACCAGAAGCTGAAGTACTTCGCGCCGGTGCAGGCCGGAGACAAGCTCTACTGCGACGTGTACGTGGACTCGGTTCGGCAGGCCCACGGTACCGACATCATCGTCACCAAGAACGTCGTCACCAACCAGGACGGCAAGGTAGTCCAGGAGACGTACACGACGCTTGCGGGACGCAGCGAGAAAAACGGAGAGAGTGGCTTCAACGATGGCACTGCGTGAGTTCGGTTCGGTCGAGGTCGGCGAAGAGCTGCCCGAGAGAGTCATCACCCTGACCCGTGCGGATCTGGTGAACTACGCCGGCGTCTCCGGCGACCTCAACCCGATCCACTGGGACGACGAGATCGCCAAGCAGGTCGGTCTGGACACCGCGATCGCCCACGGCATGCTGACCATGGGCCTCGGCGGCGGCTACGTCACCGAGTGGATCGGCGACCCGGGCGCGGTGACCGAGTTCAACGTCCGCTTCACCGCGATCGTGCCGGTGCCCAACGACGGCGTGGGCGCCGAGATCGTGTTCAGCGGCAGGATCAAGTCGGCCGACGCCGACACCAGGACTGTGCAGATCGCGCTGACGGCCACCACGGGTGGGAAGAAGATCTTCGGCCGCGCCATCGCTATCGCGAAGCTGGCATAACCATGGCACTCAAGACTGACATCCGCGGGATGGTGTGGCGGTACCCCGAGACCTTCACCGTCGGCCGCGAACAGATCCGGCAGTACGCGAACTCGATCAAGGCCCACGACCCGGCCAGCATCGATGTCGACGCCGCCCGCGCGCTCGGCCACGATGGCCTGGTGGCGCCGCTGACCTACATGTCGATCCTGGCGATCATGATCCAGCGCCACTTCTTTCAGCACGTCGACGTGGGCTTCGAGACCATGCAGATCGTGCAGGTGGACCAGAAGTTCTGGTTCCACCGGCCGATCCTGGAGGGCGACGAGGTGATCGGCACCATGTACATCGACTCCGTCGCCGAGCGGTTCGGCGCCGACATCGTCACCTCCCGAAACGTGCTGACCGACGCGAAGACCGGCGAGGTGGTGATGGAGGCCTTCACCACCCTGATGGGCCACGAGGGCGACAACTCGATCTCGGCGGGATGGGACCCGGAAACCGGCCAGGTACTGCGCAAGCCGGTCCGGTTCGACGACGCAACGGATTAACACCTGCCCGGTGCGCCGTTGTACACTCGAACCTCGGGGTTTTCCCACGTGAGCGCGCTGTCCGTCGGTTCGGGTTGACCGAACGGGGAGCGCGCGAATTATGTGGGGGGACGTCTGCGAAGGGGCGTAGCTCAACTGGCAGAGCAGCGGTCTCCAAAACCGCAGGTTGCAGGTTCAAGTCCTGTCGCCCCTGCTCAACTGAATAGGCAATGGTGGACACTGGAGGGTGCACACCGGGCTGGGAACCCCCAACCCTGACGGACTCGACACAAAGGAGCATGCGGTGAGCGACGAGCGCGATAGTGCTGACGCCGCAGGCGACGGCGACGAGGACACCACTGGCGGCCAGACCGTCGTCGTGAGCCGCCCTCAGCGTCCCACCGGCAAGCGATCCCGGCAGCGGGGTGCCACCGCGCTGGCCGAGCCGGAGGAAGCCGAATCGAGTGCCGAGGAACTCGGCGTCGAGGAGACATCCAAGAAGGCCAAGAAGCCGAAGACGGCCAAGGCCGGACCGTCGCGCGACCCGATCCTGTTCGTGTGGAACTACCTCAAGCAGGTGGTCGCCGAACTGCGAAAGGTGATCTGGCCGAACCGCAAGCAGATGGTCAGCTACACCACCGTGGTGCTGCTGTTCCTGGCCTTCATGGTGGCCCTGATCGGCGGGGTCGACCTGGGCCTGGCCAAGCTGGTGCTGTGGGTGTTCGGCTGACGTGGATTTTTAGAGAGGACTGACTACCGTGACAACCCCCGAAGGCGATGTGCCCCCGGGTGAGGCCGTCGTCGACGTGATCGACGAGGAGACCGGAGCCGCGACGGCGGCGACATCGGACGAGGCCGCACCTGAGTTGGAGGCGACGCCTGACGCTGAGTCGACGCAAGCCGTCGGCGAGGCCGCCGAGGAGGAACTCGATCCGGCCGCAGCGCTCAAGGCTGAGCTGCGCAGCAAGCCGGGCGACTGGTTCGTCATCCACTCCTATGCCGGTTACGAGAACAAGGTGAAGGCCAACCTCGAGACCCGCGTGCAGAACCTCGACGTCGGCGACTACATCTTCCAGGTGGAGGTGCCCACCGAAGAGGTCACCGAGATCAAGAACGGCCAACGCAAGCAGGTCAACCGCAAGGTGCTGCCGGGCTACATCCTGGTCCGCATGGAGCTCAACGACGAGTCGTGGGGCGCGGTGCGCAACACCCCGGGTGTGACCGGATTCGTGGGCGCGACCTCGCGGCCGACGGCGCTGTCGCTGGACGACGTGGTGAAGTTCCTGCTGCCGCAGGGCGCGGCGAAGAAGCCGGGCAAGGCCGCGTCGACGTCTGCGGCCGCTTCGTCGGAGGCGACGCTGGAGCGCCCGGAGATCCTGGTGGACTTCGAGGTGGGCGAGTCGGTCACCGTCATGGACGGGCCGTTCGCGACGCTGCCGGCGTCGATCAGCGAGGTCAACGCCGAGCAGCAGAAGCTCAAGGTGCTGGTGTCCATCTTCGGCCGCGAGACACCCGTCGAACTGACCTTCAACCAGGTTGCCAAGATCTAGCGATTTCGGCGCGCTTGCGGTCGCTCAGCGACGACAAGCGCGCCGAAATCACTGAAATGTAGAGAGGAATTCGAACACCCATGGCCCCGAAGAAGAAGAAGGTCACCGGGCTGATCAAGCTGCAGATCCAGGCCGGGCAGGCCAACCCCGCCCCGCCGGTCGGCCCTGCGCTCGGCCAGCACGGCGTCAACATCATGGAGTTCTGCAAGGCGTACAACGCCGCGACGGAAAACCAGCGCGGCAACGTCATCCCCGTGGAGATCACCGTCTACGAGGACCGCAGCTTCACCTTCGCGCTGAAGACGCCGCCCGCTGCCCGGATGCTGCTCAAGGCCGCCGGTGTGCCGAAGGGTTCGGCCGAACCGCACAAGACCAAGGTGGCGAAGGTCAGCTGGGATCAGGTGCGCGAGATCGCCGAGACCAAGAAGGAAGATCTCAACGCCAACGACATCGACCAGGCCGCCAAGATTATCGCTGGCACTGCCCGGTCGATGGGCATCACGGTCGAATAATTCGATTCCGTGGGAGAGCCCGCTTCGGCTCGTCAACCACACCTCTCACTAGGAGATAACAATGAGCAAGACCAGCAAGGCATACCGCGAAGCCGCCGAGAAGGTCGACAAGTCGCGGCTGTACACCCCGCTCGAGGCGGCCAAGCTCGCCAAGGAGACCTCGTCGAAGAAGCAGGACGCGACCGTCGAGGTGGCGATCCGGCTGGGCGTCGACCCGCGTAAGGCCGACCAGATGGTGCGCGGCACGGTGAACCTGCCCAACGGCACGGGCAAGACGGCGCGCGTTGCGGTGTTCGCGGTGGGCGAGAAGGCTGAGGCTGCCATCGCCGCCGGCGCGGACATCGTGGGCAGCGACGACCTGATCGAGCAGATCCAGGGCGGCATGCTCGACTTCGACGCCGCGATCGCCACGCCCGACCAGATGGCCAAGGTGGGTCGCATCGCCCGCGTGCTGGGCCCGCGTGGCCTGATGCCCAACCCCAAGACCGGCACCGTCACCCCCGATGTGGCCAAGGCCGTGACCGAGATCAAGGGCGGCAAGATCAACTTCCGTGTCGACAAGCAGGCCAACCTGCACTTCGTGATCGGCAAGGCCTCCTTCGACGAGAAGAAGCTGGCCGAGAATTACGGCGCCGCGCTGGACGAGGTCTTGCGGGCCAAGCCGTCGTCGTCGAAGGGCCGGTACCTGAAGAAGATCACCGTGTCGACGACCACGGGCCCGGGTATCCCGGTGGACCCGGCCGTCATCCGGAACTTCCTCGAAGAGGCGTAAGCCCTATCGTCGCCAGCAGTCCCAGGTGATCTGAGCCTGGGACTCTGACGGTCTGCACGTCGGTGGCGGTGGCGTTGTAGGTCAGGACGTGATCGATCCCCAGTAATGGCGGTAGTTTCTCGTCGGCCGGGAACGTTCGGGTGATTCCGGCGCCGGATTGTTCTGCGGCGTCGGCGAATCCGTTGGTGAGCAAGTCGCGGAACGGGGCCATGTCGTAGGTGGCGTTGAAGTCACCGGCGACGATAACGGGCCGGCCGTAGGCTTGCTCTTTGACGGTGTTGAGAGTGGCCGGGAGGCTGTGGATTTCCTCGCGCCAGGGTTCGATGTCCTGCGGCCACGGGCCAGCCAGATGCGTGGCGACGAAGACGGCGTCCCGCTGTGTGCCGGGAACGGAGATGTAGGCGCTGAGCATACCGAGGCGGTAGCCCCCGATGCGCTTGGACAGCGTGATGGGGAAGCGGCTCCAGATGCCAACGCCGGAGCCGTTCTCACCGGGCTCGAGGGTCTGGTAGCGGAAGGCGTTGTTGATGCCGGTCTGGTCGAGGGCGTCGGCGAGTTCTGCGGTGAGTTCCTCGAGGACGACGACGTCTGCGTTCTGATTCGCGATGTCCAGCAAGGCCTTTGGGTCGGCCTCGCCCATGCGGACATTTGCCGTGAAGACCCGGACGGTGGCGCCGTTGGACGAGTTGGCGCCGGTGAACAACGGCAGTTGCACTGCGATTGCTAGCGCGGTGAGTGCGGCGGCTGCCGCTCCTGTGATCCATCGGCGCGTGACGAGTAGTAGCACAGCGGCGGTCGCGGCGCCAGCCGTCAGGTAGGGGGAGAGGGCGGCGACACCCAGGACGACGTGGTTGGTGATGGGTATCAGACGTGCGATGAGGGCAGTCGCCGTGAGGAGCATGCCGAGGATCGCGACGATGTACGCGGAGGTGCGCAGGAGTAGGCCTCTCACTTAGCCGGCTGGCACTTCGAAGGTGGCGAGCAGTGCGCGGTGGTCGGAGCCGGGGACTTCGATGGTGCGGATCGATGAGGCGGCGGCGTTGCGGGTCAGCACGTGGTCGATGGTAAGCAGCGGCGGGTACCAGGAGTTGGAAGGGAATGTCGGGGCGAAGCCGGCGCCGAGCTGCTCGACGGCGTCGCGGTAGCCGTCGGTCAGCAGGTCGCGGAACTGGCGCATGTCGGGCGTGCTGTTGTAGTCGCCACCGACGATGACAGCACCGGGGCCTGCGATCTGGGCGAAGTTGGCGAGCTGGGCCGTGGCGCCGGCCATTCCGTTGCGCCACTCGGGGTCGGTGTTGTTTTCGCCGGCAACTGGGGAGTAGACGTGAACGCTGGCAAGGACCGGCTCAGTTGCCACGCCAGGGACTTCGAGGCGTACGGCGGGGATCGAGATCCCCCGGTGCCGAGCTACCGAGAGCGTGGTCAGAGGGTATCGGCTCCACATACCGACGCCGCCGGCGCGCGGGGCAGGGATGAGGCTTGAATACGGGAATGTCTTGTCGATGCCGGTTTGCGTGAATCGTTGTACCGCTTCGGGGGTCAGCTCCGCGGCGGTGATGACGTCGGCGTTCTGCTCTGCGAGCTTGACAAAGAATGAAGGGTCGGCTTGCCCGTAGCGGAGATTAGAGGAGAGCACCCGAATGTCGACATGCTGGCCTTCATTTGTGGGTCGCTGCCCGAGGTAGTACCAGGAGACTTGGACCGCCAGTGCGGCAGCGATGACAACCACGGCGAAAACGGACAATGTCGTTCGCTTAGCCGTGGAGGCCACGATCAACCCGGCCAGGGCGACCAACGCCACGTACGGCGATCCGACTGCCAGGACAAGGTCCGGAATATTGGAGATCGGCCTGGCTCTTGCTACGACGGCGGCAGCGGCGAAGAGGAGAGCGGCGATCGCCAGCGCGGTCAGAAGGCCGACACGGACTTTCTTGGACATAAGTGCTGTCCTCCCCGCGCACCGCAGATTCGATGGCCGACGCTATCAGTCTGGGGACCATCATGGACGCCATGGGCCGACCAGAACGCAACGGGACTTGTCAGATCTGCGGCGGCCGGATCCGTCTGGGCTCGCGCAACCAGCGTGAGCACAGCGAACAACAGTGCGGCGACTGCCAGCCTCGTCAGGAGCGCACGGCATCTGCTGGATAGCAGAACGTACGAACTCCCTGAGCGACTGTGGTTGACCGCAGGCTATCAGTGGGCGACGGTTGACCAGGCAGTAGCGGCTCAGTATGCGCCGCTGTGGCTCAATACGGCTCTGACCGTTTTGAGGGCGATAAGCAGGTCGGAGATCATCGACCAGTTCTCCACGTAGAACAGGTCAAGGCGAACCGAGTCCTCCCAGGACAAATCGGAGCGACCGCTGACCTGCCACAGACCGGTGATGCCGGGACGAACGAGCAACCGCCGTTTCGCGTGATCGTCGTACGACTTGACCTCGCTGGCCAGCGGCGGTCGCGGTCCCACCACACTCATGTCCCGCTTGAATACGTTGATGAACTGCGGCAGCTCGTCGAGGCTGTACTTGCGAAGGAACCGGCCGACAGGCGTGATCCGCGGATCGCTGCGCATCTTGAACAGCACCCCGCCGTCACTCTCGTTCAGTTCGACGAGTTGACCGAGCATCCGGTCGGCGCCGTCGACCATCGTCCGGAACTTGACCATCTCGAACGGCTCGCCGTCCAACCCGATCCGTTCCTGGCGATAGAAGATCGGGCCTTTGCTGGTCAGCTTGATGGCGATGGCGATGGCAACAAGGACAGGAAGTCCGCACAGCAGAACCATGCCGGAGAAGACGGTATCGAACAGTCGCTTCTGGAACCGCTTGGCGCCGTGATATTGCGGCTTTTCGACGTGGATGAGCGGTAAGCCGGCGACCGGTCGCATCTGCAGGCGCGGTCCGGCGACGTCGACGACGCCCGGCGATACGAGTAGGTCGACGTTGAGCTTTTCCAGCTCCCACGACAGATTCCGGATTCCGCGACCGTCGAGCCGCTCGGTGGCGGTGATTGCCACAGCGTGGCTGTTGGTGGCGGTGACCGCACCAACGACGTTGGATTCGTCACCGAAGGTTGGGATGGCTCCGACGCCGGGGACCTCGAGCTCGGTGCGACTGGTCCGGCCGGGAATACAGGCGCCGACTACCTGGTATTCAGACCACGGTTCGCGTGCTAGCGATTTGGTCAAGTCCCGCACGGCCGAGGCGCTCCCGACGACGATGACCCGCGTGATGTAGTGGCCGTGCTTCTGCCGTGCCCGCACGACCATCCGACGCGCCGCCCATCGGCCCAGACCCAGGAAGACGATGCCGGCTGGCAGCGCGATCATCAGGTAGCCACGGGCAATCTCGAGCTTCAACAGCATCGAGACGATTGCGACGCCTCCGAAAACCGCCGCCGTGCCCGCCCACACGCGGCGGTATTCTTCGGCACCTGAGCCGATGATCCGCTGCGAGCGGGAGTGGTTGATCGAGAGCGTCAGCAGCCAAATGACCGCGATGGCGATCGACACCGGAAGGTAGTTCGAATACTTGTAGACCGACTCGAGCCCCGGCAATGCGCCGAAACGTAGCCAATGGGCGAGACCGACGGCTAAGAGGACGCCGACTAAATCGACTGCACCCAGCCGGCGTGAATACCTCTGCTGCCATGTCGGAAGTGTTTCTGGAATCGGAACGACTTCCGCTGGTGATTCCAGCCGATCGTTTACCGCCGTCATGTTCCTCCCCCAAAACGCCCGCTTCCCCGCAGGAACGTCATTGACCCGCTGAGATCATTACATAGGTGGTGGTGTCCCGGCGAGGGAACAGATCAAGGTGAGGCCCTTGGTCCTTTTGTTAGCGCAAATTTCACCTGCTGGGAACATTAGACTTGGGAGCGTTGGCAGAGCTCGAGCACTGGGGGCAGCAGCTCGGCGATCTGTGAGCCCACCTCCGAGAAGATTTCTGGACCCTGACCGATTGGGTCGGTGATGTCGGGCGCCTCGCCTGCGCGCAGATACGCCCGCAGCCTCGGAAGGTCTGACAGTTTGTCTGGGCCGAACTCAGCGGCGAGACGGGCGGCCTCGGGGAGTGTGAATGTCCGGTGCAGTTGTCGAGGGGCGAGCTCCAGAACGGTGTCGCGGTGGGCCTGAGTCATGGTCAGGACAAGATCTGCATCGGACGCGATTCGTGGCGTCAGTTGGCGCGCGGCGAAATTGGATGCGTCGCCGCCCAGTTTCTCGAGCACCGGTGCTGCGGCCGGGTGGATGGGACGGTTGATCATGGCTCGGGTTCCGGCGCTGGATGCCGTGAAGTTGGTCATCTGGAGCTGAGTCGCGTACGCCGTGGCTAGTCGTTCGGCGGTGGGGGAGCGGCAGATGTTTCCGGTGCAGACGAACAGGACGTACAGAGTGACACCCTCACTCTCACCAATCCGAGTTGACGACTGCTTCCCCGCGGGGCTCAGCCTGACCGAATAGTACTTATCCCTCGTGCTTCGTGCCGAACGCGTCACGAACCCAGTGACTTACCATGGCGAAGGGACATTCTGGGATGAACGAAGCGGTCGCCTTCTTCATGTGTGTTGACCGGCACTCAGGATGAACACGATGGCGTCATTGGTGGTGAGGATGTGCGGATATGAAGCGACCCCGCCAGGTTCGTGAGTTGCGGGAACTGGTGCGCTACTGAGCCAAGATCGTGGCGATCCGCTCCGGACTCAAGGCCCGGGTGCACGCCGTGCTCGTCAAGTATTGCAGCCGTAGATCGGGGCTGGCGGGATTCGGCGTGTCTGCGCAGGTCAGGGAGGTGACCGCGGCATTGTTCAGAGTTTGTGAAGACACCAGAATTGGCCGCGGTCACCGCGGCTCATAGCGTAGACCCTGATCGATGGCAGACGGAGTTCTCGGCAGTTCTGGATCGGATCGCGCCGCGATTCGCCCGGTACGAGCCGCTGCGGCGTGCCGGGGAGTTGATGGCCGGGATGATCTCAGGGCTGGACCGCAAGAATTGCTGGACCATCGCCGAGCACCGTGGTTCGGCCACTCCGGATGGTTTGCAGCACCTGCTGGCTCGCGCCAGTTGGGACGCTGACGGGGTGCGTGATGACCTGCGGGACTACGTCGTCGACGCCTTCGGCGACCCCGGCGCGATCTTGGTGGTCGACGAAACCGGCGACGTCAAGAAAGGCACCCCGACCGTCGGGGTGCAACGCCAATACTCCGGGACCGCGGGGCGCATCGAGAACTCCCAAGTCGCGGTGTACCTGACCTACGCCGCCCCGCGTGGGCACGCGTTGATCGACCGCGCCCTGTACCTACCCAAGTCCTGGACCGAGGACTCCGATCGCTGCCAGGCGGCGGGAATCCCGCAGGACGACAGAGGCTTTGCGACCAAGCCGACGCTGGCCATGGCGTTGATCAACCGCGCCGTGGCAGCCGAGATCCCGGCCGCGTGGGTGGCCGGTGACGAGGTGTACGGCGCCGACCCCACGCTGCGCGCCGCTATCTGCAGCCATCACCTGGGGTATGTGCTGGCGATCGCGGCCAAACCGGCGCGTTACCGACCCACGTAGGCCGGCTGCGCGTCGATGCGCTGCCCGCACTGATACCGGCACATGCCTGGCAGAGACACTCAGCCGGCGTCGGGGCGCACGGCCCGCGTCTGTACTCCTGGGCCTGGTTTCGCCTGTCGGCCGAAGACGATACCGACACCGGTGTGCATCATTTGCTGATCCGCCGCAACGACACCACCGGGGAACTGGCCTACCTACGCTGCTACAGCCCACACCCAGTGCCGGTGCGCACCCTGGTGGCAGTGGCCGGGCAGCGCTGGCGCATCGAAGACCGCTCGGCCCGCGACCACGACGCCTACTGGCTAGAGTGTGTGTGGGAGCTGGCGCGAGACCGAAAGCTCTGGGCTCGATCGGGGGAGGGTAGATGGACATAAGCATTCTGGGGTTGGGCTACGTCGGGACGGTTTCCGCTGGGTGCCTGGCCAACGATGGACATAACGTGATCGGTGTCGACCCCAATCAAACCAAAGTCGATCTGATCAACGCGGGTCGCGCACCGATCATAGAAGCAGACATCGGCGAGATGATCGCGGCCGCAGTAGCGTCCGACAAATTGTCCGCTACCACGGAAACGGCCGAGGCAATTCACGCAACTGAGCTATCGCTAATCTGCGTGGGTACCCCGAGCCAACTGAATGGCAACCTCGACCTAAGCTACGTCCGCCGGGTCTGTGAGGAGATCGGCGAGGCACTGAAGGGTAAGGTCGGCTACCACGTCGTCGCGGTCCGATCAACGATGCTGCCGGGCAGCGTACGCGAGGTTGTAATACCGACGCTGGAGGCCTCATCCGGAAAAACCTCCGGTGTCGACTTCGGTGTCTGCATCAACCCAGAATTCCTTCGCGAAGGCACAGCCGTCTGGGATTACTATCACCCGCCGAAGACGGTCATAGGTGAGTCCGACGAAAGCGCGGGCGAGCGTCTGGTCACGCTGTATGGGGCGCTCGACGCACCGCTGGTCCGAACGTCGGTAGAAGTTGCGGAAATGGTCAAGTATGCCGACAACAACTGGCATGCATTGAAAGTTGATTTCGCGAATGAGATCGGTACGATCTGTAAAGCGGTGGGTATTGACGGTCAGCAGGTGATGGGAATCTTCTCGCAGGACGCGAAGCTCAATCTGTCAGCAAGCTACCTCAAGCCTGGATTTGCCTTCGGCGGGTCGTGTTTGCCAAAGGATGTTCGTGCCCTCACCTACAAGGCGCGCAACCTGGATCTCGATCTGCCGTTACTCAATGCGATCTTGCCGTCGAATCGACGGCATGTAGATCGTGCGGTTGAGATGATCACTTCAAAAGGTAACCGCAGGATCGGCGTCTTGGGGTTCGCGTTCAAAGCGGGTACTGACGACCTTCGCGAGTCGCCGATCGTTGACGTCATCGAGCGGTTAATTGGCAAAGGGCACGATCTGCGGTTGTACGACTGTAATGTCAGGATCGCAGTATTAGCGGGTGCCAACCGCGATTACATTCTCAATCATATCCCGCATATTTCGCGGCTTATGGTTGAGACGGTCGGTGAGGTGATGGATTTCGCTGAAACCGTAGTGATCGGAAATGCGACGGACGAATTTCGGTCAGCGGTGGCGAATAGTCGGCCTGGTCAACTTGTCGTCGACTTAGCGCGCGTTACTGACCGTCCCAGTAGTGAAGATTACGACGGAGTTTGCTGGTGACGTTTTCGGGCGCAGGAAGCCCCACCCGTGGGCGTCGAGTATTGATCCTCGTGGAAAACTTGCCCTCGCCCTTCGATCGGCGAGTTTGGCAAGAGGCGACCACGCTGCAGGATCATGGGTGGCAAGTGAGCATTATTTGCCCAACCGGCAAGGGTTACGAAAAATCGCATGAAATCATTGATCGAATCCATATCTACCGGTACGACCTTCCGGCCGAAGGTGACGGGGCTCTGGGCTACTTGGCCGAGTACTCCGCTGCCCTCTGGCACACCTTCCGTCTGGCCTTCAGGGTTTGGCGTGAACGAGGGTTTGACGTGGTACATGCGTGTAATCCGCCAGATTTCTTGTTCGTTGTCGGTGGGTTCTTCAAGTTGTTCGCGAGAACACGGTTCTTGTTCGACCACCACGACATCAACCCCGAGCTGTACGAGGCGAAGTTCGGCCGTCGTGGTTTTTTTTGGAGGCTGATGATTTGGTTGGAGCGGGCGACCTTTGTGACCGCCGATGTGTCGATTGCGACTAACGAGTCCTACCGGCGTATCGCCATCGAGCGCGGCGGCATGGATCCCCAACGCGTATTTGTGGTGCGGAGCGGACCCATGCTCGATCGGCTCAAGATCGTGCCCCCGAAGCCAGAGTTGAAGCGAGGCCGACGTTTCCTGGTCGGTTACGTCGGTGTCATGGGCAAGCAGGAAGGGATTGACTTACTGCTGCGTGCCGTGCGCCACATCGTATTTGAAATGGAACGTCACGACGTGCACTTCGGCTTGGTTGGCGGCGGCACATCCTTGGCTGAGATGCAAGAATTAGCAGTGGTTCTCGAGGTGAGTGAGCACGTCACCTTCACGGGTCGTGTCCCGGATGCCGAACTACTCGACATGCTCAATACTGCCGACGTTTGCGTTAATCCAGATGTTGCGAACGAGATGAACGACAAGTCGACAATGAACAAGATCATGGAGTACATGGCGCTTGGTAAGCCGATCGTGCAATTCGACTTGACTGAAGGACGATTCTCAGCTGGCGAGTCGTCTCTTTACGCCGCGCCAAACGACGCTGAGGACATGGCGCGAAAGATCATTGAATTGCTCGATAACCCGGAGCGGCGAGCTCAAATGGGTGCGTTTGGCAGGCGTCGCGTCGCGAATGAACTGGCTTGGCAGTACGAAGTTCCCAAATTGCTCCGTGCCTATGACGAAGTTATGGCTGTGCCTGGGCGTAAGACCTATGTATCAGACTGATAGCCCGATCGTTAACAGATATTCGGACTCGTCAACCCGCGTGGTTCGATTGAAAGATGCCTTCTCTGTCGACCGCGCACCATGGCCGTGACTGCATGAAAGCGCGAGGTTAGCATATGCCGCTATCAAGACCGATCGTTTTTATCGCAGATTGGGTGGAGCCGCGGTTGGGTATCCCGAAGGCGCTTGAGTCGCTTATGGCGCGTCTTCCTACCGATCAAATTGAGCTGGTTCTCATTTCTGGTCCACCGCCAGTCGATGCTGATCATCCCGTCACAACGTTAGAGCAACCACGAGGCTGGCGGGGGCGGTTGCGCGCGTTTCGGCAGTTGCGGCGAGTTGCCAGGGAGCGGTCTGAGGCCGGCGCCGTACTTGTCGGGGTGGGTTCGTGGGCTTTCGCTGCGCTCGCTGCCGCGTCGATATTCTCGCCATTCAAACTAACGTTGTGGGAGCACAGCATTCTCCCCTGGCGCATTCGCAACGAATTTGCCGTCACTGTCGTAGCCATTGCGGTTCGTCTATTGGCGTTTCGCCTGGAACGTGTCGTCTGCGTCAGTGAGTCGAATCGCGCAGCTATCGCACCTCTTACCTGGCCTCTGAAGAAATTGACCGTTATACCCAATATAACCGATATCGTAGACAACACCGAAAAGCCCGATATCATTCGGGGTCCCGACTCTGATGACGTGATCAGCCTGGTGGGCATCGGTTCCCTAACCCAACGCAAAAATTGGGCACTTGCCGTACGTGCAATGCAACATCTACCGCAGAACTATCAGTTGGAAGTGGCCGGCGATGGGCCGGAGCGTGAGCGACTGAGCTTGCTGATCGATGAACTTGGTCTGAGAGATCGCGTACGGCTCCTTGGCTACGTCCCACATGCTGACCGCCTGATAAACAATGCACACGTCGTGGTTCACCCGTCGTTTGCGGAGACTTTCGGCTACACGATGGTCGAGGCGTCGGCGATGTGTCGCCCGGTGGTGGTCCTGGACATGCCTGTGATGAATGAGATGGTGCCTTCGTTCGCATGCGGTGAGTGCTCGCAAGCAACGCCTACGGAATTCGCTTCAGCAATCATACGTGCCAGCTCCAAGACATACGATTATCCCAAAGCCGCCCGTGCTCGCAAGAAGTACTTCAGCGAGGGGACGGTATTGAACTCTTGGGGTTCATTGATCCCTGGTGCGAGACGGTGAAGCGGCACGTTATTCAACTTGCAGCTGATCAAGCTGTAGCGAGTCTCATTACCCTAGCCCTGTCTATGTACGCCGCACGCGATTCGTCGGTGAGCGAATTTGGTGTGTTCGCGGTCGCGTATGCGGCGTATTTTGTTGTATTCGGAATTAGCCGTTCGTTCGTTGGAGAACTCAACCTGATCTTGGGACACGAAAAGCTAGAACCCACGGGTCAATGGCGCTCGTTTAGTGCGACAACCTCGCTTGCCGCTGGGGCAATTTCAGCCATCTTGTTCGCGAGTTGCGCTCTGATCGTCCCAAAAGACGCCACGTGGATATTGGCGAGCTTCGCGGTTACCATGCCATTCGCATTTCTAGCCGACTCGATTCGGTACATCGCATTCACAGAAGAACGGAATAGTGGCGCGTTGACAATAGATGTGGTTTGGCTGCTTGGGACATTGTTTGCATCGCCGGCGCTTGCTGCGCTGGGTGTCCCTTCCATACCGTCAGCACTTCTAGGTTGGGGACTCGGCGCAGCCCTTGGTGCCGGCGTCGCCTTGGCAACGTTGCCCCAATTGAGACCGAGGGTTAGCGGCGCGAGTCGTTGGATAGCACAGCGCCGAGTTGCAGGTGCGCAGTTTGCGGGTGACTTCATCGCCGCCAGCGGAATTGGTCAAGCGGCCACCGCCCTCATACCGGTGGTGTCAAGCCTAGCGGTCGCCGGAGGACTCCGCGCCGGCTACGTCATCGTCGGCCCGCTCAATGTGGCCTACTCTGCGATGATCGTGTTTCTGATCCCGCGAATCCGCCGTTCATCCTCTCCGCACCGTGCGCTGCCAAGCCCAGTCCCCGCTGTCACGGCCGCCTTCGCGGCCTTTTGCGGGCTGTGTGCACTTGCAGTCACGCTTGTCCCCTCCAGATGGGGAGAGTTTGCACTCGGTCCGAGTTGGTACGAGGGGCGGCCGGTGGCACCTCTATTGATCGCCACGTACCTCTTCAACGCGATTGCGCAAGTTTTCGTTCAGGTCATGAGACTCCGGGACTCAGCGGGCCTGATCATTCTACTGCGGCCGTTCGCATCGGTGATCCAGGCAGTCGCCCTCATCACGGGCGCAGCCGTTGGGGGCGTGATCGGAGCCGGGGTCGGATCTGCACTGGCCGCGCTGCTCTCAATCTGGGCATGGTTGTACGCGCTGCTGTATTCAAAAAAGACGTTTGAGGAAAGGCGGACGACTCTTGGAAACTGACGCCAACCAGGTAGCGCGCCACCGTGAGCCTCGAGCCCCTCAGCGACAGTTGAGCGGGCCTGCACTATTTGGCATTGGTTACACGTTTTACTTCGGATTAGGTTCTATCAACTTCATTCCGCTAAGAGGACACGTCGGTTCGAACATTCTGTGGATCGCTGGGGTGGGCTTAGCCGCGTTTGGTTTGGGCGTCTGGCTGCGGACGTTGATTGGAGCGGGACGCGCATCCAATGCGACGACGGGGTTGCCGGCTGCCATTCAGGAGGTGATTGCATGGCGCCCCACGGCAGTTCTGTTGGGGGCCGTTGGTGCGTTCGCTGGGATCCTGATCGTGATTCAGCTCGGCGGACTGCCACTACTTGCCGGGGACCAGCGTCTCGGGTCCTCGGGATACCTCACAACCCTAATGTTCGGTTTTATTGTGGCTCTCGCCATTACCGGCGGGCATGCGCTGGCCAATCGTCGATGGGACCTCGTCGTCTGGTGTGTATTGGGGTCAGGGCTGCTCATCCTTCTCGGCTACAGAACGTTTATCCTTATGCCCCTCGGTGCCCTTTTCTTCACTGCACGGAACTTAGGTCTGGCGCGGCTGAGGATGAGATGGTGGGTATTTGGCTGCCTATTGATGTATGGCCTGTCCTGGTTGGCTTTCTACAGGTTTGGCGCTGGAAAAGAAGCCATGTTTCGTATGCTATTCAGATTGGGCATGCCGGCGGAATACGTGCCCTTCATCCCCGTCTGGGTGACGCCCCGCGAGGGGACCGGGGTGTTCGCGATTCTGGTCCAGAAATTTCCGCACACCTGGAATTACCAGGACGGCCAACTGCTCATGTCGGCTTTTGCCACGATGCTCCCGGGAAAACAAGAGGGGCCTCGCCTCAAAATCGCCGAATATATTGAGGGGCGACCCGGCATCACCATTACACCGTCGATTTTGGGTCAGCCGTACGTAGACTGGGGTATCGGCGGAGTGCTCGTCTTGATGTTCGTGGTTGGATTTGTGCTAAAGTCGCTATGGATTTGGCAGGCTTCGTCGTTGACTTGGGCGCCTCGTGTGGCCAGCGCGTACGTATTGACATTCCTACTCCTCGATATCCACTCGGGGATATTGGACGTGCCCCTGATCGCTAGCGCGCTGTTCTTGTTGTGGTGGGCGAGCCGTGCGGAAACGCGAGCAAGAAATTCTGCGAAACATAATTTAGTAGTCATACCGGAAAGAGCTTCCCAAGCTTAAATTCGAAACGGGAATCGAACGATGCGGCGCGACCAGGACAATACCTGCCTCGAAATTCACGGTAGGCCGGGTTGGCCGCGACCAGGACTCCTAATCAGGGTGCCGGAAAGGTTGGTGCGCGGCTCTTTGACCTTGGGATTTATCGCCGTGTGATCGGCGTGGCTGCTGTGGCGGGTGTGACCAACGGGTTTGGATCAGGGCTCCGGCGTTGTTGATTAGCATGCCTGTGAGCTGGGGATATGTGGATTCGTGAAGAGTTGCAGGGCGTTGTTGCTGCTGAATGCCGTTGTGCGGCAGGCTTCGGCAATGTTGGTGGCTCCGGCGAGGCGGTGCAGATTCATGGCGGTGTTACGTAGAGCGGCCATGGTTTGGGGCGCGGTGCCGGTGCGCACGGTCGAGCGGTCCTCGTCGTAACTGACATCACGTACCCAGTGCACCGAATTCTCGATGCCCCAGTGCCGGCGCAGCCAGGAGGCGATCAGCTTGGGTGGGGCCTGTTCGAACGCAACACTGCAGATGGCATAGACAGTCTCGATCGAGCGAACACCGGTGGCAGTCACGACCCGTTCACGGGTGACCTCGGCGATCTGCTTGGCGTAGGGAAACCCGATTCCGCGGGATGCGGTCAGTGTCTTGAGTGTTCGTGTTTCAATGCGGCCGTGACCGCGTTCGGACGGCTCGGCGAAGGTAACTGGCACCTGCGCCCACGGCATGGCCTTGATGCGGGCCAGCAGGCTGGGCTGATTCGACTTCACCGTCATCAGGTAGTGGGATTTCAGGGTGCTGCAGATCAGCTTGGCCTGACTTAGGACAATTGCTTAGTGCCCCGTTTCGATTCCGAGATGAGTCAAGATTTCGGCTTGGGCGTCGGGGATCTGCGGCGGGAAGGTCTGGCTGGTGCCGTTGATAGTGATGGTGGCGCTGCGTAGCGGGCGGAGTTGTTTGACGACGTTGGCGATGGCCAGGCCGGTCTTGTCTTGGATGGCGTGGGAGATGGCCAGGGCGGTGAACACGATGCTCAGGTGCGCTTCGATCGAGTCGCGTACGTGGTGGAAGATCGGTCGTGCCCGTAGGTCGGTCTTGGACATCCGAAAGGACCGTTCCACGTGCCAGAGTTCGTGGTATTTGCCGATCACTTCGCTGGCCGACATTTGGGCGGCGTCGATGTTGGTGACATAGCCTTTCAACCCGACCAGTGCGCGCGCCCGGGTCAGGCTTGCTTCATCGAGGGTGCGTTGATCGCCGGCGACGGTGACGAACCGGGTGGCCTTGGCCTTCCTCTCTCCGGCGATGACCTCTTTGGCGCGGGCTTCTTGGGCGTCGAGGGTTTTCTGATCACGCCGTGCCCGGGCGGTCTTGTACTGCCAGATCGCCCGCCACGCATTGGGATGCTCGGCGGCAGTCCAGACCGGTTCGGCTTTGAGTTTGGTGTTGTTGACCACCGTCGTCCCGCGGCGCGGGGTGACGGTGTCGATGACCTGCCCGTCAGTGAAAGCGTTTCCGTGCCAGCGGAAGTGGCTGGCCAGATCACCGGGGGCTTTGGTGGTGCGGGAGCCGACGATGAAGGAAAAGCCCGACGCATCAAGGGCTTTCAGATTCGTCCAGGACAACATGCCGGCATCAGCGGCGACCACCATCGGCACCCCGGCCAGGTCGTGGCGGTTCTGGAACCCTTGCAGGATCGGCACGATCGTGGTGGTTTCAGCGGTGTTGCCCTCAAAGCAGCTGATCTCCAACGGAAACCCGGTGCGGTCGACCAGCAGACCGACCACGATCTGCGGATCAACGCGGCGTTCCTTGGAGTAGCCGACCTTGCGCAGGTCGTCTTCGTTCTCCGCTTCGAAGTACAGGGTGTTGGGTGGGCCCGGGGCGCGGTGGCGGCATTGCTGCTGCTCCGTTTCCCCGGGCCTCCCGCCGAACCCGCCGTGCGCCTTTCAGCGCAACGGGCTCTCCACGACGATGATGCCGGTCAGGCAGCCATGATCGGGTCGTAGGGACTGGGGATCTTCGTCCCGCGGTACCAGTAACGCTCGACCCGCACTGTCGTGGGATCGAACAGGACCGCGTCTGGGGTGGCGATGGGCCTCCAACTACCGTCGGGACGGCGGAGCCAGCGCTTGACCTTCGACCAGTTCCAGCGACGCTGTTCGCGCTGCCAGGCAACGATCCTTCGCCAGGTGAAATACCGCAGGAAGGAGAACCGTCGCCCGGCCAGCGCGTGGCGGAAGTAGTACGTCCAACCACGTAGTGCCGCATTGACCTCGATAATTACTGCTGTGAGAGGCCGGGGAGACCGGCGTGGGATCAGTTGGCGGATGGTCTGCTTGATCGACCGGAACGCCTTGTCGGCGATGAAGGTCATGCAGTACCACTTGCCGCCTCCCCGACGTTGCTTCCATTGGAGATGAAAGCCGAGGAAGTCGATCCCCTGCTCAAGGTGCGTGATACGGGTCTTGGCCTCAGAAAGCCTGAGGCCCAACCCGCCGAGCACCTCGGCGACCTGCTCTTTCAAGGCGAGCACGTCATCTCTGCTGCCGTTGGTCATGATGACGAAATCGTCGGCGTAGCGCACGATCCGCCAGTTGCCCAATCCGTGGCGCACCCGTTTGCGACGAGCCCACTGCGTGGCCTGATCGCCCCCGGGCTGCCACGGGGCCATGACCACCTCGTCCAGGGCGGACAACGCGATATTGGCCAGCAGCGGCGAGATGATCCCACCCTGAGGCGTTCCTGCATCGGTACTGTCCTGACGGCCAAGCTCATCGAGCACACCGGCTTTAAGGAACGCACGTACCAATGCCACGATCTTCTTGTCCGCGATCCGTGCCCGCACCCGCGCGAGCAACACCCGGTGGTCGATGTGGTCGAAACATCCTTCGATGTCGGCGTCCAACACCCACCGGTACCCGCGCGAAGCGTAGTAATGGATCTCGGCGACCGCGTCATGAGCCCGCCGCTTGGGCCGGAAACCGTAAGAGACCGGCAAGAAGTCGGCCTCGAAGATCGGTTCCAGCACCATCTTCAACGACTGTTGCACCACCCGGTCGGTCACGGTCGGGATCCCCAACGGGCGAGACTTGCCACCCGGCTTGGGAATGAACACCCGCCGCACCGGCGCGGGCCGATACGAGCCGTCTTCGATAGTCGCAGCGATCTCAGACAAGAACGCCAGGACCTCGCCACGCTGTTCGATCTGATGCACAGTCACACCATCGATCCCAGCGGTGCGAGCCCCCTTGTTGCGTGCCACCACCGTCCATGCCATCCATAGGTAGTCCGGGTGTGACACCAGGTTGAACAAGTCCCCGAACCGCGCGGTGCGGTCGGTCTTGGCCCACCGGTGATACTTGATCTGCGTCCGCGCTACCCGGTCCGGTGCAGTGTCTGCCCGAGGCCCGGCGCCGGAGTTCACCGACGCATCTTGCGCCATCGCAGTACCTCCTATCCATTGTCGCTGCCGCCCTTCCCGATGTGTCCGGCTCTCCCGGACTCGCAGTACTACGGCGGCTCCGCCAGCCCCCGACCCGATCAGTCGACGACGAACCCAGCCCGACATCCACACGCTGGCTGCGCATTTCATGCGGGCAAAGCCGGAGACCTTCCCGTGTTCACTTGCTGTTCGCTCACCGAAGGAGGCACCCGGCTATCTGCCTGCGGCACCCGCCAGCAGCTACTCCGTAGTCCTTCACCGCCGGCCCCACCCGAGGAAAGTAACTCGTTCCCCGAGCGGTCTGACTGCCCGTCACTCCGACAGCCAACCGTCCGCGCCCGCCCCATATCCGCCAGGTTGGAGGCGGTTATACGTCAAGACAGGTGATGACACCGGTTCCTCACGTATACCTCTTCGGCATTGCTCGCCGCGCTCACGCCATCCAGCGGTGCTGACGCAACACGGCTTTGTCAGGGCTGCTCCCACCCATACCGGGCGTCTCCCCGGCCAGGCTGCCCCCAGCTTCCAAACCCCCGCTACGGCAGGAGCTTTCGATGCAGGTCTTTCACCTCCATTCGAACAACAAGCGCCTCACGGCGCACGGTCACGTCGTAGAGCAGCAGACTCAACGTGCCCCGCTCACGTGAGTGCGCGAAACATTTCTTGCTGATCACATCCCGGTATTTGCCCGTGACGACAGAACGCAGGTGCCGTTGAATAGTCCTGTAGGACACAGTGTTTGCGCCCAGATCGGTCAAGACCCGAAGAGAATCGAGCTTGCTGGTCGGCTCGACAACCCGGGCGATCACCAAGTCCCGGAACACCTCATCGGCGACGGCATCAAAGCCCAACCCGTCGTAGGTTTTGCCGATCGCCTCATAGAGCAGCCGCGAACTGGTCGCCGCCGTCCGCCCCGGCCCGACCGGCAGTCCCTTGGGCTTGGCCGGCGGCCCGAACAACGTTACGGCGCTCCCATTGGCCACCTCCTGGACCGACTCGGTGCGCGCGGGCACCTCGAACTCGAGCTGGCCCTGATCGCCGAGGGCTATCACTCGGGCCTTCTCCAACAGAATTCCCAGCTCAGCATCGGTGTGGGCCGATCCGACATGGGCCACGATCTCGCGGCGGCCACGCAATTTCGCCACCACCTGCACCGCGACTGCTCCCGAGGCGGTGCGCACCTTCCGCACGTACGCCACCGCCCGAACCTACCCGTTTAGTGCCCCAATTAGTGCCCCCGAACCAGGAAAACACCAGGTCAAACGAACGTGGTTCAGAAATCCAGCGTCAGTGTCCTAAGTCAGGTCAGACTGTGCCCAACCAGAATTGGCCAGATTGTTGCCGCCGCAATCGTCCTATCAACTCTCCAGAGGGGAAACTACTGAGAAACCCTCATTGATTCGGATCTACTGAACTGACGTTGTAGTGGGTCATTTCCGTCCTGGTAGTGCTGGGCAGAGACCGCCTCGGGTGAGCATGGCGCCATGCCGATCAGGGCGTCGGGGCTGTGGAATCCGTAGGCGCGTTTGGTCAATGCCCGCAGGTGGGTGTTGGTGGCCTCGGAGCGGCGTTGGACAGTCCGTGATCGAGGGTGTTCCAGATCAGGTCGCGGTAGCGGCGGATGCTGCGGGCCTGGAAAGGGCTACTCATTACGTCCTCCCTTTCAAAAAGGTCCGTGAATCACGCCTTACCATCCCGCGGAATGGTAAGCACTTCTGGAACAAGTGACACAGCGCTCAGTCGGGACACTGAATCCCGAGCGGCGCGCGCCGAGATTTTGGCTGCGACCTCCACCGCAGGCACGAATAACTCCGGTGAGTCTGCGTCGACACGCGCACCATTCACCCCATGCTCAACCAGTCGGTTCGGCTCGCCCCCGGGTGTTGTCACAACTGGCAGTCCCGATGCCAGCCCTTCCACGACGGCGTACGGGTAACCCTCAAAGCGTGATGTCATCAACAAGAGATCGTGGCTACGCATTACTGCGCCTATTTTGGACTTCGGGATTGCGCCGATGAATTGTATTCGCTTGGCCGCACCCGACGCTTGGGCGCGTCGCCGCATCATAGCGTCGAGCGCGCCGCTCCCCGCCACCGTCAGCGTATATTGCTCAGGTAGGGCCGACATGACGTCCACGGCAAGTTCTGGATTCTTTTGCGGCTCGATACGGGCTGGCCAAAGGATCCGCGATTTGACGACAGCCTCCGACTGCGAGGGATAGAACTCCGCAGGGTCATACCAATTAGGGGAAAACCGCACCCGAGGATATAGCGATGTCAGACGGTCGGTTCCAGCCTTGCTGAACACCACTGTGTCAACTGCACGCGGAATGACGTTCCGCTCGAGCCACCGGTATGCAAAGAGCGCGTGACGGAAGATCGATCTGCTTCCCTTCTCGAGATCGTCGATACCGCTGCCATGCAGGTATTGGACAAGGCCAGCGCGCGGATACAAACGCAACACGATTGCAGCCAAATTCAATCTGTGCGTGTTTACGACGTCCGCGTCAGCTGCGGGGCGATATTTCTGTAGTCCGTATGCGACCCAGCCGGAATGGGGCCTCGATTTGCGAATATTTCCCGGATCCAACCGCGCGACGGGCATGAATTCGACAGATCGCCCGCCGATATCGTACTCCGCCCACTCGCCCAGTCGTTTATTGCCAAGTGCGTCGACGCCAGCAATCTGCAATTTAATGTTCGGCGGGCAGTAGCGCGCTAAGCCACGAATACAGGTATCTATTCCACTCGGCCTCGGACATTCGGGATCAAACTGTTCTACGATCAGTCGGCGTTCCATGACCCTCCCCCCAAACCGCAACAGGCACATATCGTAACATTACAGGGGCTCGACCGTTCCCGCGGAGCAGACGCCATGTAGCGCGCGGACAGCTAATCTAATGCGCCAACCCAACCCCTACGACCTCGCGGGGACTACCTGATCCGAGTCAAAGTTAGCCTCAAAATTTCGCGCGACCAGCAGACTGGAGGTGACCTTGTGTAGGTGATCTTTGTCGTAAGCTCGTCGTCCCTTGCCGGTGTGAGTCCGGTCCGGGTAGCTGTTAGCCTCGATTTTGCGTGCGAATTGGTCGGAGTGCGGTTCGGGGTCGGCTGGGGCTGTTGGGGCGCGGTTTCGGTGGGTGGGTGTGACGGTTTGGCCGGTGTCGCTCGGTGTGGCGGGCTTTCCAGGGCCGGTGGGTCTTTCGGGTCGTGGTGGACGTGTGGCGCGGTGGTCAACCGAAGGCAGTGCGCAGGCGCTGCCATGCGGTGGCGATGGCGTGGGCCCAGCGCCAGGTGGCGTCGATGCGCAGGTGGGTGCGTCGGGCGGCGCGGGTGATGCGGGCGGCGACGTGCAGGACGCGGTAGCGGAAGGTGTCGATCTCGCAGCCGGCGATGTCGGGCTGGTCGGCGAAGCCGATGAGTTTGGTCCAGGCCACGAGATCGGTTGCGGTGAGGATGATTTCGAGCCAGGCAGCGTTGGCGTCGAAGCCGTGGCAGGGCAGGTTGCGCAGCCCGGTGGTTTTGGCCTCGCGGATGCGGTCCTCGACGCGGGCGTGTTGGCGGTGCCGCAGCTCCAGGCCGGCGAGTTGCCCGTCGACGACGCCGTTGGGTGTGTCGGTGATGAAGGCGGTGACCCGCATCCCGTCGGCGTCGGTGAACCGCAGCTGCGCGCCGGGGTGGGGGCGTTCCTTGCGCAGGATCAGCCGGGTGCCCTCGGGCCAGCTGCTCATCTCGACCAGGCCGGTGGCCTCGGCGACCCAGGCGCCGTCGCGGATCGCGCCGCTGGAGTCGATCGCCGGATACCAGGCCTCGGCGAGGTTGAGGGTGTCGACCGCGTCGCGCACGCGGGCGTCGACGGCGAACCCGAACGAGAACCCCACCCCTTGCCTGCGGCATTCGGCGGCGAACTTGTGCGTGGCACCGGCGGAATCCGACCGCACCAGGATCTTGTGGGCGGTGGGATCGTGCGGGTCGGGTCGGTAGGCGGCCGGCAGCGATTCCAGCGCCCAGCCCAACACGGTGATGTGATCGGCGGCGGTGTTGCTGCCGGCGTTGCCCGCTCGCAGCAGCCCGGCCAGCGCTTCGCCGCCGGCGACCTCGGGGCGGTCCAGGAACGCCAGCAGCGGGTGGTGACCGTAGGTCTTCTTCCAGGTCGCGGCCGCGTTCTCCTTGTTGTCGGAATGGTCGATGGTGATGGTGGCGTCGAGGTCGATGTGCAGCCACCTGCCAGCGGCCGGCGCAGCCCCGGCAGCCCACGCCGCCGCCCGCGCATCGCAGCGCGCCGCCCGGATCGCCGGCAGGTGCGCGGCGTCGATCCGCTCGTCGACCAGCCGCCACATCGTGGTCGTCGAGGCGGCCGGACCGAACACGTGCTCACGGTCCCCGCACAACTGCCCGACCCCGTCGATGCAGGTCGCGCCGTCAGCGACCGCCGCGGCGAGATCGGCGAACACCGCCCCCGGCGGGTAGATCCACGGGCCCCGATAGGTGTCGGCCAACGCCGCGGTGACCCCCGCCGACAGCCCGGACAGATCCGCCAGTTCCCGCAGCATCCCCACCCCGGCGTGAGACACGACGCCATGACCATCCGCGGACACTTTCACTCGGGAAACCGCTGCGCTACTCTTCACCTGCGAAGTGCCTTCCAGCCAGGCTAATGGAACCGTTAAGAAGTCCTATTATTCCTTGCAGGACAGGCACTTTCGCGTATCAACACACTCCACCCGGGGCATTGCGCGAAAAATCGAGGTTAGGAGGCCCGGTAGCAGACTGGCGGCTTGGTTTGGAAACGGATCAGGTCGAAGCCCAGTGTCGAAAGCCCTTTCAGGGGGAGCGACTGAGCGGTCCGTAGCATGACGCGAAGCCTGCGGCGTCGTTAGAGGTCCCGCCCGTTGGGTGGGGTGCAGGGAGTGCCGAGCCCCTGAAATCAGGGCGAAGGCCATGGAAGGCGCTGAAGACCTGGAAGTGCAGGCGCTGAAGAACTCCCCGGCGTATGGGGCTCGGAACGTTCAGATAGTGGCGGCGGGAACTGGTGAGGCCCTCCCCGGTCCGGTGACCTGCGAAATGTGTTGCTGGAGCGCGGCGCTCTATAACGGCGCTTCCGGGTTTTGCGTGGGTCCGGTTTTTGGTTTGACGGGCGTCAGCGGCAGGATTTGCCGTATGCGCGACACCGAGTTGTACCGCCATCTGCTGGGACTGGAGACTCCGTGGAAGGTGGGGCGGGTCGAGCTGTCAGCAACCGACGGGCGGGTCGACGTATGGGTTGAGCATCCGGCCCGGACCCGGTTCTCCTGCCCGGATTGCGATGCCGTGCTGTCGGTTTATGACCACTCGGCTGAGCGGGCGTGGCGGCTTTGGACTCGTGTGCGTTATTGACCTTCCTGCATGCAAGTCCGCCGCGGGTGCACTGTCCCGAACACGGGGTGCGTCAGGTTGGGTTGCCGTGGGCCGGGCCGCACTCGCGGTTCACGACGTTGTTCGTGCGGCTGGCCATTGACGTGCTCGCCGCCTGCGACGTAGCCTCCGCCGCCAAGCTGCTGGGTATCAGCTGGGACGAGGCGTGGCACCTGATGGACCGTGCCGTGGCCCGCGGCCTGGCCGCCAAACCGCTGAACGTACCGGCCCGTGTCGGGGTCGATGAGAAGGCGGCCGGGAAAGGACAGGACTACATCACCATTGGGACAGTGGAACCCGGCGCAACCCGCGCGACATGCGGCGACTACGCCGACCCGCAACCCCCGGAACCCACACCCAAAACGATCACCCGGCCCAGCTCACGCGCCAGCCGTAGCCCCGTGAAAAATCGAGGCCTCCACTACACGCGATACGCATCGACGAAGCAGCGGTCCTTCCCTCACCGGCGGTTGTGCTGTCCGCTCGGCTCAACCAGTACTACGACCGCCTCCGACGCCCTTCCGGCTGGCAACTCATTTCCCAGGTTCACTTGGTGGTTGTTTGGCTCCTTCCTGGGCCGTTCGGGTAGGTCCGGCTGGTTAGGGGATGGCCAGGACGCGGCCGAACGCGGTTTCGAGTTCGGTGGCCCAGGGCCAGGTTTGGGGTATGCGCAGGATCTGTTTGCGGGCGCGTTTGATGATGCGTGCCGCGGTGTGCAGCAGCCGGTATCGCAGGGTCTTGGGCTCGGCGTCGGCCAGGGGGCCCTCGAGCAGCAGCAGTCGGGTCCAGCACAGCAGGTCGATCGCGATCGCCACGGCGCTGACCCAGGCCTGGTTGATGTCGAACGAGGTGGACGGCCATGAGGCCAGGCCGGTGTCCTTTGCGCAGCGGATGTAGCCCTCGACGCGGGCGTGGACGCGGTGACGGGCCTCGATACGCTGGGCCTGACCTGTGCCGGTGTTGGTCGCGAACGGCTGGTAGCGGTATCCGTTGTGCTGCTCGAACAGTGACAGTTGGGTGCCGTGCTCAGATCGGTTCGCGGCGCACGAACACCCGCATGTCGTCGGGCCACCCGGCGAGTCGGTCGCCGCCGCGGCTGTGGCGCAGCAGGCCGGTGATCTCCGCGACGCCCGAGTGGTCGTCGCGGGCCTTACCGGTGGGGTCGAGGACATCAGACCACACGTCTTCGGGCATCGCGGTGATCGCGCCGCGAACCCGGGCGTCGAGGTCGAAACCCACGGAGTATTCGACGGTGTATCCGCGGCGGGCGTTGAGCGCGGTGAGGTGGTCCAGGACGTCGTGGGTTGAGCCGGCACCGTCGATGGTGATCAGCAGGCGGCGGCGATGCTTGACCGGCAACGCCGCGATCGACGCGTCGATGATCGCGATGTGGTCCGCGGCGGTATTGGAGCCCGCGCTGCCGGTCCGTGCCATGATCGCCAGGGACTCCCCGGTGTTGTCGCACCACGATGTCAACGGGTGAAAACCGTACCCGCCCTTGAAGTTCCCGCTGGCCAACTGCTTGTCCGAATACGAATTGACCAGGGTCGCGTCGATGCGGATGCCGATCACCTCGCCGAGGTCGCCATAACAGGTTTGCACCGGCGGGATCATCCCGTGTCGGTCCACGATCAGCTCCCACACTTTGCGTCGGACCTTGTTACGGGCCGCGGTGATCCCGGTCAATCCTTTCGTGTCGATCTCGTTGAGTGCCCGCCACATCGTGGACGTCGAGGCGACAGGCCCGAAGACCCGCTGCTGGTTACCCAGAACTGCCAGATCGCAGATGTGGGTCCCACCATCGGCGATGGTCACCGCCAAATCGCGGAAGACCGCGCCCCGATCCCAAATCACCTCCGGACGCGCCAACGCACCGGACAACGCGCTGGTCAAGCCTGTCTTATCGGCGAGCATCCGCACGATCACACTGCCGGTGTGCGACACGACGTCATCGCCACGGACTTCGACGCCGAGGTCCCGGGACCAGTTGGTAGTCTGCATCTGAGAAGTGCACCCGTTCTGCCGGTTCGGAGTCCTCAAGAAACCCCATTATCCCAGCGCGAGTGCACTTTTCGCGTTCACGACACCCCACCAGAGACTGTCAAGTTAACGGTGTAACTGGTTGTCGTAGTGTTACTTTCGGCTCTATTGACGTGAATGTGGATGACCCTGGGTGTGGTATGGGAGTCCGAGGGTGACGGGTCCGCACGCCAGGAGAACAAGTGCTAGCGCGGCCTGGGCGCTGTGGAAGCCGTAGGCGCGGCGGATGAGCAGTCGAACCTTGGTGTTGAGCCCTTCATGGCGGCCGTTGGACAGTCCGCGGTCGATAGCGGCGTCGATGCCGGCGCGGTGTTTGCGGATGGTACGTGCGGCTTTGATGAACTCGGGGATGCGGCTGCGCTGGGCGCGTGCGCACCAGCGGTCGAGGAGCTCGCCGACAGTGCCGGCATCCAGGTCGCCGGCGAAGACTTCGCGCAGCGCTTCTTTGAGTTGGTAGGCGCGCCAAAGCATTCCACCGCTGCGTTTCATTTCCCGTAGGGTTTGGGCCTGGGTGTCGGTGAGGTCGGCGGGGTTTTTCAGCAGCGCCCAGCGCGCCCCTTTGAAGGTTTTGGCGATCTGCTGGTCGGGCAGCGCACGGGCGGCCTGCCAGACCTGGCGGCGCACCGCCTCAAGCGCATCGGTGACGACTTTGACAACGTGGAAGGGATCAAAGCAGATGACCGCCGCTGGTGCCCGCTCGCGCACGGCTTTGGCGTAGGCCGGTCCCATGTCCATCGACACCGCCTCCAGGGATGCGCCGCCGTCGGGCAGCTCGTCGAAGAATGCGCCCAAGGTGTCGGTGTCCTTACCGGGTTTGCCCCACACGATGGTGCCGCTGTCGTGGTCGGAGACCAGCGTCAAATACCGGTGGTGTTTGCGCCAGGAGATCTCATCGACGCCGATGTCGACCAGCCCGCACAGCCGGTCGGGGTCTAACACCTCGGCGGCGACCCGCTCACAGATCGCGCCCACGGTGCGCCAGGCGATGCGGGCGAAGGTGCTCACGGTGGTCTTGTCGGCCTTGGTGACCAGCCACGCCACCAGATCCTCGAAGTCGCGGGTGTGGCGGGAATCAGGACGCGCGAACGGCACCGCTTCGGCCAACACACCATGCTCGCAGCAGCGCAGCCGTCTGCGGCGCAACACGATCCGGCATACCCGCCCACCCATGTCCAGATGTCGCCACGATGAGTCCACCTCACGGGTGTCATAGCGGTGCCGGGTGGTAAACGAACACTGCGGGCAGCACAGCCGCCGCCGGCGCAGGCTGACTGTGACCTGCAGCTCACCGTCCACCACGGCAGCCTTGCCGACCCGCACACCGGGCAGATGGAACAGGGAATTGAGTAGGGTTGATGCGCGCACGGACGGCTCCTGGATCGATTGGGGTCAGAGCCTTCGAACCTAGATCACCGTCCGTGCGCCCCCACTCACCATCGCTGCCCCATACCACACGCTCGGTGATCCACATCGACGTCAGGAGAGCCAGAAATCCAGCGTCAGTCCTGACTTAGGACAATTGCTTAGTGCCCCGTTTCGATTCCGAGATGAGCCAAGATTTCGGCTTGGGCGTCGGGGATCTGCGGCGGGAAGGTCTGGCTGGTGCCGTTGATAGTGATGGTGGCGCTGCGTAGCGGGCGGAGTTGTTTGACGACGTTGGCGATGGCCAGGCCGGTCTTGTCTTGGATGGCGTGGGAGATCGCCAAGGCGGTGAACACGATGCTCAGGTGCGCTTCGATCGACTCGCGTACGTGGTGGAAGATCGGTCGTGCCCGTAGGTCGGTCTTGGACATCCGAAAGGACCGTTCCACGTGCCAGAGTTCGTGGTATTTGCCGATCACTTCGCTGGCCGACATTTGGGCGGCGTCGATGTTGGTGACATAGCCTTTCAACCCGACCAGTGCGCGCGCCCGGGTCAGGCTTGCTTCATCGAGGGTGCGTTGATCGCCGGCGACGGTGACGAACCGGGTGGCCTTGGCCTTCCTCTCTCCGGCGATGACCTCTTTGGCGCGGGCTTCTTGGGCGTCGAGGGTTTTCTGATCACGCCGTGCCCGGGCGGTCTTGTACTGCCAGATCGCCCGCCACGCATTGGGATGCTCGGCCGCAGTCCAGACCGGTTCGGCTTTGAGCTTGGTGTTGTTGACCACCGTCGTCCCGCGGCGCGGGGTGACGGTGTCGATGACCTGCCCGTCAGTGAAAGCGTTTCCGTGCCAGCGGAAGTGGCTGGCCAGATCACCGGGGGCTTTGGTAGTGCGGGAGCCGACGATGAAGGAAAAGCCCGACGCATCAAGGGCTTTCAGATTCGTCCAGGACAACATGCCGGCATCAGCGGCGACCACCATCGGCACCCCGGCCAGGTCGTGGCGGTTCTGGAACCCTTGCAGGATCGGCACGATCGTGGTGGTTTCAGCGGTGTTGCCCTCAAAGCAGCTGATCTCCAACGGAAACCCGGTGCGGTCGACCAGCAGACCGACCACGATCTGCGGATCAACGCGGCGTTCCTTGGAGTAGCCGACCTTGCGCAGGTCGTCTTCGTTCTCCGCTTCGAAGTACAGGGTGTTGGGTGGGCCCGGGGCGCGGTGGCGGCATTGCTGCTGCTCCGTTTCCCCGGGCCTCCCGCCGAACCCGCCGTGCGCCTTTCAGCGCAACGGGCTCTCCACGACGATGATGCCGGTCAGGCAGCCATGATCGGGTCGTAGGGACTGGGGATCTTCGTCCCGCGGTACCAGTAACGCTCGACCCGCACTGTCGTGGGATCGAACAGGACCGCGTCTGGGGTGGCGATGGGCCTCCAACTACCGTCGGGACGGCGGAGCCAGCGCTTGACCTTCGACCAGTTCCAGCGACGCTGTTCGCGCTGCCAGGCAACGATCCTTCGCCAGGTGAAATACCGCAGGAAGGAGAACCGTCGCCCGGCCAGCGCGTGGCGGAAGTAGTACGTCCAACCACGTAGTGCCGCATTGACCTCGATAATTACTGCTGTGAGAGGCCGGGGAGACCGGCGTGGGATCAGTTGGCGGATGGTCTGCTTGATCGACCGGAACGCCTTGTCGGCGATGAAGGTCATGCAGTACCACTTGCCGCCTCCCCGACGTTGCTTCCATTGGAGATGAAAGCCGAGGAAGTCGATCCCCTGCTCAAGGTGCGTGATACGGGTCTTGGCCTCAGAAAGCCTGAGGCCCAACCCGCCGAGCACCTCGGCGACCTGCTCTTTCAAGGCGAGCACGTCATCTCTGCTGCCGTTGGTCATGATGACGAAATCGTCGGCGTAGCGCACGATCCGCCAGTTGCCCAATCCGTGGCGCACCCGTTTGCGACGAGCCCACTGCGTGGCCTGATCGCCCCCGGGCTGCCACGGGGCCATGACCACCTCGTCCAGGGCGGACAACGCGATATTGGCCAGCAGCGGCGAGATGATCCCACCCTGAGGCGTTCCTGCATCGGTACTGTCCTGACGGCCAAGCTCATCGAGCACACCGGCTTTAAGGAACGCACGTACCAATGCCACGATCTTCTTGTCCGCGATCCGTGCCCGCACCCGCGCGAGCAACACCCGGTGGTCGATGTGGTCGAAACATCCTTCGATGTCGGCGTCCAACACCCACCGGTACCCGCGCGAAGCGTAGTAATGGATCTCGGCGACCGCGTCATGAGCCCGCCGCTTGGGCCGGAAACCGTAAGAGACCGGCAAGAAGTCGGCCTCGAAGATCGGTTCCAGCACCATCTTCAACGACTGTTGCACCACCCGGTCGGTCACGGTCGGGATCCCCAACGGGCGAGACTTGCCACCCGGCTTGGGAATGAACACCCGCCGCACCGGCGCGGGCCGATACGAGCCGTCTTCGATAGTCGCAGCGATCTCAGACAAGAACGCCAGGACCTCGCCACGCTGTTCGATCTGATGCACAGTCACACCATCGATCCCAGCGGTGCGAGCCCCCTTGTTGCGTGCCACCACCGTCCATGCCATCCATAGGTAGTCCGGGTGTGACACCAGGTTGAACAAGTCCCCGAACCGCGCGGTGCGGTCGGTCTTGGCCCACCGGTGATACTTGATCTGCGTCCGCGCTACCCGGTCCGGTGCAGTGTCTGCCCGAGGCCCGGCGCCGGAGTTCACCGACGCATCTTGCGCCATCGCAGTACCTCCTATCCATTGTCGCTGCCGCCCTTCCCGATGTGTCCGGCTCTCCCGGACTCGCAGTACTACGGCGGCTCCGCCAGCCCCCGACCCGATCAGTCGACGACGAACCCAGCCCGACATCCACACGCTGGCTGCGCATTTCATGCGGGCAAAGCCGGAGACCTTCCCGTGTTCACTTGCTGTTCGCTCACCGAAGGAGGCACCCGGCTATCTGCCTGCGGCACCCGCCAGCAGCTACTCCGTAGTCCTTCACCGCCGGCCCCACCCGAGGAAAGTAACTCGTTCCCCGAGCGGTCTGACTGCCCGTCACTCCGACAGCCAACCGTCCGCGCCCGCCCCATATCCGCCAGGTTGGAGGCGGTTATACGTCAAGACAGGTGATGACACCGGTTCCTCACGTATACCTCTTCGGCATTGCTCGCCGCGCTCACGCCATCCAGCGGTGCTGACGCAACACGGCTTTGTCAGGGCTGCTCCCACCCATACCGGGCGTCTCCCCGGCCAGGCTGCCCCCAGCTTCCAAACCCCCGCTACGGCAGGAGCTTTCGATGCAGGTCTTTCACCTCCATTCGAACAACAAGCGCCTCACGGCGCACGGTCACGTCGTAGAGCAGCAGACTCAACGTGCCCCGCTCACGTGAGTGCGCGAAACATTTCTTGCTGATCACATCCCGGTATTTGCCCGTGACGACAGAACGCAGGTGCCGTTGAATAGTCCTGTAGGACACAGTGTTTGCGCCCAGATCGGTCAAGACCCGAAGAGAATCGAGCTTGCTGGTCGGCTCAACGACCCGGGCGATCACCAAGTCCCGGAACACCTCATCGGCGACGGCATCAAAGCCCAACCCGTCGTAGGTTTTGCCGATCGCCTCATAGAGCAGCCGCGAACTGGTCGCCGCCGTCCGCCCCGGCCCGACCGGCAGTCCCTTGGGCTTGGCCGGCGGCCCGAACAGCGTCGCGGCGCTCCCATTGGCCACCTCCTGGACCGACTCGGTGCGCGCGGGCACCTCGAACTCGAGCTGGCCCTGATCGCCGAGGGCTATCACTCGGGCCTTCTCCAACAGAATTCCCAGCTCAGCATCGGTGTGGGCCGATCCGACATGGGCCACGATCTCGCGGCGGCCCCGCAATTTCGCCACCACCTGCACCGCGACTGCTCCCGAGGCGGTGCGCACCTTCCGCACGTACGCCACCGCCCGAACCTACCCGTTTAGTGCCCCAATTAGCCTCGATTTTTCGCGCAATGCCCCGGGTGGAGTGTGTTGATACGCGAAAGTGCCTGTCCTGCAAGGAATAATAGGACTTCTTAACGGTTCCATTAGCCTGGCTGGAAGGCACTTCGCAGGTGAAGAGTAGCGCAGCGGTTTCCCGAGTGAAAGTGTCCGCGGATGGTCATGGCGTCGTGTCTCACGCCGGGGTGGGGATGCTGCGGGAACTGGCGGATCTGTCCGGGCTGTCGGCGGGGGTCACCGCGGCGTTGGCCGACACCTATCGGGGCCCGTGGATCTACCCGCCGGGGGCGGTGTTCGCCGATCTCGCCGCGGCGGTCGCTGACGGCGCGACCTGCATCGACGGGGTCGGGCAGTT
Organism: Candidatus Mycolicibacterium alkanivorans; assembly: GCF_022760805.1. Classification (NCBI taxonomy): domain Bacteria; kingdom Bacillati; phylum Actinomycetota; class Actinomycetes; order Mycobacteriales; family Mycobacteriaceae; genus Mycobacterium; species Candidatus Mycolicibacterium alkanivorans. The sequence goes on along the minus strand of NZ_JAIVFL010000001.1, from coordinate 22,116 downwards.
GTGCGGGGACCGTGAGCACGTGTTCGGTCCGGCCGCCTCGACGACCACGATGTGGCGGCTGGTCGACGAGCGGATCGACGCCGCGCACCTGCCGGCGATCCGGGCGGCGCGCTGCGATGCGCGGGCGGCGGCGTGGGCTGCCGGGGCTGCGCCGGCCGCTGGCAGGTGGCTGCACATCGACCTCGACGCCACCATCACCATCGACCATTCCGACAACAAGGAGAACGCGGCCGCGACCTGGAAGAAGACCTACGGTCACCACCCGCTGCTGGCGTTCCTGGACCGCCCCGAGGTCGCCGGCGGCGAAGCGCTGGCCGGGCTGCTGCGAGCGGGCAACGCCGGCAGCAACACCGCCGCCGATCACATCACCGTGTTGGGCTGGGCGCTGGAATCGCTGCCGGCCGCCTACCGACCCGACCCGCACGATCCCACCGCCCACAAGATCCTGGTGCGGTCGGATTCCGCCGGTGCCACGCACAAGTTCGCCGCCGAATGCCGCAGGCAAGGGGTGGGGTTCTCGTTCGGGTTCGCCGTCGACGCCCGCGTGCGCGACGCGGTCGACACCCTCAACCTCGCCGAGGCCTGGTATCCGGCGATCGACTCCAGCGGCGCGATCCGCGACGGCGCCTGGGTCGCCGAGGCCACCGGCCTGGTCGAGATGAGCAGCTGGCCCGAGGGCACCCGGCTGATCCTGCGCAGGGAACGCCCCCACCCCGGCGCGCAGCTGCGGTTCACCGACGCCGACGGGATGCGGGTCACCGCCTTCATCACCGACACACCCAACGGCGTCGTCGACGGGCAACTCGCCGGCCTGGAGCTGCGGCATCGCCAACACGCCCGCGTCGAGGACCGCATCCGCGAGGCCAAAACCACCGGGCTGCGCAACCTGCCCTGCCACGGCTTCGATGCCAACGCTGCCTGGCTCGAAATCATCCTCACCGCAACCGATCTCGTGGCCTGGACCAAACTCATCGGCTTCGCCGACCAGCCCGACATCGCCGGCTGCGAGATCGACACCTTCCGCTACCGCGTCCTGCACGTCGCCGCCCGCATCACCCGCGCCGCCCGACGCACCCACCTGCGCATCGACGCCACATGGCGCTGGGCCCACGCCATCGCCACCGCATGGCAGCGCCTGCGCACCGCCTTCGGTTGACCACCGCACCACCCGTCCACCACGACCCGAAAGACCCACCGGCCCTGGAAAGCCCGCCACACCGAGCGACACCGGCCAAACCGTCACACCCACCCACCGAAACCGCGCCCGAACAGCCCCAGCCGACCCCGAACCGCACTCCGACCAATTCGCACGCAAAATCGAGGCTAGTGCCCCCGAACCAGGAAAACACCAGGTCAAACGAACGCGGTTCAGAAATCCAGCGTCAGTGTCCTAAGTCAGGCGGTGGTGTTTGCGCCAGGAGATCTCATCGACGCCGATGTCGACCAGCCCGCACAGCCGGTCGGGGTCTAACACCTCGGCGGCGACCCGCTCACAGATCGCGCCCACGGTGCGCCAGGCGATGCGGGCGAAGGTGCTCACGGTGGTCTTGTCGGCCTTGGTGACCAGCCACGCCACCAGATCCTCGAAGTCGCGGGTGTGGCGGGAATCAGGACGCGCGAACGGCACCGCTTCGGCCAACACACCATGCTCGCAGCAGCGCAGCCGTCTGCGTCGCAACACGATCCGGCATACCCGCCCACCCATGTCCAGATGTCGCCACGATGAGTCCACCTCACGGGTGTCATAGCGGTGCCGGGTGGTAAACGAACACTGCGGGCAGCACAGCCGCCGCCGGCGCAGGCTGACTGTGACCTGCAGCTCACCGTCCACCACGGCAGCCTTGCCGACCCGCACACCGGGCAGATGGAACAGGGAATTGAGTAGGGTTGATGCGCGCACGGACGGCTCCTGGATCGATTGGGGTCAGAGCCTTCGAACCTAGATCACCGTCCGTGCGCCCCCACTCACCATCGCTGCCCCATACCACACGCTCGGCGATCCACATCGACGTCAGGAGAGCCAGAAATCCAGCGTCAGTGTCCTAAGTCGGGTCTCACGACACGCCGGAGACTCCAGTCACACCGACCTCACACGCCCCAAGTGAGAAAACCTCATTGTTGCTGCCGCAATCGTCCTATCAACTCTCCAGAGGGGAAACTACTGAGAAAACCTCACTTACGCACGCCTCCGCAAACCCGCACATTAAAGTTCTCGCCGGACACGTCATACGGCGACTACCGTATCGCGACGATCGATTTCACAAGACCGCCGAACTTCTCTCGCCATATTGCCGAGTCGGGGAAGTAGTCAGCCATTTGAGTAATACCGATGAGATCTACCTCGTGAACTGAATCTATTGCCTGCTGGCGGTTCCTCGTGAAGCGATGTCCGGACTTCCATCGTGTCGTAATCCCTACACGGGCGCTGAACGGCAGAAATTGAAGTCCTGGAAATAACCAATGCGGCTCAATTGGAAAGTATCTGTAAGGAGTTTGAACCCAATGATGCCGCGCTGCTCCGTGGATCACATCCGCCAATCGAACTCGTTGCGCATGTCCCCCGACATGCTCGATCAAGCTATTCGAAACGACTAAGTCGTAGTTGCGGCCGATGACGTTATCCGGAGGGGCACAAGCGTCCCCGCAGACCGCGTTGACCGAATCTGTATTAGGAAGCGAACGCAAGTTGACAAGTGTCACATGCTTAGGCTTCAACGGAGCCGACTCCCAGTAGTCCGGCGTTCCACCTAGATCAAGGACCTCCATGTCGGCGATTGCAGGGAATGTCTCGACGAATTTGATCCACCGCCGATGGCGTGCGCGCGCCGAGAACGAGGTGTGGCTGGTCGCATCGACAGCGAGGCTGGTTAGCTTGTCCACCCGCTTAACACTAGTCGCGTCATCCGCACCGCGCACGTAAGGCCTTTGACACCCGCGCCCGGTGCAGGTAGGAGCCGCGGTGAGCAAGCTTGCGATGCGAGCGGTCGATCTCGCCCCACTCGTCGAACAGGGCCAGGATCTCGGCCGCCTCGGCGTCGAGCAGCCCATGCATCGGCGACCCGCCCGGCGCCTTGTCGACCAACTGCCCCACGGCGCGCCGCGCGATTCAGCGGTGCGCACGCACCTCGCCCAGCCCCAGCTCGTGGCAGGCGCGGCGCAGCGTCCCGCCGGCGTCGACCGCGTGGTCAAGCAGGCCCAGCAGGCCGTCCTCGCCGGTTAGCCGCAGCCCTTCCGAACGGGCCCGATCCACCAGCTGCCCGATCAGCTGCTCGTCGAGGTCGTCCAGCCCGACCACGCCCTGCCCATCGGGTGCCTCGAGGACCTTCTCCTCCACAATCACATCAGTCACAGTGCTCTCCTTCTTCCTCAGGAGTTACACCGTTCAACTTACAGACCCCATTATCCCTGCTTAGTTCCCGTGTTGCGATTAGCTCGAAAGGGTCAGGCGGCATGCGCGTTTGGTTGTTGCATGACGGCGTGTGGCGTTTCTAATGTGACCGCTCGTGATCTTGAGCTTCTTCTCGTCGCAGGGCTGGCAGTCCTGGGGTGTCGAGCACCGGCCGGTGATTCCGGAGAGCATGCCGTTTCTTCAAAGGGAAGTGCGCGCAACGGCGCGCGCATACCGCACCGAGGCAGAACTGTTTCCCGACATGGCGCACGACATGATGCTCGAGCCCGGATGGGCAGCCGCAGCCGAACGAATCCACACGTGGCTCGAAACGCATGACCCTGCGAGGAAGTCACACCAATCGGGATAGCGACTTGCCGACCGGAGTCCTATGTCGCCTTATGACCCGAACTCACCACAGTGACATCCGTCACAGGCGAGCCGTCCTTATCGCTACACACTCGGCGAATCGCATTGCGAACCAGGCATCAGAATCTGCCGAGTTCAATCGCAACATGAACCCGACCGCATACGGTCACTGCGGAGACAAGTCACACCTACGCCACCGCCCTGAAAATGCGCGGAATTGCATCAGATGCATCATTCAGCAGCCCGGCAGAACGTTGTGACAGCGTCGATCTGGGTATTCGCTGGCGACGCAGATGTCGGTCGGGCTGTCACTCGACACGCCTCCTGAGCTGCGTTGATGCTCGACATCCCGCTGCCAGGATGCATTTGGTGCAACACTGAGGCATCCGTTCGCGACTGAGGAAGGGTGCGTGGGGATGTCGGAACAAGCCCAACAGCATGGCCATCTGGCTGGTTCGGCACGGCTAGTGCTGGTGCAGGGACCGGCGTTTTGCACCCCGAGCGGACAGTGTTCGATGCGATGCTGGCCGGGTGGCGGGCGCAGCAGCGCAGCAGGCTGCTCGCGGACGCAACGGTGCTGTGGCGAGAGCGGATCATGCGCCGATTCGCCGAGTTCACCGACGGGGTCCCGTGGACCTGGACGGCGAGTGATGTCGAGGACTGGACCAGTAGCCTGCTATCGCGTAACGGCCACGTGCACACCACGATCCGCTCCTATCAGGGTGCGGTGGCGTGCTTCCTGGATTACGTGGTCGACGCCCGCTATGGCTGGGTGGCCGAATGTGAGGCGCGGTTCGGGACGCATCCGGTGCAGATCTGTCACGAGTGGAACACCGCGGTGCACGTCGCCGACTACGAAGGTAGGCCGGGACGGCGGCCGTTCACTCGCGCGGAGTTGCAGGCGTTGTTCGATTATGCCGATGCCCGGGTGGGCGAGGTCCGCGCGACCGGTCGCAAGGGCTGGCTGGCGGCGTTTCGCGACGCGACACTTTTCAAAGTGACTTACGCCTGGGGGCTACGCCGGCGGGAGGCGGCGATGCTCGATGTCGCCGACTTCACGACGAATCCGGCGGTTCCGGAGTTGGGCCGATTCGGCACGTTGGCAGTGCGCTACGGCAAGGCGATGCGCGGGTCGCCACCGCGGCGGCGCCAAGTGGCGACCGTGATGCCGTGGGCGGCCGAGGTGGTCGAAGAGTACGTGACCGAGGTCCGGTCCTGCTATCCCGCGGCTGACCATCCGGGGCTGTTTCTCACCGAAAGGGGCGAGCGGATCTCGGTGCGTCAGGTCGACGACCGGTTCGCCGTCTATCGGGCCGGCGCTGATCTGCCGGAGAATCTCACCCCACACTGCCTGCGTCACTCTTACATTTCCCACCTCATAGAGGACGGTGTCGACCCGACATTTGTGCAGCGCCAGGCGGGGCATTCGTGGGCGTCGACGACGGCCGGCTACACCACGGTCGGCGCCGATCACGCCAATCGGATGCTGCGCGCGGCCGTGGACCGGGCCTTTGTTGCTGCACCGCAAGGGAACTTGCCATGAGCCGGGTCGTGATACAGGCGAGAGTAGAGGGACGGTGAGATGACCAGCCAGGCCCAAACGGCGTTCATAGAGAACTGCGGGGACATCGACCGTCTCCTTGAGATCCACGGCGATATCACCCCTGAAGGTCGCGGTCGGAAGTGGCAGGTCGAGGCGCTCCACAAGTCCGCTTTCGTGCTGCTCACGGCGTTCTGGGAGGCCTTTTGCGAAGATCTCGCTGCGGAGGCGCTCGACCATCTCGTCAAGCATTCGACAACGGCAAACGGTCTGCCATCGGAGCTTCGGAAACTGGTTGCTCAAGAACTCAAGACCGACCCGCATGAGTTGGCCGTATGGCGACTGGCTGAAAACGGCTGGCGCACAGTCTTGTCGTCCCGACTCGCAAAGCTGCAGGCGGAGCGGAACAGAAAGCTGAACACACCGAAGACCGCCCAGATCAACGATCTCTTCAAGAGCGCGGTCGGCGTTGAGAACGTCGCGAAGGCTTGGTACTGGCCGGGCATGAGGGCTGACGCTGCCGCAAAGAAGCTCGACGCGTTCGTGACACTCCGAGGCGAAATAGCTCATCGGGGATCAGCAGCTACCAGCGTGACGAAGCTGAAGGTCAACGAATACTACAACCACGTCAAGCGGCTCACTACCCGCACCGAGACGCGAGTTGCTGAGGTGATTACCACCAGCACTGGGGCGAATCCATGGTGAAAGATTCTGTACCGCAGAGGGACTCGCGATGAGCAGGGTCGTGGGCTATCGCTGGCATCTACGGCTGCGGATGGCCGAGCGGGGCATGTTCGCCACTACGGAGTTGGGCCCGCTGCTGGCTGAACGGGGCGTCGTGATCTCGCGCGAGCAGGTCTACCGGCTGGCGGCGGGCACGCCGGAACGGTTGTCGCTGCACACGTTGGCCGCGTTGTGTGACATCCTCGAGTGCACGCCGTCGGATCTGATCGAGCCGGTGGTCGAATCCAAGTCTGGTGCCAAACGCGCTGCCGGAGCGAAAACGACTACGGCACAGTCGGTTCCGCGTGAGTTGCGACCCAAACGCGCCCGCATCATCTCTGACCCTGAGGACCCGCGGTGAACGCGGGCGCCGCCCGGCTCTGTGGCCGGTGCGGGCGGGTGCGACCAATCTCCCGGCGCGCCGGCCCAGATGGGCCCGACATCTGCTCGACCTGCTGGCGGCCGCCGACCGCGGCCTGCTCGGTCTGCGGCGACGAACGCCCTTGCAGCGGAGTCGCAGCCGGGCGGCCGATATGTAGTCGCTGCCGGCCACGCCGGACCAGCCAGTGCGCCCACTGCGGCGGTACTCGGCCCGCAGCCGCGCGCTGGCCCGAGGGCCCGATCTGCGACCCGTGCTACACCGCCGCGCTGCGTCGGGCCGGCACGTGCACCCTCTGCGGGCGCCACCGGCGTCTGGTCGCCCCGCCCGGGCCGGGCGCAAATACCTGCGCCGCGTGTTCGGGCGCCGGACCCGCCGGGCACGTCTGCACCGGCTGCGGTGTGGAAGACAAGCTCTACATCCGCGGCTACTGCGCCCGATGCACGCTGGAGCGGCGCACCGACGAGCTGCTCGCCGACTCCAGCGGCATCGTGCCCAGCACGCTCGCCGCGGTGCGCGACGCCATCGTGGCGACCAGCGCCCCACGGACCGCGCTGAACTGGCTGCGTAAGGGAGCGGGGGCTGCGATCCTAGCCGCGCTCGCGCGCGGCGACGTCGCGCTGACCCACGAAGCCCTCGATGCGCACCCGACCCGACGAGCCGCCGACTATCTGCGCGCCGTACTCGTTGCTCACGACGTCCTACCACACCACCGCGCGACGAACCGCTGGCCAGGCTCGAGCGGAAAGTTGCGGACCTGCTCGAGCGGGTCCCCGTCGGAGAGGACCGGCGCACGCTGACCGCCTATGCCACTTGGCGGATCCTGCACCGTGCCCGTCGACGCGCCCGTACCCGACCCACCTCGACCGCGGCCACCGGACATGCGGCCCTGCGCCTGCGGGCTGCGATCGCGCTGCTGGAGTGGTTGCGCGACAACGCCGTCCAGCTCAGCCAGCTCCGACAAGCCGACATCGACCAGTGGCTGCTGACCGGCCCACCTACGCTGCGCCGTGAAATCGCCGACTTCCTCGGCTGGACTGCTGCCCGCAAGCTCGCCCCACCATTGACCCTGGCGGATGCCGCCCACCGCGAAGGACCTGCCCTCAGCGAGCAGGACTATTGGAGGCTCGCCCAGCGGCTGCTGCATGACCCCGACATCGTCACCGTCGATCGGGTCGCCGGCAGCTTCGTGCTGCTCTACGGCCAACAGCTATCCCGTATCGCGGCAATGACACGCAGCCAGGTGCACGACCGCGGCGACAACCTATCGATCCGATTCGGAACCGGCGACGTCGAAGTCGCCGAGCCTCTAGCCGGATTCGTGCGCGCCCACCTCGATGCACCCCGCCGACACACCAGCATCGCCGCGCCCCCCGACAGCAACTGGCTGTTCCCCGGACACCTCCCTAGTCGACCGATCACCCCGGCACGACTGGGTCAACGCCTCGCCCAACTTGGAATTGACTGCCAAACTGGCCGGCGCGCCGCAATGTTGTAACTCGCCAGCACCGTCCCCGCGGCAGTGCTGGCCGACCTGCTCGGCATCCACACCACCACCGCCGCCGACTGGGCACACGCAGCCGGGGGCGACTGGTCCCACTATTCCGCCGAGATCGCCCGAACGCGCGCCCAGACCGCGCCCAACTCCTTCGAGAAGGTGCGATGAGACGCTCCCTCACCGGTATTCGACATAGACGATCAACGCCGTTCACCAGTTTCAACGCCGGAGTGTCGCTGCAGGCGTTGATGGCCCTGCTCGGACACGTCTCCACCCAGATGAGCCTGCGCTACGCCCACCTCTTCGACCACACCGTGCGCACCGAATACGAACGCGCCCCGGACCTGGCGAAAAGCCACATCGGACCGTTGCCCACCACCGGGCCCCAGCTGCCGATCACCGATGTCACCGGCGCCCGATGGAAGGACGCGCCGGCGGTCAAATCACGGCTCGCCGGTGGCTACTGCCTGCGCGCACCTGCGCAAGGTTCATGCCCCTATGCCAACATCTGCGAGAACTGCCCCAGTTTTCACACCGACTCCACCCACCTGGGAGTCCTTGCAGCCCAACGCATCGATGCACAGGATCTGGCCGCGGACGCAGAACAACGCGGCTGGATTGACGAAGCAGAACGGCATCGCAAACTCGTCTCCAGACTCGATGCGCTCATCGCCCAGACGGAGACCGCATGAACGAAAGCACCCTGGCCAGGGTCGAGCGGGTCTGCGCCGAGTTCGTCACCAAGGGCTATCCGATCACCTTCACCGCCGTCGCCGAACAGGCCCAGATCGGTCGTGCAACGCTCTACCGCGACCAGCAACGACGTGCCATCGTCGACGAACACCGGACCCGGCAAACAGACGCCCGGACCTTGACCGGCCTCGCCACCCAGGGCTCCGGCGTTGTTGATTTACGGGTCCGTGACCTGGGCTGATGGTTATTCGGTGACACGCCGTCGAGGCTGGTGGGCAGGCACGGGCGGTCCGAGGACGATGGAGTTGCTCAGACCTCATCGATCACTCGGAGTTGCCCGTGCCTGCCCTGTCAGTATCACCCGTGGACTCGATCACCGAGGCGTTGGCTCGCTGGCAATCCGGCGAACGCGTCCGTGTGCTGCGCACCGAGCTGTTGGACGTGCTGGCGCAGGTTCCTGATCCACGTGATGCACGTGGCGTGAGGTACTCATTGATGGCGCTGTTGGCGGTGGCGATCCTGGCTACGGCGGCCGGCATGCGCTCCTACGCGGGGTTCGCCACGTGGGCAGCGAGTGCACCGCAGGATGTTCTCGCGCAGTTGGGTATTCGGTATCGACGCCCGAGCGAGAAGACGTTTCGGACCGTACTGTCGCGTCTGGATGCCGCCGACCTGGACCGCCGCCTCGGTGCATACTTCACCGCGCTGGCTGTCGCGCAGTCCGCCGCCGGCGACGCGCTGTTGGTGGTGGCGCTGGATGGCAAGACGTTGCGAGGAGCACGCCGCGCCGGAGCGGCGGCGGTCCATGTGGTGTCGGTGTTCGCCCATCACGCCCGGCTGGTGCTCGGGCAGCTCGCCGTCGCGGACAAGAGCAACGAAATACCCTGCGTCCGTGCGCTACTCAGACTGTTTGGGCACGTCCGGCTCCTGGTGACCATCGACGCAATGCATACCCAGACCAAGACCGCCAAGCTGATCTGCAGCACCCTGAAATCCCACTACCTGATGACGGTGAAGTCGAATCAGCCCAGCCTGCTGGCCCGCATCAAGGCCATGCCGTGGGCGCAGGTGCCAGTTACCTTCGCCGAGCCGTCCGAACGCGGTCACGGCCGCATTGAAACACGAACACTCAAGACACTGACCGCATCCCGCGGAATCGGGTTTCCCTACGCCAAGCAGATCGCCGAGGTCACCCGTGAACGGGTCGTGACTGCCACCGGTGTTCGCTCGATCGAGACTGTCTATGCCATCTGCAGTGTTGCGTTCGAACAGGCCCCACCCAAGCTGATCGCCTCCTGGCTGCGCCGGCACTGGGGCATCGAGAATTCGGTGCACTGGGTACGTGATGTCAGTTACGACGAGGACCGCTCGACCGTGCGCACCGGCACCGCGCCCCAAACCATGGCCGCTCTACGTAACACCGCCATGAATCTGCACCGCCTCGCCGGAGCCACCAACATTGCCGAAGCCTGCCGCACAACGGCATTCAGCAGCAACAACGCCCTGCAACTCTTCACGAATCCACATATCCCCAGCTCACAGGCATGCTAATCAACAACGCCGGAGCCCTGCCTCGCCACCGAACTCGTTCACCTTCGCACCGCCGTCGAAGCCCTCGCCGAAGTCGTCAAACGCCACGAAGAACAAATCCGCAAGATCACCCAATCACCACACCGACGATGAACCATCCCACCCGGCAGCGGCGATCCATCGGCCCCGATTAGCTGGTCAATGCTTCGACAATGCTGCCGCGGAGGCGTTTTTCGCCTCGCTAGAATGGGAAGTGCTGTCCCGCAATCGGTTCCGTGATACAATCCATGCGCAGGCCGTGGTTATCGACTGGTGCTACACCTTCTACAACCACCAACGCCGGCACAGCGCCGCAGACGGGCTATCGCCCGTCAACTACGAGATCAGGGAATCCAAGACCAAGCCGGAAGCGGCATAGGAAACCCTCCACGATTTCGGGGGAACCACATTGGACCTAACCCGGCAGATCACCGCCATCCAGATGCAACTACTCGACCTGGCCAAAGCCAAGACCGAAACCCTCGCCGCCGCCCGTCACCTCGACCTGGAAGCATTGCAACCGTCAATCAACCGATTGGCCAAAGCGAAGTAACGCAAGCCCCACGCGCTCACAAAGCGTGAGGCACCAACAACCGCTTCGCGCTCACATTTATGTGAGGCACCTCGATCAGGGCAAGCGAAGGTAGCGTCAGGCACGTCGAGGTCTCCCAGATGAGGCGTGTAGGAACCTTCATCATCGGGAGACCTCGACCCCTACCCCGGTAACGACGCGCCGACCACCTCTACACCCTCAACCGCGAAGAGCCAGTTTTGGGTCGGATCCTGTGCACCAGCTCGGCGAGCAGCGTCGCGAGTCACGCCTACCCGGAAACGTGGTGCGGCACGCTGTCATCCGACCGCCGACCGACGGGAGAACCGCAATATATCAACATATCGATATATCTGTGTATACCGGTGACATTCAAGTTCCCCCGCGCAGGCATGTCGTCTGGCGCGTCGACTAAGCGAGGTAGGCCAGGTAGGCTCCGGAGCGAGTCGGTTCGAACCGGCAGTAAGTCATCGGGCAAGGGGGACCATGAGGCAGTCCGTCATCGGTGTGGGCGTCGGGGTGGCCGGAGTACTGGTCGCGGGTGTTTTCGGCACGGGCGCAGCCGCCGCGTCGCCGCCTTATTATGGTATGACCTACGCGAAAGCCGTCGGGATTATGCAGAGCAAGGGTCAAACGCCGGCTATCGCGACAGTAATCGGTAGCCAACTGCCGACTGACGACTGCGTCGTGACAAACGCTTATAAATCGTTCACTCTCGACTCTTCGGGCCGTACTGCGCATCGGGGCACGTGGATGTTGGACCTCAACTGCAACCGTGCGGTAGCGCAAGCGGGCAAACCGGGCAACTCGGTAATGACGCCTGAGGGACAAAAGGCAAAGGCTATCGATATCAAGTCGACGTCTATCAGCGACGATTTCGCGAAAGCAACAAAAAACGGCAAGGCACCTTGGTGTGAGGCCAACGCTCGGAGGTGCCAACAAATTTGCGACAGCTCTGGAATGTGTTCTGACGACCTTGTGAAATATCTGGCCAGCCTCTGATGGCTGAATACCCTGCGTGAATCACCCCGGGTTTCGTGCACACCTTCTTTCGAGGGAAGGTTGTTCACATCATGGCGAAGAAGTACGACGAGAAGTTCAAGGTCAAGGCGGTCCGACTGGTTATTGACCATGTCGATGAGTACACCTCGGAATGGGCCTGCATCACCGCGGTGGCCAAGCGGTTGAGCGTGTCCACCGAGACGCTGCGCCGCTGGGTGGCCCAGGCTCGGGTGGACGCCGGCCAGCGTGATGGGATCCCTACCGATACCGCGCGAGAATTGCGTGAACTCAAACGCAAGAACCGTGAGCTTGAGGAAACGCGCTTTATCTTCAGCCGGTGCCAGCGGATTGCGGTGTGACTACGGTGTTTGTGTCGTGGACAGTGTCTTCGACGGAGTGGTGCGGCTGGTGCGGATTTGGCCGTGGAGATGGGCTATTTGACTGCGGAGTCGATGGTTATCCTCATCGAGTTCGCGGATCCGTTGGTGAGCGAGGGTAAGTCGTTGCCGCAGTGATGCGTCGCTGGCGGGTTGGGGTGAGCGCGTGAGGCGGCCGGGCGTGGGTTGGCGCCGAGCACGGATCCTGCGGATTTCGTCTTTGAGGTCGGTTTGGGTGTAGAGCCAGGAGCGTGAAACATCGGCGCGGTCGGCTACGGCTTGGAAGCTGATCGCGGCTCCGGCCTGGTCGAGGTCGTGTAGGGCGGCGATCGCTTTGGCGCGGGTCTGTTCGTGGCGCTGTTTGGCCGCGGCAGCAAGGTGAGAGCTGTTGTCAGCGCGCATGTTCTGCGTCCTCCGGGTCGGCTTCGAGTGTGGTGATGATGGTGTCGAGATTGGCCAGCACGGTGCGGTTGGATTCAGCCAGGCGTTGTTGGCCGCGGGCTTCGGCGGCGGTGATCAACTGCAGGGTCTGGGTGCGCTGAGTGTGGTGTTGGGGCAAGAAATCGGGAGTGGTAATGAATACAGGGCACGTCAGACAGGCGTTGGCGTGCGGGCACGACTTCTGCAGTGGCAGTCCGCAATAGCCGTTGGGCAGCGCCATTTTCGCGCGGGCGAGGTTATGGTTCATCCACTCTGCGTCGCCGATCAGCGTGTCGGCGCTGGTGTCGACGGGATGGCCGTGGATGTCGATCTTGCGGGCGCGTTCCCACTGGGCACGGATGGTGGTGTCAGCCAGGCGGGCGTATCGGGCGGTCATAGTGTGGCTGGTGTGGTCGAGCAGTCGCCGCACGACTTCCTGGGAAACGTCGTTGTTGAAACTGGTAACCAGCAATGTTCGAACCCTGCGAATGCCCAGCCGCGGGCTGCCGCTCACGCGAGGCATTCGTCATGGTTGGTGACTGGCGTCGTGGGTGAGTTGGGCGGCGTAGCGGTTCCAGTCGCCGCCGGCGTCGTGGACCCAGTGGACGGCGGTGGTGGGGTGGATGCCGAGTAGGTCGGCGATGACGGCGGCGGGTAGTTGGGCGGCGAGGTGGGTGAGCGCGGCGCGGCGGCCGGGTTGGGCTCGGATCCCGAGTTTGCGGAGGCGGTCGCCGAGTCGGGCGGCGGTGAGGGGTCTGCCGGGTTGCAGTCCGGGGAACAGCCAGCGGGTGGTGCTTGGGGTGCCGACTCCGGTGTAGGGGCGGCCGTCGCGGGCGAGGGCTGTGATGAGCTCGGCGAGCGGTTCGGGGATGTGCAGGTCGTCGGTTCCGAGTCGGAGAAAGACTTGCGGGCCTTGAGTTTTGATCTGGTCGTGGGTGATCGCCACGATCCGGGTCAGGTGCTGGCCGTAGAGCAGCAGTAGTGCTCCGGCGACCCTGTCGGTGAGTTCGATGGTGTCGTCGTGCAGGAGCCGGGCGATCTGGGCCCACCGTTGGTCGTGGTCGGTGGCCGGGCCGGCGTTGCGGCCCGGGGTGGCGATGGTGACCGGGCCGGTGTGACCGGTTGCGGCGGCCCATTGGAGGAAGTCGCGGACGCGGTAGCGGGACGGCGGTTGTCCGGCCAGGTAGGTGTCGATGTCGGCTTGGCCGGTGTCGGCCAGGGTGGTTTCGTGGTCGGCGAGCCAGTTCAGCAGGTCGATTGCGGCGTTGATGTTGGTGCGGGCGTGATGGGTGTAGGTGCGTGGCCGGTCGCCTTGTGCCGCGGTCACCCGCAGGCGGCGTAGGACCTGCCAGGTGGCGTAGGAGTGGACGAGGCGGCGGTCGCTGTCGCGGGTGACGCCGGCCAGGGTGCGGGTGAGGAATTGTTCGGTGGCGGTGAGTTGTTCGTCGCGTTGCGGCAGGACGTTGTTGGCGACCAGCACGGCCCGCAGGTATCCGGCGACACCCGGGCGTGGGTACTCGTCGAGTGCCTGGTGGGTCAGATCCACAGCGCCGGACGCCATCTGGGTCAGCAGGGCCGCGCCGGCACTGTTGCGCAGCCAGTTCAGCGCGGTGCGTGGAGCGTCGGTGGCAGTGATCGCCTGGTAGACCGGTTCCAGGTCGGGCCGGTTCTGCCCGTCGGGGCCGGACAACGCGGCCGCGGTTCTGCGGTTGAGTGCGCACGATGCGCACCTGCCGCGTTCGTAGGCTCTGTCCTCGATCCCGCAGTCGGTGCAGGTGTGGCTGACCGGGACACCGGCGCAGTCGGCGCAGATGGTGGCGTTCGGGCCGGGCGGGTGGACGAGCCGCCGCCCGGTCCGGCAGGTCGCGCAGGTGCCGCGGCGGCGCAGTGCCGCGATGTAGCAGGGGTCGCAGACCGGTCCCTCGGGCCACCGGGCGGTCGGTGGGCGGTCGGCGCCGCAGTGTGCGCACGTCGCGGTCGCCCGGGGCGCGCATCGGGCGCAGACCGGGCTCGGGCCGGAGGCGAACGAACAGGGCCGCCGCCGCCCGCAGCGGCTGCAGACGGCCTCGGGCCCTCGGAAGCAGGAATCGCAGATGTCGGGTTGGCCGTCGCGGGCGCGGCGGGCGATCCGTCGGGTCCGTCCGCACTTGCCGCAGACCCGCTGCGGCCGGTCGGCGCACCGCGCGCAGACCGGCTGGCCCTGCCCGTCTCGGCCGGCGACGGGTTTGACCACGCCGCACCGCAGGCACGCGGTCGCGAGTTGCCGGCGTCGGCAGCGGGCGCACACACCCCCGGCCGGCGAACGGGTCAGCGGCTTGCCGGTGCGACCGCACCGGCTGCAGACCGGGTCCGGCAGGTCCACCCCGCGGGCCTGCAGTTCCCCGACGAGGCGGCCCACCACCGGCGGTGCGCCGACCGTGAGCGCATCGGGATCGGCGGCCAGGGCGGCGGCCAATGACCGGATGACTGCCGCGTGGCCGGCCACCGCGTCCAGCGCAGCGGTCAGCACGCCCATCGGGATATCCGGTGTCCTCGCCGCGACCGCGGTGATGATCCGCGTGCGCCCGCAACCGGTGCACAACCGCCCGTTGGCGCAGGCCGGGCATCCAGTCTCGTTGGCCGGCATGGGCTTTCAGCGTCCGGTGTCGGGCAGCACCCGGGCCCGGGTCGGGCGTTGCGGCGCGGCCGGCCCGGCCTGGTCACGTCGGGTCGGGCGGGAACGGGTGGGCCGGTAGGGCTCGATGAGATCGGCCGGGGTGCAAGACAGGATGTCGCACAACGCCGCCAACGTGGTCAGCGACAAACGTTCCGGGACCCGGGCCACCAGCCGGTAGACCTGCTCCCGGGACAGCACGACCCCCCGTTCGGCCAGCAGCGGCACCAGGTCCGTGGTCGCGAACATCCCGGCCGCCGCCATCCGGGCTCGCAGATGCCAGTGATACCCCACCTGAACGCTCACCCCGGTGATGATTCCGCACCGAACGCGGCATCCAACGCGGCCCGCAACATCCGGTTCTTGGCGTCCGCGCCGACCTGCGTGTACACCGCCGTCGTGGACGCCCAGGAATGCCCGACCTGCTGCTGCACGAACAACGGGTCGACCCCGTCCTCGATCAGGTGGGAGACATAGGAATGACGCAGGCAGTGGACCGACAACTCGGCCGGCAGGCCGGCCGCCGCCCGCCACCGGGCGAACCGGTCATCGACCTGCCGCGGCGAGATCCGGCCGCCCCGTTCGGTCAACCACAGCGCCGGATGCGCCGCCGCGGCGTACCGCGGCCGCACCAGGGTCAGGTACTGCTCCAACGCCTCGAGTGCCCACGGCATCACCGCGGCGACCGACCGGCGTCGCGGCGGGGAGCCGCGCATCGCCTTGCCGAACCGCACCTGGCACACGCCCAGCCCACCCAACTCGGGGGCAGCCGGGTTCGCCGTGAAGTCGGTCACATCCAGCATCGCGACCTCCCGCCGCCGTAACCCGAACGCATAGCAGACCTTGAACAGCGCGGCGTCCCGGAACGCGGCCAGCCATCCCTTGCGGCCCGAGGTGATGGCCTGTTCGGCCCGGTCGTCGGCAGCGTCGAAGAACGCCTGCAGCTCCGCCCGGGTCAACGGCCGCCGGGCCGGACGCCCCTCGTATTCGCACACGTGCCGGGCGGTGTTCCACTCGTGACAGATCTGCGCCGGCCGCGCACCGACCCGCTGCTCACACTCGACGACCCAGCCGTACCTGCTGTCGCACACATACTCCAGGAACACCGCTACCGCGCCCTGGTAGCTGCGGACCGTGGAATGCGCCCACCCGCCGGTCGCGATCCACGACTCCAACTGTCCCGCCGTCCAGGACCACGGCCAGCCACCGGTGAACTCGCCGAACCGGCGGACCGTGCGTTCCCGCGCACCGATAATCGACTCGCCCAACCGCCGGGCCAGCTGCTGCGACCGCCACCCGTCCAGCATCGCGTCGAACAACGCCGGCTCCGGACGCACCGGGGTGCAACCCGTCACCACCGTCAACGCAGCCGAACCAGCCACCCGAGCACCCGACACCAAACCCCCCGACCACACCTGCCATCAGACGCCACAATCAGGCATCAAACGCAACCGAAACACATGCCTCATCGTGCCATCAGATGCCACCCCCGCGATCACATCCCAGGTCAGATAGCGTGTCGCCCATACCGCCAGGCCGGGCCGGCGGCCGCTCCAAAACCGAAATCCCTTACCGACTCCCAATCACCATCCATGCCCAATGATGCATCAGATGCAATACCGCGCACTTGCAGGCTCGTTGCGTAAGTGTGGCGAAACACATGTGGGGAGAAGAGGATTCCCGTCCTGACACGAAGACGCAGCACCAAATCGTAAACGCTGCGATAAGTCATCGGCGCCCCCACCGGATCAGCCCACAGATTGATGAAGACGTAATCGCTATCCAGGTCGCCGTACTCGGCATGCAGGTAATCGCAGTACATTCGGATCAGCCGGCCCGGTACCGGAACCTGACGCGATCCGGACTTGGCGCGCGCCCCATTGGTATTCACCCGGCCCACCACCGACACAACGCACGCAGCGGCGTCGATGTCCTCATGGCGCAGTCCCAGGGCCTCGCCAATACGTAGTCCCGTCTCGGCCAGAAGGGTGAACAACAACCGGTCCCGCAACCGCTCGCACGATCCCAGTACCGCCGCGACCTGCTGCTCATCCAGAGTTGACGGCAGCCGCTTATCGGCACGCAACCGTATCCTGCGCGTCCGTTCCGGTCGAGAACCTAAGTGCGCCAACAAAGGTCGCCACGACCTACCGCCGGATCCGCGTCGCTGCCAAGTCACCAGCAGATCACCCAGATCTACACCGTGGCGCTGATGGAATTCATAGAACGCCGACACCGCCGACAGTTTCCGGTTCACCGTCGCCTCTGAGCACCCCGCAGGCGGTGCGCTCGGAAACGCCACCACATTGGGCGCATCCCTAGATTCTGGCCCCAGCCTCAGCCAAGCGACGAACCGGCCCACATCCTCCAGGCGTACATTCGACCACCCCAGACCTGACCGAGTGCAAAACGTGAACCAGTCCCGAAGGTCATGGGCATACGCGCGGACGGTATTGGCAGATCGTTCCACCGCATGCAGATGAGCCAAGAACGCCTCAACCGGTTCCACAGCGCATGCATCGGCACCAACCACAGTCCACGACTCCGGATCGCCGAACGGCATCACCACCCGCTGGACCACGTAACCCGGCGATGATGTCATAGACACTAAAGATAAACGGTCCACGACGAAACACCCTGAGCCTCAAAGGGTGTGTCGCCTACATCAAGGACACGCCGCCAAGGAACCGTAGATAACCATCGAAATCCTCAAGGCGGCAGCAAGTTTCTTCGCGCGGGAGAGCGACCCGCTACATCGTTGATCTGTGCGTTCATCGCCGAGCATCGCGCTCGGTTCGGGGTCGTTCCGATCTGCCGCGTGCTCTCCGAGCACGGATGTCAGATCGCCCCGAGGACGTTCTACGCCTGGCTGTCCCGGCCACCGTCGAACCGGGCGTTGTGGGACTTGGTGATCGTGGAGATACTGGCGAGCTTCTACGAACCCGACGAGCAGGGCCGGCGCAAGCCAGAGTCGTTGTACGGGGCCACCAAGATGTGGGCTCATCTGCAACGGCAGGGCATTGAGGTGGCCCGTTGCACCGTGGAGCGACTGATGGCTGCCAACGGGTGGGAAGGGGTGCGGCGGCGCAAGAAGGTCCGCACCACCATCGTCGACCGACACTCACCCGACCCAACGTTGCGCTATTCTTCACGTGCGAAGTGCCTTCCAGCTCGCATCATGGACTCTCGACAAGTCCCATCATGCCTTGCGGGACAGACACTTTCGCCTATCAACACACTCCGACCAGCGAATATCTACGAAAAATCCGGGCTAGCTGACGGAAGCAACTTCAGAACGGAGTTCAGGCTAAGATATGACGGACGGTATTGGTGACAGCAGTTTGGCCGAGGAAGAAGTTCAGTACTTCAACCAACAACTCTACAGCAGCAACCTCGAGTATTGGCGGCGTCTGGGGCACCTGGACTTTCGAGGCAAGAGTGTCCTCGACATCGGATGTGGCCACGGTGCTCTTTCGGTGTACGCGGCACAGCAGGGTGCGAAACGGGTGCTGGGCATTGATATTGACAGCATGCGTGTTGACTTTGCGTGTAGAAATTTGGAGGTCAATTATCCAGAATTTTCATCGATTATTTCCTTTCACAACGGTGGGCTTGAAGAAGTCACCGAAGCATTTGACGTTGCGCTGTCCAAGGATTCGTTTGAACACATAGATGACCTGCCAGGCATGATGCGCAGTATCGCGAAGCGGCTCAACGACGACGGCGTGCTTGCAACCGGCTTCAGTCCGCTGTATTTCAGCCCGTTTGGTGATCACGGTCGGTACTGGAAAGGCTCTCGCAGGATCCCTTGGCTGCCAGCAATATTGCCCGAATCGGCACTTTGCCAGCTCGCTTCTCGTCGGCGGCACGAGCGGATACAGACTGCCAGTGACGTCGGGCTGAACAAGCTGACGCCAGCTCAATTCCGCTCGATAATTGCCGAGCAAGGATGGAATGTCATTAGTTGCGAAACAAACAAGGGTAGCCGCCCGGCGATGCGAGTTATGAGGGCGCTCAGTAGACTGGCTCCACTGGAGAAATACTTCACTGTCAACATTTACGCATGTCTCCGCAAACCCGCTCATTAAAGTTCTCGCTGGACACGGCCCCTTGCGGTGCGGGACCAGTGCGCTGACCCCCGCCGCCGACAGCGCCTGCGCCCAACGCCACAGGGTCAACGGGGAGGTGTCGAACGCAGCCGCGACCTGCACCTGGGTGGCCGCCTTGATCCGCATCAACGACACCGCCGCGAACCGCCGCCCGGCGGTGTCCCCGCCATCCCAGGCGAAGACCAGGTGTCCGTGCACGAAGACCCGGCCCCCGTGCTCGTCCTCGATCATCGCGGCCGCGGCACTGATCTCGATGGCGCCGGCCGGGATCAGCGGCAACGGCGGCTGGGTGGTCATCACCGTCATCGCCGCACCCCAAATCCACCGGAAACACTTCATGTATTATATCGCGACTAGGTCGGGAATCGACCCCGACACACCGCCAAATCCACAGCTCACAACACAGAATTACCGACCGGACACGGACTCCATGTCCGGAGTCCTGGACATAGGGCCTGTGTCCGGTCGGTAATTTAGGCTCTACTGACATGAATGTGGATGACCTCCTGTGTGGTATGGGAGCTTCAGGGTGACGGGTCCGCAGGCTAGGAGGATGAGCGCGAGGGCGGCCTTGGCACTGTGGAAGCCGTAGGCGCGTCGGATGAGAAGCCGCACCTTGGTGTTGAGCCCTTCATGGCGTCCGTTGGAGAGTCCGCGCTCGAGGGCGGCGTCGATGCCGGCGCGGTGTTTACGGATGGTGCGTCCGGCCTTAATGAACTCGGGGATGCGGCTGCGTTGGGCTCGTGCGCACCAGCGATTGAGCAGTTCGGCGACGGTGGCCGTGTCGAGGTCGCCGGCGAATACCTCGCGAAGTGCTTCCTTGAGTTGGTAGGCGCGCCAAAGTATTCCACCGTTGCGTTTCATCTCCCGTAGGGTTTGGGCTTGGGTGTCGGTGAGGTCGGCAGGATTCTTCAGCAGCGCCCAGCGAGCGCCCTTGAACGTCTTGGCGATGCGCTGATCGGGCAGTGTGCGGGCGGCCTGCCAGACCTGGCGGCGCACCGCCTCAAGCGCATCGGTGACGACTTTGACAACGTGGAAGGGATCAAAGCAGATGACCGCCGCTGGTGCCCGCTCGCGCACGGCTTTGGCGTAGGCCGGTCCCATGTCCATCGACACCGCCTCCAGGGATGCGCCGCCGTCGGGCAGCTCGTCGAAGAATGCGCCCAAGGTGTCGGTGTCCTTACCGGGTTTGCCCCACACGATGGTGCCGCTGTCGTGGTCGGAGACCAGCGTCAAATACCGGTGGTGTTTGCGCCAGGAGATCTCATCGACGCCGATGTCGACCAGCCCGCACAGCCGGTCGGGGTCTAACACCTCGGCGGCGACCCGCTCACAGATCGCGCCCACGGTGCGCCAGGCGACACGGGCAAAGCTGCTGACGGTGGTCTTGTCGGCCTTGGTGACCAGCCACGCCACCAGGTCCTCGAAGTCGCGGGTGTGCCGGGAATCGGGGCGCGCAAACGGCACGCCCTCGGCCAGCACACCGTGGTCCGGGCAGCGCAGCCGTCTGCGCCGCAACAGGATCCGACATATCCGCCCACCCATGTCCAGATGCCGCCACGATGAGTCCACCTCACGGGTGTCATAGCGGTGCCCGGTGCTAAACGAACACTGCGGGCAGCACAGCCGCCGACGGCGCAAGCTAACCGTCACCCGCAGCTCGCCGTCGCACACAGCGGTCTTGCCGGCCCGCACCCCAGACAGTCCGAGGAGGGAATTGAGTAGGGTTGATGCGCGCACGGACGGCTCCAGGATCGATTGGGGTCAGAGCCTTCGAACCTAGATCACCGTCCGTGCGTCCCCACTCACCATCCCCGGCCCATACCACACGCTCCCCGATCCACATGAACGTCAGGAGAGCCGTAATTTAGTGCTCTGATCTGCGGATTTCTCGGTGTGTCGGCGCACGACTTTGGCTTCGATGATTAATAATAGAAATAGCTATTTCGCGCGATTACGGGGGTGTGGTGGACGATGACCGTGATGACCGTGATGACCGTGCAGCCGCCCCTGCCGCTGGTGCCCGAGGATGCGCGCCCGGTCGGCACGGCCGCGGCGATCGTCGAGGACGACGACGGTGGCCGGGTGTTCGTGCACGGCAATCTGGCCTACGCGTGGGACGCCGGTGACACCGCGGGGCGCCGGTTCGCGGCGGTGTCGCTGATACGGATCAAGGCGGCCACCCAGCTGCAGGTCGCCGAGGCGTTCGCGGTGACACCGGCCACGGTGCGGCGCTGGGAGGCCCGGCTCACCGACGGCGGTATGGCCGGGCTGCTCGGCGAACGCAAGGGCCCCAAACGCAAGTCGAAACTGACCGCCGACACCGTCGCCGCGATCCGCCGGTTACGCGACGGTGGGGCGTCCTACCGCGCCATCGCCGCGGCGACCGGGGTGTCGGCGGGTAGCGTCCGCAACGCGCTCACCGACACCGACACCGACACCGACACCGACACCGACACCGACACCGACACCGACACCGACACCGAAGAGCCTGGCGCCCCAACGGGTTCGGATGCTCACCTGCTGTCGGAACCGCAGATCGCGGTCGAACCCGAGATCGAGATCGAGGTGGAAGCCGAGCAGGATTGCCCGGCAACGATGTCCGATGTGCCGGTCACCGACACCGGCGCTGCTGCTGCCAACACCGAGGTGCCGGTGTTGGCAGATCCGGTCGACCGCGGCGGCGAGCGCGCGTTGGCGCGGTTCGGGCTGATCCCGTACGCGCCACCGGTGTTCACGCCGTGCGGGCGGGCCCCGCTGGCCGGGGTGTTACTCGCGCTGCCCGCGCTGGCCGCGACCGGGCTGCTCGAGTGCGCGCACACCGTCTACGGCGGGTTGCCCAACGG